>NZ_JAGFWR010000001.1 GCF_017599305.1 Micromonospora antibiotica
AATGTTGCCAAAGGAATCCCCACCAAACAAACCCGAAAGGTCTGCCCAGTGCGGGGTATAAATCATAATTGGCACTGGCTTATCAAGCACCCTGTTGAGTTCTCAAAGAACAACCACACACCACCCGAAAGCCCCGACCAACAGGACCCCCGACCTGGGGTATCTCGTTCACCGTTTCCGGCGCTTCCGCGCTGGGCACTTTTACTACGTTACCTCACCGTCCGCCCCGTGTCAACCGGTATATCCCGGTGTGTCACGCTTTGTACGGCCTTGCTCCGCTGAGCGCACACAGCGACCAGCGCTGTGCTTGATCATCGGATTTGACAGAACCGGCCGCTACGGTCTCCCGTAGGCTCGCCCGGTGCTCTGCCGATCGACAACACTACCCGGTCGGTTCCGCCCGTCCAAATCCGCCCTGCGGCGTTTCGGTGAGCCCCACCCGGTCCGTGTCGTAGTGGACTGATGCCCTCGACGACCCGGTGCCAAACCTGGAACCTGACTCCTGGGGCTTTCGTCCCGTTTGCCCGTTCCGCGCTGACAGAGAGAAAGTTACGCGGTTTCGGGTTTGATCGTCAAATCCGCAGGTCATCGCCGGGAAGCCCGGCGCGCTGCCCGCCAACCCCGGATGCCGAGCACCCCCACCGTGGTCCCGATGACCAGTGCGGCGGCGATCAGGAGCAGGTGGATCCAGAAGAAGCCGGTCGGTGCGCTCCCGCCGACCGTCCCACCGGCCCAGGCCCGCGCGTCGTTCCAGATGGCCAGCCCGAACCTCGGCCAGATCGCCCAGGTCCACACCCCGACCCCGATCAGGAACAGCGACCAACCCCGCGACAACACCATGGTCACACGAGTATTCCAGTGCTCCCGGTCCCCACCGGGGGCGAGCACGGATGCGCACCCCCGACAGCCGCGTGCCCGCCAGGTCCGCCGTCGGCACCGACGCGGACAGTCGCTTCGTTTCCGCCATGCCCATCGGCCGAGCCAGACCGAGCCAGGCACGTCTACCAGGCCAGCCAGGCCCGCCGGGGCCAGCCAGCGCCGACCAGGGCCGGCCGAGCCAACCACGCCCGCCGTGCCGACCAAGCCCTCCGTGCCGACCAAGCCGCCCACGCCGGCCACGCCAGCCGGGCCAACCACGTCTCCCAGGGCCAACCAAGCCAGCCACGTTTACCAGGCCAGCCACGCCCGCCCGGGCCAGCCAGGGCCGACCAGGCCAGCCACGCCCGCCCGGGCCAGCCACGCCCGCTGGGGCCGGCCAGGCCCAACGGGTCAAACGGGCCAAACGGGCTGGCGTCGCCGCCGGTGGGCAGTCGAGAACCGGGTGTACCCGCCGTCTGTCGGCCCGCTACCGTTGCGGCATGACCAGCGCGCCCGCCCGGCACCCCGGAACGTCGTACGACGTCCAGGTCGGTGCGGAGCGACGCCGGCGATCCGTCGCCCGCCCGCGCTGACCCATTCCCTGCGACCGGCGGATCGAGCCGCCGGTCACCGCCGCTGTCCTCGGTCCGTCCGCAGACTCTCCCGTCCCGGAGATCCGCGTTGACGGATCCGAGCAGATCGGCGTACCCATGGATCTTGAAAGGCTGCTCACCGACCGGCTGACGCCGGCGTTCACCGCCGTGGCCGGCGGCCCGGTCGACCCCGTGGTACGGCGCTCGCCGCGCGCGGACTTCCAGTCCGACGCGGCGTTGGCGCTGGCCCGGCGGCTCGGCCGGCCGCCGCGCGAGATCGCCCAGGCGGTGCTGGACCGTGCGGTCCTCGACGACGTCTGCGCGACGGCGGAGGTCTCCGGTCCGGGCTTCGTCAACCTGACGATCGACGACGGCGCGCTGGCCGGCATGGTCGCCGCGCTGGCCGCCGACGACCGGCTCGGGGTGCCGGTGACGGCCGCACCGGAGACCGTCGTGGTCGACTACTCGGGGCCCAACGTGGCGAAGGAGATGCACGTCGGGCACCTGCGCTCCACGGTCATCGGCGACGCGGCGGTCCGGCTGCTGGGCTGGTTCGGGCACCGGGTCGTGCGGGTCAACCACCTCGGCGACTGGGGCACCCCGTTCGGGATGCTGATCGCGCATCTGGTGGACCTCGGTGAGGCGGAGGCGGCACAGGAGCTGTCCATCGGCGACCTCGACGGGTTCTACCGGGCGGCCCGGTCGAAGTTCGACGCCGACCCGGCCTTCCGGGACCGGGCGCGGCAGCGGGTGGTCGCGTTGCAGGGTGGCGATCCGGAGACGCGGCGGCTGTGGCGGCTGCTGGTCGAGCAGTCCCAGCGGTACTTCCTGACCGTGTACCAACTGCTCGACGTCACCCTGACCGAAGGCGACTTCCGGGGCGAGAGCGCGTACGACGACCGGCTCGGTGCGGTGGTGGGCGACCTCGACCGGCTCGGGCTGCTCACCGACAGCGCCGGGGCGACCTGCGCCTTCCCACCGGGGTTCACCGGGCGGGACGGCGCACCGCTGCCGTTGATCGTGCGCAAGGGCGACGGCGGGTACGGCTATCCGGCGACCGACCTGGCCGCGCTGCGGCTGCGTACCGGCGAGCTGGGCGCGACCCGGCTGCTCTACGTGGTAGGCCTGCCGCAGCGGCAGCACTTCGCGATGGTGTTCGCGGTGGCCGGGCAGGCCGGCTGGTTGCGCCCGCCAACCCGCGCCGAGCACCTCGGCTTCGGCTCGGTCCTCGGTCCGGACGGGCGGATGCTGCGCAGTCGGACCGGGGAGTCGGTGAAGCTGGTCGACCTGCTGACGGAGGCGGTGACCCGGGCGACCGCGCTGGCCCGGACCAAGAACCCCGCGCTGGACGAGGCGGACGCGGCCGAGATCGGCCGGGCCGTCGGTATCGGCGCGGTCAAGTACGCCGACCTGGTCACCGACCGCACCCGCGACTACGTGCTGGACTGGGAGCGGATGCTGGCACTCGACGGCAACACCGCCCCCTACCTGCAGTACGCGTACGCCCGGACCAGGTCTGTGTCGCGGCGGGCCGGCACCGCTGTCGACCCGGACGCCCGGGTCGTGCTCACCGCGCCGGCCGAGCGGGCGCTGGCGTTCGAGCTGCTCGGGTTCGCCACCGTCGTCCACGAGGTGGCCCGGACGATGGAGTTCCACCAGCTCGCCGGCTACCTGCACCGGTTGGCGACCCGGTTCAGCGCGTTCTACGAGCGCTGCCCGGTGCTGCGGGCAGACGGGGACCTGCGGGCCAGCCGGTTGCTGCTGACCGACCTGACCGGCCGCACCCTGCGGCAGGGGCTCTACCTGCTCGGCATCCGTACCGTCGAGCGGATGTGAGCCGATCGGCCCGTGGTCGACCCGGGCCGGGCCGGGTGGCGCGGCCCGGGTCGTCAGCTGGCCCCGGTGCGCAGTTGCTCGAAGTAGGGCTTCATCGCCGGGTAGTAGTCACCGAAGTCGGCCTTCGGGGCGTCCGCCGGGGCGTCCGGGCCGGCGGCCACCAGGAGATCGAGGTAGAACTCCCAGCCGGGGCCGATCTCGCCGACGTGCTCCTCGCTGTCGAGGTGGTGGGTGAACCGCAGTTCGGTGGTGCCGGCCGTCTCGGTGAGCGCCAGCTCGATCCGCCAGCCGCCCGACTCGTCGGCCGACGACACGGCCAGGTGCCGGGGCGCCTCGCACGCCTCGATCCGCAGCGCCGTCCAGGGGGTGCCGTCCTCGAAGGCCATCTGCAACCGGATCGTGCGGCCGGGGCCGGCGTCGCCCTCCCACCGCCCGAACCAGCGGGCGGTGCGGTCGGGTTCGGTGACGCTCGCCCAGACGTCCTCGATCGGGGCGCGGAAGGTGCGCACCAGCACCAGGTCGGTGCCGGTGAGGGTGCGGAACAACTGGCCGGTGGGGATGCCGGTCATGCGGTCTCTCCTACTGCTCGGGGTGCCGTGTCGCGGGTGCGCCGCTCACGGCGGGTGCGGTGGACCTCTGTCTCCAGCGCGTCGAGGTGCTGCGCCCAACCGCGCGGATGACGCAACCGGGCGAGCCAGTCGACCAGCTCGGTGAGCCGGTCGGTGTCGAGCCGGTAGCGCCGCTGCCGACCCACCAGCTCGCTGTGGACCAGGCCGCTGTCCCGCAGCACCCGCAGGTGGCGGCTGACGGCCGGTCTGCTCACCGGGAACCGGTCGGCGATCTCCCCGGCCGGGAGGTCACCGTCGCGCAGCAGCTCAAGGATGCTGCGGCGGATCGGATCGGATATCGCCGCCGCCACCTCGTCCACCCGGAAAGCGTAACCCATCGGTTACGGGTTTCCCGGGGTGCCCCCGTCAGCGCAGCGGGGCCGGCAGTGGGCGTACCCCGGTGAGCTCTTCGGAGCGGGCCCAGAGGTCGGCCGCGAGCTGCCGGTCGGTGGCGGTACCGCGCAGCGGCGCGAAGGTGGGCTCCGCGCGGCGGAACAGCCGGCCGGGGCCGATGTGCCGGCCGGTGGGCGCGGTCGGCACGGTGGCCGCGAAGAGCATCGGTGCCGCAGCCTCGTCGAGAGGGCGGCGCAGCGGCCCCATGACGACGGTCTCGACCCGCCGGGCGAGGGAGGGCAGGTCCCGGGAGAGGTCGGTCCTGGTCATCCCGGGGTGGGTGAGCAGACTGCGCACCGGTGAGCCGGCGGTCCGCAGCCGTCGGTCGAGTTCCAGCCCGAACAGCACGTTGGCCAGCTTCGATGTGGCGTACGCCCCGCCGGGGGAGTAGCGGCGCTCGGCGGCCAGGTCGGTCAGGTCGAGTCGACCGAGCCGGTAGAGACCCGAGGAGACGGTGACCACGACCGGCGTCCGGCCGGCGGTCAACACGGGCAGCAGCCGCCCGGTGAGGGCGAAGTGGCCGAGGTGGTTGGTGGCGAACTGGCTCTCCACCCCCTGTGGGCTCAGCCGTCGGGGAACGGTGCCGATGCCGGCGTTGTTGACCAGCGCGTCCACCACGTCGACCGCACTCCCGAGGTCCTCGGTGAAGGCGCGGACCGAGTCCAGGTCGAGCAGGTCCAGTCGACGCACGACGAGATCGGCCCGGGGGTGGTCGCGCAGGATCCCGGCCCGGACCCGGGCACCCTTGGCGGTTTCCCGGACGGCCATCACCACCCGGCCCCCGCGGGCGGCCAGGTGGCGGGTGATCGCCACGCCGAGCCCGCTGCTGGCGCCGGTGACCACGAACGTCCGGCCGGACTGGTCGGTGAGATCGGCGACGGTCCAACCGGGTGCGCTGTCCATGGGGTGCCTTCCGGTGGAGGAATGAAGTGGATTACCTATCCGATTGAACCCGGAGGTAAACGGATTGTCAATCCGATCGGATGGTCCATCCGTCGGGTTAGGCTGGCGCGGTGACGACGACACTGCGTGCGGACGCCGCCCGCAACCGGGAACGGGTGCTCACCACCGCCCGTGCCGTGGTGGCGGAAGGTGACCTGTCGTTGCCGCTCAACGAGATCGCCCGGCGGGCCGCAGTCGGCGTCGGCACGGTCTACCGGCACTTCCCGACCCGACGGGCGCTGCTGGAGGCGCTCGCCGCCGACGCCTTCGCCGCGCTGCTCGACCAGGCACGGGCGGCAACCCGCGAGGACGACCCGTGGGTCGGCGTGGAGCTGCTGCTACGGGCCTTCCTGCGCAGTCAACTTGACGATCCGGCCCTCGCCGAGGTGCTCGCGACCCCCGCTGAACAGGACGCCACCACGCAGACCACAGCCGGTCGCGCGGAGTTGGGCGACCTGGCCGCGACCGTGCTGGAGCAGGCGACCCGGGCCGGCCGGCTGCGCCCCGGCCTCACGCTGGACGATCTGCAACACCTGGTCTGCGGTACCGCGTTCGCCGCCCGGATCGCCGGCACGCCCCGGCACCGCGACGAGCTGTACCTGACCGTGCTGCTCGCCGGGGTCCGCGCACCCGACCCCGGCGAGGGGTCACGGCAGGCCGACTAACCGGGCCGGACGCACGGGTCGGCGGTCGTGGTCGACGGGCTGTCCGCCGTACGGCCGTCGGTGCCGGTCACCCGCACCGACCAGGTCACCGCCGAGGCACCGAGCCCACCCACCGTCACCTGGGCGGACGGCCCGTCCACGGTCATCGCCCGGCCCGCCGCCCGGCCGCCCGCAGGTGTCCACCGCACCCGGGCCGTCCCGAGCGTGGCACTGCCGGTGGCCCGGACGACCAGGCTCCAGGTGGCCGCGCCGCAGCGCACGTGCGCGTTCGCCGTCACCGTGAAGGGCACGGCCAGCGGCAGCGCGGCCGGCGGGTGGGGCACGGCCGGTTTTCCGGTCGGGGCGGGGACCGGCGGCATACCCGCAGGCGGCACGACGGCGGTCGGCTGCCCGGCTCCGGCCGACGGCGAAGCGACGACCGGCGGCGGGACCGCCGTGGCCGGCACACCGGCACCGACCGGACCCGACGGCGACGCACCCCGCTGCGGGGAACCGCCGCCCGTCGGGGCGGTCGACGACGTGCCACCGGACAGCTCGCCGGAGGTCACCGCCGCCTGCTCGGCGGCCGGCCCGCCGGGTGACAACGCCCAGGTCCCGGCCCCGAGGAGCAGCAACAACAGCAGCAGACCGGCGAGCCGCCGCCGGTTGCGCCGGCGGGCCGGCGGGCCGGCGGTGACCGCGACCGGCCGCTGCGGGCCGGCGGCGGTGCCCGCAGCCGCCGCGCCATCCGAGGTCACCACCGCCACGGGCGCGGCGACCGGCACCGCGTGGACGACCCGTCCGCCAGCGACGACATCCGGGGCGTCCCCCGCGACGACGGAGTCCCCCGGCGACGCAGCGGTCTCGGACGACGGAGGCGTCTCGGTCCGGCCGTCGGACGCCCCGACCGGACCGGCCGGGTCGGGGACCTCTCCCGGGGCGGCGGCGTCGACGGCACCCCCATCGGTCGGACCCGCATCGGCGGAGCCCCCGTCGGCAGGGTCGCCGCCGGCAGGGTCGGGGTCGGGGCCGGCGACCTGGCCGGTGGCGGGATCCACGTCGGCGAGTCGCGGCCAGACCGAGTCGGCGACCACCAGGAACCCCGGTGCCGTGTACGCGGTCAGCAGCGCCGCCGGATTGCACTGCTCGCGCCGGAGCAGCCCGCACCGGGCGCAGTCGTCGATGTGCCGGGCGACCCGCTTGCGCAGGGTCGGGGTGAGCCGGCCCTGCCAGTCGTCGAGCACGTCGGCCAGGGCCGGGCAGTCCCGCGCCCCGCCCCGGGCGACGAGCAGCGCACCCAGAGCCCGTTCGAGCTGGGACCGGGCCCGGGACAACCGGGCGTGCGCATGGTTGGCGGGCACCCCGAGCGCCGCGCCGATGTCGGCGGAGGACAGGTCGTGACGGATCGCCAGGTGCACCACCTCACGGTCACCGGGGTTGAGCGCGGCGACCGCCAGGTGCACCAGGTCGCGTACCTGGTCGGCGTTGACGGCGGCGGCCGGATCGGCGGTGTCGGCGACCGGCTCGGTCGCCTCTGCCAGCGGCGCGGAGCGGGACCGCTCCCGCAACTGCCGCAGGCATTCGGTCCGCACGATCGCGTACAGCCAGGACCGCAGCCGGTCCGGGTCACGCAGCTGGTCGATGCGCTGACCGGCGAGGAGGAACGCGTCGTGGACGGCGTCCGCGGCGGCCTCCGGCTCGCGCAGCATCACCCGGGCGTACGTGTAGAGCCGGTCGGCGTACCGCCGGTAGATGCCCTCCAGGCCGACCCGGTCACCCCGTCGCAGTGCCTCGACCAGCGCCCGGTCGTCCAGCGCCGTCACATCCATCCGTGCCCCCACCACTCGTCCACCGGTCCAGTAGAGCGAAGAAAAAATTTCCCGGGAACTTTCTGTTGGCATGCCGACCCCCCGGCACTCCCACGGGTGTCATCGCAGCGCCGACACCGGGAGACACCCATGACAACGACACGTTCCTCGACCCGCCGACCGGGCACCGGTCGACGCCGGTACCTGGCCACCGTAGTGGTCGCGACGCTCGCGGCCGGACTCGTCGCGACCACCTCGGTGGACGCCACCGCCGCCACCGTCCCGGGTGGCCCGACCGGGGTGCCCGGGGCCGCCGGTGTCGAGCCGCTGGCCTTCCGGGTCGACCCGGGCCTGACCGCGCCCCGGCTGTCACTCGACACCGTCGGTCGGGTCGGCACCGACCGGGAGGTCGGTGTGGTGGCCGGGCCGGACGGGAAGCCCGCCGGCCTGGTGCTCGACGAGGTGATGGTGCGGGTCGCCGGCCAGTCCGAACTGGACGCCTTCCTGGCCCGCTGGGGTGGTCAGGTGCTCGACTCGTTCGCCCCCGACGAGCAGGGGCAGGACCACCTGGTCCGGGTGGACGCCAACCGGGCCGACCCGGCGGGGCTGGTCGCCGACCTGCTCGCCGCCGAGCCACGCCAGTCCGGCGGGTACCGGGTCGGCGACGAGCGCGCGTTGCGGCTGCTCGCGCTGGCCGCCGCCGAGTGGCGTACGGGCACCGAGCTGGTCCTCGACTGGCTGGTGGAGCCGTCCGGCATCACCGACGGCCAGGTGTTCGAGGCCCCGGACATCGGCAAGAACGTCTTCGACTGGACGTTCATGCGGGCCGGTGGCGCGATGGACATCGGGGTGGCGCCGGCCTGGCAGCTGCTGGAGAGCAAGGGCCGGCTGAACAAGCAGGTGAAGTACCTGGTGCAGGACGGCGGCTTCCAGTTCAACTCCGACTTCCCCAGCAAGGTCTCGCTGCACAAGGCGGAATGGGGCGAGAGCAACACCAACGACTGCACCGGCGGCACGCCCTGCCCGTGGCACGCCTCCAGCGTGGTCCTCGCCGGGATGGGCCGGGTCGACAACGACTACGGCACCGCCGGTCCGGCCGGGCCGGTGGTGCAGGAACTGGTCGCCGTCCGCAACGGCATCGACTACTGGACGGTCCTGCGCCGGCTGGAGAAGGCCGCCGAGTCGACCCACCCGGACGTGGTCAACCTCAGCTTCACCCGGGACGTGAACCTCGGCGTCAGCCACGCGCGCACCTGGACCGACCGGCGGATGAAGCACGTCCGGGACACCGGGGCGCTGATCGTCGCCGCCGCCGGCAACAACGGCACGAACGTCGACGGCGACACCCTCTGGGTGCCCTGCGAGAGCACGCACGTCATGTGCGTGGGCGGGATGAACACGAACGCGACGGTGTCCGGCGGGTCGAACTGGGGCACCAAGGACCTCACCACGTCGGTGGAGATCTACGGTCCGATGTGTGTGGCGGGCCTGACCGATCCGGGTACGCCCGCGGTCAACACCACGAAGAGCACCTGCGGCACCAGTGTCGCCTCGCCGTTCGTGGGCGGGGTCGCCGCCCTGGTGATGGCCGCCGACCCGACGCTCACCTCCGAGCAGGTCCGCGAGATCCTCAACGACACCGCCCACGTCGGCGGGCTGGGCGACAAGGTGACCGGCAGCCAGCGCCGGGTCGACGCGCTGGCCGCCGTCGCCGAGGCGCTGGGCGTGACCGTCGGCAAGCCCACGGTGACCATCAGCACCCCGAAGACCAAGCAGAAGGTCGCGGTGAACCAGTCGGTGGACCTGTGGGGCACCGCCACCGACTTCCTGGGCAAGGAGATCCCGCTCACCTGGACCAGCAGCCTCGACGGTGAGCTGGCCACCGGGTCGCAGACGTTCGTGCCGTCGCTGTCGGCCGGCAGCCACGTCATCACCGCCAGCGCCACCGACAGTCTGGGGCGTACCGGCTCGGCGTCGGTGACCGTCACGGTGGTGGACAGCCCGACGACGGTGGGGATCATCTCGCCGCCGGCGGGGCTGACCCTCACGGCGGGGCAGTCGGTCGGACTGCTCGGCACCTCGAACGATCCGGACCTCTTCGGGCAGCTCCCCGACGCGGAGGTGTCCTGGACGGTCCGGCGCGGCAACACGGTGGTCCTGGAGAAGGCCGGTCACCAGGCCCTGCTGCCGGCGAACGCGGTCACGCCGGGGGCGTACACCGTGACGTTCGCGGCGGGTGGGGCGAGCGTGCAGCGGGCCTTCGCGGTCACCTCGGCACCGGCCGGGCAGTCCCGGCCGGTCGCCACGATCACCCTGCCGACGCCGGCCCTGGAGCTGACCACGATCGAGTCCGGGCCGAAGTCGGTCGCGTTCGTCGGGACCGGGTTCGACGTCGAGGACGGCGTGGTCGCCGGGACCCGGTTCCGGTGGACGGCGTACGGCGACGGCGGCGTCAAGCAGGTGCTGTGCCAGGGCGGCGGGGTGCCCACCGGCGAACCGGCCGACGACAAGGGCACGCCGAAGAACTGTGCTTCCTTCACGGCGGCGCTGGCCCAGCTGACCAGCGGGACGGACACCACCACCTGGTCGGTGTGGCTGGAGGTCTTCGACGCGTCGGGTCTGGTCGGCACGGACTCCGTGCCGGTCCGGATCCGGCGGGTCACCCCCTGACGGTCCGTTTCCCCATCCGAACTCCGCCCGGGGCCGACCGGTTCCGGGACCGCACGACACGAGGAGAGAACATCATGCGCAGCCAAGAGTGGACGCGGCGGACGGTCGCCCTGGGTGGTGCCCTGCTGAGCGCGGTGGTGCTCGGTCAGGTCGCGCTCAGCGGGCCGGTGGCGGCGGTGCCCGGCCTGCTGATCCGCACGACGGTCGGGCCGAGCAACAGCGTCGCCAAGTCGCAGAGCGCGGTCTGCCCGACCGGCACCGCGGTCATCGGTGGGGGTGGCGCGATCACCGGGTCGGGTCTCGGCCAGGTGGGCATGGACATCATGCAGCCGTTGGCCAATTCCGGGCTCTACTCGGTGACCGGCCGGGAGGACCCGAACGGTGTCGCCGGGAACTGGTCGGTCACCGCGAGTGCGATCTGCGCGCCGGCGCCGTCGGGGTTGGAGGTGGTGACCGGCCACTCCGCGTCCAACTCGGTCAACCCGAAGTTCCTGGAGTTGTTCTGCCCGGTGGGCAAGCGGGCCATCGGCGGCGGTGGTGCGGCCCTGGCCCTCGGCTCGGGGGCGAGTGACGTGCTCCTGGAGGACCTGCGGATCAACCAGAGCAGCGTGACGGTGGCGGGGGTCGAGGCCGGCAACGCCTTCGCGGGCAACTGGTCGGTGGACGCGTCGGTGATCTGCGTCAACCCGCTCCCCGGTGAGCAGCGGGTGATCGTGGACAGCGCCGACAACTCCACGGCCAGCCGTGCGGTCACCGCCACCTGCCCGGCCGGCACGCGCCTGCACGGGGTCGGCGGCGAGATCGTCGGCGGCGAGGGCCAGGTGCGGCTGACCGAGATGCGGCCCACCTCGTCGACCACGGCGACCGTCCGCGCCGCCGAGGACGAGAACGGTTTCAGCGGCAACTGGAAGGTGCGCGCGTACGCCGTCTGCGCGACCTGAGTCACCGGTCGTCGACCCGACGGCCACCCCTGCGGCCCTGCGGTCCCGCGCCGATTCTCCGGCGCGGACCGTGGGGCCGCCCGCCGTCGGGGCCGGGGTCCCCCCGGTTCCTCGTGCCGTCGGGCGCGGGAAACGGGCGGGGTGAGGAACGGGCGGCGGTCGCGGCGCAGGGTTGTGTCGACCTTCGCCGATGAGTAACGTCACGAATCGGTGCGACTACTCACCGTCATGGCAGGAGTGTTCCACATGACACAGACCACGCAGACCGACCTGCCCCACTGGCCGCCGGTCAACCCGGCCAGCAGCCCGTTCGCCCTGCTCGACGACGCCGAAAGGCTGCGCCTCGCCGATCAGGCGGTGACCCGGGTGCAGCTGCCCACCGGAGCCACCGCCTGGCTGGTCACCCGGCATCCCGAGGTGCGGCAGCTGCTGCGCCACCCGGCATTCAGCTCCGATCTGCAACGCCCCGGCTTTCCCCTGCTCCGCCCGTTGCCTCCCGAGGTGACGGCGGATTCCCAGGGGGCCTTCATCCGGATGGACGGCGAGGCGCACCTGCGGCTGCGCCGGATGCTCACCGCAGAGTTCATGATCAGGAATGTCCGCCGGATCGAACCGCTGATCCACCAGACCGTCTCCGAGGCCCTGGCCGACCTGGCCGCCGCCGGCCCACCGGCCGACTTCGTGTCGACGTTCGCCCTGCCGCTGCCGTCCAAGGTGATCTGTCACCTGCTCGGCGTCCCCTACGCCGACCACGACTTCTTCCAGTCCCGCAGCCGGCTGCTGCTCAACCGCCAGGTGCCGATGGACCAGCTCCAGCACGCCGCCCAGGAGCTGCGGGAATACCTCCGGTCGCTGATCGACGCCAAGCGGGCCCGGCCCGACGACGCCGACGACCTGCTCAGCCGGCTGATCCGGGAACGCGTCGAGCCGGGTGAACTCGGCGTCGACGAACTCGGCGGGATGGCCCTGCTGCTGCTCATCGCCGGCCACGAGACCACCGCCAACATGCTCGGCCTGAGCGTCCTGCTGCTGACCCGCCACCCCGGGCGGTACGCGCTCCTGCGCGACCGCCCCGACCTCGCCCCGAGCATGGTGGACGAGCTGCTGCGCTACCTCAGCATCGTCCGGACCGGGCTGTTCCGGGTGGCCACCGAGGACGTCGAGATCGGCGACCGGCTGATCCGGGCCGGCGAGGGCGTCATCGCCCTGCTCTCCCTGGCCAACCGGGACCCGGAGGTCTTCGACGACCCCGACGGGTTCGACCCGTACCGGCAGGCCCACCAGCACCTGGCCTTCGGGTTCGGGATGCACCAGTGCATCGGTCAGCCCCTCGCCCGAGCCGAACTGCGCGTCGCGCTGGTGGAGTTGGCACGCCGCTTCCCCGACCTGAGGGTGGCGGCGGACCCACAGGAGTTGACCACCCGGGACAACTCGGTCGTGTTCGGCCTGGACGCTCTCCCGGTGACCTGGTGACGCCCGCACCACGACAGCTGGGCGGGGAGGCGACACCCCGGGTGGCCGTCGACCGGGAGCGGTGCTGCGGGGCGGGCAACTGCGTCCTGACCGCCCCGGAGGTCTTCGACCAGGACGACACCGACGGCCTGGTGCTGCTACGCGACCCCGCCCCGGGGGCCGCGTCGCGCGACCGCGTCCAACGGGCCGTCGACCTCTGCCCGGCGGGTGCGATCCGGGTCGGCTGACGGCACCGGTGAGCGTCCGTCATCCCCATCCGCGCCGCGCTGGTCGGGTGCCCGGCCCCGTGACCCGGGCACCCGACCGGCGGCCGCTCACGGGAGGAGTTCGACGTACCCGTCGGTGCCGTGCACGCGGATCCGCTGCCCGTCCGGGATCAGCCGGGTGGCGTCCACCACCCCGACGACGGCCGGCAGGCCGTACTCCCGGGCGATCACCGCGCCGTGGGTCATCAGGCCACCGACCTCGGTAACCAGCCCGGCGACGGTGACGAACAGCGGCGTCCAACTGGGATCGGTGTACGGCGTGACGAGGATGTCCCCCGGTTCGAGATCGGCCCGTGCCACGTCCCGCACCACGCGCGCCCGACCCTCGACGGTCCCGGCGGAGACCGCCAGGCCGACCAGCGCGCCGACCGGCACGTCGTCCCGCTGGTACGTCCCGGCGACGATCTCGCCCTCCGAGGTGAGCACCCGGGGCGGGATGAGCGCCCGGTACGACAGGTGTTCCGCCGCCCGTCGGCGGATGAGCCCGTCGTCGACCCGGCGGGTACGGACGACCTCGTCGAGTTCGGGGAACGTGAGGTACCAGATGTCCTCCCGGTCCCGCAGCACACCGTCGGCCACCAGGCGGTCGGCCTCGGCCAGCAACGCCTGCTTGTACGCGAAGGTGCGGGTGACCATGCCGTACTTCGGGTACTCCCGGTAGCCGACGAACGTCCGGGCCCGGTCGATCATCCGTTTGGTCCGCTCGGCCTTGTCCGCGCCGCCGTCGGGCAGGGCCCGCAGCCGCTCCAGCACCTCCCGCTCCTTGTCCCGCGCCGTGCGCAGGCCCTGCTCGAAGTGCCGCCCGCCGGCCCCCGGTGCGAAGTTCCTGATGTTGCCCAGGATCAGCGGCACCAGCATGGCGGGACGTTCCCGCCAGCGGGGCCGGGTGATGTCGATCTCGCCGACCCCGCGCATGCCGTACCGGTCGAGCCAGGACCCGATGGCCACCCGGGCCTCCCGGCCACCGGCGAGCTGGTCCAGCCCGGCCAGCAGGTCGTCCGGCCCGCCGGGGGCGTCGCACTCCCGGCCGGGCCCGCCGTCGTCCGCCACCCGGCTCAGGAAGGCCACGACCTCCGGGTACGGCCGGATCGCGTCGGCGACGTCCAGCAGGGCCAGCCCCATCTCCGAGGTGACGTTGTGCGGGACGGACTGGGTGAGCGGGTCGGCGGCGTTGCGCTCACCGAGCCACTCCTGGAGGTGTTCGTTGAGCCACCAGACCGCCTCCATCCCGGCCATGATGACCGGGATGCTCCTCGGATCGATCATCATCCGGGTCAGCCGGGGGAAGTCGGTCCGGATGAAGTCGAGCAGCGCCGGCCCGGACTTCGTCCGGATCTCGCGGAGCAGGGCGGCGTTGGCGTCGTCGATCCGGGTGATCAGCTCGGTGACCAGCGCGGGATCGGTCTCGACGGGCGGTGCCGCCGGCCCGGGTGGCGGCCCGGCGGGCTTCTCGTCCGGCACCTCCCGGACGAAGTCACCGCGCTCCACGACGGTGCGCAACGCGTCCCCGATCAGCGGGTCGGACCTGCCCAGGGCCGCCAGCAGGCCGGCGCGGCCGGTCGGCGACGCCAGCTCGGGCGTCACGTCGGCGAACAACCGGCCGGCGGCCTCGTACATGGGCCGGGCGGCGATCAGCTGGTACATCGAGAACCCGAGGGGCTTCATCGGGTCGGTCATCATCTGCTGGTGGCCCACGGACACGTAGACGTGGTTGTCGGTGTCGTCGGCCACCGGGACGGGGAACAGCGTGGTGACCGGTCGGGTCTGGACGATCTGGAAGTCGTCGTCGACCAGGCACCACTCGATGTCCTGCGGCTGACCGAAGTGCGCCTCGATCCGCCGACCCAGCCGCACCAGCCGGACGACCTGCGGGTCGGTCAGCGCCGGCTGGTCCTGCCGCTGCGGGTCGACCGCCACCACCCGGGTCCCGCCGGTCGGCGTGGTCCGCACGGCGTGGCGTTTGGCGGCGATCGTCCGGGCGACGACACGGTCGTCGCGGACCCGGAAGACGTCCGCGTCGACCAGCCCGGAGACCAGGGCCTCGCCGAGGCCGAACCCGGCCTCCACGAAGGAGACCCGCCGGTTGCCGGTGACGGGATCGGCGGTGAACAGGACGCCCGCCGCCCCGGCGGGGACCATCCGCTGGACGACCACCGCCATCGCGACCCGGCGGTGGTCGATGCCGTTGCGCTGGCGGTAGGTGACGGCCCGCGCGGTGAACAGCGAGCCCCAGCACCGACTGATCTGCCGCAGGACCGCCGTCGGGCCGACCACGTTGAGGAAGCTGTCCTGCTGCCCCGCGAAGGAGGCGGTCGGCAGGTCCTCCGCCGTCGCGCTGGACCGGACGGCGTACCCGCCGTGCCCACCGAGCGCATCGAGGGCACGGGTGATCTCCGTCGCGACGTCGTCGGGGACGGTGACGTTCTCGATGGTGCGGCGGATCTGCGCGCTGAGGGTGCCGATCGCCGCCCGTTCGGTGGGTGCCAGCCGGGCCAGTCGATCGAGTTGCCCGTCGAGTCCCGACGCCAGCGCGGTGACCCGCCGGAAGGCGTCCGTCGTCACGCAGAAGCCCGCCGGCACCCGGACCCCGTCGAGCCGGGTGAGTCCACCGAGGTGGGCGCCCTTGCCGCCGACCAGGTTCCGCTGCGTCGGGTCGACCTCACGCAGCCCCCGTACGTACCGACCGGTCATCGGGCGACCTCCGGGACGGTCGAGCGTCGCCGCATGACGGCGGCCGGGTGGTTCAGCGGCCTCGAATATGTCATCGGGTACGTGGACATCGTTTCGCCTTCCGCTGGTGACAGGTCGCCGGCGCACCGTCGTGATGCATTTCCGCAGGTGGCGACCACGGCTGACGATTCTGCGGGGTGACCCGGGTCTTGCGGCAAGTCCCCCCGTCCGCTATATGTTGGGAGAGCAAGAAATGGTGCGCGCGTCGAAATGGCGAACGCGCCCGGCGAAAACGTTTTCACCAGGCCGCCTGTCGATATCGGGGCCGGGACGGTCGGCGTCAGGGCCCCGGTCGGGGACGGTCGCCGACCGGCGTCGGGGCGGTCGGGGCGGGGACGGTGGCCGACCGGCGTCGGGGGCGGTCCGGGGTGCGGTGCGGCGTGACACGCCGGTGAGCGGCGGGCCGACCTCAGCTGATCAGCGCGCCGACGTCCAGCCTTGTGCGCGCAGCCGTTCGATGCCGTCCAGCAGCAGGTCCAGCGCGAACTCGAACTCGAACTGGTCGTCGCAGCCCTGCCGCACGACGGACCCGTCGTCGTGGGAGGCCGCCTCGGCGATCTCGGCGACGTGCGGGAACCGCGCCGCGACCTCCGGCGGCAGGGACGCGGGGGGCGTCGGGGCGGCCGGTCCGGTCCGGCCGGCCTGCCGGGACGCGTCGAACAACTCCTGGCTGAAGCCCAGGATGCGGCTGCCCATGGCGTGCATGACGTGGTGGGTGAGGTCGGTGGAGAGGCCACCGGCGCGTAGCGCCCCGATCATCGAGTCGAGGTAGCCGAGGACGGCCGGCGTCGCCATGGTGCGCGACTCGATGGCGAGCGACGCCCAGGGGTGCCGGCGCAGCACCTGCCGGGCCGACAGGACACGTCGGCGGATGGCGGGCTGCCAGCCGACACCCGTCGTCAGCGGCTCGATCTCGCCGACCACCACGTCGATCATGCCGTCGAGGAGTTCGTCCTTGTTGGCCACGTGCTTGTAGAGGGCCATCGGCACGACGCCCAGTTCCTGCGCGAGGTTGCGCATGCTGAGCGACTCGATTCCGGCCCCGTCGGCCAGCGCGACGGCGGCGCGCAGGATGCGGTCCCTGCTCAGCGGCGTCCGGCGCAGCGTCTCAGCCTGCTCGGCCATCTCGGTCCCTGTCCTCGGTCGGCGAGGGAAACCTTAACCGGCATTGACAGGTGTACGCCGTACACCTACCGTGGTCGACATCTGGTGTACGGCGTACACTCCGAGGAGGGCGAGATGAAGGCGATCGTGCAGGACCGGTACGGGCCCCCCGAGACGTTGACCCTCAAGGACGTCGACGTGCCGGTGCCCACCGCCGACGAGGTGCTCGTGCGGGTCGAGGCCGCCGCGCTCAACGCGTACGACTGGCACGTGATGCGCGGCGATCCCCGGATGGCGCGGTTGGCGCTGGGCCTGACGCGGCCCCGGGCCCGCATCCGGGGTCGCGACTTCGCCGGTCGGGTCGAGGCCGTCGGCGTCGACGTGCGTCACCTGCGCCCCGGCGACAGCGTGTTCGGCGACCTCGGGGACGCCAACGGCGCGTTCGCCGAGTACGTGTGCGCCCCCGCCGCCCTGGTCGCACCGAAGCCGGCGAACCTGACCGCGCCGCAGGCGGCAGCCCTGCCACTGGCCGGGGTGACCGCGCTCCAGGGGCTGCGTGACGCGGCCCGGGTCGCGCCCGGCCAGCGCGTGCTCGTCAACGGCGCCTCCGGTGGTGTCGGCACCCTGGCCGTGCAGCTCGCCAGGGTGCTCGGCGCGACGGTGACCGGGGTGTGCAGCACCCGCAACGTCGACCTGGTCCACTCGCTCGGCGTCGACCACGTCGTCGACTACACCCGCGAGGACTTCACCCACGGGGACCGCCACGACGTGGTGTTCGACCTGGTCGGCAACCGCAGCCTCACCGCGCTGCGGCGGGCACTGACCCCGACCGGGACGCTGGTGCTCTCCGGCGGCGGCGCGTACCGGGGCGGCAGCCTCCTCGGGCCGGTCCGGCTCATCGCGCGGGGGCGGCTGCTGGCCCCCCTCGTCCGGCAGCGCGTCGTCGTCCTGACGGCGACCCCCGGCCGGGAGCACCTCGACACGCTGCGCGCCCACGCCGAGGCCGGCCACCTCACACCGGTCATCGACCGGACCTATCCGTTGCCCGAGGTGCCCCACGCCATCGGCTATCTCGAAGGCGAACACGCCAGGGCGAAGGTGGTCATCACCATCTGACCGGCCCGCAATCCGCCGGCCCCGACATCCGCGACGACGCCGACTCCACGGCCGGGCAGGCTCCCGATTCCCCGGTCAAGCGCGCCCGGCTCAGAGTTGCGTCAATATCAACTGTCAGTCAGCTGGCAATGGTGAAAGCGCTTCGATTTCCTGCTCCAGCACTGTCGGCGAGCGACGAATCTCATTTACCATCGTCGATGCAATGCCTCGTTCATCCGCCGTTCACCCTACCGACGGCCGGCCTTCGAGGCGTCCGCACCGCGCCCGGGACCGACGCACCCCACCCCGCCCGCCCCGAGGAACAGGACCCCCATGACAGCCACCGCACGTCGTACCGCCGTCCTGGCCGGACTCACCGCCACCCTGCTGGCCGGCCCGCTCGCCGTCGCCGCCGTCGCCGCCGCGACCGCCACGATCACCCTCAACGGCTCCGGCGCGAACGTCACCGGCAGCAACGTCACCGTCGCCGGCAGCGCCGTCACCATCACCGCGCCCGGCACCTACGAGATCAGGGGCACGCTGAACAACGGCCACATCGCGGTCGACACCGCCGTCACCGGCACCGTGGAACTCGTCCTCGCCGGGGCCTCCATCACCAACTCCACCTCCTCACCGCTGTACGTGACCAACGCCAGCGCGGTCACCGTCACCCTGGCCGCGGGCACCAGCAACAACCTCACCGACGCGGCCACGTACACCAACACCGGGGAGCCGGACGCCGCCCTGTTCAGCGCCGCCGACCTGACCATCGGCGGTACCGGCGCGCTGACCGTGCGCGCCAACCACGCCGACGGCATCGTCAGCAAGGACGACCTGGTCATCCAGTCCGGCACCATCACCGTCAACGCGGTGGACGACGCGATCCGGGGCAAGGACTCCCTCACCGTCAACGGCGGCACGATCGCCGTCACCTCGTCCGGCGGCGACGGGCTCAAGTCCAACGACACCGAGGCCGGCAAGGGCGTGCTCACCATCACCAACGGCACCATCACCGCCTCGGTCGCCGACGACGCCATCAAGGGCGAGAACGTCCTGAACATCTCCGGCGGCACCATCAACGTCACCCGGTCCTACGAAGCGTTGGAAGGGCTCCGGACCACCATCAGCGGCGGCAACATCACCGTCGTGGCCAGCGACGACGCGGTCAACGCCGCCGAGGAGGGCCTCGGCCACATGGAGCCGTCCGCGATCGCGTTCATCAAGGTCACCGGCGGCACGGTGGTGGCCACCGGCGGCACGGACGGCTTCGACTCCAACGGGTCGCTCACCTTCGCCGGTGGCACCGTGGTGGCCCGGGGCTCCAGCACCCGGGGCGGCGGCGAGGGCGCGATCGACGCCGACGGCCCGATCGCCTTCACCGGCGGCACGGTGGTGGGCGCGGCGCTGACCTCGCTGGCCGTGTTCCAGGCGGTGCCGAACACCGGCCAGGGCTGGGTGGCCCCCCGGTTCAACGCCAACCTGGCCGCCAACACCATCGTGCACGTGGTGTCCGGCAGCACGGTGCTGGGTTCGTACCGGACCTCGGCCACCGTCCGGGAGGTCGTCTTCTCGTCCAACCGGATCACCAACGGCCAGCGGTACGACATCTACACCGGCGGCAGCGTGACCGGCACCAACGTCGGCGGTCTCTACACCGGCGGCAGCATCACCGGCGCCACCCGGGTGCTGACCGGCGTCACCGCCGGCCGGTACGGGCGGTTCTGAGTCCGGGCCCTGCGGTTCGGGCCCGCCCGGGCCCGAACCGCGTAACCGGCCCGCCCGGGGCCCGAACCGCGCAACCGGCCCGCCGGTACACCACCGCCAGATCCGATGCCCCACCGCCGGACGCCGCACACGGCAAACGGCCGGCGGACACCCCAAGGAGCAAATATGTCGCGCTTGGTCCTGGCCGGAGTGGACCTGGTCGCCGTGGTCCTGCTCGTCTTCGCGCTGTACTTCCCGCGCCACCGACGACGGGACCTGGTGGTCGCCTACCTCGGCGTCAACGTCGGCGTGTTCGCCGTGGCCAGCTCACTGAGCAGCAGCACCGTCGGCGCCGGGCTCGGGCTGGGGCTCTTCGGCGTCCTGTCGATCATCCGGCTCCGCTCCACGGAACTCGACCAGCACGAGGTGGCGTACTACTTCTCGGCGCTCGCGCTCGGCATCCTCGGCCCGCTCTCCGGCACCTCGGTCCTGACGGTCGGCGCGTTGACGGCGCTGATCCTCGCCGTGATGTTCGTCGGGGACCACCCCCGACTGCTGCGCCGGTACCGGCGGCACGTCATCGTGCTGGACAGCGCGGTCACCGACTCGGTCGCCCTCACCGCACACCTGGAGCAGCTGCTCGGTGCCCGGGTGCACAACGTCAACGTCGAGCGCGTCGACCTGGTCAACGACACCACCGTCGTGGACGTCCGCTACTCGCGGCCCAGGGTCACCGCCACCGGCGGGCGGCGGCCGGTCGACGCGGGCGCCGCCCGGTGACCGCCCCCGACCCGCCCACCGCGGCCCTGATCCCGCCCACCGCGGCGCTGACCCCGCTCACCGGTGCGCTGGCCCCTCTCACGCCGATCGGGCTCGCGGAACTGACCGAACGCGCCGCGCTACAGACCCGGTTCGACCGCAAGTACCTCCTCCCGCTCGCCGAGCTGCCGCACCTGCTCGCCGGGCTCGACCACACCGACCAGGTGCTGGAGATCGACGGCAGGCGCGCGTTCCGCTACGAGTCGATCTACTTCGACACCGCCGACCTGGTCAGCTTCCGGCTCACCGCCCGCCGACGCCGCCGCCGCTTCAAGATCAGGACGAGGACGTACCTCGACTCCGGCCTCTGCTGGCTGGAGGTGAAGACGGAGGGCACCCGGGGCGGCACGGTCAAGGAACGGCTGCCCTACCGTCCCGACGACAGCGGCACCCTCACCCCCGGGCGGTCGTTCGTCGACGGGGTGCTCGCGGCGCTGCGCACCGGCCCCACCCTGGCCTTCGCGCCGACCCTCACCACCAGCTACCTGCGCAGCACGCTCTACCTGCCGGCGACCGCGAGCCGGGCGACCATCGACGTCGCGTTGCGCTGGGCGGACCACCGGGGCCGTCGGTTGGCGCTACCCGAACTGGCCATCATCGAGACGAAGACCGGCTCCACCGCCTCCCACGTCGACCGGCTGCTCTGGCGGCAGGGTCACCGCCCGGTGGCCATCTCCAAGTACGCGACCGGGCTGGCCGCCCTCGACCCCGACCTGCCCGCCGGGCGTTGGCGGCGCACCCTACGTCGGCACTTCCACCCCACCCTCCACGGGGATCCGGGCGCGCGACAGGAGACGTCTCACCGGGGCGGCCCCGCGACAGACCCCGCCGCCTCCTGCGCCCGTGGGGGCAGCCGTAACGCGTAACCGACACCCCGGACGGTGTGGATCAGGGGCGGGTCCCAGCGGTCGATCTTCCGCCGCAGGCAGTAGACGTACGACTCGACGATCCGGCCGTCGCCACCGAAGCGGTAGTTCCACACCCCGTCGAGGATCTGCGCCTTGCTGACCACCCGGCCCGCGTTGGCGAGCAGGAACCGCAGCAGGTTGAACTCGGTGGGCGACAGCGGCACCAGGCACCCGCCCCGGCGTACCTCGTGGGCCTGCTCGTCCAGCTCCAGGTCGGCGTAGCGCAGCAACCCGCCGTCCCGGGTGCCCTGATCCGCCCGGTAGCGGCGCAGCACCGCCCGCACCCGCAGCACCAGCTCCTCCAGGCTGAACGGCTTGGTGACGTAGTCGTCGGCCCCGGCGGTGAGCCCGGCGATGCGGTCGGCCACCTCGTCACGGGCGGTGAGGAACAGCACCGGCACTCCCGGACCGGGACCCGCACGCAGGCTCCGTGCGACCTGGAGACCGTCGAGATCCGGCAGCACCACGTCGAGCACCACCAGGTGCGGTTCGAAGTCCGCCGCCACGACCAGCGCCTCCCGGCCGCTGGAGGCCACCCGGACCTCG
The DNA here is from genome assembly GCF_017599305.1 of Micromonospora antibiotica. Taxonomy (GTDB): domain Bacteria; phylum Actinomycetota; class Actinomycetes; order Mycobacteriales; family Micromonosporaceae; genus Micromonospora; species Micromonospora antibiotica. The sequence continues at coordinate 21,939 of NZ_JAGFWR010000001.1, forward strand.
AAGTCGTGCCTTCCCAGCATCGCCGAGAGCAGCGCCCGGAGATGAGGGTCGTCGTCCACGACGAGCACCCTGGGCATCGGGGAGATCACCCACTGTTCGTACGGGACATGGTGGGGAGTGGCCTCGCAGTCGGCTGTGGATCAGCTGTGGGCAACCTGCCGGTCGTGCCACCCGTGGCGCACCGGGGCCGCCCACCCGTCGTGCCGACGGGTGGGCGGCCGACGCCTCAGGGGCTGGTGCAGGTCGGCGACGGGCTGCTCGGCGTGCCGGTGCCGAGGAAGCCGAAGGTCGTGGAGGTGCCGGGGGCCAACGCACCGTTGTAGGAGACGTTGCGGACGGTCGCGGTCGAGCCGCTGGTGCTCAGCGTGCCGTTCCAGACCTGGCTGATGCCCTGTCCACTGCCCAACTGCCAACGGGCGGTCCAGCCGTCGACGGCGGCGCTGCCGGCCGTCACCGTGACCTCAGCCTGGAAGCCACCCGACCACGAGCCGATCGTGCGGTACGTCGCGGTGCAGGCGGTGCCGGGCGGCGGGGTCGTCGGCGGCGGGGTGGTCGGCGGAGGCGTGGTGGGCGGTGGGGTGGTGGGCGGTGGGGTGGTCGGCGGTGGGGTGGTGGGCGGTGGGGTGGTCGGCGGTGGGGTGGTGGGCGGTGGGGTGGTGGGCGGCGGGGTCGTCGGCGGGGTGGGCGGGATCGTCGGCCCGCCCGGCGGCACCAGGGGGCAGGTGGAGCTGTACCGGGAGACGCCGGTGCTGTTCGCCAGCGGGCAGAGGAACTGCGTGTAGCGGGTGTCGTAGTCCAGGAAGATCTTGAGCCAGGGGATCAGCAGCCGCATCTCGGTCGGGTTCGACCGGGTGAACGACAGGTGGTCGTTGCCGGCCAGCTCCGCCCAGGCGTGCTCCACCCCGGCAGGCAGCGTGTTGTAGATGCCCTGCACGTAGGACGGGGTGACGGTGCCGTCGTTCTGCCCCGACAGGAGCAGGGTGGGGACCTGGGTGGTCGACATGTTCAGGTTGTTGCCGGGCGTACCCGGGGCGAGGCCGACCGCGGTCCGCAGCGACGGCCGCCGCAGCGCCGCCAGCAGGGTGCCGGCCCCGCCCGCGGAGTGGCCCATCACGCTGAGCCGGTTGGGGTCCACCCGGCTGCGCACCGGGCTGGTCCGGGTGAGGTAGTCCAGCCCCGCGAGCAGCTGGGTGGCCCGGGCGTCAGCACCGTCGGTACGGCTGTTGGTCTCGATCCCGAGCACCACGAAACCGAAGGACGCCAGCCAGGGGCCCATCCAGGCTTCCTCGTTGGCGAACAGGGCGGAGTACCCGGGCACGATCGCCACCGCGCCCCAGGTGCCCAGGCTGGTGTCGGTCGGGTAGTAGACGAACCCGCCGTTGAAGCCGTTGCCCGCCGGCACGGTCGCCTGCGTGGTGGCGAACGGCCCCCGGGTGGCGGCCACACTGGCCGGGGTCGGGTCCGGGCCACGCTGGTAGGGGTTGTCCGCCGCCGCTGCGGCGTGCGGCATGCTCGCGGTCGCCACGAGGCCGAGGAGCACCACGAGGCCGGCCGAGAGCCAGCTCACGAACCGGGGTACGGAGGTCCGGCGGCCGGCCGGGGGTGGGGTCGGGGGTCGATCTGTCGGTAGCGTCACTTCAGGCATCTCCTTCGGTTGACGGGGCTGCGGACTACCGCCGGCTCCACTGCTGGTTGGCCTGGCCGTTGCAGGTCCACAGGACGAGCTTCGTGCCGTTGGCGGTGGCCCCGCCGTTGGCGTCGAGGCAGAGGCCGGACTGCACGCCGGTGATGGTGCCGTTGGCGTTGAGGTTCCACTGCTGGTTGGTGCCGCCGTGGCAGTCGTACGTGGTGACCAGGGTGCCCGGGGTGGTGCCGTAGCCGGCGGCGTCCAGGCACTTGGTACCGAGCACGGTCAACGCCCGGCCGGAGGTGTACGTCCACTGCTGGTTGGTGCCGCCGTGGCAGTCCCAGAGCTGCAGCTGGAGCCCGTTGGTGGTGGCGGAACCGGGCACGTCGACGCACCGGCCCGAGGGGGTGCCGACGATCGTGGTGGTCTGTCCGCCGCTGTTGCCCGGGTTGCCGATGCTGCCGGGCACCGACTGCAGGGCGCTGTACCAACGGGCGGCCATCTTGTCGTAGCCGCCGGAGGTGGGGTGGATGCCGTCGATCAGGTCGGCGGTGGACAGGGCGCTCTGCATGTCGACCAGGTGCACCCGCTTGCCGGCGTTCACCTTGCTCTGCACGATGCCCGGGATCGCCGCGTTGAAGGTACGCGCGGCCGCCGCCTGGTTGCCGTTGGAGAGCGTGATGATCTGCGCGACGAACACCTCGGCGGTGGGTGCGGTGGTGGTGATCTTGTCGATCAGGGTGGAGAGCCGGTTCGGCGCGGTGCCCACGTTGTAGTTCTGCAGGATGTCGTTGGTGCCGATGTGCAGCAGCACGGTCTGCGGCCGTTGGTTGTTCAGCCAGCCGACGATGTTGGCGTCGATCTGGTCGATGCGCCAGCCGGGGTGCCCCTCGTGGTCGTGGTCACCGAGGCTGCCCGGCCCGTTGAACTGCGATCCGGTGAAGTCGGTCGTGTAGCGGCCGGCGGCCAGGCGCTGCCAGAGCCCGATCCGGTAGCCGCCCGGCACCTGGGTGCCCTCGGTGATGGAGTCGCCGAGCGGCATCACCCGTACCCCGCCGTTGGATTCGGCGTGGGCGGGGCCGGTCGGTGTCACCACCCCGGCGGTCATGACGCCGAGTACGGCGAGCGCCGCGAGCCATCGTGCCCTCGTTCGCATGGATTTCTCCCCTGGATCGGTGGAGCTGGCCGAGGGCGTGGGCCGGTCGGACGGCCACCGTGGTGAGGGGCGGCACGTCGGTGACGCGGGGCGGCCGGACCGGACAGCCCACCGGCCGCCGGTCCCGCCGGGCACACGCCGATCGCCACCTCGACAGGACGAGGTGGTCTCGGCACCGGGACGGGTGTGAGCGTTAACAAAGACCATTGTAAATACTTGTCGCTGACCTGGTCCAGTTCGGCCCACCAGCCACCCCGGGCGCAAGGCGATCGGGCACCCGGACGGGCCGACGCCGCGACACCCGTCCGCTCCGGGAGACGTACGCCCCGACCGAGGTCACCGGCTGACCCCACCACCCGAACCCCGACGGACGGGGCGGCTCACCACACCGGCGGGCCGCCCCGTCCGTTCGTCACCCGTACCTCAGGGCTGCGGCAGCGCCGCGTCGATGATCGCGGCCTGCTCGACCTCGTGCTGCTTGGCGGAGCCGACCGCCGGGGCGGCGGCGGCCGGGCGGGAGATGCGGCGCAGCCGCACCCCGTCCAGGTGCTCCACCAGGTTGAGCGCCACGAACGACCAGGCACCCTGGTTGGCCGGCTCCTCCTGCACCCAGGCGACGTCCTCCGCGTGGGGGTACCGGTCGAGCACCGCCCGGAGTTCCCCGACCGGCAGCGGGTAGAGCTGCTCCAACCGGACGATGGCGGTGTCGCCGATGCCCCGGTCGGCGCGGGCCTGCACCAGGTCGTAGTAGACCTTGCCGGAGCAGAGCAGCACCCGCCTGACCCTCCCGGCGGACGGCACCCCGACACCCGGCCCGCCGTCGTCCAGCACCGGCTGGAAACCGCCGGTGGTGAAGGCCGCCACGTCCGAGACGCAGAGCCGGTGCCGCAGCAGCGACTTCGGCGAGAAGACCACCAGCGGCTTGCGCTTGGCCGACAGGGCCTGCCGGCGCAGCAGATGGAAGTAGTTGGCCGGGGTGCTGGGGATGGCGACCCGCATGTTGTCCTGCGCGCACAGTTGCAGGAAGCGCTCCGGCCGCCCGGACGAGTGGTCCGGCCCCTGTCCCTCCTGCCCGTGCGGCAGCAGCAGCACCAACGACGACCGCTGACCCCACTTCAACTCGCCGGAGGAGAGGAACTCGTCGATGATGGACTGCGCACCGTTGGCGAAGTCACCGAACTGCGCCTCCCAGAGCACCAGCGCCTCGGGGTTCTCCACCGAGTAGCCGTACTCGAAGCCCATGGCGGCGTACTCGCTCAGCAGCGAGTCGTGCACGAAGAACCGGGCGTCGCCGGTGGCCAGGCGGGACAGCGGCAGGTACGACTCACCGGTGGCCGCGTCGACGACCGCGGCGTGCCGTGAGGTGAACGTGCCGCGTCGCGAATCCTGGCCGGCCAACCGGACGGTGACGCCCTGGCCCAGCAGCGAGCCGAAGGCGACCAGCTCACCGAAGCCCCAGTCGATACCGCCCTCGACCGCCATCCGCGCCCGCCGCTGCAACACCTGCTGGACCCGCTTGTGCGCGGTGAACCCCTCCGGCAGGTGCAGGTGCGCCTCGCCGACCGCACGGACGGCCGCCGCGTCGACGGCGGTGTCGACCTGCTGTTCGGGCGCCGCGGACCAGGACGGGCGGGTCCGCGACGGCGCGACGGCCACGTCCCGGCTGGCCTTGAAGACCCGCTCCAGCTCAGCCTGGTACTCGCGGAGCTGCTGCTGCGCGGTCTCGACGGTGATGTCGCCCCGGCCGATCAACTCCTCGGTGTAGATCTTCCGGACGCTGCGCTTGGCATCGATGATCTCGTACATCCGGGGATTGGTCATCGACGGGTCGTCGCCCTCGTTGTGCCCACGGCGGCGGTAGCAGACCAGGTCGATCACGACGTCCTTGTTGAACGCCTGCCGGTACTCGAAGGCCAGCCGGGCGACCCTGATCACCGCCTCCGGGTCGTCGCCGTTGACGTGGAAGATCGGCGCCTGGATCATCCGGGCCACGTCGGTGCAGTAGAGCGACGAACGGCTGTACTCCGGGGCGGTGGTGAAGCCGACCTGGTTGTTGACCACCACGTGCACGGTCCCGCCGGTGCGGTAGCCACGCAGCTGGGACAGGTTGAGCGTCTCGGCGACGACCCCCTGCCCGGCGAACGCGGCGTCACCGTGCACCAGCACCGGCAGCACCGTGTAGCCCTCCAGGCCCAGGTCGAGCCGGTCCTGCTTGGCCCGGACGATGCCCTCCAGCACCGGATCGACGGCCTCCAGGTGCGACGGGTTGGCCACCACGCTGACGGTGGTGCAGTGCTGGCCGTCGGGCGTGGTGTACCTGCCGGTCTGCCCGAGGTGGTATTTCACGTCGCCGGAGCCGTGCGCCGAGTCCGGGTCCATCTGGCCCTCGAACTCGTTGAAGATCTTCTCGTACGGCTTGCCGACGATGTTGGCGAGCACGTTGAGCCGGCCCCGGTGGGCCATGCCGATGACCAGCTCGTGGAAGCCGCCCTCGGCACAGGCCTGGAGCACCTCGTCGAGCAGCGGGATCAGCGACTCGCCACCCTCCAGCGAGAAGCGACGCTGACCGACGTACTTGGTCTGCAGGAAGGTCTCGAACGCCTCGGCGGCGTTGAGCCGGTTGAGCAGGTGCTGCTGTTCGTCCGGGTCCGGCTTGGTGTACCTGATCTCGATGCGCTCCTGGATCCAGCGACGCTCCTCCGGCTCCTGGATGTGCATGTACTCGACGCCGACCCGGCGGCAGTAGGTGTCCCGCAGGACGCCGAGCACGTCACGCAGCCGCATCTTCTGCCGGCCGGCGAAGCCACCGACCGGGAAGGTCCGGTCGAGGTCCCACAGGGTCAGACCGTGTTGCAGGACGTCCAGGTCGGGGTGCCGGCGGATCGTGAACTCGAGCGGATCGGTGTCGGCCATCAGGTGCCCGCGCACCCGGTAGGCGTGGATCAGCTCGATCACCCGGGCGGCCTTGTCGATCTGCCCCTCGGAGGTCCGGGCCACGTCCCGCATCCAGCGCACCGGCTCGTACGGGATGCGCAGCGAGGTGAAGATGTCGTCGTAGAGGCCGTGCTCACCGAGCAGCAGCTCGTGGACCGTCTTGAGGAACTCGCCGGACTGCGCGCCCTGGATCACCCGGTGGTCGTACGTGCTGGTCAACGTGGTGACCTTGCTGATGCCATGGTCGGCAAGCGTCTCGTCGGACATGCCCGAGTACGGCGCCGGGTACTCCATCGCGCCGACGCCGATGATCGCGCTCTGGCCGGGCATCAGCCGGGGCACCGAGTGCACGGTGCCGATGCCACCCGGGTTGGTCAGCGAGATCGTCGTGCCCGAGTGGTCCTCCATGGTCAGCTCGCCGCGCCGGGCCCGCCGGACCACGTCCTCGTACGCCTGCCAGAACTGCCGGAAGTCCATGCTTTCGCACTTCCTGATCGACGGTACGACCAGGGTGCGGGTGCCGTCCGGCCGGGCCAGGTCGATGGCGATACCGAGATTGACGTGCTCCGGCTGCACCAGCGCGGGCTTGCCGTCCACCTCGGCGTAGGAGTTGTTCATCTCCGGATGCGCGACGACCGCGCGCACCAGCGCCCAACCGATCAGGTGGGTGAAGCTGACCTTGCCACCCCGGCCCCGGGCGAGGTGATTGTTGATCACGATGCGGTTGTCCACCAGCAGTTTGGCCGGCACGGCGCGGACACTGGTGGCGGTCGGCACGTGCAGCGAGCTGCTCATGTTCTGCACGATGCGGGCCGCGACCCCGCGCAGCGGGAGCGTGCTCGCGGCGGTGGCCGGGTCACCCGCCGCGCCACCGCCGGACGTCTTCCCACCGGTCGCCCGGGTTCCGCCGGACCGCCCACCGGGCGACCCGGCCCGCTCGCCGGACGCGGGAGCCCGCCCGGCCCGGGCGGTCGGTGGGGTCGGTGCGCCCGCCCCGGTCGCCGCCCCGGCGTGGGCGTCCACGGGCCCCACCACATCCGGCGCAGCCGCGCCCTCTCGCGCGGGCGAGTCCCGAGGCAGGGCGGTCGAGCCCGGCGGCGGGGTGGGCGTGGCCGGCGGCGGGGCGGTCGAGCCCGGCGGCGGGGTGGGCGTGGCCGGCGGCGGGGTGGGCGTGGCCGGCGGCGGGGCGGTCGAGGCCGGCGGCGGGGCGGGGGTGGCCGGCGGCGGTCGGTAGTCGGCGAAGAAGTCGTGCCAGGCATGGTCGACGCTCGTCGGATCGGCCAGATAGCGCTGGTGCATCTCGTCGACGATCCACTCGTTGGGACCGAAATCCGCGAGCGGATTGTCCTGCGAGGTCTGCTGGGTCGACACAGCCGGGTTCGCCTCTTTCACCTCGGATTGACGGCACGCGGCGATCTCATCACGGTGGACGGAAACCACGTCCGATTCAGGCTACGCCGACACGTCCCAGCATTGTGGACACGGCCCACCGGCGGATCCCGCTCCACCGGAGGTCCGGTCCCGCTCCGCCGGGGGTCAGGTGCGGGCCCGGGCCGGTGCGGTCGCCGACCGGGATGGTCGGCGACCGCACCGCAGGTGGTGGTCCGGTGGTACGCCGTCGCGGCGACCGGACGCGCAGCGGACCCGGCTACCTGCCCAGGGTCACCTTGAGGATCCGCTCGTTGCTGTTGTTGGGGATGCTGTCCTTGTCGCCGCCGGTACTCGTGGTCAACCACAGGTTCCCGTCGAGGGTCGGCTCGACGGTCCGCAGCCGGCTGTACGTGCCGACGAAGTACTGCTGCACGTCGGTGAGGGTGTTCCCACTGATCACCGCCCGGTACATCCGGTTGCCCCGCAGGCAGCCGAGATACAGCACGTCCCGGACGATGGCCAGGCCGCTGCACGACGCCTCCGCCACCGGGTAGGTGCGTACCGGGGCGATGAAGTTCGGGTTGGTGCAGCTGCCCGTGGTTCCCTCGCAGGCCGGCCACCCGTAGTTGCCGCCCCGGACGATGATGTTGGTCTCGTCCATGACGTTGTTGCCGAACTCCTGCTCGAAGAGCCGGCCCCGGGAGTCGAACGCCAGCCCCTGCGGGTTGCGGTGCCCGTAGCTCCACACCGCGTTGCCGAACGGGTTGTCCGACGGCACGGTGCCGTCGGGGCGTACCCGCAGCACCTTGCCGCCCAGGTCGTTGACGTCCTGGGCGCGGTCCGGGCTCTGCCCGTCGCCGGTGGCGGCGTAGAGCATCCCGTCGGGGCCGAAGCGCAGCCGCCCGCCGTTGTGGTACTTGTTGCGCGGGATGCCGGTGACCAGCACCTGCACCGTGCCGGTCTGCAACGTGCCGTCGTAGCGGATGCGGACGATCCGGTTGTCGGTCGTGGTGGTGTGGTAGATGTACAGCCACCGGTCGGTGGTGAAACTCGACGACACGGCCAGGCCGAGCACCCCGCCCTCGCCGTTGGTGCCGGCCACGTTGGGCACCGTGCCGATGCTGCGCTTGTTGCTGCCGTCCGGGTTCATCGCGACGACGTCGAACAGGTCACGCCGGCCGTAGAGCACCGTGCCGTCGGGCAGTTGCACCAGCCCCCACGGCAGGTCCCGCTCGGTGGTGACCACCGTGGTGCCGCAGACCGCACTGGTGCAGGCCGACCCGGTACGCACGGTCACCGCGCTGCTCGCCGTGGAGGTGTTGCCCTGCGCGTCCCGGGCGACGACCGTGTACTGGTACTCGGTGGCGGCGGCCAGCCCGGTGTCGGTGAACGAGGTCGCCGGCGGGTTGGCGGCCGTGCCGGTGACCGAGCCGACCGTCACCCCGCCGCGCAGGATGTCGTACCGGGTGACCGCCACGTTGTCGGTGGACGCCGTCCAGGTCAGGGTCACGTCGGTGCCGTTGGCGGTGCCGGCGAGGTTTGTCGGGGTGGTGGGCCGCTGGGTGTCCGACTGGCAGAACGGCGGTGTCACGGAGAGCGTGGCACTGGCCTGCGACACGTTGCCGGCGGCGTCCCGGGCGTTGACGTACCACCCCCAGGTGACGCCCTGCGCGACGGTGAGGGTGGCGGTGAGCGTGTTGCCGGCGACCGAGGTGACCAGTTGGCCGTCGTGGTAGATGTCGTAGTACGCGACGCCGACGTCGTCCCGGGACGCGGACCAGGTGAGCGTGACGGACTGACAGGTCAGCCTGCTGCTGCGCAGGTAGCCCGGCGCGGTGGGCGGCCGGGTGTCGGCGGCGGCCCGGGCGAGGGTCGTCCCGCCCGGCGCGGTCGGCGGGCCGGCGGAGACGGGTGCGCCGGCCAGGATGGTGCAGGCGCTGGTCAACAGGGCCAGGGTGGCATGCCGAGGACTGATTCGCACGCGATACGTACCTTTCTCAGAGCCTGGTCGTGGTCAGTACGGGTAGCCGGGCACGTTGAGCCGCACGCTGTACAAACCGGAGTCGTTGGTACGGCCCGAGGTGACGAAGAGGGTGCGCCGGTCGGACCCGCCGAACGCCACGTTGGTGGTGCCGCTGGGGCCGGACCGGATCGTGCCGAGCTGGCTGCCCGTGGGCGAGTAGACGTGCACCAGCCCGTCGCCGCCGGACGTCCAGTAGACGTTGCCGGCGCAGTCGATCGTGCCGCCGTCCGGACCCCCGACGTAGTTGACGAACACGCTGCGGGGGCCGGTGCTGCCGTCGGGCTGGACGGCGTACTTGTAGATCTTGTTCTCGCCGTAGGCGCCGACGTAGAGGGTGCCGCCGTCCGGGGAGAGCGCGATGCCGTTGGGCTGGCGCAGCGCGTCGTCGACCAGCGACACCTGGCCGTTCGAGACACGGAAGACGCTGGTCCGCCCGCCCATCTGGTCGGGGCGGTTGCCGCGCTGGAAGTTGGGGTCGGTGAAGTAGACGACGCCGTCGGAGCGGACCGCCACGTCGTTCGGCGAGTTGAACGCCCGGCCCTGGTAGTTGCCGGCGACGACCCCCCGGGCCAGGTTGTCGAGCCGGTACGTCGAGACGCTGCGCTGGTCGTGCGTGGCGGCCACGAGCTGCTGCCCGTCGGGGGTGAGCGCGAGCCCGTTGCTGCCGGCGTTGCCGAGGAAGGTGTCGAAGGTGGCCGGCGGGGTGAACCGCCTGATCGTCGACGGCTGGACCCACTCCGACCCGGTCGCCGCAGCCATGTCGGAGAAGAGCAGGTAGCCCCGGTCGGCGATCCAGACGGGGCCCTCCAGGAAGGCGAAGCCGCCACGGATCTTCGTGGCCGTGACCGAGGTCGACGGCAGCGGCGGGCCGTATCCGGTGCCGGTCGGGCAGACACCGGGCGGTGCGCCGGGCGGGCCGGCGAGGGCGGCGGGCTGACCGGCCAGCGGTGCGGGCGCGGTGTCGGGGCCCGCCGGGACGGCGGCGGGCAGGGCGAGCAGGAGGCTGGCCAGCACGGTGGCGGCCGGTTGCAGGACCATCGGGAACTCCGATCGGCGAACGGAGCGGCCGTCGTTGGCGGTCGCGGGGTGGCACCGGCATTGATACACCGGCATCGATGTGTCACGGGCAGCATAAATTAGGAACCACCCCACCGCATGGGTGGCGATCCACCGATCCCGGCAATGATCCGGATTTCTTACTAAGATGCTGGTCAATGTCGATGGACTGCGGGGAACTCCCGGACACCGACCACCGGGCCGGTCCACATGGTGATCGGGTCTGGTCGATGGACTTCCCCGCGTCCGTCTGGCCGCTGCGACGCGGCCCGTCGCCGCACGGCGGAGACGTTCCGTCGTCGACCATCGTGGACCGGTCGACTGTGGACGCCGATCGGGTCGCGCAGACGCACCGACAGTCCTGATTCGCACTCTCCTGCCGCGTTACCGACAGAGGCGGAATCGACGATGGGAGCGCGCTCATCTACCCTCAGGGCAGATCCGACCCACGTCGTGGGCCGGCACCGGTTCGGCAGCCATGGGTGTCGTGGTCTCCCCGCCAGTATTCACCGACCATGGCCCTGTTCGGAGGGATCGAAGCGTTGACGAGCGACAAGGTGGCGCCGCCGGGCGTCGACACCACCCGGCCCAGCATCGCCCGGGTGTACGACTACTACCTCGGCGGCAAGGACAACTTCGCGGTCGACCGGGAGGCCGCCCAGATGGCGATGCAGGTCACCCCGGACGGTCCGGAGGCCGGGCGGGCCTGCCGGGCCTTCCTGCGCCGGTCGGTCCGCTACCTGGCCGCCGAAGCCGGCATCCGCCAGTTCCTCGACCTCGGCTCCGGCCTGCCCACCCGAGGCAACGTGCACGAGATCGCCCACCAGGTCGACCCGGACGCCCGGGTGGTCTACGTGGACAACGACCCGATGGCCCTCGCCCACGGCCGGGCCCTGCTCGCCGACGCCCGGACCACCACCGTGGTCGGTGCCGACGTCCGGCAGCCGGACGAGCTGCTGGCGGAGATGCGCGACCGCAAGCTGATCGACTTCGACCAGCCGGTCGGGCTGCTGCTCCTGGCGATCCTGCACCACCTGCACGACGACGACGATCCCGCCGGGGTGGCCCGCCGGCTGATCGACGCCCTGCCCACCGGCAGCTACCTGGCCATCTCGCACTTCTACGACCCGGGTGAGACCCAGCCCGAGGTCTCCGCGAAGGCGCGGGCGGTGGAGAAGGTCTTCAACGAGACGCTGGGCACCGGCCGGTGGCGTACCCGCGACGAGATCCTCGGCTTCTTCGGCGACCTGGAGCTGATCCCGCCCGGGCTGGTCCCGCTGGCCGAGTGGCACCCGGACGGCGAAGAGGACACCAGGCAGACCGCGACCTACCACACCATCGTCGGTGGGGTGGCCCGCAAGGTCTGAACGTCGGGCACTGCCGTCGGTGACCTGCCGCCGGCCCCACCCGTGGCCGGCGGCAGGCTCCCCGAGCACGCCACCGGCCACGGCCGGCGTCAGTAGCAGGTGTTCATCGCCGCCCGCACCTCGGCGAGGGTGGCGTCGGCGACCGCGCGCGCCCGCTCGTTGCCCTCACCCAGGATGGCCCGCAGGTGGGCACGGTCCTGCCCGTACTCGGCCCGACGGGCCCGGATCGGGGCCAGGTACTCGTTGACCGACTCGGTGACGACCTTCTTGAGCGCCGCCGCCCCCGCCGACCCGATGTCGGCGGCCACCTGCTCCGGGGTACGCCCCTGGCACAGGCCCGCCAGCAGCAGCAGCGACGACACCTCCGGTCGGGTGGCCGGGTCGTAGCTGATGTGCCGCTCCGAGTCGGTCTTGGCCCCCTTGACCAGGCGGGCGGTCTCGTCGGCGGTGGCGGCCAGGGTGATGGCGTTGTTCCGGCTCTTGCTCATCTTGGTGCCGTCCGTGCCGAGCAGCAGCGGAGCACTCGACAACAGCGCGTCGGGCTGGGGGAACACCGCCTTGCCGCAGCCGTACCGGTCGTTGAAACGACGGGCGATCGTCCGGGTGAGTTCGAGGTGCGGGAGCTGGTCCTGGCCGACCGGCACCAGATTCGCCTTGCAGAACAGGATGTCGGCAGCCTGGTGGACGGGATAGGTGAACATCAGGCCGCTGACGGCGGACTGCCGCGAATGCGAGATCTCGTCCTTGACGGTGGGATTGCGGTTGAGTTCCGACACCGAGACGAGGCTGAGAAACGGCAGCATCAACTGGTTGAGCGCCGGCACCGCCCCGTGCGTGAAGATCGTGCTGCGGGCCGGGTCCACTCCGATGGCCAGGTAGTCCAGGACCAGTTCCTCGACGTGCTGGAGCAGATTGTCCGCCACGTCGCGGTCGGTGAGGACCTGGTAGTCCGCGATGACCACGAACAGCTCCACCCCGAGTTCCTGGAGCCGGACCCGGTTGTGCAGCGTGCCGAAGAAGTGACCGAGGTGCAGGCGGCCGGTGGGACGGTCACCGGTGAGCACCCGGAACTGCCCCGGATCCTTACGGATCAGCTCCTCCAGCACGGCGCTGCGGGCCTGCGCGGCGGATGTCCCGAGCACGTCGGTCGGCCGGGCTGAGGCAGCGGCACCGGCATCTTCGGTCTGGGGTACGGCGGAATTCACACCATCTCCTGAAGGGTCGGTCTCGACGCCATGATGACACGGACCCCACTTCGGACACCGGCGACGCGATCCCGACCCCGCACCGAATCGGCGGGGACCGGATGACCGTCCGCGGCGGTGCGGAGGTTTCCGGTGGTACGCCGGGCGGGCATGTACTCCGCCACCCTCGGGAGGGAGTGACTCGATGCTGGTGACCGGTTATCTCGGTGCGGTGCTCATCGGTGCCCTCGTCGGCCTGCTCGGTCGGCTGGTGCTGCCCGGCCGGCAACGGATCGGTGTCTTCGCCACCTTCGTCATCGGTGTCGGTGCGGCCGTGCTCGGCACCGTGGTCGCCCGGGCGTTGGGCATCGCCGACGATGCTCCGGTGCAGGTCTGGGTGCTGCGCTGGGACTGGATCGTGCTCGCGCTCCAGGTCGGCTTCGGGGTGGTCGGTGTCGCCGTGGCGAACATGCTCACCTACACGCGGCTCGCCGGTGGCGACGACGACCGCCGGCGACCGACCCGGACCAGGACCCGCACCCGGAGCTGACCGGGTGCGGGTCGGGCGGGGCCACGGCCGGGCGGTACGGAACCGGTGCGGTCAGCGGCGGGCCAGCCAGACCGTCCGCCCGGTACGGACGCTGAGGTCGGCACGGGTCGCCAGACCTGCCACGGTCTGCTCCAGGGCGGAGAGGTCCAGGGCGGAGAGCCGCCCTTCCAGCCCGTGGCGCATCCGGCTCAGCGTGGCCCGCGCGTAGCGGGTGGTGGCGGCCGGTGCCGGTGGTCGCAGGTCGATGTCGAAGTGCCGCTCGGTGACCGAGGTGAATCCGGCCTGTCTCATCCGCTCGCCCCAGTTCTCGTGCATGTGCAGGCCCGCCTCCTGCCGCCGCTTCGCCGCCTCGGCGTGCCAGCGCCGCTCCACCTCCTCGTCCGGGGTGCCGGTGAGGAAGTGCGGGAACGATTCCAGTTCGGCGATCACCAGTAGACCGCCCGGTCGCAACATGCCGTACGCGGACGCGAGCGCGGTCGCCGGATCCTTCATGTGGTGCATCGACGCGGCGGCCCAGATCACCTCGACCGGCCGGAGGTCGGGCCAGGGCTGGTCGAGATCGGCTTCGACGGTGCGGATCCGGTCGCCCAGCCCGGCCGCGTCGGCCCGGTCACGCAGGTGGGACAGCATCTCCGGGGAGAGGTCGACCGCGGTGACGGTGGAGCCGGGCAGCTCCCGCGCGAGGGCGAGGGAGCCGGTGCCGGTGCCGGCACCGAGGTCGACGACGTGGGGTTGCGCGGTGGCCTCGCGGCCGACCCAGCCGATCACGTCGCGGAAATACTCGTGGAGCACCTCCGCGTCCAGGTCGAGCAGCTCGATGAGGTGGTCGTGTGCCATGGGGAAACGGTAGCCCGACCATGCCTGAATGGCATAGCATCTTGCCTATGAGGCAAGACAAGGATCTGGAGACCCTGGTCCGGCAGCGCATCCGCAGCCTGCGGGTGGCCCGGGGCTGGTCGCTGGACGAGCTGGCCCACCGCTGCCTGATCAGCCCGTCCACGCTCAGCCGGATCGAGACCGGACACCGGCGGGTCGCCCTGGACCAGATCACCACGATCGCCCGGGTGCTGGGCATCACCCTCGACCGGCTGGTCGAGTCCGACGCCGACGACGACGTCGTGATCCGTCCGCACTGCGACGAGGACCGGGGCGTCACCACCTGGCTGCTCTCCCGGGACAGCAACCAGACCGTCGCCAAGCTGCGGATCACCCGGGACGTCCCGACCGACCTGCGGGTGCACCCGGGCCGGGACTGGTTCACCGTGCTCTCCGGCACCATCGAGCTGCGCCTCGGAGACCGGACGATCCTCGTCGGCACGAACGAGGCCGCCGAGTTCTCCACCCTGGTCCCGCACGCGTTCGGCGCGCACGACGGCCCGGCCGAGATCCTCTGCATCCTCGACCACGAAGGCGAGCGCAGCCACCTCGGCCCACACCCGCCGCATCCGAGCCGCCCGGCGGCTAGCCGGTGATCACCGGCCAGGCGTAGGCCAGCAGCGCGCACGCCGCCCCGAGCAGCGCCAGCGAGAACCCCCGGGTGGGGATCGGCAGGGCGGCGAGCACGAGCAGGATGACCGCGATGACATAGAGAAACGCCTGTGCCGACATGACTGTCCCCTCAGGAGGTTGACGAACGGGCGGGATGCTCTCTACCCCGGACAGCCCGGTCGGGAAACCCACCCCCCGGGCAACCGTCCCGGGTCGACCTGTCCCGCCCTACACCCGTCCGGGCGGGACGACGACGGATCGTCGTCCCGCCCGGAGGGCGCAACCGGCAGGTGTCAGCAGCCGAGCCGCTTGGTGGACAGGGCGATGTCGTCGATCCACAGGTCGAACGCGCCCGGGGTCGTGCCACCCTGGTAGAGCTGCCAGCCGATCTTCACGGTGTCAACCTTGGGCAGCACGAAGGGCACGTCGTTGCCGCCGTGTGCGGTGGTGGAGGCGGTCAGGTCCGGGTTCGCCACGCCGTCGATCCACACGGCGACCCGGTTGTCCGCCGGGTCGAGCTGCCACTCGAAGCACTGCCAGGTGTCCTCGACGACCGGGGCGGACTCCCGCCAGTTGGTCCAGTCGCCGGTCGGGCCACCGTCGGCGCCCACCCCCCAGAAGGTGCCGGGGACGGTCGGCGCGTACTGGCCGCCGACCGGACGGACGACCTCCGTGCTGCCGGTCCCGGTCGCCTCGACCAGCGTGAAGTGCGCCCAGTCCGGGGCGGTGGGGAAGGCGTCGACCCGCAGCCGCATCCGCCCGTAGAAGCGGTTGCCGGGCGCGGCGAAGTCGTCGACCCGCAGGAAGGCTCGTCCGTTGTCGACCGTGTGCAGGTGCAGCACCTGGTTGCCGCGCCGGGCGCGCTCGACGGTGAGCGTGCCGTGGCGGGTGTCGACGCCCCAGTTCACCGTGCGGGGACCCCCGAGGGGCAGCCGGTCGAAGTCCTCACAGAACAGCAGGCCACGGGGGCACGACCGCTCGGCGGCCGTCGACGGGCCGGCCGGGACACTGCCGGCTGCGGTGCCGAGGATCAGGGCGGCGGTGAACACCGCGAGGAAACTGCGCATGGTCTTTCCTCCATGACGGCCGACCCCCACCACGCGGGCAGGGCTCAGCGGGAAATCCCGGCCGACCCGAGCACCACCGGCCTCGTCCCGGGCGCGTCGGACGCCTGCGGCGGTCAGAGGTGGGGCGGTCTCGGCGGGTGCGGGAAGACGAGGCGGGGACACCGACGACGGGACACCTGCCCGTCGCCGTTGGTGCTGGCCCGGCGATGCGGCACCCGCGGCTGCCGAACTGGCGCGGTGCCGGCACTGCGCTGCTCCCGTGCTCACCGTTGCCAGCGCGGTTGCCCCCGTGCTGCGGCGATCTGAGCCATTCCAGCACGACCGGATCCGATCCGGCAACATCGACAGACATCAGCACGCCCGGTGGGCCCGGGCGAGCCGGTCGATCCCGGCGCGGAGCCCGGTCGCCACCCGACCGGGTCGCGGCGCACGGCTCCCCAGCTAGCCGACCGCGCCCCGGTCGACCAGGCTGAACGTGGTGCCCACCGGGGCGTCGCCGAGAACCTCCACGTAGATCTTCCTCTGGGACGGGCTCCACTGCACCACGCCGTACTGCTCGCTGACGATGGCGTAGGCGAGTCGCCCCTTGTCGTCCTTGCCCTCCCGGGAGATCCCGAAGAGCGTCGCCGCGGTCGGCTCGCAGTCGGTGCCCACCAGGGAGGCGTACCCCTGCGCGTCGAGCTTGACGCCGAGGCAGGGCCGGTGGGCGATCTGCGGATTCAGCGACTTGATCATGAAGTCGACGCCGACCGGGTCGAGCACGAAACGGGCGTCCGGCGTGGTCCCGTCGCCGACCCCCACCACACCGTCGAACGGCAGCGAGAGGTCACGGTCGATCTCCACCACGTGCAGCAGGATCTGCCGCTGCCCGGCCAGGATGGCCCGGGTACGGTCCGCGGCGGACGGCGACGCGGGTGGCGTACCCGATCCGGATGCGGTGGTCGTCGGGCCACCCGCCGTCGGCCCGCCGGCTGCCGCGCCGGTCGGATCCGGGGTCGACCGGTCGCCGACCAGTCGCGGGCCGAACACCGCGCCCGACACCAGCACCGCGACCACCGCGACGGCCGCTCCCACCCCGACGAACAGGCGACGCCGGGACGAGACCCGTCGGCCGGCCACGACCACCCCCGCCGCCGACGGTTCGCCCGGGCCACCCGATGCCGACGCCGGATCACCCGGGCCGTCGCCGGGGACGCCGGTCGCCGCGACCGGTGCCGGCGACCCGGCCGACGGCCGGTCGGCACCGGCGGAGGACGGCGCGACGGGCGGGGCCGGATCGCCCGCCGGGGCCGGATCGCCCACCGGGGCCGGAACACCCGCCGGGGCCGGAACACCCGCCGGGACCGTGACCGTCAACAGCCCGTCGAGCAGCTCCCGCGCGGTGGGCCGCACGTCGGGGTCCTTCTCCAGCGCCCGGGAGACCAGCTCCCGCAACGGCCCCCGCAGACCGGTCAGGTCCGGCGGTTGGGTGAGGATCCGCATCGCGGTCGCGGTCGCGGAGTCACCCCCGAACGGATTCCGGCCCGTCGCGGCGTAGGCGACCACGGCACCCCAGGCGAAGATGTCCGCGGCCGGGCCCACCGCCCGACCGGACGCGGTGTCGAACCGCTCCGGCGCCATGTACGAGACGGTCCCGACCATCTGATGGGTCCGGGTGTGCTGGCTGGTCGCCTCGAACGCCCGCGCGATCCCGAAGTCGATGACCTTGATCCCGCCGGGTGCCACCAGCACGTTCGCCGGCTTCAGGTCCCGGTGGATCACCCCCGCACCGTGGATCGCGGTGAGCGCGGTGGCCACCCCGACCGCGATGCCGTGCAGTTGCGCCGAGCCCAGCGGCCCACCGTCGCGGATCACCTGGGCCAGGCTGGGGCCCTCGACGTACTCCACCACGAGGTAGGGCGGGTCGTGGTCCGGGTCGGCGTCCAGCACCTCGGCGGTGCAGAACGGCGGGACCTGGCGGGCCCGGTTCACCTCACTGCGGAACCGGCCCCGGAACTCGTCGTCGTGGGACAGCTCCGGACGCACGACCTTCACCGCCACCCGGCGGCCCTGCGGCGACCGGGCCAGGAAGACACTGCCCATGCCCCCCTCGCCGAGGCGGTCGAGCAGCTCGTACCCCCCGAGTCGGGCCGGGTCGCCGGGACGCAGCCCGTCGTTCACGTCGGCTGCCCGCAGACCACGACCAGCCCGCGAACCGTTGCGCCACTCACGCGTACCCCTCAGATCACTCGGACACCGTCGGCAGCCTATCGCCCGCCAGCCCGGGACCGCCGGTGCCGTCGGCGGGCCCACCGGCGCGGACGAGCACGACGGGCCCCGCCGGGATGACCGGCGGGGCCCTCTTCGTGGTCACCCGGATCGTGGCGGACGACCAGACTGCTGCGCCGCTTCCCGTGAGGTCCCCAGGGGCGGCCGGGAGGGGGTCAGTTGCAGGTGGTGCCGTTGAGCTTGAAGGGTGCCGGCACGGTGGGGGACCCGCTGGCGGTGAAGCCGAAGCTGACCGCCCCGTTGGTCGGGATGCTGGCGTTGTGGTTCGCGTTGCCCACCGTGACCGCAGCGCCGGTCTGCTGGAAGACGCCGTTCCAGTAGCCCTGGACCAGCTGGCTGCCGGGGAAGGTCCAGCCGAGCGACCACCCGTTGACGGCCGGGCCGTCGTTGTAGACGGTGACGCTGACGTTGAAGCCGGCGTTCCAGGAGTTGGTCACCACGTACGACACCCGGCAGGTGCTCGCGAGGGTGGTGGCCGGCCGGATGTCGCCGTAGTCGTCCCGGGCGGTGGCGAAGTCCTGGAAGCCGAAGCCGGGACCGGCCGACCGGGTGGTGGTGCCGGCCGCGAGGACGGTGCCGTTGGCGTTGACCGAGTAGACCGGCCCACCGCTGTCGCCGCCCCGGGCCGACTCGTCGCCGTCGAGCTGGGTGGCCTCGACCAGGTCCTCGATGTCGTCGTAGTGGAAGTCGACCCGCAGGTTGCAGACCGGGCCGCCGATCTCACCGGCCGAGGTGTAACCCGACTGGCAGAGCAGCTGGCCGGGGAAGACCTGGGTCCAGCCGGTCACCTGGGCGCGTACCTCGTCGTTCTGCCCACCGACATAGATGTGGCTGCCCGGCGACGAGGTCGACACCAGCATGGTGTCGTGGTCGTCGTTGCTGGCGACCGAGTAGCCGATCAACGTGCCGGTGTTGGTGTTGGTGTTCCAGCCGACGTGCCAGGGCTGACCGATGGGGCCGCAGTGTTCCGCGGTGAGCAGGTAGCCCACGTTGGTCGTGTAGTTGCGGACACCGAAGCCGGCGGTGCAGCCGTAGGTGGTCAGGCCGATGCCGATGCCGCCGTCGTACGGCGCGGAGTCGTTGTAACGGGACCGCTCGACCATCCGCTCCCGGACGACCGTCCGGGTGCTGACCCCGGTCGCCGGCAGCTTCGGCTGCTTCGCGCCGGCCTTCGGGTCGACGGCGACCTCGATGCCGGAACCGTCGGTACGCAGCCGGACGGCGTGCGCGGCGTCCTTCGGGTCGGCGTCCACCACGGGGGTGAGCTTCGCCGCCGCCTTCTTCAACTCGGTACGGGAGTACGTGGCCGCGACCACCTCGACCGGGGCGGTGCGGCGAGCGGTCGTCACGGCCGTCGCGACGTCCTTGGGCAGGGTGCCCTTCCACCAGAGCGTGACATGGTCGTCCACCAGCCCGATGCCGGCGTAGCCGCGCGGGGTGCCGGCGTCGACGGCGGTGCGGATGACGTTGGCGGCGTCGACGAGCGGGGTCTGGGCGATCATCCGGTCCCGGGTCTGCGCCGGGATCAGGTCGAGCAGGGAGCGGCCGTTCTCGGACGTCGGCGTCGTCGCCGACGTGCCGAACGGCTGGCTGGGCGCGGCCTGCGAGGCCGCCGTCAGTGGACCGACCAGCACCGTGGTGCCGAGCAGCACACCGGCGACCACCGAGCGGGGGGTCGCTTTCCAGGTTTGCGTCATGACTAAGAGTCAAGTGACTCCGCCGCCCCGGGAACATGCAGAAGCATCGGCAAGAATCGGCCACGACGGTGGCGTCGCCCACACCCTGGTCGACCACGACGCCCGGTCGCCGCCGGCCGGCCCGGACGCCGACCGGGTCCGGAGCTGGTGGCTGCGGCCCCGGTCGGCGTGGGTGGTGTGCCCGCCGTCAGGCGGTGGTGCGGGGGATCAGGCGGTGGCGCAGGAGATGTTGCCGGGCGCGGTGCTGCTGCTGCCGTTGGCCAGGAAACCGAGGGTGGTCGAGGCGTTCGGGCCGAGGGCGCCGTTGTAGGAGGCGTTGCGGATGCTCACCGCGCCGCTGTTGCCGGTGTTGGTGCCGTTCCAGACGTTCTGGATGGTCTGTCCGCTGGCCATCGTCAGCTGCACCGTCCAGCCGCTGATGGCGGCGGAGCCGTTGGTCACGATGATCTCGGCCTGGAAGCCACCGTTCCAACTGCTGACCGTGCGGTACGTCGCGGTGCAGCCACCCGGCTGCCCGGTGGGCGGCGGCGTGGTCGGCGGCTCGCTGGTCGGCGGGGTGGTCGGTGGCGTGGTGGGCGGGGTGGTCGGCGGAGCGCTGGTCGGTGGGGTGGTGGGCGGCGGGGTGGTCGTCCCCGGCACCGTGGTGGAGGCCGCGTTGAGGGCGTTGAGGACGGAGGTGTACGCCGGCTTGGGGTTGCTGTTGCGGTCGAACAGCAGCGGGTTCTCGTTGCCCCGCCAGGAGTCGCTGTCCCGGATGCCCCAGGTGGTGATGCCGACGCAGCGGGGGACGTTCATGCAGGCCTGGGTCAGCCCGGCGTACTGGGTGGTCGAGGCGTTGGTGACGTCGGCCTCGGTCAACGCCACGTCCACCCCGAGGGCGGCGAAGCTGGACAGCGTCTGCTGGAAGTTGCCCGGCAGCGAGCTGCCCCCGGTGAAGTGGGTCTGCAGACCGACGCAGTCGACCGGGACGCCCCGAGCCTTGAAGTCCTTGATCATGTTGTATACGCCCTGCGTCTTGGCGTACGTCCAGTTCTCGATGTTGTAGTCGTTGTAGCAGAGCTTCACCGACGGGTCGGCGGCCCGGGCGGTGCGGAACGCCACCTCGATCCAGTCGTTGCCGGTGGACTGGAGGTTCGACGACCGTCGGCTGCCGTTCTCGGCGTACGCCTCGTTCACCACGTCCCAGGCGTAGAGCTTGCCCTTGTAGTGGGCCATCACGCCGTTGATGTGGCTGATCATCGCCTGCCGCAGCGCGCTGCCGCTCAGGCTGCCCCAGAACCGCGGCTGCTGGGCGTGCCAGGCCAGGGTGTGGCCCCGGAACCGCATGCCGCGCTGGGTGGCCCAGTTGTAGATCGCGTCACCCCTGCTGAAGTCGAACTGGCCGGGGTTGGGCTCGGTCGCGTCGGGCTTCATCTCGTTGACGGCCGTCATCATGTCGAACTCGCGGCTGGCGATGTTCAGGAAGCCGGAGTCGTTGAGCCGGTCCGCCCCCATGGCCGCACCGAAGTACCTGCCGCTGCGCTCGGCGGCGGCCTTCAGCGTGGTCCCGGGCGGCCCGCTGAGGTCGGCCTGGGCGGTGGTGGCCACGACCATCGAGGTCACGGTGATCGCCAGGGCGCAGGCCCCGCCCAGCAGCAGCCTGACGCTGCTCCTGGTAAGGCGTTTCGATGGAGCGGGTACGTCGTTCATCTGTGCGTTTCCTCTCGGTGTTCTGTCTGGTCCGTCGCCGCACCAGCACGGAACCGGCCGATCGTTGTGGGGTCGACGACCGGAGCACCGCACTCGCCGCGCGGGACCAGCACGACACAGGGGACGCCGGGCCGGCACTCACCCGGCCGCGTCCTCATCGGTGACCACCGGCCGGCTGCCCGGTCCGCCCGGTGGATCGCGAACACTCCGCGTCGTACGCCCGTGCGGGGTGACGCTGCCCTGCGGTGATGTTATATCGAATGCATTCGATCTGCGACAGGTGTCGGGAGGGTCCTGGCGACCCGACACCCTGCGCCACCGCCCGACCACCCGGCGACGTCGCCCTCAGCGGGCACGGACCCGCCGGGTGGCCAGCTCGGTGCGGTTACGGACCCCGAGTTTGCGGAAGATGTTGCCGAGGTGGAACTCGATCGTCTTGACCGACAGGAAGAGCCGTTGGGCCGCCTCCCGGTTGCTGAGCCCGTTGGCGATCGCGGTGGCGACCCGGGCCTCCGCCTCGGTCAACGTCGGCCCGCCCGGGGGCGCCCCGAACACCGGCCCGACGACCGGGGAGAGGTCCACCCCCGACGGGCCCGCGACGGGTGCACCGCCGAGCGCCCGGAGATCCCGCATCACCAGCGTCAGCATCCCGGCGGCACCCGTGCGGGCGTAACCCGCGCACGCCTGCTCCAACAACCGGGCCGCCTCGCCCCGCCGGCCGGCCCGACCGTGGTGCGTGCCGAGCAGCCAGGCCAGCCGGGCGGCCAGCAACTGCTCGGTGGGTCGGGTCAGCAGGTCGAGCGCAGCCGTGAGCGCCGCCGTCGTCCCGACCGCGTCCGGGTCGAGGATCCAGGCCCGCCAGGCCGGCAGCACCGGCCCACCCGGCCAGGAGACGGGCGGGTCGTCGACCCCGGCGAGCAGTTCACCGGCCACCCCGGGTCGGCCGGCCAGGGCGTGATGGGTGGCCAGCTCCCAGCGGTGCTCGTACTGCAGGCCGGCGGTCGCCCCGACGTCGGTGGCCACCACGAGTTCGAGCAGCCCGGCCCAGGTCTCCCGGTCACCCCGGGCGAACGCCAGCGCGGCCGTGCACTCGGGCAGGTGGTGGGCGACCCACGCCGACCCGACCCGCGCGGCCAGCTCGCGGGCCTGGTCCAGGTGGACGGCGGCATCGTCCAGGTCACCGCGCAGCGCGTCGCACTTGGCCAGCCAGGAGGTCACCTCGGCCTGCACGTCGAGGCTGCCGCACTGCCCGGCCAACCGGGCCGCCTCCCGCAGCTCGGCCTGGCCCCGGACCAGGTTGCCGGCCCAGGCGTCGCCCACCCCGATCAGCGCGAGCATCCGGGCCCGGTCCACCGGCGTCAGGTCCAGGTCGGCCAGCAGCGGGGCGAACCGCCGCGCCTCGTGCGGACGCATCAGGGTCATCACGGCGGTCAGCGCACACTCGACCAGCACCGGGTCGTCACCGAAGGCGTGCCGGTCGAAGATCCGTACGGCGGCGTCGAGGTGCTCCGGGCCCTCGGCGAGGCCGGCCCGGGTCGCCGCCGTCCCCGCCAGGGTGCGGTAGATCAGCTCGGTCCGCGCCGAACCGCTCACCTCGTGGGCCCGCCGCACCCGGTCCAGCAACGCGAGCAACCGGTCGCGGTCGGCGGTGCGGGACAGCGCGAGGAACGCCTGGAACACCAGGCGCGCGGACTGATCCGGGTCGGCACGGTCGGCCGCCGACAGCAGGCGCTCGGCCGTGATCTCGGTGGACACCGGCCGAGCGTAGAACCCGGGACCAACCCTGGGGATTTCCCTGGTGCCCAGCTCACCCCGGTCGGCACAGACTGCTCGCACCAGCCGGTCCAGCCGGCCGGCCGGCGTTGCGAACCAGATAGAGGTAACACCATGAAGCGCAGGACCGTACAGATCGACACCATTCCCGCCGACGGGGTGGAGCTGGCCGACGAGCAGCTCGCCGGGATGCTCGGTGGGCTGCCGCGCAACGGCGCGGGCTCGTCGAAGACCATCGACGACATCCCCGGCGGGGGTCGACCGGACACCGACACCGACTTCTGATCCGTCACCGTCGGCGATCCGGCCCGCCCTCCGGGTGGCCGGACCGCCGGCGGGCCCCCGCCCGGAGCACCCATGATCCTCATCCTGACCGCCCCCGACGACGTGCACGCCGACGCGGCCGAGGTGGAGCTGGGCCGGCGCGGCGTCCACTGGGCCCGCTTCGACCCGGCCGACGTGCCGTCCCGCGCATCGCTGTCGGTGACCATCCGGGACGGTCGGCTGACCCGCACCCTGGTCCGGCACGCCGACCCGCTCGGGACCGGTGACCGGGTCCTCGACCTCGACGCGGTGACCGCCGTCTGGTTCCGCCGCCCCGGCATCCCGGTCGCCCCGGCCCACCTGGGCGAACCACACGCCGGTTTCGTGGTCGAGGAGAGCCGGCAGTTCGTCGGCGACGTCTGGGAGACCCTCGACGTGCCGGCGCTGCCCGCCGCCCGGCCGGTGGTGCTGCGGGCCCAGCAGAAGGTCCGCCAGCTCCAGCTCGCCCTGCGCCTCGGTTTCGACGTGCCGGCCACCGCCGTCGGCAACGACCCCGGGGCCGTGCTCGACCTGTTCGACCACACCGCCGGTCGGATGATCACCAAGCAGGTCGGGCTGACCAGCCTCCGCGACGAACTGATGCGCTTCACCGAACCGGTCACCCACCGCGATGTCGGCCACGTCGACGGGGTACGCCACTGCCCCCTCATCGCGCAGGAACGGGTGCCCAAGCGGGTCGAGCTGCGGGTCACCGTCGTCGGCGACCGGGTGTTCACCGCCGCCATCGACTCCCAGCGGTCCAACCACGCCCGACACGACTGGCGTCGCCAGGACGACCGGAACACCCCGCTGAGCCGCTACGACCTGCCCACCGACGTCGCCGCCCGGTGCGTGGCGCTGACCCGCGCGCTCGGCCTGCGCTACAGCGCCCTCGACCTGATCGTCACCCCTGACGACCGGTACGTCTACCTCGAGATCAACCCCAGCGGCCAGTACCTGTGGGTGGAGGAGGAGACCGGGCTGCCCATCACCGCCGCCGTGGTCGACCTGCTCACCACGCCCACCCCCACCCCCGGAGCCACCACATGACCACCCTGGACCCGGCCCTGCTCGACGCGGCCCTCACCCTGGTGCGGGAGCTGACCGTCGACCGGGCCGGACTGCCCGAGGCCCGCCGACGCCTCACCCCGCTGCGGGAGCGCTGGCCCGGGGCCGATCCGGCGATCGTGCGGGACGAGGAGGTCGCCGACGGCTCCGTCTCCTTCGACGTGCTGCTGCGTGAACCCGCCGGCACGGTCTCCGTGGCGTACAGCCCGACGCCGGCCCTGCCGTGGCCGCTGCGTGGGGCGGTCCGGCACTCCGACCACCACCTCGCCCGGGTCGGCACCCGGACGCTGCGGGTGGGCGAGGCGCTCACCGCCCTCGACTTCCTCTGGTACGACCACGACGTGCTCGCCCGGCTGGTCGACACCGGTCTGGTCGCCGAGGAGCTGGAGCAGCACCCGGTCGAGGTCGACGACGGTGAACTCCAGGCGGCGGCCGACGCGTACCGCCGGGCCAAGGGGCTGCTCGATGCCGAGTCGACCGCCCGGTGGCTGGCCGAGCGGGGGCTCTCCGCCGAGGACTTCGCCGACCTGGTCGCGCATACCGTGGCGGTCGCCCGGCTGCGGGCCCGGGTGGTGGGTGACCGGCTGCCGGAGTGGTTCGCCGCGCACCGGTCCACGTTCGACCGGCTCCTGATCGCCTGGACCGCCGAGGGGACGCCCCCCACCGACCGCGCGACGGCGCTCGCGACGGTGGCCGCCGCCGTCCGCGCTGGCCGGGCCGCCGGCGTCCTGCGGCCGGTGGCGGTCGCGGCCCCGGCGGAGCTGCGCGACGCAACCGGGCCGGTGCCGACCACGATCGCGGGGATCGCGGTGACGGCGGTGGTGGTCGACCGCGAGCCGGCCGTCCTCGACGACGGCACCCGGGCGCTGGTCGAGCGGGCCATGTTCGACGAGTGGCTGGCGCGGCGCCGGGCCGACACCGACGTCGAGTGGTTCTGGTTGCCCCGGGACCGGACGACCCGGGTCCGGTGACCGGGCGGCGTCGGGTGCCGGTGGTGCTCCAGGTCGCCGCCACCGACTGTGGGCCCAGTGCGCTCGCCATGCTGCTCGCCGCCTGCGGTCGGGCGGTCCCGGCGTCGTACCTGCGGGCCCGGCTCGACGTCGGCCGGGACGGCCTGAGCCTGCGTGACCTGCGCGACGCGGCGCAGGAGCACGGGCTGCGCTGCCGGGCGATCGCCCTGCCCGCACTGCGCCGGGACGCCACCCGGCTGCGGGAACTGGCGATGCCCCTGCTGGCGCACTGGAACGGCGACCACTACCTGGTGGTGGAGCGGGTGGGCCGGCGCGGCATCGACGTCGTCGACCCGGCCGTGGGTCGGCGGCGGCTGTCACCCGCCCAGTTCTGCGCCGGGACCACCGGAGTGGTGCTGCTGGCCGCACCCGACGGGCCCGCCCCGCCGGTCCCACCGGCCCCGTCACCGGTACGCGACCTGCTGGTGCCGGTGCTGCGTCGGCACACCGGCCTGCTCGCGCTGCTGGCGGCGACCTCGGTGCTGCTCACCGCGACCGGCCTGGCCGTACCGTGGGCGACCGCCGCGCTCATCGACGCCGTCGTGCCCCCGGCGGCGTCCTGGCTCGTCGCCGTCGCCGCGCTGGCCGTGCTCACCGGGGCGTTGTCCCTGGCCCGGGGGCTGACCGTGACCGCCCTGCAACGGCGTATCGGCAGCCGGCTCGGCACCGAGACGGTGCACCGGCTGTTCGCGGTGGTCTACCGGTACTTCCACCGCCGGTCCGCCGGTGACCTGGTCGACCGGGTCCGGGCGGTGGCCGGTGTCCGGGACCTGTTGGCGTCGGCGCTGGTGGCGACCGTGCTCGACGGGTTGCTGGTGGTCGGCTACCTGACCGTGGTGACGGTGCTGGCGCCGGTGCTGGGGCTGGTGGCCGCCGCCGTGATCGCCGTCCAGGCGGGTACCGCGTTGTGGGTGGGCCGCCGCTCCGGCGCCCTGCAACGGGAGGAGCTGCTCGCCTCCGGGGAGGAGGCGGCCCGGCTGGCCGACGCGGTGCAGGGCATGGCGGCGATCCGGGTCGCCGGGGCCCAGCAGCGGGTACGGCAGCGCTGGCAGGAGTCGTTCGACCGGGGCGTGTGGGCGGCGCACCGGCTGGCCCGGTTGTCGGCGGTCGCGGACGCGCTGCTCGCCGCTTGGTCGATGGCGAGCCCGGTGCTCATGCTCCTGGTGGCGGTCGGGCAGGCCGATTCGCCGGGTCGGGCGGCCGGGCTGTCCGCGCTCGCGGTCGCCGCGATCACCCCGGCGGTCGCGCTGACCCAGCGGTTGCCGTCGTTCACCCTGCTCGCGCCCACCATGGACCGACTGGCCGACATCGCGGACGCACCGCTGGAGCAACCCGTCCCCGGCGTACCCGCACCCAGGCTGACCGGCCTGGTCACCCTCGACGGGGTGAGTTTCCGGTACGACCGGCGGTCGCCCTGGGCGTTGCGCGACGTCACCGCCGTGATCCCGCCCGGCAGCAAGGTGGCGGTGGTGGGCGGTTCGGGCAGCGGCAAGAGCACCCTGGTCGGCCTGCTGACCGGCCTGTACGCCCCGACCGGGGGGTGCATCCGCGTCGACGGCCACGACCTGGCCACGCTGGACCTGTCCTCGGTGCGCCGGCAGATCGGGGTGGTTCTGCAGGGGACCTACCTCGGCGCGGGCACCCTGCGGGAGGCACTGACGCTGTCCCGCCCGGACGCCTCCGACGCCGCCGTCGCCCGGGCGCTGCGGCTCGCCGCGCTGCACGAGGACGTGGCGGCCCTGCCGATGGGGTTGCACACCCACCTCGGCGACGGTGGCGCCGGCCTGTCCGGCGGGCAACGTCAGCGGGTCGCGCTGGCCCGCGCGCTGCTGGCCGACCCGGCCCTGCTCATCCTGGACGAGGCGACCAGCGCGCTGGACGCGGTGACCGAGGCGGCCGTCGAGGCGAGCCTGCGCACGCTGCCGATGACCCGACTGGTCATCGCACACCGGTTGTCGACGGTCGCGGACGCCGACCTGGTGCTGGTGCTCGACCGGGGGCGGTTGGTGGAGAGTGGGCCGCCCCGGGTGCTGCTGACCGCCGGTGGGCCGTTCGCCCGGCTGGCCGGGGTACCCGGTGCCGTCGGGTCGTGGCCCGATCCGGTCCGTTGAGCCGGTCACGGCGCGTGCGGGACGGCGGCGAACTCGACGAGGTCGAGGCGGCCGTGGGTGGACGCATAGCGGGTGAGTGAGGTGTTGGCGACCGGGGTGGTGGCGAGGACCGCGTCGAGGTCGGCGAACGACAACCCCTCCAGGACGTGCCGGGCGGCGACGACCACGGCGTCGTGGGCCACCACCCACACCCGGCGGCCGGCGTGCCGGCGGTGCAGGTCGGCCAGGGCGGCGCGGACGCGGGCGGCGACGTCGTCGAACGTCTCGCCGCCGGGTGGCCGGTAGGCGTGGAGGCCGTCGGCGGCGAGCCGGGCCGCCTCGGCGGGGAACCGTTCGGCGATCATCAGCGGGGTCAGCAGTTCCAGGTCGCCCATGAGCCGGTCGACCAGCCGCCCGTCGAGGTCGACCGGGGCCGGGGTGACGCCGAGGGCTGCGGCGGTGTCCGCCACCCGTGCCCAGGTCTGCCGGGCCCGCCGGTACGGGGAGCAGACGACGTGGTCGGGGTGCCGGTCGGCGGGTTGCGCCGCGAGCCAGCGGCCGAGCCGGGTGGCCTGTCGCCGGCCCAGTGGTGACAGCGGGACGTCGGCGTCGCGTCCGGTGAGCCCGTGGGTGGCGACGCCCCGCGCGTGGGCCTCGGCGAACGCGACGTTGGCGACGCTCTGCCCGTGCCGGACGATGGTCAACTCCGCGACGGTGTCCACGGTTCCACTGTCCGGCAGCAGCCGGTGCGGGGCGACGCCGGGCGGCGGGACGCTGCCGGGAACGACGGCGGTATCCGGCAGCTCGCCGGCCTCGACGCCCCCGACCGAACACGTTTCCGAAAGTTTCCGAAAGTCGTTGACGCGTTCGAAACGCCGCTGCAATACTCCGATTCACAGTGACATCCACGCATCTCGATAGAACCCAGCACCCCCAGGCAGCACCGCCCCCAGGAGGACCTGCGCATGATCTCCAGCACCGGTGACTCCGGTCACCCGTCCCGCTCCCGAGCCTCCCGCCTGACCGTCCGGCTGGCGGTGCTCGCCACCACCGTGGCGCTGGGCGCCGTCGGCGTCGCGGTCTCCGCCACCCCGTCCAGCGCCGCCGCCTGCAACGGCTACGTCGGTCTCACCTTCGACGACGGACCGACCGGCAGCACCGGCGCGCTGCTGAACGTGCTGCGCGCCAACAACGTCCGGGCGACCATGTTCAACGTCGGGCAGAACGTGCAGGGCAACCCGTCCGCCGCCCGGGCCCAGGTCGACGCCGGCATGTGGATCGGCAACCACAGCTGGAACCACGCGCACATGACCTCGATGGGTCAGAGCCAGATGCAGTCCGACCTCTCCCAGACCAACTCGGCGATCCAGTCGGCGACCGGCGTACGGCCGCAACTGTTCCGCCCGCCCTACGGCGAGACCAACTCGACCCTCCAGTCGGTCGCCTCGTCGCTCGGCATGCGCCAGGTGATCTGGGACGTCGACTCCCAGGACTGGAACGGCGCGAGCGTCAGCCAGATCGTCGCCAACGCCGGCCGGCTCCAGAACGGCCAGGTGATCCTGATGCACGACGGCATCCAGAACACCCGCGACGCGATTCCGCAGATCATGGCCAACCTGAACAGCCGTGGCCTCTGCCCGGGCATGATCTCGCCGAGCACCGGCCGGGCGGTGGCCCCGGACGGCACCCCGCCGACCAACCCCCCGACCACCCCGCCCACCGGCACCCCGACCACCCCGCCGGCCGGTGGGACGTGCACCGCGACGGCGACGTACCCGAACGTGTGGGGCGACCGGTACAACACCTCGGTGACGGTCCAGGGCGGCAGCAACTGGACGGTGGTGGTGGCGCTGACCGCGCCGCAGAAGGTCAACACCACCTGGAACGGCACGCCCAGCTGGGACAGCTCCGGTTACGTGATGACGATGCGGTCCAACGGCAGCGGCAACACCTTCGGCTTCACCACGATGATGAACGGCAACAGCGGCGCCCGGCCACAGATCCGCTCCTGCACCACGGGCTGACCGGCACGCCGCTGTCGAGTCACCGGCCGGGGCGCAGCGCCCGGACCCCGTCCCGACCACCGGCCCTCCCCGGACGTCTCCACGGCGTCCGGGGAGGGCCGTTTCGTGACCCCGGAGACGACCTCGAAACTATCGGGTCACCTGCTCGAAACTACCGGTTGAAAACCCCGGGATTACCTGCCAACCTGAAATCCATCGATAATCGTGAACGTAAACAGCACGCTACGGGGCCACCCACCATCCACCACCAGGAGGTACCGACAGTGCGCGGACACGTACCCCACTCTCCGCCCCCGGAGCAGCCCCACCCCGCCCGGGTGTCCCCCCGTCGGCGGGGAAGGCTGTTCACGCTGGTCACGGCCGGGATCGCCGCCGCCGTCGCCGGGTTGTTCACCATGACGGTGGCGACCGGGACGGCGTCGGCCGCCGACAACCCGTACCAGCGGGGCCCCGACCCCACCCGGAGCAGCGTCGCGGCCGTGAACGGCCCGTTCGCCAACACCTCGGTCGCCGTCCCGACCGGGTACGGCTTCAACGGCGGCCGGATCTACTACCCGACCGACACCAGCCAGGGCACCTTCGGGGCGGTCGCCATCTCGCCCGGCTACACCGCGCTGTTCTCCGTCGAGCTGGCCTGGATGGGGCCGTGGCTGGCCTCGCACGGCTTCGTCGTGATCGGCATCGAGACCAACAGCCGCAACGACTTCGACACGGCCCGGGGCACCCAGTTGCTCGCCGCGCTGGACTACCTGGTGCAGCAGAGCCCGGTCCGGGACCGGATCGACCCCACCCGGCTGGCCGTCTCCGGTCACTCGATGGGTGGCGGCGGGGCGCTCAGCGCGGCCCTGCGCCGCCCGGCGTTGAAGGCGGCGGTCGGCATCGCGCCGTACTCGCCGTCGTCGAACCTGGCCAACGACCGGGTGCCCACGATGGTCTTCGCCGGGCAGGCGGACACGGTGGTCACCCCGTCCTACGCCACCGGGCTCTACAACAGCCTCCCGGCCACGACCGAGAGCGCCTACCTGGAGGTCGCGGGGGCCGACCACGGGTTCATGGTCGGCCGGTCCAACCCGGTGCTGATCCGGACCATGCTGCCGTTCCTCAAGATGTTCGTCGACAACGACGCCCGGTACAGCCAGTTCCTCTGCCCACTGGCGGACAACAGCGGCGTGGTCAGCTACCGCAGCACCTGCCCGCTGCTGCCGCCGACCGCGACCACCCCGCCGCCGATCCCGTCGGACACCCCGCCGCCGATCCCGACCACCCCGCCGCAGACCACGCCGCCGCCGAGCAACCCGCCCGGTGCCGCCAGCCTGATCGTCGGCGCACAGTCCAACCGGTGCCTCGACGTGCCCAACGCCTCCCGCGCCAACGGCACCCGGGTCCAGCTCTGGGACTGCAACCGCGGGACCAACCAGTCGTGGACGTACACCACGAACAAACAACTCCGGGTGTACGGCGACATGTGCCTGGACGCGGCTGGCTCCGGTAACGGTGCGGCGGTCCAGATCTACGGCTGCCACAGCCAGACCAACCAGCAGTGGAACGTCAACGCCAACGGCACCATCAGCAGCGTGCAGTCCGGGCGGTGCCTGGACGTCTGGAGCACGGCCAACGGGGCGCAGGTCCAGCTCTACGACTGTCACGGGCAGACCAACCAGCGGTTCACCCTGACGCCCCTGACCTGACGGTCGACCGGCGACCGCTCCCGCAGCACGCGGACCGGGCCGGCGTCTCCCGCATCCGGGGAGACGCCGGCCCGGCCCGGTGGCGTACGCGGCGGAGGTGACTTCCGCCCGGTGCCGACCGTTCGCACCGCTAATCGACGTTGGCGGGACAAGCCGTGTCCGGTTTGCGAGGCTTATCGGGTGCGGAGGGATGATCCCGCGCCACACCCGACAGCCGGGGGTCGGCGTCTGGTGGCCCGTGACCCCGGGGCCATCGGCGATGTGAGCTGGGTCGAGCTCTTCGTCGATCTACTCTTCGTGTTCGCGTTCCTGGCCGTCACCACGCTGATGGCCGAGCATTTCAGCCCCCTCGGGTTGGTCCAGGGCGTGCTCGTGATCCTCCTACTCTGGCACTGCTGGACCCCGTGTGTCTGGCTGGGCAACGTGGTGCACCTCGACCGGGGGATCATGCCCCCGGTCATGCTCGGCATCGCCGCCGCCCTGCTGGCGATCGGGGTCGCGATACCCGAGGCGTTCACCGACCGGGCGGGCGGGCTGCCCGGCCCAATGGTGCTGATCTGCGGATATCTGCTGATCAGGGCGACCGCCATGGTCGTCCTCACGTTCGTCAGCCACCGGGGCGAGGGCGGCCGGCCGTCGGTGGTAGCCGCCTGGTTGATCTTCATCGCCGGTGGGCTGGTGCTGCTCGCCTCCTATCTGGTGCCGCCGCTGCTGCCGGCGGTCGTCGACGCCGCCCTGGTGCAGGCTGTGCTGTTCGCGAGCGCCCTCATGATCGACTCGCTGATCCTCGTGGTGGCCAGCAAGGGCGGCTGGCGGGTCGTCTCGCCCTGGCACCTGGCCGAACGGCACGCCCTGATCGTGCTCATCGCGCTCGGCGAGACGATCATCTCGATCGGCGCCAGCGAGGGGCTCGGCGTGGACCGCCCGGTGACCTCCCAGTTGGCCGTCGGGGCGGTGCTGGGCATCACCGTGGTCTTCGCGCTGTGGTGGAGCTACTTCGACCTGGCCAAGGTGATCATCGAACGGGCCCTGCGGGCCAGCTCCGGGCGGGACCGCGCCCGGGTCGGTCGGGACGTCTACAGCGGGCTGCACCTGCCCATGATCGGCGGGTTGATCTTCTTCGCGCTGGGGCTGAAGTACCTCAACACGCACGCCACCCCGAAGAGCACCCAGCCGTGGCCGTCGGCCGGCGTCGCCATCCTGTACGGCGGTGTGCTGCTCTATCTGGGCGCGCTCGTCGTGGTGGAGTGGCGGGCGGTCCGGTTGCTGGGTCGGGGTCCGCTGGTGGGGGTGGCGCTGCTGACGGCGCTGCTGACGGTGGTCGGACGGCTGACCGCGGTGCAGGCGCTGGTGGTGCTCGTCGCCGCCGTCTGCACGATGCTGGTGCTGGACAACACCCTCTTCCGGCGGAAACACCGGCAACTTCACGAGTCGGTCGAGCAGGAGAGCCTCCACGTCGGGACGGTCGACCCCCGGGAACTCTTCGTCGACCTCGTGTTCGTGTACGCCTTCATCGAGGTCACCGCGGTGATGAACCGGTTTCCGACCCTGCTCGGCCTGGCCCAGGGCATGATCCTGCTGGCGCTGCTGTGGTGGGCCTGGACGTCGTACACCTGGCTCGCCAACGCCGTGCGGCACGACAGCACGGTGGTGCGGCTGTGCACAGCGGGCATCATGACGGCGGTGCTGCTGATCGGGCTGGCGATCCCGCAGGCCTTCGTCCCCCTGCCCGGCAGCCTCCCCGGCCCGCTGCTGGTCGTCGGGTGTTACATCGGCGTCCAGCTCATGCAGGGGTTGATCTTCCGGCAGCTCGTCCGGGAGAACTCCGACCTGCGGGGCACCCGGACCCGGTTCGTCGCCACGACCGCCACCATCGCCATCCTGCTGGTGATCGCCGTCGTCGAGGTGGTCGCCCCCGACGCGGTCGCCCGGCACCCCGCCGTCACGCTGCTCTGGGTGGCCGCGCTGCTCGTGCAGTACGTCGCCGGGTACTGGGCCGGTGGGCGGCTGTGGCGGATCAGGCTGGTCCGGCACTGGGCCGACCGGCACGCCCTGGTCATCCTGATCGCCGTCGGCGAGGCGGTCCTCTCCGTCGGCATCTCCATCGACAACGTGCCGATCTCCGCCCCCACGCTGGTCGTCGTCGTCGCGTCGGTGGTGGCCCTCGGCACGATCTGGTGGAGCTACTTCACCGGCATCGACGCGGCCCGGATCACCCTCGGGGCCTACGAGGGGGACCGTCGGGTCCGCGCCGCGCGGGACGCGTACACCTATCTGCACCTGCCGATGATGGCCGGGATCGTCCTGGTCGCCTACGGCCTGCACCAGACCCTGGCCGCGTCCCAGGAGCGGCACAGCGCCCTGCTGGGTCACTACATGCTGTTCTTCGGGGTGGCGTTGTACCTGCTCGGCAACCAGATGTTCTGGCTGCGGATCTTCCGGACGGTCAGCCCCCACCGGCTCATCGGCGCGGGGGCGGTCACCGTCCTCGCGCCGGTGACCGTCGCGCTGCCGTCCGTGGTCTCGTTACTGCTGCTGACCGTGCTCGGCGTCGTCTTCGCCGTCGTCGAGGCGGTGCAACAGGGTGACCCACGGACCCGGCGGCCCGCCCGGACGTGACCCGGGCGGGCCGGGCTCAGCCGGCGGTGCAGGGGCTGCCGTTGAGCCCGAAGCTGGTCGGCGGCGCGTTGCTGGTGCTCCAGCTGCCCTGGATGCCGAAGCTCACCGAGCCGTTCGGCGCGACGACGCGGTTCCAGTCGACGTTACGGGCCGTCACCGTGGCCCCGCTCTGGCTGGTCGTCGCGTTCCACCCGGAGGTGACCTGCTGGTCCCCCCGGAAGCTGAAGGTGAGCGTCCAGCCGTCCACCGGCGCGGTCGCGGTGTTCTGGACCGTCACGACGGTGACGAACCCGCCCTGCCACTCGGACTGGTTCTGGTAGGTCACCCGGCAGGTGGGCGGCGGCGGCATCGGCGTCGTCGGTGGAGTGGGCGTCGTCGGCGCGAAGACCGCGTTGGAGGCGATCGACAGGTTGCCGGCCGCGTCCCGGGCACGCACGTAGAACTGGTACCGCAGCGGCGTCGACGGCGGGGGCGGCGGCGGGAGCGCGATCGGGTACGTCGTCGTCGACACGGTGGCGACCAGGAACGAGCTGTACCAGCCGTCGAAGCGGTAGACGTTGTAGCCGGTCACCCCGACGTCGTCGGTCGAGGGTGACCAGGAGAGCGTGGCGGTCGAGTCGGTCACGTCGCCGAGGGTCAGGTTCTGCGGCGCGCTCGGCGGGGTGGTGTCCGGTCCGGTGTCGGTGACCGGGGTGACCACGGTGACCGGCTCCGACGACAGGGAGCGGTGCCCGACGACGTCCCGGGCGGAGATCCGGAACAGGTACTGCCGGCCCGGGGTGATGTAGTTGCTGATCGTGGTGGTGGTGACGTCGCCGACGCTTGCCGACATGACGACGTCGTCGAAGGGGCTGTAGTACGTGATGTCGTAGCCGGCGATGGCGCAGCAGCCACGGGTCGCGGCCGTCCAGGTGAGGGTGACCGACCTCGTCTTGACCTGGCTGGCGGTGACGTTCGTGGGCACGCCCGGCGGGAAGGGCGAGGTGTCCGGTGTGCCCGGCGGGGTGGTGGGTGCCGCGGTCGGCGGCGGCGTCGTAGCTGCTCCCGCCAGGGGCGCCACGGCGGGTGCGGGCGCGACCCCGGGGAGCCCACCGACGGCCGGTAAGGAGGGCGTCGTGGTGCCGGCACCGGCGGCCGGTACGGCGATCGCTCCCAGGCCGAACACGGCGATCGACGAGACGACGGCGGCGAGCAGGCCGGGCCGCACGCGGCGGCGCGGCACGGACGAACGGGCCCCTGGCATACGTCCACCGTGCGGCAACACATCGACGCTTGTCAACGGCTTACATCATCCGGTGCGCGGTTCCGGCCAGCTCCGACCCGGCCGGTACCGACGCCGGGCACGACAGCCACCCACCGCCAAACTCACCATACCTCGAAACTGTTAACGCAAACATCACATGACTTGCTTGGCGGCCACTTCTCCCGTCCGATCGAATAACCGCAGGTAGAGCAGCTTTACAGCCTGGCAGAGGGGCCGGAATAGCCGGTTTGACAGCCGCGAACCGAGGCCGGAGGAGTTTCGAGAAAGTCCGTGTCACATCTTGACGGACCACGTATGCATCCACGAGAGTCCATATCAGCGGACGTGGCGCACGGTCGGGAGAACCGAGGCGTCGCTCAACCGCAGCTGAGGGTGCCCGGGCAGCACCTGTTAACGCTAACAGAACGACGGTCGACGGGACGTCGAACACCACCAGGAACCGACGACGGCGGACACCACCGACCGTCGGCGTCAGCGTGCCCTCCCACCCGTCCGGGCCGCAGGTGGCGGCCAGCCTCACCCTGCGCCGCGACGATCCGCCCACCATCCGCACACCACCAGGCACCACGACAGAAGGGGTCCGATCCGTGGCGATCAGCCGACGAGCACTCATCAAGGCCGTGGCCGCATCCGGGGCGCTCACCGCAGCATCGGTGGCCGGGCTGCCCGGCGTCGCGTGGGCGGCGAACACCGCGTACGCGATGACCTACTTCACCGAGACGCCGAGCTTCCAGGGCGCGGACTACGGCCTGCACCTGGCGGTGAGCCGCGACGGTCTCAACTGGACGCCGCTGAACCAGAACAACCCCGTCGTCACCCCCACCCAGGGGCAGCTCGGCCTGCGCGACCCGTTCGTGTTCCGCAAGCAGGACGGCACCTTCGTGGTGCTGGCCACCGATCTCAAGGGCACCAACTTCGGCCTGAACAGCCAGTACCTGCACGTGTGGGACTCGACCAACCTGACGAACTTCACCGGCTACCGCCGGATCAGGATGCACACCCTGCCCAACTCGCACACCTGGGCGCCGACCGCGTTCTGGGACGCCGCCCGCGGCCAGTACGCCATCGTCTACTCCTGCAACAGCGGCGGCGACGTGCTGATGGTCAACTACACCAGCGACTTCGTCAACATCGGCCCCCAGCAGGTGTTCTTCAGCCCCGGGTTCGGCGTGCTCGACGGCGATGTCGTCGTCGACGGCGGCACCACCTACCTCTACTACAAGAACCTCTCCACCGGTCTGCTGCACGGCGCGCGCTCCTCGACCGGGGCGCCGAACAGCTTCACCACCTACACCAGCGGGCTACGGATGGGCAACGCGATCGAGGCTCCGCTCCTGGTCAAGAACAACGACGGCAGCGGCTGGCGGCTGTGGGGCGACTCGTTCAGCCCGGTCAACGCCGACTACTACATCTGGTCCACCTCGAACATCGGCGGCAACTCGTGGACGGCGCTCAACCAACGGGACTACACCCCGCCGTTGAACGCCAAGCACGGCTCGATCGTCGGGATCAGCGACGCCGAGTACAACGCGATGGTGTCCCGCTGGGGGACCCCGAACTGGGTCCGGCTCAAGTCGTCCAACCTGCCGGACTACGTCGTACGGCACAGCAACGGCGTCGGCCGGATCGACCCGTTCCCGTTCGACCCGTACCAGGATCAGTTGTGGCGGATGGTGGCCGGCCTGTCCGACGCCGCCGGGGTCTCGTTCGAGTCGGTGAACCGGCCGGGCAGCTTCCTGCGGCACAGCAACTACGCCATCCGGCTCGACCCGAACGACGGGTCGGCGACGTTCCGGGCCGACGCCACCTTCCACCGCACCGCCGGCCTGGCTGACGCGGCATGGACGTCGTTCCGCTCCGCCAACTTCCCCGACCGCTACCTGCGGCACGCCGGGAACCTGCTGCGGATCGACCCGCTCAGCGCCGGTTCGGCCCTGAACGACCGGCAGGACGCCACCTTCCGCATCACGCCCTGACCGAGGAGGACACCATGACCAGGACCCTGCTGCGCCGCGGTGCGGCGCTGCTCGCGAGCCTGCTCTGCGTGGTCGTGCTGACCCCGGTCGCCGGCCACGCGGACAACCCCATCGTGCAGACCGTCTACACGGCCGACCCGGCGGCGCTGGTGCACAACGGCCGGGTCTACCTCTACACCGGCCACGACGAGGACGGCTCGACGTACTTCACGATGAAGGACTGGCGCGTCTACTCCTCGGCCGACATGGTCAACTGGACCGACCACGGCTCCCCGATGAGCCTGGCCACGTTCAGCTGGGCCAGCGCCGACGCGTGGGCCGGCCAGACCGTCTACCGCAACGGCCGTTTCTACTGGTACGTCCCGGTCAAGAACCGGGCGACCGGACGGATGGCGATCGGCGTCGCGGTCGCCGACAGCCCCACCGGCCCGTTCCGCGACGCCATCGGCCGGCCACTGGTGGAGAACGGCGAGATCGACCCGCACGCCTTCGTCGACGACACCGGGCAGGCGTACCTGTACTGGGGCAACCCCAACCTGTGGTACGTGCGGCTCAACACCGACATGGTCTCGTTCTCCGGCGGCCCGACCCAGATTCCGCTGACCACCGCCGGCTTCGGCACCCGCAGCGGCAACCCGAGCCGCCCCACGTTGTACGAGGAGGCGCCCTGGGTCTACAAGCGCAACGGCCTCTACTACAACGTGTTCGCGGCCGAATGCTGCTCGGAGTTCATCGCGTACTCCACCGCGCCGGGCCCGACCGGGCCGTGGACCTACCGGGGGACGATCATGCCCAGGCAGGGGGCCAGCTTCACCAACCACGCCGCCGTCATCGACTTCAACGGCGGCTCGTACTTCTTCTACCACAACGGCGCGTTGCCCGGCGGCGGCGGTTTCACCCGCTCGGTCGCGGTGGAGAAGTTCGCCTACCGCGCCGACGGCACCATCCCCACCATCACCATGACCGCCTCCGGCGCACCGCAGGTCGGCACGCTCAACCCGTACGTCCGCCAGGAGGCGGAGACGATCGCCTGGTCGGTCGGGGTGGAGACCGAGCCGTCCAGCGAGGGCGGGATGAACGTCGGCTGGCTCAACAACGGCGACCACATCAAGGTCAAGGGGGTCGCCTTCGGTGCCGGCGCCAGTTCGTTCACCGCCCGGGTCGCGTCGGCGACCACCGGTGGCCGCATCGAGGTACGGCTCGGCGGCGTCACCGGCACCACCGTGGGCACCTGCACCGTCCCGGTGACCGGCGGCTGGCAGACCTGGACCACGGTCACCTGCCCGGTCAGCGGCGTCACCGGCACCCAGGACGTGTACCTGCGGTTCGCCGGGGGCAGCGGCAACCTCTTCAACGTCAACTGGTGGCAGTTCCGCTGACGCCCCGCCGCCCCGCCGCCCGGCCGCCCGTCCCACCGTGGCCCGCGGCGACCACCTCCACCCCCACGCACGAGGAGACACCTGATGACAGGACGCAGATCGAGACTCGGGTCGGTAGCCGCGACGATGCTGCTGGCCCTGGGCCTGGGCACCGCGATGGTCAGCGGCGGCCTGGGCACCTCCGCCCGCGCCGCGGACGTCGGGACGACCGCCGCGACGGCCGGCTGCGGGAAGGCCCCGACCCTGGCCAGCGGCACCCACACCATCACCAGCAACGGCAAGAACCGCAGCTTCATCCTGCGGGTGCCCGACGGCTACGACGCCAACCGGCAGTACCGGCTGGTGCTCGGCTTCCACTGGGTCGGCGGCACCGCCACCGACGTCGCCACCGGTCAGACCGTGCAGCGCGACGTGTGGTCCTACTACGGCCTGCAACGACTGGCGAACAACAGCACCATCTTCGTCGCGCCCCAGGGCCTGAACAACGGCTGGGGCAACGCCGGTGGGGAGGACATCACCTTCGTCGACAACATCCTCAGCCGGGTCGAGGCCGGGCTGTGCGTGGACACCACCCAGCGGTTCGCCCTCGGCTTCAGCTACGGCGGCGCGATGAGTTACGCGGTCGCCTGCGCCCGGCCCACCGTCTTCCGGGCGGTGGCGGTCTACTCCGGCGGGCAGCTCAGCGGATGCAGCGGCGGCACCCAACCAATCGCCTACTTCGGCGCGCACGGCATTCGCGACGGCGTGCTCTCCATCGCCGGCGGGCGTACGCTGCGCGACCGGTTCGTCCGCAACAACGGCTGCACCGCGCAGAGCCCGCCCGAGCCGAGCCAGGGCAGCCTGACCCACCGCAGCACCACCTACTCGGGCTGCCGCGCCGGGTACCCGGTGGTGTGGGCGGCCTTCGACGAGGGGCACATCGCCGCCCCGCAGGACGGCGCACCCGGTGACAGCGGCACCCGCACCTGGCTGCCGGCCGAGACCTGGCGGTTCTTCACCCAGTTCACGTCGACCACGCCCGCGCCCACCACCCCCGCGCCAACCACACCCGGCCCGACCACACCCGCACCGACCACCCCACCGCCGGGCGGCGGGGGCTGCGCGGTCACCGCGACGGTCAACGCGTGGAGCACCGGCCTGACCGAGGACCTCACCGTCACCAACACCGGCAGCACCCCGGTCAACGGCTGGTCGCTGATCTTCACCCTGCCCGGCGGGCAGAGCATCACCTCCGGGTGGAACGCCACCTACACGCCCGCCTCCGGCCAGGTCACCGCCCGCAACGTCAGCTACAACCCGACCATCGCCCCCGGCGCCTCGGTCAGCATCGGCTTCCAGGCCAACCACACCGGCAACGCCGCCGCGCCGCCGACGTTCACCCTCAACGGCGTCACCTGCACCAGGTAACCGCCGTACCGGTCGCGGGCGGGCCCGGGGTGGCCCGCCCGCGACGCTCCCGGACGCCTGCGTCCGGGAACGGCCCGCAGCTCAACCGACCGTCCAGGCGCGGAGCTTGTCGGGATTGAGGACCGTCCAGATGCGCCTGATCCGGTCACCCACGACGTCGAACGCCAGCACCGCCCCGACGACACCCGCCACCTGCGCCACCAGACCTGGCCGCCCGTTGACCGTGCACTCCAGGAGCCGGACGCCGGAGGCCGCACCGCCCCGATCGGCGAAGAAACGCGCGACCTGCCCGGCACCCTCGGTCGGGTGGAGTACCGCGCTGACCCGCCCGCCACCGTCGCCGGTCGCGGTGGCGTCGGGCGTCAGCAGACCGACGAGCGCGTCGATGTCGGCGGCCTGCCACGCCTTCCTGAACTCCCGGACGATGCCGGCCTGGCGGGCGGTGGGCACGCCGGGTGCCGGTGCCCCGCGCACGCGGCGGCGACCGGACGAGGCCAGCTGGCGGCACGCCGCCGGGGTACGGCCGACGACCTCGGCCACCTCGGCGAAGGAGTAGCGGAAGACGTCGTGCAGGACGAACGCGACGCGCTCGGCCGGGGTCATCGACTCCAGCACCACCAGGAAGGCCATCCCGACCGACTCGTCGAGGGCGATCTGGTCGACCGGGTCACCACCGGTGGGGTCGCTGGTCCACTCCGCACGTGCGGGCAGCGGCTCCGGCAGCCACTGGCCCACGTAGCGCTCCCGGCGGGCGCGGGCCGAGCCGAGCAGGTCGAGGCAGATCCGACCGGCGACCCTGGCCAGCCAGGCGTCCGGGGCCGCGATGGCGTCCCGCTGGCCGGGGGTCAGGGCATACCAGCGGGCGTACGTCTCCTGCACGACGTCCTCGGTGTCGGCCAGGGACCCGAGCAGCCGGTACGCGAGATTGACGAGCTGACGCCGTTCGCCGACGAGCCCGCTCGGGGCCGGGCCGGGCCGGTCGGACCCCGGACCGGTGGGGTTGGTCATGCTGCCGCCGGCCCCCTCGCCCGCTCCCCGCCCACCGGCTCGACCGACGTGCGCCAGCGGTGGCGACCCCGGCACGCCGCCTGACATTCGGCAGGGCTGTGTCGTCGTATCAGTGCACCGAACACTATCCCAGCGACGGGGGAAAAACGATCATGGGACCAGTGAACCTGGCGATCATCTACTACA
This sequence comes from Micromonospora antibiotica, assembly GCF_017599305.1. GTDB lineage: Bacteria > Actinomycetota > Actinomycetes > Mycobacteriales > Micromonosporaceae > Micromonospora > Micromonospora antibiotica. Next base: position 63,211 of record NZ_JAGFWR010000001.1, read on the forward strand.
GCGCCACCGGCACCGTGCACACCCTGGCCCAGGCCGCGGCCGAGGGGGCGCGGCAGGCCGGCGCGAACGTACGCCTGCGCAAGGTGGCCGAGTCGGCCCCGGCCGAGGCGGTCGATGCCAGGGCGGAGTGGGCCCAGCACGTCCAGGACACCGCCGACGTCGAAGTGGCCAGCGGCGACGACCTGGACTGGGCAGACGCGGCCCTGCTCGGCACCCCCACCCGCTTCGGCAACGTGTCGAGCCAGCTCAAGGCGTTCATCGACACCCTCGGCCCGCTGTGGTTCCAGGGCCGGCTCGCCGGCAAGGTCTACTCGGCCTTCACCGCGTCGAACACCTCGCACGGCGGGCAGGAGTCGACCCTGCTGTCGCTGTCGAACGTCTTCTACCACTGGGGCGGGATCATCGTGCCTCCCGGCTACACCGACCCGATCCAGTTCCAGTCGGGCAACCCCTACGGCACCTCGCACGTGGCCGGCAGCGGCCCGCCCGGTGACGTCACCCTCCAGGCAGCCCGCTACCAGGCCCGGCGCGTGGTCGACACCGCAGCCGCACTGAAAGCCGGACGGCCCGCCTGAACCCCTCCCCGCCCCGACCGGGCGGATCGCCCGGCCTGAGCAGGCCGGCCGGAACGGGGGCGGTCGGGGCGGGGCGGTCAGGGCCGTTGCGGAGCGCGACACTCGCATAGACAGGCGGTGTTACGTTGAAGCGGTCCACTAGCGACCGTCGAGGGGGTGTGCATGGCCGAGACCACGGGGCGGGTCCTGCCGGTCTATCTGGTGGCGGACGAGTCCGTCTCCATGACTCCGGTCGTGGACGAGCTGAACGCCGGCCTCCAGTCACTCCACGACGCCCTGCTACGTGAGCCGCTCGCAGCGGCCAAGGTCCGCTTCTCGATCATCGGGTTCTCCGAGGACGTGATCGTCCACTCCGCACTGTCCGACCTGCGCAACGAGTCGGCGCTGCCGCAGCTGTCCGTACGGGCCGGGACGGCCTACGGCGTCGCGTTCAGCCTTCTGGTCGACCGGATCCCGGCCGACGTGCGGGCCCTCAAACGGGAGGGCTTCGCGGTGCACCGGCCGGCGGTGTTCTTCCTCAGCGACGGCCAACCGACCGACCCGGGCGAGTGGGAGCCGGTCTATGCCGAGCTGACCGACCGGGAGCGCACCCCGACCGCGCCGAACATCATCGCGTGTGGCATCGGCGAGGCACGGGCCGAGACGATCCTGCACGTGGCGACCCGGCCGGAGTTCGCGTTCGTGGCCACCCCCGGGGTCGAGGTGGGGTTCGCGATCGCCGAGTTCTGCACCGCCCTGACCCGCAGCGTCATCAGGTCGGGGCAGGCCGTCGGTGGCGACACGGCGGAGCTGGTCGTGGAGCGGCCGGACAGCTTCCGGATGGCCGTGGACGTGGTGTGAGCTTCGACTGGGCTCCTCCGCTGATCGGGGCGACGGGCCCGGAGCTGCCGGCCCGCGCGCCGCAGACGCAGCCGTACCGGCCGGACACCGTGCTCGACGGGTGGGCGACGGACGGCTTCGCGGTGCGGGCGGCCTCGGTGCGCGGGCCCGGCCACCGGGCGTCCGACGTACCCCGGCAGGACGATTTCGCGCTGGCCACGGCGGACGGTTCGGTGATCGCGGTGGTGGCCGACGGGGTCTCCAACGCCCCGCTGTCCCACCTGGGCGCCACCATGGTGTGCCGGACGGTCGTCGACTACCTGCTGCGCGCCGACGACACCGTCGACTGGCACGACCTGCTGCGCTGCGCGGGCTGGGCCCTGGTGGAGTACGCCGGGCGGCAGCTGGGTGAGCCCGATCCGCAGCGGGCCGAGGCGCTGCTGGCCAGCACCGTGGTCGTCGCCCTCGTCCGGCCGGACGGGCCCGGTCGGGCCGTCGCCCACCTGGTCCGGGTCGGTGACTCGGCCGCCTGGCGGTTGCGCGACGGCACCTGGGAGCCACTGCTCACCGACCCGGCCGACCCGCAGGACGAGTTGCTCCCGGACGGCGTCGCCGCCCTGCCCCGGGTGCCCACCGAGGTCGACCCGGTGGCGGTGACCCTCGTCGCGGGCGACGTGCTGGTGCTGGCCACCGACGGTTTCGCCGAGCCGCTCGGTCACGGCACCGGGGATCTCGGGCGACTGTTCGGCGACGGGCTGACCACGCCGCCCGCGATGACCCGGCTCGCCTGGATGCTCGACTTCGCCGGCGGGGCCTGGGACGACGACCGTACCGTGCTGGCCGTCTGGCCGGTCCCGCCCGAACTGCCATGACCAGCCCACTGCCGCCCGAGGTGAGCCTGTCCGCCCTCGGCCCGCGTAACCGCATCGGGGTCGGCGGTCAGGGCACGGTCTACGCCCTCACCGAGGACCCCCGGTGGGTCTACAAGGAGTACGCGACCCGGCTCGTGGACGACGTCGACGTGACCACGCTGAACCGTTTCGTCCGACTCGCCGCCGACGCCGGACCGGACGCGGACGCGCTGCTCGGTCTCGCCGCCTGGCCCACCGCCGTCGTCCGTAAGGAGGGCGTGGTGCGGGGGTTCCTGATGCCCCGGGTGCCCGACCGGTTCCGGGTCCGCATCCAACTGCCACGCGGGCCGGACACCGTGCTGGCACAGGTGCAGTACCTGCTCAACAACGACGACTACCTGCGCGGCCGTGGCCTGCACGTCGACGACCGGATGCGCCTCGAACTGCTGCGGGACACCGCCGAGGCGCTGACCCTGCTGCACCGCCTCGGGGTCTGCGTCGGTGACCTGTCGCCGAACAACCTGCTGTTCAGCCTCGACGCCCGGCCCCGGTGCTACTTCATCGACTGTGACGCGATGCGCCTCGATGGCGACTCGGTGCTGGCGCAGGCCGAAACCCCCGAGTGGCACGTGCCGGACGCGGACGCCGAGGAACTGGCCACCCCGGCCACCGACGCGTTCAAGTTCGGACTGCTCGCGGTCCGCCTGTTCGCCGGTGACCAGCAGACCCGCGATCCGGCTGCGGCGCAGCGGCGGCTCGACCGGCAACTGGTCACCCTCGCCGGCCGGAGTCTCGACCCGATCCCGGACCGCCGGCCGGCCCCGGAGCACTGGCTGGACGCCCTGGAGCGGGGCATCCGACGCACACCGCCGACGGCACCGGCTGCTCCCCCGACGGGCCCGGAGCCGCCCGGTCAGGGGTCGACGCGCCCGAACGCCCCCCGCCGGGACCCCGTACGCCGCAACGTCCCCCGGCCCGGGGTGGTCAACCCCCAGCCGGCCGGCCGGGGTTGGGGTCTGCTCGTCGCGGCGATCGCCGCGATCGCGGTGATGGCCGGCCTGATCAGCGCCAACAGCGACACGACGAGCACGACCCCCCGGGCCCGGTCGAGTCTGCCCACGGGAGTGCGGTGGGACGCCACCACCGTGCCCTCCTACCCCCGGGTCCTGCCCACCCGCTACCCGGCAGGGGTGCCCGCAGCGCCCGTCCTGCCGCTACCGACCCGGTTCGACCTCGAAAAGCTCCTTCCCCTGGCCAGGCCCTGCCTGTTCAGCGACGTCACGGTGGGGCGCGGCCTCAACCGGACGTCCGCCCGGACGAAGGCGGCGGTCGCCGCCGTCGGCAGCTTCCTCTGCGGGATCAACATCGACTCACCACGCCTGGCCGACCGCAGCAGCACCCAGACCGCGCGGGCCGCCACGTTGGCGGACCGGGGCCCGTTCCGTGGCGCGACCATCATCGGGATCCGCACCGCGGCCAGCGGCAGCCCTCAGGTCAACGTGGTGTTCGTGCCGAGTGGTGAAGGCTCGTCATCCGGTTGCTGGCGCTCCCGGCTGTCACTGGTCAAGGACGGTGCCGGATACCGCGTGGGCTCGCTCGCCGCCCCGGCCCGGGCCTCCTGCCCGTGACCGCTGGCACCCTTGTGCAGCAGGTCGTTGACGGCGGCGGCGGTGGACGGGGGCAGCGGACGACCCTCCTCGACCGGGAAGCCCAACTCGGCGACCAGGCTGCGGTGCCGCAGGTCGACGGTCGCCTCCACGGTGTCGGCGAACAGGCCCACCGCGGATCGGGCCCGCCACCAGAAGACGACACCGAGGGTCGCGCCGAGCGGTGCCGCCGGCCACCACCACGGGGTCAGCGCCAGGTAGAGCACCGCCCAGCCGGCCGAGGTGACGGCCCGGTCGAACCGGTCACGGGCCTGCATCACGTCGGTCCGGCCGTCGGCGGTGAGCAGCAGCCAGAGCCGTGGCCAGATCAGGCCCAGGCGGAGACCGTACTGCGCGGCGACCCGGTCGTCGGCGAGGCGGATCCGGTCACCGATCCACGTCGGCCGGGCCGGTAGGTACACCGCCGGGACCACCCGGTGTTGCGCGTCCAGCCGACGCGCGGCAGCGGCCCGGCGGCGGGCGGTCAGCGTCGCCGCGATCCGACCCGCCGGGCCGGCCCAGGAGCCGAGCCAGAGGTGGCGGACGACCCGGCCGGCCGCCTGGGCGCCGACGGCGGCCACCGCGGCGACCGCGACGACGAGCGACCCGACCACCACGGCCAGGCTGACCCGGCCCTTCAGGTGGTCGAGCGCGTCGGCGGCGGCGAGCGCCGCGCCGGGCACGTCGAGGACCCCACCGCGCCCCGGCAGTACGGCGAACGCGGCGACCAGGCACCACAGCAGGCCGGGGCCCAGCGCCCGGGTCAGCCAGCGGTCGTTGAGGCGTCGGCCGACCTCGCCCAGCAGCACCTCGATCATGGCTCGGTCCGGTACGTCATCGGCGTACCGGCGAGCGCACAGTGCGGCACCCGACCCCGGTCGTCGCGGTGGGCCCGGCGTGCACAGCGGTGGTGTGGACAGCGGTAGTCACCGTTGAGCACCACCGGCGCGAGACCCTCCAGTCGGGCGCCCCCGGCGTAGTCGGGAAGTAACGGGCCGGAGCCGATGCCGCGCTCGGTCTCGGGCTCCGGTCCGACGGTCCAGCCGAGCTGCCGGCAGACCTCCTCCACCGGCCGGCCGGCGGCCAACTCGTCGAGCAGGTCGTCGAGCAGGTCGGTCCACATCCCCGCCTCGGCCCGTTCGCGCAGGGTCGGTACGGCGGCGCACAACGCGGCCAGCAGACGACGTTGCTCCATACACGACACTCCTGTCGATTGACGCCCGAGCTGCCGTCGAATCTACTGAATCCGTGCCATCCGAAGCGGGATCCGTCGATTCGATGGATCCGCTCATCGTCGCCTACAACGACAGCGGCGACGTGTCGCTGCTGGTCCGGGCCGAGGACGTGGCGCGGGGCCTGCTCGCGTCCGATCCGTCCCGGGTGGATGTGCTCGCCGCGCTCTCCACCGTCCTGATGTTGCGGGGCCGGGCCTCGGACCCGAAGCACCTCGACGCGGCGGTGGTCGCCGCCGAGCAGGCCACGGCGCTGACCTCGCCCGGTGATCCGTGGTGGCCGTACGTCAACGCCCAGCTGGCCCTGGTCGTCGGCTTCCGGTTCGAGCAGCGGCGTGAGGTGGCGGACCTGTCGACGGCGAAGCGGCACGCGGACGTCGCGGTGGCCGCCGTCGGCGCGGACGACCCGATCCGGATCGACGTGCTGGTCCGCTGCGTGAACGTGTACCGGCTCAGTTTCGAACGGTTCGGCCAGTTGGCGGACATCGACGCGGCCGTACGCCTCAGCCGGGAGGTCCACCGGTCCACCGACCCGGACCACCTGCTCACCGCCCGCCAACTGCTGGCGCTGTGCCTTGTCATGCGCTTCACCCGGACGGGCGGTCCACGCGACATCGACGAGGCGATCGAGCACTGCCGCAGCGGTCTGGCCGCCATGCCCGCGCGGCACGTGGACCGGGCCGCCCTCAACGGTGTGCTGGTGATCGCGCTGGTGCAGCGTTGGGTGAGCACCGACCATGCGGACGAAACCGACCTGCACGAGGCGGTCCGGGTCAGCCGGCAGGTCGTCGCGGACCTGCCGGCCATCGGCACGGTCCGCGCGCAACTGCTGGCCACCCACGGGGTGCTGCTGGTCCTGCACGGCCTCAGCAACAACTCGTCGGTGCACCTCGACGAGGCGATCCGCAGCGCCCGGGAGGCCGTCGACGCACCGACCGCCGGCACCCAACGGGCCGGCCACCTGGTCAGCCTGGCCCACTCGCTGCTCGTCCGGGCCCGGATGAGCAGCGACCCGGCCGGGGTCAGCGACGCCGTCGACACCGGTATGGCCGCCCTGGCCGGGTTCTCACCGGGCCATCCGGACCGGGCACGGGCCCTCAACGTGCTCGGCACGGCGTTGCGGATCCGCTACCTGATCGATCACGACCCGGCCGACCTCGACGCCGCGGTCGGCATGTGGCGGTCGTCGTCGGCCTCCCGGGCGGGTGCGATCGAAATCCGGATGACCGCCGCCCGCACCTGGGCGCAGACCGCCGCCGAGGCCGGTGACGCGGCGCTGGCCCTGGAGGCGTACGGCACCGCCGTGGGTCTGCTGCCGCTGCTGGCGTGGCGGGGCCTGGACCGTACCGTGCAGGAGAAACGGCTGACCTCGGTGGCCGGCCTGGCCGGCGATGCGGCGGCCTGGGCCATCGCCGCCGGTCAGCCGCAACGTGCGGTGGAACTCCTGGAGCAGGGTCGTCAGGTGCTGTGGTCACAGGCCCTGCAGACGCGCAGCGACCTGTCCGCGCTGGCCGCGGTCGCACCCACGCTCGCCGACGAACTCGACCGGACGCGCCGGGAGTTGGACGGCGCCGGGGCGTCCCCGATCGTCGCGCTACCGTCCCGGCCCGGCTGGGAGCTGGGCCGGGACCTGCTGACCAGCGCGCTGGGTGGACCGCACCGTGCCGAGACCGAGGACGCCGGTCACCGCCGCCGGTTGGCGGAACGCTGGGAGCGGCTGGCGGCCGAGGCCCGCCGCCAGCCCGGCTTCGAGAACTTCCTGCACCCGCCGTCGTTCGCCGCCCTCCAGCCCGCCACCAGGGGCGGGGCCGCGGTGCTGGTCAACACCTCGCGGTGGCGCAGCGACGCGATCGTCGTCACCGCCGACGGGGTACGGGCCGTGCCGCTGCCGTGGCTGTCGCACGACACGGCGCAGCGGCGTGCCGCGGCGTTCCTCGAGGTGCAGCGGGCGGTGGAGGGGGGCGGCGGGCCGGCCGAGCGGGCCGCGTTGCACCAGACGCTGGTGTCGTTGCAGCGGTGGCTCTGGGACACCGTCGGGGAGTCCGTCTGTGCGGCCCTCGACGACCTGCTCGACGTCGGGCCGGAGCGACGGCACCGCGTGTGGTGGTGCCCGACGGGGCCGCTGACGATGTTGCCGCTGCACGCCGCCGGCCGGTTCGGGGCGAGCGCCCCGCTCGCCGCGCGACGCCGGATCTCGATCGCCGCGCGTTGCGTGTCGTCCTACACCCCGAGCCTGTCCGCGCTGCTGCGCGCCCGCACCACCCCGGCGCCGGCCGGGCCGCCGCGGGCGTTCGCGGTGGGGCTCGGCACCCTGCCCGGCCAGCCGTCGCTGCCGGCGGTCAGCGACGAACTGCGCGCGGTCAGCTCGCACGTGCCCGGCCTGCGGGTGTTGTCCGGTCGCAGCGCCACCGTCGAGGGTGTGCTGAGCGCGCTCGAACGGCACAGCTGGGCGCACTTCGCCTGCCACGGCGACCAGGACTTCAAGCGGCCCAGTGCGGCCGCCCTCCGCCTGGTCGACGGCAGGCTCAGCGTCCTGGACCTGGCCGGCCGCCTCGCCGCCCGCAGCCAGTCGGCCGGTGGGGCCGACCTCGCCTACCTCTCGGCGTGTCGCACCGCGGCGGGCGGCCGGGACCTGCCCGACGAGGCGATCCATCTCACCGCGGCGCTCCAGATGGCCGGCTTCCGACATGTGATCGGCAGCCAGTGGGCGGTCTCCGACCGGGTGGCGGCCCAGGTCGCCGGCGACGTCTACGCCGGGCTGAGCGCCGGGGACCACCTGGACGCCGACGGTGCGGCCGTCGCGCTGGACGCGGCCATAGATCGGGTACGACGGGCGCACCCGGACCGCCCGGAACTGTGGGCGGCGCTGGTCCACACCGGCCCCTGACCCTCCGGCAGCAGCGGCCGGCGGGGGCGTCAGCGCCGCTGGACCGGGATCACCGGCAGCTCGGGGCCGGGTGGCACAGCTTCGCGGTGCTGCTGCGCGACGATGCCGGCGGTGATCTCGTCGGGTGGCACCGGACGACCGAAGTGCCAACCCTGCCCGTTGTCGCAACCGGCCGCGGTCAGCCGGTGGGCCTGCTGGGCGGTTTCGATGCCCTCGGCGGTCACGACGAGACCGAGCCTGTGCCCGAGCGACACGACGGTGCCGAGGAAGTCGTCATCCGTGCCGGGGCGACGGGCCCCCGGCCAGCGGGCCGGCTGCGCCGACGGCCGGGTCAGACTGGCGTCGAGTTTGAGGCCGTACAGGGGCAGGGAGCGGAGGTTGGCCAGATTCGCATAGCCGACACCGAAGTCGTCGATGACGATCCGGACGCCGAGTTGCATCAACGCCGCCAGGGTCTGCGTCACCACGCCGGTCAGGTCGATCACCGCCTGCTCGGTGATTTCCAGGTGCAGCAGGTGCGGCGGCAGACCCGTCCGGTCGAGAATCTGCGCCACCTCCCCGGCGAGGCCGGTGCGGTGCAGCTGGCGTACCGAGACGTTCACGCTCACGTACAGGCCGGGTTGGATCCGCTGCCAACGGCTGGCCTGCCGGCACGCCTGCTCCAGCAGTTGGCTGCCGAGCGCCACCACGAGGCCGGTGCGTTCGGCCAGCTCGATGAAGCGGGCGGCGCTCAGCAGCCCGAGCTGGGGATGCCGCCAGCGGGCCAGGGCCTCCACCCCGGCCAGCCGCCCGGAGCGTAGCGCGGTGACGGGCTGGTAGGCGGCGGTGAACTCGCCCCGTCGCAGCGCCGCCGGCATGGCCGCCGACAGCCGGTAACGCTCGGCGTCGGCGTTGCTGCGGTCCTGGTCGAACAGGCGGAGGGTGGCCTTGCCGTCCGCCTTGGCCCAGTGCAGCGCGATCTCACCGGCGCGCATCAGGCGCGCGGCGCCGCCGTCGGCGACGGTGCCCTCGGCCACCCCGGCACTCACCGTCAGCGGCACCTCGGTGCCGTTGACCCGGAACGGGGCGGCGAGCACGGCGAGCGCCCGATCAGCGATCTTGACGACGTCCCCGGCGCAGGTGGTGTCGCGGACCAGGATCGCGAACCGGTCGCTGTCCAGCCGCGCCACCAGGTCGAACCGCCCGTCGGCGAGCGCGCCGAGCCGGGCGGCGATCTCGCGCAGGAGCAGGTCACCCACCTGGTACCCGAGTACGTCGTTGACCGCCGCGAAGTCGTCGACGTCGAGGCAGCAGACCCCGACCCGGTCGGTCGGTGCCTCGGCGGTGGACAGCCGTCCCAACTGCTCGGTGAGCAGTGTCAGGTTGGGTAGTCCGGTCAACTGGTCGTGCGTGGCGAAGCGGCGGAACCTGACCTCGCTGACCCGTAACGCCTCCTCGGCCTGGGTGCGGGCGGCCAACGCGGCAAGCCGGACCGTGTCCTGGGCCCGCAGGCTGTGGTCGTGCGCGGCCGACGTGAAGCCCGTCGCGAGCTCCGCCAGCAGGTCGTTCAGCCGGGCCGTCCGGGTGGGATCGGCGGCGACGCCGAGGTCGCCGAGGAGCCGCGAGGTGAGGACCGCGATCGTCCCACCGAGCGCCTCCGGCGACCCGAAGCCGGCCGCCACCAGGTCGGCACCGATCCGACGGCCTTCGCCGGGCCCGCCCGGTCCGGCGAGAACCGCGGTGACCACGCGGTCCGCGAGCCCGGTGACGATGCGGTGCCGTTGTTCGGCGCTGATCGGCACGTAGTGGGCCCGGTGCAGGGCCGTGGCCCACGCCGTCACGAACTCCCCGACGCCCCGGCCGTCGGCGGCGGGCCGGTCGTCGGCCCCGTCGGCGGCGGGCCGGTCGTTCACCTGCGGCGTCCGACTCCGACGTAGAAACTCATCCGTTCCGGGTGCTCGCCGACGTCGGCCTCCGACTCGGGACGCCACAGCGGGGACCACACCACGCCGGGTTCAACCAGGTCGAGGCCCGTGAAGAAGTCCTCCACCTGGGCGCGGGTCCGGGCGGTGACCGGGGTGTTCGTCCGGCCGCTGAGCCGGGCGCCCTCGCCCATCTCGTCCGGCCGGCTGTCGGTGGTGACGTGGCTGATCGCCACGCAACTGCCGGGGGCCAACGCGGTCCACAGCCGCCTGATCAGTCCGTACGGGTCGTCGTGGTCGGGGACCGCGTGCACCACCGAGACGAGCAGCAGGCCGACCGGTCGGTCCAGATCCAACAGCCGGCGGACCTCCGGATGGTCCAGGATGGCCTCCGGATGGCGCAGGTCTTCGAGCAGGGCGACCGCGTTCGGTTGGCCGGCGAGGATGTGCGTGCTGTGCGTCACCGCCACCGGGTCGATGTCCACGTAGGCGACCCGGGAGTGCGGGTCCACCTGCTGGGCGATCTCGTGCACGTTGCCCACCGTCGGAATACCGGACCCGATGTCCAGGAACTGACGGATCCCCTCGTCGAGCATGAACCGCACCGCCCGGTGCAGGAACTCGCGGTTGGCCCGCGCGACCAGGCGGAGATCGGGCACCGCAGCCAGTGCCTGGCGGGCGAACTCCCGGTCGACCTCGAAGTTGTGCGAGCCGCCGAGCCAGTAGTCGTAGGCTCGGGCCACGCTCGGCCGGCTGAGATCCACATCTGCTGGTGCCCATTCCGGCCGTTCCATCGTCACCCTTCCAGCACCACGCATTGACGAGACCGCCGCCACTATAATCGGAACTTTGCCACCATTGCACCGCGCCGAGATCCCTACGCCGGTCCGCAGGTCGACGGGTGTGCCGGTGTCGGCGGGGGCCTGACCGTCGGCGTGGTGCTGCCCAACCGGCCGGCCGATCCCGGCGTCGGAGACCTCGGTGCACGCCCGCCGCCGGGAGCCGTACGACCGCCACGTCCGGTACCAACCTGGGCAGATGATCCGGGAGGCGCTGCTGCGGTTACGGGCGACGACGCCCTGCTCAGGCTGGGGGCGCAGACCTACGGGAGCTGCGCGCGCCGCCAGCGGCCGATCGGTGCGGAACGACCCGCCGTGCGGCCGTCCGCCCGCCACTGCATCTCGTGTGCGTAGGACCGACGGGCCGGGCGTCCGTGACGCCCGGCCCGTCGGCTCACGGCCTGCTCAGCTCGCCGCGCAGGACAACGTTGGTACGCCGTTGACGGCACCCGACGATCCGAGGAAACCGAAGGTCGTGCTGCCACCGGCAGCCAGCGCTCCGTTGTAGCCGACGTTGCGGGCGGTGACGGTCGAGCCGCTGGTGGTCAGCGTCGCGCTCCACGCCTGCGTCACCTGCTGCCCGTTCCCGAACGTCCAGGTCACCGTCCAACCGGTGATCGCCGAACTGCCGGCGGTCACCCGCACCTCGGCCTGGAAGCCGCCCTGCCACTGACCGGTCACCGTGTACGACGCCGCACAGGACCGCCCGGTCGACGGCGGTGGGGTCGTGGTGGGCGGCGGGGTGGTGGTCGGCGGAGGCGGGGTCGTGGTGGGGGGTGGGGTGGTGGGCGGCGGCGTGGTGGGGGTGGTGCCGCCGACGGCGCTCATGATGGCGTCGATGATGCCCTGCTGGGTGACCGTGGCGTTGCCGCGGTTGAACAGCCCGAAGCCGTACGCCCCGTTGTAGCCGTTGTCCCAGTAGGCGGTGGCCGCGCCGTACTTCTTGGCGGCGGCCACCAGGGTGCGCGCGTAGTCCGCGCGGTACCTGTTGTTCGTCGGGTCGGCCGACGTCTTGTCGACCGAGCCGTACTCGCCGACGAAGACCGGGTAACCACGTGAGACGAAGGTGTCGCGCACCTTCTTCAGCTGCCCGTCCATGTAGTCCTGCTGACCCCAGGTCGACTTCCGGGACGCAGTGGTGGCGTTCGGCCCCCACTGCGTGATGGTGCCGTTCTCCTCACCGGCGAAGTCCCAGGGGTCGTAGTAGTGCACGGAGATCATGAGCCGTTGCTCGTTGGCGGGCACGGACGACGACCGGTACTGGTCCGTCGGCAGCGCGAAGCCGTAGTTGCCCACGGTGTAGTCGATGTTGGTGTTCCAGCCGGGGACGAGCAGCCAGCGGGAGGTGTTGTTCCCGCCGGTGCGGCGGACCGTGTCCACGAAGATCTGGTTGTAGGCGTTGATGTTCGAGTAGCACGGCTGGGTGGGATTGCCGTACTGCCCGTCGAACTCCTCGTTCATGGATTCGAGGATGAGTCGCTCGCTGTAGCTCTGGAACCTGGTCGCGATCTGCTGCCAGACCTTCTGGTACTTGTCCCGGATCGTCGTCTGGTTGGACGAGTCGCAGATCAGCCACGAGCCGTTGACGGTCTTGAAGCCGTCGCCGTGCATGTTGATCAGCACGTACAGGCCGCGGCCGTAGGCGTAGTCGACGATTTCCTTGATCCGGTTGAGCCAGGCGGAGTTGATCGTGTAGTTCGGGGCGGACCCGATGTTGCCCAGGTAGGACACCGGGATGCGGATCGTCTTGAAGCCCGCCGCCTTGACCCGGTCGATGAACGCCTGGGTCACGACCGGGTTACCCCAGGCCGTCTCGCTGGGGATGCCGTTGGCGTTGGCCTCCAGGGCGTTGCCCAGATTCCAGCCCGCCCCCATGTCGGCGACGAGTTGGGTGGCGTTCACCTGGGCCATGCTGTCGGCCGAGGCGGAACTCGTCAGCACGGCGGTGGAGCCGGCCAGCGCCAGTACGCCGGAGAGCACGGCGAACTGCACCTTCCTGAGGGTCGATTTCACAAGAGTCTCCCGTCTTCGAGCCCATAGTCACGCTGGGTTGTCGAAGCGATTCGACGATATTTCGACTGCCTGTCCCGGCAGCCGACGGGCCGCCAAAGGATAGATGCATACACATCGATAAATCAAGGTCGTCGCCGCACAGTTGCCCGTCAGGGGCCATGGCGGACGCGCGACGGGCACCGTCCGGAGCCGCCGGGGAGGGACGCCTCACGGGCCGGATGTCCGGCCGGGCCGGCTCGCGGGCCGGATGTCCGGCCGGGCCGGCTCGCGCCCGGAAGGTCCGTGACGATGGCCTGACGACGGCACCGGGCCCTGACGGTACAGCCAGCGCTACCTCGGTCGGCCCGCCACCTGGATTGCTGGAGGCGATTCCCAAAAATATGGTTTCTCTGCAGAAGAAATCAACGAAAATGGGAGTCCGGCGATGTCGGTTAATAGTGCACGACTCGAATTCGGGTCGACAGTTGACAGAGAGACGCCAGTGGCGGCGGTGCGGGTCCAGCAACTGCGCAAGGTCTATGGCGGGGATCGGCACGCGGTGACCGCGCTCGCCGGAGTCGACGCCGCCTTCCAGCGGGGGACGTTCACCGCGGTGATGGGCCCGTCCGGCTCGGGCAAGAGCACGCTGCTGCAGACCGCAGCGGGTCTGGACCGCCCGACCAGCGGCCTGGTGTGGGTCGGCGACACGGAACTGTCGAAGCTGTCGGAGACAAAACTGACCAAGCTGCGACGGTCGGAGATCGGGTTCGTCTTTCAGGCGTTCAACCTCGTCGGAGCGTTGACGGTGCAGGAGAACATCACGCTGCCGTTGCGGCTGTCCGGAAAGCGGGCAGACCCCCTCTGGATACAGCAGATCGTCAACCGGGTCGGGCTCACCGAGCGGCTGTCCCACCGCCCTTCGGAACTGTCCGGCGGGCAGCAGCAACGCGTCGCGATCGCCCGGGCACTGGCCACCCGGCCGGAGGTCATCTTCTGTGACGAACCGACCGGCGCGCTGGACACCCAGACCGCCGGTGAGGTGCTGGCCCTGCTGCGCTCGGTGGTGGACGAGGCGGGACAGACGGTCATCATGGTCACGCACGACCCGGTGGCGGCGTCCTACGCCGACCGGGTGATGGTGCTGGCCGACGGGCGCATCGTGCAGGACATGCCGCAGCCGGGCGCGGAGCGGATCGCCGAGCACCTCGCGACGCTCGGGCGTCGTCCGCAGCTGACGCAGGAGGGCTGACCCGTGCTGAAACTGGCCGGACAGATGCTGCGTCACCGCAAGGGCAGCGCAGCCGCCACCCTCCTGGCGATGACCGCCGGAGTGCTGATTCTGATGTCGCTGGGCGTCCTCGTGGAGTCCGGCCTGCGCTTCACCGCCGCCCCACAGCGTTACGCGGCCGCCGACGTCGTCGTCGCCAACCGGGACATCACCCTCACCTCCACCATGCTCGGCGAAAAGGAAACGAACACCGTCGCGCTGCCCGAGGGCGGAACCGTCCCGGCCGCGATGGTCGACCAGATCCGGCAACTGCCGGGGGTGGCCACCGTCGTCGCCGACCGGACGGTGCCGGCGATCCTGCCGAACGGTGCCGCCACCGGCCACGGCTGGAGCAGCACCGCCATCACCCCGTACCAGCTGACCAAGGGTGCCCGACCCACCCGCGACACCGAGGTCGCGCTGGACGAACGGCTGGCCGCCTCGGTGGCTCCGGGCGACGAGGTGCCGGTCCTGGTGAACGGCAGCGCACGGACGTACCGGGTCAGCGGTTTCGTCCGCCACGCGGGCCCCCGGCCCGACCCGCACGCGCCACCCGCGGTGTTCTTCACCGACGCGCACGCGGTGGTCATCCACCCCCGGCTGGGACAGGTCGACGCGGTGGCCGTCCTGGCCGAACCCGGTGCCGCCCCGGCCGTGGTGGCCGACGTGCGCCGGCTGGCCGCCGAAGCCGGCGTCAAGGCCTACGCCGGCGACGAGCGGGGGCTGCTGGAACAGTCCGCGGACCAGACGGCCTCCCTCATGCTGGTCCAGCTGGGCAGCGTGTTCGGCGGCTACGTCGCGCTGCTGGTCATGTTCGTGGTGGCGGGCACCATCGGGCTCGCGGTCCGGCACCGCCGCCGTGACCTCGCCCTGCTGCGCGCCGTCGCCGCCACCCCCGGCCAGGTCGCCCGCCTGATCCTCGCCGAGGTGGGACTGCTCAGCCTGTTGTCGGTAGTCATCGGTGTGCCCGTCGGTTGGCTCGCCAGCCGCTGGCTGCACCAGGAGTTGGTGGACCGGGCGTTCATCCCGGACACCTTCCCGGTTCGCGGTGGCGGCTGGGCGGCGATCGCCGTGACGGTGGCAACGGTCACGGTGGCGACCGGTGCGGCGTTGCTCGCAGCGCGTCGGACGGTGCGGATCCGCCCGACGGAGGCGCTCGGTGAGATCGCCGTGGAATCCGGCCGTAACGGCGTACTTCGCCTGATCTTCGGCTTCGCCGCCCTGGCCGGCGGCTTCATCCTGATCGCCCTCACCGGCGCGGCGAAGGGGACCGCCGCCCTCGGGCCCGCGATGGGTCTGCTGTGCCTGCTCGTCCTCGCGGTCGCCCTGCTCGGGCCGTGGATCAACCGGGCCGCCGCCCGGCTGCTCGCCCCGGTGCTGCGGCGGGTGTGGGGCGACAGCGGCTACCTCGCCGCGGCGAACCTCCGCGCCAACGCCCAGGGCATGGTCACGGTGCTGACCGCACTGGTGCTGTCCGTCGGTTTCGGCGGCTCGATCTGGTTCCTCCAGGACAACCTGGACAAGCAGATCGTCGCCGAGAACCATGGTGGGGTGCTGGCCCAGCAGACCGTGGTTTCCGCCACCGGACTGCCCGACACCATGCTGGCGCAGATCCGCGACATCCCCGGTGTGCTCGCGGCCACCGGCGTACGGAACACCTCGATCATCCCGGACGGAGCCGTCGAGGGCGCGGACGCGCAGGCGATCGACCCGGAGGGCCTCGACCTCACCATGGACCTCAAGGTCCGCAGCGGAAGCCTGGCGGACCTGCGCGGGTCGGCCATGGCAGCGTCGACCCTGCAGGCCGAGTCGAGCAGCTGGCGGGTGGGCGACCAGGTCACGGTGCGGCTCGGCGACGGCACACCCGCCGACCTGCGCGTCGTGGCGATCTACGACCGGGGCTTCGCGTTCGGCGCTGTCACCGTCGTCAAGGACGTCGTCGACGGGCACACCGCCGTCGCCGGCTACGAGCGGATCCTGGTACGCACCGAGCCCGGCAAGGACATCTCCGCCGCGTTGGACGAGGTCATCGGCCAGTACCCCGGCAGCTCGGTGACCAACACGGCCGACGTCAGCGGTCAGCTCGCCGACGACCTCGCGCTGAGCGCCTGGCTCAACAAGCTCCTGATCGGCATCATGGTCGGCTACGCCGCTCTCGCCGCGGCGAACACCATGGTCATGGCCGCCCTCGCCCGGGGCCGCGAGCTGGCCCTGCTGCGCCTGGTCGGTGTCACCGGCAAGCAGGTCAAGCGGATGGTCCACGCGGAACAGACCGGCCTGCTCGGCGTCTCGCTGCTCATCGGCGGAGCCATCGCCGCCGTCACCCTGGTGTCGATCGTGCACACGCTCACCGGGCAGCTGGTGCCCTACGTGCCGACGCTGGGATGGGTGTCCATCATCGGCGGCACGACGCTGCTGGCGCTGTTCACCACGATCCTGCCGGTTGCCCGACTGCTCCGCGTCCCTCCGGTCGCCGGCATCGGCATCAAGGAGTAAGCGGCCACGGCCGGCCGGTCGGGGATCGGCCGAACACGCGCGACGGGCGGGCCCGCAACACGGGCCCGCCCGTCGACGTCAGGGCGACGACGGGCCTGAGCACATGGCCGCAGCGGTGCCACCCTCATCGTCCTTGGCGAAGATGCCGCGAATGTTCTCGTGCACCGCGCCCCCCCGGGGACGAACAGCCGCTCCGAGATGGCAGCGCTGCCGAGTCCCTCGGCCATCAGTGACAGCACCTCACGCCCACGCGGGGTGAGCCGGCCCAGGGCGGTGTCCGGCCGGCTGCGGGCGAGCAGTTGCCCCACCACCTCCGGGTCGACCGCGGTGCCACCCCCGGCGACCCGGCGCAGGGCGGTGAGGGACTCCTCCACCCGGCCGACCCGCTCCTTGAGCAGGTAACCGAGCCGTTCACCGCCACCGGCGAGCAACTCGGTGGCGAATGCCTGCTCGACATAGGCCGACAGCACCAGGACCGCCGGGACCGCCAGCCCGGGCTGCGGCACGATACCGTCGAAACGAAAACAGGGAGACGACCTCAGCTATGACGAGCGACAGGAACACGGGCCGCCGGGGGTGGATCGCCGCTGCGATTGCCGTCCTCGCGGCAGCCGTCGTGACGGAGGAACTGCTGCGCTCCGGCACGCTGGCCGACGGTCTGCTGGACCACTGGTGGGGCCACGTCGGCAGCACCGCACTGCTGCTCGGCGGTGTGGGTGCCGGGCTGTACTTCCTGCATCGCGCCTACCGCAGCTGAGCCGCCCTCGAAACAGGTACGCCCCGACCGGGCCCTTCAGAACCAGGTCGTCCCGCGCGGTCACGACGAGATCCTCGTCCGTAGCCGCGCCCGTCCTGCGTTGCACCGCCTGCCCGGGAGGCCGACCGCCGCAGCCACGGCGGGCCGGCCGGCTCGGCCAGGCGAACCCCGGGCGCGGCGAACCAGCAGGTCAGAACGGCGATGCGCGACGCGGCGGTCCGGTCGGTACTGCCCGCAGTGAGCCGGGTCGGCAACAAGCTCACGAACGGGGCCGGGCCCGCACCAGCTGAGGCGGCCAGGGGGCGAATCCCGCTCCGCCCTCCCACCGACGTTTCCCCGCCCTCGCCTTCTCCGGCCGCGACGGGCGCGACGACCGCTTCATCACCTCCTTCTTCCTGGGCGCCCACGCCGGGCTGTCCGAGGACCTGACCTGGTTGGCCGCGCGGGTCACGGACAATACGCTGACACCGCACATCGCCAGGCGCGACAGTTGGCAGGACGCCGGCACCACGATCCGGGCGCTGAACGAGGGACGGGTGCGCGGCAAGGTCGTCCTCGACATCGGCCGGTAGCCGCAGGGAGCAGGACGAACAATGGCACGACCACGTAGGGCCGGCCCCGACGACGCGGCTGCGCTGGTACGACTCCGCGTCACCATGCTGGAGGCGATGGGGGCACCCGTCGGCGACGCCACGGCACCGTGGCGGGCCGCCGCCCTGGACTGGTTCACCCGTTCGCTGAACGATCCGCAGACGTTCGCCGCCTTCGTGATCGACGACCCCGAACACTGCATCGTCAGCAACGCCTCCGGCCTCTGCGACCGGCACGCGCCGGGACCCGGCAATCCCGGAGGGCTACGCGGTCACGTCTTCAACATCAGCACCGTGCCCCACGCACGCGGACGCGGCCACGCCCGGGACTGCCTGAACGCGCTCCTGCGCTGGTTCGCCGACGACACCACGGTCAGCGTGGTCGACCTCAACGCCACCCCGGGCGGTGAACGCCTCTACCGGACCCTCGGATTCGCACCACCACGCCACCCCGCCCTGCAACTACGCCGGGACCAGATGTAGGGCTGCGGTTGTCGTCAACCGTCGCACTCCGGATGCACGGGAAGGAGGACGTCATGAATTCTCTTCCCGGCTACGCACACCTGTGGAAGCCAGTGCGCTCTCCCAGCACCTACTTCGATCCCCGGTTGCTGCGGTGCTCGCGATCAGCGGCACGGGCACGTGCCCGTTCCAGCAGTCGATCTACCTCGTCCGCGGTGGCTGGTCCTGGGTTGACCACGCTGACCCAGCCCTGCACGGCGTAGGCGGGATGGGGCATCAGCTGGTCGGTCCGCGTGAAATCGAGTGTGTCGCTGTGCGCGGCGAACTCCTCGGGCCCGTAGCCGAACAGGTTGCGGAACTCGGCCCGCCCGACCTCGATGTTGAGCCGGTATCGTCCCGGCTCGGACAGCCGGGATCGCTCGTCGAAACCGGGCACGTCGTGCCCGACGATCGTGGCGAACGGCCGCATCCGGTCCTCGCCGGCGAAGAAGAACCGGTCGCCCCAGGTGTAGGACGGCATCTCCGAGGCCGCTTCGATCCGGGTCTCCGTCACCGCGGGACGGCCGGCGATCCGGGCCGCGTCAGCCGCGCCGGGCTCCGAACCGATGTGCAGGATCGCGTCGCAGGTCTCGACCGTGGCCGCGTCCAGCGGAAAGTACCCGAGCAGGTCCGTCGCGCGTGGGCGCAGGTCGCTGCCGACGGGCGGTGCGAAGATGCCGCTCTGCGGGCCGAGGCGTTCCTCGTAGGTGCCGACGTCCGGTTGGCCGAGGCCGACCGGCCCGCTTGCCCCGAGGCTGCCGGCCACGTACAGGTATCTGTCGCCGAGCAGTGGCGACACGATGGAGCCGGCGCCGTTCCACTGTGCGGCGAGGTCCTGACCATCCCAGTGGGTGTCCCACCGGCTCGGGTGCCGCTGGAGGTGGGCGTTGTTGGCGGAGACCAGGACCGGTCCGCGGTCGCGTTCCAGGGCGAGGATGTCGAGCAGATTCTGCGCCATCAGCGCGTCCCGCGCCGCGAGCAGGCGGCCGATCCGCTGGGACTGGGTGCCCGGCTCGGCCATTGCGCCGTGGTAGGTGAGTAGGCCGATCGCCGTGGTGGCGAGCACCCTGGCGCGGTTCCAGGCCTGGGCGGAGGTGTCGCCGATGAGATGGGGCGCGTCGGCGTACAGCTGGGATCGCAGGTCCTCGGCCAGGCCGCGTAGCGCGGCGGCCTCAGGTGAGCGGCCCGGTGAACGCGACGCGTCATACATGATCTCCGGGGCGGCCCAGCGGTCTTCCGCGCCCACCAGGCGGTCGAGATCGGTCGTTGCTGCGCCGAGGTATTCGCACAGCTCACGCAGCAGCGGGCCGGGGCTCGGCGCACCGGTGATCTCGGTGGGGGCGTCGAAGCCATGGAAGGTGACGCGCTCTGCGGGTGGCAGTTTCCCGTTGTGTTCGCGCAGCCAGTCCACCAGTTCACGGGTGGCCGGGTGAGCACCCCAGCCGTGACTGATGACGGTGCTCAGGTCCACCTCGTCGCGCCGGCCCTGGACGTAGTCGTCGACGGCGAGGCCGGCGGCCCGGTCCGATTCGATCGCGATCGACCGGAAGCCGTGCCCGACGAGGGTTTCGAGGATCCGGTTACGCAGGCGGGGGAATGCCGGCTCCCCGTGGTAGGGCTCACCGATCGCGAGCAGGTGCGGCCGGCGGGCACGGACAAGGGGCAGCAACTCGGCGTCGAAAGCCATGACCTCAACCGTATCGTTGAACCAACCTGTGAAACTTCACCAATCTCTCGCTCGGAGACTGCCACGTGAAGCCTCAAACTGTGCGGTACCGGCCGGTGGATCTGGGCCGGGCAGTCGGGCTGTCCGCGCAGGCGGTCCGCAACTACGAGCAGGCCGGGATGATCCCGCCCGCCGCCCGCACGGCCAGCGGCTACCGGGTCTACACCGATGACCACATGGGCGCATTGACCGCATACGTCGCGCTCACCGTGGGATACGGCTACCGCGCCGCCGGAGAGATCATGAAAGCTGTGCTCGGCGACGACCTCCCGACGGCACTGGCCGTGCTCGACACCGCTCACATACAGCTGCACCGCGACCGGGAGACCGTGGAACGAGTCGCCTCAGCGGTCGTCCTGCTCGCCTCCGGCCCGCCGGCCACGCGGGACTCAGCCGGGCCCGTCTCGATCGGAGTCCTCGCTCATCGGCTCGGTGTCACCCCGGCCACCCTGCGTAAATGGGAACGAGCCGGAATCCTGGCCCCAACCCGGTCACGGACCGCGCGCACCTACCACGCCGACGACGTACGTGACGCCGAACTCGCCCATCTGCTGCGCCGAGGCGGCTACCCACTACAGCACATCGCGGCCGTGATCGAGCAAGTCCACGCTGCCGGCGGGCCCGGCCCGCTGGCAGCGTCGATCGACCAGTGGCGCGAACGGATCACAGCCCGCGGTCGGGCGATGCTCACCGGCTCGGCCCGCCTCGCGGACTACCTGTCCTCCTCGATCTGACGCGGGTCTGTTGCGCTGGGGGAAGCATGATCGATTTCAGCTTGGCTGGTGTGGTCTCCTTGCCTGGTGAGGTTGTCGTCCCGCGTCCGGTCCTGGTCTCCGCCGTCGTCGGCGTTCGTCGGACCGATGCGCGGACTCCGCACCGCCCAGACGATCGTCACCGGCCACGCCTTCGTTCAGAACCTCCGACGCGGACGCTACGAACTCGCCACCGCCGTCCCGCCCACGCTGCGGGTGGCCGCCGCGTTCACCGAACTGGCCCGAGCGATCTGACCAATACCGCTGACGCGGCGCGCTGTGCCCACCGATCCGCCAATGCAATAGCGCCGCTCTGAGCCCACCTACACATTCACGTACCGTAGCTAGCCCTCGATCCGTGGATCGGGTTTTGGGCGTTCCTGAGCCTGCGGCGGTCGCCCTACCCGTGGCTGAGTAGCGTGCCGTGTGGTCACCGAGTGAGTTCGAAGAGCTCCAACTGGATGCCGTCCGGGTCGCGCAGGTACAGGATCTTGGTGCCGGCGAGCTCGCCAGCGTGGATTCCGTCACCGCTGGCCAATATCACCGGATCAGCGTTGAGGTGTACGCCGCGCTCCCTCAGGTGGCGTACCGCCGTGTCCATGTCGTCGACCTCGAAGCAGAGATGCATCACCCCAACGTCGCAGTTGCGGCCCTCGAACGGCTTCGGCACAGGCCGGTCATACTGGATCAGTTCCAGCAGGACGTTGTCTCCGGCGAGCGAGAACACCGCGCGCATCGCGGGGTTCTCCACTTCCACCACGGCGCCGAGCGCAGCGTTGTCGGCCGAGATGGTCACGCCGTTCGCGGCGACCCCGAGAACATCTTCGTACCACCGCACCGACCGGTCGAGGTCGCTGACGGGCACGCCGATGTGGTTCATTCGCGTCACTTTGAGCATCCATCGATGCTCCTACACCGATACGTTCCGAGGGAGTCAGAGATCTTCCTCGTACTGCTGGTACCAGGACACGGGCAACCGGATACGGGATCATGAAGAGGATGAACCACCTTGGTGCCGCGCTCCGCGCCTGGCGAGACCGACTGGAGCCGGCCACCGTCGGGCTGGTCCACCACGCACCGCGGCGGGTCGTCGGACTGCGCCGCGGCGAGCTGGCGATGCTGGCGGGCGTCTCGACCGAGTACGTCGCGCAGCTCGAGCAGGGCCGGGCGAAGACCCCATCGGCTCAGGTGTGTTCGGCGTTGGCTCGCGCGTTGCAGTTGAACGACGAGGAGCAGGCCCACCTGCTGCGTCTGGCTGGGCATACCGCCAACCCGGATCGCATTCCCAGGTTGATCCCGATCAGTGTGCGCCGGGTTACCGACCAGCTCAGCGCCAACCCTCTGGCCGTGTACGACGCCGCCTGGCAGTTGCTGCACTGGAACCCGTTGTTCGCGGCGACCTGGGGTGACCCGTGCCGAGCCAGCGCTGAGGACCGGAACGCCATGATCACCCAGTTCGAACGGCGGAACGCCCGGGTCCGACAGACCGCGGCGGAACGGGTGTGGTTCGAGCAGTCCCTCGTCGCGGACCTGCGGACCACCACCGGCCGATACCCGAACGATCCCGATGTCGCATCGTTGATCGATCGACTGAACCGCACTGCGCGGTTCCGGGAACTGTGGGCGAGTCCGACCGTCGCGGCTCACGAAAGCGCGCACAAGACTGCTGTCCATCCGGAGGTTGGTGAGATCGCCTTGGACGCCAACATTCTTCCGACGCAGGACAGCGATCTGCGGGTCGTGGTGCTGACGGCGCGACCGGGCACTGACGCCCGAAGCAAACTGGACCTGCTGGCCACTATCGGTGTCCAGGAAATGGCTCTTCGCCCTGATTAACCTGGCATGCCGGGGCGTGATCCGGTCGTCCAGATTGGCAGGACTGGGGCGAAAGCCACCACGATCTCGCCGTGATCGATGACCACGGTCACCTCATCACCCACACTCGCCTACCCGACAACCCCGAAGGGCTGGCACGCCTCCTGGCCGCCCTCGCCGCGATCCGGCGGAACCGGCGGTCGATTCCGATCGGAATCGAGACCGGCCGCAGTCTGATGGTCGCCGGCCTGCTGAAGGCAGGCCAGCCCAACGTCGTGCTGAACCCAACTCAGGTCGCCAACTACCGCTCCCGCCTCGCCGCGCAACGAAAGAAGTCCGACCGCGGCGACGCCCACCTGCTCGCGCACGTCCTCCGCGTCGATAGGAGCACGCACAGGGCACAGACTCCTCGCCGCCGACGACCTCGACTACGCACACACCGAGGGCCTGGACGTGTGGCCTACACCAGTTGATCAACGGCGGCTACGTGCGCCCCGACAAACCCCTCCCAGAGGCCTACGACCACCCGGGGACGAGCCGGGTCCTCGGCGTGCTCGACGAGATCACCGTCGAGACCGGGGGCGACACGCAACCAGGTGGTGCTCGCCTGGCTGCTGCGGCAGGGCATCCGGCCCATCGCCGGCGTGAGCAGCCTCGCGCAGCGAGGCGAGGCCGTCGACGCGGTGGACGTGCCGCTGGGCGACGGCCAGCTGGCCCGGCTGGCCGCCGCCCGCTGAACAGCAACGGGGGGTATCGGGTGGATCGTCGTCCGCCGAGCCGGTGCCGCCGTCGGGCGACGGCGGCACCGGCCGTTCCGGCGGTGCCTCAGGTGGTGACGGTGGCCAGCGGCGTCAGGCCGTAGGTATGGGCGTAGCCGTTCTCGGTGCCCACGAGCAGGTCGACGACCTGGAAGTAGCGGTCCCAGAAGGGGGTCTCACGCAAGGCGTCGATCAGCAGGCGGTAGGCGTCGTGGTCGTCCGCCTCCCAGACCCAGATGTCGGTGACCCGCGCCGAGTAGAACTCCGTGTCGTAGAAGCGGGAGCGGACACCGCGGGTGCGGGCCTCGATGACGGGGAGAACGTGGGTGGTGAAGGCCTGGATGCGTTCAGCCGCGGTCATCGTCAGCCACTCGGGCATGGTTTTGACCAGCATGAAAGCGGTGACCGGCGGCTCGGTTCGGTCAGCGGGCATCGACGGCCCCCCGGGTGGTGAGGACGGCGGGCCGGAGCGTCTGGGCGCACCACTGCGCGAACGCGGTGGCCGACCCTGCCTGCGGTGAGCGGTCGACGCCCGAGTCCAGGCCCTCGTCCTTGGCGCGTTTCATGTCGACCATGGCCTCGACGAACGCCTCGTTGAGGCCGTAGCCGAGCATGGTGGAGCGCAGTTCGTCGAGCGACTGACGCTGGTAGCGGACCGGACGGCCCAGTTCCTCGGTCATGATGCGGGCCAGGTCGTCGGGCGAGAGGTCCTGCGGGCCGAGCACAGGGACGGTGCCCACGCCGGTCCAGGAGCGGTCCAGCAGCAGCGCGGCCGCGGCGGCGGCGATGTCGGCGACGGCCACCATGGGGGCCGGACGGTCTGCGGCGGCGGTGTCGGTGAAGACGCCGTCGTCGCGGATCGCGTCGACGTCCTCCAGCAGGTTCTCGAAGAAGGACGTGCAGGCCAGGGCGCGGTAGGCGACGCCGGAGCCGGCTATCAGGTCGTCCATGGCCAGGGAGGCGGTGACCAGCCCGGCCTGGGCGGCCTGCGGGGTGCCACGACCGAGTGCGGAGACGCCGACAACATGGCCGACGCCGTTGGCGGCGAAAGCCCGCGCGGCCGGGCGGGTGAAGCCGCTGTAGGCGTCGTCGGGCGTGACGGAAGCGTCCGGCGGCACCAGCCAGAACACGGCGTCCGCCCCGGCGAAGGCACGCTCGACGGTCGCGGCGTCGCCGTGCGAGCCGACAACCACCTCTACCCGTTCACGGACGCCCTCGGGTAGCCGGGTCGGATCCCGCACGACGACACGCAACTCCTCACGGCCTGCGGGAGCGGCCTCGATCAGCAGCGACAGCAGGTGTCGCCCGATGTTCCCGGTGGAGCCGGTAATCACGATCATGAAACCTCGATTGTCGGATCGGTAGGACTCGTTCATCGTGCGGACGGGCACCGCATTGCCACAATGGGAACTTCAGCATCCAATCATTGCCTGAAATGGAATAACTTCGGTGAGCAGCCCACCCCCGAACCTTGACGCCAACCTCGCCGTCGCTCTCGACGCCCTGCTGACCGAGCAGAGCGTCACCCGGGCCGCCGCGCGGTTGCAGACCTCCCCCGCAGCGATGAGCCGCACCCTGGCCCGGTTGCGTCGGGCACTCCGAGACCCACTACTGGTGCGGGCCGGACAGCGGATGGTGCCCACGCCGCGCGCCGAGGCGCTGCGGGACGAGGCCGGCGCGGTGGTGCGCCGGCTGGAGGCGTTGCTCGCCCCGAGCGGCGGAATCGATCCCGCGGCACTGCGGCGCACCTTCACCGTCCAGACCGCGGACCTGGTCGGTGCCGCAGTCACGCCCGGTCTGACCCGGCTCGCCCGACAGCGGGCGCCGGGCGTTTCGCTGCGCGTGCTGGCCGAGGAGTGGGAGGCGGGCCCCGCGCTGCGTGACGGACGGATCGACCTGGAAATCGGGGCCATCGACCACGTCGACCCGGAAACGTGCGTCGAAGAACTCGTCACCCTGCGGATGGCGGCTGGCGTCAGGGCCGGGCACCCCCTCACCGAGGGAACGCTGACCGCCGCCCGGCTCGCTGCGGCCGAGCATGTGGCGGTCAGCCGCCGCGGACGTTTCACCGGGCCGCTGGATACGGCCCTGGCCGCGCAGGGGCTCAGCCGGCGGGTCAGCGCCGTCCTACCCGGACACCTGGCCGCGATGATGCTGGCCGCAGCCGAGAACGTGGTCTGCCTGGTACCGACCGCGCTGCCGGGTGAGCCGTCGTCACGGCTCAGCGACGCGGCGCACGCGCTGGGACTGCGCCTGCTGGAGATCCCATTGCCGCTGCCACCACTGACGATCGGCATGGCCTGGCACCCCCGGCACAGCGTCGACGGCGCCCACCAGTGGCTGCGTGACGCCGTGCGCCACGTGCTCCGTCCCACCCGAGAGGAATAGGACCCGCGCATCAGGCCGCGTACGTGCCCGTCGGGGCGAGCGGCGCCGCTGGCTGCGGGTGCGGCCGATCACCGGCGACGGGACATCCCGTTCCAGGAGCAGTTTGCGGGGGCTCTGGAGCGTTACCAGCGTCGAACATCCCGGTTGATCGGCCAGGTCGGTGCAGTGTTAATGCTCACCCCCCGCTAGTGTAATGAGCGATAGCCAAAAGCAAAGCTAGTGCACCCGCGAATGCGCCGCCGCCGGTGAGAATAGCGGCGGGGATGTTACCGTCCGATGCGTACGAAAGCAGTCCGGCGACCCCACCGATGATACCGGCGAAGAGCAGCATAAGCAGCAGCCACATCCACCGAGGTGCTCGAGGCGAGGACGGGGGCGTAGCGGGCGGCGTGCTGGCGGTCAGCATCGGTGTTCTCCTGAAAGCGGTGAATGTGCGCATCGACGGTGCGGGAGGGGCGCCGCAACTCGTGCCTGAGTTCGAATACCCGGTTGAACTGCCTTGCGACGTAGAGCAGCTGCGCCCCGTATCGCCAGTTTTTCTCGGCGAGGCCGTACAGTTCGGCGCGGAGCTCCTCGCGGTATCGGGCACGCTGGTCTGGCGGAAGGACTCGGACGATGACATCTACCAAGCGCAACGCCTGCCTTCTCGGGTGCGAACCGACGCCAGTTGGCGCGGCGTCTTCGACCGCGTGAGGCTCTGATGAAGTGACCCTCTGAGACCGGACATCTCCTGACTTGGCATCCTGCCGAGGAGGAGGAAACCGCTGTGGCTCGACAGAGCAAGTACCCCGAGGAGTTCCGGAGCCAGGCCGCGGCGTTGGTGCTCGACTCCGGTCGCACGATCCGGGACGTGGGTCGGGAGTTGGGCGTCAATCACGAGACGCTGCGCAACTGAGTGGATCGGCTTCGGCAGGAGCGCGACGGTGGCCGGCCCAGCGACCTGGCCGCTGACGAGCGAGCAGAGCTGATCCGGTTGCGGCGGCAGGTTACCCAGCTGGAGCTGGAGAAGGAGATCTTGAAAAAAGCCGTGCGTGACTCAGGGAGTCGACGGGGCGGTAGGGGCCGGGTGCGGCATGGCCGACCGGCCGGACCTTCATCCGAGCAGCCGGCCCTTCGACGGTGGAGACCCGTGGTGCCCCGACGATTCCGGGGCCTGCTGCTCGCGTACCCCCGGGCGGATCAGCCCGCCCTCGTACGCCGCGATCGTCGCCTGCACCCGGTCGCGCACCCCCAGCTTGCCCAGGACGACCGCCACGTGGTCCTTGACCGTCGACGCGCTGATGCCCAGGACCGCCGCGATCTCGGCGTTGGACAGCCCGCGTGCCACCTGGTGCAGCACCTGCGTCTCGCGGGGGGTCAGCCCGCCGAGGCGTGCGGCGTCCTCGGGCCCGGGCCCGGTCGCGAACCGGTCGATGAGCCGGTGGGTGACCCCCGGGTCGAGCATCGCGTCCCCGGCGGCGACGACCCGGACGGCGTCGATGACCCGCTGCGGCTCCGCGTCCTTGAGCAGGAACCCGGCCGCTCCGGCCCGTAGCGCCGCGAACACGTACTCGTCAAGGCCGAACGTCGTCAGCATGACGATCCGGGTCGCCGGATGCCGCTGCCCGATCGCGGCGGCCGCCGCGATCCCGTCGGCGCAGGTCGGCCGGCCCGAGGGCGGGCCCTCCGGGCGGAGCCCCCGAACCGGAGGACCCGGGGTGGGGGGCCGGCGGGCTGGCATGCGTACGTCCAGGACGGCGACGTCGGGAGTGGTCGACGCGACGAGCGCGACGGCCGAGTCACCGTCGTGGGCCTGGCCGACGACCGCGATGTCCGGCTCTGCGTCGAGGATCGCGGCGATGCCGGCGCGCACCGTGGCCTCGTCGTCGGCGACGATGACCCGGATCATCGCAGCGCCTCCGGCAACCAGACGCGGACCGTGGTGCGGTCGGTGTCGACCGCCACCGAACCGCTGGCGGCGTCCGTCGAATCCCGCAGCGACCGCAGCACCTCCGCACCGACGGGCGGGCAGCGGCGGACCTCCAGGCCGATCCCGCCGGCGACGTACGTCACCGTGGCCACCGCGCCGTCGGCGATGAGCGCCGCGCCCGCCCGGTGCGCGGCCACCTCCAGGGGCGCGGGCAGGGACCGTGGCTCGCCGACGAACCGCAGCGCCGACCGGCGGCGCGCCGCCAGGTCGGACAGGGCGGCGACGGCGGGCGGCGGGTCGGGCCGGTCCTGGGGCAGCCCGTGCAGCAGCCGTCGCAGGGCGACCAGGCCGGCGCGGGCCTGCGCCGCGACCTCGTCCAGCCGGCCCGCCTCGGCCGCGGCGAGCGCCGAGGTGGCGTGCAGCCGCGCGCTCACGCGTAGGTCGTCCACGATGCGCGCGCGCTCGCCCCGCGCCGCGCTGTCGGCGTGCCGGCGCACGGTCTCCCGTGCGGCGGCCTCGGCGGTCGACCGGCGGGACCGCCGCGTCGTCACCAGCCTGCCGGCGAGCCAGGCGGCACCCAGCGGTATCGCGAGTACGACGCCCAGCACCGCACCGGCCGCGGCACGGTTTCCGGTGATGTCGGCGCCCGCGCCCAGGGCCACCCCGCCGACGGCGGCCACCGCCAACGGCGCGGCGAACCCGAGGCTGGCTGCGGGCCGGTAGGCGGCCACCGCGTACACCAGCGCCAGCTCGACCCACCAGCACCACAGGAACGTCTCCGCCGGGTCGTGCCGGGTCCAGCCGGCAGCGGTGCCGGCGAGCCAGGCGACCTGGACCGTCAACGCCGCGACCAGCGCCGCGCCGGGCGCGAGCCGGCGCCATGCCAACGGCAGCGCGTGCAGCACCAGCAGCGCGACCAGCAGCGTCGCCGGAATCGGCGCGGCCAGCGGATCGGGGCCGTCCCCGCCCGGCAGCAGCACCGTGCCCGTGGACAGCCCGAGCGCGAGGACGACCATCGCCCCGTCCCGGACCGCCGCGCCGGCCCCGGCCCAGGTCCGGACGCCCGGCGGCGCTCCCGTCGTCGCCCGGACGGGCGGCGTCGCTCCGGTCCCTGGCGGGGCACCCGGTGCCGCCCCGGGCCGCCACGGCAGCCGGGCCCGGACCCGCCATCCCGGACCGGCCGGCCCGGCGTCGAGGTCGCCGCCGACCGCCTCGACCCGGGCGCGGAGCCCGGCGATGCCGAGCCCGCTGCCCACGTCGCCGGCCGCGCGGCTGCCACCCCCGTCGAGCACCGTCACGGTGCACCCGCCGGGGTCGGCGGTGATCCGCACCGTCGCCGCCGCGCCCTGCGCGTACCGCATGAGGTTGGTCAGCGCCTCGCGGACGATCAGGTGCGCCAGGGCCGCGACCGCCGGCGGGACGACCCGCGCGGTGCGCTCGTAGTGCACCCACGGGTGGCCCGCCACCAGCTGGTCGACCGCCTCGATGCCGACCTCGTCGTCCCGCCCCGCCGACGCCACCACCCGGTCCAGGTCGTCGACCGCCGCCTGCCCGGCACCGATCGCGTGTTCGATCGCCCGCTCCCGCAGCACCGGGTCGGCGAGGCGCAGCGCCGCACCGGCGGACACGAGGATCGCGGTCAGCCGGTGACCGGCCACGTCGTGCAGCTCGGTCGAGAGCCGCCGGCGTTCCTGCGCGACCGCGAGCGGCGCGAAACCGTCCACGGCCGCCCGGAAGGTCTCGGCCGAGGCCCGGTCGGCGCGGACCCGACGGCGGAACCGCCCGACCGCCCACACCCCGGCGGCCACGGCCCCGAGCACGAGCGCGGTCGCGACGGTGGCCCGCGCCGACGCGCCGGAGGCCGCCGCCGTCACGGCGAACCCGGCCACCACGGCCGCGACGCCGGCCGCCGAGACCGCCGCCGTGCGGTGCACCACCAGCGCGTACGCCGTCAGCAGCACCGCGGCCGGGCCGGCCGGGGCGGCCCCGACGACGGGGGCGGCCAGCGCGGTGGCCAGGGCGGCACCGGCCAGCGCCGGGCCGGGCACCCGCCTGCGGTAGAGCAGCGCGACCACGGCGACGACGGCGACGGCGCAGACGCCGGGTGCCACCCGCGGGTCCGGCCG
Organism: Micromonospora antibiotica; assembly: GCF_017599305.1. GTDB lineage: Bacteria > Actinomycetota > Actinomycetes > Mycobacteriales > Micromonosporaceae > Micromonospora > Micromonospora antibiotica. Next base: position 93,038 of record NZ_JAGFWR010000001.1, read on the forward strand.
GGCGGCGAGCCACCACAGCGCCTGCGACACCGCCACGGCGCCGGGAGCCCAGGTGTCGCCCAGGTCAGGGGCCCAGCGTCGCATCCCCCGATGGTACGGGCCGCCCGGCCGGTCGGGACCCCGCCGCGAGACGGGGGTGGGGCGCGCGGAAGCCGTCCTGTGGCACGACGCGCCTGCGCCAGGCACCGGCCAGCATGATCTTCATGGTTCGTTCCCTTGTTCGCCGGAGCATCGGCGTCCTGCTGCTGCCGGTCGCCGTGGCCACCGCCGTGACCGTGGGCGGCGCGGGCTTCGTCGCCACCGCGCTCGTCACCGCCCGGATACCGCTGCTGTGCGCGGTAGGGCTCGTGTTGCTGGGCACCGTCGCCCAGCTCTTCGCCCGGCCCGCGTTCGCGCTCCTCGGCGTACGCCGCCGGAGCCGCGCCGCGACGGCGCTGGCCGCCGCCGTCACCGTCGCCGTCGCCGGGCTCGCCGCCGTGACCGTGTTCCGGCCCGGCCCGCACCCGGCCGCCCCGCCCCCGCCCGCCGGCGTCCGGTTCTGGGACCTGCCCACCGGATCACGGATCGCGTACGTCCACGCCGCCGCCTCCGGCACGCCCCGCCCGACGCCCGTGCTCTTCCTGCACGGCGGCCCCGGCACCCCGGGGGAGGGGGTGCCCGCCGTCGGTGCCCTGCTCGCTGCCGACGGCTTCGAGGTCTACGCCTACGACCAGCTCGGCGCCGGCCGGTCCACCCGGCTCGCCGACGTCACCGGCTACACCGTCGCCCGGCAGGTCGCCGACCTCGACGCGATCCGTGTCGAGCTGGGCGCCGAGCGCGTCGTTCTCGTCGGGCAGTCGTGGGGCGGGTCGCTCGCGGCGCAGTATCTCGCGGCCCACCCGCAGCACGTCGCCCGGGTCGTGTTCACCTCGCCCGGACCGATCTGGGCGGGCGCCTACCTGGACGGCGGAGGCGGCGACCCCTGGGCCCGGATGACCGCCGAGCAGCGTCGGCAGCGCGACGACCTGTTCGCCTCGCCCCGGGTCGTCGCCCAGGCGGTCCTGCAGGGCGTCAACCCGAACGCGGCGCACGCGCTCGTCGGCGACGACGAGGCGGACGCGCTGATGCACGCCGTCGCCGTGCTCGGCAAGGACACCGCCCGCTGCCCCGGTTCGGCACCCGCCGGGGTGCACGACAACCACCAGGGCTTCTACGTCAACCAACTGACGGTCGAGGACTTCCCCCGCATCCCCGATCCGCGGCCCGCGCTCCGGCAGGCCCGGGTGCCGGCGCTGATCATGCGCGGCGAGTGCGACTTCGTCCCGTGGGAGGAAACGTACGAATACCGGCGCACGTTGCCGCAGGCGACCCTGGTCTACCTGCCGCACACGGGACACGACATCACCTCCGGCCAGCGGGAGGCGTACGACGCGCTGCTCCGCGCGTTCCTGCGCGACGAGCCGCTGCCGCTGCCGGCCTACACCTCGGCCCGACCCCCGTCGTGAGTCGGACCCCGGCGACGATCGCTCCAGCGCCGGCCCGGCCGCGCGTCCGGCGGACACCCGGCCAGCCAAGACTGGGGTCCCGAACCAGGGAGATCCCTGGTCCCAGGCGGTTCCCGGCGGCACACACTGGCGTTCGTCCGGCCGAGCAGCCGGGCGCTCCCTCAGGGTGAACAGGGGTACGACATGAGGCGCAAGACCGTGCGGATCGACACGATTCCGGCAGGCGGCGTGGAACTGGCCGACGAGCAGCTCGCCCGAATGCTGGGCGGCCTGCCGAGGCGGGACGTCGGGGGTTCGTCGAAGACCATCGACGACATCCCCAGCGGGGGCCGGAACGACACCGACAGCGACTTCTGATCGGCCGCCGTCGCCGGCCCGCCCTGTTCCGGGCCGGTCGGCGACGGCCACCCCGCCCGGGGCGCCGATGACGGTGCGGCGATGACCGACTGGTCGGATGACCTCACGCCCGCGGGTGCTCGCCGAGCACGGGTTTCGCTATATGCGCGGCCAGGCCGACGGCGGCGGCCCCTCAGCTGGGCCTACGCTGACCACGGTCTCGGCGAGGTCGCCTTGATGCGCGGCGACACCGTCGCGTCGCCCGCGTCCGCCTGGGGAAGGCCGTCGAACTGGCCATTGCCGGCCCTCGTCGACGCCCGCCTGGCGGGGTGCGCGGCGTGCCGGCGGTGCGCAGTCCTTCGCAGACGCCACCGACCTCGGAGGCTCCCAGCTCAAGGCACTGCTACCCCGACTACGCAATCGCCCTGGGGATCCCGGCCGGCCGGTAGGACGTTGACACACGACCGGCAGAGCCGCGTCGCAGGTTCAACAAATTAATCAGAGTCATTTGGATTAGCGTAATCATCCCGATAATTATAAATGTAAAACATTGATGTCACCGATAGTGCTGGCCCTCGACGGTGGCGTACGGTCCAGGCAACCGTCCGCCTACGAAGAGATGGTCCCGATGAGTGTTGTACCGGGAAACCGCCTGACCACCGCATCGACCGGATTTATCGCTCCGCGCGTCAACGTGCGCGGCTTCGTGCGCCTGGCCCGCCTGCGGTTCCTGCTGTACAACGTCCTGCCGGTCGGCCTCGGGGTGGCCGTGGCGGTCCACCAGGGGCATGCGATAGACGTAAAGTGGTACTTGCTCGCCCAGGTGTTCGCCTGGACCGTCCACGTCACCACCCACTACTGCAACGAGTACTTCGACCTAGAGGCCGACCGGGCGAACGTCTACTTCACGCCTTGGACCGGCGGCAGCCGAGCCTTGGTCGACGGGCTCGTGCCACCGCTGGTGGCGCTCGGCACCGCGTTCGTGCTGCTGAGCGCGTCGATCGTGATGGTGGCGGTCATGCCGACCTGGCCCACGCGACTGCTCGCGACCGGTGCCGTCGTGCTGGCCTGGTTCTACACGGCGCCGCCACTGCGGCTTAACTACCGCGCGGCGGGGGAGTTCACGGTCGCTGCGATCCTCAACGGCCTGTGGCCCGCGGTTGCGGTGGTGCTGCAGACCGGGCGGGTACCAACGCTCCTGCTGGCCGTGCTGGCCCCGACCGCGCTGCTGCAGGCGGCCCGGATGATGGTGATGAACCTCGGCGACCGGCAGTCCGACGAACTGGTCGGCAAGCGCACCTTGCCGGTGATCCTCGGCCACCGCCGCGCGGTGACCGTGATCGTCGGCGCGCAGCCCGTCGCTTACCTGGCCCTGACCGCCTTCGCGCTGGCCGGCTGGGTTCCGTGGCTGGTCTGGGCGCTGATGACGGTGACCGCGCCGCTGTCCTGGTGGCTCGCCGTGCAGCTGCGCGGCGGCGCCATGCGCGATCTCGACCCGCGCCGGATGACGCCGGTCGTGTTCTGGGCGTCCAACCACGTGTCGCTCATCGTCGCGGCGGCGATGCTGGGCATGGTCCTCGACGCCGCCCGGCGCGGGGCCGGCGGCACGTCGATCGCCGTGCTGAGCGTCGTCCTGGCCGCTTACGCGGCACTGTTCGGCCACCGCCTGTGGCTCGCGAGCCGAGCCCGAGCCCAGGCTCATGCCTCGGGAGCGCCGGAGGCCGCGACGGCCGTGACGGTGACGCAGGCCCCGCCAGCCGCGACAACGCTGGAGGCCCCGGCCGCAACAAAGCCGGAAGCCACGCCGGCGGTCGCCGCCGCCGATCGTACGGTCGCCGACCTCATCGGCGCCGTCGAGCGCGCCGCTGACGATCCCTTCCCGGTCGAGGGCCTCGACCACCTCCGGTTCGTCGTCGGCAACGCGGTACAGGCGGCCCACTACTACCGCACCGCGTTCGGCATGACTTGCGTCGCGATGCGCGGCCCGCATCAGGGGTACCGTGACTACGCCGAATACGTGATGGTCAGCGGAACGGCCCGGTTCGTCCTCGCCGGCGCGGTGCACGCCGAGGCAGACGGGGCGGCTCACCACGCGAAGCACGGCGACGGCATCCAGGACGTCGCGATCGAGGTGACGGACGTGGACGCCGCCTTCTGGTACGCCACGCAACGGGGTGCCACGGCCATCGCCGAGCCGCACGACCTCACCGACGAGCACGGTACGGTGCGCACGGCCACGATCGCCGCATACGGCGACACCCGACACACCTTGATCGACCGTTCCCGGTACACCGGACCGTTCCTGCCGGGCTTCGTCGCGTGCGCGCCGCCGAAGGCACCGGCCGCCGGCGAGTTCTTCCTGGCCGTCGACCACGTGGTCGGCAACGTGGAGCTCGGCGCGATGGACGAGTGGGTCGAGTTCTACCGCTGCGTCATGGGCTTCACCAACATGGCCGAGTTCGTCGCCGACGACATCGCCACCGAGTACTCGGCGCTGATGAGCAAGGTCGTCGCCGACGGTACGCGCCGGGTGAAGTTCCCGCTCAACGAGCCGGCCGTGTCCCGCGGGCGCTCGCAGATCGACGAGTACCTGCAGTTCTACGGCGGGCCCGGGGTCCAGCACGTGGCGCTGGCGACGCCCGACATCGTCGCGAGCGTCGACGCGATGACGGCGGCCGGCGTCGAGTTCCTCGACACCCCCGACTCGTACTACGACGCGGAGCTTCGCGCGCGCGTCGGCGACGTCCGGGTTCCGATCGAGGATCTGCGCCGGCGCCGGATCCTGGTCGACCGGGACGAGGACGGCTACCTGCTGCAGATCTTCACCAAGCCGGTCCAGGACCGCCCGACGGTGTTCTTCGAGCTGATCGAGCGGCACAGCTCGGCAGGCTTCGGGAAGGGCAACTTCAAGGCCCTGTTCGAGGCCATCGAACGCGAGCAGGAAAGCCGCGGCAATCTTTGACCGTAACGGCGCGTCGCCCCGGATCAGCCGCCGGCCCTGGCTCACGAGCAGCACCGCCGCGGAGATTGGGCCACGCCCGGACATCACGGCGCCGCGTCGCTCGCCCACGAGGCCGGCGCCGACCGGAAGACCCTGCAGGACCTCCTCGGGCACTCCAGCATCGTGATCACGGCCGACACCTACACCAGCGTCCTACCGCAGATCCAGCGCCGCTGCGCCGACGCCACCGCCCAACTGGTCCTCGACGCCGCACGCCGCACCCGCCGGAAGATCAGAGCCAGCGCCCGCAAGAACCGGCCCGACTGCGGTCCCAAAGCCGGCACCCCGGCGCCGACGAAACCGAAAACAGGTGCTCCAACCCCGCCGAAGCGCGAGCAGGCCGCAAAGCCGCAGGTCACCTCCCAGCGAACCCACGAGAAGGCCGCTTCCGGGGCTGCATACATCGCACCCACGTGACACCCGCCGTCCACACAGGCCAGACAGCAAAAGGGCCTGACCTGCGTTTCCGCATGTCAGGCCCTTCATGATCTTGTGCGCCCGAAGGGACTCGAACCCCTAACCTTCTGATCCGTAGTCGGAAGGGAAGGGTTGCCATGACCTTCAGTTAGCAGGTTTGTCCGGATTCGGTATGTAGCAGTGTCGACGGAACGTGACACTAGAGGGCCCTTCCTTCCCCCAGGGTGCACCCATGGGTGCATGATCAATCAGCCCTGGAATCCAGGTCCGTCGCCCGCATCTTGATCTGATGGCGAGCTATCCGCCGCTCGGCGCGCCTGACCCACCAGGTCCTCGATCACCACCGAAGGGTTGACGCCGCGACGGTCGGCCTCCTTCGCCACCGACATGTCGTCGACCGGGCCAAGCCGCACCGGGAACACGTTCACCGCCGGCCGGGGCTCGTACTCCACCTCGGCCTGGTCGATCCAGTTGGTCACCGGCTCGTTCGCCAACCGCAGTGCCTCTTCACGATTCAGGCTCATGGTCCCCTCCGAACATCATCCGGCCCACATCTCATTCTTGTTCAGCTACCTGCCGCTGCCCACGACAAGTCGACACCTGCCGCCAGCGTGGCGGAGCGGCCAGGCCGATGCCGGCCGAGGTCGCCAGCAAGCCGGGGCGGGGCGCGGCCCGCGTTGACCCTTGCTCGAGCTCAATTCAACAGAGCAGCTGCTCTTCTTTGGTTGGCTTAAGCCACCCCTGCCGCAGGGGCGGCGGTGTCTCGGACGGAGTTGAGGATCGTGATCAGGAGGTCGACGTCGGCGGACAGGAAGATCGAGTCCGGCCCCTGCGGGGCGATGTCGCTGAACGGGGATTCGTAGAGCCGTGCGGGCTCCATGACGCCGTTCTGGGTCAGGTGGGTGATGATCAGGTTGACGAAGTTGATCTGGTTCGCGGTCAGGGTGCGGCCGGCGAGGAACTCGCCGAACGCCTCGGTGGCCGCTTCCCTGTCGAGTCCGACCAGCGAGCGGATGAACAGGCCGAGCCCGTGGGCCGAGCGGCGGGCCTCGTCGATGTCCTCGGTGCCGCCGCCGCTGGCCGCGAGCATCCGTTCCAGCTCGTCAAGGTCGGCCGGGGAGAGCTGCTTGTTGCGGCGCAGCTTCTGCAACGCCAGGTGGTCCTCGTGGGCGCGCAGGTACACCCGGGCCTTCGCGCGGAACCGCTCGAAGTCCGTACCGATCTTGATGTCGTTCAGCGTGACGACCGAGATCTCGCCCAGCTCGTCGGTGAAGTCGGTGTAGACGATGGCCCGCTTGGACCTCTCGATCAGCTTGACCAGCCCGCGAAGACGGCGGCGCATCAGCTCCAGCATCGGCAGGGTGACGTCCTGCCACCACTCGTCGCCGGCCACCTCGTCGAGGAGCTGCTGCTGCTCGCGGATCGCCGGGATACTGGTCTGCTCCAGCAGCGTCGAGGCGATGTCCTGCACCTGCCGGCGCAGCCGGTCGTAAGCGGGTTCCACGTCGAGCTGGCCGAGCTGGAGGCGCAGCACCATCAGGTCGAACCGCTTGGCGGCCTCGTCCTCGTCCTTCACCGCAGTGGGCAGCCCGGCGAGGTTGCCGCCAATCTCGTCCACGGCCTCGGGGGTGAGCCGATGCCAGTGCGCGAAGTCGACGTAGTACTCCACCAGGCGCCGCTTCGGGCGGACGACGAAGTTGTCGAGGTGGATGTTCTCCACCCGGCGATGGAGGTTGCGGGCGAGGTCCCATCGCAGGCCGTCCGCGCTCTGCGTCCCGTCGGCCTCTGCCTCCGCGCTGGCGTCGGAAGGGAGGCGCAGGTCGAGGCGGTAGATCAGTTCGAGCTGGGCCTTGAACAGCCGCTCGGTCAGCGACTCACCCAGCGTGCCCTCCGCCGCCTTCGGGTTGTGGTTGAAGAACTCGAAATTCTGGCAGAAGTCGAAGATGAAGAAGTCCTGCTTGTCCTGCCCGGGGCCGTAGAGGCCCTTGCACAGCCGGGTACCGCGGCCGATCATCTGCCAGAACTTCGACTTCGACCGCACGATCTTGAAAAAGACCAGGTTGACGACCTCGGGTACATCGATGCCGGTGTCGAGCATGTCCACCGAGATCGCGATGTGAGGGTCCTTTTCCTTCTCGGAGAAGTCGTCGATGAGGCTCTGGGCGTACTCGGTCTTGTGGGTGATGACCCGGGCCAGGTGCCCGCGGTGCATCGGGTACGCGAGGTCGAACCGCTTCTGGATGAAGTCGGCGTGGGCATTGTTCTTGGCGAAGATGATGGTCTTGCCGATCCGGTCGCCGCCCGCGACGTGGTGGCCGTGGGTCATCAACGTCTCCAGCACCTTGTCCACGGTGTCGGCGTTGAACAGCCATTTGTTGACCGCGTCGGGGTCAACGCCGTCCGGCGGCCCGTCCTCACCCCAGTCGAGGGCGTCCCAGGCGTCCTTCTCGTCCTCGGTGAGGTCGTCGTAGCGGATGCCGTCGCGCTGGAACTTCAGCGGTACGGAGACCGCCCGCGGCGGCACGAGGAAGCACTCGTTGACCGCGTCGTCCAGATCGTAGTGGTCGGTGGGTACGCCGTCTTCGAGGTTGAACAGGCTGTAGGTGTTGCGATCGACTTCGTTGCGCGGGGTCGCGGTGAGCCCGACGAGGAGGCTGTCGAACCAGGAGAAGATCGCCCGGTACTTCTGGTAGACCGAGCGGTGCGCCTCGTCGATGATGACCAGGTCGAAGTAGCCGGGGCCGAAGCGCCGCTCGCCGCTGGCGGTCTCGTTGATCAAGCCCATCATGGTCGGGTACGTCGAGACGTACACCCGGCCCTCGGTGTTCTTCTCGGTGACCAGGTTGACCGTCGCCGCTTCGGGCAGGTGGGTCTTGAACGCGTTAACCGCCTGGTTGACCAGCGCGTTGCGGTCGGCGAGGAACAGCACCCGCTTGACCCAGTTGGCCCGCATCAGCAGGTCGACCAGGGCGATCACGGTACGGGTCTTGCCGGCGCCGGTGGCCATCACGACGAGCGCCTGCCGCTGCCGCTGCCGCTGCCCCTCGAACGCCTCGCCGATGGCCCGGATCGCCCGGTGCTGGTAGTACCGCTCGACGATCTCCTGGTTGATCGGCACGCCCGCGAGCGGCTTGCGAGTGTCGCGCCGCTGGATCAGCAGGTGCAACTCGTCCTTGGTGTAGTAGCCCTGCACCAGGCGCGGGGAATACGCGGTGTCGTCCCAGAGCCAGGTCTCGTAGCCGTTGGTGTAAAAGATGACCGGGCGCTGGCCGTACCGCTGCTCCAGGCAGTCGGCGTACAGCTTGGCCTGCTGCTGGCCGACGGTGGCGTCCCGGCGGGTGCGCTTGGCCTCGACCACCGCGAGCGCCTTGCCGTCGTCACCCCACAGGACATAGTCGACAAATCCCGTGCCCGTGGTGTTAGGCATGCCGGTGACCTCGAACTCGCGGTCCTCCGGACGGTCGAGCCGCCATCCGGCCTCCCGCAGCATGAGGTCGATGTAGAGGTCGCGGGTCTGCGCCTCGTCGTAGTCGTGGTCGTCGGGGCGGGCCTCGTTGGCGGCCTTTGCGGCGGCGATCTCGGCCCGCAGCTTCGCCAACTCGGCGTCGAGGGTATTGCTCTTCTCGCGTTCGGCGGCCAACGCCGCGTCTTGGGCGGCGAGCTTGTCGGCGAGCGCCTTTAGATCGGTCTGGCTCTGCTGCCGGACCTGCGAGGGGATCGGGCGGGGGATGAAGTCCGGGTTGAAGGCCAAGGCGCTCGCCGGGACCTTCGTCTGATCGCGCGTGTAGTGCCGGGCAATCCAGTACGTGACGTGGAACAGCTCGCGGAGGACCGGCACCGCCTCCTTCGGCGTCACCGGCGTGCTCTTGTGAACGGCCGTGTTGCCCTGCTTGCGGATGATGTCCATCTTGGCCTGGAGGGTGTGGCCCACCAGGTTGCGCAGCGACGACTCGTGGATCATCGCCGACAGGTCGTCCTTGTACGGCTTGGTGAGCGTGCTGTCGGCCTCGAAGAGCCAGGTAAGGGCGAGTTCGAGCGTCCGCCGGGCATAGAAACACGAAGCCCGCGGATCGGCGACCGCCAGCCGCTCGGCCCGCAGAGCCTCGCCAAACAGTACGGGCCACTCAGCCCGCAGGAACGCGAAGTTGCTCATCGAACGCCAACCCCCACAGTCGACAGCAGCCCTCGATCATCCCACGTCAGAGCAACCCCCGGAAGGCCCGATCCTGCAACGACGCGAACAGCGCGTCCAGCTCCGTCAAGCTCGCTTGATGAGCCACATCTAGCTTTTCGGCGGCGGCGATCCGCTCGCGAAATTGTCGTTGGTCAGCGAGCGGCGGCAGGGGCAGCGCCATCTCGCGGACCATGCCAACGTTCAGATTCTTCTGACGCGCTCCCCGCTGTAGCCGGCGGAAATGATCCCTTCCCACTCGCAGTGCGAAGTAGACATAAACCGGATCAGCCATTTCGGAATCCAGGGAAGCAAAGGCGATTGCCTGGTTGCATGAGCAATCGACTGCGGCGATGCTCGTCTTCAGCGCAGCCGTATCGTACATGCCGATCATAATCGATCCGCGTAGGACTTTCTTTGCGGATGTCTCAGCCAGAGCTTTTAGCGAGACTTGCTCATTGCTCTGGGAGACATACATATTGCCAAGCTCACCCGACGAAAACCATGGAATCTCGCCTTCGAAGTATTCCTCAGCGCTGCGCGGTGGCGTGCCTCCGCTCCTCCATTGGCCGAGTTTGCCCAGCGGCGTCAGCGGAAGGCCCTTGTTGTTCCGGGCAGGGTCACCGAACATGTCGAGGAAGATGGATCGGGTGAGGTCGTCGAGGCGGGCGAGGGCTTCACGGCGCTTGGCGCGCAGATCGTCCGCCCGATCCAGCGCCTCCGCAATCCTCCGCTGTTCTTCAAGCGGAGGCAGGGGTATCTCTACCTGCGAGACGATGCCTTTGGAGATCTCCTTGAAGGTCGCACCGTTGCCAAGGCTCTCCAGATATGGCCTGTTTGCCTTCAGCCACCAGTACAGGTACTTCGCCTCTACTGCCCGGACGTCAGGGACAAGGCTCTTGAAGCCCTGGTTCGTGGCCATCGGAATGGTGTTGATGGCAACGTGTCCGATTGGCGCCCGGGAGCTGAGCAAAACCGAACCAACCGGAAGTACCGATGCCGCACAGCTTCTCAGGCCGGATGCAGTGATTTTTCGGGGCGTATCATGAATATAGGTGCCGCGAAGGACGCTTAGGTCCTTCGGCGTTGCCCAGGGAATCTCACCATCCCAATATTCCTCAACACCAGTTTTGGGCGTAGCGCCGGAAACGATCTCGCAGCAGTCGCTCAGCCTCGCCTTTTGCCATGCGCTCATGCCAGGAACGCCTTGAGGTCGGACATGCCCTGCTGGATTTCAGCCTCCAAGCGCTCCAGGTCGGCCAGGATGTCGAGCGGCGAGCGGTGCTCGACCTCCTCGTGCACAACCTCCTTGTAACGGTTGAGGCTGAGGTCGTAGCCCTGCTCGACGATGTCGGCCTTGGGTACGCAGAAGCTCTGCTCGGTCCGCGCCCGCTGCAACTCGTCGCCGTCACGCCGGAACCACCGCGCCAGGGCGTCCGGAAGGTTGTTCCTGGTGTGCCCGTCCTCGGCCAACGCCACGTCCGGCACCGGCCCAAGCTTCTCGGCTGGCAGCAGCGGGGTCCGCTTGTCATCGAGGCTCCAGCCGTCAGCGGTCACCTCGTAGAACCAGACGTTGTCGGTACCGCCGCTGTTGGTTTTGGTAAAGAGGAGGATCGCGGTCGACACACCGGAGTACGGCTTGAACGTCCCGCTGGGCAGCTTCACCACGCCGTCAAGCTTCTGGTCCTCGACCAGCATGCGGCGCAGATCCTTGTGCGCGTTGCTCGATCCGAAGAGCACACCGTCGGGCACGATGACGGCCGCTCGGCCGCCGGGCTTGAGCAGCCGCAGGAAGAGGGCAAGGAAGAGCAGCTCAGTCTTCTTGGTCTTGACGATCCGCTGGAGGTCCTTGGACGTGGTTTCGTAGTCAAGGCTGCCGGCGAACGGCGGGTTGGCCAGGATCAGCGAGTACTTCTCCGACTCGTTGCTGACGTTCTCGGCCAGCGAGTCACGGTAACGGATGTCGGGGTTCTCCACGCCGTGCAGGAGCATGTTCATGCTGCCGATTCGCAGCATGGTGCTGTCGAAGTCGAAGCCGTGGAACATGCTCTCGTGGAAGTGCTTCCGCTGTACCGCGTCGAAGAGCGCGTCGGGGTGGGTGCGGCGGACGTACTCGCCAGCCTCGACGAGGAAGCCCGCCGTGCCGCAGGCTGGATCGCAGATCTCGTCGGTCGGTGTTGGCGCCATCATCTCGACCATCAGCTGGATGATGTGGCGTGACGTGCGGAACTGTCCGTTGTGCCCAGCCGTGGCAATCTTGCTGAGCATGTACTCGTAAAGGTCGCCCTTGGTGTCCCGGTCCTTCATCGGGATGTGGTCGAGCATGTCGACCACGCGGGCGAGCAGCGCCGGGTTGGGGATGGTGAACCGGGCGTCCTTCATGTGGTGCGAGTATGTCGACCCGTCACCGCCGAGCGTCCGCAGGAACGGGAAGACCCGCTGGCCGACGATCTCGAACATCTCGGCCGGTGCGGCGCTCTTGAAGTGCGACCAGCGCAGGTCGTCGTACTTGCGTCCCTGGTCGTCGCAGCCCTCCGGGAAGATCCGGCGCTCCATCGGCTTGCCCAGCCGGTTCGCCTTGTTCTCTTCCAGCGTGTGCAGGTCATCGAGCCGCTTGATGAAGAGCAGATAGGTGATCTGCTCGATTACCTCCAACGGGTTCGAGATGCCACCCGACCAGAAGGCATCCCAGACGCGGTCGATCTTGCTCTTCAGCTCACCGGTGATCACGTAGCTTCGGTCCCCACCCCGTCGTACTGCCAAGTCGACCTAGGCTAGCCCCGCCCTTCCGTCGGGTGGGATCGGGCGTTGGGGCGAATACTCCACATGCCCGGCGCGCTAAGGAGCAGCCGAGGATGCGTCAACGCCTCGGGCTCGGGGCGTCATGCGCTGACCGTCTACCCCTGGGTCGACTCGCGGGTCTGGACGGCGAGTTCGGATCACCCAGATGCCACCCTTGGCGACTCTCCGTAACGATAACGAAGCTCAGCGACACGACGTGCACCTTGGGTGCACGAATAAATGCCCCTCCATCGATGGATGGAGGGGCATTTACCCTGCTCAAGTGGTGCGCCCGAAGGGACTCGAACCCCTAACCTTCTGATCCGTAGTCAGATGCTCTATCCATTGAGCTACGGGCGCCCGGTGCTCGACCAGTCTACACAACCGGTTTTGCGCGGAGACTCCGGGATTCGAACCCGGGAGGGGCTTTAAGACCCCAACCGCATTAGCAGTGCGGCGCCATAGACCAGACTAGGCGAAGTCTCCTCGGTGACCCTGCGGACCACCGCGGACGAGGATACAGGTCCGCCCCCACCCGGGGCAAAGCGACTATCCCGACCGACCGCAAGCCCTGCTGGGGGATCGTGCCGGGGGATCAGCCCGGAGGTGGATGCGGGGCGGCGGTCGCCCTCCCACGACACCGCCCCGCACGCGTATTCCCGCGTGTGCCAGGTCACGTTCGCGACTACGCTCCTGTCCCATGCAGGAGCAGCCGCCGAGCGACCCGCCCCGTCGCCCCACCAGCGACCGGGCGCGTCGCCGCTCGCCGGAGGCGACCTTCACGCCGCCGCCCGTACCGCCCCGGCAGCAACAACCTTCCGATGACGAGGCGACGCCCCGGCCGAAGCGGAGTCGCCCCACGAAGGCGGCACCGGCCGTGCTGTTCCAACCCCCCGCCGACGGGTCGCCCGTACCATCGCCGCCGCCTGCCGCCCGACCACGCCGCGCGGCCGACGGTCCGCCGGCAGACAAGCCGACCAGCACGGCCGACGGTCCGCCAGCAGACGGGCCGACCAGCGCGGCGGGCGGTCCGCCGACCGCACCGGCGCAGCGCGGAGGGGACGAGAGGCCGGTACGCGACGCCGCCCCCGCCGCGGGCAGCGCGCCGGCATCCGCCGCGATCCCCGGGTCGCCTGCCGCGCGACGCACCGCCCGCAGCCGGGCGGCGGGGGCGGCCGCCGGCAGCACCACCTCCCCACCCCGGCGAGAACTACGGCCCGACCCGGCAGAGGGGCCCGCCGCAGTCCCCGGCACCCCCGATCCACCGGCGGAGACCGCTGCCTCGGCGGAGACGCCGAAGACGAGGAAGACGCCGAAGACGAGTGTGTCGGCGGAGGCGCCGGAGTCAGCTGTCTCGGCGGAGACGAGCACGCCGACAGAAACAGCCGCTCCACAGGCACCGGTTCCGCCACCGAAGACGACCAGACCGGCACAGAAGTCCACGGCTTCACAAGCGGCCACACCGACGACGACCACGCCGGTGGTGCCGGGCACGCCGCCACGGAAGCGGACCCCCCGGAAGGCGGTGCCGGCGGAGGAGGCCGGCCCGACCACCCGCCGGGCTGCGCCCCGCAAGCGGGCGACCCCACCGAAGAAACCGGCACCGCCGGAACCCGCCCCGGCGGCGACCACCAACCCCACCGGGGAACCCGACCCGACCATCGGGCAGCACCCGGCAGCAGGGCCCGACCTGGCGAGCGGGCAGCGTCCGCCCGCCGGATCGGAACTCGGCACCGCGCCGACCGCCCCCGGGCCGGCCACCGCCGACCTGGCGGAGCACGGCCCACGAGCCGTGCCCCCACAGCCCGACGCCACCGGCGCACCTGTCGGGGCGGCAGCGGACCCGGACGGCGTGCCATCGGGGCGGGTCGAGCTGGCGGTGCTCCGGGCCCGGCTGCTGGCCCACCCGGGATTCGCCCCGGAGCTGCTGGCCCTGGCGGCGGTCGAGGGGATCGGGCCGCGCGCGCAGACGTGGGCGCGCGGGCTGCGGGAGGCGTACCCGGATGCCGGTCCGGACGGGCTGGCCCGGCTGGCCACCCGGCGGTTCGTCAGGTGGGCCGGGGTGGGTGGGGCGACGGCGGCGGTGGCCGGGCTGTTCGCGCCGGTGGCGGAGCTGGCGGCGGTGCTCTGGACGCAGTCCGCGCTGGTGCTGCACGTGGCGGCGGCCTACGGGCGGGATCCGCTCCACCCGGACCGGGCGGTGGAGTTGCTGGTGCTGACCCGGGTGCACCCGGACGCGGACAGCGCCCGTGCCGCGTTGGACTCGGCGCGGGCGGCGGACGGGCCCGGTGACGGGCCGTGGCCGCGTGCGGCGGAAGCGGCCTGGCGGTTGGCGGCGCCGCTGGCCGCGCAGGCCGGGGGCTGGGCTGCGCTCCGGCTGGCGGCCCGGCTGCTGCCGGGGGCGGCGGTACTGGCGACGGCGGCGGGTGACGCGGCGGCAACCGAACGGCTCGCTGCCCGGGCGGTGGCCTCCTACCGGCCGGCCCGGGTCGGCCGGTAGGGCCGGTCCCCACCGAACCCGCCCACCGTCGGCGGCCTCCGCGGCACTTCAGTGACCACCGCCGGAACATCGACAGCGGAGCGGCGCGGCGACAGGAGGGCGGCGTGGGTGGCGGCGGTCAGAGCCAGTCGAACCAGTCCTTGGGCAGCAGCGAGTAGCCGACGAAGGCGACCACGTCGAGCAGGGTGTGCGCCACGATCAGCGGCATCACCCGCCGGGTGCGCAGGTAGAACAGGCTGAACACGACGCCCATCACGGCGTTGCCGACGAACGCCCCGAAGCCCTGGTAGAGGTGGTAGGAGCCGCGCAGCAGCGCGCTGGTCGCGATGACCGCGCCGATCCGCCACTGGAACTGTCGTAGCCGGGTGACCAGGTAGCCGACCACGATCACCTCCTCCAGCACGGCGTTCTGCACGGCGGCGAGGACCAGCACCGGCACCGCCCACCACAGCGGCGGCAGGCCGGCGGGGACCAGGGTGGCGTTGATGCCGAGCTGCGCCGCCACCCAGAACAGGGCCAGGCCGGGCAGGCCGATCAGCGCGGCCAGCCCGGTGCCCCGGGCCAGGTCGGACCCGGGCCGTCGCAGGTCCACGCCGAGGGTCCGCGCTGGGTCGCCGGGGTCCCGTGCCAGCAGGTGTACGGCGAGCAGCACCGGCAGCAGCGCGAAGACGATGCCGAGCAGTTGGTACGTCAGGTCGAGCCAGGGCCGGGCGGACTGTGAGGTGTTGAGCGAGGCGGTCTGTTTCGACAGCGGCCCGTCGGCGGTCAGCTTCGCGGTCAGCGACACCACGGCGTAGACGGCCGACTGCCCGAGCGACAGGCCGAGCACCAGCAGGGTCTCGGTGCCGAGGACCCGCCGGGTCACGGGGCGGGTGGGCTGCTCATCGGTCACCGCACCACTCTGCCCGACGGGGTGGTCCCGATCGCACCGGCCGGTGGCCCCGGACGAGCCGATCGCACAGTCTGTGCGACCGCTATATACGCTCCGTGGACATTCTATCGGGGCCCGATCCGCCGTCAGGAGGAGGACCGCCCCCCGTGGACAACTTCGCTCGGCTGTTGAAGGAGAGTTGGACCCTGGTCGAGGAGGACCGGAACCGGCTGAGCGGTCGTTTCTACGCCCGGCTGTTCCTGCTCGATCCGGAGCTGCGTCGGCTGTTCCCGGCGGAGATGACCGGCCAGGGTGACCGGATCCTGGACGCCATCGTCACCGCGACCCAGGTGATGGACGATCCGGAGAGCTTCGACGAATACCTGCGCTCGCTGGGCCGGGACCACCGCAAGTACCACGTCGACACAGCGCACTACGCGACGATGGGGGTGGCGCTGCTCGACGCGTTGCGTACCACCGCCGGTGACGCTTGGAGCCTGGAGTACGACCAGGCGTGGCGGGACGCGTACGCGGCGATCACGGCGACCATGCTGGCCGGGGCGGAGGCGGACGAGAACCCGCCGTTCTGGCACGCGGAGGTCCTCACCCACGAGCGGTACGGCACCGACACCGCCGTGTTGACCGTCCGCGCCCTCCAGCACCCGCTGGTCTGGCGGGCCGGCCAGTACGTCAGTGTCGAGGTGCCCCGGCACCTGCCCCGGGTGTGGCGGACGTACTCGGTGGCGAACGCCCCGAACGACGACAACGTGCTGGAGTTCCACGTCCGTACGCCGGCCGGCGCGGGCTGGGTGTCCGGGGCGTTGGTGCGCCGGACCAAGCCGGGTGACCTGCTGCGGGTGGCCGCTCCGATGGGGTCGATGACGGTGGACCGGGATTCCGGGCGGGACATCCTCTGCGTGGCCGGCGGGGTCGGCCTGGCGCCGGTGAAGGCGATGGTGGAGGAGTTGGCCGGCTGGAACCGGGCCCGCTGGGTGCACGTGTTCTACGGTGCCCGGCACGCCGACGAGTTGTACGGCCTGGCCGGCCTGGAGGAGCTGGTCGCCGCGCATCCCTGGTTGTCGGTGACCCCGTCGTGCAGTGACGACCCGGGCTTCGACGGCGAGCGGGGGGACGTCCCCGAGGTGGTGGCCCGGTACGGCCCGTGGACGTCGCACGACTGTTACGTCTCCGGCTCCGCCGCGATGGTCCGGGCGACGTTGCGGGCGCTCGCCGAGGACGACGTCCCGCCGCAGCACATCCGGTACGACACGTTCGGCAACCTGTAGAGCTTTACTCCCCCCGAACCGGGGCGCGTGCCCCCGCCCCCTGGGGCACGCGCCCCGGTCCCCTCCGTGCCCACCCGGATCAGCGTCCGGGCAGGCGTTCAGGCGTTGCTGTCGCGGTATTCCTCGACGGGGACCAGCGGCACGCCGGGTGCCATCCGGTCGGTCCAGGCCCGCCCGTCGAGGTGGTCGATCTCGTGGGCGACCAACCGGGCCATCCCGTACGCGAACGAGGTGATCATCCGGCTGCCGTCCCAGCGGGCGTGTTCCACGTCGACACGCAGTGGGCGGGGCACCAGGCCGCGGTGGTCGGCGGTGGCGAGGCAGCCCTCGTACTGTTCGACGGTTTCCGGGCTTTCGGCGACCAGCCGGGGGTTCACCAGGACGACCGGCGGGGCGGTCCGGTCGGGGGGGCGCACGACGGCGACGGCGGCGTCCAGGCCGAGCTGCGGTGCGGCGAGGCCCATCCCGGCGCTGAACGTGTGCACCTCGTCGGCCTGGGCCAGCAGGTCGGTGAGCCGGCCGGCCACTTCGCGGGCGGCGGCGGCTTCCCGGGGCAGGTCGAATGGGCGGGCGGGCCGGCCGGACGCGGTGGCGTCGGGGGGCAGCACGCCGAGGGCGCGCAGCCGGTCGGTGGGGCGGGCCGGCACCTGCGGCGTCGTCTCCGCCGGCTCCTGACGGAACCGCCACTGGAGGCGGAAGCGGGTGTTGAGCGGCGGGTCGTCGGTGGACCAGTCGAAGACCACCCGGTCGCCCCGGTCGTGTCGGCGGACCGGGGTGCGCAGTGGCCCCTCGTCGGCGGAGAGCGAGGTCTCCACCCCCCAGACCCGGGGGTCGAGGGCCGCCGGGAGGTCGAGCCGCACAGCCAGGTGCCGGGTGGGCAGGCGGACGGCCCGTTGGAACCACGGGCCCCACTTGACCCGGCCGACCCGGTAGGCGTACTCGACCTCGGCGCGATCGCCGGGGTGCAGCGGGAACGGCCCGTCGGCGTTCTCGAACAGCAGCCAGATCTCCTTGTACGCGTCCCGGTCGTGGCGGACCCGCCAGTGCATCGGTTCGCGACCGCCGTCGTCGTGGTAGATGGCCCGGAAGCGCAGCTCGGCGAAGGTGAGCGGGTGTTCCCGGTGGTGCCGGTTGGAGCGCCCCGGGTCGTCGGGCCACCGGTCGACGGCGACCCGGACGAGGTAGCGGGTGACCGGTTCGGTGCCGGCGTTGTGCAGTCGACGACGGATCACGCACCGGTAGGTGCCGTCGACCAGGGTGAGGGTGGCGGTTTCCTGTTCGACGACGAGCCCGGTGCCCGGCGGGAGCCACCGCCCGGGGGGTGTCGGTTCGCGTTGCCCGGGAACGGCACGGGCCTGGCGGAGCTGGTCGTACTCCTGGAAGCACTGCCAGATGACGCCGCCGGCGTCGAGGACGGCTTCGGCGCGGCGGGCGAAGTCTTCGGTGGGCCGGTGCCGACGCCCCTCGACGTGACTCACGTACGACGGGTCGAAACCCATCAACGTGGCGAGCTGTTTCTTGGTCAGCCCCCGCCCCGTCCGGTGCCGGGCGAGTTCCGCCGCGAACGAATCGGCGGCCCGCTCCAGGGGAGAGGTCGTCATCAGCTTCCTCACGCAAAGCAGCCGGGACGACAAGTCTTCACGTTTTCTCCGTTTCCCCGTACCGAACTGGCACGTTGTCGACATATGCCTTGACACCGCCGGCGTTTTCCGCGCCTTCGGTCGGGTAGTAGCCGAACCGGGCTGATCCGTGCCGACCGGACGGCCATGGTGATCCCGACCTCCCGATCCGCTCCCGGAGAGGCTTCCCTCAGGACCCCAGGCATGGTTAGGCTAGCCTTAGCTTCACGGGCGACCCCTCCGGCACCGGAGTGGCCGACGGGGCCTCCGCCACCCACGGCGGACGAGCGGTGACGGGAGGGGGTCGGGATGACGGCGGTGATGCCGGGCCAGGATCTCGCCGGCCGGCTCGCCCCGGTCACCACCACCCTGCGGGCCATGTTCGGCACCGACGCGCTGCCCGGCCTCGCGCCGGGTCTGGTGGTGGCGGACGAGTTCGGCTGGAGCCCCGCCACCACCCTCGTCGACGGCACCCGGATGCCCGAGTTCCTGCGCGCCGCCGCCCGCCGCTGGGGTGGCACCCCGCACGCCTGCGCCGCGCTGGCCTGGAAGTCCTACAGCTACTGGACGGCGCTGCCGGTGGTGCTCGGGTGGGCCTCGGCCCGCCGGGTGCCGCTGCTCGACCCGGCCGACGTGCTGATCCACTTCGAGGACCACCGGCAGCTGCTCACGATGGGCCTGCGCCGCTCGACGACCGTCGCGGTGCTGCCCGGTGACCCGCTCGCCCTCACCGGCCAGCTTGGGGTCCGGGTCGCCGCCGACGAGGCCGAGCTGCTCGGCCTCCTGCGCGCCTCGCTGCTCGACGCCCATCTCGCCCCGATGGTCACCGCGATCCAGGCGGAGGTACGGGTGGGCGTGCGTACCCTGCTCGGCTCGGTGGCCTCGGGCATCGCGCACGGCATCCTGCGGGCGGCGGACGCCCTGCCCGGCCCGTCGGTGCGCACCATCGACACCCTGCTCGACACCCTCGGCATGGCCGACCTGGTCGAGCTGGTGCCCGGCCGGGGCGGCGAGCCGACCGTGCAGCGGCGCACCTGCTGTCTCGCCTTCACCCTGCCCAGCCCCAAGGTCTGCCAGGGCTGCTGCGTCCGCTCGGCCTGACCGGCCCGCCCCCGCTCAGTCCGTGAGCGGCCGGACGTCCCACCGCCACACCCCACCGGTCCAGACGGGGGTGATGCCGGTCACCGCGGTCATCGCCCTACGCAGCGCGTCGGCGTGCGGGTGCGGGCCGAGGATCACCACGCCGGCCCGCCAGTAGCGCAGGTCGGTCACGGCGGCCCGTCGGTCGGCGGCGGTGACCGGTGGAATGGTGCCGGTGCGCGCGATCCCGCCGAAGAAGTTGCTGGTCCGCCGGTACGGCGCGGTGAACAGGGCGGCGTCCGGCTCGGGCGACCACGGCCGGGTGTCGGGGGCCAGGAAGTAGCCCCGCGCCAGCGGCATCTCCAGCCGGGTCCGGGCCGACCAGCGCAGCGGGTCGGCGTAGGTGTTGTCGGGCAGCGGCAGGGTCACCACGCTGCGGCCCCCGGTGACGTAGGGGCGCCACCCGCCGGAGGTGACGAACGCCGGCACCGGGTCGAGGCGGGTCGCCGGCAGCGGGGTCGGCAGCAGCGGCAGCAGGGCCATCAGCAGGACGGTCGCCGTGACGAAGCGGATCTGCCGCCTGGCGGTCGGGTGCCGGTGGGCGAGATCCCGGGCCCGCTGCACGCCGAGGGCCAGCAGCACGCCGATGACCGGGGTGATCGCCAGCGACCACCGGGTGGGCACCACGGAGTGCAGCAGGGGCAACTCCTCCAGCAGCGCCCAGGGGGCGGGGACGCCGGTGTTGCGCCCGTTGAGCTGCACCTCCCGGCCCAGCGACAGGACGGCGAAGAACAGCCCGAGCGCGGCCAGGCCGAGCACCAGGGCGTTGCGCCGCAGCCACCAGACCAGGGCGACCGTGAGGACGACCAGCGGCCAGCCGAAGAACGCGTTCTCCTCGGTGGGGTTGCGGGCCAGCGGGTCGGCGGACCGGGCGTCACCGGCCAGCGACTCCCGCGACCAGCCGACGAACGCCCCCAGGTCGGTGCGGTAGCCCCGGATCAGCCGGGACAGCCCGTGGTAGGAACCCGGCCCGAAGAGCTGCACGTACAGCGGGTAGGCGAGCAGCACGGCGGACAGGAGCGCAGCCACGCCGAGGCCGGCGAGGAACGGTCGGGCCGCCGCGCGCAGGTGCGGCCGGCCGACGACGAGGGCACCGGTGACCGCGGCCAGGGCGATCGCCGTCATCAGCAGGATCTCCAGGTTGAGGAAGGCCTGCCAGACGATCAGCAGGCCCAGCAGGAGCCCGTTGCGCAGCCACCGGCCCGGCTCGGTCAGTCGCAGGGTGCGCCAGATGATCAGCGGTACGACGAACTGGGAGACGATGTTCGGGTGGGCGTTGGCGTGCGACACCATCGCCGGGGCGTACGCGCAGAAGGCTGCGCCGAGCCAGGCCGGCCCCCGGGACCGGGTCACCACCCGGGACAGGAAGAAGTACCAGGCGGTGCCGGTGGCCGCCATTCCGAGGGTGAGGAAAAGAAGAAAGGACCAGTGCGGCCCGAAGAGCATGGTGACCGGGGTCATTGGTATTGAGATGGATAATACGGAGGTATTCGCCATCAGATTCACGCCGTCGGGCACGTTCATCCGGTCCGAACCGAACGGATAACTCCATTCCGTGACGACCCGAGCGCCGTGCGCCATCATCCACTCGAACTGCGCCTGGTCCGACCGGTTGTCCCGCACCCCGGCCCCGGGGTCACGCCACAACCGGGCGGTCACCCACATCGCCAGCGCGAGATAACTGGCCACGGCGAGCGCGTCCCACCGCCACCCCGCCCTCGCCGGACCCCCCGCCGCCGGGGCAGGTGGGCGACGCGGGCGGCCCGTCGGGAACACCCGCCGCCACCTCCGCCGGACGACACGCCGGGTCGGCACCGGCTCGGCGTCCCCGACGCCGGACCGACCGGCGACAGGCTCCGATTCGGAAGTAGTCATGACAATTCACAGCGTAGTTGGCCTATGGCGGGCACGTGACATGTTTCGGGTACTGCCGTACTATGTGCCGGGTTCGCCGACCGCCGATCACGTGCCCTCCCCCGACCACAATTCGGCCTTCACAGTGCCCCGTTTCCTCCGCCCCTCGCGCGGATGATTCACTCTGTCGGTCCAGGCGCGGGTCAGTCATATCGTGAGGAATCGACGCATGGTAGAAATCACTGGGGATCAGCGCGTCCAGTCAGAGGTCCTGGAGGGCCTCGCCACCGCGGTCAACCACCGCCGGTGGTTCGTCGAACTGGCGGTGCCCCACCTCGGTGACGACCCGATCGAGATCGGCAGCGGCCTGGGCGACTACGCCCTGGAGTGGGCGCGGCACGTGCCCCGCTTCACCGCCACCGAGGCCGACCCGGACCGGCTGATCCTGCTCAAGGAGCGGCTGGTCGACGAGCCGACGATCGAGGTCCGCGAGATGCTGCTGCCGCACCCGGGCGGCGGCGACTACAGCGCGGCCGTGTCGTACAACGTGCTGGAGCACATCGAGGACCACGTGGGTGCGCTGCGCAGCATGCGCGACCTGGTCCGGCCCGGCGGCGCGGTGATCATCATCGTGCCGGCGTTCCAGTTCGCGATGGGCCCCGCCGACATCGCCACCGGCCACGTGCGCCGCTACACCAAGAAGACCCTCGGCGACGCGATGACCGCGGCCGGGCTGCACGTCGAGACGATGCACTACGCCAACGCCCTCGGCCTGATCGGCTACTTCATGGCCACCAAGGTCTTCCGGCTGATGCCGAAGGAGGGCCCGATGGTCAAGGTGTACGACACCCTCGTGCTGCCCGCCACCAAGGCCGCCGAGCAGCTCGTCCGGCCGCCGTTCGGCCAGTCCGTCTTCGCCGTCGCCCGGGTGCCCGGCTGACCGTGCCGCCCGCCCGCCGGCCCCGCCCACGCGGGACCGGCGGGGCACCGCTCACTCCTTGATCTGGTACGTCGGCCGGATGACCGCCCGCGCCAGGGTGTGGAACGCCAGGTTGAAGCCGACGTACGCGGGGCTGGCGCCCGGCCCCACGCCGAGCGTGTCGACGTCGACCGCGTGCACGGCGAAGACGTACCGGTGCGGGCGGTCGCCCGGCGGCGGGGCCGCACCCCCGTATCCGGTGTCGCCGTAGTCGTTGCGGACGCTGAACGCCCCACCCAGGTCGGCCTCCTGCACGCCGGTCGGCAGGCTGGTCGTCGAGGCGGGCACGTCGACCAGCACCCAGTGCCAGAAACCGCTGCCGGTCGGGGCGTCCGGGTCGAAGCAGGTCACCACGAAGCTCTTCGTACCGGCGGGGAAGCCCGACCAGGTCAGCTGCGGGGAGACGTTCTCGCCACCGGTGCTGCCGTGCGCGTACCGGGCGTCCATCGGCTCGCCGTTGTGCACGTCGTCACTGGTCAGGTCGAACGACGACACGGTCGGCAGCAGCTCGTACGGGTCCGGGGCGATCGGTCGTTCCAGGGTCATCGGGAAGGTCCTTCCGGTGTGCGCGTTTTCCTCTGCCCCTTCTTACCCCGCCGGGCGGGGACGACGAACCGGAAGCACCGCGCACCGTCGGGCCGCCAGAATGAGGGGACGCGGCCGACGGGCCGGTCGACGACCGGGAGGGCACATGCGGGACACCGAACGTGAGGCGGAACTGTTGGAGGCGGAGCGCCGCCTCCAGGCCGCCCAGCTGACCGGCGACGTGGCCGCGCTCGACGCCCTGCTCGACGACCGCCTGATCGCCGTCGGGCCGGACGGTCGCACCTTCGGCAAGTCCGACGACCTGGCCGCGCACCGCAGTGGCAGTTCGGTGCTCGACGAGCTGGTGGAGGAGGAGTTGGAGCTGCTCGTCGCCGGGACGACCGGGGTGACGTTCTTCCGGGGGCGGGTCAGCGGCACCTTCGCGGGTGAGCCGTTCGCGGCGCGGTTGCGCTACACCCGCACCTGGGCGTACGACGACGGGTACGGCTGGCGCATCCTCGCCGCCCACCTCAGCCCCGTCTCCTGACTGCTGACGTGCGGGCACCCGTCCAGCGCCGTCAGCCGCCACGCGGGACGGACGTGACCCGTCGTGCTGGCGGCCATCGGGGAAGGTCTCCCGGAATGGGAGGTACTGACGTGCGTCAACCAGCGTCGTTGCCTGATTCACCGGCCCGCCGGAGTGCAGGTGCGCACGCCACGCCCGCCTGTGTGTGTCCTGCCACCCCGAGCCCTCATCTGCGGGCTCCTGGTGCTGCACAATCCGGCCAGACAACAAGCTGCACACATCCGGCCGTAGAACAAGCTGTACACATCCGGCCAGCGAAAAAGCGCAGTCGCGCCGGAGCAAGAATGACTCTTCCGCCGCCACACATCGCTGATGCTCGACCGAGCTGGCGCAGTTCGTCATACGAGTCCCCGTTCGACTCGACGGCGTAGCGGCTCGATACGTGCGCTGATCGACTCGGACGCACCGTGCGCAGAACGCGAAAAGGTCCTGCCCGACAGACTCGTCGGGCAGGAATGGCTGGAAGCGGGAAGCGATCCGCAATCCACTCGACCCTGTCGGGACCGATCGCCCCCATCTTGTCGACCACTGGCCGCCAATAGCCGGGCCGACCGTACCCAGGTTGGCGCGAAGGCCGTCGATGGTGGCGGTACGGCGGTGTCAGCGCAGAGCACCGCATCACACCACTGCGGGCATTTTGTCTGATTCACTACTTAAAAGCGATAGAACCGCTAGGTTGCACCTTGATAGCAAGAAGGAGGGTAACTGGCACCCCGCAGCCCCAAGTGTCGGACTTCCGACACTACTACCGGTGCACTTTCGGTAACTTCATGCAACCCCTGCTCGATGAAGTTACCAAAGGCGGACCCTGAGTGCCCCGTGGAAAAGGCAGCGCAGCCGAGGTCCAGTACCTGCGAGACGGCGTCGAACTCACTCAGTACGGAGAGGAAGGAGAGGATTTCCGCAACTTCCTGCGGGTAGACATCGGTGAGACCGAGATGTCATTGATCATCGGCAGGCAGTCCAAGATGGCGGTGGCGCTCCTCGTCACAAAAGCTGCACCACCTTGGGCCAAGGCTCGGTACACCACCGTCGGCGCGCTGCGTCAAGCTGGCTTCGAAGTCGTCCACTCACCCACCCGGGGGAATCCCCTCCATGTCTCGGTCTTCCCACCGTCTGGGCCATATGGGCCTACCGAGTGGGATGACGGTATGGCGATGAGCTTCGACAAGTGCTTCACTGAGTCCACGGGAGGTGATACTCGTGAGTAAGTCGGTTCTCCCAAAGTTGGGCAATCTAGCGTGGGCACCGGTCACCTCGGTGGAGGAGGTCGAGATATTCGATCGCTACAACGGCGTACCCACCCTCGGCATATTCAGAACGGGCGGCCAGGCTCATCTGTTCTGGCGCACACTTGGCTACACCGGGGACATCTCCCTCTGGCTTTATGTTCCGCTGTCAGACGGAGATCAGGAGGCCCTCGGTGACGACGAGGGTCCCGGCCTGCTGGACGGAATTGTCTACCAATCGGCAAGGCAGCGCTGGGTGACTGTCGGCGTCGCCGACTACTACCGGCTCATCTTCGAGCGCGAGTGGAGCATTCCGCCCAACGCGAAGCACGGCCAGATTCTTCGATCGCTGATCGAGGATGTAACGGCGGCCCTTCAGCTTGCGATCGATGGAGGACTTCCGCCCGGCAGGAAAGAGAACTTCAAGAAGGCGCAGGAAGCTGTCCGCCATCTTGTGGCCTGCTGACCCCCCTCATTGCCGCTTCCTGCCGACCGGCAGGAAGCGGCACGCGCTCCGAGAAGCACTCCGGTGACGCTACGCGACCTCTGGTGACACGAAAGGTCAGCCGAGGACGTACCCGCACCGTTCGAGCAGGCTCCATGAGCGGCTGAAGGACGGGCACGCATGGACGGCGCACACTGCGAGACGCCACCTGGCAGGGTCAACACTGGTGAGGGTGCGTTGCTGCCGCTCTGGACGCGGAGGGTGTGGGATTCGAACCCACGAAGACATCGCTGCCTTACCGGTTTTCAAGACCAACCGCTGCAAGCTGGTGAGCTGCGCAAACGTCGAACCACAGCCAGTCCTTGCCGGGCATTTACCGCTGCTCGCGATCAGAACGCGCTGCGGAGCTTGTCACGGACTGCTCGCGCCACTGATCGCCGCCCGCCCGGACAAGCCGCTGAACCATCGTGCGCGCCTCGGCCTCGGTCGCAAACTCCCACCGGAGTACTCTGCCCGTCTCAACATCGCCGGCCCTCGCCACAACGTGCCATCGCACCTCACGAGACAGCCAGACATCGCGGCGCGTTAACCGCCCCCACGATCCGTTCCACCACCGCGATACCTGCTCCCGCACGCCACGGATCGTACAGGCGTACGAACGGACGCGCAGGTCACACCGATTTCGATCTAGCGGATAGCCTCAGCCCATGGTCGCCTCGACCCCCCTCCTGCGCTCCTGGCGTGTCCGGGCGTTCATCGCCGCCGCCATCGCCCTGACAGGCTGCCTAGCTGTGCCGGCAGGGTGGGCCGTAGTGATGACGGCCGAAGCTGGGCAAGGTGAACCCACACCCGTTGCCGCTGCCAACGCCTACCTACTCGCGACGTTCGCGTCGGGCGATGGGCTAGGGATCGATCGATGCGTGTGCAGCGAGAGGCCACGCCGCGCCTTGAAAACGGCGCAGGAATTGCGGCGCGAATTCGAGGCGCATGCCGGTGACGGAGTGAAGGTTGAGTCGTTCGATTGGCGAGAGTCGTCCTCAACTGGCCTGGTCTCGGCAATGGTGGGCTTTCGGTTCACGAGAGTCGACCCAGAAACAGGAAGTGTCACCTTCATTAGCGGCACTAAGCATGAATGGCGCTTTCACACGATGAAGGAGCATGGAATTAGCGGCGGCTGGAAGGTCTGCCGTGTCGAGGCTCCAGCCCTCTGCGGCACTCATATCCGCTGCTGACTGTTCATGCCAGCGCTTCGGACAGCACCGAGAATAGACCGGGCCACTACCGCCGGCTCATTCTCAGCAGTGTTGACGTCTACGTCGGCGCACTCAAGCGATTCCGTCTCGTCCCACGCCGTCAACCGCTCTTCAACATCCCCGGTTTTTCGCGCAACGATTCGCGCCTCTGCAATATCTCGCGGGCACCAAAGGTGGACAACAACCCACCGAATAGAAGGGGTTGCGGCCTTGACTGCATCAATTGCTGCTACTTGCCCCAAGTGCAACACCGGTACCGAGTGATCGGCGAGGCTCAACAAAACCGATCGGTCTATCCCGTATACCGATCCGTAACGCCGGTTCTCCCAAATAAGCTCACCTTGCTTACGCAGCTCGTTGAAGCGCTCATGTGAAACCATCCGGTAGCCGGTGGTTCGCCCAGCTCCGGCCTTCAACCGCTGGAAGAGAGCAACACACCCTCCAAGGTTTACCAACTCGCGGGTAACCGTGTCCTTACCTGCGGCGGGCGGGCCGTAGAGGATGACGCCGACCCTCACGACCGGCCACCCTCACGACCTAGTATCCGGCCCAGCAACTCTCGTGCCTGCGTTTGCAATGGCGCACTGGACGTGCAGTTGGTCACCAACGCATGAGGCACCTCGGGACGGAAGTCCACATCAATGCGGCCCAAGTAGCCCGACCAATCAGCGAGCTTTGCAGCATCACGGGCAGCCCCCCGGTGGCGAATGTAGGCATGCATTGTCATTGGATCGCAGTAGACCCACACGAAGGTCGTTGCCGCCTTTTTCTCCGCGAAAGATGCCTGCACGCGTTCCAGCCACGCCCGATCTTTGAACTCAGCGATAAAAGGGGCAGCAACGATTGCACTATTGCCGCATAAAACATTCTCATTTGTCGCCGCCATAAGCGATTCGTACTCGCGCGGCCTCATGAGTCTTAGGTAGTCTTCGGACTCGCGATCATTGGGAGATAGGCCCATTACCTCAAGAGCGGCTTCAACGACGGGACGCGTCAGTGTGTCTTTGTCGAGAATCGGCCACCCCGTCTCACGAGCAAGAATTCGACCCAACTCGGTTTTTCCGCTGCCCGCATAGCCACCGATCATCAACACCTGAGGGCTCATTGGCCGGATCTCGATCCGCTTGCTTTGATCCGGCGCGTGCACAACTCGCTTTGACCGGGATTTGCTAACCACTCGCCCCTCAGAGATCAAGAGACGCATTGCTTCCGAGATCGTGAAGCCGCTGACACCCCACCGGTCGGCTAGTTCCCGCGTGGTGGGCAGCACCTCACCGTCACGAAGCACCCCGGAATCGATGTCGTTGCGGATGTTCCGGGCGACCTGCTGATGGAGCGCCTCAGACCGAGCTAGCCGGGGCTCAGGGGTTGGCATGGCAGTCCTCTCAGGAGCCGATAGCAGTCCCCGCAGCCTACCAGCGGCCTAACAGATGGTTGGTCCGCGTTTCACGTTTGCCCAGCTCAGACACGACTTGTGCCATAACAGTTGACCTGGAGACATACCAGTTGTTAGGTTGCCTCCATCACACCGAGCCCGGAGCAGACGGGGAAGGTGGCGGCTCGCCGCCACTCGCCTACGTGCTGCCGGTGTCTGGCTGTTCATTGAGAACTTCACAGCAGAAGCGCCGCGTAGATCCGTCTTGCGGCATCCCCGCCTTGAGCCACACGGTGGCCGACCTCGGTAGATCCCGAGCGAGCGGGGCGAGCGGGCCGGGTCTGGCGCGCGGTTGCTTCTGCCTCTGATTCCCGCTGTGGGTGGGGTCGCGCTGTCACGGCGCGGCCCCGGCCCCGGCGCTCTGCTGCTGGTCCGGGTGGCACCCGGACCGCGCTGCCTACCCAACCTGACTTGACCTGTGGGGAGAGGTGATCCCGCTATGTCCGCGATCGCTGCGTGTGTGCGTGTCACGACCAAGAGCCGCGCCATCTGGCGCACCTGCACGGCGTGCGGGGCGCTTGCCCCGCTGGCCCCTAACGAGAGCCGTTGCCGGGCCTGCCCGCTGACGTCTCGCCGTACTGAGAGGAACCGATCGAAGTGATCCCCGCTGAGTTGGAGCCGACCCCGTTTGACCTGGCTGCGATCGACGCCGAGTGGCCGTTGATTGCCGCTGAGCTGGACGTGCTCGACGCTGAGATCAGCCTGTTCTACGCCGACGACCGGGGTGGCCCCTCGCCGCTGGACTGGCGCAGGCTGCGCCGGGCCGAAGCTCGCGTTACTCGCGCCGCCACGACGGCGGTTCGCCCGCCCTGGCAAGCCGACGGGTGCGTGCTTCACCGCCTGGCGGTGGTCGGCCGGACCGGTTGCGGCTACGGCTGCGAGATCGTGCGCTGCCCCGCCTGCGGTGGTGAGCAGGTTCTCCACCAGACCGCCGACGGATGCCGGGCCAGCCTGCCTCGCGCGGTCTGATGTCCCGCATCCGGGCCGCCTACTGGGACCCGGAAGGAACACGGTTCGGTATCCCCACCTACTGGTGGCGAGGTGCCCCGCCCGGCTACGCCACCCGCCGCCAACTGACCGCCGCCGGGCTGCGGCCTGGTGGTCAACCGGTCGCCGCTCAGGTGCTCTGGCGTGGTATCGGCGGCACCCGCGCCGCCTACCTGTACCGGGTCGACCTGGCCCGGCCGAAGCGCACCGCCACCCCCGCCCAGCGGCGGGCCATCGCCGCCGCGTTGCTGGCCCGCCGCACCTGTCCAACCTGCCGGCGGGTGCGCCCCTACTACATCCCGCGATCCCTCGGAGAGTGCACCGACTGCTCTCCCCTGTGTTGAAAGAGGCTCCGAGTGACTGTCCAGAAGTCCCGTCGCGCCGTCATGGCCGAACTGATCCTGCTGGCCGACCCGACCTTCATCCGCGTTCACACCCCCGGCGTGTCGCTGTCGGTCACCTTCGACAGCATCGCTGACCTGAAGTCGTGGCTGCACCTGGCCGGACTTAACGACCCGGACATGCTGACCGGCGAGCACGACGGCACCGCCGACGACGGTCGCCCCTACCGGTCGATGAACGCCTACCCGACGTGGCACGGCTGGGAGTTCTACGCCTCCGCCCGCGAGTACACCGACACCGCCGGGCCGCTCGACCCGTCGACCGCCGATCGGCTCGCCGCGCTGGCGGTGGCCTGATGACCGCGCGCACCTTCACCCACCCGTCCGTCCTGGCCGGCATCACCGCCGGGGCGTCGTGGGCCGATGCGGAGATGGATCCGACCCGCATCGACTGGACGGCCCGACGGGCCGCCGCCGCGATCCCGTTCCCCCTCGTGGACGGCCGGCCGGTCAACCCGTACGCGCCGACCGGTATCCGCTACGGCCGTAACGAACTCGGTCACTGGGGTGAGGCCCTGGCCGCCGACGCCATCGTTACCGCCGCCGACATCGGCGGGCAGCGGTGGCTACTGCTCATCGAACGCGGCGACGGACACGGGTGGGCGGTGCCCGGCGGGCACGTCGACCCCGGAGAGAACCCGACGCACGCAGCGTTCCGCGAGTTGGCCGAGGAAACCGGCCTGGTCGCCGACCCCACCGACCCGTGGGTTAAGACGCTGCCGGCCCGGTACGTACCCGACCCGCGCGCCTCCGATGAGGCGTGGATGGTCACCGTCCCGGTCCGCATCGACCTCGGGCACGGGTGGGACGCCCTGCCGGAGGTGACCGGCCGTGACGACGCCCGCCAGGCCGCCTGGCTGCCCGCCCGCTCCTACCAGCACCTGATCGAGCACCTGCGCCACTACCACGACGGGGACGTGTTCCCCGCTCACCGTGACCTGCTCGCCGCCGTTCTCGACCACTGACCGGAAGGACACCTGCGATGTTTCGTCGTACGCCGGAAGATCCGGCGATCCTGGCCGCCCGCGCGGCGGCCCGCCGTGAGTCCGCACAAGCCGATGTCGAGCGTGCCCGGTTGATGGCGCAGCTCGACCGGGAACAGCGGGAAGCCAACGCCGAACACGCCCGCCGCCAAGCTGTGGCCGATGAGCAGGAGCGCCGCCGCCGCGACGCCGCCCGCCGCGTCGAGCGGACCGAGACCCGGGAGCGTCGCCGCCGGGCGCGAGCGGAGTTCGGCGCGAAACTACGCCCGGTGCTGCCGCTGCTGCTGATCAACGGTGGCGCGGCATACGCGCAGGCCGCCTACGCCTACGACCAGATCGCCCCGGCCGCATGGAACGGGCCGTCTCGGGTGGCGTTCGCGGTGGCGTTCTCCGCCGCCCTGGAGTCCATCGCCGTCTACGTCCAGTGGCACGCCCACGACGCGCTCATGCTCAAAGCCCACGCCACCGCCGCGAGTCTGCGTCGGGCGGCGTGGCTGATCGCCGCCGTGGTCGCCGCCATCAACTACGCCCACTTCGCCAACGGGGCCGCCCCGACAGCGGCGGCGGTGGCGTTCGCGTTGCTGTCCCTGCTGTCCCCGTGGCTGTGGGGTCTGCACACCCGCCGCGCTCAGCATGTGCAACTCCTGGCCGAGGACGCCAACCTGATCGATGACGCGGGGGTGGAGTTCTCCCCGAAGCGCCGCCGGATGTTCCCCATCCGCTCACTGATGGCGGCCCGCTGGTCGATCGAACACAACGAACGCGACCCGCGTAAGGCGTGGGAGGGCTACAACGCCGCACGGGCCGCCCGCGCCGCCGCACGCCAGGCCGACAAGGACCACCGGGCCGAGAAGGTCACCACGCCGCCGGCCGAGACGACGCCGGAGGAACCGGCAGAGGCCCCGGTCGACCCGTGGGACCACGCCGAGCCGGTCACCCCGGCACCGGCCACGCCGGTTCGTGAACCGGTCCGCCCGGCCCGACCCGTGGCCCGGTCGTTGACCGCCGCTGAGCGGGTCATCGCCGCGCACACCACCGACCCGACCGCCACCCACGAGCGGATCGCCCACCTCGCCCAGGTCAGCGTGAGCACCGTCAAGCGCCACCGGCCCCGCCCCGTGACCGGTTCACCATCCGCACCGAGCGCTGCGGCAACGCCGGTCAACGGCACCCCCGTCCCGATCGCCGCCTGACCCCCGGGAGAACCCATGTTCGGCAAGAAGACCACCGTCCCGAACACCATCACCGACCGGCAGGTCGACGACCTGAACCGGCGGGCGCAGCGCACCAACCCGCAGATGTTCACCCCGGAGGCCATCAAGAAGCGGCTGGCGACGCAGGAGCAGCAGCGCGAGGCCGACCAGTCCTGACCCCGCCCGGCGGCACAGCCTCACGGCCTGGAAACCAGTGCTGTGCCGCCGGCCCAACCCCCTCAACCCTTTCGGATCTCGGGAGAGACACCCATGTTCGCACCAGACCCCACCGGCATGCACGCCGCCGTGTTCGCGGCCGTGTTCGCCGCCCTCTACGCCGCTCACCAGGTCGCCGACCACTGGGTCCAAACCCAGCACCAAGCCGACTGCAAGGGTGAGCCCGGTTGGGCGGGTCGGCTCGCGTGCGCCGCACACGTCGCCACCTACACCCTGACCGCCGCCGTCGCCCTGACCACTCTGGCCCTCGCCACCGGGCTACGCCTGGACGGGTGGGGCGTCGCCGTTGGGCTGACGGTGTCGGCGGTGTCGCACTACATCGCCGACCGGCGCACCCCACTGCGCCGACTCGCCGTCGCGCTCGGGAAGGACCCGCACTGGCTGACCCGGGGCGGCGGCATGTACGCCCTCGACCAGTCCTGGCACATCGGGTTCCTGTTCATCGCCGCCCTGTTCTGCGCGGTCTGACCACCCCCGTCGGGCACCCGCCCATTACCGGGTGCCCGCGCGGGGGCCGCCAGACCGCCTGGCAGCCCGCGACCCGGAGGGAGCCCCGACCGTGGGCAAGAAATACCTGTTCAGCGAAGACAGCGACGGCCGCTCGCGTGAGGTCAAGGTCGACCCGAAGCACCTCGACCGGCAGACGCGCGACGAACGGGCCGCCGGCCGCCGGCCGACCGTCCTGGACGAAGACGAGCGCATCCGCTACGGACTGATCGCCCAGCAACTCAAGGGCAACACCAGCAAGTGACCCCGCCCGGCGGCACAGCCCCATTGGCCTGCAAACCAGTGCTGTGCCGCCGGCCCTACCCCTCAACCCGCATGGGATTTCGGGAGGACCACCAGTATGTCCGATCGACAGTTGCGCGAACACCACGACCGCATCGTTGCCCGCAACCGGGAAGCCCGCCTCGCCCAGCTGGCCGAAGCACAGCGCCAGGCCGCCGACCGCAACCGGGCCGCCGCCGAGAAGCGGAACACCCGATGAGCGGCGACCGGTTCGCCGACGCCTACGAGCGGTGGCGCGACCTCGACGCCACCGCCACCACCCTGGGCAGCAAGACCGCCCAGCAAGAGGCCGAGCGGCAGCGCAAGGCCCTGCACGACCGTCCGGAGGTCGACCGGGCGCGGCGGCAGCTCAACGGCCGCGCCGCACCCCGCGACCGCCGCTGACCCTTTCCCCCACCGCGCTCCGCTGGCCGTTTCTGCCGTCACCGGCTCATCACCCGGTGGCGGTAGTGGCTGCCAGACCGCCTGGCCGCCGGAAGGGACACCCCGACATGGGCAGCAAGAAGACCAACACCGCGTCCGGCACCGACCGGGTCGCCGTGCAGGCCGGACAGATCCACGGCCGCACCGACACCACCAAGCCCACCGCCCCTGCCGCCGACACCGCGCCGGGGCGCACGGACAACGTGCGGACCGGCAACGCCCGCGTCGGCCGACAGGCCGACGTCATCAACGGAGGTCTGAACCTCTGATCCCTGCCCGGCGGCGCGGCCTACGGCCTCGACAACCCGGCCGCGCCGCCGGCCCCCACCCGACCCGAACCAACGGATCTGTTGGAGGAACCCCCATCATGACGTCCCCCCACGATGACCCCCGATTCGACTGGCATGCAGCCGAAGCCGACCTGCACAACCCGGGCGGCCCGGATGCCGACGTGGTCGACCTGGACGCCGCCCGGTCCCGCCGGGCCAGCTCCGATGAACTGACCGACCCTGACTCTGATGTTGACCCGGGTGAGGGTGGCCCGGTGCTGGTGGACAGCATCGACGCGCAGCGCCGCCCGCGGTTTACCCTCGCGGGGTTTCGTGACGCGCAGCGTCGGCCGATCCTGCCGGGTTGGCTGCGGTCGCGTTCCGAGTTCGCCGGGAACCTGACGTGGGCTACTGGCCTGGCGGGGCACGGTGTGCTCTACCACGGGCTGCGGGTGCCGAAGTACGTCGGGAAGTTGGCCTTGCGTGCTCCGGCCGGGCTGGGTCGGGTGGCTGGCGGGTACGGGCGGTGGCTGTTCGACCTGGAAGGTGAGCCGGTGCGTCAAGCCGTGGTCCGCGCGGCCGTGACGAAACCGGAGGAAGCCAAGACGTACGAGACGCTGTCACGGCGTCGGGATCGGCGGGTGCGGTGGCGTGGCCTCACCGCCGTCCTGCTGGCGGTGCTGCTGGTCGCTGGTCTCGGTGTGCTGCTGCTCGCTTCGACCGTCGTGCAGGTCGTGGTGGTGGCGGTGGCGGTGGTGGTGTTCGGGGTGCTTGGTGCTCCGGCGGATCGGCCGTTGCTCGACACGGCGGTGGTGCGTGCCCCGGTGATGCCGCTGACCTCGGATGAGGTGGTGCGGGCACTGGCCGCGCTGAACATTCCCGGTATCAACCAGGCTCTGCGGCGGGGTGACACCGGCAAGCGGTGGTTCCCGGCCCCGATCACCCGGGAGAACGGCACCGGGTGGCGGGCGGATGTGGAGCTGCCGCGCGGGGTGACCGCGTCGGCGGTGGTGGAGAAGCGCGAAGAGTTGGCCGCCGCGCTCACCCGCCCTCTCGGGTGTGTGTGGCCCGAGGCCAACGCCGAGATCCACCCGGGCCGGCTGGTGCTGTTCGTCGCGGACAAGGACATGTCCCGGTCCAAGCAGAACCCGTGGCCGCTGCTCAAGTCCGGTGCGGTGGACCTGTTCAAGCCGTTCCCGTTCGGCACCGACCCGCGCGGCCGTGCGGTGACCCTCACCCTGATGTTCGCGTCGATGATCGTCGGGTCGATCCCGCGTATGGGCAAGACGTTCAGCCTGCGGCTGGCGATGCTCGGCGCGACGCTCGACCCCCGCGCGTGGGTCCTCGCGTTCGATCTCAAGGGCACCGGGGACCTGTCGCCGTTGGAGCCGGTCTGCCACCGCTACCGCGCCGGTGACGAAGACGACGACATCGCTTACGGCCTGGCCGCGATGCGTGAGGTCCGCACCGAGTTGCGGCGGCGCACGAAGGTGATCCGGGAACTCCCGCGTGACCTGTGCCCGGAGAACAAGGTCACTCCGGACCTGGCCAGCACGAAGCGTCTCGGGTTGCAGCCCATCGTGATCGGTGTCGATGAGTGTCAGGTGTGGTTCGAGCACGCCAAGTACGGCGACGAGTTCGAGGAAATCTGCACCGACCTGATCAAGCGTGGCCCCGCCGCCGGAATCACGCTGATCCTGGCCACGCAACGGCCGGACGCCAAGAGCCTGCCCACCGGCATCTCCGCGAACGCGGTGCTGCGGTTCTGCCTCAAGGTCATGGGTCACACCGAGAACGACATGGTCCTCGGCACGTCGATGCACAAGTCCGGCATCAAGGCCACCATGTTCAGCCGCCGGGACCGGGGCATCGGCTACCTCGCCGGGGAAGGCGACGACCCGACGATCACCCGCACCTTCTACATCGACGGACCGACCGCCGAGCAGGTCACCCGCCGGGCACGGGCACTGCGGGAGAAAGCCGGCACCCTTACCGGCCACGCCGCCGGGCAGTCCGTGGACACCACGGCGGTCCGCCGGGACACCCTGCTCGACGACATCGCCGCCATCATGTCCGACACCGAAGCGAAGCTGTGGTCCGAGGTGGTCTGCGACCGGCTGACCGGGCTACGCCCGGAGGTCTACACCGGGCTGACGCGGGAGCAGTTGACCGCCGCGCTCAAGCCCCACGGCGTGACCACCGGGCAGGTATGGGGCACCGACCCGGACACCGGCAAGGGAGCCAACCGGCGCGGCATCGACCGCGCCCACATCCTCACCGCGATCACCAAGCGTGACCGTGGGCAGGGTGGTCGGGCCGCCGGCTGACCGTCCGAATCGCCGCTAGGTCTAGCAGCCATGGCTGCTAGACCTAGCGGCACCACTAGCGCCCCATCTGAAACCTGATCAGCGCACTAGTCCCTAGCGGCGTTGGCCCTGCTCACCCTAGAAACGGCCTCAGGAGACGAATCGTGGTCACCCTCACCCTGCTAGCTAGCCTCACCACCGCCGGTTACGCAACGTGGTACCTGATCCTCTGCTACGCCTCCCCGTTCGGCCGCTGCCGACGCTGCAAGGGAGCCGGCCAGCGACCCGGGCTGATCATCCGACGCCTCATCCGCGAGTGCCGCCACTGCGCCGCCACCGGCAAACGCGTCCGCGTCGGCCGCCGCCTCATCGAACACATCCGCACCGAATACCGAGCCGGCAACCAATGACCCGCCGCGCCGGCCGCACCGGTCACACCGACTGGTGCGGCCGAGACCACCGCTGCGGACTCGGCGAACACCGCTCCGAAGAGATCGTGGTCGACCTGCCCGGCCACGGCCGCGCCGTCCTCGTCAGAGTCCGCACCGCCGCCGGCCGGGAACACGCCGAAGTCCGCGTGCGGGTCGCTCTCGCCCCGGCCGAGCTGCGCGCCCGCCGGCAGCTCCACGGACTGCTGACCGATCTACGGCACACCGTCACCCGGGCCGCCGTCGCCGGCCGCCCCCACCCATGGAAGGCCACCCCATGAACCCCACTGCCGCCGATTCCGGCGTGTTCGACGTCGCCGCCCTGGTCGCCACCCGGCTCGACGCCATCAACGGCCGCAGCCGCGAGGAAGCCGGGCTGCGCATCCTGAAAGTGACCGAGGAAGCCGGAGAGGCCGCCGCCGCGTGGATCGGCACCATCGGCCAGAACCCCCGCAAGGGCATCACCCACACCACCGCCGACGTCGCCGACGAACTGGCCGACGTGGTGTTGACCGCCCTGGTCGCTATCGCCAGCATCGACCACGACCCGCAACAGGTCATCGGCGCGTGCGTCGACAAGGTCACCGCACGACTCGACCACACCTACCCCCGGCCCACCCCACCGGCCGACATCGACTCCACGGTGGTCGACCCGGTCATGGTCGCCCACTACGGCGACCTGCTCCACGAAGCGGCCCACGGCGTCGACTGTGACTGCCGGCCGCAGGTACGCCGCCAGTTCACCCGCTACGTCGAAGCCCTGCTCTGCTGGCTCACCCGCGATGGGCGGTTGACCGGGCCGAACCGGGCCGGCTGATGGAGGCGTGGCTCACCGGTACCCCGGCCGAACTCGACACGGCGGTACAGGCGTTGACCGCCGCCGCGTACGTGTCGTTCGTCAGCGAGCGGCACCCGCTGGCCGGCGTGGACGCCGGCCACCACCGCATCTACCTGCGCCTCGCTGTCACCACCACCGCGCCCGTGCCCCGCCGGACCGGGCCGACAGCCAGCGGCGGCGCGTCCCTGATCGATCTCGACACCGCCCGCGCCGGCCGCCGGGGTAGCCACCGCCGGCAGCACACCCGCTGACCCCACCCACCCGGCGGCGGGTCGGGCGTTCATCGTCACGGTGGCCAGCGTCCGCGCGGCGCTGGCCACCCCATCGCCCGGAAGGAGGGTCGATGAGGGTTCTCGTCACCGGTTCCCGTACCTGGACCGACCGCGCCGCCATCGACCGCGTTCTCACCGCCCTGCACGACCGGTACGGACAGGCGTTGACCGTGCTGCACGGAGCTTGCCCGCGCGGGGCGGACGCCATCGCCCACACCTGGTGTACCCGACGTGGGGTGACGGTGGAGCGCTACCCCGCCGACTGGTCGGCCGGGCGGGCCGCCGGCCCCCGCCGTAACGCCGCCATGGTCGCCACCCGCCCCGACCTGGTCGTGGCGTTCATCCGTGACCGCTCACCCGGCGCGACCGGATGCGCAGCCCTCGCCGAACAAGCCGGCATCCCCGTCCTACGCAACCCCACCCCCGACACCATCGCCGCCCTGACCAGACCCACCGGACAGGAGAACCAACCCATGCCCGACCTGCTCACCGCCGCCCTGCGGTACGCCGCCCACGGGTGGCCGGTATTCATGCTCGGCCGCTCCAAACGGCCCGTAGCGAACTGCCCCGACTGCCCGAAGGTCAACGAAGACCCCACCCACGACCAGAACGCCTGCCCGTGCCTGACCTGCCACGGCTTCTACGCCGCCACCACCGACCCGGCACGGGTCACCGCGATTATCGATGCCGTGCCGCGCGGGCAACTCGCCCTGCGGACCGGGGCCGCGTCCGGGACGGTGGTCGTGGATGTAGACCCACGGCACGGTGGCCATCACAGCATGGCCGCGCTCATCGCCGAAGGACTGCTACCCCGCACCCGTTACGCCGTTACCGGGTCCGACGGGCTGCACCTGTACTACCGGCACCCCGGTACCCCGGTGATCTCCCGGCCGATGCCTGGTCGGCACGGCATCGACATCAAGGCCGATGGCGGCTATGTCGTGCTGCCGCCGAGCAGACACCCGCGCACCGGCCGCCCGTACCGGTGGGCTGACGGCGAACACGACCTGATTGAGATGGCCCCCGCCCTGCTCGACGCCTGCCAGGCCGCACCGACCCGCACCGTCAGCGACACGACCAGGCCGACCCGCACGCCCGGGGGCGGGGCCATCTCATCCCCTGACGCGCTGCTCGCCTCCATTCTGGCCACCGTTGCCGCGGCCCCCAAGGGACGCCACCGCGTGACCCTCTACGGCGCCGCCCGAGGGGTCGCCCGGATGGTCACCGCCGGAGCCATCAGCCACGCCGACGCGATTGCCGCTCTCACCGACACCGGTCGCGCCGCCCAGCAGACCGAACGCGAAATCCACAGTGCCATCACCGGCGGTTTCCGCGCCGAAGGAGTCGCCGCATGACCCCGTCTCGACTGCACCTCGTGACCGATCCGGACGACACCAATGCGCCACCGGGCGGTGGGCCGCTGTGGGATATGCCCGTGCCGCTGACCGGCGCGACCGCCCCCACACCGCCGTTCCCGCTCGACGTGTTCCCCGCGTGGCTCGGCGACATGGCGACCGGTGTCGCCCGGTTCACCGCCACCGACCCGGCGATGGCCGGCACCCTCGCTGTCGCTGTTCTGTCGGCGTGTGTGGGTGGCCGGTTGGAGGTGGAACCGGTGCCCGGGTGGCGGGAACCGACGAACATCTTCACCGCCGTCATCGCCGGCCCCGGCGAACGCAAGAGTCCCGTTCATCGGGCGATGACCGGACCCCTGTTCCTCGCACAGGCCACGCTTGCCGACGCGATCCGGCCGAGGATCGCTGAGGCCGCCGCGTTGCGGGACATCGCCGACCGGCAAGCCGAACAGGCCAAAGCCCAGGCCGCGAAAGCCACCGACCCCGGCAAACGCGACGACGCCGCCGCCGAAGCGGTGGCCGCCGCCATCGCCGCCGAAGCGATCACGGTCCCCGGGCTGCCGAAACTCATCACCGACGACGCCACCCCCGAAGCGCTCATCAGCCTGATGGCCGCCAACGGCGGACGCATGGCGATCATCAGCGATGAAGGCGGCATCTTCGACACCCTCGCCGGCCGCTACTCCGGTTCCCCGAACCTCGACCCCTACCTCAAAGGC
Organism: Micromonospora antibiotica; assembly: GCF_017599305.1. GTDB lineage: Bacteria > Actinomycetota > Actinomycetes > Mycobacteriales > Micromonosporaceae > Micromonospora > Micromonospora antibiotica. Next base: position 132,150 of record NZ_JAGFWR010000001.1, read on the forward strand.
CATGCCGGACAGCCGATGAGCAATGAACGCACCACCCGCGAGGGTGCCTCCATCGACAAGCCGGCCCTGACCGTGTGCGTGATGGCGCAACCGGTCGTGCTCCGGGCGTTCGGCGGGAACGCTGGCCTGGCCGGCCGTGGCTTGCCCGCCCGGTTCCTGTTCGCGTTGCCGGTGTCGATGGCCGGCTATCGGCCCGTGGACACGCCCCCGGTGCCCGAACCGGTGACCGCCGGCTACCAGCACCGGATACACGACCTGGCCGCCACGTTCGCCGAGTGGGAAGACCCCGCCGTGGTGGTACTCACCGAGGACGCCGGCCAGGTGCGCCGAGCCGCCGCCGAGCAGGTGGAAGCCCAGCTACGGCCCGGCGGAAGCCTGCACGACATGCGGGAGTGGGGCAACAAGCTCTCCGGCGCAACCCTGCGCCTGGCCGGACTGCTGCACGTCGCCCACCACCCCGCCGACGCCTGGCGACGCCCCATCGACGCCCAGCGGATGGCCGACGCCGTCAGACTCGCGGAGTTCTTCGCCGCCCACTACCGCGCCGCCATGGCCACCATCACCGCCGACGCCGCCACCGAAACCGCCCGCCGCACCCTCGCGATCATCACCGCGAAAGGCATGACCACCTTCACCCGCCGCGAACTACACCGCCGCTGCCACCGACAACTACCCCGCGCCGCCGACGTCACCGCCGTCCTCGACGTCCTCACCGCCCACGGCTGGGTCCGCACCACCGACACCGGCAGCTACGAAGTCCACCCCCGCGCCGCCGACCTCACCGCCGAGGGTGCCGACAGCGGTGACACGGTGACAACCCCGCCCGCCAGCCGCGTTTCCGCAGCTCACAACCCCTGAAACCCTGTCACCACCCCCCGGTGACAACCGGTGACAGCGGTGACAACCCCCGACCTGCTGTCACCGCTGTCACCACCTGTCACCACCACCCGGTGACAGCCCCAAACCCCACCCCACCAGCACAAACACCCGACCAATCCCCCAACTGTCACCGTGTCACCACCACCCGCCCCTCCCGGCCACACCCGGACCACCAACCCCGAACAGCACGCAGAACCGGCCCGCTGAGAGCCACACAGCCCATCCGCCCTATGCAGTACATCGGGATGCCCCGGATCTTGGCTCTATGGCGTTCTCAGCGGCCCGCCCAACGCCCTTCTGCCGCACCACACAACCGACCCTCCACACGCCGACCAGCACCGACCGGAAGGCGCTCCCATGTCCACCACACCACCCAATGACGACGCAACTCGCAAGGCTCAGGGCCTCATCGCGAATTACATCCGCGCTGCCAACGACGTCAACGACAAGTACAAAGCCCCGGAGGTCCGGGCCGCAGCAGTCGACTACATGGCCTGGCTCGAAAACGTGATCATGCGCGGAATCACGGCCATGACCGACAGCGATTAACCAGGCCGACCGGAAGGCGCTCACCGCTGCACAGCACACCCACTGAAACAGCCGGGGCACTCGATGACCGCCGCTCTCCGATGTTTCAGCGCATCTACCTCCACGCCACCCCGAGGGGGGATACCCGCCCATGACCACCGCCCGCCGTACACCCTCCGGAAACCTGCTCACCCTCGCCGAAGTCCTGGACGAACTGCGCGTACCCCGCTCGACCTTCTTTCGCTGGAAGGCCACCGGCCGCGCCCCCCGAACCATCAAGTACCCCAACGGCAGCCTCTACGTCCGCCGCCGCGACCTAGACAACTGGCTCAACGACCGCGAAGAGGCAGCATGAGCAGCACCTACGACGTACGAATCTGGACCATCCGCGAATATAAGGGACGCGACCGAAAGACCGGCAAGGATCGGAAGACCTATCGTGTCCGGTGGGAGGTAGCCGGCCGCGAATGTGGCGAGACATTCCAGACGCGGGCAATGGCGGAGAGCTTCCGATCGCGCCTTGTCGTGGCGCAGCGCGAGGGAACCGCGTTCGACAAGCCGAGTGGCCTACCCGAACCGATGGCGCGAGAGCTGAATAGCCGGACGTGGTACGAACTCTCCGTGGCGTTCGTGGACATGAAATGGGCACGGGCCGCAGCGACCCAGCGAAAGAGCATCGCCGACGCACTCACGACCGTCACCCCGGCATTCCTAGGCGACTCTCGCGGAGCGCCTTCCGGGGAAGACATTAGGCGGGCACTGTATGCGTGGGCGTTCAACAAGTCGCAACGCGAGGCCGACCCGCCGGCCGACCTCGCGCCCGTGGTCAAATGGCTCAAGACCAACACGTTGCCGCTGACCGAGGTTGCGAACGCCGCCACAATTCGGAAAGCACTCGATTTGCTGGCGACCCGCCTCGACGGCGGCCCGGCCGCCGCCAACACAGTTGCGCGCAAGCGGGCCATTCTGTACGGCGCACTCAAGTACGCGGTAGAGCTGCGATACCTCGACGCGCATCCGATGGACTTCGTCCAGTGGCGTGCCCCGAAGAACGAAGAGAAGATTGATCGAAAGGTCGTACCGAACCCGCAGCAAGCACGCTCGCTGTTGGCCGCAGTGCGCGACAAAGACCCCGCACTAGAGGGTTTCTTCGCGTGCATGTATTTCGCGGCGCTGCGTCCCTCAGAGGTGATGCATCTGAGGAACGACGAGTGCGAGCTACCCGAAGAGGGCTGGGGATGGCTGCACCTTAGCGGCTCGACCCAGCACGTCGGCGAGGAATGGAGCGACAGCGGGGAAATGCGCGAGGATCGTGAGTTGAAGCACCGCGCGAAGAGGTCGACGCGTGATGTGCCGGCCTGCCCCGAACTCGTCCACATTTTGCGACACCATCGGCAGGAGTACGGCAAGCCTGGCGGCCGAATGTTCAACGCGCCAGGGGCGCGGCCTGGCCCCGTGTCGAAAAGCACCTACCTGAGAGCGTGGCGGCAGGCACGCGGCAAGGCGCTCACCCCCGCGCAGCAGCGGTCCGTGCTGGCTCGGGTGCCGTATCACCTGCGGCATGCCGCAGTGTCGCTCTGGCTCAATGCTGGTGTGCCGGCAACGCAGGTCGCCGAGTGGGCCGGGCACAGCGTGCACGTGCTGCTCAAGGTCTACGCGTCGTGCATCGACGGGCAGGACGAAGCAGCTCGTAAGCGCATCGAGGGAGCACTAGGTACGCCTGAGCCTGACGAAGTCTCCGAGACGGACGGGTGACGAAAGCCGCCAGGCGGGAAGCGTCACCGAGGCTGGCGGCAAACTTTGCCACCCATTTGCCGCGACCAGTGAGTCCCGGTGGCCCGGAGCAGGACGAAGTGAGACCGACTCACCAACGACAGATGCGCCCCCTGACCAGCGTTCTCGCTGGTCAGGGGGCGTTTTTGCTGTCCAGGGAGCGGAGGGTGTGGGATTCGAACCCACGAAGACATCGCTGCCTTACCGGTTTTCAAGACCAGCGCCATCGGCCACTAGGCGAACCCTCCCGAACCGCCACCCGGGGGTGCGCGGCCTGTGCCTAGTCTGCCACGAACCGCGTCCGGACGAGCCGGCCCACCACCGTCGGGCGCGGTCCGGCGTACCGGAAAGGGGTCCTTGATCCATGGCATGACCAGCGTGACCTCACCCGGTCGGTCCACTGTGGCCGAATTTCCGGCCGTCCTGGGCGAGCGGTGGCCCGCCCGGGACGACGGCCGGTGGATATTGCCGGCCGGACCTGCCCACATGGCGCTTGTCGACAGACAAGCGTGGTTCCCGTCCCGGATCGGGTAAGACTGCGGCCCGGATCGGGTAAGACTGGGCCATGCACGCGATCACGATCCCGGAACCCGGTGGACCCGACGCGCTCGTCTGGGCGGAGGTGCCCGACCCGGAGCCCGGTGCGGGTGAGGTGGTCGTCGAGGTGACCGCCAGCGCGGTGAACCGGGCCGATCTGCTCCAGCGGCAGGGGCAGTATCCGCCACCGCCGGGTGCGCCCGCGTACCCCGGATTGGAGTGTTCGGGGGTTGTCGGCGCGCTCGGTGCGGGGGTGACCGGCTGGGCGGTGGGTCAGCCGGTGTGCGCGCTGCTGGCCGGCGGCGGGTACGCCGAGCGGGTGGCCGTGCCGGCCGGGCAGCTGCTGCCGGTGCCGGCCGGCGTCGACCCGGTCGACGCCGCCGCGCTGCCCGAGGTGGCCTGTACGGTCTGGTCGAACCTGGTCCGGGTGGCTCACCTCGGCAAGGGCGAGACGCTGCTGGTGCACGGCGGCGGGAGCGGGATCGGCACGTTCGCGGTGCAGTTCGGCGCGGCGCTGGGCGCGACCGTGGTGGCCACCGCCCGGTCGACCAAGCACGACCGGTTGCGGGAGTTGGGTGCCGCGCACACCGTCGACTACCGGGAGCAGGATTTCGTCGAGGAGGTCCGGCGGGTCACCGACGGACGGGGCGCGGACGTGATCCTCGACATCATGGGTGCCTCCTATCTGGGCCGGAACGTGGCGACGCTGGCCGACGGCGGCCGGCTGGTGGTGATCGGCATGCAGGGCGGGCGCAAGGCGGAGCTGGACCTGGGCGCGCTGCTGGCGAAGCGGGCGTCGGTGGCGGCCACCGCGTTGCGGTCCCGTCCGCTGGCCGACAAGGCGGACATCGTCCGGGGCGTCCGGGAGCAGGTGTGGCCGCTGGTGGAGTCCGGCGCGGTCCGGCCGATCGTGGACCGGCGGCTGCCGATGCGCGACGCCGCGCAGGCGCACCGGCTGGTCGAGTCGAGCGACCACGTGGGCAAGGTGCTGCTCACCACCGGGTGACGGCCCGGCCGGACCACGGCGGCAGGAGCGCCGCACGGCCCCGGACCAGGCGCCGGCGGCACGGCCCACGCCAGGCGGGGGTACGGGGGTTACGGCTGGTCGGTCGGCTCAGGCCGGCAGCGCAGCCCAGAGCCCGGGGAGCGTTCAGGCCGGCGGGGGCGGGCCGTCGCGGCGGGGCAGCACCAGGCGGGCGCCGGGGCCCTCGCCGGCCAGCGTGTCGCCCGGGTTGTAGAGGGTGCAGCGCTGCAGCGACAGGCAACCGCAGCCGATGCAGCCGTCCAGGTCGTCGCGGAGCTTGCCGAGCAGCTTGATCCGCTCGTCCAGCCGCTCCCGCCAGGTGCGGGAGAGGGCGGCCCAGTCGTCCGGGCTGGGGGCGCGGGACGAGGGCAGCGAGTCCAGCGCGGTCCGGATCTCCTCCAGCGAGATGCCGACCTGCTGGGAGATCCGGATGAACGCCACCCGACGCAGCTCGGTGCGGGCGTAGCGACGTTGGTTGCCGCCGGTGCGCTCGGCGTGGATCAGCCCGAGGCGTTCGTAGTAGCGCAGCGCCGACTGGGCCACCCCGCTGCGCGCGGAGAGCTGCCCGATGGTGAGTGACTCGTGCATCACGGCCCTTGAGTTGAAGTCAACTTCAGGTTGCACACTAGCCACATGACCACACCGACCGCAACCCGCCCGTGGGGCCGCACCCTCCCCGCCCCGGTCGTCGCGCCGCTGGAACGCATCCGCGCCGGCAACGCCTACGACGACAACGTTTACTCCACCGTCGACGTGCACTGGGTGCTCTACGACCGGGTCCTGCGGGTCACCCCGGCCACCGTCGACGACCCGGACCGGGACCGCTTCCTGCTCTCCAAGGGGCACGCCGTGGCCGGCTACTACGCCGTACTCGCCGCCAAGGGGTTCATCCCCGTCGACTGGCTCGACGACGCGGGCGGGCCCGACAGCCGCCTCGGCGGCCACCCCGACCGCACCCTCGTCCCCGGCGTCGAGATCGGCTCCGGCTCCCTCGGCCACGGCCTCGGACTGGGCGTCGGCACCGCGCTCGGCCTACGCGCCCAGGGCCGCACCACCCCCCGGGTGTACGTCCTGCTCGGCGACGCCGAACTCGACGAGGGCTCCAACCACGAGGCGATCGCGTACGCCGGGGCCACCGGCCTGGCCGGGCTCACCGCGATCGTGGTCGACAACGCGTCGGCCAGTCACGGCTGGCCGGGCGGGGTGGCCACCCGGTTCACCGTCAACGGCTGGACCGCCGCCACCGTCGACGGGCACGACCACGACGCCCTGCACGCCGCCCTCACCGGCCACGACGGCCACCGCCCGCACGTCGTCGTCGCGGTCGACGGACCGACCCCGGGGAGCCGGTCATGACCATGCGGGACACCTTCGTCGCCAGCGCCACCCGGTTCCTCGACGACCCCGGACCACGATCGTGCTGGCCGACATCTCCGCCGACGCCTTCGCCGAAGCGGGCCGACGGTACCCGGACCGGGTGGTCAACGTGGGCATCCGGGAACAGTTGATGGTCGGGGTGGCCGGTGGGCTCGCCCTCGCCGGGCAGCGCCCGATCGTGCACAGCTACGCCCCGTTCCTCGTCGAGCGGGCGTACGAGCAGATCAAGCTGGACCTCGACCACCAGGGCGTCGGTGCGGTGCTGGTCAGCATCGGCGCGTCGTACGACCGGGCGGAGGCCGGCCGGACGCACCTCGCCCCGGCCGACGTCGCCCTGATCGACACCCTCGACGGCTGGACCGTGCACGTGCCCGGTCACCCCGACGAGGTCCCCGACCTGCTGCGCGACGCGGTCTGCGGGCAGCACTCGACCTACCTGCGGCTGTCGCTGCGCAGCAACAGGCGGGCGTACCCGCAGGCGGGTGGGTTGCAGGTGGTGCGCGACGCCGGGCCGGGCGCGGCGCTGCTGGTGGCGGTCGGTCCGGTGCTCGACGCCGCGCTCGCCGCGGTGGCCGGGCTACCGGTGACGGTCGCCTACACGCACCGGCCCCGGCCGTTCGACGTGACCGGGCTACGGGCCCTGGCCGGCGGCGAGGTGATCGTGGTGGAGCCCTACCTGGCCGGCACCTCGACGCGGGTGGTTGCGGAGGCGTTGGCGGACCGGCCGCACCGGCTGCTCAGCCTCGGCGTGGGCCGGGCGGAGCTGCGGCGCTACGGCACCGCCGAGGATCACGACCGGTGGCACGGCCTCGACCCGGCCGGGCTGCGCCGGGCGATCGGCGACTTCCTGGCGGCGGGCCACCACACCGGCCCTTCCTGACGACCGGGCGGCCTCCGACACCCCGACCGGAGGGGACACCCGACCGGAGGCCACGCCGGCCGACCGGAGGCCACGGCGGGCCCGGCCGTCGCGCTCAGCGGGATACGCGCGACGGCCGGGAACGGGTGCGTTCCCGGCCGAGGATCCAGATCGCCTCGACGCCGTCCTTCCAGGTGATCTTCTTGCCCTCCTCGCGCCCGCGCGCCCGGTAGCTGATCGGGACCTCGTACGGGCGGATGCGACGGCGCAGGAGCTTGCCGGTCACCTCCGCCTCCATCCCGAACCCCCGGGACCGGATGCCCAGCGACCGGTACAGCTCGACCGGCATCAGCTTGAAACAGGTCTCCAGGTCGCCGATGTAGGAGTTGAACAGGACGTTCGCCGCCATCGTGACGCCCTTGTTGCCCATCACGTACCAGAAGCTGTAGGCGCTGTGACTGCCGAAGGTGCGGTTGCCGTAGACCACGGTGGCCCGCCCGTCGAGCACCGGGGCGAGCAGCCGGGGGATGTCCTGCGGGTCGTACTCCAGATCGGCGTCGAGGATGACCATGTACTCACCCTCGGCGCTGTCCACGGCCGTCTTGATCGCCGCGCCCTTGCCCGCGTTACGGGAGTGGGTGATCACCCGCAGCCGCGCGTCGTCCGCCCGGCCGAGGATCTCCCCGGTGCCGTCCCGGCTGCCGTCGTCGACCACGACCAGCTCGATCTCGCACGGATAATCGACCGCCAATGCCTGCTTGAGGGCATCCGCGATGCGTTCTTCCTCGTTGTAGACCGGCATGAGGATCGAGAGCTTCACGGGAATCTCCACGGTGGCGACAGTGAGTCGGGCCTAGCCTAGCCTGGCAGATCGGCCCCGCGAGGGTCGCCACCGCAGCGGCGGGTTTCCGTCATCCGTGGCCACCGTACCGGCCGGCACCCGGTCTTTCAGCGCAATGGTGTTTACTTCCGCCCATGTCGGCAGCCGGCTGGATGCTCGTGGCGGCCCCCGTCGCCTCGCTCGTGGTGCTCTCCGCTCTGCTGCGGCCCCGGGCCGCCGGGGTTGTCGCCCCGCACCGCCTCGGCGTCGTCCGGGCCGCCCTGCTCACCGGCGTCTTCGCCGTGCTGACCGTGGAGGTGCTCGGCGCCCTCGACGCGCTCACCCTGCCCGCCTTCGCCCTGGCCTGGCTGCTCTTCGTCGCCGGGGTGGCGGTCGCTGCGGCGACCCACCGACGGTCCGGGCGGGATGCCGGCCGGCCCGGCACCACCGCCACCCGGACCCGCCGGGCGGTGCTGGTCGGCTCGGCAGTGGGCGGCCCGACGGCACAGGGTCCGGGCGGGGACGGGCCGGGGGCGGACGACCTCACCGGGGACCCGGCCGCCGGCACCCGCGCGGAACTGCCGAGCACCGCCGGGCGCGGCGTCGCGGCGGTGCTGTCCGACTGGGCGGGCCGACTGACCCACCTGCGGCGTACGGCGACCCGGGGCGAGCGGCTGCTCGCCGGCGGGGTGCTCGCGATGGTGTCGATCGAGCTGGTGGTGGCGCTGCTGGCCGAGCCCAACAACTTCGACTCGCAGACCTACCACCTGCCGAAGGTGGAGCACTGGGTGGCCCAGGGCAGCCTGGAGTTCTGGCCCACCGCCATCCACCGGCAGGTGACCATCCCGCCCGGCGCGGAGTATCTGCTGCTGCACCTGCGCCTGTTCACCGGCGGGGACGCCCTGCACAACCTGGTGCAGTGGGCCGCCGGGATCGGCTGCCTGCTGGCGGCCACCCGGATCACCGCCCAGCTCGGCGGCGGTCGGCGGGCCCAACTACTCACCGCGTTCCTGCTCGCCACCACGCCGATGGTGGCCCTCCAGGCGTCCAGCACCCAGACCGACCTGGTGGCCGCCGCCTGGGCCGCCTGCGCCGCCACCCTGGTGCTGGACGGCCTGCGCCGCCGGGCCGACCTGACCGCCGCGCTGGCGCTGGGCGCGGCCACCGGCCTGACCGCGCTGACCAAGACCAGCGGGCTGATCGCCGTCGGTCCCCTGCTGCTGCTCTGGGGGCTGGCCCAGCTCCGCCTCGCCGGAGGCGGCACCGGTCACTCCGCCGGGGCCGGCACCGACCGGACCGGCCGGGCGGTCGACGGTGTCGGGTCGGATCCGGCGACCCGGGCGGCCGACCGGCCGGCACCCACCGGGACCCGGCAGGTGGCCCGGACGGTGGGCGGTTCGCTGCTGGTGCTGCTGGTAGCGGCGACCGTGGTGGGGCCGTTCCTGGCCCGGGAGACCGCCGAGTTCGGCCACCCGTTGGGGCCGCCACGACTGCGCGAGTCCATCCCGATGGAACGGCACGACCCGACGTCCGTGCTGGTCAACGCGCTGCGGATCGGGCACACCGCGTTCGACACCCCGCTCGCCCCGCTGCGCGCCGGCACCGCCGGGGCGATCACGGCCGGCTCCCGCGCCATCGGTGTCGACCCGCAGGACCGGGCCATCACCTTCGGCCGGGAGGTCTTCCCGGTGCCCTCCTGGTATCCCGACGAGGACCGGGTGGCCTTCCCGCTGGCCGGGTCGCTGGCGCTGCTCGGGGCGCTCTTCGCGCTGGCCCGCCCCCGCCGGGTCAGCCCCGGCCGACCGGGGACACTGCGGGCGTACGCGGCCGTGGTGGTGCTCGCGGTGGTTCTGCACACCGCGATGATCAAGTGGCAGCCGTGGGGGAACCGGCTGCTGCTGTACGCGCTGGTGCTGGCCGTACCGCTGGCCGGGCTCTGGGTGGACGCGGTGCTGCGGCGGCGGCCCGGGGCGGGACGACGGTCGGTGGCCGCCGGGCTGGTGGTGACCGTGCTGGCCACCTCCGCGTTGGCCGGCATGCTGGCCCTGTCGTACGGCTTCCCGCGCCGGCTGGTCGGTGCCGGCTCGGTCTTCACCACCTCGGAGTGGGACACCCGGTTCCTGCGCCGGCCACAGTGGGCCGACGAGTTCCGGTGGGCCGCCTCGGCGGTGCGGGCGAGTGACGCCCGACGGATCGGCCTGGTGCAGCAGAACGACAACTGGGAGTACCCCTGGTGGTTGCTGCTGCGCGGCGACGACGGCCGCTCGCCCGAGCTGGTGGCGTTGCAGTCGGTGCTGCCGGACCGGCCGCCGGCCGACCCCCCCTCGGTCGACGCGATCGTCTGCACCGGCCCCCGCACGGAGTGCGCCCGGCTGGTCCCGGCGGGTTGGACGATCGAGTACCGCGACCACGTCGGCTACGCGCTGCCCCCGCCCCGCTGAGCGCGATCCGACCGCCGGCAGCGCCGGCCGGCTGAACCGGTCGGCGGGACGTCGGGCCGGCGTGGTGGCCCACGCCGGCCCGACCGTCCCCCACGGGTCACTTCTGCTTGACCGGCACCACGATCAGCCGGGCCACGCTGGCGTCGCCGTCCCTGGCCCCCGCCACGTTGACCTTCGTACCCACCTTGACGTCGTTGGCCTTGATGGTGGTGCGCCGCTCGACCACCCGGAGCTGCTCGCCCAGCTTCCAGGTGAGGGTGAAGCCGTCGGTGGACTTCACCGTCACCGAGTCGCCGTCGATCGCGGTGACCTCGCCGCGCTGCACGACGACGGTCTTCGTGCCGTCCTTGGTCTGCACCACCGCCTCACCGTGCAGGCCGTTGCGGCCCAGCTGCACCCGGGCCTGCCGGCGCTGCCGCAGCTCCTTCACCCGCTCGCTCCGCTTGCCCTTCGCCCCGGCCTGCGGGGACGGGGTGGTCGACGCGGCGGGCGCGGCGAGCAGGTCCAACTCGACCGGGTCGAGGCCCAGCGCGGCCAACGCCTGCCCCTCGACGCCCAGCGCGGCGGCCACCTCGACGACGGCGGCCTTCGTACCGTCCTGCGCGACCTGGGCCGTACCGCAGCCGGCGACGCCGAGCGTGAGCGCCGCGAGCAGCGACGTGGCGGTGACGGCGATTCCCCGATGTGCCATGACTCTCCCTCTGGTCCGTGGTGCCACCAGCGTCGCGGAGCCCGATGGGCGCGGGGTCAGACCGATGTTCGGGTCGGGTAAGGATGGGCGGGGAGCCGGACGGTGAACGCGGCACCGCCCTCGGCGGCGTGCCCGGCGACGATCTCCCCGCCGAGCCGGCGGACCAGCCCGGCGGCCAATGCCAGACCCAACCCGCTGCCGACCTTGCGGACCCCCCGGTAGCGCTGGTGCAACGCCCCCCGCTCGAAGGCCACCGCCAGGTCGTCGTCGGTGAAGCCGGGCCCGCCGTCACGGACCTCGACCAGCCCACCGGCCGTCGGGCCGGCACCGGCCGCCCGGACCGCGAGCACCACCGGCGACCCCGGCGGTACGACCCGCAGCGCGTTCTCCAACAACCCGTCCACCACCTGCCGGATCCGCCCCGGATCGGTGTACGCGGGCACCGCCGTGCCCGGCGTCTCCAGCCGGAACGGCACCCCGACGGCCGCGCACCGCTCCGCCCAGGTGCGTTCGGCGTCGGCGGCCAGCCGGGTGAGGTCGACCGGCACCGGTTCCAACGGGAAGTCCACCGCCTCCAGCCGGGCCAGCGCCAACAGGTCGGCGACCAGCCGGTCCAGGTGCTGGGCCTCGGTGAGCATGGTCCGGCCGGTGGCGGCGGCCTCGTCCGCGCCGATCACCCCGTCGGCGAGCGCCTCCGCCCACCCCCGGATCGCGGTCAACGGGGTACGCAGCTCGTGCGAGACGGACAGCAGGAACTCCCGCTGCCGGCCCTCGCTGGTGGCCAGCGCGGCGGCCAGCCCGTTCAACGCGTACGCCAGGTCGGCGACCTCGTCGGGGGGTTCGACGGGCACCCGGACGGCCCGGTCACCGGCGCGCAACCGGGCGGCGGCGGTGGCGGCGTGCCGGATCGGGCGGGCCAGCCGGCGGGCGAGCAGCAACCCGGCCGCCGCCCCGGCGGTGAGCCCGGCGAGCAGCGGCAGCCAGAGGGCGCGCAGCACCTGCCGCCACGGCCCCTGCGGGGTGGCCCGGGTCAGCACCACACCCTCACCGCCGGGCAGTGCCCGCCCCTCGACGAGGGTCCGTTGGCCGTTGACGAACCGTCGACCGGAGACGTCCCGACCGCCGGAGACCCGGTTCACCACCTGCCGGGGCAGGCCGGGGCGGTCGGCCAGCCCACCCTGGACGACGTACACCTCGATCTGTTGTTCCCGGAGTTGGCGGATCAGCCGGTCGCCGGCCGCGTCGCGCTGCCGGCTGGGGCGTACCCGCAGGACGTCGGCGGCGAGACGGGCCTGGGCGGCCAGCGCGGCCTGGTCGCGGCGTTCCACCCCGCGTACCGCCAGGGGGACCGCGACCAGCGCGGTGACCAGCACCGACACCAGCGACACCGCGCAGGTGACCAGGACCGCGCGGGCGGTCAGCGTGTGGGTGAACCGGCGGCGCGGCCGACGGCGACGCCGCCCGGCCCCGCCCGGCGGCGCGGCGGCCGACGGCGCGGCGGCCGACGGCGCGGCGGCCGACGGCGCGGCGGCCGACAGCGGGGTGGTCGACAGCGGGGTGGTCGGCTGCGGGGCGGTCGGCGGCCGGGGGGCGGGCTCAGCCATTGGCGGCGTATCCGACGCCCCGGTGGGTGCGGATCACGCTGGCCGGGCCGAGCTTGGCCCGCACCTGGGCGACGTGCACGTCGACGGTGCGGGTGCCGGCGTGCGCCGCGTAACCCCAGACCCCGGCCAGCAGCTCCTCCCGGGTGAAGACCCGGCCGGGGCGGGCCATCAGGTGGGCGAGCAGGTCGAACTCGGTGGAGGTGAGCTGGACGGGGGAGCCGGCCGCGAGCACCGTGCGGCGGGCCGGGTCGAGGGTGACCGGGCCGACGGTGCGGGGGCGGTCCGGCCCGTCCGGGGCGCCGGCGGTGCGCCGCAGCACCGCCCGGACCCGGGCCACCAACTCCCGGGGGCTGAACGGTTTGGTGACGTAGTCGTCCGCGCCCAGCTCCAGGCCGACGATCCGGTCGACCTCGTCGTCGCGGGCGGTGAGGAAGAGGACCGGGGTCCAGTCGCCAGCCTCGCGCAGCCGCCGGCAGACCTCGGTGCCGGCCAGGCCCGGCAGGGTGATGTCGAGGACGCAGGCCACCGGGCGCAGCCGTCGGGCGGCGGCCAACCCGCCCGTGCCGTCCCGTTCCAGGTGTACGCCGAACCCGTCCCGGCTGAGATAGAGCCGGACCAGGTCGGCGATGGCCGGTTCGTCCTCCACCACGAGGACGAGCCCACGTTGGCCGGTGGCGTCAGCGGTCACCGGCCCATGATGACCGACCCGGGACCCACCGAAACGTAGGCCGGTGTTCGGGTCAGGTAAGGATGCGGTCAGCGGGTCGGCAGCGGACGCAACAGCGGGGCCGGTGCGACGGCCGGCGCGTCGCCGATGGTGGCGACGACCCGTTCCTCGGGCTTGCGCAGCCGGGTGCGGAACGCGTGGTGCAGCAGCGTGTCGAGCTGCCACACCTGCTTCGGGTGCTGCGTACGGATGACGAACCGCTCCCGCACCCCGTCGATCGCGGTGGCCGCCAACTCGACGGCCTGCGCCCGGGGATCGGGGCTCCAGGTGACGTTGCTCAGCTCACGCAGCTCGGTGTTCAGGTGCAGGCGCAGCCGGTGCAGCACCCGGGTCTGCTGGGTGACCACCAGCCGGCGGTGGGTGAGCAGGAGGAGGTAGTCACCGTCGACCGGCCGGTCGGGGCGGGCGCACCGGGCGACCAGGATGGTGGCGTCGCCGGAGCCGACGCACTGCCGGAAGACCGGCATGTGCCGACTCACCGTCTGGACCGCCAGCCCGGTCTCGGCGGCGGCCGGGAGGAAGGTGCGCGAGAAGACGTCCATACCTGGCCAACGAGCCGTGACCAGGGGTGATGTGGGTCACTGTCGACCTTTTGGAAGTTCCACTCCCCCGTGTCGCACCACCGGTGTGTCTTCCGGACCTCCCGCCCGCCCGACACCCGGTCAGACGGGCACCCGACACCCGGTCAGACGGGCACCCGACACCCGGTCAGACGGGCACCCGACACCCGGTCAGACGGGCATCGGGGCGAAGAGCTCGCCGAGCCACCCGGGCACCGCGTCGGCGTACTCGGTGCGGCTCGGGTCGGTGGTGTCGAGGGCCCGCCGCCAGGACAACGCCCGACTCACCGTGGTCACCCGCATGGCCAGCCCGGCGACCTCCCGCAGGGTCGCCCGGTCGTGCCGGTCGGTCCACGGCTCCAGATAGGCGTCCCGCAGCCGGACCAGCACCGGGTCCCCCTCCGGCAGCGAGAAGGTGTGTGCCGCCGAGCGCAACGTCACCAGCAGGGTGCCGAACGGGTGCGCGACGGAGGCGTCCCCCCAGTCGAAGAAGCGGTAGCCGTCGGCGGCGGCGAACACGTTCCCGTCGTGCAGGTCGTCGTGCTGGACACTGGCCGGGATGCCGCTGTCGGCGAGCCGCCGGCAGTCCTCGGCGAAGCGCGGCAGGTGCGCCCGCAACCGGTCGTGGGTCGCCGCGTCCAGGCCACCGCCCCCACCTTCACCCTCGGCGTCGAGGAGCAGGGCGGCCCGGTCGTCGAGGAGGTCGGCCAGGAGGCCCGGCATCGCCGCCGGACGCTGGTCGGGTACGCCGAGCGCGACGAGTTCGTCCGCCGCCGGGACCAGCTCCCGCTGGAGTTCGGCGTAGGCCACCAACACGTCGACCCAGCGGGCGGGCCCGGGTTCGGCCAGTTCACGCAGGGTGGGGCCGCCGTCGGGCAGCAGGGACCAACCCCGGGACGGGTCCACCGCGACCGGGTCGAGCACCCGACCGGGGGTACGCCGGGCCAGCTCGGCCAGGAGCACCGCCTCGTACGCCGTGCCGGGACTGTTCGCCTTGAACCAGTACGACCGGGCGTCGGTGGGCACCTGCCAGACCGACGACCAGGGGCGCAGCCGGGCCTGCACCGGGCCGGTGACCCGGCGACCGTGCCGGTCCAGGTGCCCGGTGACCCAGTCGAGGGCGGCGGACCGCCACTGCGGATCGGCCCAACCGGCGGCTACGGGAATGGTCGTCACGCCGCGCAGAGTAGGCCACCACCCCACCCCGGCACCCGCCATTTTCCACCGGGCAGGCCCGCTGGTCGGGCGGTGACCGGATCGACCCGGGATCGCGGGCGGGCGGCGTCAGAGCAGTTCGAGGATGGTGGCGTTGGCCATGCCGCCGCCCTCGCACATGGTCTGTAGGCCGTAGCGGATGTCGTTGTCCCGCATGTGCTGGAGCAACGTCGTCATGATCCGGGCGCCGGACGCCCCGAGCGGGTGACCCAGCGCGATCGCCCCGCCGCGCGGGTTGAGCCGTTCCGGGTCGGCCTCGGTCTCGGCCAGCCAGGCCAGCGGCACCGGGGCGAACGCCTCGTTCACCTCGTACACGCCGATCTCCTCGATGCCCAGGCCGGCGCGGCGCAGCGCCTTCGCGGTGGCCGGGATGGGGGCGGTGAGCATGGTGACCGGGTCGTCGGCGGCGACCACGGCGGTGTGTACCCGGGCCAGCGGACGCAGGCCGTGCCGGCTGGCCCAGTCGCTGGTGGTGACGGCGAGCGCCGCCGCGCCGTCGGAGATCTGCGACGCGGAACCGGCGGTCACCACGCCGTCGGCACGGAACGGGGTCTTCAGCCCGCCGAGCACCGCGAGGGAGGTGTCCCGGCGGATGCCCTCGTCGGCGGTGAAGGTGCCGCCGTCGGCCAGCGGCACCGGGGCGAGCTCCGGGTCGAACACCCCGGCGTCCTGCGCGGCGGCGGCCTTCTCGTGGCTGGCCAGCGCGAACTCGTCGAGCTGGCTGCGGGAGAAGCGCCACCGGGCGGCGATCAGCTCGGCACCGACCCCCTGGTTGAACGGGAGCGGCTGGTCGTCGGCGAAGCCCTCGACCCCCCGGTAGCGGGCCCGGAGCTGGTCGCTGAACGGCATGCCGTCGCCGACGCTGGACCCCATCGGCACCCGGGTCATCGACTCGACACCGCCGGCCACCACCAGGTCGGCCTGCCCGGAGAGCACCGTCGCGGCGGCGAAGTGCAGGGCCTGCTGGCTGGAGCCGCACTGCCGGTCGAGGGTGGTGCCGGGCACCGACTCGGGCCAGCCGGCGGCGAGCACGCCGTTGCGGGCGACGTTCCAGGACTGCTCGCCGACCTGGGACACGCAGCCCCAGATCACGTCGTCGACCTGGCCGGGATCGATGCCGGTGCGGTCGGCGAGGGCGCGCAGCACGTGCGCCGACAGGTCGACCGGGTGCACCTCGGCCAGGCCACCCTTGCGCCGCCCGACGGGGGTACGCACCGCGCCGACGATGACTGCGTCACTCATGACTACTCCCCGGTAACTTCGGCTGCGTCGATACTACGTCCCGATCGGCGCAGCGTCCGCCCGCCGGGCCGGTCGGAGGGCTGCCGGCGGCCGACCCGTCGGCGGCCGGAAGCCGACGACCGGCGGGTGTCGCGTCGCCGCCACGACCCCGGCCGGGGCAGCCGGTGGCACCGGCGGGGCAGCCGGTCACCGTGGGTGGCTGGCATGCTGGGATGGTGCATCCCCCACCGTCTCCGGCCCACCAGTGGCGGGTTCCCCCGGCGGTCCCGGCGGCGAAGCTGGCCGGTGCGATCGGGCTGGCCGCCCTGGGGCTGCTGCTCGCCGACGGCGACCCGGTCCGGCTGACGCTGGCCGTCGCCGCCGCCGTCGGCCTGGTCGGCTGGGCGGTACGCGACCTGCTCGCCCCCGTCCGCCTCGCGGTCGACGCCGGGGGGATCACGGTCATCCGGGGTTACGCCGGGCGGCGGCACCTGCCGTGGGAGGCGGTGGAGGCGGTCACGGTGGACCGGCGGACCCGGTTCGGGCTGACCGGCGAGACGCTGGAGATCGATGCCGGCGAGACCCTGCACCTGTTCGGTCGGGCCGACCTGGGCGCGTCGCCGACCGAGGTGGTCGAGCTGATCCGGATCGCCCGGCCCTAGTGTGCCCGGGCTCCGTCGCCCGGGTTGGTCGACATCGCTCCGGTCGGTGGGATCGGCGGCGGGGGTCGCCTCGCCCACCGGCGCGGGGCCGGTCCGGCGGCCTTCGCTGAGCTCAGCAACCCGACGCCCGCTCGGCTAGCGCCACGTTGACATCGACAAGAGTCGGTGTCTACGGTTCTATCGAACCGATTCGAAGCGGTGGTCGACCCAGCGACCCGCCACGCCGGTCATGGGCCGAGATCGCCGCCGCACGCTGCGCCCCACCGTCCATCTCGCTCCGTCACGGCACCGGACCCGCCCTGACCGCGAGGCCCCCGGGCCGCTCGCACCCACCCCCTACCACCCCTGGAGAGCCCGTGAAACTTCCGTCCCGGCCACACCTTCGTGCCGGCTACCTCCTCACCGGCGCGCTGGTCGTCGCCGGCCTGCTGGTCGCGCCCAACGTGGCCCAGGCCGACAACCAGAGCCTCAGCGTGAACTTCGCCGCCGCCACCACCGCGCCGACCTACCGGGCCTCCGGGTGGATCTACGGCATGACCGAGAACGGCACCGCACCGCCCGACCACTTCTTCACCGACATCAAATACCAGGCCATGCGGGCCGGGGGCGCCCAGTTGCCCGGCAGCGGTTGGGTGGGCGGCGGCTACGACCGCCGGTGGAACGCCACCCGCGCCCAGATGCTGCGGACCAAGGCGCTCGGCGGCAAGTTCGTCCTGCTCCCCCACGACCTGTGGGGCGCTGACGGCGCTCCCATCTCCCGCTTCCCCGGCGACAACGGCAACTGGACCGACTACGACAACTTCCTCACCCGGGTGATCAACGATGTGAAGGCCACCGGCGTCCCGGTCGAATGGGACATCTGGAACGAGCCCAACATCACCCTGTTCTGGAACCGCCCCCAGGCCCAGTACTTCGAACTCTGGCGACGGACCTACCAGCGCCTGCGGGCCGACATGCCGGGCACCCTGATCGTCGGGCCGAGCCTGGCCGGCGTACCCACCACCTCCGGGACCTGGTGGAACCAGTACCTCGACTACATCAAGGCCAACAACGCGGTGCCGGACGTCGTGAGCTGGCACTCCCTGCCCAGCGACCCGGTCGCCAACGTCGCCGCCGCGAACACGACGCTCGGCTCGCGGGGCATTGCGCACCCCCGGCCCTACCAGATCAACGAGTACGGTGCCTCCAACGAGCAGAACCCCGGCGATGGCGCGTGGTACATCACCCGGCTGGAACGGGCCGGAGCCGACGGCCTGCGCGCCAACTGGGCCAGCGGCGGCAACCTGCACAACGACCTGGGCAACCTGCTCACCCACAACTCGGCCGGTCAGTACCAGCCCAAGGGCGAGTGGTGGGTCTACCGTTTCTACGCCCAGCAGACCGGCGTCGCCGTCACCACCACCGCGTCCGCCGGGTACGACGCGTACGCCACCAAGGCCGCCGGCGATGCCAAGATCCTGGTCGGCGGCGGCCGGACCACCGGCAACATCGCCGTCAACCTCCAAGGGCTGAACAGCACCAGCGGAATCGTGAGCGACAACCGGGCGCGCATCCTGGTGCAGCGGATCCCCTACAACAACGGCGGCGCGGTCACCGGGCCCACCACCGTCCAGGACCAGGTGGTGACGCTCAACAACAACGGCACCGTCGTGAACATCGCCAACAACGACGTCAACGACGCGTACACCATCACCGTCCTGCCGCCGTCGCCGACGACCCCGACGCCCACCCCGACGACCCCGACTCCCTCGCCGACCATTCCGACGCCGTCGCCGACCACCCCCGGCCCGGGCGGCTCGGGGTGCGGCGCTTCCTACCGGGTGACCAACAGTTGGCCCGGCGGCTTCCAGGCCGATGTGGCGGTGTCCAACAGCGGTTCGACGGCCACCACCGGCTGGCGGGTGAGCTGGACGATCGGGTCCGGGCAGACCATCAACCAGGTGTGGAACGGCTCGCTGACGACCAGCAGCGGAACGGCCACGGTCAGCAACGTCTCGTACAACGGGAGTCTCGCACCGGGGGCCAGCACCACCTTCGGGATGCTCGTGGCCGGGGAAGCCGGCGGCACCCCGACGCTTACCTGTTCCGTGAACTGAGCCGCACCGTGAACTGAGCCGCACGGCGGGCTGCCGGCTCGGCCGGCAGCCCGCCGTACCGTGGCTAACGAATCGGTTCGACGATTCCTGCTTCAGGTGCCGATGGCGGCAGGTGCGTCGACGTGAGCGGCATCTCCATGGGCGCCCGGCCGCTCAGCCGAGCAGCAGCACGGTGCGGACGATCACCAGGCCGAGCAGCGCCACCAGGATCACCGCCGTACCGGCCGCCTGGAAGACCGAGCGCCGCATCCGGGGGGCGTACGCCAGCACGAGCGCCATCAGTGCCCCGACGATCAGCCCGCCGACGTGGCCCGGGATGGAGATGCCCGGCACGGTGAACGTGAAGATCAGGTTGATCACCAGGATCGGCAGGATCGCCGAGGTGTCCCGACCCAGCCGGCGCATCAGCACGAAGATCGCCGCGAACAGTCCGAAGATCGCCGTCGAGGCACCGGCCGACGCGGTGTTGGGGCTGCTGAACAGGTAGGCCGCCACGTTGCCGCCGAGCCCGGCGACCAGATAGAGGGTGAGGAAGCGCAGTGGCCCGAGCAGGGCCTCCAACTCCCGCCCCAGCACCCAGAGCGCCCACATGTTGAGCAGCAGGTGCACCACGCCGTAGTGCAGGAACATCGCGGTGACGAGGCGGTACCACTCACCGGAGGCGACGCCGTGTGCTTCCCCGAACGGCACGTACGAGGCGTAGCTGAGTACCGAGCCCCACTGGGTCAGCGGGGTGCCGCCGCCGAGCAGGCCGCCGAAGCCGGACCCGCCGATCATCGAGTCGCCGCCCCGGTCGCTGAGCACCGAGACGATCATCACCAGCACGTTCAGGGCGATCAGGACGCGGGTGACCACGCCGCGACGGCCGGCGGCACCGCCACCGAAGGCGGTACGCGCCGGCCGTACGCTGCGGCGTCCCTCGTTCACGCACTCCGGGCACTGGTGGCCGACCGGAGCGTCCCGCATGCAGTCCGGACAGATCGGCCGGTCACAGCGGGAGCACCTGAGGTACGTCTCCCGGTCGGCGTGGCGGTAGCAGACCGGGGTGGTCGGCACCGGCCCACCGGTGGCGTCGCCGGCCGGCCCGGAGCGTTCAGTCATGCGTGCAAAGGTACCTCGCGGTGCGGTCAGGCCTCGGTGCGCTCGATCTCGACCCGCTCGATCACCACGTCCTGCAACGGCCGGTCGCTCGGACCGGTCGGGGTGTTCGCGATCGAGTCGACCACCTTCGCCGACTGCTCGTCGGCCACCTGGCCGAAGATGGTGTGCCGGTTGTTCAGGTGCGGGGTCGCCCCGACGGTGATGAAGAACTGCGACCCGTTGGTGCCCGGCCCGGCGTTCGCCATCGCCAGCAGGTAGGGCCGGTCGAAGCGCAGCTCCGGGTGGAACTCGTCGGCGAACGTGTAGCCCGGGCCGCCCCGGCCGGTGCCGGTCGGGTCGCCCATCTGGACCATGAAACCGCTGATCACCCGGTGCGAGATGGTGCCGTCGTAGTACGGCCCGTTGCCCGGCTGACCGGTGCGGGGATCGGTGTATTCCTTTTTGCCCTCGGCCAGTTCCACGAAGTTACGAACCGTCTTCGGAGCGTGATTACCGAAGAGCTCCAGCCGGATCGGGCCAGCGTTGGTGTGCAAGGTGGCGTAGACAGCCTCGGCCACGGGTACTCCTCACTCGTTGGTCAGTTCCATGCGGATCCTCCCATGTGCCCCATCTGGCAGTGCGGAGGCATCCGTTGGTGGAGGATGACGAAGGAACAACTCCCAGGAGGTGGGACCGTGTTGGGAATCGGGCGACGCAAGACCCAGGGGCAGCTGGCAAAGGTGGAGCTGCACCAGGGCATCGGTCACCTGAGGCAGGCTGCCACGCACGCGGCGAAGGGTGCCGGCGCCACGGTCGGCCCGCGGGTCCAGGCGGCCCGGGGGGCGGTCGCGCCGACCGCTGTCGTGGTGCGGGACCGGGCTTCCAGTGGCCTCGCCACGACGGTCGCGGCCCTCGCCCCGGTGGCCCTGGCCGTGCGCAACGCCCAGGCCGAGGCCGCCGGTAAGGCGGTGGCCGGCAGGAAGGCCGCCGCCGCGAAGCAGGCCGCGGTGAGCAAGAAGATCAAGGCGAAGAGCCCGAAGGCCCGCAAGAGGAAGCGCACGTCGCGCGGCATGCTCGCCGGCCTGCTGGTCGCCGGGACGGTGGCCGGGGTGGCCGGTGCGATGGCGATGCGTCGCCGCCGTGAGCAGCAGGAGTGGGCCGAGTACGACCCGACCCGCAGCATCGGCACCGCCCCCGTCACGCCGCCCGCCGCCGGTGTCTCCGCCGGCTCGGTCACCGCCGGCATCGACGCCCCCCGCGACGAGGTCGACATCCTGGTCGTGGAGACCCCGTCGGCCGACGACCCCGCCACCACCGGTCCGGTGCCCCCGTCCACCGGTGTCGGCAGCTCCACGGTGGCCGGCGCCCCGGCCGGCAAGCCGGTGATCCACCCGAACGACAAGGTCCCCTCGGTCGCCGAGGGTGCCACCGACGTCTCCGGCCGGCCGGCCGACGACCTCGGCAAGGCGCTCGACGCCGGTCGGAATGCGGCGCAGTCCAGCACCCGGCGCTGATCCCCCGCAGCACGTCGGCGGCGCGGTGACGACCTGACCGGTCGTCCCGCGCCGCAGCCGACTTCCGGACCCCGTCGGGTCCCGGGTCGCCCGACACGGGACGCGCCGCTGGCACCCGGAGCCCTCGGCACGGTACGGCCCGGCACCGTCATCCGGCCTGTCCAGGGCGGCGGTCCCCACGAGAACGTAAGGATTTTTCAGGGTTCTCCCCGACCGTTACGGGCCCACCCGGCGGGCTTGCGGCTCCTACAGTGCTCGTATGTCGTCGACCACCGACCCGGAGCGCCCGGCTCCGGAGCCGAACGGCGCCCCCTCGACGGGGCCCTGGGACCAGTCCGCCGAGCGTCCGGAGGAGTCCCCGGCCGGGCGTGACCGGGCGCTGTCCCGGCGGCGGGTGCTCTCCGGCACCGCCGCCGCGCTGGCCGGCGCGGGTGTGGCGCTGACCGGTGAGTTCGGCTACGCCGAGGCCACCGCCGACAGCAAGCTGCCCGTCTACGGCGGGTACGCGGCCAGCGTGCACGCCGACCGGCGTACCCCGCCCCGGTCGTCCCGGGTCGACGTGGTGTGGAGCGTGGACACCACCAGGCGGTTGATCGCGCTCACCTTCGACGACGGTCCGGCCCCGAACTGGACCCCCCGGGTGCTGTCGATCCTCGCCCAGACCGACACCCCGGCCACGTTCTTCATGGTCGGCCGCCGCGCCCGTGAGTACGGTCGGCTGGTGGCGCACCGGCTGGACGGCCACGAGATCGGCAACCACACCTGGGCCCACCAGGACCTGGCGAAGATGACCTACGAGCAGGCGTGCACCGCGATCGGTCGGGCGCACAACGAGCTGACCCGGCTCTGGGGGCGGGAGCCCACCCTGCTGCGCCCGCCCTACGGGCACCTGGCCGGCAGCACCCTGCTGGCCGCCAACGACCTCGGCTACCAGGTGGTCCTGTGGAACCGGCAGATGCTCGAATCCCGGTTCACCCAGAATCCGGACGGCCTGGTCGACTACATCGTCGAGTCCTGTGACCCGGGCACGATCCTGCTCGCCCATGACACCGGGCCGGCGGACCGGCTGGTGGCGATCCGGGGGCTGGCCGCGATGATCATCGGGTTGCGGCGGCGGGGCTTCGAGTTCGTCACCGTCTCCGAGCTGATGGCGGCGGCGACCCCGGCGGCCACCCCGGCGCACTGACCCACCACCGCCCCGGCACACCGGCCGGGCGGCACACCGGCACACCGACCGGGCGGCACACCGGCCACTGACCGGCCGCCACCGCGGCCCACGACCGGGCGGCGGTCAGAGCCAGCCGTTGCGGCGGAACCACCGGTAGAGCGCCAGCGAGATGGCGAGCATCAGCGCGAGCACACCCGGGTAGCCGTACGTCCATTTCAGCTCGGGCATGTTCTCGAAGTTCATGCCGTAGACCCCCGCGAACGCGGTCCAGACCGCCGCGATGGCCGCCCACGCGGCGATCTTGCGCATGTCGTTGTTCTGGTCGACGGTGACCTGCGCCAGCCGGGCCTGGAGGATCGAGTTGAGCAGGTCGTCGTAGGAGTTGACCTGCTCGACGGTGCGGCTGAGGTGGTCCTGCACGTCGCGGAAGTAGCGCCTGACCTCCTGCGGCACCTCCCGGTGCACCTGGGCGGTGAGCGTCATCAGCGGCCGTTGCAGCGGGATCACCGCCCGCTTGAACTCGACCAGTTCCCGCTTCATCTGGTAGATCCGCTGGATCCGCCCGCTGCTCTGCCGGTCGAAGACGTCGGCCTCCAGCACGTCGAGGTCGTCTTCCAGCTGGTCAGCCACCTCCAGGTAGAGGTCCACCACCCGGTCGGTGATCGCGTACGCCACCGCCCACGGGCCGTGCCGCAGCAGGTCCCGCTTGGCCTCCAGGTCGGCCCGGACGGGCGACAGCCGGCAGGCGTCCCCGTGTCGGACGCTGATCAGGAAGTTGGGGCCGATGAAGAGCATCACCTGGCCGGTCTCGACCACCTCGGAGGTCTCGGTCAGCTCGGTGTGCTCGCAGTAGCGGGCGGTCCGCAGCACCAGGAAGCTGACGTCGCCGAAGCGCTCCAGCTTGGGCCGCTGCTGGGCCTTCACGGCGTCCTCGACGGCCAGCTCGTGCAGCCCGTACGTCTCGGCGATGGCGGTCATCTCGGCCAGTTCCGGTTCGTGCAGGCCGAGCCAGACGAACCCGCCGCGCTCGTCGCGGGCGGCGGCCAGCGCTTCGGCGTACCGCCACTGGCCGGGGCGGCGTTCGCCGTCGACGTAGAGGCCGCAGTCGACCACGCCGCTGCGGCCGGGGCCGGTGGGCGCGGGGGTGCGGGGGGAGCCGTCGGCGTTAAGGATGCGCGACATCGCCCGGACCGGGGACACCCAGGCGCGGGGGTTCAGCACCCGACCGCCGTGCAGTGTCGTCGACCGCTCCCGTTCCGCCCGGTCCGTCATGGCGTACCCCCTCCCGGTGTGCGTGCTGCGGCTTGCAGGCTACGCCGCCGCCGGGCCGGCGGCCCTCGGACGATCGGCGGCCCCTGCGGCGGGACGGACTGCGGCAGGTGGGTGGCCGTGATCCTGGTCACCCGGGCGGGGCCGGGAGCCAGGCGGATGCCGGGGAGCAGGTGGGGGGTGGTGCCGGGCGGGTCGGGCCGCGTCCAGGGGGGTGAGGGGCGACCCGACCCACCCGGCACCGTTGGGGGCGGGGGCAAAGCTGCGGCGTCACCCGGCCGGCCGGTGGCAGGGGCCCTGAGCGGGTCACCAGCCAAACGTGAGTGACGCTCGCAGCATTGTGGGGCGTCAGGCCGGCCGAGGGGAGCCCTCGACCGGCCCAGGTCGCGCTTCTGTCA
This sequence comes from Micromonospora antibiotica, assembly GCF_017599305.1. Classification (GTDB taxonomy): domain Bacteria; phylum Actinomycetota; class Actinomycetes; order Mycobacteriales; family Micromonosporaceae; genus Micromonospora; species Micromonospora antibiotica. The sequence goes on from NZ_JAGFWR010000001.1 coordinate 156,593, forward strand.
GAAACCCGACAGATTTTCAGCCGCGTACGGCAGCCACCGCGTCCGCCAGCCGACGCACACCCTCGTCGATCCGGTCCGCGGTCACCGCGGAGAACGCCAACCGCAACGCGTGCCGCCCACCGTCGACCATGAAGTCGCTGCCCTTGACCACGGCGACGCCCCGCTCGGCGGCGGCCGGCGCCAACCGGTCCACGTCCACGTCGTCGGGGAACTCCACCCAGAGGAAGTAGCCGCCGTCCGGCTCGACGAAGGTCACCTCGGGCAGGTGCCGGCGCAGCGACTCGGCCAGCACCCCGGCCCGCTCACCCAGCGCCGACGACACCGTGGCGATGGACCGCTGGATGTCACCCGAGACGCAGAACTGGTGCACGATCGACTGCGCCACCATGCCCGGCGAGATATAGAGGCTGGTCGCCGACTTGGCGATGTCGGCGATCAGGCTCGCCGGCCCGACCAGGTAACCGACCCGCACCCCGGGGCAGACGGTCTTGGTGAAGCTCGACGCGTGCACCACCACACCCCGGGTGTCCATCGACAGCATCGACGGCAGCGGCTCACCCCGGAACCGGATGTCGGCGTACGGGTCGTCCTCGAAGATCGTGAAGCCGTACTCGGCGGCCAGGTCGAGCAGCTCCCGACGCTTGTCCAGCGACAGCGTCACGCCGGCCGGGTTCTGGTAGTTCGGGATCACGTGGGCCAGCCGGGGGCGTACCCCGGACTCCAGCAGCTTGCGCAGCTCGGCGGTGTCCAGACCGTCCGGCTCGATGCCGACGCCGTGGATCTCGCCGCCCATCCGCTGGAGGTTGAGCAGCGTCCGGTCGTACGTCGGCCGCTCCACCACCACGGCGTCCCCGCGCCGGACCAGGTGGTCGAAGAGGAACGCGTCGGCCTGGAGCGAGCCGTTGGTGACCAGCACCTGATCCGCCTCGACGCCGTGCTTCTCGGCGATCCACTTCCGCAAGGGTGGGTAACCCACGGAGGTGCCGTAGGCGGTGACCCCGGCGGGGTCGGCGTCGAAGGCACGGACGGCGGCGGCCTTGAGCCCCTCGACATCCACGATGTCCAGCGAGGGCGCGCCACGGGCAAACGAGATCAGCTGCTCGGCGGTCATGCGCACGAGCCTAGGGCCTGCCCGGCCCGCTCCGGCCGGCATACACGCCAAGTTCAACATGCGGGCAGTCCCGCCCGCCCCCGCGTGGTCGCGACGGTCCGGCCCGGCGGCCTCCCGACGGTGGCCGGCGCACCGGGAGTCCGGAGCGAGGGATGCACCGGGCGTCCGGGCCGGGGCCGGGCCGAACCGGTCGACTCCGGTGCAGGTCGGGACGGGACCGGACATCGGCACGGTCGGCCGGCGCTCGCTACTGTCGAAGTGTGCCCACCGAGCCCTCCCGCTGCGCCGGCGCGTTGACCGTGGACGATGGCGTCGAGCTGGCACCGCACCGGTTCACCGGGCTGGTCGCCCCGGCGGTCGAGCGGGCGTTCGTGGCCGGGATGCTCGCCGGCCGCGACGGTGGTGGCGCCGAACTGAGCCAGCGGTACGGCGGCCCGGCCGCCACCGGCTTCCTGGTGGAGTTCCGCACCCGGCTCGCCGCACCCGGGGGTGCCGTCGACCGGGCCGGCTTCGCGGCGGTCAACCGCTACCGGGACCCGGCCACCTGCCAGCGGGCGCTGGACAAGCAGGTCGCGCACGGCATGATCGCCCGCCGGCCGGACGGCGGTTTCACCGCCACCGAGCGGGGCGTCGACTTCCTCACCGAGCTGTACCAGGTGCACGCCGAGGTGACCGAGGAGCTGTGGGCCGGGCACGACGACCGGGTGCACCGGCTCGTCGAGGCGTACGGCCGGGTGCTGGCGTACGCGGTGCTGCTCGCCGGGGAGCCGGACGCCGAACCCGGGCCGGCGTTCGCCGCGATGGCCCCGCCGTACGAGCCGGACGGCATCCCGTCGGGGGTGTTGCTGCTCAACCGCCTCGGCACGCTGCGGTACCACCGGGCGGACGCGCACGCCGCCGCGTGGACCGCCGCCGGGCACACCGCCGCCAGCGTCGGGGAGCTGCCGGACGGGCCGGAGCGGCGGGCCATCGAGCTGGAGACGGACCGTCGGGCGGCCGGCCCGTACGCGACGCTGACCGCCGACGAGCGGCTGGGCGTGCTCGCCGATCTGGCCGCCCTGCCCGGCTGAAACCCCCACCCGGCCAGCCCTGGAACCCCTGCCCGGCCCGGCTGAACTCACGGTTGGCGGCGGCTGCCCGGTCACCCGGGGCTATCCTCCACGGTGACCTGGAGTCGTACGAGGGAGGCCCGCATGATCGGGATGGTGCTCGCGGCCGGTGCGGGACGCCGACTGCGCCCGTACACCGACACCCTGCCCAAGGCGTTGGTGCCGGTGGACGGTGAGACCACCATCCTGGACATCGCGCTGCGCAACCTGGCCGAGGTGGGCCTCACCGAGATCGTGATCGTGGTCGGCTACGCCGCCGACGCGGTCGTGCAGCGGCAGGCGGCCCTGGAGGAGAAGTACGGCGTCACCCTCGACCTGGTGCACAACGACAAGGCCGAGGAGTGGAACAACGCCTACTCGCTGTGGCTGGCCCGGGAGCACTTCACCCGGGGCGTGCTGCTGGTCAACGGGGACACCGTGCACCCGGTGAGCGTGGAGAAGACCCTGCTGGCCGAGCGCGGGCCGGGCATCCTGCTGGCGGTCGACACCCTCAAGGCGCTCGCCGAGGAGGAGATGAAGACCACCTTCGACGCCGCCGGCCAGCTCACCCGGATCACCAAGCTGATGGACCCGGGCGAGGCGTACGGGGAGTACATCGGCGCGACGCTCATCGAGCCGCAGGTGGCCGGGGCGCTCGCCGACGCGCTGGAGGCGACCTGGCGGCGGGACCCGAACCTCTACTACGAGGACGGCTACCAGGAGTTCGCCGACCGCGGTGGCGAGGTGCGGGCCGCGCCGATCGGGGACGTCTCCTGGGTCGAGGTCGACAACCACGACGACCTGACCCGGGCGCGGGAGATCGCGTGCCGCTACTAGCCCGTACCATCCTGACCCCGCTGCACATCGACGTGCGGCGCGGTGCGGTCGCCGACCTGGCCACGATCCTCGCCGACGGGCGGATCTCCGCCGGGGGCGACGTGGCGGTGGTGGTCGGCCCCGGTCAGGGCGGGCAGATCGCCGACCTGCTGCGGCCGTCGCTGCGCTCGGCGGACGTGTTCACCGTGGCCGGCGGCACCCTCGACGCCGCCGACGAGCTGGGCGGCAAGCTCCGCGAACGCTCGTACGACGCGGTGGTCGGCATCGGCGGCGGCAAGACCATCGACGTGGCGAAGTACGCGGCCACCCGGCGCGGCCTGCCGATGGTGACCATGGCGACGAGCCTCGCCAACGACGGCATCGCCTCCCCGGTGGCCAGCCTGATCACCGGCGGCATCAAGGGCTCCTACGGGGTGCACATCCCGATCGCGGTGATCGTCGACCTGGACTTCGTGGCCGCCGGCCACGACCGGCACAACCGGGCCGGCATCGGCGACGTGATCAGCAACATCAGCGCGCTGGCCGACTGGGAACTGGCCCGCCAGGTACGCGGCGAACCCGTCGACGGCCTCGCCGCGTCGCTGGCCCGGATGGGCGCGGAGGCGGTGCTCGCGCACACCGGCGACATGACCGACGACGCGTTCGTCACCGTGCTGGCCGAGGCGCTGATCTCCAGCGGCCTGGCGATGGCGGTCTGCGGCAGCAGCCGCCCGGCCAGCGGCGGCTGCCACGAGATCATGCACGCCGTCGACGCCCTCTTCCCCGGCACCTCGTCACACGGCGAACTGGCCGGCCTCGGCGCGCTGTTCTGCACCTTCCTGCGCGGTGACGAACGGCGCTTCGCCGAGATGGCGGCCTGCCTGGGCCGGCACCGGCTGCCCCGGCACCCCGCCGACGTGGGGCTCACCGACGACCAGTTCGTCGAGGCGGTGCAGTTCGCCCCGGCGACCCGCCCCGACCGGTACACCATCCTGGAGCACCTGGCCATGTCGGTTACCGAGACGCGGGGGCGGCTGGCAGACTACGCCGGTGCACTCCGCGACCACAGTGGCTGAACCCCGCCCCACCGTTGCCGACTTCCACCGGGTCAACCGGGGCGGCGGCCTGTTCAGCGAGTCGGTCAGCCAGTGGCTGGGTGCCGTCTTCGCCCTGGTCGCCCAGCGCCTCGGGCTGCGCCCGACCGCGCTGACCATCACCAACCTGGTGCTCGGCCTGGCCGCCTCGGTGACCGTGGTGGCGCTCGCCGACCGGGTCGCCGCCGGTGCCGTCCCGGCCTGGCTGGTCGGGCTGGTCGCGCTGGTCGGCTGGCAGGTGGCGTACGCCCTGGACTGCGCCGACGGGCAGCTCGCCCGGGTGACCGGTCAGGGCAGCGCGGCCGGTGCCCGGGTCGACGTGCTCTGCGACGTGGCCGCCCAGATCGCCCTGGTCGCCGCCCTGTCCGCCACCGCCGTGGCGCAGCGCCCCTCCACGCCGACCTGGCTGATCGCGACCTTCGCCGGCACCTGGATGGTCAACCTGGTGACCTCGGTGATGCAGGCCGGCCCCAACGCCGCCAGCATGGTCACCTCGACGTCCCTGCCGGTACGCCTGGTCAAGCTGGTCCGGGACTACGGCGCGGTGATCTTCGTGGCGGGGTTGGTGCTGATGCTCGTGCCGGCGCTGGTGTTCTGGGTGATCGTGGCGTTCACGGTGGTCAACGGCGGGTTCCTGCTGGCCAGCATCGCCTTCTCGGCCCGCGCCTCGCTGTAGGGGCCGGCGGCACCGCCGTCACGGTCCCGCAGGGGGTTCGGCACCGCGCTTCTCCGCGCGTTCTCGGCGGAGTTGTTCGAGGAAGGCGGTGTCGGCTTCGAGGTCGGGGTGGTCGACCTGCCGGTCGAGGTCGACGACCTGTTCGAGTTCGCGGATCGCCTGGTCGAGGTCACCGCCCGACCGATGGATCATGGCGATGTTGTACCGGGTGACCGCCTCGCCGGCCCGGTCGCCGACCTCCCGGGTGATGGGCAGGGATTGGTGGTAGTGGTCCAGGGCCCGCTGCCGATCCCCCAGGTTGTCGTACACGAGGCCGATGTTGTTGAGGGTGGCGGCTTCGCCGGCTCGGTCGCCGACCTCCCGCTGGATGGGGAGGGCCTGGTGGTAGTGGTCCAGGGCCCGCTGCCGATCCCCCAGCCTGTGGTACACGCCGCCGATGTTGTTGAGGGTGGTGGCTTCGCCGGCCCGGTCGCCGACTTCCCGTTGGATGGGGAGGGCTTGGTGGTAGTGGTCCGAGGCCCGTTGCCGATCCCCCAGGTTGGCGTACACGAGGCCGATGTTGTTGAGGGTGGCGGCTTCGTTGCCCTGGTGGCCGGACTGCCGGTACATGGTCAGGGCCTGCTGGTAGTCCTCCAGCGCCGGCTGCGGCCGACCGGTCGCACGACGGGCCCAACCCCGGTCGTAGAAGGAGCCGGCGTCCAGGCCGAGGGCCAGGGTCGCGGTGGCCATGGCCTCGACGGCGGCGAACCGCGAGGTACCCAACCACACCCGACACACCCGCCTACCGACGTTCCGGGCGATCTCCGGCTGTCGGCCGGCGACGGCGAGCCGGTGCACCTCGACCCAACGGGCGAGGTCCCTGGGGTCAGTGGCCATCGGCGGGAGTGGGGTCGAGAACCCAGAGTTGGTAGAGGGACCGGGCGGCGGCGGCACATGCCTCGGTGTGTTCGTCGTCGGTGAGCAGGGGGCGGACGAGGGGGTGCAGGATGTTGGAGACGAAGTAGCGGGGCTCGCGGGTGTCCGGGTCGGTGCCCTCTTCGAGCAGGCCGAGTTCGACGGCCCGCTGGAGGTGCCGGGCGGCTTCGGGGTGCTGGTGCAGGGCGTGGACGGTGGCGGCGGGGATCGGTAGTTCGACGACGTTGATCCTCGCGAGCATCCGGCGCAGTTCGAGGGGTTGGGAGTCGAGCAGGTTGTCGGCGAGGACCGTCTCGCGCCGGAACCGGTCGGCTTCGCCCTCGATGGCGGCGAGCAGGCCGTCGACGTCGAGCGCGGCGTCTCCGACGATCCGGTTGAGCCAGTCGAGCAGGCGGGGGTTGCCGGCTGCGGCCTCGATCGCCCGGCTCCGGATGGTGGGGTTGATGGTGGATTCGGGGCGTAGGTTGGTCAGGTTGGTGATCTTCTTGGTCTGCTCGACGGGGGTGAGGGTTTCCAGCGCTTCGACGGCGAGGGTGGTACCGGCCGGGGTGGGGAAGCGGTAGCGGCTGGTGATGACGACGCGGCTCGGGCTGCCGGTGTCGCGGATGGCGGTGAGCAGGGCGGGCAGGATCTCGGCCATCGCCGGGGCGAGCACCCGGCTGCCGTCGTCGCGGGTGTCGAGGTTGCCGGTTTCGAAGTCGTCGAACACGAACAGGCAGGGTGTGTCGCCGAGCGGCCCGTCGGCGTCGAGCAGGTACCGCAGCCGAACCGGAAGCGGGAGCTGTTCGTTGTCGAGGAGTTTGGCGGCCCCGGTCCTCTGGTCGACGTCGTCGAAGCGGATCTTGTCGATCAGTTCGCGGAACTTGATGGCGTCGACCCGGCCGTACCAGACGGCGCGCTGGTGGGTGGGCATGCGTTCCAGGAGCCGGGAGGCGAGGCTGCTCTTGCCGAGCCCACCCATGCCGGCCAGCAGCAGGCCCTGCGCCGCGCCGGGGGTGTCGGCGGGTTGCCGCAGGACGCGCAGGCAACGCTGGATGACCCGCCGCCGGCCGACGAACTCGGCGCGGGACGCGACCCGGGACAGTTGGGTCTGCGGGTCCAGGAACTGCTGGTCGGCGGCGCGTACCTGCAACCGCTTGCGGCCCCTGGTGTGCAGCGGCGTGACCAGGGGTGCCAGCGGGGACCGGTCGGCGTAGACCCGGAGCAGATGCCAGTAGCTGCTCTTCCTGTCGTGGAACAGGTGGCGGCGGGCCTCGACGACGGCCCGGTCCAACGACCCGCCGTCGGCCAAAGCCTGGTAGAGCGCGGCGGCGAAGTCGGTGGCGGCGACGTCCCCGACCGGCAGCGCCCAACCCAGCACCACAGGTGCACCGGCGGCGACCAGGCTCTCACTCATCGACGGGACCACCCCACCGTCGGGGGCGTCGGCGGTCAGGCAGCCGGAGACGAACACCAGCCTCGGCCAGTGGCCCTGCATCGCCTCGGCGAGCTGGTCGGCCGTCGCCCGGGTGGGCGCACCGTACTCGTCCTCCAGGAGGAAGACCGGCTGCCCGCCGGCGGTGGTGGCGTGCCCGCTCAGGTGCAGCACGTCGAAGTGACCGGGCCCGTAGTCGCGGCTGAGGAACCGCAACCCCTCCAGGGTGCCGCTCTCCTCCACCACCAGGTCGGTGCCGGTGCGTCGGGTCGCGGCCAGGATCGCCGCCTCCTCGGCCTCGAAGTTGAGCACCGGCTCGACACCCTCGGGCGAGGCCGCCATGAACAACACCCGCAACGGCCGGTTGCCGGGCGCAACCGGACCGGTCAACGCCGCGTGGTCGCCGACCGCCCGGACCGGCAACAGCGGCGCCCGTCCCGCCACGGTCAGGAAGGCCCCTTCCCGGGCCAGCAACTCCCACGGCAGGTGCCGCAACCGCTCCTCGGCGCTGATCCGCAGCACCGCCCCGGCGGGATGGGCCAACATCGGGGTCAGCCACCGCTCGTCACCGTCGAGGAACTCCACCAGCCGGGTCCCCAACTCGGCCAGCCGGGTCGCGCCGTACACCTTCTGCGCGGTGGCGTCGGTGCTGTAGTCACGGCGTACCAGGGTGATCAGCTCGTCGACCGCGGCCCGGTCCAGGCTGCGGGTCCATGGTGGCTGGTCGTCGGCGGACAGCCGCAGCTCGTAATAGCTTGAGGTCTGCGCGAAGACCCCCAGGTCGAAGGTGCTCATCTGCCCATCCCCGTCGTGGTGGTGGTCAGGTCAGTGCGGCCCGGTGCCGTCCTGCCGCATGGCGATCTCCAGCCGGGCCTGGCTGCCCTCGGCCAGCTCGATCCGGGTGCCGTCGGGCAGCAGCACGGTGACCGCAGCGCCGTCCCGGCGGCGGGCACCCCACCACTCGGTGATCGTCTTGGCCGCCCCGACCCCGGAGAACACCAGCCCGATCACCGCGATCACCATCTCGGGCGACCGCTGCACCTGCACCGGCGACACACTGCCGTCGGGCCCCACGACACCGACCAGCGCGGCCCGCAGCTCCGCCGCCCAGCTCACGGCCTGCGCCCCGGAAACCTCCACCGTGGCGTTACCCATCACCCGCGCCCTCCCCTGATGCGCCTGGTCAAGCCGGCCCAGGACCGCCAACGTCCGGACCAGGCCAGGCGATCCACGGTGGACCTTGGCGGCTACTGTACGTTTCGTTCGCGTCCCGGGGCCGCCCGGCGAACCCGGCTCAGGTGACGGCTTTCCGACTCACTGGCCGCGCCCCGACCCCGGCCACCGGGGGTAAGAACGAGGATGACCGTGTCACCGCCCCACGCGGGTGGTGCCATGGTCCGACCCTCGGCAACCGCCGCGTCGGCCACCGGAGGCAGCAGGAGGAGCACAGTGGGAGCGGGCATCGCGGACCGGGAACCGGCAGGACCACGCTCCGCCACTCCCACGGCGACGACCACGCTCGCCCGACACGTGGAGGTGCATCGGCTCGCGGTCGCCGGTCGTCAGCCGGAGATCGCCCGGAACGCCGGTAGGCGGGTGTGTCGGGTGTGGTTGCGTACCTCGCGGTTCGCCGACGTCGAGGCCATGGCCACCGCGACCCTGACCCTCGGCCCGCACGCCGGTTCCTTCTACGACCGGGGTTGGGCCCGTCGTGCGACCGGTCGGCCGCAGCCGGCGCTGGAGGACTACCAGCAGGCCCTGACCATGTACCGCCAGGCCGGCCACCGGGGCAACGAAGCCGCCACCCTCAACAACATCGGCCACGTGTACGACAGCCTGGGGGATCGGCGGCGGGCCCTGGACCACTTCCACCAGGCCCTGCCCATCCTGCGGGAGGTCGGCGACCGGGCCGGCGAAGCCGCCACCCTCAACAACATCGGCGGCGTGTACCACGGGCTGGGGGATCGGCGGCGGGCCCTGGACCACTACCACCAGGCCCTGCCCATCCTGCGGGAGGTCGGCGACCGGGCCGGCGAAGCCACCACCCTCACCAACATCGGCAGCGTGTACGACAACCTGGGGGATCGGCAGTGGGCCCTGGACCACTTCCACCAGGCCCTGCCCATCCTGCGGGAGGTCGGCGACCGGGCCGGCGAAGCCGCCACCCTCACCAACATCGGCCTCGTGTACGCCAACCTGGGGGACCGGCGGCGGGCCCTGGACCACTACCACCAAGCCCTGCCCATCACCCGGGAGGTCGGCGACCGGGCCGGCGAAGCCACCACCCTCAACAACATCGGCAGCGTGTACGCCAACCTGGGGGATCGGCAGCGGGCCCTGGACCACTACCACCAAGCCCTACCCATCCGGCGGGAGGTCGGCGACCGGGCCGGCGAAGCCGCCACCCTCACCAACATCGGCCTCGTGTACGCCAACCTGGGGGATCGGCAGCGGGCCCTGGACCACTACCACCAAGCCCTACCCATCCGGCGGGAGGTCGGCGACCGGGCCGGCGAAGCCACCACCCTCACCAACATCGGCCTCGTGTACGCCAACCTGGGGGATCGGCGGCGGGCCCTGGACCACTACCACCAGGCCCTGCCCATCCGGCGGGAGGTCGGCGACCGGGCCGGCGAAGCCACCACCCGGTACAACATCGCCATGATCCACCGGGCGGGCGGTGACCTCGACCAGGCGATCCGCGAACTCGAACACGTCGTCGACCTCGACCGGCAGGTCGACCACCCCGACCTCGAAACCGACACCGCTCTCCTCGAACAACTCCGCCGACAACACGCGGAAGAGCGCTGAGGAAGGGACCCTGCCAACGCCCGGTACGGGGAAGCGAGCTGTCCTACATCGGCCGGACAGTGCGGTGCGTTGATTCCTGGCGAGAACACCTCCGGCCGCCGACGGCATCCACTGCGAGGGGAACTGCACGCTCGGATGTCGGTGGGATGCCCGGCTTCAGCCCGGCCATGACGTCGGGGGTGGGCCGAATGCGCGACGGGCGGCCCGGACGGCCAGAGTGGCGAGGGCGGCGTTGGCGCCGCCACCGATCACGGCACCCACGCCGAACGGTGCTACCCGACCGAGAACGATGATGCCCTGCTTGGTGCCGTACTTCGTGATGAAGTGCCTTCCCAGGACCTTGTTGATCTGGCGCAACGTTTCACCGGAGACCTGACCGACGATCTGACGCCCCCAGTGTTGCCCCGTCCGTTCGGCGACCTTGGTGATGGTGGCGGAGCCGGAGCCGCCGAGCATGATTCCCATGACGATCGTCCGGCGGCGCTCGACCTCGTCGATGGGTACGCCGTGCACCTCGGCGATGGATAGCGCGAAGAGGGCGCTCAACTGAAGCGAGGAGAGGAACTCACCGCCCGACAGCGCCAGCGCGACTCCCGTGCCGACGCCGGGTGCGGCTGCGGCTCCCCCGACTGCGGCACCCGTGCCGGCCAGGGCGCTGACGTACATCCGCTCCAGGTTGCGGATGACCTCTGCGGGGGTCGCCTCCGGGTTGCGCTGACGGGCGCGGGCGATGTTCTTGCGCACCAGAGGGCTTTGGAGGGTGATCGCCTTGTCCAGGAGATCGAGGACCCGCTGCCCGCCTCCGGCTACTTCCGGCACCGATCCGTCGGGGGCATCCGTCACCATTCGTCGAACTCCTCGATCCGGCCATCGTCCACTGTGATCGCGATCAGCCAGGTTACGGCGGAACATGTCGCCGTTGCCAGGCCCGGATTCGGTCCACGCCGTACGGATGAGCGGCCGGTAGCTGTATGGCCATTCGCCTCCACCAGCGAAATCCTCTGTGGCGACTACCGGAAGAGGCAATTCTGGCCCTACAACTATCGCCTTCTATACAGAACGCGCCCGCTCCACGGAGACCTCGGCAGATCCGACTACCGGGCCTCACGACCGCCGCGCCCGCGTTGATCGACTCCATTGCGGCGGAGTTGGGGAATCTACCCGCCGGGATACCGCTACTTCGGCCCACGGGTTGTGGGCCGATCCAGATCTCGGGCGGCGGGGGTTCGTCGGTGCCCTCAGCGCCATCGTCGAACCTCGACAAGGTGGGAGAGCAGCGTGCCCCGGCCTCCGAGACGGGGGCCGGGGCAGATCACTGCCGCAGTCGGTACGAGGGGCAGCGTCAGTTGCTTTTGAGGGAGTCGACGAAGGTACGCCAGCCCTGGGCGTCGAAGGCGAGGGTGGGGCCGGACTTGTCCTTGCTGTCTCGGACGGCCACCCCGTTGCGGAGGTCGGCCACCTCGACGCACGCACCGCCGTTGGCGTCGCTGCGGGTGGACTTGCGCCACCCCGCACCGGTGAGATCCGGGTTCGACATGTCAGCCTCTACTTCATCTCGTCGGCGATCCGCAGGATCAGCTTGCGGGACTCCGTTGGCCCCAAGGCCGCAGCCCGGAGTCGGTCCCACAGCCGATTGTAGGCCCGAACCGCCTCGGGACTGTCGAGGTAATCCGCGTCCGTGAACGTCTCCAGGTAGACGACGTCCGAAGCGACTTCCTCCCCGAACCGGAGGATGATGAAGTTGAACGAGGAAACCACGTAGGTCTCGGCACCCAGCGGGAAGACCTGGATGGTGACGTTCGGGCGGTTGGCGAGGGTGGCGAGCTGGGATAACTGGTCCCGCATTGCCTCCCGGTCGCCGAGGTTCCGCCGAAGCGCGGACTCGCTGAGAATGAAGCTCAGCTCCGGCCCGTCTGGGCGATCGATGACCTTTTGTCGCTCCAAGCGCACTGCGATTTGCCGCTCCACATCCTCGCTGTTGATCAACGCCCGGATGTACGGCTCGGTCTGGAGGATGCCGGGGATGACCTCGGACTGGTACCAGCGGATCTCCGCCGCGTCCGCCTCCAGGTCGAGGTACTGCCGGAACCAGTCCGGCACCACGTTGCGGTACCCGCTCCACCGTCCGCGCTGCCTACCGGCGCGGGCGAGTTCCCGTAGCGGTTCGGCCTCCTCCGCCGACACGCCGTAGAAGTCGAGCAGCAGCTTCAGGTCCGTAAGCCGGATGCCGGACTGACCCAGCTCCATCCGGCTGACCTTGCTCGATGCGGAGTCGATGACCTCCGCAGCCTCGTCCTGACTCTTGCCTGCCGCCTCGCGGGCTCGTCGGAGGGCGTTGCCGAGGCGACGTCGCTGGATCGTCGGGGTGACCATCCGGCGAGTATCCCGCCACTGCCGCCCACGGCCCGGCGACACGCCGTGGGTTCCCAAATCAGTTGTCACCTCCTAGCATGCGTTTTTAGGTTCCTAAATTAGGTAACTGGAGAGAATCTCGGGAGGTCCCCATGGCTCGGCATGCGAAGAACCCGGTGCGCTCCCACCTGCTGGCGAGGCTCTGGCAGCCGTTCCGTCGGCGGGTGAACCCGCTCGACCGCCTCCGGCCAGCCACGAACCACGCCGAGCGCGTCGCGGCGTACCGGGTGACAGGGGTGGCGCGGGTGCCCGACCTGCCGGAACGGCCGCTGCTGACCCTGGCCGGGGAATACCGGGCGGGGTGCTGGTCGTGACGGCGCGGCGCGGGCCCGACCACGACGACCGGGGCGAGCGGATCCAGGCGGCGGAACGCGAGGCGGCGCGGCAGCGGATTCTCGCCCAGGCCGAGGCGGAGCGGATACCGGCCGAGGAGACCACCCGGGCGGTGCCGGACCGGCGGTGGCGTCGTGGACGGCAGTGAGCTGCTGCCGGTCGGCCGGCGGGTGGCGTACTGGCGGGGGCGGCGGAAGCTGTCGCAGCAGGTGTTCGCGGATCGGCTCGGCCGGTCGAAATCCTGGGTGGACAAGATCGAGCGGGGTGTCCGGTCACTCGACAAGGTGTCGACGTTGCGGGACATCGCCGCCGTGCTGCGGATCGACACCGCCGTGCTGCTCGGTCGGGACGCGCGACCCGCCACGACGACCGCCCGGATCGAGGGGGTGGAGCGGATCCGGGCGGCCCTGTCGGCGTACGAGATGGCGCTCGGCCGACCGGCGACCCGCCCGGCGGTGCCGGCCGGCCGGGTGGTGCGGGACGTCGGGCACGCCTGGGTGCAGTTCCAGCACGCCAGGTACCCGCAGGTGGTCGACGTGCTGCCGGGTCTGCTGGCCGGCGTGCAGCGGGTCGCCGCCGACGACCACGAGGCGAGCCGACCGCTGCTGGTGGAGGTGTACCGGCTCACCGCGTCGCTGCTGGTCAAGCTCGGTGAGGTCGACCTGGGTTGGCTGGCCGCCGATCGGGCGATGGCCACCGGGGCCGGCGATCCGCTGCTGGTCGCCGCCGCCACGGTGCAGCTCGGCCAGGTGTTCCGTGCCTCGGGGCGGGCCCGCGCGGCGGTGTCGGCGTCGCTCGCCGCCGCGTACCGGATCGCCCTGCTCGGCCCCGACGACGGTGGCCCCGGTGAGTTGTCGTTGTGCGGGGCGCTGCTGGTGCAGGCCGCGCTGGGGGCGGCCCGCCGGGGCGACGACCGCGCCACCGCCGACCTCCTCGACGAGGCCGCCGGGATGGCCGCGCGGGTCGGCGAGGGCCACGACCACCACCGGACGGCGTTCGGGCCGACGGCCGTCGACCTCGCCCGTACCGCTGCCGCCCTCGACCTGGGCCACGCCGGGGAGGCGGTGGCCTGGCACGAGCAGGCGACCCGGCGGGACGCCTGGCAGTGGCTGCCGCTGGAACACCGGGCGGCGCACCTGGTCGACGCGGCCCGCGCCTACCTCCAGGCCGACGACCCGGCCAACGCCGGCCGGGTGCTCGCCGACGCCGACCGGATGGCCCCCGCCGAGGTACGCCACCGACCCGCCGCCCGGGAGGTGCTCGCCCAGGTGGCCCGCACCCCGCACGCCCCGGCCACGATCGTCACGCTCGCCGCCGCCCTCGGGGTGACCTGACCATGACCGCGCCGCACCTGTCGCTGGCGCAGATCCGCAACCGGTTGATCCTCACCGCCCGCGCGGTCCTCCGCGCCCACCGGCCCGACCCGGACGGCTGCTGCCGGGTCTGCCGGGTCGCGGACTGCCGGGTGTCAGCCGCCGCCCGCGACGTCCTCGCCGCCGCCGCTGCCTGCCAGCCGCTCGGCGGACCCCACCACCCGGCATGAAGCGCCGCTTGACCGCAGCAGCTCACCGCCCACGACCGGCGGCAGGGCACCGTCGCCCACCACGCTCAGCCCCGGGTCATCCTCGCGGGCGGACAAGCAGGGGCACGGCCCACGGAGTTGGTTCGGCCAGAAGTGATATGCCCAGCAGGCATAAATATGACTGCTGGGCATACCACTTCACGCAGACATGTCGGCCGCCCCGCGACACGCCCGGCCACCGCAGAGATCTTGGAGGGGAACGGCCCCAGAGGGGCCACTTTCCGCCAAGATCTCGCGGAGGTCCGCCGCGAGGACGGCAGCAGCTCAGTTGGCGTGGGTGAGGGAGGCGTAGATGGCGAGGTGCCGCTTGAGGACCACGTCCGGGTGGAACGTCTGCTCGTACCGCAGCCGGGCCGGGGCGGACAGCGCGGCGGCACCGGCCCGCGCGACCGGGAGCGCGGCGGCCAGCGCGGCCGGGTCCGGCGGGACCACCCAGCCGGCGGTGCCGCCGAGCAGGCCGGCCGGGACCGCCGGCGGACCGGCAGGCGGCGGGGCGTGACCGGCGACCGCCGAGGCGACGGCGGCCGGACCGGTGCCGGCGGGCTCGTGCGGGGCGTCCGCACCCACCAGGTACGGGATGCCGCCGAGCGCGGTACCGAGGACCGGCCGCCCACTGGCCAACGCCTCGATGATCACCGTGGGCAGCACGTCGTGCCACATCGACGCGGCGATCACCACGGCACTCGCCTCGACGGCGGCGCGCACCCCGGCCCGGTCGAGCTGACCCAGATAGACGACGTCGGCGCGCTCGGCGGCGGCAGCCTCGACCAGCGGGCGCAACTCGCCGTCACCGGCCACCCGCAGCGTGCCGAGGCTGCCCACCGGGTGCCGCCGCCACGCGTCCAACAGCAGGTCGACACCCTTCTCCGGGGTCAGCCGGGCCAGGTAGAGGAAACCGTCGCCGAGCGGGGTAGGGGCACCCGGGTCGGGCACCGCGTTCGGCTTGACCACGATCCGCTCGGCCGGGATGCCGTAGTCGGTCAGGTGGTCGGCGATGGCCGAGGTGAGCGCGATGAACCGGTCCACCGAACGCCAGGTGCCCCGGTGCACGGCCAGGGTGGCCGCCATCAGCGCGCTCTGCGCCCGCGAGTCCCGGTAGCAGCGGTGCACGATCGACGGCACCGCCAGCGCCCGGCCCTTGCAGTCCTGGCAGATGACGCCGTCGCGGAAATAGATCCCCGACGAGCAGACCTGCCGGTAGTTGTGCACCGTCTGCACCACCGGCACCCCGTGTTTGTGCGCGGTCCGCACCACCCAGGGCGACAGCAGGGGGTACGGGTTGTGCAGGTGCAACACGTCCGGCCGATGCTCGGTGAGCAGCCGCGACAGGTCCTGCTGGGCGCGCGGGGCGTAGATCGGTGAGATCGGCAGCAGCGCCTTGGCCGACTTCGGCATCGACGGGATCTCGTCCGAGCTGCGGATGAACGGCAACACCTCGACCCCGGCGGCGGTGAGCTGCCCGATCTCCGAGTCCACCATCGTGTTCTCACCCGACGGCTGGGCTTCCCGGTACCGGTTGTGCGCCACCACGATTCTCACGGGAAGGAAGGCTACCGTGAGGTGATGCCCGAACTACCGGAGGTGGAAGCGCTCGCCGGCTACCTACGTGAGCGAGCCGTGGGGCGACGTGTCGACCGGGTCGAGGTCTCCGCGATCAGCGCCCTGAAGACGTACGACCCGGCGCCCACGGCGGTGTCGGGCCGGGCGGTGGTGGACGCCCGGCGACACGGCAAGTTCCTCGACGTGATCTTCGACGGTGACCTGCACCTGGTGGTGCACCTGGCCCGCGCCGGCTGGCTGCACTACCGGGAGGCGTTCCCGGCCACCACTCCGCTGCGCCCCGGCAAAGGCCCGATCGCCCTGCGGGTACGCCTCGACGACGGCTCCGGGTTCGACCTCACCGAGGCGGGCACCCAGAAGAAGCTCGCCGCCTACCTGGTGACCGACCCGGCGCAGGTCCCCGGGGTCGCCAAGCTCGGGCCGGACGCGCTCGACGCCGACCTGGTCACCTTCACCGAACGGCTACGCAGCCGACGGGGCCAGGTCAAGGGGGTGCTGACCGACCAGGCGGTGCTGGCCGGGGTCGGCAACGCGTACTCCGACGAGATCCTGCACGCGGCGAAGCTGTCCCCGTTCGCGATCACCGACCGGCTCACCGACGACCAGCTCAGCACCCTGCACGCGGCCACCCGGGCGGTGCTCGGCGAGGCGGTACGCCGCTCGGCCGGGCACCGGGCGGCGGAGCTGAAGGGCGAGAAACGCTCCGGGCTGAAGGTGCACGCCCGCACCGGACTGCCCTGCCCGGTCTGTGGCGACACGGTACGGGAAGTGTCGTTCGCCGACTCCAGCCTCCAGTACTGCCCGACGTGCCAGACCGGGGGCAAACCACTCGCTGACCGTCGGTTGTCCCGCCTCGTACGCTGAGTCACAACCCGCCATTGTTACGGAGAGGTATCGCCCACGGCGCGTGGAACCTCCCCGTCCGCGCTCTACCCCGGTGGCCGTCCATCGGTATAGTGGCTCGGTCCCCGGCTTCGAAAACTGACGTGAAGTCGGCCGGTTCCTCGTTGGCGACCCCAGACGCAAAGCCCCCCGGCTCCGCGTTTGACCCGCCGCCAGCGTGGGAGACTGGAACGGTGGGCGACCCGGGCCCCTCACGGCGAGTGAGCGGCGCGTGTCATGCGGGAGGACATGGGTTGAGGTGACGACAAGCCTCCAGCGCCCGGTAACCAACACAGGCCGGAGCAGACTCGTGCGGCACGTGGACAGCTTCGAGATCCAGCCGCCGACACCGCCGTCACACAACGGGGTGCCCCGGTCGGCCTGGGCTCGCGCCCGACGCCGGGTGTCCCGCTGGCACCGCCCGTACATCGTCGCGCTGCTGCTGCTCGACTTCGCCGCAGCGGCGCTGGCGAGTTTCCTCGCCATCCAGATCTTCGACCAGGCGGCCTCCGGCTTCTACGGCGTCAAGGAGAACCCGACCTGGTTCCACACGGTCGCGTTCGGTCTGCTGCCGCTCGGCTGGGTGGTCATCCTCTGGGGAAACCGGGCATACGACCGGCGTTACCTGGGACTGGGCCCGGACGAGTACAAGCGGGTCATCCGGGCCGGGGTCGCGGTCGCCGCGACAGTCTCCTTCCTCGCCTTCGCCACCGTCACGCAGCTCTCCCGGTGGACGGTGGGCTTCGCGCTCCTCGGTGCGCTGGTGCTGGTGCTGGTCGGGCGCATCACCGCCCGGTTCGTGCTGCACCGCATCCGGGGGCGGGCCGGGCACGCCGGGCACCGGATGGTGCTGGTGGGCACCCTGCCGGAGTGCCTGGAGGTCTACGTCGCGGTCACCCGCAACCCGAGCGCCGGCCTGGTGCCGGTGGCCATCCACATCACCGACGGGTACGCCGCCGCCCGGGGCATCCAGACCCCCGTCCCGGTGTACGCCGGCCGGGACGTGCTGGCCCTGGTCCGGGAGGTCGGCGGGGACACCATCGCGGTCTGCGGCTCGGCCAGCGCCGAGCCGGGTGAGCTGCGCCGGCTGGCCTGGCAGCTGGAAGGATCCGGTGTCGACCTGGTGGTCGCCCCGCAGCTCACCGACATCGCCGGCCCCCGGGTGCACATCCGCCCCATCGAGGGCCTGCCGCTGCTGCACGTGGAGGAACCGACCCTGTCCGGGCCGGCCCTGCTGGCCAAGAACCTGATGGACCGGGTCGCCGCCGGGCTGGGCCTGCTGCTGCTGGTGCCGGTCTTCCTCGCCATCGGGCTGGCCATCCGGCTCTCCGACCCCGGGCCGGTCTTCTTCCGCCAGCCCCGGGTCGGCCACGAGGGGCGGACCTTCCGGGTCTGGAAGTTCCGCACCATGTACGTCAACGCCGAGGAACGGCTGGCCGGCCTGGTCGACCAGAACGAGACCGACGGCATGTTGTTCAAGATGAAGCAGGACCCCCGGGTGTTCCCGGTGGGCCGATTCCTGCGAGCCTCCTCGCTGGACGAGCTGCCCCAGCTGATCAACGTGCTGTGGGGGGAGATGTCGCTGGTGGGGCCGCGTCCGCTGCCCGCCGACGACGGCGACTTCCTCGGCGACGTACGGCGTCGGCTGCTGGTCCGCCCCGGGATGACCGGGCTGTGGCAGGTGTCCGGCCGCTCCGACCTGTCCTGGGACGAGGCGGTCCGGCTCGACCTCTACTACGTCGACAACTGGTCGTTGGCGTACGACCTGAGCATCCTGTGGCGCACGGTCGGTGTGGTGCTGGCCCGCAAGGGCGCGTACTGAACCCCTTGGCGTGGCGGCCCGGACAGGTCAGGATCGCGGGGTGGGTGGCAACCTCTCCGCCGTGGTCGGCGTCGTCTCGCTGGTGACCGCGCTCGCCGCCGCGCTCTGGGCGGCGCTGCGGCTACGCGGTCGACGGGGCATCGCCACCGCCACCCAACGGGCCACCTACGAGGTGCTGCACACCGCCGGGCTGGCCGCCGAACCACTGCGTACCGGGCTGCACCCGGCGGGCGCGGCGAAGGCCGTACGCCATCTGCGGGCCCTGGTGGGGGCGGCCGGGCTGGCGTTGACGGACGCCGACACGCTGCTCGCCCTCGACGGGCGCGGCGGGCACCACGGCGACCAACTGCTCGCGGCGGCCCGGCGGGTGGCCGAGACCGGGCGGTCGACGGTGCTGGGCGAGTCGGAGCTGCACTGCGACCGGGTGGACTGCCTGGTCCGGGGGGCGGTGGTGGCTCCACTGTCAGCCGACGGCCGGGTGGTCGGGGCACTCGTCGCCGTGGCCGACGGGCCACCCGAGCCGGGCCTGGTGCAGGCCACCCTGGAGACCGCGCACTGGGCCGGTAACCAGCTCTCGCTGGCCGAGCTGGACTCGTCGCGGGAGCGGCTGGCCCGCGCCGAGATCCGGGCGTTGCGGGCACAGATCAGCCCGCACTTCATCTACAACGCGCTGACCGCGATCGGGTCGTTCGTGCGCACCGACCCGGAGCGGGCCCGGGAGTTGATCCTGGAGTTCGCCGAGTTCACCAGGTACTCCTTCCGGGCGCACGGGGAGTTCACCACCCTTGCCGAGGAGTTGCGCTCCATCGACCGCTATCTGACCATCGAACGGGCCCGGTTCGGTGACCGGTTGCAGGTGCGGTTGCAGATCGCCCCGGAGGTGCTGCCGGTGACCCTGCCGTTCCTCTGCCTGCAACCGCTTGTGGAGAACGCGGTGCGGCACGGGTTGTCGCGCAAGCCCGGTACCGGCATGGTGAGCATCGAGGCCCGGGACGCGGGTGCCGAGTGTCACATCACGGTGGAGGACGACGGAGTGGGGATGGACCCGGCCACGCTGACCGCGGGGATCGCCGAGCTGACCCGGGCCGGCAGCGACCCGACCGACGACCCCGGACAGCACGTCGGCCTGTCCAACGTCGACGAGCGGCTCCGCTCCGTCTTCGGCGACGGGTTCGGCCTGGTCGTCGAGACGGGCCCCGGCTCGGGTACGAAGGTGAGCCTGCGGATTCCGAAGTTCCACCCGGGCGTACGGGCCGGCGCGTGAACGAGCGGGCCGGCACGGTGAACGCGTCCGGGTTCCTGCGGGTGCTGGCCGTCGACGACGAGCCACCGGCGCTCGACGAGTTGGTGTACCACCTGCGGGCCGATCCCCGGGTGGCCCGGCTGCACACGGCCGGGGACGCCACCGAGGCGCTGCGGGTGCTGCGGGACACCGACGTGGACGTGGTCTTCCTCGACATCCGGATGCCCGGACTCGACGGGATGGAGCTGGCCCGGGTGCTGCGCCGGTTCGCCCGGCCCCCCGCGATCGTCTTCGTCACCGCGTACGACGACGGGGCGGTCGACGCGTTCGACCTGGGCGCCACCGACTACGTCCGCAAGCCGGTACGCGCCGAACGGCTCGCCGAGTCGTTGCGCCGGGTGATGGGCTCCCGGGTGGTGCCGTCGCACCCGGCGGCGCTGGCCCGCGCCGAGGAGGACCCGACGATCCCGGTGGAGTTGGCCGGGACGACCCGGATGCTGCCCCGCTCGGCGGTGCGGTGGGTGGAGGCGCAGGGCGACTACGCCCGGCTGCACACCGCCGACGGGTCGCACCTGGTCCGGGTGTCGCTGGCCACCCTCGCCGAACGTTGGGCGGACGCTGGTTTCGTGCGCATCCACCGGTCGTACCTGGTGCAGTTGCGGCTGATCGCGGAGCTGCGCCTGGTCAACTCGGGGTACGTGGTACTGATCGACGCCGCCGAGTTGCCGGTGAGCCGCCGGCACACCCGGGAGCTGAAGGACAAGCTGGTCCGCGCCGCCAAACAGGACTGGAACCGCTGAGCAGGCTGCGGCCATGATCGTCGCGGTCCCGGCGCGATCACGGCCGTGATCGTCGCAGTATCGGCGACAGAACGGTGACTGGGCGCCCGGATGCCGCAACATCGGCCCCTGGCGCAGGAACGGCGAAGGGCGCCCCGGCCGAGGCCGGGGCGCCCTTCGCGCGGTGGCGTGACTAGGAGGTGCTCGGCGTCCAGCCGCTGCCGGCCACCGTCGGCTTCACGGTGGCCCGGCGCGTCCCGGCCGCCGTGCCCGGGTACACCTGGAAGGTGCCGACCACGTCGGCCACCAGGTTGGTGCTGCCCGACAGGTTGCTCACGTGGAACGCGTCCTGGGGGCCGAGCACCCCCAGCACCCCGTTGGAGACGACCTGACCCGGTGCGGGGTTCAGGTTGCTCGCCGTCGGCTTCGGCCTACCGGTGTCGGCGGGCCAGACCGTGACGACGGTGTTGGCGGTGGGGGCGACCGCGGTGACGTTCATCGCCAGCACCTGGGTCGCGTCGGTCAGCATCGCGGCCGGCGCGGTGACCCGCCCCGTCGCGTTCGGCCCCAGCGCCGCCGGCAGGCCCTGCCCGATCCGGCTGTCCACGATCCGGGTCGGGCTCATCGGGGTGAACCGCATGCCGTCGACCTCGGTGCCGTCGTCGACCACCCCGACGAGATCCACCACGATGTGGGTGGTCGCCGAGGTGTAGAGCCGGTACCGCGCCGCACCGGTGGCCCCGTTGCAACTGCCCGAGGGGCACGGCATCGTCTTCACGTACGCCAGGTTCGGCACCACCTTGCCCGCCGCGTAGTTGACGGTGGACGCGTTGGGCCTGGCCCCCTCGCCCGACCAGGTGGTCAGGAAGCCCGCCCGCTGCGGGCTCACCGCCGTGATGTTGAGGATCAACCCCTGCACCTTGGGGTTGTAGTCGTGGAAGTCGATCCAGGCGCTGAACTCGCCCCCGGCGGGGATCACCCCCCAGGTGCGGGTGTCCATGATCCGGTACGGCTCGTACCACTGCACCTGGCCGCCCATGCCGCGCTCGGTCATGACACTTTCGTCCCCGGCGTAGAAGCCGATCACGTCGATCACCACGTCGGTCTCACCGTTGCGGTTGTAGACCGACACGCTGCCGCCAGTGCCGAGCTTGACCGTGGCGTTGTTGGAACCCAGCCACCCCTTGGCGAAGTTGATCGTGGAGGCGGTCGGCAGCGCCTCCCCGCCCGGAAAGACGGTGACGAAGCCGTTCGCCGTGGGACCGCTGACGGTCACGTTCAGCACCGCCGCGCCGATGCCGGTCGCCGGCAGCCCGCTGCGGCCGGCGACCTGAAGGTCGATCTTCCGACCCGCGCCGATCTTCCCCTTCGGCGTGCCGTTGCCGGTACGCGTGTCCAGGATCCGGGTCGGCGTCGCCATCGGGTAGTAGGTGCCGACCACGCTGGGGAGCGTCGACACCTCGACCGGGGTGCGGACCGTTGACGGCGCGGCGAGCGCCGACGCCGGTATCGCAGTGGCCGCGCAGACCCCGGCGACGAACACGCCGAGTAGACCGCGAATTCTGTTCATGATCACCCCGTGGTGAGAGAAGGAGACGGCCGGGGACGGGCACGGTCCGAGGACCGGTGCCCGTCCCCGGATCGGATCAGCGTCGGGTGGGCGGAAGCGAGCCCGCGCCCACCACCGTCGGCCGCGCGGAGGTGCGGGCGGCACCAGACCCGACGTGGCTGTCGGTGCCGGAGTACCGGTAGAACGTGCCCACCACGTCGGCCACCAGGTGGACGTTGCCCGAGAGGTTGTGCACGTTGAACGCCTGGTTCGGCCCCAACTGACCGAACACGGCGTTGGAGACGGTCTGCCCCGCCCCCGGGTTGAGGTTGCTCGCGTTCGGCCTGGGCCGGGTCGTGTCGGCAGGCCAGACGGTGACCACCGTGCTCTTGGTGGGCGTCACCGCGGTCACGTTCATCGCCACCACCTCGGTGGTGTCGGTGAGCATGGCCGACGGCGGGGTCACCTTCCGGACCGAGCCCGGACCGAGCACCCCGGGGATGCCCAGCCCGCTGCGGCTGTCGACGATCCGGGTGGGGCTGCGCGGGGTGAACCGGAGGCCGTCCACCACCGTCGCGTCGTCGATCACACCCACCAGGTCGACCACGACGTGCGAGGTCGCCGAGGTGTAGATCTCGTACGACGGCGCCCCGTAGGAGTCACCGGTGCAGAAGTCGGCGTAGCAGGGGCTGGCTTCCACGATCGCCAGGTTCGGCACCACCTTGCCGGCCGCGTAGTTGACGGTCGACGTCGACGGCACGTCCCAGCCGCCCTTCCAGGCGGTCAGGTAGCCGTTCTTCTTCGGCGAGACGGCGGTGATGTTGAGAACGTAGGCCCGGACGTGGGAGCGGAACTCCGGGACGAAGTTGACCCAGCCGGTGATGGACCAGCCACCCGGCAGGGCGCCACCGCCCGAGCGGGTGTCGAGGATCCGGACCGGGTTGAACCACTGGTACTGGCCGCCCATGCCCTGGCTGGCCAGTGCCGCGTCGCTGCCCGCGTACCAGCCGACCACGTCGACCACGGCGTCGGTGGCACCGGCGTGGTTGTAGATCGACACCTTGCCACCCGAGCCGAGCTTGACGGTGACGTTGTTGGAACCCAGCCAGGACTTCGGGAAGTTGATCGAGGAGGCGGTCGGGCGTCCTTCGCCGGCCGGGTAGACGGTCAGGAAGCTGCCCGCCGTCGGGTTGGCCACGGTCACGTTCAACACCACCGAACCGACACCGCTGGACGGCACCCCGCCACGGCCGGTGATCTGGAGGTCGACCTTCTGCCCGGCACCCAGCTTGCCCTTGCGGACGCCCAGCCCGCTGCGGGTGTCCATCACCCGCGACGGGCCGACGGCATAGTAGGTGCCCACGGCGGTGTCGACCGCGGTGAACTTCAGCCGCACCAGCCGCTTGCCGTAGGGGCTGTCGTCGGCCAGCACCAGGTTGGCGGCGAAGGAACCCGCCCGCCGGGCGGTGGCAGCGACCGTCATCGTGCAGCTCGCCCCCGGGTCGAGGGTCCGACCGGTGCAGTCGTTGCCGGTGATCTGGAACGACGCGGGATCGGTACCGGCCAGCGTCGCGCCGCCCAGGGTCACCGGCAGGCTGCCCGCCGAGCGGTAGGTGACCTTACGCGTCTGGGTCGGGCTCTCGACCTTGAGTTCACCGAAGTCCACCGGCGCGGGAGAGGACAGCAGGGCCGCGTACTCGACGTCGGAGTTCCACCGGATCTCACCGGTGGCGTCGCCCCGGTTGTCGCAGTTGTAGGAGTATGAGGCGGCCAGGCCGGTCAATTCCTGGGTTTCCGGGTCGAAGGCGGCCGACCGCACGGTGAGGCTGCCGGTCGGACTTCCGCAGCCCCAGTCGGACGAGATGTCCAACCTCGCGTTGTCCGCGTCTCCGAACCTCGTCGTGGGGTACGTCCGGCCAGCGACGAACTGCTCGCCCGTCGGGGCCTTGAACAGGAGAGAGAGCCGGGGGTCCTGCGGACCGTCCCGGAAGTACATCCACGTGCTGCCGTCGGTCTGCGGTTGCACCGACACGGTGAACCCGTCAGCGGAGAAGACCCTCGACTCGACCGCAGGGGACGAGGTCTCCCCGATGTCGATCGTGACGAGCGTGTACGGCGCGGCGGGCGCGGCCAGCGCCATCCCCGGCAGTACGGCCAGCGCACAGGCCCCGGCAATGCTCATGCCGAGTAGAGCGCGAAAAATGCGCATGAATACCCCGTGAAGAAGGAAGAGTGATTGTGGACCACACACTATGGGCGGTGATCACGAGCGGCAAGGCCGTATCGACGGAATGCCAAGAAAGGGCATTGCGCCCTTACCGGATCGACGACCGGCACCGTGTCCGAAGCCCGTTCGCCCTGCATGGCAGGCGTCCGCCATTCATCGTCGGAAAACGCGAGAGCGCCCCGACCGGGTGGTCGGGGCGCTCTGCGGGTGACGACTGACGGTCAGCCGTCGGGGTGGCTGTCGGTCAGCTCCGGTTCGCGGCCGGAACCGCGCTCGGCTTGGCCTTGCCGCCCTTCAGCGACGTGGCCGACTTGGCCGTGGACGCCGGCGGGTAGTAGAACGTGCCCACCACGTCGGCGACCAGGTGCGTGCTGCCGGACAGGTTGTTGACGTTGAACGCGTACTCCGGGCCGATGATGCCGAGCACGCCGTTGGAGACGACCTGGCCCGCGTACGGGTTCAGGTTGCTGGTGGCGGGCTTTTCGACGCTGTCGAGGTCGGCCGGCCAGGTGGTGATGACCGTGTTCTTGGTCGGGGTGACGGCGGTGACGTTCATCGCCAGCACCTCGGTGTCGGGCGTGACCAGCGCGCCCGGGGCGGTGACCTTACGGGTGCCGTTGGCCGGGATGGCCCCGGAGATACCCAGGTTGGAACGGCTGTCCACGATCCGGGTCGGGCTCAGCGGCGCGAACCGCATGCCGTACGGGGACTCACCGTCGTCGACCACACCGACCAGGTCGACCAGGACGTGCGCCGCCTGCGAGGTGTAGATGTGGAACTTCGGCGCACCCACGGTGCACCAACCGTTCAGCTCGCTGCCGGTGCAGGGGGTGGTCTGCACGAAGGTCAGGTTGGGCACGTTCGTGCCGGCGAGGTAGTTCACCGTCGAGGCGGTCGGCCGGGCGCCCTTGCCGGACCACGCGGTGAGGAAGCCGGACTTGGCCGGCGACACCGCGGTGACGTTGAAGACGAACGACTTGACGTGCGGGTTGTAGTCGTCGCCGAAGTTGAGCGAGTATTCCAGCACCTGACCCGCCGGGGGCTTGCCCTCCGGATCCTCACGGCTGTCCCACATGCGCTCCGGCAGGTACCACTCGTACTGGCCGCCGGCGCGGTTGGTGAGGCTGTTGTCGCCCGCGTAGAAGCCGACCACGTCGACGATCACGTCGGTGGAGCCGCTGTTGTTGTAGACCGAGACCTTGCCACCGGAGCCGAGCTTCACGGTGACGTTGTTGGAGCCCAGCCAGCCCTTGGCGAAGTTCACCGAGGAGGCGGTGGGCCGGTTCTCACCCGTCGGGTAGGCGGTGAGGAAGCTGGCGGCGCTGGGACCGGTGACGGTCACGTTCAGCACGACCGCGCCGACGCCGCTGGCCGGTACGCCACCACGGCCGGCGACCTGGAGGTCGACCTTCTTGCCGGCACCGATCTTGCCGATCGGGGCACCCGTGCCGTTACGGGTGTCCAGCAGGCGGGCCGGGGCGACCGGGTAGTAGGCACCGGTCACGTCGTCGAGGGCCGCCGCCTTCTGCAGCGGTGCGGAGACGGGAGCCGCGGAGGCCGTACCCGGCACCACGGCCAGTGCACATGCTCCGGCGAGAGTGACGCCGAGGATAGTGCGAATTTTGCGCATAGAGACCCCGTGTTCGAAGAGGAAAGGATTGGCCGCCCCAGCGTAGGGGCCCGGGTCAATGCCGGCAAGGCCGATACAGATGACCGCCCGGTGACGTTCCGGTGAGGACGAATCACACGAAATGCCACCGGCATCCTCGACCCGCCGCTGTCGTCCACAGGGTGGCCGCCTTGTCCACAGGTTGTCCACACCCCCCGGTGGACGACACTTGACATTCGGGCCGGGCCCGCGAGACTGCCCGGGTGACCGCCCACCACGATCCCGAACCGACACCCCGGGACCCCGGGCCACCGGCCGCCCGGCCGACCGGGCGGGTACGGATCGTGCTGGCCGGCGTCTCCCGCCGGGACACCCGGGCCGACCACACCCGCACCGAACTGGCCCAACAGACCCGGGTCGGTGAGGCGCTGGTGCGGGGCCTGGTCCGGGCGCAACTCACCCTCGCCCTGCGACTGAGCCTGCTGGTGCTGGTCGGGCTGGGCGGGCTGCCCTGGCTGTTCGCCATCGCACCCCCGGTCGGCCGGGTCACCGTGCTCGGGGTCAACCTGCCCTGGCTGCTGCTCGGGGTGGTCTCCTTCCCGTTCCTCATCGCCGTCGGCTGGGCGTACGTGTGGCTCGCCGAACGCAACGAACAGGACTTCGTCGACCTCGTCCAGCGGCCGGAACGCTGAGATGGGCAACGGGTACGTCGTCCCGGCGATCGTCGCGGTCACCCTGGTCACCGTCGGGATCGGCTTCTACGGCCTGCGCCTGGCCCGGACCACCTCCGACTTCCTGGTGGCGTCCCGCACGGTCAGTCCGACCTGGAACGCCGCCGCGATCGGCGGGGAGTACCTGTCGGCGGCGAGCTTCCTCGGCATCGCCGGGCTGATCCTCAAGTACGGCGTCGACGTGCTCTGGTACCCGGTCGGTTTCGCCGCCGGCTACCTGGCGCTGCTGCTCTTCGTCGCCGCGCCGCTGCGCCGCTCCGGGGCGTTCACCCTGCCCGACTTCTGCGAGCTGCGGCTCGGCTCCCGCCGGCTGCGCACCCTGGCCACCGTGTTCGTCATCTTCATCGGCTGGCTCTATTTGGTGCCGCAGTTGCAGGGCGCCGGGCTCACCCTGGCCACGGTGGCCGGCTCGCCCTACCCGGTGGGGGCGCTGCTGGTCGCAGTGGTGGTCACCACCAACGTGGCGTTCGGCGGGATGCGGGCGATCACCTTCGTGCAGGCCTTCCAGTACTGGCTGAAGCTGACCGCGCTCGCCGTACCCGCGATCTTCCTGGCCCTGCAGTGGCAGGCCGACGCCCGCCCGGCGGTGACCCCGCCCGACGGGCCGGCGTTCCGCACCGCGACCACCGTCGTGGTCGAGCACCGCGCGGCCCTCACCTTCCCCGACGGCACCATCCGTGAGGTACGCCCCGGCGACGAGCTCAGCTTCGCCGCCGGTGACCCGGTGCCCGAGGTGTCCGGGGCGGCCACCGGTGCCGCCGACTGGCTGCTGCCCAGCGCCGCCGGGGACGACGACCGGGGCCTGTTCGCCACCTACTCGCTGATCCTGGCGACCTTCCTCGGCACCATGGGACTGCCGCACGTGCTGGTGCGCTTCTACACCAACCCCGACGGCGCGTCGGCCCGGCGGACCACCCTGGTGGTGCTGGCCATGGTCGGCGTCTTCTATCTGCTACCCACCCTCTACGGCGTGCTCGGCCGGATCTACACCCCGCAACTGCTGGTCAGCGGGCAGACCGACGCGGTGGTGGTGCTGCTTCCCGAGGCGGCGCTCGGC
The DNA here is from genome assembly GCF_017599305.1 of Micromonospora antibiotica. GTDB lineage: Bacteria > Actinomycetota > Actinomycetes > Mycobacteriales > Micromonosporaceae > Micromonospora > Micromonospora antibiotica. Next base: position 184,304 of record NZ_JAGFWR010000001.1, read on the forward strand.
AGCGGCGTCACCGGGCGGCTGCTTGCCGCCCTGGTCGCCGCCGGGGCGTTCGCCGCCTTCCTGTCCACCTCGTCCGGGCTGCTCACCAGCGTCGCCGGGGTGATCTCCACCGACGTGCTGGGACGCGGCTCGGTACGCGGTTTCCGGCTGGCCACGGTGATCGCCGGCGGGGTGCCGGCGGTGCTCGCGCTGAACGTCTCCGGGCTGGACGTCTCCCAGGTGGTCGGGCTGGCCTTCGCCGTCGCCGCGTCCAGCTTCTGCCCGCTGCTGGTGCTCGGCATCTGGTGGCGCGGCCTGACCGACCTCGGCGCGGCGGCCGGGGTGCTGGTCGGCGGCGGGGCGGCGATCGGCGCGGTGCTGGTCACCGTCCTCGGGCCGCCCCTGACCGGCTGGCCGGCCACCCTCACCACCCAACCGGCCGCCTGGACGGTGCCGCTCGCCTTCACCGTGATGATCGCCGTGTCGATGGCGACCCGCCGCCGCACCCCGGTCGACGTCGGGGCCACCATGCTCCGCCTGCACACGCCCGAGTCACTGCGCTCCTGACCGGTTCGTCCCGGTCGTCCGGGGCCACGCCAGGATCGACAGGGCGGTCACGGCAAGTCTCGGATCCTTCACCGTGCGCGACCGTCCGTCTCGGGGATGAGCCGGGATCGTCCCCCGGCGGGAGCAGCCACTCGCCCGGCCCGGATACGGTCGACACATGACTGGTGAACACCCTGCGCTGGCACTCCGTGGCCTGGCCAAGCAGTTCGACGGCAAGGTGGCGGTCGCCGGGGTGGACCTGGCCGTCCCCGCCGGCTCGTTCTACGGCCTCCTCGGCCCCAACGGCGCCGGCAAGACCACCACCCTGTCGATGGCTGTCGGACTGCTCCGACCCGACCACGGCAACGCGTGGGTGCTCGGGCACGACGTCTGGGGTGACCCGGTCGAGGCGAAACGGCTGCTCGGCGTCATGCCCGACGGCGTCCGGCTGTTCGACCGGCTCACCGGCGCGGAGCTGCTGGCGTACCACGGGCTGCTGCGCGGCATGGACCCGGCGGTGGTCGACCAGCGGGCGGCGGAGCTGCTCGACGTGCTGGCCCTCACCGACGCCGGCCGGACCCTGGTCGTCGACTACTCCGCCGGCATGAAGAAGAAGATCGGCCTGGCCTGCGCGCTGCTGCACGGCCCCCGGCTGCTGGTGCTCGACGAGCCGTTCGAGGCGGTCGACCCGGTGTCGGCGGCGCTGATCCGCGACATCCTGCACCGGTACGTGGTCGGTGGCGGGACCGTCGTCTTCTCCAGCCACGTCATGGAGGTCGTCGAGCGGCTCTGCTCGCACGTGGCGATCCTCGCCGACGGCACCATCAAGCGGGTCGGCACCCTGGCCGAGGTGCGTGGCGAACGTTCCCTGGAGGACGTTTTCGTCGAGGTCGTCGGCGGCCGGACCGCGACCGGTGAGGAGCTGGCGTGGCTGTCCCGGTGAGCACACCCGCCGAGCGGGTCCGCCCGGTCTCCCCGCGCCACTTCGTCCGGCTCAAGCTGCGGGTGATGGGCAACAACTTCCGGGGCCAGGGCTGGCGGATCGCGCTCTTCGTGGTCGGGGTGCTGGTCGGGCTCTGGTTCGCGGCCGGCGGTTTCCTGATGTTCGCCGCGCCCGGCTTCGCCGACGAACCCCGCTACGCGGTGATGGCGGCGGCGTTCGGTGGCGGGGTGCTCGTCCTCGGCTGGCTGCTGCTGCCGCTGGTCTTCTTCGGCGTCGACGAGACCCTCGACCCGGCCCGGTTCGCCCTGCTGCCGCTGTCCCGCCGCACCCTGGTCACCGGCCTGTTCGCGGCGGCGCTGATCAGCGTGCCGGTGTTCGCGGTGCTGGTCGCGGTCGCCGGGCTGGTGGTCAGCGCCGCGCTGCTCGGCGGCGCCGTGGCCGGCGTCGTCGCCGCCGTCGGCGTGGTCGCCGGGGTGCTGCTGTGCGTCGCCGCCAGCCGCGCGGTGACCAGCGCGTTCGCCACCATGCTGCGGTCCCGCCGGGTCCGTGACCTGGCCGCCGTGCTGCTCGCCGTGGTCGCCGCGCTGCTCGGCCCGTTGCAGCTCGTGGTGCTGGCCGCCGTACGCACCGCCGACTGGGACCGGCTCGTCGGGGTGGCCCGGATCGTCGGCTGGACCCCGTTCGGCGCACCCTGGACGATCGGCCTGGACGTGGCCGAGGGCCGGGCCTGGGCGGTGCCCGTCAAGCTGCTCATCACCGCGGTCACCATCGGGGCGCTGCTGCTCTGGTGGTCCCGGTCGCTGGAGTCGGCGATGGTCGGCGCGGCGAGCGCCGCCCCGACCAAGACCCGCCAGGCACCGACCGGCGGCGCGATCGCCCAACTCTTCCCCCGCGCGGTCGGCTGGGCCCGCCGGGACCGGTTCGGCGCGCTGGTGGCCCGCGAGTGCCGCTACTGGTGGCGCGACGCCCGACGACGGGCCAACCTGATCACCATCGCCGTGGTCGGGATCTTCGTCCCGGTGATGGTCAACCTCGGTGGCGCGGGCTTCGCCGTCGGCCAGGAGGGCTTCGAATCCACCGGGGACCCGTCGCCGGTGCTGCTCAGCATCTCGATGATCTTCGTCGGCGTGCTCGCCTCGGTGACCCTGGCCAACCAGTTCGGCTTCGACGGCAGCGCCTACGCGGCGAACGTCGTGGCCGGGGTCCCGGGTCGGCTGGAGCTACGCGCCCGGATGACCGCCTTCTCCGTGTACGTGCTGCCGATGCTCGGTCTCGTCTCCCTGATCATCAGCGGGGTGCTCGGCCGGCCGGAATGGTTCGGGGTGGCGGCGGGCGCACTGCTCGCCTCGTACGGGGTGGGATTGGCGATCAACGGGTTCATCTCGGTGCTCGGGGCGTACTCGCTGCCGGAGACGAGCAACCCGTTCGCGATGAACGGCGGTTCCGGGGTCGCCAAAAGCATGCTCACCCTGCTGTCCATGGTCGGCTCGGCGGCTGCCGCCGTACCGATGGTGGTGGCCGCCGGGCTGCTCGGCGACGTCTGGCTCTGGCTGGCCCTGCCGGTCGGCGCGGCGTACGGGGTGGGGGCGGCGCTGCTCGGGGCGTACCTGGCCGGGGACGTGCTGGACCGCCGGATGCCGGAGCTGCTGTCGACCGTCACCCCCCGCCGCTGATGCCGGTCGTCGAGGCGGTCATCACCGTCGCGGTCCCGCCGGAGGTGGCGTTCGCGGTGTCGCAGACCGTCGCGCCGGTGCGCTACCGGTGGGACCCGTTCGTCCGCGAACAGCACTTCGTCGACGGTGCCACCCGCCCCGGCAAAGGCGTGCGCACCTTCACCCGGTCCCGACACGGCCTCGTGATGATCAGCGAGTACGTCTCCTTCGCCCCGCCGACGAACGTGGGGATGAAGATGGTGCGCGGCCCGTGGTTCTTCGAGATGTTCGCCGGTGGCTGGCGGTTCGCCCCGGCACCCGAGCCGGGCCACACGGTCGCCACCTGGCGGTACAGCTTCCGCTGCCGGCCGGCGTTCCTGCGCCCGGTCGCCGACCGGGTCGGCGTCTGGCTGCTCACCCGGGACATCCGCCGCCGGATCGCCGGTTACGCGGCCGGGTGCGCCGACCCGCAGGTGCTGGCCGCCGCCCGTGCCGCCCTGCCCGACGGGCCGGGCGGCACACCCCGGGAGGCGGACCTCACTCCTCGGGGTGCTGACTCCGCCCCTCGGGATGCAACGGTCGACGACGCGGGACCACCCGCCGGTAGCTGATCCGCCAGCCGGTCGCCGGCCGCCGCGCACCGGCCGTCCCTGCCGGGGGCCGCGTCTCGACCCGACGGACCACGTCCTCGTAGACCACGGTGCCCACCGGGCCGTCGACCGGCACGCCGAGCCCCTTCGAGCGGACCCGGACCGTGCCGTCGGCGTCCTCGCTGACCACGACGTTGGTCACGTGGTGGCCGAGCGGGTTGCCGTCGCCCAGGGTCCGCGCCGCCTCGGCGAACGCCGCGTACCCCCGCAGTACGCCGAACCCGTAGGCGGTCACGTCGTAGGCGAAGTCGTCGGTGAACAGCTCGGACAACCGGTCGAACGCCCCGTCGTCCATCAGGTGGCCGTGCAGCGCGACGAGTTCGTGGATCGCCAGCCGGTCATCGGCGCTCAGCGGCACGCCCGTCGTCCCTCCAGCCGGGCGGCGGTTCCCGTCGAGGTGACGAAGGAACGCCAGGTGTCGGGGGTGAAGTGGAGGGTCGGGCCACAGCGGTCCTTGCTGTCCCGGACCAGCACCACCCCGGGCAGATTGTCCGCCACCTCGACACAGTTGCCGGAGTCGTCGGAACGCGACGAGGTCCGCCAGCGTGGCTCGTCAGGGGTCATGCGTGGCTGGTCGGAAATCATGGCGTCACCTTCAGCTTGTTGACCAGATCGAGTGAGGCGCGTTCGGCGAGTGCCTCACCCAACAGGCTCTCCCACTTGCGCAGTATCAGTCGAATCCATTCCGGATGGTCCGCGAGCTGCCCTCGGGCGGTGTTGTCCAGACACAGGACCTGCTCGCTCCCGGGCAGTTCCGCCAGCACGAACCATGAAAACGTGGCCGTCTCTCGCCCCGACCTGGCAACGCGGGACGGGGCGGGGGCCACAATGTTTCACGTGAATCCAGAACCGGGTGCCGAGATCCACCACACCGACCCGTTCGCGGTGCCGACCGGGCAACGCTCGCCGGCCCGTCGGCTACGGGGACGGCTCGCCGCCCCGGTGACGCTCTGGACCGCACCCGGCCCGGCCGGGCTGACCGTGTCGTCCACCCTGGTCGCCGAGGGGGAACCGGACCGGCTGCTCGGCCTGATCGACCCCGAGGCCGACCTCTGGCCGGCGATCGAGGAGGCCGGCCGGTTCGCGGTGGCCCCACTCGGGCCGTCCCACCGGCAGCTCGCCGACCGGTTCGCCGGGCTCTTCCCCTCCCCGGGCGGCCTGTTCGCCACCGACACGTGGACCGACACGCCCTACGGGCCGGTGCCCGCCGACGCCGGGAGCTGGGCCGGCTGCCGCCTGGACACCGCCCGGGAGTACGGCTGGGCGCTGCTCGTCGAGGCCACCGTCGAAACGGTCGAGATCCTGACCGACACCCCGCCCCTCCTGCACCACCGGGGCCGCTACCACCACCTTCCCTGACCCGACCCCGACCCGAGCTGGCCCGAGCCGAGCCGCCCGGGCGGGCGGGGGTGGCGTCGCCATGTGTCCTGGGCGGTCGGATACCGCTGTATCGGCCCACGGGAGTGGATCACGGTTGGGCCGGGCCGGGCCGGGACGGGCCGCGACGGGGACGGCGCGGGCCGGTGAGCGGGGTGACGTGGGTCACTGGGCGCAGGTGGGGGACCGTTCGGCGCAGGGGACTGCCGGGATCGATCTGCGCCTTTTCTCGCAGGCAGGCCGGTCTCTACGGTGCGCGAAACTCCCGATGCCTGTGAAGGTGGTGATCCACAGATGTCCACGGACACACCCACGCCCGCCCCGGCCGAGTCGGCGGCGGAGCGTTATCTGGCCGTACAACGGTCGGACGAGTTCGTCGGGTTGCGCCGCGCGCTGCGCAGCTTCGTCTTCCCGATGACCGTCGCGTTCTTCCTGTGGTACGCGCTCTACGTGATCCTCTCCGCCTACGCGCGGGACTTCATGGGCACGAAGCTCTTCGGCAGCAACATCAACGTGGCGCTGATCTTCGGGCTGCTCCAGTTCGTCTCGACGTTCCTCATCGCCTGGCTCTACTCGCGGTACGCCGACCGCAAGCTCGACCCGACCGCCGACCGCATCCGCGCCGAGATCGGGGAGGTGACCCATGAACACGGTCCTCGCGGTTGAGGCGGGTGGCGGCACCGCCCGCAACCTGACCATCACGCTGTTCCTGGTCTTCGTGGCGGTGACCCTGGCCATCACGATCTGGGCCAGCCGGCAGACCAAGACGGCCACCGACTTCTACGCCGGCGGCCGGTCGTTCTCCGGCTTCCAGAACGGCATGGCGATCGGCGGCGACTACATGTCGGCCGCGTCGTTCCTCGGCATCGCCGGCATCATCGCGCTGTACGGCTACGACGGCTTCCTCTACTCGATCGGCTTCCTGGTCGCCTGGCTGGTGGCGTTGCTGCTGGTGGCGGAGCTGCTGCGCAACTCGGGTCGTTACACGATGGCCGACGTGCTGGCGTTCCGGATGCGGCAGCGGCCGGTGCGTACGGCGGCGGCGGTCTCCACCATCACGGTGTCGATCTTCTATCTGCTGGCCCAGATGGTCGGGGCGGGCGCCCTGGTCGCGCTGCTGCTGGGGATCAAGCCGGGCACCACGTTCCTCGGCATGGACGCCGACACCGCCAAGATCGCCACCATCATCATGGTCGGCGCCCTGATGATCATCTACGTGACCGTGGGTGGCATGAAGGGCACCACCTACGTCCAGATCGTCAAGGCGTTCCTGCTGATGACCGGCGCGCTGGTGATGACCGTGCTGGTGCTGGCCAAGTACAACTTCAACCTGTCGGCGCTGCTCGGTGACGCCGCCGCCACGTCGGGCAAGGGCAGCGCGTTCCTCGAACCCGGGCTCCGCTACGGCGTCGAGGTGGCCGGCAACTCGACCCAGACCTTCTACAACAAGATGGACCTGCTGTCGCTGGGCATCGCCCTGGTGCTCGGCACCGCCGGCCTGCCGCACATCCTGATCCGCTTCTACACGGTGCCGACCGCCAAGGCGGCCCGCAAGAGCGTGCTCTGGGCGATCGGCATCATCGGCACCTTCTATCTGTTGACGCTGGCGCTGGGCTTCGGCGCGGCGGCACTGGTCGGCGGCAAGGCGATCGTCGCGCAGGACAAGGCCGGCAACACGGCCGCGCCGCAGCTCGCCGAGGAGTTGGGCAAGACCTTCCTCGGCGGCAACCTGGGCGGGGCGACCCTGCTGGCGATCATCGCGGCGGTCGCGTTCGCCACCATCCTGGCGGTGGTCGCCGGCCTGACCCTGGCCTCGTCGTCCAGCCTGGCGCACGACTTCTACGCCAACGTGATCAAGAAGGGGCAGACCTCCGAACGCCAGGAGGTCCGGGTGGCCCGGATCTCGGCCCTGGTCATCGGCGCGGTCTCGATCGCCCTGTCGATCTACGCGCAGAGCCTCAACGTGGCCTTCCTGGTGGCGTTGGCGTTCGCGGTGGCCGCCTCGGGCAACCTGCCGGCGATCCTCTACAGCCTGTTCTGGAAGCGGTTCAACACCTCGGGCGCGGTCTGGGCGATCTACGGCGGCCTGATCTCGGCCGTGTTCCTGGTGTTCTTCTCGCCGGTCGTCTCCGGTGCACCGACCTCGATGTTCCCGGAGCACGACTGGCAGTGGTTCCCGCTGTCCAACCCGGGCCTGCTGTCCATCCCGTTCGGGTTCCTCTGCGGCTGGATCGGCACGGTCATCTCCAAGGAGCACGACGAGGACAAGTACGCCGAGTTGGAGGTGCGTGCCCTCACCGGCGCGGGTGCGCACTGAGCAACCGGCACCACGAGGCCCCCGCCGCGATCGCTCGCGGCGGGGGCCTCCGCCGTCGCCCGGGGCCCGCCGACCCCGACGGCCGCGTCGTGGCAGGCCCCGGGGCAGAGACGGGCAGGGTACGGGGCACGGGCGTCACCCAGGTCGAAATGACCTGCGGCGGTCGCGCTGAGTAGGCTGACCGCCATGAAGGTTGCCCAGCGGTTCGGTAGCGGTCACCGCGTCCTCGTCACCGGCGGTGCCGGGTTCGTCCCGTCGCACCTGGTGGACGCCCTGATCGAGCGCGGGTGCACGGTCGTCGCGCTGGACAACTTCGTCACCGGCTCCAAGGACAACGTCGCGCACCTCGCGGAGCACCCACGGTTCACCCTGGTCGAGGCGGACATCTCCGAGGGCCTGCCCAGCCACCACCCGGCCCTGGCCCAGCGGTTCGACGCGATCCTGCACATGGCCTCCCCGGCCAGCCCGACGGACTTCGCGAAGCTGCCGGTGGAGATCCTCCGGGTCGGCTCGGTGGGCACCCTGCACCTGCTCGACCGCGCGGTCGCCGACGACGCCCGGTTCCTGATGGCCTCCACCTCCGAGGCGTACGGGGACCCGAAGGAGCACCCGCAGCGGGAGACCTACTGGGGCAACGTCAACCCGATCGGGGTGCGCAGCGTCTACGACGAGGCGAAGCGGTTCTCCGAGGCGGCCACGATGGCGTACCACCGCAGTCGGGGGCTGGACGCGGCGATCGTGCGGATCTTCAACACGTACGGCCCCCGGATGCGGCCGGACGACGGCCGGGCCATCCCGACGTTCATCTCCCAGGCGTTGCGTGGCGAGCCGATCACCGTGCACGGCACGGGTGAGCAGACCCGGTCGATCTGTTACGTCGACGATCTGGTGCGCGGCATCCTGCTGCTGCTCGACTCGACGCAGACCGGCCCGATCAACTGCGGCACCGAACACGAGCTGACCATGCGGCAACTCGCCGAGACGATCGCGTCACTCTCCGGCAGTACGTCACAGGTGACCTACGTCACTCGCAGCTCGGACGATCCGGAGATGCGCCGCCCCGACCTGACCCTCGCCCGGGACCTGCTGGGATACCAGCCGCAGGTGTCGCCCGACGAGGGCCTGCGACGCACGATCGACCATTTCCGCAGCCGGCTAGGGTAGCTCCCCCACGCCACGCGGGGCGCTCGGGAGGCTTCACATTCAGCGAACGCTCGACCCGCCTACGTACGCTGAAACGCATGTCAGCGACCTCGTCAGCCGGCGCCTCGCTCCCGTACCTGCACCGCAGCGCGGGCCGTGCCTCGGTGCCCGGCTCCGACCGGGGCGCCACCGGGCGCACCCGCCAGTCCGACGCGCAGTGGTACCCCTCGCACCAGGAGAGTCAGCCCCGGTCGGGCGGGCCGGGTGGCCCCGGCACACCCTCGGGGCCGGGCGGGCCGGGGAACTACGGCCGGCGTGGGCCGCGCCCGCGCTGGGGGCGGATGGCCCTGGTGGCCGGCGTGACGGTGCTGGTGGTGGCGCTGCTCGGCGGGATCGGGGCCTGGTTCTACACCCGCAACCTCAACGAGGACCTGGCCCGCACCGATCCGTTCTCGGAGATCACCGGTGGCCGGCCGGCGAAGGCGGTCGACGGGGCGCTCAACATCCTGCTGGTCGGCACCGACTCGCGGGACCCGGACGCGGCGGTCGACAAGCCGGGCGAGTGGCGGGCGGACACGCTGATCGTCATGCACATCCCGGCCGACCACAAGTCGGCCTACCTGGTCTCCGTCCCGCGTGACCTGTACGTGCCGATCCCCGAGAGCGCGGGCGCGGCCTGCGACTCCGGTCAGCGTGCCAAGATCAACGCTGCCTTCGCCTTCGGTGGCCTGCCGCTGGCGGTACGCACCGTGGAGTGCTTCACCGACGTCCGGATCGACAACGTGATGGCGATCGACTTCGGCGGCTTCAAGGAGGTCACCGACGCGCTCGGCGGGGTCGACCTGAAGGTGGAGCGGAGCATCACCTCGATCCACAAGCCGTACCGGAAGTTCACCAAGGGCACCATGCACATGGACGGCGCGACGGCCCTGGACTGGATCCGCCAGCGCAAGCAGTTCCCCCAGGGCGACTTCGCCCGGATGCGCCACCAGCAGGAGTTCCTGCGGGCGCTGATGGACAAGGCGGCCAGCACGGGCACGCTGACCAACCCCAAGAAGCTGAACGCGTTCCTCCAGTCGGTGACCGCCGCGGTGACCGTCGACAACGACTTCTCCCTCGGCGACATGGCGATCCAGTTCCGCAACCTGCGCGGGGAGAACCTGACCTTCCTCACCAGCCCGAACACCGGCAGCGACACCATCAACGGCGAGTCGGTGGTGGTGTCGGACCGGGAGAAGGCGCTGGCGATGTACAAGGCGATGTCCGCCGACACGATGGCGGACTGGGTGGCCGCCGACAAGAAGGCGGACACGCCGGGCAACGGGAACTGAGCCGGCCCGGCATCTGGGGTCGACCCGGCCCCGGATGTCGGGCAGATTTCGACGAGCGTCATCAGAGGTCTTTACCGAAGGCTTGATCATCAAAAGCCAACAGCCGTCCGGTCTCATCGATTCATCCGTTCGGACAAATCGCGGAGGAAAAGGTCGGGTTGTCTGGGATTTGTGCGTGTGACGACCTCGCCTTGACGGGAAGCGGTACGTAAAGTGGTCCCGCCCCCCGATCACGCGAGCTGGAGCATGCATGCCGGTTCAGACCAGCCCCCGCCCTTCGTCGCTGAACGCCGACCCCTACCGGGCGTCGGCCGCCGTCCCGTCACCGGGCGGTCGCGGCGGTAGGCCGTCCGGCACGGCCCGCAAGCGCACCCGGCGCAAGGACCCGCTCTGGGCGCGGCTGACCGTCATCTTCGGCGCGGTGCTGATGGTGACCAGCGGCATCGCGATCGTCGGCAGCAAGGCGCTGATCAGCCAGGCCACCGGCAACATCGCCCAGCGCAACCTGCTCGGCGGGGCGGGGAAGACCGAGGCGGAGGGCGGCGCCAACCTGGACGGCCCGATCGACATGCTGCTGCTCGGCGTGGACGCCCGGGAGCGCTGGGCCGCCGACGACGTCCGGTCGGACAGCATCATCGTGCTGCACATCCCGGCCAGCCACGACCAGGCGTACCTGATCTCGATCCCCCGCGACACCGAGGCACAGATCCCCGCGTTCAAGAAGAGCGGGTTCAAGGGCGGCACCGACAAGATCAACGCGGCGTTCCAGGCCGGTGCGCGCAACGGCGGCGGCTGGGAGGGCGGCGCGCAGCTGATGGCCCAGACCATCAAGAACATGACCGGGGTCAGCTTCGACGGGGCCGCGATCATCAACTTCGGTGGCTTCAAGAACGTCATCGACACCCTCGGCACGGTGCGCATCTGCGTCAGCCACGAGGTGAAGTCGCACCACATGATGATGGTCGACGGCAAGCAGATGTGGAACGCCGACGCCAAGAAGACCGGCCGGCCGATGACCCCGGTGGTCTACAAGAAGGGCTGCCGGGAGATGAACGGCCTCCAGGCGCTCGACTACTCGCGGCAGCGCTACGGCCTGCCCAACAGCGACTACGACCGCCAGCAGAACCAGCAGCAGCTGATCAAGGCGATGGCCCGTAAGGCCACCGACAAGGGCATGATGACCAACCCGGTCAAGGTCAACCAGCTGATCAAGGCGGCTGGCAAGGCGTTCATCCTGGACACCGGCGGGGTGCCGGTCGCCGACCTGGTCTTCACCATGCGCGGGGTCACCGCCAACGAGTTGACCATGCTGCGCACCAACGGTGGCACGTTCAACGGCAACGCCAACAACCGTGAGGCGCTCAGCCAGCAGACGCTGGACATGTTCCAGGCGATCAAGGAAGACAAGCTGGCCGAGTTCGTCTACGCCAACCCGAGCGTGCTGTCCACCCGGAAGTGACCCGCCGGTAGTCCCGGCGAACCGGCCCGGGGACCCGTGGTCCCACCGTAGCCTGACGTGAGAAACACTCACGTTTCGGCCACGGGAGGGCGTCACGGCCAGGTCAGCGCGATCCGTTCGGGGGCGGGGCACACCGTCTCCCGCCCGGCGCGGGACACGCTGGTCACGGATCCTGCTCGGTGTCGGCCTGACCCTGGTGCTGCTCGCCGGGCTCGCCGTCGTCGGGGTACGGCTGCTCGCCCACCGCTACGACCGGACGGTCAGCCGGGAACAACTACTCTCCCCCGACGCCCGGCAGGCCCGCACCGAGCTGGACACCGGGCTGAACTACCTGATCGTCGGCACCGACCGACGCCCCGGTGCAGCCGGGGCGGACCAGCGGTCGGACACCATCCTGATCGTGCACGTTCCGCCCGGCCTACGGCAGGCGTACCTGATTTCCGTCCCCCGCGACCTGCTGGTCGCGATCCCACCCGACGCCGCCGGCTACGGCGGGGGCCAGGACAAGATCAACGCGGCGTACGAGCACGGCGGTGGCGGCGAGGGCGGCACCCGACTGCTCTCGGCCACCCTGACCCGACTCACCGGCATCCGCTTCGACGGCGCGGCGCTCGTCGACTTCGCCGGCTTCCGCCAGGTCATCGACCTGCTCGGGGGCATCCGGATGTGCGTCGACACCGAGGTCCGGTCGATCCACACCGGGACGAACTTCCCGGTCGGCTGCCAGCAGATGGACGGCGCCAGGGCACTCGACTACGCCCGGCAACGCTACGACCTCCCGAACGGCGACTACGACCGGCAACGACACCAGCAGCAGATGCTGCGGGCGATGCTGGACCGGGCCGCCCAGTCCCACCTGCGCAGCGACCCCGTGCAACTGGACCGGGTGCTGCGGGCGGTCGGCAGCTCACTCACCGTCGACACCAACGGGGTGCCCCTGGACGACCTGGTGTTCGCGCTGCGGTCCCTGCCCGCCGACGCGCTGCACGGGGTGCAGTTGCCGTCCTACCCGCAGACCATCGACGGCATCTCCTACGTGGTGCTGGACCAGGGCGGCGGCGGGCTCTTCGACGCCGTCCGCACCGACCGGCTGCCCGACTGGTCGCGGGCCAACCCGCGCTGGGTCAACCGGCTGTGACCACCACCCCGACCACCGGATCCCGCGCCACCGAGGCCCCGGGGGCCACCGGCATCCCTGGAGCCACCGAGGTCCCGGAAGCCACCGGCATCCCGAGAACCGCCGGGGTCCCGGGAGCCACCGAGGTGCCGGGAGCCGCCACGCCGGCTGCCGACGTGCCGTCGGCGGCACCGAGGATCTAGGCTTGGTGACCGTGTTCGGATCCCAGGTTCCCAGCGTCCCCGTGACCGCGATCGACGACGACACCTACCTGCTCGACGTCCGGGAGGACGACGAGTGGGCGGCGGGCCACGCGCCCGGCGCCCACCATGTGCCGATGATGGAGCTGCCGGCCCGGCTCGCCGAGGTCCCCACCGACCGCGAGGTGGCGGTGATCTGCCGCTCCGGCGGGCGCTCCGCACAGGTGGTCGGCTACCTGCTCGGCAACGGGTGGGAGCAGGTGCGCAACGCCGACGGCGGGATGCGGCAGTGGGTGGCCGTCGGCAAACCGGTGGTCACCGGGGACGGGCAACCCGGCCAGGTCATCTGAGCGACCGAGCATGGGTGATCCACTGGTCTTCGCGCACCGTGGCGCGTCGGCCGACCTCCCCGAACACACCCTGGCGGCCTACCTACGGGCCCTCGACGAGGGTGCCGACGGGTTGGAGTGCGACGTCCGACTGACCCGCGACGGGCACCTGGTCTGCGTACACGACCGGCGGTTGAACCGGACCAGCAACGGTCACGGTCTGGTCAGCGCCCGCACCCTGGCCGAGCTGGAGGCGTTGGACTTCGGCTCCTGGCATCCCGGGTGCACACCGGCCGACGGCGACGAGGCGGGCGACGACGCGCACACCCGGCTACTCACCCTGGACCGGCTGCTGACCGCCGTACGCGACGCGGGCCGCCCGGTCCGGCTGCTGGTGGAGACCAAACACCCGTCCCGCTACCGGGGGGACGTCGAGCGCCGGTTGGTGACCATGCTGCGGCGGCACGGGCTGGCCGAACCGGGCCCCGACGACCCGGTCCAGGTCACCGTGATGTCGTTCTCCCCCCTGGCCGTCCGCCGGGTCCGTGAGCTGGCCCCGGCGCTGCCGACGGTGCTGCTGCTGGAGGTGCTGCCCCGCTGGCTGCCGCTCGGCCGGCTGCCGTTCGGGGCCAGGATCGCCGGGCCGGGCATCGGCCTGGTCCGGGCCCGCCCGACGCTGGTGCCCGCGCTGCGGGCCGCCGGCCACCCGGTGTACGTCTGGACGGTCAACGAACCGGCCGACCTGGACCTGGTCCTCGACGCGGGGGTGGACGGGGTGATCACCGACCGCCCCGCCCTCACCCTGGCCCGGCTCGGCCGGTGAGGCCAGTCGCCGCCCGACCGGTGAGGCCCGTCGCCGACCGACCCGACCGACCGGTGAGGCCCTTCGCCGCCGCACCGGCCCGGCCGGTGCGGCCCGTCGTCCGACCGGCCCGCTCGCGCCCGGGGCGTCCCAGCGGCGGGTCGGCCCCCGCCCGGGGATGTCCGACGGGCGGTGCACCGGGCACACTCGGGGCATGCCGGAACGAACCGATCTCGCCGACCTCATCACCGACCACGGCGCGGTGATCGAGATGATCAACTCGGGAGAGGCCGGGTTGCCGGTGCTCACCGCGCTGCTGCGGGCGGCCCGACCCGCGCTCGGCGCGGCCTGCGTGGCCTTCGTCGAGTTCGCCCCGACCGGGGGACGGGTGATCGCCGCCAGCGGCTGCGCCGAGTGGACCATCGGCCGGCCGTTGCCCGCCTCCGACCCGGCCACCGTCTGTCTGCTCACCGGTCCCCGGGTCCGGCAGACCCGGCTGGACCACCTCGACGGTCCGCTCGCCGGCGAGCTGGCCGAGCGGGGCCTGCGCCGCATGATCGTCGCCCGCGCCGAACTCAACGGTCTGACCGTCGGCAGCCTGCACGCCCTCTACGCCGACGGCGAGGACTCCGAGGACCGGGTCCAGCACGCCACCCTCGGCTACCTCGCCTCCTGCATCGCCCACATGTACGGCGACCAGAGCGGCCTGCCGGTGCACGGCGACGGCCCGGTCGTGGCGGCGCTCGCCGACGGTCTGGCCGTGGTCGACCGGGACGGCCGGGTCCGGCTCTGGAACCCCGCCGCCGCCCAGGTCACCGGCCGCAGCGCCGGTGAGGCGCTGAACCGCCCACTGCCGTTCCCGCTCCCCCCGACCGGCCAGGTGCTCGACCACCAACTACCCGACGGGCGGTGGCTGCGGATCACCTCCGGCGAACTGGTCGACCCGGGCACGCTGCGGGTGGTCACCTTCCGCGACATCACCGACCAGCAGCGCCGGGACTCCGACCGGGACCTCTTCGTCGCGGTCACCAGCCACGAGCTGCGTACCCCGGTCACCGTCATCAAGGGGTACGCGGACACCCTCACCGACCACTGGGAGTCGCTGACCGACCACGACCGGCGGCAGGCGGCCCGGGTGATCGGTCAACGGGCCAACGAACTGGCCCGGCTGGTCGACCGGCTGCTCGCCTCCGCCACCGACGTACGCCCCGGCGACGAGCCGGCCGTGCCGTTCGACCTCGGCGGGGCGTTGCGCGCGGCGGTGCTGGACCTCCCCGGTGACCTGCGCCGCCGCCTGCTCCTGCACGTCCCCGTCGACCTGCCCAAGGCGCTCGGGGACCGGCACAGCCTCACCACCGTGCTGACCGAGCTGTGCACCAACGCGGGCAAGTGGTCACCTCCGGACGCCGTGATCGAGGTGTTCGCGGCCGCCGACGGGCAGACCGTGTCGTTCCGGGTGACCGACCGGGGGGTGGGCATCCGGCCGGAGCACGTGGAACGCGCCTTCGACCGGTTCTGGCAGGGCGAGTCCGGCGACCGGCGGGGTTATCCCGGGGCCGGGTTGGGTCTCTATCTCGTCCGCCGGATCGTTGAACAGCAGAATGGATGGGTATCCCTACGTCCACGAGATGGTGGCGGTACCGTCGCAGAGGTGCGGCTGCCGCGCGGGTGAGTCGTCGGTGGACCCGGGGTGGTCCACCCCGCCAGCAGGCACGGGTCGAGAAGGAGCCGGGGTGTCGACGGGACGGGTCGAGCGTTCGTGGTGTGTGGTGGTTCCCCACCATGCCACCGGCGCGCGGCTGGCCCGGCACCGGCTCGCCGACGAGTTGGCCGGCCTGGTGCCCCCGCCGCTCCTCGCCGACCTGGTGGCCGTCCTGGCCGAACTGGTCGGCAACGCGGTCCGGCACGCCGACCCGCTGCCCGGCGGGGTGGTCCGGGTCGCCTGGCGGCTGCGGCCCACGTCGACCGGTCCGGGTCTGTCCGTCCGGGTGACCGACGGCGGCGCCGGCGTGGGGCCCCGGATGCGGGCCGCCGGCACGGACGCGGTCGACGGCCGGGGCCTGCACATCGTCGCCGGCCTGGCCAGTCGGTGGGGGGTCGACCGGGACGGTCTGGGGCAGAGCGTCTGGGCCGAGTTCGACCCGGCCGACTGCCGCCCGGATCTGATCGCCGCCGGCTGACCCGTCACCGCCCGTCCGCCGCCGGCCGAGCCGCGGTCCGCCTGTCCCTCCACCAGCCGGGTCGGGATCTGCGACGTCGGCGGCACCGGCGACCCGGCAGGCGCGGGGCGGGTCCTGCCCCCACCGCCGCCGATCGGGCTCTAGGCTGTCTCGCCGTGAGCAAGCGTCGAAAGAACCAGCGTGCCGAGGCCGCCCCCCGCCGGGAGAAGATCCGGGACGTGTTCGTCCCCCGTCCGTTCGAGGGGCTGGTGGACGAACCGGAGTGGATCGCCCTGCGCGAACTCGTACCGGCCGCCTCGGCACCGCTGCGACTCACCCCGGAACTCGTCGAGGAGCACGGCGACCGCCCGGTCACCCTGGCGACCGTGCTGCCGATGGCCGCCCCGGCGATGACCAAGCCGGACGGTCGGGTGTTCATCGGTCTCCAGCGCCACCAGCAGTCCGGTGACGTCTCCCGGGACCTGGCCGACGCGCTGCTCTGCGCGTTGCGTACCGAGCCGGGTGGGGCGGTGACGGTGCCGCCGCTGCCGGGCCCCGGCCCCCGGCTCCAGGACATCCTGGTCGACGGCCCGCTGGACATCACGATGCACGAGGGTTTCGAGTTCTGGCTCGATCCCGGCGCCGCCGACGACCCGACCGTGCAGGCGTCCCTGGAGCGGGCGAACGCCGCGATCTATCCGACCGTGAAGCTGGCCGCCGCCCGGGCCGCCTACTGGTGTCAGGTGCCGGAGAAGGCCCACGTGCGCTGGGTGCTCGGCGACGACGAGGACGCCGCGTTGGACGCGCTCTCCCGGCTCTCCGCCGCCGGTGCCCTCCCCCTGGGCGAGGGCACGAAGTTCGCCGGCATGTTCCGGGCGCACGGCCGGCTCGCGCCGGTCTGGGACCTGCCGGAGGACGTTCCGGCCGCCGAGTGGGAGGAGCCGGTCGCCGCGTTCGCCAAGCGGTACGCCGACGCGCTGGCCGAGAAGGAGCCGTTGGACGCCGCCGGTCGCCGGGCCCGCCAGGGCCTGCTCGGCCGCCAGCTCACCCTCCGCTGAGCCACCCCCACCGGTCCGGGGCGACGACGCCGGGGTAGGCGGACAGCGGGTCAGCCGGCGGGCGGTCGCAGTGGCTCGCGCACCAGCGGGCAGGACATGCAGCGCGGGCCGCCCCGGCCGGAGCCCAGCTCCGAACCGGCGATCGGGATGACCTCGATGCCGGCGCGCTCCAACTGGGCGTTGGTCTCCACGTTGCGTTCGTAGCCGACACAGAGCCGGGGGGCCAGCGCGAGGGTGTTGTTGCCGTCGTCCCACTGCTCGCGTTCGGCGGTCACCGGGTCCAGGCCGGTGTCGATCACCCGGAGCTGGTCGAGGTCCATCGCGTCGGCCGCCGCGCGCAGGAACGGCGCGGGGCCGTCGACCCGGGGCTCGCCGTCCGGGCCGGCGATCACCGTGTACGCCGACAGCGTGCTGGCCACGTTGGGGTACATCAGCACCGTGTCGACGTCGACCATGGTGCAGACGGTGTCGAGGTGCATGGTGGCCCGTTCCTGGGCGATCGGCACCACCAGCATGGTGTGCGCCAGGCCGGCGGCGAAGACCTGGCGGGCCAGCCGCTCGGCACCGGCGGGGGTGGTTCGCTCGCCCACCCCCACGGCGAGCACCCCGGGGGCGAGCAGCAGCACGTCGCCGCCTTCGAGGTGTTCCAGGCCCGGGTGGTAGACGGCCCGGGTGCCGACGAAGCGGGGGTGGTAACGGTAGATCGCGTCGGTCAGGGTGGTCTCCCGGCGGCGGGCCGGCATGGCGAGGCTGGTGACCCCGACCCGGTCGCCGATCCACAGTGACGAGTCGCGGGTGAAGAGCAGGTTGGGCAGCGGGTCGATGACGAATTCGTGCCGGTCCATCATCGTCCAGACCAGACCGCCGGGGCGCTCGGCGCTGATCCGTACCTCCTCGTGGGCGAGCCCGGCGGTGAGCACGTCGGCGAGCGCGGCCGGGTCGAGGTAGGCGAGGTGGTCGGCGACCCGGCGGCGCAGGGTGTCGCCCAGCCGGGGCGAACCGAGCACCTGCTCGGTCAGCTCGGCGCGGGCCTCGGGGACGGCGAGCGTCTCGGCGAGCAGGGTGGCGAGGTAGAGCACCTCCACGCCGCGCCCGCGCAGCTCGGCGGCGAAGGCGTCGTGCTCCTCCTGGGCCCGGCCGACCCATGGGATAGCGTCGAAGAGCAACGAGTCGTTGTTGCGGGGGGTGAGGCGGGCAAGTTCCGGACCCGGCCGGTGCAACAGCACCGTGCCGAGTCGACCGACCTCGCTGTCCACGTAGTGGGTCACCCCCGCAGCGTAGGGCAGTGATGAACGATCTTCAGCGGAAGAACAGCGGATGAATATGGCATTCATCCGCACTCATTCCGGCGTTCCAACTTGCCGTACCCCCACAGTGGCGACGTAGGGTAGTGAGACCATAACTTTCGAGGGACCTTTTGCCGGAGGTCGCGATGACTGTCTTTCCCGCTCGTCGAGCCGTACCCACCCGGGCACTGCCGCCCGTGGCGGTGCCGCACCCCCGTCCCGACGGGTCCGCGGCACTCGATCCGGCCCGTCCCACCCCACTGGAGTGGGCGCGTCGACGCCGGGCCGAGCGGGGCGCCCGCCGGCTGGAGGCCGCCGGGGCGCGGGCGCTCGGTCAGCTCGACCACCTGGGCCCCGCCTGGCACGTCATCGAGTGGCCGCGCACCGACGTCTCCGACGTCCTGCGCGACCACGGCCAGGACGAACGCGCCGGGTTCCTCGCCATCGGCCCCAGCGGGCTGTTCGCGGTGAGCATCGCCGACCACGGCCGGGCCCGGGTGCTGGTCGCCGGGGACGTGGTGCAGATCAACGGCAAGCGCCCGCCGTACGTGGCCGAGGCCCGCAGGGACGCCAAGCGGGCGAGCAAGGCCCTCACCGCAGCGGTCGGCCTGCCGATCCCGGTGACGCCGGTGCTGACCTTCGTCGGCTCCGGCGTCATCAGCGTCTACGGCCTGCCCAAGGACTGCATGATGGCGACCCACCGGGAGCTCGACCGGCTCCTCGTCGCCGGAGGCAACCGGATCAGCCCGGCCACCGCCGAGAAGCTGTCCCGGGTCGCCCAGGCACCGCAGACCTGGCACAACGGCACCTACCGTCCCACCGGCGACTACCGGTGGTACGACGAGGGCCGAACGGCCGCTGACAAGCCGGCAGGTCGCCGGTAACGTCACCGGCGACGCCCCGCGGCACCGGTCCCCCCGACACCTCCGGTCCGCGCCGTCGCCGGCCGCCCACCAAGGCACCCCGATCCACCCACCGGCGGCCGGTGGCTCCCGCGCGGTCGGCGACCGTCATCAAGACCGGCTAGCGTGGACAGTCCGTCGGTGTACCTAGGAGGCGCGGTGGCCCACGTCGAACTCTCGCTCTCGGACGTGTTCGTGCCGGCCGCACGGACGACGCCGACAGGGCCGGGGGGCGACAACGTCGGGCAGTGGTCAGCCACCGTCTCCCACGCCGAGGAGCCCTGCCTCCTGATCGCCGCCGACACCCGGGTGGTGGCCATCTCCGCCGCCGGCTGCGAGCTGCTCTGTCTCGGCGCCCCCGAGGAGGTGGTCGGCCTGCCGCTGCTCGAAGGGGGCCTGCGGCTGCTCGACTTCACCGCCGCCCGCCACGAGCTGCCCGAGCAGGAGACCGACAAGATCCCGCCGTTGCTGGCCCTGCACTCCGGCCGACTCGCCCGGGGGCTGCTGAGGGTGCAGCCGGCCGGCGACGACACCACCTACGCCACCGTCGACGCGATCTCCACGCCGATGCTCACCGACGGGTCGGTCGCCGGCTCACTCACCTTCTTCTCCGCGATCTGACCGGCTCCCCCGTCCCGACGCCCCCGCGCGCGACTCCCCCGAGGATCGGCCCGTGCCGCCCTACCCCGCACACCGTCCCCCGTACCGCCGGCCGTTCACCGGACGGATCGTCGTGGCCCTGCTCGCCGTGCTGCCGGCCACCGGCTGCGCCGCACCGCCGCCAGACCCGCCGCCGGTCCCCCTCGCCCCACCGACACCCGCCGTCAGCGCGCCACCGGCCACGTCGCCCGGCATGCCGCCGGTGACCCCCACGCTGCCGGTGCTCCCGACACGGCCGTCGACCCCGCCGCCGCCGACCCCCACCGCCGCGACGGTCGCCACGGCCTGCGCCGGCCGGCCCTCCGCCAACTCGGTGATCGGGCTGCTGCGCAGCGACGTGCTGCCGGGCGACGTGTCGGTGCGGGCAGTCGAGGGGCCGCTCTGCGCCGACGGCTGGCACTACACCGTGCTGGCGGTCAGCGGGCACGAGGAGCTCCAGGCGGTCAGCCGGGGGGAGCCTGGGGCGCTGCGGCTGGTCACCGCCGGCACGGACGTCTGCTCGATCGAGGTCAAGGCCACCGCGCCGTCCGCCATCCGGACGTTGGCCTGCGACGCCGGGACCGGGCTGCCACCGGGTGCGTAGGCTGGGCGACATGCCCGGAACACCGCCGACCCGATACGTCTACCTGGGCCCGGAGGGCACCTTCGCCGAACAGGCGTTGCGTACCGTCCCGGCCGCCGAGCACGGCAGTCGTACGCCCGCCCGCAGTGTCGGCGAGGCACTGGAGAGCGTCCGGGCCGGCGAGGCGGACGCGGCGCTGGTGCCGATGGAGAATTCGATCGGCGGCGCGGTCGGGGTGACGCTGGACGAGCTGGCCGAGGGGGGCCCGCTGGTGATCACCCGGGAGGTGATCCTGTCGGTGGAGTTCGTGCTCGGCGCGCGCCCCGGCACCGACCTCGCCGGGGTGCGCAGCGTGGCCGCCCATCCGCAGGCGTCCACCCAGTGCCGCAACTGGCTACGCGCCCACCTGCCCGACGCCACGGTGATCGACGTGCTCTCCAACGGCGCGGCGGCGGCCGGCGCGGCCAACGGCGAGTTCGACGCGGCGATCTGCGCCCCGATCGGGGCGGCCCGGCACCGCTTGACGCTGCTCGCCTACAAGATCGCCGACCACCCGGACGCGGTGACCCGCTTCGCCCTGCTGTCCCGCCCCGGCCCGCCCCCGCCGCCCACCGGCGACGACCTCACCTCGCTGGCCGTCTACATCGCCCACGACCGGGTGGGCGCCCTACTGTCGGTGCTGATGGAGCTGGCCGTCCGGGGGGTCAACCTGACCCGGATCGAGTCCCGCCCCACCGGTGAGGCGCTCGGCCGGTACGTCTTCTTCCTCGACTGCACCGGTCACGTGGCGGACGCCCGGCTCGGTGAGGCGTTGCAGGGGCTGCGTCGGGTCTGCGCCGAAGTGCGCTTCCTCGGGTCGTACCCCCGGCACCGCTGGACCGACGCGGTGGGTGACCGGCCGGTCCCGGCGCCGGCCGGCCTGTCGGACGCCGACTACACCGACGCGGCGGCCTGGCTGGCGCGGCTGCGCTCCGGCGAACTGAGCTGACCCCGCCTGCCGCAGCGCCCGACGGCACGCAGCCGGATGGGGGCGGCCCCGGCCGGGACCGCCCCATCTCGGCGAAGGTCAGCTGAGCAGGCCGCCGAGCAGGCCCTGTTGCTGCTGCTGGCCGCCGCTGCCCTGGACCGGCGGCTCCTCCGACGGCTGGACCACGACGAAGCCCTGGCCGGCGAAGCTCATGGTGAACGCCTCACCGGTGCTGCGGCCGAGCAGGGTGCCCAGGCCGAGCTGCTCGGCGCGGTGGTAGCCGGTCTGGAGGTTGGCCGACCAGCAGACGGCGGCCTGCGGGTCGACGTAGGTGGGGGCGTCGACGTTGAGCACGACCGGGGTGCCCTTGGTGGTGATGGCGATCCGGCCGTGGCCGCTGAACACGCAGTTGAACAGGCCCGACGAGGCCATCCCCGCGCCGCCGACCATCTTGATGTCGTACGACAGGCTGGAGTCGAAGGCCAGCACGCTGGACCCGTTGATCGACAGGGCGTCGCCCGGCTCCAGGTCGATGATGTGCACGTCCTTGGCCAGCTCGGCGAGGAAGACGTCGCCGTGGCCGCTGAGCTTCATCAGCGGCACTCCCTCGCCGGTGAGCCGCTGCTTGATGAACTTGCCGATGCCGCCCGAGCCGAGCGCCTGGAACTGCACCTGCCCCTGGTAGGCGACCATGGACCCGACCCGGGCCATCGCCTCACCGTTGAGTTCGATCTTGAGCATCTTGGAGTTCTGCAGCCGCATGCCGGGCTGGGCGGACTCCTTCTCCAGGTTCTCCGCGGAGAACAGCGCGCTGCGCATTGGGTTTTCCTCCTGATTGGGGGTGTGCTCGCCCCACGGTAGGCAGCCCCCGCAACAGCCGCATCGGCCGGGTGGAGCACAAGCCCGGCTCCACGCACGGAACCGGTCACCTGTGCGGAGGTGACCCGCCGGAGCAGGCGGGTGGCGGGCTCAGCCCCAACCCAACGCGTGCAACCGCTCGTCGTCGATGCCGAAGTGGTGGGCGATCTCGTGCACCACCGTCACCGCCACCTCGTCGACCACGTCGTCCTCGGTGGCGCAGATGTGCAGGATCGGCCGACGGTAGATGAAGATCCGGTCGGGTAGCACACCCGAGTAGCTCCAGCCGCGCTCGGTCAGCGCGTGCCCCTCGTAGAGGCCGAGCAGGTTCTCACCGGCGGGCGGGTCGTCCTCGACCAGGATGACCACGTTGCTCATCAACCGGAGCAGCTCCTCGGGCACCTCGTCGAGGGCCTCGCCGACCAGCTCCTCGAAGCGTTCACGGCTCATCTCCACGGGCACCTCACCCATTGTGCCCGACCCGCCGCCCACCCACCGGCCCGATCATCCACGCTCGGACCGCCCACCGGGAGCACCTCGAACCACCGCACCGTGATCGCGCCCGATCCGGGTCACCGGGGCGACGAATCGCCCGGATACCACTAAGACCAGGATCGAGGGCGAGCCCCGGCCCACCCCGGGGCGGGGTGGGGCCGGGGCTCGGGGTCAGGAGGCGAGGCGGGCGGTGAGGCTGATCTGCGCGCCGGGGGAGAGCAGCCGGGAGATCGGGCAGCCCTCCTTGGCGGCCTGGGCCAGCTTGGTGAACTGGGCCTCGTCCAGGCCCGGGGCCTGACCGACGGTCTCCAGGTCGATCCGGGTGACGGTCATCCCCGCGTCGGTCTTGTCGAAGTGCACCTTGGCGGTGGTCTCCACCGAGGTGTCGGACAGGCCGGCGTCGGCGAGCTGCTTGGAGAGCGCCATCGAGAAGCAGCCCGCGTGGGCGGCCCCGATCAGCTCCTCGGGATTGGTCCCCTCGCCCTCCTCGAAGCGCGACTTGAAGGAGTAGTTCCCCTCCAGGCCACCCTTGCCGGTGCGGACGGTCCCGGCGCCCTCGGTGAGGTTGCCCTGCCAACGTGCGGATGCGGTACGGATAGGCATACCCGAACGCTAGTCGAACCCGCACCGCGCTGCCGACCTTCCGGGGGCGGGCGCTCCCGGCCGCTGGCCCTCCGACGTGGGATGATGCGGGTCAGGCCCGCGACGCGGAAGGTAGCCGATGTCCCAGGATCTCCCCATCCCGAGACAGGACGACCGCTCGGACGACAGCCCCGTGCCGCAGTGGGACGCCCCCGAAGGACCCGCCGGCCGGCGATTCGGGCCCTGGCCCACCGCGCTGCGCCGCGACCACCGGCTGCCCCCGGTGCTGACCCTGCTCGGCGCGGTCGCCGCCACGGCGTCGGCGGCCGGGGAATGGCTGGTGATGACCCTCCCGAACGGTGGTCCGGAGGGCAGCGGCACCATCCGGGTGCCCGGTGGGGTCGCCGAGGTGGGCGGCTTCGGCATCGCGTACCTGGTGGGACTACTACTGCTCAGCGCGGCGGTGGCACTGACCCTGCGGGGGAGCGCGGCGGTCCGGCACGACGCCCGGGTGGCCGGGCTGGCCGTGACGGGTGCCCTGCTGGTCCTGCTCACCGTCACCGCCTTCTCGTTGGACGACTCCGGGCAGCGGGCGGTGTTCTACTCCGCCGAGGACGGGTTCCGGGTGGACTACGGCCGGGGCCTGGTGATGGCCTTCGTGGCCGTCACGCTGGTCGGGGCGGCACTGCTCACGGTCGTCCCGCAGCAGCCGGCCGAACGGCCGGACGGCGACGGCGACGGCGACGTGGCGGAGCGGACGGGCTTCGGCCCCGGCGGGGACGACCGGCCGGCCCTACCCGCCGACCTGACCGTCACCCCGACGGTCCCGTTCGCCCGTCGCGAACCCGACGCCTGAGCGCCCCACCCACCGCGACCCACCCCGCCGGTCGCCGGGAGCGGCGGTCGACCAGGGCCCCCGTCGGCCCTGCCACCGGCCACGACCCGCTCCCACCACCAGCCACGACCCGCTCCCGCCCGGTGCCGGAACCGGCACGCCGGGTGGCGGTCCGGCGGCCATCGGACGTTGCCGCCCGGTTCGCCGGGAAGCCGTGGTGACGACCTTTCCGGCGAGGTACGGTTGCTGCCCGCCGTCACACCGGGTCGGACGACCGGTACGGACGGCGGCGGGCAAGGAGGAACGATGACCCGCCCGGGACTACCGAAACTCATCGCCACCGACCTCGACGGCACGCTGGTGCGCAGCGACGACACCGTCTCGGCGTACACCCACGGGGTGCTCGACCGGGTGCGGGCCGCCGGCATCCCGGTGGTCGGCGCCACCGGCCGCGGCCCCCGGTTGAAGGAACTCACCCGTAACGACATCCGGGCCGCCGACTACCTGGTGATGGCCGGCGGCGGCTGCGTGGTCGACCAGAGCGACCCGGCCGGCCCGGTGGTGCTGCGCGACGAACGGCTCTCCGCCGAGGTGCTGGCCGGTTTGCTGACCGACCTGGAGGCCGCCGTCGGCCCGCTGACCGTCATGGTCGAGGGCTCCGACGAGCACGACGCGCCGCTCTGGGGCGACTACCACCCGGCCTGGCCCTACCCTGAGCGGTTCGAGGCGCGCACCCGGGCGGAATGTCTCGCCCTCGACGTGATCAAGGCGTTCGTCCGGACCGCCGACCACGACGTGGACGAGCTGCTGGCCACCGCCCGCCGGATCGTCCCGCCGCAGGTCGCCACCCTCACCCAGGCCGGTCTCGGCTTCGTCGAGATCACCCCGGCCGGGGTGGACAAGGCCAGCGGGCTGACCGTGGTCGCCGAACGGCTCGGCGTCGACCCGGCCGACGTGCTGGTCTTCGGGGACATGCCCAACGACCTGCCGATGTTCGCCTGGGCCGGCTGGTCCCGGGTGGCCGTGTCGAACGCCCACCCGTTGGTGCGGGCCGCCGCCGACGAGGTGACCCTGCGCAACGACGACGACGGGGTGGCGGTCTACCTGGACCGACTACTCTCCCGGTGATGGGAGAGACACCACGGCTGGTCGCCAGCGACATCGACGGCACCCTGCTCGGCGACGACCGCCGGCTCAGCGCCCGCACCACGGCGGTGCTGGAGCGGATCGCCGCGGCGGGCACGCCGGTCGTGCTGGTCACCGGCCGCCCGATCCGCTGGCTCCAGACGGTGTACGACCAGCTCGCAGCCCCACTCCCGGCGATCTGCGCCAACGGCGCGGTGGTCTACGACCCGGACACCGACCAGGTGCTGCGGGCCGACCCGCTGGCCCCGGAACTGCTCGCCGAGGTGGCCCGGCGGTTGCGGGCGGCGGTGCCGGAGGTCAGCTTCGCGGTGGAGATCGTCGACAGCCGGGAGATGCGGCACGAGGCGCACTACCCGCTGCGCTGGGACGCCGACCACGATGCCATCCGGGCCGTCGAGTCGCCCGAGGAGCTGGCCTCGGTCCCGGCGGTGAAGCTGCTGGCCCGCGCCGGCGCCCAGGACCCGGACGCCTTCGTGCAGGTGGTGGCGGGCGCGCTGGAGGGGCTGGCCGAGGCGACCCACTCGTCGTACAGCGGGCTGGTGGAGATCTCCGCCGCCGGGGTGACCAAGGCCGCCGGGCTGGCCTGGTACGCGGCCCGGCTCGGGGTGGCGCAGGCCGACGTGCTCGCCTTCGGTGACATGCCCAACGACGTGCCGATGCTGACCTGGGCGGGGCGGGCGGTGGCGGTGGCCAACGCGCACCCCGCCGTGCTGGAGATCGCCGACGAGGTGACCGGGGCGAACTCCGCCGACGGCGTGGCGGCGTACCTGGAGAAGGTCTTCGGGGTGGGCTGAGCGGACCGGGGCGTCACCGCGCGGCGACGCCCCGACGCCCGCCCCCGGGCCGGCGGCCCCGACCCGGGGCAGGGCCGAGGGTCAGAGGCCGGCCCGGGGGCCGGGCCGAGGGTCAGAGGCCGGCCCGGGGGCCGGGCCGAGGGTCAGAGGTACTGGCCGGTGTTGTGGCCCTCGCCACCGGGCTGCTGCCCCATGCCGGGCATGCCGGGGATCATCGCGCCGGGGCCGCTGGGCAGGGCGGGACGGCCACCGGAACGCATCTGCTCCAACTGCACCCGGGCGGCCATCTGCTGCGCCACCAGGGCGGCCTGGATCCCGTGGAAGAGCCCCTCCAGCCAGCCGACCAGCTGGGCGTGGGCGATCCGCAGCTCACCCTCGCTGGGGGCCTGGTCCTCGGCGAACGGCAGCGAGAGCCGTTCCAGCTCCTCACGCAGCTCGGGGGCGAGGCCGTCCTTCAGCTCGACGATCGACCGGGCGTGGATCTCCCGCATCCGGTGCCGGCTGGCGTCGTCGAGCGGGGCGGCCTTGACCTCCTCCAGCAGCTGTTTGATCATGCTGCCGATCCGCATCACCTTGGCCGGCTGCTCGACCAGGCGGGTCGGGTCCTCGCCGGTCTCGTCGGTCTGCACGGTGCCGACCGGGCGGCCGTCCGGGCCGACCACCACCACGGTGCCCGACTGCCCGTCCGCGCGGCCCGGCTCGTCATCTTGTCCAGTGGAATGCGCTTCGGTCATGGCACCCATCTTTACCCACCCGGTCCCGCCGCACGCGCCCGGACCGCCACCGGCCCCGACATCGCCCATGGGCAGCGGGAACACCCTCGGTGAGGCCGCTCACGGGGCACGGCCGGCGGGGACCCCGTCGCGGCGGTGGCCGCGCTACCGTCGCCGGCATGCCCACCGACCCGCGTGCCGTGCTCACCCGGCCCGCCCCACCGCCGGACCTGACCGTCCGCTACGGCGACCGGCCGGAGCAGCTCGTCGACCTGCGCCGGCCGGCCGGGGGTGGTCCGGTCCGCCCGCTGGTGGCGGTGCTGCACGGCGGTTTCTGGCGGGCCGGGTACGACCGCACCCACACCGGCCCGCTCGCCGCCGCGCTGGCCGACCTGGGGTGGCCGGTGGCCCAGCTGGAGTACCGGCGCACCGGTCAGCCCGACGGGGGGTGGCCGAACACCCTCGCCGACGTCCGGGCGGGGGTGGCGGCGCTGCCCGGGTTGGCGGCGCGCGCCCTGCCGGGGCAGGTCGCCGAGGGGCCGCCGCTGCTGCTGGGGCACTCGGCGGGTGGGCAGCTCGCGCTGCACGTGGCGGCGCACGTCCCGCAGGCCGTGGGCGGGGTGCTGGCGCTGGCACCGGTCGCCGACCTCGTCGAGGCGTACCGGCTGGATCTGGATTCGGGGGCGGTGGCCGCGCTGCTCGGCGGCGGCCCGGCCGAACACCCGCAGCGGTACGCGGTGGCCGACCCCCGCAGCTCGGTGCCGGCACGGACGCGGACGGTGATCGTGCACGGGATGCGGGACCGGCAGGTGCCGATCGCTCTGAGCAGGTCATATGCTGCCACCGCACAAGCCGCTGGAGCCCCGGTCACCCTCGTTGAGCTGCCGGAATGCGAGCACTTCGGGTTGATCGACCCGCTCTCGGCGGCCTGGCCCGAGGTAAGGGCTGCGTTGCAGTCGCTGCTTGAAGATCAAGATCCATTGACGCAAGGCCGCTCACCAGGTAGAACGCCGGAGGGGCGGTGACGCCCGGCAATGCTCCCGGAAGGATTTCGGTGTCGCAGATGAACCGCAGGCGGGCCCTCCAACTGTTGGCCGCGCTCGGTACGACCGGACTGGCCGCCGCCTGCGGCACGGACGACACCGAGACGCCGGTCGTGGGCAAACCGATCAAGATCGGGCTGATCCGGCCGGAGAGCGGCGTCGGCAAAGCCATCGGCGAGGACATCGAGAACGGCTTCCAGCTCTTCCTGGCCATGAACGGGCAGCAGCTCGGCGGGCACCCGGTGACCGTGGCGACCGTCGACGAGGGGGACAACGCCAAGAGCGGCCAGGCCGCCGTCGACTCCCTGCTCGCCCAGAACGTGCTCGCCATGACCGGCGTCGTCAACTCCACCGTGATGTCCGGCATCCGCGACGCGGTGGAGAAGGCCCGGGTGCCGCTGATCGGGTCCAACGCCTCCCCACCCAGCCTCCAGAGCGTCGTCTACATCTGGCGGACGTCGTACGTGCTCGACGAGCCGGGCCGCGCGCTCGGGTCGTACCTGCGGCGAACACTTCCCGCCGGCAGCCGGCTCGCCATCGTCACCCCGGAGGGCACCGCCAGCCAGGACGTGATCAACGGGTTCCGGGACGGCTTCGGCACCGACGACCCCCGGATCATCGGCGACCCCATCCTCACCACCGCCAACCCCACCCCGGGCGAGAACGAGTTCAGCGCGCAGATCAACGAGGCGCTCAGCCGCCAGCCCGACGGGATCTTCTGCTTCTATTCCGGCACCGCGGGTGAGCAGTTCATCAGGCAACTGCGCCGCAGCCGCTGGTTCGGCGACATCTACGCGCCCGGCTTCCTGACCGAGGGCAACATCCTCACCGACCTGCGCTCGACCCTGGTCAACGCGGACGACAGCCTCAAGGCCGGCACCATCCAGACCTCGCTGAACTACTCGGCCGACCTCAACAACAACGCCAACCGGATCTTCGCCTCGGCCTACCGCAAGACCTACAACGTCTCGCCCACCACCTACGCGATGGCCTCGTACGACGCCGCGCAGGTGCTCGACAAGGCGATCCGGCTGGCCGGCGCGGAACCCACCGCGCAGCAGGTCAACCTGGCGCTGGGCAAGATCGGCCAGATCGACAGCCCGCGCGGGCCGTGGCAGTTCAACCAGCCGCGTACGCCGCAGCAGAAGTGGTACCTGCGCAAGGTGCAGTTCGACGGCCGGCTGCTCTCCAACGTCCTGATCAACGAGATCGCCACCCTCGGCTGAGCCGCCCCACAGCCGGCCGGCATGCAGGCGGTGGCGGGCAGGCCAGGCGGTGGCGGCCGTGGCGGGGCAGGCCGTGGCGGCCCTTCGCGGCATGGCACCGGTCAGGGCAGGCCGTGGCGTGGTGGTGGGCGCGGCGGTCAGGGGCGCAGCCCGTCAGGGGCGCAGCGGTCAGGGGCGCAGCGGTCAGGGGCGCAGCTCGGCGATGCAGCACTTGACGCTGCCGCCGCCCTTCTTCAGCTCGGCCAACTCCACCGGCACCGGGGTGTACCCGGCCGCCTTGAGCTTCCCGGCCAGCCGGGTCGCCTCGCTGTTGAGCACCACGTTCGCCCCATCGCTGACCAGGTTCAGCCCGAAGGCCAACGCGTCCTCGTCGTCGGCGAGCACCGCGTCCGGGAAGAGCTGGGTGAGCACCCGCTGGCTGGCCGCCGAGAAGGCCCCCGGAAAGTACGCGACGTTGCCGTCGTCGATCGAGGCGAGCGCCACGTCCAGGTGGTAGAAACGCGGGTCGACCAGGCGCAGCGACACCACCGGGCGGCCCAGCGCCTCCTGCGCCTCGGCGTGCGCCAGCAACTCGGTGCGGAACCCGTGCCCGGCGAGGACCAGCCCGCCGTGCGCCTCCGGCAGGTAGGCGAAGTCGCCCTCCCCCTCGTTGGTCTCGCTCGGCGCGATGAAGTGCCAGCCGTGCTCCTGGTAGAACGCCCGGTGCGCGGCGGCCTCGGCGGCCCGCTGCTCGTGCTTGAACTGCGCGCCGTAGACCGTCCCGTCCACCACGAAGGCACCGTTGGCCGCGAAGACCATGTCCGGCAGCCCCGCCTGCGGGGTCAGCACGTGCACCTCGTGCCCGAGCCCGACCAGCGTGTCCCGCAGCCGGTCCCACTGTTTGACCGCCAGCACCACGTCGACACCGGTGGTGACGTCCATCCACGGATTGATGGCGTACTCGACCGCGAAGTACTCCGGGGCACACATCAGATATGTCCGCTTTCGCGGGACGCGCTGCTGGTTCACGGTCACCAAGGGTAGGTAGCGTAGAACGTTGGTAACAGCCACAACCATTGCTTCCACGAGGCGGAACGTTGCAGATAGACGCGGTCGACCAGCGAATCATTGCGTTGCTCGTAGCGGACGCCCGAACCTCGTACGCGGACATCGGCAACCGGGTGTCACTCTCCGCTCCTGCGGTCAAGCGACGGGTGGACCGGCTGCGGGCCACCGGGGTGATCCGGGGCTTCACCGCCGTGGTGGACCCGGCCGCCGTCGGCTGGACCACGGAGGCGTTCGTCGAGTTGTTCTGCGCCGGCCGGACCACACCCACCCAACTGGGGGTGGCCGCCCGCCGGCACCCCGAGGTGGTCGGCGCCTACACCGTCTCCGGTGAGGCCGACGCGCTCGTGCACCTGCGGGCCGCCGACATCTCCCACCTGGAGGAGGCACTGGAACGGCTCCGGGCGGAGCCGTTCGTCACCTCCACCCGGAGCACCATCGTGCTGTCCCGACTGGTCGAGTCGCCCGGCGTCGGCCCGTCCACCCCCTGACCGCCCGCGCCGCCCATGCCGGTCGGGCCGGTCGAGCCGCCCATGCCGGTCGGGCCGGTCGAGCCGGTCGGGCCCGTCGGGCCGCACCCGGCGGCGCAGCCAGCAGCCGGGCAGCAGCGCGGCGGCAGGCCGGCGGCGGCGTGGTTGTCTGGTGGGCGGAGGATCAGAGGTACATGCCGGTGCGGTGTTCGCTGTCGCCCCGGCCCGGCTTGTCACCCTCGCCGAAGAACCGCTTCCCGCCGAACTCACCGTGCAGCCGGTCGTCCAACTCGTCGGCGAGCCCCGTCATCACCTGCACCGCCAGCATCAGGTGGGTGGCCTGGAAGTTGCGCCCGAAGACCGGGATGGACGCCCACACCGTGTCGTCGGCGCAGTACAACCGGCCGATCGGCATCCGGTTGGTCAGCTCGGAGAGTTTCACGTACAGCCGCTCGGTCGGCTCGACCTCGGTCAGCACCGGCGAGAAGACGTCGACCAGCGGCGGGTTGTCCCGCACCCGGACGAAGACCATCGCCGACCCGGCCCGGATGTTGATGTCGCCGTCGGAGTCGATCTGAAGGTGGTCGGAGGTCGACTTCAGCATGGTCGACACCACCGTGCGGACCCGTTCGGGCAGGTCCAGGACCTCCTGCTCACCGTTCTGCGCGCTCGCCGCAGCGGCCAGTGCCTCGTCGAGGTCGGCCTCGACGTCCTGGTCGGGGCCGAACTCGCTGCGCGCGGTGCCGAGCGCCTCGATCGGCAACGACTCTCCCTCGGCGTCCTGACTGAGATAGACCAGAAAGGCCGGGTGCGGTGCGCCGTACACGTCCCGCAGGGTGCGGGAGAGCAGCCCGGCCAGCTTGCTGGCGTCGTCGGCCACCCCGTCCAGGCCGAAGTGTTCGCCGGAGCCCGCCACCACGCCGGGCGGCGACCAGCCGAGCGCGATCATGTCGGCCACCGCCGCACGGTCCAGCCGGAAGCCCTGCGGCAGGGTGGCGTTGCCCACCGCCCGGGCGGAGATCCGACCCCCCTCACCGACGCTCACGCTGATCGAATAGACCGCGTCACCCGTGCCGGAGGCGGTCGGGTCCAGAGTGAGTTCGAGCTGCGCCCCGGCGGGCAGCTCACGCAGCCGCGCGGCCAGCGCCCGGGCGAACTCCCGCCACGCCTCGGTGACCTTGGCCCGCAGATCGGCCGTGCTCGGCTCGTCCAGCAGGACCGAATCGTGGTGGTCGTGGTGCGCCGGCGAGGTGCCGGGCTGATCACCGGTCGGCTTCGAGGGGTGGTCCGCCGTCATGATCGCCTCCGTCCGTCAAGGTCACCCTACCCAGGCGGGCCGGAGAACGAATCCACCGCGACCGGCATCGGACACCGTCGCCGACGATCGTGGCGGCGAGAGATCACGACGTGACGGGATCACCGGTGGGGCGGCCGGTCAGCCGGCCACGACGGTCATTGCCGGGCCGCTCAGGGTGCCGGCGGTGCCGACCGGCCGACCTCGGACGCCAGCCGGTCGGGGCGCTCACCGCCCAGCTCCACCGGCCACTGGGCGGCCAGTCCGCTGAGCCGGGCCGCCGCCGCTGCCGGGTCCGCACCGCGCCCGACCGCCACCCCCAGCAGGTACGCGGTGACCGGCGCACCCGGCCGCAGCACCTGGTGGGCGACGTCCCGGGCCAGGTCCAGCACGGTCGGCACCGACACCTCGGCCGGGTCGAGACCCAGCTCGGCGCAGGCCGCCGTCACCCAGTCGTCCAGCACGGTCATCGCGTCCACTCCTCCGCCCGGCGAATGTCGGAGTCAGTGTCGCAGTCGAACCACGGTGGCGGGCCGGCAGCGGACCAGACCAACTCGCGTACGGTCAGCTCACCCAGGAGTTCCCGCATCGACGCCCCGGCGAGGGCTTCGGCCCCCCCGCCGCCGCCGGCCCGCCCGGTGCCCCGGACGCCCCCGGCCCCGCCGGCCGTTCCGGGCAGGTCCGCGTTGCCGGGCAGGTCCGCGTTCCCGGGCAGCTCCGCGTTGCCGGGCAGCTCCGCGTTCCCGGACAGGTCCGCGTTGCCGGCAGCACCGGCGGTGCCGAGCAGCTCCGCGATCCCGGCGGCCCCGACACTCCCGGCGGCCCCGGATCGGCGGGTGGCTACCCGGGCCAGCGCGGCGCGTAGCGACGGCACCCGCCACACCCCGCACAACGGTTGCCGCCGGCCCCGGTCGTCGAGGAGACAGACGCCGTCCGGTGCCTCCGGGCCGGACCCGGCGGCGAGCGCGTCGAGTAGCACGCCGACGGCCGGGCGGGTGAGCAGCGGCAGGTCGGCGGCGAACAGGGCGACCACCGTCGTACCCGGGTGGAGCAGGGCCAGTCCGGCGGCCGTCGCGGCCACCGGGCCACCGCCCGCCGGCTCCTCCCGGGTCACCAGCACGTCGACCGGCAGCGACCCGCCCGGCCCGACCAGCACCCGGGGCGTGGCGTCAGCAACGGCGGCGAGCACCCGGTCGCGCATCGACAGCCCGTGCACCGGCACCGCCGGCTTGTCCCGCCCACCCATCCGGCGGGCCGCACCACCGGCCAGCACCACCGCCGCGTACGCCGTCATCCGGTCACGGTAGCGGTCCGGTTCCCACCCGGCCCGGCCATCGTGATCCGGTCCCTGCCCTCCCCGGTCGATCCTGTCGCGTTCCACGGTCGCCGGGGCCGGCACCGGGTGCCCCGCCGGACGGGCACCCGGCAGGCCGACGGGGTCACCGGCCGAACAGGCGACCGCGCAGCCAGGGTGGTCACCGTGCGGGAGGCCGGGTGGGCGGGGCAGGATGGCGGGATGGGACGGGCCACTGACCGGCGGAGCGTGCTCCGGATCGACCTCGACGCGGCGGACGACGCCCGGGTGGCGCTGCGCCGGCCCGACACGCTCGCCGTGGAGGAACCGCTGGAGATCCGGGTCGGTCCGGGTGGCCCGGGTCGACGCCGCCCGCTGGCGGTGACCATGCGTACCCCCGGTGACGACCTCGACCTGGCCATCGGTTTCCTGCTGACCGAAGGGCTGATCCGCAGCGACGCCGACGTGCACACCGCCCAGCTCTGCTCCGGGGTGGAGACACCGAACACGTACAACGTGGTCGACGTGGTGCTCTCCCCCGGCGTGCCGGCACCGGAGACGGACCCGACGCGCAACTTCTACACCACCAGTTCCTGCGGGGTGTGCGGCAAGGCCAGCATCGACGCGGTGCGTACCCGGTCCCGTTTTCCCGTCGCGGACGACCCGCTCACCGTGCCGGCGAAGCTGCTGGCGGAGCTGCCGGACCGGCTGCGCGCCGCGCAGCGTGCCTTCGACCGCACCGGCGGCCTGCACGCGGCGGGCCTGTTCACCCCCGACGGTGAGCTGGTGGTGCTGCGCGAGGACGTCGGCCGGCACAACGCCGTCGACAAGGTGATCGGCTGGGCGGTGCGGCAACGACGGCTGCCGCTCGCCGGGCACCTGCTGATGGTGTCCGGCCGGGCGAGTTTCGAGCTGACCCAGAAGGCGTGGATGGCCGGGGTACCGCTGCTGGCGGCGGTCTCCGCCCCGAGCACCCTCGCCGCCGACCTGGCCGACGAGGCGGGCCTGACCCTGGTCGGTTTCCTCCGTGGTCGCACCATGAACGTCTACACCGGCGCGCACCGCGTCACCCCCTGAACCCCGCAACTCCTGCCCCGGGCGGCGGCTCAGACCCGCGCGGCGGCTCAGACCCGGACGGCGGCTCAGACGCGGACGGCGGACCGGTCGATGCGGTTCGGCCGGTGGCGGGTGCGGCGTGTGGCGGGCGGCGCGGGTCGGTGGCCGGTGCGGCGGGTTGGCGGGCGGCGCGGGTCGGTGGATGTCCGGCGGTGGATTGTGGAGTGTTCTTGTCGCCAGGGCCGCAACAATTCTCCACAATCCGCCGGCAGCCGCTGCCGGTTCCAGCGGCGGCACGGCGATCCGGCAGCGGCACGGCGACCGGGAGAGGGATCAGCGGTCCGGCGGGCGGACCCAGGTGAGGAAGCGGTCGGTCACGTCGATCCGGCGACCGTTGTCGAGTTGCGTCAGGTGTTCGGTCGCCTCCGCCGACAGGCTGGCCAGCAGGGCGAGCAGTCCGGGCCGGTCGCCGTCGTACCTCGCGAGGAGGGCGAGTTTCGCCTCCCCGCACGGCCACGGCCTCGCATCGATCCGGCACAGCCAGATCGGCCGCAGCGGCGTGTGCCGGCCGGGCAGCGGCCCGGTCACGGTGTCCCCGCCGACCGCGACGCCCGCCCCCGGCCGGGCCGCGCGTCCCGGGGGACCGCCGTCCCCCGCCGCGAGACCGTCGACCCACCCCGCCGGGCCGGGGGAGCCGGGAAGGTCCGGGTGGGGGCGCGGTCCGGCTGCGGGGTGGGCCGGCGCACACCCGCCGGCATCAGGAACAGGGTCCGCCACCGCACCGCGTCGCCGGCAGCATCCAGCTGGTACGCGTCGATCCACACCCACCCGTCGTACGTGTGCCAGTCGGTCAGCACCCGGATGACCCGGACCGTGATCGGCTGGATGAACTGCACGCTGGCGGTACGTGACAGGTGCAGCACGTCTCCCGACCTGATCTCCGGCGGAGTCACCGGGGCCCCTGGTTCGGGCTGAACGCCCAGCGGTGCGTCGGCACGACGCCGGTCATCCGCCCCGGCCCCCGGTACGGCGGGACGAACGGCCCGATCGGTCCGGGCACGATCGGGCGCGCGGGCGGTCCGGGGTCGGGCGCGGGCTTCGGGTCGGGTACGGGCTTCGGGCTCTGCTCGGGTTTCGGCTTCTCCCTGGGCACGGGGTCTCCTCTGCGTCGACGTGGAGGAGGGGCCGTCCCGCCCTCCCACGGGACGGCCCCTCCGGCAGACGCCGTCGCCAGCTCTCGACCACTACCGACAGCGCCGCCCCGAATAGACCTTGCCCAGGGTTGCGGATCGATGACACCGCGTAGCAGTCTGTACCGCAGACATTCGGGACGTTCGCTCGGAGGAGCGTGGATGAATCGGGCAGTTCAGAGAGCGATGGCTGCGGTTGGCGAGACCGCCGAGAGCCTCGCCTCTCAGATCGGAGTTGATCCGAAGACGGCAGCCCGGTGGGTGAACCAGGGACGGATTCCCCAAACGCGCCACCGCGCCAAGGTTGCCGAGATCCTGCGTAAGGACATTGAGGAACTTTGGCCGGACATTCTGAAGAAGCTCGAGCCGGCTTGGTTCAGACCGTGGGCCGAGATCGAGCGGGAGGCGTCCGGCCTGCGGTGGTTCGAGAATGCCGTTCTGCCGGGCGTACTCCAGACTCCTGATTACGCCCGCGCCATCATCGCCAGCGGACCGCTCGCCGCCGATGCCGAAGATCACGTGGAATCTCGCCTACAACGGCAGGCGGCCGTGCTCGACCGAGCACGACCCCCTTTGCTCGTATTCGTGATCGACGAGGCAGCTCTACGCCGGGGAACCCCAGACGTCATGACTGCCCAGTTGGACCACCTGGTAGAGCTTGCCCAGCGACCGAATCTGATGGTCCACGTCCTGCCGCTACGCGCCGGGCTGCATCCAGGCCAGGCAGGACCCTTCATCATCGCGAACACACCGGAGGGTGAAGAGGTCGGCTATCTGGACGATCAGGCCGCAGGACGCATCACCAAGGACGTTGCTTCCCTTTGGGAGGTCTGGGATACAGTCAGGTCGGTAGCGTTGCCGCGCGACCAGACCATCGAATTTCTGAGGGCACGATCATGGATGAGCTGACCGGCGCGCGCTGGCGTAAGAGCAGCCGCAGCAGCTCCAATGGTGGAGCTTGTGTCGAGGTCGCCGACAACCTTCCGGGAACGGTCGCGGTCCGTGACTCCAAAGACCCACATGGGCCGGCTCTGACGTTCACACCGACGTCATGGCACACGTTCGTCGCCGGGCTGACTGGCCGGGCTTGATCTTTTGGTCCACCGTGGACCGAGACCCCTCGGCCTCGCAGGAGCATTCTTCCGTCTTGAGTCGGGCGATATGACGCGGAACAGAGCCATCAGCCGGGATATCAGCAGCCCGGCCGATTACCTGCGAGAGGCGGCGGGGCAATGGACCTGACTGATGCGCGGTGGCGGAAGTCCACCCGAAGTGGCACCAGCGGCGGAAACTGTGTCGAGGTTGCCGACAACCTTCCCGGCGCGGTCGCCGTGCGGGACTCCAAGGACCCGGACGGGCCGGCCCTGACGTTCGCCCCGACCTCGTGGCGCACGTTCGTCGCCGGGTTGGCCGATCGCGCCTGACCACGTCTGCCCGGCGAAACGCCTGCCCCGAGGTTTGGGGCAGGCATTTCGCGTCAGGGGACGACCCGGTCTCCCAGCCCTGACCTACCCGACCCGGTCGATGGAGAGCCTGGCGTCCGTCGCCATGGTCGGGGCCAGATTCACCGTCTCGCCGCCGTCGTCACCGATCGACCGTGGCTGCCCGCCAACATGTCACCGACAGCCTTATGACTCAGAGGCATAAATATGACTGCTGGGCATAGCCATCTCGGCGAACACATACCCCCGACCGACAGGACGCCGTAGTCCCGGGTAGCGAGAGCGGAAGGCCGCAGCGCCGCGCCGCTCGCAGCGCAGCCAAGTCAGCACGGCCGAGACAGCACAGCCGAGACAGCACAGCCGAGTTTCAGCACGGCTGAGTTTCAGCACGGCTGAGACAACGCAGCCGAGTCAGCGGGGCCGGCGGGGTCGACGACGGCGGCGGCGCAGCACTCCCGGCTCGGTCACGGCCGGCCAGCCGTCCAGGTCGGACGGTGGCACACCACGCCGCAGCAGGTCGTCGAGGATCTGGGCGAGGGTGTAGTCGGGGCGGAGGGTCAGCGCCCGTTCCAGCGCCACGGCGGCGAGCGCGCCCTGGCCGGCCCGCCAGGCGGCGAAGGCGAGCAGGCAGGCGGGGGCGGGGACCAACTCCTCCTCCGTGCGGCGCAGCACCTCGCTCCAGAAGGCGATGTCCTCCTCGCGCCCGTCGGTGCGTTCCCACGCGTGGTCGCGTACCGGCAGGTGGGTCAGGAGCAGGGTCAGCCAGGCCACCTCGTCGTCGGTGAGCCGGTCGCCGCGCCGGTGCCGGCGTTGGGCCTGCCGTACCGCTGCCACGCCGGCCCTGCGGATGGCCCGTTCGCCGAACTCGTCGGTGGCGGGGGCCGCCTCCAGCAGGCCCAGCAGGCGTTGCTCGGCGCGGTCTCCGGCTTGGCGCAGGGCGACCCGGTCGACGCCCTCGGCGGGGGCCACCTGGGCGGTGAGCGCCGCCCGGTCGGGGAGGGCCACCTGACCGGCGTAGACCGCAGCGGCGGCGACCTGGCTGGCCTCCGGGTCGTACGGGGTGCCGTCGGGTGGGCAGCAGTCCGGCGCTTCGCAGAGGTACGACCAGTAGCGGCGGTCGGTCACCCGCAGCGCGTCGAGCACGGGCAGCCCGATGTCGTCCAGCGCCGACCGGACGGCGTCCACCGCCGGGGTGACCCGTTCGGGCGGGCCGAAACCGATGACCGTGGTGGATTCGGCGTCCTGCCGGCCGATCACGTCGCCGAGATGTCGCGCCGGCAGGGCCGGGTCGGTGCCCGACTCGGGCAGGTCGGCGCGGGCTGCGAAGACGATCCGTCGGCCCCGCATCGCCACCACCACGATGCTGTCGACGGGGT
This sequence comes from Micromonospora antibiotica, assembly GCF_017599305.1. Taxonomy (GTDB): domain Bacteria; phylum Actinomycetota; class Actinomycetes; order Mycobacteriales; family Micromonosporaceae; genus Micromonospora; species Micromonospora antibiotica. Next base: position 222,601 of record NZ_JAGFWR010000001.1, read on the forward strand.
GGAAACCGATCAGGTAGGGCACGGCGGTGATCAGGTCGGCGGGCGAGCGGACGGTGAGCCGGGGGCGGTCGGTCGCGTTCATGTCCGGCAGCCTGCGGCGGGCAGGGTCAGCACCGACAGGCCCTGTGGACGACACGCGGGTTATCCACAGATACGGACGGTAGTCGTGCAGGTCACCGCGATCCGGGAGGCGACGCGGCCCACCGGGGTCGGTCCGAGCGGCTACCTTGCGCTCATGGACCTGGCGTACCTGCGGGCGCACCCGGAGCACCTGCCCACCTTCCTGACCCACCAGCGCATCCGGGAGACCCCGGTGGCCGGCGGGGACAGCTGCGCGGCCTCCCGGTTGACCCTGGACGACGGCCACTCGGTCTTCGCCAAGACCTGGCCGGAGCGGGCCGGTCGACCGGTGCCGGAGGGCTTCTTCGACACCGAGGCCGCCGGGTTGCGCTGGCTGCGCGAGGCCGGCGCGGTGGCCGTACCGGAGGTGGTGGTGGCGCTGCCGGAGCTGCTGGCGCTCGACTGGGTCGACCCCGGCGAGCCGACGCCCGACGCGGCCGAGCGGTTCGGTCGGGAGCTGGCCGGCACCCACCGGGCCGGCGCCGACCGGTTCGGGGCGGCGTGGCCCGGGTTCATCGGCACCCTCGGGCAGGACAACACCCCTGACGACGGGCCGTGGCCGGACTGGTTCGCCCGGCGGCGACTCCTGCCGTACCTGCGGATGTCGGTCGACGGCGGTGCGCTCGACGGCCCGGACGCCACGCTGGTGGAGCAGGTGGTGGCGCGGGTCGGCGAGTTCGGCGGCGACGAGCCGCCGGCCCGGCTGCACGGCGACCTGTGGCCGGGCAACCTGCTCTGGGGCGCGGACGACCGGGTGTGGCTGGTCGACCCGGCGGCGCACGGCGGTAACCGGGAGACGGACCTGGCCCAGCTGGCGCTCTTCGGTGGTCCGCCGCACCTCGACCGGATCATGGCCGGCTACCGGGAGGCGTGGCCGCTCGCCGACGGTTGGCCTGAACGGGTGCCGCTGCACCAGCTACACCTGTTGCTCGTGCACACCGCGCTGTTCGGCGGGGCGTACCGCGATGCGGTCGTCGGTGCCGCCCGAGCGGCGCTGCGGGGCGTCGGTCGCGCTACGGTCGACGGGTGACCGCCGCCCCGACGACCGCCGGCGTCCTCGTCGACCGGTACGGCCGGATCGCCCGGGACCTGCGCGTGTCGCTGACCGACAAGTGCAACCTGCGCTGCACCTACTGCATGCCGGCCGAGGGGCTGCCCTGGTTGGCCGGGCCGCAGCTGCTCACCGACGCGGAGATCGTGCGGCTGGTCGGGGTCGCGGTGCAGCGGCTCGGGGTGACCGAGGTGCGGTTCACCGGGGGCGAGCCGCTGATCCGGCCGGGGCTGGTCGGCATCGTCGCCGCCGTGGCCGCGCTCACCCCCCGCCCCCGGATCTCGTTGACCACCAACGGCCTCGGCCTGGACCGGCTCGCCCCGGCGCTGCGCGACGCCGGGCTGGACCGGGTGAACGTGTCGCTGGACACCCTGGACGCGGCCCGGTTCGCCGCGTTGACCCGGCGGGACCGGCTGGCCGACGTGCTCGCCGGGCTGGCCGGGGCCGCCGCCGCCGGGCTCGCCCCGGTGAAGATCAACGCGGTGCTGATGCGCGGGGTCAACGACGACGAGGCACCGGCGCTGCTGCGGTTCGCCCTCGACCACGGCTACGAGCTGCGGTTCATCGAGCAGATGCCGCTGGACGCCCAGCACGGCTGGGACCGGGCCACGATGGTCACCGCCGACGAGATCCTCACGTCGCTGGCCGCCGAGTTCCCGCTCACCCCCGACCCGGCGCACCGGGGTGCCGCCCCGGCCGAGACCTGGCTGGTCGGCGGCGGCCCGGCCCGGGTCGGGGTGATCGGCACGGTGACCCGGCCGTTCTGCGGCGACTGCGACCGCACCCGGCTCACCGCCGACGGCCAGCTCCGCAACTGCCTGTTCGCCACCGAGGAGTCCGACCTGCGGGGCGCGCTGCGGGCCGGCGCGGACGATGCCGACCTCGCCCGCCGCTGGCAGGCCGCCACGGTGGTCAAACGGGCCGGGCACGGCATCGACGACCCGACCTTCCTGCAACCCGTCCGGCCCATGTCGGCGATCGGAGGCTGAGGTGGACCTCACCGTCCGGTACTTCGCCGGGGCGCGGGCCGCCGCCGGCCGCAGCGAGGAGACCGCATCCGCCGGCCGGCCGCTGGACGAACTCCTCGGTGAACTCGCCCACCGGCACGGCCCCCGGCTGGCCGCGGTGCTCCAGGTGGCGAGTTTCCTGGTCGACGGCGTCGCCTGCCATGATCGGCAGACGCCGTTGCCGGCCGGGGCCACGATCGACGTGCTGCCTCCCTTCGCGGGCGGCTGAGGAAGGGCTGCCGTGTTGGCGATTCTGGGGTTCGTGGGCACGCTCGCCCTGATCACCGGCCTGATCCACTTCTACCTGTGGAAACGGCTGGTCAAGGACACCACCGGGCCGGGCCGGTGGCGCCGGGTCGGCACGGTCGTCGCCCTGCTGCTGGCGGTGCTCGTCCCGGCGACCATGGCCGGCACCCAGATCGCCGGGGCGTTCTGGCTGGCCTGGCCCGGTTACCTCTGGCTCGCGGTGATGTTCTACCTGCTGATCGTGCTGGTGGTGCTGGAAGTGCCGATGGCGGTGACCCGGCTGGTGCTGCGACGGCGCAGCACCGCCGCCGAGGCCACCACCGCCGCCCCGGAACCGGCGCTGGTCGGTGCGGCCGGCAGCGCCGACCCGCCGGCCGCCGAGGCCGTGGACCGGCCCGACCATGACGAGTCCCGCCGGTTGCTGCTCGCCCGGGGTGCCGCCATCTTCGCCGGGCTCACCGCCGCCGGCATCACCGGGTACGGGGTCCGCTCCGCGCTGGGACCGCCACAGCTCGACCGGGTACGCATCCCGCTGGCGAAGCTCCCCCGCAGCATGGACGGCCTGCGCATCGCCACCGTGTCGGACATCCACCTCGGTCCGCTACGCGGTCGGGTGCACACCGAGCGGATCGTCGAGATGATCAACCGGTTGGACGCCGACCTGGTCGCGGTCGTCGGTGACCTGGTCGACGGCTCGGTCGCCGAGCTGGGCGAGGCCGCCGAGCCGCTGCGTGACCTGCGTTCCCGCTACGGCAGTTTCTTCGTCACCGGCAACCACGAGTACTACTCCGGGGTCGAGGAATGGGTGGCCGAGGTCGACCGGCTCGGCCTGCGGGTGCTCCAGAACGAGCGACAGGAGATCCAGGCCCGGGGCGGGGTGCTCGACCTGGCCGGGATCAACGACGTCACCGCCGACGGCACCGGCGTCGCCGGCCCTGCCGACTTCACCGCCGCGCTCGGCGGCCGGGACCTCAACCGCCCGGTGGTGCTGCTCGCCCACCAGCCGATCGCCGTGCACGAGGCGGCGAAGTTCGGCGTCGACCTGCAACTGTCCGGGCACACCCACGGCGGTCAGCTCGCCCCGTTCAACCTGGCCGTCAAGCTCCAACAGCCGGTGGTCTCCGGGCTCGGTGAAATCGACGGCACCAAGGTCTACGTCACCAACGGGGCCGGTTTCTGGGGTCCCCCGGTCCGGGTCGGCGCACCACCGCAGGTGACCCTGGTCGAACTGCGCGCCCCGTGACCTGCCCGGATGGACGGAAAGCCCGGCTCATACCGCGTCCGGCCGCAGTAGTCCAGCACCGGATTGCCCTCCTCACGCGTACGCGTGGCGGCAGGCGGGTAGTGGACCGGCCGTGACAGGATGCGGCGTGCCTCCGTTCAGCGCCGCTCCCCCTGGTGGCGTCCCGCCGTTCGTCGCGGACCTGCACATCCACTCGAAGTACTCCCGCGCGTGCAGCCGCGATCTCACCCTGCCCAACCTCGGTTGGTGGGCCCGACGCAAGGGCATCGGGGTGCTCGGCACCGGCGACTTCACCCACCCCGCCTGGTACGACCACCTGCGGGAAACCCTGCAACCGGCCGAGCCCGGCCTGTACCGGCTCGGCCCGGACGCCGAGGCGGACATCGCCCGGCGGCTGCCACCCCGGCTGGCCGACGCGGCGGAGGCCGACCCGGTCCGGTTCATGCTGAGCGTGGAGATCTCCACCATCTACAAGCGGGACGACCGGACCCGCAAGGTGCACCACCTGATCTACCTGCCCGACCTGGACGCGGTGGCCCGGTTCAACACGGCGCTGGGCCGGATCGGCAACCTCGGCTCGGACGGCCGGCCGATCCTCGGCCTGGACTCCCGGGACCTGCTGGAGATCACCCTCGACGCCAGTGAAGACGGCTACCTGGTGCCGGCGCACATCTGGACGCCGTGGTTCTCGGCGCTCGGCTCGAAGTCCGGCTTCGACGCGATCGCCGACTGCTACGCCGACCTGGCCGAGCACGTCTTCGCGGTGGAGACCGGGCTCTCCTCCGACCCGGCGATGAACTGGCGGGTCGGCAGCCTGGACCGTTACCGGCTGGTCTCCAACTCCGACGCGCACTCCCCGCCGGCCCTGGCCCGGGAGGCCACCGTCTTCTCGTCGGCCCGTGACTACTTCGCCATCCGGGACGCGCTGCGGACCGGTGACGGGCTGGCCGGGACGATCGAGTTCTTCCCCGAGGAGGGCAAGTACCACGCCGACGGGCACCGGCTCTGCGGCGTCAACTGGTCGCCGGAGCGGACCCGGGCGGCCGGCGGGCGCTGCCCGGAGTGCGGCAAGCCGCTGACCGTGGGGGTGCTCAGCCGGATCGAGGAGCTGGCCGACCGGCCGGACGGGCACCGCCCCGAGCACGCCCGCGAGGTGACCCACCTGGTGCCGCTGGCCGAGATCCTCGGTGAGCTCAACAAGGTGGGGCCCCGGTCCAAGAAGGTCGAGGGGAAGCTCAACGAGCTGGTCGCCGCGCTCGGCCCGGAGTTGGAGATCCTCACCCGTACCCCGGTCGACGAGATCGGCCGGGTCGGCGGGGAGTTGCTCGCCGAGGGCATCGGCCGGTTGCGCCGGGGCGACGTGCGCCGGGTCCCCGGCTACGACGGCGAGTACGGCGTGATCACCCTCTTCGACCCGGCCGAGTTGGGCGGGGCCGCCGGCTCGGGGCAGGAGACGCTGTTCGACGTACCGGTGCCGGCGCAGCGCAGGCCGACGGAGCCGGCGGCGAAACCGAAGGCCAAGCGGCCGACGGCGGCGAAGGCCGAGCCGAAGCCGAAGCCCGCGCCGACCCCGCCGCCACCGATCGCCTCGACACCGTCGCCGCACGAGCCGTTCGAGCCGATGCTCGCCGGGATGGAGGAGGTCGGCACCGGCCTGCTCGACCGGTTGGACGCGATGCAGCGGGTGGCCGCCTCCGCGCCCGGTGGCCCGCTGCTGATCGTGGCCGGGCCGGGCACCGGCAAGACCCGCACGCTGACCCACCGGATCGCCTACCTCTGCGCCGAGCTGAACGTCTTCCCCGAACAATGCCTGGCGATCACGTTCACCCGGCGGGCCGCCGAGGAGCTGCGGCACCGGCTCGACGGGCTGCTCGGCCCGGTCGCCGAGGACGTCACCGTCGGCACCTTCCACTCGCTCGGGCTGGCCATCCTGCGGGACAACGCCGCCGCGGCCGGCCTGCCGGAGGGGTTCCGGATCGCCGACGACGCCGAGCGGTCGGCGGCGCGGGCGGAGGCTGGCGACGACCCGGCCCGTTACACGGCGTTGCTGCGCAAGCAGGACCTGGTCGACCTGGACGAGTTGCTGACCCTGCCGGTCGCACTGCTCAAGGGCGACAAGAAACTGGTCCGGGACTACCGGGAACGCTGGCGGTGGATCTTCGTCGACGAGTACCAGGACGTCGACCCCGTCCAGTACGACCTGCTGCGCCTGCTCAGCCCCGCCGACGGCAACATCTGCGCGATCGGCGACCCGGACCAGGCGATCTACTCGTTCCGGGGTGCCGACGTCGGCTACTTCCTGCGGTTCTCCGAGGACTTCACCGACGCCCGGCTGGTCCGGCTCAACCGCAACTACCGCTCGTCCGCGCCGATCCTCGCCGCCGCCGTCCAGGCCATCGCCCCGTCGTCGCTGGTCCGGGGCCGCCGGCTCGACCCGGCCCGGCTCGACCCGGAGGCCCCGCTGGTCGGCCGCTACCCGGCGGCGTCCGTCGCCGACGAGGCCGATTTCGTGGCACGCACCGTCGACGACCTGGTCGGCGGCCTCTCCCACCGGTCGTTGGACTCGGGGCGCATCGACGGCCGGTCCACCACCCTGTCCTTCTCCGACATCGCGGTGCTCTACCGCACCGACGCGCAGGCCGCCCCGATCGTGGACGCGCTGGCCAGGGCCAACATCCCGGTGCAGAAGCGGTCCCACGACCGGCTCCGGGACCGGCCCGGTGTCCTCGCGATCGCCCGGGAACTGCGGCACGCCGACGGTCTCGCCGGTGGGCTGCCCGCCCGGGTCCGGCTCGCCGGTCAGGTGCTCGCCGAACGGTTCGCCGCCCCCACCCTGGACGCCGCCGGCACCGTCCGCCCCGAGGACGTCCGGACCGCCGTCGACCTGCTCACCCCGCTGGCCCGACGCTGCGGCGACGACCTGGAACTCTTCCTCTCCCAGCTCGCCACCGGAGCCGAGGTGGACGCGCTGGACCCGCGCGCCGAAGCCGTCACCCTGCTCACCCTGCACGCCGCGAAGGGGCTGGAGTTCCCGGTGGTCTTCCTGGTCGGCGTGGAGGACGGTCTGCTGCCGTTGCGCTGGCCCGGCTCGGCACCGGACGACGACGCGATCGCCGAGGAACGTCGGCTGTTCTTCGTCGGGTTGACCCGCGCCCAGGACCGGCTCTACGTCAGCCACGCCGCCCGCCGGGTGCGCCACGGCACCGAACGCGACTGCCGACCGTCGCCGTTCCTGGACGTCGTCGACCCGGGGCTGTTCGAACGGTTCGGCGAGGCCGAGCCACGCCGACCCAAGGACCGGCAGCTCCGCCTGATCTGACTGTCCGTCGACCGACCTACGGGGTCGCCGCAGCGGTATCCGCCCGCGCTGATACCGCTTGATGCGTGACGTTGCTGCCCGCCCTCCCCGGCCCGCCCGACGGGCCGGTCAGGCAAGGAGGACGGCCAACCAGGCACCGCTGAGCAGGGCCGGGCCGAACGGCAGGGCGGTGTCCCGGCGTACCCGGCGGGTGGCCAGCAGTGCCAGCACCAGCAGCCCCTGGAGCAGGTGCGGCAGGAGCAGGCCGAGCCAGAGGGTGGGCCAGCCCAGCCAGGCCAGCGGCAGCCCGAGCACCGCCGCCAGCTTCACGTCACCGAAGCCGAGCCGGGAGCGGGGCAGCAGCGCCAGCACGACGTACAGGAGAAAGGAGAGGGCGGCCCCGGCGAGCGCGAGCGCCAGACGACCGGGCGTGCCGGCGACGACGGCCGCGACGGTCAACGCGGTGCCGCCGCCGAGCGCGGCCGCGCCGACCAGCGGGTCGGGCAGGCGGAGGCTGGTCAGGTCCGCCACCGCCAGCACCAGACCCACGGCCGCGACCAGCAGGAACGCCGGCAGTGCCGGCTCCGGCCACCGTGCGGCGGCCAACCCACCGAACACCACCGCCCCCACCACCGCGATCCCCACCGGCGCCGGAGCCGAGGCCACGGCCGGCGGGGTGTGGGGTGGGAAGGAGCGGGCGATCCGGGGTGCGGCGAGGCCGGACAGGACGCCGAGCATCGCGGCTACGGTCACCGGGCCGACGGGCACGGCCCTCGACGTTACCGCCGGGACGGTACGGCGGCTGCCCCGTCACCGGCCGGCCGGCGGGCCCGCTCGGTGGTCACCACCAGCGCCACGCCGGCCACGATCACCGCACCGCCGAGCAGCACCTGACCGGTGATCGGCTCGGCCACCAGCAACGCGCCGAGCGCCACCGCCACCACCGGGTTCACGTAGGCGTAGGTGGAGACCAGCGAGATGGGCGCATGGGCCAGCAACCAGACGTACGCGGTGAAGGCGACCAACGACCCGGCCACCAGCAGGTACGCCAGGGCGAACCAGGAACGGGTCGTCACCTGCGCCGGGGAGAACCCGCGCAGTTCACCCCGGGTCACGGACAGCACGACGAGCGCCACCGCCCCGGCGACCATCTCGTAGACGGTGGCGACGAACGGGTCAGCGGGCATCCGCAACCGGTTGGACAGGAACGACCCCACCGACCAGCAGGTGGCCGCCGCGACCACTGTCAACGCACCGACCAGCGGCACCGTCCCCGTCCCGCCCCGGGGGAGCACCAGCAGCACCAGCCCGAGAAAGCCCACCGTCACCCCGGCGAACGTCCACCCCGGCGGGCGGTCCCCGGTGACCGTACGCAGCAGCACCACCAGCAGCGGGACGGTGGCCACCAACAGCGCGGCGATGCCCGACGGCACCGCCACGCCGGCCGGGCCGGACTCGGCGAGCACCACCAGGCCGTTGCCGCCGGCCAGCAGCAGCACCCCGACCAGCGCGGCCGAGCCGAGTTGCCGCCGGTCGACCCGCAACGCACCCGCGCCCCGCCGCAGCCGCAGGACCACCGCCAGCACCAACGCGGCACCACCGAAGCGGGCGGCAGCAGAACCGAGCGGCGGCATCGACTCCACCACGACCCGGATACCGAGGTAGGTGGAACCCCACAGCACGTAGACCAGGATGAGTGCGGTCCAGATCAGCGCTGGTCGGGCGGGTGTCGCGGCCGAGGAAGGTGAGGTCATCGCGGGACCACGCTACGGTGACCACGTCGGTGGCGTCCTTCCGGACGACCGGCATCTCGGCACGCGGGAGGACGGGCATGGCGAACTACGGACCACCGGGCGGTTCCCCGGACCCGTGGGGTGGGCGACGCCCGGACGACCGTTGGGGCCAGCCCGCCCCGGACCAGCCCCACCCCGCGACCGTGCCGACCCAGCCGACGGGTGGACAGCAGCCCCACCATCCGGCGTACGACCAGTTCCAGTCGGAGCCGTACGGGCCGGCGGGGCAGTTTCCGGCGGGCGGACCGGTGGCCTACCCGGGCAACCCCGGATCGGGGCGCGGCCGGGGTCCGCTGATCGCGGTGCTGGTTGTGCTCGCCGTGCTGACCGTCAGCGGTGGCACCCTGTGGTACCTGCTGAGCGACGACGAGCCGACGAACACCGGTGCGGCGCTGCCGACGGCACCGGCGGTGCCGGACGCGGCCACTGCCGAACCGGGAGGGTCGACCACCGCCACCCCCGCACCCGCCGCCTCGGCCGACCCGCGCTTCGTCAAGGCGGGGCAGTGCGTCCGCAACGAGGGTCCGGCCGGCGGCAAGCCCAAGCTGCTGATCACCGAGTGCGCCCCGAGAACATACGAGGTCTTACGTCGTTTCGACGGGGCGACCAGTGGTGAAAGGGACGCCGAGGCGAAGTGCGGCAAGGTGGAGGGCTACACCAACTGGTACTTCTTCGACAGCGAGCTGGACACCCTCGACTTCGTCCTCTGCCTGAAGCAGCGCTGAGCCCACCCCTGGGGGAGAGATTGTCAACCTTCGGCCCACCCGACTCCGGCCGCCCCGACGAGGAACAACGTCCCTCGAACAGCGACCCGGAGCCACCCACCGCGCCCCTCGCGCACCCCGACCCCGAACCAGCGACGAAGCCCATCGTCCGCGCCGAGCCGGAGCCACCCACCGTGGGAATTCCGTCGGAGACGGAACCACCGACGGCACCGATCCCGGGCGGATCGGACGAGCAGCCGACGGCACCCCTCACCCGCAACCAGGACGAGCAGCCGACGGCACCGATCTCCCCGGCAGTTCCACACGCCGCCGAGGAACCGGTGACCGCCGTCAACTCGCCGGCTGCCCCGCATCCGGCTGACGAGACGCCGACCGCGCCGATCTCCGCGCCTGCCCCGGGCGCTACCGAGGAACCGGTGACCGCACCCCTGCGGGGTGACGCGGACGACCAACCGACCGCCCCGCTCTCCACCGGGCCGACCGGACCCGATGCCGGCCCGGACGAGTCGCCGACCGCGCCGATCCGCCCGGAAGACGTCGAGCCACCGACCGCACCGATCCGCCGGGAGGACGTCGAGCCACCGACCGTGCCGGTGTCACGGGAGGCGGGCGAGCCGGCCACGGCACCCGTTCCGAGTGCGGAAGAGCCGCCCACCGCACCAATGGCCGCGTCCCCGCCGGAGCCGCCGACGGCACCGATCTCGGCCACCACGCCCGAACCACCGACCGCACCGATCTCGGCCACCACGCCCGAACCGCCGACGGCACCCTTCGCCGCCGAACCGCCGACCACACCGATCACGGCCACCACGCCGGAACCCCCGACGGCACCCTTCGCCGCCGAACCCCCGACCGCCCCGATCTCCACGCCACCTGAGCCGCCGACCACCCGGCTGCCGGTGTCGGGAGCCGGGCAGCCGGCCACCACGCCAATGCCCGCAGCGGGCGGCGGGTACTCGCCGACCTCCCAGATGCCGGCAGCGGGCGGGTACTCGCCGACCTCCCAGATGCCGGCAGCGGGGGCTGACTACCCGACGCCGTCTTCCGGAGCGGGCTACCCACCTCCGTCCTCGGGGGCGGGTTATCCTCCGCCGGACACCTATCTCCCGCCGACCGGCACGCCGGTGCCGTCCTCGGGGGCCGGCTACCCGCCGCCGGGGCCCTTCCCGCCCGCCGGGCCGACCGCCGCACCGGCGGCCGGCGCGTTCAGCGCACCGGCATCACCACCACCGGCCAGCTACCCGGCCCAGTCCCCACCGCCCCCGGCACCCAGCTACCCGGGGCCGGCCGCACCGTCATCCGGCTTCCCTGGCGCAGCCGCACCATCGTCCGGCTTCCCAGGGGCAGCCGCACCATCGTCCGGCTTCCCAGGGGCAGCCGCACCATCGTCCGGCTTCCCAGGGGCAGCCGCACCATCGTCCGGCTTCCCGGGCGCAGCCGCACCGTCATCCGGCTTCCCAGGGGCAGCCGCACCGCCGTCCGGCTTCCCGGGGCAGCCCACGCCACCGGGATATCCGGGGCAGGGTTTCCCACCTCCGGCGGCACCGCCGGCAAAGGGCCGGGGCGGTCGGATCGCGCTCATCATCGGGCTGGTGGTGGTCCTGCTGCTGTGCCCGTGCCTCGTGGGGGGCGGCTGGTTCCTCCTGGCGTCGCGGGACGGCGACGATCCGGCTCCGAGGGCGGTCGCGTCCGCCTCGCCGACGGAGAACGGGCCGACCGGGAACGCACCGACGGAGCCGACCGTCGAACCGACCACGGACGAGCCGACCCCGACGCCGACCCGGGCGGAGCAGATCGTCCGGGGCGACTGCGTGGTCAACGACGGTACGGCCAGTGACGCCGACCTGCGCAAGGTGCCGTGCGGTCCGAACACCTACGAGGTGCTGCTGCGGATTCCAGCGTCCACCAACGGGGACCGGTGTAAGTCGCTGGCCCCGGAGTCGAACGCCAACTATGTGCACGACAACTCGGTGGACCTCTTCGACTACGTGCTCTGCCTGCGCAAACGCAGCTGAACAGGGAAATATGGGGCTGTCTAGCATCAACGCTAGACAGCCCCATATTCGTGTCGAGAGGGTCGCCGGCACCCCCGTCGCCTCCACCACGGGACCTGCCCGGGCCCGGTGGGCGACACGCCGGTAGCCCCGTCTACGCATCTCTAGTCCGCAGGCTAGACCGCCCGATACTGTGCGATGCGTGGATCCGGTCCGCAACCCGTACGCCCCGGGCGCCGGTCAGCGCCCGCCCGAGCTCGCCGGGCGGGGGCGGGAGCTGGACGTCTTCGACGTGGTGCTGGAACGGATCGCCCGGGGACGCCCCGAGCGCAGCCTGATGCTCACCGGCCTGCGCGGCGTCGGCAAGACCGTCCTGCTCAACACCCTGCGCTCCCAGGCGATCAACCAGCTCTGGGGCACCGGCAAGATCGAGGCCCGACCGGAGCAGTCGCTGCGTCGACCGATCGCCGCCGCGCTGCACATGGCGGTCCGCGAACTCGCCCCCCGGCACCGGGCACCGGAGCGGATCGACGCCTTCCTCGGCGTACTCAAGGCGTTTGCGCAGCGCAGCGCACCGACCACCGGGCGGGCCGGTGCGGCCCCCCGGCTGCGTGACCGGTGGCAGCCCGGCATCGACGTGCCGGCCAGCAGCGGCCGGGCCGACTCCGGGGACATCGAGATCGACCTGGTGGAGTTGCTCACCGACGCGGCGGCGGTCGCCGGGGACGTGGGCACCGGTATCGCCGTCTTCATCGACGAGATGCAGGATCTCGGTGCGGAGGACGTGTCGGCGCTCTGTGCGGCCTGCCACGAGTTGTCCCAGCTCGGCGCACCCTTGATCGTGGTCGGCGCGGGCCTGCCGCACCTGCCGGCGGTGCTCAGCGCCGCCAAGTCGTACTCGGAGCGGCTCTTCCGTTACCTGCGGATCGACCGGCTGGACCGGATCGCCGCCGACCAGGCACTGTGCGCGCCGGCCGGGCGGGAACAGGTGGAGTACGAGCAGAAGGCCCTCGACCTGCTCTACGAGTCGTCCGGCGGCTACCCGTACTTCGTCCAGGCGTACGGGAAGGCGACCTGGGACCATGCGCCCCGTTCCCCGATCACCGACGCGGACGTCCGGGTCGCCGCCCCGGAGGCGGAGGCGGAGCTGGCGGTCGGTTTCTTCGGTTCCCGGTTCGAGCGGGCCACCCCTGCCGAGCGCGAGTACATGCGGGCGATGGCGACCCTGTCCCAGGTGGCGGGCGAGGCCGACGGCGGTGGTCGGGACGACATGGACGCCGCCGTGCCGACCGCCGAGATCGCCCGTGCGCTGGGGCGCAAGCCGGCGAGTCTCTCCCCGGCCAGGGACGCGCTGATCAAGAAGGGTCTGATCTATTCGGGGGAACGCGGCACGGTCGCCTTCACCGTCCCGCACTTCGGCCGCTACCTGCGTACCCAGCCGACCTGATCGGCACCGGCCACGGGGCGACCGGACCCGCCGGACGGCCGGCACCGGCCACGGGGGTCGGGGGTCAGACCCGGGACCAGGGGGGTGGGAAGACCACCTCGCCGCGCGGGGGTGGTGGCGCGTCGCTGGTCTCCGGCGGCAGCACCAGCGCCTGCCACGGCTCTCCCAGCCCCGACCAGGGGCTGACCAGCCCCATCCGGTCGGCCCGGGTGAAGCCGAACCGCCGGTAGTACGCCGGGTCGCCGAGGACCACCACCAGCCGCTCGCCCAGCTCGGTGGCGGCCTCCAGCGCGGCCTGCACCACCGCCGTGCCGTGCCCGACCCGTTGCCGGTGCGGGGCCACCGCCACCGGCCCGAGCACCAGCGCCGGGGCGCGTTCCCGGTCGGCCTCGACCCGGACCCGGGTGAGCAGCGCGTACCCGACCACCTCGCCGCCGTACTCGGCGACCATCGCCAGCTCCGGCAGCCACGCCGCACTGCCGCGCAGCTCGTCGACGAGCGCGACCTCACCGGGGGTGGTGCGGTCGGGGCGGGCGAAGGCGGCAGCCAGCACCCGACGGATCGGGCCGGCGTCGGCCGGGCCCTCAGGACGCAACCGCAGGGTCGTCACCGGCGCGACGTTACCGGTCGTGGCAGGTCCATCAGCGACGGTCGCCCGGTTCGGCGTGGCGTGTCATCGGTGCGGTACGGCCCGGAACAGCGGCGCGACCCGCTTCGGGCGACGGCACGCAGAGCGCTCCGGATCGGCCGTTGCCCGGATAGCAGGGGTCCAAACGGGGTATGACTGAGCAATGAAACCCGTGCGCTCCCTCGCCCGTGTCATGTTGAGCGGCATCTTCGTGGTCAGCGGCGCCCGCAACTTCCAAAACCCCCAGCGGCTCGTGCCGGCTGCCCGGCCGGTCACCGACCGGGTCGCTCCGCTGATCCAGCGGGCCGCGCCGCAGCTCCCCACGGACCCCGAGACGCTGATCCGCGCCAACGCCGCCGTGCAGCTCGCCGCCGGCCTGATGCTGGCCACCGGGAAGTTCACCCGGCCGGCCGCACTGGTCCTGGCCGGCACGCTGGTGCCCACCACCGCCGCCGGTCACCCGTTCTGGGACAACGACGATCCGACGACGCGGAACAACAACCAGGTGCACTTCCTGAAGAACCTCGGGCTCTTCGGTGGTCTGCTGCTCGCCGCAGCCGACACCGAGGGCAAGCCGGGCCTACGCTGGCGGGCCGGTCACCGCATCGGCCACTCTCGACGGTCGGTCGGTCGCGCGGTGCGCACCGCCCGGCGGGAGGCCCGGATCGCCGTCCGGTCGGCCGCCGCCGCCCGCCGGCTTCCCGGCTGACCTGCATCGATTCGGCCACCACCCCCCGTAAGGCCGCGAATTACCTGAACCACCCGACACCCGTTAACGCGGTGGAAATGTCAAAAACTGGTGTGGGATCGGACACGGTCGGATAACGCGGGAGGCAGCAACGTGAGGCGCCGTTCTAGGCTCCCTACCGGACCTGGACGGGTAGGACGACCTTGGTATGGGGGTGGCCACGCCATGCCGACGACCGTCGGTAGACGGGCGGACCGCCTCGCCCCAGTCCGTCGCGCAACGCGTGGGATCGATCGTAGGACAGTCGTACGGGTCGGCATCGTGGCCGCCGTCGCCTATGCCGCATGGCTCGCCATCGGTGCTTTCGGGCGGCCGTACAACTTCTTCGACATGAAGATCTACCACGGCGCGGTGGTGTGGTGGGCGAGCGGGCACGAGTTGTACGAGTTCATCGCGCCCACCACCACGCTGGGTTTCACCTACCCGCCCTTCGCCGCGCTGGCCATGCTGCCGATGGCGATGCTGCCGATCGAGGCGGCCGGCTGGATCAACGCGGCCGGCAGCATCGCCGCGCTGGCGGTGATCCTCGCCGCGCTGCTGCGCCCGATCGTCGACCGGCTCGGCTGGCCGCTCTGGTACTCCGTGGCCATCGCCACCCCGATGGCCACCGCCCTCGAACCGGTCCGGGAGACCCTGGGGTACGGGCAGGTCAACCTGCTCCTTTTCGCGTTGATCATGGCGGACCTGGTGGGTCTACGCTGGCGTTCCCGGCGGGGCACCCACGGACGCGGCACCGACGGCCCGTTCCTGCGGCTGCTCTACAGCGGGTCCTGGGCGGGCATGGGCATCGGCCTGGCCACCGCCGTCAAGCTCACCCCGGCGCTGTTCATCGTCTACCTGCTGGTCACCCGGCAGTGGCGGGTCGCCGCCACCGCCGTCGGCACCATCATCGGCGTCACCCTGGGCAGCTTCGCGCTGGTCGGCACCGAGTCGCGGGCCTACTTCGGCGGGGTGCTGTGGCAGACCGAGCGGGTCGGGGCCGCCGACATGACGCCCAACCAGTCGCTGGCCGGCCTGCTGGCCCGGCTCTACGACTCGATCGAGACGCCCGGTCTGCTCTGGTTGGCGTTCTCGGTGCTGATCCTGGCCGTCGGGTTGTCCCGGGCCGCCAACGCCCGCGCCGACGGCGACGAGCTGACCGCGTTCACCCTGGTCGGGCTGACCGCCAACGTGATCAGCCCGATCTCCTGGTCGCACCACCTGGTCTGGGTCATCCCGGCGGTCGTCGTGCTCGCCGACGCCGCCGTACGCCGCCGTGAGGCGAGTCGGGGGCTGTCGGTGCGTACCGGCCCGCAGTCGTTCGGCGGGCCACCCGGGGTGAGTGGGCTGCGCCCGCCGATCTGGTACCCGACGCTGACCGGGTTGCGGCACGGGGTCGCGGCGCTCGGGTTGTACCTGCTCTTCGTGATCTCGCCGATCTGGCCGTACGAGCACAAGCTGCCCGAGGTGTCCCACTACCAGAACGGCCTGTTCGGCGCGCTCATGGAGAACTCGCTCGCGTTGGCGCTGATCGTGCTGGTCGCCGCCCTGCCGTGGCGGCCCGGTGCCGAGCCCGCCTTCTATCCCGACCGGTCGGCCCGTGTCACCACGGCCGGTCGCCGCTGACCCCGCCCGGCCCGCGCCACCACGGTCGGCCGACCCCGGCCGGCCCGGTGGGGCACGACGCCACGGTCAGGGGCAGTTGACCCACTCCTCGGTGCCGTCGGCGAAGACCTGCCGTTTCCAGATCGGCAGCCGCGCCTTCACCTCGTCGACCAGCCGGGCGCAGGCCGCGAAGGCCGCCGCCCGGTGTGCCGTGCTGACCGCCGCCACCAGCGCCACGTCCCCGATGTCGAGCCGACCGATGCGGTGCGACACGGCCACCGCGTAGACGTCGGGGTCGGCGGCGATCTCGGCGGCCACCGCGCGCAGCGTCTCGACGGCGCTCGGGTGGCCCTCGTATTCCAGCAGGGTGACCGGTCGGCCGTGGTCGTGGTCGCGGACCACGCCCTGGAAGGAGACGACCGCGCCGGCCCGGCGGTCGGCGACCGCCGCCTCGTGCGCGGCCAGGTCCAGCGGCTGGTCGGTGACCGCGAGCAGGGCCGTGGTGGGGTCGGCCGTCACCACGTGCGCTCCCCGGGCAGCAACGGCAGCGGTACGACGGGCACCCGGGCCCCGACCTCGCCGGAGGTGCCCGGCCGGATCACCGCGAACCCGTCCGCGCCGGCCAGCCCCCGCAGCATCGCCGAGCCGACGTGCCGGACCGGGTGGGCGGTGCCGGCGGCCCGGTCCAGCCGGACCAGGGCCAGGTGGGTGTAGTCGCCCCGGCCGGGCACCGGCCCGGCGAGGGTGGCGTACGGCAGTGCCGGCAGCACCCGGCCCTGGAGCCCGGCGAGCAGCGGCGCGACCAGCGACACCAGGGCGACGATCGCGGACTGCGGATTGCCGGGCAACCCGGCCACGAAACGGACCCGTCCGTCGTCGTCGACCAGCCGGGCCAGCAGCATCGGGAAGCCGGGCCGGACGGCGACGGTGTTGACCACGTGGTCGGCGCCGAGCGCCTCCAACGTGGGGTGCAGGTGGTCGACCGGGCCGTGCATGGTGCCGCCGGTGGTGCAGACCAGGTCGGCCACGGCCAGCGCCCCGCGCAGGGCGGCCACGTGGGCGGGCAGGGTGTCCGCCACCGGGCCGACCACGTCGGAGGGCCGCACCTGGCAGCCGTAGCGGCGCAACCAGGACGGCACGGCGGGACCGAGCGCGTCGCGGACCCGGCCCGACCCGGGCGGACCGGCGGTGAGCAGTTCGTCGCCGAAGACCAGCAGCGCGGCCCGGGGCTGACGGCGGACCCGGAGCTGGTCGTGCCCGCAGGAGGCGGCCAGCCCGATCAGCGCGGGGTCGACCGGGGTGCCGGCCGGCAGCAGCTCCTCACCGGCCACCGCCTCCTCGCCCGGCTCCCGCCACTCCGGGTTCGGGCGCGGCGTGCCGGTCACCCGCCCGTCCGGGGTACGACCCGAGTCCTCGATGCGCAGGATGGCGGTCGTGCCGGCGGGGACCATCGCGCCGGTGGCGATCTCGACGGTGGTGCCGTCGGCGGTCAACCCGGCCGGGGTGTGCCCGGCGAGTACCCGCCCCACGACGTCCCACGGGCCGGTGCCGCGCACCGCCCAGCCGTCGACGCTGGAGGTGGGGAAGGCCGGCAGGTCGGTCCGGGTGGTCAACGGTTCGGCCAGGGTGTGCCCGTCGGCGTCGGCCAGCGCCCGGTTGACGGCGGGCAGGGCGGCGGCCAGGCCGACCGCGTAGACCCGGGAGCGGGCCTCCTCCCATCCGGCCGGCGGCGGCGCGGCGACCTGGGCCGCGGTGGCGGCGGTTTCCGTGCTCACCGGGGGCCTCCGTTCGGACGGGACGCGGGGCTCCGCGTTCACCCCCGCGAGCCTATCGCCGCCGGGGCGGCCGTGCGGTCAGTGGTCGCCGCCGCGCAACTGGTCGACCGCGTGGGCGAGGATCGGCCCCAGCACGGCCAGACCGTCCTTCGCACCGCCCCGCGAGCCGGGCAGGTTGACCACCAGCATCCGGCCCAGCACCCCGGCCAACCCCCGGGACAGCGCCGAGGTGGGCACCCGGTCCCGGCTGTGTGCGCGGATCGCCTCGGCGATGCCGGGGATCTCGTGGTCGAGCAGCGCCCGGGTCACCTCCGGGGTCCGGTCGGTGGGGGTGATGCCGGTGCCGCCGCTGGTCAGCACGACGTCGATCCCGTCGGTGTGGGCGGCACGCAGTGCCTCGCCGACCGGTTCGCCGTCGGGCACCACCACCGGTTCGTCGACCTGGCAGCCCAGCTCGCGCAGGCCGGTGACGAGCAGCGGGCCGCTGGTGTCGGCGTACACCCCGGCGGCGGCCCGGTTGGACGCCACGATCACCCGGGCCCGGATCACGGCCGGTCCTGGGGGCGGACCCACTCGCCGGTCTTGCCGCCGGTCTTGCGCAGCACCCGGACGGCGTCCACGGTGGCGGCCGGGTCGACCGCCTTGACCATGTCGATCAGGGCCAGCCCGGCGACGGCGACCGCGGTCAGCGCCTCCATCTCCACCCCGGTCCGGTCGGCGGTGCGGGCGGTGGCGGTGATCTCGACGGTGTCGTCGGTGAGGCGCAGGTCGACGTCGACGCCGTGCAGGGCGATCGGGTGGCAGAGCGGGATCAGGTCGGGGGTGCGTTTGGCGCCCATGATGCCGGCGAGCCGGCCGACGGCCAGCGCGTCACCCTTGGGCAGCCCGTCGCGCCGCAGCAGGTCCACCACCTCGGCGGTGGTGTGCAGCCGGCCGGCGGCCACGGCGACCCGGCCGGACACCGGCTTGGCGGAGACGTCGACCATGCGGGCCGCGCCCGCGGCGTCGACGTGGCTGAGCTGCGCGGGATCGGTCACGTCCGCGAGCCTAGCGGGCGGGTCCGACCGGGGGGTACGTCCCATTCACCCCGGGCGGTGGGGATCAAGCGGGTCGACGCCGTACGGGATGATTCGTGATCGATAGTTCACCGTCGATTTCATCGGTCGCCACTAATACGTTCTCGGGTCGGCGGGAGAGCGGGAAACGTCATCGCACGAGAGATCGGACACCCCGTCGTCACGGGCGAGAAACCCAACGTCGCGTCGCGACCGCGAATCGCCACCGGGCCACTTCGTCGGCACTGGCACCAGCGCGCCCACACGACTACGCTGCGTTCCGCAATCGGGTGATCCGTCGCACTCACCCGCCGGTCACCGCACAGTTGCTCCAACCAGCGACCCTCACCCGATGTCGCAAACCCCGCCGCTGCACCATTATCTAGCGTTAACGAGAACGGTCAGGAGCACTCAGCACTCCGTTTCCCCTTGGAAACGGAAAGTCACCAACCTGCACTCAATTCTCACCTATCGCTCATAGTTACATTTATACCTCCAAAATCGTCCTAACCGCCCTTAGGCTGTCCCCTGTCAGATCCCGACCGGAAGGTCGGACACGGCGACCAGGGGAGGCGAAAGCGATGTCCGCACACGAGTGGCTCTGAACGATTGTGGTGGTGGCGTGACCCCACGTAGCCTTGGCCTCTGCTCAGCGACACGGAGTGGTTGTCGAGGACACGATGGCACGACCGGACGAAGGCAAGACGGAGGCCGAGCGGCAGCTGACGCTGCACGTCGGCCTCGTCTGCGTGGTGGCCACCGCAGCAGCGGCCGTCGCCCTGTACCAACTGGTCCACCTGGACCTCACCGGCGGCGACCTCACCAGATCCGTCGCCCTGGCTTTCATGGCCGCACTCGGCGTCCGGATCAACTGGCGAATTCGAATTTGGGCAACGGTCCACGCAATATCCTGGAGCGAGACCGCGATCGTCCTCGGCCTGGCCGTCGCCCCCGCACCCCTGGTCGTGCTGACCACCGGCACGGGCGTCGCGATCGCCCTGCTCTCCATGAAGCCCTCACCCCTCAAGACCGCCTTCGGCATCGCCAAGAGCATGCTGCTGGCGGCCGGCGGTGGCATCGCCCTGCACACCCTCGGCTGGTCACCACAGGACACCGACCTCCGACACGTCATCGGCATGATCGGGCTCGCCTACCTCGTCGCGGTCGTCCTCGACGAACTGCTCACCCTGCCGGTCATCGCGATGGCCACCGGCACCGCGCTGCGCAGACTGTTCTGGGACGACCTCGGGCTCCGCCTGACCAGCGTGCTGGCCCGGTTCGTCCTCATCGCCGTCACCCTGGCCATCCTCCAGGCCGACCCCCGGCTCCTGCTGGCCGTGCCGCCCCTGGTGCTCAGCCTCCACCTGCTCTACTCCAACCAGGTCAAGTCCCGCACCGAGCAGCAGGCCTGGCAGCGCCTCGCCCGCACCACCGACGCGCTCAACGTGGTCGACCTGGACAAGGTCCTCACCACCGCCGTCACCCAGGCCGCCGAACTCTTCTCCGCCGACGAGGTCGAGATCGAGCTGCGCGACGCCGGCCGCACCGTACGAGGAGCCAGCGGCACCATCACCTACGACGGCCCCGCCGGCACCCCCAGCGACATCGAGGGCACCGTCCTGCCCGCCCGGCTCGAAGGCCACGACCGGACGGCCGACGTCGGGATGCTCCGACTCCGGTTCCGTGGCCCGGTACGCCTCAACGAACGCGAGCAGTACACCCTGCGCACCTTCGCCTCCGCCCTGTGCACCGCCGTCCGCAACGCCCAGGCGTACGCCGAACTGGCCCGGGTCGCCGCCGAACACGCCCACGCCGCCAGCCACGACGCGCTCACCGGCCTGGCCAACCGCCGGCAACTGCTCGACCGGGGCACCGAGCAGCTCGGCACCCGGCACGCCGAGGGGGTGACCGCCCTCGTCCTGATCGACCTCAACCACTTCAAGGAGGTCAACGACACCCTCGGCCACGCCGCCGGTGACCAGGTGCTGATGCAGGTCGCCGACCGGCTGCGCGCCGCCGCCCGCGACGAGGACCTGGTCGCCCGCCTCGGCGGGGACGAGTTCGCCGTGCTGATGCGCAACCTGCCCGCCCCCGCCGTCGCCGCCCACCGGGCCGAGACCCTGCTCGGTGCCCTGCACGAACCGCTCGACGTGGACGGCATGCGGATCAGCGTGGAGGCCAGCGGCGGCATCGCGGCGGCCCCCGCCACCGGCGGCATGCCGGAGCTGCTGCGCCGCGCCGACGTCGCCATGTACCAGGCCAAACGGGCCGGCCAGCGGATCGCCACGTACGCCCCGACCCGGGACACCGCCGACCTGCGCCGGCTCACCCTCGGCGGTGAACTGCCCCGCGCGGTGGCCGACCACGAGTTCACCGTCAACTTCCAACCGCTCGTCGACCTCGGCACCGGCGAGGTGACCGGGGCCGAGGCCCTCGCCCGCTGGCACCACCCCCGGCACGGGGTGATCGACCCGCTGCGCTTCATCGAGGCGGTGGAACGCTCCGGCATGCTCCCCGCGTTCGCCGAGGCCATCCTCGACCAGGCACTCGTCGCCGCCGTCACCTGGCGGACGGCCGGCTTCGACCTCCCGGTCTCGGTCAACGTCTCCCCCCGCAGCCTGCTCGACGCCCGATTCCCCAGCGCGGTGCTGGCCCGCCTCCAGGCCCACGACTTCCCCCCCGACCGGTTGGTCCTGGAGCTGACCGAGACGCTCACCCTCAGCCAACTCGACGTGGTCGACCGGGTGCTGAGCCGGCTGCGCGACTCCGGCATCCGGCTCGCCCTGGACGACTTCGGCACCGGTTACTCCTCCCTCTCCCTGCTCTCCCGCATCCCGGTCCACGAGCTGAAGATCGACCGCAGCTTCGTCACCGCGATGGAGAGTTCCGCGGAGGCGGCGGCCGTCATCCGCTCCACCCTCGACCTCGGCCGCAGCCTCGACCTCGCGGTCGTCGCCGAGGGCGTGGAGAGCGAACCGCAACGCCGCGCCCTGTGGTCACTCGGCTGCGCCGCCGGCCAGGGGCACCTGTTCGCCCGCCCACTGCCGGCCGGCGCGCTCCTCGCCGCCCTCCAACGCGGCTCCGGCGGCCGGCCCGGCACCCTCGCCACCCCGCTGCACGACACCGGCGCGGTCATCCGCCTCAGCACCCCCGGCCGCCGCCAGCCCGCCCGGAACCGCGCGACCGGTCTGCCACACTTGCCGGCGTGACCGTCGCCGACCGAGCCGCCCGCCGCTGGCGGACCGTCGACACCGCAGCCGGCGGACTCGCCCTCGACCTCGGCCTCTACACCGTCTCCGCAGCCTTTGCCGCCGTCACCGCCGCCACCTCCACCCTGCCGCCGCACCGGGGCTGGGGGAGCGTCGCCGCCGTCGGCTACCTCGCCGCGACCCTCCTGGTCGCCGCCCAGTTCCTGCTGCGACGCCACCGCCCCGGGCTGGCCGGCACCACCGCCCGCGCGATCGTCACCGGCCTCGCCTGGGTCGGCACCGCCCTGCTCCCGCTGCTCGTGCAGGCCGGGCAGCGGGCCGCCGGGCGGACCGACCGGGCCCAGGAGGAGGTGGTGGTCGTCGAGCAGGCCGGCATCCGGCTCGCCGAGCACGGCACCCCCTACCTCGGGCCGGACGCCATCGCCGCGTTGCCCGCCGACGAACGGCTGCTCGGCTACACCCCGTACCAGCCGGGGATGGCGTTGTTCGGGCTGCCCCGGGCCGCCGCCGACGCCTGGTGGACCGACTCCCGCGTCTGGTTCGCGCTGGTCACCGCCGCAGCACTGGTGCTCGCCGTGGTCGCCCTGCGACGGACCGCCAGCCCCGGCGGAGGCCGGGCCGACGAGGGATGGGTCGGGGCGGCGGCGGTGCTGCGCGGCGTGCAGGCGGCGACCGTCCTGCCGATCTGCGCGCTCACCCTGGCCACCGGCGGCGACGACCTGCCCGTACTCGCGCTCTGCCTGCTGGCCCTGGCCCTCGCCGCCGCCGGACGGCCCGGCGGGGCCGGGGTGGCGGTCGGGCTGGCCGGCGCGTTGAAACTCTTCGCCTGGCCGGTCGCGCTGGCCCTGATCTTCTGGGGGACCACCCGGCGGGCCGGGCTGCGGGTCGCCGTCGGTGCGCTCGGCCTACCCGCCCTCGCCCTGCTCCCCGCCCTGCTGGTCGACCGGGACGCGCTGGTGGAGAACGTGTTCCGCTTCCCGCTGGGCCACGGCCAGGTCACCAGCCCCGCCCAGTCCCCCTTCCCTGGCCACCTGATCGCCACCGCCCTGCCCGGTGGTCGGCTCGTCGCCGCCGCGCTGCTCGTCGCCGCCGGTGCCGCCATCGCCGTCCGGCTCGTCCGCCGCCCACCGCGCAGCGCCGCCACCACCACGCTGATCTGCGGGTACGGCCTGCTCGCCGCCATCCTGCTGATGCCCACCACCCGCTTCGGCTACCTGCTCTACCCCATCGCCCTGCTGAGCTGGGCACCCGCCCTGACCACCCACCGGACCCCGGTTCCGCCGAGTCCCCGGCACGCCCCGCCCGCAGGGCGTAAACCTGAGCACATGAGCAGCTACCACGATCGGGACGACGCCGGTCGCCAACTCGCCGCACGACTCACCGCGCTGGCCGGTCGACCCGACGTCGTCGTGCTGGGCCTGGTCCGCGGCGGGGTGCCGGTCGCCAGGGTGGTCGCCGACCGGCTCGGCGTACCGCTCGACGTGCTGGTGGTCCGCAAGCTCGGCCTGCCCTGGGCCCCCGAGGTGGCCTTCGGCGCGCTCGGCCCCGGTGGCGTGCGGGTCCTCAACGACCAGGTCGCCGCCCAACTCGATCCGACCGACAGCGCCGACGTGCAACGCCGTGAGCAGGCCGAACTCGACCGTCGGGAGGCCCGCTACCGGTCCGGTCGCCCACCACTGGACCTGACCGGACGCACCGCCCTGATCGTCGACGACGGGCTGGCCACCGGTGCGACCGCCCGCGCCGCCGTACAGGTCGCCCGGCGACTCGGTGCCCACCGGGTCGTCGTCGCCGTGCCGGTCGGCGCGCAGCAGGCGTACGAGATGCTCACCGCCGAGGCGGACGAGGTGGTCTGCGCCCGGCGTCCCGCCGACTTCGGCGCGGTCAGCGCCTACTACGACGACTTCCACGAGGTCGACGACGACGAGGTGACCGGGGCGCTGATCGCCACCGCCTGAATACTGCGCCGACCGGGTACCGTCGAGCGATGCAGCTCACCTGTCCCAAGTGTCGCGGAGAAATGCGCCAGTACGAGCGCAGCGGAGTCGTCATCGACCAGTGCGGCGAGTGCCGGGGGATCTTCCTGGACCGTGGCGAACTCGAAAAGCTGTTCGAGGCCGAGGCGAACTGGAACCAGCAGCGCGGTGCGCCCGCGCCCGGTCAGCCGGGGCCCGTCCCCGGTCAGCAGCACGTCCAGACGCCCGGCGGATACCCACCGCCGCCTCCGCCGCCACCCGCCCCGAGCCACCAGCCGGGTTACGGCGCCATGCCGCCGCCCCCGCCCCCGCCGGGTTACCCGCCGCAGCCCGCGTACGGCACCCACGGTGGTTACGGTCACCCGCAGCAGCACCACGGCTACCACGGCCACTACAAGCGCAAGAAGCACAAGGGTTTCCTCGACGAGATGTTCGGCTGAGCGATCCCGTCGACGACCGGGCCGGGCCCTCCCGTGCCCGGCCCGGTCCCGCCGGGCGGCACTGCCGGGTGGCCACGGTAGGTGGCCCGTCAACCGCCGTGCCGGGGCACGCCGCTCGTGCGACGCTGCACGGCATGACGTTCGTCCGGCAGCACACCGCGTTGGCGCAGGTCTACGACGGGATCACCCGGGTGGTCACCGGCCTCGACGACGCGGCGCTGCAACGACCCACCCGGTGTCGCGGCTGGGTCGTCGCCGACCTGCTCTTCCACCTGCTCGGCGACGCCCAACGGGCGCTGGTCACCCTGGCCAGCCCCGCCGACGGGCCGGCCGACACCGACGACGTCAGCTACTGGCGGTCCTTCCCGGCGGGTGACGACCCCGACGCCGCAGCCCGGCACGCGTGGTGGGTCCGCCGCTCGGCGGCCGCCTTCGACCGGCCCACCGGCGTGGTCCGAATCTGGGCGGACACCGCACCGGCTGCCGTCCGCGCGGCGGGTGCCGCCGACCCGCAGGGGCACGTCACCACCCAGGGGCACGTGCTGCGGGTGCCCGACTTCCTGGCCACGCTGACCACCGAGGCCGTCGTACACCACCTCGATCTGGTGCACCACCTGCCCGAGGGGCCGCCGCCCGGTCCGCTGGCCGTCGAGGTCGCGGTCGCCACCATGGACGGCCTGCTCAGCGACGACGCCGTCCGGCCCGCCGACTGGGACGATCTGACCTACCTGGGCAAGGCCACCGGTCGGGAGCCGTTGACCGACCGGGACCGGGTGGCGCTGGGCGAGGCCGCCGGCTGGTTCCCGCTGCTCGGCTGATCTCGACGGGCACGGAACTAATGTGCTATCGCTGACGGACGATCATCTGTGCGGCAATCTCCGCCTTCCGGGCCAGCGCCGGCTCGGCATTGAGGTAGAGAAGGGCGGCTATCCTCTCAGCCGGCCCACAGGTGGTTCCGACTGTGCAGATGCTCTTGTGCGGACGCACCGACAGACCACTGATGCCGCTACTTTCGAGGAAAGAAACGAATGCGGTCAAGACATGGCGTCTCCCGACCACTCTGAACTGAGCAAAGGTTCGACCGCTCGGGGCTGCCCTCTTGTAGATCCCCAGCGAGCCGTCACCATCGACGACACCACGCCAGAAGTCGCGCGAGACGACCAACCGCTCGTCGATGGAATCATCGTATCTGCCCAATTCGATGAGCCGGTCCGCCAAGCTCCGCGACCGCACCGAGAACTGACACGAGCCCTGGGTCGGATTTGTTTGGGAGATGCTGTTACCGCAGCCCAGATAATCCCGCAGCGCGACCAACTGGCCTCGGTCCCGCTCAGCCAGCCCTATCGATATCTGCGGCAGGTGACCTGGCCGGTAACTGACACACCCGTCAGCGAACAGGAACCCGATCCAGTAGCAGGCATCAGGCGTCAGGCTGTCGAAGGCATCGTGCCGCAAACCCTCCGAGACTGATGGGATATTGATTCCTCGGCGGGAGACCAGGCCGCGAACAGACGGAACCGTGACGCTGAACTCGGTGGCGATCTGCCCGAGGCTAACTCCGTCGAGAAATCGATTTATCACTTCCCCCCGCTGCGCATCCGTCAGCTTGCCGGTCCGACGCGCAGGTACGCCACAACGACGGAGCACCCCTCGGATCGCCTGCCTTGTCACCCCGTAACGCAGGGCGATACTCGTGATGCTCTCCCCGCTCTCCGCACGTACGACCACGTCTCGTCGCCGCTCAGCGGCGAGTTGCGTCCCGACCTCGGTCATCCGATGGCCATATCGACGAATCGAGAGAGATGAAGCTGGGCCGCGACCGTTATACTGTCGGTCGGACCATTCCTGTGCTTGGCGATTATGAAATCCGCCTCTCCGGCACGCGGCGACTCCTTGTCGTAGTAGTCGTCGCGGTGCAACAGGATGACGACGTCAGCATCTTGTTCGATCGAGCCAGATTCGCGCAAATCGGACAATTGGGGTCGCTTGTCGGTGCGTTGCTCGGGGCCACGGTTGAGCTGGCTGACCGCGATCACCGGGCACTCGACCTCCTTGGCCAGCAGCTTGAGGCCACGGGACAGGTCCGCGACCTCCTGCTGACGGCTCTCGGTGCGCTTCGGTGAGGTCATCAGCTGGAGATAGTCGACGACGATCATTTTGAGATCGTGCTTCTGCTTGAGCCGCCGCGCCTTCGCCCGGATCTCCATCAGGTTCATGCTCGGCGTGTCGTCCACGAACAGCGGCGCCTCGCTGATCTCACCCATGCAGCGGGCCAGCTTGGTCCAGTCGTCGTCGGAGAGCTGCCCGCTGCGCAGCACGTGCAGCGGGACCCGTGCCTCGGCCGAGAGCAGCCGCATGACGATCTCGACCTTGCTCATTTCCAGCGAGAAGATGGCGGCGGCCTGGTTGGCCCGGATCGCCGCGTTGCGGGCGAAGTCCATGCTGGCCGTGCTGTTGTGGGTGGGGATCATCGACCGGCCGGCCA
This sequence comes from Micromonospora antibiotica, assembly GCF_017599305.1. GTDB lineage: Bacteria > Actinomycetota > Actinomycetes > Mycobacteriales > Micromonosporaceae > Micromonospora > Micromonospora antibiotica. The sequence goes on from NZ_JAGFWR010000001.1 coordinate 249,425, forward strand.
GGTAGAGATGGTCCGGGTTGTCGACGGTCACGCACCGCACCGGCACGCTGGCCACCGGCCGCACGTCCACCACGTACCGGACACCCGGGTCGGTGCGTGGGCGGACGGCCTCGGCGGACGCCCTGGGCTCGCGGCGGAAGACGGCGTCCTGGGTGGCGAAGGCGACCGTGTACGTCGTCCCGGTCCGACCGGGTGCCGGCCGCTCGGTGACCGTGCAGCGGTACCCGAGACCCACCACGAGTTCCCGTACGTCACCGGTCAGCCGACGTGAGGTCGAGGTGTACCGGAGGTCGCCGGTCGGGGTGAGGGTGCCGGCGGTGTCCATCAACCCGGCGAGCAGCGCCCGACGTTGCGCCTCGGAGCCGCGCAGGTAGTCCCGGGGGATGTGCTTGTCCGCGAGGACGCCGATCTCCCGCAGCGTCGCCAGGAAGGACCCGGCGAGATGACCCGGGTCGGCCCGGCCGTCGCCGAGCCAGCCACCCAGGCCGTACGGGGGGATGGGCACCGCCCGCTCGGGCAGTTGCAGGGGGGCGCAGGTGGCGACGGCGTGGCGGGGGCTTCCCTCCGGGCCGGTACGCAGCGTCGCCGCGATCTGCGCCGTGGTGAGTACGCCGTCGCCGGCCTCGGCGGGGCCCTGAGCTGCGGCTGCCGGTATGCCGCCCGCCGGCGCGAGGGCCCACCTCCGGGTGCTGGTCTGCCACAGGTGCTCGGCGTCGGCGACGATCACGCTGCCGTCGGAGAACTCGACCTCGTAGCAGGGACGCCCGCGCATCACGGCGAACGCGGCGGTGACCGTGGTCGGCGTACCGTCGGCGGCGAGCAACCGGTCGCCGACCTCGACCTCACCCATCGTGGTCCAGCCGTCGGGGGTGGGCAGCGGCGTGTCCAGGGCGAGCGCCTTGCCGAGACCGGGCCGGCCGGCCACGATGATGAGCTGCCCCGGGTGCAGGCCGTTGAGCAGCCGGTCCAGGTCGGTGAAGCCGGTCGGCACCCCGGTCATCACGCCGCCCTGCGCGCCGACCGCCTCGATCTCGTCGAGGGTGGGCTGGAGCATGTCGGCGAGGATCGCGAAGTCCTCGCTCACCCGCCGTTCGGTGATCTCGTAGACCGCCTGCTGGGCCAGGTCGACGACGTCGTCGACGTCGCGGCTGCCACCGGCGGCGGTGCCGTAGCCGAGCTGCACGATCCGGGTGCCCGCCTCGACGAGGCGGCGCAGCACCGCGCGTTCGCCGACGATCCGGGCGTAGTAGGAGGCGTTCGCCGCCGTCGGGACGGCCGCCATGCAGGTGTGCAGGTAGGGGGCGCCACCGACCCGGGCGAGGTCCCCCGAGTCGGCGAGGGCCGCCGCGACGGTGATGCCGTCGGCCGGCTCACCGCGCCCGTAGATGTCGAGGATCGCGTCGAAGATGGTGGCGTGGACGGGCCGGTAGAAGTCGGTCGACTTGAGGATCTCGACGACGTCGGCGATCGCGTCCTTGGAGAGCAGCATGCCGCCGAGGACGCACTGCTCGGCGGCCACGTCCTGGGGTGGGGTCTTGTCGAACTGGCCGTCGCGGGGCGGCGGGGCGGACGACTGCCCCGCTGCCCGGGGCTCCGCCCGCATGTCGTCGGTGACCGACACGGTTCCCCCTCCACAGCGTCGAGCTGGCCCCAGCGGTACGCCGGTGGTGTGCCACCTGCCGGTCGGGTCGATCGGGGGGCCATCGCGCGACCGGTCGGTGCCCCACGATACGGACCCCGAGGTCAGACCCTCAACCGGCGCGGTGGATGAGCCTCGGGACAACCTGTGGACGCGAGTGGACAACCATGTGCGCAGCGTGTGCACAGCCTGTGGAAAACTGTGGAGGAAATCCGGGCCCAACGGCTCTGACCTGCTGTTTCTTTGTCCCCACCCTGTGGACGAATAATTTCTGGTAAGGCTCTTGGGTCGGTCTTCCCGTACTATCTCTGCGAAACGGCTACACCTGGACAGCGGATTGCACTTTCGGTTGAGAAGGGTCACGCTCCGGCCGTGAGTTACCGGGACTGGGAGCGCGGGGAGGGCAACCCGCGCGAGCGTCAGCCGATCGCCCCGTGGGACGACCTCGGCGACCCGGTCCTGTCAGCTTCACACTCCTCGACGGACCGCTACCGCACGCCGAGCCGCCGCCGGGCGGTCGAGCGTGGCCAGGAGGAGCCCGTCGACGCCTACCTGCCCCGGTGGGCGGTCGAGTCGGGGATCGCCCACGCCGACGGCCGTGGCCGGCACGCCGCCCCGGACGACGAGGACGACGACGCCCCTCCGGTCTCCGGGGTGGGTCGTCGTGCCGCCAGACGGCGGCGGGAGAGCGAACGGCGGGAAACCCGCGCCATCGCCGCGGCCCCCGAGTCCGACCACACCCGGGAGTGGACTTTCGACCGCCCACAGGATCAGGGGTACGTCGGCAGCCGGCGGGCGGACACCGATGAGGGTGCGCCGGTCTCCGGGGCCGCCCCGACGGCCCGCCCTCGGCGGTCGCCGTCCCGCCGGCCCGAGGTGATCTGGTCCGGCGGTGACGACTCCGACCTGCCGGTGGAGGCCGTACCCGAGCAACCGCCCCGGCGACGGCGGCGCAACACCGACGATTCGTGGGCCCGGCCGTTGACCGACCCGGGAAGCCGTCCGGCGAGCGACCCGTGGAGCCGTTCCGCCGAGCCGGAGCCGGAGTACCGGCCTGCGGTGGACCCGTGGGACGCGTCCGGCGTGCACAGCTGGCAGAGTCCGGTGGCCGACGACCGCTGGGAGCGTCCCGGCGGGGCGTCGCGGTGGGAGCAGAGCGACGACACCGGCCAGTGGGACCGGTTCACCGACACCGCGCAGTGGGACCGGACGGACATCGGCCGGTGGGGGTCGGTGACCGCGGATCGTGACGAGGTCGGCCGCCGGGACACGGGCGGTGTCGGCCGGTGGGGGTCGGTGACCGCGGATCGTGACGAGGTCGACCGCCGGGACACGGGCGGGATCGGCCGCCGGGACACGAGCGGGATCCGCCGCCGGGACACCGGCGGTGACGACCGGTGGGGCCGGGACGACGCCGACCGGTGGGACACCGACGGTGTCGGCCGCCGGGCCCGGGACGACGTCGACCGGTGGGAACGGTCGGTGCCTCCCCGGTCCTCGCAGCCGGTGACGGGTGGCGAGGGCTGGCCGTGGGGTGAGCAGCCGGAGGGGTTCTGGTCGGGCACCCGGCTGGCCGGCGACGATCCCCGGTGGATGGACCCACCGACCTCGGCACCCCGCTCTCCGGTGGTGGGTTACACGGCACCGAGGCCCCGGCCGGTGCCCCGGCGTCGGGCCGAGCCGGCGTCGGGCCGGTCGGTGGCGACGGCCGCACTGCGGGACCGGATCGGATCGGTGGGTGCCGGTTCGTGGAACCGCCGCCTGGAGGACGACCTGCTCGACCCGGACCCGGGTGGCCCGCTGCGCCCGCTGGTCTACACCGCCGCCTGCTACCTGGTGCCGGCGGTGCTGGTGTTTCTGTGGCTGTTGACCCTGGACGGTCAGCCGCCGGCCGGCTGTGTCACGGACATCAGCGGCGGCGGGTGTGAACCGCCCCGGGCGCACGCCTTCGGTTCCCTGGTCGCGGGGGCACCCCGGTTCGGGCTGTCGCTGCTGAGCAGTCTGGTGGTGGCGGTCCTGCTGCGCCGGGTGGGGACGACCTGGCGGCCGGCGACGGTGGCGTTGGCGGCGGCGGTGGTGGGTGGTGGCCTGTCCACCGTGTTGATCAGCGCGATCACCGGTCAGCCGATCGGCTGACCTGCGCGGCGTTCCCGGCGTCGGTGGCGCCGCGCGGTGCCGCCGAGCCTGGCTCCGGGTGATGTGCGGTCGACGGTTGCCGGGGTGATGGGACGCCGCCGCAGAGCCCCGGGCCGTCGGTGGACATGACTTGGCCCGCACCGGGTGCCGGTGCGGGCCATGTCGGGTGATGCTGTGCGGTGAGGTCAGCCCTGGACGACGTTGAGGTCGAACTTGGCGGACACCTCGGGGTGCAGCTTGACCCGCACCGGGTAGGCGCCGGTCGACTTGATGTGACCGGGCATCTCCAGCCGACGACGGTCGAGGACCGGGCCGCCGGCCGCCTTGACGGCGTCGACGACCTCGGCCGGGGTGACCGAGCCGAAGAGCCGGCCACCGTCGCCGGCGCGGACCTTCAGGTTGACCTTCAGGCCCTCAAGCTGGTCCTTGACCTCGGTGGCGTGGCCCAGGTCGCGGATCTCCCGGGCCGAGCGGGCCCGCTTGATGACCGTGACCTGCTTCTCCGCACCCTTGGTCCAGCTGATCGCGAAGCCCTGCGGCAGCAGGTAGTTACGGCCGTAGCCGTTCTTGACCTCGACGATGTCGCCGGGGGCACCGAGACCGGAAACTTCCTGGGTCAGGATGATCTTCATGTCGGTGCCTCCTCTCAGCGGGCCGTGGCGGTGTACGGCAGGAGCGCCATCTCACGGGCGTTCTTGACCGCACGGGCGATCTGCCGCTGCTGCTGGGAGGTGACCCCGGTCACCCGCCGAGCGCGGATCTTGCCGCGGTCGGAGATGAACTTACGCAGCAGCGCGGTGTCCTTGTAATCGATATAGGTGATCCCGTCCTTGTCGAGCGGGTTCACCTTCTTCTTCGGCTTGCGAAGTGCCGCAGCCTTGGCCATTGCACGTGCTCCTGGTTTACGATCGCGGGCGCTCGGCGCCATTAGAACGGTGGCTCCTCATCAAAATTGGCGCCCGAACCACCGCGCGAGGAGGGAGCCGGAGCAGCAGAGGCCCAGGGGTCGTCGAAGTTGCCTCCGCCGCCGCCCTGATTGCCACCGCCACCGGAACCGAAGCCACCGCCGCCACCACCGGAACGCGACATCTTCTGCACCTTCGCCGTGGCGTAGCGCAGCGACGGGCCGATCTCGTCGACCTCGAGCTCGATGACGGTGCGCTTCTCACCCTCGCGGGTCTCGTACGACCGCTGACGCAGCCGACCCGAGACGATCACGCGGGCGCCCCGCTGGAGCGACTCGGCGACGTGTTCCGCCGCCTGCCGCCACACGGTGCAGGCCAGGAAGAGCGGCTCGCCGTCCTTCCATTCGTTGGTGGTCTTGTCCATGAACCGGGGCGTCGAAGCGACCCGGAACTTGGCGACCGCCGCACCCGACGGGGTGAACCGCAACTCGGGGTCATCGGTCAGATTGCCGATGACCGTGATGGTGGTGTCTCCTGCCATGACCAACTCCTCGCGCACTCATCGTTGCGTCGTACAGACTCGCAGAGCCGTACGACAGCACCGACGAGGCTGATCCGGGCGAACCGGGGTTGAATGCTTAGCGCATCTCCGGCCGGATGACCTTGGTGCGCAGCACGGACTCGTTGAGCCGCAGCTGGCGGTCGAGTTCGGCCACCGCCTCCGGCGTCGCCTGAAGGTCGATGACGGCGTAGATGCCCTCGGCCTTCTTGTTGATCTCGTACGCGAGGCGCCGGCGGCCCCACACGTCGGTCTTCTCGACCGAGCCACCCGCGGTCCGGATCACGTTCAGGTACGTGTCGAGCGAGGGTGCGACGGTGCGTTCCTCGAGGCTGGAGTCGAGGATCACCATTACTTCGTAATGACGCAAGACGTGCTCACCTCCTGTGGGCTAGGCGGCCACGGTCCTTCCGTGGCAGGAGGTCGTGCGTCGTGCCCGTCCCGGAGCGGGGGAACCCGACCGGACGCGGACAACCGGACCAGAATACCCGGCCCCGACGATCATGCCCGGGCAGGTCGACCCGACGGGGTGACCCGGCCGGGCAGGAAGGGCGACAGGGGCCCACCGCGACACCCGAAGGCCGGCGGTGGACCCCTGTCCACGGGGCCGCGGGGCGTCCCGTCCGCATTCCTTGGGTGGGACCTGGGGAGGAACGACCACACCGATGAGGTTGGATCGAGGACACCCCGCGGAGCTTCATCCTGTTGTTATCTGACGGTACAACGGCAATCGTCACGTGATAGCCGAATTGCAACTATTCGTCCCACTGCCCTATCTCGGTCAACGATCGCCGCGGTCACCGGGTGACGCCACGCACCCTGCGGCGCGACGCACCGGGGCGGCGGGACGGGGCGGCGGGACGGCGCGACTTGCCCGCGACCGTCACCACCCGGCGTCGGGGACGGGACGTAGGCTCGCCTGCATGCGTATCGGAGCCCACGTCGACCAGGCCGACCCGCTGGCGGAGGCGGCCACCCGTACCGCCGAGGCGGTGCAGTTCTTCCTCTCCGACCCGCAGGGCTGGAAGGCCCCGAAACCCCGGGAGGACGCCGACCGGCTGCGCGCCGCCGACGTGGACCTCTGGGTGCACGCCCCGTACGTCATCAACGTGGCCACCCTCAACAACCGCATCCGCATCCCCAGCCGCAAGCTCCTGCTGGCCCACGCCACTGCGGCGGCGCAGCTCGACGCCCGGGGGTTGATCGTGCACGGCGGCCACGTCAACGCCGGTGACGACCTCGCCGTCGGCTTCGACAACTGGCGCAAGACCTTCGCGTACGCGGCCGACTCCGGTGGCTTCCCCGTGCCGGTCCTGATCGAGAACACCGCCGGCGGCGACAACGCCTGCGCCAGGCGGCTCGACGCGCTGGCCCGGCTCTGGGACGCCCTCGGTGACTACGAGGTGGGCTTCTGCCTCGACACCTGCCACGCGTACGCCGGTGGCGAGGAGCTGCTCGACCTGGTCGACCGGGTGAAGGCGATCACCGGCCGGATCGACCTGGTGCACGCGAACAACTCCAAGGGCGGATTCAACTCCGGGCAGGACCGGCACGACAACCTCGACGGCGGCACCATCGACCCGGAGCTGCTGGTGGCGGTGATCCGGGCGGCGGACGCCCCGGTCATCGTGGAGACCCCCGGCGGGGCGACCGGTCAGGGTGCCGACATCGCCTTCCTCCGTGGGCAGCTCGGCACGGGGGCCTGAGCGCCGATGACCACCAACGCGACGGGCGGCAGCCCACCCCCACGGCAGACCGGCGGCACGGACCCCACCCCCGGGTCGCCGCAGGACCGGCCGGCACCCGACGCGCGGGACAGTTCGGAGCCGGGCAGGAACGACCCGCCCCCGGCCACCGGACCCGACCCGCAGCCGGCCGGACCGGGCGCAGAGCCGGCTGGGTCGGACGCAGAGCCAGCCGGATCGGGCGGCGAGCCAGGCGGATCCGGCGGCGAGCCAGGCGGATCGGGCGGCGAGCCAGGCGGATCGGGCGGCGAGCCAGGCGGGTGGGGCGGTGAGCCGGGCGGACCCGACTTGCAGGCCGACGGAGCCGGCGTGGAGCCCGCCGAGGGCGGCCCGGTGACCGACGAGAGCCGGGCCGAGGGTGGGATGGCCGGCGGCGGGAAGGCCGGGGCCGACCCCGGGCCGACCGGGGCGAAGGCCCAGCCGGCCGGGACGACCACGGAGAAGGCCGCAGCGCCGACCACGGTGGCGACCGACCGGGCCGGCACGCCGACCGCAGTGGCAGCCGACCAGGGCACGACGATCGCGGTGGCAGCCGACCAGGCCGGCACGACGATCGACCCGGCTGCGAAGCCCAGGACCTGGAAAGACCGGCTCAGGAGAAGCAGGGCCGGGAAAGACGAGGCCGGGAAGAGCCGGGGTGACGGGCCGGCCGGGGGCGAAGCGGAGCAGCAGGAGCCGGCGGCCGAGGCCGATCCGTGGACCTCGTTCGCGCCCGCGCCCGAACCGGTGCCCGGCCGCCCCGTCCGGGCGGCCCACGCCACCGGCCGGTTCCTGGTGCACGAGTGGACGCTCGCCGTCCTCGGCTCGCTCACGCTGGCCGTGGGGATGACCTGGCCGACCCTGCGCTACCCGCTCTACACGCTCCCCCAGGACTACTGGGACCCGAGCCTCCAGGCCTGGCAGATGGCCTGGTCCGGGCATGCCCTGCGGACCGACCCGGGGCAGCTGTTCCAGTCCAACACGTTCTTCCCGGAGCCGTGGAGCTTCGCCTTCTCCGACATGCTGCTCGGGTACGCCCCGGTCGGTCTGCTCGGCACCGGCCCGGACGCCGCCGTGCTCCGCTACAACATCATGTTCGTGCTGGCGCACGCGATGGCCACCTTCGGGGCGTACGTGCTGGCCCGGCAGTTGGGCGCGGGACGGATCGGGTCGGCGGTCGCCGGGGTCAGCTACACGTACGCGCCGTGGCTGCTCGCCCAGGCCGGTCACCTGCACATCGTCTCCAACGGCGGTATCCCGTTGGCGCTGGCCATGCTGGCCCGGGGCCACGGCTGGTCGCTGCGGCACGGCTACCGCCCCGAACGCCGCCGGCTCGGCTGGGCGTACGCCGGGTGGGCGGTCGCGGCCTGGCAGCTCAGCCTGGGCTTCGGCATCGGCCTGGTCTTCGCGTACGTCCTCGCGGTCATCCTGCTGGTCTCGGCGGTGGTGTGGTTCTGGCGGCGGCGGCAGGGGCGGCGGCCCTTCGGGCGGCGGCTGTTCGTGGCCGACCTGGTCGGTGGGCTCCTCTTCGCCGCCGTCGGCGCGCTGCTGGCGGTGCCGTACTTCAAGGTCGCCGAGCTGCACCCCAACGCGGAACGGACGATCGGCGACATCGGTGTCTACTCACCACCGGCGAGCGGCTTCTTCACCGCACCCGGCGAGTCGTGGATCTGGGGTGGGCTGCACGAGGGGGCGCGGGCGGCGCTGCCCTGGCATCCGGAGATGACCCTGCTGCCGGGCTTCGTGCTGTACGCGCTGGCGGCCGGCGGGCTGTTCTTCTCGGTGTGGCGGCTGCGGCACCGGCTGTTCATGCTGGCCGGGGTGCTGGTCACCATGGTGCTGGCGATGGGCACCCGGTTCTTCGACGGCACCTTCACCTATGCGCCGCTCTTCGACCACCTGCCGGGCTTCAACGGTCTGCGTACGCCAGGTCGGATGATGCTCTGGACGACGCTGCTGCTCGGCCTGCTGGCCGCCGGTGCGGTGAGTGCCTTCGCCCAGCGGGTCCGCGAGCTGAGCACCGAGCGGGTGTCCTCCCGGCCGTCGCCGTGGCTGCGCGTGGCCACCCTGCTGCCGCTGCTGCTGGTGGTCGTGGAGGGGTTGAACACCACACCGCACCCGGTGGTGCCGGAGCAGCCGGCGGCGATGCGCACGGTGGACGGTCCGCTGCTGGTGCTGCCCAGCAGCCAGAACCAGGACCAGCCGGTGATGCTCTGGTCGACCAGCCGCTTCCAGCAGGTGGTCAACGGCGGCAGCGGCTTCACCCCGAAGCAGCTCGACGACGTCCGTCGGGTGACGGCGGCCTTCCCCGACCAGACCAGCGTCGACTACCTGCGCACCCTCGGCGTACGCAATGTGGTGGTGCTGCGGGACCAGATCGTCGGTACGCCGTGGGAGGTGACCGTGGACGCGCCGGTCGAGCAGTTGGGCATCACCCGCCAACAGGTCGGCAATGCCGTGGTGTTCCGTCTCTGAGGTCGGGTTGCGGTGGGGGTCTGCGGGGGAGCCCAGCCGGCTCCGGGCGGTCAGGCTTGATCCATGCGCCGGCCGGGCTCCCCCGCAAACCTGACGGGCGCACGGCCGTCTTGGACTTGCGCGTCTGGGTGGGGGTTGGGGTGCGTGGTGTCAGGCGGGGGTGGGGGCTGGTTCGGGTTCGGGGGCGGGGGTTTTGCGACGGAGTTTGGTCAGCCAGGGGGCGTCGGGGGCGCCGTCGAGCACGCCGCCGTCCGGGTCGTCGAGGTAGGTCTGGCGGACCGCGTCGCGCTCCGGGTGCAGGATGTCCTTGACGATCAGGACGCAGAGCACCACCACCGTGCCGAGCCGCAGCGACGAGGCCAGCACGAAGACCCCCTCGGGGAAGACCGGGCGGCTGGTGGCCGAGCCGAGCAGCTCGCCGTAGAAGGCGACGAAGTAGCACACCTCGGCGAACTGCCAGGCGAGGAAGGCCCCCCAGCGGGGCCGGGCGAGCACCGCCAGCGGCAGCAGCCAGAGCACGAACTGCTGCGACCAGACCTTGCTGAAGATCAGGAAGGCGGCCACCACCAGGAACGCGAGCTGGGCCAGCCGGGGGCGGCGGGGTGCCCGCAGGGTCAGTACGGCCACGCCGATGCAGGCCAGCCCGAACAGGGCGTACGACAGGTTGTTGAGGGTCGGGATGTTGCCGTTCAGCCACTGGAACGGGCCCTGGTCGCCGGGGGCGCCGGTGTTCACCTTGCCGTCGAGGTACCGCCCGATGTACCACAGCGTGCCCCAGTCGATGGGCCGGGTGGTGTTCAGGTCGAAGAACCGCCCCCAGTTGTCCGGGTAGCGGATCGCCGTCGGCAGGTTCACCGCGACCAGCGCGGCCAGGCCGGTGGCGACGGCGGTGAACGCGGCCCGCAGCCGATTCGCGCGCAGGCCGAGGATCAGGATCGGTCCGAGCAGGAACAGCGGCCACATCTTCGCCGCACCGCCCAGGCCGAGCAGGATGCCGGCCAGTACGGGTTGTCGTTTCGCCCAGGCGGCCAACCCGAGGGCGGCCAACCCGATGGCAAGGAAGTCCCAGTTGACGGTGGCGGTGAGGAACAGCGCCGGGGCCAACGCGAAGAGTGCCGCGTCCCAGGGTCGTCGGCGGCGCAGGGCGAGGATCACCGCGGCGGTGGCGACGGCGAGCGCGCTGAGGGCCAACGCGTTGGCGTTGTAGAACCACCGGCCCTGGTTGATCGTCGGGTCGTCGACGCCGACGGCGTGCACCGGCAGGCCGAGCGCGCCCATCATGTAGCCGGTGAGCACCGGGTATTCCACCGGGTGGTCCCGGTAGGGGACCTTGCCCTCGTGCAGGCCCTCGGCGTAATAGAGGGCCAGCACGTCGGTGTAGCACATCCGGGTGTACTGGATGTTGTTCTGCCAGGCACCGTTCTGGCAGGGCGCCTTCTGCACCCAGTGCAGGGCCAGGGTCAGGCAGGCCAGGGCCAGCACGATCCGGGCCGCCGTCCAGAACCGGCTCTCCCGGCCGGCGGGCCGGTCGACAGCGACGGCATGGTCGCCGAGCGGCCCGCCGATCGCCTCCGAAACGCCTCGGACGAAGCCGTCCGATCGGGACGGGTGGTCGCTGCTCCCGGCGTCGTCGATGCCGGCCGTCGGCTGGGTGCTCATGAGAATGCATCCTGCCCTATGAATGGCTCCCGGACGAGCAGCATGTTCCGCCGGCGGCCCGCTTCACCCCGCGCGGACCGCCCCGGTGGGGGCCTGCCGAAAGACGCCGCTGCCGGCGATCCGCAGGTCTGCGGGTCGCCGGCAGCGGCATAGACGCTCGTCGGTGTACTGGTCAGCTCACTCCCGGGTACGCGGGGTCGGCAGCAGTCCGCCGCCGTTCCCGCCGTTCTGGCCGGGAAGGTTCTGGTTGGGTGGGGTCGGCGGACCGCCGCCCTGGTTCCCTCCCTGATTACCGCCCTGGTTCCCACCTTGGTTCCCGCCCTGGTTGTTGCCGCCCGGGTTGTTGCCGTTCTGGTTACCGCCGCCGAGGAGGCACTGCAGGTCGGTCGGGGCGCAGTTCTGGCCGTTCTGGTTCGGCGGCGGCGGCGGGGGCGGCGGCGGGGTGCCGTTGCCGGACTCCGGGTCGCCGACCTTCGCCGCCGGCGGGAAGTCCAGCTTCTCCTCGCCCTTGAGCGCGCCGTTCATCACCCGTTCCCAGATCTCGCCGGGCATGGAGGAACCGGTCATGTTGGCGCCGTTGTTCAGCTTGATCGCTTCCCGCTTGCCCTTGTTGCCCACCCAGACGGCGGTGGCGAGCTGCGGGGTGTACCCGACGGTCCAGGCGTCACCGTTCTGGTTGGTGCCCTCCTTGAGCTCCCAGGTGCCGGTCTTGGCGGTCGCCTTCCGGCCGTCGGCCAGGGTGTGGCTGATCCGGCCCGGGTAGGCCTCCAGCACGTCGGTCACGTCGGCGACCACGTCCGGGTTGATCCGCTTCTGCGGCTTGAGCTGCTCGCCGCCGAGCTTCTCCCACTTGCCGGTCTCCTTGTTCTGCTTCTCGGCGGAGATCAGGAAGTGGGCCTTGTTGTAGATGCCCTTGTTGGCGAAGGTGGCGAGGCCGTTGGCGTGGTCGAGCACGGTGATCGGGTACTGGCCGTAGGCGACCACGTGGTAGAAGGGGTCGGGCGCCAGGTCGCTGGCCTTCTCCTTGGTCAGGTCGTGCCCCTTGGGCGGGCTCACGTTGGTCTGCCACATCATGCTGACGCCGGCCTTTGCCGCCATGTCGACGATCTTGTCGGGGCCGATGTCGAGGCTGACGTGGTAGAACGGCACGTTCAACGACTGCAGCGTGGACTCCCGCAACGTGCAGGAGTCCCCACACTTGGGGTTGTCGTTGCCGGCGTTGCTGACCCGGAACTTGTCGCCCTCCGGGGTGAACGCCCGGCCCTTCCAACGCGACTCGACGGACTTGCCGGCCTCCAGCGCCGCCGCCAGCGTGTAGATCTTGAAGCTGGAGCCGGGCGAGTGCCCACCGGTGATGTTGCCGTTGGTGTCGGTGTTGGTGCCGGCGTAGTCGGTACCGGTGCCGTCGTCCCCGCCGTAGTAGCCGAGCACCCGGCCGTTGCGCGGGTCGATGGAGACCACGGCGGCCATCAGGTTCTTGCGGGAGCCATCCAGCTCGGAGCCCTTGGTGCTGCGCTGGGCGGCACCGGTGACGGCCTTCTGCACCTTGTTGTCGATGGTGGTCCTGATCCGGTAACCACCCTCGCGGAGCATCGCCGAACAGCGCGGCTTACGCTCGGTCACTTCCGCGTCGTTGTCGGTGCAGAGCTTCTTCTCCCGCATCTCCGCCGACACGTAGTTGATGACGTTGCCGATCGGGGTGTTGACCCCGAACTTGACGCCCGACCGGGATTCCTTGGGGGTCTGCAACGTCTTCGTCGGGTACTCCGTCGGATGCGCCGGCCGGCCGGGGGCGTCGACCCAGCGCATCTCGATCATGTTCTTGATGACGTAGTCCCAGCGGTCCTTGGCGTCGGCGGGGTTGAGCGCCGGGTCGAAACCCTTGTGGGTGGCGCTCGGCTCCGGCTGCTTGATCAGGGCGGCCAGCACGGCGGCCTCGGCCACGTCGACCTTGGAGACCGGCTTGCCGAAGTACGTCTGCGCCGCCGCCTCGATGCCGTACGCGTTGCGGCCGAAGTAGATGGTGTTGAGGTAGTGCTCCATGATCTGTTCCTTGGTGAACTGATCGTTGAGCTTGGAGGCGACGATCGCCTCCTTCACCTTTCGCGCGTACGAGTCGTCCTGGAGGTTCTCGTAGGCGTTGCGGGCGTACTGCTGGGTGATCGTCGAGGCGCCCTGCTTGTCGCCGTTGGAGAGGTTGTTCCAGGCGGCGCGGGCGATGCCCTTGTAGTCGACACCGGCGTGCTCGTAGAAGTTCTTGTCCTCCGCCGCCGCCACCGCGTCGCGCATGTGCTGCGGGATCTGGTTGATCGAGACGAAGGTGCGGTTCTGCTCGCCCACCTTGGCGATGACCGTCTTGTTGTCGCTGGCGTAGATGGTCGTGGCGAGCGGCAGCTTGATCTGGTTGGGCAGCACCACGGTGGTGGAGTAGTAGGTGAAGCCGACCACGCCGAGGCCGGCGAGCATGATGAAGACCGCGAAGCCGGCGATCAGCAGGTTGATCCGCTTGCGCCGCTTGGCCTTCGCCATCGCGTCCGGGTCACCCGGGCCGCGTCCACGCCCACCGCCGGCACCACCGCCGTAGCCGCGACCCGGCCCGTTCGGGCCGCCCGGCCCACCCGGCCCGCCGCCGCCGACCGGCGCGACGCCGGCCCGCGCCACCGAGGCGCGACCCGCGGAGCCGACCGAGGCCGCGCCGACGCTGGCCCGGCCGGCGGAAGCCGTCCCGACGCTGGCCCGCCCGGCCGGTCCGCCCGCCGGGGAGACCGGCACCGAGGCCCGACCCCCGCCACCCCATCCCGGCGAGGCCGGGGAGACCGGCACGGAGGCCCGACCCGGCCCGGCCGGTGAGACCGGCACCGAGGCCCGGCCCGGGGTCGCCCGGCCGACCGGGGCCGCGCCACCTGTCGCGCGCGGCGGGGGCACCGCCGCCGAGGCCCGCCCGGTGGGCGCGGCACCGCCGACCGAGGCCCGGCCCGCCGGGGCGGCACCCCGGTCGTCACCGCCCCATCGGGGGTACGCGTCGTCCGCCCCCGGTCCGGGGCCGCCGTTCGAACCCGGTACCTGGGCCCGCGCGCGCGGGGAACTGGGATCGCCGTACGAGTTCATTCCTCACACCCTGCCGGTCGCGGTGGGACGCGGGGGCGCCACCACCGGGTTGCCGTGAGCTGACACACGCGCCATGTGGCCGGCGATGAGCCGGGTGCGCGCTGCAATTTCCACATCATTCGGGCCAATCGGGCCGATGGGCCGCCGGTCGCGGTGTCTGTGTCGTACGACACCCGAGTCGACCGGATCAGCCAGGTTCACCGTTGCGCCTCTCGCCTTCGCTCCTGCCGGGCGGCGGCGGCGGACTCCGCAGCGCCCTGTTCCGGACCGCCGTCGGCCAGCCCGTCCCTGCCGAGCAGGAACTGCTCGACGAGGTGGTTCCAGTCACAGCCGAGGCACACCTCCACCACGAAGACCTGAAACTCACGCAGTGTCATCGCCAGCGCGGGCAACTCGGCCAGCGTGCGGGCCTGGCCGGCGGACTGCTTGAGCTCGTCCCCGTAAATGTAGTGGACGTGGGTGAGGTTCTCGCTCCGACAGATCGGGCACCGCTGTTCGGTCGGTTCCCCGTGGAACCGGGCCGCGTTCTTCAGGTAGGGCGAGGCGTCGCACACGTCGTACGTGCCGATCCGCCCGGCGAGCACGTCACGCAGCACTGCTCGCTTCTGCAGCGAGTAGTCGACCACCTGACGAGACGTGCGCATGCGGGAAAGGGTACGCGTTCCGATCGGGTGGGGCGACCACCGTCACGATCCGTGCACGGGCTGGCGCAGAACGGGGGTTTGCCCTGACAGCGGGGGAGGTACTAACGTGCGATGTATCGGTCCGATACATCGAGGCGGTTAACCGGCCGCTCCGAGGGTAAGGAAAGGGTGGCCCGTGCTCGAGCTCGCCATCCTCGGCCTCCTGCAGGAGGCCCCGATGCACGGCTACGAACTCCGCAAGGAGCTCACCGCCAAGCTCGGCGCCATCCGGGCGGCGATCAGCTACGGCTCGCTCTACCCGACCCTGCGCAGGTTGCAGGCGGCGGGTTGGATCACCGAGGCCGCCGACGCACCGGCCACCGCCGAGGAGGTTCCCGCACTGACCAGCCGACGAGGTCGGGTGGTCTACAAGATCACTGCGGAGGGCAAGGAACGCTTCGCCCAACTGATCGCGCAGGCCGGGCCCGAGACGTACGACGACACGGGCTTCGGTGTGCACTTCGCGTTCTTCGCCCGCACCGACCAGGCGACCCGGCTGCGCATCCTGGAGGGTCGCCGCCGCACGATCGAGGAACGTCGCGAGGGACTTCGGGACGTGCTGGGCCGGGCGGCCGAGCGTCTCGACGCGTACACCCTGGAACTGCAACGCCACGGCCTCGACGCCTGCGAGCGCGAGGTCCGCTGGCTGGAGGAGCTCATCGCCAACGAGCGCTCCGGCCGTGCCCCGACAGTCCCGCGACCCGGGACGGCCGGCGGTCCACGAGACAACAACAGCCCGCCTCCGCCTGGAGAGTCCAGGAATGAGCGGCCGTCATGAAGAAGGAGGCAGACGCTATGGGCTCCGTCCGCGTCGCCATCGTCGGTGTGGGTAACTGCGCCTCGTCCCTCGTGCAGGGCGTGGAGTACTACCGCAACGCCGACCCGAACGACCGCGTCCCGGGTCTCATGCACGTCACCTTCGGCGACTACCACGTATCGGACGTGGACTTTGTCGCGGCGTTCGACGTGGACGCCAAGAAGGTCGGCATGGACCTCGCGGAGGCGATCGTCGCCAGCGAGAACAACACCATCAAGCTCTGCGACGTGCCGCCCACCGGCGTCAGCGTCCAGCGCGGCCCGACCTTCGACGGCCTGGGCCAGTACTACCGCGAGATCATCGAGGAGTCCGACGCCGCGCCGGTCGACGTGACCAAGGCGCTGCGCGACGCCCAGGTCGACGTGGTCGTCTGCTACCTGCCGGTCGGCTCCGAGCAGGCCGCCAAGTTCTACGCCCAGGCCGCGATCGACGCCGGCTGCGCCTTCGTCAACGCGCTGCCGGTCTTCATCGCCTCCGACCCGGAGTGGGCGCAGAAGTTCACCGACGCCGGCCTGCCGATCGTCGGTGACGACATCAAGAGCCAGGTCGGCGCCACCATCGTGCACCGCGCGCTGGCGAAGCTGTTCGAGGACCGGGGCGTCGAGCTGCTGCGCACCTACCAGCTCAACTTCGGCGGCAACATGGACTTCATGAACATGCTGGAGCGCACCCGGCTGGTCTCGAAGAAGATCTCGAAGACCCAGTCGGTCACGTCCCAGATCCCGCACGAGATGGTCAAGAGCGACGTGCACATCGGCCCGTCGGACCACGTGCCGTGGCTGGACGACCGCAAGTGGGCGTACATCCGCCTGGAGGGCCGTTCCTTCGGTGACACCCCGCTCAACGCCGAGCTGAAGCTCGAGGTGTGGGACTCGCCGAACTCGGCCGGTGTCATCATCGACGCCGTCCGGGCCGCCAAGATCGCCCTGGACCGCAAGGTCGGTGGCCCGATCCTCTCGGCCTCCTCCTACTTCATGAAGTCCCCGCCGGAGCAGTACGCCGACCACGACGCGCACGCCGCCGTCGAGTCCTTCATCAAGGGCGACATCGAGCGCTGACGCGCCTACCACCAGCACCACCGAGGGCCGGGTCCGTACGGACCCGGCCCTCGCGTGTTCAGCCCGCCATCTCCAGGTACGGCGACAGCCGCAACGTCAACTCCTCGACCGAGTCGACCTCACCACTGGTCAACGCGTCGGTCAACGCCATCCGGTCCTTGGCCGGCATGGTGAGGCGCAGGCCGGAACGAGTCAGCAGGATGCGCATCGCCGCCCAGGCGAGCCCGGCGTTCCACAGGTCGAGGGGACGCCAGACCGTCAACCCGTGCAGCAGTGCCGCCGCCCGGTCCAGCGCGGTCGGGTAGGCGGCCTGTCCGACCAACCGCGCGTGCGGTCGGGCCGCCGCCGCCACGAGTATCCCGGCGTCCCGCACCTGGCTCCGGGGGCCGGTGTGCTCGGCGAGCAGGGTCAGCAGGTCCTCGGCGTCCGGCCAGGGGTGGGTCATCTGTCCCCCAGCATCTCGAAGAACTCCGCGTCCTCCTCGAACACCCGGCGGGCGGCCTGACGGGTCCATTCGTCCCGGTCGTGCCGGTCCAGGTAGGCCTGCACCGCCACCTCGACCGTCTTGTGCATCGACCGGTGCTCCGCCTCGGCGAGTTCCTTGAGTCGCTGCTCGACCTCGGGCTTCAGGTTCAGGGTGAAGGCCATACCAGAGTTGTATAACTCGTCGGTCGGCTGGTCAACCACGCTCGACGCCACGTCTCCTCCTCGCTGGGTCGCCGTCCGCGACGATGGTGGCGAGGACCGCTCGGATCAGGGCGGACGGACTGTGCGATCACCCCTCGGGCAGCCAGGCGCGGCGCAGCGCCACCCCCGCCTCCAACTCCAGCAGGGTCACCTTGCGGGGCAGGCCGCCGCCGAAGCCGACCAGCTTGCCGCCCGCGCCGACGATCCGGTGGCAGGGCACGATCACCGGGACCGGGTTGCGGTTACAGGCCACCCCGACCGCACGTGCCGCGCCGGGGTCGCCGACCAGCCGGGCCACCTCGCCGTAGGTGAGCGTCTCCCCGTACGGGATCCGGGTCATCTCCCGCCAGACGGCGCGCTCGAACTCGGACCCGCGCGGCACCGTCACCGGCACGGTGAACCCGGTCAGCTCACCGGCGAAGTACGCCAGCAGTTCGGCCACCGCCCGACCGGCCGACCCGTCGGCGGGCTCGTCGTCGGCCGAGGCGACCCGGCCGAAGTGCGTGCCGCAGACCGCCGTCCCGTCGGTGGCGACGGAGAATTCCCCGATCGGCGAGTCCAGCACGGTCCAACGCATGCGGCCATTCTTCACGCACCGCCGGGACACCGGGCGGTGCCCCTAGCTCCCGTACGAGATGCTCCATTCCTTGCCGTCGAAAACGGCCTTCGCGCTGGTCATGCCGGCGGGATAGGACACCTGTGCCGGTGTGGTGAGTTCGGAGACGTCCATCACCTCGCTGCTCTCGAAGCTCCCGAAGGCGACCCAGTAGGTGGGTTTCGGGTCGAACTCGACGCTGGCGTTGGTCAGGGTCGGCACGACGAACGTGCCGGCCCCTGACATGCCGATCCCTACACTTCCCTGGTCCTGGTCCCCCGGCCCCGGGACAGTATTGTCCTCCTTGATTATCAGGCTTCCGTTCTTTCCGGAGGAACTGGTTGGCCCGAATTCGAAACCGCCTTTGACGTAGGAGAGGGTGACCAGGTTGTTCTGGGTCAGGTCGGCCGACAGGGTCTGGCCCGCCACGAACTGCGTTCCGGGGACGAGAGCCCCGACCTGACCCCAGACGAAGTTGTAGTCGATGTTCCACTGGTATTCGACGGTGGTCGACGGGTGGCACATCTTCGACATCCAGGCGAGCGTGACCGCGTCGCTCGGGAGGACTGGCATCTCCTGGAAGAGGATGGCGTTCATGCCATCGAGCGCCGAATTGTTCAGGATCGTAATGCTGTACCCGACTGCACCCGGCGGGGCTGAGCTGGCCCGAGAGACGCCCTCGCGCGCCCCGGCCGCTGCCCGGCCGGCAGGACCCGCACCAAGCAGCGCGGCACCGAGTCCTGCGCCCAGCGCGACAAACCCGTCCCGTCGACTGATTCTGAATTCCTTCATGAACCCTCCTCGCTCGCAAAGAACGCCCCTGCTGGCGCCCCCTGAAGAGGAGAGGTACGCGTCAAGGCTCGATTTATCCGAAGCTTCATCTCGGATCAGCAATTTGGCGTTGTCAATATGTTAGATAGGAGTTACCGCAAGCGCAAGGGATTCCCCCTCATGCGGAACGGGCAACTCCCAGCTGCCGATAATTGCGCGGGAAAGTAGTTCGATATACGCACTGTGCAGCGGAAGACGCTTCAGGTGCGGTGCGGCCGCAACGGACCGCCGCCCCGATCCAGGGACGGGTGCCCGACGCCCCCCGTCGGTCCCGAGCGGGAGCAGGCGGGAGCGGTCGGCAGGCGACGGCGACAAAAGTGCGTCGGACGGGGCAAGGTTTCCCCGCTGCCGAGCGTCTTCGGTACGGAGGTGAACGGTGACCGAAGGCACCGACGGGGAGTTCACCGCGTTCGTCAACGAACGGGGGGACGCGCTGCTGCGCGTCGCGTACGCGCTGGCGGGCAGCCAGCACGCCGCCGAGGACCTGCTGCAGAACGCGCTGGCCAAGGCGTACGCCCGGTGGCCCCGGATCCGGGGTGACGCCGAGCCGTACGTGCGCCGCATTCTCTACCACGACCAGGTCTCCGGCTGGCGACGGCTGGCCCGGCGCCGTGAGGTCCCGGTGGCGGTGCTGCCGGAACGACCCGGCGAGCGCAACAGCAGCCACGACAGCGAGCTGCGGATGCTGCTGCGCGACGCGCTCCGGACGCTGCCGCCCCGGCAACGGGCGGTGTTGACGCTGCGCTACCTGGAGGACCTCAGTGTCGAGCAGACCGCCGCGATCCTCGGCTGCCGGGCCGGCACGGTGGCCAGCCAGGCCTCCCGCGCGCTGGCCCGGCTGCGGGAACTGGTGCCGTCCTTCGACGATCTCATCGGCAGCCCGGAGGTGAAGCGATGAGCCGACGGGCGGAGGACGCGCTGCGGGCCGCCGTACACGATCTCGCCGACGAGGCGCGGCCGTCGCCCCGGCTGGCCCTGGCGGCGCTGGCCCGGGGCCGTCGGCTGCGTACCCGACGCCGGGTCGCGGTGGTCGGCGCGGCGGTGGTGGTGGCGGTGGCCCTGGTGGTGCCGTTCGTGCTGATCCGGCCGGAGCACCCGGTCCGACCGGTGCGGCCCACGCCGAGCCCCACCTCCGGTACGACGCTGCTGCCCACCCCCGGTGCCGACTGGCCGACCCGGCCGTTGGCGCTACCCGGTGGCTGGGTGGTCACCGGCGGCGTGACCGGCGGCACCGGGTACGTGCTGGACCGCACCCGGTCCCGTTACGTCCGTGCCGGCGGATATGCCGCGGTGTGGCCGGCCCCCACCGGCACGGTCACCGCCGTGCGGGACGAGCAGCGCCCCGGCCAGCTCGGTCTCGCCGACGCGGCCACCGGGAAGCTGCGCTGGCAGCGGGTCCGGGGTGCGCTGGACGTCCAGTGGTCGCCGGACGGCCGCCGGTTGGCGGTGACCGTCCGGCGGGGCGGGGTGCACCACCTCGGCGTGCTGGAGGTCGGCGGGCGGTACCGGGAGTACCGGATCGACCCGGTCAGGTACCGCTGCACCGACTACTGTGCCTTCACCTGGACCCGCGACGGCCGGGAGGTGGCGTTGCCGCTGACCGACAGCTTCGCGCCACAGTCCGAGAGCAGCCGCCATCCACGCTGGGGGGTGCAGTTCTTCTCCGCCGACGACGGGCGGCCGACCCGGTTCGTCAAGATCCCCGGCGACCCTGCCGGCCCGTGGTCCTGGTCGCCCGACGGGAACCGGGTGGTGGTCCAGGGGCAGCGGGAGCCGTTGCTGGTCGACGCGGTCACCGGTGCGGTGCTCGGCCCGCTGCCGGTGGCCGAGGTCGCCTGGGTCGACGACGACCGGCTGCTCTACCGGCGGCCGGGTGGCTACCGGGACGTCGTGCTCGCCGACCCCGCCGGCCATGAGCTGCAACGGTTGCCGCTGCCGAGGGAGTTGGCCGAACGGACGGTGTCCATCGCTCCCAAATGATCACGCGGAACGTTGCGTCGGGTCGCTACCGTGCAGGTCGTGGCCACGGGGACGCTCATCTTTCTGATCATCGGTGGGGCGGGCGTCGGCGTGCTGGCGCTCGCCCTGCTCGGCGGCGAAATCCTGCATTTTGGTCATCCCGACGTCGACGGTCCGGTCTCCGTCGAGGCCGTCGCCGGTTTCCTCGGCGCGTTCGGCTTCGGCGCGGCCATCGTCAACGAGCTGCTCGGTGGGCGTACCCCGGGGATGATCGCGGCGGCGGTCGGTGGCGGCGCGCTCGCCGCGGTGCCCACCGCGTGGCTGGCGGGTCGGCTGAGCCGGGCGGCGCGCGACATGCGCACCGACGCCACCCCCACCCGGGACGACCTGGTCGGCGCGCTCGGCCTGGTGGTCACCCCGATCCCGGCCGGCGGCTACGGCGAGGTGCGGGTACGCGTCGCCGGCCAACCGGTGAAACTCAACGCCCGCGCCGACGAGCCCATCCCGCTCGGTGCGCAGATCTTCGTGGTGCAGACGCTGAGCGAGACCAGCGTGCACGTCGAGACCTACTGACCCCTCTTCTCGCAGAGACGGAACCCCCATGCCTCTCCTCATCGCCATCGGCGGCGCGGTCGTCCTCGCCCTCGTCCTCGTGTTGTTCGTGCTCTCCCGGATCAAGGTCGCCGGCCCGAACGAGGCGTTCATCGTCACCGGCCGCAAGGGTCGGACCACGCAGACCGCCGACGGCGGCCGGTCCACCGACAACTCCGGCCAGAAGGTCGTCCTCGGCGCGTCGGTCTTCGTCCTGCCGGTGGTGCAGAAGCTCCAGTCGCTCGACCTGTCCAGCCGCCGCATCGACGTCGGCATCCGGGGCGCGGTCAGCAAGCAGGGCATCCGGGCCGACCTGCACGGTGTCGCCATCGTCAAGGTCGGCGGCACCGAGGACGCGATCCGCGCCGCCGCCCAGCGGTTCCTGCACCAGCAGGACGAGATCGACAACTTCACCCGGGAGGTGCTGGCCGGCGCGCTGCGCTCGATCGTCGGCCGGCTCACCGTCGAGGAGGTCATCCGGGACCGGGCGGCGTTCGCCAACGCGGTCGCCGAGGAGGCCGAGCACTCGATGACCAACCAGGGGCTGGTGCTGGACACCTTCCAGCTCCAGGACATCCTCGCCGAGGGGTCGTACCTGCAGGACCTCGGTCGGCCGGAGGCGGCCCGGGTACTCAAGGACGCGGCCATCGCCGAGGCCCGCGCCCGGCAGCAGGCCGAGCAGGAACGGCTGCTGGCCGAGGAGGCGATCGCCGAGGCGAACCGGAACCTGTCGCTGAAGCAGGCCGGCATCCAGGCCGAGATCGACGCGGCGAAGGCGAAGTCGGCGGCCGCCGGGCCGCTCGCCCAGGCCGAGCGGGACCAGGCGATCCTCTCCGAGCAGCAGAAGGTGGCCGAGCGCAACGCCGAGCTGAAGCAGCGTCAGCTCGACACCGAGGTGCGCAAGCCGGCCGACGCGGCCCGGTACAAGGTGGAGCAGGAGGCCGAGGCGGCCCGTAACGCGGCGGTGCTGAACGCCGACGCGCAGCGGCAGGCCACCATCGCCGCCGCCCAGGCCGCCGCCGAGCAGGCCCGGCTCACCGGTGAGGGCGAGCGGGCCCGCCGGGCGGCGCTGGCCGAGGCGAACGCGATCGAAGGTGCCAAGGAGGGTGAGGCCGAGCAGCGGCGGCGGTCCGCGATCGCCGAGGCGGTCGAGCGGGAGGGCCAGGCCGAGGCCACGGCCATCCTGGCCCGCGGTCAGGCCGAGGCCGACGCGATGGCCCGTAAGGCCGAGGCGTTCGCCGCGTACGGTGAGGCCGCCGTGCTCGACCTGCTGGTCAAGATGCTGCCGCAGGTGGTCGAGGCGGCCAGCGCCCCGATCGGCGCGATCGACAAGCTGACGGTGATCTCGACCGACGGGGCGTCGTCGTTGACCAAGTCGGTGGCCGGCAACGTGGCCCAGGGCCTCCAGCTCGGCTCCGACCTCACCGGCATCGACCTGTCGGCCCTGCTCGCCAAGCTCGGCGCGGCGTCGGCCGGGTCCCCGGCCAACGGCAAGCCGCCGGTCGAGGGCAGCGCGGTCGAGACCCGCTGACCGTACGCGCGACGAGGGGCCGTCCGGCACGCCGGGCGGCCCCTCGCGTCGTTCAGGTCAGCTCAGCGCAGGCCCTGCTCGTGGGCCCAGCGCAGCAGCTCCGCCTCGGCCTCGTCACGGTCGAGCGGGCCGCGTTCCAGGCGCAGCTCCTTGAGGTGCTGCCAGGCCCGGCCGACCAGCGGACCGGGCGGCACGCCGAGCAGCTCCATGATCGCGTTGCCGTCGAGGTCGGGCCGGACCCGGGCCAGGTCCTCCTCGGCGGCGATCCGGGTGATCCGCTCCTCCAACGCGTCGTAGTCGGCGGCCAACTGGGCGGCCTTGCGCCGGTTACGGGTGGTGCAGTCCGAGCGGGTCAGCTTGTGCAGCCGGTCCACCAGGTCACCGGCGTCGGTGACGTACCGGCGCACGGCCGAGTCGGTCCACTCGCCCCGGCCGTACCCGTAGAACCGCAGGTGCAGGCCGACCAGCTTGGTGACCTGGGAGGTGACGTCCTTCGGGTAGCGCAGGGCCTTCATCCGCGCCTTGGTCAGCCGGGCACCGACCACCTCGTGGTGGTGGAAGCTGACCCGCCCGTCCCCACCGACCGCCTTGGTGGCCGGCTTGCCCACGTCGTGCATGAGCGCGGCCATCCGGAGCACGAAGTCACAGCCGTCCGTCTCGTAGGACACCGCGTTGCTCACCACGGTCAACGTGTGCTCGTAGACGTCCTTGTGCTGGGCGTGCTCATCGATGGTCAGCTTGAGGCCGGTCAGCTCGGGCAGGAACCGGTCGGCCAGCCCGGTGTCGACCAGCAGCCGCAGCCCGGTGATCGGGTCGGTGCCGCACAGCAGCTTGGTGAACTCGTCGCGGATCCGCTCGGCGGTGATCCGGTCCAGGTCGGCGGCCATCGAGGTCATCGCCGTCCGCACGTCGGGGTGGACGGCGAAGCAGAGCTGGGCGGCGAACCGGGCGGCCCGCAGCATCCGCAACGGGTCGTCGCCGAACGACTCGGCCGGCGTGCCCGGGGTACGGATGATCTTCGCGGCCAGGTCGTCCAGCCCGCCGTACGGGTCGGTGAACCGGTGGTCGGGGAGGCTGACCGCCATCGCGTTGACGGTGAAGTCGCGCCGCCGCAGGTCGTCGGTGAGGTTGGTGCCGTACTCCACCACCGGGTTGCGGCTGACCTGGTCGTACGCCTCAGCACGGAAGGTGGTGACCTCCAGCCGGAGGCCGTCGCGCTGGCAGCCGATGGTGCCGAACTCCCGACCGGTCTCCCAGATCGACTCGGCCCAGCCCTTGATGATCCGCAACGTCTGGTCGGGGTGGGCGTCGGTGCAGAAGTCCAGGTCGTCGCCGAGCCGCCCGAGCAGCGCGTCGCGCACCGAACCACCCACCAGGTGCAGCTCGTGCCCGGCGCGGGCGAACCGGCGGCCCAGCTCGTCGGCGACCGGTGAGACGCGGAGCAGCTCGGCGACGGCGTTGCGCTGCGCGGTGGTCAGCTCACGGCGTTCGGCGGCGTGGGGTGTGGAGGCTTCGGACATGGGATCGCCAGCCTATCGGGCGGGGACGGGAACCGATCCGCCGGGCGCGGATGTCGGGTCCGGGTTGACTATGGTCATGGCGTGCGGACCGGTACCGGCTCCGACGGATCCCCGGGAGGCTGGAATGAGCGGCGGGCTCTACCGCAGCGCGAACGCCGCGCAGGGTGACGACGGGCTCCGGCCGTACGACGGGGCGACCTTCATCTCCGCCGAGCCGCTGAACCAGCCGGGGGTGGAGGCGACCGCGCCACCGCAGGAGGTGGTCGCGGAGACCAGCGCCGCGGCGAACAGCGCGGTGATGGCGGTCGGCAGCCTGGTCAGCCGGGGCACCGGCTTCATCCGCAACCTGATGATCGGTGCCGCGCTGGGCAGCGCCGTCGGCGACGCGTTCACCACCGCCCAGTTCCTGCCCAACCAGGTGTACGAGTTCCTGCTCGGCGGCGTGCTGACCAGCGTGCTGATCCCGGTGCTGGTACGTCGGCGCAAGGCCGACCCGGACCGGGGTGAGGCGTACGCCCAGCGGCTGCTGACCCTCGCGGTGCTGGCCCTCGCGGTCACGGTCGTGCTGGCCCTGCTGCTGGCCTCGACCCTGACCACGCTCTACGCCGGCGGCAAGAACGCGGCGTACACCGGCCTGGTCACGAACCTGTCGTACCTGATGCTGCCGATGCTGTTCTTCACCGGCGTCAGCGCGTTGATCGCGGCGGTGCTGAACACCCGGGGGCACTTCGCCGCGCCGATGTGGGCGCCGATCCTCAACAACCTGGTCGTCATCGGCACCTTCGGCCTCTACATCGTGGTGTACGACGCGCAGGCGCTGGGCCCGGAGGACATCGGCTGGGACCGGATCCTGCTGGTCGGCGGGGGCACCCTGCTCGGCGTGGCGGTGCAGGCGACCGGGCTGCTGCCGGCGCTGCGCAAGGTGGGTTTCCGGTGGAAGCTGCGGTTCGACTTCCGGGAGTTGGGCCTGCGTGAGCTGGCCCGGCTCGGTGGCTGGATGTTCTGCTACGTCGCGGTCAACCAGCTCGGCCTTTTCGTGGTGGTCAACCTGCTCACCCGGGCCGCCGGTGGCGACGACAGCAACGCCGGCCTGCTGATCTACAACAACGTCTTCCTGTTGCTGATGATGGCGCACGGCATCATCGCCGTCTCGATCATCACGGCGCTGATGCCCCGGATGAGCGCCGCCGCCGCCGAGGGCCGGTTCGCCGACGTCACCGCCGATCTGTCCCGGGGCACCCGGATGGTGACGGCGGTGCTCGCCCCGATCGCGGTCTGTTACGCGGTGCTGGCCGGCCCGGTCTCCGTGGTGGTCTTCCGGTACGGCGCGTTCACCGGTGACAACGCGCTTGCCACCTCGCTGGTGCTGCTGGTCGCCGCGCTGGGCCTGGTGCCGTTCGCGATCAGCCAGCTGTTCACCTTCGCCTTCTACGCGTTGCCGGACACCCGCACCCCGGCGCTGGTCAACATCCCGGTGGTGATTCTGCGGGTGGCCGTGCAGATCGGGGTCTTCGTCACCTTCTCGGCCACCTTCGCGGCGGCCGGCATGATGCTCGGCAACGCCGTCTCGTACGTGGCGGCGGCGGTGCTGTCGGCGATGCTGCTGCGGCCCCGGGTGGGCCGGATCGGGCTGGGCCGGATCATGCGGACCGTGGGCAAGGTGCTGGTGGCGGCGCTCGGCGCGGCGCTGGTCGGCCTGCTGGTGGTCAACCTGCTCCCCGGTGACCCGGGCAACCTGAGCTGGACGGCGGCGGCGGTGCGGCTGGTCCTCGGCGGGGTGGTGATCGGCGGGACGTACCTGGGCCTGGCGATGGTGCTGCGGATCGGTGAGATCACCGAGGTGGTCGGGATGGTGCGCCGCCGGCTCGGCCGCTGATCCGCTGCCCGTGCCGGGGCCGGGCGGACAGGGGACACGCAGGGTGAACGAGGATCACCAGCCTGGGGACACGCCTGTGGATAACTTGGTTAGTCCCCGCTCAGTCACCGTAAGGGCCTGTGGATAACCAACCGTACGGCTGAGCATGTGCGGCCGTTCGGGGGGAACCTGACGTACTGCCACCGGGTTGTCACCGGTGGGCCGGCCCGGGGGTCGGTGGCTTGCGGCCAGCGTCTAGATTGGCCAGTACATGTGCCAGCAACGCGGGCGAGAGTGGCGGTAACCGGACTAATCCCCTCATATGCGACAGCCCGTTGAGCGCGGCGGGAAGATGACATGTCGGGATGGCGGGCGGTCCGGGTAAGGTCGCTGTCGACGGACACGGCAGGTGGCCGACTCCCGCGTCGACGCCGCCGGCCGCTCCATCGACGGCGGATCGGGAAGCCACATGCCCAGCAGTTCGGGTCCATCGATCGACACGATCACCGAGGGAGGACGGGTGACCCAGGTCGGCGAGGGTCAGGAGGCGGAGGAAACCGCTCCTCCGGTCATGACCTTCGGTGCTCCCACAGCCGGTGAGATCCTCGCCGAGCGGTACGAGTTGGTCGAGCACATCAACAACGACAGCGCCGGGCGCCTGGTCTGGCGGGGCGTCGACGTCATCCTGCGCCGCCCCGTGGCCGTGGTGCTCCGCTACCCGGGAGGCGACTCCGCCACCGAGATGCTCCAGGCCGCCGTGGCGGCCAGCCGGGTCATCCACCCCAACCTGGTCGGCGTCTACGACGCCATCGACGAGGACGTCCGGGCCTACGTCGTCCGGGAGTGGGTCGACGGTCGGTCCCTGCGTGAGCTGGTCGCCGACGGTCCGTTGGATCCGGCCCGAGCCACCGCCATCGGCAACGCGGTCGCCAGCGCCATGGCCGCCGTGCACGCCACCGGGATGGTCCACGGCAACGTGCACCCCGGCACCGTGATGATCAGCGACGACGGCCGGGTGGTGCTGGCCGACGCCCGCACCGACGGCGACGACAGCCAGGAAGCCGACATCCGCGCGGTGGGCGGCATCCTCTACTTCGCCCTCACCGGGCACTGGCCGCACGCCGAGGCGCCGCTGCGCGGTGCGACCGCCGGCCACGGCCGCGCCGCCATCCCGGACGCCGTCCGCGACGCCAGCGGCGCCATCGCCGCACCCCGGCAGGTCCGGGCCGGAGTGCCGGCGTACCTCGACGACCTGACCATGGACCTGCTCGACGCCGAGATCGCCCCGCCGTCGTCGGACGTGCTCTCGGCCGAGCTGGGCCGGCTCGACATCCCCGCCGAGGACCACTTCCTCGACCAGACCGGCACCATCCGGTTCACCGCCGACGGCGTCGAGGACCGCTCGCCGCTCGCCGCCGCAGGGGGTCGGAAGGTCGCCATCGGCATCGCCGGTCTGCTGGCGGTCGCCCTGATCGGCCTGCTCATCGGCATCAACACGCTGGGTGGCGACGACGACCCGCAGACCGAGCCGGTGGCCCGCCCCTCCGCCAGCACCCCGGCCGGCGACGCCACCCCGGCCCCCGCCGTGCGCAAGCTAAACATCCAGGACATCCGGATCATCGACCCGGACAGCCGGCAACGCAACGAGCTGGGCGACGCCGAAAAGATGCTGGACGGCGACGAGGACAAGGGTTGGGAGACCGACACCTACTACTCGGCCAACTTCAGCAACTACAAGAAGGGCATGGGGGTCTGGATCGACCTCGGCGCCCCGCACACCGTCAAGTCGCTCACGGCCACCCTGTCGGACTCCGGCGTCTCCGCGGCCCTGTTCACCGGCACCGGCGACTTCCCGTCCAGCTCGCAGGGCGACAAGGACCTGGTCAAGGGGTTCAAGACGCGGATCGGGCAGCCGTTCGAGCAGCACGACGGCACCAAGATGGCCTTCGACGGCTTCGACCCCGAGCAGAAATACCAGTACCTGCTCTTCTGGATCACCGAGCTGCCCTCCACCGAGCGGGGCTTCAAGCTGGGCGTCCAGGAGATCTCGGTCCAGGGATCGTGACCTGCCGGCCGCGACCCCGTCACCGCCTCCGCCGGGCGTGGTGATGGTCGGTCGCGGCGGGCACCCACCCGACCCGGCGACCGGCGGGCCGACGGCGACCGGGGCACCGCAGCCCGAGGCCACCGACCTGGACCTGCTGCGTGCCCACGTCGCCGGTGACCGGGACGCCTTCACCGAACTCTTCCACCGGCACCGCGACCGGCTCTGGGCGGTGGCCCTGCGGACCACGGGTGACCGGGAGGAGGCGGCCGACGCACTCCAGGACGCACTGCTGTCCGCCCACCGCGCCGCCGGCCGGTTCCGGGGCGACTCCGCCGTCACCACCTGGCTGCACCGGATCGTGGTCAACGCCTGTCTGGACCGGCTCCGTCGCCGGCAGGCCCACCCCACCGTCCCGCTGCCCGACGGCAACCACACCGACGACGCCCGGGGCACCGGCGGCGTCGAGCCGGCGGCACCCGCCACCGACCACGACACCGCCCTGGTGGTACGCCAGGCGCTGGCCGGGTTGCCGGTCGAGCAGCGGGCCGCGCTGATCCTGGTGGACGTGCAGGGCTACCCGGTGGCCGAAGTCGCCCTGATCCTCGGGGTGGCCGAGGGCACGGTCAAGAGTCGCTGCGCCCGGGGCCGGGCCCGGCTCGCCCGGGTGCTCGGGCACCTGCGCTCAGGTGGGGACGAACCGTCGCCCTACCCGGCCGCCAGCTCAGCGACCACGCGGGGCGGGCACCTCCGGACGGGTCGGGACGTTTCCGACGTCACACCGGGGAACCGGCAGCCGACCGACGGCGTCCGATCGGGGTCGGGGCAGGCCCGGCGGGGCGCCATCCAGGAGGAGACGTGACGGGCCGGGAGTTCAGGGAGGTCGACCACGACCTGCTCGCCGACTATCTGGGCGGGGCACTGGACGGCACCCCGGAGCAGACCGTCGTCGCCCGACTCGTCGCCGAGGACCCGGCCTGGTCCGACGCGCACGACGTGCTGGCCCCCGCCCTGACCCGGGTGCACGACGAGCTGACGGGTTGGGGTGCCGCCGTACCGGAGATGCCCCTGGCCGTGGTGGAGCGGCTCACCGCCGTGCTCGCCGGTGCCGGCCCGGCCACCCCACCCACCAACGACACCGCCACACCCGACCGCGCCGACCCGCAGGTCGGCCCGGTGCCCACGCAACCGGGCGGGTCGCGTACCCCCGGCGGTCGGGCCGGAGCCGGACGCACCGATGCGTCGGGTCCCGGTCGGCGACGGCGCTGGGCGCGGCTCGCCGGGCCGGTCAGCCTCGCCGCGGTGTCGTTGGCCGCAGTGGGGTTCGGCGTGGCCCACCTGCTCGACGGCGCGGCCTCCCGGGACTCCCCCGCCACGACGATGGCCGGGCCGGCGCAGGACGGCGCGGAAAACGCGGGCCGGGGGTTCCGGTTCACCGGTGAGACCCAGCGCAGCGGCATCGACTGGTCCCCGGCGACGCTGCGCGGCACCACGGCCGCCCCACTGCCCCGCCCCGTCACCCCGCCGGGTCTCCAGTCCGCGGAGGGGCCCGAGGTCACCACCCAGATCGACCCCACCACGCCGGAGAGCAAGCGTCTCACCGCACCCGGTGGGCTCGACCGGCTGACCGGGCGGGCGGCGCTCGACGCCTGTCTCGCCGACATCGCCGCCGAGCACAACCGTGGGCCGGTCGCCGTCGAGCTGGTCGACTACGCCACGTTCAACGGTCTGCCTGCGGTGGTGGTCCGCTTCACCGATCCCGGCGGTGCACGGTGGGCGTGGGCGAGCGGTGCGGAGTGCGGTGTGCCGGGGTCCGGCGCGGACACCCGCTACCAGGCGCAGGTAGGGTGAGGACCCGGTCACCCCTCGTCCCGCATCGCGTGACGTGACCCACCGGACGACCGGTCCGGGAATCCCCGGTTCGTACGATGACGTTCTGCAAGTCAGCCGCCGACGTCGTTGAACCGTCGGCGCTCGGATCGACGTCGGTGCGCCGCCGATGTCGTACACACACATCGGGAGACGGCAGTGGACGAGGTCCGCAACCTGATCATCATCGGCTCCGGGCCGGCCGGCTACACGGCGGCGGTCTACGCCGCGCGCGCCAACCTGAAGCCACTCGTGATCGAGGGTGTGCAGTCCGGTGGTGCGTTGATGACCACGACCGAGGTGGAGAACTTCCCCGGTTTCGCCGACGGCATCCTCGGCCCCGAGCTGATGGACAACATGCGCAAGCAGGCCGAACGGTTCGGTGCGGAGTTCCTGACCGACGACGTCACCCGGGTCGAGCTGAAGGACACCGGCGACACCGGTTCCGACGCGGTGAGCACCGTGTGGGTCGGGCAGACCGCCTACCGGGCCAAGGCCGTCATCCTCTCCACCGGCTCGGCCTGGCGTCCGTTGGGCGTGCCGGGCGAGCAGGAATACCTGGGGCACGGCGTGTCGTCCTGCGCCACCTGTGACGGGTTCTTCTTCCGCAACCAGCACATCGTGGTGGTCGGCGGCGGTGACTCCGCGATGGAGGAGGCCAGCTTCCTCACCCGGTTCGCCGAGTCGGTCACCATCATCCACCGGCGCGACTCGTTCCGGGCCAGCAAGATCATGGCCGACCGCGCGCTGGGCAACGACAAGATCAGGGTGGAGTGGAACAGCACCGTCGAGGAGGTGCTCGGCGACGACGGCAAGGTGACCGGCGTCCGGGTCCGCAACGTGCACACCGGCGACGTCAAGGTGCTCGACGTGACCGGCGTCTTCGTGGCGATCGGCCACGACCCGCGCAGCGAACTCTTCCGCGACCAGGTCGAGCTGGACGACGAGGGTTACGTGAAGGTGCAGGCCCCGAGCACCCGCACCAGCGTGCCGGGTGTCTTCGCCGCCGGTGACGTGGTCGACCACACCTACCGGCAGGCGATCACCGCCGCCGGCACGGGCTGCGCCGCCGCCCTCGACGCCGAGCGGTTCATCGCCACCCTGAGCTGAACGACAGCAACACCAACAATCTGAGGAGGAGGGTCATAGTGGGAGCAACGAAGGTCGTCACCGACGCCAGCTTCACCGCCGACGTGCTGAAGTCCGACAAGCCGGTCCTGGTGGACTTCTGGGCCGAGTGGTGCGGCCCGTGCCGCAAGGTCTCGCCGCTGCTGGAGGAGATCGCGGGCGAGATGGCCGGTCAGGTCACCATCGTCAAGCTCAACATCGACGAGAACCCGGAGACGGCCCGCGCCTACCGGATCATGTCGGTGCCGACCCTCACCATCTTCAAGAACGGCGAGCCGGTGCAGTCGATCGCGGGGGCCAAGCCGAAGGGCGAACTGGTCCGGCTGATCGAGTCGGCGCTGTAACACCTGCGCACCACCGGAACCCCGTACCCCCACCGGGTGCGGGGTTCCGGTCGTCCCGGCCACCTGACCTGCGCGAACCGCCGGCCGGACCAGACCGGTCACGGTACGCTCCGTAAGCGCTGGTCCTCCGGACGCACAGCGTGGCCGTCTGCGAAGGTGCCCGGCAGCCAACCTCTGAGGGGGTCCTGCGTGCGTCCGATCCGATCCGGTGACCGTGGACCGGCAGTGACCGAGATCCGTGCCGTCCTGACCGGCCTGGACCTCCTCGCCGCCACACCCGGTGACGAGTTCGACGTCGCCACCGAACGTGCCGTCCGGGCCTTCCAGCAGTCCCGCGGGCTCAGCGCCGACGGCCGGGTCGGCGCGGAGACCTGGCGGGCCCTGGACGCGGCCCGCTGGCGACTCGGGGCCCGCACCCTCTACCACGCGGTGCCCGAACCCCTCACCGGCGACGACGTCCGCTCCCTGCAGGAACGACTGCTGGAGATGGGGTACGACGTCGGGGGCGCCGACGCCGTCTACGGCGTACGCACCTCCCGGGCGGTGGCCCAGTTCCAACGTGAGGTCGGGTTGAAGCCCGACGGCTCCTGCGGCCCGTACACGATGGGTGCGCTGCGGCGGCTCGGCCGCAAGGTGGTCGGCGGACGCCCCCAGTGGCTGCGGGAGTCCGACGCCATCCGGCAGTCCGGCCCGACGCTGGTCGGGCGGACCGTGGTCATCGACCCGGGGCACGGCGGCACCGACCCGGGCGTGGTGGTGCCCGACGGTTCGCTGCGCTGGACCGAGGCGGACCTGGTGCACGACCTGGCCAGCCGGCTGGAGGGGCGGCTCGCCGCAGCCGGGGTACGGGTGCAGCTGACCCGTGGCCCCGCCCCCCGCGACTGCCTGCCGGACGTCGACCGGGCGGAACTGGCCAACTCCCTCGGTGCCGACGTGTTCATCTCGCTGCACACCGACGGTCACGCCGACCCGGCCGCCGACGGGGTCGCCACCTACCACTACGGCACCGACAACGGCGTCACCTCGGCCACCGGGGAACGACTCGCCGGGCTGGTGCAGCGGGAGATCGTGGCGCGGACCGGGCTGCGGGACTGCCGTACCCACGCCAAGGCGTGGGACCTGCTGCGACTGACCAGGATGCCGGCCGTCCGGGTCGAGGTCGGCTACCTGACCTCGCCGCAGGACCGGTCCCGGCTGGTCGACCCCCGGTTCCGGGACCGGGTCGTCGAGGCGATCGTGGCCGCCGTACAACGGATGTTCTTCCCGGTCGAACGGGACGTGCCGACCGGCTCGATCGACGTCAGCGCCCTGCGGGCGGCGGTGACGGCCGGCGCGGTCCGCGACTGACCCGGGCGCGGCCCGCGTCGGCGGCCCGCTCAGCCGGCGCTGGACCGGGTCGCCGGGGCGGGACGCACCGGCCGCAGCAGGCTCTCCGGGCTCATCGAGCCGAGCAGCTTCTCCAACGCGTACTCGACGTCGGACTTCCAGCTCAGCGCGGTGCGCAGCTCCAGGCGCAGGCGCGGGTAGCGGGGGTGCGGACGGACCGTCTTGAAGCCCACCGAGAGGAAGAAGTCGGTCGGGGCGACGCAGGCCCGCACGGTGTCCTCCGGCTCGTCACCGAACTTCGCGTCACCGAACGCCTCGATCGCCTTGATGCCCCGCTTGGTCAGGTCCCGGGCGACACCCTGCACCAGCATCCGGCCCAGCCCACCGCCCGCGAACGCGGGCACCACACTGGCGGTCATCAGCAACGCGGCGTCCGCCGACACCGGCGAGGTCGGGAAGGCCATCGAGCGGGGCACGTAGGCCGGCGGTGCGTACAACACGAAACCGGCGGGCATCCCGTCGACGTACGCCAGCTTGCCGCAGGAACCCCACTCCAGCAGCGTCTGGGAGACCCACGCCTCCTTCTCCAGCCCCGGGTCACCGTTGGCGCAGGCCCGCTCGGCGGAGACCGGGTCCAACTCCCAGTAGACGCACTGCCGGCACGGGCGAGGCAGGTCCTCCAGGGTGTCGAGGGTCAGACTGACCAGACGTCGCGACATCAGCGCATCCCCACACTCAGGCTCGGAGGCGAGACCAGCCCGCAGCGGCGGCACACCGGCTGCGTCCCCGACGAGCGATCGTACGCCGCCTGCCGACCGTACGGGAGGGGACGCGCGAATCGCCACCCGGGCCCGGGGACGGACGTCCGGGATGTGGACGGGGACCACATCGTGACCGACGACCGTCCCGCCGGGGATTACGATCGACCGACCGGCGTCCCCGCGCCGCCATGGTCGCCGGCACCGCGGGTACCCAGCGGGCGGGAGCCCGACCGACACCCGATCGAGGTGATGTCATGACCGGCACGACGCTTGACGACTACACCGACCGGTACGCCCGGCGCGTCCGGGGCATGACCGCCTCGGAGATCCGGGCCCTCTTCGCGGTGGCCAGCCGGCCGGAGGTCGTCTCGCTCGCCGGTGGCGCACCCTACATCGCCGCGTTGCCGCTCGACGCGGTCGGCGAGATGCTCGGCAAGCTCGGCAGCGAACACGGCACCACCACCCTCCAGTACGGCATCGGCCAGGGCACCCTGGAGCTGCGCGAACGAATCTGCGAGGTGATGGCGGACTCCGGCATCGACGCCTCCTGCGGCGCCTCCCCCGACGACGTGGTGGTCACCGTCGGCGGTCAGCAGGCGCTCGACCTGGTGGCCCGGCTCTTCCTCGACCCGGGTGACGTGGTGCTCGCCGAAGGCCCGACCTACGTCGGCGCACTCGGGGTGTTCCAGGCCGCCCAGGCGCAGGTCGTCCACGTGCCGATGGACGACGACGGGCTGATCCCGGAGGCCCTGGAGGTGGCGATCGCCGACCAGGCCCGCGCCGGTCGGCGGGTGAAGTTCCTCTACACCATCCCCACCTACCAGAACCCGGCCGGCGTGACGCTGAGCGAGGAACGGCGGGAACGGGTGCTCGACATCTGTGAGCGCGCCGGCCTGCTGGTGGTCGAGGACGACCCGTACGGCCAGCTGGGTTTCGAGGGTGAGGCGCCCAGGCCGCTGCGGGCCCGCCGCCGCGACGGGGTGTTCTACCTGAGCACCTTCTCCAAGACCTTTGCCCCCGGGCTGCGGGTGGGTTGGATCCTGGCCCCGCACGCGGTCCGCGACAAACTGGTCATCGCCAGTGAGGCGCAGATCCTCTGCCCCAGCGCTTTCGCGCAGGCCGCCGTCACGACGTACCTGTCGACGATGCCGTGGCGCGAACAGCTCAAGGTCTACCGCGAGGTCTACCGGGAACGGCGTGACGCCCTGCTCGGCGCGCTGCACGACCTGATGCCGGAGGGCACCACCTGGACCAGGCCCACCGGCGGTCTCTTCGTCTGGGCCAGCCTGCCCGACGGGCTGGACGCCAAGGCGATGGTGCCACGTTCCATCGCCGCCCGGGTCGCCTACGTACCGGGCACCGGTTTCTATGCCGACGGCACCGGCACCGGCAACATGCGGCTCAACTTCTCCTTCCCCACCCCGGAGCGGATCCGGGAGGGGGTACGCCGGCTGGCCCGGGTCATGGAGCAGGAGATCGCCATGCGGCAGGTCTTCGGCCCGGTCGGGCCGACCGGGAGCCGGCGGGGCGGGGCGGACGTCCCCGGCCCCGACTTGGCATGATGCCCGCATGGCTGCCATCCCCGTCGAGCGCACCGTCGTGACCGATTCCGCCGCCGCAGTTCCTGCGACCACCGGTCCCGCCACCGACCTGCACATCCTGGTGCTGGCCGGTGGCCTGTCGTACGAGCGGGACGTCTCCCTGCGGTCCGGCCGGCGGGTCCTCGACGCGCTGCGCAGCGCCGGGGTGGAGGCGGAGCTACGGGACGCCGACGTGGCACTGCTGCCCGCGCTGGCCGCCGACCCGCCGGACGCCGTGGTGATCGCCCTGCACGGTGCGACCGGCGAGGACGGCTCGCTACGCGGGGTGCTCGACCTGTGCGACGTGCCCTACGTCGGCTGTGACGCGCGGGCCGCCCGGCTGGCCTGGGACAAACCGTCGGCCAAGGCGGTGCTGCGGGAGAACGGCATCCCCACCCCCGACTGGGTGGCCCTGCCGCACGACCGCTTCTCCGAGCTGGGCGCGGTGGCCGTGCTCGACCGCATCGTGCAACGGTTGGGGTTGCCGCTGATGGTCAAGCCCACGCAGGGCGGTTCGGGCCTGGGCGCCGCCGTGGTGCGGGATACCGCCGCCCTCCCGGCCGCGATGGTCGGTTGCTTCGCGTACGACTCGACGGCACTGGTCGAGCGGTACGTGCCCGGCATGGACGTGGCGGTGTCGGTGCTCGACCTGGGCGACGGGCCACAGGCGCTACCGCCGGTGGAGATCGTGCCCCGCAACGGCGTGTACGACTACGCCGCCCGCTACACCGCCGGCCGGACCACCTGGCACGCACCGGCCCGCCTCGACCCGGCGGTGGCCGGCGCGGTGGCCGAGGTGGCGTTGGCCGCCCACACCGCGCTCGGGCTGCGCGACCTCTCCCGGGTCGACCTGATCGTCGACGGGGACGGCCGACCCCACGTGCTGGAGGTCAACGTGTCGCCCGGCATGACGGAGACGTCGCTGCTGCCGTTGGCGATCCAGGCGGCCGGGCTGGACTTCGGTCAGGTCCTCGGCACACTGGTCGGCCGGACGGCAGCCCGCCGCCGCCCCTGATCCGCGCCCGAGCCGTCCGGGTTTTCCCTGCCGTCGGGCTTTCCCGGCCAGGGTCGGTAGCCCTGCGGGTCGGGGTGGTCCCCGTGCGGCCGGATCAGCGCCGGTCGGGGTCTGACGCGACAGTCACGCCGGGCCCGTCGTGGGCTTCGCCGCGCTGCCGGCGTCGGTCCCGTCCGTACCGTCGACTGCCGTGCCTTCGGCCTCCGACGCGACCGTGTCGGTGTTCCCCGGCCCGGTACCGGGCCGGTCCGTTCCGCTGCCACCCGGGCCGGTGCCGGTGGCGGCGGCAGCCCGGTCGGCCGTGCCCCCCGGATCGGGACGGGCAGCCGCGTCGGCCCGTCCCGGACCGGCATCGTCAGCGGTGCCGTCGTCGTCAGCGCCGACGGTGCGGGTTTCCCTGCTGTCGGCGTCCCGGGTGGCGGTTTCCCTGCTGTCGGCGTCCCGGGTGCTGCGCGGATCGAGGCTGAGGGCCGCGCTGTCGGGCCCGGTCCTCTCCGGGGCCGACGCGGTCGCACTCTGTACCGACGCGGTCCCGGTGTTGATTCCGGTCTCAGCTTCGGCCCCGGTCGAGCCTTCCGTCGGGACCGGAAGAGGGATCTCCTCCTCCGACTCGATCACGGAGACGGCGTCTCCGGCGGCCGCAGCCGCGGCTGCCTCGGCCGACGACTGCGCGGCGATGCTGGAGGGCGTCTGCCACTGGATTCGCGGCGGCTCGGCGAGGGGCCGGCCGCCGAACTCGGCGAGCCAGGCCGCGACATGTGCGAGGTTTTCCCGCCACTGGGATTCGGAGATGGGCGGCAGGATCGAGTCCCAGAGCGACAGGAAGGTGCCACGCAGCTGGAGTCGGCCGTACGGGCGGGCCAGGAACCACATGTGCAGGTGGGCGGACCCGTCACCCCACCGGTTCACATGCACCCGGGCGACGCCGTCCAGCGAGCGGATGGCGCGTTCCAGTCGGACGGTCATCACCCCGAGTTCGGCAGCGAGCAGATTGGGTAGGTCGCCCAGGTCGAGATGCGACCGCGACTCAAGGATCAGCACCATCGGCAGGCCGGTCGGACGGTCCATGGCCCGCACCCGCCACCGCTCACCCACCCAGATGTACGCGTCGTCGGGTGCTTTGCAGGCGATGCACTCCCGGAGCCCTTCACCCTTACGGGGAGGCTCGACCGCCACCGGTTCGTCGAGGTGCTTGACGCGCAGCTCGCCCTCGAAGGGAAACGACGGCCAGTGGGTGAAGTCCGGAACTGGGGAGGCAGGGGTGTCGTGCACGACGCTGACCCTAACCGAGACCGGCACCGCTGTCCCTACCCCGAACGCCGCTGATCACGACGGGATTTCGGCCGATCGAATCGGTTGACACCGGGGCGCGACGGGGGCGGCGGGTGGGTTGTCCACAGGCTGATGAGATCACCACCACACCCCGTCATCCACAGGCTGGGGATGGCTCTGACGCGCTGTTTCACGTGAAACGGGTAGTGCCTGTGGAAAACTTCTGTGGATAACTTTGGCGTTCGTCCACAGCACTGTTCACAGGGGTGACGTGCTCGACTCGTTCAACGATCGAAGGGCGGCTGTAGCTGTCGGCAGCTCCGGGCTTTTGGCCCGGACACCGGTCCCCTCGGGCATGCGATCGGTCCCGTGGGCGAGCGCCAGACCGCCGGCCGTGCTCCTGTCGCCAGCTCCTTCTCCCCCCGAGAGCACTCTCGACCTCCTGCACGATCCATCGAGAGCCCCGCTCGATCACGAGGGATACGGGAGACCCATGTCCTCATCGGCCGCCGTGGCACTGTTCGCTCCCGACCGCCGATCACCGCGATCGCCCGCTGGGATCACCATTCGCTGCTACCTGCGCCGCCGGCCGCAGCCGACTCCATGGCTACGCACGCGAGTCCGGCTTCAGGGGGAACGGCGAACGCCGCCCCGGGCACCTGGTGCGATCGTCGGTGGAGCGGCAGGCCCGTTTCACGTGAAACCGGCGCAGTGTCGACTGCCGAGTGGGCAGCTCCGACACCTCCCCGCCGGTACCGCCCGCCGCCATCGGATGGAAGGTTCGGCGGGGTAGAAGTTGGATCGCAACCGCAGGGGCATGTTCCACGTGAAACCTGATCGAGGCAGTTGTTCCACGTGGAACATCGTCGTTTCGGTAGTAGCGTCCCGGCGGCCGGCAGCAGCATCTCCCGCCGAGGGCGGACGGCCCGGAGGTGGACGGCCTGAGGGCTGGGGCCCGGAGGGGCGATGGCGGAGGGCCAGGGGGCGGGGGCCCGAGGGTCGGGGGCCGGAGTGCGGGAGGGGCCAAGGGGCCGGAAGGCGGAGGGGCCGGAGGGTCGGAGGGCGGGGGTCGCGCGACCCGGCCACGGCCGGAGGCGACCACGGCCGATGCCCGACCCGCTGCCGTGCCCGCCATGCCCGCAAATCCCACGGCACGGACCGTCCTCCAGGACGAAAGCCCTGCCTCGCTCCCCAGTGCGCGGCCGTGGCTCCGCGTCGCACAGCGGGCCGAGGCCCTCAGATCGACTGAGCCGCCACGTGAGCGTCTCGGGTACCACCAGGGCGGGGCGTCACCTTTCCAACCGCCTCCGGCGTCCTGAGCGATCCGGTCCACCAATCATCGGCAGCCGCCAGACGGATCAGCAGACCGCTCGGCGGACGGCGGCTCCTCCGCGAAGCCGTGGATGCCAGATGGTCCGCGCCCGCCGCGCGCGCGGTCGGTTCCCGCCGGGCCCGTGCGGTCCGCGCCCACCGGCGCGCGCGGTCGGGCGGTTCCCGGCCGACC
Source organism: Micromonospora antibiotica (assembly GCF_017599305.1). Classification (GTDB taxonomy): domain Bacteria; phylum Actinomycetota; class Actinomycetes; order Mycobacteriales; family Micromonosporaceae; genus Micromonospora; species Micromonospora antibiotica. Next base: position 288,600 of record NZ_JAGFWR010000001.1, read on the forward strand.
GGTCGACTGGTGGGCAGTTCGCGGCCGCTCGGTGACTGGTGGGCGGTTCCGCGCGCGGTCGGCGGGTGGGACGCGACTGGCCTGCGACCCACTCTGCGCTCCTGCGTTTCACGTGAAACGGGGACGACGCTCGGCTCGATGGCGGCACCCGAGGAAATGTCGAACCGCAGGGGAGAAGCCCGCCGACCCCGAGCAGAACGGCCGCCGGGCGGGAAGCCACGCCTCGGAGTCGGGTGGTGAAGGGCGAGGGCCCGGCGTGGACGTGCTCTGCTGAGTGCAGCAGGTCCACCGTCCACGTTGGCAGCAGAGCAGCACCACCAGAACGGCCGCGTACCCGTCTCGGGTACGCGGCCGGGGAACGGCGGGAAACGGATCAGTCCTCGGGCTCGGATTGGCCTTCCTCGCCGACCCCGATGATGCCGACGATCCGCTCCAGGTCGTCCACCGTGGCGAACTCGATCGTGATCTTTCCCTTGCTCCGACCGATGTCCACCTTCACCCGGGTGTCGAACCGGTCGGAGAGCCGGTCGGCCAGATCGGTCAACGCCGGGGCGTGCGCCTTGGACCGGCGCTTGGCTGTCGGGGTCTTCGCGGGGCCGTCGCTGAGCGTCAGTGCCACGATTTCCTCGGTGGCCCGGACCGAGAGCCCTTCGGCGACGATCCGCAGGGCCAACTGCTCCTGCGCCTCGGACTCGTCGAGGCTGAGCAGCGCGCGGGCGTGGCCGGCCGACAACACACCGGCCGCCACCCGGCGCTGGACCTGCGGGGGCAGATTCAGCAGCCGGATCGTGTTCGAGATCTGTGGCCGGCTCCGCCCGATCCGCCGGGCCAGCTCCTCGTGGGTCGCGCCGAACTCCTCCAGCAGCTGCTGGTAGGCCGCAGCCTCTTCCAACGGGTTGAGGTTGGCCCGGTGGATGTTCTCCAGGAGCGCGTCACGGAGCATGGCGTCGTCCTTCGTCTCCCGGACGATCGCGGGAATGCTCTCCCGACCGACCGCCTGGGCGGCACGCCAGCGCCGTTCACCCATGACGAGTTCGTACTTCTCGCTGTCCAGCTGCCGGACCACGATCGGCTGGAGGAAGCCGACCTCCTGGATGGAGGTCTTGAGTTCTTCCAGCGCCTCCTCGTCGAAGACGTGCCGGGGTTGCTTGGGGTTCGGCACGATCGCGTCGACGGAGATCTCGGCGAAGCGCGCACCGGGCACCGGGCTGAGTTGCGGCTCGTCGGGCGGCGGTGCGAGGGCCACCGGCGCGGGCGTCGTCACGTTCAGGGCTACCGGATCGGTGGACGTCTCGGTCGCCGGCCGCACCGGGTCGACCTCCACGGGCAGGGTCGCCGTGGTCGTGCTCTCCTGCACCGGCCCGGTCGGGATCAGCGCACCGAGCCCTCTACCCAGACCGCCCCGGGGACGGTTCTTCATACGACGCCTCCCAGCGACTCGTCCGCACTACGCATTCCGGCTCACCGGCTCCTTGGCACCGCGCTCGGCGATTTCCTGGGCAGCCTCGAAGTAACTCGTGGCTCCCCGCGATCCGGGATCGTAGGTCATCACGGACTGCCCGTAGCTCGGGGCCTCCGACACCCGCACGTTGCGGGGGATGACGGCCTGGAGGACCTTGTCGCCGAAGTGGTTCCGGACGTCCTGCTCCACCGCGTCGGCGAGCCGGGTACGGCGGTCGTACATGGTGAGCAGGATCGTGGAGACCTCCAGCTTCGGGTTGAGGTGCTGGCGAACCAGGTTGATGTTGTTTATCAACTGGTTCAGCCCTTCCAGCGCGTAGTACTCGCACTGGATCGGGATCAGCACCTCCTGCGCGGCCACCAGGGCGTTGACCGTCAGCAGCCCGAGGGAGGGTGGGCAGTCGATGAAGACGTAGTCGAAGTGCCCCGGGTACGCCTCGATGGCCCGGTTGAGCCGGGACTCCCGGGCGACCACGGAGACCAGTTCGATCTCGGCGCCGGCCAGGTCGATGGTCGCCGGCACGCACCACAGGTTGGGGATGCCCTCGACCTCCTGGGCCACCTCCGCCAGCGGCACGCTGTCGATCAGGCAGTCATAGACGTCCGGCACCCCGGTGTGGTGCGGGACGTTCAACCCGGTGGAAGCGTTGCCCTGCGGGTCGAGGTCGACCACCAGCACCCGGTTGCCGTGCAGGGCCAGCGCCACCGCCAGGTTCACCGTGGTCGTGGTCTTGCCCACGCCGCCCTTCTGATTGGCAACGCACATCACCCGGGTCCGCTCAGGACGGGGCATGGTCACCTCGCCACTCGGATTAAGGATCTGCACGGCGCGCATCGCCTCCATAGCCAACGGTGGGTCATCCTCTTCGCGCGTCGGAGTTTCACGTGAAACGTACGCGGCGTCCGCCGAACCCGCGGCGACGGGCCCGGGAACGGGCCCGGGAATGTCGAGGGCAGGCGTCGCGTCGGGCACCGCGTCGGGGTGGGGTTGGGTGGGCACCGATGGTGTATTGCCGTGCAGCGGAGCCGTGAACCGCGACGACGCCCCCGCGTTACGTCGTGCCGAGGGTGCCGCCCGGCCGTCGGGAGCACGGGTGGGACCGCCGTCGGAGCCGGATCGGGCGGTAGGCGGCGGAACGTACGACTCGGGAGCCGGGCGTGCCGCACCCACCACCGGAGGCTCACGCCGCGATCCGGGAGTGCGCTCCGGCGGATGGATCGTCGGCTGCCCGCCGGCAGTCCGGTCCTGATGGTCGGTTTCACGTGAAACAGGGCCCGCGTCCGAGCCCGACCCGTCGGGACGGTTCACCCGTGGATCGTCGTACCTGCCGTCGTCATGCACCTGTCATCCCTACCCGCTCCGGATGGTCGGTCCGCACCCCGTCTCGCTTGCCGTACGCGCTCGCACCGCGGAGCGTACGGCCCGGCGGGGGCGATCGGGACCCGGTGCGCCCGACATCCACCCGCCCCACACTATCGACGCGCGGTCAGCCTACGGGGGACGGGCGCGGCGGGTCCATCTTCGTTCTCCGGCGGCACCGCGTCTGCCGCGGATCGGTGCCACCGCACCGGGCACCCGGGGGCAGCGGGCACCGATCCGCGTCGACAGACAGGACTCAGCGGGCGCGCTTCCGGCCACCGCGAGCACGCTTCGACGCCACCTTGGCCCCCGGTGGTCGGACGACCCGCTCCCGCACGATCTCCACCACGGTGGTCGGCGGATCGAGGAGGCCGGTGCCGCACAGCTGCACCGTCGGCTCGCCGCCGCCCAGCTTCGCCACGGCCCCGGCATGCTCGGCGATCTCGTCCAGCGCGGACGACCCCTTGAGGGCGAGCAGCCGGCCGCCGCGAACCACCAGCGGCAGGCTCCAGGTGGCGAGGCGGTCCAACGGTGCCACCGCGCGGGCGGTAACCACGTCGGCGGTGAACGGGCCGACGCCGGACGCCCCGGTGGCTGCCTCGTCGGCCCGGCCCCGGAACACCCGGACCATCCTGGCCAGCCCGAGCCGCTCCACCGTCTCGACGAGGAACGAGGTACGCCGGGCCAGCGGCTCGACCAGGACGACGTTCAGGTCGGGACGGGCGATCGCCAGCACCAGCCCGGGTAGGCCGGCTCCGGAGCCGACGTCGATCACGCTGGCACCCTCGGGGATGCGCTCGGCGACGGCGGCGCAGTTGAGCAGGTGCCGGTCCCAGATCCGGGGTGCCTCCCGGGGGCCGATCAGGCCACGCACCACACCGTCGGTGGCGAGCAGCTCGGCGTACCCGGCGGCCAGGTCGAGCCGGTCACCGAAGAGTGCCGTCGCGGCGGCGGCCAGCTCGGCCGGGAGGGTGGCCTCCTGGGCGGACGGGGCGGAATGCTCGGACGGCGGCCCGGGCGGCGTGCCACCCGGGCCGGGACCGGCTTCCGTCGTGAGGTCGTCGGGCGTCACCAGTTCAGTCCGCCGGCCGGACGACGATGCGCCGCGTCGGCTCGACACCCTCGGACTCGCTCTCCACCCCGCTCATCGCGTTGACCACGTCGTGCACGCACTTGCGCTCGAAGGCCGACATCGGCTCAAGCCGCACCGGCTCGCCGTGCTCCTTGACCTTCTCCACCGCGTTCTTGGCGACGGCGGCGAGTTCCTTGCGCCGGGTGGCCCGGTAGCCGCCAACGTCGAGCAGGAGCCGACTCGGCGAGCCGGTCTGGCGGAACACAGCCAGTCGGGCCAGCTCCTGGAGTGCCTCCAGGGTGGCGCCGCGTTGGCCGACCAGGTTCTGCAACCGGCCACCGACCACCTCGACGACCGGCCGACCACCGGAGACCAGCTCGTCGATGTCGCCGTCGTAGTCGAGGATGTCGAGCAGCCCCTCGATGTAGTCGGCGGCGATCTCGCTCTGGGCGAACAGCTCGCCCTCGCCGGCTGACTTCTTCTCCTTGCCGCCGTCGGCGGGCTCACCCTCACCGGTGGCGGCGGTCGGGACGGTCTCCTCGTCGAGCGAGGCGTCCGCGCTGGGGATGCTGGTGTCGGTCACGGTGTCATCTCCGTACTAGCTCGGCCGGACCGTCGGGTCCGCTGGTCTCCCGGGCGACCGGCGGAAAGAGGCCGGTTCGGTCACGGGCACGTCTGGTACGGGCGGTCTCGCCCGTAACCGCGCGGGGCGCGGCGGTCCCGGCCCGGCGCCGGCCGTGAGGCGGCTGCGCGGTGCCGGAGAGCCGCCGTCGGTCGTCCCGACGGCGGCCCAGTGGCTCAGCCCTGGCGCTTGGCCGGGCCCTTCTTGGGGTTGGCCGGCTTGGCACCCGGCTTCGGCCCGGCGACCTTCGGCGCGGCCGGCTTGGCGGGCGCCTGCGCGACCGGCTTGTTCCGGTTGAGGAAACCGCCGGTCTTGGCCGGCTGCACCGGACCGGAGCTGGTCGCCTTGCTGCCGGTGACCCCCTTGTTGGTCACCAACGGCGGGAACTTGCGGAGCACCCACTGCTGCTGGCCGAGGGTGAACAGGTTGTTGGTGACCCAGTAGATGATCACGCCGATCGGGAAGATCGAGCCGGAGACGAGCAGGGAGAGCGGGATGCCGTAGAGCATCAGCCGCTGGATCATCCGCTGCTGCGGGTCCTCCGCCCAGCCGGTCTTGAGGATCATCTGACGGCTGGTCAGGTAGGTGGTGCCCATCATGACCAGGACCAGGATGCCGGCGATCACCTTCACGGTGGTGCCGTTGGCGCCGAGCCGGGCCAGCTCGTCGGCGGTGGAGCCGAACTTGCCGGCGATCGGGGCGGTGAAGATCGTGGCGCTGGAGGCGCTGTCGAACTGCTCGGCGGTCCAGCCGTAGAGGCTCTTGGCCTCCTTGGCCGGGTCGAGCCGGCGCAGCACGTGGAAGAGACCCAGGAAGACCGGGATCTGGAGGAACATCGGAAGGCAGCCCATCAGCGGGTTGGCCTTTTCCTTCCGATAGAGCTCCATCATCTCCTTCTGGAGCGTCTCCCGGTCACCCTTGTGCTTCTCCTGGAGCTCCTTGACCTTCGGCTGGAGCGCCTGCATCGCCCGCTGGGACTTGATCTGCTTGACGAAGACCGGGAAGAGGATGACCCGGACGGTGACCACCAGGAAGACGATGGCGAGAATCCACGACCAGTTCGTGCCGAGCACCGTGCGGACCGGCACCCCGATGGCGTCCCACGCCGAGTGCCAGGTCAGCAGGATCCACGAGATCGCGTAGTAGATCCAGTCGAGACTCAATTCTCAGACTCCAGTCACGTCGGCGCGTCGGCGGCCGCCCGGCTCCGGAACCGGGTCGTGTCCACCAGGGTGGAAAGGGTGGCAGCGCGACAGCCGCCGGACCGTCAGGCCGACCCCCCGGAGCGCGCCGTGACGGGTCACCGCCTCCAGGGCGTAGGCACTGCACGACGGGTAGAACCGGCAGCGGGCCGGCAACGCCGGGCTTATCCAACGACGGTACGCGATGATGGGACCACTGAGCATCCGGGCACCCATGCTCCGGCGTGCCGACACGGCGGGTCCGTTGCTCACCGCGACCGCCGCGCCCGAGGCGTCCGGGCGGCGGCGATCGCCGCGTCCAGGTCGCTGCCGAGCCGGGCGTACGGCGTGCCGGCGGCGGGGGGCAGGGCGCGTACCACCAGGGTGCTGCCGGCCGGTAGCGCGTCCAGCCGCTCACGGACCAGGTGCCGCAGCCGGCGGCGAACCTTGTTGCGGACCACGGCGGGCCCGACGGCTTTGGACACGACGAAGCCGGCGCGGCTCGATCCGGAGGTCAGCTCCGGGTCTGTGCTCCGCGCCGGCTCCGGCGAGGTTGTCCCGAGGGGTGTGGTCGCGGCGGATGTGGAGGCCACCGGCAGTGTCAGGTGGACGACGACGGCACCACGCCCGACGCGTCGACCACCACGGACGGCTGCGGCGAAGTCGCTGCTACGCCGCAGGCGCTGTGCGGCCGTCAGCACGACTGTCCACGTCCCCGGACCGGTCGGCCTCAGGCCGACAGGCGGTTACGGCCCTTGGCACGGCGGGTCGACAGAATGGCGCGGCCGGCACGGGTGCGCATGCGCAGCCGGAAGCCGTGGGTCTTCGCGCGCCGGCGGTTGTTCGGCTGGTAGGTGCGCTTGCTCACGTCAGGCTCTCCGTTTTCGTACGTCCCCGGCGCGGGTTCGCCCGGGGTCGTTTGGTGGACCAGACCACCTCGGTGGTGGCCTCCGATCGGTGCTGCCCGGCGGCGCGGAACCTCGGCGATGCGGGGCGACGACCACGGACAGCGAGCACCCATCACCCTAGCAGAGGGCGACAGAGCAGCCCCTCCAGCCTACGCAGGGGGGCAATGACCGTCAAACCACCCGGACCGGCGATCCGCTGGTCCGGTGTCCTGTCGAGCAGGTGTCCCGCCCGGGGTGGGAGCGGCGGTCGGGGTGGCGGCGGTTGATGGCGGCCCGTCGTCGCTGTTACCGTGCGCGTTTGCGGTCAGCTTCGGTTCCGGGTTGTGGTCGGAGGGCAAGACCGGACCCGGCAGTGAATCGTTCGGCACGGTGAACCCGCTTCAAACGCCCTCCCCGACAGGGGGGCAGGTCCGACCCGCGCCCGGCGGGCGGCCACAATCGGTCGGTACACACAGGCTGTGGATAACTTGTGGATGCCGGCCGGTCAGCCGTCCGGTGGGTGAGCGGTACCACCCGCGAACGCGGTGGCGGGCCCGGCACAACCGCTGGACCACAGCGGCGGTCGGGAGCAGAGGCGAGGGGGTGGCACGACGGTGGCCGGAACGATCGACCTTGCCGCGGTGTGGACCGCGGCGACGGACGAACTCGCCGACGAGATCATCTCCGCCCAGCAGCGGGCCTACCTCAGGCTGACCCGGTTGCGGGCGATCGTCGAGGACACCGCGCTGCTCTCCGTGCCGGACGCCTTCACCCGGGACGTCATCGAGTCGCGGCTGCGACCGGCCATCACCGAGGCGCTCACCCGACGACTGGGCCGGCCGATACAGGTCGCGGTGACCGTGCGGATCGCCGAGGACGCCGCCGGGCGGCCCGCCGGCACCGTCTACCGCAGCGGGCCGGAGGCCGCCGTCGTGGCGGAGCCCGGTCCGGCCGTGGACGACTATCCGGGGTTCCGGCCGTCGGCCTACGACGAACCCGAACCGTCGTACCCCCGGGAGGCCGGGCCACCGCCGGAGCAGCCCGGGGGCCGGTCGCCCGCCGGGCAACCGGAGCCGGACGGCCACCGCCCGGCCCGGGTTCCGGCCAGCCGCGACGGTGGTCAGGACACACTGTTCGGCGTCGGCTTCGCCGAACCGGCGCGGATGGACCGCCCCGCCCCCGAGCGACGCGGTTTCGAGGAACGTCACCGCGCCGAGCCGGACACCGACCCGCGCGGCTACGAGCCCGCCTACCGGGACCAGGGGCGGCCGCCGCGCGACCAGCAGGGTCCGCGCGGCCCGGCCCGCGACGGCGTCACCGACAGCGGGCCCGGTCGGGCCGGCTCCGACCACCGGCCCGGTGGCGGTGACCGACGCCCCGGCGGTACGGAGGGCAGCGGCAACCGGCTCAACCCGAAGTACATGTTCGAGACGTTCGTCATCGGCTCGTCCAACCGGTTCGCCCACGCGGCGAGCGTCGCGGTGGCCGAGTCACCGGCCAAGGCGTACAACCCGCTGTTCATCTACGGCAGCTCGGGGCTGGGCAAGACGCACCTGCTGCACGCGATCGGGCACTACGCCCAGACGCTCGGCAACGCCCGCTCGGTCCGGTACGTCTCGACCGAGGAGTTCACCAACGACTTCATCAACTCCCTGCGGGACGACAAGACCAGTGCGTTCCAGCGCCGCTACCGCGACGTCGACATCCTGCTGATCGACGACATCCAGTTCCTGGAGAACCGTGAGCGGACCCAGGAGGAGTTCTTCCACACCTTCAACACCCTGCACAACGCCAACAAGCAGATCGTGATCACCTCCGACCGTTCGCCGAAGCAGCTGGCGACGCTGGAGGACCGGCTGCGGACCCGGTTCGAGTGGGGGCTGCTCGCCGACATCCAGCCGCCCGACCTGGAGACCCGGATCGCGATCCTGCAGAAGAAGGCCGCCCAGGAGCGGCTGTACGCCCCGCCGGACGTGCTGGAGTTCATCGCCTCCCGGGTGTCGAACTCGATCCGGGAGCTGGAGGGGGCGCTGATCCGGGTCACCGCGTTCGCCAGCCTCACCCGGTCCACCGTCGAGCTGTCGTTGGCCGAGGAGGTGCTGCGGGACTTCATCCCCGACGGCGCGGGCCCGGAGATCACCGCCGACCAGATCATGGTTTCCACCTCGGAGTACTTCGGGGTGAGCCTGGAGGACCTGCGCGGGCACTCACGCTCCCGGGTGCTGGTCAACGCCCGTCAGGTGGCCATGTACCTGTGTCGGGAGCTGACCGACCTCTCACTGCCCCGGATCGGGCAGGCGTTCGGCGGCCGGGACCACACCACCGTCATGCACGCCGACCGGAAGATCCGCCAGCAGATGGCGGAGCGGCGCTCGCTCTACAACCAGATCGCCGAGCTGACCAACCGGATCAAGCAGAACACCTGAGACGTACGCCACTTTCCACCCGTCGTCGACGCCCGGCCGAGCATCTCGGTCGGGCGTCTTCGTGTCGGCGCACAGCCCCGGTGGTCCCGTCCGCCCCGGATCGCCGGGGCGCGTCCTGTGGATGAGTCGTCACCTTCGTCCACAGGACGGCCCGGTTGTCCACACCCCCTGTTCCACAGCCGGTGGATAACCACGCTCCGTCCCGAGCCGGTTACCCACAGACTGTGGATAAACCCTGGGGACGGTGCTGTGGACGGCTGGGGACAACCGGGTCGTCCTCCACAGCCGACGGTGGGCCTGTGGGCAACCTGTTGAAGGTTCTGGGGACGGGCCGGCTCCGGGCCGACGCCGTCGTCCACAGCACTGGGGGTAAACCCGGTGGATAACCGGTGGACAACCGGTGGACGACGGTGGACAACGGTGGGGACATCCGGTGCCTGTGGACGACCGACCGGGTTTTCCCCCCGGTTCTCCACAGCGAACCCACCGGTGGATAACGGGTCTGACCTGCGACGACGCGAGTTACCCACAGTTTGCACAGGTGCGATGAAGACGATGAGTTATCTCTTCTAAAGAATCAAAAACCAATCATCACCGTTGGACTTCCTGTGGATCGGGCCGCAGCACTGCCGTCGGCAGTCGCCCCGGCACCGGAAGCACGGGGTCGGGCGCACAGCCGATGCCCACGCGCCCTAAGGTGCGATGGGTACCCGCACGGTCGGGCGGGACGGTGGGCAGCGGTCGGCATGAGAGAGTTGTTGCTGACGTCGACGCGGAGGCATTGATGAAGTTCCGAGTGGAGCGCGACGCGCTCGCCGAAGCGGTGGCGTGGACCGCGAAGAGCCTGCCCAGCCGGCCGTCCGTACCGGTGCTCGCCGGGGTGATGCTGCGGGTCACCGACGGCAACCTCCAGGTCTCCGGCTTCGACTACGAGGTCTCCAGCCAGGTGACCGTCGAGGTGCAGGGGGACGCCGACGGCGCCGCCCTGGTCTCCGGCCGGCTGCTCGCCGAGATCACCAAAGCGCTCCCGGCCAAGCCGGTCGACATCGCCGCCGTCGGTGCCCACCTGGAGCTGGTCTGTGGCAGCGCCCGGTTCACCCTGCCGACAATGCCGGTGGAGGACTACCCCGCCCTGCCGGAGATGCCGGAGAGCGCGGGCACCGTCGAGGCCGCCGCGTTCGCCGCCGCCGTCGCCCAGGTGGCCATCGCGGCCGGCCGGGACGAGACGCTGCCGATGATGACCGGCGTCCGGCTGGAACTGTCCGGTGGCACCCTGGCGATGCTCGCCACCGACCGCTACCGGCTCGCCCTGCGCGAGATGGAGTGGAACCCGGACGACCCGGAGATCAGCATCAACGCCCTGGTGCCCGCCCGCACCCTGAACGACACCGCGAAGGCGCTCGGCCCGCTCGGCGGCCCGGTGACCATGGCGCTGTCCCAGGGTGCCGCCGGCGAGGGCATGATCGGCTTCTCCGGCGGCACCCGCCGGACCACCAGCAGGCTGCTCGACGGGGCCAACTACCCGCCGGTCCGCTCGCTCTTCCCGGCCACCAGCAACGCCGAGGCACGGGTCCCGGTCAGCACCCTGATCGAGGTGGTCAAGCGGGTCGCCCTGGTCGCCGAGCGGACCACCCCGGTGCTGCTCAGCTTCAGCAGCGACGGCCTGGTGGTCGAGGCCGGCGGCACCGAGGAGGCGCGGGCCAGTGAGGCGATGGAGGCCACCTTCACCGGCGAGCCGTTGACCATCGGCTTCAACCCGCAGTACCTGATCGACGGCCTGGCCAACCTGGGGGCCCAGTACGCCCTGCTGCGGTTCGTGGACGCGTTCAAGCCTGCGGTGATTTCGCCCGCAGGCGAGGATGGCGAGGTCATCCCTGGGTACCGGTACCTCATCATGCCGATCCGCGTGTCCCGCTGACCGCGCACCGGCACCACCCAGACGCACGGAGGTAGGGGCAGATGCAGCTCGGCCTGGTAGGACTCGGCCGGATGGGCGGCAACATGCGCGAGCGGTTGCGCGCAGCCGGCCAGGAGGTCGTCGGCTACGACCGCAACGCCGACCGCAGTGACGTCGCGAGCCTCGCCGAGCTGGCCGACAAGCTGGAGTCGCCCCGGGCGGTGTGGGTGATGGTCCCCGCCGCCGTCACCGACGCCACGATCGACGCGCTCGCCGAGGTGCTGGGCGACGGTGACATCATCATCGACGGTGGCAACTCGCGGTTCAGCGACGACGCCCCCCGGGCCGAACGGCTGGCCGCCCGCGGCATCGGCTACGTCGACGTCGGTGTCTCCGGCGGGGTCTGGGGCAACGTGAACGGCTACGCCCTGATGGTCGGCGGCGCGCAGGAGCACGTCGACCACCTGATGCCGATCTTCGAGGCGTTGAAGCCGGCCGGCGACCACGGCTTCGTGCACGCCGGCCCGGTCGGTGCCGGCCACTACGCCAAGATGGTGCACAACGGCATCGAGTACGGCCTGATGCACGCCTACGCCGAGGGTTTCGAGCTGCTGTCCGCCGCCGAGATGGTGACGAACGTGCCGGGCATCATCAAGTCGTGGCGGGAGGGCACCGTCGTCCAGTCCTGGCTGCTCGACCTGTTGGACCGGGCGTTGGACGAGGACCCGGACCTGGCCACCCTGACCGGCTACACCGACGACACCGGTGAGGGGCGCTGGACGGTCGACGAGGCGATCCGGCTGGCCGTCCCGCTGAACGTCATCACCGCCGCCCTGTTCGCCCGGTTCTCCTCCCGGCAGGACGACTCGCCCGCGATGAAGGCGGTCGCCGCGCTGCGCCAGCAGTTCGGCGGGCACGCCGTGCACAAGCGCTGAGCGGCATCCACAGGCTGTGTACGTCCGCCGGCTCGAACTGGTCGACTTCCGCTCGTACGAGCGGGTCGGCGTCGACCTGGAGCCGGGGCCGAACGTCCTGACCGGGGCGAACGGCGTCGGCAAGACCAACCTGGCGGAGGCGCTGGGCTATGTGGCGACCCTGGACTCGCACCGGGTCGCCACCGACGCCCCGCTGGTCCGGCTGGGCGCCACCTCGGCGGTGATCCGCTGCGCGGTGGTGCACGACGGCCGGGAACTCCTGATCGAGCTGGAGATCGTCCCCGGTAAGGCCAACCGGGCCCGGCTGGGGCGCTCCCCGGCCCGACGGGCCCGGGACGTGATCGGCGCGTTGCGGCTGGTGCTGTTCGCCCCGGAGGACCTGGAACTCGTCCGGGGCGACCCGGCGGAACGCCGCCGCTACCTCGACGACCTGCTGGTGCTCCGGCAGCCCCGGTACGCGGGGGTGCGCGCCGACTACGAACGGGTGGTCAAGCAGCGCAACGCCCTGCTCCGCACGGCGTACCTGGCCCGTAAGACGGGCGGGTCGCGCGGCGGTGACCTGTCGACCCTGGCGGTCTGGGACGCCCACCTGGCGCAGCACGGGGCCGAGTTGCTCGCCGGCCGGCTGGAACTGGTCGCCGCGCTCACCCCGCACGTGGCGAAGGCGTACGACGCGGTGGCGGCGGGGGCGGGGGCGGCGGGGATCGCGTACCGGCCGTCGGTGGAGCTGAGCGGGTCGACCGTCGACCGGGCGGTGCTGGCCGAGGCGTTGACCGCCGCGCTGGCCGAGTCCCGGTCGGCCGAGATCGAACGGGGCACCACCCTGGTCGGGCCGCACCGCGACGACCTGGTGCTCACCCTCGGCCCGCTGCCCGCCAAGGGGTACGCCAGCCACGGCGAGTCCTGGTCGTACGCGCTGGCCCTGCGGCTGGCCGGGTACGACCTGCTGCGCGCCGACGGGATCGAACCGGTGCTGGTGCTCGACGACGTCTTCGCCGAGCTGGACGCGGGTCGCCGGGAACGGCTGGCCGAACTGGTCGGTGGGGCCGGTCAGCTGCTGGTGACCTGTGCGGTGGACGACGACGTCCCGGTGGCCCTGCGCGGCGCCCGGTACGCGGTGGGCGACGGGACGGTCCGCCGTGTCGACTGAGCCGGAGCAACCCGCCGGGCCCCGGAAGGCGACCGGCGGCCAGGGGCGCACCGCCCCGGGCGGGGCACGCGGTGCGCGTACCGCCGGGGGGACCGGTCGGGGTGCGGACGGCGCGCGGGCCCGCTCGGCCGGCACCGGCGCGGACGCCGGTGCCGGTGGTGGTGCGGATGCCGCCTCCCGGGGCGGTGCCGGGGCCGGTGGTGGACGGGCCGGTGGTGGTGCGGACACCGCTGGACCGTCGGGTGCCGGCTCGTCCGACGCCGGGGCGGGCGGTGGTGCCGGGGTGACGGAGGCGGGTGCGGCGCAGGCGACCGGGCCGGAGCTGGCGCGGGCGGTGCTGGACGCGGCGAAGGCCCGGCGGGAGTCGGCGGCCCGTAACCGTCGCCCGGGGGTCACCGGTGCTGCCGACGGGGCCGGCCGGCGGCTGCGCGGCTATTCGGGGCCGGGGCCGGACCCGCGTGACCCGCAACCGCTGGGTGCGGTGCTGGAGCGGCTGATGAAGGCGCGCGGCTGGCAGCAACCGGCCGCCGAGGCGACCGTCTTCGGTGCCTGGGAGAAGGTCGTCGGGGCGGAGATCGCCCAGCACAGCCGCCCGGTCAAGCTGGAGGACGGCGAGTTGACCGTGGAGGCCCGGTCGACCGCGTGGGCCACCCAGCTGCGCTTGCTGGCCGGGTCGCTGCTGAAGCGGATCGCCGGGGAGGTCGGCCACAACGTGGTGCGCAAGCTGCACATCCACGGGCCGGCGGCACCGTCCTGGTCACGGGGGCCGCGTCGGGTACGCGGTCGGGGGCCGCGCGACACCTACGGCTGAGGCTCACCGCTCACCGCTCGGCGCGACGGGCCTCCCGCTCGGCGCGTTTGCGTTCCCGCTGCTCGCGGCTCCACTGCTTGCGTCGTTCCAGGTCGGCTTTCCAGGCGTCGCGGGCCTGGCGGGAGCCGCCCTGCACCGCGCCGGCCACCTCCGGCGGGCCGGCCAGGTTCTTGAATGCCCAGGCGAGGAGTCGACCGCCCTCGCCCGGGGCCTTCGTCACCGGCTTGTCCTCGCTCATCGGCACCGACCCCCCTGCTGACGATTGGTGTACAAACCATTGGTACACCAATCGTTGGTAGCATCGCAACGGCGACGAGGAGGTGCACGTGGTGGACGGCCCACCCGACGGGGATCCGCTGGCGCTGGAGGAGCAGGTCTGCTTCGCGCTCTCCGTCGCCGCGCGCGGCGTCGTCGCGGTCTACCGGCCGCTCCTGGAACCGATGGGGCTGACCCACCCGCAGTATCTGGTCATGCTGGCGCTCTGGCAGCACGCGCCGCTGTCGGTACGCGAGCTGAGCCGGCTGCTCCAGCTCGACCCCGGCACCCTGTCGCCACTGCTCAAGCGCCTGGAGGCGGCCGGCTACCTCCGCCGTGAGCGGGACCCCGCCGACGAACGCAGCCTCGCGGTCTCGCTCACCGGGAGCGGGCGGGCGCTGCGGGCCCGTGCCGAGCAGATCCCCCCGGCCGTCGTCGCCCGGCTCGGGCTGCCGCTGGCCGAACTACGCGACCTGCACGGGGCGCTGACCCGGGTGATCGCCGCCGCCAACGGCGCGGTGACGGCCGGGCCGCCACCTGCCGGGCCGGCGACGCCGGACAGCTAGCGGCCGCGCACCGCCCGGCCAGCCGGCGTCAGCCGCCACCGTGCGGGTGCGGTCAGGGCTGCGGGCCGGGCCGGCGACCGGGCTCGGCGTCGGCGTAGACCGCGAAGCCCCGGTCGGCGCAGCGCCGGTAGAAGGCGGCCAGGACGCCCAGCTCGGCACAGGTGAAGTCCCACTGCGGCGGGTCACCGTTCTCGTCGCGCAGCCGGTCGAGCCGGCTGCCCAGCCAGCGCAGCTGCTGCTCGGCGAGACGCCCGTCACCGAGCAGCGCGCGGAGCACGTCGCTGACCGACTCGAAGGTCACCGTCTCGCCGTGCGGCCGGTGCTGGACGACGAACTTCTCCACCCCGCCGGCGATCCAGGAGCAACCGTCCGGGTCGATCACCGGGTCCTCGTCCTCGGCGGCGGCGTCGGTGGCGTAGAGCACATTCTCCAGGCCGAGGATCAGGTCGACCAGCTCGGTGTAGGCGGTGGCCCGGACCGTGCCGGTCTTGGCGATGTGCTCGGCGAGCGCGGCGGTCGGCGCGGAGATCCGGGGGATGTCCACGATCTCGCCGAAGTCGACGAACTCGGCCGGCGCGACCGGGTCGTAGAAGCGGCCGGTCCGCGGCCAGTGCACCGCGACATTGTCCAGCCCCATCTGGTGTCACCTTTCGAGAGCACGGGTCGGGTCGATCGGGTCCATCGTCCCGGTTGCGGGTGGAAAAGATCAAGACGGGCAACTTCGCCGCGCGCCGCAAAGCTACGGTACGGCCACCGTCGGACGCGACCCCCCGCCCGCCCGGCAGGGCGGCCGATTCCGTGGCGGCGGCCACGGAGGTGGGGCCGGGGCGTGTAGGGGGAGTCGCGGACAGCGAGATTCGGCCGGCTACGAGGGTCTCAGCCGCCTTCCAGGGGTGCCGAGTGGCGGTTCTGTCGTGTGCGCACAGTAAGATTGACGGTGAGACGACGACCTGACGCGGTGCGACGGACAGGGGCCCTCACCGGCCCTTGATCAACGTCCCGGGTCGGGTCTGGCCGATCGCGATCCGCGGGCAACCGCGGCGACCGGCGCGCACGATCCGCGACCGCCCTGCGGGGCCGCCGCCCGTGTGCGCCGACGTCGTGTCCTGTCCGCCGAACCCGCGCACCCGCGCCCCGGCGCGGGCGGTGCGAGAAAGTGGCCGAGGGTGGCAGCGCAGGACAAGCAGGAGTACGGCGCAGAGTCGATCACCGTCCTCGAAGGGCTGGAGGCGGTCCGCAAGCGGCCCGGCATGTACATCGGGTCCACCGGCGAGCGTGGCCTGCACCACCTGGTGTGGGAGGTCGTGGACAACGCGGTCGACGAGGCGCTCGCCGGCCACTGCGACACCATCGACGTGGTGCTGCTCGCCGACGGCGGGGTCCGGGTGACCGACAACGGCCGTGGCTTCCCGGTCGACCTGCACCCCAAGCTCAAGAAGCCGGGTGTCGAGGTCGCGCTGACCGTGCTGCACGCGGGCGGCAAGTTCGACGGCAAGGCGTACGCGGTCTCCGGCGGTCTGCACGGTGTCGGCGTCTCCGTGGTGAACGCCCTCTCCACCCGGATGGCCGTCGAGATCCACAAGTCCGGCTTCGTCTGGCGGCAGAAATACCACAACTCCAAGCCCGACGCGCTGGAGAAGGGCGAGACCACCGACCGCACCGGCTCGGCGGTCTCCTTCTGGCCGGACCCGGACGTCTTCGAGACGGTCGACTTCGACTTCCAGACCATCTACCGCCGGCTCCAGGAGATGGCCTTCCTCAACCGGGCCCTCTCCATCCACCTGCTCGACGAGCGGGTCGCCGAGGGCGAGGAGGGCAAGCCCCGCGAGGTCACCTTCTACTACGAGGGCGGCATCGCGGACTTCGTCCGGCACCTCAACGCCTCCAAGAACCCGATGCACAAGACGGTGGTCGAGTTCGCCGCCGAAGAAGAAGGCATGTCGGTCGAGATCGCCATGCAGTGGAACGAGTCGTACGGCGAGTCGGTCTACACCTTCGCCAACACGATCAACACGCACGAGGGCGGCACCCACGAGGAGGGCTTCCGGGCCGCGCTGACCAGCGTGGTCAACCGCTACGGCGCGGACAAGAAGCTGCTCAAGGGCGACGAGAAGCTCTCCGGCGAGGACATCCGCGAGGGCCTTGCCGCGATCATCTCGGTCAAGCTGGCCAACCCGCAGTTCGAGGGCCAGACCAAGACCAAGCTGGGCAACACCCCGGTCAAGAGCTTCGTGCAGCGGGTCTGCAACGACCGGCTGGTCGACTGGTTCGACCGGAACCCGGCCGAGGCCAAGACGATCATCCAGAAGGCGTCCCAGGCGGCCCGGGCCCGGATCGCCGCCCAGCAGGCGCGCAAGCTGGCCCGGCGTAAGTCGCTGCTGGAGTCGGGCTCGATGCCCGGCAAGCTGGCCGACTGCCAGTCCACCGACCCGCGCGAGTCCGAGGTGTTCATCGTCGAGGGCGACTCGGCCGGCGGCTCGGCCAAGCAGGGGCGCGACCCGCGTACCCAGGCGATCCTGCCGATCCGCGGCAAGATCCTCAACGTGGAGAAGGCCCGGATCGACCGGGTGCTCAAGAACAACGAGGTCCAGGCGCTGATCACCGCGCTGGGCACCGGCATCCACGACGACTTCGACATGGAGAAGCTGCGGTACCACAAGGTGGTGCTGATGGCCGACGCCGACGTCGACGGCCAGCACATCCAGACCCTCCTGCTCACCCTGCTGTTCCGCTTCATGCGTCCGCTGGTCGAGCTGGGTCACGTCTACCTGGCCGCCCCGCCGCTCTACAAGATCAAGTGGAACAAGAAGGGCGACGACGCCCAGTACGCGTACTCCGACCGGGAACGCGACGGGCTGATCGCGCTGCGCCAGCAGAAGAAGCCCAACGCCAAGCCGGACGACATCCAGCGGTTCAAGGGTCTCGGCGAGATGAACTATCCCGAGCTGTGGGAGACCACGATGAACCCGGCCACCCGGACCCTGCGTCAGGTCACCCTCGACGACGCCGCCACCGCCGACGAGCTGTTCAGCGTGCTGATGGGTGAGGACGTCGAGGCCCGCCGCTCGTTCATCCAGCGCAACGCCAAGGACGTGCGGTTCCTCGACATCTGACGGGCCGGCCGACCGGTGCCGCACCGGTCGGCCGCCGTCCACCGGGTTATCCACAGCCTGGCCGGTTTCCACAGCGTTATCCACAGCACGAACACGACTCTGAGTCTGATAAGGGTTAACAGTGACCGATACTCCCGAGTCCACCCCGAACGAGCCGGAGACCCCCGAGACACCACTCGCGGCGGTCGTCCAGCACGACCGGATCGAGCCGGTCGGGCTCGAGGTCGAGATGCAGCGCTCGTACCTCGACTACGCGATGAGCGTGATCGTCGGGCGGGCACTGCCGGACGTCCGGGACGGGCTCAAGCCGGTCCACCGCAAGATCCTCTACGCCATGTACGACTCGGGTTACCGGCCGGACCGGGGCTACGTGAAGTGCTCCCGGGTCGTCGGCGACGTGATGGGGCAGTTCCACCCGCACGGCGACTCGGCCATCTATGACGCGCTGGTCCGGATGGCCCAGCCCTGGGCGCTGCGCTACCCCCTGGTCGACGGCAACGGCAACTTCGGCTCGCCCGGTAACGACCCGGCTGCCGCGATGCGCTACTGCCTGACCGCTGACGTCCGGATTCGTACGGTGGACGGCAGCATTCGGATCGGCGACATCGTGCCGGGTGCTGCGCCGAGCAGCGAGACCGATGTCGACCTCAAGGTCCGCGACCGCAACGGCGACCTGGTCCGCGCGTCGAGGTTCTTCCACTCCGGCGAGCACCCGACGCTGCGGCTGCGCACCCGCGAAGGGTACGAGCTGACCGGCACCCACAACCACCCGGTGCTCTGCCTGGTGGACGTGGCCGGGGTGCCGACCCTGCTGTGGAAGCTGCTCGCCGAGCTCTCCCCGGGCGACCGGGTGGTGCTCCAGCGGACGGTGCCGGACGAGATCGGCTACCCGATGCTGGAGCACGTCGAGGCGGCCGTGCTCGCCGGTGCGTTCGTGTCGGAGGGCTGGGTCTCGGCGGCCCGCGCGGGCTTCAACAACGTGGACCGGGACTACTTCCTGCGCGTCGTCGCCGCCTACGACCTGGCCGTCGGTGGCCCCCGGTACGTCAGCGAGCGGGTGATCGCCTCGGGCAGCACCCTGCACGAGCTGGACGTCCAGGACCTGTCGGCGTTGCGCGCCAGCATCCTCGGCGAGCTGGTCGGTGCGCGCAGCGCCGCGAAGTTCGTGCCCGAGTTCGTCTGGCAGGGGCCGGCCGCGATCAAGCGGGCGTTCCTCCAGGCGCTCTTCGAGGGCGACGGGTCGTCCTCGCTGCTGCCCCGCAACACCATCCAGGTCTCGTACTCGACCCGGAGCGAGCGGCTGGCCCGCGAGGTGCAGCAGCTCCTGCTGGAGTTCGGCGTGATCAGCCGGCAGACCCGGTACGACGACGGCGAGATCAAGGTCGTGGTGACCAACCATCGCGATGCCCGGATCTTCGCCGCCCATGTCGGCTTCCTCGGCCGTAAGCAGGCCAAGCTGGAGTCCGAGCTGGCTCAGGTGCCGGCGAGCAGCACGGCGCTGTCCAGCGACCATGTTCCGCTGGTCGGCGACTTCATCCGGGAGCACGGCGCGGCCCGCTGGACCGAGCGGGACTGGCTGCGTCGGCACAACGTCGACCGGATCGAGCGTTGGGAGCGGGACCGAGACGAGATCGCCGCCCGGATCACCAACACCGAGGTGCTCGACGTCGTCGAGCCGTTGGTCGACGGGCGGTTCTACTACGCCGAGGTCGCCGAGGTCGCCGATGCGGGCGTGCAGCCGGTCTACAGCGTCCGGGTGGACACCGAGGACCACTCCTTCGTCTCCGACGGGTTCGTCAGCCACAACACCGAATGCAAGCTGGACCCGCTGGCGATGGAGATGCTGCGGGACATCGACGAGGACACCGTCGACCTCCAGGACAACTACGACGGCCGGGCCAAGGAGCCCACCATCCTGCCGTCGCGCATCCCCAACCTGCTGGTCAACGGCTCCGAGGGCATCGCGGTCGGGATGGCCACCAAGATCCCGCCGCACAACCTGCGCGAGATCGGCGCGGCGGTGCAGTGGTGCCTGGAGAACCCGGAGGCCGACGAGGCGACCACGCTCGAAGCGCTGCTGGAGATCGTCAAGGGTCCGGACTTCCCCACCCACGGGTTGATCGTCGGTCAGTCCGCCATCCAGGACGCGTACCGGACCGGTCGCGGGTCCATCCGGATGCGTGCGGTGGTGGAGGTCGAGGAGGACAAGCGGGGCCGGCCGGCGCTCGTCGTCAGCGAGCTGCCCTACCAGGTCAACCCGGACAACCTGGCCGAGCGGATCGCCGAGCTGATCAAGGAGGGCAAGCTCGCCGGCATCGCCGACATCCGGGACGAGTCCTCCGGGCGTACCGGCATGCGGATCGTGCTGGTGCTCAAGCGCGACGCGGTCGCCAAGGTGGTGCTGAACAACCTCTACAAGCACACCCAGCTCCAGGAGACCTTCGGCGCCAACATGCTGGCCCTGGTCGACGGGGTGCCGCGCACGCTCAACCTGGCCCAGTTCCTCCGCTACTACGTCGAGCACCAGATCGAGGTGATCCGGCGGCGGACCGCGTTCCGGCTGCGCAAGGCCGAGGAGCGGGCGCACATCCTGCGCGGTCTGTCCAAGGCGCTGGACGCGCTGGACGAGGTGATCGCCCTGATCCGGCGCTCGCCCACCGTCGACGACGCCCGGCAGGGCCTGATCCGGCTGCTGGAGATCGACGAGATCCAGGCGACCGCGATCCTGGACATGCAGCTGCGCCGGCTGGCCGCCCTGGAACGGCAGCGGATCCTGGACGACCTGGCCAAGCTCGAACTGGAGATCGCCGACCTCAAGGACATCCTCGCCAAGCCGGAGCGGCAGCGGAAGATCGTCTCCGAGGAGCTGAGCGAGATCGTCGCGAAGTGGGGCGACGAGCGGCGTACGAAGATCATCCCGTTCGACGGCGAGGTCTCGATGGAGGACCTGATCGCCCGTGAGGACGTGGTGGTGACCATCACCCGCACCGGGTACGCCAAGCGCACCAAGGTCGACCTCTACCGCTCCCAGCGGCGCGGCGGCAAGGGCGTGAGCGGCGCGACCCTGCGGCAGGACGACATTGTCAGCCACTTCTTCGTATGCTCCACGCACGACTGGATTTTGTTCTTCACCAACAAGGGCCGCGTGTACCGGGCCAAGGCGTACGAGTTGCCCGAGGCCAGTAGGGTGGCCAAGGGCCAACACGTGGCCAACCTGCTCGCCTTCCAGCCGGACGAGCAGATCGCGCAGATCATCGAAATCCCGAACTACCAGGTGGCCCCCTACCTGGTACTGGCCACGAGAAACGGCCTGGTGAAGAAGACCCGACTTGAGGAGTTCGACTCCAACCGGTCCGGCGGCGTCATCGCGATCAACCTGCGCGATGAGGACGAGCTGGTCGGTGCCGTCCTCGCGGCGCCGGAGCAGGACCTGCTGCTCGTCTCCAAGAAGGCCCAGGCGATCCGGTTCAACGCCTCCGACGAGGCGCTGCGCCCGATGGGCCGGGCCACCTCGGGTGTGATCGGCATGCGCTTCACCGACGACGACGTCCTGCTGGCCATGGAGGTCGTCCGGGAGGGCCTGGACGTCCTGGTGGCCACGAACGGGGGATACGCGAAACGTACCCCCATCGAGGAATACCCCGTCCAGGGTCGGGGAGGTAAGGGCGTGTTGACTGCGAAGATCACCGAGCGCCGCGGTGGTCTGGTCGGCGCGGTCGTGATCGACCCGGACGACGAGCTGTTCGCGATCACCAGCAACGGCGGCGTCATCCGGACTCCGGTGAAGCCTGTACGCCGTACCCGTGACCGGAACACAATGGGGGTCAAGCTGATGGACCTCCCGGACGGCGTGACTATCGTGGCGATTGCTCGCAATGCCGACGAGCCTGACGAACAGGACTAGTTGAATGACGGAGACACAGGCGAAGTCGGGGAACAAGGGGACCTCGGCCACCCCGGTCGACGAGGAGGCCGCCAAGAGCGGCACAACCCCCGCCGGCCGCGCCGCGGTGGGCCGGGCGACCGTCCCCGCCGACGCGCCTGCCCCGAAGTTCACCCGGGCACCCGGCATGGCACCGCCGCCGGACAAGCCGGGTGAGGACTCGGGGACGACCGAGCAACCCCAGCCGACGGGCACCGACGCGCCGTCCTCCGCCACCCAGCCGGTGGCCACCACGGCCAGGTCGAGCAACACGACACAGCCGATCTCACTGGGGGCAGCCGCCTCCCCGTCCACGACCGGCACCCAGCCGAAGATCGGCGGCGGGTTCCGGCCGTCCCCGGACACCGGGCGTACCGGCGCGGGCGGGGGCGCGGGTAACACCCGGCCGGCCAACGGCGGTGGGCTGCCACCGGGCCTCGGTGGCCCGGCGGCCGTCGGAGCCGCCCGGGTGGGTGACGCGGTACGCGCCGCGCGTACCTCGGTCAGTTCCGCTGCCTCCCGGGGGCCGCGCCGCGCCCGGCTGAACCTCAAGCGGATCGACCCGTGGTCCGTGATGAAGTTCGCTTTCGCGGTCTCCGTCGTCCTGTTCATCGTGGTGGTCGTGGCGACCTCGGTGCTCTATCTCGCGCTGGACGCGATGGGTGTCTTCCAGAGCGTCAACGACAGCTTGACTGACCTGGTCAGCGCGAGCGGCGGGCAGGGCGCCGACGGTGGCTTCCAGATCACCGCCAAGGGCGTCATCCTCACCTCCGCCCTGATCGGGCTGGTCAACGTGGTGCTGTTCACCGCGCTGGCCACCCTCGGCGCGTTCGTCTACAACGTCTGTGCCGACCTGGTCGGCGGGATCGAGTTGACGCTCGCCGAGCGCGACTGATTCGACCCGACGCCGGGGTGCCGCCTACCGCGGTCACCCCGGCGTCGTGCTTTCCCACCCACCCGCCCACCACCAGCCGTCCCCGCCCCTCGCTCCCGGGGGGATGCGGCGGTGTGGGAGCCGCTCCGCTGCCGCTGCGGCGGGGTTGGAGGGGAGTTCCGATCGCCCGACCGGGGTAAACGGCTCGCCCCGATCAGGGGTGGCCGGTACGGTCGGGAAGGCGCGGGCGCACCGGCCACCCCGATTTGGGAGCGGACGATGCGATGGGTTAACCTTGCTCGTCGCTACGCGGGGCTATAGCTCAGTCGGTTAGAGCGCAGAGCTGATAACTCTGAGGTCGCTGGTTCGATTCCAGCTAGCCCCACCGCACACAGTTCCGGCGAGCAGTCGAGTCGAGCGCGAGGGGTCGCCCCATGTTCAAGAAGCTGCTGTTCCTGGTCGGCATCATCGGTGTCGCCGCCGTGGTGGCCAAGAAGGTCAAGGCTTCCAACGACGAGCGCGCCCTCTGGCACGAGGCGACCACCTCGCCCGACCTGCGCTGACCGGTCCGGCTCCGGCCAGCACCCGGCGGCCCGGCCCGCCCGGGGGCCCTAGCTCAACTGGCAGAGCACTGCCTTTGCAAGGCAGGGGTTAGGGGTTCGAGTCCCCTGGGCTCCACCAGCATCACCCTTGACCAGGCGTCATGGCCCGTGAAGATCAACAGGTGTCCGGTGGGCACAGAACCGTGCTGGGCCATCTGGGCGTCGAGGTGTCCACCACCGGGGAGGTCGACGCCGCCGCTCGACGCCTCACCGCATCAGGCCTGATCACCCTGGAGAAGAACAGCACCGAGTGCTGCTACGCCCCTGCAAAACAAGGTCTGGGTACGCGGCCCCAGCGACGAGCCCTGGCACGTCCACACCGTCAAAGCCGACTCCGACCACCTGGAAAAGGTCAGCGCGAGCGCCTGCCGCACCCCTGCCACCCCGGGCTCCGGTGAGAAGTCCGGCGACGGCGCCAGGGCACCCACCACGACCGTCTGCCCTGGCGACGGGGTGTGTAGGCGCAGTCATCCCGTCCGGACGACATGACGATCCCGAGAGCACGTGCAGTGTGCTCGGGTGAACAGTCGTGCCCGATAGCCGGCGAACCGTGGTGGCTGCGGATCACTCCGACGTCTGCCACCCTGAGCTGTGCTGATTTACAAGATCCTGCTGCCCGCCGAGTGGGCCGGATTCGAGGCCGCCGGCCGCTTCGACGGCTCGCCGCTCGACCACAGCAGCGGTTTCATCCACTGCTCCTCGCGTGAGCAGGTGGCCGCGACCGCGCTGCGGTTCTTCGCGCAGGAGCCGACGCTCGTGGTCGCCGCTCTCGACACCCGGCTGCTCGGTGCGGCGGTGCGCTGGGAGGACGCCCCCGACGGTGGGCCCTTCCCGCACGTCTACGCGGCACTGCCGATCGACGCCGTGGTCACCGTCCACCGAGTGGCGGGGGCGTCGTCGGTGGACGATGCGATACCGCAGGCCTAGCTTGGTGATCGGGCCACCGGAGCGTGGCTCCGGTCAGGACCGGCAGCCAACCGGGTCGAACACCGTTGCACCCTGCGCCGGAACACTGCCCGCCGGGCCGAGGTGGACCGACGGCGGCCCGGCGGTGAAGCTCCTGCCACCAGTCGATGGCCACGGCTGACCCCGCCAGAACGGGTGGAGCTCCCGGCCACTCCGCACCTCCACGATGCGGGCGGACGTCCTCAGTCGACGGAGCCCCGGGCCTGACGCAACAGCGCGAGCAGACCGTGGCCGTCCTCGATCCGGGCGTCAGGAACGACGGCGGGTTGCGGGGGTTCCCGGTCGGTGCGCGGGGAACGCATCAGGATCGCCGCTCCCGCGCCGGCCCGGCGGGCACCCTCGACGTCCCGGCCGAGAGTGTCGCCGACGAACCAGCAGCGGTCGATCGGCACCCCGACGGCGTCTGCCGCCAGCAGCGCCAGTCGCGGGTTGGGCTTCCGGGGGCCAGCCTCGTCGCTGTAGAGCTGGGCGGCGAACGAACCGGCGAGCCCGACAGCGGCGAGGAAGTCCCGGTGCGCGGCACCGCAGAGGGTGTTGCTCACCACGGCCAGCGGAAGGCCCGCCGCGGTGGCCGCCCGGAGCGCCTCGGGGATCCCCGGGCGCACCGCCCAGTCCGCCCGCCACGTCCAGGCGTACGACAGGGGGGTCGCCTCACGGTCGACGGCGTCGCGGGCCGGTCCGGGCCACGAGCCGGTGACGAACTCCGCCCAGACCCGGGAGTGGGACAGCTCCACCGGGTCGGCTGTCCGGCCCGCGTCGTCACGCCAGGCCGAGTAGCGTCGTGCGCCTTCGGTCAGGTCGGCGGCGATCTGTTGGTCCGCCACCACGCCACCGACGAGCTGGGACAGCCGCCGGACAAGTTCCGGTGGAGCGGGTGGCTGCGGAGGCGCGTCGGCCAGGACGCCACCGAAGTCCAGCAGGAGGGCGCGCGGCGAGCGGAGCATGCCCGCAATTCTCCCCCCACGAGACCGAACGCGCGGAACGGACCGGTTGGCACCCGAGCCCTGGCGTCGCGGCAACGGGGGGCAGTCGTGACCTACCACGCGGTCGCCGAGCTACGCGCCGCCGACCTCGGCTGGGCGCAGGAGGAGGACGACCTGCCGTCCGCCGGTGCGGAGCTGCGCAGTGACCCCACCCCGGCGCTCGCCTGCCGTCGCGGACGTCACCCCGCACGACCCTCGCGGGGACGACCGCCACCCGCACCGGGCCAGGCCGGGGCGGCAGGCTAGCGTCGGGGTGTGACCACTGGCGCTCCCCGTGTCCTGCCCGCCGCGCACGGCATCGCCGAGGCCGCCGAGGTGCTGCGGGCCGGCGGCCTGGTGGCCTTCCCCACCGAAACGGTCTACGGGCTCGGCGCGAACGCGCTGGACGCCCGGGCCGCGGCGCGGATCTTCGAAGCGAAGGCCCGGCCCAGCTTCGATCCGCTGATCACCCACCTGGCTGACGCCACCGACCTGCCGGCGCTCGTCGGCGCGCTGCCCCCCACCGTCGCAGCGCTGGCCGAGCGGTTCTGGCCGGGACCGCTCACCCTGATCGTGGACCGGCCGGCCGTGATCCCGCCGATCGTCACCTCCGGTCTCGACACGATGGCCGTACGGGTGCCCGACGAGGCGTCCGCCCGCGCGTTGATCCGGGCCGCCGGAGTGCCCGTGGCCGCACCGAGTGCCAACCGGTTCGGGCAGCTCAGCCCCACCCGCGCCGAACACGTCGTCCGAGGGCTCGGTGCGGCGGTCGACGTGGTGCTCGACGGCGGCCCCACCCGGTGCGGAATCGAGTCGACCATCGTGGACGCGCGCGGCCCCCACCCGGTGGTGCTGCGGCTCGGGGCGCTCGCCATCGAGGAACTCGTCGCGGCGGTCGGCCCGGTGACCGTCCGGCAGGGCAGCTCCGGGCAGCCGGTCGCCCCGGGGACGTTGGCCGCGCACTACGCGCCGCGTACCCCGTTGCGGGTGGTGGCGGGCGCGGTGCCGGCACCGGCCGACGGGGTCCGACGGGGCTTCCTGGCCTTCCGGGAGGGCCCGGCGGCCGGTTACGCGGCGGTTGAGGTGCTGTCACCCGCCGGTGACGTGACCGAAGCGGCCGCCCGGCTCTTCGACGCGCTGCACCGGCTGGATGCGGCCGGGGTGACCGAGATCCTCGCCGAACCGGCCCCCGACGAGGGGGTCGGCCGGGCGATCAACGACCGGTTGGGCCGCGCCGCCGCCACCTGGTCCCCACCCGCACCCTGACCCCGGGCACATCCCCACGGCCAGCCACGCACATTAAGCATGTAGTGGTCACTCGGCTGGCGGCGAGCCGCGCAACAACAAGGAAGTAGTGGTCATTCAGCCGCAGGATGCCACTACATCGTGGTTCGAGCACGATCTTGCGGTGGCGGCGGGCAGGCGGCGGGCGCTGGCGGCGGGCGGGCAGCGGCGGGCGGGTGGCGGCGGGGTCAGCGGGTGGGCGGGCCCGGCAGGCGCTCCACCAGGCGGGTCAGTGCGCCGTTGGCGAAGGTCGCGCCGAGCGCCGAACCGGCGGCGATGCCCCAGCCCACCGGGCCGAGCGGGGTGCAGCCGAAGAACTGGCTCACCCCGGGGGTCTGCACCACGGCCGCGAGTACCCCGACCGAGGCGGCGGTCGACGCGAGCACCGTCGGGCTGGTGCCCCCGGCGAGGACGGTCTGCCCCAGTTGGGTGCCGACCAGCGAGACCAGGGCCACCGTGCCGGCCCGTCGTTCCCGGCCGGTCCACCGGGCCACCGTCCAGCCGGCGGTCGCCCCGAGGGTGGTGGCGGCGGCGCGGAGCCCGATCTCGCGGGTCATGGTGCCGCCGAGGGAGGCGTCCGGTCCTTCGCGGAGCAACCCGTCGGCGTGGTCGGCGTCGGGCGGCCGGACCGCGATGGCCAGCGCCGGTGCCAGGTCGGTGAGCAGGTTGACCAGGAGCAGCTGCCGGCCGTTGAGCGCCGACCGGCCGGTGACGGCGGCGCTGAGCACGCTGAACGCGATCTCGCCGAGGTTGCCGCCGACCAGGATGCTCAGCGCGTGGCGTACCGACGACCACATGGCCCGGCCCTCGACCAGGGTGGCGATGATGGTCTCCAACCGGTCGTCGGTGACCACCAGGTCGGCGGCGGCACGGGCGGCCGGGGTGCCCCGTTGGCCGAGGGCGATGCCCACGTCGGCCAGCCGGATCGCCGGGGCGTCGTTGGCGCCGTCACCGGTCATCGCCACGGTACGCCCGCACTTCTGCAACGCCTGGATGATCCGTACCTTGTGCGCCGGGGTGCACCGGGCCACCACGTCGGTACGGCCCAGCCGCTCACCCAGCGCCGCGTCGTCCAACTCGTCCAGCTCCGTGGCGGTGACCACCCGTTGGCCGTCGGTTTCCGGGCTGATGGCCGACGCGATCGCCTCGGCGGTGGCCGGATGGTCCCCGGTGATCATGATGGTGTGCACGCCGGCCTGCCGGATCCGGCGGACCGCCGGGGCGGCGCTCTCGCGTACCCCGTCGGCGAGGGCGAGGAAACCGACGAAGACCAGCCCGCGCACCTCGTCGTCGGTGACCGCCTCGGCACCGGCCCGGCACTCCGCCACGGCGAGGATCCGGTGACCCGCCCCGGCCCGGTCGGCGAGCGCGGTGTGCAGCCGGTCCCGGCGTGCGGCGTCCAACGGCTCGTCCCGGCCGCCCGGCAGCCGCCACGCACCACAGCGGGGCAGCACCGTCTCCGGGGCACCCTTCACGCTGAGCAGCAGCCCGTCGGTGGTCCGGCCGACGGTGGCGTGGTAACCCCGGGACGGCTCGAACGGCAACCCGCCGACCGCCGCCCAGCCGGACGCGCCGGTCTGCTCGGTCACCCCGGCCTGCCGTGCGCCATACCTGACCGCCCGGTCGGTGTGCTGCGGCAACACCTGCGGATCGTCCGCGTACGGGGTGGCGCGTAGCCCGGCGGCGAGGATCCGGCGCAACCCGTCGTCGAGGCCGTGCAGATCGGCGAACCGGCCGTCGTCGCCGACCCCGGCGAGCAGCAGCCTGCCCTCGGTGAGGGTGCCGGTCTTGTCGAAGCAGAGCACGTCCACCCGGCCCAGCGCCTCGATGGTGCGGGGGTTGCGGACCAGCGCGCCGTGTTCGGCCAGTCGTCGCGCGGCGGCCAGTTGCGCCGCGCTGACCAGGAACGGCAGCCCTTCCGGCACCGACGCCACGGCCAGGTTCGCGGCGGTCGCCGCCGTCTGCCGCAGCGGTACGCCCCGCAGCAGCCCCGCCCCGGCCACCGCGATCGCCGACGCGGCGGCCAACGGGATCGCCGAACGGGTGATAGTGCCGAGCCGGGCCTCCACACCGCTCTCCGGCGGGGACTGCCGGGCCAGCGCGAGACTCCGCCCGGACTCGGTCCGCGCACCGGTCGCCACCACCACGGCGGTGCCGTGTCCGGCGGCGATGGTGGTGCCCTCGTAGAGCATCGAGGCCCGGTCGGCCAGGGCGGCGGCGACCACCGGAGCGGCCCCCTTGGTCACCGGCAACGACTCGCCGGTCAGTGACGACTCGTCGGCCTCCAACCCGTCGGCGGTGAGCACCCGGCAGTCGGCCGGCACCGCGTCCCCGGGGCCGAGGGTCACCACGTCACCGGGGACCAGTTCCTCGGCGACGACCACCCGTTCGGCCCCGTCCCGCAGCACCCGTGCGGTGACCGCCGAGCGGGACAGCAACTCGGCGAGCGCCCGGTCGGTGTTGCGTTGGTGCACCGCCCCGACCAGCGCCGATCCGCCGACCACGCCGCCGACCAGGGCCGCGTCGACCAACGAGCCGAACGCGGCGGAGAGGACCGCGCCGGCGGCCAGCACCGGTGTGAGCGGGTTGGCCAATTCGTCGACGAAGGCCCGGAACAGGCCGACGGGGCCACCCGACACGTCCGGGTCGACGCGGTGCCGGTGCTGCGCCTCGACGTCGGTCAGCCCGTCCGGGGTGGTGTCGAGTTGGCGCAGCACCGTCGGCACCGGCATCAGGTGCCAGGCGGTGGTGGCCGACTCCGGGGCCCCGGCCGGGTCGGGTAGCCGGCGGGCCCGCCACACGCCGTTGGCGAAGGCCAGCGCCGCCGCGCCGTTGACGGCGGCGAGGCTGCGGCCGGGCAGTTGCGGCACCGCGGCGGTGAACGCCCCCAGCGCGCCGAGCCCGGTGCCGGCCATGGCGAGGCGGATGTTCTGCCCGGTCATCCGCCGGGCCACCCCTGCCGCTTCGATCAGCAGCGCCGGGATCCGCAGGTCGGTGCCGACGAGCAGGTGGGCGCCCCATGGCGGCAGGTCCTCGGCAGCGGCCACCCCGAGCCCGCAGTCGGCTGCGGCAAGCGCCGTCCGGTCGCCGGAGACCAGCATCACCACCGCGCCGTCGCGTTGCAGGGCACGTACGGACTCGACGAGCCGGTCCCCGCCGGGCAGCACCGCGTCGGCGAAGCCGTACCGCTGCGGGTCGTCGCCGGCGACCACCAGCCGCAGGCCGGCGTGCCGGGCGGCGGTGGGTAGCGCATCGACGCCGGGCGCCGGTTCGGGTGCGACCCGGACGACGGCGGTGAGGCTGCCGTGGTGGACGAGGCCGAGCAGCGGGCCGCCCGCCGTGCGCAGCCGTGCGCTGTCGGGGGTGTCCCCCGGGTCGACGGTGTCGAGGTCGGCCAGGGGGCCGAGCCGCCAACCGTCCGCCTCGTGGACGGCGTCGGGCTGCTCGGGGTCGAACAGGGCGAACGCCTGACCGGCCACCTCCCCGGTGTCGGTGCCGGGCAGCGGGGCCAGGTCGGCGAGGACACCACGGTCCGATCCGAGCACGGTCGCGTCCAGCACCACCGTGTCGATCCGGTCGAGTTCCCGCAGCACACTGCGGTCCATCGCGATCACGCCACGCCGGGCCAGCACCCGGCCGAGCTGGGCGGCGTACCCTTCGCGGCCACTGCCGGGGGCCTTGGGTAGCGCGGCGAGGCCCAGTGCGGCGGCCCGCTTCGGCCCGGCGACGGGCCACGCGGCGGCCCCGGCGGCGACACCGGTGGCGAGCATCGTCGAGACGTACCGTTCGACGGGGCCGTCGGGGCGGGGGCAGGGCCGCCGGACCCCGGGTGAGCGGGCCACGGCACGCTCCGGGTCGCCGGTCAGCCCCGGCTCGGCCCGGGTCCAGGCGGCGAGTTGGGCGCGCGCCTCACCCCACTGCACGATCCGTTGCGCGCCGTCGAGGACGATGCCGGCCCAACCACCGGTGAGGCCCTGCACGACCGCCTCGGCGAGCGGGAACAGCACCTCGGCGCGCGGGTCGGCACGCAACCCCCGGCCGGCGAGGTCGTGCAGCCTGGGGTGCAGGTCGACGGCGGTGAGCAGGCCGGCCACCTCCCCCGGCACCGGGGTGAACGGCAGGATCCGGGTGGCGGCGGAGATGGTCAGGCCCAGCGCGTCGGAGGCGAGCGCACCGAGGGTCCGGGGGGTACGCGGCCCGTCCTCCGGCGGATGTGGGGGCGGGATCTCCGGGTCCGGCTCGTGCGGGCAGACCCGTTCGACCCGGGCCACCGTGTCGATCAGGTCGCGCAGTTTCGGTTTCGGTTCCCCGACGGCCACCACCACCCGGCCGGACGGGGCGTTCACCCGGGCCCAGGCCACCCCGGGGAGCCGTTGCAGCGCCGCCTCGACCTGCCGGGCCAGCCGGTCGCCGCCGTCCTGGCAGACGCCGTGCACCTCGATGTGGTGCCGGCCGTCGCGGGACCACACCCGGCGGCGGGTCAGCCCGGCCACCCGGGCCAGCCGTCCGACGGTACGGGACGCGCCGCCGAGCAGCGGGGGCACCGGCACCGACGGGAGGACCCGGCCGGCGACCCGGCCCAGCGTGGTCATCGAGGCGTACGGCCGATGCGTCGGCCCCGCCCACTGCCGCCGTACGCCATCGTGCCTCCCGCGTTCGTCAGGCGGCCTGGCTTCCCGGCACCGCGTCCGTTATGCCCCCCGGGTGGGGGAAGTTTCCGCCGGTGGCGGGGCATGGACGGCGGTGCCGGTGGAATCCGGCTGACGATCCGACGAGTCGGCAGGGAGGCCGGGATGAGCACGATCACGCGTCACCTCAGTGGCAGTCACGAGATGGTCCGCGCGTACACCCGACGGGTGGAGGTGCCGATGCTGGGCGAGGTGGCGGTGCCCCCGCCCGACAAGATCGCCTACTACGCCGGGTTGGGGGTGCTCGCCGCACTCCAGGTCATCGAGTGGCCGCTCGCCCTGGTGATCACCGCCGGTCACCTGCTCGCCGACCAGCACCTGTCGGGACTGGCCAAGGGGCTCGGGGAGGCCCTGGAGTCGGCGTGACGAGACCGGGCTCACCCTTGACCTGAACCAGGGTGCAGGTCGCAGGCTGGGTCCATGCCTGACGTACCGCCCCGGGCCGGGGCCGTTCGGTGACCGCCACCCTCGCCCCGGCGGCCCGCCTCTACGATCCCCGGCTGCGGGCCATGACGGTGGGCAGCGTCGCCCTGGTGTCACTGCTCGCCTTCGAGGCGTTGGCGGTGGGCACCGCGATGCCCACGGTGGCCCGCGCGCTGGACGGGCTGGGTCTCTACGCGCTCGCCTTCGGCGGTTCGTTCGCCGCCGGGGTGCTGGCCATGGTGCTCTCCGGCATCTGGTGCGACGCCCGGGGGCCACGCGCCCCGATGTGGGGCGGGGTGGGACTGTTCGTCGTCGGGTTGCTCGTCGCCGGGAGCGCCGACGCGAT
Organism: Micromonospora antibiotica; assembly: GCF_017599305.1. Lineage (GTDB taxonomy): Bacteria > Actinomycetota > Actinomycetes > Mycobacteriales > Micromonosporaceae > Micromonospora > Micromonospora antibiotica. The sequence goes on from NZ_JAGFWR010000001.1 coordinate 320,403, forward strand.
GGGCACCCTGGTGGTCGGTCGGGCGGTGCAGGGCTTCGGGTCCGGGCTGCTCTCCGTCGCGCTGTACGTGGTGGTCGGGCAGGCGTACCCGGAGCAGCTGCGGCGGCGGGTCTTCGCGGCGTTCGCGGCGGCGTGGGTCATCCCGTCGCTGGTCGGGCCGGCGGTGGCCGGGTTGATCGTGGAACACCTGGGCTGGCGGTGGGTCTTCCTCGCGGTGCCGGTGGTGGCGTTGCCGGCGGTGCTGCTGGTCGAGTCGGGACTGCGCACGCTCGCCCGGCCGACGCCGGCCGGGCCACCGGCGGGCGCGGTGGCCCGGATCGGCTGGGCGGCCGGGGCGGGGGTGAGCGCCGCACTGCTGCACCACGGCGGGCAGCAGCGCGGCGTGCCCGCCGTGATCCTGGTGGTGGTGGCCCTCACCGGCCTGGGGGTCTGTGCGCCCAGGCTGCTCCCGGCGGGGTTCCTGCGGGCCGCCCGGGGCCTGCCCACGGTGGTGGGGCTGCGCGGGTTGGCGGCGGCGGCGTTCGTCGGTGCGGAGGTGGTCATCCCGCTGATGCTGTCCCGGCAGCGGGGTTTCTCGCCGACCGCCGCCGGCCTGGTGCTGACCGTCGGCGCGCTGTCCTGGTCGGTGGGTTCCTGGCTCCAGGGTCGGTTGCCGGCGCCGCGTTCCTCGGCGACCCTGCCCCGGCTCGGCCTGGCCTGCGTGGCTGCGGGCACGGCCACGGTCACCCTGGCCGTGTGGCCGGCGGTGCCGGTGGCGGTCGGGGTGGCCGGGTGGGCGGTGGCGGGCCTGGGGATGGGTCTGGCGTACCCGTCGCTGTCGGTGTTGACCCTGGCCCTGTCGGCCCCCGACGAGCAGGGGCGCAACAGTTCGTCGTTGCAACTGGCCGACTCGCTGTTCACCGCCACGGTGCTGGCGTTGACCGGTGCGGTGCTCGCCGCCGGGACGACGCCCGGCCCGGCCGGGTACGCGGGGACGCTCGCCGTGGCGGTGGGCTGTGCCCTGCTCGGCGCGGTGCTCGCCGGCCGGGTGGTGCCGGGCCGGGTGCGGGCCGCCTGATCCCTCGAATCCCGCCTGGTCGACCGGGGTGACCGGGAGGATGGTGGGCGATGAACTTCCTGACGATCCTGCCGATGGCCGTGGTGATGGTGGCCGGTACGCAGTTGGTGGCGGCGGTCTTCCTCGCCTCCGGCGACCGGCCCCGCCGGGCGTCGCTGGGGTTCCTGGCCGGTGCGGCGATCGTGGTGGTTGCCGGGACGACCCTCGCCTGGCTGGTGTTCCGGGTCGTCAAGGGCGCAGCCGGCGGTGGTGGGGGTGGTCGCCGCCAGGTCGAGACGGTCATCGACTGGGTGGTGCTGGGGCTGCTGGTGGTGTTGGCGGTGGTGGTGTTCGTCCGGCGGCACTCCTCCGGCGAGCCGACGTGGATGGGTCACCTCCAGCACGCCGGATTCGGGTACGCGCTCCGGCTGGGCCTGCTGCTCTTCGTGGTGATGCCCTCCGACGACCTGACGATGGTGACGGTGGGGGCGAGCGCCGCCCGGCACGGCCTGCCGTGGTGGCACCTGGTGCCGTTCATGCTGCTGACCCTGCTGTTGCTGGCCCTGCCGCTGCTGGCGTTGCTGCTGCTCGGTGACCGGGCGGACCGGGTGCTGCCCCGGATGCGCGACTGGGCGGACCGGCACTCGTGGATCATCAGCGAGGCGGTGGTGGTGTTCTTCCTCGCGTTGACCGTGGTCGACCTGCTCACCTGAGGGCCGGGACGCCCCGGGCCCGTCGGGGCGGTGTCACATTCCGGGTGGTCGACCCGTCAGCTGGTCGGCCCGTCAAGTGCTCTTCCCGCCGGGTCGGTTCGTCGGCGGTCGGTGGAGGGGGACGGGATGCGGGTGCTGGTGACGGGTGCCGGCGGGACGTTGGGGCGGGCGGTGCTGCCCCGGTTGCGTAGCGACGGCTTCACCGTACGGGCGACGAGCCGGCGGCCCCGGCACGATCCGACGACGGACTGGGTGGTCGCGGACCTGGCCACCGGGGCCGGGTTGGGCCGAGGCGGTCGCCGGGGTGGACGCGGTGCTGCACCTGGCGTCCCGCCCGGGTGGCGGCGCCCCGACCCACCGGGTGGACGTGCTGGGCACCCGCCGGTTGGCCCTGGCCGCCGGTCACGCGGGCGTGGCCCATCTGCTGTACGTCTCGATCGTCGGCGTGGACCGGGTGCCGATCCCGTACTACCGGCAGAAGCTGGCGGCGGAGCAGGTGGTGGCGGCCGGGCCGGTGCCGTGGACGGTGCTGCGGGCCACCCAGTTCCCGGTGTTCCTGGACCGGCTGTTGCGGGCGGCGAGCCGGCTCGGGCCGGTGCTGGGGGATCCGGCGGTGCTGGCCCAGCCGGTCGACCAGCACGAGGTGGCCGCCCGGCTTGCGGAGCTGCTCGCCACCGGCCCGCTCACCGGTGTGCAGGAGTACGGCGGCCCACAGGTCCTCCGCTTCGACGACGCGGTACGGGCCTGGCGGGTGGCCCGGGGGTCCCGTCGTCCGCTGCTGCCGGTGCGCCTGCCGGGGCGGCTGGGTCGGGAGTTGCGGGCGGGTGGGCTGACCACGAGCGCCGTCCCGACCGGCCGTCGGACCTGGGCCGATCACCTGGCCGACACGTACGGGCGACCCGACCGAAGATGAGCCGGGCACGGGTTCACGTCCTGCCTACCGTGACGCCATGCTGGTCTTCGTCGTCACGGTGCTGCTCTACGTCTTCGGTCTGGTCTTCCTGTACGGGGTGATCCGCCTCGCCGTGCGGCACGGCATGGAGGATCTGGAGGCCCGCCGGCCACAGGCACTGCGGGCCGGTCGGTCGGCGACGGCCGACGACCGGGCGTTCCTGCGGGAGAACTCCTTCCTCGGCGGCAACTAGACCCGTCGCGCCCTCCCGCCGGCTGCCGCCGCGCGTCGTCGTCTCCAGCGCACTGTGGGCGTGGCCCGATGCGTGGCCTGGTGGGGCGGCCTGTGGGGTGGGGTGCGAGGATCGCTGCCGTGATGGGAACGTTGCAGACCGAGCCCGCCCGGACCCGACCCGACCTGCTGGCCACGCCGGTGGCCGCCGCCCTGGCGCAGTGGTCGGCGGACGCGCCCGTCGACGTCGACGACGTCCTGGTCGCACCGATCGACGCCACGCTGGCCGACACGGCTGCCTTCTGCGCCGCGTACGAGGTGGGGCTGGACGTGTCGGCGAACTGTGTGGTGATCGCCGGCAAGCGGGAGGGCGAGATCCGGTACGCGGCCTGCGTGGTGCTCGCCACCACCCGGGCCGACGTCAACGGGGTGGTCCGTCGGACGTTGGACGTCCGCAAGGCGAGCTTCGCCCCGATGGCCGACGCGGTGGAGGCGACCGGGATGGAGTACGGCGGGATCACCCCGATCGGGCTGCCGGAGTCCTGGCCGATCCTGGTCGACGCCCGGGTGATCGCCGCCCCGCACGTGATCATCGGCTCCGGCGTACGGCACAGCAAGATCGCCCTACCCGGGCCGGCGCTCGGCGCACTGCCGGGCGCGCGGGTGGTGGAGGGCCTGGCCCGCCCGGCCTAGCCAGTCATCGACATCGATGTTGTTGCACGTGAAACATTGCGCCGGTCGATGCCGTCCCCGCCGGGGTGCCGGTGGCCGCCGGGATGGCGTTGCTGCGGCCGGAACGGTCGGCGCCCTCGCCCTCGCCGGGCGGTCGGATTTCAGGCGGCCGACTCCCGCTGGGTGACCTCGGTCAGGGCGGCGAGCAGGGTTTCCGGCTCCTGTGCCCCGGTGACGGCGTACTTGCCGGCGAGCACGAAGGTCGGCACACTGCTCACCCCGAGCTGGTGGGCGGCGGCCAGGTCGGCGGCCACCTCGCGGCGACCCACGTTCGAGGCCAGGTGTTCGCGCGTCTCCGTCTCGTCCAGCCCGACCGAGGCGGCCAGCGCGACCAGCGCCTCCGGTGAGCCGACGTCGACCCCGTCGGTGAAGTGCGCCCGGTAGAGCGCCTCGACCACGTCACCCGCCCGGCCGTGCCCGTCGGCGAAGCGGACCAACCGGTGCGCGTCGAAGGTGTTGGCGCTCACCGCCCGGTCGAAGTTCAACGTCAGCCCCACCCCGGCAGCCGCCTGGGTCACCTGGCCGGCCATCTGCTCGGCCCGCTGCCGGCCGCCGAACTTCGCGGCCAGCGCGTCCAGCAGCGGCTGCGGCGCGGTCACCGGCGTCGGGTCGAGCTGGAACGGCCGGTACCGGACGGTCACCTCGCCGTCGTACGACGCCAGGGCCTGTTCGAAGCGGCGCTTGCCGATGTAGCACCAGGGGCAGACCACGTCGGCGTAGATCTCGATCTCCATGACCGGAGACAACCCGCAGCTCAGCCGGCTTGTTCCCGAACCTGCCGCTTGAGTCGGGCCAGGATCGCGGTGCCGCCGCGTACCCGTAGCGGACTGATCGCCTGGGCCAGGCCCATCCGCTGGTAGAGGTCATCCGGTACACCGAGCACCTGCTCGACGCTCGCCCCGGCCAGCCCCTCGGCGAGGATGCCGGCGAAGGCCCGGGTGGTGGGCGCCTCCGGTGGGCAGTCGAACAGGGTGGTGACCGTGCGGTCCGGGTTGACCTCGGCGCGTAGGAAGAACGCGGTCTGACACTCGGGGACCTGCTCCAGGTCGTCGCGGTCCACCCCGGCCGGCAGCGGCGGGATCACGTCGGCGTACTCAAGCAGCATCTCCAGCACCACGTCGCGGGGGGCGTCGGCGAACTCCCCGACGATCTCGGCCAGCCTCGTCGGCATCTCGGACATCCCGCCAGGCTACCGCCGCACCCGGCGCGGGTCTGCCACCAGACTCCCGCACCGACCGTCTGCGGGCCGGAGGAAGCCGGGACGAGGCGGGCGACCACACCGCTCGTGGGTCGCCCGCGCCGGGCGGGTCAGTTGTTCGGTGCGCCCTCGCTGATGTCGGCCAGCGCCGAGCTGGGGTCGAGCTGCATCGCCAGGTCGCCCAGGGAGACGATGCCGACGAGCTTGCGCTCGTTGTCGCAGACGAGGATCCGGCGGATGTTGCGCTCACGCATCAACGCCACCGCCTCACCGGCCGTGGCGTGCTGTTCGATCATCACCACCTCCCGGGTGATGATCGAACCGATCGAGGTGCTGGCCGGGTCGCTGCACTCGGCGACCGCCCGTACCACGATGTCCCGGTCGGTCAGCAGGCCCGCCAGCGTAGAGCCGTCGGTGACCACCACGTCCCCGATGTCGGCCTCCTTCATCACCCTGGCCGCCTCGTCCAGGGTGGTCTCCGCCGACAGATAGACCACCTGCTTCGTCATCACGTCACTGACCCGGTACATGAGAGCCCTCCGCACAACAAACACCCTTTGGACGATCCAACTTCGATACCCCGTGGCGCGTCCGTTACACCCCGTTGCCGCCAACCCGACGCAGGATCTGGTCGACCACCCCGTCCCAGACGACCTCCTCGTGCGCGCCGGTCGCCCCGCCGTTTCGCGGTGATCAAGAGGTTTGCGTCAGGATTCCGGGGCGGGGTGACGCAAACCTCTTGATCACCGGGGCGACGGGCGGGGGCGGGAGGGCGGGGACGGGCGGGGAGCGGGGGTGGGGGCGGTAATTGGGTGGACTTGGTAGTTGGGGGCGGTGAGCATCGGGGGATGCGGCAGGAGGAGGTCTGGGACGGCGAGGCCGCCCGGCGGTATGACACGCCGGGTGAGGGGATGTTCGCCCCGGAGGTGCTGGGGCCGACGGTGGACCGGCTGGCCGCGCTCGCCGGTGACGGGGCGGCACTGGAGTTCGCGATCGGGACCGGTCGGGTCGCCGTACCGCTCGCCGCCCGGGGGGTGCCGGTCACCGGCATCGAGCTGTCCGCCCCGATGATCGCGCAGCTCCGCACCAAGGTGGACGCGCAGGCCATCCCGGTGGTCGCCGGTGACATGGCGACCGCCGTCGCCCCCGGCGAGTTCTCCCTCGTCTACCTCGTCTTCAACACGATCGCCAACCTGCTCACCCAGGCCGAACAGGTGGCCTGCTTCCGCAACGCAGCCCGGCACCTCGCCCCCGGTGGCCGGTTCGTCATCGAACTGTGGGTGCCCGAACTGCGCAAACTCCCACCCGGGCAGCAGGCCGTCGTCTGGCACTCCGAACCCGGCTACGTCGGCCTGGACACCTACGACGTGCTGGCGCAGCACGTGGTGTCCCACCATTTCCGGTTCGGCGACGGCCGGCAGGCGGAACTGTTCCGTACCCCGCACCGCTACGTCTGGCCCGCGGAGCTGGACCTGATGGGGCAGCTCGCCGGGTTCACCCTGGAGAGCCGGCACGCCGACTGGACCGGCGGCGAGTTCACCGCCGAATCCCGCTCCCACGTCTCCGTCTACCGGCTGCCCTAGCCGAGCCTGCGTCTGCATCTGGTCCGCACCCCGTCGGGTCTGCCGATCACCTGTGCGCTGGCCACGCCGAAGGTCGCCGAGCGGCAGGTTCCGACCAGCGGTCCTGGATCAGGATCCGGGCCTGGCCGCTGACCGTCCGGGTCTGAGGGGTGGCTGCCCGGGTCGCGCAACGTCGGCCTTCGGCGTTGGGCACCGCGTGTCGACGTCGCCGCGCCCGCACCGACCGTCGCCGCGCCCGCACCGACCGTCATCGCGCGCGCTGGTCGGTGTCGCGCTGCCCGCAGGGGCAACGCGGACTGCCCGCAGGACCGGCCGGCGACCGGGGAACGGGCCGGCAGATCCGGTGCACGCTGGTGCGGACCCGCCCACCGACCGGGAGACAGGCGTGCATCCGCATCAGGACGTCCAGCCGGCGCCATGGCAACACACGTTCGCCACGACCTTCGCCTGGATCGCCGAGCACCAGCCGGCGTTCTTCCAGCGCCTCACCTGGGCCGAGACCCAGCAGAACCCCACCTGCCTGGCGATGTTCCATGCCTGGGCCGACGAGCAGGCCGCCCACACCGGCGTCGACCAGCTGCGCCGTAGCCTGGCCACGATCACGCTGCTCCAGCAGCACACCAGTGGGCAGCTGGACCGGGACCACCTCGTCGTCGCGCTGGTGGAGATCGTCCGGCCGCCGTGGGTCGACCACCCCCTGGCATTGGCGTTCGGGGAGATCGATCCGACGCTCGTCGCGGAGTTCGCCCAGATCGACGACATGTTCGCGCTGGTCGCCCGGTTGGCGCAGGTGTTCGAGGTGGACACCGGGTTCACGTTCGCCCTCTGGTCGGTGGCCGCCGAGACCCTCGCCGGCGAGGTCGCCGGGGCGTACCTGCCGTACTTCGCCGCAGCCTGCGACGAGCACCTGCGGCAGTGGTACCTGACCGCCACCGTCGAGCAACCGGACCTGCCCGGTCAGCCCGGGGACCCGGCACCTGACGGCGGCGACCAGCCGGCGCCCCGGTGGCTGGACTACCTGGACCCCGACCAGTTCCCGCAGGTGCTGGCGGACTGCCCGGACCTCGCCGCCGACATGGCCGAGTACAACACGCAGGCGTACGCGTTCAGCCTGGCCGGGCCGTACCAGGAGGAATACCGGTCGTCGGTGCACGATGCCATCGCCCGCGTCCTGGCCTGGTACGCCCACCGTCAACCGGTGATCCTGGGTCGCCTCCAGGCGTTCGGCGGGCAGCAGGGGCAACCCGACGATCCGGCGACCGCCCACCTGCTGGCCCTTGCCCCCGAGTGGGAGCAGCTCCGCCAGGCCTGCGGGCTCCTCACCGCCGCCCTCGAACCCGGCTTCACCGGATATCCGCCGGCCCAGCCGTTGCCGGTTCGGGAACAGATCGCGGCGGCGGCGCGGGCCCGGCTGTCGGCCAGGGAGAGCCGCCAGGGTGGTGCGCAACCGCCGGAACCGGTCGAGACGCCGAGAGCTGTGGAGGTGCCGCGAGCTGTCGAGGTGCCGCGGGCTGTCGAGGTGCCGCGACCAGCGTCCCGCCGGCCCGAGCGGGTCGAGCAGCACGGACCGTCGACTCCGGGCGGCATCACCGACGAGCAGTGGCGGCAGGTCGCGGCGATCCTGCCGGGCGGCGACTCGCATCGGGGCCGGCGGTACGACCGCCGACTGATCGTGGAAGCGATCTACCACCGCAGACGCACCGGCTGCACCTGGGCGAACATGCCGGCGCACTATCCACCCGGCTCGATCGTCGCCAACTACCAGTCGGCCTGGGAGCGCGACGGCACCATGCGCCTGATCGAGGCGATCCTGGGCCAGTAGCCGCCGGCCACGCCGGGGCCGGCTGCCCTCGGCGTGCCGGCGCAGGCCGGGTCAGCGGGTGGTCTGGGCGGGTCGGGTCAGCGGGTGCCGGGTCGGGCCGGGTCAGTGGGTGCCGACGCCGTTGCCGGTGGCGGCGACGAACGACCGCCAGGCCCGGCGGTCGAAGGTGAGGACGGGCCCGGTCGGGTCCTTGCTGTCGCGCACCCCGACGACGCCGGGCAGGTCGTCGGCGACCTCGACGCACTCGCTGTTGCCGCTGCGGGTGGACTTGCGCCAGGTGGCACCGGTCAGCTCCATGACGTCATCACTTCCTTCATCAGCAGTGCCGACTGGTTGTGGGGCAGGGCCTCGCTGCGGACGCTCTCCCACCGTGCAATCAGGATAGTCAGCTCCCCGTCCTTGTCGATCGTGGTGCCGTCGAGCTGGTTCTCCAGATAACCGACCCAACCGCTGTCGTTGCCGAGCGCCAGCGTGAACGGGCCGGCGAGACCCACGTGGGTGCTGACCTCGGCGGGTATCACGTGGATGCTGACGTTCGGCTGGTCGACGCAGTCCAGCAGGTGGGCGATCTGCTGCACCATCAGGCCCCGGAAGCTCTCGTCCGCGCGCCGCAGCACCGCCTCCTCGACCACCGCGATCAGCTTCGGCGGCTGCGAACGAGTGAGCACGCTCTGCCGGTCCAGCCGGACGGCGAGCCGCCGCTCCACCTCGTCGTCGCTGAGCATGTCGTCGGCCCGGATCACCGCACGGGCGTAGTTCTCCGTCTGCAACAGACCCGGAACGAGCGTCGGGTGGTAACACCAGAGCTGCTGTGCCTGGCGTTCGGCCTCCAGCCAGGGCCGGAACCAGTTCGGTTGCGAGTAGCGCTCGGCCAGCCTGAGCAGTGAGGTGAGCAGGCCGCCGGTCGTCAGGACCTCGTCCGCCCGCTTGAGGAACAGCCTGTCGAACGGCCGTTGGCCCAGCTCGATGGCGGAGATCTGCGAGCCGGAGAAGTGGACCAGCTTGCCGAACTCCTCCTGGCTCAGCTCCGCGTGCAGCCGCAGCCTGCGCAGTTGTGCCCGGATCAGGTCGGCGGTCGGTTCACTTTCCACACGTCCTCCACGGTTGTCCCGGCCGCCTCCCCGGTCCGACCGGGCGGCCCTCCCCGTCGACCCGACCTCGCCCAGGCCGGCGTCGATGCCTTCCGAGAGTAGTGGTGTCATCACCAGAATGTCACCAGTGGGTCGCCTTCCGTCCGGCCCGCTGCGGGGCCGCCCGTGACCCCCCGTGCAGGGGCGGCCCCCTCCCCACCACCATCAGGAGGTCGAGACCGGTGAACTCCCGTCCCTTTCCGGTGCCCCGCCTCGGCCCGTATGCCGACCGGCCCCGCTCCCACCCGCCGGGCGGCCGGCCGCACCTGCCGCTGCGACCGCTGTGGGTGTGTCGGGCCTGCGGCGGCCCGTGGCCGTGCGCCGAGGCCCGGCTGCTGCTCCGCATCGAGTACGACGCACAGCCCGTCGATCTGGCCGTCTATCTGTCCGGGCTCTATCACGAGGCGAGCCACGACCTGTTCCGGCTGAACCCGCAGGACGGGCCGACACCGCGTGACCTGTTCGAGCGCTTCGTCGCCTGGGCCCCCTACCGCCGGCGACCGGCCACCCCGCCCCCGCCGGGCTGAGCGGGCCGGGCTGAGCGGGTGGCGGCCCGGGCGGGCTGCGGTCGATGACCTGCGCCACGTTGGGGTGGTGGGCGGCGACAGGCGAAGGCCGGCCGGTGACAGACTGGTCGCCGCAGTCAACGAAAGCATGAGGGGGGCGGCGTGCGCTGGCGGAGCTTCGTGGCGGTCGGGGACAGCTTCACCGAGGGCATGGACGACGCCTACCCGGACGGCACCTACCGGGGCTGGGCGGACCTGGTGGCGACCCGACTGGCCGCCGAGGCCGGGCCGGACTTCGGCTACGCGAACCTGGCCATCCGGGGTCGGCTCTTCCCGAGTGTCGTCGCCGAGCAGGTGCCCGCCGCGCTCGCCATGAAACCCGACCTGGTCAGCTTCGCAGCCGGCGGCAACGACGTGCTGCGCCGCACCTTCGACCCGGACGCGTTGGCGACCCGGTTCGACGCCGTGGTGGGCCGGCTGCGGTCAGGTGGCGCCGACGTGATCCTCTTCCGGTTCGCCGACGTGCTCGCCCGGCTGCCCGGCCAGCGCCTCGTCTCACCCCGGATCGCGCTGGTCAACCGGCTCATCGGTGAGATCGCCGAGCGGCACGGCGCGATCCTGATCGACCTGTTCGCCGACGACACGTTCCGGCTCAACCCGACCCTCTGGAGCCCCGACCGGCTGCACCTGTCCGCCGCCGGGCACCGGCGGGTCGCCGGCCAGGTGCTGACCACGCTCGGGGTGGGCTGCGACGAGGAGTGGCTGATGGTGCCGGAACGCCCGGCCGCGACCCCGTGGCTTGCCGCCCGCGCCGCCGACCTGAGCTGGGTCGGTCGGCACCTGGCCCCGTGGGTCACCCGTCGGCTCACCGGCCGGTCCTCCGGCGACACGGTCACCGCGAAGCGCCCGGTCCTCGGCCCGCTGGCCGACTGACCGTGCGCACCCTGCACACCGCCCCTCTGCTGCGCCTCACCCACGACGACGAGCCACCACCGGGCCGCCCGGTGCCGGGTGACGACGATGCCCCGTCGGACCGGGCCCCGTCGGACCGGGCGACGTCGGGTGACGACGCGCCGTCGGGCCGGTCGGTGCCCGTCTCCGGCGGGCCGCCTGACCAACCGGTGCCGGGTGACGGTGGGCTGCTGCCGGGCTGGGCGGTGCTGGTCGACGGTGCCCGGATCGAGGCGATCGGGCCGGTGGAGGAGCTGACCCAGGCGTACCCGATGGTGCGGATGCGTCGGTGGCCCGGGACCCTCGGGCCGGCGCTGGTGCACGACGGACCGCTGCCACCGGCGGCCAGCCCGCGCGAACGGGTGCACGCGCTGCTGCAATCGGGCGTCGGCGCGCTGCTCGCCGCGCACCTCACCGATCCGGCGGTACGCGCGGCGGCGGCCCGCAACGACGTCGCCGTCCTCGACGCGGTACGACCCCCCGCTCTCGCTGTCGGCGGCCGGGCCGATCTGGCCGTCTTCGCCGACGACGGCCGCTGCCTCGCCACCGTCGTCGCCGGCCGCCTGGTCCACCGCCGCGCCTGACCTCGCCGACGTCCTTCCGGGCCCAACGGGCGGTCGACGCCCCGGTTTCCGGCGTAACTTGGGGCTCATGTCTGTGCCGAGTGATCCGCATCCCCGCCTCCAGTCGTACGCCGACCCGCAGCGGCTGGTCACCACCGAATGGTTGGCCGAACACCTCGGCGACGAGGGTCTCGTCGTGGTCGAATCCGACGAGGACGTGCTGCTCTATGACACCGGTCATATCCCCGGTGCCGTCAAGGTCGACTGGCACACCGAGCTGAACGACCAGGTCACCCGGGACTACCTGGACGCGGAGAGCTTCGCCGAGCTGTGCGCGGCCAAGGGCATCGGCCGGGGCGACACGATCGTCTTCTACGGCGACAACTTCAACTGGTGGGCCGCGTACGCGCTGTGGGTGTTCACCCTGTTCGGTCATGCCGACGTCCGGCTGCTCGACGGTGGCCGGCAGAAGTGGATCGCCGAGGGGCGCGAGCTGACCCGGGACAAGGTGGCCCGGCCGCGTGCCGACTATCCGGTGCCGCAGCGCGACGACGCGCCGGTCCGGGCGTACCGGGAGCAGGTGATGGCGCACGTGGCCGCTGGGCGGCCGCTGGTCGACGTCCGTTCGCCGGGCGAGTACACCGGCGAGATGCTGCACATGCCGGACTACCCGCAGGAGGGCGCGTTGCGCGGCGGGCACATCCCGGGTGCGGTGAGCAAGCCGTGGAAGTCCGCCGCGAACGACGACGGCACCTTCAAGTCGGCCGACGAGCTGCGGGCCATCTACACCGACCAGCTCGGGTTGAGCCCGGCCGACGACGTGGTGGCGTACTGCCGGATCGGTGAACGGTCCAGCCACACCTGGTTCGTCCTGCACCACCTGTTGGGCTTCCCGCAGGTGCGCAACTACGACGGCTCGTGGACCGAGTGGGGCAACCTGGTCCGCGCCCCCGTGGTCCGGGGCGACCAGCCCGGCGGCCTGGCCGGCTGACCAGCCCACCCGCCGGCTTCGGTCGCGCCCGGCTTCGGTCGCGCCCGGCTTCGGTCGCGCCCGGCTTCGGTCGCAACGGGGTGGATTGCGGTGTTCCGGTCCCGGGACACCGCGACATCCGCCCCGTTGCGTCACGCCCGTCGGCGGGCCGGAGGTCAGGTGGGGGCGCGGAGGTAGCGGTGGACGGTGGGGGCCAACCAGGTGACCAGGTCGGCCAGCGGCATGTCGACGACCGGGGCCAGGCGCAGCACGTACCGGGTCAGCGCCAGGCCGAGCATCTGGCTGGCGACCAGACCGGCCCGCCGGGGCGCCTCCGCCGGATCGGGTACGACGGCGGCCACCGCCGCGCCGAGCTGGTCGGTGAAGACCGCCCGCATCCGGTCGGCCGCACCCTGGTTGGTGGCGGCGGTACGCAGCAGCGCGACCAGCGTCCCGTCGCCCTCCCAGCGGTCGAGGAAGTGCCGGACCAGCACCTCACCGAGCTGGTCGGTGGGCTGGTCGGTGAGGTCCGGCAGCCGCAGGTCGAACTCGGCAGCCGCCGCGAACAACCCCTCCTTGCTGCCGTAGTAGCGCATCACCATGGACGGGTCGATCCTGGCGTCGGCGGCGATGGCCCGGATGGTGGCCCGCTCGTACCCGTCGGCGGCGAACCGCTGCCGGGCTGCGGTCAGGATCGCGGCCCGGGTGGCGTCCGATCGGCGGGCGGTCATGTCCCCGACTCTATGCCAACAGGCGTTGACCTCTGCTGTCCACCCGGCCTACCGTTGCCAACAAGTGTTGGCAAACGTTTGTTGGCAACGGAGGTGGGAGATGCTGCCCGCGCAGACCGACGTCCTGGTGGTGGGAGCCGGCCCGACCGGACTGACCGTCGCGGCCACCCTCGCCCGACAGGGCGTCGAGGTGACCGTGGTCGACCGGGCGTCCGCGCCGCCGGTCACCTCCCGGGCCGCCGTCGTGCACGCGTACACGCTTGAGGTGCTGGACCGGATCGGCGTCACCGCGCCGCTGGTGGCCCGGGGACTGCGGGCGGCGCGCTTCACCGTGCGGGACCGCGACCGGGTGCTGCTCACCCTCGGCTTCGGGGACCTGCCGTCGACGTACCCGTACGCGCTGCTGGTCTCCCAGTCGGTGACCGAGGCGGTGCTCACCGAACGGCTGGCCGCCCTCGGCGGGCAGGTGCACCGGTCGTACCAGCTCACCGACCTGGACCACGACGGCGACGGGGCGGTCGCCGGCTTCGCCGACGGGACGAGCGTGCGGGCCCGCTGGGTGGTCGGCGCGGACGGCATGCACAGCACCGTCCGTGACCTGGCCGGCATCGGCTTCGGTGGGCCGGCCGACGTGGGTGAGTCGTTCCTGCTCGCCGACGTCCGGGTGAGCAGCGTGCTCCCCCGCGACGAGGTCGCGCTCTTCCTCGCCCGACCGGGTCCGCTGGTGTGGGCACCCCTGCCGGACGGCGTGGTCCGGCTGGTCGCCGCCGTCGCCGACGCGCCCCGCGACCCGGACGCCGCCCGGCTCCAGGCGCTGCTCGACGAGCGCGGCCCGACCCGGCGGCCGGACCGGCTGACCGACGTGCTCTGGAGTTCCCGGTTCCGCGTCCACCACCGGATCGCCGACCGCTACCGGCGCGGCCGGGTGCTGCTCGCCGGGGACGCCGCGCACGTGCACAGCCCGGCCGGTGGGCAGGGGATGAACCTCGGCATCTGCGACGCGGTGGCCCTCGGTGCCGCCCTCGGCGACGTCCTCGCCGGCCACCCCGACACCCTGCTGGACGCCTACGCCGCCAGCCGTCGACCGCTCGCCGAGGAGATCGTCGGCTTCGCCGCCCGGCTGACCCGGCTGGCCACCCTGCCGCCCGCCGGCCGGCCGCTGCGGGACCTGGCGCTGCGCGCGGTGTCGGGGATGCCGCCGGTGCGCCGCCGGATCGCGCTGCGGCTCGCCGGCCTCCAGCAGCGCGCGACGACCTTCCACCGGGGGGACGGGCGGCACGCCGGTCGGCGGTAGTTCGGCGGTAGACCCGACACGCGGTCGTCGGGCAGGGGAACCTGCTAGGGGAGCCCCGGTTACCTGGTGAGGAGAGGGTGTGCGCAGACCGCGATCCCGCCTGCTGGCGCTGTGCGCCCTGACCGCCGTGCCCCCGGCGGTCGAGGCGGTGCTGCTGGTCCGCCTCGGGTTCATCGCCGCCGAAGGGCTGTCCGCCCAGGTCACCGCCGTCTGGCCGTACGACACCTACCACGACCTGCGCTGGCTGTACGTCTACCACGACTCGTGGGCCGAGTTCCTGGTCGGGCTGCTGCTGCTGATCGGGTTCCGCGGACTGCTCACCACCGGGCTGGTCGCGCTCGCCTGGCCCACCGAGGTGGACCGGCCCGGCCTGCGCTGGCTGTTCGGGCGCAACCTCGGGCTGTCCGCGGTGGTCACCGTGCTGGTCGCCCCGTGGGCGCTGATCTCGGTGGCGGCCTCGGTGGTCGCGCTCTCCTGGGTGCTGCTCGCCTCGCTGCTGCCGATGTTCCTGCTGGCACCGTTCCTGCAACGGGCCGCCGTGGTCGGGCCGTGGTGGCGCGGCCTGCCGTCGATCTCGCTGGTGGGCTGGTCACTGCTGAACTTCGTGGTGATCACCGTGGCCAGCGCGCTGTGCTGGAGCGTCCCCGGCTGGTGGACGGTGCCGGTCGCCCTGCTCGCCGGGGCGACCAACGGGCTGCTCTGGGAACGCACCGTGCACGTCGCCGTGCTGGCCCCCCGGGTGCGCTGGGCACGGGTGCCGGTCACCCCGATCGCCGTCGCGCTGGCCCTCGCCGTCCCGCTGGCGATCCCGTTGCTGGTGCAGGTCGTCCCGGCCGGGGTGACGGTCGAGCAGGTGGTCCTCGGGCAGCGGCTCCCGGCCGACGTACGGCACGCGGTGATCGTCCTCGCCGGCCACGGCTCCGCCTACGACGGGACCCCGCCCGTCGATGCGAACGTGGAACGGTTCTCCTACCGGGGGCTGGGCGGGGACGGCCGGCCGCTGCCGTACCGGCCGGTGGACACCAACCGGTCGCTGGAGAGCGGTGCCGTCCTGCTGGAGACGCAGGTGGACCGGTTGCACCGGCGTACCGGCCGCCCGGTGGCCCTGATCGGGGAGAGCGAGGGGGCGTTGCTGGGCCGCACATATCTCGCGCAGCGCCCGCACGCGGCGGTGGACACCCTGGTCATGTTCAGCCCGTTGATCAACGCCGGTCGTGCCTACTACCCGCCCGCCGGGGCGGCCCACGGGTGGGGAGTGGCCACCGGCTCGCAGTTGCGTGCCCTGCTCGGGGCGGTCGCGCTGTTCGGGGTTTCCGAGGCCGGCCCGGACGATCCGTTCATCAGGTCCCTCTTGGACAACGCGCCCTTCTACCGTAACCAGCTGATGTGCCCGGTGCCGGGCGTGCGGATGCTGGCCTTCCTGCCGACCACCACGGCCACCGAGGCGCCGCCGGGCGACTACACCGGCATCCCGGTGTTCCAGATGCCCGGGGTGCACGGCGGGCTGCTGGGCCGGTCACTGGTCCAGGACCGTCTGATCCACTTCCTCGCCGGGGTGCCGGAGAGCCGGATGCGTCGGGAGTATCCGCTGCTCCAGCAGCTCGGCGCGGGCTGGCAGGCGCCCCCGCTGGCGATCCGGATCAACCCGGCCTGGAACGACGTCCGGCAGCCGGACCCGTCCTTCACCGGGAAGGTCTGTCAGCCGTCCTGACCCGCACGTCGTCCCGGTTGCCGCGCCGGTGCCGGACGACCAGCCGGAGGGCGGCCAGGACCAGCCCCACCACGATCAACGCCTCGATCGGGTGGTACGGCGCGAACAGCACGTGGACGACGACGACCGCCGCGCCGACCACCAGGGCCGCCGTCCCCCAGCGGCGTCGGCCGAACGCGGTGACCAGACCGGTGGCCACCAGCAGCACCCCGCTCGCCACGTGCAGCCAGGCCCAGTTGGTGAGGTCGTAGAAGACCAGTCCGTCGGCGTGCAGCGAGACGTAGACGTCGCCACTGTCGACGTCGCCGATCCCGGACAGCACGTCGAAGAGGCCCGCGCCGACCAGCAGGCCACCGGCGAGCAGCAGCGACCGGTCCGGCTGTCGTGTCGTCACCGTGCCCTCCCTCCCCTCCCAGGCTAGGGCCGGCGGGGCACGCCGTCCGGCGATCTCCGGCGCTGCCCGTCGACCGGCCACTGTCCGCCTGGTGAACCCGCGGGTAACCGAGGGGCCCCGGTGTCCGGCCTGAGGTCTACGCTTGCCAGGTGACTGTGGGGCAGCAGGCTAGGGGCAGCGCAGGCAGCGCGGGCCGGCGCCGGTCGAGGCGCGACGAGATCCTGGAGATCGCGGTCGGGCTCTTCGCCGCCCGTGGCTACCACGGGGTCTCCATGGACGACATCGGTGCGGCGGCCGGGGTGACCGGCCCGGCCCTCTACCACCACTTCGCCGGCAAGGAGGCGATGCTGGCCGCCGCGCTGATCCCGGTCAGTGAGGGGCTGCTCGACGGCGGCCGGGACCGGGCCGCCGGCCGTCCCGGCGACCCGCGCGGTGCGCTGGAGTCGCTGATCGACTTCCACGTCGACTTCGCGCTGGCCAACCCGGCCGTGATCGCTCTGCACCTGCACGAGCTGGACCGCCTCCCGGACGAGCCGCGCCGCCGCATCCGCAAGCTCCAACGGTTGTACGTGGAGGAGTGGGTGACCGTGCTGACCGCACTGCACCCCGGGCTGCCCGACGGTGAGGCGCGGGTGCTGGCACACGCCGCGTTCGGCCTGATGAACTCCACCCCGTTCCTCGGCGGTGAGGTGGACCGGCGGCGTCGGGCGGCGCTGCTGCGGGCCGCCGCGCTGGCCGCCCTGCTGGCCGAGACCGACTCCTGACCGGAGCACCCCTCTCCTGCCCGGGCCACCCCCGACACTCCTGCCCGGGTCGTGGCCGACGGCCCGATCGTGGTTTCCTGGCATCCGTCCGCACCCCTGGACGTTGAGCAACCGTCCCCACCCTGGACGCTGGAGGAAACATGATCGAGTCGCTGTTGGTCGCCAACCGGGGCGAGATCGCCCGCCGGATCATCCGTACCGCGAAGCGGCTCGGCATCCGTGCGATCGCGGTGCACTCGGAGGCCGACGCGGACCTGCCGTTCGTGGTCGAGGCCGACGAGGCGGTGTGCGTGGGACCGGCGAACCCGGCCCAGAGCTACCGCAACGTGGAGGCGATCCTCGCCGCCGCCGAGTCCACCGGCGCGCAGGCGGTCCACCCGGGTTACGGCTTCCTGTCGGAGAACGCCGACTTCGCCCGTACCGTGCAGGCCCGTGGGTTGATCTGGGTCGGGCCCGGCGCGGACGCGATCACCGCGATGGGTGACAAGATCAACGCGCGGAACCTGATGGCGGCGGCCGGGGTGCCGGTCGCGCCCGGCACCACCGAACCGGCCGCCGACCTGGCGGCGGCGGTCGCCGCCGGCACGGAGATCGGCTACCCGGTGATGGTCAAGGCCGCCGCCGGTGGTGGCGGGATGGGCATGCAGGTGGCCGCCGACGAGGCCGAGCTGCGCACCGGGTACGACAAGGTCCGCGCGTTCGCCGAGCGGATGTTCGGCGACGGCTCGGTGTTGATCGAACGCTACTTTCCCCGGGTGCGTCACGTCGAGGTGCAGATCCTCGGCCTGGCCGACGGTCGGGTGGTGGCACTCGGCGAGCGGGAATGCTCGGTGCAGCGGCGCAACCAGAAGCTGGTCGAGGAGTCCCCCTCCCCGGCGGTGTCACCGGAGCTGCGGGCCCGGTTCCTGGCCGCCGCCGTGCGGGCCGGCGAGGCGGTCGGCTACCGCAACGCGGGCACCGTCGAGTGCCTGCTCGACCCCGCCACGCAGGAGTTCTTCTTCCTGGAGATGAACACCCGGCTCCAGGTGGAGCACCCGGTGACCGAGCTGGTCTACGGCCTCGACCTGGTCGAGGAGCAGCTGCGGGTGGCGGCCGGCCTGCCGCCGACCTTCGACCCGGACGCGCTGGCCCCGCGCGGGCACGCGATCGAGCTGCGAATCAACGCAGAGGACCCGAAGCGGTTCCTGCCCGGACCCGGCGTCATCGGCACCTGGGTGGAGCCGACCGGCGAGGGGGTACGCGTCGACTCCGGCTATGTCGCCGGCAACACGGTCACTCCGTTCTACGACAGCCTGCTGGCCAAGCTCGTCGTCACCGGGGCGGACCGGGCCGAGGCGATCGAGCGGGCCCGGACGGCGGTGGCCGACTTCGCGCTGGCCGGCCCGAAGAACAACCTGCCCTTCTTCACCGAGCTGCTGACCAACGAGGAGTTCGTCTCCGGCGACTACGACACCGGCATCGTCGGCCGGATGCGCTGACCGGAGGGGACTGACCCGCCCGGCGTGGTCAGGCCCGCCGGATCCCGCCCGGCGGGTGCGGCCGGGGCGTCGGCCGGTGCGGCGGCGGGCCGACGACGTCGAGCCGGGGCGGCAACGACACCGTGTCGATCCGGGGTGGGCGGTGCCGACCGGCCGGGGCGTCGTTGGTCGGGGTCGGGCCGGCCGGGAAGTGCCCGGGGTTGCGGTCCTTGCGGGCCAGCCCCTCCAGCAGGGTGGTCTCCCGTGGTCGCGGTACGTCCCCCGGGTGGCCGCCGCCGTCGAGCGGTCCGAAGGGCGGGCGTCGCGTCCGGGCTGCCTCGACGGTGGCGCGCAGCAGTTTGTTCTGGGCCTCCCATGCGGCCAGCTTGCGCCGCAGTGAGGCGTTCTCCGCCTTGAGTTGGGCGATGATCTGGTGAGCGTCGCCTGCGGTGGAGTCTGCCCCGTCGGGCGTGGCCCGCAGGTCGACACCCTCGGGGTGGGCCGGGTCGTCGGAGGCCCGTCGCCGCTTCGTCGGCGGTTCACCCCGGGCCGCCTCGTAGAGCCCTTCGAGTCGACTCAGGGTCGCCACCCGGTCCGCGTCGGCGACGGTGTGCCTGACCACCAGTTCGACGGTCTGCCACGGCGGCCCCTTCGTCTCCGTGGTGAAATGCCGGGACAGCCGCTTGCGCCAGGTGGCCCAGGTGCGGCCGGACCGCTTGTGGCAGATCCGGGCGGCCAGTCGGCTCCAGGTGTCGACCGCGCCGATCTCCGGGGACAGCTCGACGAGGTCGCGGACGGCCAGCGCGTACTCGGACACCGCCTTCGAGCGGTACCGGGCCTCGTAGTCGGCGGCCAACTGCTCGCGCGGGACGAGGCAGTGCCGCTGATGCCGTCCCGTCGGCGGGGTCGGCGTGCTGGTGTCGGAGGTCATGCGCGGACCTTTCGCAGAGCTGCCGGATCGGGGGTTGGTTCGTACCCGTACCCAGCCATGATGACCGCCTCCATCAATGCCCGTGGTCGGTTTCTGGCCGGGTGGTTGTCCGGGTAGGACGCTGCTGTCGTGGCCCCGGTTCCGTTGCCCCGAGAGCGCCCGGCCACGCTCCACTTTGGCCGGGTGGCACCCGTGCTGCCCGGCCAAAGTGGAGTGTGCTGGACGGCCCGACCGGTCGTTGTGCCTGGCGTGCGGGGGCGGCCGCCGACGGTTGGGCGGCCGGCCGGGCACACCTCGACCGATGGGTTCCATCGGCGGGTACTGCGTCGTCAGAGGTGGAGACATGGGAAGCGGAAGATCGACCGGGGGCGCGCCACCGTGCCTGGACCGTCGTCGGGTGGGCCGGTGCCTGCGGTCGGCGGCGTTGTTCGCGGAGGGGGCGGTGGCGATGGCGCTGGTGTTGGGCCGCGAGGACGCCGTCGGCTGGGCGGGTGCCGTCGCGGCGGTGTTGCGCAGCACCGCCGAGCTGGTGGAAGGCCCGGCGCAGCGCTGATCTCCCGGGTGTCGGGGGCCGGTTCCGGCCCCCGACACCCGGGGCGACATGGCGGCGGCGGCAGGCGTGGTGTTCCCTGGAGGGACCACCGGTCGTCCGGCGTCGCCGGTCGTCGTTCCCACGAGGGGCGGCGGCCCGGGACGACCCCCCGGCGACCCGATGTCACAGCGAGGTGACCATGAGTCAGATGCCAGCGGCGGTGTCGATCCGGGAGGTCGGGCCGCGCGACGGGCTCCAGAACGAGGAGCCGATCCCCACCGGGGCCAAGGTGCGGTTGCTCGACGCGCTCTCCGGCACCGGGGTCCGTCGGATCGAGGCGGTGTCGTTCGTGCACCCCAGGGCGATCCCGCAGATGGCCGACGCCGACGAGGTGTGGCGGCAGGCCGGGAAGGTCGACGGGGTGCGTTACTCGGC
Source organism: Micromonospora antibiotica (assembly GCF_017599305.1). GTDB lineage: Bacteria > Actinomycetota > Actinomycetes > Mycobacteriales > Micromonosporaceae > Micromonospora > Micromonospora antibiotica. The sequence continues at coordinate 340,979 of NZ_JAGFWR010000001.1, forward strand.
GCTGGTGCCCAACACCCGGGGTGCCGAGCGGGCCCTGGCCGCCGGTTTCACCGAGATCGAGGTGGTGGTCTCGGCCAGCGACACGCACAACCGGCGCAACGTCAACCGCTCCACCGACGAGTCGCTCGACGACATCGCCGAGCTGATCGACCTGCTGCACTCGGCGGGCGCGCGGGCCGAGGTGATCGTGGCGACCAGCTTCGGCTGCCCGTACGAGGGGGACGTCGATCCGGGGCGGGTCGCGGGGATCGTCGAGCGGGTGGTCCGCGACGGCGCCGACCGGGTCGCGTTCGGCGACACCACCGGCATGGGTACGCCCCGGCGGGTCCGCGAGCTGGTCACCGCCGTCCGCGACCGGGAGCCTGACGTGCCGGTGCTGCTGCACTTCCACAACACCCGGGGTACCGCGCTGGCGAACCTGCTGACCGCCCTGGAGTTGGGGATCACCGAGTTCGACGCCAGCGTCGGCGGCCTCGGCGGCTGCCCGTACGCGCCGGGGGCGAGCGGGAACCTGGCCACCGAGGAGGCGGTGCACATGCTGCACGACATGGGCATCGACACCGGCATCGACCTGGACGCCCTGATCGGGGTGGCGGAGTTGGCCGAGGAGCTGCTCGGCAAGCGGTTGCCGTCGGGGGTGCTGCGGGCCGGCCCGCGTACCCGGTTGACCGCCCGGCCCTGACCGCGACGGGGAGGGGCCGGCGTGGTGCCGGCCCCTCCGTCGGATCGTCCGCTGGGTCAGCCCACGGTGAGCAGGCCCGGCCAGCTGTCCTTGAAGACCTGGCTGCCGGTGCTGCTGCGGCGGTCGTTGGCGCTGAGGGTACCGGCGAACAGGCTGCTGACCCGGTTCGCCTCGGTGGTGCTCGGGTACGGGTTGGTGCAGCTCGTGCCGGCGCTGCCGCCCGACATCAGGATCGCGCAGTTGCCGTTGTAGTTGTCGGGCAGGCCGAGGATGTGCCCGATCTCGTGGGTCATGATCCGCAGCGGGCTGTACTGGGCGGCCTGCTGGGTGTCGATGTAGACCCGGCCGTTGCCGAGGCTGGTGCGCTGGGCGTACGAGCCGCCGCCGGTGATCTGGTAGATCCGCAGGTTGGTGCCGCAGTTCGCGGTGAGCGTCAGGTTGTTGGTGGCGTTGTTCCAGATCGACGCGGCCTGGTTGGCGATGCCCGCGTAGCTGGGCGCCTGGCTGGTGTTGTAGCAGATGGTCATCGCGGCGGAGGCGGGCGCGGGGTTGGCGACCGTGAGGCCGAGGGTCGCCGTCGCCGTCGCCAGGGCGGCGACGGCGAGGCGCTTGATGCGTGAGTTCATGACTCACTCCAATCCGGAGGGGGTGTCTGGAGCGTAGCCACATCGATAGTTGAGTATCAATATCCAGAGCGGAAGTCGGTCGGGTGGTCGGGTGAGGCCCGGATGCGCTAGCCTAACGATCGTTCAGGCTGGTCGGCGCGTCCACGACGCCGACGGCGCGGGTGGCGGTCGGGCGCGTCCACGGGGCGCGGGCGAGGGGGTCGGCGTGACGCTCGACGGTGCGGCACTGGAGCAGCTGCGCAAGCGCGCCCGCTCCGGCGGGGCCGACAAATACCATGCGGCGAACGCCGGCAAGGGCAAGCTCTTCGCCCGGGAGCGGGTCGCCATCCTGGTCGACGAGGGCTCGTTCGTCGAGGACGGCCTCTATGCCAACGCACTGGCCGAGGGGCTGCCCGCCGACGGCGTGGTCACCGGCACCGCCACCATCGACGGCCGGCCCGTCTGCCTGATGGCCAACGACTCCACGGTCAAGGCCGGCAGCTGGGGCGCGCGCACCGTCGAGAAGATCATCCGGATCATCGAGCGGGCCTACTCGACAGGCGTGCCGATGGTCTACCTGGTCGACTCGGCCGGCGCCCGGATCACCGACCAGGTCGACCTCTTCCCCGGCCCCCGCGGCGCCGGCAAGATCTTCTGGAACCAGGTCCGCGCCTCCGGGGCGATCCCGCAGGTCTGCGCGTTGTTCGGGCCGAGCGCCGCCGGTGGGGCGTACATCCCGGCGTTCTGCGACGTGGTGGCCATGGTCGAGGGCAACGCCAGCATGTACCTCGGCTCCGACCGGATGGTCGAGATGGTCACCGGGGAGAAGACCACCCTGGAGGCGATGGGTGGGGCCCGGGTGCACTGCGCCGAGTCCGGCGTCGGGCACTTCCTGTGCAGGACCGAGGCCGACGCGCTCGACGTGGTGCGGGACTACCTGTCCTACCTGCCGTCGAACTGGCAGCAGCAACCGCCGGCCGCGCCGGCCGTCGCCGCGCCCGCCAAGGCCGACCTGGCCGCGCTGGTGCCGGCCAGCGAGCGGCAGGCGTTCGACATGCGCCGGTACGTCAAGGGCCTGCTCGACGACGGCTCGTTCTTCGAGATCCAGGCACTCTGGGCCAGGGAGCTGACCATCGGGTTCGGCCGGCTCAACGGCGAGGTCGTCGGCGTGGTCGGCAACAACTCGATGTTCAAGGGCGGGGTGCTCTTCGTCGACTCGGCCGACAAGGCGACCCGGTTCGTGCAGCTCTGCGACGCGTTCAACGTGCCGCTGCTGTTCCTGAGCGACGTGCCCGGGTTCATGGTCGGCAGCGCGGTGGAGAAGCAGGGCATCATCCGGCACGGGGCCAAGATGATCACCGCGATCTCCGAGGCGACCGTACCCAAGATCTGTGTGGTGGTGCGCAAGGCGTACGGCGCGGGCCTGTACGCGATGGCCGGCCCCGGCTTCGAGCCGGACGCGACGATCGCCCTGCCCACCGCGAAGATCGCGGTGATGGGTGCCGAGGCGGCCGTCAACGCCGTCTACGCCAACAAGATCGCCGCGATCCCCGACGAGGCCGAGCGGGCCGCGTTCGTCGCCGCCAAGCGGGCCGAGTACGAGCGGGACATCGACGTGGTACGCCTCGCCAGTGAGCTGGTGATCGACACGATCGTCGAACCGCACGAGCTGCGCGCCGAACTGGTCCGCCGGTTCACCGCCGCCCGCAGCAAGGACCGGCACTTCTCCCGCCGCCGGCACGGTGTCACCCCGGTCTGACCGACCGCCGCCGGTGACCCGCCTGACCCGCCGCCCGCAACACGAACCGCCGCCCCGACCACACCGGTCGGCACCGGACCGCCCGGTCACTGACCGCCGGGCCACCGCCACCGCCGTCGACCGGGACCGACCGGTCGTCCAGCCGATCCGCCGTCCCCGGCGTCACGAGCGTCCGGGGGAGGCACCCGCACAGGAGGAACCGATGGACTTCCGGCTCAGCGAGGAGCACGAGGCGCTGCGGGAGAGCGTGCGGGACTTCGCCCGCGACGCCGTCGCCCCGGTGATCGCCGAACACTACGAGCGGCACACCTTCCCGTACGAGATCGTCCGGCAGATGGGCAAGATGGGGCTGTTCGGTCTGCCCTTCCCCGAGGAGCACGGCGGCATGGGCGGCGACTACTTCGCGCTCTGCCTGGCCCTGGAGGAGTTGGCCCGGGTCGACTCCAGCGTGGCGATCACCCTGGAGGCGGCGGTCTCCCTCGGCGCGATGCCGATCCACCGGTTCGGCACCGACGAACAGAAGGCCCGGTGGCTGCCGAGGCTGCTCAGCGGCGAGGCTCTCGCGGGGTTCGGGCTCACCGAGCCGGGCACCGGCTCGGACGCGGGCGGCACCCAGACGCGGGCCGTCCTGGACGGCGACGAGTGGGTGATCAACGGGTCGAAGGCGTTCATCACCAACTCGGGCACCGACATCACCGCGCTGGTCACCGTCACCGCGGTCACCGGCACCAACCCGGACGGCTCGAAGGAGCTGTCCACCATCATCGTGCCGTCGGGGACACCCGGCTTCACCGTCGCGCCGGGGTACTCGAAGGTGGGGTGGAACGCCTCGGACACCCACGAGCTGACCTTCGACGACTGCCGGGTGCCGGCCGGGAACCTGCTCGGCGCGCGGGGTCGGGGCTTCGCCCAGTTCCTGCGGATCCTCGACGAGGGGCGGATCGCCATCGCCGCGCTGGCCGTCGGCCTCGCCCAGGGCTGCGTCGACGAGTCGGTGAAGTACGCGAAGGAGCGCCAGGCGTTCGGCCAGCCGATCGGCAACTACCAGGCCATCCAGTTCAAGATCGCCGACATGGAGCTGAAGGCGCACACCGCCCGGCTGGCCTACTACGACGCCGCCGCGCGGATGCTCGCCGGTGAGCCGTTCAAGCGGCAGGCGGCGATCGCCAAGCTGCACGCCAGCACCGTCGCGGTGGACAACGCCCGGGAGGCCACCCAGATCCACGGCGGCTACGGCTTCATGAACGAGTACCCGGTGGCCCGGTTCTGGCGGGACTCCAAGATCCTGGAGATCGGGGAGGGCACCTCCGAGGTGCAGCGGATGATCATCGCCCGCGACCTGGGCATGTGACCGTCCCGCCCGGGCGGGTGGGGCACCGCGTGGCGACAGCGGTTTGTCGGGTATCCGCAGCCCTTCGTCAGTAGGCCGACGAAGGGCTGCCCGGCGTCGTATCCCGACCGTACCCTTCCTGCCCATGACCCCGGATCATGATCACTCGCCCGGCGTGGGTGGTCGTACCCCGATCGGGGAGCTGGTGCGGTCCCACCGCCTGGCCGCCGGTCTCACCCAGGTCGACCTGGCGCAGCGGGCCGGGGTCGGCGTGCGGACGGTCCGTGACCTGGAACGCGGCCGGTCGCACCGGCCGCAACGCACCACCACCGAGCTGATCGCCGGGGCGCTCGGCCTGACCGGCCAGGCCCGGGCCGGCTTCCTGGCCAGCGCCCGTGGCCAGGCCCTCCCCGCCCCGACCGACCCGGGTGGCGGCGGCCCGCCGCACCGACCTGTCGTCGGCACCGTCCTGCGGGACCTCGACCTGCCGGGTACGCCGATGGCGCTCCCCCCGGCGGTCGAGCTGATCGGCCGGGAACGGGAGCTGACCGAGCTGACCGGGCTGCTCACCGGCGACGGCTGGCCCCCGGTGCTGAGCCTGGTCGGCCTGGCCGGGGTGGGCAAGACCGCGCTCGCCCTGGCCGTGGCGCACGCGGTGGCGCACGCCCACCCCGGCGGGGTGGCCGGCGTGCTGGTCGGCACCGGCTCCGACGGCAACGACGTGCTCTCCGCGGCCTGCGCGGTGCTCGGCGCGGCCCGGCTCGCCGAGTTGGCCGCCCGGCTCCGGGGCTGCCCGGCGCTGCTGCTGGTCGACGCGGTCGAGCGGGCCCCCGACCCGGTGGCCGAGGTGCTGCACCTGCTCGTCGCGGCGGTACCCACCCTGCGGGTGGTGGTGACCGGACGACACCCGGTCGGCATCCCCGGTGAACTCGTCCGCCCGGTGGCCCCGCTGGAGGTGCCCCCGGCCGACGTGGTCGACCCGGCCGAGCTGGCCCGCTGGCCGGCGGCGGCCCTGTTCACCACCCGACTGACCCGGGTCCGCCCCGAACCGCCCGGCCCCGACGAGCTGCCCGCCCTCACCGCGCTGGTACGCCGGCTCGACGGCCTGCCGTTGGCGATCGAGCTGATGGCGGCCCGTGGGCGGATTCTCGACCTGCCCGAACTGCTCGACCGGTACGGCGACCGGGTGCTCGACCTGGCCGGCCCGGAACTCGGCGGGCGGGGTTGGGAGGCCGCGCCATCGGGTCGTACCGGCGAACCGGCCCGCACGGCGGTGGCGGTGACCCTGCGGGAGGCGGTGGCCACCAGCTACCGGCTGCTCGACGACGGCGAACAGGCCGCCCTGCGTCGACTCTCGGTCTTCGCCAACCGGTGGTCGGTGGAGCTGGCCGAGGAGCTGCTCGCCGACGACGTCGACCCGGATCCGGCGACGGTGGTCGATCCGGTGCCCCTGCTCGACCGGCTGGTCGAGTTGGGCCTGCTCAGCGTCCGGGGTACCGGGTCGCTGCGGTTCCGCCTGCTCGACGCGGTCCGCGAGTACGCCGTCGAGCAGGCCGCCGGCCGGGGGGAGTTGACCGCCGTACGACGCCGGCACGCGGTGGTGATCACCCGGCTGGTGACCCGTACCGCGCCGGATCTGGTCGGCGCGCGACAGCCCGCGGCCGCCCGCCGGCTCGACGAGGCGACCGGGGACATCGGCGCGGCCCTGGCGCACGCCGCCGGGGACGACCCGGTCACCGCGCTGCGGTTGGCGGCCCGACTGACCCGCTGGTGGCGGATGCGGGGGCGGGACGTCAGCGGTCGGCAGTGGCTGCGGCGGCTGCTCGCGGACCCGCGTACCGCCGATGCCGATCCGGTCCTGCGGGCGTGGGCGCTGCTCGGGGTGGCCCGGCTCGCCGCCGAGCACGGCGCTGCGGCACAGGAACTGTCCGCCGCCCGCGCCGCGCTCGTGGTGCTCGCCGGCCGGGCCGACGTGGCCGGTGAACTGACGGCACGGATCGTGCTCGGCACCCTGCTGGTCGCCACCGGGGGCTACGACGAGGCGGCCGAACAGGCGCACGCGGTGCTGACCCTGGCCACCCGGCACGGCCGGACCCGGGACATGGCCGTCGCCCAGCACCAGCTGACCTGGCACGAGATCCGCCTCGGTGACCTGCCGGCCGCCCGACGTCGACTTGCCGCGGTGGACCGGCTGGCGGCCCAGTGCGGGGAGCCCCGGCTGCGCCTGCTGGCCCGCGCCGACCTGGCCGAGGTGGCCCGGTTGGAGGGCCGGCACGGCGACGCGGTGGAGCAGGGTCGGCGGGTGGTCGCCGCTTTGGTCGGGGTGGGGGACCCGGGGCACCGACGGCGGGTGCTCGGCACGGTGGGCCTGGCGCTGGCCCGGTCGGGCCGGGTGGACGAGGCGGCCGAGGTCCTGGCCGAGCTGCGCTGCGACGGTCGTCCGGGCCCGTCCGGGACCCGGACGGCGGCGGAAGCGGGGACGGTGGTGGGTCGTCCGGCCGGGGGTGGGCCGGTCCGGGCGGAGGAGGGGGTGTGCGCGTTGATCGAGGGCACGATGGCGCTGCACCGGGGGGACCGGGAGCTGGCTGCGGAGTGGTTCGCGGTGGCGGTCGCCGCCGGGGAGCTCGGTCAGGACCGACGGGACGTGATCGAGGCGCTGGTCGGGCTGGCCGCGAGCACCGGTTCCGCCGAGGTGCGGCAGCGGTTGGCGCAGGTGTGCCGGCGCAGCGGCATCCGGCTGCTACCGGAGGAGGAGAACCTGCTGGCCTAGGTGTGGGAACGCCCGTCGGCCGAGGCGCAGGAAAGCCCGTCGGTCGAGGTGCGGGGGTGGCGCGAGCGAACAAGCCCCCTGGTCAAACCCCTCGCTCAATCGCTCGCGCCGGCACCCCCCGGTGCTCCCCCCGCGCGATGAAGGCTAGCCAGCCGGGACATCCGATTTGTGGGGATCGGCGAGTGTGCGTCCGGTGGGTCGGACGGGTTCTGCCGCTTTTTCTGCCGGTGGGTCGCCCGGGTCCCTGTGGGCGGGTCAGCAGGCGGACGCCGGCTCGTCGGTGGGTGCCTGGTCGGTGCTGCCGGCCGTCGCCCCCGGGTGGACGGCGTCGCGTACCCGGCGCAGCCCGTCCAGCATCGCGGCCAGGGTCTCGGGTTCGAGCTGGCCGGTGAACCACTGCTCGATGATCCGCAGGTGACCCGGCAGGGTCTCGTCCAGCCGCTGCATGCCGGCCGGCGTGACCACCGCGTACGAGCTGCGCCGGTCGGACGGGCAGGCGCGACGGCGGAGCAGCCCGTCGCGTTCCATCCGGTCCACCACCCGGGTGACGCCGCTGGTGGACAGGGAGGTCTGGGCGGCGAGGTCGGTCATCCGCAGCTGGTTGCCCGGCGAGCGGGCCAGGCGCATCAGCACCTCGAACTCGACTGCGGAGAGGTCGTGCTCCTCGTACTGCGCGGTGAACCGGGCGGTGAGCCCGGCGTGCGCCTCGACCAGGAGGCCGACGGCGGTGATCCGGGGGTCGTCGAACACGTTTTCGTTCACCAGACCATCCTAACAGTGCTTGACACGGGGAATATTGCTGTGGCTATAGTTGCTCAGGCAGTCGTTGGGCTACTAAACAATCTTCCCCGGAGGGCAGTTACATGACCAGCACCGAGTCGGTTACCCGCGACTGGGACGGCCTGACCATTCCCGCCGCCGGCACCTACCTGCTGGACGCCGCGCACAAGCGGGTGGGCTTCGTCGCCCGGCACATGATGGTCAGCAAGGTACGCGGCGAGTTCGCCGACGCGACCGCCACCATCACCGTCGCCGAGGACCCGTTGCAGTCCGCGGTCACCGCCACCATCCAGGCGGCCAGCATCAACACCGCCCAGGCGGACCGGGACGGCCACCTGCGCAGCCCCGAGTTCCTCGACGTCGAGCAGTTCCCGACGCTGGAGTACCGCAGCACCGCCGTGAAGTCGCACGACGGCAACGAGTTCGTCCTGCTCGGTGACCTGACCATCAAGGGTGTCACCCGTCAGGTCGAGCTGGAGGTCGAGTTCGAGGGCGTCGGCCGCACCCCGTTCGGCACCGACGTGTTCGGCTTCACCGCCAGCACCGAGATCGACCGTGAGGAATTCGGCCTGACCTGGAACGTCGCCCTGGAGACCGGTGGCGTGCTGGTCGGCAAGAAGATCAAGATCGAGATCGAGGGCGAGGCCATCCGGCAGGCCTGAGCCACCCCGTTCCCGGGCCCCCGCTCTCCACGAGCGGGGGCCCGACGCGTACGGGTGTGGATTGTCACTGACCGGCGACGGCGCTTCCCGGTGCCGGGGCGACGGCGGCGGGGTAGAGAAGGCGGCAAGCGCATACCCGGTGGGCACTGGCCCCGGCGCGTGGGCGCTCTTACCGTTGTGGTTCACACTGCGCACCGGGACGCTCACCGTCCCGGGCGTCTCACGCCGGGAGGAAACAATGGGTAGGGACGTCGAGCAGGGCGCCTTCTCCCGGGAGGACCGGATCCGCTACCGGCAGAAGGTACGGCGGTGCCTGGACGTCTTCGCGTTGATGCTCGACGACTTCGGCTTCGACGCCGACCGGCCGATGACCGGCCTGGAGATCGAGCTCAACCTGATGGACCCGGACGCCGAACCGGCGATGCGCAACGACGAGATCCTCGCCGCGATCGCCGACCCGCTCTTCCAGACCGAGCTGGGACAGTTCAACCTGGAGCTGAACGCGGCACCCCGGCTGATCGAGGGGGCCGGGTTCGCCAACTACGAGACCGACCTGCGCAGCAGCCTGGACCGGGCCGACGAGCGGGCGGCCAAGTCGGACGCCCGGATCGTCATGGTCGGCATCCTGCCCACCCTGACCGAGCAGCACCTGGTGGCCGACAACCTCTCCACCAACGAGCGCTACCGGGTGCTCAACGACCAGATCGTCGGTGCCCGGGGCGAGGACATCGAGCTGGACATCCGGGGGGTGGAGCAGCTCCGGACGCACACCGACTCGATCGTCCCCGAGGCCGCCTGCACCAGCCTCCAGTTCCACCTCCAGGTGGCCCCGGACAGCTTCGCCGACTACTGGAACGCCTCCCAGGCCATCGCCGGTGTCCAGGTCGCGGTGGGCGCGAACTCGCCGTTCCTCTACGGCCGGCAACTGTGGGCCGAAACCCGGATCGCGCTGTTCCAGCAGGCCACCGATACCCGCCCGGACGAGCTGAAGGCCCAGGGGGTACGCCCCCGGGTGTGGTTCGGTGAACGCTGGATCACCTCGATCTTCGACCTGTTCGAGGAGAACGTCAGGTACTTCCCGCCACTGCTGCCGATCTGCGCCGACGAGGACCCGGTCGAGGTGCTGCACGGTGGCGGCGTCCCGCAGCTGTCCGAGCTGCGGTTGCACAACGGCACCGTCTACCGCTGGAACCGCCCGGTGTACGACATCATGAACGGCCGTCCGCACCTGCGGGTGGAGAACCGGGTCCTGCCGGCCGGCCCGACCGTGGTCGACATGCTGGCCAACGCCGCCTTCTACTTCGGGTTGGCGCGCGGGCTGGCCGAGTCGGACCGGCCGATCTGGAGCCAGCTCACCTTCAGCTCCGCCGAGGAGAACTTCCACGCCGCCGCCCGACGGGGCATGGACGCGGTGCTGCACTGGCCCCGGCTCGGCGAGGTGCCGGTCACCAAGCTGGTCCTCGACACCCTGCTGCCGAAGGCGGCCGTCGGGTTGGACCGGTTCGGTGTCGCCCCCACCGAGCGGGACCGCCTGCTCGGCATCATCGAGCAGCGCTGCCGTACCGGCCGCAACGGCGCGGTCTGGCAGACCGAGACGGTGTGGGCCGCGCAACGGCACCGCAACCTGGACCGGGACGCGGCGCTGCACCACATGGCCAACCGGTACGCCGAGCTGCAACGCAGTAACGAGCCGGTGCACACCTGGCCGGTCGACTGACCCCCTTCATCCCGCCTGCCCTTTTCCGCCCTGCCCCACCCCTTCCGCCCTGCCCCACCCCTTCCGCCCTTCCCTCGACGCAGCGTTGCCCAGGTCGGCGACGGCGGGTCGGCGGAGACCGTTTACCGCGAAGGGCGTATGCCTGGCTGGCATATTCATGCCGCAATGTCATACCTGCTTCGCCTGACGGTGTGTCGCGACGCCGGATGGGTGTGTGCCGCCGACGCGGGAGGGCGGTGCCCGACGAGTCGGAGGGCCGGGCGAGACGCGGCCCGGAGAGGGCCGGCATCCGGGAAGGTCAGGGGGTGCGGCGTCCGGGGCGGGGCCGGGGCACGGCGGGTGGGTCCGCCGGCAGGCTGGCCGGCGACCCGGGGTCCTGCTCCGGAGACCCACTGGCCGGCAACCCGCCGGTCGGAGACCCACCGGCTGGCAGCCCACCGGCCGGCGGAGCCGTCGGGGCGGCCCGACCCCGGCGGACCGGCCGGGCCCGTCCCACCGCCGAGGGCGTCGGCTCCCCACCCGGGGCGTCGGTCGGGGTGGCCGGGGGGTCCGCCGGGGCGGCCGTGGGATCAGCACGGGTGTCCGGGTCGACACGGGCGCCCACGTCGGCCCGAGCGCCCACGTCGGTGCGGGCGTCCTGGTTGGCCCGCGCGTGCAGGTCCGCAGGGACGCCCAGGTCCGTAGGGGCGTCCACGTCGGCGCGGGCGTCCGGATCGGACGGTGGGACCGGATGGGTGTCGGCCGGCCGGTCGTCCAGCTCGCCGGTGCGGGGGTGCGGTACGGATGCCGTCCGCGCGGCGGCACGCCGCTCGGCCCGCTGGGCGAGCGAGGCCACCAGCACCGACCCGGCCGCCCCGACGATGACCGCGTACGGCGCGACGAGGTGGGCCGAGACCTGGGCCGGCGAGATCGTGGCCAGCCGGGGGACGGCGAGGAAGTAGGCGACGGCGACGAGCAGCGGGCCGGCGGCACCGGAGACCACCGCACCGAGTCGCAGCTCCGCCCTACGGGCGGCCCGCCGGGCGGCCAACGCGCCGATCAGCAGCGCCGAGCCGAGGGCGAGCAAAGCTCCCGGCCAGTAGAGGTGGTCCCGCAACCAGAAGCGGGGGCTGTCCTGGGCGATCTGCCAGATGCCGAGTTGGGCGCTGGTCAGCCCCCGTCCGGCGAGCACCCCGTCGACGACGGAGACCACGGCCAGCAACCAGAGCCAGCCGACGGTGGCGGTCACGTTCGTCGCCGCGGCCCGGGAGTGCAGCGTCCACACCGCCACCACCAGCCCGATGAGTACGCCGACCCCGGCGTATCCGGCCGCGACGGTCTGCGGCGAGAAGGTGTCCGGCACGGAGGCGGCCCGGGACGGCACCGCGACCAGCAGCACGGTGATCAACGCGCCGACCGCGCCCGCCACCGCGAGGGTGACCCGGTGCAGGGCGCCGCCGGTCTCGACGTCCGTACCGCGTTCGTGCAGCCGCTGGGCGCAGACCGCCCCGCCGACGGTGGAGACGGCGGCGATCCAGGTCGCCCAGGCGAGACTGGCGAACCAGGACGGCTCGGTGGCCCCGACGTCGACCGGTGCCCAGTTGATGATGCCCAGGCCGTAGCCGAAGCCCAGTTGCGCGGCACCCACGCCGGCGGCGACGCCCACCGCCGTGAGCACCGATCCTCCCCAGCTCCGTCCCGCCATGCCGGGACTGTAGCGTCCCCTGGTCGGGGCGGCGAGTCGGACGAGCGGCGGAGCACGGCCGGTGACCGGTGGGCAGCGGCCGGTACCGTCTCGGGGACGAGGCGGGAGCGGCATGGACGACGAGTACACCGAACAGGACACTACGGAACGCGACCGGCCCGGCCGGGGCAGGCTGCTGCTCGGCGGCACCCTGGCGACGGTGCTGCTGGCCGCCGTCGGTGGCACCGTCGGGTGGGTGCTGGCCGACCCCGGTACCCCCGACACGGGGGCCAACCCGGCGGCGGGCCCCGGACCGGCGAGCCCGTCCGCCGCACCGACCACCGTCCCGCCGACCACCGCGCGGGCCACGACGCCCCCGCCGCCCGCCGCAACCAAGGGTGGCCTGACCGTGCCCCGGCTGGTCGGTCTCGATTTCGAGAAGGCGCGCGACGAACTGCATGACCGCAAGCTCGGCTGGCGGCTGGTCTTCGGCACCGGCTCCGGGCGGACGGTGGTCCGTACCGTGCCCGCCCAGGACACCTCGGTCCGGCCGGGCACCACGGTGCGGGTCGAGGTCAGCGGGCCGGCCCCCGAGGTCGAGGTGCCGGACCTGGTCGGCGAGGACTGTTCGGACGCGGCTGACGAGCTGGGTGACGTCGGCCTGTTCCCCCGGTATCCGACCGGGAACCGGGGCGAGGTCACCGCCCAGGTGCCGGCGGCCGACGCGACCGCGCACTGGAACGACGCGGTGGCGATCTCCTGCGGTGACGGTCCGACGCCGACGGCCGAGGCGACGCCGACGGGGTAGGGGGCGGGTCGTCGCGTCCATCCCGGTGGATGGTGCCCCGGACCGTTACGTTGGGGGCCGAGGGCCACGACCGTCTGGCCGGCCGGGGAGACCGACCCCGGATCCGGGGCCTACCGCCCGCCAGGTGGCGAGAGGACGTGCGATGAGCGACGACCGCCAGGAGCCACCCGCCGACGACGCGACCCGTCCCCTGCCGCCGGCACGACCGGGGGCCGGTGGGCCGCCCGACGCCACCGCCCGGCAGGAGCCGGCGGACGCGACCCGTCCGTTGCCGCCGGTCGGTGGCGGGCCGGCCGGTTCGCCGGTGTGGTCCGGGCGGGCCGGGGTGCCACCGCCGCGTCCGGACGAGCCCCGGGAGCCGGCCGAGTGGTACGGCGAGGATCAGCGCGGCCGGCGCTGGTGGACGCCGATCCTGCTGGGCGTCCTCGGGTTGCTGCTGCTCGGGCTCGTCGGAGCAGGGATCTGGCTGGCCCTGCGGGCGGCGGATTCCCCGTCGGACGAGACACCGACCCCACCGCCGACCGCCCCGACCACGACCGCCCCGACCCGTGCCCCGACGACGAGCGCGCCGACCACCGCAGCGCCGACGACTCCGCCGACCACCCCGCCGACGACCGGCCCCGCCGCCATCGCCGTGCCACCCCTGGTCGGGCTCTCCCAGGAGACCGCGGAGAACCTGCTGGGTCGACTCGGCCTGTCCGCCCGGGTACAGACGCGGGAGTCGGACCGGCCGGCCGGCACCGTCCTGTCCACCGACCCGGGGCAGGGTGAACTGGTGTCGCCGGGGGACGAGGTGACCCTGGTGGTGGCCGCCGAGCCGACGGCGTCGCCGACCGGGGCCGGCACCGCCACGCCGACGGCCAGCCCCACCGGGTGACGGTTGCGCCGCCGGCCCGGGTCGACGTCCGTCGCCGCGCCACCCTGCCGTCTGGTGCCCACCGGGCCCGTCGGGGCTCACCACATCCGGCGTCGGGTGCCCACCAGACCCAGACCGGCCAGGGAGATGGCCAGCCCGAGCAGACCGGAGTAGAAGAGCGACTGGGCGACGGTCTGCGGGTCGTCCGAGGGACGTCGGGGCTCGGTGAGCGTGGACGTGCCGCCGCCCGCCCCCGACTGCGCGCCGTTCGGGTCGGCCGTCGGTCCGGCGGCGGCGTCGGCCGGTCCGCCGGGGCCAGGGTCGGCCGGTTCACGGGCGGCGGCGTCGGCCGCTGCGCCCGAACCTGCGTCGGCCGCTGCGGCGGAGCCGGGGTCGGTGGGCGCGGCGGGGTCGCCGGCCGGGAGGTCGCCCTGCCCGACCACGGTGATCTCGGGCGCCGGTACCGGCTCGGCGAGCCGGGTGGCCGATGTGGCCGGGTAGTGGGTCACCACCGCGACGGTGATGACCGCGCCGATCAGGGCGAGCAGTCCGAAGGCGTATCGGATACGGGACCTGTGGTGCCGCCGCGCGGCGGGCAGATTGACCATGGCCATCCCAGGTTCAGGGGCCGGAACGCGCGGGGTGGAGACGTTCGCCGGGGTGGGCGTACCGAGTCTATGGCGGCGGTACGCCCTCCGACCTGGTAATCGGGGAGTCAGCCCACCGCGATCGGTGCGCGGTTGACCGGCCGGCGCGAACGGGCGGGGTGCTGACGGGGCACGGTCGCCGCCCGGAGCTGGGTCAGCCCGGCCTGCTGGACAAAGATCGACCGGCGGCTGACGGCGTCTCCCGACGCGTTCAGCTGGTAGCCGTCAAGCCAGAGCCAACCGTCGTACGTCGGCCAGTCGAGCACCCGGATCACCCGGAAGGTGATCGGCCTGAGGAACTGCACGCTGGCGGCACGCGTCACGTGCAGAACGTCACCGGAGCGGGGAGGCACATGGGCTCCTGGGAGGGTATGGCCGGCGTCGCGGGCCGGCCGGTGCGGAACGGGGACGAGGTGCGGGTCCGGCGACGGGGTTGTGCCTCGCGGGCCGGTGCTCGGTGTGGTGCTGGTCGGGCCGTACCCGCTGGTGGTGGATCGCCACCCGACCATCACCCGGCTGCTCACGGGTGTTACCGCTCCCACCGCCGCAGCCTCCGGGCGTGCAGCGGTGGGGTCATCAACCCGAGGCAGGTCTCGATGACACAACTGGTCCGGGGCGCCCGCCGGCCCGTCCGCTCCCCCGGTGATGATCACTCGGTGAGATCGGTCGAAGGCGGTGAGTTACTCGAACCATACGGACAGACTGCATCAGCGTCGTGCTGGATGCAAGTTGCACGTCGACTTTTGCCGATACGTGAGTGCGACACGTGAACCGGGCGCTTGATCACGCCGACTCCGGGGCGGCACACTGGACGCCGGTTCCGCCCGCCGCGGCCGGTCGGCGACCGGGCTCCACCCCTGCCGCGAACGATGCCCGCCGCCCATGGTCGCGCCCTTGGCGGTAATGGACGCGGGCGCGATCGACCGGAGGTAACCGGGTGGGCCCGAGGCACCAGCTTTCCCCGTCAACAGGACCCGGGGCGACCCGATGAGCGAACGGCGGAGCCCGACCATCCGGCGTCGCCGGCTCGGGGCCGAGCTGCGCCGGCTGCGCGACGGTGCCGGGATCACCATAGAGGCGGTCGCCGAGCAGTTGGAGTGCTCCGCCTCCAAGGTCTCCCGGATCGAGACCGGTCACACCTCGGCGACCCCGCGTGACGTCCGGGACATGCTCCGCATCTACGGGGTGGTGGGCGCGGAGAGCGACGAGCTGGTGCAGATCGCCCGCGAGGCGCGGCAGAAGGGCTGGTGGCACCCCTACAGCACGGTGCTCGTCGGGGCGTACGTCGGCCTGGAGGCGGCGGCCGGTTCCATCCGGGCGTACGAACAGCAGGTCGTGCCCGGTCTGCTGGAGACCGAGGAGTACGCCAGTGCGATGATCCAGGCGGCCCGTCCGGACATCTCTCCCGATCAGGTGCAACAACGGGTGCGTGTCCGATTGGGCCGTCAGTCGTTGTTGACCCAGGACGATCCGGTCGATCTGTGGGTGGTGCTCGATGAGGCGGTGTTGAGTCGGCCGGTGGGCGGCGACGCGGTGATGCGTGGTCAGCTCAGACGGCTGGTGGAGGTGGCCGAACTGCCGAACGTGACGCTGCAGATCCTGCCTTTCGAGGTGGGAGCGCACGCCGGCATGGACGGGACCTTCACGATTCTCGGTTTCCCCGACTCGGTTGATCCGGATGTCGTGTACGCGGAGAACGCCACGGGTGGGCTCTTCCTGGAGAAGAGCGACGAGCTACAGAAGTACAACTTCATCTTCGATCAGATTCGGGCAGCGGCCAGGCGACCGGAGGAGTCCATCGCACACATCGCAGAACTGGCAGAGGAGCCGTTGTGGAAATGGCGACCAAGAGGTTCCCCGAGGACCTGACGCAGGCGACCTGGTTCAAGAGCTCAAAAAGTGGGCCGAACTGTGACAACTGCGTCGAGGTAGCTTACGTGATCGGGGCGGTCGGGGTGCGGGACTCGAAGGACAAGACAGGTCCCGCCCTCGTATTCGCCCCCGGGGAATGGAACGCCTTCGTCGCCGACGCTCGGAACGGCGCGTTCGGCCAACACTGACCAACGCAGCGTGGCGTTGACCGCGGGTCGGTCGGGGGACACTCCCCGGCCGGCCCGTCGCCACTTGCGCCCCCGCATCGTTGAACCTCGGTACGGCGCTGGTCGATGACCCGCCACACGCGGCGGCAACCAAGCGAGGCAGGCGAGAGCACATGACGACGATCGGTTCAGAAAACCTCACCCACGGCCCGGGCCGGGTCGAGCGCTTCGGCGGCAAGTACCGCAGCGCCCGCCGCGACACGATGCTCACCGAGGTGGGCGCCGGCGACACCGACTTCGATGGCGACGGTGTCCTCGCACCCGAGCAGGCCGGGCCACCGATGACGTCGCTCGACCCGAACCCGCTCGCCGAGCCGTCGTTTCCCAAGGACACCTGGTACACGGAGGCACCCGAGTCGATGATCGACCACCCGCTGCTGCGTGGCCTGCTGCTGGAGTTGCCGCCCAAGGGGAGCGTACCGCCGCCCGGCTGGCTGGACCGGTGGTTCGAGGCGACCCGGGCGATCCTGGAACTGCTATACGTGCAGGGAGCCGGCCGCAGCCGGTGAGGCGGGCAGGCCGACCAGCGCGGGTCCGGTGCCCGGCAGCGTCCGCTCCGTGAGCCGGTTGTGCCGCAGGCCGTGGCGTACCCCGATGGCGAGGACGGCCAACCCGCCGACGGTGAGCGCGACCCCGGTGACCCCGTTGCCGGCACCCAGGTCCAGCCCGGCGGCGGTGAGCAGCCCCGGCACGGTGGCCAGCGCGGTCACCTGCACCGGTAGACCGACCAGCGGGTGCCCGGCGGCGGCCCGTAGACCGTACGGCGCGGGGGTCTCCGGCGCGGCGGCGAACGCGCCCGCGCCCGCCCGCAACCTGCGGACCCGGCGCACCGTGCAGACCGCCACCGCGAGCGCCGGCACCGCCACCAGTGGAAGCTGCCCGGCGGCCCGGTCGACCGGGGTGTCCCCACCGCTGACCGTGCCGGCGACCAGCACCGTCGCGGTCAGTGCGAGCCCGGCCACGGAGAGGGCGAGCAGCCATCCGGTACGCCGTCGCAGTGCGCGGGCCCGATCCAGCCGGGGGAGGCCGTCCGCCACGACGCCGGCGGCGAGCCAGACGGCGGCGATCGACAGCAACACGATGAGATGCCCATCCATGGACACAGCCTTGCCCACAACGGCGGGCGGTGAATCCGGGGCGGGCCCCTGTTCCACCCGGACGCGCCCCCGTAGGGGTGGACCGGTCAGTCGGCCGGCCGGGATCCGCAGTGGACCCTCAGACCGCGAAGGTGGCCGGCCGTTCGGTGGCCGGGGCCGGTGGCCGGGCCTTCCACAGGCCGGTCTTCTGGCCGGCGAGGCGGGTCAGGTAGGCGGGGTTGAGGATGACGTACCGCCGCCAGAGCCGCTTCGGCTCCAGGCCGAGCCGCCAGAACCACTCCAGGCCGGCCCGCTGCATCCACGGCGGCGGCTGCCGGAGCAGGCCGGCGTGGTAGTCGAAGGCCGCGCCGACGGCCATCAGCGGCATGTCCAGCAGGGGCCGCATCGCGTACGTGAAGACCTCCTGGCGGGGGCAGCCCAGGCCGACCAGGACCAACCGGGCACCGCTGGCCCGGATCCGGTCGGCGATCTCCACGTCCTCGCCGGGCTGCACCGCGCGGAACTTCGACGGCTCCACCCCGGCGATCTTCAGGGCCGGGAACATCCGCTCCAGCGCCGGGATCAGCTTCGCCAAGGTCTCCTCGGTCGAGCCGTACAGGTAGACCGGCAGGCCCTCGTCGGCGAAGCGGCGCAGCACGTGCAGGGTCAGCGTCGGGCCGTAGACCCGGTCGGCCAGGCCGGCGTGGTGCAGCAGGTTGAGCGCCCAGCGCACCGGCTGGCCGTCCGGGGTGACCACGTCGAAGGAGTTGAGCCGGGCGTTGTGCGCCGGGTCGAGCACCCCGGTCATCACCCCGTGCACGGCCAGCGCGGTCAGCGCCAACGGCCGGCGGTCCCGGGCCGCCGCGACGACCTGCTCGGTGGCCGAGGTGTAGTCGGTGGCGTCGACCAGGACGCCGAGGACGTTGCGCTTGCCCTGTGCGGTCATGCTCCCGGCACCCACTTGTCGACGTTGGCCTGGTAGATCTCCCGCATGATCATGGGTACGTCGTAGACCTGCTTCCAGCCCGGGTAGTCGGCCTGGAACGCCTCGTTCGAGCCGATCCACCACTTGTGGTCGCCGATCCGGTTCGCGTCGACGTACTCGGTGATCATCTCCTGGCCGGTGATCTGCTCGGCCAGCGCGAACGCCTCCCGGTTGGAGGTGTTGGAGTGCCGACCGCCACCGAGGTTGTAGACCGCCGCCGAGCGCGGCTCACGGAAGAACGCCTCGAACGCCGACACCACGTCGGAGCTGTGGATGGCGTCGCGGACCTGTTTGCCCTGGTAGCCGAAGATCTTGTAGGTGCGGTGCTCCATGTTGGCCCGCATCACGTACCCGAGGAAGCCGTGCAGCTCGGTCGCGGAGTGCGCCGGGCCGGTCAGCGTGCCGCCCCGGAAGCAGGCCGTGCGCATGTCGAAGTAGCGGCCGTACTCCTGCACCATCACGTCCGCGGCGACCTTGGAGGCCCCGAAGACCGAGTGCAGGCAGGCGTCGATCGACATGTCCTCGCGGATGCCCTGCTCGTACGGGTGGCCCGACTCGATCTCCCAGCGGGTCTCCTGCTCCACCAGCGGCAGGCTGTTGGGGCGGTCCCCGTAGACCTTGTTGGTCGAGCAGTGGATCACCGGCGCCTCGATGCAGTGCTCCCGCACGTTCTGCAGGACGTTGAGGGTGCCACCGGCGTTGACGTCGAAGTCGGTGAACGGGTCCCGTACCGCCCAGTCGTGCGACGGCTGGGCGGCGGTGTGGATCACCACGGCGATGTCCCGGCCGTACCGGGCGAAGAGCTTGCCGAGGGTGTCCCGGTCGCGGATGTCGATGCTGTGGTGCGCGTACGCCGACCCCAGCTCGTCGGTCAGCCGCCGGACGTTCCACGCGGTCGAGGCCTCGGCGCCGAAGAACTCCTGCCGCATGTCGTTGTCGATGCCGACCACGTCCAGACCGAGCCCGGCGAAGTGCCGGACCGCCTCGGAACCGATCAGACCGCCCGACCCGGTCACCAACGCGACACTCACACGACACCCCTGGTCAAAGGTAGGAGGCTGGAAAAACCACCGGAGCATAGCCTGACGTCCGGTACGCCCCGATACGAAGTGAGGGCCCCGCGACTGCGGAGCCCTCGTCTGATGGTGGGGATGGGGGGAGTTGAACCCCCACGTCCTTTCGGACACACGGACCTGAACCGTGCGCGTCTGCCATTCCGCCACATCCCCGTGGCACGACCGTCGAACGCGGTGGTGCGTCGACCCCGCCGTCTCCGGCGGGCCCGGAACATCCTACCCGGTCCTGCGGTCTCGCCTCGACCGGTTACCGTTCCTGCGAGCGGTCACCCTTCGTGGCGGACGAAAGAGTAGCACGGGCCTGGGGGCCGCTCCGAACGGGCCGCCGCGCGGTGGCCGAGCGGCGCGCGAGCTGCACGCGCGCCGTCCAGATACCATCATGTCCTCGGGACCCGAGGAGGAGCCGGTGAGCGTGCTGCAACGCTTCGAGAAGCGTCTGGAAGGCCTGGTCGAAGGGGCCTTCGCCAAGGTCTTCAAAGGGGTGGTCCACCCCGTGGAGATCCTCAACGCCATGCAGCGGGAGGCCGAGGCGCACAAGGCCATCCTCGCTGGTGGCCGCACCCTGGTGCCCAACCGCTACGTGATCGATCTCTCCCCGTACGACCACAGTCGGTTGGCGCCGTACGCCGCTGCGTTGGCCCAGGAGCTGGCCCAGTCACAGGCGGAGTTCATCGGTGAGCAGGCGTGGACGGTCTACGGCGACGTGATCGTCGAGGTCGAGCGGGGCGAGGGGCTGGACACCGGCATGTTCCGGGTCACCGCCGAGGTCTACACCGGCGGCGAGGTCGCCCCGGTGTCCTCCCCGGGCGGCTACGACCCCGGCCCGCCGGCCTACCCGGCGTACGACCAGGGCGGTGGCTACGGCCCGCCGCCCGGCCACGGCGGTGGCGGCGCGCGCAACGTCCGGCTGGTCTCGGGCGACGGCCGCACCTATCCGTTGCAGATGGGCTCGACCGTGATCGGCCGGGGCGACCAGGCCAACCTGCGCCTGCCCGACGTCGGGATCTCCCGGCGGCACGCCCGGCTGGACTTCGACGGCGGCCAGGTGGTGCTGACCGATCTCGGGTCCACCAACGGGACCATGGTCAACGGCCAGCGGGTCTCGGCGGTCGCCCTCAACCCGGGCGACATGATCCAGCTCGGCACCACGACGCTGACCTTCCGCGTGGACGGCTGACCCGCCTTGCCGGAACTCGTCATCACCGTCGCCCGGTTCGGGTTCCTCATCCTGCTGTGGATCTTCGTGTTCACGGTGGTGGGTGTCATCCGTCGGGATCTGTTCGCCGGTGCCCGGTCGGGCCGGCTGGTGGCCGCGCCGCGGGGGGTCGGCGCCTCGACCCAGCAGCAGGCGGCGAAACCGGCGAAGGCGAAGCGGGGCCGGGCGGCCCACCAGTTGGTGGTCACCGCCGGCCAGCTCGCCGGCACCCGGATCACCCTCGGCGAAGCGCAGATCACCATCGGTCGGGCCGAGGACTCCACCCTCGTCATCACCGACGACTACGCCTCCGCGCGGCACGCCCGGCTGGTGCCCCGGGACGGTCAGTGGTTCGTCGAGGATCTCGGCTCGACTAACGGCACGTACCTCGATCGCGCTAAGGTCACCGGACCGACCCCCGTCCCCCTCGGCGTGCCGATCCGTATCGGCCGCACCTCTCTCGAATTACGGCCATGACTCTGACCCTGCGCTATGCGGCCCACAGCGACCGCGGTCTGATCCGAGACGGAAACCAGGACTCCGTCTACGCCGGGCCGCGGCTCCTCGCCGTCGCCGACGGCATGGGCGGCATGGCCGCCGGTGACGTCGCCAGCAACATCGTCATCGGTGCCATGGCGCCGCTCGACGAGGACGTCCCGGGGGACGCGCTCGTCGACGCGCTGCGATCGGCCGTGGGCACCGCCAACCAGCAGCTCCGCGACACCGTGGACGCCAACCCGCAGCTGGAGGGGATGGGCACCACGCTCACCGCGACCCTCTTCTCGGGCAGCAAGCTCGGCATGGTCCACATCGGCGACTCGCGTGCCTACCTCCTGCGCAACGGCGAGTTCGCCCAGATCACCAAGGACGACACCTACGTCCAGATGCTCGTCGACGAGGGACGGATCAGCGCGGAGGAGGCGAGCAGCCACCCCCAGCGCTCGCTGCTCACCCGCGCCCTCGACGGCCGGGACATCGACCCGGAATACAGCGTCCGGCAGGTGCTGCCCGGGGACCGCTACCTGATCTGCAGCGACGGCCTCTCCGGCGTGGTGAGCGCGGAGACCATCGGTGACAGCCTCCGGGAGTACACCGACCCGCAGCAGTGCGTCGAGCGGCTGGTGCAGCTCGCCCTGCGCGGCGGCGGACCGGACAACATCACCGTGATCATCGCGGACGCCACCGACCAGGACATCGTCGAGGCGAGCCCGATCGTCGGTGGAGCCGCCGCCCGGGACCGGGGGATGGCCACCGCGGCCGACGACTCCACCCCGGCGGCCCGCGCGTCGGCGCTGTCCGCCCCGCGCCCGCCCGCACCGGAGGAACCCGCCGCCAACCGGGACGACGACCCGGAGCGCCCCCGCCGGCCGCTGCGTACCGTGGCGATGCTGGCGGCCCTGCTGGTCATCCTCGGTGGTGGCCTCTTCGCCGGCTGGAGCTACACCCAGCGGCAGTATTACGTCGGGGCGACCGACAACGGGCAGCTCGCGGTCTTCCGGGGGGTCCCCGGCCAGGTCGCCGGCCTCGACCTGTCCAGCGTGAACTCGACCAGCCAGGCCAAGCTCGACGACCTGACCCTGGCCGCCCAGGAGCAGGTCAAGCAGGGCATCCAGGCCAAGAGCCGGCCGGACGCGCTGCGCCGGTTGGCCGAGCTGACCAGCGAGGACCCGGGCAACCCGAACCTGAAGCCGGTCTGCCCGCCGGTTCCCTCCCTCGTCACCGGCTCCCCGGTGCCGGCGAACCCGCCGGTGACGCCCGGTCCCGGTACGCCCAGCCCCGGCCCGACCGGCAGCACGGGGACCACCTTCACCCCCACGCCGTCCACCACACCCGACGCCTCGGCCTCCGACGCGGTTCCGCCGGCCGGAGACCCGGCGGGCTGCCGGTCGCCCGAGTGACCGCCGGCTGAGATCCGAGGGACACCTTCTTGACCGCAGCGGCCCAGCCGGTAGTCTCGCCCGCCACGACGGGCGAGCGGCCCGGCGTACGTATGGCGCGGTCCCGGCGTAACGCCGAACTGTCCCTGCTGGCGCTGGCGATGGTGCTGGTGGCCGCGTACGGGGCGATCGTCGAGGCTAATTTGCTCGACACCGTCACCCGCGACTTCTGGATGCCGGCCGCCGCACTGGGGCTGGTCTTCTTCGGTATGCACCTGGTGATCAGGTGGTTGGCACCGTTCGCCGATCCGGCCCTGCTGCCGGCGGTGGCCCTGCTCAACGGCATCGGGGTGGGCTTCCTGCGTCGCCTCGACCTGGGCAAGGCCGCCCCCGCCGACCGGGAGACGCTGGCCATCTTCGCCGGCACCGGTGGCCGCCAGCTGGCCTGGACGCTGGCCGCGGTGATCCTGGCCGCCGGGCTGCTGGTGGTGATGCGCGACCACCGGGCGGTCTCCCGGTACGCGTACACGCTGGGGTTGGCCGGCATCGTGCTGGTGATGATCCCGGCGGTGCTGCCCGGCCGGTTCTCCGAGATCAACGGCGCGAAGCTGTGGATCCGGGTCGGTGGGTTCAGCATCCAGCCCGGTGAGTTCGCCAAGCTGGCACTGCTTGTCTTCTTCGCCTACTACCTGGTCCGCAAGCGTGAGGTGCTGTCGCTGGCCAGCCGCCGCGTCCTCGGCATCGACTTCCCGCGTGGCCGGGATCTCGGCCCGGTGGTCGGGGTCTGGCTGATCAGCCTGCTGGTCCTGGTCTTCGAGAAGGACCTCGGCACGTCGCTGCTCTACTTCGGCATGTTCGTGGTGACGCTCTACATCGCCACCGAACGGGTCAGTTGGCTGCTGATCGGTCTCGTCCTCTTCTTCGGCGGCGCCTACCTCGCGTACGTGCTCGGTGGCACGGTGGGTGGGCCGTTCGCCAACTTCTACACCCGCGCGGAGATCTGGCTCGACCCGTTCGCCGAGCCGTACGACCGGGGTTACCAGCTGGTGCAGGGGCTGCTCGGCCTGGGCAGCGGTGGCCTGTTCGGGTCCGGGCCGGGCGCCGGGGAGCCGCTGGAGATCCCCGAGGTGCAGAACGACTTCATCTTCGCCGGCATCGGTGAGGAGATCGGCCTGTTCGGGTTGACCGCGCTGCTGGTGGTCTACCTGCTCGTCGTCGAGCGGGGGCTGCGGGCCGGGCTGGCGGTGCGGGACTCGTTCGGCAAGCTGGTCGCCGGTGGTCTCGCCTTCACCCTGGGGCTCCAGGTCTTCGTGATCGTCGGCGGGATCAGCAAGCTCATTCCGCTGACCGGTCAGACCACCCCGTTCCTGTCCGCAGGTGGCTCGTCGCTGATGGCGAACTGGCTGCTCATCGCGGTGCTGCTGCGTATCTCCGACGCCGCCCGGCGGCCGGTGGCCCAGGGTGGCGGCCCGGCGGCCCGGCCGGGTGGCGGCCCGCCGGAACAGCTGCACGGTGCTCCCACGGAGGTGATCCGCCCGTGAACGCGCCCCTGCGCCGCGTCGGCGTCGTCGTCATGGTCCTGTTCGGTCTGCTCTTCGCCAACCTGAACTGGATCCAGGCCTACAAGGCGGACGAATACCGCAACAGCGATTACAACGGCCGGGTCCAGGTGGCCGAGTACGAGCGCCGGCGGGGCAACATCGAGGCCGGCGGCACCGCCGTGGCCACCAGCAAGGAGACCGGCGGCAAGCTGAAGTTCCAGCGCAGCTACCCGGCGGGGACGAAGTACGCCCACGTGCTCGGCTACAAGCCGGTCAACCTGGGTGACACCGGCATCGAACGGCTGGAGAACGACTTCCTCGCCGGAACCAGCGACGCCCTGCTCGGCAACCGGATCAAGGACATGTTCACCGGCGACGAGAGCGGCGGCGGCAACGTGCTGCTGAGCATCTCGAAGCGGGCCCAGGACACCGCCTACGAGCAGTTGCGCAACAACCGCAACGGGGTGAAGAAGGGCGCGGCCATCGCCATCGACCCGCGTACCGGTGCGGTGCAGGCGCTGGTCTCGATGCCCAGCTTCGACCCGAACCCGCTGGTCGACCACGACACCAACGTCGCCTCCGCGGCCTACAACAAGTACGAGCAGGACCCGGACGGCCCGCTGAAGAACCGGGCGCTGTCGGAGGTGCTGCCGCCCGGCTCCACCTTCAAGATCGTGATCGCCGCCGCCGCCCTGGAGAACGGGGTCGGCAAGGACACCGAGATCCCGGCCGGGCCGAGCTGGACCCCGCCGACGTCGGGCACGGAGATCCGTAACGCCGCCGCGTCGATCTGCCCGGAGGCGCAGGTCACCCTGATGGACGCGGTCACCGAGTCGTGCAACACCGGCTTCGCCCAGCTCGGCGTGAAGCTCGGCGCGGACACGGTGAAGGAGAAGGCCCGGCAGTTCGGCTTCGAGCAGGGCGACCTCACCGTCGGGCAGCTCGGCGAGGGGGGCCTGCCGGTGGCGGCCAGCCGGACCGGCGACATGCAGAACCCCGACGGCGGCACCGACCCCGCCGCGCTGGCGCAGTCCTCGATCGGCCAGAACAACGTCCGGATGACCCCGCTCCAGGGGGCGCTGATCGCCGGTTCGGTCGCCAACAAGGGCCGGCAGATGCGTCCCTACCTGGTCAAGCAGCTCCTCGGGCCGGACCGCACCACCAGCTACTACAACGCCCAGCCCCGGGAGCTGCGCCAGCCGGTCAGCGGCCAGGTCGCCGACGACCTGCGGGACATGATGGTCAGCGTGGTCAAGAACGGCACCGGCAGCTCGGCGGCCATCGACGGCTACACCGTCGGTGGCAAGACCGGCACCGCGCAGTCCGCCCCGGACCGGCCCGACCACGGCTGGTTCATCGGCTTCGCCCTGGACAAGAACGGCAACGCCGTCTCCGCGGTCTGCGTGGAGCTGGAGCAGGCCGGCAGCGGCGGCAGCGCCGAGGCGGCCCGGATCGGCGGCAAGATCATGCAGGCGGCCATCGCCGATGCGGGGGGCCGCTGACATGCTCAGCCCCGGGGTGCAGCTCGGCAACCGCTACCGTCTCGACGAGCGGATCGCCAGCGGCGGCATGGGCGACGTGTGGCGCGGCACCGACCAGGTGCTGGGCCGTACGGTCGCGGTGAAGAGCCTGCTCCCGGCGCTGCTCGACGAGCCCGGCTTCGCCGAACGGTTCCGGGGCGAGGCGCGCACCATGGCCACCATCAACCACCCCGGCGTGGTCGACGTCTACGACTTCGGCAGCGACCAGGAGATCGCCTTCCTGGTGATGGAGTACGTCGAGGGCGACGCCCTGTCGGCGACGCTCAGCCGGGTCGGCCGGCTCACCCCGGCCCGGACGATGGCGCTGCTCGCCCAGGCCGCCGACGCGTTGCACGCCGCCCACGAGAAGGGCATCGTGCACCGGGACGTCAAGCCGGGCAACCTGCTCGTCCGGCCCAACGGGACGCTGGTGCTGACCGACTTCGGCATCGCCCGGTCCGAGCTGGTCGGTCAGCTCACCGCCGCCGGATCGGTGCTCGGCACCGCCTCGTACATCTCCCCCGAGCAGGCCACCGGCGCGGTGGCGACCCCCGCCTCCGACGTGTACGCCCTCGGTGTCGTGGCCTACCAGTGCCTGGCCGGTCGGCGACCCTTCGAGGGCGACAACCCCCTCGAAATCGCCATGCGGCACGTCCGGGACACTCCCCGGGCCCTGCCCGGGGACATCCCGCCGCAGGTCAAGGCGATCGTGGAGCGGGCCATGGCCAAGGAGCCCGGCCACCGCTGGCCGAGCGCCGCCGCGCTGGCCGCCGTTGCCCGGCAGGCCAAGCAGGTCCTCTCCCAGCAGGCCCGCGCGGGGGGTGGACATCCCGGCCCGGTGTCCGGTGGCCCGGTCTCCGGTGGTCCGGTCTCGGGTGGCCCGGTCTCCGGGGCGGCGCCGGCCTCCCCCGCCGGCCCGATGGCCCGTGCCCAGGTGCCCGCCGTACCCCGGCAGCAGCCGGCGGCGCTGGCCCACCAGCACCGTCCGCCGGTCAGCGGGCAGGCCCGTCCGCCGGTCGGTGGGCAGTCCCGGCCACCCGTCAGCGGTCAGGCCAGGCCGCCGGTAGCAGCCCGGCACCCGCAGCCACCGGTGGCGCAGCAGCGCCCGCCGGTCCAGGCCACCCCGATGACCCGGCCCTACCCGCAGCAGCCCCGGGGCGCGGCGGCAGTCCCGTCGGCCCCGCTGCGTGCCGACCGACCCATGGGGTACGCCCGGCAGCCGCTCCCACCCCCGGCCCCGCCACAGCGTTCCCGGTCCGGCATGGTGACCCTGGCGATTCTGCTGGCGGTACTGGTGCTGGTCTGTTCCGGGGTGCTGGCCTACGCGGCGCGACAGCGGACCAGCGCCGGTGATCCCAGCGCGCCCCAGATGACGTCCGGCGCGCTGAGTGCCTTCGGACGCGACGATCCGGCCGGGACGTCGTACCGTCGGGTGGTACGGCTCGAACCGGGTGCCGGCGAGACGACGACGAGCGAAGGACGACGAACGCGATGACAGCCCAGGCCCGCCTGCTCGGTGGCAGGTACCAGGTCGGCGAGCTGCTCGGTTACGGCGGCATGGCCGAGGTGCACCGTGGCCGGGACCTCCGGCTCGGTCGGGACGTCGCGATCAAGATGCTCCGGACAGACCTGGCCAGGGACGCCACCTTCCAGATGCGGTTCCGCCGCGAGGCGCAGAACGCCGCCTCGCTGAACCACCCGGCGATCGTCGCCGTCTACGACACCGGCGAGGAGACCGCCCCGACCGGCGAGACCCTCCCGTTCATCGTGATGGAGTTCGTGAACGGGCGGACCCTCAAGGAGGTCCTCGGCGTCGAGGGGCGGCTCCAGCCGCGCCGGGCGTTGGAGATCTGCGCCGACATGTGCGCGGCCCTGGAGTTCAGCCACCGGCACGGGATCATCCACCGGGACATCAAGCCCGGCAACGTGATGCTGACCCAGACCGGTCAGGTCAAGGTGATGGACTTCGGCATCGCCCGTGCCCTGGCCAGCGGCGCCACCACGATGACCCAGACCAGCGCGGTGATCGGCACGGCCCAGTACCTCTCCCCGGAGCAGGCGCGCGGTGAGGCCGTCGACGCCCGCTCCGACGTGTACGCCGCCGGCTGCGTGCTGTTCGAGCTGGTCTGCGGTCATCCGCCGTTCGTCGGCGACAGCCCGGTCAGCGTGGCGTACCAGCACGTGCGGGAGGCCCCGCCGACGCCCAGCGACATCAACCCGGACGTGACCCCGGCGATCGACGCGATCGTGCTGAAGGCGCTGTCCAAGAACCCGCTCAACCGCTACCAGAGCGCCGGTGAGATGCGGGCCGACCTGCTCCGTGCCGCGGCCGGCCGGCCGGTGATGGCGACCCCGGTGATGAGCCAGGACGAGACCACCCCGATGGCGGCGGCTGCGGCCGGTTACCCGACGCAGGTGGTCGGTCAGCAGACCCGGCACATCCCGGCCCGGGTCGGTGACCCGCAGCGGCGCAAGAGTTCCGCCTGGGTGATCGCGGCGTTCGCGGCGGTCGGCGTGCTGGCGGTGATCGCCCTGGTCGCGGCCCTGCTGATGAACGGCGACGAGACCAAGACGAGCCCGGTGCCCAACCTGGCGGGCAAGACGCAGGACGCCGCCTTCACCGAGATCCGCAACGCCGGCCTGGTGCCGGCGACCGGTGACCAGGTCTTCGACAGCACCTGCAAGGTGGGTACGGTCGCCCGGCAGGACCCGCCGGCCGGCACCCCGCTGGCCGAGAACCGTCAGGTGACGGTGAACATCTGCGGCGGCAAGCCCGAGGTCAGCATCCCGACCGGCCTCAAGGGCAGCAAGGTCGACAGCGCGCAGGCCCGCCTGAAGGACGCGAAGTTCGTCGTCACCGTCGTGGACAAGGACAGCGAGGAGAACGAGGACATCGTCCTCGACGTGTCCCCGCCCGAGGGGGAGAAGGTGCCGGAGGGCACCAAGGTCACCCTGACCGTCTCCCGGGGCAACGTCCGCGAGGTGCCGAACGTCAAGGACCTCAGCCAGGCGGAAGCCATCCGGGCCATCGAGAACGCCGGTTTCAGGGCCAACCCCGAACTCGGCTCGGAGGTGCCGGCGGACGAGGCCGGCAAGGTGCAGAGCCAGAACCCGAAGGCCGGCACCAAGAAGACGAAGGGGAGCACGGTCACCATCGTGGTGAGCGTGCCGGAGGTGACCGAGCCGCCGACCCCGCCGACCCCGACCACGCCGGTGCCGACCACCACACCGCCCGGTGACGGCACCGGGGGCGGGTTCCCGCTGCCCACCCCGCCGTTCCGGGTCGAGGACCAGTGACCCGTACCCTGCGATGACGTTCAGGCCCGGTCCGGTTGGACCGGGCCTGGCTCTTTCGGCGGTGACCCACCGGCACCGGTCGGCGCGTGCCCCGGCGCTCGGGCGGCGTCGGCCGTGTCAGTTGGTGGCGAAGGCGGCCCGGCGGCGGGCGTCGACCTCGGCGGCCAACTCCGGGGCGCGTTCCAGGGCCTCCGGGTGCCCGCAGGCGGCGACCCAGTTCGCCAGCATCAGGTGGCCGCCCTCGGTGAGCACCGACTCCGGGTGGAACTGCACCCCCTCGATCGGCAGGGTCCGGTGCCGCATCGCCATCACCACACCGGACTCCGTCCAGCCGGTGACCTCCAGCTCGTCGGGGAGCGTCTCGGGGAGCACCGCCAGCGAGTGGTAGCGGGTGGCGGTGAACGGGTCCGGCAGGCCGGCCAGCACTCCGACGGAGTGGTGCCGCACCTCGGAGGTCTTGCCGTGCAGCAGCTCCGGTGCCCGGGTGACGGTCCCGCCGAACGCCTCACCGATCGCCTGGTGGCCGAGGCAGACGCCGAAGATCGGTAGCTCCCCGGCGTACCGGCGGATGACGTCGAGGCAGATGCCGGCGCGGTCCGGGCTGCCCGGCCCCGGCGAGAGCAGGACGCCCGCCGCGCCGACCCGGCCGACCTCGGCGACGTCGATCTCGTCGTTGCGTCGGACCTCGCACTCCACCCCGAGCTGGCCCAGGTACTGCACGAGGTTGAACACGAAGGAGTCGTAGTTGTCGATCACGAGGACACGCATGGGCTCACTGGTCCGGAGAGGGGGCGGGTGGGGTGTTGTTGCGGTCGGTGTCGTACGGCAGGTCGTGCCCGTCGCCGGCCGGCGCGTCGGGATCGACGGCGGAGTCGCCGCCCGGGTTGCCGGAGTCCTGGGTCACCTGGACGTCGTCGAAGGGCAGCAGCGGCTCGGCCCAGGGGAAGATCACATACCAGAGCAGCGCCACCGTCGCGGTGGCGAGCAGCACCGATCCGATGAGCTTGCCGGGCAGCCCGAAGGGCAGCTTGCGCCAGATGAACGAGTACACCGTGGTCAGCCTCGCAGTTCCGGCGGTGGGCCCTCGGACTTGGGCTGCGCGCGGTCGAGCTCGGCGTGGACGATCAGCCGCTGGTAGTTGTCGAACTTGGGGTTGCAGGTGGTCAGGGTGAGCAGTTTGCGGGTGGCCTTCGCGTTCGGCTCGCCCGGCACCGGAGCAACGACCTCGACCTGGTCGGGGCGGACGATCCGGGTCTGGTAGACCTTGTAGACGTACCAGTCCTGCTTGCCCTCCAGCAGGATCGCGTCTCCGGTCTTCAGCTCGTCCAGCCGCCAGAAGGTGGCCCGGTTGCGGTGCCCGGCAACGGAGAAGTTGCCCACCTCGCCGGGGAGCGCGCTCTTCGGGTAGTGGCCGGGGGCGTACCGGATGTCCTCCTGGGTGACGCCCTCGACGACCACCCAGTTCTTGTCGAGGCTGGGGATGTAGAGCCCGGCGATGGGCTTGCCCTCGGCGGGGGCGACCTGCTTGGCCGGGGTGCTCGGGCTGACCGTCGGATCGCCGGTCGGGCCCCACGCCTGTTCCAGTTGCTTGTTGAGTTTGCTCTGGTGGGCGTCGACGAGGGCGGACTTGCCCCAGATCTCGTACCCGGCGAACAGGAGCACCACCAGTCCGAAGGTGATCAGCACTTCGCCGCTGACCCGTACCCCGGTGCGCAGCCGTGAGCCGAAGCTGGGCCGGGTCAGCTCCGAGTAGACGCTCTTGTAGCCCTCCCCGGTCTGTTCCGGGCGCAGCTGCACGACCCGCTCACCCCGCCGGGGCGGGGGTGGTGGCGGGGCGGGCTCGTCGGAGCCGGGGTGTTCGGGGGCGGGCGGCACCGCACCCATCAGGGCGGTGGAGTCCAGCGCCGGGTTGTTCGGTCGGGCCGGCACCACCGGCAGGAGCGCCGTGGCCGCCGGGTCCGCCGGGCGGTCCGGTCCCGGCCGGCCGTGCTCCACCGGCCCGTTCCCGGGTACGCCCCGACCGTGGCCCGTGCCGGGGGCGGGGGCGCCCGGCCAGGCGGGTGGCGGTTGGCGTGCCGGGAGCACGGGGGCGGGCCAGGGGCCGGTGGGTTCCGGTCGGGCCGGCTCGGTGCGGGTGGCGGCGGGCGGCGCGGACCGGTCGACCCTGGGGAGGAACGCGGTCGGCTCGTCGTGCTGGTCGCCGCCGTGCGGGCCCCCGCCCTGCCGGGTCATCGCGGCACCGTCGCCGATCGCAGCGCCGTGGAGTCCTCGAACGCGGGCACGGTGACGGAGCCGACGTGCTCGGAGTAGCCGAGCTGGTAGTGGTCGACCGCCTGCTTGAACAACCCGACTCCCTGCGAGCCGGCGAGGGCCTGCTGGAGGGCAGCGGGATCGCCGATTGCTACGATCTTGAATGGTGGCGAGTACACCCGGCCGTGCAGCAGCAGGGTGTTACCGACGCAGCGTACCGCGCTGGTGGAGAGCACGCGGACGTTCATGATGGACATGGCCTCCGCGCCTCCGGCCCAGAGGGCGTTGACCACGGCCTGCACGTCACCCTGGTGGACGACGAGGTCGTCGTTGGTGGCGCCCTTGGGCAGGGTGCCGTCGTTGCGGCGGGGGGCGTCGTTCAACTCGACCGTCACCCCGGAGCCGGTGAGCGCGGTGAAGCCGGCCGCCTGTTGGAGGCCCTGGGCGCGGTCCCGCTGCTCCTTGATCGGTGCGTCGGTGTCGGCCAGCGTCTCGGTCTCGCCCTCCACGTCGGCGCGCAGCCGGGCGGCGCGCAGCTCGCTGGCGGCCACCTGCTCCCGGCGGTCCTCGATCAGCTGGGTGAGCTGGGGCCGGCGGTCCTCCCGCAGGGCGGTGCCGCCCGCCGTGGTCGCCGTGGTGGTGAAGAGCAGTCCGGCGGCGGCGGCGATCAGCGGCACGCCGATCGACCAGCCCGGTCGGCGCTGCCGGGGGCGGCGGGGCAGGAAGGCGGCGACCGCCCGGCGCATGGCCTTCTGCCAGGACGCCGCACCGGATGTGTACTCCATCCTGCGTTCCTCTCCCGTCGTCTGGTGACGTCCGTCACGGTGCGGATCGGGTCGTCCACGGCGCGTCGACCCGACCGAATCCGGTCACCGTGGGCACCGGATCGACCCCATTCATGGCCTGAACCGGCCTTCCGGACTACGCTAGCTGTCGAACATTATTGGCCATGGACCGTCGCCCCCGCGCCCGGTTGTCAGGCCGGACGAGGTCGTCACCCCTCTGGAGAGCGTCGTGCCCAAGTCTCAGGTCCGTAAGAAGAAGGTGTACACCCCGCCGACGGACGTCCGTCCGACGACGACCGCGGCGACGCGCAAGCCTAGCCCGGTGTGGCTGCCGGTGACCGCTGTCGCGTTGATCGTCGGCGGCATCGGCTGGCTGGTGGTCTACTACCTCTCCGAGCAGGAGTATCCGGTCGCCTCGTGGGGTTACTGGAACCTCGCGGTCGGTTTCGGCGCGATGGTGGGTTCCCTGGTGCTGCTCTCCCGCTGGCGTTGAGCCCGGCGCTGCGGCGCCCTCCACGACACGACCCAGGTCATCGCGTACGCCCCCAGCCCGGCGCTTCGGCGTCGGGCCCCCTATGGTGTC
The DNA here is from genome assembly GCF_017599305.1 of Micromonospora antibiotica. GTDB lineage: Bacteria > Actinomycetota > Actinomycetes > Mycobacteriales > Micromonosporaceae > Micromonospora > Micromonospora antibiotica. The sequence goes on from NZ_JAGFWR010000001.1 coordinate 373,542, forward strand.
CGCAGGGCGGCGTGGCCTGGTGCGAGAAGATTCACGTTACCGTCGGGTAACTTTCGCGTAGGCTGCACCGCATGACCGAGCGGAGCGAGGTCGTCGACCGGTCCGGTCGGGGGTGCGGCGGCGGTAGGCCGGGCACCTCCTGAACCGGTCCCGGCCGCCGCGCCGCTCGCCAGGCAGCAGACCGGGAGGCCAACTCGATGGGCAGCGTCCAGATCGTCACCACGGTCCTCGCCGCCGCCATCACCGCGGTGGCGGTGTGGCTCGCGGTGCGTGCGGTGCGGAAGATGGTGGCCGTCATCCGGCTGGGGCAACCCGCGCCGGAGCGGTTCACCGACAAGGGCACCCGGGCGAAGACCATGCTGGTCGAGACGGCCGGCCACACCCGGATGCTCAGGTGGGGCGTGGTGGGGGCCGCGCACTGGTTCGTGATGGTCGGCTTCATCGTGCTGTCACTGCTCGTGCTGGAGGCGTACTTCGAGGTCGTCTCGTCGACCGGCGGGCTGCCGCTGATCGGTGGCCTCGCCGTGTACGGCCTGGTCACCGAGGTGATCGCGGTGCTCGGCACGGTCGGCATCGGAGTGCTGATCGCGATCCGGGTCCGCAACCGGCCGACCCGGCCGGGTGGGCGCTCCCGGTTCACCGGCTCCACCATGTGGCAGGGCTACTTCGTCGAGGCGGTCGTCCTCGCCGTGCTGGTCATGGGGTTCGTGATCCGGGGCTTCAAGGTCGCCACCGACCACTTCGAGTACCCGCTCTGGGCCACCCCGGTCAGCCACGCCGTCGGCGCGCTGCTGCCCGCCTGGCCGGCCGGCGTGAGCATCGCCGCCCTCGTCAAGATCGTCATCTCGATGACCTGGCTGATCGTCATCGCGCTGAACGTGACGATGGGCGTCGCCTGGCACCGCTTCCTGGCGTTCTTCAACATCTTCTTCAAGCGCGAGCCGGACCGGCCGGCCGGCTCCGGGCTCGGCCCGCTGCGGCCGATGACGAGCCAGGGCAAGCCGCTCGACTTCGAGGAGGCCGACCCCGAGAAGGACCAGTTCGGCGTCGCCCAGGTCGAGCAGTTCACCTGGAAGGGGCTGCTCGACTTCAGCACCTGCACCGAGTGCGGGCGCTGCCAGTCGCAGTGCCCGGCCTGGAACACCGGCAAGCCGCTGTCGCCCAAGCTGCTCGTGCTCAGCCTCCGCGACCACGCGTACGCCAAGGCGCCCTACCTGCTGGCCGGGGGCGGCAAGGACCTGACCGGTGAGGAGAAGGCCACCGCCGCGCAGCTCGCCCACCTCGACGTGCTCACCCTCGCCGAGGCCGACAAGCCGTTGATCGGTGACGCCGAGGCCGGCGGTGTGATCGACCCGGACGTGCTGTGGTCCTGCACCACCTGTGGGGCCTGCGTCGAGCAGTGCCCGGTGGACATCGAGCACGTCGACCACATCGTCGACATGCGGCGCTACCAGGTGCTGATCGAGTCGAGCTTCCCGTCCGAGGCCGGCGTCATGCTGCGCAACCTGGAGAACAAGGGCAACCCGTGGGGTGCCCCGCAGAACACCCGCGAGGACTGGACCAAGGGCCTGAGCTTCCCGGTGCCCCGGGTCGGCGAGGTCGACGACTTCGAGTACCTGTTCTGGGTCGGCTGCGCCGGGGCGTTCGAGGACCGGGCCAAGAAGACCACCCGGGCGGTCGCCACCCTGCTCAACGAGGCGGGCGTCTCCTTCGCCATCCTCGGCGAGGGCGAGACCTGCTCCGGTGACCCGGCCCGGCGGATCGGCAACGAGTTCGTCTTCCAGATGCTCGCCCAGCAGAACGTCGAGACCCTCAACGAGGCGTTCGAGGGCCGGGACAAGACCAAGCGCAAGATCGTCGCCACCTGCCCGCACTGCTTCAACACCCTCGGCAACGAGTACGGCCAGCTCGGTGGCGAGTTCGAGGTGGTCCACCACACCCAGCTCCTGGCCCACCTGGTCAGCACCGGCAAGCTCACCCCGGTGCAGCCGGTCGACGGCGGCGTCACCTACCACGACCCCTGCTACCTGGGCCGGCACAACCGGGTCTTCGCGGCCCCCCGGGAGGTGCTCGGCAGCGCCGTCAACGGCGGTGGCAGCGCCGACGGCACCCTGATCGAGATGCCCCGCAACAGCGAGCGCTCCTTCTGCTGCGGCGCCGGCGGCGCCCGGATGTGGATGGAGGAGAAGATCGGAAAGCGGATCAACGTGGACCGGGTCGAGGAGGCCATGTCCACCGGGGCGCGCACGGTCGCCGTCGGCTGCCCGTTCTGCTCGACGATGCTCAACGACGGGGTGAACGGCAAGGGCGCCGGCGAGCAGGTCGAGGTGGTCGACGTGGCCAGCGTGCTGCTGCGCTCGGTCAAGCCGGACACCGCCCCGGGCGAGAAGGAGACCGCGCCGACCGCCGGCTGAGGTCGTACCCCCGCCGGGGCGGACGCACGACGGCGGCGGCACCCACCGGTGCCGCCGCCGCAGCGGTCGTCAGGACGTCGTGCTGGTCAGGACGTCGTCGTGGTGATGATGGCGGCCGTGGTGGTCACCGTGGTCGCCATCATGATCGCGGCCTGGGTCTCCTCGATCGCCTTCTTCGTCGCCGCGGACGCCCAGTCCCCGTCGGCGATCTCCGTGGTGCGGGCCTTGAGCCGCTCCTTGGGCAGCTCCCGGAAGAGCTTGCGGTCCAGCCCCACCGCGCGGGTCAGGCCGAGCAGCGCGGCCGTCCGGGCCTCCACCGGGCCGTCGGCGAGCAGCGCGTCGAGCATCCGCTGCCGGGCCGCCGTCTCCGCCGCCGGCTCCGCGCCGGTCGGCGACGGATAGCGGGTACGCGGAAAGACCAGCAGCACCCGGTCGGAATCCCGGCGCAGCACCCCCGAGTCGACCAGACCCGACAGCACCCGGTCGGGCAGCCCCTTGGCCAGCCGGCTGATCCAGTCCTTGGGTCGGCGACGCTTGCCGTCGGCGGCCACCCGGGCGAGGGCGTCGTCGAGCACCGGCCGGCCGACCGGAGTCGGGTCGGTCACCACCAGCCGGTCGTCGGCCACCTCGACCCGGGCGGCGAGGGCCAGTTCGAGCAGGACCGCCCCGGACAGCCCGTAGTCGAGGTGCGGCCGGCCGAGCCGGTTCACCCCGGTGTCGTCGTAGGCGAGCAGGACCAGTTCGTCGGCGAGGGTGAGTGGTGCCATGCCGTCCACGCTAACCCGGTGGCGCGAGTCCCGCCGCTGGGCCGACCCGACGACACCGGTGACGGTGAGCCACGCCCCGGTGACTGCGGGACGCGGTCGTGAAACAATCACGCCCATCGACTCTCTGCTGCTCGGTACGCTGTTGCCCCTGGTCGGCTTCGTGCTGCTGACCGCCGGCAACGCGTTCTTCGTCGCGGCCGAGTTCGCCCTGGTCACCGTCGACCGGGCGGAGATCGACCGGCGGGCCGAGGCCGGCGACACCACCGCCGCCACCGTCCGCCGGGCGCTGCGCGAACTGTCCTTCCAGCTCTCCGGGGCGCAGCTCGGCATCACCCTCACCGCGCTGCTCACCGGCTACCTGGCCGAACCGGCCCTCGCCCGGCTGTTCGACCCGCTGCTGGCCCCGCTGGGCGGTGCGGACCGGTTCGGTCCGCTGCTCGCCCTGGCGTTGGCCACCCTCCTCTCGATGCTCTTCGGCGAGCTGGTGCCGAAGAACCTGGCGCTGGCCCGGCCGATGCCCGCAGCGCTGGCCACCGCCGGGCCGATGCGGGCCTTCTCGCGGACCTTCGGCTGGCTGATCAGAGGGCTGAACAACTCGGCCAACCGGCTGGTCCGCCAGCTCGGGGTGGAGCCGCAGGAGGAGTTGGCCAGCGCCCGCTCCCCGGAGGAACTGGGCCTGCTCGCGGCCATCTCGGCCCGCGCCGGGGCGCTGCCACCGGACACCGCCATGCTGCTGCGGCGCACCATCCGCTTCGGCGACAAGCGGGCCGCCGAGGCGATGACCCCCCGGGTGGACGTGATCGCGCTGCGGGCCACCGCCACCGTCGCCGAGCTGCTCGACCTGTCCCGCCGGACCGGTCGGACCCGGTTCCCGGTCTACGAGGAGACCCTCGACCTGGTCACCGGGGTCGCGGCCGTACCGGACGCGCTCGGGGTACCGCTGGCCGCGCGGACCGGCACCACCGTCGCCTCGGTCGCCCGCGAGCCGGTGTACGTGCCGGAGAGCCTCGACCTCGACGGCGTGCTGGCGGCGTTGAAGGCCGCCGGGGCCGACCTGGCGATCGTGGTCGACGAGTACGGCGGCACCGACGGGGTGGTGACCGTCGAGGACCTGGTCGAGGAGCTGGTCGGGGAGATCGCCGACGAGTTCGACCCGGCCACGGTGGACGACGCCCACGACACCGGGCTGACCGTGCCGGGTGGGGAACGGACCGTCCTGGTCGACGGGGTGCTGCGGGAGGACGAACTGTACGAGCAGACCGGGTTCCGGCTCCCCGAGGGCCCGTACGAGACGCTGGCGGGGTTCCTGATGGCCCGGTTGGGGCACATTCCGATGCCCGGCGAGACGACCGGGGCGGACGGTTACGAGTTCACCGTCGTCGAGGTGGAGCGGCACCGCATCGAACAGGTCCGGGTGGTCCGCCCCGAGGAGCCGCACGTCGATGACTGAGCTGCTGGTCGCGGTGCTGCTGCTGCTCGGCAACGCGTTCTTCGTGGGCAGCGAGTTCGCGTTGATCGCGTCCCGGCACACGGTGGTGGAGCCGTTGGCCGTGACCTCGAAGCGGGCCCGGTGGGCGTTGTCGGCGATGAACCAGATTCCGCTGATGATCGCCGGGGCGCAGCTCGGCATCACCGTCTGCTCGCTCGGGTTGGGCGCGATCGCCGAGCCGGCCCTGGCCCACCTGCTGGAACCGGTGTTCCACGCGGTGCTGCTGCCAGCGGGCGCGGTGCACCCGGTCTCCTTCCTGATCGCCCTGGGTGTGGTGGTCTTCCTGCACACGGTGGTCGGGGAGATGGTGCCGAAGAACATCACCCTGGCCGGGCCGGAGCCGTCGGCGCTCTGGCTGGGGCCGGCGATGTTGGCGTTCTGCCTGGCCACCAAGCCGTTGCTGGTGGCGATGAAGTGGGCGTCCCGGCAGGTGCTGCGACTGTGGGCGGTGGAGGCCGCGGACGCGGTCAAGACGGTCTTCACCGCCGAGGAGCTGGCCGGGTTGGTGGCCCAGGCCCGTACCGAGGGGCTGCTCGACGCCGAGGAGCACGCCCGGATCACCGGCGCGTTGGCGTTGCACGCCCGGACGGCGGCGGACGCGCTGCAGCCGTGGTCGACGGTGACCACGGTGGCCGAGGACGTCTCACCGGCCTCTCTGGAGGTGCTGGCGACCACCACCGGCCGGTCCCGCTTCCCGGTGGTGCAGCGTTCCACCCGCCGGGTGCTGGGCTTCGTGCACGTCAAGGACGTCCTGGGGTACGCCGGGGCGTCCCGTCGGGCGCCGGTGCCGGCCGAGGTCTACCGACCGCTGGCCGTGGTGCCACCGGACCGTACGCTGGCCGATCTGCTGCTGGCGATGCGACGCGAGCGGCGGCACATGGTGCTGGTGAGCGACGGTCGCCGCCCCCTGGGTGTGGTCACGCTCGACGATGTATTGACAGCAATCGTTGGAAATTGAGCGAACACCCTTTGTGTGCAAGCGATTGCACTGATGTGATGGAGGGCCCACCCGCCTTGATTCCCCACCGGGACTCCCCCTAATGTTGCACCGGCCGCTGTGGGTCGTCTGCCTCCTTCTTCCCCTTAGCGAGGCGCCCGGCGGTCGGTTGCAAAGGAGTCGACGCCGGTGGCAACCATGCCCCCTCAACGTCACGTCCAGGGCCAGCCGCCCGCCCGGCCGGCAGTCCTTCGGCGGGTCGCCCGCCGCCTGCTCACCGTGGTCGCGGCGGTCGCCGTCGGTGCCGGGATGCTCGCTGTGCCGGCCCACGCCGCGCCGTCGCCCGAGGAGATCGAGGCGGCTCTCGACAAGCAGTGGGAGCAGCTCGAACCCACCATCGAGAACTACAACAAGGTCCGGGCGCAGCTGAAGGTCAACCGCAAGAAGTCGGCCGACCTGCAGAAGAAGATCGAGCCGTTGGCCCTGCAGAGCGAACTGGCCCTCGGCCGGGTGGGTGACCTCGCCTCCCGCTACTACAAGTCCGGGCCGTCGCAGGAGTTGAGCGCGCTGCTCACCACCAGTCGGCCGGGCACCCTCGCCGCGCAGCTGACCATTCTGGACCGGCTCGCCGCCGAGCAGCGGCGGGAGGTCGAGGCGGTGCTCGTGGTGCGTCGCAAGTACGACGCCGAGAAGCAGAAGCTCGACACCCTGATCGCCGCCGAGGTGCAGCAGGAGAAGGACCTCGCGGCCAAGAAGACCAAGATCAACGCCGAGATCAAGCGGCTCCAGGCGGCCATGCCGAAGACCACCGTCAAGGTGAACGGCTGCCCCACGATCAACGGGGTGGTCAGCTCCGCCGCCCGGACCGCGATCGCCACCGCCTGCGCGCAGGTCGGTGACCCGTACGTCTGGGGCGCCACCGGGCCGAACTCGTTCGACTGCTCCGGGCTCACCCAGTTCGCCTACAAGGCGGCCGGCATCTCGCTGACCCACTTCACCGGTGCCCAGTGGAACGAGGGCAAGGCCATCCCACGCTCCGAGGCCCGCCCCGGCGACCTGGTGTTCTTCTTCAGCGACCTGCACCACGTCGGCCTCTATCTGGGCAACGACATGATGGTGCACGCACCCCGGACCGGTAAGCCGGTCCAGGTGACCAGCATCAACTACATGCCGGTGGCCGGCTTCCGCCGACCCTGACCAGCGCAGACGCCAACCCCCGGCCCGCTGGGCCGGGGGTTGGCCCGTCTTCCGGTCACGGAGTGTGCCGGCCCGGCGGGTTGCGGATCGATAACGACCATCTCTACTCTGGTCAATCGTCGGTCGGCACCAGGTCCGCCCCACCCGGGGTGGCGTCGGCCGGCACCGCCGAGTCGCCTCCGGGCGAGCCGGGGACCCAGGTACGCCGGGGTGAATCCGCAACCACTGCGGTAGGGCGCTCCCTTCCCGCCCGAACCCGTCAGCTAACCCGGTAGGCGGTCGAGGAAGAAGGAGCCCGGAGCCCGGTGGCACACGATGCCCCGCGCCCACCGTCACGCCGGTCGACCCAGGTCGCCCGCGAGACGACGGTGCCGCGCCCACGTTGGTCCCGCTTCACCACCACCCTCGCCACCCTGGCCGCCGTCGCGGTCGCCCTGACCGGTGGCGCCACGGCAGCCCACGCCGACCCCTCGGTCGCCGAGATCGAACGACAGATCGACCAGGACTGGAACAAGCTCGAACCGATCATCGAGCAGCACAACGCCACCCGCACCGACCTGGCCGCCAAGCGCCGGCAGGCCGACGAACTGGGCAAGCGGATCGCCCCGCTGCAACGGCGGGTGGACCAGGCGATGAACCAGGTCAGCGGCCTCGCCGTCCAGGCGTACAAGGGCGAGAACATGTCCACCGTCAATGCGCTGCTCGGCAGCCACAGCCCCAGCCAGGTGGTCGAGCAGCTGGGGTTGCTGGACCGGTTCGCCAGCCGCCAGCAGCGCGAGGTGCGGACCGTCGCGGCGCTGCGCGACGAACTCGCCGCGACCAAGGCGCCGTTGGACGAGATGGTCGCCCAGCTGACCCGTACCGAGGCCCAGTTGGCGGCGAAGAAGAAGCAGATCAACACCGAGATCGACAAGTTGCAGAAGCTGCGGCTGAAGGTCTACGGCAACGGCGGCGGGGGATCACTGCGCCCGGCACCCTGCCCGGCCGGCTACCCCGGCGGCCCGTCCGGCACGGCCGTCAAGTTCGCCTGCGCCCAGATCGGCAAGCTGTACGTGTGGGGCGCGGCCGGCCCCAACAACTACGACTGCTCCGGGCTGACCATGGCCGCCTGGGCGAAGGCCGGGGTGTCGCTGCCGCACAACGCCCGGCAGCAGCGCCAGGTCACCGACCGGGTCAGCCGGGCCGACCTGCGCCCCGGCGACCTGGTCTTCTACTACTCCGACCTGCACCACGTCGGGATGTACGTCGGGGACGGCTGGGTCGTACACGCCTCCCAGGCCGGCAAGCCGATCACGATGAAGCGGGTCGACGACGGGCCGGTCAACAGCTACGGCCGACCCGGCTGAGCCACGCGTCCGGGCCCCCCGGATCCGGGGGGCCCGGACGCGGTGTGCCGCACTCCGGTACGACCGTGCTCCGGCGGCCCGTCCCCGGGATGCGGCCCGCACCGCCAGGCTGTGGTCCACGCCCTTGAGGTGCGGCCGGGCTGGTGGGTTGTGGCCGGTGCCGCCGAGGTGTGGTCCGCATCCTCGGGTGCGGCTGCGCCGGTGGGCTCGTGGCCCGCGTCCGTGGGTTGCGGCCCGCGTCCGTGGGTTGCGGCCCGCGTCCGTGGGTTGCGGCCCGCGTCCGTGGGTTGCGGCCCGCGTCCGTGGGTTGCGGCCCGCGTCCTCGGGGTGCGGCCCGCGTCCTCGGGGTGCGGCCCGCGCCGGTGGGGTGTCGGTCAGCGGGTGGGCCAGATGCGCCAGTTCTGCCAGGAGCGGCTCTGCGTCGGCCCGCGCTGGCCCTGGTAACGCGACCCGTACACCTCCGAGCCGTAGGGGTGCTCGGCCGGCGAGGAGAGCCGGAAGATGCAGAGCTGGCCGATCTTCATGCCCGGCCACAGGGTGATCGGCAGGTTGGCCACGTTCGACAGCTCCAGCGTGACGTGGCCGGAGAAGCCCGGATCGATGAAGCCGGCGGTCGAGTGGGTGAGCAGGCCCAGCCGGCCCAGGCTCGACTTGCCCTCCAGCCGGCCGGCGAGCTGGTCGCCGAGCGAGATGACCTCAAGCGTGGAGGCGAGCACGAACTCACCCGGGTGCAGCACGAACGGTTCGCCCGCCGGCACCTCGACCATCGACGTCAGGTCGTCCTGCTGCACGGCCGGGTCGATGTGGGTGTAGAGGTGGTTGTTGAAGACCCGGAACAGCTTGTCGAGGCGCACGTCGATGCTGGACGGCTGCACCAGACTCGGCTCGAACGGCTCCAGCGCCAGCGTGCCGGCCTTGATCTCGGAGACCAGGTCCCGGTCGGAGAGCAGCATCGGGCCACCCTATCGAGCACGCCAGTCCGCCCTGCCCACCGGGCCGTCCCGCCGGCCTCGTCGGCGCGTCGGCCGCCCCGACCCACCGGGCCGCCCGCGGTCGTCGTCGGCGGTGGCTGCGGGGCGGATGCCGGGCCCTTCCACCTGCGTGTCGGACTGATTTTCGAACGCCTGTTCGATAGGATGACGGCATGGCATCCTGGTCCGCATTCGCCGCCGACGAGCCACGACTCGCCGACGGGATCCGCCTTCTCCTCCAGCAGTACGGGCCGGGTTTCGGCTACCTGGCCACCGTCCGCGCCGACGGTGGTCCCCGGGTGCACCCGGTCTGCCCGCTGGTCACCGACGGCGGGCTCTTCTGCTTCGTCGTCGACTCACCCAAGCGACGCGACCTCGAACGTGACGGCCGCTACGCGCTCCACTCGTTCCCGTCGGAGGAGAGCGACGACGAGGCGTATCTCGCCGGTCGGGCCGAGCCGGTGACCGATCCGGCCCGGGTGGCGCTGGTGGCTGCGATCGGTCGGGCCGCTCCCCAGGTCGACTGGCGGCTCTTCGAGTTCAGCGTGGACGTCGCCATGCTGACCCGGCGTGACCACGGCGGCCAGTTGCGCCCCGACGGCGGGCGTCCCGCCGTGCAGGTCTGGCTGGACCCGACAGCGGGCCGGCCGGGTGTCGCCGACCTGCCCGACCAGCGGCCGGCCCGGCGTGGTCGGCACGGGTTCGACACCCGGCGTACCGCCGCCTGACCCGGAAGACGACGGTGCCGGCCCCGTCCGGGAAGGACGGAGCCGGCACCGGTGCCTGCGGTGTGTCGGTCAGGCCGACGCGCGGTAGGCGGTCCACGCGTTCACCATGCGGCTCGCCTGACCAGCGGTGAACTGGTACATGCACGAGTCGTAGGTGTAGTCCATGAAGTTGGTGATCGGGTCCTTGCCGGACGCGGTGCAGGTGTCCCGACCGGTCGGGCACTCGAAGGCCGGCTCACGCTCGGCCGGGGTGTCCGAGACGCCGTCGCCCGAGCCCGAGCAACCGCCCTGGAAGGTGTGGTAGAGGTTCAGCCAGTGGCCGACCTCGTGGGTGCCGGTGTCACCCAGGTTGTAGTTGGTGGCGGCGCCACCCGGCAGCGACTCGCCGAGCACCACGACGCCGTCCATCACGTCCAGGGTGCGCTTGGGGAAGGTCGCCCAGCCGAGCAGGTCGTCGCTCAGCTCACCCAGGTAGAAGTTGAGGGTGTTCTTGCCACCGGTGCGCAGCTGGGTCTTCATCGCCCGCTCGGCCGAGGAACCCTGCACGATCGGGTACCACGACGCGTTGGTGACCCGGTTGATCTTCTGGAGCTGGAAGGTGAAGCCGGTGGCCGCACCGCCGGTCGCACCGCTGTACGCCTGGTTGAGCACGCTGATCTGCTCGTTGATCATAGATTCGGGGATGTTGCCCCCGGCCCGGGTGCTGTCCCGCTGGATCACGTGGACGACGACCGGGACGGTGATCGGGGCCAGCGCCACCGTCGTGCCCTCGCTCGAACCGGTGCGGATGCTGGACTTCGACCGCAGGGCGCTGTTGCGCAGGGCGGCAGCGAAGTCCGCCTCCCGCTCCTTGACCTGCGTGGCGGTCAGCTGGTTCGGGTCGTGCCGCTTGTGCGCGGCCTTGCTGCCGCCGCGAACGCGCGCGTCGGAGTGGACGTCCTCGTGGACGTCGGCCGGCTCCGCGCAGGGGGCGTTATCGGGGGCTGCGGAGTACGCGGAAGCCGCAGGCACGACGCCCACCGCAGCGGTGCTCAGCAGCAGCGCGAAGGTCGTCGATGCGACACCGGCGGCACGCCGGGTCAGCAGGTTGGGACGTAGTCCCATGGGCCCACCTCTTTCTGGCGGCGCGACAGGGGGTATGTCGCGCCGAGGTCGTGAACGTGGGGGTGACGTTACAACTGATCGACACGTTTGAGAACGTCCCTAAGCTGCTTCTGTGAAACATCTGACCGTTTCATTTCAGCAGTTGGTGGTCGATCGGCTACGGAAGGTGTCCGGCGACGTGCGGGGGTGCCAGGGTGCGCGGGCATGGTCACCTCAGGTACAGTGGTCCCGCTTGCGGGTGTAGTTCAATGGCAGAACATCAGCTTCCCAAGCTGACAGTGCGGGTTCGATTCCCGTCACCCGCTCCACCACGAAGGCCCTGACCAGGATGCGCATCCTGGTCAGGGCCTTCGATGTTTCAAGGTCAACGATCATGCGCCGTGCCATTGGCGTGCCATTAGCCCTGCTCGCCGCCAGCCTCGTCCCGGTCAGTCGGCCGCTTCCTGCCCTTCTTCCCGCCGGCCTTCTTCCCGCTCTTGCCCTTGCCGCCGGTCGCCTTCGTGGTCTTCTTCCGGTCGGCCCGCACCGCCTCGTGCAGCGCCTGGGCGATGGCCCGGTCGGCTTCCGCCGTGGCGTGCTGGTAGATCAGCGCCGCCTGCGGCGAGTCGTGCCCCATCCGGGCCATCAGGTCCCGGGTGCTGGCCCCGGTCTGGGCGGCGAGGGTGTTCCCGGTGTGCCGCAGGTCGTGGAAGTGCAGGTTGGGCTGACCGATCCGGGAGACGTTCGCCTTCCAGTCGATGAGCTTGTTCAGGTTGCCCCGCCAGATCGGGCGCCCACTCTCGGTGGTGAACACGAACGCTTCCGGGTTGTCGTCGACCTCGGCGGCCAGGTGGTCACGGACGACCGCGACGACCGCCGGGGGCAGGGTGATCGTGCGCCGGCCCGCCCGGGACTTCGGCGGACCGAGCACTAAGCCGACCCCACGCTGTTCGGTGTACGCCTGCCGTACCCGGATGGTGCCGGCCACCGCGTCGACGTCCTGCCGTTGCAGCGCGGCGACCTCACCCCAGCGCAGGCAACCGAAGGTGGTGACGAGGACCAGGGCGCGGTACCGGGGTGGCACGACGTCGGCCAGCTTGAAGACCTGGGCGAGGGTGAGCACCGGGCGTTCCGCCGGCTTTTCCTGGTCGGCACCCGGGATGCGGCACGGGTTGCGGGGCAGGATCATGTCTTCCTTCACCGCCGTCATCAGCACCGCCCGCAGCAGCCGGTACGCCTTGGCCGCCATGCTCACCGAGACGCCGTTGCCGAGCAGTTCCGCCCGCCAGTCGCGGACCATCGGGGTGTCCAGCCGACCCAGCTCGACCCCACCGAGGTACGGCACGATGTGCTTGTCGAGCAGCCAGCCGTACAGGTGCACGGTCCGGGGTCGCAGGTTCGGCCGCTGATCGATCCAGCGTCGCGCGTAGTCGGCAAGCTTGATCTTGGCCTGGGTCGGGTCGGTCCACTCGTGCCGGGCAATCTGCGCCTCAACCAGCGTGAGGTACCGGTCCGCGTCGGACTTCCGGGCGAACGTCTCCGGCGCGTTGCGTATCTGCCCGTCCGGGCCGGGGTACCGGGCCTGATAGCGCCCCGACGGCAGCTTGCGGACGCTGCCGAACCGGCGGTGACCTTCCTTGTTAGCCATCACGCCACCCGCTGAAGGTCGCGCCACACACCCGAGGCGGTCAGCGGCTCCACCCGCCCGGACTCGACGTGCGCGGCCAGGTCGACGGCCTTGATCCGGACGCTACGGCCGAGCTTGTGGAACGGGATACGCCGTTCGGCGACCAGCCGGCGGACGTACCGCTCACTCATGTTGATCCGGGCCGCGGCCTGCTCGATGGTCAAAACCTCGTCCACTGTCGCCTTCCTCTCCGTCGTGCCGTGCGTTGTGCTGAGTTGCCGAAAGATCGGGCGACCCCTGGGCAGCCCGGTTCTTCACGGCGAGTAGTTCGGACCGCCAGCGGGCGCGTTCGCTGATCGACCGCATGAGCCGATGGGACAGCGGCCCCACGTCCGGGTCGTCGGGCCGGGCGAGTTCCCAGGCGTGCCGGACCCGTTCGACGGTGTCGCCCTGGTCGTCGACGAGCTGCCCGGGGCCGCCGGCCGCGCCGCTGTCGGCGTTGGCGCTATCGGTGGTGACGCCGAGCAGCGCCCGCACCCAGGCCCGGACGTCGTGCTTGTGGTCGCTGAGCGTCTTGCCGGACCAGTCGCGGGAGATGAGGATGCGCCGGCCGCCGATGCCGAGGGTGTCCCGCTGGTGGACCTTGCCCCTACAGCGGCCCGGCTTGAGCTTCGCGTTCGCCTTCTTCGGTTGGACGCCGTAGAGCAGCCAGTTCGCACACCGGTCGGTGCAGGGGGTGACGCGCAGTTCCCGCCACAGCCGATCGAGGTGTTTGCGTTGCCGGTCGGTGCTGGCCTTGTGCACGTCGCCGGTGTGCTTGGTGATGTACTTCGTGACGTACCGGATGGTCCGTTCGGCGTCGGTGGTGCCGGGCATGACGCCCCGGGCGTCGACCTGGGTACCGAAGCGGACGACGTGCACCGGTTCGGCGTGCGGGTCGTTGTCAATGGCGTCGAGTGCTTCGCCCCAGGTGGCCAACGGGCACCGGGTGTCCGGGTCGACCCACGCCGAAGCGTCCTCGTCCCACACCGGGGGTCGGTCGGCGGTGTACCGCTGGACGTCGACCGCCGGCCACCACACCTGGTGATAGGTGGCCGCCGCGACGGTGCGGAGGGTGTCGCGGGGAATCGTGCCCCGGATGGCGAAGTGGGCGTGTGGGGCGAGTCGGCGTTGTGGCTCGACGCAGCCGGCGTACTGGACGTTCCAGCCCTCGCAGCGGCGCAGGTTCTGCCAGAACCGGTCCAGGAGGCGGGGGAAGTGGACGGCGTCCCAGGCGGCGCGGCGGTAGTCGTACCGGTCGGGGTTGACCGGGGTGCCGTCGGGGCGGACCGGGCCGTAGGAGTCGAGGGTGAGGGTCAGCCACATCGACGGCCGGTAGGTGGTGCCGTCCGCAGCGGTGTAAGTCCTGCCGACCGTGCGCCGTTCGACCTTTCGGCGTGGCAGCTCGGGTGCGTCCTGCCGCCGTTTGGTGGAGCGCTTGCGCCGGCGGCCGGTGTCGTCGGAGTCCTCGTCGATGCCGGCGTGGGGTGGTCCGACCCGCCCGCGTAGGCCCTCCGCCGTGATGGCTTCTTCGACCTCGCTGATTCCCTCGTCGAGTTCTTCGACCTGCTCCCACTCGGCGGCGCGGATGGCCTCGTCGCGGGAGAACTCCAGGTGTGCGCGGAACAGGATGAGCGCCTTCTGTTCCTCGGTCGCGGGTTCCGGTGGCGGTAGGGGTTCGTCGTCGCGGTGCCAGCCCTCCCGGATCTGGGCCTGCCGCAGTCGGCGGTTCTTCTTGGCACACGGGGCGCACTTGTCTTCCCGGGTGGCCCCACAGGGCAGGTCGATAACCTCGGTCAGGCCGGTGTCGAGGTCGGTGCGGCGCATGGCGAGGGGGCGTACGCAGACGCCGTACTCGGCGGCGATCTCCTTGAGCACGTCGACCGAGCGCGGGAGCGCCATGCGGGCCGCCCGCGACCCCGGCCGAGGAACAGCAACCGGGGTCGGGGCGACGGGTTCGAGGCCCGGGAGGGTCGGAGCAGTCATCGGCCCACCCCCGCCGTGAGCGGAATGCGGTGGTTCCGGGTGTGGGTGCGCCGGTACTGTCCGGGCTCACCAGAAACCCGAGTGACGAGGTCGACATGAGCGGCGATGACGGTACGACGGTGCTGTGGCGTCCGACCGGGCCGGAAGAGTTGGATCTCGTCCGCGAGTCCGGATGGCGGGCGTGGCCGCCGCGTCTGCCGGATCAGCCGATCTTCTACCCGGTCCTGAACGAGGACTACGCGGTGATGATCGCCCGGGACTGGAACGTGCCGGCGTCCGGCGTCGGTTACGTCACCCGGTTCCGGGTGGAGTCGGAGTTCCTGCGCCGGTACCCGGTCCAGCAGGCCGGCGGGAAGACCATCCTGGAGCTGTGGGTTCCGGCTGAGGAACTGGACGAGTTCAACGCGCACATCGTCGGGTTGATCGAGGTCGTGCACGAGTTCCGGTAGCCACCGGCCGGCGGCGACGGTGGCGGTCATCGGATGATCCCGACGACGTGCGGCCGGTTCGAGGGGACGACACGCGGAGGCAGCACGGCCGCCGGGGCAGAGATGGCAGCCGGGGCCGGGACAGCCGGCGGGACAGGGTCGGCCGGACGCTCGGGTTCCGGGTCGGTGGTGGCCTGCTCGGGCACGTCGTACCAGTCGCCCGGGGGTTGGTCCGGTTCGGGAGCCGGCGGCACGGCGGGGGCGTTGGACAGGACGACCTTGACCAGGGCGAGGAACGCCAGCGACGGTACGGCTGCCACGGTCCAGCCCCACACCGACGGTTCGGCTTCCGCGACCTGGGCGGCGAGGGACAGCAGCGCGAACGCGACCAGGAGCGAGCCGACCAGGCCGACGGGCCGACCCGTGCGACGGCGGGCGCGGAGTTCCAGGCCGAGGTAGATGGTCATGAGTTCGACGGCTACGGCGTTGGCCCAGCCGATCCAGTCGGGTTGGCCGTGGGTGACGGACAGGTCGTGGACGTGGGTGAAGGCGGCTGCGCCGGCCATGGTGCCGATGGCGAGCAGGATCACCAGGCGTACGGCGGTTTCGGTGCGTGTGGTCATCGCCACTCCTGCATCGGCTTCTCGCGGATGGTGAGGTCGATGCGGATGCGCCGGTCGGCCATGTCGGGGCGGCGGTTGACCATGTGCGCGAGGCCGTGCAGGGCGGCGGCGGTCTGGTCGGCGGGGCCGACGAGCCGGATGCGCAGCGGACGCCGGAACCGGTTGATGACACGGGCAAGGGTGGTCATGGCGGTTACCTCCGGGCCGGTCGGATATCAGTGCGGATGTAGTCGGGAGGGGTGCCGAGCGTGGCGACGGCTTCGGAGAGGCAGCGCCACAGCGCCCACGCCTCATCGGGGGTCAGGGACATCCGCCGCCGGCCCGCACCGACCGCCAGATAGACGGGGTACGGGTCGGGTCGGTCGGGGTCGACGCGGACGGACACGGCGGTGACCGGTTCGGGGGTGCGCAGCCGGTAGAAGCGCCGGCCGTCGGTGCCGGTCATCGGGGTTCGCCCTGGTCGGTGTCGAGGATGGTGCGCAGCGCGTCGGGCAGCAGTGGCCCGCGTCGGGGCCGGGGCAGGGACGGCCGGGCCGGTTCCGGGGTGGACTCGCGGCCGACCTGGGCGAGGATGTCCGCCGCGTCGGCCGGAGCCGGGTATCGCTGGGCCAGGTCGCGGATGTCGTCGTCGCTGACGTAGGAGAACCGGACCCGCATCGGTTCCGGGGTGCCGTCGAGGATCACGTACCCCACGCCCTTGGCCCATCGGGGCATCTGGTCGGCGAGGGCGCCCCGGTTGCGGGCACCGTCACCCAGCACGAGGTCAACCTGAGCGGCTTCGGTCAGTCCGAGGGCGATGCGGGTCGGGAACAGGTCCCGGAACGGCAACACCTCCTTACGCGGGTCCTGCAACGCCGCCACTACCAGCACCCCGACCCCGGCACCCTGCGACAGCAGCAACCCCAGCGAGCCGGCGATGCGCTTACGGAGGTCGACGTCTTGCAGGTACGCGGTCAGTGCGGCCATCTCGTCGATGACGACCACGACCAGGGGGTCAGCCTCGGTCGGCGTGTGCACCCGCACGATGCCGGCGAGCCGGGTCTGACGCTCCCGCATCACCGTCACGGCCTCGTCGAGGAGATCGGCCATGGCCTCGAACGACTTGCACGCGAACCGGGCGAACAGCGGCCGGCCCATGGCGAACTCCATCCCGCCTTTCGGGTCGATCACCCACAGCCGCACCAGGCCCGACGTGATGCCACCGGCCAGCGAGCGGACCAGCGACCACAGCACCGAGCCCTTCCCGGAGCGGGTGGCCCCGCCGATCAGCACATGGGTGGCGAGCAGGTGCAGCGACCACGTCCCCAGGTCCTCCCGCCGCGCCAACGGCAACGCCGTGAAGTCGGGAACGGCCGGGATGTCGAACGGCGGCACGACCGGCCGCAGCGCGTCGGTGCGGACGAGCACCAGGTAGACCAGCGTCGGCCGGTCCCGGAACCGCAGCCGATCCACCCAGCCGAGCAGCAGCGCCCAGTAGCCGGTACGGGTAGGCGGGGTGTCGGGGCGCTCGGAGTAGACCCGGGCGTGCCGCCGGCCGAAGGCGTACGCGAGGTTCGCGGTGACCTGTTGGAAGTCGGCCGGGGTCTGCCCCCGGACCATCCGCACGGTCAGCACATCCAGGGCCTGATCCGAGCGCACCCGCAGCAACTGCGGCAGGACCGGCAGATGGTCATACGTTGCGGCCAGGCCGCACAGGGTCATCGCCTCCTGCCAGGCCCGCCGGTAGACGACGACCTGACGGAACCGGCCGAGCAACGGCCCGGCGCACCACCGCCACCAGGACGCCTCATCACGCCACCGCCACAACGCCGACACCGCCGATGCCAGGACCAGCGGCACGATCAGGCCCGGCCAGCCGTACTCGGTGTAGAGGACGACGGCGGCCACGGCCAGGCCGACGGCGACCGGGTGACGCAGGCACCACCAGCACACCCGGGCGGCCCAG
The DNA here is from genome assembly GCF_017599305.1 of Micromonospora antibiotica. Classification (GTDB taxonomy): domain Bacteria; phylum Actinomycetota; class Actinomycetes; order Mycobacteriales; family Micromonosporaceae; genus Micromonospora; species Micromonospora antibiotica. The sequence continues at coordinate 391,122 of NZ_JAGFWR010000001.1, forward strand.
CGCAGCACCAGGCCGAGCACGACCAGCCACATCGGCAGGACAAATCGCTTCGGTCGGACCACCATCAGATCCCCGGCGGTCACCATCACCACCCCGCCACGGGGCCGGCGCATCATCGCCCACCCCGCAGGGACACGAACCGGCCCGACGCATCCCGGACCGGAGGAAACGGAAGGACGAGCTGCCCGACACAGCCAGCACACCGGCCATCGGCACCGGTGGACGGGTCGAACCGGGACTGACACACCTCGCACCGAGGCGAAGCCGGGGCAGCCGAACGCCTACGCTTGGACACGTCACTACCTCTCTCGACAGAGCAGGGGAAAGAGACACCAAGGGGGCGGGGCTGCCGTCCGCCAAGACCAGACAGCCCCGCCCCCAACCTTCAGCGGCTACGCCGCCGTCTTCTTCGCCACACCCGCCGGGGCACGCATCCCGGTCGCCCGCAGCGAGTACGCCATCCGGTTGTTGTTGGTCACGTACGGCGTGACCGTCATGCCCTCGAACTCCACCGCCTCGAACGGCGTACCTGTCGGCGGCACCGGCTGGTAGTCGGCGGAGATCTTGACCGTTGTCTCCCGGGAGCGCTTGCCAAGCTCCGGGTCCAGGTCCATCACCCGCACCTGCCACACCCGCTGACCGGTCAGCTTGTCCTTCGCCGGGCTACGCCGCCCGGTCTTCTCGTCGTAGTCCTCGACCTCACCCAGCGACTCGGGGACCAGGGCGCACCCCGCCGGGAACACGTCCTCACAACGCACGGCGAACCTCGTACCGCCACGCAGAGCCATCGCTCAACCTCCAGGTTGTTGGCATGTCTGCCAAGTGGAACTCCAAGGTAGACCCCACTTGGCAGACAAGTCAACAAGCTTCGCGGTCCCCTGCGGATCAGTCGACGTGCCAACTCCCGTACGAACCGATTGACATCAATGTGACAGAACCTTGCTTTTCGAACTACGCACGAGGGAAACTGGCCGGCCTTCACTGTCAGCGTCCGACCATGTGCGGAGTGTTTGTGACCACCCCTGATGACCCGCAGAGCCAAGCCCGACACAATGAGACGGAGGCGCGGCCTGTCAGCGCTTTCGAGGCTCAGGAGAGATACCGAGAAATCGGCAAGAACTACGAACTGGCAATTGATCAGCTCCGCACGGCCAGATCCGCCCAGTTCGCATACTGGCTAATCCTGATTTCCAGCTTCGCACTAATTGCACTACTTGCCTACTCGGTAGTTGTCGGGCTATGGCACGAGAAGCCCGTCACAACCCGCTATGTCGGGCTGATTGCACTGTTGGTTTTGTGCATTGGCATGGGTTGGCTCGTCCTCAAAAACCGCCGCAAGATAATTGAGTTCGATGTGATGGTGCGCAACCTCGGGCATGACCGCCAGAGTGCCGCCACTCGAATACCATCAGAGTCCCTGGAGTCGCTCCGTCTGTACCGGGAGGCGTCGCAGGACATTGTTGCACAGTTCCGCACCCGCGCTACTCGCAACCTCAGGGCACACAATACCGTTCAAGCCATTATCATCATCGGCTCCGTAGTCGCCTCCACCACCACGGCAGTCATGGCCGGGGAGCACCCGTTGAGCTGGGTTTCAACAGGTCTCACCGCCTTCATCAGCATCACCGCAGGGCTGGCTGCCTACTTCAAATTCCGCGAGCGCGGTTACAACTTGCAACTGACTGCCGATGAAATTGAGAAGCACTACAACGCCACACAGTTCCGTTTGAACGAATATGCAGAACACGGCGACGGAAAGGAAGCGTCGAGGCTGCGCCTATTCGCACAGAATGTCGAGCGCTTGCGCGACGAGCAGCGCAAACGTGAACTCCAACTCGAACAGTCACCAGGGCAGAAAGAGGAGCGATAAAGGCCAGTCGGGAAATATTGCCCAACGGGTGATGCTCCAGCCCTCGGTTTGACCTATGCCACTTCGAGGGTGGAACCACCAAAGGCGGCGGCATCGGGCTACGTGGTGGCTTTGCCGCCGAAGCCGTGCGGGACCATCGAGGCCAGGGCGGCGGCTCTGGCCTCGATGATCATCATCCGTGCTTGGTATTCGGCGGGTTCGCGGTGTGCGGCTTGGCTGGTGACCTGGCCGGGCCACTTGCGGTAGAGCAGGCCGTATTCGCGGGTGAAGTAGCCGGGGGTGACGGCGTTGGCGGCCAGGAGAAGGCCGGTGTCTTCGGAGGCGGGTAGGGCCATCCAGCCGCCGAGGGCGAAGACGAGGTCCCGGCGTAGGCACAGGGTCGCGGGGTGTACGGATGCCCGGTAGTCGTTGGCCTGCCAGAAGGCCAGGACCGCGCCCCGGTCGATGACCCCTCCGGCCGGGTCTTTGTCCCATCCGGCGGTCGACCCGTCGGGCAGCAGGTCGAGTACCCGCGAGGTGGTCCATCCGATCTTTGGGTTCGCCTCGAACGCGGCGATGTCCCGAGCAAGCGCGCCGGGGGTCAACTGGTCGTCAGCATCGAGAACCTTGATGAGGTCACCGTCAACCCGGGACAGCGCAAGGGTTCGGGCGACACCAGGCCCGCCCGGTCGGCCGGTGCCGAGGCTGATTCGGGGGTCGTCGGGCAGGACGTCGGTCAGGGCTCCGGTCTGTCCGTCTTCCTGGACGAGCCATTGCCAGTCCCACCCCGGCGGCATCTCCTGCTTGGCCAGCGATGCGTACGCGCCAGCCAGGTACTCGATGCTGGGCGCGTGGACCGGGGTGATGACCGAGACGAGCTGCGTCAAGTTTTCCACCGCTGGAGTTTGTGGGAGTAGACAAGCTCGGTCCGGTCCCCCGGCATCACCACGTCAGCCACCTCGACCACCCGGCCGGTGGTGTCGACGGAGGTCTTCCGCACGGTGAGTACGGAGACACCCGGGTCGATGTCCAACAGTTCGGCCTCATCCGGCGACGGCGGACGCGCCCGGATCTCGTCGTCGATGCGGTCCAACTCGATGCCGAGGGTATAGAGCTGATGCTGTGTACCGCCGGGCCAGGGTTCCTTGCTGGCGTCGAGCAGGTCCGGGTTCGCGGCGACCAGGTCGTAGGGCAGGTAGGAGTACGACACGGTCAGCGGTGCGTTCTCGTGCCGCGAGGATGTCCAGTAGACCCGGCGCAGCAGCGGCGCACCCGGCTCGACCTGGAGGGCCGCCGCCATCTCGGCATCGGCATCGACGCGGGTGTACTCGGCGTGGAACTTGAGGTCATCGACGGTCAGGCCGGTGTCGTGTTCCGTCGCGCCGGTCTTCAACCGTTCGTCCTCGTCGAGCAGGACCCGGTCCTTCTCCCACTGGTACCGCTCGGTGTTGCGACGGCGTACCCGCTGGCGGGGTGCCCGCACGTAGGTGCCGCGCCCCTGCTCCGCGCGGACCAGGCCCCATTCACGGAGCTGCCGGATGGCGTTGCGGACGCTCGTGCGGGACAGCCCGGACGACTCGGCCAGCTCGGTTTCGCTCGGCATCAGCGTCCCGGGGGCAAGCTCCCCGCCCATGATCTTCACCCGCAACTCTTCCGCGAGTTGCAGGTAGCGAGGGCGCCAGTCCCGGCCATGCACACCGGTCACCGTACCCCCTAGACGTTCCAACGTCTGCCAGGTGGTCCCCCCAGCCGGCCGCTCCGGCACCACCGGCACCACCACCGCCCCTGCTCGCGGGGGCTGCCCACGACGCCCACCAGGACCACGCGCCCCAGCACCCCGCCGGCCGTTGGTGCTCACCGCGTCTCTCCCGCCCGCCCGCGCCGCCCGGCCTGTGCCTGCATGGCCTCTCGGGCGTGGGTCAGTTCCTCGATGAGCCGGTCGACGTTGGTCAGCGTCAGGAGCACGGTTTGCGTGGTGCCGTAATGGGTCGCGTCGAGCTTGATCGCCGGGTCGCGGCGGGTGAACCGGTCGATGAGCAGTTGCAGACTCACCCACCCGGTCCCCTCCCGCCCGATCGTGGCCAGGTACCCCCGGTGCATCGGATCGTTCGGCCCACAACCCCGACACCACGGCGGACACACCACCGGCCGAGGCGACGCCGGCAGCCGCCGGTTCGTGGGAAAGCCGTCACTCATCGCCGGCCCCCTGCCCGCCGGCCTGCGCCAGCAACCCGCGCAACTGCGCCACCAACTCGGCCGCCTCCGGCAGCGACAACTCCGCCCAGGCGTTCCCCGCCCGACACGACGCGTGCACGCACACCAGCGGAGCACCGGGGGTCTCCGCACTGATCAGGTACGTGACGATGAGCCCACTCGCCCGCTTCTCACCAACCCGGAGCATGTGGCCGCGATGACGACGGGCCATGTGCGCCATCACCGGCGGCACCAGATAGCCGCAGCGTTCCGGCGTGCACCAGTCCGGGTGACTCGTGACCGGGGCCGGCTTGCTCAGGCGGGTCATCGTGTCCACCGCCCACCATGGCCCCGGTGCGCCTGAGCCACCGTCATCAACGGCGCATACCGCAGCACGGGCAGTTCCCGCGTGACGCCGACCGACCACCACGGCGCAGGGCCGACCGATCCGCCGGACGACGCCGACGGCGTGTTGCCGCTGGTGGTCGGGATCGGTGTACGTCGGCGGGGTCGCCAGGACGAGAACCAACCGTGTCGACGGTGAGAGCCGGGCATCGCACCTCCACAGGTAGACGAGGAACCGGCGGCCGACCACAAGCGTTGGTTGTGGCCGGCCGCCGGCCCGGATGAAGGCACGGCGCACCGTCCGACGCCGGACGGGTCGGATATCGCCGAGCCAACTTGTCTACGCGGCTACCGCAACCGGTCCCACAGGACGCCGCGCATAGGTGCGACCAGGGCCGACACCGCGACCACCCCTGACACGAGCCGTCACCCCGGCCGCACACCAGGAAACGTATCTACAAGTGGACGAGTTGTCTAGACGTCGAAACGCGTCGCTTGCTTGGCACTTGGTACAACAAGTGCCAGGTACGGTGAACAGGTGCCCACCCCGCACTACGGACAACCCCGCTACCGCACCATCGCCGACGAACTCAGACGCCGCATCGAGAGCGGCGTCATCCCGCCGGGAGCCCTTCTGCCCGCCGAGAGCGCACTTACCGCCGAGTTCAGGGCAGCGCGCGGCACGGTTCGTCAGGCCATAGCCGCATTACGCGAGGCAGAGTTGGTGGTCACCGATCACGGGCGCGGGACATACGCTGTGTCTCGCCGAAACGCGCCAGGACAGGATGGGTGTTCCCAGACGGAGATGCAACAGCGCCACATCGCTGCGGATGCAGAATTGGCAGCCATTTTCGCTGTCGATGTAGGCACGGCACTTTTGGAGCAGCAGAGTCTCACCCGAACAAACGGGGCCGTCGGAACAGTCGTCAGAACCTACCGATTGCTTTATACGGAGAGCTAGAGCAGTTCACACCTTCGATACGTCTTCAAGGCGGCCGTGAATGGGCGGCACGCGCCGTCGCTAGGGCGCGCGTCCATGGCTCCGCTGGCGCCCCGACTCCGGCCAGACAGCATGCCCGACGGCTGGCGTGAAAGCGGGGAGCCCAGGGGCCGCCGCAGATCGACAGATCGCTGACGGGTGAGAGGTGGGGCGGCCGGCCAAGCCGCGAGGCCACGAGCCCGGGCGGCGTAGGGAGGGCACGCCGGCCGTGTCGGCAAGCTGGCGATGGTCGCGGGGTTGCGGTTACTGCGCCTCCGGCGGGGGGGGGGCTTGGGCTCCGAGATGGTTGCAACCCGTCGCCGGGTTGCGGTCCGTGGTTGGTTGCGCGGGCCATCCCGCCCCACCGTCGACCCGGGCAAGCCGAGCAGGCCACCGCCCGCCCGCCAGCGTCCGACTGTGCGTCAACGCCGTCTTCATGTGGCGGGCAGGGCGCTGGCCCCGCTCCCAGGAGTGGCGGCTCGATGACAAACGGGATGGCACTCAGCCCTGATGTGGCTCCGCACTACGAAGTTGTTACTGCTCGACTTCGTACCGGCCACGGAATGCGTGGGCCGGGGATGCGGTCACTCAATCTTTGCAGCTGCGACAGTGCAACCCGCAGTTGCTCGTCGGAGAGAGTCTTTGAGTTTTCATGAACTAGTGAGTTGCGAATTCTCATTAGTAGCCGAAAATTGTTGATTTCATCGTCTGACCAGATATTTTTGTCGCGCATGACCGCAAGAATGATTCCTAAAGGGCCTTCAGCGGAAGCCATGCCGATCTCTCGCGCAACAAATTTGCGTGCATTTATTTCAACCTTTGAGATTAGCTCTAGGAACAGTTTAGACCCGTTAGTTCGCCGTGCTCGACGCGATTTGAATTGAAAGTCAATTATCTCGTATAGCGTCTCGCCGGCGATGAAGGCGGCGCCTCCGAGAATGAATTGGAGCCAGGGAAAGCTATTGCCCTGGACTCTCTCCATATTGATGACGAAAACAATTATAGTAGTACAAATAAACCCGACTTTGATTACTTGATAAAAGAGGTTCCTCCGCATGCCGCGCAGCTTCCCAAGGTAGTGAGTTCTGGCGTCAGCTGCCGATATCCGGCGGATCGCTTCTGCGAGATCGTCTTTTCTGATGCTTCCTTCGATTCCGTCGGTCGCGCGAGTATGTTCAATCTCGTTGAGGATGCGGTCCCGGGTTGAGGCTAGGTAGCTAGACAGCAACTCCGAAGCTGCGGGGGTGAGGTTGGAGCTCAGGGGATCTACGTTCTCGTTCTTGTCTTTACTCACGATCGCCTCCGCACTGCAATAATCGCATACCCCTGTGCAATCGCGCCAGCTGTGACGCATCCGATCAAGCCAAACCATTGCAGCTTAGAATTCAGGTAACTCCCGAACACTCCCGCTAGTATGGCTGCAACAAATGCTAATAGCTGCGCCGTTACGACCCCCGGGGATGGTGGAGGGTTGGGGTCCTGTCGAGGGCTTCGCACTTCCTTGTTTGCTTTTACCACCATAGTGGTCGTTATCTCGGGAGCGTTCACTACGTCTGCGCGTTCGGCTTCTTCGAGGCGCGACGTCTCTCTTGAAAGCGCTAGGCTGAATTCATGTACAGATTCGGCGAATTTACTTACTGCCGGATCGGTCATCCCGCCCGGTATCAGGATTTCGATGGTGATTAAGCGGTCCGGCGCTTGCGCTGCAGAAACTCGCTCCCCCGAGAAGGAGTATGAATATCCCTCAGGTGCCTCCCCATGCTCAGCGGTACCTTGTGGCCGAGTAGCAGCAGACCGTGAGTCCACAGACGCTCCACGTCTTAGGGGGCGAGCATCGCTCTAGGTAACTCTCTGATGCTAGATGAGATCTATCCCCTTGTCGTGGTCGGGTTCATGCCCGATTCGTTGCCCAATGTGGCGGTCGGCATCGGGTAGTCGGGGTGCCGTTGAGTGGGTGGGCGATGTCGCTCTTGTGTCCATGGCCTAGCCGCTACCACGCCCGACCGCCGTGTGTCTCAAGCTGAAGTCCAGCTGAGGCCCCTGGGAGGCGGGAGGCCCGGTTGCTGTCGATAGCAGTGGTGACAGCAACGGAGCTGGACGCTGGAGAGCGGCAGCGGAGAGCTTCGGATCAGCGCCTGACGTCAGAGACGTGTGGGACTGTGCCCGGACGGGACCGCTTGAACCCAAACAGTGCCAATCCCTGCCACCCGAGTCTCGACGCCCCGCGGAGACGTCGAGCTCAGAGTGCCGAAACCGACCCCTGTCACAGATCAGCTGGTGGCCGCGTGCCGCACATCAGTCGACGGAGGAAGATCAAGCGACTTGCGCTGCTGCTGAATTGTTCTGTTCTGGATCAAGGCACCGTGCTGCGCACGGTGCGACGCGGTGGTCCCGTCCGGCGGCAAGCCGCCCCGGCCGCCTCCGGCACCGGGGCGGGAAGCCGCCGAGAACCGACGGGCTGCCGCGTCCAGGCCCGTCCCGACCGGCTCGGGACCAGGCCGTGACGATCGCCAGCTTGGTTGGCCTCCGCCGGGCTTCCGGCGATCGACTGCCGCACCGGCTCCGCCGGCTTGCCATCGAATCGCGTAGACGAGCCGATCGGGCGTCTGGAGACTGCAGTCCATGAGAGAGCCGTTCGTGCTGCGCCGCCCTGGTGGCGCGCGGTGGGTCGTTCATCCACCTGAGGACCCTTACGGCGACGGTTACGTGTTCACCGTCGCCACCGAGCTGCACGAGGACGGGATGACGGCTTCGACCGTGGCCATGATCGACGGCTTGTGCAGCAGCCCGGACATTGTCGCTCTGCCGGTCTTCCTCGACTCCCTGGCCGCAGGGTGGGAGGGGTGGCAGGGCGTCCGCACCTGGACGTCAATGGAGCGGGAACTCTGCTTCGACGCGCGTCACGACGGGCGCGGTTACGTCTCGCTCGGCGTAACCCTCCGTCCGCCGGGGTTCGACCCCGATGACACGGGATGGTCAGCCAGAGCGGTCTTCGTGCTGGAAGCGGGCGAGGAGATGACCCAGGTGGCCGCCGACCTCAGCGCCCTGCTCCAGCTGTAGCAATCCCCTCGTGGCGTGCCATTAGCGTGCCATTAGGGCAGGACAACCGGGGTCAACCCAGGCCACCGGGGACCACCGCGACCAGGCCGCCGGCCCTTCGCCCTGCCGCCCATCGTCGATTCCCAAGCTGACAGTGCGGGTTCGATTCCCGTCACCCGCTCCACCACGAAGGCCCTGACTCGGATGTGAATCCGAGTCAGGGCCTTCGATGTTCTGTGGCCAACCAGCGCGCACCGTGCCGATGGCGGGAACATTAGCGGGCAGTACAGCACGACGCTGCTTACCTGGCTCGAAAGCCAGCTGATCACGGGCTCGGCCGACAGCGGGTTGTCGCGGTGACAGGTCATGACCTTGGGCCGGGGTAGCGGCTCCACGTGCCGCCTGCGTTGGTGGCTTGGCGGTTGCGACGAGACATGCAACCCCGGTCCCACCGGTCCCGACAAGAGATCCACGTGCAGGACGAACGCGCGGAAGCCCTTTCGCTGGCCGTTGATCCGTTCTGGCGTGATTGACACGTTGAGAACACCTCCGTGAAGTGACGTCGCCCAGGCGGCGACCCCGGCGACCTGAAGCCCTCTGGATCGGCATGGCGGGGCAGCGGATACACGTGCGCGTCCTTTAGACCTGATGACGTGAACGATTCACACCGACGGCCGAAGCGGTGTCGACGTCAGCACACTCCGCCGCCCGCCGCCCGCCGCCCGCCGCCCCGCCCGCCGCCCGTCACCCCGCCCGCCGCCTGCCGCCCGCCGCCCCGCCTGCCGCCCCGCCGGTCGCCTGCCGTCCATCACACCCTCCTGCACACCTGTCACGCCCCACTCACCGCCTGATTCGTTGACGACATCAGCTCGAAAGGACGCGCCAGGACCACCCGGCCCGCGCGCTCCCGGGCCGACCTGGACGACAGCCCGGGGCGGAAACCTCGCCACTACCCCCGCCAAGGATCATGTGGGGTGCCATCGACCCTGCTCCGAGGAGATCGCCGTGCCGGCGAAGCTGACCAGGGACGAGGCCGTCGCCCTCGTCGAGCGGATCATGCGGCTCGACTATGCCGACGACGGCGAGCTGAACTACTGGCTGGACAGACTCGCACGCGACCTCGTCTGTCCGGACGTCTCCGATCTGATCTTCACGACCACCCCGGAGCTGACGGCCACCGAGGTCGTCGACCGCGCGCTGGCCTACCGGCCGATCGTGCTGCAGGCGACCCCGTGGTCGGAGACCGAGGAGCAGACCCGGCCTGACTGACCCACGTGGGCGCGGGCACCCGGCACGGGAACGGCGGGGGCGGCGTCGGGACGTACCCTGGTGATCATGCGGATTGGCATCGTGATCCTTCCCGACCAGCGGTGGCCGGAGGCGCGTCGGCGCTGGCAGCAGGTGGACGCGTGGGGCTTCGACCACGCCTGGACGTACGACCACCTGGGTTGGCGGGATCTGGTCGACGGCCCGTGGTTCGACTCGATGTCGACGCTGACCGCCGCTGCCACGGTGACCGAACGGATCCTGCTCGGCACCCTGGTCGCCTCGCCCAACTTCCGGCATCCGGCGGCGTTCGCCCGGCAGGTCACCACCCTCGACGACATCTGCGGCGGGCGGCTGATGCTGGGTCTCGGCGCGGGTGGGATCGGCTTCGACTCGGTGGTGCTGGGCGGGGAGACGCTGCCGCCCCGGCCGCGGGTGGACCGGTTCGGCGAGTTCACCGAGCTGCTGGACCTGATCCTGCGGGAGGACGGCACCACCTGGCGGGGTGACTGGTTCTCCGCCGTGGACGCCCGCAACAACCCCGGCTGCTTGCAGCAACCCCGGGTGCCGTTCGTGGTGGCCGCCAACGGGCCCCGGTCGATGCGGTTGGTCGCCCGGTTCGGTCAGGGCTGGGTCACCACCGGCACCGGCGAGGAGGACCTGACGGCCTGGTGGGACGGGGTGGCGACGCTCTGCGCCCGGATGGACCGTACCCTCGACGAGGCCGGCCGCGAACCGGCCAGTCTGCCCCGGTACCTCTCCCTGGACTCGGCACCGGTCTTCTCGCTGAGCAGCGCGGACTTTTTCGCCGAGCAGGTCGCGCGGGCGGCGGCGCTCGGCTTCACCGACGTGATCACGCACTGGCCCCGGGCCAGCAGCTGGTACGCGGGGGACGAGGCGGTGCTGGCGGACGTCGCCACCCGGCTGCTGCCGGAGCTGCGCACGCCCTGACCGGTCGCCGCACGCCCTGACCGGTCGCCGCACGCCCTGACCGGTCGCCGCACGCCCTGACCGGTCGCCGCACGCCCTGACCGGTCGCCGCACGCCCTGACCGGTCGCCGCAGCACGCACTGGCGGGGGCCGCACACACTGACGGGGTGCGGCCCGGGGCTGGTTCAGGTGCCCAGGTCGCCGGTGCGTGTCCCGCCGTCGCCGGCCGAGACCAGCCGGAACCGGATGCAGACGATCTCGGTGTCGTCGGTGACCGGGGTGCCGGCCCGGGCCCAGAAGCCGGCGTGCCCCGCCCGCCAGTCCTCGATCGAGCGGTCGCCCTCCCCCTCGGAGCGGGCGAAGTCCCAGGGGACCCGGGCGAAGGGGACGACGTCGATCCCGGTCACCTCGACCACTCCGACGAGGGTGTCCCGGTCGTCGACCAGGGCCAGCCGCTCGCCGACGTGCTCCAACTCCTCGGTCTCGTCGGCGTACTCGGTGAGCAGACCGGCGGTGGCCGTCTTCACCCCGGCCAGCACCAACGTGTTGAGGGTGCTGCGCAGCTCACCGGGGGTGCCGAGGGCGAGCGTGCGGAGTCCGCCGATCCGTGGCCACATGCGGCCGAGGCTACCGGGGTGCCGCTGTCCCGTCGCCCGATTTCGACGCCCCACGGTCGGCCCCGCTCGTGCGGTTCACCTGGCCGGGCTGACACCGGAGCGTGGGTCAGGGCAGGTTAGCGGGGGTGAGTAGCCCGCGGGCGCCCAGTTCGGCGGCGACCGGGTCGGGCAGGTCGACGACCACGGCGGCGACGCCGACCCAGTGTGCGCCCCGGGCGGCGCAGAGGTCCCGGACGGCCCGCACCTGGGCTCCGGTGGCGACCCAGTCGTCGACCATGAGCACCCGGTCGTCCGCGCCGAGCCGGTCGTCGCGTACCGCCAGGTCGACCTGCCGGCCCCGGAAGTCGGGTGGGCTCTGCGCCCAGGTCAGCGGGCCGGCGGGGAGTCGGCCGTCGCCGGGCTTGTGGGCCGGGACGAAGCCGACACCGAGGGCGGTCGCGGCGAGCGGCCCGAGCATCAACCCGGTCACCGCGGGGGCGACGACGACGGTCGGCCGGTCGGTGCGGAACGGTGCGACCAGGGCCGGTCCGAGCCCGGCCAGCACCTGCGGGTCCCGCCACCAGCCGGAGACGTCGCTGACCAGGTGGCTGCTGCCCGGCCCCGGGTCGACCCAGCGGAACAGCTCGACCAGGCGGGCGCGCAGCGCGGCGGTCATGGCCCCATCCTCGCGGGTACGCGGCGCGGCGGTCATGGCCCCATCCTCGACGGTGAATGCCAGCGGTGGCATTCTGGCCCGTGCGGCCCACCGGCCGTCGGCTGATCGGTCACACGTATCACTGTAATTCCGGGCATACCACCATGATCGCGTTGACTTCGGAAGTGCTTCTGTCGTTACCGTCCGAGCCGCTATGAAGGCATACGAAAGGACCGAGCCGGTGGTTGGCAGGCACTCCCGTACCCGGATCTTCTCCTCGCCCGCCGGCATCGCGGCCACCGCCGCGCTCGGTGTCGCGCTCGCCGTCGGCGGCACCGTCGGCGCGGTGCAGTTGACGGCCGACGACGCGCCAGCCCCCGTGGTCGTGGACCCGGTCACCCCCGGCGTCGTCGGCACCACCGCCGCGCCGACCCCGAGCCCGAGTGCCAGCCCCACCGTCTCCCCGACCGCCAGCCCGTCGCCCACCGCCACGGCCAGCCCGAAGGCGACCCGGACCCAGGCCGCCTCCCGGAGCAAGCCGCGCACGCCCGCGCCCAAGCCGTCCGCCACCACGAAGAAGGCGGCCCCGAGGAGCAACGTCGTCGACAGCGGCTCGTGCGGCGCGTCCTTCTACGACGAGGGTCAGTTGACCGCCAACGGGGAGAACTTCGACCCGAGCGCGCTGACCGCCGCGCACAAGACCCTGCCGTTCAACACCAAGGTCCGGGTGACCAACCCGGCCAACGGCAAGTCCGTCACCGTGCGGATCAACGACCGTGGCCCGTTCGTCGACGGGCGCTGCATCGACCTGTCCCGGGCCGCCTTCGCCGCGATCGCCTCGGTCGACCTGGGTGAACTGACGGTCAGGTATGAGGTGCTGGGCTGACGGCGAACGGTGACAGCAGCGGGACGGCCGGGTAGAACACCCTCAATCGTGGGGCTAGGTTCATTCTCCGGCCCGGTTCCATCAGGCATGCTGTCCCACGTACGTAAACATGCCTTCCAGTTGGGCCGAGGCCCACTGAGTCCCGGGTCCCGCGCCGGCGTCGGCGCGGCCGTCGGGCTGCTCGCGCTCGTCTCGGCGATCGAGTCGGCCGACGGCCGTGCGGTGCACTACGTCGCACTGATGACGGTGGCGCCGATCCTGGCCGCCGGTTTCGCCTCGTGGCGGGCGGTGGCCGGGGTGGGTTTCCTCGCGCTGCTGGTCGGGGCCGGTTTCGCGGTGGCCGATCCGGCGATGAAGCTGACCACTGCGGTGTCCCTGGTCGGGATCGCCTTCGCCACCGTGGTGGCGGCGAGCGTGGCGGCGGTCCGGCAGGGGCAGGTGGTGCAAATCGGCGAGCTGTCCCGGCTGGCCTCGGTGGCTCAGCAGGCCGTGCTGCGTCCGCTCGGCCCGCAGGTCGGGACCCTGGCGGTGGCGGCCCGGTACATCTCCCCCACGGCCACCGCCGAGATCGGCGGTGACCTGTACGAGGCGATAGACACCCCGTACGGCGTCCGGATGATCATCGGGGACGTGCGGGGCAAGGGGCTGGACGCGGTCCGGCTCGCCAGCATCGTGCTCGGCTCCTACCGGCACGTCGCCTATGAGCGGCCCGACCTGCGGGCGGTGGTGGCCGACCTGGACCGGGCGGTGGCCCGCAACGTGGGGGACGAGGACTTCGTCACCGCGGCCGTGGTCGAGGAGCGCGGCGGGACGCTGACCATCGTCAACTGCGGCCATCCGGCACCGTTGCTGCTGCGTCGGGGCGCGGTGATCCCGCTGGAGCCGCCCGCGCCGGCCCCGCCGCTGGGTTTCATGCCGGTGGTCCGGCCCCGGGTGGAGCGGCTGGAGCCGGGCGACCGGCTGTTGCTGTTCACCGACGGTCTCGGTGAGGCGCGGCGGGACGGCGAGTTCTTCCCGACCGCCGACCGGGCGTGGCGGCTGCTCGGCCACGGCACGGTCGGCGACGGTCTGGCCTCCCTGGAGACCGCGCTGGTCGAGTGGGTGCACGGGCGGCTCGACGACGACATCGCCCTGGTGCTGATGGAGTACACCGGGCCGCGTAGCGGGGTGACGGTGGCGGTGCCGTCGTGGGAGGTCGGCGCGGCGGAGAACTGACGCGCGCCGGGCTGTGATCGCCGTCACTTCGACGATCGGGTTGTCGCTGCCTACCGGTGAGTAATACAGTGGGGGTTACTGATCGGTAACACCTGTCCGGAAGCGGGGCCAGCGAGCATGACCCACTACAAGAGCAACCTTCGGGACCTTGAGTTCAACCTGTTCGAGGTCTTCGGGGCGGACCGGACGTTCGGCCAGGAGCCGTACACGGACCTGGACGTCGACACCGCCCGCAGCTTCCTCTCCGAGGTCGACCGCCTGGCCCGTGAGGACCTCGCGGCCAGCTACCAGGACAGCGACCGCAACCCGCCGGTCTTCGACCCCGCGACGCACACCGCGCCGCTGCCGGAGTCGTTCAAGAAGTCCTACCAGGCGTTCATGGACTCCGAGTTCTGGCGGCTGGACCTCCCCGAGTCCCTCGGCGGCAGCAGCGCCCCGCGCGCGCTCTGGTGGTCGCTCGCCGAGCTGGTGCTCGGCGCCAACGCGCCCGTCTGGATGTACGCCTCCGGCCCGTCCTTCGCGCACGTGCTGGAGGTCGAGGGCACCGACGAGCAGAAGAAGTGGGCCAAGCTCTTCATCGACCAGCAGTGGGCCTCCACCATGGTGCTCACCGAGCCGGACGCCGGTTCGGACGTCGGCGCCGGCCGGGCCCGTGCCGTCCAGCAGCCGGACGGCTCCTGGCACATCGAGGGCGTGAAGCGCTTCATCACCTCCGGCGAGCACGACCTGAGCGACAACATCGTCCACTACGTGCTGGCCCGTCCGGTCGGCGTCGAGGGCGTCGGCGGCCCGGGCACCAAGGGGCTGTCCCTGTTCGTCGTGCCGAAGTTCCACTTCGACGCCGAGACCGGCGAGCTGGGCGAGCGCAACGGCGTCTACGCCACCAACGTCGAGCACAAGATGGGCATCAAGGTCTCCAACACCTGCGAGCTGACCTTCGGCGAGCACGGCGTACCGGCCAAGGGTTGGCTGCTGGGCGAGAAGCACGACGGCATCCGGCAGATGTTCATGATCATCGAGTACGCCCGGATGATGGTCGGCACCAAGGCGATCGCCACCCTGTCCACCGGCTATCTCAACGCCCTGGAGTACGCGAAGAACCGGGTGCAGGGCGCCGACCTGACCCAGCAGGCCGACAAGGCCGCGCCCCGGGTCACCATCACCCACCACCCGGACGTGCGCCGTTCGCTGCTGATGCAGAAGTCGTACGCCGAGGGGCTGCGGGCGCTGGTCTGCTACACCGCCACCTGGCAGGACAAGATCGCGGTCGCCGAGGCGGCCGGCGACGAACCGGCCACCAAGCTGGCCAGGCGGGTCAACGACCTGCTCCTGCCGCTGGTCAAGGGCGTCGGCTCCGAGCGGGCCTACGAGCTGCTCGGTCACGAGTCGCTCCAGACCTACGGTGGCTCCGGCTTCCTCCAGGACTACCCGCTGGAGCAGTACGTCCGGGACGCCAAGATCGACACCCTGTACGAGGGCACCACCGCGATCCAGAGCCTCGACCTGATCTTCCGGAAGATCGTTCGGGACAACGGCCGGGCGCTCACCTCGGTCGCCGGTGAGATCCAGGAGTTCATCAGCACCGAGGCCGGCAACGGGCAGCTCAAGGAGGAGCGGCAGGCGCTCGGTCGGGCGCTCGCCGAGATCCAGAACATCCTCGTCGTGCTGACCGGTTGGCTCGGTGAGGCCCAGGGCGGCGACACCCGCAGCCTCTACAAGGTCGGCCTGAGCAGCCGCCGCTTCCTGCTCGCCCTCGGCGACCTGGTCGTCGGGTGGCTGCTCCAGAAGCAGGCCGACGTGGCGCTGAAGGCGCTGGCCGGTGAGGTCTCCACCACCGACCAGGCGTTCTACACCGGCAAGGTGGCCGCCGCCCGGTTCTTCGCCCGTGAGGTGCTGCCCCGCATCGGCGCCGACCGCCGGATCATCGAAGGCGCCGACCTGGACATCATGGACATCCCGGAGGAAGCCTTCTGACCTGACCGCCGTCCCGACCGGGTCGAGCCGGCCGGATTCGGCGGGTGACGCGTATGGGGCCGATGTGGCGGTGTCCGGGAGTCTGGACATCACCACATCGGCCCTTCTGCGTCGACGATGAGGATCGGGACAGCGTCACCTTGAGGCGCGCGGGAAGCGGTCGGGAGAGGGGGCCAGATTTGCCGGGTGCGATCCCGGTAGGAGGGCTGCTGGGCGGGTAACCCGCGCGGACCACGTCAGGGCACGCCCAACGGCCACCGCACGGGGGAGTGCAGCGCACATGGGCATTGGTAGCGGCATCTTTCTCATCGCGCTCGGCGCGATCATGACGTTCGCCATCCGGGCCGACGTCTGGTGGATCAACCTGCGCGCCGTCGGCTGGGTCTTCATCCTGGCCGGCCTGGCCGTGCTGCTCACCACGCTCTGGTTCTGGCAGGACCGGCGCAAGCGGGCGCGCACGCTCATCGTGGAGGAGAACCGGCTCTCCCACCCGACCGCGATGATGCCGCCGCCGCCCGATCCGCCGCCGCCCACCGCACCCCCGTCCTGACCGGCCGCCCCGCTGGACGACACCGGCCGCTGACCGGCCGCCGCGGGAAGACGTCACCAGAGCCGGGCTGCCCGGCGGGTGGGTCGGGTCAGCCGCGGGCGGTGTGCCGGTCGACGACCGGGGTGTCGCCCGGTGTCAACTCCGCCCACGGGGCTGCCGCCCGGTGCACCACCAGACCGGTGGTACGCAACCCTTCCCGGTCGGCCCCTTCCGGGTCGAGGAGCGCCGACAGCAGCGAGATGCCCGGGTTGTGGGCGACGAGCAGGACCGTGTGGGCCTCCGGCTCGACCATCCGCACCAGGTCGAGCAGGTCGCCCGGGTGCGCCTCGTACGCGGCGGCGGCGTACCGCACCACCGGTGCTGTCCCCGCCGGGCCACCCTCCGGCGGGACCCCGGTCATGCCCAGCGCCACGTCGTGCCAGGTCTGCCTGGTCCGGCGGGCCGCCGAGCAGATCACCACGTCGGGGAGGAGACCCTGCCCGGCCAGCCACGCCCCGGCGGCGGCGGCGTCGGCGTGCCCGCGTGCGGTCAGTCGCCGGTCTACGTCGGAGCCGCTCCCGGGCTGTTCGGCCTTGGCGTGCCGCAGCAGCACCAGTGTCCGTGTCTCGGCCTCGCCGTCCGTCATTCCCCCAGCTTGCCTGATTGACGCGAGTGTCGCCTGGGTATGTCAGTGGGGCCACTCGCTCATCGATGCCCTCGATGGCCGTGGCGGGTGGGTAACGCCAGCTGACAGCCAAGGAGGCGACGTCATGGGCATCGGTGCCAGCATCTTCCTCATCGCGGTGGGTGCGATCTTCGCGTTCGCCGTCGACGCCGACCTGGGATGGCTCAACCTCGACGTGGTGGGCTGGGTGCTGATGCTCGCCGGCCTCGTCGGGCTGCTGACCACCCTCTTCTTCTGGAACAGCCGTCGCCGGGCGGTGGTGACCACCGCCGTGCGTCAGGACCAGGTCGTCGCCGACCGGGTCGTGCCAGTGCAGGGCGGCCAGGTGGTACGCGAGGAGTACCGCGAGGCGCGCGGCCCGGGTTACCCGGTCTGACCGCACCGCACCACATGATCTCAGGGGCCCCGCAACGGCGCGGGGCCCCTGAACTGTTCCCTGCTCAGGCCGGCTCCGGCTTGCCGCGCGGCCGGAGCGACCGCCCCCGGACCGGCCGGAGACTAGTGATCAGGCGAAGAGGGCGAAGTAGATCGCGATGTGGTGACAGAGGGCGGCGAGCAGGGTGCAGGCGTGGAAGAACTCGTGGTGGCCGAAGACGGTGGGCCAGGGGTTGGGCCGCCGCAGCGCGTAGAAGACCGCGCCGATGCTGTACATCGCCCCACCGGCGGCGAGCAGCACCAGCACGGTGACCCCGCCCTGGCGCAGGATCTGCGGGAGGATCGCCACCGATACCCAGCCGAGGGCCAGGTAGAGCGGGGCGGAGACCCAGCGCGGAGCGTGCGGCCAGATCAGCTTGACGGCCACACCGGCCAACGCCCCACCCCAGACCAGGCCGAGCATCAGGGTGGCCATCCGCCGGTCGAGCAGCAGCACACAGAGCGGTGTGTAGGTGCCGGCGATGAACACGAAGATCATCGAGTGGTCCATCCGGCGCATGATCTGGTAGCCGCGCTCCGACCACACCCGGCGGTGGTAGAGGGCGCTGGTGCCGAAGAGGCCGCAGACGGTGACGCTGTAGATCAGGCAGCTGACCAGGGGCGCCCAGCCGGGACGGGTGGCCGCGACGGCGCAGAGCACGGTGCCGCAGACGAGCGCGACGAAGAACGCGTAGGTGTGCAGCCAGCCGCGCATCCGGGGCTTACCGATGTCGACAGGCTTGAGTCGAAGCGGTGCGGAGGTGGTCACGGAATCAGGTTACGGCACCGTAGGTTACTTCTAGGTAGTGCGACCCGTCACCAGACCTGTCGAGTCTAGCGACCCTGGACGGCACATCGATCGGGGAGTATGGCGGGATGCGCATCCGACCCGTGGGCCGGCACGCCCTCCTGCTCGACTGTGACGACCCCGGCCAGGTGGAACGGTGGCGGGCCGAGTTGTGGCGACGCCGCGCCGCCGGTGAGCTGGACGCCGCCGAGATCGTCCCGGCGGCCGGCACCGTCCTGCTCGACGGGGTGCCCGACCCGGAGTCGACGGCCACCCGGATCGCCGGCTGGACCCCCGACCCGGTCACCACCACAGCCGACGCCGGCACCGTCGACGTTCCCACCGTGTACGACGGTGAAGACCTGCCCCTGGTCGCCGCGCACTGGCGACTGACCGTGCCCCAGGTGGTGCAACGGCTGCGGGACACCGAGTTCCGGGTGGCGTTCTGCGGCTTCGCCCCCGGCTTCGGCTACCTGACCGGCCTCCCCCCGCAGTACGCGGTGCCCCGACTGCCCACCCCGCGCCCCCGGGTGCCCGCCGGCTCGGTGGCCCTGGCCGGCCCGTACGCGGGGATCTACCCGACCGCCTCGCCGGGTGGCTGGCTGCTGGTGGGGCGGACCACGCTCACCCTCTTCGACGTGGCCGCCGACCCACCGGCCACCCTCACCCCCGGCACCCGGGTCCGGCTGGTGACCCGGTGATCGAGGTGCGTCGGGCGGGACCGCGTACCACCGTGCAGGATCTGGGGCGGCCCGGGTGGGCGCATCTCGGCGTACCCCGGTCGGGGGCGCTGGATCCGGCGGCGCTGGCGCTGGCGAACCGGCTGGTCGGCAACCCGGCGGACGCCGCCGGTCTGGAGTTGACCCTCGGCGGCGGTGAGCTGCGGCTGACCCGGGCCGGCACGGTCGCGGTGACGGGGGCCGACGTCGAGATCCGGGTCGACGGCCGCCCCGGCGACGTGGGCCGGCCGTTGGCGGTGCCGGCGGGGGCGGTGCTGCGGATCGGGTCGCCCCGGCACGGGCTGCGCAACTGGCTGGCGGTCGACGGGGGGATCGCCGTCGACCCGGTGCTCGGCAGCCGGTCCACCGACACCCTCTCCGGCCTCGGCCCACCCCCGGTCGGCGACGGCGACCGGCTCCCGCTCGGCCCGCCGGCCGGGCCACCCGCCCCGGTGGACTTCACCGTCGGCCGGCCGGTGCCGGACGAGCTGTGGCTGACCCTGCGCCCCGGCCCACGCGCCGACTGGTTCACCGCCGACGCGCTGGCGTCGCTGCTCGGCACGGCGTACACGGTGAGTCCGGTGAGTGACCGGATCGGTGCGCGACTTGTCGGCGCGGCGCTGCCCCGCGCGGTGGCCGGGGAGCTGCCGAGTGAGGGCGTGGTGCTCGGCGCGGTGCAGGTGCCCGCCGACGGCCAGCCGTTGATCTTCCTGGCCGACCATCCGACCACCGGCGGCTACCCGGTGATCGGGGTGGTGGACGACGTGACCGGGCTCGCGCAGGCCCGACCGGGGACTACGGTGAGATTCCATGGACCTCAACGCTGACCTCGGCGAGGGATTCGGCATCTGGCGGCTCGGCGATGACGAGGCGCTGCTCGACCTGGTCACCTCCGCCAACGTGGCGTGCGGCTTCCACGGCGGCGACCCGTCGACCATGCGGCGGGTCTGCGCCGCCGCCGCCGAACGCGGCGTCGCCGTCGGCGCGCAGGTCGGCTACCGGGATCTGGCCGGCTTCGGCCGCCGGCACATCGCGTACGGCTTCGACGAGCTGCGTGACGAGGTGACCTACCAGCTGGGGGCGCTAGACGCGTTCTGCCGACCCCACCGCACCCGGGTCCGCTACCTCAAACCGCACGGCGCGCTCTACCACGCGGCGGCCACCGACGAGGTGCAGGCCGCCGCCCTGGTCGCGGCGGTCAGTGGGTATGACCACGAGCTGCCGATCCTCTGCGCGCCCGGCTCCACCCTCGCCCAGCTCGCCGTCGGCGCGGGCCTGCGGGCGGTCCCCGAAGGCTTCGCCGACCGGGGTTACCTGCCCAACGGGGCGCTGGTGCCGCGTACCGCGCCGGGCGCGCTGGTCACCGACCCGGAGGAGGTGGCCGTCCGGGCGGTCCGGATGGCCACCGAGCAGACGGTGGTGGCGGTCGACGGGACCGTCGTGCCGTGCCCGGTCGCGTCGATCTGCCTGCACGGGGACAGCCCCGGCGCGGTCGCGTCGGCCGCCCTGGTGCGGGCCGCGCTGATCGACGCCGGGGTCACCCTCACCCCGTTCGCCTGACCGTCCCCGGTGGCCCGGCGGCCTGATGGCCCGGCGGGTGGGTCAGTTAGGACCGTTCCCACCGCCGGGCCGTTGCCGGTCGCGGTCTGCTGCTGCGGCGGCGGGCGCTCAGGTGTCCAGGCCGCGCAGTACCAGCGGGACGCGGGTCGCGCCGTCGTCGACGACCCGCACCGGGACGCCCCAGTCCTGCCGGGTCAGGTGGCAGGCGGCATGCTCGACGTCGGCGTCGCAGGTGGCGGCCTGGGCGGTCACCTGGAGCACGCCCTGGGGTACGGCCGGGTCGATCACCAGCCGACGGGACAGCTCGGTGCCGGTGCCCGCCCCCTCGACCAGCAGCTCCGGCGGCGAGGCCGAGACGACCAGCCGGGTCGACGGCCCGTACGTCTCGTCCAGCTTCTGCCCCGGCGCCGGCGTGAAGATCACGTCCAGGGTCACCTCGCCGGCCGCGACGTCGGTGGGTTTGCGTTCCAGTCGGTGCCGGGGACCGTCCACGGTGTCCGCCCCGGCGGCGGTCAACGCGCCCGGGGCGAGCCGGGTCAACCGGTGCGCGGCCGACTCCACCACCAGCACCCCGCCGTCGGCGGTGAGCACCAGGTCGCTCGGCTCGGCCAGCCCCTCGGCCACCGTGGCGACCAGGCCGGTCGCCGGGTCGAAGCGGCGTACCGCGCCGTTGTAGGTGTCGGCGATCAGCACCGAACCGTCGGGCAGCGCGCACACCCCCAGCGGATGCTGGAGCAACGCCCGGTCGGCCGGCCCGTCCACGTGCCCGAAGTCGAACAGCCCCTGCCCGACGGCGGTGCCGAGCACGCCGTCCTGCACGTAGCGGATGGCGCTGGTCTCGCTGTCGGCCACCCACAGCCGCGCGCCGTCGGCCGAGACGGACAGGCTGGACGGCTGGGCCAGCCACGCCTCGGTCAGCGGCCCGTCGCGCAGCGCCTCGACGGTGGTGCCCGCCCACATGCCGGCGGTCCGCTTGATCGGGTCGAACCACCAGAGCTGGTGGATGCCGGCCATCGCCACGATGACCTTGTCGTCGTACCAGGCCAGGTCCCACGGGGAGGAGAGGTCGACGGAGCGCGCGTCGTGGGCGTGGTCGTCGACAGTGGAGCGCCACTGCCGGCCGGTGCCGGCGACCGTGGTCACCTCGCCGGTGTCGAGGCGTACGCCACGCAGCAGGTGGTTGACCGTGTCGGCGACCAGCAGGTCGTAGCCGGCGACCTCGGCGACGTGCGCGGGCAGCAGGCAGAGCCCCTGCGGCTCGGCGAAGCTGGCCGACGCGGCCGGCCCGTCGACCCGGCCCCGCTCGCCGGAGCCGATCCGCCGGACCGGCGTCTCGCCGTCGGGGGCCAGCTCCACGAGGCTGTGCCGGGCCGAGTCGGAGACCAGCAGGTTGCCGCCGTCGAGCAGCACGGCCTTGCCGGGGAAGCGCAGCGTCGTCTCCGGTGGCGTCGGCGGCACGTACGGCCCGTCGCCCCGGTGCAGGGTGCCCTTCGCCTCATGGGTGGCGATCAGGTCGTCGACCAACCGGATCAGCCCCTCGGCGTGGCCCTCGCCGGCCATCGTGGCGACCACGTAACCCTCCGGGTCGACCACCGCCAGGGTGGGCCACGCCTTCGCCGCGTACTGCTGCCACATGTCCAGCTCGGGGTCGTCGAGCACCGGGTGGTGCACGCCGTACCGCTCGACGGCGGCGGCCAGCGCGGCCGGGTCCTTCTCGTGCTCGAACTTCGGCGAGTGCACCCCGACGACGACCAGCACGTCGGCGTACTTCTCCTCAAGCGGGCGCAACTCGTCGAGCACGTGCAGACAGTTGATACAGCAGAAGGTCCAAAAATCGAGCAAAATGATCTTTCCCCGCAGGTCGGCGAGCTTCAGCTCCCGCCCACCGGTGTTCAACCAGCCCCGACCACGCAACTCTGGTGCCCGTACCCGTGCGCTCATGCCCCCATCGTGCCGCACCGCCTGCCGACGGGTCGCACGAAGGGCTCAGTGGTCGGGTGGCCGTGCCCAGGACAGGAAGCGGTCGGTGAGATTGTTCGACCGGCCGCTGTCGAGCTGGGTGAGGTGCTCCTCCGCCTCCCGTTGCAGCGCCGACAGCAGGGCCAGCAGAGCCGGCCGATCGTCGGCGAACGCGGCGCGCAGGGCGAGTTTCGCCTCCCCGCACGGCCACGGGTTCGCGTCGAGGCGGCACAGCCAGATCGGGCGCAGCGGCCGATGGGCGAGCCCGTCGAGCGGCGTCACGTCGACACCATCGAGCCGTGAGCTGCCGGCTTCCTTGCCGCCGACCTTCCTGCCGTCGGCTTCGCCGCTCCGGTTTTCGGTTTCGGGGTCGTCCGTTTCACCGCCGCCCGTGGTGCGGGTGGCCGAGGCGCTGCCGGAGGCGGGGAGGGGAGCCAACGCACCCCGGCGCGGCGGACGTACAGCTCGCGCCGTCGTCGGGCCAGGCCGTCCGGCCCCAGCTCGTACGCCTCGATCCAGGTCCAGCCGTCGTACGTGTGGCGGTCGGGCAGCTCACGGATCACCCGTACCGTGATCGGCCTGACGAACTGCGGGCTGACCTCGTGGGTCAGGTGGATCAGGTCGCCGCCCCTCAGTCTCGGTTCTTTCATCGTCCCGGCCCCCGGTTCCGGCTGTCCGTCCAGCGATCCGGCACGACGACGTTCGTCATCCGGCCCGGCCCCCGGTAGGGCGGAATGAACGGGCCGATCGGACCGGGGACGATCGGCGGCGCGGGCGGTGGTGGGGGCTGCGGGGCTGGTTTGGGGTGGGGCTTCGGAGCGGGTTTCGGCTGGTCGTCCTTCTTCACGGGACCTCCTACCCATCGGTGCTGGCTCGCCATGTCGCCGAGATAGCGGTATCGGTGCGAGCGGAAACCGCTATCTCGGCGACATGAAGTCGGTCTCCTGATCCCGACCCCCGCCGGTGGCCGGGTTGGTGACACTCCGGTGTGGAATCCGCTACTCTCGGCGGCGAAGTGTGATGGCGGTGACCTGGTCGATCGATCACGACCACAGATCAAGCAGACCATTCCTGGTGACGTGATCGAACGGTCACCGATCGGCAGTGACTCGTATCCACTAGGCATCGACTAGGCATTTCCGCAGTCGACGACACGCCACCGAGGGGGACATGCCGGCTCGTGCCAGGGACGCGACACCGAACCTCGCCCTCTACAACCTCCGTGACAGGGGCGGGCAGACACAGCAGGATGTGGCCGACGCACTCAACCGGCTGGGCGTGCCGCGTGGAAAGAGATTGGCGATCACTGCCAACCAGGTCAGCAGGTGGGAGCGAGGTGTCACGTACCCGTCTGCGCTGTATCGGCAACTCCTCGCCGAGCACTTCGGCGTCTCGGTGCAAACGCTCGGGTTGACGCGTCAGCGCATCACCCCAGATCAGGCCGTATCCTCCGCGTTGGACTCGGGAGGCTTGGTCATTCAGCATGGGTCGGATGCGACAGTGCATCCTCAGGTCGAAGCCAATCAGGACGAATGGCGAGCCGTCCGACGGAAGTTGAACGGCCACCGGGTGCCGCTGGCACGAGAGGCTGCCCGGCTGTACGGCAGCGAGCACCGGCTTGGTGACACGGGCCTGATCACGGCATCGGGCTGGCTACCCCCTGCCCCGATTGAGCTGAGTGAGTTCGGTATCGCATTCTCGCCGGCATCGTCGCCGCCGCTGGTAACGGGCACCGAGGACGCGGCGGCCCCCGTTCGCCCGCTGATCTCACCGGATCGCAGACACCAGCGTTACAGTCTCGCGCTCCGCGACGTCGAGCAGCCGCAGCTCTTCGAGAACCGGCTGGCCTGGCACCTCACCGGGGTCGACTGGCTCCGCACGGACCGCGCGTTGACCTTCACCGAGGGGACCTACTTCGGTGGTGTCGACGTCTCCGAGGCTCTGGCCCACGAGATGGCTGCCTCCCACATCACCGGCGACGGCAGCGGGATCCTGCCCGCATCATGGCGCAATCTGGCGTTCCGCCGGCTGGTGGGTGACCCGTTCGCGTCGGATCACCGGCCAGTAGTGCCGTCGTCCGTCGACACGCTGACGTTGCGGGCCGACCCCGACGGGGTGACCTTCGTGCTGCACCACCGGGCGGTGGGCAAGGTGGCGATGGCGGGTGGAACCCTGCACATCATGCCCGCCGGTGTCTTCCAACCGTCGAGCGTCCTGCCGGCGGCGCAGGCCGACGATTTCGACCTGTGGCGCAACATCGTCCGGGAGTACAGCGAAGAGTTCCTCGGCAACGCCGAGCACGGTGGCGAGGGTGCACCGGCCGACTATCACGCCGAGCCGTTGGCGTCGCTCGTCGAGGCGTACCAGGCCGGTGGTGTTCGGGTCTTCTGCCTGGGCGTGGCATTGGACGCCCTCACCCTGTGGGGAGAGATCCTGACCGTCGCGGTGTTCGACGGTCCCACGTACGACCGGCTCTTTGCCGACATGGTCACCTTCAACGCTGAGGGCACGGTGGTCACGACGGGCCGGCTCAAGCCGACATCGGCGCTGCCGTTCACCCGCCACACCATCGACGAGATCACCAGCGGCGGGCAGCTCGCGCCGGCTGCCGCTGGCTGTATCCAGCTTGCCTGGGAACACCGCCGGACGATCCTGGGAAGGGATTGACGTGCACGTATTGGTTACCGGTGGGCTGGGTTTCCTCGGGCACGCCGTCGCTCTCGACCTGCTCGCCGCCGGCCATCGGGTCACCGTGCTGAGCCGGGGGCGTACCGACCGTAAGCCGGCACCGGGTGCCGACCTGGTGACCGGCGACCTCCGCGACCGCGCCGGGATCGCGGCGGTCGTTCGGACCGGGTCTTACGACGGTGTCGTGCACCTGGCCGCGCTCACCAGCGGACGCGACTCGCTTGCCAACCCGCTGACCTACTTCAACGTCAATGCCACCGGCACGCTCCACCTGCTGATGGCGTTGGATTCGGTACGCGACCGGGCGGCCCCGGCGTCGTTCGTGCTCGCCTCTACCAACATCGTGTACGGGTCACAGCGCAGCGGCACGCTGTCGGAAGACCTGGAGGTGCACCCGGAGAGCCCGTACGGCGCGTCGAAGGTCGCGGCGGAGCAGATGGTGGCCGGGTATGCCGCGACCGGCGCGTTCGGGGCGATGACTGTGCGCCCGTTCAACGTCGCCGGGGCGGTCGACGGGATCGCCGACACCGACCCGGTGCGGCTTATCCCAAACGTCTTCCGCGCGATGACCGGCCAAATCGACTACCTCACCCTCAACGGCGACGGCTCAGCTGTACGGGACTTCGTGCACATCGCCGACGTCGCCACCGGCATCCGCCTCGCCCTTGACGCGTGTACACCCGGCACCCACCATGTCCTCAACCTGGCCTCCGGGGTCGGAACGAGCATGGCCGGGGTGATCGCCGCCGCCGAGCAGGTCACCGGCCGGTCCGTGGCGGTGCGGCAACGGCCCCCGAAGCCGGAGCCGTCACACCTGGTGGGGGAGATTAGCAGGGCGCGGGCGCTTCTCGGCTGGGAACCGGCCTGCTCCGGCCTGACTCGGATGATCACGGACGGTTGGACAGCCTGGCAACGCCTCGGCTGAGCCCGGCTGACGAACCTTGTGATTGCTGTCGTCAAATACGCCTCGGGTGCGGATCTGACCCGATGTGAACGCTCTCCCCTTCAGGGCCGAGCTGAGGTCTCCGACCTGCTCATTATTCGGTGCTCGGTAGGGCGACCTCTATATAGGCCCGTAAGGTCTCATATGCCTCGTCCCAGGCTGGCACCCTCCCTGATGTGGGACCACTGCACGCTCTCACCAGCTCCGACAGGACATCGGATACGAGTTCCGGACGACGTCGCGAAAGATCAATCAGCGCGCCTTTAGCCTGCTGCCGTATGTCGGCTTCATTATGCCTCAATAGTAGTATAAAAACCCTTTGGAGCTTGCCGGTAGGTGGAGCCTGACACAGCGCTCTTACGGCTTTGGTTCCTATAAACCCAAACTCGGTGGTGGCGAGGGTGGTCAGGGCGGTGATGACGGGTGGGGTGAGTGCTCCGCCGTCGGCCAGCGCGGATCCCGCGTGGATGCGGATGTGCGGGTCGGTGGTGGTGGTGGCGAGGGTGGTCAGGGCGGTGATGACGGGTGGGGTGAGTGCTCCGCCGATGGCCAGCGCGGATCCCGCGCCGATGCGGATGTGCGGGTCGGTGGTGGTGGTGGCGAGGGTGGTCAGGGCGGTGATGACGGGTGGGGTGAGTGCTCCGCCGTCGGCCAGCGCGGATCCCGCGCCGATGCGGATGTGCGGGCTGGTGGTGGTGGTGGCGAGGGTGGTCAGGGCGGTGATGACGGGTGGGGTGAGTGCTCCGCCGTCGGCCAGCGCGGATCCCGCGCCGATGCGGATGTGCGGGTCGGTGGTGGTGGTGGCGAGGGCGGTCAGGGCGGTGATGACGGGTGGGGTGAGTGCTCCGCCGTCGGCCAGCGTCGATACTGCGCCGATGCGGAGGTCCCGGTCGGTGGTGGTGGCGAGGGTGGTCAGGGCGGTGATGACGGGTGGGGTGAGTGCTCCGCCGTCGGCCAGCGCGGATCCCGCGCCGATGCGGATGTGCGGGTCGGTGGTGGTGGTGGCGAGGGTGGTCAGGGCGGTGATGACGGGTGGGGTGAGTGCTCCGCCGATGGCCAGCGCCGATCCCGCGCGGATGCGGATGCGCGGGTCGGTGGCGGTGGCGGCGAGAGTGACCAGTGTGGCGGTGATGGCTGGGGGCAGCGGGCCCAGTCGCGCGGCGATGCCAGCCAGTCCGCACCAAATCTGGTGGTTGGCGGAGGTGAGTTTGGTGGCCTGGCTTTCCAGGGCAGCATGGAATCGATCAGCGGCCTTGGTGCCGCTCAACGCCGCTAACCGTGCCGATAGGGCGCTCCGATATGCGGCGAAACGGCACCTGCTGTGCTTCTGGTCCAGCCACTCGTCGATTGCCTGGTTGATCACCGCGTCGATGGTCGCGGTCTTCAGGGGTGTGTCGTCGGCGAGGACCCGGAGCATGAACAGGAAGTCCCGGCCCAGCAGTTCCTCGTACGGGCTCGGGTTGCCCTCGGCCGGATAGATCGCCTTCGCCACCACGTCGTCGATCTGTTCGACGTAGTCGGTGCCGATCAGGCCGAGCGCGAGCAGGATCGGCTCCTCGTAGCGGGGGTCGTGCAACCGGCGGCGGATTTCGCTGATCCGGTCGGTGGCCGAGCCACGGAACGCCAGCGCCCGGCCGGCGTAGTACTCCTCGAAGGTCAGGTGGGCGAAGCCGTACCGGCCGGGAGCACGCTCGACCAGCAGGCCGGTGTGCGTGTCGGCCTTGTCGACGAAGTCGAGCACCCCCAGCCCGGCCTCGGTGCGGAGAGGGTCGGCGGCCTCCAGCACCCGCGGATCCCACCCGGTGCCCTGGTGCGCCGCCCACAACGGACCGAGCACTTCAAGTAGCTCTGCCCGGGTGGCGGCGCCCTCCGGGCGGTGCTCGTGCATCCACCAGCCCAGCTCGGTCAGCCACCGGGTGAGGATCCGCTCGTCGGGCAGGTCGGCCTCGGCGACCCCCTGGGCGCTGCGCCAGGTGCGGCCGAGCGCGTTGCACACCTCCACGTACGCCTCGACCCGCCGGTGCGGGAGCCGGCCGCTGGCCCGGTGCACCAGCACCAGCGCGGTCAACAGCAGCGGGTTGGCGGCGAGCCGGCGTACCCCGGCGTTGGTCGTGAGGGCCTGTTCGATCGCGGTGGCCTCGCGTGCGCCGGCCAGTCGGGTCGCCTCGGCGGACCGGCCCGGGGTCTCGGCGCGTTCGACCTCGCGGCAGTAGACGTCGAGGAACCGGGTGATCGTCGGGTCGTCCATGTCCTGGAGCCGCACCGCGCGGAACGGCTCCGGCAGCGGGGCGGCCTGATAGCCGGCGATTCGGCTGGTCACCACGAACCGGTTGCCCTGCCGGGCGTGAGCGGTTACGAAGTTGACCACCGCCGTGACCACGCCCCGGCGCAGCTCCGCCGAGGCGATCTCGTCCAGGCCGTCCAGCAGCACCAGGCAGCGGCCGGCGTCGAGTTGGCGGCGCAGCAGGTCGGTCAGGCCCGGCAGGGTGCACTCGGCGCGGCGGAGCTGGCGGGGCAGGAACTTGCCGATGCCCCCCTCGGGGAACCCCTGGCGGGCGTACTCGCCGATGCGGAGGTAGACCGGGAACAGCGCGTCCCGGCCCTGGACCTGCTCGCCGCTGATTAGCGCTCGGGCGTGGGTCAGGGCGAGGTAGCGCAGCAGAGTGGTCTTACCCGTTCCCGGATCGCCCAGGACCAGTAACTGGGCGGCGTCGCGGGCCGCATCGAGGACCGGCTGCCTTGCCGGCTGTTCGGTCTCGGCGGCGAACCGGTGGCCGTACTGCGTCTGCAATCGGTCGAGGGCGGCCTCGAAGCCGGTGTGGTCCAGCTCCTCCGCGGCCACCAGGGCGGCCAGCCGCTCCCGCTCCCGCTCGAACCAGGCCCGCGCCCGATCGCCGGGATTGCGGTCCCGCCGCGCCTGTAAGCCGACGAACACCTCGCCCAACGGAAGCTGCACGGTGGTGTTCCGGACCACCCCGACGGTACGCAGGTAGCGGTGCTGGTCGATCAGCCAGCGCAGGTAGGCGACCCGGTCGTCGTCGGTGGCGTCGACCGCGCCCAGGCGCTCGGCGATGCGGGTGGTCGCCTGGGCGGTCGACGCGGCATCGGAGCGGCCGAGCATCCCCTGGAGGGCCGCCTCGCGGCGTACCTCGGCGTCCAACCCGTCGAGCAGGGCCTTGAACGCGGGCCGCAGCAGGCCGATCCGGTCGAACCGCTCGTCGTCGGAGGCGGCCGGGCCCAGCGAGTCGACGGCCCGTTCCGCCAGCCGCACCGGCGAGGTCGGCACACCGGGGACGAGCACCTTCGACAACTCGGGAGCGCCCTCGTGCACCCAGAAGCCGTCGTTGACGTCGAACTCGGCCAGCCGGTCACCGTACGACCTGTTCAGTTCGGTGAGGGCGCGGCACAACGCCCGTTCCAGGGCCTTGCGTTCCGGGTCTCCCCACACGCGGGCCTTGACGCCCTTGGCGGCGGCGGTGCCGATCTCCTTGCCGAGCTGCGCCAGGATCGACTTTGCCAGCGCCGTGGCCAGCGCGACAGGGTCCATGGCCGGCAAGTGTAGGCGTCACCGACCACAAGAGAGGGTCACATAGCCGACCGGCTCCCGGTCGGCACGCACGTCGATACCCGGCCGGACCGGGCATCGCGACCCGGACGTCGGTCGGGACGGTCGACGCGCCGGCCCGCCGCGTCAGCGGGTCAGGTCGACGGTGACGGTGACCCGGCCCCGGTCGTCCCGGCGGGCCACCGCGTGCCCGGCCCGGTCGACCCCGTCGAGGTTCAGTGAGATCGGGCCGCCCTCGCCCAGGAAGTTCCGCCACCACTGCTTGGCGTCGGGCATCGCGACCTGGATGACCACCGTGTCACCGGTCTGTCGGTAGGCGACCGGGGTGCTGAACGTCCGCCCGGAACGGCGACCGGTGTAGGTGACCACGACCAGGTGCCGCCGGAGGAACCGCCCCCAGCGGGGCGACGACCGCAGCGCCATGACCCGGGTGTTGAACGACCGTGCCAATCCCGAGGGAAACGATCCTCGTTGACCCATCCGGGCCTCCGTCGTCGATGTGAGAGCTCCACGCCGACCGTAACACCGACCGGTCCCCCGGAACGTGAGGGAGAACCACGATTGCCGGCCAGGACCGGGGGGAGTGACACCGGCGTACACCGATATGCCTGTCAGTCATATTTATGCCTGTCAGGCATACCGCTCTCCATGCACGGTGTGGGTCGCCGGCGCCGCGCCCGGAGGGGCGAGGCGCAGGTCGCCGCCGCGCCCGGAAGGGCGGTGGGTCGCCACCGCCACCGCCCACCGCCACCGCCACCGCCCACCGCCACCGCCACCGCCCACCGCCACCGCCACCGCCCACCGCCACCGCCACCGCCCACCGCCACCGCCACGGCCACCGCCGGAGGGCCGGCGGTCAGGACGGGGGACGGCGGTCACGCCGGAGGGGCGGCGGGCACGGCGGAGCCGCGCGGGAGGGTCCGACCCTGCTCGCGCGGCCCCGGACGGGACGGTCAGCAGCGACCGACCATCGTCTTGACGTCGTAGGTGGTGTTGACCCAGGTGTCGGCCACGTAGCCGGTCACGCCCGTCGCCGGGTTGGTGATCCGGTCCCAGGTGGACGACGGCCAGTAGCCGCCGCTGACGTACTCGCCGAAGGTGTAGCAGGCGATGTTCACCGTAGCGCCGTAGTTGACGGAGCCGGCGATACCGTAGGTGGTGCCGGGCCCGGTGCGGATGTTGAGCGACGGGTTGGCCAGGATCGTCCCGGTCACGCCGACCGGCGGGTTGCCGCCGCCGAGGCGGGCCACGGCGGCCTGCGCGGCGGACAGATAGCCGGCGTACGCCCCGTTGTTGTACGTCGACCAGGGCTGCCAGTTGCTGCCGCCGCTGGAGATGCTGTAGGCGGCGTTGGCGTTGCACTGGGCGTTGTACGCGCAGCTGTCGGTGACGGTGGGGTGGTAACAGTTGTTGATCTGCCACAGCCCTCGGTCCAGCGAACCGTTCGAGCAGCCGCTGGTGGGGCCATTGCTGCCGACCGCCGACGGGTTGCAGGAGGACTCGGCCATCGCCACGGCCACGGCCGTGACCAGCGGGTTGTTCCGGAACCCGGCGGCGTACGCCACCTGGGCACACAGGTCGATGCCGACCGCGTTGACGCCCACCCGGTTCGCCTTCGCACCGGTGGCGGGGCCACCGACGCTGGCCGGCTTGGCCTGGTCGGCCGGGCGGGACGCTGCCTTGGTCTGGTCGGCCGGGCGGGGGGCCGGCGCGGCCTGGGCGGCCGGGCCGGTGGTGGCGGATGCGGCGGTGGCGGGGGTGGGCATGGCGCTGACGCCGACGACGGCGACCAGCGTCAGGCCGAGGGCCAGACGCAGGGCACGTCGGGCCGCGGGGGCGGCAAGGGGGAGACGCATCGTGATCCTTTCGGCGGACGACCGGAGGGGAGCCGGGCCGGGTGGGGGCGTCAGCGCCCGGTCCACTCCGGGTCGGCGTAGGACCAGCCGAGGTACGGCGCACCGGGCCAGCTCTGCGAGACGCGGCGGACGGTGGCCGCCGAGGTGATGTAGTTGCCGTTGCCCTCGGAGAGCATCACGTGGCCGTAGTACCCGTTGATCGACGCGGCGGCGTAGAAGACCAGCGCGCCGGCCGGCGGGGTGCCCGTGGTGCGGATCATGCCGCGCGACAGCAGCGAGTTGTAGTGCACGATCGCCGACGCGTAGCCGCTGGCCGCCCGACCGTAGGCGTGCCCGACGAAGTTGTCGCACCAGCCGTCCCACTGGTGGTTGGAGTCACCCAGGTCCCCGTTGGTGTACGCCTGGCCGATCACCGAGCGGGCCCACGCCATGGCGCGGTCCTCCCGGGTGCCGGTGGGTGGCGGGGTGGTGGAGCACTCCGGCTCACCGGCGAGGTACTGGTTGAACCCCGGCGTGTTGGTGTAGTAGTCGCTGATCCAACCGCTGGCCGGGGAGCTGATCCGGTGCCAGACGGTGTTGCCGGAGATGTTGCGCCCGCGTACCGCGCACTCGGCGACGAACCCGGTGCCGTCGCCCAGGAGCGCCACCGAGCCGGCGTTCGCGTCGTACGGGCTGGTGCGGACCATCAGGCCGGCGCCGCCCGTGCCGGCGACGCTGTAACCGGAGATGCCGGCGAACGACGGTGCGGCCGTGCCCACCAGGACCACCGCCGTGACGGCGCAGGCGGTGAGGATCCGCCCCACGAGTCGCGGCAGTCCCCGGCGGGGCACTGCGCCGGTGGCATTCGTACCGTTCGGCTGGTACACGCGGTTCTCCTTGTCGAGAGTTCGGCACCGCCCCGGAATCGGCGCGGTGGGCCCGTCGGACGGTGGCTCGCGCGGTCCGGTATCCCCGGGGTGAACGCGATTTCGAGCCGTTCGGATGCGTGCCGGGGCCGACACTCCCCGTGAGATCATATTCAGCGGCACCTATCCGGCGGGTGGCTGCTCCGGGGTCGATCCTGTCCTGACGCCCGCCTGTAAAGCACTGGCATGACACACGTTGACACCAGGGTTTACACGCAGGGGAGGGCCCATGACGGGGCGAAGTGGACGACTTGACGGCCAGGTTCCCGCCGACGCCGGGGACCACGACGACAACGGCCGGAATCATGCGGGCGTTGCCCGGGACCACGACGGCGAGGGCGGCGGACACGACGGCGAGGGCGGGGATCACGACGGCGAGAGCCGGCACCGCGAATTCGTCGCTGACCTGGCCCGGCTCCGGCGCGAGGCCGGGCAACCGTCGCTCCGGAAGATGTCCGCGACCGCGCACTACTCGCACACCGCGCTGGCGGGTGTGCTGTCCGGGGCCCGCCTGCCGTCGCTGGAGCTGACCATGGCGTTCGTCCGGGCCTGCGGCGGTGACGAGGCGGCCTGGCGGGCCCGCTGGCACCGGGAGGCCGGCTCGGGGCCGCCGCAACCGGGCTCGCAGCCGGCGGGGTCGCAGCCGGCGGGGTCGGAGCCGGCGGGGTTGCAGCAGCCGGGGTCGCAGCCGGCGGGGTCGGAGCCGGCGGGGTTGCAGCAGCCGGGGGTCTCGACACCGCGACGGCCGGTGACGCGACGGCCGGCGGTGCCCCGGTGGGCGCTGGCCGCGACGGCAGGGCTGACCGTGCTCCTCGCCGGCTCGATCGTGCCGCTGCTGGTCGACGCGCGCTCCCACCCGAACCGGCAGGCCGAGCGACCCGTGGACACGTCGCTCCCGGCACCCGCCGCCGCTCCTCCGACCGACGGGGCCGACCCGCAGGAGGAACGCTGCCAGGTCGACGCGGTCAGCGCGGAAACCGTCCCGGTCCCGGACCCCGACCCGAAACAGCCGCCCTACGGGAGCCTGACGCTGCGCTACTCGCCGCGCTGCCGGGCCGCCTGGCCGCTGTTCGTCTCCACCGAGCGGGTCCCGACCGGGGCGACAGTCCGGCTGTCGGCCACCCGCCCGTCCGACGGGGCGGTCACCCGGTTCGACTACCCGTTCATGGTCAAGCGCCAGGTGTACAGCGTGTTCGGCAACGTCCTGCGGACCACCCCGGGGTGCGTGTCCGTCACCGTCGACATCACCGCGGCGGACAACCGCAGCGTGCTGGCGAGCGCGCGGACCCCCTGCGTACGACCCGACGCCCGGACATGACACCGCCCTCCGCGCCGGGCGCGGAGGGCGGTGCTGGCTCGTCGGTCAGACGTGCTGGGTCTCGGTCGTCGAGGGGTGCAGCTCGGCGGTGGTCTCCGTGACGAACCGGCCGGTGCTCGCGCTGCGGTGGACCTCCTGGTCCCCGCCGCCACCGACCTGCTCGGTGGTGGTGTGCCGGGGGTCCCGCTCGGTGGTGCTCTCCTTGACGAACCGGCCGCTGCGAGCGCTGCGGTCGACCTCGTTCTCGTTGCCTGCCATGGGGGTTACCTCCTCGGGCCACGTCACTGTGCCCCATAGACTGCCCAGCCCACAGCGCCCGAAACACCGACGGCGGGGCACGGTCCACCGTGCCCCGCCGTCGGTACGCCGTTACTGGCCGGCCGGCTTCAGGCAGAGCACCCGGTCGACCCCGCCGCCCGGCAGCACCACGTGCGGCTGGGTCGGATCGGTGCACTTCTCCTTGGCGTCCACCTTGGACACCACCGTGAAGGCACCCGGTTCGTTGCAGCCCGCCGCGCTCGCGTTCTCACCGGACTGCTTGACGCAGGAGCCGACGGCCGGGTTGAAGGGAGCCGGCCCGTCGTCCGAGCCGATCTTGCCGAGGAGCATCAGCAGGCCCAACGGGACGGCCAGGATCAGCACCGCCACGATCAGCACCAGGGCGAGCACCCGTCCGTTGCGTACCTTCGGGGCGGGCTGCTCGGCCTTCTGCTCCGGCTCCGGGTCCGGCTTGAACGCGTCGAAACGCCCCTGCTCCGATTCCGCCGGCCAACTGGCGGTACCGGACTGCTGACCAGCCGGTGCGGACTGCTGACCGGCGGCCGGGAACTGCTGACCGGCGGGCGGGAACGGGGAGGCGTACCCGCCGTGCGCGGGGTCGTGCGCCGGGTGGCCGTAGCCCGGCACGGGTGCGGCACCGGCCGGTGCGCCGCTGGTCGGGCCGGCACCGTACGGCTCGGCCGGCCGGTCCGTCGGCCCGTGCGGGCGGGTGCCGTTCATCGGCCGGTTGCTGCCGGCCGGGTCGGCGAAGGCCGGGATGCCGCCACCGAACGCGGGCGGGGCGGCCGGCGGCGCGGACGAGGGCGCGTCGGCACCGAAACCGTGCGCCCGGTCCTGACCGTCGAACCGGGACCGCTCCGGACCGTCGAACCGGGTCCGGTCCTGGTCGTCGAAGCGGGGGCGTTCCGGCTCGTCGAACCGGGGCTGCTCGGCACCGTCGAACCGGCTGCGGTCCTGGTCGGCGAAGCGGGGGTCGTGCTCGGGCCGGTGGTCGTCGTGCTCCGGGGTCTCCTCCGCAGGCTCCGGGCGGGCCGGTCGCCCGTACACCCGGGGCTGCGGAACCGCCGGACCACCCGGACGGGCCCCCTGGTCGCTGGGGGGGACGACCCGGCTGGCCATGGGTACCGAGGCGCTGGCGGAGGCCCGGCCGACAGCACCGGCCTCCCCGGCGTCGGCGGCCGGCACCTGGGCGCGACCGGCGCCGGCGCTCTCGGCCTCGGGGGCGAGTCGCTGGGCGGGCAGTGCCGGACCGGCCGACAACTGCGGCTGCTCCGGCGCACCCCAGGCCGCTGCCTCACGGCCGTGCGGCGACTGCTCGGCGGGCCCACCGAACGCGGCCGGCGGGACGTAGTCGGCGGGCGGCGCGGCGGCCAGGCTCGCCCCGGGGACGCGCTGCTCCTGCGGCGGGAGCGGCACCGCGTTGGCCGGTGAGATGCCGGGGGCCGGCCCTGGCTGGTAGATCGGCTGGTCCTCGTTGCGCCGGGGCTCCCACGCCCCCTCGGCGGGCTGGCCGGCGGGCTCGGGGTGGCCCCACGCCTGCCCGGGCGCCCACGGCTCGGCGTCCGGCACGACCGGGCGCTCGACACCCGTCCGCTGTGGCGGGTGGTGGTCACCGGCGGCACCGCCCCAGGCGGGGGGGCCGTCGGGTGCGGACACCGACGCGGACGCCCGCCCCGGCAACTCCGGGGGCGTCCAGGCCCCGGGCTCCGGGCGGTCCTCCCGGGAGGGTACGGCGGCGGCACCCCGGGTGCCGGCCTGTGGTGCCGGCCACTCCTGGCCCGGTGCCGGGTCGTCCTGTTCGGTGCGGGGCGGGGCCCCGGCGGGCCAGGCATCGAGGGCGGGCTGCTCGCGGCGGCCCTCCCAGCGGGCCGTGGCGGGCTCTTCCGGTGCCCCCCACGACGGCTGCCGGTCCTCCTGCGACCCGTTCGACCAGTCACCGGGACGACCGGCGTCGTCCGGTCCGGACCGGTTGGCGGACCAGCCGCCGGAGCGGGCCGGATCGTCCTCGGTGGACCAGCCCTCGGCACCCGGTGCGGTGCCCGGCGACGCGTGGCCGCCCGGGTGTCCACCGGTCTCCGGCTGCGGCCACCCCGCCTGGTTCGTGGGCTCCGGCTGGGCCGGTACGGGCACCGAGGCCCGACCGGCGGAGCGGTGCGCCTCGTCGGGGTGCGCCGGAGCACTGGTCGCCCAGCCGCCGGAGTTGCCCGGCCCGTCCTGCGGGTCGGCCGGCCAGCCACCCCGCGCCGGATCGGCCCCGGCCCGGTCCTCGGCCGGCCAGCCGTTACCCCGGGCGGCGTCGCCCGGCCAGCCGTTGGTGCCCGCCGCCTCGTCCCGCTGTGGTGCGGGCGCGGTACCCCAGCCGTTGGTGCCGGGGGCTGCTTCCTGCTGCGCGGCCTCCTGGCCCGCCCAGCCGGCGGGCGAGGTCGGGGCCGGATCGGCCGGAGTGGACCAGCCACCGCCCGCCGGCTTGTCGGGCTGCGGCACCCGGGCGGCACCCCGGGCACCGGCGTCGGACTGCGCCCAGGCCGGGGCGGGCTGCTCGGACTGCGCCCACGCGGGCTGCGGAGTGGACTCGGCGTTTCCGGCGGCCGGTGCGGGCGCGGTTGCCCAGGCGGGCTGCTCCGGCTGTCCGGCCCAGGCGGGCTGCGACGGGCCGGCCGGTGGGGTCCACGCCTCGGTGGGCGGTGACTGCCGGGCCGGCGGGGCCCACGCCTCGGTGGGTTCGGACTGTTGCGGAGCCTGCGCGCCACCCCAGGCCGCCGGTGGGGCGGGGGGTGTCCAGGACGGACCGGTCGGGTTGGCCCGGCCGGTGGGGGGTGGTGGCGCCCAGCCGAGGTCGGGCGTGGCGGGGGTGCCGTACCCGGGGTCCTGCTGCGGCTGTCGGTCGCCGTACGGCACCGGTCCGCCGGAGCCCGGCGGCACCTCGTCCGGCTCCTGGCCGGGGCGGTGCTGGCCCTCGGACGTCATGGGTGCGCCTCCTCCATCACATGTCGGCCGCCGATGCCGTCCGTCCGGTCGGCCGTGTCGCCGGTGCCCGGCGGGTCGGCCGTGCGGGCTCCCCGCACGGTATCCGGTTCGCGCGCGTGGCACCCAGGGAGCACCGGCCGTCACTCCACGTCACCGGGCGGTGTCGATCGGCATCCATCGGGCGCGATCGGTGCCCAGGTCGGCGGTTGGCGACCGGAACCACCGTACCGGGCGTCATGGCGAGGGGGAATCCCGGTCTCAGGGGGTTGAGAACGCCGACGACCCGCCCGGGGCCCGGGCGGGTCGTCGATCTGGAGGAGGGGGAGAAAAGTCGGTGTGGCGTCAGCTCAGGTGACGCTGGGCGATCGCGAGGATCTCCTCGCGGACCGCGGGCGAGTTGGCGGAGCGCAGCGCGTGCTCGATGGCACGGGCCCGACGGGTGGCGTCACGACGGGTGCGGATTCGCTCGATCATGCTCATGGTGTCTTTCCTTCGGCTATTCGGTTGTCGGCCCCTTGATGACTCCATTGAACACCCGCCGGCCGCCGATTGCCATCGATTATTAGGTGAGCTGCAACACGGGCCTAAGGATCGTAGGTCAGGGGGCGATCTGGGCCACTGTTTCTTCCCCCAACGGCCACGGCCGGTGTGCCGGGTGTTCACCCTGGGCACACCGGCCGTGGCCGGAACGTCACCGGTCTCAGGTCCAGGCGAGCAACGCCGCCTCCGGGTCGGCGAGGAAGTCCCCGATGTCGCGCAGGAACTTCGAACCCAACTCGCCGTCGATGATCCGGTGGTCGAAGGAGAGCCCCAGGGTGGTCACCTGGCGTGGCTTGACCTTGCCCTTGTGCACCCACGGCATCTCGCGGACCGCACCGAAGGCCAGGATCGCCGACTCACCCGGAGGCAGGATCGGGGTGCCGGTGTCCACCCCGAACACCCCCACGTTGGTGATCGTCAGGGTGCCGCCGGACATGTCCGCCGGAGAGGTCCTCCCCGCCTTGGCCGTCTGCACCAGACCCGTCATCGCATCCGCCAGCTCACGCAGCGTGAGTCGACCGGCGTCCTTGATGTTCGGCACGATCAGGCCACGTTCGGTGGCCGCCGCGATACCGAGGTTGACGTACTCCTTGACGACGATCTCGTCACCGGCCCAGGTCGAATTGACCATCGGGTGCCGCCGGACCGCCAGCAGCACCGCCTTGGCGACCAGCAGCAACGGCGAGACCCGGACGTCCCGCCACTCCCGCCGCCCGCGCAGCCGGTCCAGCGCCTTCATCGCCCGGGTCACGTCCACGGTCAGGAACTCCGTGACGTGCGGTGCGGTGAACGCCGAGCGGGACATGTTCTCGGCGGTGAGCCGACGTACCCCCTTGACCGGGATGCGCTGCTCGCGGTCCGCGCCGAAGCTCGCGGCCGAGGTGGCCGGCGACGTCGCCGCCAGCGGCTCGGCCACCGCCGTGCTCCCGTCCACCGCCCGCTGTACGTCCGCACGGGTGATCGACCCGAGCGGACCCGACCCGGTCACCGTGGCCAGGTCGACCCCGAGGTCCTTGGCGAACTTGCGCACCGGCGGCTTCGCCAGCACCGGGCCGGCGACCCGGCCGTTGCCGTTCACCGTCGGCGCGACCGGCGCCGCAGCGACCGGCGCCGCAGCGACCGGAGCCGCAGCCACCGGCGCGACCGGAGCCGGCGTCGTGACCTGGGCCGGCCCGGTCGGCCGGGGGCTGGTGTCAGGTTGCCGGGGCGGGCCGTCCCTGCGCTGCCGACGCTTGGCCGGCGCGTTGCGCGGGCCGTAACCGACCAGCACGGCGGTACGCCCACCCGGGGCGACCCCACCGATCAGACCCGGCTCGACCATGCCCTCGGCGGGCGCGACCTGCACCGCCGCCAACGAAGCGGCCGACGGGGTGGGCAGGTCCGCCGACGCGGCGGCGGTCGTCGACTCCGGCACCGGCCCGGCACCCGGGTCGGTGTCGATCGCGATGATCGGGGTGCCGACCTCGACCGTGCTCCCCTCCGGGTGGAAGATCGACCGCACCTCACCGGCCCACTTCGCCGGGATCTCCACGGCCGCCTTGGCCGTCTCCACCTCGACGATCGGCTGGTTCAGCTCGATGACGTCGCCCACCTTGACCAGCCAGGCGAGGATCTCCCCCTCGGTCAGACCCTCACCCAGGTCGGGCAGGTTGAACTCCTTGATCCGGGACATCGCGCTCACCAGCCGAAGGTGCGGTCGACGGCGTCGAGCACCCGGTCGAGGTCGGGCAGGTACTCCTCCTCCACCCGGCTGGCCGGGTAGGGGGTGTCGAAACCGGTGACCCGCAGCACCGGCGACTCCAGGGAGTAGAAACACTCCTCGGTGACCCGGGCCGCGATCTCCGAGCCCAGCCCCAGGTTGCCCGGGGCCTCGTGGACGACCACGCACCGGCCGGTGCGCCGCACCGACTCGTAGACGGCGGTCAGGTCCAGCGGCGAGAGCGTACGCAGGTCGACGACCTCCAGCTCCCGGCCGTCCTCGGCGGCGGCGGTCGCCGCGTCCAGCGCGGTACGCACCATTGGCCCGTACGCCAACACGGTCGCGTCGGTGCCCGGCCGCACCACCCGGGCGGAGTGCAGCGGGTACGCCCCGGACAACGGGGCGTCCAGGTCGACCGGACCCTTCTCCCAGTAGCGCCGCTTCGGCTCCAGGAAGACGATCGGGTCGTCCGAGGCGATCGCCTGCTGGATCATCACGTACGCGTCCTGCGGATTGGCGCAGGTCACCACCTTCAGCCCGGCGGTGTGCGCGAAGTACGCCTCCGGCGACTCGGAGTGGTGCTCCACCGCGCCGATGCCCCCGCCGTAGGGGATCCGGATCACCATCGGGATGGTGACCTTGCCCTGCGAGCGGTAGTGCATCTTGGCCACCTGCGACACGATCTGGTCGTACGCCGGGTAGACGAAGCCGTCGAACTGGATCTCGCAGATCGGCCGGAAACCCCTGATGGCCAGGCCGACGGCGGTGCCGATGATGCCGGACTCGGCCAGCGGGGTGTCGATCACCCGCTGGTCGCCGAAGTCCTTCTGCAACCCGTCGGTGATCCGGAAGACGCCGCCGAGCTTGCCGACGTCCTCGCCCATGATGACGACCTTCGGGTCGTTCTCCAGGGCCCGGCGCAGACCGGTGTTGAGGGCCTTGCCGAGGGTGAGCGTCTCCGTGGCCATCAGTGCGCGCTCCCCTCGAACGACTCCAGGTAGGTGCTGAACCGGGCCCGCTGGGCGTCCAACTCGGGCGAGCCGTGCGGGTAGACGTGGTCGAACATCGACACCGGGGCCGGGTCGGGCAGTTCGAGCACCCGTTCGCGCAGGTGCACCGCCTCGGCACGGGCCTGCTCGTCGACCTCGGCGAAGAACGCGTCGTCGGCGATCTGCTGCTTGTCGAGGAACGCCTTCATCCGGGCGATCGGGTCCTTGGCCTGCCAGGCCTCGACCTCACTGGCGATCCGGTAACGGGTCGGGTCGTCCGAGGTGGTGTGCGCGCCCATCCGGTAGGTGTACGCCTCGATCAGGCTGGGGCCCTGGCCGAGCCGGGCGTTGTCCAGCGCATGCCGGGTCACCGCGTACGACGCGAGCACGTCGTTGCCGTCGACCCGGACACCGGGGAAGCCGAAACCGCCGGCCCGCCGGTAGAGCGGCACCCGGGTCTGGCGTTCCAGCGGCTCGGAGATGGCGTACTGGTTGTTCTGGCAGAAGAAGACCAGCGGGGCGTTGAAGACGCTGGCCCAGACGAACGCCTCGTTGACGTCGCCCTGACTGGTGGCGCCGTCGCCGAAGTAGGCGATCACCGCCTCGCCGTCCTCGGTGCCGGTCTTGCCGTCCATGTGGACGCCCATCGCGTACCCGGTCGCGTGCAGGGTCTGCGCCCCGATGACGATCGTGTACATGTTGAACTTGAACTCGTTCGGGTCCCAGCCGCCCTGGTCGACGCCACGGAACAGGCCGAGCGGCATGATCGGGTCGATGCCCCGGCAGTAGAGGACGCCGTGCTCCCGGTAGGTCGGGAAGGCCATGTCCTGGCTGCGCAGAGCCCGTCCGGAGCCGACCTGGGCCGCCTCCTGACCGAGCAGCGAGGCCCACAGGCCCAGCTCGCCCTGCCGCTGCAACGCGGTCGCCTCGGCGTCGAGCTTGCGGACCAGCACGAGGTCGCGGTAGAGGCCGCGGTACTCCTCGTCGGTGAAGTCGACGCGGTACTCGGTGCCGTCCGGGCCGGTCGCGCTCTCGATCCGCTCCCCGGTGGGGGTGAGCAGCTGTACGAGTTCCGGCTCAGCGGTCGCGGCGGCTCGCCGGGACCGGGGTGCGGCTCGCCGGCCGCGGCTGGAGACCGCAGGGTCGCCCTTTGCCATCCGTCTCTCCCTGTCGTGTCTGTGCCCGAGCCGGGGGGTCACCCGTCCGCGCACAACGTGCGCCGGCCCGGCTGTTGCCGGACTGGTTCCTGGCGGCCGTGCCTAGCCCCGGTGGGGGTTGCCGCACGACCTGAGCCGGATCCATGGGTCGAACCCGGTTCGGGAGCGTCGGCGAGCAGCCATGCCTGCCACGGGGTACGCGGAGGTGCGGCTGCGTTGCCGTCGTGCCTGAATGATTGCAGAGGAGGTGAGCGGCCCCACAGTATGGCCCTCCCGCCGGTGGCGACATGTCCGCTTGGTGACCCGTGGACTTTTTTGTCGCCGCGCCGGCCGCGCTGCGCCTGCGCCGCCCCGCGCCGCGCCGCCCCGCGCCGCGCCGCCCCGCGCCGCGCCGTGCCGGCCGCGCTGCCGGCGGGCGATCGTCGCCGGACCGGCCGGGTGACGGACTTTTTGTGTGTCGACACGCTGTGGTGCCTGGTGAACTGGGCGTCACTGGGTCAAGCTGACCGGTATTGGTGGGCGTTTGGCGCATAATGTCCGTTCTGATCCGTGCTGCCCACCGGCGAACACGTCCAGGTCGACGAGGGAGTGTGCGGTGTCCGAGCCAGGTGACGGTCCTCCGGTCCCCCTCCTCGGCCGACACCGGGCCGGCGGCGGCAGCTACCGGCGGATGATCGGCGTCCACCGGGCACCCGGCGTCGGTGCGCCGCACCGGGGCTACCTGTTCACCGTCGCCCTGCTCGCCGGGGCCGCCTCGATGCCGGTGCTCGCCGCGATCAGCGCCGGCTCGGCCACCGTGGGCAGCACCGCGTTGCCGGACGACGGCACCCCGTTCCTGCCCACCCCGTCGGTCGGGCCGGTCGTCGTCCCGGTGCCCGCCACCGGTCAACCGGCCCTCCCAC
Organism: Micromonospora antibiotica; assembly: GCF_017599305.1. Lineage (GTDB taxonomy): Bacteria > Actinomycetota > Actinomycetes > Mycobacteriales > Micromonosporaceae > Micromonospora > Micromonospora antibiotica. The sequence continues at coordinate 433,510 of NZ_JAGFWR010000001.1, forward strand.
CGGCCACCGCACCGGCACCGCCCGCCACCGCCCCGGCTCCCGCCACCACCGGCCCCGTCCACCGTCGGGCTGTGCCCGCCGCCACGCCCCGGCCGATCCGCCGGACGTCGGCACCCAACGCACCGTCCCACCCCATCCCCACCCCCCACCCGACCCCCACCGCCACACCCCACCCCACGCCGAGCCCGAGTCCGGACCCGGACCCGGACGTCGAGCCGACCGCCACCCTCTCCGAGCCACCGCCGGACCCGTCGCCGACCTCGGCACCCTCCGACACCGCCACGCCCACCTCCGCACCCCCGCCCACCCCCGCAGCCACGTCGACCCCGGAGCCCGGCCCGACGCCCGGGTCCACGTCGCCTCCCGCGCCCACCCCGACGCCAGGCCAGACCGCCTCCCCCGAGACCCGACCCACCGTCACGGTCACGCTGGTCCCCACCGCGCGGCCCCGACCCACCGCGACGGCGATCCCGGCCGGCACGACCCACCCCACGCGTCCACGGTCGCAGACCCGTCCCGTACCGCGCGTCGGACCAACCGCCGGTCGCCCGGCGATCCCGGTCGCCCGCCCGTCGGCCACCCCGGTCCCCGCACCGCAGGCACCCGCCGTGCCCGTGTCGCAGACCTCCGCCGGGTCCGCGTCGACCCTCCACGACACCACCGACCCGGACGGTACGGTGACGAACGAAGCCGCAGGCTGAGCCGCAGCGGCCCGGATGCCGTCGGTCGACCCGTCGACCACTGCGGTGTGCCGGATCGGGCACCACGGATGCGGGGGCGGAACGCTGAGTACGCGCGACGAGGGCGGCGACCGGGCCGCCCCCGACCTGGCCGACCCTGCTCCGTTCGGAGGGTCACCTGCCGCTGCCGAGCCGGTCGGGTCGGGGGCGGTGGCGACCCGGGTGGCCCGGCTGGTGACCGAGGTGACCGCGCCGGCCGTGCTGGTCACCGCGCTGACCGTGGCGATCGGCTGGCACGGTGCGGGTGGGGCGCGCGGACTGGCCTGGGGGCTGCTCGCCACGGTCTTCGCCGCCGGTATCCCGTTCGCGTACATCCTGGGTGGGGTGCGGCGGGGTCGACTCACCGATCATCACATCGGTCGCCGTGAGCAGCGTCGGGTGCCGTTGCTGCTCGGGCTCGCCTCGGCGGCCACCGGGCTGGCCCTGCTCGCGGCGCTCGGTGCACCGCGCCCGGTGCTGGCCCTGGTCGCGGCCGGGGTGGTCGGCCTGGTGGTCGCGGTGGCGGTCAGTCACTGGTGGAAGATGTCCATCCACTCGGCGGTGGCCGCCGGCACGCTGGTGGTGCTGGTGCTCACCTTCGGCCCCCGGCTGCTGCCGGCCGTGCCGCTGCTCGCCCTGGTCGGCTGGTCCCGGGTGCGGCTGCGCGACCACACGGTCGCGCAGGTCGTGGTGGGCGCGCTGGTCGGCGGCCTGGTGGCCGGGCTGGTCTACGCGCCGCTCTCCTGAGCCCCCGTGCCGCCGGGCAGACCTGGCGCAGCGCCCCAGGCCGGTCGCAGCGCCCGGCGACCAGTGCCGGTGGGACGGGTGCCGGTGGGATCGGTGCCGGGTGGTCGGTCCGGGCAGTGACGAGGTCGGGGGCGGTGATCCGGTCCGGGCGGTGACCCGGCCGGGCGGTGACGAGGTTCGGGCGGTGACGAGGTTCCGGGCAGTGACCAGGTCCGGGCGGTGACGAGGTCCGGCGGTGACGAGGTCCGGCGGTGACCCGGTCGGGGCGTGGGCCCGGCGGGCGGTTCAGGGTTCGGGGCGGAGCATGGGCGGGTGGAGCCGGGTGGCCGGGCCCCGGCGGAACAGTTGGGCAGGTCGCCCCCGGTCGCCCTCGGTGGCCCGGCCGGCGGGGCTGACGAAGCCGGGGGTGCCGGTGACCTTGCGGTGGAAGTTGCGCGGGTCCAGCCGGGTGCCCCAGACCGTCTCGTAGACGGCCCGCAGCTGGGCCACGGTGAACTCGGGCGGGCAGAAGGCGCTGGCCAGCGGGGTGTACTCCAGCTTCGCGCGGGCCCGTTCCAGGCCGTCGGCGACGATCCGGTCGTGGTCGAAGGCGAGCTGGCCGGGGGTGAGCCGGTCGACCGGCACCCACTCCGCCGAGGCGGCGTCCGAGCCGGCCACCGGGGTGGGCAGGTCGGGCAGCAGGGCCAGCCAGGCGACGGTGACCACCCGTCCGCGCGGGTCGCGGTCCGGCTGGCCGTACGTGCCGAGCTGCTCCAGGTGGCCGGCCGGCTCGGGGAGCCCGGTCTCCTCGGTCAGCTCCCGGACGGCGGCGTCGGGCAGATCCTCGTCGATGCCGACGAAGCCGCCGGGCAGCGCCCACCGGCCCTCGTCCGGTGGGATGCCCCGGCGGACCAGCAGCAGGTGCAGCGCGTCGGCGCGCACGGTGAGGACCACCAGGTCCACCGTCACGGCGAAGGGCGGGTAGTCGGTCATCTCTTTATCACCACCTTGACGATAACCTATCAGAGTGGTTATCGTCGGGTGGACGAAAAAGAGGAAGGTGTGAGACATGGCCGACGTGACGAGGCGACTCTTCCTGCGCCACCTGCGCGGGACACCGACCAACTGGGTGCGGCTGCACGTCGACGGGCGGGTCCGGCGGGAAGGGACCGGCCAGTCGTTCTGGTACCGACCGCTGACCGCCGTGCTGAGCGAGGTGCCGGTCGACGACCGGGAGCTGCCGCTGCTCTTCCACGCGCGTACCGGCGACTTCGCCGACATCACCGTCCAGGCCACCGTGACCTACCGGGTGGCCGACCCGACGCTGGCCGCCGCCCGGCTCGACTTCTCGATCGACCCGCGCACCGGTAAGGCCCGGTCCCGACCGCTCGACCAGGTGGCCACCCTGCTGGCCGAGCTGGCCCAGCAGCCCGCCCTGGACCTGCTCGCCCGGGTCCCGCTGGCCGAGGCGCTGACCACGATCGCGCCCATCCGGGAGGCGGTCTCCGCAGCGCTCGACACCGAGCCCCGGCTCGCCGACATCGGGGTGGCTGTGGTCAGCGCCCGGGTGGTCGCCGTCCGGCCCGAACCCGAGCTGGAACGCGCCCTGCAGACCCCCACCCGGGAGGCCGTGCAGGTGCAGGCCGACCGGGCCACCTACGCCCGCCGGGCCCAGGCCGTCGAGCAGGAACGCGGCATCGCCGAGAACGAACTCCAGAACAAGATCGAGCTGGCCCGCCGGGAACAGCAGCTCGTCGAGCAGCACGGCGCGAACACCCGCCGCCGGGTCGAACTCGACGCCGCCGCCGAGCTGGCCACCGCCCAGGGCAAGGCGGAGCGGGAACAGGTCGCCAACGCCGCCGCCGCCGAACGGGCCCGGGTGTCCGCCACCGCCGAGGCGGACAAGGAACGGCTGCTCGCCGCCGGTGCCGCCGACAGGGAACGGGTGCTCGCCGTGGCCAAAGCCGAGACGGTACGCGCCGTCGGCGCCGCCGAGGCCGAGGCGGAGGCGGCGAAGCTGGCCACGTACGCCACCCTGCCGCCCGGGGTGCTGCAAGCCCTCACCGTCCGGGAACTCGCCGGCCAGCTCCCGCCGATCGGCCAGCTCACCGTCACCCCGGACCTGCTGGCCGACCTGCTCGGCCGGCTCACCGGCCCGACCGGAACGGTGGACCGGTGAGCGGCACACTGACCCCCCGGGTGGTGGTGGTCCGCCGCCGCAGCGAGCTGGAGGAGTTGCTCGCCCGGCACGGCACCCGGGCGGCGGCCCAGTGGTACCTGCGCGCCCGGGGCCGGGACCTGGCCGAGGTGGTGGACCGGCACGAGGCCCTCCAGACGGCGCTGACCGCCGTCGGGGCCGCCGTACCGGCCGACTGGCGGCGTGGCACGGTCGACCGGGACGACCTGCCCCGGTTCCTGTTCGGCCCGGAGGACGTGATCGTCGCCGTCGGCCCGGACGGCCTCGTCGCCAACGTGGCGAAGTACCTCACCGGGCAACCCGTCGTCGGCGTCGACCCGGAACCGGGCCGCAACGCCGGGGTGCTGGTCCGCTGCACCGGCGACCAGGTGGCCGCCCTGCTGCCGGCGGTGGCCGCCGGGACCGCGCCGCTGCGCCACCGGGCCATGGTCCGGGCCACCCTCGACGACGGACAGGAACTCGTCGGCCTCAACGAGGTGTACGTCGGGCACTCCTCCCACCAGTCGGCCCGCTACCTGCTCGACGTCGGCGGGGACGGCCGGCCCCGGCAGGAACGGCAGTCGTCCTCCGGGGTGGTCGTCGGCACCGGCACCGGGGCCACCGGCTGGTGCGCCTCGATCGCCCGGGACCGGTCGGCAGCCGTCCCGCCGCCCGCCCCGCAGGAGCCGGCCCTGTGCTGGTACGTGCGGGAGGCGTGGCCCTCACCGGTCACCGGGGTCGAGCTGGTCGCCGGCCGGCTCGACGGCACCGACGCGCTGGAACTGACCGCCGAGTCCGACGGTCTGGTGGCGTTCGCCGACGGGCTGGAGGCCGACCGGCTGACCCTGCGGTGGGGCCAGCGGGTACGCCTCGACGTCGCCCCCGGCCGGCTGGCCCTGGTCGAGCCGTAGACCGGCCGGGGACGTCACGGGGCCACCCCGGCGCGTCGCCGGGTGGTCAGCGCGTCGCCAGGCACGCAGCGCGTCGTCGGACGGTCAGGGGGTGTCGTCCCCCAGCCGTTGCCGGTTGGCCTCGATCCAGGCGTCCAGGGCGACCGGGTCGTCGGGGTCGATGCCGTCGGCCATCAGCTGGGCCACCGCCGCCGTCGCCGGGCTGCGCCGCTCGCCTGTCGAATAGAGCCGGGCGAACTCCGGCACCAACTCCTCGATCGCCTCGTCGGTCTGGGTGCCGGCCCGTTCGGGCAGCCCCCGCCGCCGGGCCGCGAACGCCGCCCAGGCCCGCAGCACCCGGGGCAGCAACGCCGCGTCGTCCATGTCCAGCACGGCCCGCCGGTGCACCCAGTCGAGCAGGAACAACCCGGCCACCGCCGGGCTCCAGCGCAACGGGTCGGCGTCCGGGAAGCTCGCCGAGTGGTCGAAGAGCAGCCCCAGGCAGAAGTGCAGCGAGGCCAGCTCGGCGTCGCTGTCGAGGGTGTTCAGCCCGTGTCGGGCCGCCTCGGGGGAGGACAGGAAAGCCCGGACCAGCGTGGTGCGCTCGTCGGCGCTGAGCGGCTGCGCGTCCCAGCCGGTGGTGCCGGCGCTCGGCTCGGGCAGCACCGCCAGCCGTGCCCCGACCAACGCCCGGTCGGTGGCGAGCGAACCCTCGGCGGGCAGGTCACCCAGGTCGTCGGTGATCGCCAGGTGACGACCCACCTCGCCGTGCATCCGGGCCGGGTCCTCCTCCCGGAACCAGGTCAGGTCGTCGTCGGCGCACATCTGCCGGACCTGCTCCAGGATCCGCTCGGCCGGCCCACCCACGAAGACGTCCTTGGTGATGCCGATGTTGTGGTCGACCAGTGCCACCAGGGCGTGCTCCGGCCCGCCCGACTCGTCGTCGTAGGCGAAGGTGGCCAGGTAGGAGGTCTGGTCGCCGTACACGTCGCCGTACGACCAGGTGCCGGTGAGGTGGACCCGGCCGAGCTGACCGGCCCAGGCCGGGGCCTGCGCGCCGGGGCGGACCTTCGCCGCGCCCTCGGCATCGGGCACCAGCGCGGCGAAGACCTGACGGATGGTGGTGGCGGCGGCCGTCCGGCGGCGGGAGGTGGCGGCGAGGAAACCGGAGACGAATTCCCGGACCGCCGTTTCCCGGTCGGTCTCGGCGATCGCGTAGACGCTGCCCAGCAGCGCCGTGCCGAGCATCTCGGCGTCGAGCGCGCAGTCCAGCCTGGTCACGTCGCGGGCCGCGGAGAGCACCGCGTCGTAGGGGGTCTTTGGCGTGGCCATGGCACGACCCTACGCCGCCGCGCAGCCCCGGACACCTGTGCCGGCGGCGGCGTTCACCGGGTGGCGTCCTGCCAGGCGCAGCGGGCGAGGGCGTACCGGTCGAGGAGGGCCCGGACGGGGATGAGGACGTATTCCGCGCCGACCCGGGAGACCGCCTCGGTGAGCCGCTGCTCGGCCCGCTGTCGGGCCCGTCGGGCCGCCCAGCGGATCACCGGCCGGGTCACCGCGGCCACCAGCAGACCGGCGAGCAGCCCACCGAGCAGGAGCACGGTCGGCAACGGTGCCTCCCCCACCCGGGGGTAGTCCAGCGCCGGCAGACCCAGGGCACGCAGCGCGTAGCCGAGCACCAGCCAGCCGAGCCCGGCCACGGCGGCGAGGGTGACCAGCCACTGGAGGGCGCCGACCAGCCGCCACCAGAACGGCCGGCGGTCCATGCCCAGGTCGGTGCCGGCGACCGCGCCGTCCAGCGCGTCCGGCAGGTCGGCCAGCCGGGACCGGGCGGCGGCGGTCACCGCGGCCGGCCAGGGTGCCGGGAGTTTCTCGCCGGACCGGTCGCCGACGGCGCGGATGGCCAGCCCGAGGGCGGACTGCTGGGCGGCGGTCGGGTCGGGCACGGAGGTGGCCGCGAGCACGGGCTCCGCCGGGCGCTGCGGATCGGTGGTCGGGCCGGGCAGGTGCAGCCGGTGCAGCGGGTCGGGGCGCAGTTTGCGCCAGCCGCGTACCAACGGCCAGCCGGTGGCCCCGCCGGCCCGGTGCCGGTACGCCCCCTCGACCGCGGCGGCCACCGCCGGCACCCCGGCCGACTCGGCCAACGCCCGGTCCAGGGCGCGGACCGTCGCGGCGTCCGGGACGTGCCCCGGGGCTTCGACGGCGACCAGTTCGCCCAGGGCCGCCGCCACCGTGTCGGCGTCGCCGGAGAGCCGGCGCAGCGCGGCCTGCCGGTCCGACACCGCCCGTTCCAGCGCCTCCCGTAGCCCGGTCATCCCGTCCGGCTCGACCGCCGTGGTGGCCAGCAGCGGCACCCCGTCGAGCCCGTCGACGTCGAGCAGCCGGCGCAGGTCGGCCAGCACCCGGGGCAGCTCGGCCGGGGGCAGCCGGTCGGCCTGGTTGAGCACCACCACCGTCACCTCCCGGTGCCGGTGGAACTCGCGCAGGTAGCTGTTGTGGATCACCCGGTCGGCGTACTTCTGTGGGTCGACCACCCAGACCACCAGGTCGACCAGGCCGAGCAGCCGGTCCACCTCCAGCCGGTGGGACCGCTGCACCGAGTCGAAGTCGGGCAGGTCGAGCAGGATCAGACCGTGCAGGGCGGACTCGTCGTCGCCGTCGAGCGCGCTCTCCCGGACGAACCGGTGCCGGGGCAGCACCCCGACCCAGTCGAGCAGCCGGTTGCCGCCGTCCAGCGGCCCCCAGACGCAGGCGTGCGCGACACCGGTGGTGGGCCGGCGCACCCCGACCGGGGAGAGTTCCATCCCGGCCAGGGAGTTGAACAGGCTGGACTTGCCGCTGCCGGTGGCGCCGGCCAACGCCACGACGGTGTGGTCCCGGGACAGCGACAACCGGGTGCCGGCCCGCTCGACCAGGGTGTGCGCGCCGACCAGCCGGGTGTCGGGCACCTCGCCGTCGACCGCGTCGAGGAACCGGCGGATCGCGTCGAGGCGGGCCACCAGCGCGTCGGCGTCGACCCGCTGGTCACGCCGGAGCGCCTCGCGCATCCGACCGACGATGTTGGTCACCGGGTGCCGTCCTCGGAGGTCGGGGTCGGGATCGGTAGGGCCTGGCCGGTCTGGCCGGCGAGGCCGCTGTGGTGCCGGGCCAGCTCGACCCGGCCGCCGGCCCGGCGCAGCGCCGCGCCGACCTCCGCACCGGGTCGGGCCCCGTCGGTGCGGGCCAGGTAGCGGGCCGCCTCCTCGTCCAGCAGCGCGCGGACCCGTTCCAGCAGGTCACCCCGGGCCTTCGCGGCGAGGGTACGCACCGCCTGGTCACCGAAGATCGCCTGGAGTACGGCCTGCGCGGCGACGGTGGTGCCGGCCCCGGTGGCCACCTCCAGCCCGGTCGGGATGAACGCGGTGGAGGCGAAGACGGCGATCATCACGGCCAGCCCGGTGGCGTTGACCGCGTACGCGGCCGTCCGGGCCACGAACCGCCGGTCGCCGCCCTCCTCCCGGACCAGCTCCAGCACCCCGCGCTGCCAGTCCCGGACCAGCCGCTCGGCCCGCTCGGGCAGGTCGGCCGACGGGTGCGCCAGCGGCGGGTCGAGCAGCGCGGCCCCGGCCGGGTTCGCCTTCCAGGCGGTGTACGCGTTCTCCGCCGCCTCGGAGGCGACCCCGCGCAGCAGGGTGACCAACTGTGACTCGATGGCGTTGCGCAGGTCGGTGGCGGGGGTGGCGGGCCGGCCGGTGACCGCGGCGACGACCCGGTCGCGCAGCCGGCCGATCCGGGCCTCCAGCGTCCGGAAGAACTCGCCGGTGCCGACGAACTCCTGCCAGCGGGCGAGGACCTCGCCGCGGAGCAGCCGGCCGTCCTTCAGCCCTTCGGTGACGGTCCGGTGCGCGCCCTGGTAGGCGGCCCGGACCCGGTCGTCGAGGGCGTCGGCGGCGACCATCTGCTCGTCGGCCGCGTCGGCGAGCATCTCCACCGTCGGGTGCAGTGAGGCGAGTGCGCCGTCGAGGGTCTGCCGGACCACGGCGGCCCGGGCCTCGGCGTCGGCGGCGAGCCGGGCGAACCAGGTGCCCAGCGGTGCGGTGACCCGGTCGGGCAGCAGGCCCTGGCCGTCGACCCAGGTCTCCGGCAGGACGAACAGCGGTGCCGCGCCCAACTCCTGGGCGGCGAGCATCTCGGACAGGTGGGCGGCGATCTCGTCGGCGGCCTCGGGGGGCACCCGGTCCAGCACCATGGCGATCGCGGCACCCCGGGAGCGGGCGGTACGCAGCAGCTCCCACGGGACGGCGTCGGCGTACCGGGCGGCGGTGGTGACGAAGAGCCAGAGATCGGCGGCGGCGAGCAGTTGGCCGGCGAGGGCCCGGTTGGCGTCGACCACCGAGTCGATGTCGGGGGCGTCGAGGAAGGCCAGCCCCGGGGGGAGCGCGGGGGCGGTGACCAGGTGCAGGGTGCCCGGGTCCTCGCTGGGTTCGTTGGTGCGGGTCAGGCCGGGCAGCAGCTCACCCTGGCGGAACCAGGCGGCGTCGGCGGGGTTGCAGACCAGCACCGGGGAACGGGTGGTGGGGCGGAGCACGCCGGCGGCGCTCACCCGGGCCTGGACCAGGCTGTTGACCAGGGTCGACTTGCCCGCGCCGGTGGAGCCGCCGACGACCACGAGCAGCGGGGCGTCGAGTCGGGCCAGCCGGGGCAGCAGGTAGTCGTCGAGCTGGTCGGTCAGCGCCCGGCCGGTGTGCCGGGCCGGCTCGGCCGAGGGCAGCGCGAGCGGAAACCGGGCCGCGCCGATCGCGGCCCGCAGGCCGGTGAGGGCGGCGGGTAGGCCGTCTCCGGTGGGGCCGGGCGGCGTCTCGTCGGTCTCCGACGGCCCGGTGCGGGCGGCGACGGTGGGCGCGCCGGACCGGGTGGCGGGATCGCCGTGCGTCGTCACCGCTAAAGCGTGCCCGACCGATGCAACAGAGACAACCGGAGGGTAGTAACGGTCGGGTTGCGTCGGGTCGGCTCAAGTCGACTTGCGCTTTGGCGATCGCGTGGCACTATTGAGTCAAGTTCACTCAAGTGTGGTGTGGTCGCTGCGGGCGGCCCTCCCGGGCAGGCCCTCCGACCTGCCCACCCGTAACGAAGCGAGGAAGCGAAGATGGCACGTGCGGTCGGTATCGACCTCGGCACGACGAACTCCTGCGTCAGCGTTCTCGAGGGCGGTGAGCCCACCGTCATCGCCAACGCTGAAGGCTCGCGGACGACCCCGTCGATCGTCGCGTTCGCCCGTAACGGCGAGGTGCTCGTCGGTGAGGTCGCCAAGCGCCAGGCGGTGACCAACCCGGACCGGACCATCCGCTCGGTCAAGCGGGAGATCGGCACCAACTGGACCGTCGACATCGACGGCAAGAAGTACACCCCGCAGGAGATCTCGGCGCGCACGCTGATGAAGCTCAAGCGGGACGCCGAGGCGTACCTGGGTGAGCAGATCACCGACGCGGTGATCACCGTTCCCGCCTACTTCAACGACGGGCAGCGGCAGTCCACCAAGGAGGCCGGCGAGATCGCCGGGTTCAACGTGCTGCGGATCGTCAACGAGCCGACCGCGGCGGCCCTGGCGTACGGGCTGGACAAGGGTTCCAAGGAGCAGACCGTCCTCGTCTTCGACCTGGGCGGCGGCACCTTCGACGTGTCCCTGCTGGAGCTGGCCGAGGGCGTCGTCGAGGTCAAGTCGACCAGCGGTGACAACCAGCTCGGCGGTGACGACTGGGACCAGCGGATCATCGACCACCTGGTGAAGACGTTCCGTGGTGAGCACGGCATCGACCTGGGCCAGGACAAGATGGCCCTCCAGCGGCTCCGCGAGGCGGCCGAGAAGGCCAAGATCGAGCTGTCGGCGGCCACCACCACCAACATCAACCTGCCGTACATCACCGCCGGCTCGGCCGGCCCGCTGCACCTGGACGTGACGCTCAGCCGCGCCGAGTTCCAGCGGATGACGCAGGACCTGCTGGACCGCTGCAAGGGCCCGTTCGAGCAGGCCGTGAAGGACGCCGGCATCAAGATCGCCGACGTCGAGCACGTGATCCTGGTCGGCGGCTCCACCCGGATGCCGGCCGTCACCGACCTGGTCAAGCAGCTCACCGGTCGCGACCCCAACAAGGGCGTCAACCCGGACGAGGTCGTCGCCGTCGGCGCCGCCCTCCAGGCTGGCGTGCTCAAGGGTGAGGTCAAGGACGTCCTGCTGCTCGACGTGACCCCGCTGAGCCTGGGCATCGAGACCAAGGGCGGCATCTTCACCAAGCTCATCGAGCGCAACACCACCATCCCGACCAGGCGCTCCGAGGTCTTCACCACGGCCGACGACAACCAGCCGTCGGTGCTGATCCAGGTGTTCCAGGGCGAGCGCGAGATCGCGGCGTACAACAAGAAGCTCGGCACCTTCGAGCTGACCGGCCTCCCGCCGGCGCCGCGCGGCGTGCCGCAGGTCGAGGTCGCCTTCGACATCGACGCCAACGGCATCGTCAACGTGCACGCCAAGGACCTGGGCACCGGCAAGGAACAGAAGATGACGATCACCGGCGGCTCCTCGCTGCCGAAGGACGACATCGAGCGGATGCGCCGCGACGCCGAGGAGCACGCCGACGACGACAAGCGTCGCCGCGAGGAGGCGGAGGCCCGCAACGTGGCCGAGGCGCTCCAGTGGCAGACCGAGAAGTTCCTCGCCGAGAGCGGCGACAAGCTGCCGACGGAGAACCGGGAGCAGCTCAACGAGGCCCTCGGCGAGCTGCGCGGCGCGCTCGGCGGTCAGGACATCGAGAAGATCAAGGCGGCCCACGAGCGGCTCGCCCAGGTCTCCCAGCAGGCCGGTTCGCTGCTCTACGCGCAGCAGGCCGAGCAGGGGGAGCAGCCGGGCGCGGCTGGTCCGGGTGCCGGTGCGGGCGCGGGTGCCGGTGCGGCCGGAGCCCCGAAGGCGGGCGGCCCGGACGACGTGGTCGACGCGGAGATCGTGGACGAGGACAAGAAGTGACGGTCCGCGCCGGACACGAACTCACCGCACAGGGATCGAGGTAGTCGTATGACGGAGAAGCCACGAGCCGCCGACCCGGGCGCCTCCGGGTCGACGCCGGGTGGCTCCGAGCCCGCCGACGACGGGCCGCGGGTCGTCATCCGGAACAACCGCAAGCTCGGCAGGACCGAGGAGTCGCCCGCCGCCGCCGACGCCGGGGCGGACGCCCCGGCCGAGGGGCTGGTCGAGGAGGCCGAGGTGATGGTCGACGAGATCGAGGCCGAGGCGACCGCGCTCGACGGGCCGGCACCGACCGGTCCGCCGGTGGTGGACGCACCCGCGCAACCGGTCGACGGCAGCCCGACGGGCTCGCCGCTCGGCGCGGAGCTGGAAGCCCTCCGGGCCGAGCTGGACGAACGGACCCGGGACCTGCAACGGGTGTCGGCGGAGTACGCCAACTACCGCAAGCGGGTGGACCGGGACCGGGGCGTGGTCCAGGAGCAGGCGACCGGCTCGGTGCTCGCCGCGCTGCTGCCCATCCTGGACGACCTGGACCGGGCCCGGGAGCACGGCGACCTGGTGGGGCCGTTCGGCACGGTGGCCGAGCAGCTCACCACGGCGCTGGGCAAGTTCGGCCTGACGCCCTTCGGCGAGAAGGGCGACCCGTTCGACCCGACCCGGCACGAGGCGGTCGCGCACCAGACCTCGCCGGACGTGGACGAGCCCACCTGCGTCCAGGTGATGCGTCGGGGCTACCTGCTCGGTGAGCGGCTGCTGCGGCCGGCCATGGTCGCGGTCGCCGACCCGGAATAGTGCACGGCCATCCGGTCGCCCCGCCCACCCGCACCCGGTGGGCGGGGCGACCGGGCCACATCTCACGGAAGGGGGTGGACCGGTGAGCTCCAAGGACTGGATCGAGAAGGACTTCTACGCCACGTTGGGCGTGGAGAAGTCCGCCTCCTCAGACGAGATCAAGAAGTCGTACCGGAAACTGGCCCGGGAATCGCACCCGGACCACAACCCCGGTGACCCGAAAGCCGAGGAACGGTTCAAGGGCGTCTCCGAGGCGTACGCGGTGCTCGGCGACGACGCCAAACGCCGCGAGTACGACGAGATGCGCTCGCTGTTCGGCTCGGGCGCGTTCCGTCGGGGCGCGCCCGGCACGGGTCAGCCCGGCGGTGTCCCGTTCGACGTCTCCGACCTGTTCGGCGGCGGTGGCGGGGACACCCGGTTCGGTGGTGGCGGCTTCACCGACCTGTTCAGCTCGATCTTCTCCGGCGGTGGTGCCGGTGGTGCCGGTCCGACGCGGGCACGTGGCCCCGCCCGAGGCCGGGACGTGGAGACCGAGGTGGCCCTCGACTTCGACGACGCGGTACGAGGTGTCACCCTGCCGTTGACGCTGCGCGCGCCCGGGGTCTGCGACACCTGCCACGGCAACGGCGCGAAGCCCGGCACCCAGCCCACCACCTGCCCGGTCTGCCACGGTGCCGGGGTGACCACCCGCGACCAGGGGTCGTTCAGCTTCTCCGAGCCGTGCCGCAACTGCCAGGGCGTCGGCACGGTCGTCGAGGAGAAGTGCCCCGAGTGCCACGGCACCGGCGGGGTCACCAAGACCCGCACGTTGAACGTCCGGTTCCCCGCCGGGGTGGCCGACGGGCAGCGGATCAGGTTGGCCGGGCGGGGCGAGCCGGGTCAGCGCGGCGGGCCGGCGGGCGACCTGTTCGTCCAGGTCAAGGTACGCCCGGACGACCTGTTCGGGCGTACCGGTGACGACCTGACGCTGGCCGTGCCGATCACCTTCGCCGAGGCGGTGCTCGGCACCGACCTGCGGGTGCCCACCCTGGACGGCGCGGTGACCCTGCGCGTACCCCCGGGGACGCCGTCCGGGCGGGTGCTGCGGGCCCGGGGCAAGGGTGTGGTGCGCCGCGACGGTCAGGCCGGTGACCTGCTGGTCACGTTGGACGTGGTGGTGCCGGCGACGGTGTCGGACGAAGCCCGGGCGGCGTTGGAGTCGTTCGCCGACGCGACGCCGCCGGCGGCCCGGGAACATCTCGACGCGCGGGTGCGTCGGGTCGGTTGACCGGTTGACGGGTGCGGAGGTGAGTGGAGATGTCGGACGGGTTCGTCGGTTCGGGTGACGCCGCCTACGAGGCCAAGGTGCTGATGATCTCGGTCGCGGCACGGATGGCGGGGATGCACCCGCAGACGTTGCGTCAGTACGACCGGCTCGGCCTGGTGCAGGCCGGTCGGGCGGCCGGTGGTGGGCGACGCTACAGCGTGCGGGACGTGGTCCTGCTGCGTGAGGTCCAGCGGCTCAGCCAGGACGAGGGTGTCAACCTGGCCGGGGTGAAACGGATCATCGGGCTGGAAGGCCTGGTGGAGCAGGCCCAGCAGCGGGTGGCCCGACTGGAGGCGGAGTTGGACGCCGCCTACCGCCGGATCGCCGAGCTGGAGACGCTGGCCAGCGGTTTCTCCCGGGGTGACCTGGTGCCGACCAGTCGCACCTCCACGGCGCTGGTGGTCTGGCGTCCCCGCCGCACCCCCGACCGCTGACCCTGGCCCGGCCCGCCGGGTCGGCGGTGGTCTGCGGTCGGGGTTTTCCGGCGGTGGGTGGTCGTTCCGGCTAGCCTGTTGTCAGGTCCAACCAGGTCAATTCGGACTCCGACGGCGGGGGGAACCGTGGCGGAATCGGCGAAGAAAGTGGCCCGGCAGGCGGAGGAGCGGCTCAACAAGGTGGCCGAGAACGTCCGGGAGAAGTTCGACCGGGTCACCGAGGGCAAGTTCTCCGACACGGTGAAGAACGGCAGGTTCGCCGAAGGGACCGACCCCGGGGCGGACCGGGAGCGGACCGGGGAGAAACGCCGCAACCAGGGCGGATCGGCACGCTGACGATCCGTCGACGTGCGGGCCGGGACCCACGGGGGGTCCCGGCCCGTTCGCCGTCCGGCTGTGGGTGCTGCGGGTGCGCCGCCGGTCAGCCGAGCCGGCGGTTGTCCCGGACCAGGCCGCCCTCGCACCAGTCGTGGTAGGTGAAGAGTTCCTGCCGGGCCAGCAGCGCCCGACTGTTGTACGCCCAGTTGCGCAGCAACTCGTCGCCGTCGCGCTCGGCCTGCTCCACCAGTTTGCGGAAGCGACGCCTGGGGTGGGCGCGGAAGTTCGTCCGGATGCCGTCGGCCGCGTAGATGTAGAGGCAGTGCAGGGCGAAGCGGCGCGCGGGGCAGGCCGGGTCCAACGCCAACTCGAACAGGGTGAGCACTAGGTGGTCGCCGGAGACCAGCAGGTCCCAGTCTTGTGGCAGCGAGGTCAGCGGCACCGAGTCCGGCTGGTACGCCCAGGCCCGTAGCTCCCCCGGCGACGGGTCGACGGGGTTGGCGAAGCCGTGGAACGGCGGATCCTGCACGCTCACCGGCAACCTTCCGCTCACATCCACGGGGTGCCTCCGTCCGCCCGCGGGACCCTGTCCTGCTGGGGCGCAACGCTAGCCGCCGCTGCCCGGCCGGCGGAAGACCCCGCCGGGAGCAATTCGGCAACGGAGGCCCTGGCCAGGCCACCTGTGTGAGGGGCCTGGCCGGGCGGTTCTCAGTCCGTGGCGGGTACCGGCTGGGGCTGTCGGGCGGCGATCCGTCGACGCAGCCGCTGCTTGAACCAGCGCATGTCGGGCAGGCGGGCGAGCATCGGACCGGTGATCACGGTGATCAGCACGTACGCCGTGGCGAGCGCCGCCAGTTTGGGTTCGACGGTGCCGGCGGCGACGGCCAGACCGGCGATGACGATGGAGAACTCGCCGCGCGGCATCAACGCGAAGCCGGCCCGCCAACGGCCCGGTTCGGCGATGCCGGCCCGGCGGGCCGCCAGGTAGCCGGTGAGCAACTTGGTCCCCATGGTGACCACGGCCAGCACGATCGCGGGCAGCAGCACCGGCGGCATGTCCCGGGGGTCGGTGACCAGGCCGAAGAAGACGAAGAAGACCGCGGCGAAGAGGTCCCGCAGCGGGGAGAGCAGTTCGGTGGCGTGGTGCGCCACCGGCCCGGACAGGGCGATGCCGACCAGGAACGCCCCGACGGCGGCGGAGACCTGGAGCCGGGCGGCGATGCCGGCGACCAGCAGGGTCAGGCCGAGCACCCCGAGCAGCAACGCCTCCGGGTCCTTCGCCGACAGGGCGGCGGAGATCAGGTGGCCGAAGCGGATGGCGACGACCAGCACGAGCACCACGGTGAACACCGCGACACCCAGCGCGATCCCACCCTTGACCAGGCCCACGCCGGCCAGCAGCGCGGTCACCAGCGGCAGGTAGAGCGCCATCGCCAGGTCCTCGATGACCAGCACGGAGAGGATGACCGGGGTTTCCCGGTTACCGACCCGGCCGAGGTCGCCGAGCACCTTGGCGATCACCCCGGACGACGAGATCCAGGTGATGCCGCCGAGCACCACGGCGGCCACCCAGCCCCAGCCGAGCAGCAACGCGAAGCCGAAACCGGGCAGGGCGTTGAGCGCCGCGTCGATCAGGCCAGCCGGGGCCGCCGAGCGCAGGTTGCCGACCAGCTCGTTGGCGCTGTATTCCAGGCCGAGCATGACCAGCAGCAGGATGACGCCGATCTCGGCGCCGACGGCGAAGAACTCTTCGCTCGCGGCCAGCGGGAGCAGGCCACCGTGCCCGAAGGCGAGCCCGGCGAGCAGGTAGAGGGGGATGGGGGAGACGCCGAACCGGCGGCTGAGCCGGCCGAGCAGCCCGAGCAGCAGCAGGAGCGCGCCGACCTCGATGAGCAGTGTGGTGGTTTCGTGCATCCGCCTCAGCCGTCCGGGTCACTGTCGGCGAGGATGGCTGTCACACCGTCGAGACCCTGCCGGGTCCCGACCACGACCACCACGTCACCGGCCGCGAAGCGGAAGGTGGGATCGGGCGAGACGTTGACCTCGCCCTGCCGGAGCACCGCCACGATGGAGGCGCTGGTGCGGGTACGCGCCTTGGTGTCACCGAGCCGCTTGTTGACGTACTTCGACCCGGCCGGAATGGCGATCTGCTCGGTGAGCAACCCGGCCGCCTGCTCGCGCAGGCCGGAGAGCTGACCCAGCATCAGCGACGCGCCGAGGATGTCGGCCAACGCCTCGGCCTCGTCGTCGGTCAGCGGGATGTCATGCTGGCAGGAGTCGGGATCGTCCGGGTCGTAGAGGACCAGGTCGCGGCGGCCATTGCGGTGGGAGACCACGCCGAGCCGGCGACCGGACTCCGTCATCAGATCATGACGTACGCCGATTCCGGGTAGGGCGGTCTGTTCGACACGTACTCGCACGGACGAGAGGCTATACCCTGCGCCCAAGCTGGGCCCGTTGGACGTCTGTGCTGCTGGCGAGCGCTTTCCGGCCGGTACCGCCTGTGCTCGCCGACTCGCCGGTCGGTAACCCCGACCCGCGCTGCGGGATCAGGGGGAGGCTCTGCGCGGTGTGACGTAGGTTCCCTTGCCCTGGTGGCCTTCGACGAGGCCCTCCGCCTGAAGGATCAGCAGTGCGGAGCGCACGGGTTCGGCGGAAACCTCGTAGTGCGCGATCAACTCACGCAGGGATGGCAACTTGTCGCCCGGCGAGTACTCGCCGGAGGCGATCTTGTCGCGGATGTCCTGGGCGATGCGCTGACGGTCGGAAACTCGGGGCATGGCGGCAACTCCTGGTAGGCCCCAAGATCCTCCCATGGCAGCACGCGACCCGCCAAGACTTTGCGTGCTTTGCATGGTGAGTGGTTGTCTTCCAATGGTTTGCATTGTATGTTGCTTCGGCGGGGCCTTCAGCGGAAAGCCTGGTAGGCAAACCGGCCTCCGGTTGGCATCCGTGGGCTGGCACGACTGGGCCAGAAGGTGCGTCAGTCGTGCCAGCCCTGAGATCGGCATGGACCGCGTCCGGTGGCGGCCATGCGAAGCGGCCCTGTCGTCGTACCGCCGAGGTGGGCTGCGACGGCAGGGCGGGCAGCCCGGCCGGACCAGCAGCACGGCCGGGCTGCCCTTCCAGCACCGCGCCACCGAGCCGTCCCACGAAGGAGCGCCATGGTGTACGAGTCGCCGCACCCACCGTCGAAGCTCGACCCTGGTCAACTCGGTTGGGTCGACATTGCGGTGTCCGAGCCGTCGCGATACCGGCTTCGGCGCGAGATCGCCCCGGGTCAGCTGGGCGGGGCGCGATGACCGGGCGGTACGTCGTACATCTGCCGGTCAGCGCTGCGGACCTGGCGCGGGCCAAGATGCTCGCCCGGACGGCGGCCCGCTCGCTGGCGTTCCTCGCCCACGTCGACCCCGGCGAGACCACCGTCTCCGCCGAGGATGATCAGGGGGTACGCCACCGGGTCTTCTGCGACAACCGGCTGGACAGTGGCCGGCGGTGCGTGCTCCGGGCCGACCACGAGACCCCCTGCACCGCCCGCCTGCCCCGCTGACCCGGGGCTGGTCGGTGACTGGCTGCCGGCGAACCGGTTTGCGGGTGCCTTCCGACCAAATCAGGACGGCAGGCGTCGCCAGGCCGCCGCCCGGCCCAGCCCCTCCGAAGCGATCGCGCCCTCACGGCGTAGGCGGTCCAGTACGACACGGATCGTCGGGTCACTGATGCCGGGCAGCGCCGTGCGGATATCGGCGACCCGGAAGATGCGCGGAGCGTGGTGGAGCACGTAGTCGAGCACCCGGTCCTGCTTCGAACCGTCTGCCCGACCCGAAGCCGCGCGTTCGGCGAACATGCGATACGCGGTCGCCAGGATGTTGACGAAGTAGGTCAGCCACGGCCAGGGATCGGCCTCGCCGTCGTGCCAGCCATGTGTCGAGTCCAGCAGTGCCTGGTAGTAGCCGTCCGCGCTCGCGGCGATCTGCTGCTCCAGGCTGACGTACCTCGACACCGAGTAGCCGGCATCCATCAGCAGGGCGTTGGTGAGTGCCCGCGTCACCCGGCCGTTGCCGTCCTCGAAGGGGTGCACGACGAGGAGGTCGAGTACGAAGAGGCCGACGAGGAGCACCGGATGGTGACGCCGCGCCGTCGCCTCGGCCGCGTAACGATCGATCAGTTCGGCGACGAAGTGGGGCGTGTCCGACGCTCGTACGGGCCGGAAGCGGACAGTCAGTTCGCCGGTGGCGGCGCGGTCGACGACGACGTTGTCCTCGGTCTTGAACTGGCCACCCGGCGCGGCGGTGTGGGCGAAGAGCAACTTGTGCAGATGGAGTAGGAGGCCCGGATTCAGTGGTCGCCAGGAGCCCTGGAAGAGGTAGTCCTGCGCGTCCCGGTAGCCGGCCAACTCCTGTTCGCTGCGCGTTCTCAGGTTGGTGACCCGGCCGGCGAGGATGCGGTCAGCCCGGGCGCTGTCGTCGACGACGATCCCCTCGATGGCCGACGAGGCGGTGATGCTCGCTACCCGGGCCCGGTCGGCCAGCTGGTTGAGCAGCCCGGGTAGCTGGTCGCGGTAGAGATCCTCCGATCCCCGGCCGATGTCCACCGTGCTCAGTGCCGTCACGACCGGGCCGGGAACGTGACCGATGCAATGGTCCAGTTTGGCGAAGCTGAGCACGGCAAACTCCCGGAAAAGTCCCCAACGGTGACGTGAATTATTTAGTTTAGTAGTTTCTTTGGGTAGTTTGCTGCGCGAGCCCCGGCGCGTTCGGTCTCGACTCATTGTGATGCGAGTCACACCAGCAGAGTTGAGCGGAATAGGCTCAACTCTGGTGGTGTCTCTTACTAGTGGACACGCCGATCCCGGGGGAGCCCATGAACACGGAACGACTCACCACCAAGAGCCGCGAAACCATCACCGGTGCCGTCGCGCTGGCCAACCAGCGTGGTCACGCCACCGTGGAACCCTGGCACCTGCTGTCGGCACTGCTCGACACCGACGGTTCCACCGCTGCCGGCCTGCTGCGCGCTGCGGGTGCCGACCCCGCCGAGCTGCGCCGGGCCGCCCAGCGCGCGGTCGACGCGCTGCCCGCCGCCCGTGGGTCCAGCATCGCCGAGCCCACCCTCGCCCGCGAGTTCGTCAACGCCATCGGGGCCGCCGAGCAGATCGCCCGGCCGCTCGGCGACGAGTACACCTCCACCGAGCACCTGCTGGCCGGCCTGGCCCGGGTGGGTGGCGCGGTGTCCAATGCGCTGAAGTCCGCCGGGGCCACCGAGGAGAACCTGGTCGCCGCGTTCCCGACGGTGCGGGGCGGGGACCGGCGGGTCACCACCGCCGACCCGGAGCAGACCTACCAGGCGCTCACCAAGTACGGCGTCGACCTGACCGCCAGCGCCCGCGACGGCAAGATCGACCCGGTGATCGGCCGGGATTCGGAGATCCGCCGGGTGATCCAGGTGCTCTCCCGGCGTACCAAGAACAACCCGGTGCTGATCGGCGAGCCCGGCGTCGGTAAGACCGCGATCGTCGAGGGCCTGGCCCAGCGGATCGTGGCCGGCGACGTGCCCGAGTCGCTGCGGGACAAGAAGCTGGTCTCGCTCGACCTCGGCGCGATGGTCGCCGGGGCGCAGTACCGGGGGCAGTTCGAGGAACGGCTCAAGTCCGTCCTGGAGGAGATCAAGAACTCCAACGGGCAGGTCATCACCTTCCTCGACGAGCTGCACACCGTGGTCGGCGCGGGCAAGGGCGAGGGCTCGATGGACGCCGGCAACATGCTCAAGCCGATGCTGGCGCGCGGCGAGCTGCGGATGGTCGGCGCGACCACCCTCGACGAGTACCGCGAGCACATCGAGAAGGACCCGGCGCTGGAACGTCGCTTCCAGCCGGTGCTGGTCGGCGAACCCACCATCGAGGACACCATCGGCATCCTGCGCGGCCTCAAGGAACGCTACGAGGTGCACCACGGCGTCCGGATCACCGACGCCGCCCTGGTCGCCGCCGCGTCGCTGTCCGACCGGTACATCACCGACCGGTTCCTGCCCGACAAGGCGATCGACCTGGTCGACGAGTCCGCGTCCCGACTCCGCATGGAGATCGACTCCCGGCCGGTCGAGGTGGACGAGATCGAACGGGCGGTCCGCCGGCTGGAGATCGAGGAGATGGCGCTGGCCAAGGAGCCCGACGCCGCCTCCGCCGAGCGGCTGGAGCGGCTGCGTAAGGAGTTGGCCGACAAGCGCGAGCAGCTCACCGCCCTCTCCGAACGCTGGCAGACCGAGAAGAGCCACATCACCAAGCTCTCCACCGCCAAGGAGGAGCTGGAACGCCTCGGCGGCGAGGCCGAACGGGCCGAACGCGACGGCGAGCTGGAACGCGCCGCCGAGCTGCGCTACGGCCGTATCCCGGCGCTCAAGGCCGACCTGGCGCGGGCCGAGGAGGAACTCGCCCGGCTCCAGGCCGACGGCGCGATGCTCAAGGAGGAGGTCGGCGCGGACGACATCGCCTCCGTCGTCGCCTCCTGGACGGGCATCCCGGCCGGCCGGCTGCTGGAAGGCGAGACCGCCAAGCTGCTGCGGATGGAGGAGTCGCTGGGCGGCCGGGTCGTCGGCCAGGCCGAGGCCGTCGGTGCCGTCTCCGACGCGGTACGCCGGGCGCGGGCCGGCGTCGCCGACCCGGACCGCCCCACCGGCAGCTTCCTGTTCCTCGGCCCCACCGGCGTCGGCAAGACCGAGCTGGCCAAGGCGCTCGCCGAGTTCCTCTTCGACGACGAGCGGGCCATGGTCCGCATCGACATGAGCGAGTACGGCGAGAAGCACTCCGTGGCCCGCCTGGTCGGTGCCCCGCCCGGCTACGTCGGCTACGAGGAGGGCGGGCAGCTCACCGAGGCGGTGCGCCGCCGCCCCTACTCGGTGATCCTGCTGGACGAGGTGGAGAAGGCCCACCCGGACGTCTTCGACATCCTGCTCCAGGTGCTCGACGACGGCCGGCTCACCGACGGTCAGGGTCGTACCGTCGACTTCCGCAACGCGATCCTGATCCTCACCTCCAACCTGGGGTCGTCGGTGATCAGCGACCTGACGCTCGCCGACGAGCAGCGCCGGGAGGGGGTGCTCGCGGTGGTCCGCTCGCACTTCAAGCCGGAGTTCCTCAACCGGCTCGACGACATCGTGGTCTTCGCCGCGCTGCGCGGGGACGACCTGCGGTCGATCGTCGACATCCAGCTCACCCGGCTGCGTCGGCGCCTCGGCGACCGCCGGCTGGCGTTGGACGTCAGCGACGCCGCCCGGACCTGGCTCGCCGAGCACGGGTACGACCCGATCTACGGTGCCCGCCCGCTGCGCCGCCTGGTCCAGTCGGCCATCGGCGACCAGCTCGCCAAGGCCCTGCTGGGTGGCGTGATCCGGGACGGCGACACGGTACGGGTCGACCTGTCCGACGACAAGAACGCCCTCACCGTCACCTCCACCTGACCCCCGCCCCGCCGCCCCGCCCCTCCCGCCTCGCCAAGTGCCGCCCCGCCCCGGTGATCAAGAGGTTTACGTCACGAGAGCGCTTTCCCTCGACGTAAACCTCTTGATCACCCCCGCCCCGGCCTTCCTGCGCCGGTGATCAAGAGGTTTGCGTCACTGGGAGCGCTCTCTGGTGACGCAAACCTCTTGATCACCGCGGTCGGGCGAGAGCGGCGTGCGGTCGGGCGGAGGCTGAGCGCGGTGGGCGGGAGCTGAGTGCGGTGGGCGGGGGCTAAGTGGGGTGGGTTGGGTGGGGGTGGGGGTGGGGTGGGTGGTCAGGGGTGGGGCGGGGAAAGGAGAGGGGCATGTTCGGGATGCGGAAGAAGAGCGGCGACCCGGAGCTGGACGCCGCCGTGCGGGAACTCGCCGGGGCGGACACTGTCGCCTTCGGCGGGGTGGGGTTCGCCGGCACGCTGCTGCCGGTGACCGAGGCGTACCGGCGGGTGGGGGAAGCGTTCGCGCAGCGCCCCCGGCAGGCCCGTGAGCAGGTCGACTGGCTGCTGCGGCATGGCTCGCCGGCCGGCCGGGCGTACGCGGCGACGCTGTTGGAGGAGGTCGATCCGGCGGCGGCCCGGGATGCCTGGGCGGCCCTACGCGGCATCGACGACGAGTTCACCACCTTTACCGGCTGCACGATGGGCAGCACCACGCTGGGCGGGTACGCGGCGGACCGGTTGGCTGGTCAGCACACCGACGATGACACTCGGTAGCTGACTGTTCACTCAGAATCCGCTGAGTTTCCCCAGGTGCGCGGGGTGCGCGGGGTTGTTACCGTCTCCGCCGATGCACTTGGGGAGGTGGTCGGGGTGAACGGTTCGGTCGCGTACGTCGTGGCAACGTTGGGATGTCTGATCGGGGTCGCCGGGATCGTGGTGGCGGCGGTGGCTTTCAGCCGAAGTCGGAAGCCGAACCGGCCGACACCGGCGAAGGACCCGTTCCGCGACACCGACTCCGACGCGCTGCGCGGGGACCCCCGCAAGCTCAAGCCCGGCGACATCGTCGAGATCCGTGGGGTGTCCTACGCGGTTCGTGGCTCGGTGCACCTGGTCGAGGGCGGCTGGAGCTGGGCCGAGCACCTGCTGGACACCGTCGAGGGCGACAAGCGCTGGCTCTCCGTCGAGGAGGACCCGGACCTGGAGCTGGTGCTCTGGACGGCCGAGCCGGCCGCCACGATCACCCCGGGCGCACCCACCCTCGACTTCGCCGGCCGCCGCTACTCCTGGGAGGAGTCCGGCCAGGCCCGCTACTCGGCCACCGGCAGCACCGGCCTCGACCCGTACGGCACCGTCCGCTACCAGGACTACCGGGGCCAGGGCGGCGAGCGGCTCTCCTTCGAGGCGTACGGGGACGCCGGCTGGGAGGTGGGCCGGGGCGAGCGGCTGCACCGCGCGGACGTGATGGTGTACCCGCAGTCCGGCCCGGAAGGGTCCTGATCGTGCTGGTCAGCCTGGACACCCCGTACGTCGACACCTGCGCCGCCGACCTGAGCCTGGCGCTCGGTGGCCCGGAACGCCCCGCCCTGCACATCCGTGACGTGACCCTGCCCGGCGGTGTACGGCTGCGGCTGCGCCTGCTCGGCGCGTCCCACCAGGTCGTCCTCACCACCCCGACCGGGCTCACCACCCCGGCCGCTCCGACCGGGCTCGCCGACGCGGACATTCCGACCGCGCTCGGCGCCCCGGCCGCCTTGACCGGGCTCGCCGACGCGGACATTCCGACCGCGCTCGGCGCCCCGGCCGCTTCGACCGGGCCCGGCGGCGCGGACACCTCGGCCGGGTGGGCGGACGCGACGGGTCCGGCAGCGGCGGGTGGGCTGGTCGAGACGGTCGCCTGCCTGCCCGGTCGGCCCCCGCACCTGCCCGGCGACCTGCACGACGAGGCGGGTGGCTACCGGTTCACCGCGACCGTGCTGCGCCCCGCGGAGGGGGAGCTGCACACCCGGATCGCCGCGCTCCGCGCCGACCTGGCCGACGACCCGTACGCCCTGGTCGGGGTCTTTCCGGGGGACCCGGACGCGGTCACCGCGCTGGCCGTACGCCCCGACGCGCCGGACGGCACGGTGGGCTGGCGCACCTGGCACGCGTACCCCCAGACCAACGAACTGGTCCTGACCGAGACGGTGGTGACGCTCCCGCACGATCGGCGAGCCCCGCAGTCGCGAACGAGGGAGACACCGTGACGTACCGACGTTGGTTCGTGGTGGGGGTGGCCTTCGCGGTCGTCGGCGCGTTGGTCGCCGCCTTCGCGATCTTCTACGGCAACTTCTCGCCCCGGGGCTACATCGAGGACCGCTACACCCGGGCGGCGGCCCGGGACATCGGGCGGGACGCCGTCGCGTACACCTCGAACCGGACCCCGAGCCAGGTGGCGGACGACGTCACCGGTGCCTGGAAGCCGGCCGACCAGTACGTCGACGGTAGCGGCGTCTACCTGCGCTACGACGACGACTCGCTGGTGATCCTGCCGATCGCCGCCGGCTCGCTGATCCTGCTGGAGCGGATGCGCACCGCCTACCCGCGTTACCACTCGACGGTGGGCAGCCACTGGGGTTGGGGTCGGGGCAGCACCGTGCGTGGTGGCGGCCCCGGCTCCGGCAAGTGACGCGTACCGATCCCGACCGAACGAACCCCTGGAGCACGCTGTGCAGAACCTGGTCACCGACCTGCTGGTCACCCTCGCCTACGGGGTGGTCGGTGTCGTCCTGATGGCCATCGGCTACGTGCTGGTGGACGTGGCCACCCCGGGCAAGCTCCACGAGCTTATCTGGACCGAACGCAACCGTAACGCCGCGTTGCTGCTCACCTCGAACCTGGCCGGCGTCGGCATCATCGTGGTGGCCGCGATCGCCGCGAGTGAGGACGACTTCCTGCTCGGCCTGGTCGGTTCCGCCGCGTACGGGATCGTCGGCCTGGTCATCATGGCCCTGGCGTTCGTGCTGCTCGACGCGTTGACCCCGGGCAAGCTGGGCACGCTGCTGGTCGACCAGCAGCCGCACCCGGCGGTCTGGGTGTCGGCGATGGTGCACCTCGCCACCGGCGCGATCATCGCCGCCGCCATCAGCTGATGACCACGGCGAAGCAGCCGGCGAAGCCGAAACAGAACGTGGGTGCCTGGGTCGTCTGGATCGTCGTCGGCCTGATCGTGGTGGTCTGCGTGGGCAGTAGCCTCTTCAACCGGGACTCCGGGGGCACCACCGTGCCCGCCCCGGCGGCCGACGAGCGCGCCGACACCGTGCCGCTGCTCGCCCAGGCGACCGCCAGCCAGGGCATCTGCTACGGCTGGCGGCTGGAGGAGTCGTTCCTCTCGCCGGTGAGCGTCGGCTCCAACCTCGGTGACGGGGTGGCGGTGGAGGAGGACGACCGCTGCCCGCGCTGGGTGCAGGTCCGGGCCCGGATCATGTACACCGCGGAGAGCAGCGAGAGCAGCGACTCGGCGACCATCACCGTGACCGGCTCGGGCGACTTCTCCCGGGCCGACCTCTACGCCGTGCAGACCGGTCTGACCCGGTTCGGCCTGCACGAGGACGTCTTCGTGGACGACCCGGGCTGGGCGATCTGCCGCGCCGCCGTGGCGTTGCCGCTGCTGGTCGCCGAGACGGGTGCGGCACCACCGGCGGCCACGCCGACCGCCGACCCCGGCGCGGTGGCGGCCCCGCTGCCGGACACCGGCAGCGACTTCTGGCGGGACCGCTGGGGTACGGTGCTGGCCGCCGCCGGCCTGCTGCTGGTCGCCGTCCTGCTGATCACCGTCGGGTTCGTCCAGCGCGGCCGGCAGCGGGCGGCGACGCCGGCCGGGCGTTTCCGGGGGGCGCGGTGAGCACGGTCGACGACACCCCGGCGGTCCGGCCGCGCTGGCGGTGGGCCCGCGCGTCGGTGCTGCTCGCGGTCTTCGTCTGCGCCGCCTGCGGCCTGGTGTACGAGTTGGCCCTGGTCGCGCTCGGCAGCTACCTGATCGGCGACACGGTCGGGCAGGCGTCGATCGTGCTCGGCGTGATGGTCTTCGCGATGGGGATCGGGGCGTTGGTCGCCAAGCCGTTGCAGCCCCGGGCCGCCGCCGCGTTCGCGGTGATCGAGCTGACCCTGGCCCTGCTCGGCGGTCTGTCGGTGCTCGGTCTCTACGCCGCGTTCGCCTGGCTCGACCTGTACGGCCCGGCGCTGGTCGGCACCGCGTTCGTGCTGGGGCTGCTGATCGGCGCGGAGATCCCGCTGCTGATGGTGATGCTGCAACGCATCCGGGAGCAGGCCGCCGGCAGCGCGGTCGCCGACCTGTTCGCCGCCGACTACGTCGGCGCGCTGCTCGGCGGGCTCGCCTTCCCGTTCCTGCTGATCCCGGTCTTCGGCCAGCTCAAGGGCGCGTTGGTGGTCGGCGCGGTGAACGCGGTGGCCGGCCTGGCCCTGGTCTGCACGGTGTTCCGCGCCGAGCTGAGCCGCCGGGCCCGGCTCGTGCTGGGCGCCGGTTCCGTGGTGGTCGCCCTCTGCCTGGGGTACGCCTGGGTCACCGCCGCCGACTTCGAGGTGACCAGCCGTCAGCAGCTCTACCGCGACCCGGTGGTGCACGCCGAACGCTCCCGCTACCAGGAGATCGTGCTGACCCGGTCGGTTCGCGAGGTCGGCCACTCCGTCACCGACCTGCGGCTGTTCCTCAACGGCGACCTCCAGTTCAGCTCGATCGACGAGTATCGCTACCACGAGGCGCTGGTGCACCCGGCGATGCGTGGCCCGCGCGGTGAGGTGCTGGTCCTCGGTGCCGGCGACGGCCTCGCGGTCCGCGAGATCCTGCGCTACCCGGACGTGCGCCGGGTGACCGTGGTCGACCTCGACCCGGCGGTGGTGGCGCTGGCCCGGTCCGAGCCACAGCTGCGCGCGCTCAACGGCGGTTCCCTCGACGACCCCCGGGTCCGGGTGCTCAACACCGATGCGTTCGGTTGGCTGCGGACCGCCGGCGAACGCTTCGACGTGGTCGTCGCCGACCTGCCCGACCCGGACGAGACGGCCACCGCCAAGCTCTACACCGTCGAGTTCTACGCCCTGATCCGTTCGGTGCTCGCCGAGGGCGCCCGGCTGGTGGTGCAGTCCGGGTCGCCGTACTTCGCGCCCCGGTCGTACTGGTCGATCGAGGCGTCGATCCGTGAGGCCGGCTTCGCCACCGTGCCGTACCACGTCGACGTGCCGTCGTTCGGTGACTGGGGGTTCGTGCTCGCCGCGCCGGGCGGCACCCCGCCGCCCCTGGAGTTGCCGGCCGACGCGCCCCGGCTGCGTTTCCTCGACCCGGGGGTGCTGCGGGCGGCGGCGGCCTTCCCCGCCGACCGGGGCCGCCTGGACGTGCCCTCCTCCACCCTGTTGCGACCCAGGGTGCTCGACTACGCCCGCAGCGAGTGGCGCGGCTACTAGCCTCGGAGACGATGTCACCGTCGCTGCGCCGCCGGCTGCCACCGCGTGCGGTGGACGCTGCGGCGTACCTGCAGGCGTTCGTGCTGTCCGGGGTGGCGACGGTGCTGGTCACCCGGGCGTTCCTGCACGCCACCGGCTACCCGCAGCTCGGCGGCGGCGGCCTGCACATCGCGCACGTGCTCTGGGGTGGCCTGCTGATGACCGTCGGCCTGGGCGTCGCGCTGGTCTTCCTCGGTGGGGCCGCCCGGATGGCCGGCGCGGTGCTCGCCGGGGTCGGTTTCGGGCTGTTCATCGACGAGGTCGGCAAGTTCGTCACCGCCGGCACCGACTACTTCTACCGGCCGGCCGCCGGGATCATCTACGCCGTGTTCGCCCTGCTGGTGGTGATCACCCAGGCGCTGCGCGAACGGATCCGGCTGACCCCCGGCGAACGGGTGGCGAACGCGTTGGACGTGATCGTCGGCGGGGTCGGCCGGGGGTTGACCGACCGCCGCAGGGTGGCCACCCTGCGGCTGGTCCGGGGTGCCGGCCCGGAGGTCGAGTCGGCGGTCTCCGCGCTGCTGGACGTGGTGCCGCGCCGGGAACCACCGCCACGGCGGTTCTGGCAGCCCTGGGTGGCCCGGCTGCGTGACGCGCTGCTCCGGCTGACCGCCCAGCGTTGGGTGGTGCTGCTGGTGGTGGCCTACCTGGTCATCGAGCCGGTGGCGACGGTGGTGGCGGTCACCACCGAGGGGGTGACCGGCGAGCTGGACCAGCTCGGCGAGTGGGGCGCGGTGCTCGGGGTGTCGGCCACGGCGGTGGTCGCCGGGGTGCTGAGCATCCGCGCCGCGTTCCTGCTCCGTAACGACCGGCGGGCCGCGTTCCGGCTGTTCAAGCTGGCCCTCCTGGTCGACCTGCTGTTCGGGCAGATCTTCAACTTCACGGTCAACCAGTTCGGCGCGGTGACCGGGCTGGCGGTGGACCTGCTCCTGCTCGGTGTGGTGACCGCCGAACACCGCCGGTTGGTGCGCGAGTCGTGACCCCGGGGGAGCGCCCGCCTGATCCGCTTCGGTCGCGGCCCCGCGCCCGGCCGATGGATGATTCGGCAGGTCGATCATCGGGTACGGCTCCGTCGTAGCCGGTACGACGGGACTGCGGACGTTACCGTGGTGCGGTGATCTAGGAAGGAGAATCATGGTCGATTCCCACAGCACGCCCGCCCGGACCCGTCCGGGTCTGGTGACGCTCTCCAGCTATCTGCTGATGTTCTTTGCGGCGCTCCAACTGATCGGGCTGATCCTCACCCTCGCGATCAGCGGCAAGCTCCGCCAGGCGTTCGAGGACGCGTTCGAGGGGACCGCGAGCGAGGTCGAGGGGCTCGGCACCGCCGTCGTGGTCTTCGCCGTCGCCGCGTCCGCCATTCTGCTGCTGATCGCGCTGGCCCTCGTCGTCCTGGCGATCTTCAACAACCGGGGCAAGAACGGCAGCCGGATCGCCACCTGGGTGGTCGGCGGCATCATGGTCTGCTGCGTCGGTGGTGGACTGGTCAACGGTTCCGCCGGTTTCAGCGGTTCCGCCGGCTCCGGCTCCGGCAACGCGCCGAGCGCCGAGGAGTTGGAGCGCAGCATGAACGCCGTGCTGCCCTCCTGGTACAACCCGGTCAGCACCCTGCTCGGCGTGCTCAGCCTGTTGGCCCTGCTGGCGGCGCTGATCCTGCTCGCCCTGCCGAAGTCCAACGAGTTCTTCCGCAAGCCCAAGGGCGGCTGGGAGCCGCCGGTTCCCGGTGCCGCCTACCCGGCCACCCCGGGCTACCCGGCTACCCCGGGCTACCCGGCGACGCCCGGTTACCCGGCGACGCCGGACTACCCGCAGCCCGGCACCCCCGGCCAGCCCGGTGCCCCCGGACCGTCGTCGACCCCGGGTCAGCCCGGCCCGTCGGCGTCCACCCCGGGCGTGCCGGACCAGCCGCAGCCGTCCGACGGCCAGTCCTGGCAGCCGCCGTCGGGTGGGGAGCCGGACCGGCCCGCCGGAGGCAGCGGCCCGGACGACCCGCAACGCCCCGCCGGCAGCTGACGGGCGCGTAACAGCGACACCGACGATTCCCTCCGAGTAGGTTGCACACCGACGCCTACCGGAGGGAATCGTCGTGTCGTACCCGGATCAGGTGCCGGCCCGCCGGCCGGTCGTCGTCACCACGGCGGCGGCGCTGCTCGGGCTGATGGCGCTCGCCGCCGGGGTCTACGCCGTGACCACCCTGCTCGCCCTGCGCGGCACCGTCGACCGGTTCCGGGTGGCCGCCGCCGACACCGCCGCCGACCCGGGCGACGTCGACGGCGTGATCCGACTGCTGCGGCTCGGCACGGTCGGCGCGGCGGTGCTGACGGTGCTGGTGGGGCTGCTGCTGGTCGGCCTCGCCGGTGGGCTGCTCGCCCGTCGTCGGGCGGCCAGGATCGGCGTCTGGGTGGTCTGCGGGCTGGGCCTGCTCGCCGGTGGGTGCGCGCTCGCGGCGCTGGTCGGCCAGCGGGTCAGACCGCTGCGGCTGGGCAGCGGGGACCAGGGCGTCGCCGACCTGTTCGGCACCCTCGACGACGCCTACCCGTCCTGGTGGGTGCCGGTGAACGCGGGGGTTTCGGTGGGCCAGGCCCTCGGCTACCTTGTGGTGGCCGTGCTGCTGGTGCTGCCGGCGGCGAGCACCTGGTTCGCCACCCGCCGCCCGGTGGGCCCCGGGTCCGGGCCGCCCCCGTTCACCCCGGCGTCCGAGCCTGACCCCGGTGCCGTTCCGCCGGTGCCGCCGCCCCGTTGAGGAGCAACCGTGACCGCCGACCGACCGGCTCCGGGCCGCCGCGCGCTGATCACCGGTGCCACCGCCGGCATCGGTGAGTCGTTCGCCCGCCAACTCGCCGCCGAGGGCTGGGACCTGATCCTGGTGGCCCGGGACGCCACCCGGCTCGACGCGACCGCCGCCGAACTGACCGGCCGGTACGGCAACCAGGTCCAGGTCGTACCGGCCGATCTGTCCACCGACGACGGTTGCGCCCGGGTGGAACGGCGACTGACCACGGGCGACCCGGTGCACCTGTTGGTCAACAATGCCGGGCTCAGCCTCAGTCGGCCGTTTCTGCGTTCCACCGTCGCCGACGAGACCCAATTGCTCCGGTTGAATGTGCACGCGGTACTCCGGCTCACTCTCGCCGCGCTCGGGCCAATGATCGAACGCGGCGATGGGGCAGTGATAAATGTCTCTTCGGTTGCCGGGTTCGGCCCGGTGATGCCGGGCTCCACCTATCCGGCCAGCAAGGCATGGGTCACCAGCTTCAGCGAGTCGATCGGGCAATCCACCCGGGTGGCGGGCGTGCACGTGATGGCGCTCTGCCCCGGCTACACCCGCACCGGCTATCACGAGCGCACCGGCATCGACATGTCCGGCATGCCACGGTGGATCTGGCTGCAGGCCGACGACGTGGTCGCCGAAGCCCTGCGTGACCTGCGGAAAGGCAAAACGGTCAGCGTGCCGGACTGGAAGTACAAGCTGGCCGTCGCGAGCCTTCGACACGTACCGCGGCGGTTGTTGCGGGGTGCCTTCCGGGACCGGCGGGGGCAGCTCGATCCGGCCGGGGAGTGAGCGGGCGTCGGCGCGGTACGGCGCGCGGGCCGCCCGCTGTCCTGCGACAACTCTGCCCGTGCGATCGCGCAGCGTAGCCGTCCATCGCCAGTCATCGGTCGATCGGGTGACCGATCCGGGTGGGCCGCACACACGACCCACAGACTTGCGCAGTACCCTCTATCGGCATGGGGGACCACGACGACCTGCGTAAATTCATCACTGACCTGGCTGTGGTCCATGGCCGGGTCGTGCTCTCCTCGGGGCGGGAGGCGGAGTGGTACGTCGATCTGCGTCGCGTGACTCTCCATCACCGGGCCGCTCCCCTGGTCGGTCGGGTGATGCGGGAGCTGACCGCCGACTGGAATTACGACGCGGTCGGTGGGTTGACCCTGGGTGCCGATCCGATCGGCATCTCGATGTTGCACGCCGCCGCGGAGACCGATCGACCCCTGGACGCCTTCGTGGTCCGCAAGGCCGGCAAGGCGCATGGTCTCCAACGGCGGATCGAGGGTCCTGAGGTGGCCGGCCGGCGGGTACTGGCGGTGGAGGACACCTCGACGACGGGCGGCAGCGTGTTGACGGCCGTCGAAGCACTACGCGAGGCCGGGGCGGAGGTCGTGGGCGTGGCGGTTATCGTCGACCGTGGCGCCAGCGACGTCGTACGCGCCGCCGGACTGCCGTATCGGGCGGCCTTTACGTTGGCTGACCTCGGCCTTGTGGCGTGAAAATTTGCCGATTCGGATCTGCTGATATGCAGGCGGATCGATGCTGCTGGTGGAAGGATGGAATACGTGGGAACTGCGTTGGCTGAAATGACCATGCCTCAGATCTCGCCGCTTGCCGGCGAGCCGATCGAACGTGCCGATGCCGAGCGGCTGGCGGGGGTCCTCAAGGCCCTCGCCGACCCCGCTCGGCTGCGGCTGCTCAGCCTGATCCAGTCGGCGCCCGAGGGCGAAGCGTGCGTGTGTGACCTCACCGCGCCGCTCGGCCTCTCGCAGCCGACGGTCAGCCACCACCTCCGCATCCTCACCGAGGCCGGCTTGCTGGAGCGGGAGAAGCGTGGTGTGTGGGCCTACTACCGGCTGGTGCCGTCGGCGATCGCTACGATCGCCGACCTCCTCACGCCGCCGCGCAAGCGGGCCACCAAGAAGGCCCGCTGACTGCACCCGTCGCCCCCACCAGGGGGTGACGTCCGATGGCGTACCAGGGGTGGCGTCATCGGGTGGTGACGGTTCTCCGTCACCGGTCAGTTTGCTGATCCACCACCGTGCCCGCGGTGGCGTACGCGTATGCAACGGCCGGTCCTCTCCCCGAGGGCCGGCCGTTCGTCGTCCCGGCGTTCAGCGGCCCTGACCGTGCTCCGGGTACCGTCCACCGTCCTGCGGCGGCTGGGGCTGACCGTAGGTCTGCGGCGGGAACTGCTGGTCGCGGCCGTGCGGCTGGCCGGGCTGCCCACCGCCGTGGGGCTGCTGCTGCCCGTGCTGCTGCGGGTCACCGTACTGCTGCCCGTGGTGCGGGTGGTGGTGCTCGACGGCGTCCCGGACGGCCTCGACCGCCCCCACCGCGCTCGCGGCGGCGACCACCGCGACGGCCTCACCGCGCCGACGGGCCTTACGGTCGCGCAGGAACTCGAAGAAGATCGGCAGCACCGAGATCAGGATGATCAGCGCGACCACCGGCAGGATGTACCGGTCGATCTTGTCGCCGATGGCGTTGTAGATCTGGTCGGCGAGCAGGTAGCCGATCAGCAGGATGCCGTCGACCCAGAGGATCGCCCCGACGACGTTCCACAGGAGGAACTGCTTCGCCGGCATGCCGAGCGCACCCGCCACCGGGTTGAGGAACGTCCGCACGATCGGGATGAACCGGGCCAGCACCACGGCCTTGGCCGGGCCGAACTTCTGGAAGTAGAACTCCGCCTTCTCCACGTACTCCTTCTTGAAGAGTCGGGAGTTGGGGCGCTCGAACATCCGGCGGCCGTAGCGGGCCCCGAGCCAGTGCCCGAGCTGGGCCCCGACGATCGCGCAGACCGGCCCACCGATCAGCAACCCGGCCAGGGAGAGCCGGGTGCCGTCGCCGAACATCGCGTCGGCCACCGGCGAGGCGGCGACCCCGGCCAGGAAGAGCAGCGAGTCGCCGGGGAAGAAGAACCCCACCAGCAGACCGGTCTCGGCGAAGAGGATCACCCACACGCCGACCAGTCCGAAGGTCTGGAGCAGATCCTTGGGGTCGAGCGGATTCAGTGCGACCGTCTCGGCGACCACCCGCGTCTTCTCACCTGTGTCCACGGCCACACACCATACCGAGCCCGCGAAGCGTCGGTCGCGGCACGCGCCCCTTCGACCGGCATCTCACCCCGGACGGGCCGCGACGCGGCCCCACCCAGGCCACGACGCGCCCGGATCGGGCCAGGACGCACAGCCCGCCCAGACCGGACGCGTCTGCTCAGGCCACGACGCGCGCCCGCTCAGGCCACGAAGTGCGACCGGCGGCGGCGGGCCGCCAGATAGCTGCCGACCCCGGCCACCAGCAGCACGCTACCGATGGTGACCACCAGGCCGGTCGGGGAGCCGGTGATCGGCAACGAGCCGTCGTCGCCGCCCTGACCACCCGCGGCGGGATTCACCAGGATCTTCGCGGTGTCGTTGCTCGGGTCGAGGTCCTTCGCGCCCACCGGGCCGTTGCTCAGCTCGACCTTGCCCGTCAGGGTGCCCGCCCGATCGATGCGGAACGAGAACGGCAGGGCGACCTTTCCGCCCTTGTGGATGAGGTCGTACTGGTAGCAGGAGTACGCGCGGGCACCCGGCCGGCCGCCCTCCTCGTCCTGGATGTCGGCGTCGAGGCAGTTCTTGGGCACCTTGGCCGCGTAGGCGCCCTTCGGCACGGTCATCGTGACGATCGTGTAGAAGTCGCGGCCGCCGTTGGACGACGAGGCCGGTCCCCGGTTGGTGTAACCGATCTTGACCGGTACGGTCTCGCCCACCTTGGCGGTGATGCGCACCTCGTCGGCCGCCAGGTCGGCCCGCTGGTTGCCGGTGACGGTCAACTCGACGGGGGTTTCGTTGTCGGCCGGCTCGATGTCGGTCTGCGGTACCCGGGACGTGCCGCCGGGCAGGCGGGTACCGGTCGACTCCAGCCGCAGCACACCGCCGGTCCCCTGCTGGTCGAGCGTGTACTTGGGCCGCTCGTCCGCCCAGTCCTGCGGGGTCAACCAGGTGGCGGTGCCGGTCTGGGTGTTCGGTGCCGAGACGTCGCCGGGCACGGTGACACCGAAACCGCCACCGACCCGGAACACCCGGCCTGGCGCGATCACGTCGTCGAAGGTGCAGACGAACAGGTTCGGCGTCCAGTGGTTCAGGCCGCCCTTGCTGCCGTAGCGGCAGTTCTGGTAGCGCTTCGACGGGGTGAGACCGTACATGGCCGACATGAGGAGCA
Source organism: Micromonospora antibiotica (assembly GCF_017599305.1). Taxonomy (GTDB): domain Bacteria; phylum Actinomycetota; class Actinomycetes; order Mycobacteriales; family Micromonosporaceae; genus Micromonospora; species Micromonospora antibiotica. The sequence continues at coordinate 467,767 of NZ_JAGFWR010000001.1, forward strand.
CCGCGCCCTGGACGGTCTCCTTCCCCTGGTTGCCGACCGACAGCCCCACCGGCGCCGTGGCACCGGGACCACCGGTCAGCGTCACCGCGGGACCCGCCACCAGATCGACCCCCTCGCCGATGGTGACGGTCGAGGTGGTGCTGCTCGTACCCCACTTGGAGCTGGTCACGGTGAAGCGGATCTTGCCATTCTGACCCACCTTGGCGCCTGCGCGTGGCAGCACCGGAATCAGGAGCAGGTCATGGCTTTCGCTGTCGATGGCCGAGCAGGTCAGGACGGTGCCCTCGCGGGTGCAAGCCGAGCCCAGTGGATTGCGCACGTCAGCGAAGGCATCGACGGCGCTGTAGTCCACGGTGACGGTGTGCTCGAGCGGGGAATGATCGCCCAGCCAACCGAGGGACACCCGTCTGCCCGGCCCGCCCGGGGTAAGGGTGATGTTGTCGGCGGTGATGTCGAACCCTGCCGCCGCGACCACCTCGGGAGAAGCGGCAGGGCTGACGGGGGCAGCCGGGGCAGGGCCGGCGGAGGCGGTGACGAACGCGCCCACCGCACCGAACCCGGCCAGCCAGCGTCGCATTGTGTGCTTACGCATCAATGTTCCTGTCCTGCAAAAGGGTTGGCAGTCGTGGCGTAGCGTACGGAACAACTCGGGCGGTTACCGCCCCGCTACGGCGGGCAGCGAGCCGAATGGGTCGAACGATTGGCGACTTCCACCGCAACGGCCACGGTCTGCCGTGCCGTGTGGACGCAGTGGGTGTCGCCGACCGTCAGAGGCGGGGGTCGACCGGCTCCGACTCGCAGGCGAGGATCGCGAAGACCAGCGCGTGCCGACGCCACAGCGGGACGTCGGCGGCGTACCCGTCCAGGGCGGCCAGGCCGAGCGCGTGCTCGCGCAGCGCCAGCCCCCGCTTACGGCCCAGTGAGCGGCGACGCAACGCGGCGAGCTGGGCGGGATCGGTGTAGCCGGGGCCGTAGATGATCCGCAGGTACTCCCGCCCCCGGCACTTGATCCCCGGCTGGAGCAGCGAACCGCGTGCCGACCGGGCCGCCGGACCGGCGTACGGCTTGACCACCATCCCCTCGCCACCGGCCCCGGTCAGCGCCGACCACCACTCGGTGGCCTCCGCCACCGCCGCCTCGTCGGCCAGCTCCACCACCTGCCGTCGGGTCGGGGTGAAGAACTCCGGGTCGGCCGCGCAGAGCCGGTCGGCCAACGCCAGGTGCCAGCCGTGGTCCCGGTCGGTGAAGGTCACCTTCGCCCCGGCCAGCACCGCGAACGGCGCCAGGGTCACCCCGCGTAGCCCTTCGGTGGGGGCCACGTACGCCCGGTAGGCCGCCGAGTAGCCCTCGATCTCCGCCAAGCGGGCCGCCATCCGGTCCCGCAGCGTGTCCACCGGCAACCCGCGGGCGCTCGCGGCCTCCAGCGCAGCCAACGCCGCCGGCACCGCCGCCCGGCCGGCCGCCCCGACCCCGGCGTACTGCTCGCGGATCAGCCCGCCCGCCTTCGCCGACCAGGGCAGCAACTCACAGTCCAGCAGCAGCCGGTCGGTGCCCAGCTCGTCCCACAGCCCGGCCGTGCCGACCGCCGCCCGGACCCGGTCCAGCAACTCCCCGTCCAGCGGGGGGCCGAAGAACGGCCGACCGGTACGGGTGTGCACCACCCCACCGCCGAACCGGCCGGGTTCCCGCTCGACCAGCACCACCGCCCGGGAACCCATGTGCTTCTCCTCGCACACCACCTGCTCCACCCCGGCCGACCGGTAATCCTCGAACGCCTGCGCCGGGTGCTCCAGGAACCCCTCCACGGTCGACGTCGAACACGGGGCCATGGTCGGCGGCAACCAGACCAGCCGGCCCGGGTCCACCGCGAACCGGCTCATCACCTCCAGCGCGGCGGCGGCGTTCTCCGCCGGCACGGTCAGCGTGCCGTAGGCGTGCTCCAGGTGCCGACGCCCGGTCACGTCGGCCAGGTCGAGCACCGTGTCCGGGCGGGTCGGCGGGCTGACCAGCGGCCGGGCCGGGGCGTACCACTCCCGCTGGGCGTCGACCGAGACCAGCTCCCGTTCCGGGTAGCGCAGCGCGGTGAGCTTCCCGCCGAAGACGCAACCGGTGTCCACGCAGATCGTGTTGTTGACCCATTGCGGCGTCGGGGTCGGGGTGTGCCCGTACACGACCGTCGCCGCACCCCGGTAGTCGCGCGCCCACGGGTAACGCACCGGGAGGCCGTACTCGTCGGTCTCGCCGGTGGTCTCGCCCCAGAGCGCGAACGAACGGACCCGGCCCGACGCGCGGCCGTGGTAGGCCTCCTTCAGGCCGGCATGCGCCACCACCAGCCGGCCACCGTCCAGCACGAAGTGGCTGACCAGGCCATCGATGAAGGTCGCCACCCCGGCCACGAACGCCGGGTCCTCGGCGTCGAGCTGCGCCATCGTCTCGGCCAGGCCGTGGGTGAGTTTGACGTCCTGGCCCCGCAGCTTGCGCAGCAACTTGTGCTCGTGGTTGCCCGGCACGCAGATCGCGTGCCCGGCCGCCACCATGCCCATCACCAGGCGCAGCACGCCGGGGGAGTCCGGGCCGCGGTCCACCAGGTCACCCACGAATACGGCGGTACGACCAGCCGGGGGCACCGCGTCCACCGGGCGACCCGCGTCGTCGCGGTGCAGCAGGTAACCCAGCCGCGTCAACAACGACTCCAGCTCCGCCCGGCACCCGTGCACGTCACCGACGATGTCGAACGGCCCGGTCAGCTCCCGCCGGTCGTTGAACAGCTTCTCCAGCCGGATCCGCGCGGCGTCGATCTCCTCGACCCCGCGCAGCACGTGCACCCTGCGGAACCCCTCCCGGGCCAACTGCCCGGACGACCGGCGCAGGTCACGTTGCATCCGGGCCAGCACCTGCCGGCCGTGCGTGCGGTCGGTGCGGGCCTCGGTCCGTTCCCAGGCCAGCGCCTCCGGCACGTCCAGCACGATCGCCACCGGCAGCACGTCGTGCTCCCGGGCCACCGCGACCAGCCCGGCGCGGGCGTGCGGCTGGAGGTTCGTCGCGTCGACCACGGTGAGCCGGCCCCGCCGCAGCCGCACCCCCGCCACGTGGTGCAGTGCCCCGAACGCGTCGGCGGAGGCGGACTGGTCGTTCTCGTCGTCGGCGACCATCGCCCGGAACGCGTCCGAGGCGAGCACCTGGCTGGGCGCGAAGTGCCGGGCGGCGAAGGTGGACTTGCCCGAGCCGGAGACACCGACCAACGCCACCAGGGCCAGCTCGGGAATGTCGAGAGTGGTCATCGGGTCGCCTCCTGGCTGCCCACGGCGGTGAGGACGGCGAGCTGGGTGGGGTGGCCCAGCTCGGGGTCGTGGTCACCGACCCCGCTGATCGTGGCCGTGTAACCGTGGTCGGCGGCCACCCGGTCGACCCACGCCGCGAACTCGGCACGGGTCCACTCGAACCGGTGGTCGGGGTGCCGGAACCGTCCCGCCGGCAGCCCCTCGTACCGCACGTTGTATTCCGCGTTGGGGGTGGTCACCACGAGCGTGCCCGGTCGGGCGTGACCCAGCACGGCATCCTCCAACGCGGGCAGCCGCGCCGGGTCCAGGTGCTCGACGACCTCCATCAGCACCGCCGCGTCATAGCCGCGCAACCGGTCGTCCCGGTAGGTCAACGCCGACTGCCACAGCCGGACCCGGTCCTGCTGCCGCTGGGGCAGCCGGTCCAGCCGCAGCCGACGGGCGGCCACGGTCAGCGCCTGGGGAGCGACGTCCACGCCCACCACCTCGGTGTAACGCCGGTCGGCGAGCAACGCGGTGAGCAGCGCACCGCCGCCACACCCCAGGTCCACCACCCGGCTCGCGCCGCTGGCCGCCAGCGCGGCGAGCACCGCCTCGCGCCGCCGCACCGCCAGGGACGCCCGCCCAGGGTCGGCGTCCGCCGGGCCGGTGGCCTCGTCGACACTGTCGTCCGGCACGGGTACGTCGGCCAGCCGCAACTCGGCCAGCCGGGCCATCGCCTGCCCGGCCAACGCACGCCGGTGCGCCAGGTAACGCCGGATGATCAACACCCGGTCCGGGTGGTCGGCCAACCAGCCCGCCCCGGCCCGCAGCAGCTTGTCGATCTCGTCCGGGGCGACCCAGTAGTGCTTGGCGTCGTCCAGCACCGGCAGCAGGACGTACAGGTGGTTGAGGGCGTCGGCGAGGCGGACCGTGCCGGTCAGGCAGAGGTCGACATACCGGCTGTCACCCCATTCGGGGTGCTGTTCGTCGAGCGGGAGCGGGGCTGCGGTGACCGCCCAGCCGAGCGGGGCGAACAGCCGTACCGCCAGCTCCGCACCGCCCCGGCAACGCAGCACCGGCACCCGGATGCTCAGCGGGATCGCCGTGCCGGCCAGCTCCGGGCGGTCCCGGGACACCCCGCGCAGCGCGGAGCGGAACACCGTGGACAGCGCGGAGGACAGCAGGCTCGACGCGGCGTAGGCACGGTCGTTGACGTACTGCCCCAGGGTGAAGTGTTCCGGGGTGGACGCCGCCCGCCGCCCCACTCCGAGGCGCTGCGGATCAACCTCGACCAGCAGGGCGGCCGTGCACCGCTGCTCCGTCGCCTCCGGGTAGAACACGTGCGCGGTGCCCGCCGGCAGGTCGAACTCCTGCACCCGGTCGGGGTGCTTGACCAGCAGGAAACCGAGATCCGTCGCCGGCTGGTGGGTGGTGGTCAGGGTGAGCAGCACGCGCCCATGATCCCAGCGTGGCCGATCCGGCGTCGTCCTCATTTCCCTCGGGCCGTCGCTCCTCGGGCCGTCGCTCCTCGGGCCGTCGCTCCTCGGGCCGTCGCTCCCCGGGGCGCAGCGGTCCGGAGCCGTCGCTCCCGAGGGCCGTCGCTCCCCGGGGCTGCCGCTCCCCGGGGCCGCAGCGGTCCGGGTGCGCGGGCGGCGAGGCGCAACGCCCGGCGGGTCCGGCCCGGTCGGGTGCGCAGGCGGTGGAACGCGACGCCCCGCCGACCCGGGCGGGGTCGACGGGGCGTCGGAGGTGCGGCGGAGGTCAGGCCACGAAGCGGGTCCGGCGGCGGCGGGCCACCAGGTAGCCGGCGGCACCGGCGACGAGCAGCAGTGCGCCGACCCCACCGACCAGGGCCGTCGAGCTGCCGGTGATCGGGAGCGGGCCACCGTCACCGGCGCCCGCGCCCCCGTCACCCCCGCCGGGGCCGTCCGTGCCGCCGTCGGGGCCGGTCGCGTTGACGAGCAGCTTCGTGACGTCGTTGGCCGCGTTGGTGTCCTCGGTGAACCCTTCACACTCGCACTTGGCGTTGATCGTCACGGTGCCTGCGGCGTCCGGGACCACCTTGTCGATCCGCAGGTCGAACGAGAAGGTCTGCTTCTCGTTCACGGCGAGGTAGATGTCCGGGAGGCAGCGGTACGCCTTGGCGCCGGGCGTGCCGGCCTCCGACCAGTCCGCGTCGCCATCGGCGAATGGCATGCAGGTGTCGGGCACCTCGACGGCGGTGGTGCCGGTCGGCACGACGACGTCCACCTTCGTGACGGGGCTGCCGCTACGGCTGAAGTCCAGCGACGCCGGTCCGTCGTTACGGACGCCGATGGTGGCATTGACCACCTGACCGGCCTTGCCCTTCACCGAGTTGCCGATCGCGGCCAGGTCCGTCCCGTTCTTACCGGTGGCCTTGACCACCACGCTGGACCAGTTGTTGTAGGGGTCGGTGTCGGACTGGAGACCCCGCCGGTTGCCACCCTTGCCCAGGCTGAGTTCACCGCCGTCGCCGGGCTTGCCGATCGAGACGCCCAGATGCGCCAGGTACGTCGTGAAGTCCTCGAACTCCGCCACCGTCATCCAGTTGTGGTAGCCGTAGCTGCGGCCCGGGGCGTAGGCGTCCTTGCCGAGCAGGTACGGGGCGTCAGCGGTCCAGCTCTCACCGGGAGCCGCGACGAGGTCGGTGAAGCTGCACGTGCGCAGCTGGTCACCCTCGTAGGTGCAGTTGCTGTACTTCTTGCCGGGGCGGATGGCCCGGTCGTGGTCGAAGACCGCCACGGCACCCTTGACGGTGCTCTGCCCGACGTTCTGCACCGTGAGCGGGGCGGTGAAACTCCCACCGGGGGCCGTGGACCGCGTCACCTCGGTGCCGCCGGCGAGGTCGACACCCTCGCCGACCCGGACCTTGGCGGTGTGGCTGGCCGACTTGGCACCGTCCGCGCTGACCGTCACCTTGAGGTCGCCGCTGTCGCCGTCCTGGGCGTCGGCGGTCGGTGCGATGACGACGTTGAAGTAGCCGCCGATGCCCCACTCCTCGAGCTCGACCTCGAACGGGTCGGTGCAGACCAGGACGCCCTGCTGCGGCGAGGTGCAGTCACCGCTGCCCACGCTCTCCGGCTTGACCGTCACCTTTCCGCTGAGCCCGGCGAAGTCGTAGCGTACGCTCAGGCCGCGCAGGACGGCCGGCACGGAGCTGTGCAGCGTGGGCGAGTTCGTCTTGCCTTCGGAGCCGAGTGCGACGGTCGTGTCATCGAAGTAGATGCCAAGATTGACCTTTGCGCTCTCGGCCGACGCCGGGGTGGCCGAGGCGGCGACGAATGCTCCGGCCACGCTCAGCCCGGCGAGCCAGCGCCGGGTCGAGTGCTTGAGCATCATGGATTTCCTCCCGTGGGTGAGCAGCGAAGCCTGCGAATCCTATGGATCTCGCGCTTCCCGTGCTGCCCGTGATGCCGCGCGGGTCCAGAGATGGGCCGAACGGGCCGGCTGAACCGACACAACGGCCGGGTCGGGTCCGTGGACGGTTGCGGCGAGCCGCCGGACCGGGTCGCCGACGGGACTCGGATGGTGGAGGAGGATCAGGCGACGAAGCGGGTCCTGTGACGGCGGGCCACCAGGTAGCCGCCGAGGCCGGCAACGAGCAGCCCCCCACCCAGTGCGGCGAGAGATGCGGCGGCGCCGCCGGTGATCGGCAGTGAACCGTCCCCGTCCGGTTCCCCACCGGCACTGCCGTCGGCGGCCGGCAGGAACACGATCTCCGCCCGGTCGTTGCGGTGATCGGTGTCACCGTCGAGGGTGGTGGTCACCGCCCCGGCGGTCCGTCGGGTCAGCCGGTCGACGCGCAGCGTCAATGCGTAGGAGAAGGTCTCCCCGGCATCGGCGAAGTCCCCGGGACCACCGCACCCGTAGGACGGTGCACCAGGCTCGCCTATGTCGCCACCGTTCCACTTCCCGTCGGTGACCGGGTAGCAGTTCCAGACGATGTCGACCACCGTCAGGCCGTCCGGGATGTCGACCTGCACCAGGGGTTGTTCCCGCCACGTCTCCACGGTCGTCGGCCCCAGGTTGCGGAAGCCGATCGTCATCTTCACCCGGTCACCGACCCGCACCCGGGCCTCGTCGCCCACGGCGGCGGCGTCCGCCGTCCGGTCGCCGGTGATGGTCACCCGGACGTCGGTCCAGCTGTTCCGGACAGCGGGATCGGTCCGTGCCGCGGACGGCTGGGCGACCAGGCGCAGCTCGATGCCGTTACCGGGAGTGTCGGGCGGTTTCGGGGCGGTCGGGTCGTTCTCGACCAACGCCCAGTCGTCGGTGGTCCACCACTGGAGCCGGTTGGTCAGCACCAGGCCGCTGCGGGCGATCCGGTTCACCCTGAACGGCAGCGGATCCGAGAGGCGGTAGGTGACGCCCGGTTCGAGTTCCGTGTCGAAACGGCAGACGAGCGGGGTGCCCTCCCTCCACCGGCAGTTGCGGAAGTTGTCGCGGTACGTCAACAGCCAGTCCGGATCCATGGTGAGCACGACACCGCGTTCGGGTCCGGGGCCGGCGTTGCGCACGGTGCCGGTGACGTCGAGCAGGTCGCCGGGTTCGACGCTCAGCTCCGCCTTCGGTGCGGTCTGCAGGTCGACCCCCTCGACGACGGTCACCGTGGTGGTCCGGGTGCCGCTGGCCGCGGACGACGTCACGTCGAAGCGAAGCTCGACCCGGGTGTCCAACGGCGCGTCGGACCGGGCGTCGATCTGGAAGAACAGGGTGGGAAACTCGTTCGACATGGCCGCCTTGCCTTTTTTGGCGGTGCAGCGCAGGTGCCTGTCGGGTTGGGCGCAACTCCAGCCGTCGCCCGAGGTGGTGAGGCGGCCGACCTTGTCCAGCTCGGATAGGTCCAGGCCGAGGTGGAAGGGCTCGCCTTCGGCGAGGTGGGTGATGTCGATGCGGACCTGACCCGAGGTGCCGTGCCCGGGGGCGACCAGCAGGTTCCGCGATTCGATCTTCACCGCGCCGGCTGCGGTCGGCGCGGCGGCGGCGGAGACGAACGTGCCAACGGCCAGGGCGGGGGTGGCGGCCGTGCCGACGAACACGCCGACGGCGACGAGGGTGGCGAACCAGCGCCGTAGGTGGTGCCGAAGCATGAGGACTACCTCCCGGCGGGTGACGGAAAGTGGTCAGCCTCTCACGCAGGTCACACTCCGCGTTGCCCCGCCACGCCGGGACGTCGTCGGTCGGCCCGCACCGTCAGCGGTAGTCGTCCTCGTCGGCGGTGACCACCCGGGCCTGCTCCATCGCGTCCCAGTCGTCGACCTCCAGCCCCCGGTGCGGCTCCGCGTCGGTCTCGTCCGGACCGACCACGGCGGCCTGCTCGACCGCGTCGGCCGGCTCGGCCTCCGGGTCGCGTTCCTGCGGGTCGAGGTGGTCGCTCGGGGTGAAGTCCTCGTGGGGCTGACCCATCGTCCCTCCCTGGTGCCGGCGGCCTGTCCACCCCACCGTACGGGCTGGTGGCGGAGGTCGCCCGGTGGGCGCGGGAACGCGGGAACGTCCCACCGGGGACGTCGGGTGGTGTCAGGATGGGTCGGTGGGCTTCCTGATCCGACTGGTGATCACGGCGATCGCGCTGTGGGTCACCACGCTGATCGTGCCCGGGGTCGACGTCACCGGGCGCAACGGCGCGAACACCGCGCTCACCCTGCTGGTGGTGGCGCTGATCTTCGGCGTCGTCAACGCGGTCCTCAAGCCGGTGATCAAGGTGGTCGGCTGCGTGTTCTACCTGCTCACCCTCGGGTTGTTCGCGCTGGTGGTGAACGCCCTGCTGTTCATGCTGACCGATTGGCTCGCGCGCGCCCTCGACCTGCCGTTCCGGGTGGACGGTTTCTGGGCCGCCTTCTGGGGGGCCATCGTGATGGCCGTGGTGACCTGGTTGATCAGTGTCGCCGTACCGGACCGGTGGGAGCGCCGGTGAGCCGACCGGTGGACGGCCACCGGGGCGGTGGTGCCCGCCGTCGCCTCCTGCGGGATACTGCCGACGGTGGACAGCGCGGTCCGGCGCACCGATGGAAGTCAGCGGCCAGCGCGGCCGAGAGCGGTAAGTAAGGAGCTTTTCACATGCCCATCGCTTCCCCCGAGGCTTACGCGGAGATGCTGGACCGGGCCAAGGCCGGCCGGTACGCGTACCCCGCGATCAACGTGACCTCGTCGCAGACCCTGAACGCGGCGCTGAAGGGCTTCGCCGACGCGGAGAGCGACGGCATCATCCAGGTCTCCACCGGTGGTGCCGAGTACCTGTCCGGCCCGTCCGTCAAGGACATGGTGACCGGTGCGGTGGCGTTCGCCGCGTACGCGCACGAGGTGGCCAAGAAGTACCCGGTCAACATCGCGCTGCACACCGACCACTGCCCGAAGGACAAGCTGGACGGTTTCGTCCGGCCGCTGATGGCCATCTCCCAGGAGCGGGTGAAGGGCGGCCAGGAGCCGCTGTTCCAGTCGCACATGTGGGACGGCTCGGCCGTGCCGGTGGCGGAGAACCTGCAGATCGCCGCCCAGCTCCTCGACGAGGCCGCCAAGGGCAAGATCGTCCTGGAGATCGAGGTCGGCGTCGTCGGTGGCGAGGAGGACGGCGTCGAGAACGCCATCAACGACAAGCTCTACACCACCGTCGAGGACGGCCTGGCCATGGTCGAGGCGCTCGGCCTGGGCGAGAAGGGCCGCTACATGGCGGCGCTGACCTTCGGCAACGTGCACGGCGTCTACAAGCCGGGCAACGTCAAGCTCCGGCCGGAGATCCTCAACCAGATCCAGGAGGCGGTCGGCGCCAAGTACGGCAAGGACAAGCCGCTCAGCCTGGTCTTCCACGGCGGCTCCGGCTCGCTGCTGGAGGAGATCCGGGAGGCGCTCGACTACGGCGTGGTGAAGATGAACATCGACACCGACACCCAGTACGCGTTCACCCGGCCGGTCGCGGACCACATGCTCCGCAACTACGACGGCGTCCTCAAGATCGACGGCGAGGTCGGCAACAAGAAGCAGTACGACCCGCGTACCTGGGGCAAGCTGGCCGAGGCCGGTCTCGCCGCCCGGGTCATCGAGGCGTGCGAGCACCTGCGCTCCACCGGCACCCGGATGAAGTGACCCTTCCGCGTATCCGCCGACGGCCGGCTCCCCGCCCGGGGAGCCGGCCGTCAGTGTCGCGGCGGTGACCGGGACGGACCTCAGCCGGTCGCGGTGAGCACCCGGACGGCCTCGTGGACGTCGTCGGTGAGGTGGATGCTGGCGGACAGGTCACCGGCCGGCGACCCGGCGAACAGTGGGCGCAGCAGCGACTCGATCGGCAACTCCCGGGTCCAGTACGCCTGGTCGAGGAAGACGTACGCCCCGCTCGCGCCGTCCGTGCCGTAGTACGTCTTCGTCGCCGCCTGGAACACCTCCTGCACGGTGCCGGCCCGGCCGGGCGCGAAGACGATCCCGCCCCGGGCCAGCCGCAGGATGGTGTCCTCCCGGATGGCGTTGGAGAAGTACTTGGCGATCCGCCCGGCGAACAGGTTCGCCGGCTCGTGCCCGTACAACCAGGTGGGGATGGCCAGCCCGCCGGAGCGGGCCCAGTCCAGGCCGGGGCCGCGCTGCTGCGGCACGGTGGCGACGTAACGGTCCCGCACCGCCAGCGCGGCGGCCGTGTACCGGTCGTGATCGGTGAAGTCGGGGGCCACCGCCAGGAGGTCGATCGCGGTGTCCAACTCCCGCGCCGGCCAGGCCGCCAGGAACGCGCCCAGGTTGGCCGCCTCCATCACCCCGGGGCCGCCGCCGGTCACCACCAGCCGGTCGGCCCGCGCCAGCTCCCAGCCCAGCACCGCCGCCATCCGGTACGGCACACTGCCGCGCGGCACCGCGTGCCCACCCATCACCCCCACCACCGACTGCGGCCCGTGGGTGGCGAGCCAGGTCCGGGTCGCGTCGGCCAGGGCGTTGTCCACCCCGTGGTCGTGCAACCGCTGCCCGAGCGCCTCCTTCACGTCCGGCAGCGCGCCACCGTGGGCGCGGAAGTGCTCGTAGACCCGGGTGTCGTACATCCCGGCGAACCCGCCGTCGGCGAACCCCTCGGCCAGGTCGGTCGGGGTGTACAGGTGGGCCGGCTGGGTCGGGTAGGGCAGGCCGGAGAAGGGCGGCACCACGTTCGCCCCGCGCCGGACCAGGTCCGCGCCGACCTCCCGGCCGGCGAACCGGCAACCCACGAAGAGGGTCCCGGTCACCTCCGTGGCGGTCAGGTCGGGAACCGGATCGAGGTCGAGGCGCAGCCCCTGCACGGTCAACCCGGCGAGGCTGCCGGCGACCAGGTGCCGGTCGAACTCGGCCCGGGTCTCGATCTCGTCATGACTGGTGTCGTGCGGCGCGATGACGTCCGCGGGAGGTGGGGTCGGCACCCCGCCATCCTGCCCCCACCCCGCCACCCCCGCGCGGCGGCAGGGGCACCGACGACAGGAGCCCGGCGACCGAGGTCGCCGGGCTCCTGCGTAACCGGGTCCTGGGGAGGCTCCGGACCAATAGTTGTAGTGGAAAATATCTTCGTGCGGCATGGGCCGCAGGGTCGACCGGCGGGACCGCTGGGGTGGATCGCCCGAGCCGCGCGGGTCGCCGGTGCGACCGCAGGGCCGGTACGGATGGCCGAGGGTTCACCCGACAGGGTCCCGGGCGTGACGTAGACCTCCACCGTTCAGCCACCGTATGCACCCGACCCCCTCGCGCGGTGCAGGGCGAAGCGGGTTGAATGGGGCGATGCAGAACCTGTTGCCTGAGCCTCCGGCCACCCTCCTGCCCGCGCACGACGACGCGGACGCCGCGCTGGCCACCGCCGCCGAGCACGGCACCGACGAGGCGTACGCCGAGGTCGCGGCCCGCTTTCCCACCCACAGCGCGGCCTGGGCGGCCCTGGCCACCCGTGCCCTCGACGGCGGTCAGGTGATCGCCGCGTACGCGTACGCCCGCACCGGCTACCACCGTGGCCTGGACCAGTTGCGGCGCAGCGGCTGGAAGGGGCACGGCCCGGTCCCGTGGTCGCACGCCCCGAACCAGGGCTTCCTGCGCTGCCTCTACGTCCTGTCCCGGGCCGCCGGGGAGATCGGCGAGGCGGACGAGGCCGCCCGGTGCGCCCAGTTCCTCCGCGACTGCGACCCGGCGGCCGGGGACGCCCTCGCCAGCGCCTGACCGGCCGGTCGACGCCGGCCCGCCCCCGACAAGTCCGTGCGGGGTGGGCCGGTGCCGACGGTTACGGGCCGCTCAGAGCCCCTCGGCCACCGCTGCGGCGATCTTCAACCAGGCGTCCCGGGTGGCCGAGGAGAGCCCGCCGTACCGGATCGGCTCACCGGTGTCGATCAGCCGCTCGTACGGTGCGAGCAGCACCGCCCTGGTCCGGGCGGCGAAGTGTTCCTGGATGGCCGGCAGGTCGATCTCCTTGCGCGACGGTGGCATCGACACCACCGTCACCGCCTGCCGGACGAGCCGGTGCCGGCCGCTCTGTTCCAGGTGGTCGAGCATCCGGGCGGCCGTCTCCGCCGAGTCGTTCCGGGCCGACATGGTGACCACCAACTGGTCGGTGGCGTCCATCGCGGCCTGCCAGTTCTGCGCCCGGACGTTGTTCCCGGTGTCCACGAAGATCAGCTTGTAGAACCGGCTCACCACCTCGCGGATCTCGGCGAACGCCGCCGCCGTCAGCATCTCGCCCCCGGTGGCCGACTCGTCCGAGGCGAGCACGTCGAACATCCCCTCGCCCTGCGAGCGGACGTACTGCGACAGGTCCCCGATCCGGCCGTGCGGCCCCTGGAACTGCCCGAGGTCACGCAGCATGTCCCGGACCGTCCGGGAGTGGAAGTCCTGCTGCGCCCGCATCCCCAGGGTGCCCTGGGTCTCGTTGTTGTCCCAGGCCAGCACGTAACCGCCGCGCTTCTGTCCGAAGGTCATGGCGAGCAGCAGGATGGCCACCGTCTTGCCGGCGCCGCCCTTGGGGTTGACCACGGTCACCTGGCGCAGCCCGCCGAAGTTGCGGCGCACCATCTCGATGTCCCGCTTCACCTCCTGCTCGTGCTGCCCCGGCGGGAGTTTCACCAGGCCGATCCGGTTGACCACGGCCCGTACGCCCATCGTGGCGATCGGGTCGGCTGGCCGGATCTGCCGACGGCGGGCGAAGTCCTCGGCGGTCGGCGCGATCCCGCTGTCCGGTGACCAGCCCAGCTCCGGGTAGCCCACCGGGTCGGGATAGGCCGCCGAGGGCCCGGCGGCCGGTGCCGTCCCGGCCGGCGGGGGCTGCTCCGGCCACGACGACCGGTGCCAGCCGCCGGGCACCTGCGGTCCGGGCAGCAGGCCGGATTCCCCGGGACCCGTCACCCCGGGCCGGGCCGGTCCGGGAGTTGCGGGTCCGGTCGGTTCGGGGCCGTGGGTGGCGGGTCCGGGAGTTGCGGGTCCGGTCGGTCCGGGGCCGTGGGCGGCCGGGCCGGGAGTTGCGGGTCCGGTCGGTCCGGGGCCGTGGGCGGCCGGTCCGGGAGTTGCGGGCCCGGCTGGCCCGGGGCCGTGGGCGGCCGGGCCGGTCGACCCTGGGCCGTGAGCGGCCGGTCCGGGCGTGGCCGGCGCGGAGGCGGTCGGGTCGAGCGCGTCCGGTCCGGCCTCGTCCGCCGCGTGGCGCTCCGGCCCGAGGCGTTCCGGGCCGGGATAGGTCGGGCCGGGATGGGTCGGGCTGAGGTGCTCCGGCTCGGGGAAGGTCGGGCCGAGGTGCTCCGGGTCGGGGTGGGCCGGATCGGATGCGGCGGTATGGCCGGGCCCGGGTCCGGCGGGGCCGAGATCCGCGTCGGGGGCGGTGGGCCTCGGCGGCGGTCCGGCAGCGGTCGGGGTCGACTCCTCGACGCCGACCGCGAGTCGCTGGGGCGGCAGCGCCCAGGGCGACTCGCCTCGGCCTGCGGGCTGTGCCGGCACCGCCGCCACGACTGCCGCCGCCTCCGGTCCGGGCTCCTGGACCGGGGTGGATCTCGGCCGCTGGAGGGGCCCGAACCTGCCGAGATTCCACTCGGTCGGGTCAGTGCCGTGCGCCACGACGGTCGCGTTACGCGCAGGGGACGGCGGGGCTGGGTGGGGTGGGCCGTCGGGCGGGTCCGTGGGCGCCGACGGAGCAGCCCCCCGGGCCGGGCCGGGCGGCGGCACCGGTGGGCCGGCGAGCGACGGATCCAGCGAGAAGGGCAGGTCGATGTCCACCCGCCCGGACCGGCCCGTCGCCGCCCGCCCGGGTGGGTCGTCGTACCTCGGCGGGTCGTCGTACCTCGGCGGGTCGTCGTATCCCGGGGGGACGTCGTATCCCGGGGGGAGGGCGGGGGTGGGGGTGGGGGTCGGTTCCGGGTGGGTGGGCGTCCAACCGTCACCGGGTGGGGCCCAACCACCGTCGGCCGGCGTCGGCGTCACCTCCGCCGCGAGCGACGGGTACGCCGTCGGCGGGAAGACCGGCGGGGGTTCACCGGCCCAGTGCGGCACCGGTTCGGTCGGGTCGGGCGGCCAGAGCGGTTCGATGTCCCGCTCCGGCACCGGCGGCTGGCCGGGCAGTCCTGCCCGGTCGGCGTTGTCGTCCACCACGGCTCCTCCCCATTCCTCCCGCCGAGGATAGGCCGTCCCGTTGCCGTCACGCCGGGTGACGGACGCGGGTGGGTGGTCAGCCCGTGAAAACCGCCCAGGCCCCGGGCTCGGTCCACCAGGAACGCTTCCGGCTCAACTCGCCCTCGACCCCGTCGTCGAGGAACGGCACCCGTTCGTCACGGGGGATCACGGCCACCGCCCGGCCCCGGGCCCGACGTACCTCGTAGCGGATCTTCTTCTTCCTACCCAACGTGGAGCGGGTCGGCACGGGAACGGCCACCGCGACCTCCACCAGACCGTCGGTCGGGTCGCCGGCGGTGAGCAACGGCAGCGAGTCGAGGGTGGCGTACCCGCCGGCGTTGCCGATCGCGCAGGCCAGGATCGGGTCCGCGCCGTCGGTGAGCACCGCGTCGTCCACCTCCACCCGGCCACGCCAGTGCAGCGGCCGGCCCGCGTCGTCGGCAGCGCCGAGCAGCGCACCGTCCAGGGTCACCGAGCCGCCGTCGTTGCGCAGCAGGTCGAGGCGGCGCACCCCGCCGTCGAGCACGGCCGCCGCCACCGCCGCCGGGTCCCGGGGCAGGCCGAGCTGCCCGGCCAGATCCCGGTGCGGGCCACCCCGGGCCGGATCGAGCGGGAGTACGCCGATCGGCGGCAGATCGGGCACCGTACGGTTGCCGGCCAGTTCGGCGGGGCGACGGCTCGGCGGTGGGGCGTACCGGCGGACCAGGCGGCGCACGACGGCGCGCAACTGGGCGTCGGTGGCGGTGGCGACGACCAGCCGGACCTTGCTGTCCGGGTCGGGCCAGGTGAGGCCGTCGGGGCGGGCCGGGGCGTCCAGCCGGGCCAGCACCTCGTCGACCTCGGCGTCGGAGCGGGCGACGACCGTCTCCACCCGGGCCCCCCGGGCGGTCAACGCGTCCGCACAGGCCAGCACCGGCACCCGGGGCGTCTCGCAACGCTCCCCGTCCCGCTCGGCGGGCGGCTTCCCGGTGGGGTCGGAGGTGCCGCCGCAGCAGCCGTCGCCGCTGCCGCAGCCCCCACCGGGAGCGTCCCGCTCCGAGCCGAGGGTGAGCAGCACCACGTCGTACAAACCGGGCCTCCTGACCTTCGACGCGAACCCCTGCTGGCCACGCCGTTCCTACTTGTTAGCCTGACACCCCGGGCTCGCCAACCGGTCGCCACCTGGCACCCGAGCCTTCTGGAGGCGGAAAAGATGCCAGCGATCGTGCTCATCGGCGCTCAGTGGGGCGACGAGGGCAAGGGCAAGGTTACCGACCTGCTGGGTGAGCGGGTCGACTACGTCGTGCGCTACTCCGGCGGCAACAACGCCGGCCACACCGTGATCACCCCGGACGGGCAGAAGTACGCGCTGCACCTGATGCCGTCAGGTGCGCTCTCCCCGAGCGCGATGATCGTCATCGGCAACGGGGTGGTGGTCGACCCGAAGGTGCTGCTCGCCGAGATCGACGGGCTCGCCGAGCGGGGGGTGGACGTGTCCCGGCTGCGGATCTCCGGCGACGCCCACCTGATCATGCCGCACCACCGGGCGCTGGACCGGGTGGTGGAGCGCTACCTCGGCTCGGCCCGGATCGGCACCACCGGGCGCGGCATCGGCCCGGCGTACGGCGACAAGGTCGCCCGGATGGGCATCCGGCTCCAGGACCT
Source organism: Micromonospora antibiotica (assembly GCF_017599305.1). Lineage (GTDB taxonomy): Bacteria > Actinomycetota > Actinomycetes > Mycobacteriales > Micromonosporaceae > Micromonospora > Micromonospora antibiotica. The sequence goes on from NZ_JAGFWR010000001.1 coordinate 484,269, forward strand.
GCTCGACCCGGGCATCCTGCGCAAGAAGCTGGAACTCGCGCTGCGCGAGAAGAACCAGCTGCTGTTCAAGGTCTACAACCGCAAGGCGATCGACGTCGAGGAGACCGTCGAGGAGTACCTGCGGTACGCGGAGCGGCTGCGGCCGTACATCGCCGAGACCCGGGTGATGCTCTGGGACGCCCTCGACCGGGGCGAGACGGTGCTGCTGGAGGGTGCCCAGGCCACCATGCTCGACATGGACCACGGCACGTACCCCTTCGTGACCTCGTCGAACCCGACGGCTGGTGGGGCGTGCGTGGGTGCGGGCATCCCGCCGACCGCGATCACCGGGGTCATCGCGGTGAGCAAGGCGTACACCACCCGGGTGGGGTCCGGTCCGTTCCCGACCGAGCTGTTCGACGACAACGGCCAGCACCTGCGCAAGGTCGGCCACGAGTACGGCACCACCACCGGCCGGGAACGCCGCTGCGGCTGGTTCGACGCCGTCGTCGCCCGGTACTCCTGCCGGCTCAACGGCGTCACCGACCTGGTGATCACCAAGCTGGACGTGCTCACCGGCCTGCCCAAGGTCCCGCTCTGCATCGGGTACGAGATCAACGGCGAACGCTTCGACGACATGCCGATGACGCAGACCGACTTCCACCACGCCACCCCCATCTACGAAGAGCACGACGGTTGGTGGGAGGACATCAGCAAGGCCCGCACCGAGGACGAGCTGCCGGACAACGCCCGCCGCTACATCGCCCGCATCGAGGAACTCACCGGCACCCGCGTCAGCGTCGTAGGCGTAGGCCCCGGCCGCGAAGAAAACGTAGTCCGCCACCCCCTCCTCCCCTAACCCCGCCCCCTCCCCCCCCCGGCCCCCTCCCCACCCCCCGTCGCGGTCCCGCTCCGCCCTCGGTGATCAAGAGGTTTGCGTCACGGATTGGCCTTTCGTTGACGTAAAGCTCTTGATCACCTGTGGAAACCCGGGGGTTGTCCACAGGGTTATCCACAGGGGTGGAAGTGGGGGTGGGTGGGGCGTGAGGGTGGCGGGGTGATGCCGCTCGAAATTCTCCGTCGGATCGCCCTCAGGCAGGACGGGATGGTCACCACGACGCAGGCCCTCGCGGCCGGGCTGACCCGGGACCATGTCCGGCAGCTCTGCCGCTCCGGCCGGTGGATGCGGCTGTCCCGTGGCTGCTACGCGCCCACCGGGCGGCCACCGGACGCGGTCGCCCGGCGGGCCCGCATCCGGGCGGCAGTGACGAGCCTCGGCCCCGACGCCTTCGCCGTCCTCGACAGCGCCCTCCTGCTGCACGACATCGCCGGGCCACGCCGACCCGCGGTCCACGTCTCGGTGCCGGTGGACCGACCCCGACCGCAACGGCACACCGACCCCACGCTCGTCGTCCACCAGTTCACTGTGGCCCCGGGCGACCTCGCCGAGGTGGATGGCATCCTCACGACCTCGCCGTTGCGCACTGTGACGGACATGATTCTCCGGCTCGACCGGTACCCGGCGGTGTCCGTGCTCGACTCGGCACTGAACCGCGGACTCGTCACCCCGGAGGACCTGGCCAGCGCGCCGACGCTCATCCGGGGCCGGCGAGGTGCCCCGGCGGCCCGCAGTCACCTCGCCGAGGTGGACGGACGCGCCCAGTCACCACTGGAGACCTGGTCACGCTTGCGTTGCGTGGACGGTGGAGTCCCGCCCGACACCCTGCAACAGGAGGTCCGGGACGAGGACGGGCACCTGCTCGGCATCGGTGACCTCGGCTGGCGGGCCGCGCGGCTGATCGCCGAGGCCGACGGTGCCGCCCCGCACGGCACCCCCGAGGCACTCTTCGCCGACCGTCGCCGGCAGAACCGTCTGATCAACGCGGGGTGGCGGATCCTCCGCTTCACCTGGTCCGACGCGCTCCGCCCGGACTACATTCCCCACACCGTCCGCCAGGCCATGTCCCTCACCCGCACCCCGCCCCACCCCGAATCCCCACACTGACCCCGCTCCACTCCGGATTCCACCCACCCCGGATTCCACCAACCCCGCCGAGCCCCACCCCGGATCCACACCTCCCTCCACCCCACCGAGCCACACCCCATCGAGCCCCCACCCCATCGAGCCCCAACCCACCCCGCTGCCCTCACCCCAAACCCTCACCCGCCCTACCCGCCCTAGCCGGTGATCAAGAGGTTTGCGTCAAAGTTGATCTCTAATCTGACGCAAACCTCTTGATCACCGGGGCGGGGCGGGGGCGAGGCGGGGCGGGGCGCGGGGGCGGGGGCGAGGCGGGGCGGGGGCGGGGTGGGGGCGAGGCACGGTGGGGTGGGGGAGGGGTGGGTAGGATTCGTCGCCGTGCGCGTACTTCTTCTGGGCGGTGGCGGGCGGGAGCATGCGCTCGCGCTGGGGTTGGTCGAGGATCCGGCTGTGGAGGTCCTGTTCGCGGCGCCCGGTAACCCGGGGATCGCGGGTGTGGCGGAGCTGCGGCAGGTCGATGCCGTCGATCCCGTCGCGGTGGCCGAGTTGGCGGTGGAGGTCGGTGCCGACCTGGTGGTGATCGGGCCGGAGGCACCGCTTGTCGCCGGGGTGGCCGACGCGGTACGCGCCAAGGGCGTCCCCGTGTTCGGTCCGTCGGCCGAGGCGGCCCGGCTGGAGGGTTCCAAGACCTTCGCCAAGGAGATCATGACGGCGGCCGGGGTGCCGACCGCCCGCGCGTACACCTGCACGGATGCGGAGAGCGTCGGGCGGGCGCTGGACGAGTTCGGCACGCCGTACGTGGTGAAGAACGACGGGCTGGCCGCCGGCAAGGGCGTGGTGGTCACCGACGACCGGGACGTCGCGTTGCGGCACGCGCAGGAGTGCGGCCGGGTGGTGATCGAGGAGTACCTGTCCGGGCCCGAGGTCTCCCTGTTCGTGGTGACCGACGGTGAGGCGGCCCTGCCGTTGTTGCCGGCGCAGGATTTCAAGCGGGTCGGCGACGGCGACGCCGGCCCGAACACCGGCGGCATGGGGGCGTACGCGCCGCTGCCGTGGGCACCGCCGGGCCTGGTCGACGAGGTGCTGGCCGACGTGGTCCACCCGACGCTTGCCGAGATGCGCCGCCGGGGCACCCCGTTCGCCGGCCTGCTCTATGTCGGGTTGGCGCTGACCGCCGCCGGCCCCCGGGTGATCGAGTTCAACGCCCGCTTCGGTGACCCGGAGACCCAGGTGGTGCTGGCGTTGCTGCAGACCCCGCTCGGTGGGCTGCTGCACGCCGCCGCGACGGGCACGCTGGCCGCGCACCCGCCGCTGCGGTGGCGTGACGGTGCGGCCGTCACCGTGGTGGTGGCCGCCGAGGGTTACCCGGCGACCCCGCGTACCGGTGACGTGATCACCGGTGCCGACCACCCGGGCGTCATCCACGCCGGCACCGCCCGCCGGGCCGCCGACGGCGCGTTGGTCTCCGCCGGCGGCCGGGTCCTCTGCGGTACGGCCACCGGCCCGGACCTGACCGCCGCCCGCGATGCCGCCTACGCCCTGGTACGCGGCATCGAGTTGGCCGGCTCGCACCACCGCAACGACATCGCCGCCACCGCGATCGACGGCCGGATCACCGTCCCGGACTGATTTGCGGCCCGCGCGGTGGCCGGGGAGCCCGCCCGACGCTGAGCGCGGCGGATCGCTCCTGGGGCGGTGGTCGGCTCACCGCCCGACGCCAGACCGACGCCAGTGCGGCGACCAGTTCGCTGTCCCGGACCGACCGCCGCCAGTGAGGCGGCCCGGTCACCGTTGAGGGCGGCCCGTTCCCTGGCAGCGGCCGTCCCCGGACAGCAGCTGTTCCCGACCGGCGGCCGCCCCCTGGCAGCAGCTGTTCCCGACCGGCGGCCGTTCCCGAGCAGCGGTCGGTTCACCGTTGCGGCGAGGGGCCGTCGCCGGCGCAGCGGGCGGTCGCCGGGGCCACCGGGTTGTCCTGCGGGTCGGCCGTCAGAGCAGGGACAGGGCGGCGGCGATGACCCGTTGGGCGGTGGCGCTGAGTTCCTCGCCCTTGGCGTCGGTGCTGGTGATCGAGTATTCCACCCGGAAGCGGCCGTCCCGGGTGGAGGCGGTCCCGGCGAGGTAGCCGTACCGGGAGCCGGTCTTGATCCACAGGGTTTCGCCGTCGGGCAGCGGGAACGCGGTGAGCCCGGCGCTGTAGCGGGCCGGCCCACCGCTCACGTCCGGCACGCCGGGCAGGGTGAACATCGTGCTGAGCTGGGCCGCCGGCACCACCCGACCGGCGAAGAGCGCGGTGAGGAAGGTGTCCAGGTCGGTGAGACTGGAGATGATGTTGCCGGCGGCCGGGGTGAAGGTCTGGCTCCAGGTGGTCACGTCCACCAGTTCCGTCCGGCCGTCCCGGTCGACTGCCTGGTAGCCGTGGGCGTGTGGGCCCCGGATGCGGAGGGCGTCGCCCGGTGCGTAGGTGTCGCGCAGGCCGAGCGGTCGGGCGATGCGCCGGTCCAGTTCCGTCGCGTACGGGTGGCCGGTGACCTTCTCGATGAGCAGCCCGGCGACGATGTAGCCCATGTTGGTGTAGTGCTGCCTCGTGCCGGGGTCGAACTCGCGGGGGTTGTCGAGGCCGAGCCGGACCAGCTGTTGCGGGGTCCACCTGTCGTACCGGTGGGCGAGTTGCCACTCGATGTCGTCCGGCACGCTGGGGCTGGGTAGGCCGCTGGTGTGGTCGAGCAGCTGCCGGACGCTGACCGTCGGGTAGTCGGCGGGGAGCAGCCCCGGCAGGAGCCGCTGCACCGACGCGTCGAGGTCGAGCCGGCGTTCGGCCACGAGTTGCAGCACCATGGCCGCGGTGAAGGTCTTGGTGACGCTGCCGACCCGGAACCGGGCGTGTGGCGGTGCGGGGTGCTGGCTGCGCAGGTCCCGTACGCCGGTGGTGCCGGTCCAGCAGCCGTCCGGCGTGGTGATCCTGACCTGGGCGCTGGTGGCGTCGGCGTCGGGCAGCCCGGCTATCGCCTGCCGGACGGGGGTCGGGTCGAGGGTGCCGGGCCGGCAGCCCGGAGCTGCGCGCCGGTCACCGACGGTGGAGGTGGGAGCGGCGAAGGCGAGCGTCCCGGGTGCCGTGACGCCGAGCAGGGCGCCGAGCGTGGTGGCGACGAGGACCGTACGCCGATTCATGATCTTCATGGTGTCGAGCCTGCCGGTCACGGGGAGCGACGGCATCGGGGACAGCCCCCCACGGCACCCGGATCGTCGGCTCGGGGAGACCACCCCGGGGCCGACGGCCCGCCGAGCGTCCACCGTGCCCGTGCCCGCGCCCGGACCCGCCCGGCACCCAGGTCGACCCTGCCCGCAGACCGTCGCCCGACGAGGTCAGGGACAGGTCAGCCGTAGTAGCGGCGGAGTTCCCGGGTGAGCACCTTGCCGGTGGCGTTGCGCGGCAGGTACTTCACGAAGATCACATCCCGGGGTACGGAGAACCGGGCCAGGTAGTGCCGGACGTACTCGCGTACCGCCTCGGGGTCGAGGGTCTCGCCGGGGTGCAGGGCGAGGAACGCGGCGAGCCGTTGCCCGTACTCCGGATCGGGTACGCCGAGCACGGCGGCCTCGCGGACCTGCGGTAGCCGGGCGAGCAGGTCCTCCAACTCGGACGGGAACACGTTCTCCCCACCGGAGACGATCATGTCGTCGGCCCGGCCGTCGACGAAGACCAGCCCGTCGGCGTTGACCCGGCCGAGGTCGCCGGTGTCGAGCAGCCCGTCGTGGATCTCCCGGCGGGCCCCCGAGGTGTAGCCCTCGAACAGCATCTCGTTGCCGACGAAGATCCGGCCGACCCGCCCGGCCGGCACCGGCTTCCCGTCGTCGCCGAGGAGTTCCAGTCGGGTGCCGTGCGGGGGGCGACCGGCGGTGGTGGGTGCCTGGCGCAGCTCGGCGGGGCCGGCGATGGCGGCCCAGGAGACCTCCGTCGAGCCGTACAGGTTGTAGAGGACGTCGCCGTAGGTGTCCATGAACCGGGTGGTGAGGTTGCCGGGCAGCGCCGAGCCGCTGACCGCGACCACCTTCAGCGCCGGCCGGGGCTCCGGTGGCGGCACGTCGAGCAGGCGTTGCAGCATCACCGGTACGGCGAACAGCGCCTGGCACCGGTGGGTCACGAGCGCGTCCAGCGTGGCGGCCGGGTCGAACCGGCGGTGCAGCACGATGGTGGCGCGCAGCGCGAAGGCGACCTGGAGTGCCGCGTACCCCCAGGTGTGGAAGATCGGGGCGGCGACCAGCACGGTGTCGTGGGTGTGCAGCGGGATGCGGTCGATGATGGACACCAGCGGGCCGAAGCCGGTCGGGACGGGCCGGCGGGCGCCCTTGGGTGTGCCGGTGGTGCCGGAGGTCAGCACGATGGTCCGGCCGTCGTGGGCGGGCGGGGTGAGCCGGTCGGCGGGGAGCGCGGCGGCGATCAGGGCGTCGAGGCCGGCTTCGTCGACCCGGTGCACCTCGGCGGGGACGCCGAGGACCCGTTCGGCGAACTCGGTGTCGTGCACCAGCAGCCGCAGCCGTTGCTCGTCGGCGACGGTGGCGAGTTGCGCGGCGGACAGTCCGCTGTTGACCAGCACCGCGTCGGCGCCGAGCAGGGTGGCCGCGACGATGCCCTCGATGAGCCCGTGGTGGTTGCGGCACAGCAATCCGACCCGGTCCCCGGCCTGTACGCCGAGCACGCTGCGCATCGACCGGGCCAGTCGTTCGGCCCGGTCGAGCAGTTCCCGGTAGGTGAGTTCGTGGCCGTGCTCGTCGACGACGGCGACCCGGCCCGGGTCGCGGGCGGCGGCCTGCCGCAGTTCGCCGGCCATGCCCCAGCCCCACTGGCGCAGTGCGGCGAGTTGTGAGGCGACCCGGACGGGGTGCCCGGGGGTGAGCAGTCCCCGCCTGGTCAGTGTGGCCACGATGAACGGCAGGTCCATCCGGCGACCTCCTTCGGGGTACGACGTGGGGCCGGCCGGGGCCCTCACCAGGGATTCCTTTCCGATCATGCGTCGTCGCCGGCCGACCGCCCAGTCGACGTCGCCCGTGGTGGACGGGCGGTGACGGGGCGGTCGACCGGTGGCGACGGTCAGCGGATCTGGACGCCGGAGATGGCGCGGGAGATGACCAGCCGTTGGATCTCGGAGGTGCCCTCGAAGATGGTGTAGATCTTGGCGTCCCGGTACCAGCGTTCGACCGGGTGGTCGCGCAGGAAGCCGGCCCCGCCGAGGAGCTGCACGGCCCGGTCGGTCACCGAGACGGCCACCTCACCCGCCTTGAGTTTGGACATCGAGCCTTCGCCGGCGGTGAACGGCCGGTTGTTGCGGCCCATCCAGGAGGCCCGCCAGACCAGCAGCCGGGCGGCGTCGATCTCCATCTTCATGTCGGCCAGGGCGAACGCGACGGCCTGGTTGGCGATGATCGGCCGGCCGAACTGGACCCGGTCCTTGGCGTAGTCGAGGGCGTACTCGTAGGCGGCGCGGGCGACGCCGAGCGCCTGCGCGCCGACGGTCGGCCGGGACAGCTCGAAGGTGCGCATCGCGGCCTGGCCGCTGGACCGCTGGCCGGACCGGGCCCGCGCCAGCCGCTCGTCCAGCGCGTCCTTCCCGCCGAGCAGGCAGCGCCCCGGCACCCGGACGTCGTCGAGGAAGACGTCGGCGGTGTGCGAGGCGCGTAGGCCCAGTTTCTTGAGCTTGCGGGTCGCGTGCAGCCCGGCCGTCCCCGGCGGTACGACGAACGCGGCCTGCCCACGGGAGCCCAGCTCGGGGTCGACGGAGGCGGTGACCACGTGCACCCCGGCGATCCCGCCGTTGGTGGCGTACGCCTTCTGCCCGGTCAGCACCCACTCGTCGGTGGCCTCGTCGTAGACGGCTCTGCTGCGCATGGCGGAGACGTCGGAGCCGGCCTCCGGTTCGGTGGTGCAGAACGCGGCGACGGCGGGGGCGTCGACGGTGCCGAAACACTGCGGCACCCATTCGACCATCTGGTCGGGGGTGCCGGTGCCGTAGATGGCGGCGACGGCGAGTGAGCTGCCGAAGATGCTCAGCCCGATGCCGGCGTCGCCCCAGAAGAGTTCCTCACTGGCGATCGGCAGGGACAGCCCGGTGGGGTCGGCCCAGCAGGTGGCGAGGAACTCGAAGCCGTACAGGCCGATCTTCGCCGCCTCCTGGATGATCGGCCAGGGGGTCTCCTCCCGGGCGTCCCACTCGGCGGCGGCCGGGCGCACGACCTCGGCGGCGAAGCCGTGCACCCAGTCCCGCAGATCCCGCTGTTCCTCGTTCAGGTCGAGCGAGAACTCGGTCATCGTCAGGCCTTGGGGATGTCGAACAGGTTGGCGATGTTGGCGGCCAGGCCCAGGTCGCCCTTGGCCTTCAGCTTGCCGGTCATGAACATCATCACCGGGTTGGCCCCACCGGAGACGATCCTCAGGAACTCGACCGGGCCCATGGTGAGGGCGAGCTTGGGGTCGTGCTGCGGCGGCTCGTTGACGGTGCAGGTGCCGTCGGCGATGACGATCTCGTAGGTGTCGGTGCCACCGTCGGGCCGGCCGGTGATGTTCCAGTGGATGACGGCGCTGGTGGTGCCGGCGCGGTCGGCGCGGAAAATCTGCGGCATCCGACCGAAGACCTCGCTGAGCACCTTGCCGCGCAGGTCGCCGGACATCACCTCGGCGATCTTGTCGTCCGGGGTGGACTTGACCAGCTGGGCGAACTCCTTGGGGCCGAAGTTGGCGAAGTTGGCCGGGTCGAAGTCAGTCATGGGAGTGGCACCTCTCGGGGCGGACGATTTTGGTTACTCAAGCGTAACCTTACGCACGAGTAGGTATGCTCGCAAGAGTGTCCAGCACACCCAGCTTCAAGCGCCTCCCCCGGGCCGTACGCGAGCAGCAGATGCTCGACGCGGCCGTCAAGGTCTTCTCCCGACGCGGCTTCCACGCCGCCAGCATGGACGAGATCGCCGAGGACGCGGGCATCTCCAAGCCGATGGTCTACGCCTACCTCGGCACCAAGGAGGAGCTGTTCATCGCCTGCCTGCACCGGGAGACCGCCCGGATGATGCTGGCCATCGCGGGGGCCGCCGCCCCCGACCTCCCGCCCGACCAGCGGCTCTGGCGTGGGCTGCGGGCCTTCTTCGGCTTCGTCGGGGCGCACCGCGACGGCTGGGCGGTGCTCTACCGGCAGGCCCGGGGCTCCCAACCGTTCGCCACCGAACTGGCCGCGATGCGCGCCCGGCTGGTCGAGGTGGTCGCCGGGATGCTCGACCACGCGCTGCGCGCCCGGGGCCGGGAGGTCGCCGCCACCGAGCTGGAGGTCGTCGCGTACGCCCTGGTCGGCGCGAGCGAGTCGCTTGCCGACTGGCTGGCCGACCACCCCGAGGCCGAGCCGGAGAAGACCGCCACCCGGATGATGAACGTCGCCTGGCTCGGTGCGGCCCAACTCCTCGACGGCGTCACCTGGCGGCCCCCGACGGACTGAGCAGTCCCGGCGACCACTGTGCGCAGGCCCGGTCGATGGTCGCCGGACCAGCCGTGCCCGCCGGGCCGACCTCGCCGCCAGCCCTGCTCACGCCCGCCGGGCCGACCGCCTCCGGCGTGCCGCCGCAGCGGTGGTCAGCGGCCTGCGGCGGCGCGGCGACGGGCCCGGTGGCGCAGCCAGCGGGCCAGCTCCACCAGCCCGGTGGCGGCCAGCGAGAGACCGATGCCGACGAGCAGTCCCCGGACCGGGTCCCGCTCGAACGCCAACCCACCGAAGTAGCCGAGCAGGCCGCAGTACCCGCTCCAGACCAGCGCGGCGACGGCGTCGAAAAGCAGGAAGCGGGGGAGCGGATACCGGACGGCCCCCATGGTGAGCGTGACGGCGGTCCGGCCGCCCGGGACGAAACGGGAGGTGGTGAGGATCGAGCCGCCCCGCCGGTCCACCGCCCGGCGGGCCCAGTCCGAGCCGGCCCGTCGCCGGCTGCCGTCGGGCGAGCAGGCCAGCCGGCCTGCCCCGCCCCGGCCGATGCCGTACGAGACGTGGTCGCCGACGAGCGCGCCGAACGCCGCCGCCGTGATCACGGCGGCCAGGTTCGGCTCGCCGCTGGCGGCGAAGACCCCGGCGGTGATCACCACGGTCTCGCTGGGTACCACCGGGAGGAACGCGTCGACCGCGGTCACCACGATGATCACCAGGTACACCCAGGGTGAGGTGACGGTGTGGTGGAGCAGGTCGAGCACCGACTGCATGCCCTCATGCTCGACGCTGGGCCACCGCCCCGGGGCCGAGTCGCCGGATCAGGCGCACCGACCGGATCAGGGCCGCCGAACCGGGTCCACCGGCCCGGGGCCGGGCGGGCCGGATCAACGGCTCTTCACGGTCGAGGATCATGGGAGGTTCTCCTGCGAGGATGAGCGGGTGATCGTGCCGATGAGGCATTCGTCGATGGGATCAAGGCTCCGCGGGATCGACGGCCCAGGACACGGGTGCTGAGCCCCCATGGGGGGTGGATGAAACTCCACTGCACAACCCACGCCCGCCCGGCCAGGATCGAGACATGAGTACAGGCATCACCCGCCCGGCCCCTTCCCGACGGGATCGGATCGGGCTGCGATTCGTTCTGTTGGGGCAGTCGCTGATTTTGACGTTCGCCTCGGTTCTGGGCCTGGCCCTGTGCTGCCTGTGGATCACCGCGGTGCTGGTCGTCGGGGCCGGAATCGGGATTCCGGTGGCCCTGGCGCTGACCGTTCTGGTGCGCTGGCTGGCCGACCGGCACCGGGAGTGGGCGACGAACAGGCTCGGTGAACCGATCGCCCGCCCGTACCGACCGATCCCGGCCGGGAACTGGTGGACCCGGCTCTGGGCGATCCTGCGAGACCCGGCGAGCTGGCGGGACTGGCTCTGGTTGGGGATCAACTCCGTGATCAGCGCGTTCACCGTCGGGATGTCGTTTCTGCTCTTCCTCGGCGGCCTCTTCTACCTGATCTACCCGTTCCTGTTCTGGGTGACCCCACCCACGGTGTTCCGCACCCCCTTCGGCCCCCAGTTCGAGCTGCACAGCGTCCGGCAATCGTTGGTGATGCTGCCGCTCGGACCGATCTTTTTCACGGTCTGGTACGGCAGCGCAGCCGGGCTGGCGAACCTGAACGCCCGGGTGATGCGTTCGCTGCTGGCCCCGACCGAGCAGGTGCAACTGCGTGCCCGAGTGGAGGAATTGACGTCGTCCCGGGCCGAGACCGTCGACACCCAGGCGAGTGAACTACGCCGGATCGAACGCGATCTGCACGATGGCGCGCAAGCCCGGCTCGCCTCGCTCGGGATGAGTCTCGGGCTGGCCGAGCAACTGCTGACCGATGATCCGCAGGCGGCTCGCCGGTTGCTGGCGGAGGCCCGCGAGTCGACGACCAGTGCCCTGGTCGAACTGCGTGACCTGGTTCGCGGCATTCACCCGCCGGTGCTGGCCGATCGCGGTCTGGACGGCGCACTGCAGGCGCTGGCCCTGGTCAACCCGGTGCCCACCTCGGTCGTGATACACCTATCCGGCCGGTTGCCGGCACCGGTCGAGTCGGCAGCCTATTTCGCGGTCGCCGAGGCCCTGACCAATGCGATCAAGCACGCCGAAGCGAACCGGATCCTGATCACGCTCGAGTGCGTCGAGGAGGCCGGCGGACTGTTGTCGATCCTCGTGTCGGACGACGGGCGTGGCGGAGCAAGCATCGACGCCGGTACCGGTCTGCGAGGCGTCGCTCGTCGCCTGGCCGCCTTCGACGGCACTCTGGTCGTCGACAGCCCGCTCGGCGGCCCCACCGAAGTGAGGATGACGCTGCCATGCGAATTGTCATAGCCGAGGACCTGGCCCTGCTGCGCGACGGCCTGGTCCGGATCTTCCAGGCCTACGGTTTCGACGTGCTGGAGGCCGTCGACAACGGCCCGTCCCTGGTCCGGTCACTGCTCACATACCAGCCCGACATCGCGGTCGTCGACGTCCGGCTGCCACCCACCTTCACCGATGAGGGTTTGCGAGCCGCTATCGACGTCCGTGAACAGCTCCCCGGGTTACCGGTGATGGTGCTGTCGCAGTACGTCGAGCAACTCTACGCCAGGGAATTGATGTCCGATCGGGCCGGAGCCGTTGGATATCTACTGAAGGACCGGGTTTCGGACGTCGGGCATTTCATCGACAGCGTGCGCCGGGTAGCGGCCGGAGGCACCGTGATGGACCCGGACGTGGTAGCCGCACTGATGACCCACCGCGCCTCGGATCTCCCGTTGCAGGCGCTGACTCCACGTGAACGCGAAGTGCTTTCACTGATGGCCGAGGGGCGATCGAATGCTGCGATCGCCGCGCGGATGTTCGTCACCGAGAAGGCCGTCAGCAAACACAGCAACAACATCTTCACCAAGTTGGGGCTCGAACAGTCCGAGGAGGACAATCGTCGGGTTCTCGCCGTCCTGGCCTATCTGGAAGGCTGATTTCGCCGTCCCGCCGCTCCGGGGCAAGGGGGAGTTTCGTCCACCCCCACAAGGGTTCGGGCACCCGTGTGCTTCTGCGCTGTTGCCTGGAGGCTGGTGCTGTCGAAGAAAGCACCACCTTGGGAGGATCGTCATGACCCAGTCCCACTTCTTGTCGTCGTCGCGCAATCGCGGGGCAGCCCTGACGCTGGCCTTGCTCCTCGCCGCCGGGTCGGCCGCGTGCAGTGATTCATCGGCGTCCACCCCGGCCGCGACGGGAGGCTCCCAAGCTCCCTCCAGAGTCGCGGTTTCACCCGGCCCGACCGTGTCGTCGAAGGCTTCGACGTTGCACATGATCGACGTCGGAGGGCGTCAGTTGGCCTTCCATGTCACCTCCGGGCACCTGCCCGCCATCGTCTTGGACGCGGGCGGCGGTGAGGATTCCTCCTACTGGAAGGACCTGACCCCGCGACTCTCACAAGACACTGGATCCATGATCATCACCTACGACCGGGCAGGTCTGGGCGACAGTGATGAGGTATCCGGCCCGTGGGACGTCCAGTCCGCTGTCGCCGACCTGCAGGCCGGTCTACGCGAGCTCGGCGTGACGCGCGAGGTGGTGCTGGTGGCACACTCGCAGGCCGGTGAGGTTGCCACGAATTTCGCCCGCGCCAACCCGCAGTGGGTCTCCGGCGCGGTGCTCGTCGACGCGAACCTGCCGCCGTTCTTCACCGATGCGCAGATCGCCCGCCTCGTGGCCGCCAGCACGTCGCAGATCGAGGAGGCGAAGAAGCAGCCCACTACGAAGGAGAACCGACAGCTCATCGCCACGGCAACGAACTTCGGCCCTGCCCATCACGCCTACCACAAGGTCTCGTGGCCGAAGACGGTACCGGTGATCGTCATGGTCGCCGAGAAGACACCCTTCGACGGCTCCCCGGAAGACGCGCAGCGGTGGCGCGATGCGGCCGCCAGCTTCGCGGAAGCCGGGCCCGACCGCGAACTTGTCACTGCTAAGGGAAGCTCACACGACATCCCTCTTGACCAGCCCGACTTCGTCCTCGACGAGATCAAGAAGATGGTCAGCCGCTTCTGAGCAGCAGCACACGCGCAACCGGGTAACCACGCAGGCGTGACTCGCGCTCACCTCGGTCAGAGGTGTGGCGCGAGTCACGCTCCCCGGAGAGATCGACAGGCAGGCTTCAGACCCCGACTAGACCCTGATCTGTGAAGAGCCGGACCAGCTCCGGCCGGGGCAAGCCGACCCCACGACCGAGCCCCGGCGACCGTTCGGCCCACCGCCCGGGGGATCAGCCCCCCGCTGGGGAGCCGGGAGCGGATCGCGGGCCGGTAGGCCGTGCTCCCGCTTGTCGGCGGCGGTGGGACCGTGCGAGGTGAGCACCACCGGGGCGGCCAGCGCCCCGGCCACCGCCGCCGGCCAGTCGGTGGGCGTGGGGTCGTACACCGGGCGGGTCCGCAGCAGACGGGCGGTGAGGGCCGCCTGCCGGTCCAGGTCGCCGGGTGGGCCGGGGTGCAACCGGTCGACACCGTCGTAGCGGCGGCAGATCCGCAGCGCCGGGCGGGCCGGGTCGGGGTGGGTCAGGTCGAGGTGGGTGAGGGCGAGGCCGTCCACCCCACCGGCCACGTCCAGGGCGTACCGGTGGGCGACCGCGTCGAAGTGGCCGAAGCGGAACCGGCCCTGCCACGGGTTGGTCGGGTTGTGCGGATCGGTCAACGGCAGCGCCCGGTCCTCGGTGACCAGCGGACCGGGCCCGTGCCGGGTGGTGACCGTCCGCACCACCCCCAGCCGGTACGCCGACCCGGCCGCCCCCGCCTCGGCGAGCAGCGCCTCGGCGTTGGCGAAGGTGGTGGTGCTCCACGTGGTGTACGGGTGGAAGCCGTGCCACTCGTCCAGCAGCACCCCCTGTGCCCCCTCGAAGACGCAGGTCCCCGCCCGTAGCACCCCGGCCAGGTACGACCGGTCGACGATCGCCACCCGGTCGGCGAAGCCGGTGAACGCCGGCAGGCAGTCCGCCACCGGTGGGGCGTCCAGCGGACCGAGTTCGGCGGTCAGCCGGTCCCGCAGCACGGTGAGCCGGCGGCGCAGCAGTTCCGGGTCCCGGCAGTCGGCCACCCGGGGCGCCTCGTCGGGGTGGGCGAGCCCGTACCGGACGGACTCGCCCACCCCCAGCCCGCAGGAGCCGTGCCGGGCGGCCCCCCGGGCGATCTCCCGGAGCCGGTTGGCGGCCCGGTGGTACGGCGTGGCCAGCAACGCCTCCCCGTCGACGGTGAGCCGGTCGAGGGCGTCGGGCACCCCGACCGAGGCGAGGTGGTCGGCCTCGGCGGCCAGCGCCAGCGGGTCCACCACCTGCTGCCGGGCCAGGTGGGTGCGTACCCCCGGGTGGAACGTCCCCGCCCCGAACTGGGCGAACGTGTGGTGCCGGCCGTCGGGCAGCACCACGTTGTGGGCGGCCTGCGCACCCCCGTTGAACCGCACCACGGTGTGCACGTGGCGGGTCGCGCAGAGCCAGTCCACGACGGTGCCCTTGCCGGCGTCGCCGTAACCGAGGTCGACCACGATCACGTGCCGGCCGGGCCCGGTCCGGTCCCGTCCCGTCGGGACCGGACCGGGCCGCCGGGTCGCGGGGGCGGGGACGTCGGTCACAGCCGGGTCACCCCACCGGCGTGGCGCGACCCGGTCGGGGCCGGCAGCGTGGAGACCTCGGTACGCCGGCCGCCGGCCAGCGGGGCCAGCGCCTTCGACACCGTGCGGCCAGCGGTGGAGCCGGCCCGGTCGAGGTCCCGCAGCCCCTCGTCGAGGTCGATGGCCTGCTCGCCGAGGCCGACGGTGAGCGCGATGGTCTCGCAGACCGCGTCCAGGTCGTCGAGGACGACGGCGCGCTGCCCGAGCAGGTCCCGCCAGAAGTCGAGCACCTTGGCGTTGCCGGCGTAGTGGCTGCCGGCGGGGAGCAGGTAGTAGGTGTCCCAGCGGCGGGTCACCTCGTCGACGATCTGCCGCAGCGGCACGTCCTCGCCGAGGTCGTCGCCGATCAGCCGGCGCACCTCCCGCCGGCTCACCCGGGGGTACGCCAGCTCGTCGCCGATGATGAACAGGTAGCCGCGCCGCCCGCGCTTCTCCCAACTGTCGGTGACCGTGTGCCGGGCCATGAAGTACATCGCCAGCTCGTACGACTCGGTCATCTGACCGCCGCCGCCGCCCTCCAGCACGATCCGGCCGAGGTCGTCGTCCATCCGGTTGTCCGACTCGAACTGCCCCACCTGCAACGGCACCCGGTCACAGGTGGCGTCGCCGATCGCGCCGAACAGCACCTGCGGGTCGCGGGCGTAGCCCTGGCGCAGCAGCAGCCCGAGCAGTTGCGGCAGCTTGGCCTGGAGGGTACGGGGCACGTGCCCCATCGAGCCGGTCACGTCGAACAGCACCGCGATGGGTGTCGACTGCGGGTGCTCGGCGTTGTCGCGGCTCTCCCGCAGGGCGTCGTGCGGGTCGAGCGCCGGGTGCACGGTGCGGGCCCCGCTGTCGCTGTAGGAGAACGCGCTGGTGCCCTTCTTCTTCCGGTAGCGGTCGGCGGCGTCGTACACGTCGGTGGACCAGATTCCGCTGCCCATGGCAGCCTCCCTAGGGGTTGAGGGTGAACGGTCGGAAGGTGCGTGGCCCGTAGAGCCGGTCGAGCACCTCGTCGAGTTCGCCCAGCAGTCGCCAGGCGTCGTCGGGTCGGGCGGCCAGCGCCGGGCGGCGGCAACCGTCGGCGAAGGCGCGTAGTTCACGGGGGGCACGGTCGCCCATCAGCCAGCTCATGCACGCCGCGGCCATCGCCAGGTCGGTGCCGGGGCCGGCGGGCCGCCGCGCGGTGACCTCCGGCGGGTACCAGTCCTCGTGCCCGGGGACCAGCGCCGGGACGGTGGCGCCGTCGACGGCGGAGAAGCACCAGTCGACGAGCACCACGCCGTGCGCGTCCGGCTCGATCAGCACGTGCCGGGGGAGCACCGCGCCGTGCACCACGCCGGCCCGGTGGGCCAGGCCGAGGGCGACCAGCAGCCGCCGCCACATCCAGGCCGCGTCCCGGGCGTCCAACCCGTCGGGGTACGCCCGGCGTACCGCGTCGAGGTCGTGCAGCCCGGGTACGGCGGCGAGCACGGTGATCCGGCGTTCGGCCCCGTTGGCGGCGTCCCGGTGCCGGAAGGTGTCGACCAGCCGGGGCACGTACGGCAGGTGGCGCGGGTCGCCGCGTTCCTCGATCTGCCGCAGGGCGTGCGCCTCGCGGGCCAGCAGGTCGTTGTCGGCCGGGTCGCGGGGCAGTTTGAGCAGGCGGTCGGCCCCCACGTCGTAGAGGTCGGCGAGGTCACCGACGTGGGCGAGCGCCCCGAGCCGGTATCCGCCGAGCACGACGGTGGCCGGGCCGGTGGCGGCGCGGCCGTCCGGTGCCTGTCGGCCGGCGGTGGCCGTCGGGTCGCCGGGGGTGCCGGTCGGGTCGCCGGGTGCCGGGGTCCGGGTGGCCTGCCAGCGGGTGGTGACCTGGATGAACGCGTCGGTGGCGGCGGCGCGTACCTGATGGTCGAGCGCGCCCAGCCGGTCGGGGTGCAGGGCCGCGACCAGCTCGCGGTAGCGCTGCGCCGGGGTGTCGACGCCGAACAGGTCGGCGTCGGTGCGGGCCGCCGTGACCAGCCGGATCGCCTCGTCGGTCCTCACCGGACGGTCTCCTCCCGGGCGGGGCGCAGCAGCGCCGGGTGCAGCAGCCGGGCGTCGCCGGCCCGGTAGAGCCGGGCCCGGGGGCCGCCCCGGGCACCGCCGCGTTCGGTGTTGCCGCCGGTGCTCTCGACGAAGCCGGGGACGGAGAGCACCTTGCGGTGGAAGTTGCCGGCGTGCAGCGGGTGCCCCCAGACCGTCTCGTAGACGCCGCGCAGCTCGGCGATGGTGAACTCGGGGCCGAGGAAGCGGGTGGCCAGCGGGGTGTATTCGAGCTTGGAGCGGGCCCGTTCCAGCCCGTCGTCGACGATCCGGGCGTGGTCGAAGGCGAGCTGCCGGCTGGGCAGGGCGGTGACCGGCAGCCACCCGGCCTCGTCGGCGTCGCTGTCGGCGACCGGGTCGGGCAGGTCGGGGGCGAAGGCGAGGTGGGCGACGGAGACGATCCGCATCCGGGGGTCCCGGTCGGGTGCGCCGTAGCTGGCGAGTTGTTCCAGGTGGACCCGGCGCAGCCGGTCGCCACCGAGGCCGGTCTCCTCGGCGAGTTCGCGGCGGGCCCCGGTGGTGAGGTCCTCGTCGGGCTGGACGAAGCCGCCGGGCAGCGCCCAGTGCCCCTGGTAGGGGGGTTGGCCACGCCGGATCAGCAGCAGGTGCAGCGCGCCCTCGCGGATGGTCAGCGCCACCACGTCCACGGTGATCGCGGTCGAGGGGTAGGCGCTGGGGTCGTATCCGGCGAGGAAGTCCTGCTCGTTCACGGCGTCCCTCTCAGGTTGAGAATTACTCTATCTGAGAACAACCTAGCTGACGAAGAAGTGCTCCGCAACAGGTTGAGCTGGTGCAGCGGCCGACCGGCGCTGTGCGTCCCGTCACGCGGGCCGCCCGGCCTCAGCGGACGGTGCCCACCAGGTGGGGGCGGCCGGTCCGGGTGTCGTGCAGGGCGAAGTCCCAGCCCGGGGCGGCGCTGAACGCCACCGTCGACGGCAGCGGCACCGGCAGCTTGAACCCCACCTCCACGGTGTACGCCTCCGGCAGCCGGCTCTCCAGGGCGGCCAGGCAGCGCGCCTTGCTCCACATGCCGTGCGCGATCGGCCGGGGGAACCCGAACAGCCGCGCCCCCAGCCGGGAGGTGTGGATCGGGTTGTGGTCCCCGGAGACCCGGGCGTACTCCGTACCGACGCGGGGGGTGAGCCGCCAGTGCGCGGTGGCGGCCGGCGGCGCGGGGCGCCCACCCGGGTCGCGCCCGGCACCCCCGCCGGCCCCGCGCTCCCGACCGAGGTACGTCGACACCCCGCGCCACACCTCCTCGCCACCGACCGAGCCGACCAGGACGACGTCGACCTGCCGCCCCCGGGCGTGCGGCCGGAGATTCTCGGCGTACGCGACGAAGTCCCACGGTTCGTCGGCCCGGACCGGGCGGTGCACGGTGATCCGGTTGCCCAGGTGCACCACCCCGGCCAGCGGGAACGGGAACTCTGGCAGGGTCATCAACCGCAACGCCAGCGGGAACCCCAGCACGTGCGGGTAGGTCGCCGGCAGCGTGTCGGCCAGCCGGAAACCGCAGACCCGGTCGTACCCGGCGAGGTGGGCCCGGTCGACGGTGACCCCGGCGACGGCCAACTCGACCGGGGGTGCGGCGTCCGGCCGGCGGGACCTGCCGATGCCGGGCAGCGCGTCGCGCAACGCCCGCCGGTAGAGCGCGCCCGGTCGGGGCAGACCGGGCAACTCCACCCGGGCCCGCCCGGCCCGCGCCGCCAGGTCCCCGTCGGCGTGCCCCGCGGTCGGACCCGCCGGACCCCCGGTGGCGTACGCCGACAGGTCCGTGGTGGCGGGTGTCGTCGGATCCTCGGGTGCCGGCGGACCCCCGGAGGCGTACGCCGACAGGTCGTGGGTCTCGTCGACGCTGCGGTCGGGTCCCGGGCCGGCGGCGCGGGCGGCGGCCAGCGCGGCCGGTGAGATGACCTCCGTCGGCCCCTCGATCAGGTCGCCGACCGACAGTTCGCCGTCGCCGGACTCCTCGGGTCGGTTCCTGCGCCGCGCCATCACGCCCCCAGCAGACTCTGGCCGCAGACCCGGACCACGTTGCCGCTGACCGCGCCCGAGGCCGGCCAGCCCAGCCAGCCGATCGTCTCGGCGACGTCCACCGGCAGGCCGCCCTGCGCCAGGCTGTTCATCCGGCGACCCGCCTCCCGGACCACCAGCGGAATACGGGCGGTCAGCCGGGTCTCGATGAAGCCGGGGGCGACCGCGTTGACGCTGATCCCCCGCCCGGCCAGTGCCGGGGCGAGCGAGTCGACCAGGCCGATCACCCCGGCCTTGCTGGTCGCGTAGTTGGTCTGGCCCCGGTTGCCGGCGATCCCGGCGATCGACGAGACGGCGACCAGCCGGCCGCCCTCGGGGATCAACTCCCGTTCCAACAGCACGTCGTTGATCCGTTCCTGACTGGAGAGGTTGACGTCGAGCACCGCGTCCCACCGGTCGGCGTCCATCCGACCCAGCGTCTTGTCGCGGGTGATGCCGGCATTGTGCACCACCACGTCGACCCGTCCGTGCCGCTCGGCCAGGTGGTCGGCGAGCCGGGTGGGGGCGTCCGCCGTGGTGAGATCGAGCTGTACGGCGGTGCCGCCGATCTCGTTGACGACCGCCGCGAGGGCGTCCCCGGCCGCCGGGACGTCCAGCGCGACGACCTGCGCGCCGTCGCGGGCGAGCACCCGGGCGACCGCCGCGCCGATGCCCCGGGCCGCGCCGGTGACCAGCACCACCTGCCCGGCCAGCGGCCGGTTCCAGTCCGCCGGTACGACGGCCGGGCCGGTGCCGACCCGGACCACCTGCCCCGAGACGTACGCGGAGCGGCCGGAGAGCAGGAACCGCAGGGTCGCCTCCAGACTGGTCGGGGTGCCGGCGTCACCGGTCGCGGTGACGTGGACCAGTTGCGCGGTGACGCCCCGACCGAACTCCTTGCCGATGCTGCGGGTCAGCCCCTCCAGGGCCCGCTGGGCGGTGGCCTCCCGGGGCGAGCCGCACTCGGCCGGCGGGGTGCCCAGCACGATCACCCGACCGCTGGGCAGCACCGCACGGGCCTGCGGGTGGAAGAAGTCGTAGAGCTGGCGCAGGCCGGTGGAGTCGGTGATGCCGGTGGCGTCGTAGACCAGGGCCCCGAACCGGGCGGACGTCCCGCCCCCGGCCGGTGCGCCGCCGTTCCCCGCCCGCTCGTCCCGGCCTGCGGGTCCGTCGGCTGCGGCGGCGGCGCCGTGCCCGGCGGTCGGCCCGTCGGCTGCGGCGGAGTCGTCGCGCCCGGCGGCGGGTGGGGCGGTGCCGGTGCCGGTGCGCACGTCGACCCCGGCGGCGGTGAGGATGGCGGCGACCGGGTCGGCGAGTCGGCCGCCGGTGGCCGCGCCGAGCAGGACCGGGCCGGGCAGCAGCGGGTCGCCGGGGTTGTGCCGGCGCAGTCGCGGTGGATCGGGCAGCCCGAGGCGCTTGACCAGCGCGCGGCCGGCCCCCGATTGGACGAAGCTCGCGTACCTGTCGGTCATGGGCGTAGCCTACTGGCCAGTAGGTTGTGGGCAAGTCCTGAAACGGAGGCGGGATCGTGCAGAGCATCCGGCGGGTCGCGGTCATCGGCGGCAACCGCATCCCCTTCGCCCGGTCCAACTCCCGGTACGCCAGCGCGTCCAACGCGGACCTGCTCGGCGCGGCGCTGGACGGGCTGATCGCCCGGTTCGGGCTGGCCGGGCAACGGGTCGGTGAGGTGGTCGCCGGGGCGGTCCTCAAGCACTCGAAGGACTTCAACCTGACCCGCGAGGTGGTACTCGGCTCGAAGCTCGACCCGCACACCCCCGCGTACGACATCCAGCAGGCCTGCGGCACCGGCCTGGAGGCAGCGATCCTGGTCGCCAACAAGATCGCCCTCGGGCAGCTCGACGTGGGCATCGCCGGGGGCGTCGACACCACCTCCGACGCGCCGCTGGCGATCAACGAGGACATGCGCCGCACCCTGCTGAAACTCAACAGCGCCCGAACCCTCGGCGAGCGGCTGAAGATCGCCGCGAAGCTCCGCCCGCACCAGCCGTTCCGGCCCGAGCTGCCGCGTAACGCCGAGCCCCGCACCGGGCTGTCGATGGGCGAGCACGCCGCCCGGACGGCGCTGCGCTGGCAGATCGACCGGCGCTCCCAGGACGAGTTGGCGCTGCGCTCGCACCAGCGCCTCGCCGCCGCGAACGACAGGGGCTTCTTCGACGACCTGATGACCCCCTATCTGGGGCTGACCCGGGACCAGAACCTCCGCCCCGACACCAGCCTGGAGAAGCTCGGCGCGCTCCGGCCGGTCTTCGGCACCCGGGGCCCGGACGCCGAGCAGGCCACCATGACCGCCGGCAACTCGTCCCCGCTGACCGACGGCGCGTCCACCGTGCTGCTCGCCTCCGAGCAGTGGGCGCGTGAGCACCAACTGCCCGTACTGGCCTGGTTCTCCTGGTCGGAGACGGCGGCGGTGGACTTCGTGCACGGCGACGAGGGACTGCTGATGGCCCCCGCGTACGCGGTGCCCCGGATGCTGGACCGGGCCGGGCTGACCCTCCGGGACTTCGACTTCTATGAGATCCACGAGGCGTTCGCGTCGCAGGTGCTGGCCACCCTGGCGGCCTGGGAGTCGGCGGAGTTCGGCAAGGACCGGTTGGGGCGGGACGCCCCGCTGGGCGCGATCGACCGGGACCGGCTCAACGTCAACGGCTCGTCGCTGGCCGCCGGGCACCCGTTCGCCGCCACCGGTGGCCGGATCGTGGCGACGCTGGCGAAGTTGCTCGCCGAGAAGGGCGGCGGTCGGGGACTGATCTCGATCTGCGCGGCCGGCGGGCAGGGCGTGACCGCCATCCTGGAGCGCTGACCGCAGGCTCCACCACCCGGCCGGGCCGCGGGATCGCCGCCGGGCGGGACACGCACCCCATCGGGGGACGAACCACCCGAAGGCTCACTTTTACGTGCTGACCTCCGCAGGATGAGGGCGCTACTCGTCCCGTTCCAGGAGGTTTGTGGTGAAACGTAGCCGTTGGCTTCTCGCCGTGCTCTCCAGCGCGGCCCTGGCCCTCCTCCCCGGGGCCGCCCCGTCGGCCGGTACGCCGGGCGGCGCGGCCCGGACCGCCACGCTTGTCGACGACGCCTCCCGAGGGCCGGACGACAACCGATCCGGCCACGGCGGACAGCCCACCACCCGCGCCGAGCAGCCCACCGCGCGCGCCGAGCACAGCCGGCCCCGCACCCCGCAGCCGCCGCCTGACACACCGGGCCTGTGCCGGCCCGGCCTGCCGCCGGACGCCCCGCAGACCACCCGGTTCTATGACGACAACCGGCTGCTCGGGCCGGCCGTACTGCCGACACAGTCCCCGGTCGGCCCGCTGCTCGCCGGCTACCGACGGTTCGGCGCGCAGAGCGAGTCCCAGTGGATCTCGAACTACACCCTCAACGGGGCCGGGACCACGCTGGTCTTCCCGCCGGAGAACGGTTTCTTCCTCGGCCCGGACGGCAAGCCGGTGAAGCAGCGGCAGACCATGCTGCCCGGTTACCGCCTCGACCGCTTCGGCTTCACCGGTGGCGCCTTCCTGGCCCCGCTCGGCACCCCGTTCAACTCCCGCTCCCTCGCCCCGCAGAGCCTGAACACCCCGCCCACGCCGCCGGCCACCACGCCGGCCGCACCGCTGGCGAACTACCACACCTACTGCGTACTCAAGCCGTTCGACGTCGACTCCGGCCCGATCGCCCCCTGGTTCGCGCAGCCCGGCATGGGCACCCAGTTCCAGCTCAACCCGGAGTACGTGCCGCAGGCCGGCAAGCTGCTGACCGTGCAGTGGTTGCTCGACCACCACGTCATCGTCGAGGAGTATCTGGGTGGGGACACCCCGCCCTGCCCGACCGACACCGTGCCGCGTCAGGGTGGGGCGGGCGGCGGGCTGCGTGCCGCACCGGTCTGCTGATCCGCTGCCGTCCCTTCCCCGCCCCCTGGAGGTCACCGTGGACCGGCACGAGTTGCGTAACGCCCTCTTCGCGACCGGGATCTCCCCGGACGCCTTCGAGCTGGAGGGGGTGCACGAGCACGTTCCCCTGCCACCCGACTTCTGGTTCCTGCGCCGGTCCGCCGACGGGCGGTGGGAGATCGGGGCGTACGAACGCGGGGTGTACGACGTCCGCCTGGCCTACGACACCGAGCCGGAGGCGTGCGCGGGGCTGTGGCGGGCACTGACCGGTCGTCCCACCCCACCCTGACGTGCCGCCCGGCCCCGGCCTGGCCGGGGTGATCCACTCATCGGGGGCGGAACAGCGGTGTACCGGCCCGCGCGATACCGCTGTTCCGCCTCGCGGGAGTCGATCAGTCCGCCCCGCTGGGATCGATCAGGTCGATCTCAGCGGACGGTGTTGTCGGGGCTTCCTACCGTGGTGTCAGCCCGCCCGGACGTCCTGGTGGCGGTGTCCCGTCGAGGAGTGTCATGCCCGGTCGTGCCCTGCTGCGTACCGCTGCCGTTGCCGTTGCCGTCGTGCTCGCGGCCGGCGGTTGTGCCCCCACCACGAGGGATGTCGAGGGACCCCCGGCGGTCGGGGCGGCCGGCGGCCCGGCGGGGTCGGGCCACGCGAGGACCGGCTCCGGCGACACCGGCACGGTCACCGACGGCGGGGCCCCGGGCGTGGGGATCAAGGAGGCCGACCCCACCGCCGGCCCTTCGACCGGCGGTCCCACCGGCAGCCCTTCGACCGGCGGTGGCGGGGACAGCGACGGCGTCAAGTCCGGTACGAAGGCGAACGGCCCCACCATCAGCTACTTCCGGGTCACCGACAAGCCGCGCTGCCCGGCCGGCACCACCGTCAATCCGATCGCCGGCGGCGGCGTGCTGATGGAGTGGCGGGTCGGCAACGTGACCTCGGTGGCCCTGTCGGTCGACGGCCCCGGCATCTACCGCGACGACTACCCGTCGGCCGGCAGCGAGGAGTTCACCTTTCCCTGCTCGGGCCGGGAGGGCGACATCCAGCGGCACACCTACACGTTGACGGCGCGCAACGTGTACGGCAAGCAGACCAAGACCATCGTGGTCACCGCACCGGTGCATGACATCCCGAAGGTCTGACGCTGATTTCCGTGGACCACGCGGCCCGGCCGGCTCCGCCCGCCGGAAAGGTACGGCCGAGGCGGCGACGCCGCTGGTAAAGTCCGGTCCGCACAGACCTTCATTGAGACACGTATTCCGACGGGGGAGTGGAGATGCGCCGACAGTCCGGAGCACCAGACGGGACGGTCATGTCGGCTATCTACCCCAGGGTGGCGTTCATCAATGGGCTCCCTCAATATCGGGATCGTCGCGCATGTTGATGCGGGAAAGACGAGCCTGACCGAGCGGCTTCTTCAGCACACCGGTGTCATCGACCAGGTCGGAAGCGTCGACGCCGGTAGCACCCAGACCGACTCCATGGAGATGGAGCGGCGTCGTGGGATCACCATCCGGTCGGCGGTGGTGTCGTTCACCATCGACGGTCTTCCGGTCAATCTGATCGACACACCCGGGCATCCCGATTTCATCGCCGAGGTGGAGCGGGCGCTACGGGTGCTCGACGGCGCGATTCTGGTGGTCTCGGCCGTCGAGGGGGTGCAGGCCCAGACCCGGATTCTCATGCGGACGCTGGCCCGCCTGCGGATTCCCGTCCTCGCCTTCGCCAACAAGATCGACCGCGTCGGTGCCCGCTACCAGGAGTTGCTGGACGGCATCGGGGAGAAACTGACCCCTCGCCGGCTCGCGATGAGCACGGTGACCGGTCCCGGCACCGCCGGGGCGCGGGCGCTGTCCCTGCCGTTGTCCGCTGGCGGGCGGGCCGCGTCGGTGGCCGACCTGCTGGCCGAGGGGAGCGACGCGTTCCTTGAGTCCTACCTCGATGACACGACGCACCTCACCGAGGGCGACTACCGCGCGGAGTTGAGCCGCCAGGTGCGGCAGGCGCGGGTGGTGCCGGTGTACTTCGGCTCGGCCATCACCGGCGAGGGCGTGGGCGAACTGTTGCGGGCCGTCCGGGAGTTCCTCCCACCGTCGGCCGGCGACCCGGTGGCGCGGTTGCGGGCGAGCATCTTCAAGATCGACTGGGCGCCCGGCGGCGAGAAGGTCGCCTACGCGCGGGTGTACTCCGGCCGGCTCACGGCCCGCGAACCGGTGGACACCTACCGCCGTGGCCGCACCGGCGAGGTGATCGGGGGAAACGGCAAGGTGACGTCGGTACGGGTCTTCGCCCAGGGCACCACCACCCACGAGACTTCCGCCGGGCCCGGCGACATCGCCAAGGTGTACGGGCTGGCACACGTGCAGGTCGGCGACCAGCTCGGTGCACCCGAAGGACTGCCATCCGGTGGCTTCTTCGCGCCGCCCAGCCTGGAGACCGTCGTCCGGGCCGCCCGACCCGCACAGAACGCGCAGTTCTACCAGCGCCTGCAACGGCTGGCCGAGGAGGACCCGCTGATCAACGTACGCCGCAACGAGGCGGACCGGACCGTCTCGGTGGCGCTCTACGGCGAGGTGCAACGCGAGGTCATCAAGGACCTGATGCTGGACCGGTACGGCATCGAGGTGGTCTTCGAGGAGACCACGACGGTGTACGTCGAGAAGGTGGTGGGCGTCGGCCACGGGCTGGAGGTGATCTGGCAGAACGAGTTCGCCGCCACCGTCGGCCTGCGCATCGCACCGGGCCCCACCGGCAGCGGAGTGCGGTACCGGATCGAGGTCGAGCCCGGTGGGCTGCCCGCCGCCTTCCACAGGGCGATCGAGGAGACCGTCCGGCAGACGTTGCAGCAGGGGTTGCACGGCTGGGAGGTCGTCGACTGCGTGGTCACGTTGACCGACACCGCGTACTGCAGCCCGATCACCTCGGCCGGCGACTTCCGCAAGCTCACCCCGCTGGTGCTGATGACGGCGCTGAGCGCGGCGGGGACAACGGTGCACGAGCCGGTCAACCAGTTCGAGGTGGAGGTGCCCGACGACACGGTCCGCGCGGTCATGTCCCGGCTGACCGCCGCGCGGGCGATCGTGGACCAGTGCGACACCCACGGCCCGGTCAGCCGCCTGCACGGCACGATCCCCGCGAGCAGCGTCCACGACATCGAGCGGCAACTACCGGGCCTGTCCCACGGCGAGGGCGTCTTCGTCTCCGCGCTGAGCGGCCACCGCCGCACCACCGGCACCCCGCCGACCCGACGACGCACCGACGGCAACCCGCTGCACCGCAGGGAGTACCTGGCACACGTACTCAAGCGGGGGTGACCGGTCGCCCGGCTCCACGCGGACACCGGGTGGCACGCGACCGCCGCCCTGGTCGGCCCGACCAGGGCGGCGGTCGTCGGGTAGGAGAGAATGAGGTACGTGACGACGATCCCGAACGTGCTCGCCCACCGGTACGCCTCACCCGAACTGGTCGCCCTCTGGTCCCCGCAGGAGAAGGTCCGGATGGAGCGGCGGCTCTGGCTCGCCGTGCTCCGCGCCCAGCGGGACCTCGGCGTGGCGGTGCCCGACGGCGTGGTCGAGGCGTACGAGCGGGTGGTCGACCAGGTCGACCTGGCGTCGATCGCCGAGCGGGAGCGGGTCACCCGGCACGACGTGAAGGCCCGGATCGAGGAGTTCAGCGCGCTCGCCGGGCACGAGCACGTGCACAAGGGGATGACCTCCCGCGACCTCACCGAGAACGTCGAGCAGCTCCAGGTGCGCGCCTCGCTGGAGCTGATCCGCGACCGGGTGGTCGCCGCGCTGGCCCGGCTGGCCTGGCTCGCCCACGAGCACTCCGGCCTGGTGCTGACCGGCCGTTCGCACAACGTCGCCGCGCAGGCCACCACCCTGGGCAAGCGCTTCGCCTCGGCCGCCGAGGAACTGCTCATCGCGTACGAGCGGCTGGAAGACCTGATCGACCGGTACCCGCTGCGCGGCATCAAGGGCCCGGTCGGCACCGCGGCCGACCAGCTCGACCTCTTCGACGGGGACGCGGAGAAGGTCGCCGAGCTGGAGCGTCGGGTCGCCGGTCACCTCGGTTTCGCCCGGGTGCTGGACAGCGTCGGGCAGGTCTACCCGCGTTCGCTGGACTTCGACGTGCTGTCCGCCCTGGCGCAGGTGGCTGCCGCGCCGTCGTCGCTGGCCACCACGATCCGGCTGATGGTCGGTCAGGAGCTGGCCACCGAGGGCTTCAAGCCGGGTCAGGTCGGCTCCAGCGCGATGCCGCACAAGATGAACACCCGTTCGTCGGAGCGGGTGAACGGCTTCGCGGTGATCATCCGGGGTTACCTGTCGATGGTCGGCGAGCTGGCCGGCGACCAGTGGAACGAGGGGGACGTCTCCTGCTCGGTGGTCCGCCGGGTGGCCCTGCCGGACGCCTTCTTCGCCGCCGACGGGTTGTTCCAGACCTTCCTCACCGTGCTCGACGAGTTCGGGGCGTACCCGGCGGTGATCAGCCGGGAGCTGGAGCGCTTCCTGCCCTTCCTGGCCACCACCAAGATCCTGGTCGCGGCGGTGCGCCGGGGCGTCGGCCGGGAGGCCGCCCACGAGGTGATCAAGGAGCACGCGGTGGCGGTCGCCCTCGCCATGCGGGAGAAGGGCGCCCCCGACAACGACCTGTTCGACCGGCTGGCCGCCGACTCCCGCCTCGGCCTCACCCGCAGCGAGATCGACACCCTGGTCGCCGACCCCGCCACCTTCACCGGTGCCGCCCAGGCCCAGGTGGACGCGATCACCCGCCGCATCACCAGTGTCGTCACCGCCCACCCCGAAGCCGCCACCTACTCCCCACCCCCCATCCTCTAACCCCCCGCACGCGTGGCCCGGCATCGGCTCACCCCCGTGATCAAGAGGTTTACGTCAGCCGTGGAGATCAACCAGCCCCAAACCTCTTGATCACGCTCTCCGGGCCTGGCCAGGCGTCGGCTCTCCCCGGTGATCAAGAGGTTTGCGTCACTAATGGAGATCGAATTGGCGTAAACCTCTTGATCACCGGGGCGAAGGGGCGGGGCCGAGGGGGTGGGGGAGCTGGGGGTGGGGGAGCTGGGGGTGGGTTAGGGGGTGGGGGTTTCGGGGGCGGAGGTGAGGTTGGGGGCGCTCGCCGGTTCGGCGATGCCGCCGGGGGCTTCGGTGAAGCCGGGGTCGTGGGCGGTCTCGGCGGCGATGAGGGGCTGGTCGTGCGGCATCACGTCGGGGACCTTAGGAGCCACGATCACCGCGGTGCCGTAGGCGCAGATCTCCATCCACATCTCGCCGCAGTCGCGGCTGTCGAAGCGCATTCCCACCACGGCGTTCGCGCCGATGCGCAGGGCCTCCTCGCCGAGCCGGGCCACCGAGTCGGTACGCCAGCGGGTGAGGTTGTCGGGGGCCATCGGGTCGTACGCGCCGCCGCGCAGGTTCTTGACCCCCTCGCGGTACGGGTTCCGGGTCCGCGCCATCGACGACACCACTTCGCCGAGGATCTGGCGGATCTCGTAGCCGGGCAGTTGATCCGTCGTCACGACCAGCACGGTTCCGATGCTGTCAGTAGTCGCAGGGCGTCGGAGCGTGCCGTGTGTGGCTGGTCGGATGCTGCAAAACGAGGCGGCGCGGACGGCCGGCACGCGACCGGCCATCCGCACCGCCCGGGGTGGTAACCGTCAGACACCGGCCGTCGAGGTGATCCAGGCCCGGTTGTACGCGACGCTGCCGTAGTTCTGGATGCTGGACCCGTCGGCGGTGGAGGCGACGCCGACCTGCCTGCCGTCGTAGAACTGGGGGCCGCCGGAGTCGCCGCGCCACGCG
The DNA here is from genome assembly GCF_017599305.1 of Micromonospora antibiotica. Lineage (GTDB taxonomy): Bacteria > Actinomycetota > Actinomycetes > Mycobacteriales > Micromonosporaceae > Micromonospora > Micromonospora antibiotica. The sequence goes on from NZ_JAGFWR010000001.1 coordinate 513,138, forward strand.
TTGCCGTTGACCCGGGTGCTGCGGATCGCCTGGCCGCCGTACGCGTCGCTGGCGTTGGTGCTGGTCACCCGCACCGAGGCGGTCTTGAGCTGGTTGGACGCCCCGCAGCCGCTGTAGCAGGTCATGCCCCAGCCGTAGATGGTGTTGGTGGAGCCGACGGGCGGGTTGCTGCCGGCCAGGCTGACCGGGGTGTTGGTGACGGTGCTGGCGAGCCGCAGCAGGGCGAGGTCGTTGCGGGTGTAGGAGGCGCTGACCGTACGGGTGGTGCCGCCGGAGGCGTAGTAGACGCTGCCGACCCGGACGGACATGGTGCCGCTGACGCAGTGCCGGGCGGTGAGTACCCACTGGGCGGCGATGACGCTGCCGGAGCAGGTGAACGACCCGTTGCTGAAGACGGCGGCGGCCCAGGGGGCGGAGGAGACGGTGCTGCCGCCGATGATCGGCTGTGGGCCGGCCGGGGCGGCGGTGGCCCCGGAGGCGGCGACGAGGACACCGGCGAGGGCGGTGGTCAGCACCGCGAGCGTGGAGCGGAGGCGCATGTCGGGGGACTCCTTCGGCTCGGGCCCGGGATCGCCGGGCCGGGTCGGCCGCCGGGGCGGGGGTGGCCCGCCGGTACGGCGACCATGCATCGACACTTGGCGATAGAGGTTAGGGGTGGCCCGGCTCGTTCACAAGATTCTGATCTGGATCGGTCGATGTGACAGAGCTGACCCACGACGCGCTCGTCCCTGTTTGTCGGATACCGGTCGCAAATCTGGCGTTGGGCCACGTATTGCCTGCTCAGGGCGGGTGTGTGGGGGCGACGCGTCGACAATCGGCAACAAAACCGCATCAGAGCGGCAACGAACGGATCTCGGCCGCCCGTCCGGACGACCGGTAACGTCGATCACTGCCTGAACTGCGCCCGGCCGGTGCGTCCGGACCGGAATCTGCCAGGTACGCTGGCCTCGCTCGCCCGTAGTGGGCCGGCACCCAACTGCGTACACAGTCAGGAGTGCCCAGTGCCTCGCGTCGTCGTCGACGTCATGCTCAAGCCCGAGATCCTCGATCCTCAGGGCCAGGCCGTCGCAAACGCGCTGCCGCGGCTCGGCGTCAGTGACGTCGCCTCCGTCCGGATCGGCAGGCGGATCGAGATCGAGTTCACCGGCGAACCGGACCTGGACCGGGCCCGGGAGATCGCCGACAAGCTGCTCGCCAACCCTGTCATCGAGGACTTCACGGTCCGGGTCGAGGCCGACGAGACCGCGGACGCGCACTCGTGACCGCCCGGGTCGGAGTGGTGACCTTCCCCGGCTCGCTGGACGACGGGGACGCCGCCCGCGCCGTGCGGATCGCCGGCGCGGAGCCGGTCCGGCTCTGGCACGGTGACCCGGAGCTGCACGGGGTGGACGCCGTCGTCCTCCCGGGTGGCTTCTCCTACGGCGACTACCTGCGTTGCGGGGCCATCGCCCGGTTCGCCCCGGTGATGGAGACCCTGGTCGACGCCGCCCGGGGCGGCCTGCCGGTGCTCGGCATCTGCAACGGCTTCCAGATCCTCTGCGAGGCCCACCTGCTGCCCGGCGCGCTCACCCGCAACCAGCACCTGCACTTCCGCAACCGGGACCAGGGCCTCCGGGTCGAGTCGGTCGGCACCGCCTGGACGAACACCTTCCAGTCCGGCCAGGAGATCCTCATCCCGGTCAAGAACGGCGAGGGCTGCTACGTCGCGGACACCGCCACCCTCGACGCACTGGAGGCCGAGGGGCGGGTCGTCGCCCGTTACGTCGGCGGCAACCCGAACGGTTCGCAGCGGGACATCGCCGCGATCACCAACGCTGCCGGCAACGTGGTCGGCATCATGCCCCATCCGGAGCACGCGGTCGAGGCGCTCACCGGCCCCTCGCTGGACGGCCTCGGCTTCTTCACCTCCGTGCTCAAGCACCTGGTGGGGACGCCGGCGTGACGGTGCGCGGCGGGAACATCGGTCGGCTCCACCGCCCCACGGGCGGGTACGAGCGCAGCGAGGAGAGGTCATGACCACCCACCAGGACCCGGCCGTTCGGGCAGCCGCGGGCTCCGGCCCGGCGGAGCCGCACGCGGCTGTCGCGCCCCCGGCCGGCACAGCCGCAGCCGGCCGGCACAGCGGTCCGGCACCGGCCATCGACTGGACGGACGGCGTGGACACCGTGCAGCGGGCCACCACCACCGGCGACGAGCTACAGCCGTACGCCGAGCTCGGCCTGCGCGACGACGAGTACGACCGGATCCGGCACATCCTCGGCCGCCGCCCCACCCAGGCCGAGCTGGCCATGTACTCGATCATGTGGAGCGAGCACTGCTCCTACAAGTCGAGCAAGGTGCACCTGCGCCAGTTCGGCGAGAAGGCCCCGCCCAGCGACCGGCTGCTCGCCGGCATCGGGGAGAACGCGGGCGTCGTCCGGGTCTCCGACACGCTGGCCGTCACCTTCAAGGTCGAGTCGCACAACCACCCGAGCTTCGTCGAGCCCTACCAGGGTGCGGCGACCGGTGTCGGTGGCATCGTCCGGGACATCCTGGCGATGGGCGCCCGCCCGGTCGCGGTGATGGACCCGCTGCGCTTCGGCGCGGCCGACCACCCGGACACCGCCCGGGTACTGCCCGGCGTGGTGGCCGGCGTCGGCGGCTACGGCAACTGCCTCGGCCTGCCCAACATCGGCGGTGAGCTGGTCTTCGACCCCTGCTACCAGGGCAACCCGCTGCTCAACGCGCTCTGCCTGGGCGTGCTGCCGGTCGACCGGTTGCAGAAGAAGGACGCCGCCGGCCCCGGCAACATCGTGGTGCTGCTCGGCGCGAAGACCGGCCGGGACGGCATCGGCGGCGTGTCGGTGCTGGCCAGCGCCACCTTCGACGAGGGCAGCGAGCAGCGCCGCCCGTCGGTGCAGGTCGGTGACCCGTTCATCGAGAAGCTGCTGATCGAGGCGTGCCTGGAGCTGTACGACGCCGAGCTGGTCGTCGGCATCCAGGATCTCGGCGGCGCGGGCCTGACCTGCGCGCTCACCGAGACCGCCGCGTCGGCCGGCACCGGGATGCGGGTCTGGCTGGAGCGGGTCCCGCTGCGCGAGCCGTCGATGGAGCCGCACGAGATCCTGGCCAGCGAGTCCCAGGAGCGGATGCTGCTGGTCGTCACCCCGGACAAGCTGGAGCCGGTGCTCAAGACCGCCGAGAAATGGGGCGTGCTCGCCACCGCGATCGGCGAGGTCACCGCCCCCGCTCCCGACGGCCGGCCGGGCCGGCTGCTGGTCACCTGGAACGACCACGTGGTGGTCGACGTGCCGCCGGGCTCGCTGGTCGACGACGGTCCGGTCTACGCCCGCCCGATGCGGGAGCCGGCCGACCTGATCCTGCTCCAGGCCGACCGGGCCGAGACGCTGCCCCGGCCGAGCACCCCGGAGGCGCTGCGGGAGACCCTGCTGCGCATGATCGCCTCGCCGAACCTGGCCGACAAGACCTGGGTCACCGAGCAGTACGACAGGTACGTGCTGGGCAACACCGTGCTGGCCCAGCCCGAGGACTCAGGCGTGATCCGGATCGACGAGCAGAGCGGCCTCGGGGTCGCCCTCTCCGTCGACGGCAACGGCCGGTACGCCCGCCTGAACCCGTACCAGGGGACGAAGCTGGCGCTCGCCGAGGCGTACCGGAACGTGGCGGTGACCGGTGCGAAGCCGATCGCCGTGACCAACTGCCTCAACTTCGGCTCGCCGGAGGACCCGGGCGTGATGTGGCAGTTCGCCGAGGCCGTCCGTGGCCTGGCCGACGGCTGCCTGGAGCTGGGCATCCCGGTGACCGGCGGCAACGTCAGCTTCTACAACCAGACCGGTGCCGCCGCGATCCACCCGACCCCGGTGGTGGGTGTGCTGGGGGTGCTGGACAACGTGGCCGACCGGGTGCCGATGGGCTTCGTCCCGCGTACCGGCGGCGACCACGACCAGTTGTTCCTGCTGGGCGACACGCACGTGGAGCTGTCCGGCTCGGAGTGGGCCTGGGTGACGCACGAGCACCTGGGCGGGATGCCGCCGCAGGTCGACCTGGGCCGGGAGCGCCAGCTCGCCGAGCTGATGGCCGAGGCCGCCCGGGTGGGTCACCTCAGCTCCGCACACGACCTGTCCGACGGCGGTCTCGCCCAGAGCCTGGTGGAGTCCTGCCTGCGTCGGGGGGTCGGGGCCCGGATCGGGGTGCCGGAGCGCTTCGCCGACGGTTCGCTGCCGTTCGTCTTCCTCTTCAGCGAGTCCGCCGGCCGGGTGCTGGTGACCGTCCCGCGCGGGCACGAGAAGGCGTTCACCGCCCTCTGCGACGAGCGGGCCGTGCCGTGGGAGCAGATCGGCGTGACCGACCCGGCGAGCGGTGCCCTGGACGTGCACGGCCAGTTCCGGATCGGTCTGGACGAGCTGCGGGCCGCGCACACCGCGACCCTGCCCCGGCTCTTCGGCGGGCCGGAAGCGGCCCAGGTGCAGGTCGAGGCGGTCCGGACGGGCACCACCACGATCGCGCCGGCCACCGCCGGGCAGCCGGTGGACGTGCCGGACCGGCAGCAGCCGGCGGACGCGGACGACCCGGCCGGCGAGGTCGTGGCCGCCCCGACGACCGCCGCGCCGGTCTCGGGTGGCCCGGTGCCGGGTGGTCCGGAGACCGGTACCGCACCGGACGCCTCCGCTGACTCCACGCCGGCACCGGACGCCCCGACGGGCACCACCCCGGCGCAGGCCCCCTCCGGGGCGGACGACGCGCCGACGGCCGGTGGACAGGGCACCGACGTACCGACGGCGGGGTCCACCCCGCAGGCCGGCGCGGACGACGCCGCGGCCTCCGGGGCCGGTGACGGCGACGGGCAGCGTCCGACGCCCGACCAGCGCTGAGGCGGTGGCCTCGGTCGTCCACGCCCAGCCCGGATCGGGTGCCCGGTTCGACTGGGGGCTGACCGGGGCGGCGGAACTCGGCCGGGTCTGCGCGGCACTGGTGGTGGTGGACGTGCTGTCGTTCACCACCGCCGTCGAGGTGGCGGTGGCCCGGGGGATGCGGGTCCACCCGTTCCCCTGGTGCGAGCAGGCAGCCGACTACGCGGTGCGGGTCGGCGCGGTGGCTGCGGTGGGTCGCCGGCAGACGAGCGCGGAGCACCCGTGGTCGCTCTCCCCGGCGGCGCTGGGCAGCGCACCGCTCGTCGCCGACCTGGTGCTGCCGTCACCGAACGGTTCCGCGATCAGCGCCGCCGCCAGTGCCACCGGGCGGCCGGTGGTCGCTGCCTGCCTGCGCAACGCCCGCGCCGTCGGGCATTGGCTGCTCCGCCACGGGTACGGCGGGACGGACGCACCGGTGGGGGTGGTGGCCGCCGGTGAACGCTGGCCGGACGGCACGCTGCGCCCCTCGGTGGAGGATCAGTTGGGCGCGGCCAGCGTGCTGGACGCGATCTCCGGGGTGCCCGGGGGACTCTCGGTGGAGGCGGCGGTGGCGCTCGCCGCCCTGGCCAGCACCCCCGACATACCGGCGGCGGTACGCGGGTGCGTCTCCGGTCGGGAGTTGATCGAGGCGGGCTTCGCCGGTGACGTCGAGGTCGCCGTGCAACGGGACGTCTCGACCGTGGTGCCGGTGCTCCGCCAGGGCGTCTTCTCAGCCGGCTGAAACGGCCCGGTGTCTTCTCAGCCGGCTGAAGCGGCCCCGGCCGGCGCGGACCGGCCCGCTGCCGGTGGCTGCCCCGCCGCGACACCCGGGCCGAAGCCGGCCGTCTACCTGGGCTGTCGGGCGTTCCCGGCCTGACCGTCGGTCGCCCGGGTGTGGGTCACAGCGACTGCGGGCCGCCCGGTGTGTCGGGCGGCCCGCAGTCGTCGGTGTCGTCGGTGGGTCAGTCGTCCAACCAGTCGAGGCGGCGTCCGCCGCGCTCCGGAGCCGGCCCGTCCGGCCGGGCCCGTCCGGCCGGGGGCTGGTCGCGGCCGGCCTGTGGCTGGTCGCCGTAGTATCCACCCTGTTGCTGGTCGTAACCCTGCTGGTCGTATCCGCCGGTGCGCTGCGGCGGCGGCTCCTGAACGTATCCGCCCGGTGACTGCTCGGCACCGTAGCCACCGGTCTGGCCGTACCCGCCCTGCGGGGAGCCGTAGCCGGGTTGCTGGTCGTAGCCCGGGCCCTGCTGGTCGTACCCGGCGGGCTGGTCGTAACCACCCTGGTGGGCCCCACCACGCTGCTCGTAGCCGCCGTGCTGACCGCCGCCACGAGGGTCGTAGCCGCCCTGGTGGGCACCCCCGCCCTGGTGGCCCCCGGTGGGCTGGTCGTACCCGCCGTGCTGGCCGCCGTAGCCCTGGGCCGGACCGGAGTCGTAGCCGGCCTGCTGGCCGTAGCCGCCGCCGGGGTAACCGCCGGTCGGCTCCCCGCCCCGGCCGTAGCCGCCCTGCTCGGGCTGGCCGTAACCGGCCGCGCCGGACTGGCCGTAGGCGTCCGGCTCCGGCTGGTAGGTGCTGGTCGGGTAGGGGTCGGCCGCCGGGGCGTACGAGGTGCTGTCGCCGGTGTACCGGCCGGTGGGCTCGTCGTAGCGGTCGCCGCCGTAACCGCCGGCCTGCTCCTGCGCCGGATAGCCGGCGGCACCGGCCGTCGCGCCGTAGTCGCGACCACCGTAGCCACCGCCCGAGGCGGGGGCGTTGCCGTAACCGCCGCCGGAGGCGGGGGCGTTGCCGTAGCCGGCACCCGAGGCGGGGGCGTTGCCGTAGCCGGCGCCGGAGGCGGGCGCGTTGCCGTAGCCACCAGCCGGTGCGGGCGACGCACCGTAGGCACCCGCCGCGCCGGCAGCTCCTGCCGCACCGGCTGCGCCGTAGCCACCACCGGAGGCGGGCGCGTTACCGTAGCCGCCCGGCTGACCGTAGCCGGCCTGGCCGGCGGGCTCCTCGCCGTAGCCGCCGGCACCGGCCCAGTTGTCCTGCGGTGCGCCGTAGGGCTGCGGCGGGGCCGCGTACGGATCCGGCGGGACGTCGTCGACGACCGGTCGTTGCAGCATCGTCGGCGCGTCGCTCAGCGCGGAACTGCCGACCATCGTCGGGTCGGGGCCGGCACCGACCCGATTGACGACCCGGGTCTGGTCGTCGGTGCCGCGTGGGCTGCGGGGACCGGGGACGCCGCCTGCCGCTCCGGCACCGGCCGGACCGTCGCCGTCGTCGGCGTTCTTGCGACGGATCCAGAGCAGCACGATGGTGCCGACACCGGCCGCCACCAGCAGGCCGCCGAGCAGGATGATCAGGAAGGAGCCGAAGCCGCTGTCGTCGTCCTGGGACGCCGCCTGCTGCTGCCCACCGGTCGGTTCGGTGGTCTCCTCGGCGGTGGTGTCCCCGGTCGTCTCGTCCGTCGGCGTCGCCTCAGCCGTGGTCGACGGGGTGGCGCTCGGGCTCACCTCGACCTTCAGGGCCAGGCTGATCCGCTGGTTGCTCAGGCTCTGCCCGGCCCCCGCGCTGATCGGCTTGGTGGCGACGATGCCGTCCTTGCTGGCACCGAGGACCATCGAGCCGGGCGCGATCGGGTTCGCACTGGACCCGGTGATCCGGAAGTTGCCGCTGCCGTCGCTGGTGGTGTTGAACTGCTTGCCGGTGGAATCCTCCAGGCCCACCACCGCGTTGGGCACCGCGTCTCCGGTGGCCGTCACGACCACCTTGCCGGAGATCGACTTGACCGTCGGCTTGTCCTGCGGCGCGGTGGTCTGCGGCGCGGCCTTGGCAACCAGGGTCACGGTCGTGCTGGCCGAGTTCTCGGCACCGTTGGCGTCGACGGCCTTGACGGTGATGGTGGCGGAGCCGTTCGACGCGTCGTCGGCGAGGCTGAAGGTGGCGCTGGACCCGCCGCTCTGGTCGACCTTGGTGCGACCGCAACCGTCCACGCAGCGGAGCTTGCCGTTGCTGGAGGTGACAGAGACGTCGACCGGGGAGTCGTCACCCACGGTGAGCGAGTAGTTGACCCGGGTGGACTTCCCGGCCTCGACGGAGCTCGGGGACGCCGACACGTTGGTGACGCTCGGAGCGGCGAAAGCGGGTGTGGCGGGGACGGTGAGCAGGGCGCCGGCCACCAGCGCTACGACCACACCGGCCCGCTGCGTCCAGGCACGTCGGTGTGTTGACACGTCAACCGCCTTCCGGTCTGACCTCCCCGGCGGGGGCCGGGGATCATCACGGTACGAATACGCCGTCGGCAACTATGCCTTGTCTGACCGGATCGGCGCGACCCAGGGGCCAGCGTGGCATCCGAGAGCCAGGGGTCGTATCGTCCCGTCGTGTCCTCTCCGCACATTAAGTCCGCCGCGGTGCTGGCGGCGCTGACGGCTCTCGATGAGGGGCGTACGCCCGAACGACCGGTGTATCGGGAGGCGGTCCGTACCCTTCTGACCGTCCTCGCGGAGCGTGCCCCCGGCCGATCGGTGGAGGTGCGTGTCCCACCTTACGGTGCAGTTCAGTGCGTAGCGGGTCCGCGACACACGCGGGGCACCCCGCCGAACGTGGTGGAGATGGCGCCGGACACCTGGTTGGCGCTCGCTACCGGTCGGTTGTCGTGGGCGCAGGCGGTCACGGACGGTCGCGTACAGGTGAGCGGAAACCGGGCGGACCTCACCGACCATCTGCCGCTCTAGCTGCACCGTTAGGCGCGAGCGGGTGACTGGGTGGAGGGGGATCGTGACTTTCTGTATTGACTCGTGTTCGCGTACACTGTCAGGCGACGACAGTGGTCCAGGGCCGAAAGGCGCGGAGCAGCCCCCGGCTCCGCCAGGCCAGTCCAGACCAGCATGAGGGAGCGGCAGTGCCCCGAGGCGATGGCCGGCTGAGCCACGACCTTGACCCCCAGCGACCCGGCCCCCAGGACGCCTGTGGCGTCTTCGGCGTCTGGGCCCCGGGTGAAGAGGTTGCCAATCTCACCTATTTCGGTCTGTACGCCCTCCAGCACCGCGGCCAGGAGGCCGCCGGCATCGCGGTGAGCGACGGATCGGGTGTGGTGGTCTACAAGGACCTGGGTCTGGTGGCCCAGGTGTTCGACGAGCCGACGCTGAAGAGCCTGCGGGGCCATCTGGCGATCGGGCATGCGCGTTACTCCACCACCGGTGGCTCGACCTGGGAAAATGCCCAGCCGACGATCCGTTCGACCACGTCGGGCACCACGATCGCCCTGGCGCACAACGGCAACCTGGTCAACACCGCCGAGCTGCAGAAGGAGGTCGCCGAGCGCGGCCTGCTCGACGACGGGGCCACCAACGACACCTCACTGGTGACCATGCTGCTGGCCAGCCGCCCCGACCTGTCGGTGGAGGCCGCCGCGCTGGAGGTGCTGCCGCAGCTGCGCGGCGCGTTCAGCTTCGTCTTCATGGACGAGTCGACCCTCTACGCCGCCCGTGACCCGCACGGCGTCCGCCCGCTGGTGCTCGGCCGGTTGGAACGCGGCTGGGTGGTGGCCAGCGAGACCGCCGCGCTGGACATCGTCGGCGCGAGCGTGGTGCGCGAGGTGGAGCCGGGTGAGCTGATCGCGATCGACGAGGAGGGGCTGCGGTCCAGCCGGTTCGCCGCGCCGGAGCCCAAGGGCTGCCTCTTCGAGTACGTCTACATCGCCCGCCCGGACGCCACCATCGCCGGCCGCAACGTGCACGCCGCCCGGGTGCAGATCGGCCGGCAACTCGCCAAGGAGCACCCGGTCGAGGCGGACCTGGTGATCCCGGTGCCCGAGTCGGGCACGCCGGCCGCCATCGGTTACGCCGAGGCGTCCGGCATCACCTACGGCGCCGGCCTGATGAAGAACCCGTACGTCGGGCGTACCTTCATCCAGCCGTCGCAGACCCTGCGTCAGCTCGGCGTACGACTCAAGCTGAACCCGCTGCGGGAGAACGTGCGGGGCAAGCGGCTGGTCGTGGTCGACGACTCGATCGTGCGCGGCAACACCCAGCGGGCGATCGTGCGGATGCTCCGCGAGGCGGGTGCGCTGGAGGTCCACGTCCGGATCTCCTCCCCGCCGGTGAACTGGCCGTGCTTCTACGGCATCGACTTCGCCACCCGGGCCGAACTGCTGGCCAACGGGCTGGACAACGAGGGCATCCGGCGGTCGATCGGTGCCGACACCCTCGGTTACGTCTCGCTCCCCGGTCTCATCGCCGCGACCGAACAACCCCGCAGCCGGCTCTGCCGGGCCTGCTTCGACGGGGAGTACCCGATCGACCTGCCGGCCGGGAACCTGATCGGCAAGCACGTGCTCGAAGGGGTGGGCCGGCGGGTCGCCGACGCCCCGGACGCCTCCTCCGAGCACCACACACCGCTCGTCGCCACTCCGGGCGGCGCGACCGCCCACCGCCCGTAGTACACCGGGGCCGTCCGGCCACCGTCGGCGCGGCACCGAGAACCACAAAGGGGAGAACCGTGACCTACGTGTCCGAGCGCAGCGGCGCAGGAAGTAGCCCGAGCGGCGCCGGTGGCGACCGCCAGCCCTGGACGGCGGGCACCAGCCGCACCACCCGCAAACGCTCGGTCTCGTACGCCGACGCCGGGGTGTCGATCGAGGCGGGCGACCGGGCGGTGGAGCTGCTCAAGTCCAAGGTGAGGGAGACCCGGCGGCCGGAGGTCATGGGTGACCTGGGCGGCTTCGCGGGCCTGTTCCGGCTGGACACCAAGAAGTACAAGAACCCGATCCTGGCGTCCTCCACCGACGGGGTGGGCACCAAGCTGGTCATCGCCCAGCAGCTCGACATCCACGACACGATCGGCATCGACCTGGTCGCGATGGTCGTGGACGACCTGGTGGCGTGCGGGGCCGAGCCGCTGTTCCTGCTCGACTACATCGCCACCGGCGAGGTCGTGCCGGACCGGGTCGCCGAGATCGGCGCGGGCATCGCCGACGGTTGCCGGTACGCCGGCTGCGCGCTGCTCGGTGGCGAGACCGCCGAGCACCCGGGCGTGCTGCGTCCCGACGAGTACGACGTCTCCGCCACCGGGGTCGGGGTGGTGGAGGAGAGCGAGATCCTCAGCCCGGACCGGGTCGAGGTGGGCGACGTGGTGATCGCGATGCGTTCGTCCGGGCTGCACTCCAACGGCTACTCGCTGGTGCGGCACGTGCTGCTCGGTGCCGGCCGGATGCGGTTGGACGTGGTGATCGACGACTTCGGCCGGCAGCGCACGCTCGGCGAGGAGCTGCTCACCCCGACCAAGATCTACGCGCAGGACTGCCTGAAGCTGATCACCGAGGCGGAGGTGCGCTCGATCGCCCACGTCACCGGCGGCGGCATCCCCGGCAACCTGGTCCGGGTGCTGCCCGAGCACGTCGACGCGGTGGTCAACCGGGCCACCTGGAAGCCGCAGCCGATCTTCGACCTGATCCAGTCCAAGGGCCGGATCGAGGACTCGGACATGGAGTCGACGTTCAACATGGGCGTCGGCATGTTCGCCATCGTCTCCGCCGAGGACGCCGACCGCGCGCTGGCCACCCTCGCCGGCCGGGGCGTGGACGCCTGGCAGGCCGGCGAGATCATCGAGGGCACCGGCAACGTCCAGATGGTCGGCCAGCACACCCGGGGCTGATCACCTTGCGCTGATCGGCCGAGCATCTGATCGGGGGTTCACCCGAGCGGCCATCGCCGCCTAGCCTGAAGGACACTTCGGGCAAGCGGGAGGAGGGTCGATGACTGCTCGTGTCCGGTCCGTGACGGGCATGCGGGGCGTCGCGGCGATCCCGTCGTACGTGGTGATGCAGCCGACGACGCTGTGCAACCTCGACTGCGCGTACTGCTATCTGCCGCACCGGGCGGTCGACCGGCGGATGCCGGTGGCGGTGGCCGAGGCGGTGGCCGCCGCGGTGGCCCCCTGGGCGGCGCAGGGCCGGTTCTCGGTGGTCTGGCACGGCGGGGAGCCGCTCGCCGCCGGGCGGGAGCATCTGGCCGCGCTGATCGCCCCGTTCCCCGCCGGGGTCGAGCACCATGTGCAGACCAACGCCACGTTGATCGACGACGCCTGGTGCGCGTTCTTCGTCGAGCACGGGGTGCGGGTCAGTGTGAGCGTGGACGGCCCACCCGACCGCAACGGGGAGCGGGTGACCCGGGCCGGCCGGCCGGCGTACGACCGGATCGTCCGGGGGATCGCCGCGTTGCGTCGGCACGGTCTGCCGTTCTCGGCGCTGGCGGTGGTGAGCCGGCCGACGCCGGGGCTCGCCACGGAACTGTACGACTACTTCCTCGACCTGGGTTGTGACGTCCTCGGCCTGAACATCGAGGAGACCGAGGGGGTCAACACCCGCAGCAACGCCTACGACGCGGCGACGGTGACCGGGTTCTGGGCGGAGCTGGTGTCGGCCTGGCGGCGGACACCGCGGCTGCACCTGCGGGAGGTGGAGTGGTCGTTGCGGTACGCGGCGGCGGTGCTCGACGGCGCGGAGGGTGACCTGCTGCCCCGGCAGCTCGACCCGATCCCGACGATCGGGCACGACGGCTCGGTGACCGTGCTCTCCCCCGAGCTGGCCGGCTTCTCCGACGCCCGCTACGGCGACTTCAGCAGCGGCAACGTGCTGGCCACCCCACTGGCCGAGATCCTGGCCGGGGCGGCGGGCACGGACTGGGTGGGTGAGTTCCTCACCGGTGTCGAGGCGTGCCGGTCATCCTGCCCGTACTTCGGCTTCTGCGGCGGTGGCCACGCGGCCAACCGCTACTTCGAGCAGGGGCGGTTCGACGGTACGGAGACCGAGCACTGCCGCAACAGCAAGATCCGCCTATTGGAGGGAGTGTTGGAGCATGCCCGAGACCACGAGTCACCGGTCGCCTGAGCGCGTCGGGGCTGGCACGGACCAGGTCGCCGACCGGGTGCGGGAGGCCGCTGGGGAGATCTCCGCCCTGCTCCACGAGGCTGACGCCGCGCGTCGTTCCCGGTCGGAGGCGTCGGGCGGGGAGGGTGCCGGCGCGGTGTGCGCCTGGAACCACTTCGAGAACATCCCGACCTTCTACAACTGGAACAACCGACCGCGTTGAGCCCGGCGACGACGGTTCACCGCACCGGCCGGGTAGCGGTGGCCGCCGGGATCAGGGACCGCGCCGATCGGCCGGAGCGTGCTCCGGGACGGCGGGGTCCCTGATCGTCGGTGGTAGCGCCGCTCTGGTCGGGCACATGCGTGAGCACGCGGAGAGTTGCCGCGTGCTCAATGTGACCGGAGGTCAGCGGGTCGCCGGAGCCCAGGGGTCCGGATCGTCGCCCGCATGATCCTCGTCGTCGTCGTCGACATACTCTTTGTAGTCGTCGTCGAAGTGCTGTTCGGACTTCCCACCAGCACTCGCCAATTCGCGCTGCAAGGCGGTGAGGTCGGTGTTCGGGGAGTGGTACTTCAACTCCCGGGCCACCTTTGTCTGCTTGGCCTTAGCACGGCCGCGCCCCATGGCTCGACCCCCTCGCACAGAATGCGGGGCAGCCCGAAGGCGGGCCCCGATGACGTCAGGCATCTCTCGTGGCTCTTACGGTACATGGGGATGCCACCGTTCGGCACCTCGGGTTACCGTCTGCCGGCCCTGCGCGTCGCAGTCACCCGGCCGTCACCGATTGTACCGGGTAAGGGGTGATCGCCGGAGCTGCCCATGACGCCGGTCAAACCATCCCAAAAGCCACGTAATCCCCATGCTGTCGAGCGGGTGTCCCCACCCCGGCGGCGGTCGGGCCGGGAACCCGGTGGGCCGCCGGGGGCGGTGTCCCGGGCGCGGCCGGCCGCCAGGCCCGGGACGGACGCTCACCGCAGGTGGATGGCGCGCAGCCGGCCCACCTCGGCCATCCGGCGCTCGGCCAGCCGGTCGGCCGCCACGGCCGGCGGCACCCCCTCGTCGTCGGCCAGCCGCAGGATCTGCCGGGTGGTGTCGAAGATCCGGGTGGCCCGCAGCTTCGCCCGGTCGAAGTTGAAGCCCTCGATCTCGTCCGCGACCTGGATCACACCGCCGGCGTTGACCACGTAGTCGGGGGCGTAGAGGACCCCCCGGTCGGCGAGCTGCTTCTCGATGCCCGGATGGGCGAGCTGGTTGTTGGCCGCCCCGGCGACCACCCGGGCCCGCAGCGCCGGCACGGTGTCGTCGTTGAGCGCCCCGCCCAGGGCGCACGGGGCGTACACGTCGATGTCGGCGGCGACCAGCGCGGAGGTGTCGTCGACCAGGGTGACGCCGGGATGGTTGGTCCGCGCCCACGCCAGTGCCCTCGGGTCGACGTCGGTCGCCACCACCTCGGCCCCGTCATCGACCAGGTGACCGGTCAGGTGCCGGCCGACCTTGCCGAGCCCGGCCACCCCGACCCGACGCCCGCGCAGGCTCGGGGTGCCCCACACGTGCTCGGCGGCGGCCCGCATCCCCTGGAAGACCCCCCAGGCGGTGAGGACCGACGAGTCGCCCGCGCCGCCGTGCTCCACGCTGCGGCCGGTCACGTAGCGCGTCTCCCGCGCGATCACGTCCATGTCCGCCACGAAGGTGCCGACGTCGCAGGCGGTGTAGTAGCGCCCACCCAGGGACTGCACGAACCGGCCGTACGCGCGCAGCAGCGACTCGCTCTTGAGCTGGTCCGGGTCACCCCAGATGACCGCCTTGCCGCCGCCCAGGTCCAGCCCGGCCAGGGCGTTCTTGTACGCCATCCCCCGGGACAGGTCCAGCACGTCGGCCAGTGCCGCCGCTTCGCTGGCGTACGGGTAGAACCGGGTGCCGCCGAGCGCGGGGCCCAGCGCGGTCGAGTAGATACCGATGATCGCCCTGAGGCCGCTCTGCCTGTCCTGACAGAAGACGACCTGCTCGTGACCGGCTGATCCCGGGTCGTCGGTGCTCGCGAATACGCCCATGGCACGCTCCTGTGTCGGTGTGCGCCCTCGTGGGGCGCGGACCTGGTCGGCTGCCGGCGGGGATGGTGCCGGCCCCTGACCAGCCTAGTGGCGGTCGGAGACCGTGCCGTAGCCCGACGGGCCCGGCACCGGGTCGTCCGCCGCCGACCGGCCCCGGTCCGGCCGGACCACCCGGCACCGGGTCACCTGCCGCCCGCCGGGCACCGGCCCGGCCGGGCACGACGGCGGCGGCACCGGCACCGGGTTTCGTGGGAGGATCGCGCGGTGCCGTCGCTCTTCGCTTCTTACCTGCGCGTGTACGAGCCGCTGACCGCCTTCGACCGGGACCGTCAGTCGTACTGGCGGCGCTACGTGCGGGAAGGGCGGGCGGTGGCCCCGTTGGAGGGGCCGGGCCGGCAACGGACCTCGGTCATCGCGGCGCTCGGCGCGGGCTGGACCCGGCTGCCCGACCTGCCCGACGAGGCGTACGTGCTGGAGATCGACGATGCCCTGCTGGTCTGCCCCTGGAACCTGCGGGTCCGGGTCGCCGAGGCGGCGCTGAGCGCCCGCGAAGGGGTGCCGTCGGTGATCGCCGACGCGTTCGTCCCGCCGATCCTGGCCGGGCAGGCCAAGTCGGTGGTGGAGGACTGGCGCAGCGGTGCCCGGGTGCTGGAGCACGGGGTGCCCCGGCTGCACGAGCAGATCGCCACCTGGGGCGTACCGCTGCGGTGGTTCGTGCTCTTCGAGGGGGGCGAGCGGGACCTGGTCACCCGGCCGGGGCGGCGGGCGTTGCGCTACCGGACGGAGATCTCCAGGGCCCGGCGACGGGCCTCCCGGGCGCTGTCGGTGCTGAAGAAGTCGATCGGTGAGGCGCCGATCACCGAGGCGGTGGAGGAGGCCGCCCGGTGGTTGGAGGAGTTCCACCCGCGCTCGGTGGTCGAGCTGGACTACGGCGGTCTCGTGCAGTTGCTCTCCGACGAGACGCTGGCGGGGGACGACTCGCCGGAGCTGGTGGCGACGGGTCTGGCCGGGCTCTCCCGGGGTGAGGCGGACGAGGCGTCGGCGGCCTATGACCAACTGGTTGCCAGGTGGCGGGCGATCCAGTTGCTGGAGCGGTGCAATTAGCCATAAAACGCCCAGTAACAACGCCAACCATGAGACAGTCTCGTAGTTGACGCATCACGAACCGTGATCATGAGTCCGAATAAGGTACTTTCTGCCGTGTAAAAGTCAGATAAATCGGGCATGGTTCATCCGTCCGTCTAGGGACCTTCGGCCGTTCGGCCCATGTCGGACATCGGGGACTAGCCGGACCATGGGAGACGCGTCGGCCGGCGGGACCCCGGCCGATGTCTATCCATGTGGAGGAGTGACCGATGGCATCGCGAACGCACGAACCAGAGCCGCTACTCACGCCGGCCGAGGTGGCGTCGATGTTCCGTGTCGACCCGAAGACGGTGACCCGGTGGGCCAAGGCGGGGAAGCTCAGCGCGATCCGAACCCTGGGCGGACACCGTCGGTACCGTGAGTCGGAGGTGCGGGCGTTGCTACAGGGACAGATCCCCCAGCAGCGCCAGGGGGACTGACCCGGTCAGAGCGTTTCGACCTCAGGGGCGGGCGGACGTCGCGGCAAGCGGCGACCGACCGCCCCTGAGTCATGTACGTGGTTGGTGCGGTCACCGGCCGGGCCGACGGTCACGGCCCGACGGTGACCCGGATACCGATGGTGCCCGCCTCGCCCCGGCGCAGCCGGCTGCCGAGCAGGGTCAACCGGCCCAGCAGCCGGTACTTGCGCTTGAGCAGGTCACGCACCCGGCTGCTCTCCTGCGGCCCACAGAGCACCGCGTGGCCCGGCACCGCCTCGCCCAGCGGACGGCCGCGCACGTCACAGGGGGCCACCGTCACCGTGCCGTCCCGCCGGATCCGCTTGACCTTGCCCGAGTCGGCGACCGTCCAGATCGCCAGGGTGTCGTCGTCACGGACCGCCCAGACCGGGGTGGACACCGCACGACCGTCCTTGCGGAACGTCGTCAGCAGGACGTACTTCTCCGCCGCCAGGCGGTCCAGATCGGTCACGCCGCCCAGGATACGGCGACCGCTCCCGGATAACGTGCAGGTCGTGACCGGAGAACCTCGGCTGGGCGACGTGTTCGGAGAACTGCTGCGCGACGCGTACGCGGTGCACACCGGGATCGGCCCCCGGCCGTTGGTCGGCGGACGGCTGCCCCGACCGGTCATCGAGATCATCGAACGGGACGACGGACTGGTCAACGGGGCCCCCGCCGCGCACTACCTCGACGGGCCGGAGCACTGGCAGCCGTACGACCACCGGGCCGTGGACCGGACCCGGGGGGCCACCCTGGACGTCGGCGTCGGGGGCGGGCGGATCGCGCTGGTGCTCCAGGAGCGCGGGGTGCCGGTCACCGGGCTGGACACCTCACCGGGGGCGCTGCGGGTCAGCCGGCACCGGGGGGTCCGCGACCTCGTCCTCGGCACCGTCGACGAGCACGTCGCCGATGGCCGCCGCTACGACACGTTCCTGCTGCTCGGCAACAACCTGGGGCTGATCGAGGGGCGGGAGCGGGCCCCGGCGTTCCTCGCCGCGCTCGCCGCGCTGGCCCGGCCCGGCGCGCAGGTCATCGCACACGGCACCGACCCGTACGGCACCACCGACCCGGTGCACACCGGCTACCACGAGTGGAACCGGCAGCGGGGGCGCCTCGGGGGGCAACTACGGTTGCGGCTGCGCTACCGCGAACTCGGTACCGAGTGGTTCGACTACCTGGTCTGCTCCGCCGAGGAGTTGGCCGAACTGGTCCGGGGCACCCCGTGGCGGCTGACCGACGTGGACGACCGCGACGCCCCGTACTACCTGGCCACCCTGCGGCTGGCGGGGCCCGGCGGGCGGTGATCGGGGCCCGGTGGGCGGTGAGCGGGGGCGGGGGCCCGGTCGGGCCCCCGCGTCCGGATCAGACCTGGACGGTCGGGGGAAGCGGCTCCGGGGGGAGGCCACCGTCGCCGTCGACCACCTCGTCCGGGGTGCCGTCCTCGTCGATGTCGACCATGGTGATGTCGACCTTGCCGTCGCCGTCGGTGTCGAACTGGAACAGGTCCGCCCGGCCGTCGCCGTCGGTGTCCACCACCCACACGTCGGTCTTGCCGTCGTTGTTGGTGTCGGCGCGGAGCAGGTCGACGCGCTCGTTGCCGCGCGTCTCCACGACCGCCGTGCCGTCGGTGGTGCCGCTGCCGTCCACGGTCTCCGGTGCCTGGCTCATGTCGACTGGTTCCTTCCCTTGACGTTGGCCCGTCTGTACCCGGTGCGACGATCCCCCACGCATACCGCCGGGAACGGTGCTGCATAGGGTCGCACCCATGAGCGAGCGAAGCGAGCGGTCGGGCGTGCCGGAGACCCCGCACGTCACCGTGCGCAGTGAGGGAGCGTCCATGAGTCGTCTTGTCGTCGTCGGGGCCGGCACGATGGGGCTCGGCATCGCCTACGTGGCGGCCGGCGCGGGCTACGCCGTCGAGTTGGTGGAGGTGGACCGGGGACGGGCCGAGGCTGCCGCCGTCCGCCTCGACGAGCTGTGCGCGCGGGCGGTGCAGCGGGGCAAGGCCGGTGCCGACGAGGCCGCCGCGCAGCGGGCCCGGATCACCCTGCGGGGCGCGCTCGCCGAGGTCGCCCCGGCACCGGAGGTGATCGTCGAGGCGGTCCCCGAGCGACCGGAGCTGAAGCGGTCGGTGCTCGCCGAGGCGGAGCGGCTGCGCCCGGCGCTGCTGGGCAGCAACACCTCCAGCATCCCCATCGGCGAGTTGGCCGGGGGCCTGGCCCGACCGGAGTCCTTCCTCGGGCTGCACTTCTTCAACCCGGTCTGGGCGATGGCCCTGCTGGAGGTGGTGGTCGGCGCGGCCACCGCGCCGGAGACCACCGCGGCGGCCGTCGCGCTCGCCGGCCGGCTGGGCAAGGACCCCGTCGTGGTACGCGACCTGCCCGGCTTCGCCACCTCCCGGCTCGGGGTGACCCTCGGCCTGGAGGCGATCCGGATGGTGGCCGACGGGGTGGCCGCACCCGCGGACGTGGACAAGGCGATGGTGCTCGGCTACCGGCACCCGGTCGGCCCGCTGGAGCTGACCGACCTGGTCGGGCTCGACGTGCGGCTGGACATCGCCCGCACCCTCCAGGCCGCCTACGGTGACCGGTTCGCCCCGCCACCGCTGCTGGTCGAGATGGTCGCCGCCGGGAAGCTCGGCAAGAAGTCCGGCCAGGGCTTCTACGCGTGGAAGGACGGTCGCCGGCAATGAGCGGACTGCGGGTGGAGGAGCTGCCCGACCGGGTGGTGGTGACCCTGGACCGGCCGGAGAAACGCAACGCCATCGACGCCGACCTGATCGGTGCGCTGCACGACGTCTGCGCCGCGCTGGAGGCCCGGCCGCGGCTGCTGCTGCTCACCGGCGGCACCGACGGGCTCTTCGCCGGCGGGGCCGACATCGGTCAACTGCGCGAGCGGGGCCGGCTGGACGCCCTCGCCGCGATCAACTCGGCGGCCTTCGCCCGGCTCCGGGCCCTGCCCATGCCGAGCGTGGCCGCCGTCGACGGCCCCGCGTTGGGCGGCGGCGCGGAGCTGGCGTACGCCTGCGACCTGCGGGTGTGCACGGCCCGCGCGGTCTTCGGCCAGCCGGAGGTGCGGTTGGGCATCCTGGCCGGCGCGGGGGCGACCCACCGGTTGCCGGCGCTGGTCGGCGAGGGCCGGGCCAAGGAGCTGCTGTTCACCGGCCGGCGGGTCGACGCCGACGAGGCGCTGCGGATCGGCCTGGTCAACCGGGTGGTGGCCGGACCGGCGGAGCTGCTGCCCACCGCGCACGGACTGCTCGACGAGATGGCGAAGGGTTCCGCGTTGGCGTTGCGGCTGACCAAACTGGCGGTGGACGCCCCGCCCGCCGCCCACCCGCAGCTGGACCTGGTCAGCCAGGCGGTGCTCTTCGAAGACGAGGAGAAGCACCGTCGGATGACGGACTTCCTGGAACGTCGGCGACCCCGCTGAACGGCGGTGGGGGCGGCACCACACCCGGTGCCGCCCCCACCCACGTCGCGTCAGTGCCGGATCGGTACGCCCGCGTCGGCCAGCGCCTTGATCAGCCCGGCGGACTCACCGAAGCCGATGACCAGCACCGCCTCCGGCTTGTAGTTCTTGATCTCGCCGGCCAGGCTGCCGAAGTCGACGGGCGGGGCCTTGGCGTCGGCCGGCGGCTCGTAGGTGAACAGCTTCACCCGGTCGGTGCCGAAGCCGGCCCGCTCCAGCTCGGCGCGGACGGTCTCCTGGAGGCCCTCGCCGTAGGAGTCCTTGCGGGCCACCACCACGATCTTGTGCGGTCCGTCGCGGAGGATCACGTCGGCCAGGGCCCGGCCCTGGAGGCTGTCCGGCGGGGCGGTCCGGAAGTAGAGGCCCTTGTCGTCGGCCTGGCTCAACCCGGAGTCGGTGTTGGACGGCGAAAAGAGGATCTTGCCGGCCGCCACCACGTCCGGCAGCACCGCGCTGGAGATGCCGGAGGCGGCGGCCCCGATGATGACCTGGACCTTGTCCTTGACGTGCGAGGCCACGGTGGCCTTGGCGACGGCCGGGTTGGTGCCGTCGTCACCGTCGATCCACATCACCGGGTCGCCGAGCACCCCACCGGCGGCGTTGATCTCCTTGAGTGCCAGCGCCACGCCGGCCGCCAACGGGGGGTTGGCCAGGGCCAGGTCACCGGTCTTGGGCAGCAGGCCACCGAGGATCAGCGGGGAGCCGTCGCTGCTGTCGTTGCGCCCGCCCCGCTGCTTCTTGGGCTTGGGGGCGGCCTTGGTGCTCACCCCGGACTCGTCCCCCGCACCGACGAACTCGGTCTTCGCGTCGTTGATCTTCTGGTTGTCGAAGTGCAGGGTCGCGTAGCTGGCGGTGGCCGGCTCCCCGAGGTCGGTGAAGCCGGCGCGGGTCAGCGACGGGCCGCGGTACTCGATGTCCTGGGCGTCGCGGGCCAGGGACAGGCAGCTCGCCGCGTCGGTGCAGCGCTGACCGTTGGTGGTCACCCCGACGATCTGCTTGGCGATGTCGGCCGGATCGGTGCTGCCCGCCAACTGGGCGGCCAGCGCACTGATCATGACCGCGTCGTACGACTCCGCCGCGTAGAGGTAGTCGGTCAACTTCGGGTCGATGGAACGTAGCCGCTGCTTGAAGTCGTCGGTGAGCGGCGTGAGCGGGGTGGTGCCCTTCATGCCGTCGACGAGATCCGCCCGGTCCTTCAGCTCGGCGGCGAAGGAGTTGAGCATGTTGCCGTCGGTGCCGTACAGGCGTACCTGCGGGGCAGCCGTCTCCTCGGGCTTGTCGGTCGTCCCGCAGGCGCTGGTGACGAGCAGGAACGACGCGCAGGCCGCCAGGATGGCCGCGCGCGGGCCGCGTGTAACGAGCATGGTCGTCCTTCCTCCGGCGCAGGTCCGGTGGGCACCATAGCGTGCCGACGACAACCGTGGGACCAGGGAGGCCGCCCTGGTCGCCGGCCCGACAGCGGACCGTACGCTCTGTCACGTCGGCTCAGCGGGTGGTCACCATCTCGGCGCTGTCTTCGCTTGACCTGGCGTCCTACTGTGCCGCAGGTGACCGACGTACCGGATCAGACGCTGGCCGACGCTACCGCCGTGCTCCATTCGGCGCTGACCGGGGACGGCGCCGCGGTGGCCGGCACCTTCGACGCCGTGGTGGACCGGTCCGGCCTCGCCGGTGCCTACACGGTCGCCTGGACGCTGGCCGCCACCATGGTCGGCGACCCGCCACCGCCGGGCACCTGCGCGTTGGACTTCCCGGGCATCGACGACGCGGGGTACGACACCCGCTGGGTGGCCCGCTTCGTCAGCGCGTACGCCAACCACGACGCCGACACCGGTGAGGCGCTGTTCGGGGCGGCGGTCGCCGACGGGCAGCTGCCGGACTGCCTGCTCACCCTCGCCGGTTCGACCGTGGCGACCCTGCGCAGTCGGGCCGGTTGACGGCGCGACGCCCGTGCGGACGCCGCGCCGGCCGGCTCAGTACGCGTGGTACGCCACCAGCGGCTCGTACTCGTAGCGCAGGTTGGTGAAGCGGACCTTGAAGTTCGCGCCGTCGCGCACGTTGGTGGCGACGGTGATCCAGTCGGACTTCGCCGGCAGGTAGGTCAGGTAGTTGCACTTGTTGGTCTTGTCGATGAAGACCACACACGCCTCGGTGCCGAACTCGCTGCTGTTCTTGACGTTGACGTCCTTGCACCTGGTGCTCGCCTTGTACGGCCCGGCGTCCCCGCCCCACCCGCCGACCTGGAAGTACGACCGGACCGCCCCGCCATAGCAGGTGGCGGCCGACGCGGAGAGGTTCGCCTCCGGGGCGGCCTGGGCGGGTGTGCCGAACCAGAGCAGGGGCAGGGTGGCGGTGAGCGCGGTCAGGCGGGCGGTCCGGGATGCCATGGTGGTGCCTCCAGGGAAGAGGGGCGGACCCTGCGTCGTGCACAGGGTGCGGTGAGTGGCGATGATATCTGTCGATCTCTGATCCCGCTGTGACACAACCGTGAACCTTTTGTGGTACCTGTGACCCATGTCCGAGGCGATGCTCAGCAAGGTGCGGAAGCTGTTGGCCCAGGCAGAGGACGCCGCCTGCACCCCCGCCGAAGCGGCCGCCTTCACCGCCAAGGCCACCGAACTGATCGCCCGCTACGGCGTCGACCGCGCCCTGCTGGCCGCCCGCGACCCCACCACCGACCCGGTCGGCGACCGGCTGGTCGACGTCGTCGCCCCGTACGCCCGGGACAAGGCCGGGCTGCTCGCGGCGGTGGCCGACCCGCTGCGCTGCCGCTGCATACGCCGACCCGCCGGCACCGGCTTCGCGCTGCACCTGTTCGGCTTCGCCAGCGACCTGGAACGGGTCGACCTGCTCTTCACCTCGCTGCTGGTGCAGGCCGCGCACGGCCTCGCCGGTACCGTGGTCCCACCCGGCGAACACCCGGCGGCGTTCCGGCGCTCCTGGCTGGCCGGCTTCGCCCGGGTGATCGCCGAACGGCTCCGGGCCGCCGAGGCGGGCGCGGTGGCGCAAGACGGCACCCCGTCGGTCGCACTGGTGCTGGCCGACCGTTCCGACCGGGTGGCCCGCCGGGTCACCGAGGTCTATCCCCGGCTGCGGACCGCGCCCACCCGCCGGCTCGCCGGCTCCGGGTTCGGCGCGGGGGAGGCGGCCGGCCAACGGGCCGACCTCGGGGGGCCCGACGCGGTGCACGCCCCGACCACCCCACCCCACCCCGGACTCCCCGGACGGTGAACACCGGTGGGGTCAGTGCGGGCCCGGGGCGGCGCCGGTGAGGGTGGCGAGGTAGCGGCCGAGCAACTCGTGCCAGCCGGCCGTCAACGCCGCACGGTAGCCCTCGGCGGCCTCACCGTGCCGGTCGAAGTGCCGGTGCTCCAGCTCGATGCGGGTGCGCCCCGACTCGTCCGGCAGGAACAGCACCTCCACCTCGCTGGCGCGCGCCGGGTCGGGCACCGGGAGCCGGTCGGGGCCGAGTTGCCAGGTGAAGACGAGCCGCCGTGGCGGGTCCCAGGTGAGCACCCGGCCCCAGTCGCCCCGGAAGCCGTACGGGCCGATCTCGTAGAGCATGCCGCCGGCCCGGGGCTCCATCCCCAGCTCGGCGAGCGCCGCCGGGCCGGACCAGGTGTACTCCCGGACCCACCAGTCGGCCAGTGAGCCGGTGAAGACCGCGAAGGCCTGCTCGGCGGTGGCGGGGACGAGGAGCGTGGAGCGCAACGAATACCGGTCGACGTCCTGATGGACGCCCTCCGGATTCGCCTTCTCCTGCCCCATAGGCCCGGACCATACCGGCTGATGAGGCGCTCTGCAGCCTCGCGTACTGGCCCCTTCCGGACAATGGACATGGACCGGGCGCGGTTGGGCATCACCGGGCGGGAACGGGCTCGGGTGACGGCCACCGTGCAGCCGCGAAGCGGACGGCCCGCGACTGCGCGACAGGGACACCGTGCCCGGCGGCTACCGGGGCGCGGTGGTCGCGGGGGGAGGTCTCGATCGGCACAGGGCCAGATCGCGGGTGCAGCTACCCGGGGTCGGGGCGGCGGTGGGCTGCCGGTGGGCATTCCGGCCGGAACGGGGGCAGGCCGGGTGGGCGCCGCGTCTGGGCCGGATACACGAAAACGGTGACCGCGTTTCCGCAGGTCACCGCTCTCTGTAGCCCGGCGAAAGGCTATGTGGCCAGGGGCGGGGTCGAACCGCCGACCTTCCGATTTTCAGTCGGACGCTCGTACCAACTGAGCTACCTGGCCTGGTGCTTCGGGACATGTTACCCGGAGGGCGGGTTCTCCGCCGACAGGGTGACACGTCCCGATACGCAGAACGCCGCGCAATGGTGCACGCGGCGTCGGCGCTGGCGGTCCTGACGGGACTTGAACCCGCGACCTCCGCCTTGACAGGGCGGCGAGCACTCCAACTGCTCCACAGGACCTAGCTTTGTTGCCTCCGGCTGGGCCGGATCGTGCCCCCAACGGGATTCGAACCCGTGCTACCGCCTTGAAAGGGCGGCGTCCTGGGCCGCTAGACGATGAGGGCGGCCCCGCCATCATTGCACACTCGCAACTTCAAGCGGACTTGCTCCCATCCGGCCCCGCCGGAGGCATGAGAAGCATATGCCATGCCCCGGCGGTCGACCAAACCGGTATGCCCGCCGGGGTGCGGCCCGGCAAAGTAGCAGGTCAGCGAGGTGGTGCGATGCCGAAACGGCGCTTGAGGTCGCCGATGACCTGCGGCACGGCGCCCAGGGTGCGGCTCCGGTCACCCCCGCCGTCGTGCATCAGCACCACCGCACCGGGGCGGGAGGCGCTCCTGATCCGCCCGGAGATCACCCCGGAAGTGGGCTTCGCCCAGTCCTGGGGGTCGACGGTCCAGTGCAGCGACCGCATGCCGAGTTCCTTGGCGACCTGCACCACCTCGGGCGTCCACCGGCCACCGGGCTGCCGGTAGAACGGCACCTTCGCGCCCGGAACGGCCTTGGTGATGGCCTGGTTGGTGCGCACCAGGTCGGCCCGGATGTCGGCGACCGGCCGGCGACCCAGGTCGACGTCGTGGTGCCAGCTGTGGTTGCAGAGCTGGTGCCCCTCGCGGACGATCCGGGCCACCAGCTCCGGGTGCTTGCGGACCTGGGTGCCGACCACGCAGAACGTCGCCTTGACCTTCGCCGCCCGGAGCTGGTTGAGCACCTTCGGCGTCCAGGTCGGGTCGGGTCCGTCGTCGAAGGTCAGCGCCACCGCGCGTACCCCGGTCGCCTTACGCAATCCGGCGGGCAGCGTCTTGGGCTTGGGCCGCAGCCGGGGCTTCGGCTTCTTGGTCGGCGGCGGCGTCGGCACCGGGGTCTGGGCCGGCTCGGGTGCGGAGGTCGTCGGGGCGGGCGCGGCGGCCGGCCGGACGTGCCGGGGCTTGTCTCCACAGCCGGCGACCAGCAGGAGCAGACCCAGGACAACCGCCAGGACGGGGCGTGAACGCATCGTCACTCCGAGGGATGGGGGTACGCGGACGGCCCCGACGGTAGTTCACGAAAGCGAAATATGTCAGGCCAGGTCGGTCCCGGTGGACTGGTCCAACGAATCCCGGACGGCCAGCGCGAGCGACACCGCCTCGGCCAGGTCGACCGGTCGGACCACTCCGGCGGGCAGGGTGTCGGCCCGCCAGCCCGGCCCGGCGGCGAGCACCAGCAGCGGTCGGCGGGGCACCGCGAGCAGGGCGGAGAGCTGCCCCGGATCGGCGGTGGGGCGGGTGTGCGACCAGACCACCACGGCCGCCGGCCCGGTCCGGTTGACCGCCTCGACCAGCGCGGCCACCGGCACCCGGGCGCCGAGCATCCGGTACGCCACCCCCGCCTCGGCCAGCGCCGCGGCGAGCGCCTCCAGGGGCAGGGTGTGCTGCTCCTCGTCGGCGCAGGACAGCAGGATGCGGGCCGGCCCGGTGGCCCGGCCGGAGCGGGCGACGGCGGCGAACGCCTCGGAGACGCACCGGGACATCAGGTGCTCCACGTCGATCAGGCCGGCGGTGGCCACGAACCGCTCACCGATGCCGGCCAGCACCGGCCGGAGCAGCCCCTCCCAGGTGGCGATCACCCCGTCGGTGGCCAGCGCCTGGGAGATGGTGTCGCCGATCGCCGCCGCGTCCAGTCGCATCGCGGCGCGGGCCAGCCCCCGGGCCGCCGGTCCCGCCCGGCCGACGGGGATGGCCTGTCCGCCGCCGTCCCGGCTGGCCCCGGCCGGCAGGCGTACCGCGGTGCCGGGGCTCTGCTTCGCCCAGCGGGCCGCCTCCGCCGGGCTGACCCCCTCGGCGGTGAGCTTCCGCATGATCTCCAGGCGGGCCAGGTCGGCCGGGGTGTAGCGCCGGTGGTGACCGGGGACGTGCTCGCTCGGGCCGAGGCCGTAGCGCTGGTGCCAGGTACGCAGGGTGGTGACCGCCACGCCGAGCCGGCGTGCCACGGCCCCCGCGCTCAGCGGCTCAGCGACCACCCGACCGCTCCGACGCGTCGTCCACCCGGCGGCCGGACGGTATTGCGGAGCCGGCGGCGGGACCCCCGGCGGGAGCCTCGGGACCCCCGGCGGGAGCATTGGGGTCGGCGACGGCAGGAGCGTCGGGGCCGGTGGTGGTCGGGGCCGGCCGGAGCAGTCGGCTCACCACGCCACCGAGCCAGGGGGCGTACGGGCGCGGGTCGGCGTCGATCTCGGTCATCAACCGGGTCGGGTCGACCCAGCGCAGCTCGGCCACCTCGTCCGGGTCCGGCCGCAGGGTGAGTGCGGCCGGCACGTCGGCCCGCAGCACGTGGTCGTACTCGAACTCGACCCGACCGGTGGCCGGGTCCTCGGCGTAGTAGAGGTAGACGCCGACCTCGGTCAGCGACACCGGCCCGGCGCCCAGCTCCTCGGCGAGCCGGCGGTTGGCGGCCTCCGCCAGTGACTCGGCCGGCAGCGGGTGCCCGCAGCACGAGTTGGCCCAGCGCAGCGGGAACCGGGTCTTGACCGGGGCCCGCTGCTGCAGGAGGACCCGGCCGTCCGGGTCGACCAGCAGCACCGAGAAGGCCCGGTGCAGGCGACCGGGTGCCTGGTGGGCGGCGGCGACGGTGGTTTCGCCGAGCACCCGTCCGGTGTCGTCGACCAGCTCGACGAGGTGAGCCTCCCGGGATTTCACGCGGTCACCGACCCGCGCCGGTGATGCGGTTGGCGGCCAGCTTGCCGGAGATCAGCACCATCGGCACACCGACACCGGGCTGGGTGCCGGAGCCGGTGAAGACCACGTTGGGCAGGCTGCGGTGCAGGTTGGACGGGCGGAACGGCCCGGTCTGGAAGAGGCTGTGCGCGGCGGCGAACGGCGTACCGGCGGCCATTCCCTGCTCCTCCCACTCGGCGGGGGTGATCGTACGCAACACCTCGATGCCGGCGCCGAACCCGACGTACCCGCGCTCCTCCAGCGTGGCGACGAGCTGGTCGGCGTAGCGCCGGCTCAGGTCGCCCCGCCAGTCGAACGGGGCCCGGTCGAGGTTGGGCACCGGGGCCAGCACGTAGTAGGTGTGCCGGCCGTCCGGGGCGACCGACGGGTCGGTCCGGCTCGGGTTGGTGACCAGCAGCGACGGGTCGCTCATCAGCTCGCCGCGCCTGATCACCTCGTCGAAGGTGCCTTTCCAGGACCGTCCGAAGTGGATGTTGTGATGAGCGATCTTCCCATACCCCTGCGTCGATCCGACGTGCAGGACCACGCAGGACGGCGAGTAGGTCAGCTTCCGCTGCCGACCCTCGGGGAGCAGGTCGCGGTAGGCGACCGGCAGGTCCGGGTTGAGCACCACCACGTCGGCCGGGATCAGCTCGCAGTCGGCGGTGACCACGCCGGTGGCCCGGCCGTTGGCGGTCTCCACCCGGGCGACGGTGGTGTCGTAGCGGATCTGGACGCCGTGCTTCTCGGCCGCGCCGGCCATCCCCTTGGAGACGGCGTGGATGCCGCCGCGCGGGAAGTAGACCCCGGCCACCGAGTCGAGGTACGCGATGACGCTGTAGATGGCCAGCGCGTCGTGCGGCGAGAGCCCGGCGTACATCGCCTGGAAGGAGAAGATCCGCTGGGTACGCGGGTCGGAGAAGAACTGGTTGATCTTGGTTTGGAGTCGCCGGAACGCCCCGTTCGCCAGCAACTTCAGCAGGTTGCCGGTGAGCAGGTCGGTCGGGGCGTCCAGGTTGCGGTCGATGAAGTCGGCCCGTTCCCAGTTCCACAGGTTGCGGGCGTAGTCGACGAACCGGAGGTAGCCGTCGGCCTCGCGGGGGCCGCAGACCCGGGAGATCTCGGCCGCCATCCGGGTGGTGTCGGTGATCACGTCCAGGGTGGAGCCGTCCGGGTAGTAGGCCCGGTAGGCGGGGTCGACCGGGGTCAGGTCGAGCCAGTCGTGCAGCTCCTCGCCGACCGCACCGAGCGCCTCGGCGATCAGGTCGGGCATGGTGAGCACGGTGGGGCCGGTGTCGAACTCGTACCCGTCGACGCTGAGCCGACCGGCCCGTCCGCCCGGCACCGGCTCGCGTTCCAGCACGGTCACCTGCCGGCCGCTGCCGGCCAGGTGCAGCGCGCACGCCAGGCCGCCCAGGCCCGCGCCCACGACCACCACCCGGTCCGTACGTCCCGTCACGGTCCGCACGCGACCACCTCCTTCAGAAAGTTGCCCATCATGCCCGCCGCGTCGCGGCGGCGGTGGCGAGACCGGTCAGCGCGGTGCGCGCCGTCTCGTCGATCGACGCGGTCTCCAACGCGGCGAGCGCGTCGGTGACCCGGTCGGAGATCATGCGCTCGACCCGGCCGACCGCTCCGGTGTCGGCGACGATGTCGGCCAGCCGGGCGACCTCGCGGATGCCGACGGCGGTGCCGGCCCGCTCCAACGCCCGCCGCTGGCCGCCGGTGGCGAGTTGGCGGGCGAGCATCAGCAGCACCGTCGGCTTGCCGGTGCGCAGGTCGTCGCCGGCCGGCTTGCCGGTCGCCGCCGGGTCACCGTAGACGCCGAGCAGGTCGTCGCGGAGCTGGAACGCCTCGCCGACGGCCAGCCCGTAGCGGGTGTACGCGGCGATCAGCGGCGCGTCGGGCTCGGTGCCGGCCAGGCAGGCGCCGAAGAGCAGCGGACGCTGGACGGTGTAGCTGGCCGTCTTGTAGCGGGCCACCCGCAGCGCCCGGTCCACCGACCAGTTCGCCGCGTCGTTCTCGCCGAGCACGTCGAGGTACTGCCCGGCGATGGTCTCGACGCGCATCTGGTCGTAGCAGCGCCGCACCTCCAGCATCCGGGCCGGCGGCACGGTGGCGTGGGCGAGCAGCCGGTCCGCCCAGACCAGGCAGAGGTCGCCGATGAGGACGGCAACCGACTCACCGAACCGACCCGGATCGCCGGTGTGTCCGGCGGTGACGTGCCGGGCGGCGGCGGCCCGGTGCACGGTGGGCAGGCCCCGTCGGGTGTCCGAGGCGTCCATCACGTCGTCGTGCACCAGGGCGAAGGTGTGCAGCAGTTCCAGGGCGGCCAGCGCGGGCAGCACGGTGGGCAGTGGCGCGTCGCCGCCCACCACGCCCCGCCAGCCCCAGTAGGCGAAGGTCGGGCGGACCCGCTTGCCGCCGGCCAGCACGCAGTCGCGTGCCGTCGCGGCGAAACCGCCCATCGCTGCGTCGATCTCGGTCAGCGTGTCGACCTCGCGGGCGAGGAACGCCGACAGGGTGCCGTCGACGTCGTCGACCAGGTCACGGGCGAAGGCGGCCAGTACGCCGTGGACCGGATCGTCCGTCGCTCCCGGCTGTGCCGGCGCGACGCGGAGCGCGTTACCCGCAACTGCGTCGTTGGCCATGGGGGCGAGCGTACCCTAGGGTTACGAGTTGCGTCGATTGCTGCGTCGAATCAGAGGAGGCCCGGTGGACACCGATCTCACCGCTGCCTATGCCCGCTGCCAGGAGCTGCACAGACACCACGGGCGCACCTACTATCTCGCCACCCGGCTGCTCCCCGCATGGAAACGCCGACACGTGCACGCCCTGTACGGGTTCACCCGCTACGCCGACGAGATCGTGGACCGCACCGAGGACCTGCCCCCCGCCGAGCGGGCCGCCCGGCTGGACGCCTGGGGTTCCCGCTTCGTCGCCGGCCTGCACGGTGAGCCGGTCGACGACCCGCTGCTGCCGGCGGTGCTGCACACCATCGCCGTGTTCGACCTGGACCGGACCGACTTCGCGTCGTTCCTGCGCAGCATGGCGATGGACCTGACCGTCATGTCGTACCCGACCTACGACGACCTGCTCGACTACATGGAGGGCTCGGCGGCGGTCATCGGCACCATGATGCTGCCCATCCTCGGCAGCTCCGACCCGGTCGCCGCCCGGGAACCGGCCCGGCAGCTCGGGTTCGCCTTCCAGCTGACCAACTTCATCCGGGACGTCGCCGAGGACCTCGACCGGGGCCGCACCTACCTGCCCGACGAGGACCTCGCCAAGTTCAACGTCACCCGCGAGGACCTGCTCGCCGCCCAGGCCGCCGGCCACAGCACCGACAAGATCCGCGACCTGATCGAGTACGAGGTGACCCGCGCCCAGGCCCACTACGCCGCCGCCGCGCCGGGCATCACCCTGCTCGCCCCCGCCTCCCAGGCGTGCATGCGCACCGCCTACGCCCTCTACGGCGGCATCCTCGACGAGGTCGCCGCCCAGGACTACGACGTGTTCGTCAAGCGGGCCGTGGTGCCCCAGCGGCGACGGCTGGCGGTGGCGGCGAAGGCCCTGCTGACCCGTACCGGCACCCCGGTCGTGGTGCCCGGCCCGGCCCTGACGTGAGCGGCCGTACGGCGGTGGTGTTGTTCACCCGCGACCTGCGGGTGCACGACCACCCGGCGCTGGCGACGGCCTGCGCCGCCTTCGACCGGGTGGTGCCGCTGTACGTCCTCGACCCGACGTTGGCCGACCACTCGCCCAACCGCACCCGGTTCCTGCACCAGTGCCTCGCCGAGCTGCGGGACACCCTGCGCGGGCTCGGCGGTGACCTGGTGATCCGCCGGGGTGACCCGGTGGCCGAGGCGGTCCGGGTGGCCCGGGAGGTGGGTGCCGAGGGCATCGGCCTGTCCGCCGACGTCAGCCGCTACGCCCACCGCCGGGAACGCCGGCTGCGCGCCGAGTGCGACCGGCACCGGCTCGCCCTGCGGCTCTTCCCCGGCGTCACGATCGTCGAGCCGGGGGCACTGCGACCCGGCGGCGGCGACCACTACCGGGTGTTCACCCCCTACCACCGGGTCTGGTCGGTGGCGCAGTGGCGCGAGGAGCTGGCCGCGCCCCGGCGGGTCACCCTGCCCGACGGGGTTGCGGTCGGCCGGCTGCCGGCCCTGCCGAAGGGCGAGTCGCCGCAGGCCGCGGTCGGCGGCGAGACCGTCGGGCAGCGCCGGCTCACGCAGTGGTTGCCGACCCTGCGCCGGTACGACGACATCCACGACGACCTGGCCGGTGACGAGACCTCCCGGCTCAGCCCGTACCTGCGGTTCGGTTGCCTGTCCCCGCTGGCGGTGGCGAACCGGGCCGACGACCGGGGGCACCCGTTCGTCAGGCAGCTCTGCTGGCGGGACTTCTACCACCAGGTCACCGCCGCCTTCCCGGAGATCGCGGCGAAGGCGTACCGGCGCGGGGCCACCGAGGACTGGCGGTACGACGCGGCGGCGCTGACCGCCTGGACCGAGGGTCGGACCGGAATGCCGATCGTGGACGCCGGGATGCGCCAACTGCACGCCGAGGGGTGGATGCACAACCGGGCCCGGCTGATCACCGCCGGCTACCTGACCAAGGTGCTCGGCCTGGACTGGCGGCCCGGTCTCGCGGTCTTCTCCCGCTGGCTGCTCGACGGGGACGTGCCCGACAACTCCGGCAACTGGCAGTGGGTGGCCGGCACCGGCAACGACAGCCGCCCCTACCGCGGGCTCAACCCGGTCCGCCAGGCCGAACGCTACGACCCCGACGGCGGGTACGTGCGTCGTTGGGTGCCCGAGCTGGCGGCGGTGGCCGGCAAGGCCGTGCACCAGCCGTGGCGGCTGCCCGCCGAGGTGCGACGCACCCTCGACTACCCGCCGCCGCTGGAGGTGCCCGACGCCGACCCGGTCTGGCTGCGCTGAGGTCTGGTCCGTCGGCCGGGTCGGCGGTGCCGGGCCGCTTGCGCCGGGCCGGGTCCCGGGCGGTGCGGGGTCGGGTCCGGCGGTGCGGGGCCAGGGCCGGCGGTGCGGGGTCGGGTCCGGCGGTGCGGGGTCGGGTCCGGCGGTGCACGCGGGCGGGAATTCCGGGGTGGACCGGTGGCCGGGGGTGGGGTCGTGCGGAATGCTGACGGGATGGCAGAGCCGGAACTGGTGGACGTGGTCGTGGTCGGGCTCGGCGTGGGCGGCGAGGAGGTGGCCGGGCGACTCGCCGAGGCCGGCCTCAGCGTCGTCGGCGTCGAACGGGACCTGGTCGGCGGGGAGTGCCCGTACTGGGGGTGCATCCCCAGCAAGATGATGATCCGGGCGGCGAACGCCCTGGCCGAGGCGCGACGGGTCGACGGGCTGGCCGGGTCGGCGCAGGTCCGGGCCGACTGGGCGCCGGTGGCGAAACGCATCCGGGAGGAGGCCACCGACACCTGGAACGACCGGGCCGCGGTGGACCGGTTCACCGGCAAGGGCGGGCGGTTCCTGCGTGGCAGCGGCCGGCTCGACGGTCCCGGCCGGGTCCGGGTCGGTGACCAGGTGTTCCAGGCCCGGCGGGGGATCGTCCTCGGCACCGGTACCCGCCCGTCGATCCCGCCGATCGAGGGGCTGGCGGGCACCCCGTACTGGACGAACCACCAGGCGATCGAGGTGGCGGAGCTGCCGGCGACCCTGCTGATCATCGGGGGTGGGGCGATCGGGCTGGAGCTGGCGCAGGTCTTCGCCCGGTTCGGGGTCGGGGTGACCGTGCTGGAGGCGTCCGGCCGGGTGCTCGCCCTCGAAGAGCCGGAGTCGTCCGAGGTGGCCGCCGCCGCGTTGCGTGCCGACGGGGTGGAGATCGCCACCGAGGTCAAGATCGAACGGGTCGGCCACGACGACGACACCTTCACCGTGTACGCCGCCGGTGACCGGTCGTTCAGCGCCGAGAAGCTGCTGGTGGTGACCGGTCGCCGGGCCCACCTGGACGAGTTGGGGTTGGACACCGTCGGGGTGGACGCCACCCAGCGCTACCTGCCGGTGGACGACCGGATGCACGTCACCGACGGGATCTGGGCGGTCGGCGACGTGACCGGCGAGGGCGCGTTCACCCACATCGCCATGTACCAGGCGTCGATCGTGGTCGCCGACGTGCTCGACCGCGCCCGGCGGGCCGAGGGCGGCCCCGACGCCAGCGGCACCGCCAGCGTGGTGGGCGGTGCGATGGGCGCGGCCAGCGCCGTCGGGGGTTCGATGGGCGCGGCCGGCCCGAGCGGCGCCGCCGGCACCGTGCCCCGCGCCGACTACCGGGCGCTGCCCCGGGTCACCTTCACCGACCCGGAGGTGGGCGCGGTCGGGCTCACCGAACGGCAGGCCCGCGAGCGGGGCATCAACGTGCAGGTCGGCTTCACCGAGCTGTCGTCGTCCACCCGGGGCTGGATCCACGGTGGCGAACCGGGCGGCTTCATCAAGGTGATCGCCGACGCCGACCAGGGGGTGCTGATCGGTGCGACGTCGGTCGGCCCGGCCGGGGGTGAGGTGCTGTCGGCGCTGGTCGTGGCGGTGCACGCGGCCGTACCGGTCAGCCAGCTGAGGCACATGATCTATGCGTACCCGACGTTCCACCGGGCCATCCAGAGCGCCCTGAACGACCTGAGCTGAGCCCGGCGCACCGGCCGGCGCGGCGCAACCGCCGGGTCGGCCGGTCCGGTCCGGCCTCGGAGCAGGGGGCCGGGTTCCCGGTCCGCGCCGGCCGGGCGGGGTTCCCGGTTCATGCCGGCCGGGTGGGGTTCCCGGTTCATGCCGGCCGGGTGGGGTGCGCGGTTCGTGCCGGCCGGGCCGGAATTACTGTCCGTGCCGGCCGGCTCCGGCGGCGAAGCGGGCCGAGCCGGCTGTGGCGTCCGCCGCCAACGAGTCGATGCCGTAGGCGAACTCGGTGGCGAACGCCTCCGGCTCGGGCCGGCCGGCACCGGCCAGCACCGAAGCCCGGTCGTTGCGCAGGCAGGTCTGCGGATGCCGGGCGATCTCGGCGGCCAGCCGCTCGGCCGCCGTCCGCGCCTCACCCGGCGCGACCACCCGGTTGACCAGCCCTATCGCGTACGCCTCGTCAGCGGGCACCGGGCGGCCGGTGAGGATCAGGTCCATCGCCCGGCTCTGGCCGATCAGCCGGGGCAGTCGTACCGTGCCGCCGTCGATCAGCGGCACTCCCCAGCGTCGACAGAACACCCCCAGCACCGCGTCCGACTCGGCGACCCGCAGATCGCACCAGAGCGCCAGCTCCAGGCCGCCGGCCACCGCGTACCCGGAGATCGCCGCGACGACCGGCTTGGACAGTGCCATCCGGGTCGGACCCATCGGGCCGTCGCCGTCGGGCTCGACCCGGTTGCCGCTCGGCGTGCCGATGGCCTTGAGGTCGGCACCCGAGCAGAACGTGCCGCCCGCGCCCCACAGCACCGCGACCCGGGCCTCCGGGTCGGCCTCGAACGCGCGGAACGCGTCGGCGAGCGCCCGCGCGGTCGGCCCGTCGACGGCGTTGCGCGACGCCGCCCGGTCGAGGATCACCGTGGTCACCGCCCCGTTCCGGGCAACATGCACCGCCATCCCCCCAGCATCCCCCGCCCACCCCCGCCCGGCCACCCCGCCTGCGCCCGCAGGCCCCGCCGGTTGCGCGGGGCTTGCGGGTGCGCTCCCCGCCCCGCCTGCCCGCCCGCCCCGCCTGCCCGCCCCGTCTGCCCGCAGGCCCTGCCTGCTGTGCGGGGCTTGCGGGCAGGGCTTGCGGGTTGCGCTGGGGCGGGGTCCCTTGGGGCTTGGGCGGCCCATCGGCACGGCAATGGCGGGGATCTGCGTGGGCGGGTGGTGCCGGGGCGTGGTCGGCCGGTGCGGCCCGGTGTCACGCGGGCGCGGGGTGGGGTCAGCGGCGGTCGGTGATCCGGGTGAGGAAGGTCTGCCAGGCGGCGGGGGTGAAGGTCAGGGTGGGGCCGTCGGGGTCCTTGGAGTCGCGGACGGCGATCATCCCGGGCAGGTTGCCGGCCACCTCGACGCAAGCGCCGCCGTTTCCACTGCTGCGGGTGCTCTTGCGCCAACGGGCGTGGTTCAGTTCCATGTCTGGGCCACCTTCGTGATCAGATCGACGGACTGCCAGTGGGACAACGCCTCGCCGCGCACGTTCTCCCACGCTGTCATCATGGCCGCGAGGTCATCGAGATCGCTAATCACCTGCCCCTGGAGTTGGTTGTCGAGATAGCCGGCCACCCGGTGATCCGGGTTCGTCGCGATCACGAAGGGACCGTTCAGGCCGGCGTACTCGCCGACGGTGGCCGGCACGACGTGCACCCGGACGTGCGGCTGGTCGCAGGCCGTGGCGAGGGTGAGCAGCTGCTCGTGCATGGTCCGCCGGCCGCCGACCGGCCGGCGCAGGACCGTCTCGTCGAGCACCACCGTGAGCTGCGGCGGATCGTCACGCTTCAGGATGGACTGGCGGGCGAGCCGGGCCGCGAGGTGCCGGTCGACGTCACCCCGGGGCAGCGTGCCGGCACCGAGCAGGACGGCTCGGGCGTACGCCTCCGTCTGGAGCAGGCCGGGTAGGACGGCGGGCTCGAACCAGCGCAGCGACAGGGCATCGCGTTCGATCTCCTGCCAGGGACGGAACCACACCGGCTCACGACGTCTTGAAGTGTCCGGCCAAATGTCTACGATGTCCCGCCGCAGTGCCTCCGCTGCGGCCACCCGGTGCCGGGCATGCGGGATCCGCCCTTCACTCAGCCAGCGGCCCACCGTCTTGGGATCGACACCCACGCGCTCGGCGAGGGATTCAGTGGTGTAGCCGGTTTCGTTGAGTGCCGCGCGCAGCGCATCGTTCACGACTCCTCCATCGGACGTCTCGAATTTCTGGTCACCATACGCCTACGCGGTGTATCTGTCTGACCACACCGAGGCACGATCTGCTGGAGGGCGGCGCGACCGGTGGAGGCGAAGGAACCCGGTGGTCGACGTCCAGCCCGGGGCCGCCCCGCCGAGGACGGGTGGGGCGGCCCCGATCCACCCGGAAGGAGAACCGCAGTGCGACACCGCTCCCTGCACCACACCCGACCGCACCTGCCCATGCGTCCACTGTGGCGGTGTCGGGGCTGCGGCGCGGAGTGGCCGTGCCAGCCGGCCCGGCTCGCCCTGCTGGCGGAGTACCGCGAGGACCGGACCGGCCTGCTCGTCTACCTGAGCACCCTGATGGCCGAGGCGGGTACGCAACTGTCCCAGCTCAACGGGAACGTCGTACCCGAGAATCTGATGGGTCGTTTCCTCGGGTGGGCCCGAGCGCGCGGGTCGGACGCCAGCCCCTGACCCCGGCCGGCGGCCCACCCGCCGGGGCGCTGGTGGGCGGGATGCCGCGGCCGGTTGGTGCCCGCGTCCCGGCACGCCGCTGATCAGGGCAAAGGGCAGATTCAGCGGGATGCCGCGGCCGGTTGGTGCCCGCGTCCCGGCACGCCGCTGAACAGGGCAGAGGGCAGATTCGTCCCGGCCGCCCGGTTTGCGGCCCGGTCAGCCGGGAAGTCGGAGAACGTGCGAGCGTTGATGACGAAACTCGAACAGGCCGCCGCGTTGGACCAGGCCGGCGACCGGTTGCAGCGTGCCGTCCAGGCGACCCTGCGCCCACAGCGGGTGCGTGACCTGCTGCACGGCGTCTTCCTGGGCCATCCGCTGCACCCCGCGATGGTGCAGGTGCCGGTGGGGGCCTGGATCAGCGCGGCAGTGGTCGACCTGCTTCCCGGCCAACGTCGAGCAGCCACCACACTGGTCGCGCTGGGCACCGTGAGCGCGCTACCCGCCGCCGTGGCCGGACTCAACGACTGGGCGGAACTCTCCCGGGACCAGCGTCGGGTGGGACTCGTCCACGCCGCCGCCAACACCGTCGGCCTCACCCTGTACGCCGGCTCCCTCGCCGCCCGGTTGACCGGCCGGCACGGCGTCGGCCGGGCGCTGGCCTACCTGGGGCTGGGTGCGGCGAGCGCCGGGGCGTACCTCGGTGGGCACCTGGCGTACAAGCAGGGCGCGCAGGTCAGTCAGAGCGTCTCGGAGCTGCACCGGATGAGCGACGGTTGGCATCCGGTGGCCGAGCTGGCCGCGCTGCCGCAGCGGAAGCTGGTGACCCGCGAGGTGGACGACGTCTCGGTCATCCTCTACCGGCACGGCGACGAGGTCACCGTCCTGCTGGAGCGCTGCCCGCACCAGAGCGGTCCGCTCGGTGAGGGTGAGGTGCAGGAGATCGACGGGCACGCCTGCGTGGTCTGCCCCTGGCACGGCTCGGCGTTCCGCCTCGACGGCGGCGAGGTCGTCCACGGTCCCTCCGCCACCGACCAGCAGACCCTCCCCACCCGCGTGGTCGACGGCACCCTCGAAACCCGCCTCCCCTAACCCGGAAGTACACCTACTTCCTCCAGACCAGGGCCCCTTCCTTCCTCCAGACCAGGGCCCCTTCGCGCAGCGGAGCGACAAGAACTAACCCCATCCCTCCAACCCACCTACCCCGTCTCTCCCCCGCCCCGTTGATCAAGAGACCTAGGCCCAACATCCCCGTTGATCAAGAGGTTTGCGTCAAATCCCCCCGTTGATCAAGAGGTTTAGGTCAAAGTTGATCTCCAAATTGACGTAAACCTCTTGATCAACGGGGCGAGACAGGCCGGGCGAGGCCAGGCGGGGCGAGGTGGGTGGGTGGGGGCGGGGGTCAGTCGCGGCGGTGGCGGCCGGTTACCAGGTCTCGGGCGGCGGAGGCGCGGCTGCCCATCGAGCGGCCCGGGGTGCGGCCGGCGGTGCGGGTGGTGGACATGCGGGCGGCGGCGATCCGGGCGGCCGAGGTGCGGCCGGCGGTCACCCGGACGGGGCGGCGGCGCAGGCCGAGCACCGCACCGATCTGCGCGCCGACGATGCTCGCCACCGCCAGTACCGCCGACACGGCCAGCGGCCGGTTGATCGCGTCGGCCGGGGTGGCCCGGGACGCCCCGGCGGCCATCGCCGGTGGCACGCCGACCGGTCGCTCGGCGGGCGGTTGGGCGGTCTGCGGGGTGGCCGTCTGCGGCGTGGCCGGACCGATCTTCCCCGGCTTCGGGGTGGCCGGACCGGTCGGCTTCGAGGCGGCGGGTCCGGTCGGCTTGCCCGGGGTGGCCGGTGAGCCGGGGGCACCCTGGTGTTGCGGGTCGGCCTGGCCGCCCGGCGTGGTGACCGGCGGGCGCGGGGACGGTTTGCGGGGCGTGTTCGGGACCAGGTGGCCGCTGGCGTGCCGACGGGCACCGGTGTCGTCGGCCTCGGTGGGGAGTTTGATGAGCTGGCCCGGCCGGATCCGGTCGGCGTCGCGCAGGTCGTTGAGCCGGGCCACTTCGGGATAGCGGTCGAAGTCGTCCAGGTAGCGTTCCGCGACCTCTCCCAGGTAGTCGCCCCGGGCCACCCGGTACATCGGCTTCGCCGTCGACTTCCCGTCCTCGACGCCGGTCCGGGGGACGGGACCGAGGCCGGAACCGGGGACCGCGCCGTGGGTGACACCGGCGCTGGCACCGAGGCCGGCGCTGGGGGCGGCACCGAGCCCGGTACGGGAGGTGTCCAGGGTGGTCGCCACGCCGGTGCCGGCGGCGGCCGGGAGCGGCTGGGCCAACGTCACGGCCGCGCTCGCCGCCGGGCTGGCCGCGACGATCAGGGCGACCGAGCCCAGCAGGGCTGCTGCCGCCCGCTGCTGCCGGCTCATCCCGGGCAGCCGGGGCGTCTGCCGGCGGGTGATCTGGGCACCCATCTCCACCAGCACCGAGAAGGCGAACGTCGCCCAGCCGAACCAGCCGACCAGCGCCAGTGCCCGGATGAAGAGCTGGCCGTCGTCCCGGCTGGTCAGCACGGAGCCGACCTCGGTGAGGGTGGGCAGGTGGTCCGGCAGCGGGTTGCCGGCGAAGGCGAGCAGGGCGATCGGGGCGCCGACCAGCAACGCCACCAGCACCACCAGCGACCCGAAGCCGGTGAGCAACTGCCCGGTACGTCGGGCAGTGGAACCACGCGGTGTGGCCATGCTGCCCTCCTTCCTACGGTCTGCCGGTGCGGGACACCGGATGGGTGGGCCTACGGTCTCGGTGCGGGACCCCGGTGAGCGGGCCTACGGTCTGGGTGCGCAACGGACGGAATCCGCCAGGTCGACGGGCTCATGGTCGGTCGGTGAGGGTGCGGGCGGTCGCCTCGCCGACGACGGTGACGGTGCGGTCCATGCCGATCAGGCCGAGCATGTGCCGGCGGTAGACGACGGTGACGCGTACCCGGATCTGTTTCTCGCCGGCCACCACCGGGAAGCTGACCTGCTGGCTGGTCACGTCGGAGTTGCCCCGCAGGTACTGGGTGACGGCCGCGCGGGCACCCGGCTCGTCGATCACCTTGGGCCGGCCCTCGATCGCGGCGGCCCGGTCGATCACCTGCCCGCCGCTGCGGGCCGCCTCGGCGGCCAGGTCGTCGGCGCGTTGCAGGGTACGCAGCTGACCCGCGCCGTCGTACGCGACGCCGATGATCGCCAGCACGCCGATCATGGTGACGGCGAGGAAGAGGCTGATCCGGCCCTCGTCGCCGGTCGGACGCGTGGTCACTGCCGGGTCCGGTAACGGTCCAGGGGGGAGGCGAAGGTCGCCTCGACCCGTTTGTCACCCATCGGCAGCCCGGGGAAGCGCATGCCGGCGAAGGAGACCGTGCAGCTCACCCGGACCCAGATGCTCACCGGTTCGCCGAGCGGCCGCCGGAACGCCGTGCCCACCGAGGTGTGGTCGGAGTTGCGCGTCGAGCCCCAGACCGTGACCTGGGGTGCGCTCGTACAGTTGAGGCCGCGCCAGTCGAGCTGCCGGCGGGCGGCCGTCCGGGCGGCGCTCTCCGCCGTGCCGGCGTCGCGGGCGATCGAGGCGGCCCGCGCGGCGTCGTGCGCCGCCGCCTCCACCGCCTCGTCGGCCACGGCAACCCGGCCGGCCACCCCGGCCAGCATCAGCAGCGCCAGGAACGCCGGGGTCAGCACCGCCACCTCCACCGACACCGATCCCCGGGTACGCCCCGCCGCCCAATCGGCCGACACGTCGCCCGGGTTGTGCCCGGCGGCGGGTCCGACCACCTCGTCGGGGCTGCCGGATCGCGGGGCGTGGACCACGGCCCGGTCGCCCCGGACACGTCGTCGGGCGGGCCGGGTCAGCAGCTCGCGCCAGGTACGCCGGGGCGGGTGGGCGGTCACGGGTTGGTCCACCGTTCGGCCGTGCCGTGGGCGGTCTGCCGGACGTCGAACCGGACGGCCGGGATGACGCTCAGGGACTTCCCGGTGACCGTGCAGGTCACCTCGGTGGCGGTGGCGGCGCAGGTGGTCTTCGCGCCGACCAGCCAGTCCCCGGCGGCACCCAGGAAGTGTTTGGCGCGGGCCTCACCCGCCCCGGCCGGCGCGTCGAGGACCCGTTGCGCGTTCACCCCGCTCTGGGCGGCGTGCATCGCCGTCGACCGGGCCACGAACCAGGCGGCGATCTGGACGGAGCTGAAGAGCAGCACCAGCACCGCCGGCATCACCACGGCCAGCTCCACGGGGTTGGCCCCCCGGTCCGTACCCCCGGCGGTGAGCCTGCGGTGGGCGGCCCGGCCTACGGCGCGGAGCCCGGTCGGGGCGTCCCGCCCGGCCGTGGACGCGCACGGGGGTGCGCACCGGGACCTGGCGGTGGGGGCCGTCCGGTCCCGGCGCGAGCCGGTCAGGGGGAGACTGGTCACGGGTTGTCGATGCTGTTCATCCAGTCGGTGGCCTTGGTCAGGACGATGCCGGTGACTGCGACCCCGGCCACCACCAGGCCGGCGATGATCACGGCGGTCGGGACCGGGCTGTCGCCCCGCTCCGCCTCACGGCGTAGCTCGGCCAGGCGGGCCACGGTGGCCGCGTAGAGGAAGGTGACGAGGTGCATGGCGGGACTCCTTGGGGAGGTGGGTTACTCAGAGGCGGGCGATGAACGGATAGAGGACGAAGGCCAGCAGCACGAAGACCAGCAGCGAGCCGGGAATGTCCAGCCGACTGGTGACGCCCTCGGCGCGGGCCAGGTTGTCGGTGCGGATCTGGTCCCGGAGCGACTCGGCGCGGCTGCGCAGCGTCTCGTGCACCTGGGCGCCCTCGCTGCCGGAGGACCGCATGATCGCCCCGACGTCACCCAGCTCCGGGATGCCGATCTTCTCGGCCAGCGCCTGCAACTCGTCCCAGGGCGAGTGCATCTGCATCTGGGCGATCCGCAGCGACTCCCTGATGCGGGCGAAGACCCAGCCGTCGCAGACCGCCGCCGCGCGTTCCAGCGACTGCACCGGGCCGTGCGCCGCCGACAGCTGCAGCGCCACCAGATCCAGGTAGGTGCAGACCGCCGAGCGGAACTCGTCCCGGGCGGCGTCCGCCTTGGCCAGCACCGCTTGGTGCGCGAGCAGCGCGCAGACCAGCGCCAACCCCAGACTGCCCAGCACCGGTACGGCCACCGGAATGCTCACCCCGGCGAGGAAGAGCAGGGCCCCCGCCACCGTCGGGATGGTCAGCCCGACCAGGCCGGAGAGCAGGATCGACATGGTGTACTGCTCGGGGGTCTGGTCGAGCAGGGCGAGCTGGCGGTGCGGCGGGCGCAGCCAGCGGGAGAAACCACCCAACCAGTCCGGCCCCCGCCCGGCGGTGACGGCGGTGCCCGGCGGTTGGTGCAGTCGGCGCAGCGCCGGGCCGAGCGCCGGGGAGGCCGGCAACACCTCCCGGACCAGCAGGAACACGCCGAGTCCGATGGCGGCACCGCCGAGCACCGCGATGGTGAGCTGCCAGTTGAGCATCATGCGACCAGCTCCGCCGGGTCGGGGCGGGGCAGGAACCGGGGCGGCGGTGGGGGCTGGCTCATCGCGCGCACCCACACCAGCAG
Source organism: Micromonospora antibiotica (assembly GCF_017599305.1). Taxonomy (GTDB): domain Bacteria; phylum Actinomycetota; class Actinomycetes; order Mycobacteriales; family Micromonosporaceae; genus Micromonospora; species Micromonospora antibiotica. Next base: position 555,030 of record NZ_JAGFWR010000001.1, read on the forward strand.
GGCGATGAACGCCGTCGCGAGCACCGCCATCAGCACCTGACCGAACAACGTCCCGTACGGCCGGACGTACTCGGTGTTGACCAGCCCGTACGCCAGCACGGCCAGGGTCATCCCGGTGAGGAAGCGGACCGCGAACCGGGGCTGGGTGCGTTTGGCCTCCACCTCGCGCCGGGTGGCGACCTCGGCGGAGGCGGCCGACGCGATGGAGCCGAGGACGTCGCCGAGGCGTTCCCCCCGGTCGGTCAGGTGCAGGATCAGCGCGGCGACCACCTGGTCGCAGACCGGGTCACCGATCTCGTCGGCGAACGCCAGCAGGGCTGACCGGGCCGTCCAACCGGCCTGGAGACGGGCGGCGAGCAGCCGTACCTCCTCCTGGATCTGGTCCGGGACGGTGGCGATGGTGACGATGATCGCCTGCTGGAGGCCCTGCCCGGTGTTGGAGACGTCCTTGAGTCGGCGGGTCCACTCGCCGACGGCCTCGATCCGGGTGATGGCCCGTTCCTCGGCCCGGCCCACCGCGAACAACCAGGGCACCCCCGGCACCGCCACCGCCACGATCAGCCCCACCACCGGCAGCCCGGTCAGCAGGAACGCCAGTGCCCCCGCCACCGCCGCCGCACCGAGCGTCATCTGGTGGGCCCGCTGGTCCCGCCGGTTGGTGCCCGAACCGAGCCAGAGCCGACGCAGCCCGGTGGTCGAGGTGCGGGTCGGGCGGGTGGGCTTGGTGGTGCCGAACAACGCCACCACGGCCAGCACCATTCCGCCGACACAGGCCGCCCCGGAGACCACGGCGAGCAGTTCGATGGTGCTCATCGGCGCACCACCGGGGCGAGGCGGCTGTGCCGGGGGCGACGCCACGCGCCCGCCCCGGCCTCGATGAAACGGGACAGCAGCCGGGCGTCGTAGCCGACCCGCAGCAGCTGGCCGCGGACCCGTTCCGGCAGGTGGCGGGGGATGGCCCGACCGTCCGGGCCGGGCCCGAACACGGTGGTGGTGGTGATCCGGTTGGCGTCGCCGACGCCGATCACCTCCTCGACGTGGGAGACGAACCGGTGCTTGCGTCCGCCGATCGCGGTCTCGTCCTCGACGGTGACGTAGACGATCAGGTCGAGGGCGTTGCCGGCCATCCGGCGGGCCTGGTCGACGGTCATCTCCCGGCCGTGCGCCAGCGCCAGCTCGATGATCCGCTCGCTCACCCCGCCGGGGGTACGGGCGTGGATGGTGCACATCGATCCCCGGCTGGTGGTCATCGCCTGGAGCATCGGCACGATCTCCCGGGACCGGACCTCGCCGACGATGATCCGCAGTACGCCCATCCGCAGCGACACCGGGATCAGGTCGGCGATGCTCACCTCACCGGCCGGTCGACCGTCCAGGCCACGTTCGCCGTGCCCCTCCCGGGATTCGAAGCTCATCACCGCCCGGTGCTTGTCGCCGCGCCGGGCCGGCAGCAGTTCCCGGCTCTCCTCCAGCAGCACGTACGGTTCGTCGGGCGGGATCTCGTCCATCAGCGCCCGGATGACCGTGGTCTTGCCGGCCCCGGCCAGCCCGGCGACCATGATGTTCAACCCGGCCCGCATGGACGCCCGCAGGAAGTCACGCAGCAGCGGGTCGATCATCTCGTCCAGGTCGGGGCGGCTGCCGGCCAGGTCGTCGAGGCTGACGTCCAACGTGTTGTGCTTGCGGATCACCGCGTAGGGGCGGTGGCTGACCAGGAACACCGCCGCCAACCGGCTGCCGTCGGGCAGTTGCAGGTCAAGCGTCGGCTTCGAGGTGGACAACGACCGTTCGGTCGCCCCGGCCCGGCGGGCCGCCGCCTGGAGGATCTCCACCAGCTCGTCGTCGCTGTCGGCGATCGGCTCACCCCAGTCGACGCCGCCGCCGTGGCGGGTGATGCGCACCTGGTCGCAGCCGAGGATGTGCACCTCCTCGATGGTGTCGTCGACCAGCAGGGTCTGTAGCCGGCCCAGCCCGACCAGCTCGGCGGTCACCTGGTCGAGCAGGGTCCGTTCCTCGTCGGCGCTGAGCGGGGTGCCGGCCCGGCGTACCGCGTCGGCGTAGCCGGAGACCACGGCCACGGCGAGCCGGGCCCGCTCGACCTCCTCGGCGTCGGCGTCGAACTCCCGGCCGCGCTGCCACTGGGTGAGTCGTTCGCTCAGCTCCCGGCGCAGCTCGCGGACCACCGCGAAGTCCACCTTCGGCCGGGGTGGCGCGGTCGGCGCGGGTACCGGCGGGGCGGCGGCCGGTGGCGTCGCCGGGGCGGTGGCGTGGTGCCGGCCGTTCACCGGGGCCAGCGGCGGCATGGTGGAGGTGACCCCGGGCGGCGGGGTGCGGGGGTCGTGGGAGACCGGCTCAAACCGCATCCGGCACCCCCTGCGCCGGGGTCGGCCAGGCCAACCGGGCCCGCCGCTGCTCCAGCAGCTCCCGCACCGGGGTCTCCAACGCGGCCGCCGCGCGCATCAGCGGCCGTCCGGCGCGGATCGTGCCGCCGAAGCTGAGCGCCTGCGCGGTACGCGGGTCCTGCGGCAACCGGGCGATCACCGGCACCCCCAGGGCCTTGCCGATCTCGCCGGTGCCGTGCCCGTCGCCGACCACCACCAGTCGCAGCGTGCCGGGGGGCACCCGGTGGTTGGTGAAGTCCCGTTCGATCGCCCGGATCATCGACCGGGTGCCGGAGAGGCCGGGCAGCTGCGCCTGGGTCACCAGCAGCACCACGTCGGCGGCGCGCAGCAGCGGCCACGGCGGCCCGAAGACCTGCAGGCGTCCGCAGTCGACGATCACGTCGTAACCGGGCCGGCCCTTCTCCAGGGTGTGGAAGTAGTCGGCGAACCGTTGCCACAGCGGGGCGACGCTGCCGGCCTGCGCCGGGTCGACCACGCCGGGCAGCAGCAGCCGTTCCCGCCTCGGCGCGTCCAGGTCGACCAGTTGGGACCAGAACGTCGACTCCAGGCTGCCGTCGCGCAGCTCGCCCACGGCCAGCTCACCGATGCCGCGTGGCCCGTCGAGGGCACCGCCCAGGTAGCCGGCGAGCACCGAGCCGCCGGCCGGGTCGCACTCGGCGAGCACCAGCCGCCGGTGCCAGCTCAGGGTGCAGGCCAGCGCCGTGGTGGTGACGCCGGGTGAGCCCTTCGCGGAGACCAGCGCGATGATGGCCATGGTCAGGCCGCCTCGGTCAGCACGAGGGCGATCCGGTCCTGCGCGGCCAGCACCACCACCGCCGGGACGTCGCGTACGGCGAGTGCCAGGTAGATCACCACGTCGTCGTTCTCGGGGACGACGGCGTCGATCACCGTGGCGGTGAACCGGGTGGCCGACGGCTGGTTGTCGGCATCCTCGTCCGGGGTGCTGACCAGCAGCACCTTGTCACCGGGGTGCAGTTTGCGGGCCGGCACCTTGCTCGGTTCGAGGCCCAACGCGATCTGCTGCTGCCCCTGGCCGAGCAGTGGGGCGTCGGTGAGCTGGGCCATGGTGAGCAGCGAGCCGGGGACCAGGGACACGGCGGCCCGCTTGCCGACCACCTCGTCCCGCTTCTTCGCCGGCACCGGGGACAGCCCCGCGCCCCCGGAGACCTGCACACTGACCAGGTCGTCGGCGGCCAGGATGCGGCCCACCTCGACCGGGCGGGCGACCGCCAGGTAGCTGCCGGTGGCCCGCACCGAGGTGACCGCGAAGGCCGCGCCGAGCCCACCCAACGCGATCAGCAGCACGGCGAGCCCGAGCAGACCGGGCCGGGTACGGCGCTGCCGGACCACCTTGGGTGGGGCGACCGGCGCGTCCACCGGACCGCTGTTACGGGTGGCCAGACTCACTGGGACATCTCCGTTCGTGGCTGCGGGGCTCGCAGGATCGAGCGGTGGGCGCTCATCGGGTCACCACCTGGAGTTCCTTGATCTGGATCTCGACGACGCCGCTGGTGCGGGTCTGCGCGATGTCACCGCTGCGGCCACCGCCGACCCAGTGCACGTTCCAGAAGGTGGTGGCGCTGACCCGGTAGTTGTTGGCCTTGGGGTAGCCGTCGTATCCGCAGGTGGGCGACTTCTTGCCGGCGTTCGGGCCGGTCGTCTTGTAGGGCGTGCCGGGGCCGGTGCAGGTGACCTTCTTGCCGTTGCCCATGGTCCACACGGTCCGTTGGACCTTGGCGGTGATGGTGACGGTCAGCCCCCGGTCGCTGGCCGAGGCGGTGAGCGGGCCGAAGTAGTTCTGGCCGGGGCTGGCCCACATCCAGACCGGCAGGCCGACCAGGCCGGGGCCGACGCTGCGCCGGGGCGCCACCGAGGCCCTGGGCGGCAGCAGGCTGATCGAGGCGAGCGCCCGGCGGGCCAGCTCCTCCGGGTCGGGCGGGGTGCCGAACCCGGGCGGCGGCCCGTCGAGCAGCACCATCGACTGGTCGCCCAAGTCCCCGCCGTTGCAGGTCCGGACGTACCACACCTTGCCATCGGCAGCGTCGGGCTGCGGCTCGGCCACCTTGTAGTAGCAGCCGCTGGCGTTGTCGAACCAGCCGAGCAACGGGTTGTAGCAGGGCAGCGGCTTGCCGTTCCACTGGCACTTCGGGGTGGCGCCGGGGCTGTTCGGCCCGCCCGGTCCGTCGCCGCCGCCGGGATCACCGGGGGTGCCCGGCTCGTCGTCCCAGACACTGCAGTCGTTCTGACCCGGCGGGCACTCCACCCCCGGGCCGGCGGCCTGCGCCCGGGCCGGCGCGGCGAACCCGGCCGCGAGCACGGCCACCAGCAGGCCGGCCAGCACCCGACGGAGGGGGAGACGTTCGGTGCTCCGTGTCAACATGGCTGGTCCTCGTGTGCCGCGCCGGCGCTGATCAGCCACCGGCCGTCCGGGTAGCGGGTCGCGGTGGCGGTCGCCAGGTGCCGGCTTCCGCCGGAACCGGGCACCACCCGCTTGTCCTTGACATAGACCAGCCGGTAGCCGGTGGCGTCCAGGCAGTCCTGGATCTCCACGGTCGGTGGGTCGCCGTCCAGGCTGACGGAGGTGACGGTGGGTGCGGACTTGAGCGTCCCGGTGCGTACCGCGCCGTGCCGGCGGGTGTCGTCGATGGCGACCCGGACCCGGGTGAGCAGCGGGTCGGCCAGGAACCGGGTCAGCTTCGGGTGGCGGGGGTCGCTGTCCCGGCTCGCCTCACGGGAGGCGTCGAGATAGCCGGCGTACGCCGCCAGCGCGGCCCGCTCGGCGGCCCGTTCGGCCTCGGTCGGCTGGCGGGTGTCGCTCGCGGGCCGGGGTGCGGGCGCGGTGGTCGTCTCCGGTGAGTCGCCGCAGCCGGCGGCGGAGCCGGCCACCACGGCGACGACCAGGCAGGTGGTCCAGCGGCGGGAATGCCGAGTACGCATTGCCGTGCCCCTCCTCGGTATCACCCGGCGGCGGCGGTCGTGGCGGCCTCCGGGCATGCGGCGGTACGCCGGGATGATGTCGATCGGACATGTCCGGGTGCTGTCGCATTTACCTGTGCGGATCTTCTGCCAACTGTGGAGCGTGGTGTCCGGTGTGGGCGGTGACGCGGCTGCGCGGGGTTGCGTCCCACCCAAGGGGCGAGCATAGGCTGACGTGCGCCGATGCAACAGAGGCAATTCAACTGCGCACTCTCGGTGATGGGCAGGAGTGACGACACGTGGGCGATGTCCAGGGGGGCCGGCCGGGGCGACCGGTGCCGGCCGAACGAGGGCCGGTGCCCGTCGACCGGCCCGGCCCGGCCGTCGAACCGTCCGCGCCACCGGGGGATTTGGGGTGGGTCGAGGCGGCCGGTCCGATCCGTTCCCCGGCCGTCACGGCCACCACCGCTCACCCGTCCGGACGGGTGAGGGCGGTTCCGGGCTCCACCGCCGCCGACGAGCTGATACCGGACCGTTACGTCGGCCCGGACGGGAAGTCACCCTCCGTGTTTTTTCTGCGGCGGCTGGCGGGGGCCCTGGCGGTCGTACCGGTCCTGCGGCTCGCGGTCGCCCGGTACGCCGTACCCCCGGGGGTGGTGGACCGGGCCGGGTGCGACGGCTGCGGCGCCCCGATCGGGCTGGACCGGCCGCTGCCGGCGCTCGGGCCGGTGGCCCGCTGCCCGGCCTGCCGGGGGCGGATCGGCGCGACGCCGCTCGCGGTCGAGGCGCTGTTGCTGGCGGCCGTGGCGGTGCTGGTGCTGGTCGACGGTCCGCTGGCCGAGCGGGCCGCGCTGGCCTGGTGGCTCGGCTGGGCGATCCCGCTGGTCCTGGTGGACCTGGCGGTGCACCGGCTGCCGGACCGGCTCACCTGGCCCGCCGCCGTCGGCACCTGGGCGTTGCTCGGGGTGGCCGCGTCGACCGGGGCGGGTGCCGGGCCATGGCTGCGCGCGATGGCGGCCGGCGCGGCGCTCGGTCTGGCCTTCGCCACCACCACGCTGCTGCTCGGCCGGCGCGGCTTCGGGCTCGGCGACGCCAAGCTGGCGCTGGGGGTGGGGGCGCTGCTCGGTTGGCAGGGCTGGGGCCTGCTGGTGACCGGCCTGGTGCTGACGTTCCTGCTGTCGGCACTGGTCAGCGTGGTGCTGTTGGCGAGTCGTCGGATCGGCTGGTCCAGCCACCTACCCTTCGGCCCGTTCCTGGTCGCCGGCACCTGCGCCGCCCTCCTGCTGACCGGCTGAGCAGACCCGGCCGCTGACCCCGCTCAGTGGCCGGCCCGATCCCGCTCAGCGGCGGGCCCGGGGGCGGTGGGGACCGGTTCCCGCCCGGCCGGGACGCCACGACGGCGCAGCGTCCCGGCGACGGCGCGGGCCGTCACCGGGGCGAGCAGCAGGGTCACCGCCACGCCGAGGAGCAGGCCGGCGAGGACGTCGTGCGGGTAGTGCACGCCGACGAACACCCGGGAGAGCGCGGCGAGCAGGGCCAGCGGCACGGCGAGCAGACCCCACCGGGGGGACAGCAGCAGCACTGCGGTGGCCAGCGCCCCGGCGATGGTGGCGTGGTTGCTCGGGAACGACCAGTCGCCCACCGGCGGGCACTGCCCGGCCAGGATGGCCACCGCACCCCGGCAGGGCCGGTCCTCGTCCACCAGTGACTTGAGCACCTCGCTGCACCCGTACGCCAGGACGACGGCGGCCGGCGCGACCAGCGCCAGGGCCCGGCCCCACGGGTCGGCGTGGCGCAGCCGGGACACGGCGACGGCCACCAGCAGCAGGCCGAGCAGCAGGATCACCCCCTCGGTGAAGTGCACCGCGAACCACTGCACCGGGGTCGGGGCGGAGTCGGCCACGTCGACGGCGTCGCGGTACCACTGCTCGCTGATGTCAGGAATGTCTGCGGTAAAAGTCTTTTCCATCACTCACCTCACCAAAGTGTCATACCGCTTTCAGTGCCACCGAGGTGGAGGAAACCGGTGGAACCGTCACATGCTGCGGGATGCGACGGCGGTTCGCCGCCCGCGTCACAGCGAGTTCACAGCGCCCCCGCGATTGGCCGCCCACCGCCGCCGGGTACCTCCCCACCGTGCAGATGGACGAGACCTGGCAGATCCGGCGGACCGCCACCGACCTGGACCGACTCAGCGAGACCGAGTCGGTCTTCGCCCTGTCCAACGGCTGGGTGGGCTGGCGGGGCACCCTCGACGAGGGCCAGCCCTACGGCATGCCGGGCAGCTACCTCAACGGGTTCCACGAACGGCGGCGACAGAGCTACCCCGAGGACGGGTACGCCTTCCCGCAGGAGAGCGACACCGTGATCAGCGCGCCCAACGCCGCCCTGATCCGGCTCTGGGTGGCCGGCGAACCCCTCGACCTGCGCACCGGGACCGTCCGCGCCCACGAGCGCACCCTCGACCTGCGGGCCGGCGTGGTACGCCGACACACCGAGTGGATCTCACCGGCCGGGCACGGGGTACGCGTCCGCAGCACCCGGCTGGTCTCCCTGCCCCGGCACGCCGTCGCCGCCGTCGACTACCAGGTCGAACCGCTCGACGACCGGCCGGTCGAGATCCGGGTCTGCTCGGACGTGCTCGCCAACGAGCCGGTGCCCGAACGGGCCGACGACCCCCGGGCCGCCTCGATCGTGCCCGACCCGCTCGACGCCGAGCTGCACCGCCCCGACGGCCACCGGGGCGTGCTGGTGCACCGCACCGACCGCAGCGCCCAACGGGTCGCCGTCGCGGTGACCCACGAGACGGACGTGCCGACGGGGTTCACCGACGGCGACGACCACACCCCGGACCGGCTGCGCACGACCCTCGAAGGGCGGCTCGCCCCCGGGCAGCGGCTCCGCCTGACCAAGTACGCCGCGTACGAGTGCACCCCGGTCGACGGCGGCACCCCCGACGAGCTGGCCGACCTGGTCACCGCCGAGGCCGACGCCGCCCACCGGCACGGGTTCGACGCGCTCCTGGCCGACCAGCGGGCCACCCTCGACGAGCGGTGGCGCACCGCCGACGTGGAGATCGACGGCGACCCGGAACTCCAGCAGGCCGTCCGGTTCTCCGTGTTCCACCTGCTCCAGGCGGGCCGGGTCGACGGCGACCGGACCATCGCGGCGAAGGGACTCACCGGCAACGGCTACGACGGGCACGTGCTGTGGGACACCGAGAGCTACGTGCTGCCGGTGCTGACGTACCTGCTGCCCGGGGTGGCCCGGGGGGCGCTGCGCTGGCGGCACGACCGCCTGCCGCAGGCCCGGGACCGGGCCGCCGAGCTGCGGCTCACCGGGGCCACCTTCCCGTGGCGCACCATCGGCGGCCGGGAGTGCTCCGGCTACTGGCCGGCCGGCACCGCCGCCCTGCACGTCAACGCCGACATCGCCGACGCGGTGCTGCGCTACGTCACGGTCACCGGGGACCAGGAGTTCCTCGCCGACACCGGGCTGGAACTGCTGGTGGAGACGGCCCGGCTGTGGGCCGGCTACGGCCACTGGTCCGACGACGGCGCGTTCCACGTCACCGGGATCACCGGCCCCGACGAGTACGCCGCCCTGGTCGACGACAACGTCTTCACCAACCTGATGGTCCGGCGCAACCTGCGGGGCGCCGCCGACGCCGCCGGCCGGCACCCGGAGCGGGCCACCGCCCTCGGTGTCGACCCGGCGGAGATCGCCGGCTGGCGGGCCGCCGCCGACGCGGTGCACCTGCCCTACGACCGCAAGCGCGGCGTGCACCAGCAGGCGGCGGGCTTCACCGAGCAACCCGAGTGGGACTTCGCGGCGATGACCGACGACGACTACCCGCTGCTGCTGCACTACCCCTACCTGGAGCTGTACCGGCGGCAGGTGGTCAAGCAGGCCGACCTGGTGCTCGCCATGCAACGCTTCCCGGGGGAGTTCACCGCCGAGGAGAAGGCCCGCAACTTCGCCTACTACCAGGCCCGCACCGTCCGCGACTCGTCGCTGTCCGCCGGCTCCCAGGCGGTGCTCGCCGCCGAACTGGGTCACCTCGACCTGGCGTACGACCTGTTCGCCGAGGCGGCCCTGCACGACCTCGCCGACCTCGGCGACAAGACCGGCGACGGGCTGCACCTGGCGGCCCTGGCCGGGGCGTGGACGGCGGTGGTGGAGGGCTTCGGCGGGTTGCGCGACGACACCGGGGTGCTCTCGTTCGACCCCCGGCTGCCGGCCCGGATCGACCGGCTCGCCTTCCACCTGCGCTGGCACGGGCACCGGCTACGGGTCACCCTGACCCGCGACGGGGCCCGCTACGAGCTACCCGACGCCGACCCGGAGACGACGGTCGACCTGCGGCACGCCGGGGAGCCGGTGACGGTCACCGGCGCGGCGGCGGTCACCCGGCCCCTGCCGCAGGTGCCCGACCCGGGGCCGGAACCGCCGTCACCGCACGGCCGGCGGCCGGCCCGCCGGGCCTGACCCGCCCCGCATCCGCTCCCGCACCACCGCCAGCTCCTCGAAGGCGTACGCCCAGTTGTGGCACTTGAAGCTGCGCAGGCCGGTGATCGGGGTGTGGCAGTCGAGGCAGTGCACCCCGGCGATCGCGTCCGGCACCTCGGTGTTGACGTAGCGGCGGTCACCGAGGATCACCGTGGCGATCATCAGCGGGTCGTGCACCCCCTTGAGGGCCGAGGCGACGATGTCCAGCCAGGTGGTCCGGCGTCCGCACTTGGGGCAGTCCGGTTCGTCGCCGCTGACCCACAGGGGTGCGCCGATGCTCTGCGCCGGCATCCCGAGCAGCTTCTCCAACCGGCGTACGTCGTGTTCCGGGGTGGTCCAGCGGTGCCGCCCCGGCAGCGAGGCGGGTGAGTCGTACACGGCCCGGAACAGGGCCGGGTCCACCTCCACGGTCTCCCGGTCAGTGTTCATCGGATGCCTCCTCGCCGACAGTCGGTGTCACCGTCATACCGGCCCGGGGCGGTCCCGTGCTGCCGGCTCGCCGACACGGCGGGTCAACATGTCGTCGCCCGGGGTGCTAGACATCAGGGCGCGACGTGCCCGCCGCCCGGCGGTGGGTCGTCCCGCAGCGACGTGAGGGGAAAGGGAGGGCCGGTGACCGCGCCGACCGACGCCGAGATGGGGCCGAACGTGGCCCGGATGTACGACTATTACCTCGGCGGGTGCCACAACTTCGCCGCCGACCGGGCCGCCGCCGAGCAGATCCTGCGGATCTTCCCGGACACCGGGATCGCCGCGCAGGCCAACCGGCACTTCCTGCGCCGGGCCGTGCGGCACGCCGCCGAGCTGGGCGTACGCCAGTTCCTCGACATCGGTGCCGGGCTGCCCACCCAGGGCAACGTGCACGAGATCGTCCGCCGGGTCGCCCCCGAATCGACGGTGGTCTACGTCGACTACGACGACGTCGCCGTCACCCACGCCCGGCGGTTGTTGCCGGCCGACGGGCGGACCAGCGTGGTCCGGGGCGACCTGCGCCGGCCGGACGAGTTGCTGGCCCACCCCGACGTGCGGGCGGCGATCGACTTCGGTCGCCCGGTGGCCGTGCTGCTGGTGGCGGTGCTGCACTTCGTCACCGACGCGGAGCAGCCGTGGGACGCCGTCGTCCGGCTGCGGGAGGCGACGGTTCCCGGCAGCCCGCTGGTCGTGTCCCACCTCACCACCGACGGTGCCCCGCCGCTGCCCACCCGGCAGGGGCAGGCGGTCTACCAGCGCAGCAGTGCCCCGCTGGTGCCCCGCCCGCACGCCGATGTGCTGCGTTTCCTCGACGGGTACGACCTGGTCGATCCGGGGCTGGTCCGGGTGGCCGAGTGGCGGCCCGACGGGGAACCCCGGGAACGGATCTCCCACGGCTACGCGGGGATGGGCCTGCGCCGCTGACCGTCGCGCCGGGTGATCCGCTGTCCGAGGTGGAGCACCAGCAGGGCGACCACGGCACCGGCCGCGCCGAGGGCGTACATGGTGGGCACGCCGGAGGGCAGCGTCGCGCCGCCGACGGCGGTGCCCAGGCCGATCCCGAGATAGATGGCGGACGAGTTCAGCGACACCACCAGGGGGGCCTGCTGCGGCGCGGCGGCGATCAACCGGTGCTGCTGTGCCGGGGTCTGACACCAGCTCGCCGCGCCCCACGCGCCGACCAGCAGCGCCACCAGCACCGTCGGGGCGGACCCGGCGGTGCTGAGCGCACCGAGCACGCCCAGCGCGACGGCCAGCGCGGCATAGCCCGTCGCCAGCACCGGCACCGCACCCCACCGGTCGGTGGCGTACCCGGCGGCGACGTTGCCGACGACCGCCCCCACGCCGTAGAGCAGCAACATCAGGTTGACCTGGTACGCGTCGACGTCGAGCGCGCCGAGGGTCGGCACCGCGAAGGCGTACACGGTGTAGCAGGCGGCCATCCCGATCACGGTGAGCGGCAGGACGGCGAGCACGGCCGGTCGGCGCAGCGCCGTCAGCCGGGCGCGCAACGGGACCGCCGGGCCGCCGGGCAGCGCGGGCATGGCCAGCCGGACGGCCGCCGCGACGGCGAGCGCCAGCAGGGCGACCGCGACGAGGGCGGCCCGCCAGCCGAGCCACCGCCCGGTCAGCCCGCCGAGCGGCACGCCCAGCGCGGTGGCGACGGTGAGCCCGCCGATCACCACGGCCAGGGCCCGGCCCCGTTGCGCGGGCGGCACCAGCGAGGCGCCCACGGCACCGGCGTTGGGGGTGTACGCGGCGGCGCCGGCGGCGGCGACGATCCGGCCGAGGAGCAGCACCGGCAGCGTCTCGGCAGCCGCCGCGACGAGGTTTCCGGCGGCGAGCACCAGCAGCGCGGCGACGAGCAGGCGACGGCGTGGCAGCCGGGCGGCCAGCGTGGACAGCAGTGGGGCGAGGATCGCGTAGGAGATCGCGAACACCGTCACCGACTGCCCGGCGGCGGTGGTGGTGGTCCGCAGTGCGGCGGCCATGTCGGGCAGCAGCCCGGCGACGACGAACGCGTCGGTGCCGACGGCGAAGGTGCCGGCGGCGAGGATCAGGGTGAACCGTAGGCCGCGCCCGGGTCCGGCGGTGGTGGCCGGCCCCGGGCCGGTACGGGTGTGCGGGTGGGACATGAGGTCTCCGGTTGGCGGGACGGCGTGCGGCGGCACGGCGGGCCGTGCCGGGCACGGGGACTCGGGGGTGGACGGTCGTCGGGGCCGGCGGGTGCGCCGGCCGGGGTCGCCGGTCGGGCGCGGGTGGGCCTGCGGGTGGTGGCGGGGTGCGCCACCGGTCGGTGCGACCGTGGGTCGGGGGTCGCGGAGGTCGCGGGCGGGCGTCAGCCGCGCAGTTGCGCGTAACGGCGACGGGTGCGCTCGGCTGCGCCCGCCGGAGCGGATTCGAGCAGGTCGGCCAGGGTGTGGCTGGCCAGCTCGCGACGCCAGGCCAGGTCGGCGCGGTGCATCACGGTGCTGATGGCACACGGGGTGCGGAACTCCGGCGCGGAGGGGTCCACCCCCGCGCCCCGCTGGCGGATCTCGGTGCACCGGAACGGGTTGTCGGGCCCGTCGACCGCCACCAGCACGTCCATCACCGTCACGTCCGCCGGTCGGCGGGCGAGTCGGAACCCGCCGCGCGCGCCGGGTACGGACTGGAGGATGCCGGCCCGGGTCAGGGCCTGGAGGCACTTGGTGAGGTACGCCGGGGGCAGCTCGAACCAGTCGGCGAGCCGGGCGGCGGGCATCGGGTGTTCGTCGCCGATCCAGGCGAGCGTGAGGCAGCAGTGCAACCCCCACTCGACCTGCTCGCTCATCCGCATAACCAGGATATTAGCTGTCCTGATTATGCGGCGGGGGGCGACACCGACGGCCGGTTACCCCGCGCGCCGGGTCCGGTGCGGGACCAGGGCGGCCGGCCGGCCGGAACCCCGGTCACGGCCGTCGCGCGTGCCGGTGCCGGGTGGGGCGGTCGCCGTGGGCGTGGACACGGGCCGTGGCGTGCTCATATGCGCAGCGCATAATGGTTACGGTCTCCGCGCTGTCCGGTGGAGGCGAGGGGCAGCGACGGCCGCCGGTCGGGGGTCGGGGCGACGAGCGGAGACGGCGGTACGGTGACCCAGGCGATGCCGAACGTGACCCGGAACACGCGTCAGCGCGGCGAGGTGCTGGCGTTGCTGCGCGAGGTCGACGGTTTCCACACCGCGCAGCAACTGCACCAGATGCTGGTGGCCCGCAAGGCGCGGGTGGGCCTGACCACGGTCTACCGCACCCTGCAACTGCTCGTCGACGCCCAGGAGATCGACTCCACCCGGCTGCCCGGCGGTGAACAGCTGTTCCGCCGGTGCAGCCAGAGCCGGCACCATCACCACCTGGTCTGCCGCCGGTGCGGCAGCACGGTGGAGGTGGCCGGGCCGGCGGTCGAACGGTGGGCCGACCAGGTCGCCGCCCAGCACGGCTTCACCGAGGTCGGGCACACCTTCGAGATCTTCGGCACCTGCGCGCAGTGCGCCCGTTGACCCGCAGCACACCGCACCGCCCCCGGCGATAACCGGACCCCCGTCGTCGGCGGGCCGCCGCCCGTGTCCGACCGTCGGGCACCGTCCGGTTGTCACCCGCGTCCGCTCGTCCGGCACCCGCTCGGGTTGTCGCCCGCATCCGGTTGTCGGGCACCGTTCGGGTGGTCGCCTGCGTCCCCGCTGCCCGGCCCCGCTCGGGTTGCCGCGTGTGCGGTGCCGTCCGGTGTGCCGGACCGCATTGGTGTCCTCCGGTCCGGCACACCGGTGCGGTCAGCAGTTGCGCAGCTCGGGTGACTGGTTCAGGAGCTGACCACGGGTGGAGATGAAGCGGCGGTAGGGCTCCGAGTCCACCGCCGCGGGGCGGAACGCGGCGACCCGGTGGCAGTTCTGGAACGCCAGCTTCACGCCGAAGTGGCGCTCCAGGCTGGCGCGGATGGCGTCGCTGGCCAGTGCGCGCAGCAACTGCCCCCGCTCCGCCTCGCCGGGCGGGGGTACGGAGTTGTCCGCCCGCTCCGCGCCCGACGACTCCAGGTCGGCGACGACCCGGCTCACGGTCTGCCAGGCGTACGGCAGGGATTCCCGAACGCAGGCGACGAAGTCCCGGTCGTCGACCGGGCCCGCTTCGGCGGCTTCCAGCAGGGCGGGTGACACGGTGAGAGACATGATCCTCCTCAACTGATAATGATAACGATTGTCGTTAGCGCTGACCCCGTGAGCACACCACGTCACTCCGCCCGCGTCAAACACCGACACTCCCGACGGTGCGCACGCAGCGGAGGGTGGGTCTCAGGTGGACCCGACCCGGCGGGCGTGGTCGGGTAACCTGTGGCTCAGCGGGCCGTTAGCTCAATGGCAGAGCTGAGGACTTTTAATCCTTAGGTTCTGGGTTCGAGTCCCAGGCGGCCCACCAGCAATCGCAGCCGAGCTGCGGAAATGCCTGACGAACATCAGCAGGCACCACCAGGGCGGCAGTTCGGCCCCGCTCCTGGTCCGCACGCAGATCCTGCCGAGCGTCGCCCGCGTCCGGTAAGGGCGGCCGGCCACCTCGCACCAGCCCGCCCGCGACTGCGACCGGCAGGTGTCGACCCGTGCCGCTGGTCCGCGCGGGACCCGGCAGCATCGGTGCGGGTTCCACCCCGTTGCCGGGGTCGTCGGCAGGGACAACGGGCGTCGATCGAGCCTGAGAATTTTTGATCATAATTATGGTGATTTTGCATACAGCAAGTGCGGCAATATGTCGTCATTTCGGGTCAGTGTCGGCATTTCGCGCCGGGGGCCGAGGCATAAATCAGCTTCTACCGGCGCTAAGATGGAGCAAACGTGGTGCGGGGCTTCTCCGGTTGCGGCTCGCGACCTTGAGGTTGCGGGGTGGCCGTGTGTGCTCTGCCGCCCTGCGTGTGCTATGAAGGTACGGCGACTTCCTATGGCCCATAGGTTGCAGCCGGTGGCTCGTTGCATGACTGGTCGCTTGAGTTGGTGCCTCCAGGACGAGGCTGAGGGATCAGGGAGGCAAGGGTGGCCCGAGTCGGATTGGTGGCGTCGCGGGTGACGACGGCCGCAGCCGACCTGGCTGACAAGGTCGGCTTCGACAAGGTCACCCTCTCGGCCGTGGCTCGCATCCTCGGCATCGCCGAGCCCAGCATGTACTCGCACGTCCGTAGCGTCGCGGAGCTGCGTAAGGGTGTCGCCGTGCTCGCCGCCACCGAGTTGGCGGACTGCATCGGGGAAGCGCTCGCGGGTCGGGCCGGCAAGGACGCGTTGGTGGCGTTCTCCAATGCCTACCGGGAGTTCGCCCGCACCTGTCCGGGCCGGTACACCGCCACCCACATCCAGCTCACCGAGGAGGAGCTGTCCCGGTCGACGGGCCACCAGCGCATCTTTGCGATGACGATGGCGATGTTCCGCGCCTACGACCTGAGCGAGGGTGAATTGACCGACGCGGTCCGGCTCGTTCGGAGTTCTCTGCACGGCTTCGTCTCACTGGAGTCGATCGGTGGTTTCGGGCATCCCCGGGACGTGCAGAAATCTTGGGAAAATGGCATCGAAGCAATTCACGTGATGCTCACCGAGTGGCCCTCGTCCGGCGCTGCGCGATAGGCGACCCCCGGCGGTAGTCCGCCGCCAGCAAGCGCGCTCCCCCGGCCGCGCATTTAATGCCTGGGGTAACTCTTCATTCCCGTTTTCCGGGTGCCGTCGTACGCCTCACTATCACTCTGAGTAATTGTAGAGTGACCCGTTGCGTCCGGGCATACACATTGATAGATTTGCACTGATGTTTACATGTGTAACAGCGCCCGACCCGGCGCGAGGGAGGCTTCAACGGGTCAATCACTCCGCACTGCACCGTGATTTTATTGTGGAGGCAAAGATGACTACGGGGACGACAGATTCGACGAGCGATGACGTGAATTATTCGGGGGATTCGAGGCACCACCGGGTCGAGGGGGGCGAGACCAGCCCGACCGTGGAACAGGTTCCCCTCCACGAGCTCAGCGGGTCCTGCTCGCCGAGAATCGCCGGAGCGGACGGATCCCACGTACAGACGCTCGCGGTGTGCGCCGGGCAGCTACCGCCGATCATCGTGCACCGGCAGACCATGCGGGTGGTGGACGGCTGGCACCGGTTGCAGGCCGCCGGCATCCGGGGGGACGCCACCATCCCGGTCCGGTTCTTCGACGGAAACGAGCAGGACGCCTTCGTCCTGGCCGTACGACTGAACGCCAAACACGGTCTGCCGCTCTCGGCCGCCGACCGGCGGGCCGCCGCCGAACGTATCGTCGCCTCCCATCCGAGCTGGTCCAACCGGGCCATCGCCGCCGTGGTCGGCATCGCCGACAAGACCGTCGCCTCGATCCGACGGCAGCGCAACGAAGGCGTCGCCTCGGAGGTGAGCCGGGTCGGCCTCGACGGCCGGACCCGGCCGGTCTCCAGCGCCGACGGACGCCGACGTGCCGGTGAGTTCATCGCGCGGCATCCGGACGCGTCGCTGCGGGAGATCGCCCGCAGCGTCGGCATCTCACCCGGAACCGCCCGCGACGTCCGGACCCGCCTGGAGCGTGGCGAGGACCCGGTCGCCACGAAGCAACGAGACACCGACGCCAGGCAGGACACGGCACCGGTCCGCCAGGTGACGCGACCGCCCCGGGACGATCTCGCCGCCCGGCGCACCAGCGTCGAGCAGCCGACGCCGGTGTTGGACCTCCGGCGGGACCCCCGGCTCCGCTTCACCGACGCCGGCCGCCTCCTGCTGCGGTTCCTGGAGTTCCGTGCCCTCGACGAACTGCAACGGCGACGGCTGTTGGAGGCCGTGCCGACCTACCAGTCGGGCGCGGTGGCACGCATCGCCCGGGAATGCGCGCGGAGCTGGCAGATGTTCGCCGATCAGCTGGAACGGCGGGAACGCTACTCCGCGTGACACCGGCACCAACGGCGCCGCCGGGCGGAGATCCGGCGGCGTCGTTCGTGCCGGTCACCGGACGGGGGCACAGCGCTCCCCGTCGTTGCGGTACTCGTGCCGCGTGCCCTCGTGGACGATCGACGACACCGCGTCCACCAACCGATCGACGTGTTCCACCGGAGTCCCCGCGCCGAAGCTCGCGCGTATCGCGTGCTGGCTGCGCCCCTGCGGCCGGGAGTCCCGCCCGGAAGCGGGACCCTGGTGCACGGCACCGACCAGCACACGCATCAGGGGATGGGCGCAGAACAGGCCGTCCCGCACGCCGATCCCGTGCTCGGCTGAGAGCGCTGCCGCCACCTGCGAACTCCTCCACCCCTCGATCACGAAGCTGACCACGCCCACCCGTGGTGCCCCGTCGCCCAGCAGGGAGAGCAACGTGACACCCGGAATGGCGGCCAGGCCGCCCGTCAGCCGGCGCAACAAGGCGTCCTCCCGCTCCACGAGAGCGCTGAACCCCGCCTCGGCCAACGCCCGGCAGGCCGACGCCACGGCGTACGCACCCACGACGTTGGGCGACCCGGCCTCGTGCCGGGTGCTGCCGCCGTGCCACTGCACGTCGAGGGTGCCCGCCGCCGTCACCTCCACCCGCCGGCTCGCCCCGCCGCCGGCCAGGTAGGGCCGTGCCGCACCCAGCCAGTCGGCCCGACCGGCCAGGACACCGGCCCCGAACGGGGCGTACATCTTGTGACCGGAGAACGCCACGTAGTCGACGCCCAGGGCGCCGACGTCGATCGGTCGGTGCGGTGCCAGCTGGGCGGCGTCGAGCACCAGGCGGGCACCGGCGGCGTGGGCCACCGAGGCCAGCTCCGCCACCGGCCACAGTTCGCCGGTCACGTTCGACGCCCCGGTCACACAGACCAGCCCCGGTCGTCCCCGGCTTCGTCCGGCCAGCGCCGCGGTCAACCGGTCGACCGCGTCCTGCGCCGAGCACGGTGCGGCAAGGACGGTGGTCGCACCGTCGTGCCACGGCAGCAACGCGGCGTGGTGCTCGGTCTCGAAGACATACACCTCGGTGTCCCCCGGAAGGGCCCCGGCGAGCAGGTTGAGCGAGTCGGTCGTCGAGCGGGTGAACAGGACCTCGTCGTCGGGCCGGACACCGAGATGCTGGCGGACCGTGTCCCTGCTGCGCTCAAGCAGCGCGGTGGACAGCTGCGAGAGATAGCCCGCGCCGCGGTGCACGCTCCCGTAGTACGGCAGGAAAGCCGCGACGTCGTCCCACACCCGTTCCAGGGCAGGGGCGCTCGCCGCATAGTCCAGCGCCGCGTACGTCACGTGTCCGCCGGTGACCAGCGGCACCGTGACGTCGCGACCCAGGACCGGCAAGGGTGCGCGAAGCGCCGGATCGATCGGCGCAGAGGTGGAAGTGGCCGGCATGGAGGACCTCCTGTTCCTGGGTGCACGCCCGACGGGCACGGACTGGTTCCCTCGACACGGTGAGCGCGGGCCCCGGGCCGGAGAGCCGGTTCACCTCACCGCCGCGGACGCGGCCCCCGAGGCGGCGCCGACGACTGCCGGCCGCCCCAGCCGGTCGCACAGATCCCGCGCTCCCAGCACGGCCAGAGCCATGCTGGTGAGGGTCGGATTGCACGCCGTACGCGTCGGGATGACACCGTTGCCGGCCACGTACAGCCCGCGCACACCCCAGACCTGCGAAACCGGGTCACAGACACTGGTGCCGTCGTCCGAGACTCCCATCCGTACGGTGCCCTGGTAGTGCAGGGAGCTGCCGGGCGGATGCACCCAGGGCACCTCCCCCTCGACCGGCCGGCCGAGCAGCCGGCTCAGCCGCAGCACCGCCTCCCGCGCCGCCCCGATCGTGGCCCCGTCTGCCGGGCTCGGCCGGTGACGCAGCCGCATCACCGGCAGGCCGGCCCAGTCACGCTCGTCATCGCTGAAGGTCACCCGGTTGCCCGCAGCCACGTCCTGCGGCACGAAGAGGTGCACCGCGGCCCACGGGTGCGGGGCAGGGACCGGCAAGGTGGTCGGATCGAGGGGAGTCACCATCCCGTGGAACGGGAAGGTCAGGTCGTCGTAGGGAATCCAGGTGACGCCCCGGGCCGGGCCGGCCGGCACCTCACCGGCGAAACCGTGCAGCTCGGCGGCGAGCGACACCTGAGCGTGCTCGTTGAGGTACCGACCCAGCGCCGGTGGTCGGATGCCCGAGGCGAACAGCAGTTGCGGGGTACGCAGCGAGTCTGCGGCGACCACCACGTGCCCGGTGCGCACGGTGGAGACCGATCCGGTGGCGAGATCGCGCAGCTCCACCCCGGTCACGCCACCGTCGTCGGTCAGGACCCGGCTGCACAGGGTGCGGGTACGCAACACGACGTGGCGGCGCCGGTCGCCGAGCAGCCCGCCGAGGACCACGTCGACACCGGCCCGCCGTACCGACCCGTTCTCGACGGTCAGCGCCATGGGCAACGGCTGAACGCGCCGGTGCGCAGCGCGGCCGTCGTCGAGTGCGGCACCCAACCGTCGCCGTATCCGTGACTCGACGGGCGAGTCGGCGAACTGCCGTGCCGAGACGCGCAGCAGACGTTCGGCGACCCCGAGCGCCCCGTCGAGCACGGCCGGGTCGAGAAAGTCGATGCGCTCGGCACCGGCGGGCCGTGGGCAGGCTGCGAACCACTGGGTGGCCATGCCGCCGACGTTGCAGGCGGCCTGCGCGGCGGGGAGGGAGCCGCCCGGGTCCACCGGGAACAGGCCCGGACGGCTGAGAAAGGCACCGTCACGTTGACCGCGCGGAACGTTGTGGGCGATGCCGGAGGCGACCGTCGTGCCATGCCGGACCCGCAGCGGCCCCTGTGACGCGACCTGGGCCCGGTCGAGTTCCCCCGGATCCGTGACGTGACTCAGATGCCGGCCCGGTGGCTCGGTCACCGCCGGACCAGCCTCGACGATCAGGATGCGCACGGCCGGTACGGTGTCCGCGACCAGCCGCGCGTAGACGGCACCGGTGAGGCCGCTGCCGACGATGACGACGTCCGCGACGTCGGTGGACTCGCTCATCTGTGCTCCTCAGCCGGAGTCGAGGTGCGGACCGCGGTCACAGTGACCGTGCGATCACGACGCGCTGTATCTGGTTCGTCCCCTCGATGATCTGCAGCAGCTTGGCCTCCCGCATCCAGCGTTCGACCGGATGGTCCCGGACGTAGCCGTACGCGCCGAGCACCTGGACGGCGTCGGTGGTCGCCCGCATCGCCACGTCGGTGGCGAAGAGCTTGGCCCGGGCGGCCATCGCCGTGACGACGCCGTCCGGCTGGCCCTCGTCCAGGGCCCGGGCGGCCTCCCGGACCAGGGCCCGCGCCGCGGCGACCTCCGTCGACATGTCCGCCAACAGGAACGCCACACCCTGGAAGTCGGTGATTGGACGATCGAACTGCCGCCGGTGCCTGGCATAGGCGGTGGCGTACTCCAGGGCTGCCTGGGCGAGCCCGACGGCACAGGAGGCGATGCCGAGGCGGCCCCGGTCGAAGAGCCCGGCCGCGATGAGGAAGCCCTTGCCGCGTCGGCCGATCAGCCGGTCGGCCGACACCCGCGCGGCATCCAGCACGACGGAGGCGGTCGGCGACGACTGCACCCCCATCTTCCGTTCCGGCCGCTGCGGCGAGACACCCGGCGTGTCGGCGGGGGCGAGCAACACCGACAGTCCCCGTACGCCCTCGCCACCGGTGCGGCAGAAGACGTTGTAGTAGTCGGCGACGCCGGCATGGCTCGTCCAGGCCTTCGTGCCGTCCACGACGTAGACGCCCGCGGCCTCGTCCAGGCGGGCCGCGCAGGCGATCGCGCCGACGTCCGACCCGGCCGCCGGCTCGGAGATGCAGTTGGCACCGAGCAGGTCACCGCCGAGCATGTCGGGCAACCAACGGCTGCGCTGCTCCGGGCTGCCCCACCGGGCCAACGGGTAGCACGACAACACGTGGATGTTGACGGACTGCGCCACCGCCAGCCAACGGCTCGCAAGTGTCTCCAACACGCTCAGGTAGACCTCGTACCGCTGACCGCCACCCCCGTACTCGACCGGGTAGGGCAGGCCCAGCAGGCCCACCCGGCCCAGCGTGCGGAGCAGGTCCCGGGGAAAACTGCCGCGTGCCTCGAACTCGTCGACGAGGGGCGACAGCTCCTTGTCGGCCAGTTCCCGGGCCAGCGACAGCAGGTCCCGGACCTCCGTCGCCTCCGCCGTCCCCGGAGGTGCTCCCTGCGGGGTCCGCCCCGTCACCACCGGGTCGCCGCCGGCCACGTCGCGTCGACCCGGCGGACCGCGTACTCCCAGTACGACCGGATGGACAGATCGGCGTAGATGAAGTCGCGCTTGAGCTGGACGTCCTCGTCGGAGGCCCAGACGTACGGCACGCCGGTCTGCTCGGCCAGCAGTTGCAGGCGGCACGCCCGCTCCAGGACCTGCGCGAGCACCGCGGCGTGCCGGACGCTCCGACCGACCACCACCCCGCCGTGGTTGCGCAGCAGCAGACCCTCGCCACTGCCGAGGCTCTTGGCGATCGCCTCGCCGGTCGACTGGTCGAGCACCGTGTTGCTGGTCTGCGTGAACAGCCCGAGCCGGCCGGTGAAGTAGGAACCGTCGTGCGAGAGGGGCCGCAGGTGCAGATCGGTGGCGCCGAAAACGAGCGTGTACGGCGCATGGCTGTGCACGATCCCGTTGACGTCCGGGCGGGCCCGGTAGATGGCCTGGTGCAGCGGCAGCTCGGGGGGCGCCAACGGGTCCACCGGAGCGTGCGGGTCCGTCGACGCGGCCACCACCTGGGCCGGGGTCGCCTCGTCGAAGCCGCAGAGGGCGTTCTTGATGAAGAACACGTCCGAGCCGGGCCTACGTGCCGAGATCTGACCCTGGTTGAAGTCGTCGTGACCGTCGAGCGACAGCATGCGTGCGCCGTACGCGATCTGCCTGCTCAGGTGCGCCGGAACCGGACGAGGAGTCACCTGGTCGGCCTCGGGGCTCATCGTTGGTCCTTTCCGCCGTCGCCGCCCATGACGGCCAGCATCTGGTCGAAGACGTCGTGTGCGTGGTGCACGCCCACCGGCAGACTGGTGGCCGCGGCAGCGATACCGATCGCCCCGGCGGCGGCGGTCCGGATGGACCCCACCGTGTGCACCAGGGCGAGCGACTGCCCGTCCCAGCCGAGTCGCAGCTCGTGGTCGCTGACCGCGTCACCCGCGCGTAGCGAGGCCACGTCGCTGACCTCGTGCTCGGTCAGCGACGTCCACAACCGGCTCAGCTGAACCGCCGTGGTGCTGGGCCGGTGCGCCTTGCGGGCCGGGTGACGCTCGAAGACGGCGGCCTCGGGGACCGCGCCGGTGACGCCGGCCCGGGCCATGGTCGTCACCACCTCGGCGACGCACCGCACCGCCCTGCTCAGCAGGTAGTTTCCCAGGGTCAGGTTGGGGGCGGCCACCACGGCGACGGACCGGCCCAGCCGGCCCAGCACGGCCTGCTGCTGCTCGTCCAGTCCCGAGACGCACTGGACCAGCGGGCGACGCCAGTGGTGACAGAGTTCGGCGACGCCGGTCAACGCCGCGGGCGCGGAGCAGTCGACGACGACGTCGGGTGCCGTCTCGGTGCGTGGATCGGGCAGGGCGCGGGAGGCGTAGACGCGTACCTCGTGCCCCTCGGCCCGGGCCAGGTCGCGCACCGCGGTGCCGAGTCGGCCCCGGCCGACCACTCCCACTACCGGCTCAGACATGCGCCGACTCGTCCTGTGCCGCGACCAGGGCGACGATGCCGTCGACCGACCGAAGTCGATCATCCTCCTCGTCCTGGTCGATCTCGATGCCGAAGGTGTTCTCGATCGCGTCGATCATGCGGATGTAGGACAGCGACGAGTACCCCAGCGCCGGAAGCGATCCGCCCGCCCGGTCGAGGTCCGCCTCGCTGAGCCCGCCCTCGGCCGACTCGGTGATGATGCGCGCGACTTTCTGTCGAATTCTGGTGCCGCTTTCCGACATGACCATCTCCTTGCACGTTGCGGCTATCGGGATCGATACGTGGCGTCTCAGCCGTCGGTGCGGTCGACGGCGAACAGTCCTTCGAGGGCCGCCATCGCCGGCTTGCCGGCGGACCCCCGGGGGATCTCGGGGACGACACGGACCAGGCTGGGAATCTTGTACGGTGCGAGCCGGTCGGCCAGGAAGCGTCGGGGCCCCGAGGGGTCCAGCGAGTCGTCGGCGGCCAGCACGGCAGCCAGGGCGGGCACGCCGTGCCGGTCCAACACCTGGAGCACCACGGCGTCGCGGACACCGGCAGCCGCCCGCAGGGCCTCCACCACCTCGGTGGCATCGATCTTCCGGCCGCCCACGTTGATCACCCGGTGGCTGCGTCCACTCAGGAACAGGCTGCCGTCGGCCAGGTAACCGCGGTCACCCGTGCGGTAGTAACCGTCGTCGGTCATCCGGCTCTCCAACAGCCCCGGGGCGTTGAGGTAGCGGGTGCCCATGGACTCGCTGCGTACCTCGACGGGACCCGGGTTCGCCCTGGTCCCCGCGCGCAGCAGTACGCCCGGCAGCGGCCCACCGAGGCCCAGGTCGGTCAGTGGATCGGTGGCGAAGGTGAGCGGGCCGGCCTCCGCGGCGCCGAAGTAGTTCCGCAACGGCACCCCGGTCGCCTCGACGAACCGGTGTTTCGTGCCGGGATCGAGCGGCGCCGCCGACGAGATGGCCATGCGTAGCCGGCCGAACGAGCCGTCGGTCACCGGTCGGCGTACCAGCGAGTCGTAGAGGGCGGGAAAGCCGACCAGCCGGGTGGCGGCGCACGCCGCGACCGCCCGGCCCACCGCACTGCCGGACGGCAGACCGTTGGGCAGGTGCAACCGGGCACCCACCAGGAACGCCGACAGCAGCGAGGTGTTGAAGGCGAGGCCGTTCGACAGGGACGCGAAGCAGGCGATGCTGTCGTCGGCGTCCAGGCCCGTCCCCGTCGCCCAGTTGACTGCGGCCCGGTGCACCGCCTGCCCGCGGAACTCGATGCAGTGGGGCCGCCCCGTCGAGCCGGAGGTGAAACGGCAGACCTCGGTCTGCGGGTCGAGTGCGGCGCGGCCGGCGGACGGGGCGCCGGTGACGGTCAGGGTGCCCAGCTCACCACGTGGGGTGCCCCAGCCGGGCGCGGGGGAGTCGTGCACCAGGAGGTCGAGGCCGCAGTCCTCCCGGATCGCCGCTGTCTCCTGCACCCCGCTGACCCGGTCGATGAGGAAGGGGACCGCGCCGCAGCGGAGGGCGGCCAGGTAGGCGACCACGTAGGCGACACCGTTGCCGGCCCGGATTCCGATCCGGCCACGGTCTCCTCCCGGCAGCAACCCGGCCAGCGTGTCGGCCCAGACCGCACTCGACCGGATGAGCTCACGGTAGGTCAGTGTGGTCTGCCGGTCGGAGACCGCCGGCCGGTCGCCGTGCCGTCGGGCGGCGTCGTCGATCACCTCGATCAGCATGTCTCAGGCCTCGTCATGGGCGTAGGCGCGTTGCAGCCGGTCGAGCTTGACCGCCACGACGCCGGCCTGACCGACCAGGGCCACGTACAGGGCTTCGTCCCTCTGCGGCAGCGCACTGAGCCGGTGCCAACCGGCGGCGTCGAACCCGCCGATGGTGGTGATCGCCAGTCCCGCGTCGGCGGCACCCAGACACAGCAGGTGGGCCAGTACGCCCGCCCGGAACAGGGCCGCGTCCACGCCGTCGATGCCGAGCTGGAAGATGGCGTCCCGGGGGGCGTGGAAGACCACCGCCGCAGCGGCATGTCGGAGGTGCTCCTGACCCATGCAGATACGCACCAGTTCGTCACCGTCGACCACGTGCTCCGCCACCGGCTCCGGGGCGAGCGTCCCGTCGTACACCCGGTAGGCCCCGGCCGCCAACCCCGCCACCCGGCGGGCGAGCACGGTGATGCCGAACGTGCCGGTCACGGGAAGGTCCCACGGCAGGCGGGTCCCCGTGGCCCTCAGCGCCCGGCGGACGTCGCCCACCGGCACCGTCTCGCCGGTGAAGTCCTTGGCGGAGCGTCGTCGCGGCGCCGCCACGGCCAACGGGCCGGCAGCCGCCACCCGGGCCGCGGTGAACGACCCGGTGCCGCTGTCCGCGACGGGCGTTCCCGGCTGCGGTCGGGCCGGAAGACGTTGCCAGCACTGCTGTTCGGGGTGCTCGGGCAGCGTCTGCCTCAGCGGGGCCCGGTGCTGGTCGACGCAGGCCCAGCTCTCCCGAGGTGCGGACGACGGAGCGGTCGGCGAGTCCAGCCACAGTGCGCTGTGGACGAAGCGGCAGCGGCCCGGCAACCCCAACACCTGATCCAGCGGGCGCACCTCGCGTGCTGTCAGGCCGCGTGTCCGCTCGAAGCGCGACTGAGCGAGACAGAGCAGATGTGTGCTCAGGTGGGCGGCGTCCAGGTGCGCGTAGAGGTAACCGCGGTCGCCGTACTTCCGCATCGACAGCCACGGGCGCACGTTGGTGAGCAGCAGGGTCCTGCCGGGCCCCGGCAGCGGCAGGCCGCCAGGCCACTCGGCTGGTCCGATGCGGCACTGCAGATGGACCGACCGGCGTGCGGCGTCCACCGCGAAGACCGCCAGTTCCCCGGCGTGCTCCGCGACGACCGCGTGCTCGTACGGGTAGAGCGCCCCGGCCGAGGGCACCGAGATCCCACCGTGCCGGGATCCCCGGCAGGCCACCTCGAGGAGTTGCAGCACCGGATGGAGCTCGGCCGGTACCGGGATGCGCCCGGGGCGTGGCGCGTCGGCGGCCGGCGCCGCGAGCGCCATCCGGTGCCAGAAGGCGACGACGTCCGGCTCGGCCTCGGTGGAATGGCGGGCCAGCGACGCCGGGATGCCCCGGTCGCCGTCGAGACCGTCGGCGAGACCCCCGGACACATCTTCGCGAGTGTTCCAGGAATTGTGGTACGCGACCGAAGATCGATCCATCAGCAGTCCGCTTCTCGTCTGCCGGCGCCACAATTCAACCATGCCGCAGGAGTGGCGGATGGTGTGCGCCGAGATGCGTGTGGAATTGCTTGTCGGCCGACCGCTGAAACAGGTCCGGCGCGAAATCAACCATGCCAGACCAACTATTGGCGGTCCAGCCCGGCAACTGCGGGATTCCGCAGTTGTACGGATGCGGTCGCGGTCAGTGGGTCCGCGACAGG
Source organism: Micromonospora antibiotica (assembly GCF_017599305.1). Lineage (GTDB taxonomy): Bacteria > Actinomycetota > Actinomycetes > Mycobacteriales > Micromonosporaceae > Micromonospora > Micromonospora antibiotica. Next base: position 581,429 of record NZ_JAGFWR010000001.1, read on the forward strand.
ATCGTGAGCAGTGCCTTCTCCAGGTCATCGGCTGAGGCGGGCCCGATACGCCGGGCCCGCCACGCGACGAAGTCGTCCGGGCGCACCAACAGGACGCCGGACCCGTCGATCCCCACCGAGGCGGCCCACGAACCTTCCGGGTCCCCACCGGACGTCTGGTCGATGCAGTGCACCGCCAGCCGCAGACCGAGCCGTCGGCTGACCTCGTCCGCCACGGCGTGCCAGGCCTGACCCTGCGGGCCGGCGAACAGGGTGAGCCGGTAGTCGACCAGGTCGAGGGTCGACACGGTGGCACCGTCGTGCCGCAACCAGCGGTGCGGCAGGCGGGAACCGGGTGCGCCGTCCAGGTCGAGCTCGACCTCCTCGGTCGAGGGCAGCGCCGGCACCGGATCCAGCACCGCTGTCGACGCGTACCGGTAGCCGAGGTGCACCACGGGCGCGTGCAGGGCACCGGCGTCGGCGCGACGTCGCGCCCCGGCGCTGCCCGTGGCCCAGTGCAGGGACGGGTCCGCCAGGCGGAGCGTCGACTGTTCCAGAGCCGTCCGGGCGACCGGGCGGCGCTCCGCCTCGTAGGTGGCCAGCAGGTCGGGTCCGGCTGATCCGGCCAGCACGTGTGCGATCTTCCAGGCGAGGTTGTGCGCGTCGGCCACCCCGGTGTTCATGCCGAACGCGCCGACCGGCGGCACGACGTGCGCGGCGTCGCCGGCCAGGAAGACGCGGGCGGCGCGGAACCGATCGGCCAGCGCGGCCCGTACCTGCCAGGTCAGCGTGCTGATCACCGCCACCGGGAGGTCGGCGCGGCCGACTGCGGCGCGGATCAGGCTCCGACACCGTTCGGGCGTGAAGTCCTCGGCGTGCTGGCCGGCGGTGGGCGAGTACCGCACGACGTAGAGCCACTCGTCCCGCCCGTCCACGGGCAGCAGGCCACCGGCCGCCTCCGGGGTGGTGATGTCGCACATGACGAACGGTTGGCCCTGCGTGAACTCGTCGAGGTCCGCCTGGAACAGCACGCTGACCAGCGGATCGCCGATGGCGCCCCGGCCGGTCACGCCGATGCCGAGGGCCTCTCGCACGCCGCTGCGCGCGCCGTCGGCGGCGACGAGGTAGTCGCAGGTCACCTCGTACGGCCCCGGCGGGCCGGTCAGGCTCACGGTGACCCCGTCCGGCCCCTGCTCGAAACCGGTGAGCTCGGTCGAGAACTCGAGGCGGGCTCCCAGCGCCCTGGCGCGGTCGATGACCACGCGGTCGAGCCGTCCCTGCGGGCAGGTGCCCCGCAGGATCTGCGGCGTCGTCCGCCGGAACGGCTCGGCGCGGGGGGGTGCCTGCCGGGCCAGCGCGGGCAGGTCCGCTTCGGCCAGGGTCGGTGTGCTGATCATCTCCAGGTTGCCACCCGACATGTCCACGCACACGCGGTCCACCTCGTCGGCGATCCCGGCGGTCCGCAGCAGCTCCACCGTCCGGGGCCCGATGCCCATGGCGCGGGGGTGACGCAGCGGTGCGGGATGCCGTTCGACGAGGAGCGTCGAGACCCCCGACCGGGCCAGGAACATCGCGGTGAACAACCCGACGGTGCTGCCTCCGACGATCACGACATCAGTTTTTCGAGGTGCCACGGGATCTCCTTCTCCGAGTCCATGCGGTTGCCTTGCCGTGCCAGCGATAGCCGTTTTCGCGGGGCGCGTCAACTGGTGTTCAAAATTGCGTGCGGGTGATCCGGACAGGCATTTCCGGCTGTTACGGTGCCCCTGCGTTCGGCGCGAACGTCAGCCCGATCCCCCGCCCTTGCGGCTGCTGTCCCTCTTTTCGCGGAAGGACCATTCGCCTTGATGATGAACGAGGTCTACTTCGACTCGGTCGGCGTCCGTCTCGGCCGTAGGCTGGACCTCCGCGAGGCGGTCGCGGACGGCCGCTACCCGGACGCCGAGTACGTGGGAAACGCGCTGCTCGCGGTGTGCGTGTCGGACGACGAGTTCGCACCCGACCTGGCCGTCGCGGCCGCACGGCAGGCCCTGGAACGGCGTCAGCCGTCCGCTGCGGACGTCCGGCTCCTGCTGCACCACGGCACGTACTTCCAGGGGCAGGACGTGTGGACGCCGTCCTCGTACGTGCAACAGCAGACGATCGGCGGCAGCGCTCCGGCGATGGAGATCGACCAGAAGTCCAACGGAGGTCTGGCCGGTCTGTTGATCGGCGCGTCCTTCCTGTCCGCCTGTCCGGACGACGCCACGGTGCTGATGACCACCGGCGAACGATTCTGCCTCCCCGGTTTCGACCGATTTCGTACGGAGAGCGGGACGGTGATGGCGGACGGTGGCACCGCGCTCCTGCTCAGCTCCCGGCCCGGCTTCGCCCGGGTGCTGTCCTGTGTGCTCAACGCCGACCCGTCGCTGGAGGCGATGTATCGGGGCACCCGGCTCAAGGACGCGCCGCACGCCGGGGACAAGCCCCTCGACCTGCGGGGCCGCAAGGCCCGGTTCATGCGCAAGAACCTCGACGATCTCGAGGACATCTCCCAGCGGATCGCCAGCGGGTTCTGCGACACGATCGGTCAGGCGTTGGACGAGGCCAAGGTCGCCGCGGCCGACGTGCGGCGCTTCGTCCTGCCCAACAACGGTCGCACGGTCCGCTGGTGGACGATGCTGGCCGAGATGGGTGTCCCGGACGACCGGACCACCTGGGAGTTCGGGCGTCGGGTGGGACACCTCGGCGCGGGGGACCAGGTGGCCGGTCTGGAGCATCTGCTGACCACCGGGTGCCTGGCCGTGGGTGACCACGTCGTCCTGGCCGGGAGTGGCTACGGCTTCAACTGGGGCGCGGCCGTCCTGGAGATCGTGACGATTCCGGACTGGGCCCGAGCCTGACCGTCCGGCATGCCTGCCTTTCGAAAGGAGCACCATGTCTTTTCCAGCCCTGGTCGAGCCTGCGGCCGCCCTTCCTGACGGCGAGGCCGCTCGGCAGGCGCACCAGCTGATCCTCGGCGGCTTCGGATCGACCGGTCAGCGGCGGCTGGCGGCCGGCCGCGTTCTCGTCGTGGGCGCGGACGAGGTCGGTGGGCTCGTCGCCGCCCACCTCGCCGACTCGGGCGTCGGTGTCATCGGCGTCGTCGATGCCGCACCCCCACAGCCCTGGGACGATCACCTCGGCATTCCGGACGGCGGCTGCGCCACCCGCGCCGAGGCGTGGGTGACCGCTCTGCGGCGGACGCGCCCCGCCCTGCGGGCCGAGGTGGTGCCCGGGCGCTTCGACCTCGCGAGCGCCGAGTCCATGGTCGACTCGTACCACCTGGTTGTCTGTGCGGGCGAGGACGCCGCCCGTTGCCAGCTCGTCGACGACGTGTGCGCCCGGGCCGGGATCCCCTTCGTGTGGGGCGAGCTGGACGGCGGCCGGGCTCGCCTGTCGGTGTTCTGGGACGGGCAGGGGCCGGGCTTCCGCGATCTGCACCACGAGCGGCCAGGCGCCTACTTCCGGGGCATGTCGGGGACGCTGCGGCTGTGGGGCGGGTGGTTGGCCGCGGCCATGAGCATGGAGGTGGTCAAGCTGCTCACCGGCACCGGTGAGCCGCTGGTGGGTCGTGTGATGACGTACGACGCGACGCTGGGTGAATGCTCGGTCCGGCCGTACGAACGCCGGCCCGGTGTGGACCGGCCGGCCGAACTGACTGCGGCGGAGCCGTTCTTCGGTCTGTTGTCACCGGCGGCGGCCGAAGCAGCCCGGGGCGGGACCATCTCGGTGCTCGCCCTGCGCGACCTGGTGGCAGGCGGCGAGAAGTTCGCGTTGGTGGACGTACGGGAGCCCGAGGAGTACGACTACGTGCACCTGCCCGGCTCGACGTTGATCCCCAAGGGCGAGTTCTTCAGCGGGGACGCCACCGAGCGCCTTCCGCGCGACCGCCGGGTCGTGTTGATCTGCCGGTCGGGGATCAGGTCGGCGGAGGTGCTGGCCCTCGTGCACCGCAGCGGTCTCCCGGACGCCGTCCACGTCGGAGGCGGGATCCTCGCGTGGGCGCACCAGCTGGATCCCTCCATGCCGGTCTACTGAGGGCGGTCGAGCCGCTGCTCTGCTGAGGGCGGTCGCGCCGCTGCGCCCGGGTTCACCGTCCGGGCGCAGCGGCGCGCGTCGACCAGGGTTACGTGCTGGCGACCTGCTGGATGAACGCCGCCACCCGACTCTTGATGCGCTCCACCTTTTCCGGCACCGTGAGCGTCTCCTCCATCCGCAACCCCGGCGGGAGGGCTTTGAGCCCCCGCACGTAGAGGGAGCAGTTCAGGTCGGCGCACATGTACAGCCCGACGGTGTCGCCCTTGCGTCCGGCCGGGCCGGACTTGCGCGCTGCCATCAGCGTGACACCACCCGAGCCGTGGGTGGTGAGGCACAGCGAGCACATGTTGCGCTGCAGGCCCGGCAGCCTGTCCGGGTGTCGCAGCATCACGCCGATCGGCGCGTCGTCCTCGCCCTCCTGCCAGACGAGGTAGCTGCGTTCGGGTGCCCGTGGGTCGGTCCACCCGAGGAAGTCGAGGTGCTTCCACGGAAGCTCCTCCACCTCCCGCGGTAGCGAGATGCGTCGTGACTCTCCCTTTGAGCAGTTTATGAAGGAATCGCGGATCGCGGCCTCAGCCAGCTGCTTCATGGAGCGACTGTAACAACACAAATCACCTAAGGCAAACGGCTATATGCTATAGGTAGAGAGGTGAAGAAGACCTTCATCCGGCAGGTCACCCGTCCCGACGAGGAGACACGATGAGTACGGACCAGGCAACGACAGATCAGAGCCCGCCACCGAGCCTGGACCGGGCGCTACTGGGCAAGGTGATGCTCCTGGCCCTCGGAGGATTCGTCGGGCTGCTGGACAGCACCATCATCGGGGTGGCCGTACACAGCCTGTCGGCTGCGTTCTCCGCCACCCTGGCCCAGACGCAGTGGGCCTCCACGGCCTATCTGCTGGCGATGGCGGTCGTCATCCCCGCCACCGGGTGGGCGACACAGCGCTTCGGTTCGGCAGCGACCTGGGTCGCCTCGCTGAGCGTCTTCCTGGTCGGCTCGCTGGCCTGCGGACTGGCCTGGTCGCTGGGCAGCCTCATCCTCTTCCGCGTGGTGCAGGGCCTGGGCGCGGGCATGCTGTTCCCGCTCATGCGCATCCTCGTGGTGGAGATCGCCGGACGGGAGCGGATGGGCCGCGCCATGGCCGTCATCGCCATTCCGGTGCAGATGGCACCCATTCTGGGGCCCGTGGTGGGCGGGGTCCTGATCGAGAGCCTGTCGTGGCGCTGGGCCTTCCTGGTCAACGTGCCGATCGTGCTGGTCGCCGTGATCCTGTCCGCCCGCCACCTGCCCAACCGCAAGGGGCAGGACGCGCCACGACTCGACGTCTTCGGCCTCGTCACGATGGGTCTGGGCATCGCCGGGTTGCTCTACGGGCTGAGCATGCTCGTCGACGGAACCCCACCCACCGCCGTGCGGGTCTGGGCACCGCTGCTGCTGAGCGTGGTCTCGCTGGCCTGGCACGGCATCCGGGCGAGCCGCGCCACGCGTACCGGAGTCGTCGAGTTCGACCTGTTCCGGGATCGCGCCTTCACCGCCTCGACGGCGATCACCCTGCTCAACAACGCGGCCCTGTTCGCCGTCGTCTTCCTCGTCCCGTTGCTCCTACAGGAGGGCGACGGCCGCGGTGCGGTCGACGCCGGCCTGGCGCTCGCTCCACAAGGCGCCGGGATGCTGGTCGCTGTGCTGGTCGTCGGCAAGATGGTGGACCTGAAACACAACTCCCGGGTGATGGTCCTCGGCGGGCTGGCGGTGGTCGCGGTGACCACCGTCCCCCTGGCCTTCGCCGAACCCGGATCGGCGCAGTGGCTGATCGTCGCCGCGCTGTTCGTCCGTGGTATCGGCCTGGCCTTCGTGGTGTCACCCACCATGCTGACGCTCTATCACTCCCTGAGCCAGGAGCGCGTCCCGGCCGCCACCACGGCGAATGCGATCATCCAGCAGATCGGGGGCGCGGTGGGCACCGCGGCAGTCGCGCTGCTGCTGCAACCGCTGACCCGGCAGCAGGGCAGTGAGCTCGGCGGCTTCCACGCCACCTTCTGGGTGGTCGTCGGGGTCGTGGTGCTGACCGCGGTGCCCGCGGTGTTCCTCCCGGCACGGCGCAAGCCGGTCGTGAGCTGAGCCGGGCGGCCGGGTGGCGCAGCCGGTCACCGGTGTCCACGGACACCGGACCGGCTGCCCACCCGGTGCCGCGACGAGCAGGCCCGGCTGCGGAGCCGGATGGGCGTACGCGGTCCTCAGGCGTGCCAGGCGGACACCACCCGGGCGGCCTGGTCCCCGTTGAGCCGTGGATCGCAGAGGGTCGTGAACGGACCAACCGGTTCGTTGCCGGCGACCGGCACGCACTCGGCGACGGTGTTGGGTGTCGTCTCCAGGTGGAGTCCCCCGGGTACGCCCTCCCCGGCGAGGACCGCCAGTTGAAAGCGTTCGACCTCGGCGACCACGTCGGCCACGGAGCGCGTCTTGCGACCGCTGGGGCTACGGATGGTGTTGCCGTGCATCGGATCGCAGAGCCAGATTGCCGGATGCCCCGCCCGGCGTACGGCTCGGACCAGCGGCGGCAGTGTGTCGGTCACCCGGCCCGCCCCGAGCCGCGCGATCAGCGTGAGCCGGCCCGGACGGCGCTGCGGGTCGAGCTTCGCGCACAGCTCGAGCAGTTCACCGGCGCTGATTCCCGGACCGACCTTGCATGCCACCGGGTTGTCGATGGCCGCCATCACCTGGACGTGGGCCCCGTCATGACGCCGGGTGCGCTCACCGATCCAGGGCCAGTGCGTCGAGGTCAGCAACGAACTGCCGCCGGGGGCCCGCCGCAGCAGGGGAATCTCGTAGTCGAGCAGCAGCGCCTCGTGACTCGTCCACACCGGGTCGACGCCCGCCTGCCCGGGGTGGCGGCCCAGCAACTCCAGATGCGCCAGCACGGTGCGAGACATCCGATATCCGTGGTACAACCGCACCGGGTCCGGGGAGCGGTCCGCCATGGTGTGCCCGGGACGATTCACCAGCGCCCCGCGGAAGGCGGGCAGGTCCACACCGTTCACCCGCTCGAACGGCTCGGAGCGGGGCTTGGCCAGTTGACCTGCCAGTCGTCCGACCCGCAGGACCGGTAGCCCGGAACCAGCCGTCATCAGGGCGGCGAGTTCGTCGATCAGACGGATCCGGTCGCGGACGTGCGTGGCCGTGGCCTCCCGGGGATCCTCGACGCAGTCACCGCACTGCAGGACGCGACGCCGGCCGTCGGCGACCTCGGCCAGCAGGCGACTCAGCTCTTCGACCTCAGGCGAGGTGACCAGCGGTGCGCTCCAGGCCAGGGTGGCGCGGGCCCACTCGAGCAGGTGGCGGTTGCGCCAGACCGGTTGCTGGTGCGGCGGTTCCTTGAATCCCCGCCACACGTCGCGCAATCCGTCCGGCACGCGGATCTCGTCGTCGGCGAGGACGTCGTACCGGAATGCCTTCTCGGTCACGGCAGACTCCTTTCAGTTGCTGAACGTCGTGCTGATCGCCGTCGTCGAGCGATCGATGACAGGACTCTTCGGGTGGGCGAGTGCGTAGTTCCGCACTTGGACGTGCGCGGTGGACGGTCTGCCCGGGTCGGGCCGGGATGTTCGCCGGCCGGCTGCGCTTCGGCCTGGCCGGCTGCGCTCCCGCCGTGCCGGCTGCGCTCCCGCCGGGCCGGCTGCCGGGCGGGCGGTGGCGGCGGCGCCGGGGTCGCCCCGACGTCCCCACGCACCAGCAGCGGCGGGGCGTGCCGCCGGTCAGGCGAAGGCCTCGAAGCCGAGAGGCTCCCGGGCGAGCAGCCCTGCCAGGTAGGTGGCCACCGCACTGCCCTCGGGATAGTTCCTCGTCAACCGGACCATCTGCCGGGTACTGATGAAACCCATTCGCCAGGCGATCGCCTCCAGGCAGGCGACGGGCTCGTTGCGGTGCTGGAGCAACTGCACGACGTTCCCGGCGGCCAGGAGGCTGTCGTGCGTGCCGGTGTCCAACCAGACCGTTTCCGGTCCGAGACCGACGATTCTGGCGCGACCCTCACCGAGGTAACGATTGTTGAGATCGGTTATCTCCAGTTCACCGCGGGCGGAGGGTGTGAGTGCCCGCGCGTGATCCACGACGTCGGGAGTGTAGAGATAAAGGCCGGTGACCGCCTGGTTCGATGATGGGGAAATCGGCTTCTCCGCCAGTCGGACCAGGCTCCCGTCGCGGTCGAGTTCGGCGATTCCGTACCGGGTGGGATCGGAGACGGGGTAGGTGAACAACGTGCAGCCCGACACCTGCTCGGCTTCTGCCCGAAGCAGCGGGCCCAGGTCGGTGCCGTGGAATATGTTGTCGCCCAGCACCAGGCAGACGTTCTCGTCGCCGATGAAGTCGGCGCCCAGGAGAAATGCCTCCGCCAAGCCACCCGGCCTTTCCTGGACGGCGTACTCGATATTCAGTCCGAGTTCCGCTCCCGTCTCGAAGAGTTGTTGGTAGAGCGACAGGTGGTCAGGGGTGGAGATGATCAGGACGTCCCGGATGCCGGTAAGCATGAGAACGGACAGCGGGTAGTAGATCATGGGTTTGTCGTAGACCGGCAGCAGCTGTTTGGACAGGGCCTTCGTTGCGGGCCTCAGCCGCGTACCCGAGCCGCCGGCGAGAACGATACCGCGCATATTTCAACCTCTCCAGGAGAAGATGTTCGGTGGTGGATCACCACCAGTCGTTTCCGCCGGCACCGACTCTGCCGGCACCATTCGACCGTTTCGGTGGGGCTGTTTCGCACCCGGTCTCGTCGCGGGTCACGTGATCGAGGCAAGTCGATCTAGCGTGGCCCGACGTTCGCCGTGGCTCTGGTGGTCCCGACACCCGGTGCGCCCTCGCCGGGGTGCGTGGGACCAGTGCGGGTTCGGTCAACGGCGATTGGTCGGCGTCACTGCCGGACGGCCGGGTCCCGGGTGGCTGTTGAACATCGACGTGCTTCGGGCAAGGTGATTTCGATCATGGCCCGAGTGGATTGCCTGATGCGGCGGAGTTCTTCGCCAACTGCACCGTACCGACTCTTCTCGGCGGTGTCCTCCAGCCGTTGACGACAGCTTGTCAAAGTTGCAGCGACTCATGTAGACCAATTTGTGGCCCGTAGCGGCCGTGGCCCCGGGCGGACAATGGAACGAGGAAGAGGTGGCTCGATGTGCCCTCTCACCGTGAAGGACGATCGACGTCCTTTGGAGGCCCTGCTGGACCTGCTGGAACGGCACGAAGAGGCGCAGGTCGGGGCGGCGGCTGCGATCCGGTCGGTCCGGGCGAAGGTCGCGGCCCTGGCGACATGTGGATGGCCGGTCACGGCGGGCGCCACCGGTATAGAAGAGGTGGCGAGCTGGTCGCGGATGGAGGACTTGCTCAAGAACGCTGCGGTTCACGCCGCCGGTGAGATGATGTGGATGGATCCGCCGGCACCGGCCCAGCAGATTGTCACCGACGCCGTGAATCGCCACCGTACGGGCATCGACGCCGGGCTGGTGATCCGAGTGATCCGACAGAATGCCTCCGTCGGCGCCGCACGGATCGCGGGACCATTGCAGAAAATGGCTTCGGTCAGCGTGCAGGTGCGCAGCACACAGCTCGTTCCGTTCCGTTTCCTGGTCGTCGACGACGATCTTGCCCTGATCTGGCCGACCGGCCCGGGCAATAGGATTTCCGGCCACCTGCTCGTACGACAGGAAACTGTCGTCGCGCTGCTGCGACGCGTCTTCGAGTTCTGCTGGAGTACCACCACGGAAAGCCCCACGGCCGTGACGCCGGGCGTCGCACCCGACGATCGGGACCCGATCGTCCGGTACACCTCCACCGACCTCGTCGACAGCCCGTTGCGCCTGACGGAGCAGCAACTGATGATCCTGCGGCTGTGGGCACGTGGCCGGCCAGACACCGCGATCGCCCGTGAGCTGCAACTGTCGGCCCGCACCCTGCGGCGGCTCGTCTCCGCGCTGCTGCGGAGGCTGGGCACCAGCAGCCGCTTCGAGGCCGGAGTGGTGGCCGGCCGCATCGAGGGCCTGTTGGACTTTCCGTCGTAACCGATCGTCGACGACAGCTCTGGGGAGCAGACATGGACAGAGGTACCACGCGCGCTGTGCTCGTCACCGGCGCCAGTCGCGGGATCGGCCGGACCATCGCCGTACGGCTCGCAACCGCGTCGACCGTGGTCGCCGTCCACTACCGTCGCGACGACGCGATGGCTGCGGAGACGGTGGACCTGATACGTGCCCGGGGTGGGACGGCGTTCGCCGTCCGTGCCGACTTCGCCGACGACTCGGGTCTGGACGTGCTCCTCGACGGACTGGCAGCGGGTCTCCGACACCACACCGGCGACACCACGCTCGACGTGCTGGTCAACAACGCCGGGGTGGGCTGCCGGGCGGATGTCGCCAAACTCGTCCCGGAACAGCTCGACCGGGTGTTCGCGATCAACGTGTGTCTCCCGGTGTTCCTGGCGCAGCGGGCCCTTCCCCTGATGCGCGACGGGGGTCGGATCGTCAACATCTCCTCGCTGGCCACCCGGGTGGCGCACCCCGAGATCGTCGGTTATGCGATGAGCAAGGGGGCACTCGAGGTCTTCAGTCAGGCACTGGCCGAGCAGCTCGGTCCACGTGGGATCACGGTGAACAGCGTCGCTCCCGGCCTCATCGACACGGAGTTCCACGGTGACCGGCTGCGGCAGCCGGGAACGGCGGCGGAGCTGGCGTCGAAGGCCGCGCTCGGCCGGATCGGTCAGGTGGACGACGTCGCCGACGTGGTCGCCTTTCTGGCGTCCGATGCCGCACGCTGGATCACCGGTCAGCGCATCGAGGTCGCCGGCGGGACCTCGCTCTGAACCGGGAGTCGCCAGGCAGTGGGCGCGGCGCCCCGATCGTGCGGCTGTCGCCCGCGACATGAGAATGTCCGCATCCGGCCACGACCGGCAATGGTCAGATGCGCGCCTGTACCGGTCGGCGACGGTCTGGCAGCCTTACCCGTGAGCCGCCCACCGATCGCCCCCGGTCGCCGGCAGCTCGATGTCATGACGATTCTGGAATACCAGCGCGGCTGACCGTCGGCACTGTTGCCGCCTGCCCCGCGCGCCGGCCGCCTGATGCGGCCCGCCGGGGTCGTACGCCCTGTACAGCCAACCGCGTCGAACCATGGTCGAGTCCGTGCCCCGACCGGGTCGGCCGGAAGAGACCGATTGTGGTCGGTCGGTCCTCACTTCGGCGTTCACTGAGGAGATCCGTTGACTAGTGGTGCTGCGCGGCCAGGCGGTGGTCGACTCGAATCGTTGACCGGCGCGCGATTCGTCGCCGCGTCGATGGTGTTCCTGTTTCACGTGGCGACACTGCGGCTGTTCGCCGACGGCACCGGTGTCTCCGGTGCGCTCACCTCTGCGACCAAGAGCGCCGCCACCGTCGGCGTCTCCTTCTTCTTTCTCCTCAGCGGCTTCGTCCTCACCTGGTCCGCCCGGCCCGACGACACGTACCGTGGGTTCCTCCGGCGACGGCTGGTCAAGATCTATCCCAACCACGCGGTCACCTTCGGGCTGGCGATGCTCGTCTTCGCCGCTGCCTCCACACCGTGGTCCACCGCGCTGCTCAATCTGCTGCTGTTGCAGGCATGGGTGCCCAAGCCGGACGTCTTTCTCAGTGTGAACGGCCCCAGTTGGTCGCTGTCCTGCGAGTTGTTCTTCTATGCGATGTTCCCCCTGCTGCTGCCCCGGCTCGCCCGGATCAGGGCCGGGCAGTTGTGGGCGTGTGCGGCCGGCGTCGCCGGTACGGTGATCGCGTTGCCCGTGCTCGGGTCGCTGCTGCCGGCGTCACCGCGGTTCCCGGAGGGCTTCGCCGGCACCGTGCTGGCCGACCAGTCCGTCGACCAGATGTGGTTCCTCTACGCCTTTCCGCCGGTGCGGCTCCTGGACTTCGTACTCGGGATGCTGATGGCGAGGATCGTGCTGACCGGTCGGTGGGTGGGCCCGGGGCGGGGCGTCGCCTTCGCGCTGACCGTCGTCGGTTACCTGGTCGGCCTCATCGTCCCGATGACGTACACCGTCAACGCGGTCCTCATCGTGCCGTTGGCGCTGCTGGTGCCCGCACTGGCGGTGGGCGACGACCGCGCGGGCCGGTCGTGGCTGAGCAGCCCGGTCATGCGTCGGCTCGGGGAGGCGTCGTTCGCGTTCTACCTGGTGCACGAGATCGTCCTGATCGTCCTGCGGGCGGGCATCGGCTTCGACCGTGAACTCGGACGGGGTGCCGGCCTGCTCTTCGTCGCCCTCGCCTTCCTGCTCAGCCTCGGCCTGGCCGTTCTTCTCCACCGCCTCGTCGAGTCACCTGCGATGCGCCGGTGGGGCCGACCGCCGCAGGGCAAGCGCATCGAGACCGACGCCGCCGTCCGGGTCGAACCGTCGTAGCCGATCCGCCTGGCATCCCCGCTCATCCCCGTCAACCAAACGTGAGGAATCGTCATGCGCTTCTTGTTCGTCACGGGTGGGAGCCCGGCCACGGTCTTTCCGCTGACGCCGCTGGCAACCGCCGCGCGCAACGCCGGTCACGAGGTGATCGTCGCCTCGACGGAGGAGACGCTGCCCGCCATCGTCGGGGCCGGCCTGCCGGGCCTCTGCGTCTCACCGGTTCCCATCCGCCACCACATCACCACCGATCGCTCCGGAGCTGCGATCACGGAACCGACCGATCCGGAGGCTCACATGATCTACATCGGTCATGCCTTCGGCCGGTTGGCGGCGGCCTGCATCGACCCGCTGCTCGACTTCGCTGCGCAATGGCGACCGGACGTCGTGGTGGGCGGCATGCTCACCTTCGCGGCGCCGCTGCTCGCCAGCAGGTTGGGCGTTCCCTACGTGCGGCACTCCTGGGACACCGGTGAACCACCTGTCGTGGATTCGGCCGCCGAACGGGAACTACGCCCGGAGCTGGAGCGCCTCGGCCTGGACCGGCTTCCCGTTGCCGACCTCTGGATCGACATCTGCCCGCCGAGCCTGCGTCCGGCCGACGCCGGCCCGGCCCAGCCGATGCGGTTCGCCCCGACGAACATGCAGCGCCCACTGGAGCCGTGGATGTACGTCCGGGGCGAGCAGCGCCGCATCGTGGTGACAGCCGGCACGAAGGTCGCCCGCGGCAACTTCTTCGACTACCTGGTCGACCTCGTCGGCAAGGTGAAGACGGTCGGGGCCGAGGTCGTCGTGGCGGCGCCGGCAGCCGTCAGCGACGAGCTGTCGCAGCGGCTCGGTGTGCGGGCCGGCTGGTTGCCGCTCGACGTGGTGGCCCGCAACTGCGATGTGCTGGTGCACCACGGTGGCGGCGGCACGGCCCTGACCGGCATGGCGTGCGCCGTGCCGCAGCTGCTGATACCGAACATGCCCAAACTCCTGGCGCCGTCGCGTCGTCTCGCCGACTCCGGTGCGGCCGTCATGCTCCTGCCGGGCGAGGACACCGCCGAGGCGATCGCGGCCGGGGTCGACCAACTGCTCCACCAGCCGATCCACCGAGAACGTGCGGCGGTGTTGTCCCAGGAGATCATGACCATGCCGTCAGCGGCCGATGTCGTGGACGTGGTGGAGAAGTTGTGCTGAGGCACCCCGACACCGTCCCGCCGGCCCGGTCAGAGGCGACGGCGTCCCATCCGTTCCGCCGTGGAATCGACCCACTCTGGAGGACCAGCCCTCATGTATGAGGATCAGTTCCGAGGTCAAGTCGCCATCGTCACGGGTGCGGCCGGCGGTATCGGGGAGGCTGTCGTCTCCGCCCTCTGCCGGGCCGGTGCCTCGGTGGCGGCCCTCGACGTCGACGGTGACCGCCTGTCGGCGCTCTTCGGTGCCCACGACGACGTGCCCGGCACCGTCACGCAATTCACCGCCGACGTCCGCTCCGCCGTCGAGGTCGAGGACACGGTGGCCGCAGTGGAGGAGCGACTGGGCCCCGTCGCCTTCCTGGTGAACTGTGCCGGGGTGCTGCGGGCGGCGACCGCGGTCGAGCTGACCGAGCGGGACTGGGACGACACCCTCGCGGTCAACGCCCGCGGCGTCTTCCTCATGTCGACGGCCGTCGCAAGGCGGATGACGCCGCGCCGACGGGGCAGCATCGTGACCGTGGCCTCGAACGCGGCCGGAGTACCCAGGGTGCGGATGTCCGCCTACGCCGCATCGAAGGCGGCGGCGACCGCCTACACCAAGACGCTCGGGCTCGAACTGGCCAGCAGCGGCATTCGCTGCAACGTGGTCGCCCCGGGCTCCACCGACACGGCGATGCTGCGGGGACTGTGGGGCGGTGGTGACGGAACGTCCGTGTCCGTCGCCGGTGTCCCGACCGAGTACCGCGTGGGCATCCCGCTCGGCCGCCTCACGACCGTCGCCGACGTCACCAACGCCGTGATGTTCCTGCTGTCCGACCAGGCGGCCAACGTCACGATGCACGACTTCTACGTCGACGGTGGCGCCGCCCTCGGGCGTTGACCCGTCCGGACCAGGGAGATGAACTTGGACACCACCACTACGCCGTACGCGATGCCGGACCCCTGCGAACTACCCGTCAACACGGCCGGCTGGCGGCCCGATCCGCGCCGTGCCGTGCTGCTGGTGCACGACATGCAGCGCTACTTCCTGAGGTCGTTGCCGGCTTCGGGTCAGCCCGGCGGGGCACTGATCGCGAACACCGCAGCGCTGCTGCGCCGTTGCCGACAGCTCGCGGTGCCTGTCGTCTACACCGCGCAGCCCGGGGACATGACGCAGGTCCAGCGCGGACTGCTGCGGGATTTCTGGGGCCCCGGCATGACCGCCACCGCACAGGACCGGCAGATCAGCGACGAACTGGCCCCGGGTGAGCGCGACACCGTCTTGACGAAGTGGCGCTACAGCGCCTTCCACCGCACCGCACTACTGGATCACCTCCGCGACGTCGGGCGGGACCAACTGCTGGTGTGCGGGGTGTACGCGCACGTCGGATGCCTGATGACAGCGGTCGAGGCGTACTCCCACGACATCGAGACGTTTCTCGTCGGCGATGCGGTGGCCGACTTCTCGGCTGAACACCACCGGATGGCCCTGCGGTACGCGGCCGACCGGTGCGCCGTCGTGCTCTCCACCGAGGCCGTCCTCGCCGAGCTGGGCCAGCGGTCGGTGCCCGCAGAATCCGTCAACCCTATCGAGGGGGAGCTATGCCGTTCGACGATGGACGTTTCGCCCGGTTGATGGATCAGGTGCTGGGGGCGGAGCCGCCGGCGTTCGCCCTGTTGCATCGGCCGGAGGCCGTGGGTGGCCGGGTCGAGCTGCTCGTCGGTGACGTCGGGTGCGTGCGTACGCTGGCCGACCTGCCGTTGCCCCGGTTGACGGGGCCAGGACAGCCCCGGCACGACCTGTTGGCCATGGTGCCGTACCGGCAGCTCACCGAGACCGGGTTCGAGTGCCACGACGACGGTGCCCCGCTGGTCGCGATGACCATCCGTGAGCAGGCGGTCGGTTCGGTGGCGGCCACGTCGAGGTTGCTGCCCGACGGCGTGATAGACCTCGGCACCCCGCAGTTCGACATCGGGGACGACGAGTACGCGGAGATCGTGCGCCGGGTGCTCGTGAACGAGATCGGACACGGCACGGGTGCCAATTTCGTCATCAAACGCACACTCACCGCGCCGTTGCGCAGCTCGCCCGTCCAGACCGCGCTCACGGTGTTCAACCGGCTGCTGGCCGACGAGCGTGGCACGTACTGGACGTTCGTCATCCACACCGGCTCCCGCACGTTCGTCGGCGCGACACCGGAGCGACACCTCAGTCTCTTCGACGGCACCGCGATGATGAACCCGATCAGCGGGACCCTGCGTTACCGGCCCGGTGGACCGGCGCTGTCCGAGGTGCTCGACTTCCTGGCCGACCGCAAGGAGACCGGGGAGCTGTACATGGTCCTGGACGAGGAGTTGAAGACGATGGCCCGGGTCACCGACCGGGGCGGGCGGGTGGTGGGTCCATTCCTGAAGGAGATGGGCAACCTGGCCCACACCGAGTACCTGATCGAGGGGTCGACGTCACTCGACGTGCGGGACGCCCTCCGCGAGACGATGTTCGCGCCGACCGTGACGGGCAGTCCGGTAGCGAACGCCTGCCGGGTGATCAGGCGTTACGAACCCGACGGGCGGGGCTACTACAGCGGCGTGGCGGCACTGTTCAGCCGGGACGTCAACGGCGGTCGCTCACTGGATTCGGCGATCCTGCTGCGTACCGTCGAGATCGTGGACAGCCGACTACGGATCACGGTCGGTGCGACGCTGGTGCGTGACTCCGACCCGAGGCTGGAAGTTCTCGAAACGCACGCCAAGGCGCAGGGTGTGTTGCGTGGACTCGGCGTGGCCCCGGGGCCCGACCGTACGGCGTCCGCCAGGTCGAGCCTCGCGGGTCACCCCGCGGTACAGGCGGCGTTGGCGGCGCGCAACACCGACCTGGCGCGTTTCTGGTTCGATGACCGGGACGGGCGCACCGGGGTGCCGCAGGTCGCGCAGCTCGCGGGACGGCGGGCGGTGATCGTGGACGCGGAGGACTCGTTCACCGCCATGCTGGCCCATCAGTTGCGCGAGTTCGGGCTACAGGTGACCCTGTGCGGGGCCACGGAGCCGTTCCCCCGGGAAGAGGCCGACCTGGTCGTCATGGGGCCGGGCCCGGGCGACCCGAACAACCGCGACGACGTACGGATCGACCGTCTGCACACCCGCATCCGGGACCTGCTGCACGCCGGTACGCCGTTCCTGGCGGTCTGTCTCAGCCATCAGGTCCTCGGTTCGCTTCTCGGGCTCGACCTGGTGCGACGCAGACGACCCAACCAGGGCGTCCAGCGGGACATCGAGTTCTTCGGCCGGCGGGTCCGGGTCGGGTTCTACAACACCTTCGCCGTCCGCAGCGCCGACGACCATCTGTGGCCGGCCGGGGTGGGGCCGGTGGCGGTGAGCCGGGACCCGCGGACCGGTGAGGTGCACGGGTTCGTCGGTTCACACTTCCGGTCGGTGCAGTTCCATCCTGAGTCGGTGCTCAGCACGGACGGCACCTCCATATTGGCCGAGATGGCCACGTCCGTGCTGTCCGGATCCGTGCACGAACTGGCCGCCGTCGACACGTCACGCGGATGACACCGAATTCATCGCCGAGGGGCACAGTGTCCACAATTCTCGTCGCCGGTGGCGGCATCAGCGGGCTCGCCGTGGCCCTCGGGCTGTCCCGCCAGGGCCGGCACCGGATAGAGGTCTTCGAGCGCAACGCCCAGTTCGCCGAGCTCGGAGCCGGAATTCAACTGGCCCCGAACGCCTTCCACGCACTCGACCTGCTCGGTGTGTGCGATCAGGTGCGGTCGCGGGCGGTCTACATCGACGAACTGGTCCTCAGAGACGGCCGGTCCGGGGAACGACTGGTGACTCTGCCGGTGGGAGCCGACTACCGGCGACGATTCGGTAACCCGTACGCCGTGGTCCATCGGGGTGATCTGTACGCGCCGCTGCTGGCCGCGTGCCGCGCCGAGGAACGGATCCGGCTCAGAGCCGACAGCCCCGTGGTCGGGTACCGCACCTCCGACGAGTCGGTCGTCTGCGAGCTGGCCTCCGGTGAACAGGTGGTGGGCGACGTCCTGATCGGTGCGGACGGGATCCGCTCCCGGGTGCGGCACCAGCTCGTCGGTGACGGTGAGCCCCGGGTCACCGGGCACACCATCTTCCGCTCCGTGGTCCCGACCAGCTCCGTCCCCGCCGAACTGCGGTGGAACGCGGTGTCCCTCTGGGCGGGCGAAGGTTGGCACCTGGTCTCCTACCCGATAGCGGGTGGGCGGGAGCTGAACATCGCCGCAGTTCGTGACGACGGAGCCACCCGGGCGGTCAGTGGTGAACCCGTCGACCAGCACCTCGTACCGGCCGCCTTCCCGGAGGCGGGAGGGCAGGCACGCCGGCTGCTGCACCTCGGCCGGCAGTGGCGCAGGTGGGTGCTGTGCGACCGGCCGCCGGTGGCGCGGTGGGTGCAGGGGCGGGTCGTCCTGATCGGCGACGCCGCCCACCCGATGCTGCAGTACGCCGCCCAGGGCGCCGCGCTGGCGTTGGAGGACTCCGTCGTCCTCGCCCGGTCGCTGAGGTGCGACCCCGACGAGATCCCGGGCCGCCTCCTGCACTTCAACGAGGTACGCCGGGAGCGCACCTCCCGCGCGCAGGAGGCGGCGCGGTGGTTGGGCGATGAGCTGTACCACCCTGCCGGCGTCCGGGCGCGGACACGGGACGCGATGCTGAAGTCGATGACCGCCGACGATCTCATGGAGGCGGTGTCCTGGGTGCACGGTTTCCGGTTGGGCGCGCAGGAGGCGTCACCCGCACCGCCGTGACCGGCACCCGGCGGTCACCGCCACAGTGTCAGCCAGAGATCGGCTTGGAACCCGGACGATCGCGGGTCGAAGGTGACGGTGCGAATCTCGACCAGGGCGAGAGCGTCGTCGTCCGTACGTGTGCAGAGCCAGAGGCCGGACCGTGGTTCGACGACTTTGCTCTTCCTGTCGGACGGGGCGGCTTCGTCGCACTCCTGCGGCGTCGAGGGTTCGCGCGGCACGGTGGCCATGCCCAGATAGAAGATCATCCGCAATATGCCCTCGTCGCAGTTGTCGTAGAAGGCGAGGTCCCGGGCGTCGCTTGAGGTGCCCACCCCGGTGGGTCCCGTAGCGAGTGTCACGGCTGCACGGTCCGCGTCGACCGTCGACCGGGTCGCCGTGTTCTTCGTCCTCCAGTCGGAGGCGCACTGGCCGGCGACAGCCGTGAGGCGGCGCTTCTCGTACACCAGGGAGTAGTGCCTGGGCAGCTGATGCCTGACGATGACAGCTGCGAGCAGCAGCAGCAGGAGTAGTAGTAGCGCGCGGACGGTGGGGGACTTCAGAAAACGGCGGACGCCCGACTCGGACGCGATTTTCAGATAGGACTCGACGACGTCGTCCATCGCCCTCGACCCGGCCAGTTGGTCGGCGATGTGTGGCCCGTCCCAGATCTGCAGATCGACGCCGTGTGCGGATCGTGCCCATTGCTGGAGTTGGTGCTGTGTGGCGATTGCCATTCCCTGGGCCGTGAAGAAGATCACCCGTTGCACCGGTCGTCCGGTGGTGCATGCTTTCGTGACGTCACTCCTGACCTTCTTCGGAAGGTCGTTCTTCTGGATTGTGCAGCAGAAGGCGAGGTCCCCGTCGGGGGAGAAGGTCTCGCTCCAGTAACTCTCGCCGTCGCGCCCCTGGTCACCGCCGGCGCTGACCGGGCCGGTGGAGATCCGAACATTCGGGGCGATGAATTTGCTGGTCAGGTGATGGCAGATCTGCTCAAAATCGTGATGCCCGTTCCTCTCTCCGAGCAGGTCCAGGGCGATGCGGATCTGCGTGGCCCGATGGATCTGGTTGACGGTCGTCAAGGCAGCCGCCGGGGCCGGCGCGTCAGCAGTCGGATGAGGTGCCGCACCACAGTGGTCATCGCTCGATCTGCCCTGTCTTCTCGGGCGGCCGGAGAGGCGCCCTGCCGGATCGCCTCAACTCCTCCACCGCGCAAGGGGGTGCTACGCGTAGCCCGTGATCGTACCAACGCGGCTGCCAGCAACGGGGCCTTCGCCTCGCGTGGGAGCGGACGTGCCGGGACGGGGTGGGGTGGGACCGGGGCGGGAGCCCGGCGGCGCTGTCAGCCGACGGCTCAGCCGGCGGCCGGCTCCCGGGTGTCGGCCGGTACGACCATCGGCGCTCCGGTGACCGGGTCGGGGACCACCTGGTTCGGCATCCCGAACACCTCGGCGACGAGCCCGGCACCGACGGTCGACGCCGGGTGCCCCTCGGCCACGATCCGGCCGTCGCGCATCGCGACCAGGTGGGTGGCGTACCGGGCGGCGTGGTTGAGGTCGTGCAGCACGGCCACCACGGTGCGTCCCCGGGTGACCAGGCGGTGCAGCACGTTGAGCACGTCGATCTGGTGTGCCACGTCCAGGTAGGTGGTGGGCTCGTCGAGCAGGACGAGGGGTGTCTCCTGGGCGAGCACCATGGCGATCCAGGCCCGTTGGCGTTGCCCGCCGGAGAGTTCGTCGACCCGCCGGTCGGCCAGCTCGGTGGTGCCGGTGGAGTCGAGCGCCGACTCGACGGCCTCCTCGTCGGCGTGGGAGAAGCGGCGCAGCACCCGCTGGTGGGCGTAGCGGCCCCGCCCGACCAGCTCGCGGACGGTGATCCCCTCGGGCGCGGACATGGTCTGCGGCAGCAGCGCGATCCGCCGGGCGCGTTCCTTCGCCGGCAGGGTGACCAGGTCCGATCCGTCGAGCGTGACCCGACCCTCGGCGGGGCGGAGCAGCCCGGAGAGGGCGCGCAGGAGCGTCGACTTGCCGCACGCGTTGGGCCCGATGAGCACGGTGAACGAGCCGTCGGGCACGGCGAACGACAGGTCGGCGCTGACGGTCCGCTGGTCGTACCGGAGGGTGACGTTCTCGGCCCGCAGCCGCGCGGTCAGCTGGTCGACCATCGGGTCCTCCTGATCTCGTGGACGAGCAGCCAGAGCAGGTACGCGCCGCCGAGGGTGACCGTGACGACCCCCACCGGCACGGTCAGCGGGATCACGTGTTGGGCGATCAGGTCGGCGCCGAGCAGCAGCAACGCCCCGACCGCGGCGGTGGCGGCGAGTGGCAGGCCCGGTGCCCGGACGAGCCGGCGGGCGATCTGCGGGGCGGCCAGGGCGACGAAGGAGATCGGGCCGGCGACGGTGGTGACCGCACTGACCAGGGCGACCGCGATGACCACGAGGACGGCGCGGTTGCGGTCGACCGCGACTCCGCTGGCGGCGGCGACGTCGTCGCCCAGTTCCAGTTGGGCCAGGGCCGCCGCCCACAGTGGGGTGACGGCCAGCAGCACCAGGATGATCGCGGCGGCCGGCCAGACCACGTCGGCGGTGGCGGTGTTGAGGGAGCCGGCGCCCCAGGCGGCGGCGAACAGCGCCGTCTCCAGGTCGGCGCGCAGCAGCAGCCAGGTGTTGGTGGCGGCGAGCATCGAGGAGACGCCCACCCCGACGACGATGAACCGGAACCCGGAGAGCCCGTCCCGGTAGGCGAGCAGGTAGATCGCCAGCGCCGCCAGCAGGCCACCGGCGAGTGAGCCGAGCATCAGCAGGTGCCAGCCGCCGCCGAGAAGCAGCAGGGCGGTCAGCATGCCGGTGAACGAGCCGTTCGCCAGGCCGATGATGTCCGGGCTGGCCAGCGGGTTGCGGGTGATGGTCTGGAAGATCGCCCCGGCGACGCCGAGCGCCGCGCCGAAGGCGACGGCCGCGGCGATGCGGGGCAGCCGCCACTCCAGCACGACGGTGCGGGTCAGCCCGTCGATCCGGCCGCCGAGCACGCCGAGCACCTCGTCGAGGCGCAGCGGGAAGTCGCCCAGCCAGAGGCCGACCACCCCCAGCGCCGCGACGACGAGCGCGGCGGCGGCGCCGACGGCGGCTTCGCGTACGCCGACGGTCACGTGCCGGTGGTCGGTGCCGAGCAGCAGCCGGCGACCCCCGGCGGTGCGGCGGACCGGCCGGCTCACAGCGCGGTCGCCCGTCGGCGTCGGGCCAGCGCGATCAGCACCGGAGCACCGACGAACGCGGTGACGATGCCGACCGGCATCTCACTGGGCAGCACGGCGACCCGGCCGAGCACGTCGGCCAGCAGCACCAGCATCCCGCCGGCCAGCAGCGACCCGGCGAGGATCCGGCGCTGGTCGGTGCCGACACCCCAACGCACCAGGTGCGGCACCACGAGCCCGACGAACGAGATGGGGCCGGCGATGGCGCTGGCCCCACCGGCGAGCAGGGTCACCGCACCGAGCACGAGCAGCCGGGTCCGGACCAGGCTGACGCCCTGGGCGGCGGCCAGGTCGGGGCCGAGCGCGAGCGCGTTGAGGCTGCGGGCCGCGACCAGCGCGGCGAGCAGCCCGGCCACGATCAGCGGGAGCACCGGCAGCAGCACTGCGGTGTCACGTTCGAGCAGGCTGCCGGCGTTCCAGCCGCGCATCCGGTCGAAGGTGTCGGGGTGGGTGAGGGTGATCCCGGTGGTCAGGCCGGCGAGCACGGCACCGGTCGCCACCCCGGTCACCAGCAGCCGGGTGGGGGTGGCCCGCAGGTCGGCGGCGCCGCCGACGGCGTACACGGCGGTGGCGACCAGGAGCGCGCCGAGCAGGGCGAGCCACATGTAGCCGGCCGGCGAGGTGATCCCGAAGAAGGCGATGCCGGCGGCGACGAACGCGGCGGCACCGGCGTTGACGCCGAGGATGCCCGGTTCGGCGAGCGCGTTGCGGGTGAACGCCTGCATCAGCGCGCCCGCGACCCCGAGGCCGGCTCCGACGAGTAGCCCGGCGAGGGTGCGCGGCAGGCGCTGCCCCCAGACGACGTACTGCGCGGTGTCGCTGCCGGCGCCCCGCAGCGCCTCCCAGACGTCCGCCGGGGGCACCGGGTTCGCACCCACGAAGACCGACAACACCACCGACCCCACGAGTACGACGACCGCCCCGACCAGCCACCGCCGGGCGGTACGCCGACGCGCGGCACGGCCGGTGGTCGGCCGTACCGCGCGGGCGGGTGTGGTGGCGGTCAACTCGACGCGGTGAGGATGCGTTCGAGGTCGTCGAGGACGGCCTGCCCACCGACCGTGCCGACCCCGGTGATCCAGAAGGACTGGTCGACGAGGTGCAGGCGGGGGAAGGCGGCGGCGTTGGCGGTGACCGAGGCGGGGATGGTGCTGCGGTCGTTGACGTCGACGGTGGTGACGAAGACGTGGTCGGCCTTGGCTTCCAGCACCCGTTCCGGGGAGACGTCGACCGAGATGGAGTTCTCCCAGTCGCGCTCGGGGGTCTTGAAGCCGACGCACTCCAGTGCGCTGCCGGCGAACGAGGTGGGGCCGTAGAGGGTGAGGACGCCGTCGCGGGGGCGGATGAGCTGCGCGCTCTTGCCGGCGGTGCCGAACTTCTTGGCGATGTCCGCGCACCGCTGCCGGAAGTCGGTGAGCAGCTTGTCGGCGGAGTCCGCACCGCCGAGCGTGGTGGCGGTGAACTTCACGTTGTCCTGCCACGGGTCGGCCTGGGACGCCATGAACACGGTCGGGGCGACGTCGGTGAGCTGCTGGTAGAGGGCGGAGTGCCGGGATTCGGTGCCGATGATCAGGTCGGGCTTGAGGGCCGCGATCTTCTGCACGTTGGGTTCCTGGACGGTGCCGACGGTGGTGATGCCGGCGGCCTTGTCGCCGAGGTACTTGGGCACGCCGGCGGCCTCGTTGAGCACGGCCGCGCCGACCGGGGTGAGCTGCAACGCGATGGCGGTGTCGAGCTGGACCGGTTCGAGGACGACGACCCGGGTCGGCTTGTCCGGCACGGCGGTCTTGCCGCGCGCGTGCTCGACGGTCCTGGTGTCGCCGACGCTGCCCGCCGGCTCGGAGTCGTCGGAGCCGCAGGCGGCCACGGCGAGCACCGCCGCCGAGGCGACGGTGAGGGCGAGGAGGCGTCGGCGGAGTGTTCGAGGGGTCGGCGTACGCATGGTGCGAGGTTCCCGTCTGGCTACTTACAGTGATTGTCCACTAACATTTTTAGGTTAGCATTACCTAATCATCCACCTCGTCGCGGGCCGGGCGGTCGTGCCAATAGCCCTGTGTGTGGACCTGCTGTGGATCGACGCGCGCCTCGGTGAAGAGCCTGCGCACCTGCGCAATCCTGCTACTCTCCGTAGCTGTCCAGGCGTAGAACTGTGCCCCCGACGATGCCGCCGCCGGCCCGTACTCGGCCAACCAGTCGCCCACCATGGCGGTGAGGACCGTCCCGCCCGGTGCCCCGCGACGCAACCGGACCTCGACCGTGTGGCCGGCGGTCACCTCGTCGAGGGTGGCGGCGTCCGCCGCGACGCCGGCCTCCAGCAGGACCGTCGCCCGCACCCCCGGGCCGAGACCGGACAGGATGCCGCGCACCGCCGGGTACGCCGTCTCGTCCGCGGCGATCAGCACCCGGGTCGCCGGCCCCGGCTCCCACTGCACGCCGTACCCGGGTTGGCCGGCCCCCACGTGCGGGCCCGACAGGAGCAGCCGGTCGCCCGGCCGGGCCGTCGCCGCCCAGCCGCTCGCCGGGCCGTGCGGCTGGTGCAGGTAGAAGTCCAGGTCCAGCTCGCCCGTCGCCGGCCGGGTCCGGTACGCGGTGTAGCTGCGCAGCCTCGGGCGCACCTCGCCGGGAACGGACCGCCACTCGCGTCGCCACGTCTGCTCGGGCAGCCCCGCCCGCAGCGCGGTCGGATAACCACCGTCGACCGGCAGCATGATCTTGATGCGCTGGTCGAGCTGGTACGGCGCCATCTCCCGCAACCGCTCGTCGCCGAGCGTCACCCGGACGAACCCGGGCGACACCCGCCGGGTCGCCGTCACGGTCGTCGCGAACAGGACGTTGGGCGAGTTGCCGAATGCTGACATGCCGGCAGAGGTTAGCGTGCCCCGTCCGGGCAGCTCACCGCCCCGGACCCCGGCGGGTGATCAGGGCCCACCCGGCTCGTGCCCGGGTCACCCCCGGCGGCGGCGTTCCCGGGAACCGGCCACTGGACCAGGAAGAATGCGCAGAACATTGACGGTGACCATGGCGATGATCCAATCTGACGCCGGCCCGGGTCAGGAAGTCCGGGCTTTCATTGCGTCGGCGAAGGAGCTCGCATGCCACACATCACGTTAAATACCAACGAACCCGGAATCCGTGGCCTGTTCCGCTTCCGGCCGGAGACGGCGTTGCCACTGAACGGGCTGGTCGAGGCGCTGCTGTGTGCACCGGGCACGTTGACCCGGGGCGAAAGGGAACTCATCGCAGCCTATGTGTCCGGCCTCAACGAGTGCCGCTACTGCTACTCCGCCCACGCGGCGTACGCGGCGGCGCAACTCCCCGAGGGCATGCCCCTGGTCCAGCAGGTGCACGACGACGTCGACAGCGCCCCGGTGTCGGCCAAGATGCGCGCGCTGCTCGACGTGGCCGGCGCGGTGCAACGCGGTGGTCGGGAGGTCACCGCAGACCTGGTGGCCGCCGCCCGGGCCGAGGGCGCCACCGACGTGGAGATCCACGACACCGTGCTGATCGCCGCCGCGTTCTGCATGTTCAACCGCTACGTCGACGGCTTGGCCACCGTCCTGCCGGACGACCCGGACTTCTACACCGACCGCGCGCAGCGGATCGCCGCCCACGGCTACCTCGGGGTACTGCAACAGGAGGTCATCCACGAGTGACCGGCCCGGCGGGCACCGGCAGGTCGGCGGGCGTCGGCGCGGCACGCCGTCACCGGGCCTGCCGGAGCGCGTCGGCGAAGTCGGCGACCTTCGCCGACCGTGGTACGCGGTGAGCCGCCCGCCCACCGGGTGCCGCGGCGGATCGTCGACCCGGGCGGATCAACGCGGGTCGACGGGTGCGCCCGGTCCTTTCTGGATGGTGTGGCCTGGCTATTGTCAGCGGGTGATCCATCGAGGGATCTCTTTTGCACGGGGAGAGTAGATGATGTCTTGGCGCCTTCGCGCGCTTTCCGCCACCGTGGCAGCTGCCGCGGTGGCCCTGTCGATCACCACTGCGGGCGGGGCGGCAACGGCCGCCGGCCCCGTCCTGGAGATCACGTCGATCGCCTTCGACCGGCCGCAGGTCGACGTCACCCAGGACTACGCCGTGGTCGACCTGACGTGGACGATCACCGACCGGGCGGCCAGGGCCCAGCGCGTCAACGGCGCGGTCGAGCTGCGCCAGTTCGCCGGAGACGAGCAGGTCGGCCAACCCCACACGGTCTCCTACGACCTGCTCGGGGGTCGTACGCAGGTCGGGGGCACCGGAACGGCCCAGCAGTCCACCTACGTCTACGAGTTCGTGGTGCCGCGTTACTCCGTCGCGGCCGAGACGGTCTGGCGGGTGACCAAGGTGACCATCGCCGACGACGTCGCCCACGCCCGTACGGTGCGTGACCCGGGCCCGGCGGCGTTGGCGGTGACCCAGCTCGTCGACTCCCAGGGGCCGGTGGCGGAGCAACTCTCCTTCGACTTCGGTCAGCCGAGCGGCTTCTACGATGACGGTTCCGGGGTGACGTTGCGCTACCGGGTGCAGGTCGTCGACGAGTCCGCCTTCAGGAAGGGCAAGCTCACGCTCGCCGGCCCGGGAGGTGCCCGGCTGACCTCCACGTTCCAGCTCGTCCAGAGCGGTTCGCAGTGGTCGTGCAACGGTGAGACGGTCTATGAGCCGACCTGGGCGTTCTGCCCCGTCTCGATCGTCGTGCCGGCCGGTTCACCGTCCGGCACGTGGCGGGTGGCCCGGCTCGACCTGACCGACAGTTGGGGCAACACCCGGACGGACACCTCGCCGCAGGGGCCCGAGCCGATCCAGGTCAGCCGCAACGACGTGGTCAGCGCGTCGGGCTTCGCGCTCGTCCCGGCGCAGGTGAACAACTGGCGGGGGCAGGCGACGACGTCGCTCAGCTTCACGCCGCACGGTGCGGTTGGTGGCCTGACCGCTGTCGACGTGGACCTGTCCTGGTGCTCCCAGCTGTCACACACCCCGACCGTGGGTGAGAACGGCGTGGCCTCGGTGGAGATCCGGGTGCCGGCGGGCTGGGCCAGCTCCTGCCGGATCGACGGGATCAAGCTGACCGACGGCGCGGGTAACGTCGCGTTCTACGGCACCACCTACGCTGCTCCCGAACTCGACCTCACCGTCACCCGGGTGCCGGACGAGAAGGCGCCGGTGGTGCTCTCGGCGATGCTGCCCAAGGCGACCTGGACGTCCCAGGAGACCGCGGACGCCTGGGGCCTCGGCTTCGACGTCACGATCGAGGTCGACGAGTTCGCTCCGATCTCGTCGACCAGCGCGACGATCTACGACAGCACCGGAGCTTCGCGGGGCGGCATGTACGGGGGGCAGCACGACGACGGCACCGGTCTTCTCCACCTGGCGGTGTCGACCGGCCGGTTGGAACCGGGCCGGTACACGATCGGGTTCACGCTGGACGACCAGGCTGGAAACTCGAGTTCGTGGGGCTATCCGAACAATGCCGGCACCCCGCTTCCCGGCGGTCCGTTGACCCTGACCGTGGTCGCTGACTGACGGTCGGACGGACCGCCCGGTCGGGCCGTTCCTCCGAGCGGGGCGGCGGGCCGCCCCGGCCCGGGTCCTGCCGGAAACCGGAGGGCGACCCTGTCGCCGTGCCCCGATGTCGGGCCGACGCCACCTGGCGTCGGCCCGACGTCTTTTCGGGCACCCCGACGGGTTCGACCCCGGCCGATGACCCCCCGCCGGACGGCAACTCCGCGTGACGTATCCTGTACGCGACTCTGGGTAATTGTTGAGGGTGATTTGACAGTCTCGATCCTGTTATGTCATTGCAAGTTGTGATCAATCTTGACCTTCTTGATAAACGCTTCCTAAGGTCTCTTTTGGTCGCCGGCATGATCAGGAGAGAGAATTGATGGACGAGGTGTCCCTTTCCGATCGCCTGAGCGACCAGCTGAGGCGTTTGTGCGAGGCCAGCGGAATCAGTGCGGCAGAACCGGTGGAACTGCTGGAAAGCCTGCTCGGGCCCGCCGGCCCGCAGCCGTTGTCGGCCCCGCCGCGTTGGCCGTCCAACATCGCCGACGATCACACTCCGGTGGAGTTCTCCATCGCTTTCAGCGGCACCGAACCGCCCACGGTGCGGATTCTCGGCGAGACGCTGGGAACGCCACCCGGCCGGTTGACCAACATGTTCGCCACCCGGCGGTTCCTCGACCGGCAGGCACACCGCGCCGGACTCTCCACCACCAGGCTGGATTCGGTACGCGACCTGTTCGCCACGTACGACCCGCAGGGTGTCTTCGCCCTCTGGTGCTCACTGGTCTTCCGCAACGGACGACGCCCCGAGTTCAAGGTCTACCTCAATCCGGAACTCCGCGGGGTCGACCGGGCACCGGGCCTGGTCTCCGAGGCCCTGCACCGACTCGGCCTGGGCCGGTCCTACCGGGCGATGCTCGACCACGGCATTCGGCCGGGCGAACTGGGTCACCGGGACCGGCTGACGTTTTTCGCCCTCGACCTGCACGACGGTGCCCAGGCCCGGGTCAAGCTCTACCTGACCCACCACGACGCCGAGGTGTCCGACGTCGTCCGGGCGGCCGGCGTGGTCCACGACGTGGACGCGACCAGCCTCGCCGAGTTCGCCGCACTGGCCGGCGGCGGCCGGACCCGGTTCGCCGGTCTCCCGCTGGTCGGTAGCTACACCCTGGTCGAGGGGGTCGACCGGCCCGTCGGCTACAGCCTCTACGTGCCGATCCGGGGCTACGTCCGGGACGACGAGGAGGCGTACGACCGGGTGGTGGCGGTACTGGACCGCTACGGGTTCGACCGCACGGTGCTGGACCGGGCGCTCGCGGCGGTGGCCCGCCGACCGCTACGCGACGGGGTCGGGCTGATCCCGCACCTGTCGTTGCGGTTGGGCGCCCCCCGCCCGGGGGTGACCGTCTACCTGTCCGCCGAGGCGTACCAGGTGAGCCCCCCGGTACGCCGACCGTCGACCGTGGACCTCGTGGCACTGGCGACCCCCACCGGCCGGGCCGGCGCTCGACACCCCTGATCCCCCAAGGAGCGAACCGTGGTCGTGGACCTGCACCAGATGTTGCCCCCGTACCGGATCAAGGTGGTCGAGCCGATCCCCTTCCTCAGCCCGCAGGAGCGGCGGGCGGCCCTCGCGGAGGCGGGATACAACCCGTTCAACCTGCGCGCCGACCAGATCACCGTCGACCTGCTGTCCGACTCCGGCACCGGGGCCACCTCGGCGGCGCAGGAGGCCGCCGCCGCGCTCGGCGACGAGTCGTACGCCGGGGCACGCTCCTGGTTCCGGTTCCGCGACGAGGTCCACGACCTCACCGGCTATCCGCACATCCTCCCCGTGCACCAGGGCCGGGCCGGCGAACGCGTGCTCTTCAGCGGCCTGCTCAAGCCCGGCCAGCTCTGCCTCAGCAACACCCACTTCGACACCACCCACGCCAACGTCGAGCTGGCCGGCGCGGAACCCCGGGACCTCCCCTGCCCGGCCGCGTTCGACCTCGACAGCCCGGAACCGTTCAAGGGCGACATCGACCTCGACGCGTTGGAACGTACCCTCACCGGGCCGGAGCGCGACCGGGTCGGCCTGGTCCTGATGACCATCACCAACAACGGTCTCGGCGCGCAACCGGTGTCGATGGCCAACCTCACCGCCGTGCGGGACCTGTGCCGCCGCCACCGGGTGCCGTTCTTCCTGGACGCGGCCCGGTTCGCCGAGAACGCCTGGCTGGTCGGGCAGCGCGAGCCGGGCTACCAGGACTGGACGCCACGACAGATCGCCACCCACGCCTTCGGGCTCGCCGACGGCTGCGTGGTGAGCCTCAAGAAGGACGGCCTGTCGGCCATCGGCGGGCTCATCGGGCTACGCGACGACGACCTGCACGCCCGGTGCGAGGCCAACCTGATCGCCACCGAGGGCTTCTCCACCTACGGCGGGCTGGCCGGCCACGACCTCGAACGGCTCGCCCAGGGGCTACGCGAGGTGGTCGACCCCGGCTACCTACGGGCCCGGGCCGCCTCCACCGCCCGAATGGCCCAGCTGATCAACGAGGCCGGGGTGGACACCGTCCAACCGGCGGGCATCCACGCCCTCTACCTCAACGCCGGCCGGCTGCTGCCGCACCTGTCGCCGCACGAGTTCCCCGGCCATGCCCTCGGCTGCCAGCTCTACCTCGACGGGGGCATCCGCTGCGCCGAACTGGGCTCGCTCTACCTCGGCGGGATGGACGACCGGCACCGGCTGGTCACCCCGGCCCCCTTCGAGCTGGTGCGCCTGGCCATCCCACGCCGGGTCTACACCGACACCCACCTCGAGTACGTGGCCGCCGTACTCGCCGACATCGCCAAGGAACCCGGGCGGGTCCCCGGGTACCGGGTGGTCTCGTCACCACCCCTGCTGCGTCACTTCAAGGTGCGGTTGACGCCGCTGACGGCGGCGGGCAGCGCCGACTGACCCCACCCGCGACGCTGCGGCTCCGGCCCGGGCCCCACGGCCCGGGCCGGCGTGCACCACCGCCCTGGCCGGCGGCACCACAGCCGTGGGTCGCCGCCCGGCGGGTCGGAGGCCGCCGCCCGCCGCTCAGGCCGTAGCGGGCAACCGGGCCAGGGCGTGCCGCACCAACTCGATCAACGCCTGCTTGCTGGAGGCCCGGTCCCGCGCGTCACACCACAGCAGCGGCACGGTCTCGTCCAACTCCAGCGCGGCGCGGATCTCCTCCTCGGTGTAGGGACACTCACCGTAGAAGCGGTTGACGGCGGCGACGAAGGGGATACCCCGGCGCTCGAAGTAGTCGACCGCCGGGAAGCTGGTGCCGAGCCGGCGGGTGTCGACCAGCACGATCGCGCCCACCGCACCCTGCGCCAGCTCGTCCCAGATGAACCAGAACCGGTCCTGCCCCGGGGTGCCGAACAGGTAGAGCACCACGTCGTTGCTGATGGTGATCCGACCGAAGTCCAACGCGACAGTGGTGCTGGTCTTGCCCTCGACACCGGTGATGTCGTCGACACCGATGCTGGCCTGGGTGAGGACCTCCTCGGTGACCAGTGGCGGAATCTCGCTGACCGATCCGACCAGGGTCGTCTTGCCGGTGCCGAAGCCACCCGCCACGACGACCTTCACCGATTTCCGATCCACGTGTATCAGTCCCTCTTGTCTAGATCCGCTGGAGGCCGGCGAGTACCGTCTCCAGCAGCCACCGGTCGGCGATCTTTTCCTGTGCCGGCGAGCCGATGTCCAGAAAGCCCTGCTCGTGGAGCACGTCGACCATCACCTTGGTGATGGTGAGCGGACGGTGCAGGTAGGCGCCGATCTCGGCAATGGAGATCCAACCGGTGCACTGCTGGAGGATCTCCCGGTATTCCTGCTCCAGCCGGGTCTGGTCGGCCGGCAGGGCGATCACCTGGGTGGCCAGGTCGAGGCTGGTGTTACGGGGACTCGTCCGCCCGTTGACGAGGATGTAGAGCGGCACGAGCCGGCCGGCCTCCGCCTCGTCGTCGCCGTCCCACACGTCGTGGGTCACGATTTCAATCCGGGTCGGTCGGCGAGCATCACGCCGTCGAGGCGGGCCTCGGAGCCGAGGTAGTCGCCGATCCGGGTCACCAGGCGACTCATCTCGTACGCGACGGTGCCCATGTCGACGGACTGTTCACAGAGCACCGCCAACCGGGCGTTCTGGCCGGCGGCGGCGACGAACAGCGTCCGTCCCTCGTACTCGATGATGACCTGCTGGACCGGGCCGCTGTCGAACCGTCGGCCCATCCCCGCCGCGATGCTGTGCAGGGACGACGCGCCGGCCGCCAGCAGCTCCCCGGCGTCCTGCGGGAGCGACGTGGACTTCTGCACGATCAGCCCGTCGGTGGACAGGACAACCGCGTAGACAACGTCAGGGACCTCTACCAGATCGTCCAGGATCCAGGTCAGATCGTTCTGCGGTGCCGAGTGGGTCATACTTTCCTGCCTTGGTCGTCTCTGCTGGCTGGATCTCCGTTTTTCGCCGCCCGACCAGCGGCCCAGGCCCGCTGGTATCTGGTGAACCGGTCCCTGGCCTCCTCGGGTGACCGCACGGCAGCCGGGGCCGCCTCGGACGCCGGTGCGGGCAGGCCGTCCTCGCGCAGCTCGGGAGCGAGATGCTGCTGCGGCCGTCGGTGCGGCAGGGGGGGCCGGTCGGCGACCTGAGGGCCGGACGCACCACTGCGGACCGCACCACGCTGCGCCGGAACGTCGGTCATGATGCCCCCGATGCGGTCAGGCTGCCGGTCCCCGGCAGGATCGGCCGGTGCCTGCACCGACCCACCCGCCGCCGTGGCCACCATGGCGGCGGGCCGGGCCCCGGCGGCAGGGTGCAGCTCACGCCGGCCACCGCCGACCGGCAGCACCGCACCGACGCCGGGACGCGACATCGCCGTGGCGACCGTGCCGAGCGGCAGGACGCCCGGGTCGGTGCGGTCCAGATCGGCGGGGAACGGGTCGGTGGCGATCACCCGGTCGGGCAGCAGCACGATCGCCAGCAGACCCCCGTACGCCGAAGCGCGCAGGCTCACCTGGACGCCGTCCCGCTTGGCCAGTTCCGCCACCACGTGCAGACCGACCTGCGCGCCGTCCTTGAGCGCCGTCACGTCCGGGGTCGGCGCGGTGGCCAACAGCTCGTTCGCCCGTTCCAGCGCGTCCGCCCGCATGCCCACGCCGGCGTCCTCGATCTCCACCGCGATGCCGCGCTTGACCTCGATGCAGGTGACCCAGACCGTGGTCTCCGGCGGGGAGAACGCCAACGCGTTGTCCAGCAACTCGGCCACCAGGTGGACGGTGCCGGCGACCGCCGGCCCCACCACCGCCACGTCAGGTGCGCTGCGCAACGTGATTCGCTGGTACTGCTGGGCCTCCGCGAAGGCCGCCAACAGCACCCGCCGGACCGGCACCGGGTTCTGGAAGCGGCGACCGATCTGGCCGCCGGCCAGGATGACGAGGTTCTCCAGGAAACGGCGGGTCTGGGTGAGCTGGTGGTTGATGTCGAACAGCTCCGCCAGCAGCTTCTCGTCACCGATCCGGTTCTGCAGATCCTCGATGACCTTCAGACCGCGTTGCAGCGGGCGTTGCGGACGGCGCGCGACACCCATCAGCATCGCGATGCCCGCCGCCCGGGTCTTCGCCTCGTCGACGGCAGCGCCCGCCGCCGCCTGCAACGAGCGGTTGATGACCTCGGCGACCCGACCGATCTCGTCGCTGCCGTAATCCTGCAGGGGCAACTCGGCCGCCAGGTCGACCTTCTCCCGCCGGCGTAGCCGCTCCATCATGGCGGGTAGCTGCTTGTCGACCACCGACTCGGCGTCCCGGCCCAACTGGGCCAGGCGGACCGACAGCGCCCGGTCCACCAGGATCTGCGACTGGCGGACCGCCCAGATGATCGCGGCGATGACGACGAGCAACGCGATCAGACTGCCCAGGGAGGCGGTCAGGAGCTGGGTGTTGCCGGTACGCAGCGTCCGGGCCGACACGGTGTCGGCCTGCACCACGGTCAGATTGATCAGATCGTCGGAGACCTGTCGGGTGAGGGTTTCCCACTGGGCCCGGTTGAACGACAGCGCGCGGGGCGCCCCGGAACGCCAGGGCCCATTGCTGACCAGCGCCTTTTCCGCCGCGACGAGTTGCTTCCAGGAGTCGCTCGCGGTGATCTCGGCATAGCGTCGGCGGGCCTGCGGTTCCAGGTGTGGCGCCACGTTGGTGAGGCCGGCGTGATAGGCCCCCACCAGGTTGGTGAAGTCGAGATGGTCCTCCGGGCTGAGGGTGCGCGCACCGAAAGCACCGTCAATGGTGGAACCGGCCCGCGACATCAGGTCACTGGCCCGGAACGCCTCGGTCGCGGCGATGCCACCCTGGGCGGCGATGACGTCCGGGACGATTCTCGCCTGCGTGTCGAAGAGGCCGGTCGCGGCGTCGAGCAGCCGGTTGTAGAAATCGTAGACACCCGTCCCGTTGGCGGACCGGGAATCGATGGTGCTCCGTACGCTGGCCATTTCGTCCAACAGGTCGGCCAGCGTCTCCCACCGCGTCACGATCGAGTCCGGGGCGCTGGCCAGCGCCGAGTCGGCGGCGGGGCGCAGGGCCGCCAGCAGCTGGTCGGTCTGCTGCCGCTGCTCGATGAGCCTGCTCAGGTCCCGCGACGGCTGGGTCAGGTAGCTGACGCTCAGCCGCCGTTCCTGCTGGATCGACGACAACGCGGACACCGCCGGGATCGACACCTGCCGGACGCTGTTGGCGACCTGACGGTTGTAGAAGCCCTGGAAGATGAGATAGCCGGAGGCGACGAGCCAGACGACCAGGGCGACGACGCTGGGAATGAGCACCAGCCTGATCACGCGTCGTTTGATTGACTGCGGTCGACCGGCACGCCGACCCGATGTCGTCGGGGGGGCCTGATCGTCTGAGGCGCGGCGCGGGTCTTCGCGGTCGGCCTGTTTGTGCGCCAAGTCGTCGTATCCAATCCTGGTCAAGCCATAGACACCAGCGGTCCTGCGCCACTGGTCGACGCCGATGTGTGCCAACCCTACCGTCTATCCGGTCAGGCACCGGGCCACAATCCGGCGACTGTGGACGGTCGCGCCATTCGTACTGGTCAGACATTCGGAATGAGCCGTGGTCGATCACGCCCACCCGAATGACGTGACGTGTGTCACGGCAGCGGGGCGGAAGCGCGCCGGGAACGCCCGACCGGAGCACCCCGCAGAATTTCTCCGGACACCACGAAACCGGCGGACGGTCACCGGCGTCCAGTGTGTGCCGCGGTGCGATCACCGCTGGCGGGAAGCTCAGGTGGACGACCCCCGCGAACGACCGCGGGGCCGGGTGGAGGAGCACGGCATGGCGAAGGTGAAGTGGATTACCGGGATGGCGCTGCTGGTGTGCTCCGGGGCGCTGATGGCCTGCGGGGACACCACCGCCACGCCCACCGGGGCCGCGTCGGGCAGCGCCACGCCGTCGAGCACCGGCACGCCGTCCGCTGCCGCGACGCCCAGCGGCACGGCGCTGCCCGCCGACCCGGCGACGTCCCCGCCGACCCCGGCGCCGGCCAAGCCCACCGGGAAGCCGGCGACCACGGCCAGCGTGACCCCGGTGCTGTCCGGCAAGCGGGAGGTCACCATCGTCCGCGTGCAGTCGACCGAGTCCGGGGTGTCCCTGGACGGCGGCGCGCTGGTCGAGGTCGACGACGACAGCGGACGCCAACTGTTCGTGCCGACGCCGGCCGGTGCCGGCAAATACCTGATCAAGTCGTACGGCAAGCGCGACAACCACCCCGCCAGCGACGACCCGGCCTGCTGGCAGGTGGTCAACCCGGCCAATGGCGGGTCGCTCACCGTCGAGGGGGCGGCCTGCAACCCCCGCAAGTCGGCCCAGCTGTTCACCATCGCGAGCGCGGGCAAGGGCGCGTACGCGATCAGCAACAACTCGGCGTTCCTCCAGTTCTCGCCGAGCCGTGGGCTGATCCTGGAGGAGCTGGGCGACGCGCCGCTGCGGAGCACGTTCCGGCTGGTCGACAACGGCCCGGCCCGTACCCCGGCCGGCGGCTGACCCGCGATCGGGAGACGGTGCCGGCGGGCCCCGTCCGGCACGGCGAGGGGGCGGCGTCCGGTCGACCGAACGCCGCCCCTTGCCGGCGGCCACGGCGGGCTGGGCCTGGCCTCGGGGTCGGTCTGGCCCCGGGGTCGACCCCCAGCCCCGGGGTTGGCGATGCGGTGCGGGTCGGCGGTGCGGTGCGGGGTTGGAGTCGCGGTGCGGGGTCGGCGATGCGGTGCGGGGTTGGAGTCGGGTGCAGCGGGTACCGCAGCCGGTATGCGGATCGTGATCGTGGGGGCCAGTGGCAACGTGGGCACGGCGGTGCTGCGCCGGCTGGGCCGGGAACCGGGGCTGGACCTGGTCGGCGTCGCCCGCCGGCTGCCCGGCCCGGACGCCGGGGCACCCTACGCCGGGATGCGCTGGCACTCCTGCGACGTCGGGGCGCCGGGCGCGGTCGACCAGCTCACCGCGATCTTCACGCAGGCCGATGCCGTCGTGCATTTGGCCTGGCAGATCCAACCCAGCCACGACCAACGCACCCTGCACCGGACCAACGTCGGCGGCAGCCGCGCGGTGACCGAGGCCGTCGTCCGGGCCGGGGTGCCCGCCCTGGTGTACGCCTCGTCGGTCGGCACCTACGCGCCCGGCCCGAAGGACCACCCGATCAGCGAGCGGTGGCCGGCGACCGGGGTGCCCGGCTCCTCGTACAGCCGGGACAAGGCCGAGGTCGAGGCGATGCTGGACACCGTCGAGGCGGCACACCCGCAGCTGAGGGTGGTCCGGCTGCGCCCCGGGCTGATCTTCCAACGGGACGCGGGCACCGAGATCACCAGGTACTTCCTCGGGCCGCTGGCCCCGGTGCGGCTGCTGCGGTACGGGCGGATTCCGCTCGTACCGGCCAACCGTCGGCTACGGATGCAGGCGGTGCACGCCGACGACGTCGCCGACGCGTACGCCCGGGCGGTCCTCGGTGAGGCACGCGGCGCGTTCAACGTCGCCGCGGACCCGGTGCTGACCCCGGAGCTGGTGGCCCGGCACTTCCAGGGCTGGACGGTGCCGGTGGCCGCCCCGGTGCTGCGTACCGCCGCCGCGCTGACCTGGCGGCTGCGGCTGCAACCGGTGGATGCCGGCTGGGTCGAACTGGGACTCAACGCACCGCTGATGTCCAGCGCACGGGCCGAGACCGAACTCGGCTGGCAGCCACGGATCGACGCGGTGACCGCGCTCAAGGAACTGTTCGCCGGGATGGCCCATGGCGCGCACACCGCAGGCCCGCCGATGTCCGGCGACACCGACCTGCCCGGCCGCCCCGCCGGCCTGCTCCGGGGTCGGGCCCCCGGCCAGGGCGACCCCTACTGACCGGCGACGCCCCGCCCCTGCACCGGACCGACCCACTCGTGCACGTCCTGCTCGTGCACGTCCTGCTCGTGCACGTCCTGCTCGTGTGGCCGGCTTGCGTGCGGCCTGTTCGTGTACGGCCCGTTCGGGTGTGGCCGGCACGCGCGGCCTGTTGGTGTGTGCCGGCTCGTGTGCGTCCTGTTCGTGTGTGGCCGGCTCGTGCGGCTGGCAAGGTCACGCTCGATCCTGGTTGTAGTGGTCTCCGCCCGCTCGGATGCCACTACAACCAGGATCGAGCACGATCTTGCCTGGCGAGTGCGGGGCGGTGGCGCAGCGCAGTGCGGGGTGGCGCAGTGCGGTGCGGGGCGTGGCGGGTGGCGCAGCGCGGGGCAGTGCGGGGTGGGGCAGTGCGGTGCGGGGCGTGGCGGGTGGGGGTGGCGCGGTGCGGGGCTTGGTATGCGGAGGGGGTGGGTCAGGCGTGGGAGAGGGCGAACGCGGTGAGGAAGCCCAGGACGGTGATCAGGCCGACCAGCAGGTGCGCGTCCTCGAACGCCTCCGGGACCATGGTGTCGGTGATCATCGCGAGGATCGCCCCGGCGGCCAGCGCGGTGATGGTGGCCAGTACCTCGGGTGGGGCACCGCCCAGCAGGGTGTTGCCGAGCAGCGCGGCGACCCCGCTGATCAGGGTGATCGCCGTCCACAGTGCGAAGACGTAGCGGCGGGAGCGGCCGGCCCGGCGCATCCCGGCGGCGCTCGACAGCCCCTCCGGTACGTTGCTGAGGAACACCGCGATCACGGTGACCAGGCTGACCGGGCCGCCGGTCAGCAGGCTCGCGCCGATCACCACCGATTCGGGTACGCCGTCGAGCAGTGCACCCACCGCGATCGCCGACCCGGACCCGGGCTGCTCCTGCTCGGAGGGCTGCTCCTGGCCGGACCGCTTGCGGTGCCGGGCGCCCCGTCGGGCGAGGAGCACGTTCGCCCCGGTGTACGCCAGCGCCCCGCCCGTCGCCCCGAGCGCGGTCGGCAGCAGACCACCCTGATCGTGCGCCTCGGCGATCAGCTCGAACGACACGGCGGAGAGCAGCACGCCCGCGCCGAACGCCATGATCGACGCGACGACCGTGCGGGGTACCCGGGCGAAGTACCCGACGGCTGCCCCGATCAGCAGGGCGGAACCGGCCAACAGGCCCCACGCCCCGGCTTGCAACCACTGTGGCATTCCGGGGACCGTACCCGCCCCGGGAGCGCGTCAACCAGACCCGCGCCCGGTCCCGCCCCGGCGGCACCCGGGCTGCCCGGCGACCCGGCGGCATCCGGGCTGCCCGGCGACCCGGCGGCATCCGGGCTGCCCGGCGACCCGGCGGCATCCGGGTGGCCGGGGACGCGGCTCGGATCGGATGGTCAGAAATCGGCGAAGAGGTAGGGCAGGGCGCGGGGGAAGAGCCGGCGCAGCTCCGCCGCCGCCGCCGGGCCGACGTCACCCAGCCCCCGCAGGTGCACCTCGGCCGGGTCGAGCACCCCGTAGGCCAGCGCGGACAACCCGGCGGCGGTGAGCGTGACCGCCGGCACCGCGACGCCGGAAGTCACCACCGACCGGCCGGCGGAGGACAGCTCCAACCGGCCGGAGGTGCCGTCGAGCAGGTGGGTGCCGGCGAGCCAACGGTCGTCGACCAGCTCCACCCGGACCCGGCCGGGCCCGGCGGGCAGCCCGGCGAGGGCGTCCACACCAAGCAGGCGGGCCATCGGGGCGGGCGAACCGGGTCGGGTCACCCGGGCCTCGACGTGCACGGCCAGATCGGTCAGCCACAGTTCGGGCAGGTCGTCGGCGGGGAGCCGGAGGCTGATCCGCTCCACCTGGTCGACGTGCCGGGCGAGGAACTGCAACAGCAGGGCGCGCGCGTACGGGTCGGCGGCGAGCAGATCGTCCCCGACCAGTTCACCACCGTGGTCGTCGATCCGGTAGGTGAGCGCGCCGACGACGCTGCCGTCGATCGTCGCGGTGATCAGCCAACGGTCGTCCCGGTCACGCAGCCCGACGTCCCGGAACTCGGGGAAGATCGCGAAGCCGTGCCGCTCCCGCAGGCACCGCTCGGTGAACGACCGGTAGCGGGCGTACCCGGAGCCGATCCGTTCCCAGGTCACCGTGCCGGGCAGCTCGGCGCGCAGCAGCGGTGCCAGGTCGGCCGGGGAGAACCGGGCGGTACGCGCCCGGGGCAGCCCAACGTAACCGAACCGCTCGTAGAAGCTGGCCCGGAACGGGTACAGCGCGCTCACCGGGTGCCCGCCGTCGCGCATCTCGTCGAGGAGCTGACGCAGCAGGGCGCGCACGTAACCCTGGCGGCGGGCCAGCGGGTGGGTGGTCACCCCGGCGACCCCGGCCATCGGCAGTACCGCGCCGCGCAGGTTCTGCCGCATCGGTACGGCGCTGGCGGTGGCCCGCGCCTCGCCGCCCTCCTCGACCACCAGCGTCCGGTTGCCCTTGTTGTAGGGCAGGTAACGGTGGAACGCCTCGACCCGTTCCCGGCTCAGCGGGGACGCTTCGAAGGCGTACGCCTGGAGCGGGAAGCTGGTGGTCAGTCGTTCCTCGGCGGCCAGGCGACGGATGAGCATCCGTCCATCCCAACCCGGCCGGCGGCCGGCCGCAACCCGGTTGGCCCGGTTCAGCCCTCGGTCACGTCGGAGACCACCACGGTGACGTTGTCCGGCGCACCGGCCTGGTGGGCCAGTTTGACCAACTGCTCGCCGCAGTGCTGGCGGTCCTGGTAGCTGGTGAGCGCGCCGTGGATCGCCTCGTCGGCGACGTAGTCGGAGAGCCCGTCGCTGCACAGCAGCACCCGGTCCCCGGCGAACACGGTCAGCACGCCGATCGCGGGTGGCGCGTCCGCCCCCTGCACGGCCCGGGTCACCAGGGACCGCTGCGGGTGGTGGCGGGCCTGGTCGGGGGAGAGCGCACCCTGGTCGACCAGCGCCTGGACGAAGGTGTCGTCCCGGGTGAGCTGGGTCAGCTCGCCGTCGCGCAGCAGATAGCAGCGGGAGTCGCCGACCTGGGCGAGGACCAGGGTGTCCCCGGCGAGCAGGCCGGCGGTCAGCGTCGTACCCATGCCTTCGCGGGCCGGGTCGGCGGAGATGGCGGCGCGGATACGGCGGTTGGCGGTGGAGACCACGGCCCGCAACGCCTCGGCGGCCTCGTCGGTGCCGGTGGGCGGGACCAGCTCGTCCAG
Source organism: Micromonospora antibiotica (assembly GCF_017599305.1). Classification (GTDB taxonomy): domain Bacteria; phylum Actinomycetota; class Actinomycetes; order Mycobacteriales; family Micromonosporaceae; genus Micromonospora; species Micromonospora antibiotica. The sequence continues at coordinate 621,133 of NZ_JAGFWR010000001.1, forward strand.
GATGCGGATGACGATCTCGCTGGCCACCTCGCCGGCGGGCAGCCCACCCATGCCGTCAGCCACCGCGACCAGGCGTTCACCGGCGAGGGCTGAGTCCTCGTTGTTGGTGCGGACCAGGCCGACGTCGTTGAGGATGGCCGAGCGGAGGATCAGCGTCATGCGTCAAGCTTGCCGGATACACCCTCCCTCCGTCTCTACGCACTAGTACGTAGGGTGGGAGAAATGATCCCGGTGTCGATGGTGGGTCGCGTCGGAGAGCTGGCGGAGCTCGACCGGGCGTGGTCCACCGTGGCCGGATCGGGCCGGTCGGCACCCGCCGTCACGGTGATCACCGGGGCCGCCGGGGTGGGCAAGAGTCTGCTGGTCGCGGCGGCCGTCGAGCGCCTCGCTCCCCGTCCGGCGGTGATCCTCACCGGCACGGCGCGGGTGCACGATCCGGCCCCCTACGACTGGTTGGCGGCGGTGCTCAGCGTCCGCGACGTCGGGCCCCTGGACCTGCCACCGGACGCGCTGGCCTGGTTGGCGCAGCAGCCGACCGCGCCGCGCGAGCGGTACGCCCCCGGCACGCTGCTGCGGCTCGCCGTGCGTACCGTCCGGTTGCTGGTGGGTGCCGGCCCGGCCGTGCTGGTGGTGGAGGACCTGCACGACCTCGACCCGGCCAGCCTCAACCTGGTCGTCGAGCTGGCCACCGCGCCGCAGCTGCCGGCGCTGCTGGTGGTGGCGAGCCGGCCGCCGGCCGACGCGGTCGCACCGGACCTCACCCGCCGCGTCCTGGCCCGCCTCTGCGGGGTACGCGGTGCGGTGCGCCAGCATCTCGGCCCGCTCGGCGTCGCCGAGGTGGCCGAGATCCTCACCCAGGTGTACGACGAGGGCCCGCCACCGGCGCGGGTCTGTGCCGCGGTCTGGCAACGCACCGGCGGCAACCCGTACGCGCTCACCGAGCTGTTGGCCGTGCACGCGGGTCGGGGGATGGCGGCGTTGGTGCGTGAGCCACTGCCGGAGCACCTGCGGACCCCGGAGCGCAGGCCCGTGCCCCGGCCCGCCGCCCCACCCGACGCCGAGCTGACCGGTCGGGAGGTGGACGTGCTCGGCTGCCTGGTCGCCGGGATGTCCAACAAGCAGGCCGCGCGGGCGTTGGGCATCTCGGTGCGGACGGTGACCGTGCACGTGTCGAATCTGCTGCGCAAGACCGGTTCGGCGTCGCGTACCGAGGCGGCGCTCTGGGCGGTGCAGCACCGGGTGCCGGGCGCGGGTCAGCTGCGGGGGTAGCGCAGCAGCAGGCTGGCGGCGACCTCCTCTTCGCCGAGGGCGGCGTAGCCGTGCGGCACGTCGGAGGTCCAGCGCAGGTGGCCACCGGCGGCGGCGGTCAGCGGGGCGTCGAGCGGGCCGGCGCGGAGCATCCCGGCGAAGACCGTGACGTGTTCGGTGACCCCGGGCCGGTGGGCGGGGGAGACCTGTTCCCCGCCGGGGCGGACCCGTAGCCGGTACAGCTCGTAACTGGCGTCGGTGTCGGTGAACGACTCCAGCAGGGTGGCGACGACCGTGGCGCCCCGCACGGTCGGGGTGGCGGCGGGCCCGGCGAGCACGGCGGCCAGCGGTACGCCGAGCTGGGCGGTGATCGCGTAGAGCGTCTCCAGGGTGGGGTTGCGGGTGCCGTTCTCCAGCGCCGAGAGGGTGGCCTTCCCGACTCCGGCGGCCCGGGCGAGCGTGGACAGGGAGATCCCACGCTCGGCGCGGAGGGCGCGGATCCGCTGGCCGACCGCCCCGGCGTCGGCGTCGAGCGGGGGCCGGCGGGCTGGGCGAGGCGGGGTCATCCGGCTATGGTGCTACACGCCGCCGTTCCGTAAACGGAACGATGGGCGACCTGACCCGACCCGGCACGCCGGGGCGGTCTGCGGGTCGTCGGTGGGGAACGGACGCGAGGGAGGCTGTGGTGGGGGATCGGTTGCAACCGGTGCTGGCCGGCGTGGTGACCGCCGTGGTCGGCTTCGCCAGCTCGTTCACCGTCGTGCTGGCCGGGCTGCGGGCGGTCGGCGCCAGCGAAGCGCAGGCCGCCTCCGGGCTGCTCACGGTGAGCGTCGCCGCCGGGATCTGCGCGACCTGGCTCGGCCTGCGGCACCGGATGCCGATCGCCATCGCCTGGTCCACGCCGGGCGCGGCGCTGCTGGTCGCCACCGGGCCGGTCCCCGGCGGCTGGCCCGCCGCCGTGGGCGCGTTCGCGCTGTGCGGGCTACTCATCGTCGCCGCCGGCCTCTTCCCTGCCCTCGGCCGTGCGGTGGCCGCGATCCCCGCCCCGGTGGCGGCCGCGATGCTGGCCGGGGTGCTGCTGCCGCTGTGCACCGCCCCGGTACGCGCGCTGGTCGAGGTGCCGGCCCTGGCCGCCCCGGTGATCGTCACCTGGCTGGTGCTGCACCGGTTCGCCCCCCGGTGGGCGGTGCCGGCCGCGCTGGTGGCGGCGGCGTTGGCGATCGCCCTGACCACGACCGGCGTGGGAGTCACCCCCGGTGACCTGCGGCCGGTGGTGTCGCCGACCGTGCCGACGTTCACCCTGCCCGCCGTGTTCGGCCTGGCGCTGCCGCTGTTCCTGGTCACCATGGCCGCGCAGAACGTGCCCGGCACGGCGGTGCTACGCGGCTTCGGCTACCGGCCGCCGCTCGCCCCGGCGCTGCGCGCCACCGGGCTGGCCAGTGCGCTCGGTGCCGCCACCGGCGGACACGCCGTCAATCTCGCCGCGATCACCGCCGCCCTCGCCGCCGGCCCCGACGCCCACCCCGATCCGGATCGGCGCTGGATCGCCTCGGTGACCGCCGGCATCGGCCTGGCGCTGCTCGGGCTCGGCGCCGGCGCGGCGACCACGCTGGTGCTGCTCTCCCCGCCCGTGCTCATCGAGGCGGTCGCCGGGCTCGCGCTGCTCGGCGCGTTGGCCGGTGCCCTCACCGCGGCCCTGACCGCGCCCCCCGCGCCCCCGTCTCCCCCCGCGCCCCGGTCTCCTGCCACGCCCCTCGTTCCCGCCACGCTCCCGTCTCCTGCCACGCCCTCCGCTTCCGCCACGCCCTCCGCTTCCGCCACGCCCTCCGCTTCCGCTGTACCCCTCGTTCCCGCGACCTCCGTCCCGGCGTCCACCGCTCTGCCGGCACCCGCGACCCCCGTCCTGCCGGCACCGGTGTCCACCGCTCTGCCGGAGCCGGCGACCGCCACTGCGTCGGCGGTCGTTTCCGATCCCCGGAGCCGGGAGGCCGCCGTGGTCACCTTCGTGGTCACCGCCTCGGGGGTGAGCCTGCTCGGCGTGGGCGGGGCGTTCTGGGGACTGCTCGCCGGCTGGCTGATGCTGCTGCTCTTCCGTCGCCGCAGGCCCGTCCCTGCCACCTGACGGGCCTGCGGCGACCGGTCCGACCGCCCCACCGCCGCGCCCCCACCCGGGATGGCGGGACGCGACGCGGTTCCGCCGCCCTCCCGGCACCTGCTCCCGCGTCAGGAGGGCGTCGCACCGAACCTTCTCGGCCACCGTTCAGCGAGGGGGAACTACGTCTGCGCGTCCTTTCGAGCTGACGGCGTCAACGACTCATCTGCATGCCTGCTGGCTGCCGGCTCGCCCGCTCGCCACCTGGCTGCCCGTTCACCGGCTCGCCACCTGGCTGCCCGCTCACCCGTTCGCCGGCTCACCACCTGGCCCATCCGTTCACCCGTTCACCCGTTCGCCCGTTCACCCGGGCGACCGGTCCCGGCTTCGCTGCGGTGCCGTGCCTCAGGCCGGTGATTCGTTGACGCCGTCAGATCGAAAGGGAGCGCAACAGGTACTGGTGCCCCGGTGGCATCGCTGTCGAGGTGCAGCTTCGAGTACCCGCCTCGACCGGGCTCCCACCGCCACCGGGCTCCCACCGCCACCGACGCCCGGCGGGACCGCTGTCGAGGTGGGGGGCTCGCGCACCGGAGCGGATGCCGCCGGCGCGTCGGTGCCACGGCGACCGGCCGGGCCGCCGTCGGCGTCGCCTGGCGGGTATGGGGCGGGTGGGTCACTCCTCCGGAGGCAGCTCACCCACGGGGACGTGCAGGCGTACCTGGTCGTCGGTGACCGTGGCGATCTGGTCGGCCAGCACGTACACCGCGCCGGTGCGGGCCAGTTCGGTGGAGACCTTGAGATAGCCGGTGCGCAGCAGGCGGGCCGCCAGGTCGGCCGGGACGTCCGGCTCCTCGACGGCTGCCGACTCGATCAGCTCGTTCAGACTGCCGCCCGGGTCGGCGGTCGACGCCTGCACGGTCACCGCGTTGGGATCGCCCCGCTGGACGAGGTCGACGGTGCCGATCTCGACCCCGACGGTGTCGACCACCCGCATGCCGGTGGTGACCCGGGAGATGACCGCCCGCTCTGCCATGCCCTGCTGCTCCATCACCGCCCGGTTCCCTGCGCCGCCCGCCGCTAAACCGCCGGACGTCCCGCCGCTAGACCGCTGGGCCCCAGGCGCCGGGCGGACGCGGGGACAGCTCCCGCCAGGCGTCCGTGCCCTCCAGCAGGGCCCGGACGGTCTCCTCGGCCTCGTCGGCACTGCCGTGCTCGTAGAACTGGGAGACGCCCTCCGCGCCGCCGGCCCGCTGCTCGACGTGCCACCGGTCGGCGTCGACCCGGAGGAACACGTCCCGCCGGGCCAGTCGTCCCCATTTGCCGTTCCACCAGTGCCTACGCTGCTCCATGGCCGGACTCTATCGAACATGTGTACGAAAAAAGTCGGCCCCCGCGGGAATTCCGCAGGGGCCGATGTGCACCGGTCGGTCAGCGCGGGGCGGGCGGCTCCGTCCGGCGTCCGAGCACGTCGTCGAGCGCGCCGCGCTGCCCCGGAGCGGTGTGGCCGCCGGCCAGCAGCGCGTCGCGGATCTCGGTGAGCAGCTTGACCTCCTCACTGGGGGCGGCGGGCGGCGGCTCCTCGCCCCGCTTGCGCCGCTCGGCGAGCCGGTTCATCGGGTAGACGACCAGGAAGTAGAGCGCCGCCGCGGTCAGCGCGAAGGTGATCGCCGCGTTGACGAAGGCGATCCAGTCGAACGGGATGCCGCGGAACTCCGGCGTCGAGCCCTTGAGGCCGTCCTTCTTGCCGGTGATCAGCACGATGATGACCCGGACCAGTGGTTCGAGGAACGACTTGGTCAGCTGGGTGACCACGCCCGTGAACGCGGCACCGATGACGACACCGACCGCCAGGTCGACGACGTTGCCACGCATGATGAAGTCTTTGAAGCCCTTGAGCATCTGCTGCACTCCTGTGCCGTCCGATTCTCCGTCGGGGACAACCTATGCCCCGGTCGGCGGCTCCAGAAAAGCACCGGCCTCGATCGCCGCCCGCCCGGGGTCGCCGTCCCGGATGGCCGCCACCAGTCGGCCGTGGTCGACGTACCGCTGGGGTTGCAGGGTGTCACCGATCGCGTGCGCGACGGTGCTGCGCAGGGCCGCGCCGACCGAGGCGTACAGCTCGGCCAGCATGGCGTTGTGGGCGGCGGCGACCACCGCCGTGTGCAGGGCGACGTCCGCCTCCACGAACTCGGCGACCCGGCCCGACCGCCAGGCGGCCTCCCGGGTGGCGAGCGCGCCGTCGAGCGCCACCAGATCCTCCGGGGTACGCCGCAGCGCGGCCAACCGGGCCGCCTCGACCTCGAACGCCCGGCGGACCTCGACCACCTCGGCCATCCGGTCGTCGGTGAGCCGGCGGGCCACCACCGGGGCCAGCTCGTCGGTCGACACCACGTACGTCCCGGAGCCCTGCCGGCACTCCAGCACCCCGGCGTGCACCAGTGCCCGGACGGCCTCGCGGACGGTGTTGCGCCCCACCCCGAGCGCCGTCACCAGTTGCGGCTCGGTGGGGATGCGTCCACCGACCGGCCATTCGCCGCCGAGGATCCGGCCCCGGAGCTGCTCGATCGTCTGGTGCACCCGCTGACCGCGCGGGGGCACGGGTGGGGAATCGACGGACGGTGTCACCGGTTACACCAACTGCCGAAATTCATCCCATGATTGTAGGTTCGAGGTCATGACCCCGCCAACCGCACCCGCCGTCGAGGCGCCGATCGAACCGCCCGCCCACCGGCCGGCACACCGCGCCCCGTCGCCGGCCACCGGCGGCGCGCTGGTGCTGGTCGGGATGCTGCTGGTCGCGCTCAACCTGCGGGCCGCGGTGACCAGCCTCGGCGCGCTGCTCGACGAGGTACGCACCGGGCTCGGTCTCTCCGGCACGATGGCCGGGTTCGTCACCACCCTGCCCACCATCGCCTTCGCCGGTCTCGGCGCGCTCACCCCGTGGCTGATCCGCCGCTGGCCCGCAGCCCGGGTGCTGGTGGTGGCGATGCTCGCCCTCACCGTCGGTCAGGTGCTCCGGGTGGTCACCGACTCGGCGGCGATCTTCGTGCTCACCAGCGCGCTCGCCCTGGCCGGCATCGCAGTGGCGAACATCCTGCTGCCGATGCTGGTCAAGCAGCACTTCCCACACCGCACGGGGCTGGTCACCGGGGCGTACACGATGGCCCTGACGGCGGGTACGACGGTGGCCGCCGCCTCCGCCGTGCCGGTGGCGCACGCCTTCGGCTCCTGGCGGGCCGGGCTGGGCGTGTGGGCGGCGTTGGCGGCGGTGGCCGTACTCCCGTGGGTGCCGCTGGCGTTGCGGGCGCGCGCCGCCCGACGGACCGCGCCCCCGACGGCGGGCCCGGCCGTCCGCACCCGGGTCCAGCCGGCCCGCACCCGGCTCGGCTGGGCGATGGCGGTCTACTTCGGCGCGCAGTCACTGAGCGGGTACGCGGTGATGGGCTGGCTGGCCCAGCTCTTCCGGGACGCCGGCTTCCGACCGGAGAGCGCCGGACTGCTGCTCGCCGGGGTCACCGCGCTCGGGGTGCCGGTCGCCCTGCTGATGCCGACGCTGGCCGGCCGGCTCCGGACGCTGCGCCCGCTGGTGTTCGGGCTGACCGCGTTCTCCGCGGCGGCCTACCTGGGGTTGGCGCTCGCACCCCGGGACGGGGCGCTGCTGTGGGTGCTGCTGCTCGCCTTCGGTCAGGGCGCGTTCCCGCTGATCCTGACCACCATCGGCCTGCGGGCCCGCACCGCCGACGGCACGGTGGCGCTGTCCGCCTTCGCGCAGAGCACCGGATACGTGATCGCCGCGCTCGGGCCGCTGCTCGTCGGGGTGCTCTACGAGGCGACCGGTGGGTGGACCGCGCCGATGGGATTCCTGCTCGCCGCGCTGGCGGTGCAGACGACCGCGGGCATGGTGATCGCTCGTCCCCGGTTCATCGAGGACGAGCGGTGAGGAAACCGGTCAGGACGAGGCGGGGGTGGGATCGCCCGCGACGGCCTCATCGACAGTCGGGTAGGTGTGCAGCACCTCGACCAGCCCACTGACCTCGAGGATGCGCAGCACGCCGCGCTGCGGGGCGGCCAACCGGACCACGCCGCCGGCCTCGTCGCAGCTGTTCTTGGCCCGGACGAAGACCGACAACCCGGTCGAGTCGCAGAACGACACCTCGGCCAGGTCGAACACCAGCCGGCTGCGCCCCTTGTCGAGCAGGTCGGTGATCTGGTCCTGCAACTGCGGTGCGGTCGCCATGTCGAGTTCGCCCGCGACCGACACGACGACGACGTCGCCGCGCTGTTCCGTGTGCACCGTCAGGGACATTCAGACCTCCTGTTATTGGTGGAACGGTATCCCACGAACAGCGGGACACGCAGAACGGGAGCGCTTCCGGTGGGACCGATCATTCCTTTGCTGCGGGGCAACTACCGGGTCTGCCTCCGGTGATAGAGTCCGGCCGGCCCAGCTCACAGGAGGTAACCATGGCGTTGACCGCAGACGGAGGCGACCGACTCGTCGAGCTACTGACCGGGCACGGCGAGCGGGTGGTGCAGCGGTGGACCGAGGTCGTCGCCACCTCGCTGCGCGGTCGGCTCAGCCAGGCCGAGCTACGCCTCCAGGTGCAGGAGCTGCACGCTAGCATGATCAATGCCGGCGGTGCCGGCCTGGCCGACCTCCAGGCGCCCTCGGCGGGCGAGCTGCGGGCGGTGCTCGCCGACCTGTCCCGCAGCCGGGCCCGGCAGAGCTTCACCGCCACCGAGACCGCGACCAGCATCTACGCCCTCAAGGACGTCCTGGTCGAGCTGGCCGAGACCGACGGCGTCGAGCTGTCGCTGCGGGACGTCCTGGACTTCACCGGCCTGGTCGACCGGATGGGGCTGCTCACCTTCGAGACCTACGTGCAGACCCGCGAGGGGCTGATCGCCGACCAGGCCGAGCAGCTGCTCGAACTCTCCACCCCGGTGGTGAAGATCTGGGACGGTGTGGTCGCCGTGCCGCTGGTCGGCACCCTCGACTCGGCCCGCGCCCAGGTGGTGATGGAACGACTGCTCCAGACCCTGGTCGACACCGGCTCGCCGTACGCCATCATCGACATCACCGGCGTGCCGGCGGTCGACACCCAGGTCGCCCAGCACATCCTCAAGACGGTGGTGGCCGCCCGGCTGATGGGCGCCGACTGCATCATCTCCGGCATCCGCCCGCAGATCGCGCAGACCATCGTCGCGCTCGGCATCGAGTTCGGCGACATCGCCACCAAGGCGAGCCTGGCCGACGCGCTGCGGCACGTGCTGCGCCTCACCGGGGTGGAGGCGTCCCGCCGCCACCCGCGTCGGGAGGCGTGATGGAACGGGTGCCGATCCTCAAGATCGGCGACATCCTGCTGGTCTCCATCCAGATCGACATGTCCGACCAGACGGCGGTCACCCTCCAGGAGGACCTGGCCGAGCGGATCGTCGCGACCGGCTGCCACGGCGTCATCATCGACATCACCGCGCTGGACATCGTCGACTCCTTCGTCGGCCGGATGCTCTCCACCATCGCCTCGATCTCCAAGGTGCTCGACGCCGAGACGGTGGTCGTCGGGATGCGTCCCGCGGTCGCCATCACCCTGGTCGAGCTGGGCCTGTCGCTCAACGGCATCCGCACCGCGCTGAACGTGGAGCGGGGCATGGAGCTGATCGCGGCGACCCGCGACGACGACCTCGGGTACGACGACCCCGAGGACGTGGAGTCCGGGACGGCGGCGACATCGTCATGACCGCGGGAGTCGACCTGGGCCCGAAGACCCAGGCGATCGGCAGTGACGAGGACGTCGTCCGGGTCCGTCAGCTGGTGCGTACCGTGGCGGTGGCGGTCAAGCTCTCCCTCGTCGACCAGACGAAGCTGGTGACCGCCGCGAGTGAGCTGGCCCGCAACACCCTCATCTACGGCGGTGGCGGCACCGCCGAGGTGACGGTCGTCGAGGACGGCCGGCGGCGCGGGGTGCGGATCGTCTTCGCCGACTCCGGGCCGGGCATCGTCGACCTGGGTCTCGCCCTCACCGACGGCTACACCACCGGCGGTGGCCTGGGCCTCGGCCTCAGCGGCTCCCGTCGACTGGTCGACGACTTCGACATCCAGACCGCCCCCGGCGAGGGCACCCGGATCACCATTACCAAGTGGTCCCGATGATCCACGACATGGTGCCGGACGCGGGCCACTGGTACCGGGTGGAGAGCGGCAGCGCCGCCAGCACCGTACGACGCGCGGCGGAACGCCTCGGCGGGCAGCTCGGCCTCGGTGAGAACCGGGTCGCCGAACTGGCCATCGTCGCCGCCGAGCTGACCAGCAACCTGGTGAAGCACGCCCAGGAGGGTGTCCTGCTGCTGCGCCCGGTGCGCACCGGCGACGCCGCCGGGGTGGAGTTGATCGCGGTCGACTCCGGCCCCGGGATGGCCGACCTGACCGTCTCCTCCCGCGACGGCCACTCCACCACCGGCACCCTGGGCATCGGCCTCGGTGCCATCACCCGGCAGGCCAGCTGGTACGACGCCTGGTCCCGGCCGGGGCGGGGCACCGTCTTCGCGGTGCAGGTGTGGGCGAAGGAGGTGCGGGCCACGCCGGCCTGGGCGGCGGGGCTGACCCGGCCGATCACCGGCGAGCAGGTCAGCGGCGACAGCCACGCGATGCGTACCGAACAGGGGCGGCACCAGGTGCTGGTCTGCGACGGGCTGGGCCACGGGCCGTTGGCCAACGTGGCCGCCGAGGCGGCCGTCTCCGCCTTCCGGGTCGCGCCGGCCGGTCCGCCAGCCACCGTGGTGACGCACCTGCACCGTGCGATGTCGCACACCCGGGGGGCCGCGTTGGCGGTGGCGGAGCTGGACCCGGCGGCGGGTCTGCTGCGCTACGCCGGGCTGGGCAACATCGCCGGGACGGTGCTGGCCCCGGACGGCACCCGGCGGGGGCTGGTGTCGCTGCCCGGCATCGCCGGCCACCAACGTCCGACGGTGCGTGAGTACGACTACCCGTTCCCGGCCGGCGCGACCCTGGTGATGCAGAGCGACGGGGTGGTGGACCGGTGGCGGTCCGAGGACTATCCGGGGCTGACCGGGCGGGCGTCGGTGGTCGTCGCGGCGACCCTGCTGCGCGACGCCGGAATCCGCCGGGACGACGCCTGCGTGCTGGTCGCGAGAACTCCGTCGTGACCGCCCGCGAGCCACTCCTGCGGATGGCGTTGCGGGTGGAACAGGACATCTTCGGGGTACGCCAGCGGGGCCGGGAGGTCGCGGCGGCGATCGGGCTGGAGCACCAGGACCAGGTGCGGTTCGCCACCGCGCTCAGCGAGGTGGCCCGGGACCTGCTGCGTACCGTGGCCGGCGCGGACGTCAGCTTCGCCCTCGTCACGGAGCCGGACGGGCGGCGGTTCCTCAGCGTCGACCTCGCCCCGTTGCGTCCGCTGCCGGGCAACCGGTACGAGCCGCAGTCCGGCGCGGTGGCGCGATTGGTGGACACCCTGGGGCTGGCGGAGGCCGCGGGATATACGGTCGTGAGGATGTCCCGACGTGTCCCGGCCGCCGCTGCGGCGCTGACCCCGCCGCGCCTGGCCGAGCTGCGCGCCGAGCTGGGCACCAGCGCCCCGGCCAGCGCCCTGGACGAGTTGGCCACCCAGAACGGGCAGCTCATCGCCGCTCTCGACGAGGTACGCAGCCAGCGCGACGAGTTGGCCGTGCTGAACGCCGAGCTGGAGGAGACCAACCGGGGCGTGATGGCGCTCTACACCCAGCTCTCCGAGGAGCTGGAGGCGACCAACCGGGGCGTGGTGGCGCTCTACGCCGAGCTGGACGAGAAGTCGGCCCAGCTGCGCGCGGCGAGCGAGTCGAAGAGTCGCTTCCTGGCCAACGTCAGCCACGAACTGCGGGCCCCGGTGACCGCGATCATCGGGCTGGGGCGGCTGCTGACCGACTCCGCGTCGGACCCGCTCACCGCCGAGCAGGCCCAGCAGGTCGAGCTGATCCGGTCCTCGGCAGCCGACCTGCTCTCCCTGGTCAACGACCTGCTCGACCTGGCCAAGGCGGAGGCTGGCCGGATCGAGCCGGAGTGGGTGCAGGTCGACCTGCGGGCGGTCTTCGGGCAGCTGCGGGGGACACTGCGGGCGCTCACCCTGCGTTCCGAGGTGGAGCTGGCGGTGGAGGAGCCGCCCCCGGGCACCGAGCTCCGCTCGGACGAGGTGCTGCTGGCCCAGGTGCTGCGCAACCTGCTGCACAACGCGGTGAAGTTCACCGACCGGGGTGAGGTGCGGATGTGCGCCGAGCGGGTCGACGACCGGGTCCGGATCCGCGTCTCGGACACCGGGCCGGGCATCCCCGCCGAGCTGCACGAACGGATTTTCGAGGAGTTCTACCAGGTGCCGGGGACCAGCCGGCGCAGCGGCACCGGTCTCGGTCTGCCGTACGCGCGGCGGTTGGTGACGCTGCTCGGCGGCACCCTGACGTTGGCCAGCGAACCGGGTCGGGGCAGCAGCTTCACGGTGGACCTGCCCGTGGCGGGGGTGTGAGGTGGCCGGCGTCCCGGCGACGATCCTGGTGGTCGACGACAGCCCCACCAAGCGCTATCTGCTGGTGAGCTGGCTGACCCGGGCCGGTTTCACGGTCTGGGAGGCGGAGAACGGCACCGAGGCGCTGGCCCGGGTCGGGGTGGACCCGATCGACCTGGTGGTGCTCGATGTCCGGCTGCCGGACCTGAGCGGCTTCGAGGTCTGCGAACGGATCAAGGCGGACCACCCGGCCATTCCGGTGATCCACGTGTCCGCGCACGCGGTCGACGTGGTGGACCGTACCCAGGGACTGACCCGGGGTGCGGACGCCTACCTGGCCGAGCCGATCGAGCCGGAGGAGCTGGTTGCCACCGCGCATGCGGTGCTGCGCTACTACCAGGCGCGGCAACGGGCCGAGTTGCTCGCCGAGCGGCTCACCGGGTTGGCCGACACCACCGTGGCGGTGCACGCCGCGCCGACCTTCGCCCGCCTGTTGCAGGAGGCGGCGGCCGGCGCGGCGCAGATCTTCCGCAGCCCGGCGGTGGTGGTCGCGGAGACCTTCGACGGGGATTGCCTGGCCGGGGTCGCCGCCGGTCCGGGCGCGACGGCGGAGGTCGTACCGTGGGTGGTCGACGACACCGGCGTGCCGACCGGGGCGACCGTGCGGGTGGACGCCCCCGACGGGTGGGGGTTGGTGCGCTGGCCGGACGGTGACACGGTGACCGTGGCCGCCGCCAAGCTGCGGGAGGACCGCGCCCCGCTGTACGTGGTGGTGCCCACCGCCACCCAGACCGCCCGGACCCCGGTGCTGGTGCAGCTCGCCCAGGCGGTCGCCTCGGCGGTGGAGGCACAGCGCTCCTACGACGAGGAACACCGGATCGCGGTGACCCTCCAGCGGAGCCTGCTGCCCCGACGGCTGCCCGACGTGGCCGGCCTCGACCTGGCGGTGCGTTACGAGCCGGCCAGCGCGCAGACCGAGGTGGGCGGGGACTTCTACGAGCTGGTGATGCTCGACGGGCACCTTTTGGTGGCGATCGGCGACGTCGCCGGTCACTCGCTGCACGCGGCGACGGTGATGGCCGAGCTGCGGCACGCGATGCGGGCGTACGCGGTGGAGGGGCATCAGCCCGGGGTGATCCTGGAACGGCTCAACGTGCTGATGCGTACGCTGCTGCGCAACGAACTGGCGACCCTGTGCATCCTGCTGCTGCACCCGTCGACGGGCCGGATCAGACTGGCCAGCGCCGGGCACCTGCCGGCGCTGGTGACGGTGGACGGCCGGGTGGAGTACGTGCAGCAGTCGGCCCCGCTGCTGGGGGTGCGCGCGGACCGGCCGGAGGATCTGGAGTTCACCCTGCCGGCGGGCGCGACGCTGGTGCTCTACACCGACGGGCTGATCGAACGGCGGGACACCACCATCGACGACGGTCTGGCCGCGTTGGCCGCCTGCGCGACGGTGGTCGACGACGACCTGGACGGCTTCTGCCAGCGGCTGCTGGTCGAGCTGGCCCCGCCGGAGATCCACGACGACGTCGCGGTGGTGGCGGTCCGCCGCCGCTGAGTGGTTCCGACTGCTTCCGGAGTCTGCCCCACCACGCGGTGGATGCCCTTGTGCGTCACCGGGCGCCACCACCACCCCACCCCACCCACCCCCACCCCACCCCCGCCGCCCGATGCGGGCCCCGACTCCCGATCCGGCCCCGGCGGTGGTCCGCCGGCTCGACCGAGCCACCGAGGTCCCGCAGTCCCAACCCCTGTCGTGGTTACTGAGGGTGCTCAGAGACGGGTTGACTCCCGACGTCGCTCACCGTAACTAAGAGCCAACCTCGAATTACTCCCCTCTCCATCCTTTGCTCTGCTGCCCTATCCGCGACAGCGTGCTGAGCTGCAACTTTGACAATCACCATAGGCGCGTCGCTTTTCCAACCTGACACGGTGAGTAGCTGTCGCCTCGATGGCAGCAGAGCAAAGGATGCGGAGTGGGGAGATGGGGGGTGGCGGCTGGTGTTACTCATCGTTATCGACAGGGGTGGGCTGGTTGGCGCGGGGATCGCCGGAAGTGGGGACCAGGATCGTGGAGAGTTCCTGCGGCCATGGCGACGACGAGAGCTCTCCACGCGGTGCGGCTGACCACCGGTGTGGTCCCCGGACTGGTCCGGGCGGTGAGGTCGTCGGCCGACCACCGGGCGGGCTGAGCGACCCACCGGGCGGGCCCCGAGCGACCCGGCGGCCGGGCCCCGAGCGACCCGGCGGCCGGGCCCGGCCGGCCGAGCCGGCGGCGAAGCTGGTCGCCTGCTCTCCGCGCCGGTCGGGCCGACGCCGTCCGGTGCGGGTCGCTGGCTCGGACGTGGGTGGGGATCAGTGCAGGGAGCGGGCGTAGCCGGTGGGGGTGTGACCGGTGACCGCGGCGAAGTCGCGGGCCAGGTGGGCCTGGTCGCTGTAGCCGAGGTCGGCGGCGAGGGCGGCCCAGTCGGGCAGCCCGGTGACGACCTGTTCGATCGCCTCCAGCAGGCGGTAGCGACGGATCACCCACTTGGGACCGACGCCGACGTGGTCCAGGAAGAGCCGCTGCAACCGCCGGACGGAGAGATCGTGCCGGCGGGCCAGGTCGTCCACCCGCAGCACGCTACGGTCGGTGCGGATCGACTCGGCGAGGGCGATCGCCTCGGCCGCCGCCGGGTCGGGCTGTGGCGCCCAGGCGAGCAGGAAGGCGTCCAACGCCCGCCGGCGCTCGTCGTCCGTACCCCCGCAGCGGGGCGACGCGACGGCGGACCCGGCGGCGCGGGGCGTGGTCGGGCCAGCGGGGTGGGTGGCGGCGGCACCGGGGGTGGTCGACCCGGCGGCGCGGGCGGCGATCGGGTCGGTGCGGAGCGGGACGTCCCGGTCGGTGAGTTCGGCGACCGGGCGACGCCAGAACGGGCGGAAGCCGCCGGGACGGAACTGGATACCGCTGACCGTTCCGGTGCCGGTCAGGGTGACCGTGAACAGCCGCCGACCGACCCCGGCCACCTCGGCGGTCTCCGGGCCGCCGGCATCCTGCCGGAAGACGACGTTGACCGCCGGGTGCGGCACCACCTGCTGGGTGAACGGCGCGGTCAGCGCCCAGTCGGCCAGCCAGTAGTGCTCCACCCACGGGCGCAGCGCGGGGGCCGGCAGGTGCCGCCGGAACCGCAGCTCCCGGCGCAGCCGGGCCGGATCGAGGATGCCCCGGTCATCCGCGCGTGGCTGTCGCATTCGTTCAAGACCACCTTCATACGCTGGCCGTATGCCAACGAAGACTAGTGAGCTGCTGGCCGCCGCCGCCCCGGGGACCGTGGAGTTGGTCCGGGCGATCGGCGACGACCAACTCGACCTGCCGACCCCGTGCGCGGAGTACGACGTCCGCGGACTGATCAACCACGTGTACGACGTGGCGGTCAACTTCCAACGCCTCGCCGCCGGGCAGGAGACGGACTGGTCGGTCAAGACCGATCACGTGGCCGAACCGGGCTGGCGGGACCGGTTCGCCACTGAGGTGAAGCAGCTCGTCGTGGCCTGGGACGACCCGGCCAGCGAGGAGGGCGTCGCGCCGGCGATGGGGCTGCCCCGGTCGACGATCGGCCTGATGGGGGTGGTGGACCTGGTGGTGCACGGCTGGGACCTGCGCGGGCCACCGGCCAGCCGTACCAGCCGGCGCGGGAGAGCATCGCGGCGCTGCACGGCTTCATGGACGAGATGGGCCCGATGGGCCGGCAGATGGGCGCCTTCGGCGCGGAGGTGCCGGTCGGGGCGGACGGGACCGAACTGGACCGGCTGCTCGGCCGTACCGGTCGCGATCCGGCCTGGACGAGCTGACCGCTCCCGCCCACCGGGTCGCCGCACCCGGTGGGCCGGGCCGCCCACCGAACCCGCCGGACCCCCTCGCCGGATCGACGGAGTCGCTTGACATCGACTATTCACTGGATGAATAGTTGGCCGGGTGTCCACGTCGCACGTGCTGCTCGGGTTGCTGGCCGCCGGCAACCGGCACGGCTACGAGCTGAAGCGCGCCCACGACACCCGGCTGCCCCGGGCCAAGCCGCTCGCCTTCGGCCAGGTCTACGCCACCCTGGGGCGCCTGCAACGGGACGGCCTGGTGGTCACCGCCGGTCAGGAACGCGAGGCCGGCCCCGACCGGACCGCCTACGCGCTCACCGACCAGGGCCGGGCCGCGCTCGCCGGCTGGCTCGCCGCCGTCGAGCCACCCATGCCGTACGTCACCAGCGCGCTGTTCACCAAGGTCGCGGTGGCGTTGCTGGTCGCCGACCTCAACGCGGCCCGGTCCTACCTGATCGCCCAGGCGCGGGCGCACACCGACCGGCTGCGCGAACTCACCGCCGTCAAGACGGCACCCTCGACCACCCTCGATGACGTCGTCGCCGTCGACTACGCCGTCGCTCACCTCGACGCCGACCTGAGGTGGCTGCGCACCACCCTGGCCCGCGTCGCCGACTGGCACCGGGAGGTGCACCCGTGAGCCGACTCCAGGCCCGCGACGTGGTCCGGTCGTACGGCCCGACACCGGCCCTGCGCGGCGTCAGCCTCGACGTCGCCGACGGCGAGATCGTCGCCGTGACCGGACCCAGCGGCTGCGGCAAGTCCACCCTGCTGCACTGCCTCGCCGGCATCCTGCGCCCCGACGAGGGGGCGGTGCGCTGGAACGGCGAGCGGATCGACACCTGGCCCGAGGCGGCGCGGTCCCGGCTGCGCCGTACCGAGTTCGGGGTGTTGTTCCAGTTCGGTCAGCTCGTCCCCGAGTTGACCGCGGCGGAGAACGTCGCCCTGCCCCTGCTCCTCGCCGGCACGGGGCGGCGAGAAGCAGGGCGGGCGGCGGGCGAATGGCTGGACCGCTTCGGCGTCGGGCACCTCGCCGACGTGCGCCCCGGCGCGATGTCCGGTGGGCAGCAGCAACGCTGCGCCACCGCCCGCGCCCTGGTCACCGGGCCCCGGGTGATCTTCGCCGACGAGCCGACCGGTGCCCTCGACACGCTCAGCGGCGAGGAGGTCCTCACCCAGCTCGTCCAGCTTGCCCGGGAACAGGGCACCACCATCGTCCTGGTCACCCACGAACCCCGGATCGCCGCGTACGCCGACCGCGAGGTGATGCTCCGCGACGGCGTGGTCGACCCGACGGGCCTCGGCCTGGACGAAACCCTCGTCCCGCTCCCGGCGGCCGGCCCCGGCACGGACCCCCGGTGAGGCCGGGCGTCGCGCTGCGGCTCGCCCTGGCCGGCAACCGCACCGACACCGTCCGGGTCGTGCTCACCGCGCTCAGCGCCGCCCTGGCCAGCCTCGCCGGGCTGGCCGCCCTCACCGTGCTGGCCATCCCGACCCCACCCGGCGGACGGGGCAGCAACAACTCCGAGCAGTACACCAACGCGCTGCTACGCGAGCCGGGCCTGCGCGGCGGCACGGCGGTCGCGTTGCTGCTGCTCGCCGTGCCGGTGCTCGCCCTGGCCGGGCAGTGCGTGCGGCTCGGCGCCCCGGCCCGGGACCGGCGACTCGCCGGGTTCCGGCTGGCCGGGGCCACCCCCGGGCAGGTGACCGGGCTGGTCGCGGTGGAGGCCGGGCTGGCCAGCCTGCTCGGCACCCTGGCCGGGCTGGGGACGTACCTGGTGGGCCGGGTGCTGCTGCACCGGCCCGACGCCCGGGGGCTGCTGCCGCTGCCCACCGACGTGCTGCCGTCGCCGCCGGTGATCGCGGCGGTGGTGCTCGGCCTGCCGGTGCTGGCCGGGCTGGTCGGTGTCGTCCTGCTGCGCCGGGTCACCGCGACCCCGCTCGGCGTGGTCCGGCGGACCCGCCGGGAACGTGCCCCGAGGCCGTGGGCCGGGCTGCTGATCCTGGCCGGGCCGACCGCGTTCGGCCTGCTCGCCCCGATCAACAGGTGGTACGCCGACCGTGCTCAGGACCCACCGGCGCTGCTGGAGCCGGCGCTGATGGCCGGCGGTGCGCTGGCCGCGCTGGTCGGGGTGGTGGTCGGCACCGGCTGGCTGTCGTACACGGCCGGGCGGTTGCTGCACCGGTGGGGTCGCGGGGCGGCCGTGCTGCTGGCCGCCCGTCGGTTGACCGCCGACCCGTGGGCCGGCAGCCGGACCCTGGCCGCCCTGCTGGCGGCGGTGATCGTGGGGGCGGGTGCGGCCGGGCTCCGGGCCTCGATGATCGCCGACATGGCGGCGAACCGGGCCACCGGCCAGGGCCTGGCCGGCGGTGAAGACTTCTACCTGAACACGATGGACCTGGTCGACCGGGCCGCCCAGCTGGCCGTGGCGCTGGCCGCCGGTGGCCTGGTCGTCGCCCTGGTCGAGGGGATCGTCGCCCGCCGCCGGACGTATGCGGCGCTGGTCGCCTCCGGGGTCCCCCGCAGCGTCATCGGCCGTTCCGTCGGCTGGCAGGCGCTGGCCCCGGCGGTGCCGGCCATCGTATTGGCGCTCGCCAGTGGCCTGCTGCTCATCTGGGGCGTCGCGGGCCGCCCACGCACCTACGGGGCGCACTCCTTCCAGGTGTGCACGGGCGACGCCGTCCGGTGCGCCGACCCGTCGGTCCTGCGCACCGTGTGGGTGCCCGAGGTCGTGGTGACACCCGAGCTGCCGTGGGCGCAACTCGCCTGGGTCGGTGCGGGTGCCCTGGTCGCCGTGCTGGTCACGGTCGGTGTCGGCCTGCTCTTCCTGCGGATGAGCACCGCCGTCGAGGAACTCCGCACCGGCTGACCGCGATCAGCCGGTGCGCAGCGGCAACCGCCCGCCGGTCCCGGGCCGGCCCGCCGAGCGTTGCCGGCCCGCCGAGCGCTGCCGGCCCCCGGCCGGCCCGGGGACCCGCCCCGGCCCGGCGGGGACCGGTGGCGGCGGTCAGGCGCGGCCCAGCCGGTCGAGGATCCAGGCGTTGATGAACGCCTCCTCACGCCAGGCGTCGTACCGGCCGCTGGGGCCACCGTGGCCGGCACCCATCTCCGTCTTGAGCAGGTAGTCGCCCTGCGGGGCCACCGCCCGCAGCCGGGCGATCCACTTGGCCGGCTCGTGGTAGAGCACCCGGGTGTCGTTGAGGCTGGTCACCGCCAGGATCGCCGGGTAGTCGGCGGCGGTGACGTTCTCGTACGGGGTGTACGACTTCATGTACGCGTACACCTCCGGGTCGGCGAGCGGGTTGCCCCACTCCTCCCACTCGGTGACGGTCAACGGCAGCGACGGGTCGAGGATCGAGGTGAGCGCGTCCACGAAGGGCACCTGCGCCACGATCCCGGTGAACGCGTCCGGGGCGATGTTGGCGACCGCGCCCATCAGCAGGCCACCGGCCGAGGCGCCCCGGGCGACCAGTCGGTCGGCCGCCGTCCAGCCGGCCTTGACCAGGTGCCGGGCGCAGGCCACGAAGTCGGTGAAGGTGTTCTTCTTGGCCAGCATCTTGCCCTCGTCGTACCAGCGGCGGCCCAGTTCACCGCCGCCCCGGATGTGCGCCACGGCGAAGACGACGCCCCGGTCGAGCAGGCTGAGCCGGGCGACCGAGAACCATGGGTCCATGCTGGCCTCGTACGAGCCGTACCCGTAGATCACGGCGGGGGCGGAGCCGTCGCGTGGGGTGTCCCGGTGGCAGACCAGCGAGATGGGCACCCGGGTGCCGTCGTCGGCGAGCGCCCACTCGCGGTGCTGCTCGTAGTCGGCCGGGTCGTACGCGCGGCCGTCCGGCCCGGGGAGCACCGGCTTGCGGCGACGCAGCGTCAGTTCCCGGGTGACCAGGTCGTAGTCGTAGACCGAGTCGGGGGTGACCAGCGAGGTGTAGCGGAACCGCAGCTGCCGGGTGCGGTATTCCGGGTTGGCGTCCAGCCCGACGCTGTGGATCGGCTCGGGGAACTCGATGTCGTGGCCGTCGCCGCCGCCGACGGGGAGCACCCGCAGCCCGGTCAGCCCGTTGCTGCGCAGCGAGACGACCAGGTGGTCGGCGAACGCGTCGACCGACTCCAGCCGGGTGCCGGGGCTGTGCGGGATCAGCGGCACCCAGTCGCCGGGGGCGTCCGCCGAGGTGTACGCCAGCGCGAAGTCCTCCGCGCCGTCGTTGTGCAGGATCAGGAACCGGTGGCCGTGGTGCTCGACGCTGTATTCGACGCCCTGCCGGCGCGGGGCGATCACCGCCGGCTCGCCGGTCGGGTTGTCGGCCGGGATGACCCGTACCTCGCTGGTGACCTTGCTGGTGCTGTCGATCAGCACGAACCGCTCGGATCGGGTCAGCTCGACGCCCACCCAGAACCGCTCGTCCTCCTCCAGATGTACCACCACGTCCTCGCCCGACGGGGTGCCGACGGTGTGCCGCCACACCCGGTTGGGTCGCCACGCCTCGTCGACGGTGATGTAGAACAGCACGGTCGCGTCGGCCGACCAGGCGGTGCCGTAGAAGGTGTCGGGCACCTCGTCGCCGAGCAGTTCGCCGGTGCTCAGGTCCTTGATCCGCAGGGTGAAGCGTTCGTCGCCGGAGAAGTCCGTCGAGTAGGCCAGCCACCGCCCGTCGGGGCTGACGTCGAACGCGCCGAGGGAGAAGAAGTCGTGCCCTTCGGCGAGCTGGTTGCCGTCGAGCAGCACCTCTTCGCCGTCGAGCGGGGCGCCGTCCGCGCTGACCGGCGGGTCGGTCTCGTCGTCGCGGACCGCGCGGCGGCAGTGCACGCCGTACTGCTGGCCCTCGATCGTGCGGGTGTAGTACCAGTGGCCGCCCTTGCGGGTGGGCACCGACAGGTCGGTCTCCTGGGTGCGCTGCTTCGTCTCGGCGAACAGCGTGCCGCGTAACGCTTCCAGGTGCGCGGTGCGCTGCTCGGTGTAGGCGTTCTCGGCGGTCAGGTGGGCGATGGTCGCCGGGTCGTCCTTGGCGGCCAGCCAGGCGTACTCGTCGACGACGGTGTCGCCGTGGTGGGTGCGCTCCGCGCGGACCTGTCGGGCGACGGGCGGGGTGGTCTCGGTGGTCACGCCGCCACGTTACCGGCCCGTCGCGCTGCGCGGCGCGGTCGAACCACCACCCACCTCTTTAGAACATGTGTACGATGACTGTCATGTCGACGCCAGCGGGTTCGAGCGGTGCAGCGGAGATCACCCGCCGGTTGGCCGGGATCTGCGGTCCCTCCTTCGCCCGGTTCGCGGGCGCGGCGGACGAGGTCGCCGGCCGGCTCGCCCGGTGGGTGGCCGTCCCGGGTGGGCCCCGGGCGGCGGCCGAGGTGCTGCGGCTCGCCGCCCGGCACGACCTGTCGGTGGTGCCCCGGGGCGCGGGCACGAAGATCGACTGGGGTGCCGCGCCGGCCCGGGTCGACATCATGCTCGACACCGGCCGGCTCGCCGGGGTCGGCCACCAGCCGGCGGCCTCCCCGGTGGTCGAGGTGGGTGCCGGCACCCCGCTGCGGGCGGTGCAGGCCACCCTGGAACGCGCCGGCCGTCGGCTGGCCCTCGACCCGCCGTCCCCCGGTGCCACCCTCGGTGGGGTGCTCGCCGCCGACGAGTCCGGTCCGCTGCGGCACCGGCACGGCACCCCCTGTGCGCAGCTCGTCGGCCTGCGGTGGTTGGACGCCGACGGTGAGCTGGTCAGTGCCGGCCGCAGCGCCGCGGAGCTGTCCGGGGTGAGCGCACCCGTCGGTCTCGACCTGGGCCGGTTGCTCTGCGGTTCGCAGGGCGGGCTGGGCGTGCTCGTCTCGGCGACGCTGCACGCGCAGGCGCTGCCGGCGAGCCAGGTCTGGGTGTCCCGGCCGGTGTGGAGCCCGCTGGAGGTGCACGACCTGGTCCGGGCGGTGTTCGCCGCCGACCTCGACCCGGCGGCCGTCGAGCTGGACCTGCCGGCCACCGGGTCCCCACCGCGCCCGGTCGCCGCCCCGGCGGCGGGCGCGACGTCGGGGCCGCCCGGTCGACCGATGTCCGCCGCCGAGGCGGCGGCCCGGGCCAACCATCCCGCGATGTCCGGCCGGCGGGCCGATCCGCCGCCCGCCCGGGGCAGCGCCGGTGAGCTGGCGATCCTGCTGGAGGGTGACCGGTCCGAGGTGGCCGAGCGGGCCGACCGCCTGTTGGCCGTGCTCGGTGGCGCGGCGAGCGTCGCCCCGTTCGCCCCGGCCTGGTGGGGGCGCTACCCGTTCGCCCCGGGCGACACCGCGTTGCGGGTCGAGGCCCCGACCAAGGATCTGCACGCCGCCGTCTACGCGTTGCGCGACGCCGCCGGCACACCCCTGTCGGTACGCGGCTGCGCCGGTGCGGGTGTGGTGCACGCCGCGCTGCCCGGATCGTTCCCCGTCGACCGGGTGGCCGGCATCCTGGCCGCCGTCCGGGGGGTGTTGCTCGCCCGCCGGGGCCGGTGCGTGGTGGTCGCCGCTCCCGCTGCGGTCCGCCGTGAGGTCGACGTTTGGGGTGAGGCGGCGGTGATCCCCCGGCTGCGGGAGGCGAAGGAGCACCTCGACCCGCACCGCCGGCTCGCCCCCGGCCGCCTCCCCGGCGGCCTCTGATCAACCCCCGGCGACCTCTGACCAGCCCTGGCGGCCTCTGAGTGTCGAGGGGATCGGGGGTGGATCAGGAGAGGGCGTCGTTGCGCAGCACCAGGATGGCGATGTCGTCGCGGGGTGACTCGACCGAAAAGTTGATCGCGGTGGCCCGCAGTCGCGCCGCGACCACGTCGGCGGAGTAGCCGGCCAGCGGCGCGGCGGCCTCCCGGAGCCGCTCGGTGCCGAAGAGTTCCCGGCCGCGTCGCCGCTCGGTCACCCCGTCGGTATAGAAGATCAGCGCATCGCCCGGCGCGAGCAGGATCTCCTCCGCCGGTGAGGTGATCGAGTCGAGCAGGCCGAGCGCGGTTCCACCGGTCCCGACGAAGTTCGCCCCGCCGGGACCGTGCAACAGCACCGGTCGGTCGTGCCCGGCCAGGTGCAGCGAGACGTCGAGCCCGTCGCCGTCGTCCGGCCCGACCGCCGCCAGGGCCAGCGTGCAGTAGCGTCCCCCGCCGCGCTCGACAAGCGTGTCGTTGAGCCGGGCCAGCACCTCGGGCAGCGGCTTGCCGTCCCCGACGAGCACCCGGATCACGTCCCGGACCAGCCCGGTCACCGCCGCCGCCTGCACCCCCTTGCCGGACACGTCGCCGACCACCACCAGCCAGCGCCCGTCCGGCAGCGGCACCACGTCGTAGAAGTCGCCGCCGACCTCGGCCTCGTCCCCGGTCGGGACGTACTCGGCGGCGAAGCCAACGCCCTCGACGACCGGGAGCACCGGCGGCAGCAGCGACTGTTGGAGGGTCTGCGCCACCCGACGCCGTTCGGCGTGGATCCGGGCGTTCTCGATGGCGAGGCCGGCCCGCCGGGCCACGTCCTCCAGCACCGCCACCTCGTCGGCGTCGTGCCGGTGCCGCTGGTGCCGGCCCACGGCCAGGGTGCCGAGCTTCTGGCTGCGGGCGACCAGCGGCACGGCGAAGCCCTCCATCGGCCCACCGAGCGGCACCTGGGACCCGGTGCGCGACGCCTCGCGCAGCCGGGCCTGGACCGAGTCCGGACCGGATTCCTGGAGCACCTTGTGCAGTTGGGGCAGGACCGACTCGTCGGCGTGGCTGCACGCGGCCAGCTTGAGCCGGCCCCACTCGTCGGTGGTGTGCACCGCGCACCACTGGCCGAGCCGGGGCACCACCAGTTGCGGGATCAGCGCCATGGTCAGGTCCACGTCGAGCGACTGGGCGAGCAGTTCGCTGGCCTCGGCGAGGAAGGTCAGCCAGGCCGAGCGGCGGACGTCGGCGCGGCGCAGCCGGTCGTTCTCCAGGTGCAGCGAGAGCCGTTCGGCGGCGAGTACGGCCAACGGCCGGGCGTACGCCGACGGTGCGGCGTCCAGCTCCAACTCCCCACCGTACGGTCGGTGCACCGCCAGCGGCACCCGGAGCAGCTCGTTGCCGGCGCGCGGCTGGCGGCCGTACCGGGCCAGCACCTGCGGGCCCTCTCCCTCGCCCCGGTCGAGCCGGATCACCCCGCCGGCCGCGCCCACCATCTCGGCGACCCGGGTGAGCAGGTCGGTGGCGAACTCGGGCAGCGGTTCGTCGGCGTACGGGTCGGGCCTGGTCTGGGTCAGTTCGCTCATCGCTGCGGCGCTCGGTGCGGTGGTCGCCAGGTCGCTCTCGGCCTGCCCGGGTGGCGGGTACGGGGACAGCGGCCCGTCGCTGTGGTCGCCATGGCGGTCCAGCCGGAACCACACCCCTTTGCCGGTGGGCAGGTAGGTGGTGCCCCAGCGGCTGGCGAAGTGGTCGACGAGCAGCAGCCCGCGCCCCCGGGCGGAGACCTCGCCGATCTCGTCGGTGTCGTTGCGGCTGCCGACGATCAGCTCGTCGACCGGCCCTGCGGCGAAGTCGGAGACGGTGACGGTCAGGCCGATCCGGTCGGCGACGACCTCGATGTCCAGTTCGGTGCGGGCGTGCTCGACGGCGTTGGTGGACAGTTCGGTGGTGAGCAGCAGTGCCTCGTTGAGCAGTTCGTCGAGGTCCGCCTCGGCGAGCACGGAGCGGACGACGGCGCGGGCGGCGGCCGGGGTGCGCCGGTCGGCGGGCAGTCGGACGCGCCGGACGTGCTCGTCCCGTCCCGCGTCTGTCCCGGCCCCCGGCTCCGTTGACACCCCCGTATCCTCTACCGCGACCGCCCGGGTGCCAAGCCGCACCACGCACCGTCACACCTGTCGCACCGATCGGCAGGTTGACGACACCCCGTCGTCGGGTGCGGGTCGGCGACCAACGGCTACGTGTCGACCTGTGGTGGTGGCGGGGTCGGGCCGGGTGCCGGGACCGCGTCCCGCCTGCGGTGTCGCTGTCGGGGCGGTGGTGGCACCGGCAGGGACATGTCGGGCACGTCGTGTCCGCTGCCCGGGTCCGGACGCGGGCACAATGAGGGAAAGTCGGCGTGTCGGCACGCCGGGGACCCTCCGAGCTGAGCGAGGAAAGATGACCGCGAAACAGTCGGTGACGGCGGACGTGTCCGCTTCCGAGCATGACGCGCTCCTCGGTGAGCTGTCGGAGGCGCTGCGGCGGGTCGGCCGGGGTGACTTCAAGGTGCGGCTGCCCCGGCGTGCGGGTGCGGCCGGTGAGGTGGCGGACGCCTTCAACGAGGTGGTGTCGCTCCAGGAACGGCAGCACCTGGACCTGCGCCGGATCAGTCGGGTGGTGGGCCGGGACGGCCGGCTGACCGAGCGCCTCGACGAGGAGGGCCTGGACGGCTCCTGGGCGGAGGGCCAGCGGGCGGTCAACTCGCTGATCGACGACCTGGGCCGGCCGACCACCGAGATCGCCCGGGTGATCATGGCGGTGGCCGACGGTGACCTCTCCCAGCACATGGAGTTGGAGATCGACGGTCGCCCGCTGCGCGGTGAGTACCTGCGGATCGGCCGGACGGTCAACACGATGGTCGGGCAGCTCTCGTCGTTCTCCAACGAGGTGACCCGGGTGGCCCGGGAGGTGGGCACCGAGGGCAAGTTGGGTGGTCAGGCGGACGTGCGGGGTGCCGCCGGCACCTGGAAGGACCTCACCGACTCGGTGAACACCATGGCGTCGAACCTGACCGGTCAGGTGCGGTCGATCTCGCAGGTGGCGACGGCGGTGGCCCGGGGTGACCTGTCGCAGAAGATCACGGTCGGGGCGCGCGGCGAGGTCGCCGAGCTGGCCGACACGATGAACTCGCTGACCGACACGTTGCGCCTGTTCGCCGAGCAGGTGACCCGGGTGGCGCGGGAGGTGGGCACCGAGGGCAAGCTCGGTGGGCAGGCCGACGTGCCGAACGTCGCGGGCACCTGGAAGGACCTCACCGACAGCGTCAACTCGATGGCGTCGAACCTGACCTCTCAGGTGCGTAACATCGCGCAGGTCTCCACGGCGGTGGCCCGGGGTGACCTGAGCCAGAAGATCACCGTGGCGGCGCAGGGCGAGATCCTGGAGCTGAAGGACACCGTGAACACGATGGTGGACCAGTTGTCGTCGTTCGCCGACGAGGTGACCCGGGTGGCCCGCGAGGTCGGCATCGAGGGCAAGCTCGGTGGCCAGGCCCAGGTACGCGGGGTCTCCGGCACCTGGCGGGACCTGACGGAGAACGTCAACCAGCTCGCCGGCAACCTGACCAGCCAGGTCCGCAACATCTCCCAGGTCTCCACGGCGGTGGCCAAGGGTGACCTGTCGCAGAAGATCACGGTGGACGCGCAGGGCGAGATCCTGGAGCTGAAGAACACCGTCAACACGATGGTCGACCAGTTGTCGTCGTTCGCCGACGAGGTGACCCGGGTGGCCCGCGAGGTGGGCACCGAGGGCAAACTGGGCGGTCAGGCGCAGGTGAAGGGCGTCTCCGGCACCTGGCGCGACCTGACCGACAACGTGAACTCGATGGCGTCCAACCTGACGTCCCAGGTGCGCAACATCGCCTCGGTGACCACGGCGGTGGCGAAGGGCGACCTGAGTCAGAAGATCACCGTGGATGCCCGGGGTGAGATCCTGGAGCTGAAGTCCACGGTCAACACGATGGTGGACCAGTTGTCGTCGTTCGCCGACGAGGTGACCCGGGTGGCCCGGGAGGTGGGCACCGAGGGCAAGCTCGGCGGGCAGGCCCAGGTACGCGGGGTCGCCGGCACCTGGCGGGATCTCACCGACAACGTGAACTCGATGGCGTCGAACCTGACCAGTCAGGTGCGTAACATCGCGCAGGTCTCCACGGCGGTGGCGAAGGGTGACCTGTCGCAGAAGATCACGGTGGACGCGCAGGGCGAGATCCTGGAGCTGAAGAACACCGTCAACACGATGGTGGACCAGCTCAGCTCGTTTGCCGACGAGGTGACCCGGGTGGCCCGTGAGGTGGGCACCGAGGGCAAGCTCGGCGGGCAGGCGCAGGTCAAGGGTGTCTCGGGCACCTGGCGCGATCTCACCGACAACGTGAACTCGATGGCGTCCAACCTGACGTCCCAGGTGCGCAACATCGCCTCGGTGACCACGGCGGTCGCCAAGGGCGACCTCGGTCAGAAGATCACGGTCGACGCGCAGGGCGAGATCCTGGAGCTGAAGAACACCGTGAACACGATGGTCGACCAGCTCAGCTCGTTCGCCGACGAGGTGACCCGGGTGGGTCGCGAGGTCGGCATCGAGGGCAAGCTGGGCGGTCAGGCCCAGGTCAAGGGCGTGAGCGGCACCTGGCGGGACCTCACCGAGAACGTGAACCAGCTCGCCTCGACCCTGACCACCCAGCTCCGGGCGATCTCCCAGGTCTCCACGTCGGTGACCCGGGGCGACCTCACCCAGCGGATCGCGGTCAAGGCGCAGGGCGAGGTCGCCGAGCTGAAGGACAACATCAACCAGATGATCGTCACCCTCCGGGAGACGACCAAGAAGAACGCCGAGCAGGGCTGGCTCGACTCCAACCTGGCCCGCATCGGTGGCCTGCTCCAGGGCCAGCGGGACCTGGGCGAGGTCTGCCGCATGATCATGATGGAGGTGACCCCGCTGGTCGACGCGCAGCTCGGCGCGTTCTTCCTGGCGGACACCTCCGACGGGGTGATGCGGCTGCGGCTGACCGCGTCGTACGGGTATGTGGCGCGGGGGCACGACGTCACGTTCGGGCCCGGTGAGGGGCTGGTCGGTCAGGCGGCGCTCTCCCGCCGGACGATCCGGCTCAACGCGCTGCCCGACGGGCGGATCACCCTGCGGTCGGGGCTGGCCGAGACGCTCCCGTCCGACCTGGTGGTGCTGCCGATCCTGTTCGAGGGGGAGCTGCTCGGGGTGATCGAGTTCGCCAGCGTGGCCCGCTTCTCGGAGCTGCACCTGGCGTTCCTGGAGCGGCTGGTGCTCACCATCGGTGTCGCGGTCAACACCATCCAGGCCAACCGGCGTACGGAGGAGTTGCTGGCCCAGTCGCAGCGGCTGGCGTTGGAGTTGCAGGACCAGTCGGCGGAGTTGCAGCGCACCAACGCCGAGTTGGAGGACAAGGCGAAGCTGCTCAGTGAGCAGAAGGGCAACATCGAGACCAAGAACCGGGAGATCGAGCTGGCCCGGCTCGGCCTGGAGGAGAAGGCGCAGCAGCTCACCCGGGCGTCGGCGTACAAGTCGGAGTTCCTGGCGAACATGAGCCACGAGCTGCGTACCCCGCTGAACTCGCTGCTGCTGCTGGCCCGGTTGCTGGTGGAGAACTCGGAACGCAACCTCACCCCGAAGCAGATCGAGTTCGCCCGGACGATCCACGGCTCCGGCTCGGACCTGCTGCGCCTGATCGACGACATCCTGGACCTGTCCAAGATCGAAGCCGGTCGGATGGACGTCGAGCCGACGGAGATCCGGTTCGCCGAGATCCGCAACTACGTGGAGCAGGCGTTCGCCCCGCAGGCGGAGGACAAGAACCTCGACTTCCAGGTGCGGGTGGCCAAGGAGTTGCCGCCGGCCCTGGTGACCGACGCCCAACGGTTGCAGCAGATCCTGCGCAACATGCTCTCCAACGCGGTGAAGTTCACCGACAACGGCGCGGTCACCCTGCGGATCGCCCCGGCGGCGGAGAACGCGGTCTTCGACGTGCCGGCGTTGACCAACGCCCGCCAGGTGATCGCCTTCACCGTGATCGACACCGGCATCGGCATCTCCGACGACAAGCTGAGCATCATCTTCGAGGCGTTCCAGCAGGCCGACGGCACCACCAGCCGACGGTACGGCGGCACCGGGCTGGGCCTGTCGATCAGTCGGGACCTGGCCCGGCTGATCGGCGGCACGATCACCGTGACCTCCGCGCCGGGGCAGGGTTCGACGTTCACCCTCTTCGTACCGGATGTGCTGGCGCCGGACGCGGTGGTGGCGCCGCAGTCACCGTCGCCGGAGCGTGCGGGCCTGCCGGCGTCGCTGCTGATGCCGCCGATGGAGTTGCTGCCGGCGCCGGAGGCCCCGGCCACCCGGCAGTTGGACGGCGCGACGGTACTGATCGTCGACGACGACGTACGCAACGTGTTCGCGTTGACCAGCGCGTTGGAACTGCACGGGATGACCGTGCTGTACTCGGACAACGGCGCGGACGGGGTTCGCGTGCTGGCCGAGCATCCGGAGGTGGACATCGTGCTGATGGACGCCATGATGCCCGACCAGGACGGTTACGAGACGACCCGGCAGATCCGCCGGAACCACCGCTTCGCGGACCTGCCGATCGTCTTCCTCACCGCGAAGGCGATGCCCGGCGACCGGGAGTCGGCGCTGGCGGCCGGGGGTAGCGATTACATCACCAAGCCGGTGGACCTGGACGGGCTGATCGAGCGGATGGCGTCCTGGATCAGTGGCAGCCGAGACAAGGAGAATTCGTGACCCAGACTGCCAAGGCGCTGCTGGTCGACGACCGTCGGGAGAACCTGATGGCCCTGGAGGCGATCCTCCAGGGGCTCCCGGTGCAGTCGGTGGCCGTGGAGAGCGGTGAGGCGGCGCTGAAGCAACTGCTGGTGGACGACTTCGCGGTCATCCTGCTGGACGCCCAGATGCCCGACATGGACGGCTTCGAGACGGCCAGTCACATCAAGCGCCGGGAGCGGACCCGGCACGTGCCGATCATCTTCCTCACCGCCGCCGACAAGGACGCCCAGTTGGCGCTGCGCGGCTATGCGGTCGGCGCGGTGGACTACCTGACCAAGCCGTTCGACCCGTGGGTGTTGCGGGCGAAGGTGTCGGTGTTCGTGGAGCTGTGGGTGAAGACCCGGCAGTTGGCGGCGCAGTCCGACGTGGTGCGTGAGCGTGACGCCCAGTGGCGGGTGCTCACCGACGCGGTGGACGCGGCGGCCACCCTGCTGCGGGTCGAGGACGACCCGGAGGCCCGGCAGCGTGCCCTGGACATCCTGGAGCAGGCCCGCTGGGGCAACACCGCCTGACCGACGCACCGACCCGCCGCGCCGTCGACCGCCGGAGCGACGCACTCGTCATGCGTCGGTCGACGGATGCCGCTGCGGGCAGTCCACCGACAGGGCGACGCCGGAGCGTCAGGCGGCGGGTGGGTCGGCGTGGCCGGTGGTCGCCCGCCGGGCCCGCCAGCGTTCGCCGAGCGAGTCGAGTTCCTCCTGGATGAAATAGAAGAAGTCCCGCATCTCGGCCACCCGTTCGCCGCCCGGGGTGGCGGTGCCGCCCAGCGCGGTGACGCCCGCGTCGGCGATGTCGATGAAGTTCTTGTAGAGGCCGGTCTTGGTGATGGTGCCCTCGTACCAGGGGTTGTCGGGCAGCCGGTAGTGGTCCCGGCGCGAGCGCGGGACCGGTTCGCGGACCAGCATGCTGACCTGGGTCAGGTGGCGTACCGCGCCGGATACGGCTGCCGCGCTGACGCCGAGCCGCTCGCCGATCTGGGCGGCGGTCAGCGGGCCGTCGGCGCTCATCACGGCGAACAGCACCCGGGCGGACATCCGGGGGAAGCCGACGTCCGCGAAGGCCATCGCCATCCGTTCGACGAAGAGGTGGACCTCGTCGTCGTGGCCGGGTCGACGGTCGTCAGGCATCGGACGCTGCTCCTCGGGCTCGGAACGGTTCAGGCGATGGTGCCGCACCGAACAGAGTCTTCACAACTTTGTGAAACGAGTGTAGCTTCCGAATTGTGGAAACTCCGATAGCGGTGACCGGCCTGGTGAAGACCTTCGGCCGCACCCGGGCCCTCGACGGGCTCGACCTGAACGTCCGGGCCGGTGAGGTGCACGGCTTCCTCGGCCCGAACGGCGCCGGCAAGTCGACCGCCATCCGGGTCCTGCTCGGGCTGCTGCGGGCGGACGCGGGGGCCGTCCGACTGCTCGGTGGTGACCCGTGGCGCGACGCCGTCACGCTGCACCGCCGCCTGGCGTACGTGCCGGGCGACGTCACCCTCTGGCCGCAGCTCTCCGGCGGCGAGGTGATCGACCTGCTCGGACGGATGCGCGGCGGGCTCGACCCGAAGCGCCGCGCCGAGCTGCTCGCGTCGTTCGAGCTGGACCCCCGCAAGAAGGGGCGCACCTACTCCAAGGGCAACCGGCAGAAGGTCGGCCTGGTCGCCGCGCTCGCCTCCGACGTCGAACTGCTCATCCTCGACGAGCCCACCTCCGGGCTGGACCCGCTGATGGAGGAGGTGTTCCAGCACTGGATCGACCGGGCCCGCCGCGACGGCCGTACCGTGCTGCTGTCCAGCCACATCCTGGCCGAGGTGGAGGCGCTCTGCGACCGGGTGACGATCATCCGCAACGGCCGCCACGTCGAGACCGGCACCCTGACCGAGCTGCGTCACCTGCACCGCACCGCGATCGACGCCGAACTGGCCGGCCCGGTCGACGGCCTGGCCGACCTGCCCGGCGTGCACGACCTGCGGGTCGACGGCGACCGGGTCCGCTTCGCCGTCGACACCGTCGCGCTGGACGCCGCGCTGCGCCGGCTCACCGAGATCGGGGTACGTAGCCTGGTCAGCCAGCCGCCGACGCTGGAGGAGCTGTTCCTGCGCCACTACGAGACCCCGGCCCCCGACGCCCCGGTCTCGGCCGCGCCGGGCAGCGACCAGCCGACGGGGGTACGGCGATGAGCACCCTCACCGGCACCGGTCACCTGGCCCGGCTGATCCTGCGCCGGGACCGGATCGTCCTCCCGCTCTGGGTGCTGCTGCTGACCGTCCTGCCGGTGTCCTACGCGGGCAGCTTCTTCGCGCTGTTCCCCACCGCCGCCGAGCGGGCCGCGTACGTCACCGGCACCGCCCGCAACCCGTCGGTGGTGGCCCTGCTCGGCCCGGTCTACGGCGACAGCGTCGGCGCGTTGACCGCCCAGCGGGGCGGCTTCCTCCAGGTGATCGTCGGGCTGGCCGCCCTGCTCACCGTCATCCGGCACACCCGCACCGAGGAGGAGGCCGGTCGACGGGAACTGCTCGGCGCGACCGTCCTCGGCCGGTACGCCGGGCTCACCGCCGCGCTGCTGGTGACGTACGCGGCCAGTCTGCTGCTCGGCCTGCTCACCGCCGCCGGGCTGGCCGCCACCGGGCTGCCGGCTGCCGGCTCGCTGGCGTACGGGCTGTCGGCGGCGCTGGTGGGGGTGGTCTTCGCCACGGTGGGCGGGTTGGCCGCCCAGCTCACCCAGACCGCCGGTGGGGCGCGCGGGATCGCCGTCGGGGTGCTCGGGGTGGCGTTCACGCTCCGGCTGGTCGGGGACACCTCCGAGCACGGGTGGCCGAGTTGGCTCTCCCCGCTGGGTTGGGCCGCGCGCATCCGCGCCTACGCGGGGGAGCACTGGTGGGTGCTGGCCCTGCCGGTCGCGCTGACCGTGCTGCTGGCCGTGGTGGCGTACCCGGTATCGGTGCGGCGGGACCTCGGGGCCGGCGTGCTGCCGTCGCGGCCGGGTCCGGTGCGGGCCGGGCGGGTGCTGTCCGGGCCGTTCGGGTTGGCCTGGCGGCTGCACCGGGGGCCGCTGCTGGGCTGGTCGGTGGGCTTCCTCCTGCTCGGGTCGGTCGTCGGTGGCGCGGCCGAGGCGGCCGGCCGGTCGGTCGCCGGCAACGCCGCGTTGGAGCAGGTGATGGCCCGGCTGGGTGGCGCGTCGGGGCTGGCCGAGGCGTACCTGGGGGTGTCGTTGGGGGTGGCCGGGCTGGCCGCCGCCGGCTACGGCGTCCAGGCGGCGTTGCGGATGCGGTCGGAGGAGGCCGCCGGTCGGGCCGAGCCGGTGCTGGCCACCGGGGTGCACCGGTCGACCTGGCTCGCCGCACACCTGGTGTTCGTCCTGCTGGGGCCGGTGGTGGTGCTGGCGTTGGTCGGGCTGGCGGCCGGCCTGACCTACGGGCTCAGCATCGGTGACGTGCCGGGGCAGCTGCCCCGGATGCTCGGTGCCGGCCTGGCGCAGGTGCCGGCGGCCTGGGTGCTCGCCGGCCTGGCGGTGCTGCTGTACGGCCTGTTGCCCCGGCTCTCCCCGGCGGCCTGGGCGGTGCTCGCGGTGGTGGTGCTGCTCGGTCAGCTCGGCGCGGTGCTGGAGCTGAGCCAGTGGCTGCTGGACCTGTCGCCGTTCACCCACACCCCGCAGGTGTTGCGCGCCGGCTGGAGCGTCACTCCGCTGCTGGCCCTGACCGTGCTGGCCGGGGTGTTCTGCGCGGTCGGCTTCGCGTCCTTCCGCCGCCGCGACATCCCGGTCGGCTGACGGCACGACATCTCCCGGCTGGCCGGCCGCGCCACGACGCGTCGGCCGGCGGGCCCCCTTGCCGGGGGCGGGCCCGACCGGTCAGCCGGAGGGGGTCTCGTTACGGATCATCAGGGCGGAACGCAGGCCGGTGATGTCGAGGACGCGCAGCAGGAAGTCGCCCACGTTGCTCAGGATCAACAGGCACTGGGAGTGGCTGGCCTTGCGACTGAGCACGACCAGCGTGCCGAGCCCCTGCGAGTCGCAGAAGGTCACCCCGGCCAGGTCGAGCACGATGCGCGGCGGAGGCTCGGCGAGCACCTCGTTCACGACGGTCGACAGTTGGGCGGCGGTGAGCATGTCGATCTCACCGGCCAGGCGCAACACCACTTCGTCGCCAGTCCGGTGTACCGTGATGGACAGCTCGGCACGATCCACGCCGTCAGCCTAGCGCGATCCCACCAACCTGGCCCGGTGAGACGATCCGCCGTGCCGATCACCGGGCGAGCGGCAGGTCCGCCCACCGGCTCCGGTGGGGTGAGCCGGGTAACCCGGCCCCGGGGTGGCTGCGGATTCCCCGCCCGGCGCTGACACAATGGGCCGCATCGTGACCGATACCTTTTCCGCCGGGACCGGCCGCTACCCGGCCGACGCACCGGCCTCCGAGGCCCTGTTCGACCGCGCCCAGGCCATCGTGCCCGGCGGGGTCAACTCCCCTGTGCGCGCGTTCCGTGCCGTCGGTGGCACCCCGCGCTTCATGGTCCGGGGGGAGGGTCCCTGGCTGTACGACGCCGACGGGCGACGCTACGTCGACCTGGTCTGCTCGTGGGGGCCGCTGATCCTGGGCCACGCCCACCCCGAGGTGGTCGAGGCGGTGCGGGAGGCCGCCACCCTCGGCACCAGCTTCGGCACCCCCACCCCGGGTGAGGTGGAGTTGGCCGCCGAGATCGTCGAGCGCACCCCGGTCGAGCAGGTCCGGCTGGTCAACTCGGGCACCGAGGCGACCATGTCGGCGATCCGGCTGGCCCGCGGGTTCACCGGCCGATCCAAGATCATCAAGTTCGCCGGCTGCTACCACGGCCACTCCGACGGGCTGCTCGCCGCCGCCGGCTCCGGTGTCGCCACCCTCGGCCTGCCCGACTCTCCCGG
Source organism: Micromonospora antibiotica (assembly GCF_017599305.1). GTDB lineage: Bacteria > Actinomycetota > Actinomycetes > Mycobacteriales > Micromonosporaceae > Micromonospora > Micromonospora antibiotica. Next base: position 655,183 of record NZ_JAGFWR010000001.1, read on the forward strand.
GGTCACCGGCGCGGCGGCCGGCGACACCATCGTGCTGCCCTACAACGACCTCACCGCCGTCGAGGCGGCGTTCGCCGCCCAGGGGCCGCACATCGCGGCGGTCATCACCGAGGCCGCCGCCGGCAACATGGGCGTCGTCGCCCCCCGTGACGGCTTCAACTCCCGGCTCGCCGCAATCGCCCACGCCCACGGCGCGCTGCTCATCGTCGACGAGGTGATGACCGGGTTCCGGGTCTCCCGCGCCGGCTGGCACGGCCTCGACCCGTCCGACGCCGACCTGTGGACGTACGGCAAGGTGATGGGGGGCGGGCTGCCCGCCGCGGCCTTCGGCGGGCGCACGGAGATCATGTCCCGGCTCGCCCCGGCCGGCCCGGTCTACCAGGCCGGCACCCTCTCCGGTAACCCGCTGGCCTGCGCCGCCGGCCTGGCCACCCTGCGGCTGGCCGACGACGCCCTCTACCGCCGGCTCGACGACACGGCCGCCGTCGTGGGCAAGCTCGCCGCCGACGCGCTGGCCGCCGCCGGGGTCCCGCACCGCCTGTCGTACGCGGGCAGCATGTTCTCGATCTTCTTCACCGACGCCGACGTGGTCGACTACGACAGCGCCCGCACCCAGCAGGTGCCCGCGTTCAAGGCGTTCTTCCACGCGATGCTCGCCGCCGGTGTCTACCTGCCGCCGAGCGCGTTCGAGTCGTGGTTCGTGTCGGCGGCGCTCGACGACGCCGCCCTGGAGCACATCGCCGCCGCCCTGCCGGCTGCGGCGACAGCAGCGGCAGCGGCAGGCCACGGGGGGTAAACACCAATGAGCAAGACCGTCGTCCATGTGCTGCGGCACGGCGAGGTGCACAACCCGGACCGGATCCTCTATGGCCGGCTGCCCGGCTTCCGGCTGTCGGAGCTGGGCGTGCAGATGGCCAAGGCCGCCGCCCAGGCCGTCGCCGAGCGGGAGGTCGTGCACGTGGTGGCCAGCCCGCTGGAACGCGCCCAGCAGACCGCAGAGCCGATCGCCGGGCAGTTCGGGCTCCCGGTCGGGGTGGACGAGCGGCTGATCGAGAGCGCCAACTGGTTCGAGGGCAAGAAGGTCTCGCCCGGGGACGGCTCGTTCCGCGACCCGCGCAACTGGTGGGTGCTGCGCGACCCGGTCACCCCGAGCTGGGGTGAGGCCTACCGGGCCATCGCCGAGCGGATGTTCGCCGGGCTGCACGCCGCCCGGGTGGCCGCCGAGGGACGCGAGGCGGTCATCGTCTCCCACCAGCTTCCCATCTGGACGCTGCGCCGCTACGTCGAGCGCAAGCGGCTCTGGCACGATCCGCGCCGCCGGCAGTGCGGGCTGGCCAGCCTCACCTCCTTCCATTTCGACGGGGCGAAGGTGGTCGGGATCGGCTACTCCGAGCCGGCCGCCCACCTGATCGCCATGTCCGCGACAGCCCGGACGGCCAAGGGGGCCTGAGATGCGTTCCCGGAGGCCGTTGGCCGTCCTGCTCGCCGCCGTCACCGCCGGGGCGGCGCTGGTCGGCTGCTCCTCCGGCACCGACGAGAGCCGGTGCGCCAACAACGGCGGCATCGTCGAGTGCGCCCCCGACCAACGTTCCGCCGCCCCGAAGATCGCCGGTGACCTGCTCACCGGCGGTGGGTACGACACCTCCCAGGCCCGGGGCCAGGTGGTGGTGCTCAACTTCTGGGGTTCCTGGTGTGCGCCCTGTCGCGCCGAGGCCGACGACCTGGAGGCCACCTACCAGGCCACCAAGGCATCCGGGGTGACCTTCCTCGGCATCAACGTGCAGGACAGCCGGGACAAGGCGATCGCCTTCGAGGAGGGCCGGGTCACCTACCCGAGCCTGTTCGACCCGGCCAGTCGGCTGGCGCTGGCGCTGGACATCCCGCCGAACACCATTCCGGCCACCGTCGTGCTCGACCGGCAGGGCCGGATCGCCACCGTGATCCGGGCCGCCGTCACCACCGACGGGCTGCGCCCGATCGTCGAGCGGATCGCCGCCGAAGAGCCGGCGTCGACCGGTTCCCGCTGATGGGCGAGACGTTCCGCGAACTCGCCCAGTCCGGCCCGCTGCTGCTGGCGATCGGCGCGGCGGCGCTCGCCGGGCTGGTCAGCTTCCTGTCCCCGTGCGTGCTGCCGCTGATGCCCGGCTACCTGTCGTACGTGACGGGGCTGGCCGGCACCGACCTGGAGGGCCGCGCCCGGCCGACCACCCCGACCGGCGCGGACCCCGCCCCGGGCGGCGGCCCGGCACCCGGCGAGGGCCCGGCCTCCGACGGCGGTTCGGCCCCCGACGGCGGTCCCGGCGGCACGGTGGCGGTGGCGACGCGGGGGGCGGCCCGGCCGGTGGCGGCGGTCAAAGGCCGGGTGCTGGCCGGGACGTTGCTGTTCATCGCCGGCTTCACCGTCGTCTTCACCGCCACCGCGATCCTCTTCGCCGGATTCGGTCGGATCTTCTTCGACTACGAACGCACCTTCCAGGTCGTCATCGGCGCGCTGATCGTCCTGCTCGGGCTCAGCTACCTGGGCGTGCTCCCCGGGATGCAGCGGGAGCTGCGGATCCGCCGGCTGCCCGCCGCCGGGCTGCTCGGTGCGCCGGTGCTCGGCGCGGTGTTCGCGTTGAGCTGGATGCCGTGCACCGGCCCGACGCTGGGTGCGGTGCTGGGGATGGCCGCCACCGGTGGGCAGACCGACCGGGCCGTGGTGCTGGCGGTGGCGTACTGCCTCGGGTTGGGGTTGCCGTTCGTGGTCTTCGGGTTGGGCTTCCACCGGCTGCTCGGGGTGTTCCGGGCGGTCCGGCGCAACAGCCGGTGGGTGACCCGGATCGGCGGGGTGCTGCTGATCCTGATCGGCCTGGCGCTGGTCACCGGCGGCTGGCAGAACTTCGTGATCTGGTTGCAGACGACAGTGGGCCCCGGCGAGGTGAGCATCTGATGACGACCGTCGACGACCGGCCGGCCAGCCCACCCGCCGAGGCCCCCCGCCGCCGGCCGAACCCGGCGCTGGCCCTGCTGCGCAACTCGTGGCGGCAGCTCACCAGCATGCGTACCGCGTTGATCCTGCTGTTCCTGCTCGCGGTCGCGGCGATCCCCGGCTCGGTGCTGCCGCAGCGCGGGGTCAACCCGGAGAACGTCGACAGGTACTTCGTCGAGCACCCCGAGCTGGCTCCGCAGCTCGACCGGATCGGCGCGTTCGAGGTGTTCGGTTCGGTCTGGTTCTCCGCCATCTACCTGCTGCTGTTCACCTCGCTGGTGGGCTGCATCCTGCCCCGGATGCGCGAGCACGTGCGGGCGTTGCGGGCCCGGCCGCCGGCCGCGCCCAAGCGGATGGACCGGCTGCCGCAGCACACCGTGCTGGAGTCGCCGGGGGCCGCCGACCCGCAGGCCATCGCTGCGGTGCTGCGCCGCCGCCGGTGGCGGGTGCAGGTGCGTGGCAACGAGGTCTCCGCCGAGAAGGGCTACCTCAAGGAGACCGGCAACCTGCTGTTCCACACCTCGCTGGTCGCCGTGCTGATCGGCGTCGCGCTCGGCTCGTGGTACGGCTGGCACGGCAACCGCCTGCTGGTCACGGGCGCGGACAACGCCTTCTGCAACACCCGCCAGCAGTACGCCGAGGCGAAGCTCGGCCCCCGCGTGGACAGCGCCGACCTGCCGTCGTTCTGCCTCACCCTGGACAGGTTCGACGCCCGGTTCCTGCCGACCGGTCTGCCGGAGAGCTACCGCGCGACGGTGACCGTGGACCGGCCGGACGGCTCGGACCGGCGCACCGCCGACTTCTCGGTCAACTCGCCGCTGCGGCTCGGCTCGGCCAACGTCTACCTGCTGGGCCACGGCTACGCCCCGATCCTGAAGTACACCGACCGGTACGGCCGCAGCCAGACCAGCGCGGTGCCGTTCCTGACCAGCGGCGACGCCAACCTCACCAGCGAGGGGGTGGCCGCCTTCCCGGACGCCAACGTCGACCCGGCGACCGGCCGGCGGGACGCGAACCAGCAGGTCGCCTTCGAAGGGCTCTACCTGCCGACCGCCCCGGACACCGCGCCGTTCGCGTCGTCGCGGTTCCCGGAGGAGCGCAACCCGGCCGTGGTGCTGGCCGCCTACCGGGGCAACCTGGGGCTGGACGCGGGCATCCCCGGCTCGGTCTACCAGCTCGACCAGCGGCAGGTGACCAACGGCAAGCTCAAGCAGGTCGGCAACAAGAAGCTCGCCCCGGGTGAGACGTGGACCCTGGACGACGGCAGCAAGCTGGAGTTCCTCGGCACCAAGCGCTACATCACCCTGTCGGTGCGGCACGACCCGGGCGAGAAGCTGATGCTGGGCGCCTGCGTGGTGCTGCTGGTCGGCCTGATGGGTTCGTTGTTCGGCCGGCGTCGGCGGGTCTGGTTCCGGGTGACGCCCCCCGACAGTGGATCTCCGACGGGCGGTAGTAGTTTGGTGTCGGCCGGTGGGCTGCCGCGCACCGATCATCCAGGGTTCGCCGAGGAGTTCGCGTCTCTCGTCGCTGCGGTACGCGACGACGGGCGGCCCGACCGGTGGGCGCGAGAGGGAGTCGAGTGATGTCCGCAGTCTCCGACCAGTTGGTGACGTTCGCGATCCTGGTGTACCTGGTCGCGATGATCAGCCACGCCGTCGAGTACGCCCTGGGCAACGTCCGCGCGGTGTCGGCCCGGGTCGCCCCGGCCCGGGAACTGGTCGGCGCGGGTGTCGGCGGCGGAGGTGTCGACAAGGTCGACGCCGCGACTACGCCCCCCACGAGTGCGCCGCCGTCGGCCCGGCCGAGCCGTTCGGCGGGGCGGGCCAGGCTGGCCGGGCGGATCGCCGCCGGGCTGACCGTGCTCGCCGCCGCGCTGCACCTCGGCGCGCTGGTCACCCGGGGCATCGCCGCCGACCGGATGCCCTGGGGCAACATGTACGAGTTCGTGCTGACGGTCACCTGGATCGGGACCGCCGCCTGGCTCGTGGTGCTCTGGAAGCGGCCGGCCCTGCGTCAGCTCGGGCTGTTCCTCACCCTGGTCATGGTGCTGCTGCTGGCCTTCGCCGAGCTGAAGCTCTATGTCCCGGTGGTGCCGCTGATGCCGGCGCTCCAGTCGTACTGGTTCATCATCCATGTGTCGACGATCGTCTTCTCCTCCGGCATCTTCCTGCTGGGCGTGGTGCCGGCGGTGTCGTTCCTGCTGCGCAACGGCTACGAGCAGGGGCGGCGCAGCTTCCCGTACACGTTGGCCCGGCGGCTGCCCGGGGCGGCTGACCTGGAGCGGCTGACCTTCGCGCTGCACGCCTTCGCGTTCCCGATCTTCACGTTCGCGGTGATCGCGGGTGCGATCTGGGCCGAGGCGGCCTGGGGTCGGGCCTGGGGCTGGGACCCGAAGGAGACCTGGGCGTTCATCTCCTGGGTGGTCTACGCCGGTTACCTGCACGCCCGCGCCACGCCCAGTGTCCGGCGCAACGTGGCGACCTGGATCGCGGTGCTGGGCTTCCTGACCGTGCTGATGAACCTGTTCGGGGTGAACTTCTTCTTCACCGGCCTGCACTCGTACGCCGGGGTGGAGTGAGTCGGCCGGTGAGCACCCGGTCGACGCCCAGGGTCACCTGGTAGGCGACCTCCGGTACGTCGGCCAGGTCGAGGTGCTCGGCCCGCAGGGCGAGCTGGGCGTGCAGTTCCCGGGCCACCGCGTCGCGGATCTCCTTCAGCAGCGGGGAGAGTCCGTCCGGGTCGCCCACGGTGTACGCGTCGTCCATGCGTCCCATCCTCTACCGGAGGACCAGGTGTGTCGATGCCCCTGGCCGGCAGAACGTCTACCTCTCCCGAAGTCGGTCAGCGGTACCGACCGCCAGCGGTCGTCGGTGGTCGTGATGCCTTCCCGTTGGCTGACACCTTGACGCTCCATAAGGCTGATGACATCATCGCCGAACGATGTTTGCGTAAACAATTTAGGGCTTAAATCGGACATTGGCTTCGGCTGCGGCGTCCGGGTGGGCGGCGCTTCTTGTCGATGTTTGCGTAAACATCGACAAGGGTGACGTGGTCGACGTTGACGGCCGGTGGGGGAGACGCCGTGACCCCCGGCCCATCCGTCTGCGAGGAGAGAGGACAACGACCAGCCGCTGGACACCGACTCGCCCGGCTGACAGTTCCCTGAACTCCGCCGTACCGCCACCTGGTCACTCCCGACGCGGCGGACCCGGACGAGAACCTCGTTCCCCCGCTATTGGAGCCGCACATGTTTCCGAAGCAGACAGGCGCCAGATCCGGCGCCGCCCCGCTTTCCCGTCCCGTCCCCCTCCTTGTCCTGCTCCTGCTGCTCGCCCTGGTCGCGGCGGTCGGCACGGTCCTCCTCCCCACGGTGAGCGAGGCCATCACCCGCTCCTCGCAGACCATGTACACCCCGCCGTCCGGCACCCCCGCCCCCGGCACGCTCTACCCCAGGGGGATACGGCTGGAGCACAGCGGGTCGGCCAACGGCACCATGCTCGCCACCTTCGAGCAGTACACCAACGGCAAGCCCGTCTTCCCGATCTACCGCAGCACCGACACCGGCAACTCCTGGACCAAGATCTCGGAAGTCGCCGACACGCAGAACGGCTGGGGCATGCGCTGGCAACCACAGCTGTTCGAACTGCCCACCGCGATCGGCAATTTCCCCGCCGGGACCATCCTGGCCGCCGGCGACTCCGTCCCCAGTAACCGCTCCGGCTTCAAGATCGACATGTACGCCAGCACGAACCAGGGGCAGACCTGGACCTTCGTCAAGAACATCGTCAACGGCGCAGGCAGACCGGTCTGGGAACCCTTCTTCCTGGTCAACGGCAACAGACTCATCGTCTATTACTCCGACGAGCGGGACAGCAACCACAGCCAGAAGCTGGTGCACCAGGTCAGCACGGACGGCATCAACTGGGGCCCCGTCGTCGACGACGTGGCGACCTCCACCCGAAGCGACCGACCCGGCATGTCGACAGTTGCGAAGCTGCCGAACGGCAACTATGTGATGACGTACGAGTACGGGGGCTCGCCGGCGGGAAACCTCGCGGTCTATTACAAGATCTCCTCCAACCCCGAGGCGTTCGGCTCAGTCACCGGCCAGGTCCTGAGGTCGACCGACGGCCAGACCGCCTTCTGGAACCCGTACATCACCTGGCTTCCCACCGGCGGCTCCAACGGCACCCTCGTCGTCAGTGCGCAAAGCACGACCGACGTGTTGGTCAACACCCAGGGCGGTGCCGCGAACGCCTGGACCCGTGTCGATTCCAAGGTCGCCGGCGGGTACAGCCGCGGCATGGTTCCGCTGGCCGACGGCCACAGCCTGGTGGTGCTCAGCGGCGGCTACAACGGCAGCACCGTCAACTCCGTCACGTACAGCACCATCGACCTGGGCGGCGTCGTGCCGACGACACCGGCCCCGTCCACGGGGACAACGACGGCGAGGCTGATCGGCGCCCAGTCGGGTCGTTGCCTCGACGTGCCGAACAGCAACTCCGCAAACGGGACCAGGCCGGCGCTCTGGGACTGCCACACCGGGGCCAACCAGCAGTGGACGTACAACGCCTCCACCCGCCAGTTGCAGTCGCTCGGCAAGTGCCTTGACGTCTCCGGTCAGAGCACGACGCCGGGCGCCACGGTGGTCCTCTGGGACTGCGGCAGCGGTGCCAGCCAGCAGTGGACCCTCACCAACAACACCGTGGTGGGAGCCCAGTCCGGGCTGTGCCTGGACGTCGCCAACAACGCGACCGCGAACGGATCAGCGGTGAACATGTGGACCTGCAACGGAGGCGCCAACCAGCGGTGGACCCGCGGCTGACACCAACCTGACGTCGGAGGGATCCGGAACGCCTCGTTCTGGATCCCTCCGACGTCTTTCTCGGATGGCGTCAAGAACCGACCGCTGCTTTATCGTGTCGTTCAACAGCCCGTCGGGCTGTGAAAGGAGCACCGTAGCGATGATCCCAGCGTCGCCGGACGGTGTGCCGCGGGCCCGCGCAGGATCGTCAGGCACCACCCGGCGTCACCGGCGCGTGTCGATGGCGGACGTGGCCCGAGCGGCCGGGGTCTCCGCGCAGACGGTATCCCGCGTCTCCACCGGCCATCCCGGGGTTGTCGCGTCCACCCGCCAACAGGTTCTCGCGGCGATGCAGCAGTTGGGCTACCGGCCCAACAGCGCGGCCCGGGCGCTGAAGAACGGCGAGTTCCGCACCATCGGCGTCATCATCTTCACGCTGTCCACCACGGGAAACAGTCGGCTGCTCGAAGCGATCGCCACCCACGCCAGCCGTGCAGGTTACGTGATCACGCTCATGCCCGTGGCGACACCCACCCAGCACGGCGTGCTGGGCGCGTTCACCCGACTGGGCGAGCTGGCGGTGGACGCTGTCATCGTGGTGATGGAGGTGCATCTGCTCGACGCCGCGATGTTCGTCCTCCCGCCAGGGGTGCATGTCGTGGTCGTCGACTCCGATGCCGGCGACCGTTACAGCGTGGTGGACACCGATCAGGCCGACGGTGCGCGGCAGGCCGTCCAACACCTGCTCGACCTCGGCCACCACACCGTCTGGCACGTCGCCGGGCCGCCGGAGTCCTTCGCCGCCGGGCGTCGGGCGACGGCGTGGCGCTGCGTGCTCGAAGGGGCGGGTCGGCCCGTACCGTCGATGTATCGCGGCGACTGGTCGGCCGAATCCGGCTACCGCGCCGGCCTCCTGCTGGCAGACGAGGCGTCGTGCACCGCGGTCTTCGCCGGCAACGACCAGATGGCCCTCGGCGTGCTGCGGGCGTTGCACGAGAAGCAACGGATCGTTCCCCGCGACATCAGCGTGATCGGCTTCGACGACATCCCGGACAGCGCCTCGTTCATCCCACCGCTGACCACGATCCATCAGGACTTCGCCGAAGTGGGCCGCAGATGCGTCGAGACCGCGCTGCGACAGATCCGCAACCAGCCCGTCGAGCCCGGTACCAGCCTGGTGCCGAACCGGCTGGTGACACGGGCCAGCACGGCAACACCGCGAACCGCCTGACCAAACCGGGCCGCTCCGGCCGGTGCTTCCGCGCCTGGCTCTGAAGTGGTCAGGTGCCGAACCAGCCGGGGACGTCGAGGCGGAAGGAGTCCGGCGGGGTGACCGCGCGCAGGTCGTCCTCCAGGGCGGCCACCCGCTCCGCGCCGAGCCGGGCTACCCACTGCTCGCGTAGCGCGTCGAAGATCGTCGCCGAGCGGCGTAGCCCGTCGACACCCTTCTCCGTCATCCGGACCAGCTTGCGGCGGGCGTCGGCCGGATCGTCGGCGCGTTCCAGGTAGCCGAGGGCGACCAGCCGGTCGACGGTCTTGCCGGCTGCCTGCTTCGAAATGCCGAGGCGTTGACCCAGGTCGGACGCGGTGGTGCCGGCGACGCCTACCGCCTGGAGGACGAAGCCGTGCGCCGGCCGCAGCTCGGGGTGGCCCTGCCGGGCCAACTCGGCGTGCAGGTCGTCGACCAGGCTGCGGAAGCCGGCGAGCAGCAGCAGGGGCAGCACGAAACCGGGCCGCTCGGGGTCACCCGTCGACATGTTCGACAACCTGGTTTACTGTTTCGACAACCACGTTGACCATCGTACGTGAGGGGTACCGCCATGTCCCGACCGACCTTCACCATCCACACCCTCGACACCGCGCCCGACGCCGCCCGCCCGACCATGGCCGGCGTGCAGCGGAAGCTCGGCCACCTGCCCGGCGCGGTCGGCCTGCTGGCCGAATCCCCCGAACTGCTCAAGGGGTTCCTGACCGCCTCCGCCACCTTCGAGGCCACCGACCTCGCACCGGTCGAGCGGGAGGTGGTGGTGCTGACCGTCGCCACCCGCAACCGGTGCCACCTCTGCGTGGCGATGCACACCGCCACCCTGCACCGGCTGGGTGCCGCCGCTGACCTGATCGCCGCGCTGCGCGACGGCACCGAACTGCCCGAACCCCGGCTGGCGGCGCTGCGCCGGTTCACCCGCGCCGTCCTCGATCACGCCGGTGACGTGCCGGACGACGAGCTGACCGCCTTCCTCGACGCCGGCTACCGGCCCCGGCACGCCCTCGACGTGGTGCTCGGGGTCGGGACGTACACCATCTCGACCCTCGCCAACCGGCTCACCCGCGCCCCACTCGACCCGCCCCTGACCGCGTACGCCTGGGAGCCGGCGGCCTGACCGGCCGACTCCATCCGAGAATAGACATCCCCTTTCGATGGCACGAAACTAAAGGAAAGCTTTAGTTTCGTGCCATCGGTCGACCACAAACTAAAGTTTTCCTTTAGTTTGTTACCCTTGTCGGGTGGCACCATCCGGCCAGCGGACGAACCGGCGCGCGCTGTTCCAGCTCGCTGCTCGTCAACACGGCTACGTCACCGCCGCGCAGGCTCGGGACACTGGATACTCGTATCAGGCGCAGAAATACCACGTTGATCACGGCAACTGGGTGCGGGTTGACCGAGGAGTCTTCCGGCTGGTGGATTGGCCGGCGCATCCGGCGGACCATCTCGTCCGTTGGGTGCTGTGGAGCGGAGCGGTGGGCGTGGTGAGTCATGCCAGCGCGCTCTCCGTACACGACCTTGGTGATCTCGACCCGGCCAGGGTGCATCTGTCGGTTCCCGCGCGGTTCCGACGCTCGGCCCCGGAGATCGTCCTGCACCGACCGCTTCCCCCCGAAGTGGACATCGAAGATCGAGAAGGGTTCCGGGTGACGACCCCGAGTCGCGCACTTGCCGAGTGCGCACAGGCAAGGATCGAGCAACAGTGGCTCGACGGTGCTGTCGCCGAGGCGCTCAGCCGGGGCCTCATCACCCCACGGCGCCTGCGTGCCGCCGCCACGGAACTGGGCCCGACGGCAGAGCTGGGTGCGCATACCGCGCTGCTGGCGGCAGGCCGATGAACAGGAGATACTCGACGCCTTCCGCGCTCCGCGCTGCCCTCGACAACCGCGTCCTCGAACGTGCGCGACTGCTCGGCAGAGACCCCAACTGGCTCCGTCGCCGCCTTGCCTTCACCCGGCTCCTGGTGCGACTCGTCCATCAGAACACCGATGCCTGGGTGCTCAAGGGCGGTATGGCGGTCGAGCTGAGGCGGCCCGGGCTCGCACGATCGACCCGCGACGTCGACCTGGTGATAAGGCCGGGTCTGGTAGCAGATCCGGGCGACGGAACGGAACTCCACGAGGCGCTGGTCGAGGCACTGCTCACCGACCCCGATGGTGACGGGTTCAGCTACTCGGCCACCGCGCCGACTCGGCTACGCGACGACGCGTACGGCCGTCCGGCCTGGCGCTTCTCGGTCGAGAGTCGTCTTGCCGGCCAACTCTTCGCCAAACTCAAGCTGGACGTGGTGGCGCGACCCGAGGAACTGGGCGGCGTCGAGCTGCGCGAACTGCCTGACGACCTGGCATTCGCCGCCATCCCCACCCGGGCGATCTGGGTAGCTGACCTGCGGCAGCAGTACGCCGAGAAGCTGCACGCCCTGACGCGGCTCTACGAGACCGGGCTGTCCACCCGGGTCAGGGACCTGGTCGACCTCGTCCTGCTGGTGGAGGACGGTGTGCCGGCTGATGAAACGCTGGTCAGGCGGGTGCACCACGTCTTCTCCATCCGAGGTACCCACACCGTGCCGGATGATCTCCCCGAACCACCGCCATCGTGGAACGTCAGGTACGAAGTCCTGGCAGCGGAGATCGGTCTCGTGGTGGCGTCTGCGATTGAGGCGCACAAGATTGTCTCCGGGCACTGGTCGCAGGCTCGTGCCACAGGGAGCAGTGACACACCCGAATGAACGGGAACACCCATGTTGGTCTGACCGAACTGAATCTCTAGTTCGCGCTGCTGGCCGACCAGAAACTGAAGCTCACCGACAGGCGCGGGCGGTCCAGCCGAGGAAGCGCTCGTACAGTGCTCCGGGTTTCGGGGTGTCGTCGGGGTGGAGCCGGTACAGGTCCTCGACGGCGGTGTACAGCATCCCGGCCAGGTAGATCGACAGGGCGACCCGGCTGTTCCGGTAGTCGGCCGTAAGGGTCAGCCGGGCGTTGGCGCAGGGCCACGGACCGCCGCAGGCCCGGCAGAGCCACAGCGGCCGGAGTGGGACGTGGAGCCGGGAGCGCTGAGCAGGGCTGGTCATCGGGTGCTCCTCACCTCGCCTGTGGACCTGGGGTGGGTCGTGGCGTCGCCGACGTGCCGGCGCTCCCGGCGTGCGGGACGTCCGTCGCCGACGTGCCGGACGGCCCCGCCACGGTTCCGCCCGTCCTTTCGGTCGGATCCGGGCGGTTCCGGGTGTGCACAGTCTGATCAGGACGGAATACGATCGGAAGGCGATCGGTCACCCTGTGTGTTCCCCGGCGGTGGCGGTGAGGTCGGTGAGGAACGCGGTCTGCGATGGTGAGGAGACGTGCGGATGGACGAGCGCTTACGGGTGCTGATCGAGGAGCTGCGGCACATGCGGGCCGCCCGGAAGATGACCCAGGAGGAGTTGGCCAAGGCGGTCAACTACTCGCCGTCCACCGTGGCGATGGTCGAGACCGGGGCGCGCAAGCCGCCGCCCGACTTCTGGGAGCGGGTCGATGCGGCACTCGACACCGGCGGCGCGTTCGCCCGGATGCTGGCCCGCCTCGGGTCGCCGCAGTGGATGCGGGAGTGGGAGGCCAACGAGCGGCAGGCCACCGTGCTCCGGTCATTCGAGAATGTGGTGGTGCCGGGGCTGCTCCAGACGGCGGCCTATGCCCGCGCGCTGTTCCGCAGCGTCGGTCTCTTCGACGAGCAGGAGGTGGAACAGCGGGCCGAGGCGCGGTTGGCCCGGCAGGCGGTGCTGGCCGTTGAACGACCGCCGCAACTCGTCGCGGTGCTCGACGAGCACGTGTTGCGTCGCCCGGTCGGCGGACCGGTAGTGATGCGTGAGCAACTGCTGCGGCTGGTGAAGGTCGCCACCGAGCACACCCGGGTCCGGCTGCACATCGTGCCCGCCTCGGTCGGGGCATATCCAGGTGTCGCCGGGGCCTTCGTGCTGGCTACGCTGCCTACTGGGGAGGATGTCGTCTATCTGGACGATCAGCTCAAGGGTCAGGTGATCGACCACACCGAGGACGTGCTGGCGGTCCGGTCGGCCTGGGAGTCGATCCAGGGGGAGGCGCTGCCGCTCCAGCAGTCGATCGATCTGTTGACGGAGGTGGCGAAGTCATGGAGCTGACCGGCGCACGGTGGCGCACCAGCACCCGCAGCAGCACCAACGGCGGCAACTGCGTCGAGGTGGCCGACAACCTTCCCGGGCTGGTCGCCGTCCGCGACAGCAAGGACCGCGACGGTGGCGTGCTGACCTTCAGCCCGGCCGCCTGGCGGTCGTTCGTCGCGCTCGCCCGCACCCGCTGACCCGCCCCGGCGAGGGTCTGCCTCCGTAGAATCCTGTCGTATTACAACGTGTTCCGCTTGCGGGGTGCGCGAGCGCGAGTAAGTCTGGACCGACGAGGGCCTGGACAACGCCAGCCGCAACGGCGTCGGCGTGGACGAGACGACCCAGGCCCTGCATGCCCCGTCGGGCCTGCGGCACGAACGTGCTCTCGGGGATTTGCTGCTCATCATCATGGGATGGCCGAGAGTGGTCGAGTGATCGCTGCGCTGTGTGACCGCATCGGCGCGACGAACACATACAAGATCATCGGGGCCCGTGCACTGCGCGGCACTGACCTCGACGAATGGAGGAGGCGAGTCCTATGAGCGAGCCGGACTTTGACCGGATGACCAAAGACGAGGTCGTGGCATGGTTCCAGCAGACCGACAGCCTGGCGCCGGTCATCAGGTCCATGACGGCGACGCCGGCCTCCGGCACCGCACCCGAGACGCCGATGGTGCTGGTCAGCACGCGGTTGCCTGTGGAGTTGGTGAAGCACCTTGACCGCCTTGCCGAGCAGGCCGCAAGCCGTCGCTCCGACGTTATCCGCGAGGCCTTGACCAGCTACGTCACCGTTCGCAGTGAGCCCGTTAGTCACGACGAAGCCGAACATGCCCTTGATGTGCTGCGTCGTATCGTCACCGCCCGTACCACCGAAGGCTGCGCCGACGCGGCATGACCACGGCAGGCCACCTCTGCGCGGCCGACGTCCAGGTCGACCCGGTGGGGCCGGCTCCGGGTCAGTCGCGCAGAAAGGGGAGCAGCAGGGCGGTCAGCTCGGCGGGGCGCTCCTCGAACAGCCAGTGGCCGCAGTCGGCGACCACCCGGCCGTCGACCGTGCGGGCGTAGCGGCGTACCTGGTCGGCGACCTGACCGCCGAGGCTGGCCGCCGCGCCGACGGCCAGCACCGGCATCGGCAGCGGATTCTCCCGGTACGCCGTGTTGTCCGCCACGTCCTGCGCGAAGGCCCGGAAGTAGCCGAAGCTCGCCAGCAGGTGGGCCGGGTCGGTCAGGTGCCGGGCGTACTCCTCGATGTCGGCCGGGCCGATGCTGCCCTTGTTCACCATGATCGAGTCGGTGAAGCGGTCTACCCAACGCGCCTCCCGGCCGGTGACCAGGTCCTCCGGTAGGCCGTTGGTGACGTTGAAGAAGCCGAAGTTCCACACCGCCGGCCCGGCCGTGCTCAACGCGGGGAACGCGTAGATGCTCTCGTCCGGGATCGGTGCCTCGGTCAGCACCAACCGGGACACCGTGTCCGGGTGGGCGGCGGCGTAGGCGTACGCGACCATGGTGCCCAGGTCGTGGCCGACCAGCCGGATGTCGTCGGCCAGGCCCAGGCCGGTCAGCAGCCCGTGCAGGTCGGCGGCGACTGTCTTCTTGTCGTAGCCGCCGGGTGGGGCGTCGCTGTCGCCGAAACCGCGCAGGTCGGGCGCGATCACCTGGTACGACGTGGCCAGCTCCGGCAGCAGCGCCCGCCACATCCGCCAGCACTGCGGATAGCCGTGCAGCAGCACCAGGGTCGGCCCCCGGCCGCCCCGGACGTAGTTGATCCCCACGTCACCGACCTGTGCCCGCTGCTCGGTGAAGCCCGCCGGAACGCGTCCGTCGCCCATGCCCGCTCCCGTCCCGCACCTCGACGGCCCGACCGGCCGACCCACCGTCACCCGTCCAACGAGCAGCTGTCGACCGGAGAGACGCACCTGCCCGCACGGAGAGACGTGCGCCGAGATCTTGGCAGGAAATGGCCCCTCTGAGGGCCTCTTCCTTCCACGATCTCTGAGCGGGGCGGTCGCCGCCCGCGAGGGGAGGCGTGCCCGCCCGCGAGGGGAGGCGTGCCCGCCCGTGAGGGGGCGTGCCGGTCCGGGTGGGGAGGCGCACACCGCCGGGCCCCACCCGGCGTGGGCGGTGCCGGCGGGGGTGCGGGAGACTGGCCGTATGGCGGCACGTGGCTTCCCGTACACCGATCTCAAGGACTTTCTCGCGGCCCTGGAACGGGCCGGCGAGCTGCGGCGGGTGACCGTCCCGGTGGACCCCACGCTGGAGATCAGCGAGGTGGTCACCCGGACGGTACGGGCCGGCGGGCCGGCGCTGCTGTTCGAGCGGCCCACCCGGGGTGAGATGCCGGTGGCGATCAACCTGTTCGGCACCGAGAAGCGGATGGCGATGGCGCTCGGCGTCGAGTCGCTCGACGAGATCGGCGACCGGATCGGCGCGCTGGTCAAGCCGGAGCTGCCGGTCGGCTGGTCCGGCATCCGCGAGGGCCTGGGCAAGGTCATGCAGCTCAAGTCGGTGCCGCCGCGCAAGGTGAAGACCGCCCCCTGCCAGGAGGTGGTCTACTCCGGTGACGACGTCGACCTGGGCCGGCTGCCCGGCCTGCAGGTCTGGCCCGGCGACGGCGGGATCTTCCACAACTACGGGCTGACCCACACCAAGCACCCCGAGACCGGCAAGCGCAACCTCGGCCTCTACCGCCTCCAGCAGCACTCCCGCAACACGCTCGGCATGCACTGGCAGATCCACAAGGACTCCACCGCCCACCACGCGGTCGCCGAACGGCTCGGCCAGCGGCTCCCGGTCGCCATCGCCATCGGCTGCGACCCGGTGGTCAGCTACGCCGCCTCCGCGCCGCTCCCCGGTGACATCGACGAATACCTGTTCGCCGGGTTCCTGCGCGGCGAACGCGTCGAGATGGTCGACTGCCTGACCGTGCCGTTGCAGGTGCCGGCGCACGCGCAGATCGTGCTGGAGGGCTACCTCGAACCCGGCGAGCGCCTGCCCGAGGGCCCGTTCGGCGACCACACCGGCTTCTACACCCCGGTCGAGCCGTTCCCGGTGCTGCACATCGAGACGATGACCACCCAGCGCAACCCGGTCTACCACTCGATCGTCACGTCCAAGCCGCCGCAGGAGGACCACGGCCTCGGCAAGGCCACCGAGCGGATCTTCCAACCGCTGCTCAAGCTGCTGATCCCGGACATCGTCGACTACGACCTGCCGGCCGCCGGGGTGTTCCACAACTGCGCGATCGTATCGATCCGCAAGCGCTACCCCAAGCACGCGCAGAAGGTCATGAACGCGATCTGGGGCGCGCACCTGATGTCGCTGACCAAGCTGATCGTGATCGTCGACGAGGACTGCGACGTGCACGACTACAACGAGGTCGCCTTCCGCGCCTTCGGCAACGTCGACTACGCCCGCGACCTGCTGCTCACCGAAGGCCCGGTCGACCACCTCGACCACTCGTCCTACCAGCAGTTCTGGGGCGGCAAGGTCGGCGTCGACGCCACCCGCAAGCTGCCCACCGAGGGCTACACCCGGGGCTGGCCGGAGGAGATGACCATGTCGCCGGAGGTCACCTCCCTGGTCGACAAGCGCTGGAAGGAGTACGGCATCTGATGGCCACCGCCGTCGCCCCCGCCGCCCGCCCCGGCCGGGTCAAGTCCTTCCTCAAGCTCGTCGCGATCGAGCACTCCGTCTTCGCGCTGCCGTTCGCGTACCTGTCGGCGCTGACCGCGATGCAGGTCAACGGCGGTCGGGTGCGCTGGCTCGACCTGCTGCTGATCACCGTGGCGATGGTCGGGGCACGGACGTTCGCCATGGCCGCCAACCGCATCCTCGACCGGCGGATCGACGCCCGTAACCCACGTACCGCCGGGCGGGAACTGGTCACCGGGGCGGTGAGCGTGCGGACGGCCTGGACCGGCGCGGCCGTCGCCCTGGTGGTCTTCCTCGCCGCCGCCGCCCTGCTCAACCCGCTCTGCCTGGTGCTCGCCCCGCTCGCCGTGATCCCGCTGGTCGTCTACCCCTACGGCAAGCGGTTCACCGACTGGCCGCACGCCATCCTGGCCATCGCCCAGGCCGTCGGCCCGGTCGGCGCCTGGCTCGCCGTCACCGGCACCTTCGCCGGCTCGGGGCCCGCCTGGCTGCTCGGCGCGGCCGTCGGCCTGTGGATCGGCGGCTTCGACCTGATCTACGCCTGCCAGGACGACGAGGTCGACCGCCGGATCGGGGTACGCAGCGTCCCCGCCCGCTACGGCCGGCGCTTCGCCCTGCACGCCTCCACCGTCGCGCACGTGGTGACGTTCGCGCTGTTCATCTGGTTCGGTGCGCTGGTCGGCTACGGCTGGCCCTGGTGGATCGGGCTGGCGCTCACCGCGGTCGCCTTCGGCTACCAGCACGTGGTGGTCACCCCCACCGACCTCAGCAAGGTCAACCGGGCCTTCTTCACCGCCAACGGTTTCGTCGGCATCGCCCTGTTCGCCTTCGCCCTACTCGACCTGGTACTCCGCCTCAACCTCGACGCCTGACCCCGCCCCTCCCCTCGCCCTGCCCCCTGCCCCTGCCCCTGCCCCTGCCCCTGCCCCCTCGCCCCGGTGATCAAGAGGTTTGCGTCAGGTGATCAAGAGGTTTGCGTCAACTTTGATCTTCAAGTTGACGCAAACCTCTTGATCACCGGGGCGGGGCGGGCCGGGGCGGGCCGGGGCGGGGGTGGGCCGGGCCGGGGTGGGGTGGGGTGGGTGGGGGTTAGGGGTGGGTGGGGTAGCGGGCGCTTTCCAGGGTCCAGTCGATGGTGCCGCGGACGGCGTTCGCTATGCCGTCGAGGTGGGTGGTGACGGATTTGTCCAGCGCGGGACCGAACGACGGGACCGCGGCGCGTTGCGCCTGGAAGCGGGCCATCGTGTCTCGCCACCGCTCGGCGACCAGCTCCACCGCCTCCGCCACCGGTACGTTCCGCTCGGCGGCCAGCGCCAGCACCAGGTTGTGCCCACCCGAGGTGACCCGGTCCCGTTCCATCGAGGCGAGGTCGTTGTACCAGGAGAGCAGGTCGTTGCCGAGGGTGCCGATCCGGCGCAGCAGCGGATGGTGGTACACGGCGTCGGGCAGCACCCGGCCCCCGACGAACTCGATCAGCGGATACGACACGTACGCCGCCGAGGTGGCCCGGCGCAGCGCGATGTACTCGGCCACCCCGGGCACCCGCCCGTTCTCCTTCGCCACCGCCTCCCGCCAGTTGCCGTCCAGGTGGTCGCCGACCGCGTCGGCGAACCGCAGCCGCCAGCGCGCCGGCATCCGGCGGCGGGGGGCCCGCCACGCCTCCACCAGCAGCCGGCGCAGCGGACCACCGAAGTTCGGGTGTCGCCGTCGGGGGCCGTCGTGCAGCAGGGTCAGCGTCCCTCGCCGTAGGGCCCGGATCTGCTCCGAGGGCAGCCGGTCCGGCCCGTCGCAGGCATCGTCGACCAGGAAGAACCAGGTGAAAAGGGCGGCCACGGTACGCAGATCCGGCTCGCTCGCGTCCGGATAGAGGCGGCCGGCGTACCGGGCGAAGCCGGCCCGGTCGAGCCGGTGCAACGCCTCGGTGCCCAACGGCAGGCCCAGTCGGGGCAGGCGGTCCAACAACCAGTCCTGCACCCCCTCGGCGTACGGGGAGAGCCGGGGCGGGATCGGGCACGCCGACCGTAACGACCAGAGGATCTCGTCGACCATTACCGATGTCTCCCCCGTACGATGTGGATCATCCGATCGCAGCATCGCAGGTCCGCCGCTGACGCGCCGTCCGGGCTGGTCGACGAACGCCTGGCCCGCGGGCATGACGACGGTGAGTGGATCAACCGGTCCCGCCCCGTGATGCGGTCGTCGGGTCGGGACGCGCGGAGAGGGTGACCGCCGGAGCGGACGGGCGATTGCGGGGGTGGGCGGCGGCTGCCGGCGTACACCAGGCAGGCTGGGCGTATGCGCGAACCATGGGTGGTGGGGGTTTCGGGGGCGTCCGGCACCCCGTACGCGGCGGCCGTCGTCCGGGGGTTGCTCGACGCCGGGCAGCCGGTGGACCTGATCGTGTCCCGGGCCGCCCGGTTGACCGTTCTCGACGAGACCGGCCGGCCGTTCCGGGACGGCCACTGGGCCGAGGACCTCGCCGGTTGGCTGGGGCGCGACCTGACGGGCGACGACGTACGACACTGGCCGGCCGGCGACATCGCGGCCGGCCCGAGCAGCGGCTCCTACCGGGTACGCGGGATGGCGGTGGTACCGGCCAGCACGGCGGCCTGCGCCGGCATCGCCATCGGCCTGTCGAAGGATCTGCTGCAACGCGCCGCCGAGGTCAACCTCAAGGAGCGGCGGCCGGTGGTGCTGGTGCCCCGGGAGACCCCGGTGACCCGCAGCCACCTGGAACACCTGATCGCGCTGCACGACGCCGGTGCGGTGGTGCTGCCGGCCAGCCCCGGCTTCTACGGTGCGGGGGCGTCGGCCACCGCTCAGCAGTTGGTCGACTTCGTCGCTGGCAAGGTGCTGGACGCCCTGGGGGTGCCGCACACCCTGTTCCGGCGCTGGGCGGGCCAGTTGGCCGCCGGGCGCTGACCACCACGACCGCCGCCGTCGACCGGAATGTGCCCGGCGGCCGGAACCGTGTGCCCGGCCGCCGGAACCCTGTGCCCGGCCGGCTCCGGGCGGGCGGAACGTGTGCCGGTCGCCGGGAGAGGTGCCTGGCCGCCGCCGTCTACCGGGCCGTGTAGCCGGTCGCCGTCGTCGACCGGGACGGGTGCCGGGGCGCAACGATCGGTCCCGGCCGGTCCCTACCCGGTCAAGCGGCGGCGGGCCGGACCTTTCGGCCGGCCCGCGCGTCCGTCTCGCACCATTCAGTACATCCCGGCATTGGCCGGACCCGGCCCGGTCGAGGCGGCTGGGCCCACATTGCGTGGTTTGCCCATGTCATCCGCCTCGTCCAACATGCCCTCCCCTTCCAGCAGGGCCCGCACCTCGGATTCCCGAAACCGGCGATGCCCGCCTGGAGTCCGGATGCTGCCTATCCGGCCGGCCGCCGCCCACCGCGTCACAGTCTTCGGGTCCACCCGAAACAGTGCGGCGACCTCACCCGGTGTCAGCAGGCGATCTCCAGTGTCCACAGCCCCCTCCTCGCGTCGACGAAGCCCTCGGCTGAACACACTGCCCCCGGCCGGTGCGAGCCCAGAGCCGTCATGAGGGACGTATGGCAATTACAGCACCAGCGAACTGGCCTGTCCGCCAAACGCGAAAAACGCACGGAGTGGGAAGTTAGTAAATGGTACCGGCGCGGGACTCCCTTGACCGTCGGTCTGCGAACTGTCACCTGCTGTCAGATCCAACGGATGCCGGTCGCCGGACGTTACGCCCCAACGGATAGGCTCACCCTCCGTGGACGCGATCGACCGGAGCCTCGTCGAACTACTGCGCGGTAACGCCCGCCTGTCGTACGCCGAGCTGGCCCGGCAGGTCGGCCTCTCCGCGCCGGCCGTGCACGAGCGGGTCGGCAAGCTGGAGTCCAGCGGCGTCATCCGGGCCTACCGGGCGGAGGTCGAGCCGGAAGCCATCGGCCTCGGGGTGACCGCGTTGATCGGCATCGTCGAAGACTCCGGCGGGGACACCGACGACGTGCTGGAGACGTTCCGGCAGATGCCCGAGATCGAATCCTGCTATTTCATGGCCGGCGTCGAGTCCTTCCTGCTCAAGGCCCGGGTGGGCACCATCGCCGAGCTGGAGCAGCTGATCGTGCGGCTGAGCCGTACCCCCGGGGTGGCCTCCACCCGCACGGGCATCGCGCTGTCGACCAAGTGGGAGAACCGGCCCCAGCCGATCGACCCGCCGGCCTCCTGACCGGCCGGCACGCCACCCACCGGTCCCCTCCCGCCGGCCGTACGCGCAGCGTGGCCGTCCCCGCCGTCGGCGGCGGATGCCGGGTCGACCCGAACGCGAGCCGACCTCGCTTGTACCGTTGCCGTCGTGACTCATCTGGAGCGGTGCGACGAGGCCAGCCGGGTCTGGGTGACCGAGGCGATCGCCGCGGTGGAGGCCGACGCCAACCGGTCGGCCGACACCCACCTGCTGCCGTTCCCGCTGCCCCGGCAGTGGGGGATCGACCTTTATCTCAAGGACGAGTCGGTGCACCCCACCGGCTCGCTCAAGCACCGGTTGGCCCGGTCGCTGTTCCTCTACGGGCTCTGCAACGGCTGGATCGGGCCGGCGACCACGGTGATCGAGGCGTCCTCCGGCTCGACGGCGGTCTCCGAGGCGTACTTCGCCCGGATGCTCGGGCTGCCGTTCGTCGCCGTGATGCCCGCCTCCACCTCACCCGAGAAGATCGCCCAGATCGAGTTCCACGGCGGGCGTTGCCACCTGGTCGACGACCCGGCCAAGGTGGTGGTCGAGGCGCGCTGGCTCGCCGAGGACAGCGGCGGGCACTTCATGGACCAGTTCACCTACGCCGAACGGGCCACCGACTGGCGGGGCAACAACAACATCGCCGAGTCGATCTATGCCCAGCTCTCCCTGGAACGGCACCCGGTGCCCGCCTGGATCGTGGTCGGTGCGGGCACCGGCGGCACCAGCGCCACCATCGGCCGGTACGCCCGCTTCCAGCGGCTGCCCACCAAGCTCTGCGTGGTCGACCCGGAGAACTCGGCGTTCTACCCGGCGTGGCAGGCCGCCGACTGGTCGGTACGCACCGGCCGGGGTTCCCGGATCGAAGGGATCGGTCGACCCACCGTCGAGGCGTCCTTCCTCCCCTCGGTGGTGGACCGGATGACCCAGGTGCCGGACGCCGCCTCACTGGCCGCCATGCGGGCCGGCTCGGCGGTGCTCGGCCGGCGGGTCGGTGGCTCGACCGGCACCAACCTGTGGGGGGCGTTCGGGTTGATCGCCGAGCTGCTCGCGCAGGGTCGGACGGGCTCGGTGGTCACCCTGATCTGCGACGCCGGGGATCGGTACACCGACACCTACTACGATGACGGGTGGGTGGCCGCACAGGGCCTCGACCTGGCCCCGCACCTGGCCACCATCGACCGGTTCCTCACCACCGGCGACTGGCCGACCTGACGGCGTCGCGGTGGCTGGCCGGCAGTGCCACCGTGGGTGACACCGTGGACGTGCCGCGCCGCCGGGTAGCGGCCGTAACCCGGCGGGCTCCAGCCGTCGTGCGGTCGGCTGCCGGCCCGGGCGCGGATCAGCCCAGGTCCGCCCGGTCGGCGAGGCCGGGATAGTGCCGGACCAGCCCCTCGCCGTCCACCTCCAACTCGGTGCGGAAGGTGTCGCTGGTGAAACCCACCCGACCCGGCCCGAGCGCGGTGTAGACCTGCTCGCCGACCACCACCTCCAGGCTCGGCGTCAGCACCCAGGCCACGGTGATCCGGTGTTCGGTGCTGGACGTCGCCCCGGCCAACCCCAGTCTGCGGATCGGCAGGCTGTTGAACAGCGCCGAGCCGGCCAGGTCGACGTCGACGGCGTCGTGCAGCCGGTCGGTGTCCTCGATGCCGGGCAGGCCGGCCGGTGGCTGCCCGGCCGCCCGCAGCACCGCGTCCAGGTCGCCCTGCTCGCCGGTCGTCACCCGCCAGCCGTCCGTCCCGCGTTCCAGGCGTACGGTCCGCGACCAACCGGCCCCCTCGGCCTCCACGGCGAGCGAGTCCGTGCCCCCGTCCGCGCCGGTCACCAGCCGGTAGCGGCAGGTGTGGGGGACCGGGTCGACGGCCAGTTGGGTGCCGTGCGCGGCGAACCGGGGGCCGTCGTCGAGGACGGCGTACTCGGCCCCGGCAGTGTCCGTCCGGCTCCAGAACAGTGATCGCGCCATGGTCCGGACGTTACGCCAGCCGGACGCAGCCGGCAGCGCATGCGCGAACGCCGCCCCGGAGCGCGGGCTCCGGGGCGGCGTCGGACAGCACGGATCAGTGGGTACGCGCCGGGGGCCTACCGCCGAAGCCCTGCCGGTCGTCACGCGGCCGGTCGTCGCGGACCCGGCCCTCGGTGCGGAACCCGCCCCGACGGTCGGTGGCACGCGGCTCACCGGCACCGAACCGGCGCTCCCCGGAACGCTGCTCGCCCCGGGTGTCCCGGTCGCCGAAACGCTGCTCGCCCCGGGCGTCCCGGTCGCCGAAACGCTGCTCGCCCCGGTCACCGAAACGCCTGTCGCTGCGGTCGCCGTAACCCCGGTCGGCCGGTGCGCGATCCCCGTAACTCCGGTCGCCGGTGGGCCGGTCGCCGTAGCCGCGTTCGCCGGCCGGCCGGGTGCCGTGGCCCCGGTCGCCGCCGTAGCCGCGTTCGCCGGTGGGCCGGGCCCCATAGCTCCGGTCGCCGGTGGGCCGGTCGCCGTAGCCGCGTTCGCCGGTGGGTCGGGCGCTGTAACTCCGGTCGCCGGTGGGGCGGGTGCCGTAGCCCCGGTCGCCGCCGTAGCCGCGCTCGCCGCCGTAGCCGCGCTCGCCGCTGGGCCGGGCGCTGTAACCCCGGTCGCCGGTGGGCCGGTCGCCGTAGCCGCGTTCGCCGGTCGGCCGGGTGCCGTAGCCCTGGTCGCCGCCGTGACCCCGGCTGTCGCGACTGCCGGAGTAGCCCCGGCTGTCACGGTTGCCGCCGTAGCTGCGGGAGTCCCGGTCGCCGAAGCGGCGCGGGCGGTCACCGTGCCGGCGGGGCTCGGGCTCCTCGCGGACCACGACGGGGACGCCGCTCGGCTCACGGGCCCCGGTCAGCTCGGTCAGCACCGCGTCACCGACCCGGACCCGGGTCTCCGCCGGGGACACGCCGGCCTTCTCCATCATCGCCAGCGTGGTCCGCCGCTGCTTGGGCAGCACCAGCGTGGCCACCGCGCCCGACTCGCCGGCCCGAGCGGTACGACCCGCCCGGTGCAGGTAGTCCTTCGGGTCCTTCGGCGGGTCGATGTGCAGCACCAGGGAGACGCCGTCGACGTGGATGCCCCGGGCCGCCACGTCGGTGGCGACCAGCACGTCCATCCGCCCCTCCTTGAACTCGGCGAGGGTCTTGGTACGCATCCGCTGGGTCTTGCCGCCGTGCAACCCACCGGCCCGTACGCCGACCGCGCCGAGCTGCTCCACCAGCCGGTCGACCCCGAGCTGGGTACGGGCGAAGAGCATGGTCCGGCCGGGGCGGGCCGCGATCGACGCCGCCACGGCGAACTTGTCGTGCGGCGGGATCAGCAGCAGGTGGTGGTCCATGGTGGACACCGACGCGGTCGACGGGGCGGTGGAGTGGGTCACCGGGTCGGTCATGAACCGCCTGACCAGGGTGTCGACGTCACCGTCCAGGGTGGCCGAGAAGAGCAGCCGCTGGGCGTTCGCCGGGGTCTTGGCGAGCAACTCGGTGACCTCGGGGAGGAAGCCCATGTCGGCCATCTGGTCGGCCTCGTCCAGCACGGTCACCTCGACGTCGTCCAGGACGCAGACGCCCCGGTTGATCAGGTCGCCGAGCCGGCCGGGGGTGGCCACGACGATCTCGACACCCCGGCGCAGCGCGTCGACCTGCCGGTCGTACGGGACGCCGCCGACGGCGGTCTTGAGGAAGATCCCGACGGCCTTGCCGAGCGGCAGCAGCGCGTCGTTGACCTGCATCGCCAGCTCGCGGGTGGGGACCAGGACCAGGGCGCGCGGGTGCAGCGGCCGGGCCCGGTTGCGTTCGGCCAGCCGGGCGATGATCGGCAGGCCGAAGGCGAGGGTCTTGCCGGAGCCGGTCTGGCCCCGACCGAGCACGTCCCGGCCGGCGAGGGCGTCGGGCAGGGTGGCCCGCTGGATCTCGAACGGGGTGGTGATGCCCTGCCGGGCGAGGGTGTCGACCAGCTGCCGGGGCAGTCCCAGGTCGGCGAAGCCCACGACGGGGGCGGCCGGAGCGGGTTCGTTGCCGGTGGCGTCACCGGTCGGCAGGTCGTGGGCGGACGGAATGGTGCCGGAGTCAACAGAGGTGGTCAAGAAAGGCCTTTCGAGCGGGGCGCATCTTCGCGATGGCCCGCCGCAGCATGAGGTACGCCGCCGAATCGCCCGCAAGATCGCCCAGGGGCACGCCACGCGCGCCAGGTCAGTGATCCCGACCAGTGTACGGCGATCCGGCGGTGCCGCCAGTGAACCCCGAGCCGGTAGTGGGCGGACTCACCCCGATCCGGTGGGCCTTTTCCGCCCGACGGATACGCCCACCAGCACCTGCGTGCCGCCCCGGTCGGCCCGGCCTCACTCGGACAGCATGTTGCCGACCAGCCCGTCCATCACGTCGTTGGCGAGCAGGACGACCAGCACGCTGATCGCGACCAGCAGCCCGAGTGAAGCGGCGAGCACGATCACCACCCGGGTGGTCCGGGATCGCGGGGCCGGCGTGTCGGACCACCCCTGGGCCAGGATGTGCCCGGTCAGCGAGCCGGAGTTCTCCACCGGGTTGGCTGCCGGGAACGCGATCGTGGAGTGCCCCGGGCCGTCGGTGCCGCCGTAGCCGATGCTCGCCAGGTCCGGACCGCCCCGGTACGAGGTGCCGGTGGCGGGGCGGGTCACGCCGTCGGTCGTTCCGACCGGGGCGGGGGCGAAGCGGGGTGGTTCGGGCGGTGCGGGTGCCGGCACCACCGGCAGCGCCGACGTCGCCCCGTCAGCGGCCGGGTCGGGCACGACCGGGGCCCGGAACGTCGGGGTGGTCGCGCCGACGGCACCCGAGCCGGTGCTCGCCACCGGTGCCGGGGGCGCGGACGCCGGTGGGGTGAAGGTTGGTGGGGTGAAGGCGGGTGGGGGCGGGGATGCGGGTGGGGTGACGGCAGCGGCCGGCGGGAGCGGGGGCGCGGACACGGACGGCGGCGCCGAGGTGGGCGCGGTGAAGGCGACGGGTGCCGGGGCTGACGGTGTCGCGGCGGGCGGGTTGGCGGTGCCGGTGGCGGGCGGGCTGGCGGTGCCGGCGGGGGGCGGGCCGGCGGCGGTGCGGACGACCGCGGAGGCGCTGGCCCGGACGGTCGGGGTCGCGCGGCCGGGCATGGCCGGTGGCGGCGGGAACGGGGGTGCCGGCATCGGGCCGGGCGGTGCCGGCGACGGCGGCACCACCGGACCCGGGGGCGGCACCGGCGGCCCCGGTACGGGTGGGACCGGACCGGGCGGGACCGGGGTGGGACCCGGCGGAGGGCCGGGCAGCGGCGGGACCGGCGCGGGGAACGGGCCGGGCGCGGGCGGCTCGGGGGTGAACGGTGTGGGACTCGGGCCCGGCTCGGGGGTGGGGGCCGGCGACGGCTCGGGAACGGGCGACGGCCGTGGGGCCGGCGACGGCTCGGGGGCGGGCTCCGGGTCCGGGGTCGGCGGGGTGGGCGGCTGGACCGGGGTCGGTGGGGTGGAGGGCTGCCCTGGGGTCGGCGGGGCGGGCGGCTGGGCCGGGGTCGGGGGCTGCGCCGGCTCGGGCGGCTCCGGGCTGACCGGTGCCGACCGGTACACCCCGGGGGCCGCGTCACCCGGCCGGGTCCCCGCGTCCGCTGCCGCGCCTTCGGCCTCGGCGGCGGAGATGCGACTCAGCCCGGGGACCGAAACGCTGGCCCGGGCCGTCCCGCCGTCCGATCCGCCGCGTTGTCCGGGAACACCGCCCGGAGTGGCCGGGCCGACCGGGCCCGAACCGCCGGGAGCCGGGTCACCCGGTTCGGGTGTTCGCGAGGCGGGGACGGTGGACGGGCCGGCGGCGGTGGGGCTGCCCGCCCGGTAGGTGGTCGCGGTGGCCACCCCGGAGGGCAGTTCGTCACCCTCGGGCGGCACGGTCATGGTGTGCACGCTGGCCGTGGCGCGGGCCGACCCGTCGGCGGCCGGACCAGGCCGGGCCGGGGTGTCGGCGGCCGGACCAGGCCGGGCCGGGGTGTCGGCGGCCGGACCAGGCCGGGCCGGGGTGTCGGCGGCCGGACCAGGCCGGGCCGGGGTGTCGGCGGTTCCGGTGGGCCGGCCGGAGACCTCGGTGGGTCGGCCCGGGGTGTCGGAGGTCGCGGCACCGGACCGGTCGGGGGCGTCGGCGGATACGACGGGTCGGTCCGGGCTGCCGGTGGCCGGGTCGGGCTCGGATCCCTGGTCGACGTGTCGCACCGGAACCTCTTGCTCAGCCATGATCGCCCTCCGCGCACCCTCGCACCCGTGCCCTGTGAACGGCGACCGGATGTGCCTCGTGTCACCGTGCCACATCTCGCCCCGTCGGCACAGTCGGAGTGCCGAGGGTGGTCGCAACGGTGGCGGTCGGTCAGCTCCCGGTGCTCGCCGAGGCGGTCGCCGAGGTGGAGGTGGACGCCGACCGGCTGCTCTCCGGGGCGCCGGTGCTGCCGGCTGTGGTCGGGTTGGTGCTGCTGTCCGGCGTGCCGGTGCCGGTGCCGGAGACGCTCGGCGTCGGGTCGGGGCTCTTGCTCGGGGTGGGCGTGGGCTTCGGCGTCGGTGGCTTCGTCGGTGCGGTGGTCGCCGTCGGCCGGGGCGTGGGCGTGGTGGGCTTCGGCGACGCGGTGGTGGGCTTCGGGGAGGGCGTGGTGGGCTTCGGCGACGCGGTGGTGGGCTTCGGCGTCGGGGACGGCGTCGGGACCTGGGTGATCGGGGAGCCGGGGGTGTTCACCGCGCCGACGACCCGGGTGGCGGCGTAGAGACCGGACCACCGGACCTGGGAGATCTTGACCACGTCGCCGCTGCGTGGCGCCTGCACCATCCGCCCCCCGCCGATGTACATGGCGACGTGGTGGATGGTCGTCCAGCTGCTGCCCGAAGCGAAGAAGAGCAGGTCGCCGGGGAGCAGGGCTGCCTGGGAGACCGTCCGGCTCCGCGTGGCGTAGTACTGGTCGCGGGCGACCCGGGGCAGGTCGTAGTAGCCGGCGGACCGGTAGGCGGCCCACATCAGCCCCGAGCAGTCGAAGCGGTCCGGGCCTTCGGCCGCCCACAGGTAGGGGTCGCCGAGCTGCGCGAGCGCGTACCGCACGGCGGCGAGCGCCTGCGGGCTGGCGTTCAGCCCGGTGCTGCTCTGCCCCTCGACGTACGCCGCACCCAGCTTCTGCTCGGCGGCCTCCTGCTGCTTTTCCAGCGCGATGAGCTGGGCCTGGTTGTCCGCACGCAGCTTGGCGATCTTGGCGTCGTTGTCGCGCAGCGCCTTCTGCACCGCGGCGAACTGTTCCTCCGCCCGCCGGACCCGGTCGGTGGCGGCGGTGACCGCCTGGGCGGCGACCTGCTCGGCCGTCCGGGCCCGGGACAGTTCGCCGGCCGCCGCGGTGGTCTCGTCGTCGGCCTGCTGCCCCCGGGAGACCCGCTGCAGGACGCTCAGCCCGTGCAGGTCGCGGGCCAGTTCACCGGGCGGCAGGGCGGCGGCGGCCTTGAAGGCGTTCGCGGCGACGGCGTTGGCCTGCTGCTCCGCCACGGTCAGCGCGCCCCGGGCCCGGGTCAGCTCACCCTGGACGCCGGTGAGCTGGACCCGTGCGTCGTCGCGTTGCTTCTGCAACTGCAGGAGCTGGTCGGCGAGCTGACCGTTCTGCGCGGTCAGGGTGTCGATCTGGGACAGCAGCGGGCTGGTCGGTAGCCCGCCGACCGGCAGGGTCGGGTAGCTGGGCTGGCCCGGGAGCGGGTAGCCGGGCGTCGCCGCGCCGGGCAGCTGCAACCCGCCGGTGACCACCGGCCGGGAACCGGTGTCCGGGACGGTGTTGGGCAGCGGCGGCTCGGCATAGGCCGGGGTGGCCAGGACCATCGCGGCGACCGCGCCGAGCAGCGCCGACCAGAGCGCCGGCCGCAGCACCGGGGAGATCACCGGGACCCTGCGTCGTCGCTGTCGTCGCCCGTGCCCGCTGTCGACCATTCCGCTCCCTGTGCCGGGTGATGGTGCCGCCGCGTGAGGTGGGGCGCGACGACCCGGGACGCCGGGGTGTGCGCCGCGTCCCATCCTGTCTTACCGCACCGGGACAACGATGTCGATGCGTGAGCAGCTTGGAGAACCCTGGGAGTGCGGGTGAGGTAGGTCGCTGGCGGTGCCCGTCCTGCCGACCTGTCGCTCGTCCGACGTAGGCTCGATCCGACCGCAGGTGGAAGGGACGTGGCTTTTCGATGGACGCCGGACTCAAGCGTGAGCTCGAAGCGAAGGTGTACGCGGGGGAGCGACTGACCCGCTCGGACGGGATCGCCCTCTATGAGAGCGACGACCTGACCTGGTTGGGCCGGCTGGCCCACCACCGGCGTACGGAGTTGAACGGCGAACGGGTGATGTTCAACGTCAACCGGCACCTCAACCTGACGAACGTCTGTTCCGCCTCGTGTGCGTACTGCTCGTTCCAGCGCAAGCCGGGCGAGAAGGACGCGTACACGATGCGTATCGAGGAGGCGGTCCGCAAGGCCAAGGAGATGGAGGACGAGCAGCTCACCGAGTTGCACATCGTCAACGGCCTGCACCCCACGTTGCCCTGGCGCTACTACCCGAAGGTGCTGCGGGAGCTGAAGGCGGCGCTGCCCAACGTCAAGCTCAAGTGTTTCACCGCGACCGAGGTGCAGTGGTTCGAGAAGATCAGTGGCCTGTCGGCCGACGAGATCCTCGATGAGCTGATGGACGCCGGCCTGGAGTCGTTGACCGGCGGCGGCGCGGAGATCTTCGACTGGGAGGTCCGCCAGCACATCGTCGATCACGCCTGCCACTGGGAGGACTGGTCCCGGATCCACGCGTTGGCCCACGCCAAGGGCATGAAGACCCCGGCGACGATGCTCTACGGCCACATCGAGGAGCCCCGGCACCGGGTCGACCACGTGCTGCGGTTGCGTGAGTTGCAGGACGAGACCGGCGGGTTCGCGGTCTTCATCCCGCTGCGCTACCAGCACGACTTCGTCGACTCGGCGGACGGCAAGATCCGTAACCGGATCCAGGCGCGCACCACGATGGCCTCGCCGGCCGAGTCGCTCAAGACGTTCGCGGTGTCCCGGTTGTTGTTCGACAACGTCCCGCACGTGAAGAACTTCTGGGTGATGCACGGCCTGTCGGTGGCCCAGCTCTCGCTCAACTTCGGCGTGGACGACCTGGACGGCTCGGTCGTCGAATACAAGATCACCCACGACGCCGACTCGTACGGCACCCCGAACACCATGCACCGTGACGACCTGCTCAACCTGATCTGGGACGCCGGCTTCCAGCCGGTCGAGCGGGACACCCGCTACAACGTGGTCCGCGAGTACGACCGGGCACCCGCGTTGGCGTCCCGGCGTGCCGAGCCGCAGCAGGTCTGGGCCTGACCCGGCCGTATGCTCGTCACACCATGACCGGACAGCAGCCGACCGCGCAGCAGCGCAGCGGGTTTCCCCGCCGCGACGCCGAGGGACGCATCCTCACCCTGGGTGACCTGCTCGGGGTGAGCCTGGCCGGTTGGGTGATCGGCATGCTGGCGCTGGTGCTCTTCGACTGGGCGTTCGCCGTGGCCGGTGCGGGCGACTTCGGCCGTACCAACGGCTGGCTCGCGGTGATCCTGCCGGTCTGGCTGTTCTGGGACGAATTCCGGGCCTGGGACTTCGGCGCGGCCCGGGTGGTGGCGGCCCTGGCCGCCGCGGTGGTCGCGGTGGTCGCCGGGCTGCTGGTGGCGGGCCTGGCCGCCGGGCTCGCGCCGCTGTTCACCGGCGGGTTGGCCGCGCTCGCGTTCACCGTCGGGTACGCGGTGCTCTGGTTCCAGGGCGTGCACTGGCTGGCCCGACGGACGGGCTGAACCACCGGCGTCGGAGCCCCCGGCGCAGAGTGCAAGGAGTGGGGAAGACGTGAGCGCGAGGAGTGAGCCGGTGTTGCGAGCCCCGCAGTCGCGAACTGGGGTGGCCTGGTGAGCGCGAGGAGTGAGCCGGTGTTGCGAGCCCCGCAGTCGCGAACTGGGGTGGCCTGGTGAGCGCGAGGAGTGAGCCGGTGTTGCGAGCCCCGCAGTCGCGAGCTGAGGTGGCCTGGTGAGCGCGAGGAGTGAGCCGGTGTTGCGAGCCCCGCAGTCGCGAGCTGAGGTGGCCTGGTGAGCGCGAGGAGTGAGCCGGTGTTGCGAGCCCCGCAGTCGCGAGCTGGGGTGGCCTGGTGAGCGCGAGGAGTGAGCCGGTGTTGCGAGCCCCGCAGTCGCGAGCTGAGGTAGCCCGGTGAGCGCGGCGGTGAAGTACACGCTGGCCCGGATCGGGCTGTTCCTGGTGGTCGTGGCGGCGTTGTGGCCGGTCGGGATGAACCTCTTCCTGAAGCTGATGGTGGCGTTGATCTTTTCCGCTGCCGCGTCGTTCTTCCTGCTCCGGGGCTGGCGGGACCAGATGGCCGAGGAGGTGGCCGCCGCCGCCGAGCGGCGACGCGCGGAGAAGGAGCGGCTCCGCTCCGCCCTGGCCGGCGACGACCAACCCGCCGAGGGCGACGAGCCCCGCTGACCCCCGCGCGTCCGCTCGAACCGCGTCCGCCGGAACAGGCCGCGCCGGGCGCTCGCTGCGTGGCCCGATCGGCCGTGATCCACTCCAGATCGGCCCCGTGGCGGTGTCGCGGCGTGGTGATACCGCTACTTCGACCGTCCGGAGTGGATCATGCCGGTCGGGGAGGGGATCACCAGTTGGTCGAGCCCGGGACCACCGGCCATGGGTGGTCGATCGGCTTGATCAGGTACGCGATGCCGCCCGACCCACCGGCCACCGTGCCGTTCGCCCGGTAGCGCTTGGTGCGTAGCCAGATCTGCTCGAACTGGTCGCGTCGGTAGACGTTGCGGACCTCGGCGTTGGACGCCGACGCCGGGTCGTTGACGATCACGTCGCCGTCGGCGGTGAAGCCGACGATCACGAAGAGGTGGCCGGAGGTGCCGTAGTTCGACCCGTCCAGCTCGGTGTCGAGGAAGGACTGCGAGGTGACCACGGGGATGCCGGCCCGGATGAAGCGTTCCGCCTCGTCGAGGGAGTGCAGTCGGGTGACCCGGGCCTCGATGCCGGGGAAGCTGGCCGCGTACGCGGTGTTGAACGGCCAGTTGCCCGCGCCTTCGTACTCGTTGTCCCAGGTCATCCGGGCGGCGTGGACGACCTGCGGGTCGGGG
The DNA here is from genome assembly GCF_017599305.1 of Micromonospora antibiotica. GTDB lineage: Bacteria > Actinomycetota > Actinomycetes > Mycobacteriales > Micromonosporaceae > Micromonospora > Micromonospora antibiotica. The sequence continues at coordinate 687,312 of NZ_JAGFWR010000001.1, forward strand.
TGGTCGGGGTCGATCCAGGACAGGTCGTCCGCCGACGGCAGCTTGCCGTAGTGCTCCAGCACCATCGTGGTGGACGTCGGGCTGCACCAGACCTGACCGCCGCCGCCCCACTCGGGGTAGCTGCCCCGGTGGATCATCTGGGAGCGGGCCGGCACGGGCAGTTCGGTGCCCCAGGCGATGTGGCCCCGGCTCGGGGTGACGGTGAACCGGTCCGGCACGTGCGAACTCATCGCGCCGAGCATCCGGACCCGGGGTGCGGCGGCCTGGCCGGGTGCGCGGTAGAGGGTGAGCCGCAGTTGGTACGACCGCAGCAGCACCCCGGCGGCGGCGTCGTCGATGGCGAAGGTGTCGGTCCACACGCTGGACCAGGGGTCGCCCTGACCGTCCAGGGTGGCGCGGGCGATGTCGCGGTCACCGGAGGCCCAGCGGGCCATGACGTACCACGGGGTGTGGTCGCCGGTGGTGTAGGTGCCCTGGAGTTCGACCTGGAGCCAGGTGCCGGCCGGGGTGTCGGCGTTCCAGGAGGCGACGAGTTCGGTGGCGTCGAAGCCGATCGTGGTGGGTGGCGAGGTCCAGGTGGCGTACTCCCAGGTGCGGGTGGTGCCGGTGTGCGGGTCGGTGAACTCGGTGGTGCCGGCCGGGCGGCCGATGGTGAGGCCGGCGCGGTGTCCGGGTGCGGCGTACGTGCCCCGGTGGGTGCCGGCCCGCCAGTCGGGGTGCCGGGACCACTCCTGGAAGGTGATCTGCTCGTCGTGTCCGCCCGGGGGTGGGCGGTCCCCGGCGGGTGGGGGCGTCCCGGTGGGTGACGGGCCGGCGGCGTGGACGGGTGCGGTGCTGGCGAGCAGGGTGAGGGTGGCGACGCCGACCAGGGCGACCGCGCGCAGGGCTCTGCTGGACATGGCAACTCCGCGGGGTGGGGAATCGTTGTCGTTCACTGTCCCGCCCGGCAGGAAGTTTCGCCAGGGCTTGCAGGTGAGAAAGTCATTGCCGATGTGACGATCCGGTCGGGATGGTTGGAGACAGTCACGGATATTGATATGACCATGTGACTCCTGGTGAAGTGGGCACACAACGGGATCTCCCGTACCCCGAGGAGGATGTTCATGGCCTTCCGCACCTCCCCCTTCCGGCGTCGCCTGGCGCTCGCCGTCGTCGCCGGCCTCGGCCTGACCGCCGTCGCCACCGGGCCGGTCTCCGCCCGCCCGGCCCCGGAGCCCGAGCCCGCCGCCGCCGAATACCGGGTGCTCGGCCCGCGTACCCTCGCCGACCGCAACGCCGTCGCCCGCACCGGCGCGGCGATCGACTCCGCTGAACACGGCGTGCTGTACGTCTCGGCGACCCGGTCCGAGGCAGCCGCGATCACCCGGCTCGGTTTCCGGCTGGAGCAGGAGGCCGCGCCGGCTCCCGCCGAGGGGGCCAGTGCCCTCGCCTTCCCCCCGGCCGACTCGAACTACCACGACTACGCCGAGCTGACCACAGTGGTCAACCAGGTGGTCGCCGACCACCCGGCCATCGCCCGCAAGATCAGCATCGGCAAGTCGTACGAGGGCCGCGACCTGATGGCGGTGAAGATCTCCGACAACGTCGGCACCGACGAGGCCGAACCGGAGATCCTGTTCAACTCCCAGCAGCACGCCCGCGAGCACCTGACCGTCGAGATGGCGATCTACCTGCTCAACCTGTTCACCGACAGCTACGGCACCGACTCGCGGATCACCAGCATCGTCAACTCCCGGGAGATCTGGATCGTCCCCACCGTCAACCCGGACGGCAGCGAGTACGACATCGCCACCGGCTCCTACCGGTCCTGGCGCAAGAACCGGCAGCCCAACAGCGGCGCGGCGGCGGTCGGCACCGATCTGAACCGCAACTGGGGCTACAACTGGGGCTGCTGCGGCGGCTCGTCCGGTGCGCCGTCGTCGAGCACCTACCGGGGGCCGTCCGCCTTCTCCGCGCCGGAGACCAAGGCACTGCGGGACTTCGTCAACAGCCGGGTCGTCGGCGGGGTGCAGCAGATCAAGGCCAACATCGACTGGCACACCTACTCGCAGCTGGTGCTCTGGCCGTTCGGCTACACCACGGCCAACACCCCCAGTGGGATGACCGCCGACCAGTACAACACCTTCGCCACCCTCGGGCAGCGGATGGCGGCCACCAACGGCTACACCCCCGAGCAGTCCAGCGACCTCTACATCACCGACGGCGACAGCCTCGACTGGATGTGGGCGACCCACAAGATCTGGGCGTACACCTTCGAGATGTACCCCGGGTCGTCCGGGGCCGGTGGCGGCTTCTACCCGCCCGACGAGGTGATCCCCGCCCAGACCTCCCGCAACAAGGAGGCGGTGCTGCTCCTGTCGGAGTACGCCGACTGCCCCTACCGGGTCATCAACAAGCAGAGCACCTACTGCTGACCCACCGGACGTCACTCCGGGTGGGGTCCCGTAAGCCCCCGACGGGACCCCACCCACCCCCACCGACCAGACGATCTTCGCTGGTCGTGCGCTACCGTGGCACCCGATCGACCCGCAGCGAAGCCGGTGCGAAACCGGCGCTGTCCCGCAACTGAGATGCCCCACCGTGGTTCCCGGCCCCGCCGGTGACCCGCCCCGGCGCCCGGCCCGAGTGGCCGGCGTCGTCGTGTGTGGGGACGAGCCAGGTCGCCTGCGGTCGGTCGCGACACGCGCTCTCGAGGAAGGGCGCCTCGCGGACGGGCACGCCAGCGGCCCTGTCGGCGAAGCACCACGCTCCTCGACCGACAGGAGGACCGATGTCCCGACGTACCCCCCGGTTGTTCGCCGCGACCCTCGCGGTGGCGGCCCTCGCCCTCGGCGCGTGCGCCGAGAAGACCTCCGACGACACCCCCGCCGCCGGCAGCAGCTCCGGCGCCGCCTTCCCGGCCACCGTCGGCAACCTCACGCTGGACAAGCGGCCCGAGAAGATCGTCTCGCTGTCGCCCACCGCGACCGAGATGCTGTTCGCCATCGGGGCCGGCTCGCAGGTCACCGCCGTCGACGACCAGTCGAACCACCCGGCCGACGCGCCCAAGAGCGAGCTGTCCGGTTTCCAGCCCAACGCCGAGGCGATCGCCGGCAAGAACCCCGACCTGGTGGTGCTCGCCAACGACACCAACAAGATCGTCGCCCAGCTCACCGCGCTGAAGGTCCCGGTGCTGCTCACCCCGGCGGCGGCCACCCTCGACGACACCTACCGGCAGCTCACCGACCTGGGCACGCTCACCGGCCACCCGACCGAGGCGGCCGACGTGACCACCCGGATGAAGGACGAGATCGGCAAGCTCACCAAGGACCTGCCGCAGCGGTCCACGAAGCTGACCTACTACCACGAGCTGGGGCCGGAGCTGTACAGCGCGACCAGCAAGACCTTCATCGGCTCGATCTACGCGCTGGCCGGGCTGCAGAACATCGCCGACGCCTCCGACGCCGACGGCAAGAACGGCGGCTACCCGCAGCTCTCCCAGGAGGTCATCGTCAAGGCGAACCCCGACTTCGTCTTCCTGGCCGACGTGAAGTGCTGCCAGCAGAGCGCCGACACGGTCAAGGCCCGCAGCGGCTGGGCCGGCATCACCGCCGTCAAGAACAACCAGGTCGTCGCGCTCGACGACGACGTCGCCTCCCGCTGGGGGCCGCGCGTGGTCGACCTGCTCCGGTCGATCGTCGACGCCACCGCCAAGGTGCCCGCGTGACGGTCCACCCAAGGTGACCGTGCGCCCCACCGGCCCCGGACCGGCCGGGACGCCCGACGCGTCCCGGCCGTCCGGCCTGCCCGACCCCGGCCCGGCCGCCGTTCCCCCGGCGGGCTCCGAGCCGGCGGGGTCCCGCCCGGCCGTGCCCGCCCCGGCTCGACGGCCCGGCGTCGGGTGGGTCCGCACCCCGAAGGTCGCCGCCGGTACGCCCCGACCGGCCGGGCTGCGTAAGCGTTGGCTCGCCGCCGGGGTGCTCGCCGTGCTGGTGGCCCTGGTCGCCGGGGTTTCCCTCGGCCCGGTGGGCCTGCCCCCCGGTAGCGTCGCCGCCGAACTGCTCAACCTGCTGCCCGGGGTACGCCTCGACAGCGGGCTGACCGAACGCGAGATCGCCATCGTCACCGAGCTGCGGCTGCCCCGGGTGGTGCTCGGCCTGCTCGTCGGCGGTCTGCTCGCCCTGGCCGGCGGCTGCTACCAGGGGGTGTTCCGCAACCCGTTGGCCGACCCGTACCTGCTGGGGGTGGCGGCCGGCGCGGGGCTCGCGGTGACCGCCGTGATCACGCTGGGCGGTGTCGGGGCGGGCGGGGCGCTGACCGGGATGCCCGTCACGATCCCGCTCGCCGCGTTCGTCGGCTCGCTCGGGGCGGTCGCCCTGACGTACCTGCTCGGGGCGGCCGGTGGGCGGGACCGGTCACCGGCCACCCTGATCCTGGCCGGGGTGGCGGTGTCGGCGTTCCTCTCCGCCGGGCAGACGTACCTGCTGCAACGGCACTCCGACAGCATCCAGATGGTCTACTCCTGGCTGCTCGGGCGGCTGGGCACCGCCGGTTGGGGCGACGTCCGGCTGATCCTGCCGTACTTCGTGCTGACCGCCGTGGTGGTGCTGCTGCACCGGCGGGAACTCGACGTGCTCTCCGTCGGCGACGACGAGGCGGCCAGCCTCGGCCTGCACCCGCAGCGGTCCCGCTACCTGCTGATCGCCGCCGCCTCGCTCGGCACCGCCGCCGCCGTCTCCGCGTCCGGCCTGATCGGCTTCGTGGGGATCATCGTGCCGCACACCGTACGGCTGCTGGCCGGGTCGAGCTACCGGGTGATCCTGCCGCTGTCGATGCTCTTCGGCGGGGCGTTCCTGGCGCTGACCGACGTGGTCGCCCGGACCGCCGCCGCCCCCGCCGAGATCCCCATCGGCGTGGTGACCGCCCTGCTCGGCGGCCCGTTCTTCGTCCTGGTCCTGCGCACCGCCCGCCGGGTGTTCCCGTGAGCGCGAGGAGTGAGCCGGTTTTGCGAGCCCCGCAGTCGCGAACAGAGGTGTTCCCGTGAGCGCGGGGAGTGAGCCGGTGTTGCGAGCCCCGCAGTCGCGAACGAAAGGCGGTCCCGTGACCGTGCCGGCGGTGCAGGTGCGGGGGCTGCACGTGCGGCTCGGTGGGGAGGTGATCCTGGCCGGCGTCGACCTGACGGTCGCCGCGGGTGAGTGGGTCACGGTGATCGGACCGAACGGTGCCGGCAAGTCGACCCTGCTGCGGGCCGTCGGCGGCCTGCTGCCCGCCCCGGGCGCGGTCTCGCTGTTCGGTACGCCGTCCGGCGCGCTGCGTCGCCGGGACCGGGCCCGGGTGGTGGCGACGGTGGCGCAGTCCCCGGTGGTGCCGGCGGGCATGTCGGTGTTCGACTACGTCCTGCTGGGGCGGACCCCGTACATCGCGCCGTTGGGGCGGGAGTCGGCGGCGGACCTGGCCGCCGTGCACGACGTGTTGGACCGGTTGGATCTGACCGGGTTCCAGCGGCGGGAGCTGTCGACCCTCTCCGGTGGGGAGCGACAGCGGGTCTTCCTGGCCCGGGCGCTCGCCCAGGGCGCCACCCTGCTGTTGCTGGACGAGCCGACCAGCGCGTTGGACATCGGCCACCAGCAGGAGGTGTTGGAGCTGGTCGACCAGTTGCGCCGGGCGCACGGCCTGACCGTGCTGGCCACCATGCACGACCTCTCCGTCGCCGGTGAGTACGCCGACCGGATGGTGCTGCTCGCCGACGGCCGGGTCGTCGCGGCGGGCCCACCCGAGCAGGTGCTCACCGAGGAGTTGCTGTCCCACCACTACCGGGCCCGGGTCCGGGTCATCCCCGGCGACCACGGCCCGCTGGTGGTCCCCACCCGCCCCGAGCCCCGGCGAACCTGAGGGTCGACGGTGCCGGGCCGCGCGGTCGACGGTGCCGGCGGGCGTCCGGATGCCGTCGGGCGGCTGGTCAGGGGGTATCGGCGGCGGGGCGAAGTAGGGAGAAGTAGGCGCCCTGGGGGTCGCGGAGGGCGGCACGGCGGCCCAGCAGGGTGTCCCGGGGTGGGGTGACGATGGTGCCGCCGAGGGTGGTGGCGCGGGCGGCGGTCGCGTCCACGTCGGCCACCGCGAAGAACACCGACCAGTACGCCGGCCGCGCGCCACCGTCGTCGGTCGTCGGCAGCATCCCGGCCACGATCCGCGCCCCGCACCGCCAGCCGGTGTAGCCGGGCCCGCCGGCGGGTTGCTCCTCGGGGTGCCAGCCGAAGACCAGTTCGTAGAAGACCTTCGCGCCCTCGGGGTCGGGGCTGACCAGTTCGTTCCAGCACATCGCCCCGGGGGCGTCGAGCAACTCCGCGCCGGGCATCCGCATCGGCTGCCAGACGCTGAACACCGCGCCGGCCGGGTCGGCGAAGACCGCCATCCGCCCCGCGTCGAGGACGTCGAACGGGGCGACCAGCACCTGCCCGCCGGCCGCCTCGACCCGGGTGGTGACCAGGTCGGTGTCGTCGGTCGCCACGTACGTCGACCAGACCGGCAGCTGGTCCGGGTCGGCCGGTGGGCCGGCGCCCGCCACCGCCCGGCCGTCGCGGCGGAAGGTGGTGTAGCCGGCCGGCCCGGGTTCCGGTGTGATCCGGCCGGTCCAGCCGAACAGTTCCGGGTAGAACCGCCGGGCGGCGTCCAGGTCGGGGGTCGCCAGGTCGGTCCAGCAGGGCGTGCCCGCGGCGACGGTGCGCACGTCGGCCCCTCTCGGCTGCGGGGGCGTGCCGGCGCGACGCCCTGCCGGCATCGTGGCACCGGTCGCCGGTCACCGGGCCGAACCGGCGAAAGGTCAACTGAACCGGCGACCCTCGTCGCGCCGGTACGCCCAGCCGGAGAGGGCGGCGAGCAGCACGATCCAGACCCCGAGCATGGCCAGGGCGAGCGGGTCGGGCCGCCAGTCGCCGACCGCCGCCCACATCAGTTCGACCGCCCCCCGGGTGGGCAGGAACGGCGCGACCACCTGGATGAAGCCGGGCGCGTCGCCCGGGGCGGAGAGCAGACCGCCGCCGAAGGCCAGCGGGAAGAAGATGACCTGTGCGACGACGATCGCCGCCTTGCTCGGCAGGGAGTAGCCGATGGCGAGACCGAGCAGGGTGAACGGCACCGACACGACCGCGACGGTGACCGCGCCGAGCAGCAGCCCGACCGGGGTGACCCGGGCGGCCGTGGCGACCGCCGCGATGATCACGACGGGCAGCATCGACAGGTAGGTCAGCACCAGCCCGGCCAGGATCCGCCCGGCCAGGCGGGGTTCGGGCCCCGCCGGCAGGGTCCGGGTGTACGGGTTCCACGGCTGGTCGCGGTCCTCGGCGACGCCGATGCCGTACTGGAAGATGTTGGCGCTCATCACCGCGAAGGTGACCATCGCGGCGGTGGCGTAGGTGGCGCCGGTCGGGTCGTCCCCGGCGAACGGGACGACGAAGAAGAGCATCGCGGCGGCGGGGAAGAAGGCGCTGCCCACCACGGCGACGGGGACGCGGATGATCTCAAGGAGCTGGTAGCGGGCGTGGACCAGGGTGAGCGGCACGGCGTCGACTCCTCAGGCGGTGGGTCGGCCGCCGACGGCGGCGCTGGTGGCGGTGCCGGTCCCGGCCGGGTCGGCGGTGGTCCGGGTCGGGTCGGCGGCGGTGATGGTGAGGAACGCCTCCTCCAACGAGGTGGGGCGGACCTCCAGGTCACGGAACGCCACCCCGGCGGTGACCAGGTCGCGGACCAGTTGGTCGGCGTCGGTGGTGAGCAGGTGGGTACGCCCGTCGGTGTGCTCGGTGGCGACCACGCCGGGCAGCGCGGGCAGGTCGTCGGCGGCCAGGCTGACCCGGCGGACACCGACGATGTCCCGGATCGCGCCGACGGTGTCGTCGGCGAGCACCCGGCCCTGCCCGAGCACCACGACCCGCTGCGCCAACGCCTCCACCTCTTCGAGGTAGTGGCTGCTCAGCAGCACCGTTCCGCCGTCGGCGTGGAACGACCGGATGGCCTCCCACAGGGTGTGCCGGGCCTCGACGTCGAGCCCGGTGGTGGGTTCGTCGAGGACGACCAGCCGGGGCCGGCCGACGAAGGCCAGCGCGACGGCGAGCCGTCGCCGTTGCCCCCCGGAGAGCCCGCCGGTCTGTCGTTTCGCCTGGTCGGTGAGGCCGAACCGGTCGAGCAGTTCGCCCCGGGGCACTGGGTCGGGGAAGTGCGCGGCGACGAAGTCGACCACCTCGCTGACCCGGAGGGTGCCGGGCAGGCCGGTCTCCTGCGGGGTGACGCCGAGTTGCCGCCGGGAGGCCGGCTGGCGGGGGTCGCCGCCGAAGAGTTCGACCCGGCCGGCGCTGGGCCGGCGTAGCCCGACCAGCATGTTGATCAGGGTGCTCTTGCCGGCGCCGTTCGGCCCGAGCAGGCCGACGAGTTCTCCGGCGGAGACGGTCAGGTCGACCCGGTCGAGGGCGAGGACGTCGCCGTACCGGCGGGTGGCCTGGTCGGCGTGGGCGAGGATCATCGGGTCTCCCTGGGGGCGGGCGGGTCGAGCAGGGCGCGGATGTTCTCGGTGTATTCCTCGAAGGCCCGCCGCCCGCGCCGGCTGAGCCGGACCAGGGTGGTCGGGGTGCGTCCGCGGTGGGTCTTGTCGATCTCGACGTAGCCGGCGTCCTCCAGCTTGCGCAGGTGGACGGAGAGGTTGCCGGCGGTCATCGTGAGTAGTTCCTGGAGGCGGGGGAAGGTGATCCGGTCGCCGTCGGCCAGGGTGGCGAGGGTGACCACCACCCGCAGGCGGGCCTGGGCGTGGATGACCGGGTCGAGTTCGGTCATCCGTGCCGCCGCCGGGCGAGCGCGCCGGCCACCAGCAGTCCACCGCCACCGGCCACCGAGACCACCAGCGCGTGCCAGCCGGGGCCGGCGATGACGCCGACGATGTTGACGGCGGTGAGCCAGACGCCGAGGCGGAACAGGGTGCGGTCGAGCCAGATCGCCCCGCCGGCCATGTGCAGGGCGCCGGTCAGCCCCACCGACAGGGCCGACCAGAGCAGCCCGGCGAGATCGGGCGGCAGGCTGTCGGTGACCCGGCCGATCACCACGGACAGGCTGAAGAACCCGAGGCCCCAGGCCGTGCCGTACCACCTGCCGCGCTGCGCGGACTCGCCCGCGACGTGCCGGTAGGCGCGGGCGCTGCCCACTCCGAAGACCACCGCGGCGGCGGCGAGCAGCACGAACAGCAGGGTCAGCGGCAGCCAGGCCGGCATGTCGACGAGGGTGCGCCCGTCGGGGGAGAACCGCAGGAAGTAGACCCCGAAGCCGATCAGCCAGGCGAATCCCCAGGGCCAGTAGTGCACCCGGGGGTCGGGTTCGAGCCGTTGGACCGTGCTGGCCTGCTGCTCGCGGATCAGCCGCATCGCCTCGGCGGCGTCGAGCGGGGCGGCCTCGTCATCGGGGGTCATGCAAACTACTTTAAAACACAAAGTCGAGGGGTGGTGGGCCGGGTCGCCCACCGGACAGCGGCTGTTCCACCCGGTGCGGTGGCAGCACCACCGGCGGCACGGCGGAGGATGCCCGGCCGGGCGGCCCTCACCCTCGCCACCGGCCGGGGTCGGCCACCGGCGGTGGTCGGCTCCGCCGGTCGGGGTCGGCCACCGGCCGTGGTCGGCTCCGCCGGTCGGGGTCAGCCACCGGCGGTGGTCGGCTCCGCCGGTCGGGGTCAGGGCGTCGGTGGTTCGGCGAGCGGGCCGGGCAGCGGAGCGGTGTGCAGCACCGACAGCCCGGACACGGCCCGGGTCAGCGCCACATAGAGGCGGTGCAGGCCGCGCGGCTCGGCGGCCACGATCGCGGCCGGCTCCACGACCACCACGTGGTCGTACTCCAGGCCCTTGACCAGGGTCGCGGGGACCACGGTGACCCGCGCCGAGGCCGTCGGGTCGTCGGCGGTCGCGGTCGGCACCCCGGCGGCGGCGAGGGCCGCACGCAGCCCGTCCACCGCGTCGTCGGCGGCGATCACCCCGACCGAGCCGTCGTGCCCGAGCGCCGCGCGCACCTCGGTCACCGTCGCCGCCGCCAGATCGGCCACGGTACGCACGTCGAGCGCCCCGTCACGCCGCAACGACACCGCCGGGGGTACGTCGACCGCCAACTCCGGCAGCAGCCGGTTGGCGAACGCGACCACCACGGCGGGCACCCGGAAACCCACTGTCAGCGGCACCACCACCGCGTCCGGCTTGCCCAGGTGGGCCAGGGAGTCGCGCCAGTCGGTGGCGGCCCACGGCGCAGTGCCCTGGGCCAGGTCGCCGAGCAGGGTGATCGAGCCGTGCTCACTGCGTCGGGCGATGGCCCGGCACTGCATCGGGGAGAGGTCCTGCGCCTCGTCGACCACCACGTGCCCGAACCCGGCGGCCCGTTCGATCAGCCCGGCCGCCTCGTCGATCAGCACCGTGTCTGCGGCGGTCCACCGGGTCGCCTTCGGCGTCCGGCCCAGCTTCGTGCCGTGCAACAGGGCCTGCTCGGCGGGGGTGAGCAGGCCGTCGGCGGCGGCGGCCAGCAGGCCCGGATCGGCGAGCAGGGAGTGCACCAGCCCCTCCGGGGTCAGCGCCGGCCACGCCGCGTCGAGGAAGGCGGTCACCGGTCGGGACTTCCCCATCCGGCGCAGCCAGGCGTCCCCCGGCGACTCGGCCCGGCGGGCCTCGGCCTGGCGTTGCAGCAACCCCACCACCCGGGCCCGGACCCGCTCCCGCCCGGTGTCGTACGGCAGGCCCTCCCGGCGGGTCTCCTCGATCACCCGGTGCAGCGGGTCCAGGCCGATCCGCCAGCGGAACGACCCGTCCGACACCATGATCGGTTCGGTGGGGGCGGTGATCCGGGCGGCTGCGGCGCGGCGGAGCACCTCGGCCATCCGGGGGTCGTGCTTGAGGGCGGCCACCGCCGGGTCGTCGACCGCCCGGACGGGCACCCGGGCGACCAGGTCCTCCACGGTGGCCTGGGCCACCTCGACCTCGCCGAGGGCGGGCAGCACCGCCGCGATGTACGACAGGAACGCCCGGTTCGGGCCGACGATCAGCACCCCGGCGCGGCGCAGCCGCTCCCGGTGCAGATAGAGCAGGTACGCCGCCCGGTGCAGCCCGACCGCCGTCTTGCCGGTGCCCGGGGCGCCCTGCACGCAGATCGAGTCGGCCAGGTCCGCCCGGACCAGCTCGTCCTGTTCGGGCTGGATGGTGGCGACGATGTCGCGCATCGGCCCGACCCGGGGGCGTTCGATCTCGGCGGTGAGGATGCGGCTGGTGGTGCCCAGCTCCTCGCCCCGGTCCAGGTGCTCGTCCTCGAAGCTGGTCAGCGCCCCGGCACTGAACCCGAACCGCCGTCGTACCGCGACGCCCTGCGGGTCGCGGGCGCTGGCCCGGTAGAACGAGCGGGACACCGGGGCCCGCCAGTCCAGCACCAGCGGCTCGCCCCGCTCGTCGGTGACGTGCCGCCGGCCGACGTGGTAGCCCCGGCCGGCGTGCTCGGGGTCGGTGGGGCCGAAGTCCAGCCGGCCGAAGAACAACGCGGTGGTCGGGTCGTCGGCCAGTTCGGCGACCCGCCGGGCCAGGTGCCGGCCGAGCTGCTCGGCGGTGTACGCGTCCCCGGCGACCTTGTCACCGGTGGCGAAGAGCGACTGGGCGCGTTCCCGCATCCGGCGGAGGGCCTGCCGGGAGGTCTCCAGGTGGGCCTGCTCGGCGCTGAGTTCCGTTTCGAGGCGGGTGGGTTCGGGGTGGGTCCTGCCGCGTTCGTCGGTTGCGGGCACGGTGATCCTCTTGGCGGTCTCGATCGGCTCGCCCGCGTATCCAGGACAGGTCCTTGGCGCGTGGGGACGTCCGCTGCGGTGGCTACCTCACCACGGCCGTCGAGCGGTCAATCAGCCTACGCGCCGCCCAGCCTCCACTCCACCCAATTCCCCGCCCCGGTGTGGCGGCCGGTTGCTGGCCGGGGTCCCGGGCAGGCGGGATCATGGGGTCATGACCGAGCCGCACCCCGAGCCGCGCCGGATGACGATCAGCGACCCGCAGGTGATGCGGGCGCTGGCCCACCCGGCCCGGATCGCGATCATGGAGCATCTGAGCACGCGTGCGGGGGGCGGGACGGCCACCGAGTTGGCCGAGATCGCCGGGTTGTCGCCGAGTGCGACCAGCTACCACCTGCGGGCGTTGGCGAAGTTCGGCCTGGTCGAGCAGGCACCCAGCCGGGGTGACGCGCGGGAGCGGGTGTGGCGCGCGTTCAGCCAGAGCTGGCTGGTCGAGGCCGGACAGGGGGCCGGCCCGGAGGCGCGGGCCGCCGAACAGGCCCTGGTCGAGGCGCACTCCGCGCGGGACGCCGAGCGGATGCGGACCTGGCTGCGGCACGCTGCCGACGAGCCCGCCGAGTGGTATCGCGGTGCCCTGTTCAGTGACTCGTTGCTGCTGCTCACCGCCGAGGAGCTGGCCGGGCTGAACGACGCGGTGATGGCGTTGTTCGAGCCGTACCGGCAGCGCAACCGGCTGGTCGATCCACCGGCCGACGCCCGCGTCGTCGCGGCCCAGTACCGCACGATCCCGCTCTAGACCCGCCCCTGTCCCGCCCCCGGTCAGGTGCGTAGTCGCTGTGACGCTGACGTGGCGGTGTCAGGGCCGTCGAATACCGCTACATCGATGACAAGGAGTTGATCAGCCACGGGTAGGGGTTGCTTCGACCAGTTGTGAAGGACTATTTTCGAAGTATGTCCTTCACAACTGGCGGGTCGCGCTGGTCCGACGTCTGGATCGCCGCCACCGCCCGCGGCACCACCATCTGCGGGGACTTCCTCGCCGCCACCGCGCTGGCGCTGGCCCTCCAGTCCGCCGGGGCGAGCGGCCTGGCCGTCTCCGGACTGCTACTGGCGGCCACCCTGCCGCTGGTGCTCTGCGCGCCGCTGGCCGGCCGGCTCGCCGACCGGGTCGACAGTCGTACCCTGCTGGTCACCGTCGGGTCGATCCAGGCGGTGATCTGCGTCCTGCTCGCCTTCGCCACGCAACCGGTGGTCGTCATCGGCCTGGTCGCCCTGCTCGCCTGCGGGCTCGCCGTCACCCAGCCCTGCCTGGCGGCGCTGCTGCCGGCGATGGTCCGCCCCGGCGACCTGCCCCGGGCCAGCGCCGTCAGCCAGACCGCCGGCTCGCTCGGCGCACTCGCCGGGCCGGTGCTCGCCGGGCTGCTGGTCGGGGAGTTCGGCACCCGCGTACCGCTGCTGTTGGATGCCGTCAGCTACCTGGCGCTGGTCGGCGCGGGCCTGGCGCTGCGCACCCGGCGGGGCGGCCGGCGGGCGGTGACCGCGACCGTCGGCACCGGTCCCGCCCCGACCTGGCGGCTGCGCGCGGACCCGCTGATGCTCGCCCTGGTGGTCAGCACGGCGGCGGTGATCACCGCGATCGGCGGCATCAACGTGATCGAGGTGTTCTTCATCCGGGAGACGCTGGACTCCTCGGCCACCGTCTACGGCCTGGTCGGGGCGGCCTGGATGGCCGGCATGCTGCCCGGCAGCTGGCTGGCCGCCCGGGTGGCCCGCCGGCTCACCGACGACGGCGCGCTGGTCCACGGGGTGCTCGCCACGCTCGCCGGGTGCAGCCTGGTCGTGGTGCTCGCGGCGACCGTCCCGACGGCGGCGCTGCTGGTGCCGCTCTGGCTGATCGGCGGCGCGGCCAACGGCGGTGACAACGTCTTCGCCAACGTGCTGACCGCCCGGCGGGTGCCCGAGCCGCTGCGCGCCCGCGCGTACGCCGTCATCGGCGCGGCGGTCCAGGGCGGCTCGATGGCCGGCTACCTGATCGGCGGCGCGTTGCTGGCGGTGCTCCCACCGCGCCCGCTGATCGCCGCCGCCGGGATCGCCGGCCTGCTGGTGGTGCTGGCATTCGTGCCGGTGGTCACCCGGGCGGTGCGTCACTCCCGCTCCGGCCCGGGCACACCGACGTGGAGCGGGGACGGGCCGCCGCTGTCGGAGGCCGCCGGACCGCCCCCCCGGTCGGGGCAGGCCCTCCGACGAGGGGAGACGGTGCGGGGTTGACCACTCCCCGGGCCTCCCGATGAGCCGCCCCGGACCGGCGGGGATACGGTCGGGTCATGGCTGAGCGCGTGGCACGTCCCCGGGTCGGGCACATCCAGTTCCTCAACTGCCTGCCGATCTACTGGGGGCTGATGCGCTCCGGCGCGCTGCTCGACGTCGACCTGCACAAGGACTCGCCGGACCGGCTCAGCGCCGCGCTGGTCGCCGGTGACCTGGACATCGGCCCGATCTCCCAGGTGGAATACCTGCGGCACGCCGACGAGCTGCTGCTCCTGCCGGACCTCGCGGTGGGCAGCGACGGGCCGGTGCTCTCGGTCAACGTGGTCTCCACCAGGCCGCTGGCCGAGCTGGACGGCGGGCGGGTCGCCCTCGGCTCGACCTCGCGTACCGGGGTGCTGCTGGCCCAGCTCCTGCTCGCCGACCGGTACGGCGTCCACCCGGAGTACTTCCGCTGCCCGCCGGACCTGACCCAGATGCTGCTGGAGGCCGACGCCGGGGTGCTCATCGGTGACGTGGCGCTACGCGCCCTCTACGAGGCGCCCCGTCGGGGGTTGGCGGTGACCGACCTCGGGCAGGCGTGGCGGGAATGGACCGGGCTGCCGATGGTCTTCGCCGTCTGGGCGGTCCGCCGGGAATTCGCCGCCGCCCACCCGGGCCTGGTCAAGGAGGTGCACGAGGCGTTCCTGCGGTCCCGTGACCTGTGCCTGGCCGAGCTGGACCAGGTGGCCGAGGCGGCGGCCCGGTGGGAGCCGTTCGACGCGGCGACGCTGGCCACGTACTTCCGTGCCCTCGACTTCTCGTTGGGCGCGCGGCAGGTCGCCGGCCTGCGCGAGTTCGCCCGTCGGGCGGCGGCGACCGGCGAGGCCCCCGCCCTGCCCGACGGCGGCCCGGAGTTCTTCGCCGGCTGAGCGCACCGGCCCCGGACCGCCCCCGGTCAGGTGGCGGGTTGGAGCAGCGCCTCGGTGATCTTCTGGCAGTTCTTCATGCCGTATTCGTAGCCCAGGTTGATCGGGTAGCGGACCATCACGCCCATCGTCCAGGTGTCGCCGATGGCCAGGCAGTTGATGTGCATCTCCTGCTCGCGGGTCCGGTCGATCCAGCCGTTCTTGATGGCGATCTTCTTCTGCTCGGCCGCCGGGAACGCCTTGCGGATGCCGAAGTCGCCCGAGCCCCGAACCAGCTTCATCTCGTTGAGCAGCCACTTGGTCCACGTGGGGCCGGCGGCGCGGCCGTCGGCGATGCAGTTGCCGAGGCGGGCGGTGTCGCGGGGGGAGAGGTTGGTCCGGCTCCAGCCACCGTCGGCGGACACGCTGCTGTCGGTGAGCTTGCAGATCGAGATCAGCCGCTTGATCGAGGCCGACCGGCCGACACCGTTGTAGAACTGCTCGGCCCGGGTGTTGTCGCTGTCCCGGATGATCCGGGTGGCGTCGGCGAGCTTGGCGTCGCTCGGGGTCTGCCCGGCGTCGGCGGCCCGGCGCAGGTAGTCGGCGACGATCCACGACTTGATCAGCGAGGCGGTGGTGCTGGTCTCGCCCATGTTGTCCGAGCCGATGATCTTGCCGGTGCGGCGGTCCAGCACGCTCCAGGAGTACCAGCCCTGGAGGTTGAGGTCGAGGTCCCGGTCGGCGAAGGGCAGCGGCGTCAGCGAACGGGTCGAGGACGGTGCCGGGGTGGGCAGGTTGGGGCGGTTGTGCCGGTCGGCTGCCCCGTCGGAGCGGGGTGCGGCGGACGAGTCACCCCAGTGCGAGGCGGCGGTGGATTCCAGCGGCGAGCCGGGCAGCAGCCGCAGCGAGACCAGCACCAGGCCGACCAGGATCGCGGCCACGGCGATCAGCTTCACCGGCTGGCTGTCGTGCCGACCACGGCGGTTGCTCCGCCGGCTGCCCGCCATCAGAGCTTCCCGACCGGCTGCGGCACCTTGAGCGCGGCGCCGGGCTGCGGGGTGACCAGTTGGGTGGCGACGCTGGCGCACACCTTGGCGCCGTAACTCAACGGCTGTTTGATCGAGTAGCGCATCATCACGGCGAGGCTCCACTTGTCGGTGACGGCGAGGCAGCTCACGTGCCAGTTCCTGTCGTAGCTGAGGGGGGTCCAGCCGTTCTTCATCGCGACCGGGCCCTGCTTGGTGATCTCGTCGGGCAGGCCGTCGATGATGCCCCAGCGGCCGCCGCCGGAGCGGGCCATCTGCTTGCTCACGCTGCCCCGGACCTGGGCCATCTCGTTGAGCACCCACTTGGTCCAGTGGGGGCCGGCGGCCGTGCCGTCGGCGATGCAGTCACCGAGCCGGGCGGCGTCGCGGGGGGACATCCGGGTGAAGCTCCACCAGCCCTCGTAGCCGGGGACGTTGCCGGGCCTGGTGTCCTTGAGGCCGCAGATGTTGATCGCCCGCTTGAGCACCGGGCCGGGCTGACCGTTTCTCAGCGCCCGGTACGAGCCGCCCGACTTCGCATAGATCCGGTTGGTGGCGTCGTCGTTGCTATCCCGGATGGCCAGGCTCGCGTTCTTCAACATCGATGCCGGCGGTTTCTCGTCGCCGAGCTCGCGCAGGTAGTCGGAGACGATCCAGACCTTGAGCATCGACTCGGTGGAGCTGGTCGAGGTCATGTTCTTCGAGCCGGAGAGCTGACCGGTCTTGCGGTCCTGCAGGGCCCAGGCGAAGAACTCCCCCGTGAAGTTCACCGAGACCGGGGCGCCGGCCAGGGTGGGCGCCGGTGGCGCGGTGGGTGCGGGCGCGGGCACCTTCTCCGCCGTGCCGCCGCCGGTGCCGCCGGTCGGGTCGTCGCCGGCGAGCTTGGCGTAGGCGGTCGGCACCAGCAGGCCGGTGCCGAGCAGCACCGCCATAACGGCGAGCACCATGATCACGCGAGATCGCATGCGTGGGTGAACTCCAGATGTCAGGCCGGGGGGACCGGCTGCTTCCGCGGGTGTCGGCTCGACCGCCGAGGCCGGGGGAGTGGCCTGTGTCTCGCTGGCGATCGTCGGTAGCCGATCGGTGGTGACCGGGGAAGTCTACGTCCGGACAGCCGACTCGCCAGAATCCGACGCACGGCAAACTGCCGGGAAGTCGAGATATAGGCACGGTTTGTGCCCCTTGTGGCTATTCATCTTTGATCAGTGACTCAAGTCATATCCGAGCAGGTGTCCTGGTGTCGACCGAGCGCATCCGCCTGGTAACGGAAGCCGCTACTCAAATCCTGTTACACCCTCTGGTGCCATGGGCGGCGAGCTGTAACACTTGGCGAATGTATGGCAACGACTTCGTCCCGCAGGAGGACGCGCCCGGCGGTGGCCTGCTCGGTCAGGTCGAGGCCGCCGAGGTGGCGCTGCGTGAGGCGGCGGCCCGCAGCCGGGAGGGTGCCGCCGCGCCCGGCGAGGATCCGGCGGCGTACTTCGCCGACGTGATCGACGCCGATCAGAAGATCGAACCCCGCGACTGGATGCCCGACGCCTACCGGCGGACCCTGGTCCGGCAGATCGCCCAGCACGCCCACTCGGAGATCATCGGCATGCAGCCGGAGGGGAACTGGATCAGCCGGGCCCCCTCCCTCAAACGCAAGGCCATCCTGCTGGCCAAGGTGCAGGACGAGGCCGGCCACGGGCTCTACCTCTACGCCGCCGCCGAGACCCTGGGCGTCAGCCGGGACGAGCTGGTCGAGCTGCTGCTCGACGGCCGGCAGAAGTACAGCTCGATCTTCAACTACCCCACCCTCACCTGGGCCGACGTGGGCGCGATCGGCTGGCTGGTGGACGGCGCGGCGATCGTCAACCAGGTCCCGCTGTGCCGCTGCTCCTACGGCCCGTACGCGCGGGCGATGATCCGGGTCTGCAAGGAGGAGTCCTTCCACCAGCGGCAGGGCTTCGAGATCCTGCACACCCTGTCGCACGGCACCCCGGCGCAGCGGGCGATGGCGCAGGACGCGCTCGACCGCTGGTGGTACCCGTCACTGGCGATGTTCGGCCCGCCGGACGGTGACTCCACCCACTCCGCCCAGTCGATGGCCTGGAAGATCAAGCGGTTCTCCAACGACGAGCTGCGGCAGCGCTTCGTCGACATGTGCGTGCAGCAGGCGGAGATCCTCGGCCTCACCATCCCCGACCCCGACCTGCGCTGGAACGAGGAGCGGCAGGCGTACGACTTCACCCAGCCGGACTACGACGAGCTGATGCGGGTGATCAAGGGGGAGGGTCCGTGCAACCGGCAGCGGATGGAACACCGCCGCCGCGCGCACGCCGACGGCGCGTGGGTACGTGAGGCGGCCACGGCGTACGCGGCGAAGCAGCGGGCCGAGTCGCAACGGGAGAAGGTGGCCGCGTGAGCACGCCCGGTGAACCGCCCCGGACCCCGGTGACCTCGCCGCTGTGGGAGGTCTTCGTCCGGGCCCGACGTGGGTTGTCACACACCCACGTCGGCAGCCTGCACGCCCCCGACGCCGAGCTGGCCCTGCGCAACGCCCGGGACCTCTACACCCGCCGGCAGGAGGGCGTCTCCATCTGGGTGGTGCCGGCCGGCGCGATCACCGCGTCCAGCCCCGACGAGAAGGACGCCTTCTTCGACCCGGCCGCCGACAAGGTCTACCGCCACCCCACCTTCTACGAGGTGCCGGACGGGGTGGACCACCTGTGAAGGGTCCTCTCGACTTCACCCTCGCCCTCGCCCTCGGCGACGACGCGCTGGTGGCCGCCCAGCGGCTCGGCGAGTGGGCCACCCGCGCCCCCGAGATGGAGGAGGACATCGCGCTGGCCAACATCGCCCTCGACCAGCTCGGCGCGGCCCGCCTCCTGCTGTCGTACGCGGGTGAGCTGGAGGGCGCCGGCCGGGACGAGGACGCGTTGGCGTTCCTGCGCGACGACCGGGAGTTCCGCAACTGTCTGCTGGTCGAACTGCCCAACGGCGACTTCGCGGTGACCATGGTGAAGCTGCTGCTGCTCGCGGCCTACCAGGTGCCGCTCTACACCGCGTTGGCCGGGTGCGCCGACGAGCGGCTCGCCGCGATCGGGGCCAAGGCCCGCAAGGAGTCCGCCTACCATCTGGACCACGCCGCGTTGTGGGTGAAGCGGCTCGGCGACGGCACCGACGAGTCGCACCGTCGGGCCCAGGCTGCGGTGGACCAGCTCTGGCCGTACCACCATGAGCTGTTCACGGCGGACCCGGCGGCCCCGGTCGACCCGGCCGGCCTGCGGGCCGACTTCGACGCCGTGGTGCACCCGGTGCTGGCCGAGGCCACCCTGACCCGCCCGGCGACCGGCTGGACGCCGGGCGGTGGCCGCGACGGGGTACACACCGAGCACCTGTCCTTCCTGCTGGCCGAGATGCAGGTGCTGCACCGCGCCCACCCCGGGGCGCAGTGGTGAGCCGGCCCGGGTGGCACCGGTGACCGACCCCAGGACGGCCGTGGCGGCGGTGGTGGACCCGGAGATCCGGGTGATCACCATCGACGAGCTGGGCATCCTGCGGGCGGTCGACGAGGACCCGACCACCGGCCGGGTGCTCGTCACGATCACCCCCACCTACACCGGCTGCCCGGCGATGGACGTGATCCGGGCCGACATCCGGCGGGCCCTGGCAGTCGCCGGGCATCCCGACGCCGAGGTCCGGACGGTCTTCAGCCCGGCCTGGAGCACCGACTGGATCTCCGAGGGTGGCCGGGCCAAGCTCGCCGCCGCCGGCATCGCCCCGCCGGCTCCGGCCGGTACGGCGGGCCCGTCGCCCGCGCCGGGGTCCGGCCGCCCACCCGGGGTGGTGCCGCTGACCCTGGCCGTCCGCTGCCCGCGCTGCGGATCACCGGAGACGGAGCAGGTCAGCCGGTTCGGCTCCACCGCGTGCAAGGCGCTCTGGCGCTGCCGTTCCTGCTCCGAACCCTTCGACCACCTGAAGGCGCTGTGACTGTCACCATCACCCGCCCGGTCCGCCGCCGGCCGGCTTTCCACCCGCTGGCGGTCGCCGCCGTCGACCGGCTCACCGACGACGCCGTGGCGATCACCTTCGCGGTGCCCGAGGAGCTGCGGGCGACGTTCGCGTTCGCCGCCGGCCAGCACCTGACCGTCCGCCTGCCCGCCGTTGCCGGGTCGGCCGACACCGCCGTCACCGTGCCGTCCGGTGCGGTCGACGGGCCGGGTGTCGAAGGTGGGCCGGCTGCGGCCGGTGCCGCTGGTGCCGCCGGTGCGGACGTGCGGCGGTCGTACTCGATCTGCTCCACACCCGAGGAGCTGGCCCGGCACGGCCGGTTGCGGATCGGGGTGCGGGAGATCCCCGGCGGCGCGTTCTCCAGCTACGCCTGCGGCGCGCTGCGGCACGGCGACACCGTCGACGTGCTGCCCCCGCTGGGACACTTCACCACCGCGTTCGCGCCGGACCGGGTGCGCCACTACGGCGCGGTGGTCGCCGGCTCCGGCATCACCCCGGTGCTCGCGCTGGTCGCGACGGCCCTGGCCGTCGAGCCGGCCAGCACCTTCACCCTGGTGTACGGCAACCGCACGGCCAACACGGTGATGTTCGCCGAGGAGCTGGCCGACCTGAAGGACCGCTACCCGACCCGGCTGCACCTGGTGCACGTGCTGTCCCGGGAGCCGGGTGAGTCGCCGTTGCTGTCCGGCCGGATCGACGCCGACCGGCTGACCCGGCTGCTGGACACCATCGTGCCCGGCGACGCGATCGCCGAGTGGTTCCTCTGCGGCCCCTACCAGTTGGTGCTGGACGCGAAGGCGGTGCTGACCGGCCGGGGCCTGCCCGAGTCGGCGGTGCACACCGAACTGTTCCACGTCGACACCCCACCCGAGCCGGTGCGCCGGACGGGCGAGTCGACCGGTGGCGCGGAGGTGACCATCGTGCTGGACGGCCGGTCGTCCCGGTTCACCATGGGCCGCGACGAGCGGGTGCTGGACGCGGCGCTCAAGGTGCGCGGCGAGCTGCCGTACGCGTGCAAGGGTGGGGTCTGCTCGACCTGCCGGGCGAAGGTGGTCTCCGGCGCGGTGACGATGGCCCGCAACTACGCCCTGGAGCCGGACGAGGTGGCCGCCGGGTACGTGTTGACCTGTCAGTCCAGCCCGACCACCGACACCCTGACGGTCGACTACGACGGCTAGCCGGGTCGGCGGCGCTGCCGGCAGTGGTTTTCGAGCTTCCGGGGGCCGGCGACCCTGTCCTCGCTCTCGGGCGAGGGTCCTTTGTCTGTTGCGGGCCGGCGGCGGTGCCGCTGCCCACCCCGCCGGACACGATCGGGCGGGGGTCCTATGTCTGTTGCGGGCCCTGTCGAGCTGATGACGTCAGCGACTCACCCGGGATCGATGGGTTTGTGCTTGATTTGCGATCCCGGCGACCTGTCAACCGGTGCGGAGGTGGGCGGTCCAGTAGGTGAGGTCGGAGTGGTGCTCGGTGAGGGCGACCGGCTCCCCACAGGCCTCCCCGATCAGCCTGACCGCCTCGTCCAGGTGCGGCGGATTGCCGTCCCAGTCCTCGTCGCGGAACAGTTGCAGCCCGACCTCGCCCCGATCGTCGCCGAGCGCCTGCGCCGCGTCGGGTGACACCAGCACCACCGTGTAGCGGGCGGCCTCCCGCTCGGCCTCGCTCGGCGGCTCCGGCTCGTCCCGCCTGCGCCGCCGGAACCGCTCGACCACGGACGGGATCGGACCGGGCGAGTCAGCCGGATCGTACGGCTGCAGCCAGGTGGGTGAGGGACGGACGATGTTCGAGGCGGTCACTTCGACACTCCTTCATCTTTTGACGCAAGCCTTGGCTCGAATAGCAATTTGCGATTATGGTGAGGTTGCTCAGGGTGAGATGTCAATAGCGATCGGTGGGGAGTCCTGGTGGCGAAGCAGAGCGCGCCGACCGTGGTGGGCCGTGGGTTGGGTGGCGAGTTGCGGCAGGTGCGACGGGCCAGACGCCTGACCGGCTCGGGGGTGGCGACCCAACTCGGCTGGCAGCCGTCGAAGCTCTCCCGGATCGAGACCGGCCAGCAGGGCATCCGGCTGGAAGAGATCGCCGCGCTGCTGGCCATCTACGGTGTCGTCGGCGAGGAGCGCAAACGGTTGCTCGACATGGCCAGACGCGGCCGGGAGCCGGGCTGGTGGGAGACGCACTCGGCCGGCCTGACCCCGTGGTCGCGTACCTTCATCCGGTTCGAGGCCGAGGCGACCCGGATAGTGGGCTGGGAGCCGTTGCTGGTGCCGGGCCTGCTCCAGTTGCCGGACTACACCAGCGCTCTGATGAAGGCGTGCGGGGTGGCCCCGGCGGACGCCCAGGCTCGGGTCGCGGCCCGACTGGGCCGGCAGGCGATCCTGGCCCGGGACGAGCCACCGGAACTGAGTCTGGTCATCGACGAGATGGTGCTGCGTCGGCCGCTCGGCGGTCGTCGTCTGATGGCCCGACAGCTCCACCATTTGATCGAGATGATGGATCGGCCCAACGTGACGCTCCAGGTGTTGCCGCTGGAGTGCGCCGGGCACTCCGGGTTGGACGGAGCGTTCGTCCTGTTCGACTTCGATCGACTCCCGCCGGTGGTGCACCTGGAACACAGGATCTCCAGCATCTTTCTGGAGAAGCCGGATCAGGTGGACGTGTTCCGTCGGGAGGCGGATACGCTGGCGAGGTCGGCGTTGAACCCGGCCGAATCGATGAAGTTGATAGGCCAGGTCGCAGCGGAGCACGAGCGGGAGCGAGCCGCAGATGATGATCGCAGAGTTGTCGGAGGCTTCCTGGCGTAAGTCGACCCGCAGCGGCTCCGACACCAACTGTGTCGAGGTTGCCGCAGCAGCCCATGTGGTGGGGGTGCGGGATTCCAAGGACCGGTCCGGGCCGGTGCTGGCCTTTGACCGCCGGTCCTGGGCCGCGTTCGTCGCCGACCTGCCGGCGCGTTCCGGGGCCTGAACTCCGGCTACCGGCCGTGCTGCGGATCCTGGCGGTGGGACGTAGGCGCGGTGCGCGATGGTGAGCTGCCCGCAGCTCATGACGCAGAGATCATGAGGTCCGTCCCCGCCGTTGCCGGGTTTTCCCGTAGTTTTGTCTTACCCTTACTCGGAAGGGTCCGCTAAAACTGATGGGAAACTCCGATGACCGGCAAGGAGCCAGCAGGGGCGCTCGCTCGCATCCTCGCGGGGGAGACCGCCGACTCGCTTGAGTCGAGGACGCTGGACTTCAAGCGGCAGGGCCGGTCCCGGGAGGATGCGCTTCGGATGCTGGCGGCGGCAGCGGCCTGTTTCGCCAACGACATCGGCGGCGTGCTGGTGGTCGGGGTGCACGACCGGATCGCCGGTGCGGAGGCGTTCGAAGGCACCGACCTCGATCCGCTCCGGGTCGTTCAGCGGATCTACGAACTCACCGAGCCGTCGCTCATCGTCTCCAGCCACGAGATCGAGCACGCGGGGCGTCGGCTTCTCGTGGTCTCCGTTCCCCGCAGCCCCGACATCCACCAGGTGGATCAGCGTACGACCCATCGGGTCGGCACCTCCTGCGTGCCGATGACCGCAGCGCAGATCGCTTCCGCACTGGCCGATCGACACAGCGTCGACTGGTCCGCTGGCGATGCGGAACTGGACAGGTCGGATGCGTCGCCGGTGGCGCTCGACATCGCGCGGAGTCTGCTCCGGCAGAGTCCCGACCCGGCGCGGCGGCGCTACGCCTCCGAAACCGACGGCGACCTGCTACGGATCCTGGGCCTGCTCGGTCCCGAGGGCCGTCTCAACCGCGCTGGTGCGCTCCTCCTGGTGGATCCCGGCCCCCAGGAGGATGCCCGGGATCTCGCGGTCTACCAGTTCCGTAAGACCCCGGCGGGTGAGCCGACCGTCGTGCAGCGGATCGCCGGGCCGCTGCTGCGCACCCTGGTACGGGTGCTGGAGATCATCGACGCCCGGGTGGACAAGACACCGGTCAACCTGCCCGGTGGCCAGCAGGTGCAGTTGGCCGATCTGCCGGAGGCGGCGGTCCGGGAAGCGGTGGTGAATGCGCTCGTCCACCGTGACTACCGTCTTGACGGACCGGTGCGAATCGAGCATGCCCCCACCCGACTGCTCGTGGCCTCACCCGGGCCATTGGTCTTCGGAGTGACTGTGGAGAACATCCTGACCACCACCTCCCGGCCACGGAACCCGGCGCTGGCCAGGGCTGTCCGGGTCTTGGGGCTCGCCGAGGAGGCGGGTGTCGGAGTGGATCGGATGTACCGGGAGATGGTCCGGGTGGGCCACCAACCGCCACGGTACGTCGAGGAACCCGATCAGGTGACCGTCACCCTGCTCGGTGGCGCACCCAACCGGCATGTCACCCGCTATGTCGCGGCGCTGCCCGAGGCTGAGCAGGACGACGCCGACACCCTGCTGATCCTCTACCACCTGTTGACCCATCGCGTGGTGTCCGCCGTCGACGCGGCCCCACTCCTGCAGAAGGATGTGGTCGAGTCGCAGGAGGTGCTGCTGCGACTGAGCACCGAGCCGGTGGCGATGCTGGAGCCCACGCGGGAGACCGCCCGACGGCGGGCCCCGAACTATCGGCTGCGTAGCCCGGTGCTGAGCGCTCTCGGCCCGGCGGTCCGCTATCGCCGAGGACAGGGCGACGACGCCGAGCGCAAGGTCGTCGAGCTGTTGCGGGCTGCTGGCCAGATCAACGCACAGATGGTGCGGATCGCTCTCGACCTCGACGCTCAGGCGACGTCACGACTGCTCAGCGACCTGGTCGATCGAGGGCTGCTGGTCCGCGTCTCCGAATCACGCCGGGGCCCCTCGGTCACCTACGGTCCCGGTCCGGAGCTACCGGCCGCCAGCCGTCGCCGGCCGGGACGGAGCCGGTCGGTTGAGGTGGACGAGAATCCCCTGCTCTGAAACGGGACGACCGACCGGTGTCGAGGTGGTGCCGAAAGCGCCCGGTCCGGTGTTGGCCTTCGACCGCCGGTCGTGGGCCGCGTTCGTCGCGGCTCTGCCGGCTCTCTCGGAATCCTGAGCAACCAGTCAGGGGTACGTGGAATCACCGGCCCTGCCGGAGTCGGTCGTACGGGTCGATGATCTCCGTGGGGCGTAGGGCCGGGGCGGCGTGCTCACGCAGTGTCGGCGAGGCGACGTAGTACCTGCCCCGGGTCTGGCCACGTTGTTCCAGGAGACCCGATCGCAGCAGCGCCCGGAGGTCACGGACGGCCTGGTCGTCCGTGAGGGATTCGTCGTGCTGGTAGACGGTCCGGCGTACTCTGCCGCCGGTCGCCGCGAGTTGCAGGGCGCTGACCACGCGTTCGGGCAGTCCGTCCTGGCGTACCCGGTGGTCGAGGAGTTCCCAGAGTCGGGCGGCCTGGTCGATGCGTTGCCGGACCAACTGTGCCTGTTGGTGGTGCGCACTCAGGCAGAAACGGATCCATGGGCCGGTGTCGTTCGCCGGTTGCCAGCTCGAACCGCCCACCTCGGCCAGCACGTCGTAGTAGGCGTAGGTGTTCCGGCCGGCGCCCAGCCACTCCTCGATGGAGGAGAACTCGGGGGCGAGCACGCCGTCGCGGGCAAGGACCAGCGTGTGCAGGCAACGCGACATACGTCCGTTCCCGTCGCGCCAAGGATGGATCTTGACCAGGTTGAGGTGGGCCATCGATGCGCGGACGAGGAGAGGGGTGTCGGGTTCTGCGCCGCCGAGCCAGTCGATCAGCTCGGAGATCAGGCCCGGCACCTCGTCGGCATCCGGGCCGGTGTAGACGCGACGGCCGGTATGGGCCTCATCGACGTAGATGTCACCGGGTCGGTACCGCCCGGGCCATTTGGTTAGTTCATGCCGCATCATCATGAAGTGCAGGGCATTGAGGAGCATGTGCTGCCAGGCGAATTCCCGGGACTTGCCCAGTTGTTGCACATAGGTGAGCGCGTCGCGGTAGCCGGTGATGACGTCCCAGGTGCCTGGGTTGGTTTCCATCGGGTCTTCCCCGGTCACCGCGGCGACGGCGTCGTCCAGCCCGACCTGGTAACCCTCGATCGAGTTGGACCCCTGGATCGCGTGGGCGATCAGGGACCTGCGCAGGTGCCCGCTCCACCGGCGTGGCTCGGCGACCTGGTAGCGAAGGGCCTCCCGCATCGCCTCCACCTCGGCGAGGACATGCTCGTCGGCGCTTGTCAGCGTGGGAGTCGGATACAACATGGGAGAATCATATAATGATTCCAGCATTGTGCCAGAATTATTCAAGCATTTGGGGTGGGGTGTCACGGCGGGCGCGTGCGCCACGGTGACCCGATCGGCCTTCGGTCAGTACACGAATGCTCGTGGTGCGGGACGCGTCACGGTCGACGCACCACCGGAGGGTGGGACGGGAGGTCGGCGTACGCTCGGTGGTGTGACGGCGAACCGGGAGATCGACGACATCCTGCAACGTGGCGCGGACGGCGGGCGGATCACGCCCGAGGAGGCGCTGCTGCTCTACACCGAGGCGCCCTTCCACGCGTTGGGCGAGGCGGCGGACGCGGTACGTCGGCGGCGCTACCCGGACAACATCGTCACCTACCTGATCGACCGCAACATCAACTACACCAACGTCTGCGTGACGGCGTGCAAGTTCTGTGCCTTCTACCGGGCCCCCAAGCACGCCGAGGGGTGGACCCACCCGACCGAGGAGATCCTGCGCCGCTGCGGTGAGGCGGTCGAGCTGGGCGCCACCCAGGTCATGCTCCAGGGCGGCCACCACCCGGACTACGGGGTGGAGTACTACGAGGAGCTGTTCTCCTCGGTCAAGAAGGCGTACCCGCAGCTCGCGATCCACTCGATCGGGCCGAGCGAGATCCTGCACATGGCCAAGGTCTCCCAGGTGAGCCTGGACGAGGCGATCGCCCGGATCAAGGCCGCCGGGCTGGACTCGATCGCCGGTGCCGGTGCCGAGATGCTGCCGGACCGGCCGCGCAAGGCGATCGCCCCGCTGAAGGAGTCCGGCGCGCGCTGGCTGGAGGTCATGGAGCTGGCCCATCGGCAGGGCCTGGAGTCAACCGCGACGATGATGATGGGCACCGGCGAGACCAACGCCGAGCGGATCGAGCACCTGCGGATGATCCGCGACGTGCAGGACCGCACCCGGGGGTTCCGGGCGTTCATCCCGTGGACGTACCAGCCGGAGAACAACCACCTCAAGGGTCGCACCCAGGCCACCACCCTGGAATACCTGCGCCTGGTGGCGGTGGCCCGGTTGTTCTTCGAGACCGTGCCGCACCTGCAGGCGTCCTGGCTGACCACCGGCAAGGACGTCGGCCAGCTCGCCCTGCACATGGGGGTCGACGACCTCGGCTCGATCATGCTGGAGGAGAACGTCATCTCCTCGGCGGGCGCGCGGCACCGGTCCAACCTGCACGAGCTGATCGGCATGATCCGCTCGGCCGACCGGATCCCGGCCCAGCGGGACACCCTCTACCGGCGGCTGGCGGTGCACCACACCCCCGCCGACGACCCGACCGACGACCGGGTGGTCTCGCACTTCTCCTCGATCGCCATGCCCGGTGGCGGGGCCGGCCGTTCCCTGCCGCTCGTCGAGGCCCGCTGACCCCGACCGTTACGTAGGGTCACTGATCAGGCTTTCCGGGTGACTGGCTGATCGGGTTCGGGTGGTCGGCCCGGGGGATATTCGTGGTCGCCGTTCGGGCGAGGTGGCAGGGGATCAGCCACCACAAGACGCAGCAATTCCGGCGGGACGCGGCGCGTTGGGCGGATGTCTGCCACGCGGCGCTCCGGCGCGGGGGTTGGCGCGGCCCGACAGCGCCCGCTAACGTGCGCCCGACGTACCTTGGTTTCCCCGTCGGGAAGCCCGTACGAGCGTCGTACGTCCTCCATCGGCCCGGGAGGGCCGTTCATATAAAACGGGGGCGGGACGGGTGACCGTCCCGCCCCCGCTCATCCTCCGTTCGGCCCCGTCTGGGACAAAATCGCACGTCACGGCTGGCGCACCGGCGTCGATCTCGGATAACGTCCGCTCGGTTCGCCACATCAGCCACACCTTTCCCAGCAGTCCCTAGCCCCCCGGGGGATCGATGACTCTGTTCCACCGCTCGGCCCTGGCCCGTGTCGGCGCCGTGGCCCTGCTCGCCGTGGGTGGCCTGGCCACCGTCGCCGCCCCGGCCACCGCCGCCGACCAGGCGGAGCTCGACCTCGTTCCGCTCAGCTCCCAGCTGGCGCTCGGTGTCAAGGAGGCCAAGGCCAAGCCGTTCAAGTTCTCCGTCCAGAACTTCCGGGGTTCGGTCGACGCCAAGGACGTGAAGGTCACCGTCGAGACGGCGGGCCTGAAGGCGAACAAGGTCGGGGTGCTCGTGCCGGACGGCTGCGCCGTCAGCGGCACCGCCTTCACCTGCTCGCTGTCCGACCTGGGCGGCACCACCGACGACATCGCCGCCGGCACCACCGAAGAGTTCGGCATCCCGCTGTTCGGCACCGACACGCGCGGCAAGGGGGGCGTGCTGAAGGTGACCGTGAGCGGGTCCAACACCACCTCGGACTCGGTCGACCACGAGATCATGGTGGTCAAGCCCGGCTACGACCTGACCACCTGGGTGCAGGACGTCTACGCCGACGTGGTGGTCGACGGCGACGAGGCCGGCGAGAGCGGGCTGACCGGCGTCAAGCCCGGCGGGACCGCCCCGCTGGACTGGGCGCTCTACAACGGCGGCAGCCGCCGGGCCACCGGCGTCTTCTACGGGATCGCCCTGCCGGACGGCGCCACCTTCGTCGATCTGCCGGAGAGCTGCGTCATGCAGGACCTGGGTGGCGTGGTGGCGTACTGCGAGGACACCGGCGCGGTGCTGCGGCCGGGCGAGTTCTACACCGCCGACGTACGGGTGAAGGTCGGCTCGGGCGTCACCGAGAAGGTGCTCACCCCGGGCGTCCTGTTCGCCGCCGGGCTGACCGAGGCCGAGGGCACGCCGGAGGAGCAGCCGCAGGTCGCCAGCAAGGCGCAGCGCAAGATCTTCACCGAGACCGACGACGGTGACAACACCTCGCTGTTCGACGTCTTCGTCGACCTGACCACCGGTCCGAGCCCGTCGCCGAGCCCGAGCACCAGCCCGACCGGTCAGCCGAGTCCGAGCGCCAGCGCCAGCCCGACCACCGGTGGTGGCACGGGTGGCGGCGACGGCGGTCTGCCGGTGACCGGCGCACAGGCCACCCTGATCGGGGGGATCGGTGCCGCCGTGCTGCTCGCGGGCGGGGCGCTGCTGATGCTCGCCCGTCGGCGTCGGCTCGTGCTGGTGACCCCGGGCGACGAGAAGCCGCAGAGCTGAACGGCGGCAGGTCGGCGCACGACTGAGCGGTAGGACGTGGAGCGGGCGGGGTGGTCATCCACCCCGCCCGCCCTGCGTCCCGGTCGCCCCGGCCCGGGGTGACGGGCGGGGCGGGTGGCGACCCAGCGCCGGGTGGGTGGGCGGGGGCTGGCAGAGTGGAGGGGTGAGCCGTACCCCGCAGGGCCAGCGCGCCGGCCTGGACAAGTCCCCGCACGAGGTCGCCGCGATGTTCGACGGGGTGGCCGCCCGTTACGACCTGACGAACACGGTGCTGTCCTTCGGGCAGGACCGCTCGTGGCGGCGGGCCACCCGGGCGGCGCTCGGGCTGCTCCCCGGCGAGCGGGTGCTGGACGTGGGCGCCGGCACCGGGGTGTCGACCCAGGAGCTGGCCCGTTCCGGGGCGTACGCGGTGGGTGCGGATCTGTCGCAGGGGATGCTGCAGGCCGGGCGGCGGGTCCGGCCGGAGGTGCCGCTGCTGGCCGGGGACGCGTTGCGGCTGCCCTTCGCCGACGCCTCCTTCGACGCGGTGACGATCTCCTTCGCCCTGCGCAACGTCAACGACACCGATGCGGTGCTGCGGGAACTGGCCCGGGTGACCCGGCCGGGCGGGCGGCTGGTGGTCTGCGAGTTCAGCACGCCGGTGCACCCCGCCTTCCGTACCGTCTATCTGTCCTATCTGATGCGGTCGTTGCCGGTGGTGGCCCGGACGGTGTCCAGCAACCCCGACGCGTACGTCTACCTGGCGGAGTCGATCCGGGCCTGGCCGGACCAGGCGGCGTTGGCGGCGCGGATCGGCGCGGCCGGTTGGGGTCGGGTGGCGTGGCGCAACCTGACCGGCGGGGTGGTGGCCCTGCACCGGGCCGTCCGCGGGTGACCGTGGGTGAACGGCAACTTTCCCTGATATCCGATTTTGGTGCACTTTGCGACGTATGCTCCCCTGCATGACGGGAGTAGCACCCGGCGGCCCACCGGCCCCCACCGACGACGCCGCCGCCGAGCTTGCCGCCCAGCTCAGGGAGCTGGTCGGCGCGGACCCCGCCGAGGTTCGCCAGGTGGTGGCCGAGGTGCTCGGCGCGCTCGACCGGGCGGCGGGCGGAGCGCTGCGTGACCAACTTCCGGCGGCGATCCGGGCCGAAACCGGCCTGGACGGCGTCCGGAACTGACGGGCGGACCCACCCCGACCCGCATGTTTCCAGGAAGTTAGGTACCCCTCACCCGGCAGCGGAGTAACCACGGTCATAGACTCCAACCCGATCGGGCTTGTGAAGCATTTCACGAGCGTGCGGGAGGAGGCGCAGATGACTTCGGTGGAGAACGACGCCGACGTGATCGTGGTGGGCGCTGGTCCCGGCGGATCGGCGACGGCGTACCACCTGGCGCGGCACGGCGTACGCGTGCTGCTGCTGGAGAAGACCGAGTTCCCCCGCGAGAAGGTGTGCGGGGACGGGCTCACCCCCCGGGCGACCCGGCAGCTCATCCGGATGGGCGTGGACACCTCACCCGAGGCCGGCTGGCTGCACAACAAGGGCCTGCGGGTGATCGGCGGCGGGGTACGCCTCGAACTGGACTGGCCCGACCTGGCCAGCTTCCCCAACTACGGCCTGGTCCGCACCCGGCTGGACTTCGACGACCTGCTCGCCCAGCGGGCGGTCTCCGCCGGTGCCGAGCTGCGCACCGGCGTCAACGTCATCGGCCCGGTGCTCGACGCCGACGACCGGGTGGTCGGGGTGACCGCCGAGGTCGGCCCCGACCGGGAACCGGCCACCTTCCACGCCCCGCTGGTGGTCGCCGCCGACGGCGTCTCCGGCCGGTTCCCGCTCGCCCTCGGCCTGGCCAAGCGGGAGGACCGGCCGATCGGGGTGGCCGTGCGGCGTTACTACCGCTCGCCGGCCAAGCACGACGACGACTACCTGGAGTCCTGGCTGGAGCTGCGCAGCAAGGACAACGACGCGCTGCTGCCCGGCTACGGCTGGATCTTCGGCCTCGGTGACGGCCGGGTCAACGTCGGCCTCGGCGTGCTCAACTCCTCCTCCGCGTTCGGCAAGACCAACTACCGGCGGCTGCTCACCGACTGGCTGGCCAACACCCCGGCGGACTGGGGGATGACCGACGAGGCGAACGCCGACGGCCCGATCCTCGGCGCGGCGCTGCCGATGGGCTTCAACCGGGTACCGCACTACACCCGGGGGGTCCTGCTGGTCGGCGACTCCGGCGGCATGGTCAACCCGTTCAACGGCGAGGGCATCGCGTACGCGATGGAGTCCGGCGAGTTGGCCGCCGAGGTCATCGTGCAGGCGCTGGCCCGGCCGGCCGGGCCGGAGCGGGAGCGGGCGTTGACCGCGTACCCGCAGGAGCTGAAGGCCCGGTTCGGCGGCTACTACCGGCTCGGCGGGATCTTCGTCAAGCTGATCGGTCGGCCCGAGGTGATGCGGATGGCGACCAAACACGGCATGCCGCACCCGATGCTGATGCGCTTCGTCCTCAAACTGCTGGCCAACCTGACCGACCCGCGCGGCGGGGACGCGATGGACCGGGTCATCAACGCGATGACGAAGGCGGCCCCGGCCGTCTAGACCGACCCGCCCGAGGCCAACGACGGTCCCGGGCGGGACAAGAGATCGACCCCCGCTGACGGACGTCACGGTGGACGTGAATAGTGTGAATTTTGTCAAGCACCTGGGGCAGGGGAAGGACGAGCAGGAGAAAAGATGTCGCTCTCGCCTTACGCACCGATCATCGGGCTGTTCGCCCTCGCCGCGGCGTTCTCGCTGTTCTCCGTGGCCGCCGCCCGCTTCGCCGGTCCCCGGCGCTACAACAAGGCCAAGCTCGAGGCGTACGAGTGTGGGATCGAGCCCAGCCCGCAGCCCGTGGGCGGCGGCCGGTTCCCGATCAAGTTCTACCTGACGGCGATGCTCTTCATCGTCTTCGACATCGAGATCATCTTCCTCTACCCCTGGGCGGTCTCCTTCGACGCCCTGCCGATCTTCGGCTTCGTGGAGATGGTCCTGTTCATCGTCGCGGTCTTCGTCGCGTACGCCTATGTGTGGCGGCGCGGCGGCCTGGACTGGGACTGAGGGAGGAACGTCAGATGGGCATCGAGGAGAAACTCCCCGCCGGCGTCCTGCTCACCTCCGTGGAGAAGCTGGTCAACTGGTCGCGGAAGTCGTCCGTCTGGGGCGCCACCTTCGGCCTGGCCTGCTGCGCCATCGAGATGATGGCGGCCGGCGGCCCGCACTACGACATGGGCCGCTGGGGCATGGAGGTCTTCCGGGCCTCGCCACGCCAGGCCGACCTGATGATCGTGGCCGGCCGGGTGAGCCAGAAGATGGCCCCGGTCCTGCGCCAGATCTACGACCAGATGGCCGAGCCCCGCTGGGTGCTCTCCATGGGCGTCTGCGCCAGCAGCGGCGGCATGTTCAACAACTACGCGATCGTGCAGGGTGTCGACCACGTCGTCCCGGTCGACATGTACCTGCCGGGCTGCCCGCCCCGCCCCGAGATGCTCATCGACGCGATCCTCAAGCTCCGCGAGAAGATCATGTACGAGCCGCTCGGCCCGAACGGCCGCAAGATGCAGGCGGCCCGCCTGGAGCGCGGCGACGTGCCCGTGGTGCCGTACGGCTCGATGCCGTCGTCGTACCGCAACGACAAGGCCCGCCGTGCCGAGTGG
Organism: Micromonospora antibiotica; assembly: GCF_017599305.1. Lineage (GTDB taxonomy): Bacteria > Actinomycetota > Actinomycetes > Mycobacteriales > Micromonosporaceae > Micromonospora > Micromonospora antibiotica. Next base: position 720,206 of record NZ_JAGFWR010000001.1, read on the forward strand.
ACGAAGGCGGTCCGCGAGGGGCGCGAGGAGCAGTTGCGGATCGAGAACTGGATGAACGCCCAGAACCACCTCCAGACCCAGGCTGGTCCCAAGTGAACGCGGCGCAGCGCAGCCCCGCAGTGGTGAACGGAGGGCAGGCAGGGTGAGCGCGAGGAGTGCAGCGAAGCGGAGCCCCGCAGTGGTGAACGGAGGGCAGGCACGGTGACCGCGCCGAACGACAGGAAGAACGACGGCGGGGTGCCGGTGCCGGTCACCCCGGCCGGTGCGACCAGCGGCGCTCCCGCCGAGCTGCCGCCGTCCAGCCCCGCCGGGCGCGGCATGTTCGGCATGCAGGGCACCGGCGACGTCTCCGGCTACGGCGGCCTGGTCCGGGTGCGCACCCCGATCGAGGAGGCCCCCCGGCCGTACGGGGGCTACTTCGACGAGGTCCGCGACGCGCTGGAGGAGGCGTACCCGCACTTCGCCGACGCGATCGAGAAGGTCGTCGTCGACCGGGGCGAGCTGACCCTGCACGTGCGTCCGGAGCGGATCGCCGAGGTCTGCCAGGTGATGCGGGACGATCTGGCGCTGCGCTTCGAGCTGTGCTCCTCGGTGTCCGGTGTGGACTACCTCGGTGCCGACGAGCGCCGGCTGCACGTCGTCTACCTGCTGACCTCGATGACCTACCGGCGTCGGGTCCGGCTGGAGGCGGCGGTGTCCGCCGAGAGCCCGCACCTGCCCAGTGTCACCGCCGTCTACCCGACGGCCGACTGGCAGGAGCGCGAGGCGTACGACATGTTCGGGATCATCTTCGACGGCCACCCCAACCTGACCCGGATCCTGATGCCGGACGACTGGGAGGGCCACCCGCAGCGCAAGGACTACCCGCTCGGCGGGGTCCCCGTCGAGTACAAGGGCGCGGAGATCCCGCCGCCGGACCGTAGGAGGTCATACCAGTGACCACGTCCAACTACGCGACCGAACGGGAGACCACCGAGGGGCGGGTCTTCACCGTCACCGGTGGGGACTGGGACCAGGTCGTCTCCGGCACCGATCCGATCAACGACGAGCGGATCGTCGTGAACATGGGTCCGCAGCACCCGTCGACGCACGGTGTGCTCCGGCTGATCCTGGAGCTGGAGGGTGAGACGGTCCGCGAGGCCCGCTCGGTCGTCGGCTACCTGCACACCGGCATCGAGAAGAACCTCGAGTACCGCAACTGGGTGCAGGGTTCGACCTTCGTGACCCGGATGGACTACCTCGCCCCGATCTTCAACGAGACGGCGTACAGCCTCGCGGTGGAGAAGCTGCTCGGCATCACCGACGACATCACCGAGCGGGCCACCACGATCCGCGTGCTGATGATGGAGCTGAACCGGATCTCCTCGCACCTGGTGTGGCTGGCCACCACCGGCATGGAGCTGGGCGCGATCTCGATCATGTTGTACGGCTTCCGCGAGCGGGAGTACATCCTCGACATCTTCGAGACCATCACCGGCCTGCGGATGAACCACGCGTACGTCCGGCCGGGCGGGGTGGCGCAGGACGTGCCGGACGCCGCGATCGTCAAGATCCGCGAGTTCCTCACGATGATGCCGAAGAAGCTCAAGGAGTACGAGGACCTGCTCTCCGGCCAGCCGATCTGGACCGAGCGCACCCAGGGTGTCGCGGTGCTCGACGCGACCGCCTGCCTCGCGCTCGGCGTGACCGGCCCGGTGCTGCGCTCCGCCGGCCTCGGCTGGGACCTGCGCAAGACCATGCCGTACTGCGGTTACGACAGCTACGAGTTCGACGTGCCGACCCACCCGGACGGCGACGTCTGGGGCCGCTACCTGGTCCGGCTCGCCGAGATCCGGGAGTCGCTCAAGCTGGTCGAGCAGGCGCTGGACCGGTTGCGGCCGGGCCCGGTGATGGTGGCCGACCGCAAGATCGCCTGGCCGGCGCAGCTCGCCATCGGCGTGGACGGCATGGGCAACTCGCTGGAGCACGTCGCCAAGATCATGGGTCAGTCGATGGAGTCGCTGATCCACCACTTCAAGCTGGTCACCGAGGGCTTCCGGGTCCCGCCGGGCCAGGTGTACGTCGGCATCGAGTCCCCCCGGGGCGAGCTGGGCGTGCACGCGGTCTCCGACGGTGGCACCCGGCCGTACCGGGTGCACTACCGGGAGCCGAGCTTCGTCAACCTCCAGGCCCTCCCGGCGATGGCCGAGGGCGGCCTGATCGCCGACGTGATCGCCGGTGGCGCCTCGCTGGACCCCGTGATGGGTGGATGTGACAGGTGAGCGCGAGGAGTGAGCTTGCGAGCCCCAGTCGCCCGCGCGAGGAGAGAGCGCAGCGAGCCCCGCAGTCGAGGGCCGAGGCATGCCCAGTCGCGAACGGAAGGCGACTCTGATGACGACGTTTACTGAAGAGACCCGGGCCCGGGCGCGGGAGATCATCGCCCGGTACCCGGCCGACCGGTCCCGCTCGGCGCTGCTGCCGCTGCTGCACCTCGTGCAGTCCGAGGAGGGTTACGTCTCCCCGGCCGGGGTGACGTTCTGCGCCGAGGTGCTGGGCCTGAACAAGGCCCAGGTCGGCGCGGTGGCCACCTTCTACACCATGTACAAGCGCCGGCCCACCGGTGACTACCTGGTGAGCGTCTGCACCAACACGATGTGCAACGTGCTCGGCGGCCAGGAGGTCTACGACACCCTGGTCGAGCACCTGGGCGTCGGGCACGACGAGACGACCGCCGACGGGAAGATCACCCTGGAGCACGCCGAGTGCCTGGCGGCGTGCGACTACGGCCCGGTGATGACGGTCAACTACGACTTCTTCGACGGCGTCGACCCGCAGGGCGCGGTCGGCGTGGTGGACGAGCTGCGTGCCGGGGGCCGGCCGATGCCGACCCGGGGTGCCCGGCTGTGCACGCTGAAGGAGATGGCCGTGCAGCTCGCCGGGTTCGCCGACGAGCGCGACGGTGCGGTCGCCGACGGTGGGCCGGGTGCGGCCACCCTGCGTGGCCTGCGGCTGGCCGAGCAGCACGGCATCTCGGCACCGGGCTACGACCCGAAGACTCCGATCCGCAGCAAGGCCGAGGCCGACCGGGCCGCCGCCGAGGCGAAGGCGAAGGCCGAGGCCGCCAAGGCTCCCGCGCCGGCCGCACCGGCGGCGAAGCCGGAGCAGATCACCGGCAGCACCGCGCCGGACGTCAAGGCGCCGGACGACAAGTCGCCGCAGGTGCGTACCGCCGAGACCCGGCAGCCCGACGCGGCGACCGCCGTGCCGGACGCCCCCGGCACCAAGGTCCCGACGGACGGCCCGCCACCGGCGTCCCGCGACGCGCAGGCGGCGCAGGCGGCCGGGGTGGCCGCGAACACCCCCGCCGGTGACGGCAAACCCGCCGGCGACGAGGCCGGTGCGCAGGAGCGCAACCTCAAGGAAGCCGAGGCGGAAACGGGCGCTGCCGGCGCGGGCTCCGCCGTCGCGAGCGAGACGGGGGCCCAGAAGTGACCACTCCCCGGCCGGAGACCCTGGCCAAGCTGACCCCGGTGCTGACCCGGCGGTGGATCTCCCCGGACGCCTGGCGGATCGGCAGCTACGAGAATCTCGACGGCTACGCCGCGCTGCGCAAGGCCCTCAAGGCCCACCCGGACGACCTGATCCAGCTGATCAAGGACTCCGGGCTGCGCGGGCGGGGCGGCGCGGGCTTCCCCACCGGCCTGAAGTGGGGCTTCATCCCGCAGGGCGACGGCAAGCCGCACTACCTGGTGGTCAACGCCGACGAGGGCGAGCCGGGCACCTGCAAGGACCTGCCGCTGATGACCCACGACCCGCACTCGCTGGTCGAGGGGGTCATCATCGCCTCGTATGCGATCCGGGCCAACCGGGCCTACATCTACATCCGGGGCGAGGCGGTGCACGCCGCCCGCCGGCTGCGCAACGCGGTGGCCGAGGCGCAGGCCAAGGGCTACCTCGGGCGCAACATCCTGGGCACCGGGTTCGACCTGGAGCTGGTGGTGCACTCCGGTGCCGGGGCGTACATCTGCGGCGAGGAGACGGCGCTGCTGGACTCGCTGGAGGGGTTCCGGGGCCAGCCCCGGCTCCGCCCGCCGTTCCCCGCGACCCACGGCCTGTACGCCAGCCCGACGGTGGTCAACAACGTCGGCACCATCGCCAGCGTCCCGTACATCGTGCTGGGCGGTGCTGACTGGTGGAAGTCCATGGGCACGGAGAAGTCCTCCGGGCCGATGATCTACTCGCTGTCCGGTCGGATCGCCAACCCGGGCCAGTTCGAGTGCGGCCTGGGCGTCACCCTGCGCGAGCTGATCGAGCTGGCCGGCGGGATGCAGCCCGGTCACCAGCTGAGGTTCTGGACGCCGGGGGGGTCGTCGACCCCGCTGCTCACCGCCGAGCACCTCGACGTGCCGCTGGACTTCGAGGGGGTGGCGGCGGCCGGCTCGATCCTGGGCACCACGGCCACCCAGATCTTCTCCGACCAGGACTGCCCGGTCTACGCGACCTACCGGTGGCTGGAGTTCTACCACCACGAGTCGTGCGGCAAGTGCACCCCGTGCCGGGAGGGCAACTACTGGATGGTCCGGGTCTACCGGCGCATCCTGGCCGGCCAGGGCACCCACGAGGACCTGGACACCCTGCTCGACACCTGCGACAACATCCTCGGCCGCTCGTTCTGCGGTCTGGGCGACGGCGCGACCAGCTCGGTGACCTCGTCGTTGCAGTACTTCAAGCAGGACTACCTCGACTACATCGAGGGGCGTACCGCGCCGAAGCTGTCGGACAAGCAGCTGGTGGGGGCGCACTGATGAACGCGAGTCCTGCGGTCGCGAAGGGAAGGCGACTCTGATGACCGACGTAGCCAAGCAGACCGAGACGGTCACGCTCACCATCGACGGCGTCGAGGTCACCGCCCCCAAGGGGGCGCTGCTGATCCGGGTCGCCGAGCAGTTGGGCACCGAGATCCCGCGCTTCTGCGACCACCCGCTGCTGGCCCCGGCCGGTGCCTGCCGGCAGTGCCTGGTCGAGGTGGAGGGGCAGCGCAAGCCGGTCGCCTCCTGCACCCAGACCGTCGCCGAGGGCATGGTGGTCCGCACCCAGCTCAGCTCCCCGGTCGCCAAAAAGGCGCAGGAGGGGGTGATGGAGCTGCTGCTGCTCAACCACCCGCTGGACTGCCCCATGTGCGACAAGGGTGGTGAGTGCCCGCTGCAGAACCAGGCGATGTCCACCGGCCGCACCGACTCCCGCTTCCACGAGCACAAGCGGGAGTACGTCAAGCCGATGGAGATCAGCACCCAGGTGCTGCTCGACCGGGAGCGCTGCGTGCTCTGCCAGCGCTGCACCCGGTTCTCCGAGGAGATCGCCGGCGACAAGTTCATCGACCTGATGGGCCGGTCGTCCGCCGAGGAGATCAACATCTACCGGGACGACGCGTACGGCGCGGAGGGCGACTCCGGCGACGTCCCGTTCAACTCGTACTTCTCCGGCAACACCGTGCAGATCTGCCCGGTCGGCGCGCTCACCGGGGCGCAGTACCGGTTCCGGGCCCGCCCGTTCGACCTGGTCTCCAGCCCGAGCGTCTGCGAGCACTGCTCGGCCGGCTGCGCCCAGCGCACCGACTGGCGGCGGGGCAAGGTGCTGCGCCGTCTCGCCGGGGACGACCCGCAGGTCAACGAGGAGTGGAACTGCGACAAGGGGCGGTGGGGCTTCCAGTACACCCGCGCCTTCGACCGGCTCACCACCCCGCTGGTCCGCGACGAGAAGTCCGGTGAGCTGCGGGAGGCGTCCTGGAGCGAGGCGCTGACCCGGGCCGCCGACGGGCTGCGGGCCGCCCGCGACGAGGGACGTGGCACGGCGGTACTGACCGGCGGCCGGCTGACCGTCGAGGACGCCTACGCGTACGCGAAGTTCGCCCGGGTCGCCCTGAACACCAACGACATCGACTTCCGGGCCCGGCCGGTCTCCCGCGAGGAGTCCGACTTCCTGGCCAGCAGCGTCGCCGGGGTCACCGACGTGACCTACGCCGACGTGGAGAAGGCGTCCTCGGTGGTGCTGGTCGGGCTGGAGCCGGAGGAGGAGTGCCCGATCCTCTTCCTGCGGCTGCGCAAGGCGTACCTGAAGAAGAAGCTGACGGTCTACGCGATCGCCCCGTTCGCCACCCGGGGCCTGGAGAAGCTCGGGGCCAAGCTGGCCCGGGTGGTGCCGGGCGAGGAGGCGAGCGTGCTCGCCGAGCACGACACGGTGGCCGAGGCGTTGAGCGCCGAGGGCGCGATCCTGTTCGTCGGCGAGCGGCTGGCCGGGGTGCCCGGTGGCCTCTCCGCCGCCGCGGACGTCGCCCGGCGTACCGGTGCGAAGCTGGCCTGGGTGCCGCGGCGCGCGGGTGACCGGGGTGCGGTCGACGCGGGCTGCCTGCCCAACCTGCTGCCCGGCGGGCGTCCGGTGACCGAGCCGTCGGCCCGCGCCGAACTGGGCGAGGCGTGGGACATCCCGGCCGGGGTGATCCCCAGCCAGGCCGGTCGGGACACCGACCAGATCCTGGCCGCCGCCGCGAACGGCCAGCTCGGCGCCCTGGTGGTGGCCGGGGTGGACCCGGCCGACCTGGCCGACCCGAGGCTGGCCGAGCAGGCGCTCGACGCGGTGCCGTTCCTGGTCAGCCTGGAGCTGCGCAATTCGGCGGTGGCCCGTCGGGCGGACGTGGTCCTGCCGGTCGCCCCGGTGGCCGAGAAGGCCGGCAGCTTCCTGGACTGGGAGGGTCGGCTGCGTACGTTCGAGGCGGTGTTGCACACCGCCGCGATGACCGACGCGCGGGTGCTGGACGCGATCGCCGCGCAGCTCGACGTCCGGCTCGGTACCGGCGACGTGTCGGGCATCCGCCGGGAGCTGGGCGCACTGCCGCCGACCCGGGCCGACCGGCCGGTCAGCCCGTCGGTAGCCCCGGCGACCGTGCCCCAGCCGGGTGCGGGCGAGGCGGTGCTGGCGACCTGGCACCAGCTGATCGACCTGGGCAGCCTCACCGACGGCGACGAGCACCTCGCCGGCACCGCCCGCCCGCCGGTGGTCCGGCTGGGCAAGGGCACCGCCGAGACGCTCGGCGTGGCCGACGGCGACCCGGTCACGGTGGGCACCGACCGGGGTGCGGTCACCCTGCCGGCGGCCATCACCGAGATGCCCGACGGCGTCGTCTGGCTGCCGACCAACTCTCCCGGTTCGACCGTCCGGCGCAGCCTCGGCACCGCGTCCGGCACGGTGGTACGGATCTCCGGAGGTGCACAGTGAACACCCTCCTCCTGGCGCAGGACCCGACGCTCGCCGACTTCGGCCGGGACCCGTGGTGGCTGGTCCTCATCAAGATCGTCTTCGCGTTCGTCTTCGGTCTGCTCGCCACCCTGCTCGGCGTCTGGTTCGAGCGGCGGGTCGTCGGCTACATGCAGGTCCGGCCCGGCCCCAACCAGGTCGGCCCGTTCGGCCTGCTCCAGACCCTCGCCGACGGCCTCAAGATGGCCTTCAAGGAGGACATCCTCCCGAAGGCCGCCGACAAGGTGGTCTACTTCTTCGCGCCGGTCATCTCGGTGGTCTGCGCGGTCACCGCACTGTCGGTGATCCCGTTCGGCCCGATGGTGAGCATCTTCGGCCACCGGACCCCGTTGCAGGTCACCGACGTACCGGTGGCGGTGCTGGTGCTGCTGGCCTGCTCGTCGCTGGCCGTCTACGGCATCGTGCTCGGCGGCTGGGCCTCCGGCTCGACGTACCCGCTGCTCGGTGGCCTGCGCTCCAGCGCCCAGATGATCTCCTACGAGGTCGCCATGGGGTTGAGCATCGTCGCGGTGTTCATGACCGCCGGCACCATGTCCACCAGCGGGATCGTCGCCGCCCAGGGGGACGCCACCCGGCTCACCATCGCCGGCGTCGAGATCCCCGCCCCCGGCTGGTACGCGATCCTGCTGCTGCCCAGCTTCATCATCTTCTTCATCGCCACCGTCGGCGAGACCAACCGGGCGCCGTTCGACCTGCCCGAGGCCGAGTCGGAGCTGGTCGCCGGCTTCATGACCGAGTACAGCTCGCTGAAGTTCGCGCTCTTCATGCTCTCCGAGTACGTCGCCATGGTGACCATGTCCGCGGTGACCACGACGCTCTTCCTCGGTGGCTGGCGGGCCCCCTGGCCGATCACGCTGTGGGCGGACGCCAACACCGGTTGGTGGCCGATGCTCTGGTTCTTCGGCAAGGTGCTGCTACTGGTCTTCGTCTTCGTGTGGCTCCGGGGCACCCTGCCCCGGCTGCGCTACGACCAGTTCATGCGCTTCGGCTGGAAGGTGCTGCTCCCGATCAACCTGGTCTGGATCCTGGTCCTGGCCGGGCTGCGCTCCATCGAGGACTGGCAGTCGCGGGACCGGCTGCTCGCCACCGCCGTCGGCGCGGGCGTACTGCTGCTGGCGACGCTGCTGTGGCCGAGCCGCAAGCCGGCCTCGAAGCCGACCCCGCAGGAACAGGCCGACAACCGGCCGTACGGCAGCTTCCCGTTGCCCCCGCTGGATCTACAGGTACCGCCGAGCCCGCGCACGAAGCGTGTGGTCGCCGAGCGGGAGCCGGCCAACATCGCCACCGGCTCCGACTCTCAGGAGGTGTGACGTGGGCGCGATCACCGGAACGTTCAAGGGCTTCGGTGTCACCTTCTCGCACATGTTCAGGAAGGTCGTCACCACCGACTACCCGTTCAAGCCGCCGGTCTCGGCGCCGCGCTACCACGGGCGGCACATCCTCAACCGGCACCCGGACGGCCTGGAGAAGTGCATCGGCTGCGAGCTGTGCGCCTGGGCCTGCCCGGCGGACGCGATCTTCGTCGAGGGTGGCGACAACACCGACGAGCAGCGCTTCTCGCCGGGCGAGCGGTACGCCAGCGTCTACCAGATCAACTACGCCCGGTGCATCTTCTGCGGGCTCTGCATCGAGGCCTGCCCGACCCGTTCGCTGACCATGAGCAACGAGTACGAGCTGGCCCGGGACAACCGGCAGGATCTGATCTTCACCAAGGAGCAGTTGCTCGCTCCGCTGCTCGAAGGCATGGAGCAGCCGCCGCACCCGATGCGGCTCGGTGACAGCGAGAAGGACTACTACGTCGGCGCGCTGACCAACCCGGGCACCTCGGCCGGTGCCGAGCAGTCCCCGATGGGGCCCGGCCGCTACCAGGTCGAGGAGCATCCCGGGGTGACCTTCCCGGGTGCCGAGCAGGCGGCCCAGCGGGCGGCGGGCAAGGGAGCCGGAGCATGAACACGTCCACGGTGCTCGCCGCGGCGGGCCAGGTGTCCGGGGGTGAGGAGGTCACCTTCTGGATCCTCGCCCCGTTGGCGCTGATCGGCGCGATCGGCATGGTCTGGGCGCGCAACGCCGTGCACTCGGCGCTGTTCCTGGTGCTCACCATGCTCTGCCTGGGCGTGTTCTACGTGCTCCAGGCCGGGCCGTTCATCGGCATGGTGCAGATCATCGTCTACACCGGCGCGATCATGATGCTGTTCCTGTTCGTGCTGATGCTGGTCGGCCGGGACGCCTCGGACTCGCTGATCGAGACGCTGCGCGGCCAGCGGGTCGCCGCGGTGGTGCTCGGGCTCGGCTTCGCCGGGCTGGTCGGCACCGGCCTCTACCGGGCGCTGAACGGGGTCACCGCCGTCGGCCTGGACCAGGCCAACGCGGAGGGCAACGTGCAGGGCATCGCCCGGCTGCTGTTCACCAAGTACGTCCTGGCCTTCGAGCTGACCTCCGCGCTGCTGATCACGGCGGCGATCGGCGCGATGGTGCTGGCGCACATCGAGCGGCGCAAGGAAGACAAGATGGACCAGGTCGCCACGATGAAGGCCCGGTTCCGCCCCGGCAACTACCCCGGCCCGAAGCCCGGTCCGGGCGTCTTCGCCACCTCCTCCTCGGTGGCCACCCCGGCCCGGCTGCCCGACGGCCGGCTGACCGACCGCAGCACCCCGGCGATCCTGCCGCAGCGGGAGCTGACCGCCGAGGAAACCACCCTGAAGGGGACGGAACGGTGAGCCCTGACTACTACCTGATCCTGGCGGCGGTGCTGTTCACCATCGGCGCGGTCGGCGTGCTGGTGCGGCGCAACGCGATCGTGCTGTTCATGTGCGTGGAGCTGATGCTCAACGCGGCCAACCTGACGCTGGTCACCTTCAGCCGGATCAACGGTGACCTCAACGGACAGATCATGGCGTTCTTCGTGATGGTGGTGGCGGCGGCCGAGGTCGTGGTCGGGCTCGCGATCATCATGTCGATCTTCCGGACCCGGCGCTCCGCGAGCGTCGACGACGCCAACCTGCTGAAGTACTAAAGGGGCCCTGCGGTGGATGAGATTCTGACGTACGCCCAGGCGGCAGAGCCAGCGGGTGCCGTCACCTACGCGGCGGCTGACGGCCTGCTGAGCAGCGTCTGGCTGTTGGTGGCGATCCCGCTGGCCAGCGCGGCGATCCTGCTGCTGCTCGGCCGGCGGGCCGACCGCTGGGGGCACTGGCTGGGCGTGGCCGCGATCGGTGCCGCGTTCGTGCTGGGGCTCACCTCGTTCTTCCAGCTGCGCGGGCTGGAGAACAAGTCCGTCGAGCTGAGCCTCTGGGACTTCATCACGGTCGGCAACCTGCGGGTCGACTTCGGTCTGCTCTTCGACCCGCTCGCCGCCGTCTTCGTCCTGCTGATCACCGGGGTGGGTTTCCTGATCCACCTCTACGCGGTCGAGTACATGGCGCACGACGAGGGCCGGCGACGGTTCTTCGCGTACTTCAACCTGTTCGTCGCCGCGATGCTGCTGCTGGTGCTCGGCAACAACTACGTGATGCTCTACTTCGGCTGGGAGGGCGTCGGCCTGGCGTCGTACCTGCTGATCTCCTTCTGGTACGGCCGGCCGAGCGCGGCCACCGCCGGCAAGAAGGCGTTCCTGATGAACCGGGTCGGCGACGCCGGCCTGGCGATCGGCATCTTCATCCTGTTCGCCACCCTCGGCACCACCCAGTACGACGAGGTCTTCTCCTCCGTCGGCGGGCTGGCCAGCGGCACGGTGCTGGTGCTGGGCCTGCTGCTGCTGCTCGGCGCGGCCGGCAAGTCCGGTCAGTTCCCGCTCCAGGCGTGGCTGCCGGACGCGATGGAGGGCCCGACCCCGGTGTCGGCGCTCATCCACGCGGCCACCATGGTCACCGCGGGTGTCTACCTGATCGCCCGGTCCAACCCGATCTTCTCGGCCAACGAGACGCTCCAACTCGTGGTGGTCAGCGTCGGCGCGTTGACCCTGCTGATGGGCTGCATCATCGGCGCGGCCAAGGACGACATCAAGCGGGTGCTGGCCTGGTCGACCGTCAGCCAGATCGGCTACATGTTCCTCGGTGTCGGTCTCGGTGGTGCGGCGTACGCGCTGGCCATCGTGCACCTGCTCGCACACGGCTTCTTCAAGGCGAACATGTTCCTCGGTGCCGGCTCGGTCATGCACGGCATGAACGACCAGGTGGACATCCGCCGCTTCGGCGGGCTGTCGAAGTACATGAAGATCACCTGGATCACCTTCATGATGGGCTGGCTCGCCATCATCGGCATGTTCCCGTTCTCCGGCTTCTTCTCCAAGGAGCCGATCATCGTGGCCGCGTTCGAGCGGGAGGGCTGGACGGCCTGGCTGTTCGGCGGGGCGGCGCTGCTCGGCGCGGGGCTGACCGCCTTCTACATGACCCGGTTGTTCGTGCTGACCTTCCACGGCCCGAAGCGGTGGACCGAGGACATCGAGCACCCGCACGAGTCGCCGAAGCTGATGACCATCCCGCTGATCCTGCTGGCGATCGGTTCGGTCGGCGCCGGTTTCCTGCTCGCCACCTCGGTGCCGGACTGGCTGACCGCCACCGCCGGACTGGGCGGCGAGCACGCCGAGCATGCGGCGGTGCTGCCGCACTGGCTGCTGACCGCGCTGTCGCTGGTGGTGACGGTGCTCGGTGCCGGGCTGGCCTGGGCGCTGTTCCGCAACGGTACGGCCACCGCGCCGCAGCCGGCCGGGGTGCTGGTCACCGCCGCCCGGCGCAACCTCTACACGGACGCCTTCAACGAGGTGGTCTTCGAGAAGCCGGGCATCTTCCTCACCCGGGCGCTGGTCTTCCTCGACAACCGGGGCATCGACGGGCTGGTCAACGGCCTCGCCGCCGGGGTCGGGGGCGGTTCGGGTCGGCTCCGGCGCTGGCAGACCGGCTTCGTCCGGTCGTACGCCACCTCGATCCTGACCGGCGCGCTGCTCGTGGTGGCGGCGTTCCTGGCGGTGCAGGCGGGGTGGCTGGCGTGATCGACCTCAATGCGACAGCCCCCGCCGGCGGGCCCCGCATCCACGACGGAGGTAAGGCCGCATAATGTCCAACTTCCCGTTCCTCTCGGTGCTGACCGTGGCACCGCTGGTCGGCGCCCTGGTCGTGGCCTTCCTGCCGCGTCGCCGGCCCGATCTGGCCAAGCAGGTCGCGTTCGGCTGGTCGCTGCTGGTGCTGGCGCTGTCGGTGGTGATGTGGGTTTCGTTCCAGGCCGACGGTGACCGGCTCCAGTTCCGCGAGTCGTACCCGTGGATCCCCACCTGGGACGTCAACTTCACCTTTGCCGTCGACGGCATCGCACTGGTCATGCTGATGCTGATCGCGGTGCTGGTGCCGCTGGTGATCCTGGCGTCCTGGCACGACGCCGACGCGTCGAAGCGGTCGGTGCCGGCCTACTTCGCCCTGCTGCTCGTCCTCGAATCCACGATGATCGGCGTCTTCGCCGCCGCCGACGTCTTCCTGTTCTATGTGTTCTTCGAGGTCATGCTGGTGCCGATGTACTTCCTGATCGGCAGCTACGGCGGCCACCAGCGGCAGTACGCGGCGGTGAAGTTCTTCCTCTACTCGCTGGTCGGCGGGCTGTTCATGCTGGCCGCGGTGATCGGCCTGTGGGTGGTCGGCGGCAAGACCTTCGACTGGCAGACGCTGACCCAGGTGGACATCTCCACCGGCACGGAGCGCTGGCTGTTCCTCGGCTTCTTCCTCGCCTTCGCGATCAAGGCACCGTTCTTCCCGTTCCACACCTGGCTGCCGGACGCCGGTCGGGCCGCCCCGGCGGGTGCCGCCGCGCTGCTGGTCGGCGTGCTGGACAAGGTCGGTACGTTCGGCATCCTGCGGTACTGCCTGCCGCTGTTCCCGGAGGCGTCGAAGTGGTTCGCCCCGTGGGCGCTGGCGCTGGGGCTGATCGGCATCCTCTACGCCGCGCTGCTCGCCGTCGGCCAGTCCGACCTGAAGCGGCTGGTGTCGTACACCTCGATCGCGCACTTCGGGTTCATCGGGGTCGGCATCTTCGCCTTCACCACGCAGGCGGGCACCGGCGCGGTGCTCTACATGCTCAACCACGGGCTCGCCACCGGCCTGCTGTTCCTGGTCGTCGGGATGCTCATCGCCCGCCGGGGCTCGTCGCTGATCTCCGACTTCGGTGGGGCGGGCAAGCTGGTGCCGCTGCTGGCCGGGGTGCTCTTCTTCGCCGGTCTGGCGTCGCTGGCACTGCCCGGCACCGCGCCGTTCGTCTCCGAGTTCCTGGTGCTGATCGGCACGTTCACGGTGAACAAGCCGGTCGCGGTGATCGCCACCCTGGGCATCATCCTGGCGGCGGCGTACGTGCTGTGGATGGTGCAGCGCACCACCCAGGGCACGCTCAACCCGGAGCTGACCGAGGTCAAGGCGATGCACCGCGACCTCACCCTGCGCGAGAAGGCAGTGGTCGCCCCGCTGATCGCCCTGATCCTGCTGCTCGGCTTCTATCCCAAGCCGGTCACCGATGTGATCAACCCCGCCGTCCAGGCGACCATGCAGGACGTCGGCAAGACCGATCCCGCCCCTGAGGTCGGCAGCGTCCAGGAGGCTGCGCAGTGAGCGCGAGGAGCGAACGAGCGCAGCGAGTGAGCCCCGCAGTCGCGATCGAAAGGCGGCATCCGCAGTGACCGAACTCAAGTTGCCGTCGATCGACTATCCGTCGATCGCCCCGATCCTGATCATGCTGGGGGTGGCCCTGCTGGGTGTCCTGGTGGAGGCGTTCGTACCGCGTCCCCGCCGGCACCTGGTGCAGCTGACGCTGTCCCTGGTGGCGGTGCTCGCCGCGCTGGTGATGGTGGTGCTCAACGCCGACGCCCGGCTGGTCACGGCGGGTGGGGCGCTGGCCGTGGACGGTCCCGCCCTGTTCCTGCAGGGCACCATCCTGGTGCTCGCCGCGATGTCGTTGCTGCTGATCGGCGAGCGGTCGGTGGAGCGCGGTGGTGCGTTCGTCGCCCAGGCGGCGGTGACCGCCGAGTCGGCCGACGACCGGAAGCAGGCCGAGGGACGCAACGGGGCCACCGAGGTGTACCCGCTGACCAGCTTCGCGATCGGCGGCATGCTGATCTTCGTGGCGGCGAACGACCTGCTGACCATGTTCATCGCGCTGGAGGTCTTCTCCCTGCCGCTCTACCTGCTCTGCGCGCTGGCCCGTCGCCGGCGGCTGCTGAGCCAGGAAGCGGCGATGAAGTACTTCCTGCTCGGCGCGTACGCCTCGGCGTTCTTCCTGTTCGGGGTGGCCCTGGTGTACGGCTTCACCGCCGGCATCCCGGGCCGCTCGGCCGGCGTCGACTTCGCCACCGTGCACGCCGCGGTGAACGAGTCCCCGGCCAGCGAGGTGCTGCTCTTCGCCGGGATGGCGCTGATCGCCATCGGCCTGCTGTTCAAGGCTGCCGCCGCCCCGTTCCACGTCTGGACCCCGGACGTCTACCAGGGTGCGCCGACCCCGGTCACCGGCTTCATGGCGGCCTGCACGAAGGTGGCCGCGTTCGGGGCCCTGCTGCGGGTCTTCCACGTGGCGTTCGATCAGACCGCCTGGGACTTCACCCCCGTCCTCGGGGTGGTGGCGGTGCTCACCATGCTGGTCGGCGCGGTGCTGGCGGTCACCCAGACCGACATCAAGCGGCTGCTGGCGTACTCGTCGATCGCCAACGCCGGATACCTGCTGGTCGGGGTCCTCGCCCCGACCGGGGCGGGCGTCTCCGGCACGATGTTCTACCTGGCCGCGTACGGCTTCTCGGTGCTCGCCGCGTTCGCCGTGGTGACCCTGGTCCGGGACGCCGACGGGGAGGCCACCCACCTGTCCCGCTGGGCCGGGCTGGGCCGCCGCTCGCCGTTCTATGCCGGGGTCTTCACCTTCATCCTGCTGGCCTTCGCCGGTATCCCGTTGACCAGCGGCTTCATGAGCAAGTTCGCGGTCTTCGGCCCGGCGCTGGAGAGCGGGCACGCCTGGCTGGTGGTGGCCGGTGTGCTGACCAGCATGGTGCTGGCCTTCCCGTACCTGCGGGTGGTGGTGATGATGTGGCTGTCGGAGCCGGGCGAGAGCACCCCGACCGTCGCGGTGCCGGGCGGGCTGACCGCCACCGCGCTGATGATCGGGGTGGCCGCCACGCTGATCCTCGGCGTGCTGCCGGCACCCCTGCTCGACCTGGCGACGGACGCCGCAGCATTCGTCAGGTGACCCGTTTCCCGTGGCCGTGGGGCCGGTGCGCTCAGGCGTGCCGGCCCCACGGCCGTATCCCCCGTCCGGAGCAGGTCGAACGGGTGTGGCATGGTTGATGGTGTGGTGATTCCGGCGGGGGAGCGTTCAGGCGGCGTCGGCTCCGGCGGTCGTCGGGGACGGGCGGGCACGGGTCAGGTCGGCGCGCTCGGCGTGCACCTCGCCGATCCACGGGTCGAGGCGTCCGTGCTGGGCCTGCTCGACGACGTCGAGGTCGAGCTGCGGGCCAGCGTGGCCAGCGCCGATCCACTCGTCACCGAGGCGGCCCGGCACCTGGTCGAGGCGGGCGGCAAGCGGTTCCGTCCGCTGCTGGTGGCCCTGGGTGCGCAGTTCGGTGACCCGGCGGGCCCGCAGGTGGTGCCGGCGGCCGTGGTGATGGAGCTCACCCACCTGGCCACCCTCTACCACGACGACGTGATGGACGAGGCCGCCGTGCGGCGGGGTGCCCCGAGCGCCAACTCCCGCTGGACCAACTCGGTGGCCATCCTGGTCGGCGACTACCTCTTCGCGCGGGCCGCGGACATCGCCGCCGACCTGGGCCCGACGGCGGTCCGTCTCCAGGCCCGCACGTTCGCCCGGCTGGTGCACGGCCAGATCGCCGAGACCGTCGGTCCCCGCACGCAGGACCCGGTCGACCACTACCTGCGGGTGATCGCCGACAAGACGGGGTCGCTGATCGCCACCTCGGCCCGGTTCGGCGGGATGTTCGGTGGGGCGTCCGAGGAGCACACCGAGGCCCTCGCCGGCTACGGGGAGACCATCGGGGTGGCCTTCCAGCTCTCCGACGACCTGCTCGACATCGCCTCCGAGTCGACCCAGTCGGGTAAGACACCCGGCACCGACCTGCGCGAGGGGGTGCCGACCCTGCCGGTGCTCTACGCGCTGGCCGGCGACGACTCCGACGCGGCCTCGGTGCGGCTGCGGGAGATCCTGTCCACCGGCCCGCTCGTCGACGACGCGCTGCACGCCGAGGCGCTCGGCCTGCTGCGGGAGTCCCCCGCGCTCAAGCGGGCCCGGGAGACCGTCCGCAGCTACGCCGAGGACGCCCGTGCGCGGTTGGCCCCGCTGCCGCAGATCCCGGCCCGGCGGGCGCTCGAATCCCTCTGCGACTACATCGCCGACCGCACCAGCTGACCTGCGCCGCTCGACGACCGGCCCGACCGGGTACCGTCGGCCGCCCCCGTTCGTCACCCGCTGACCTGTGCCGCTCGACGACCGGCCGGGCCGGCCGGGTGCCGTCAGCCGTCCCCGTTCGTCAGCCGGCGGCGGAGCGCCGCAGCAGCCGGCTGCCGGTGAGCATGAGCACGGCGGCGAGGAGCATGGCGACCCCGGCGGCCAGCCACATCACCGGGTAGCCGCGGGTGCCGGCGAGCGCCCCGAGCCCGAGCGGGCCGAGGCAGCCGCCGGCGTACACCCCGGTCTGGGTGATCGAGGTGGCGGCGGCCGGGGCCTGCGGGTGCAGCCGGACCACCGCGAAGTTCAGCAGGCCGGGCCAGGCCCAGCCCAGCCCGAAGCCGAGGACCACCCCGGCGGTGAGTGGCACCGGACCGGCCACGGCCAGCAGCCCCAACCCGACCGCCCCGACCACCAGCATCGCGGCGATCAGCGCGACGTGACCGGTGTCCCGCCGGTCGGCCAGCCAGCCGACGCCGATCCGGGCGGCCACGCAGACCGCGCCGCCGAGGGTGAGCACCAGCCCGGCCGGGCCGGGAGCGAGCCCCCGGTGCACCGACGAGTCCACCACGAAGGTGCCCAGCGCGTTGGCCGCGCCCGCCGCGAGGGTCGCCGCCACCCCGACCACCACCAGCGCCGTGGTGGCCCCACCGCCGCGTTCCGCCGCACGCTCCCGCGCCGGTCCGGCCACCTGCGGGGGTACGGCCGGCAGCGCGGCCAGGGCGGCTGCGGCGGCGGCCACGAACGCCCAGCGCCAGCCGGCGGTGAGGGCGATCGCCGGCACCGCCGCCCCGGCCAGCAGCGTGGAGGCGGGAATGGCGGCCTGCTTCACCCCGAACGACAGGCCCTGCCGCCGGGCGGGTACGTGCCGGGCCAGCGCCGCGTTGCTGGCCAGTTGGCCCAACGCGTTGGCGGTGGCGCTCAGCGCGAGCAGCCCCACCAGCACCGGGTACGACCGGGCCAGCCCGGCGATGGCGAGCAGGCAACCGGCGGCGAGACCGATGGCGACCCGGGCCACCACGGCGGGGCCGACCCGTTCCACCAGCCGGCCGGAGGGCATCGAGGCGAGCGCGCTGACGCCGAAGTAGATCGACACGGCCAGTCCCAGCCCGGCGGGGGAGAAACCGAGGTCGTCCCCCATCTGCACGGCGAGCCCGCCGACCAGGAAGACCGGCAGGACGCTGGCGACGGTGGTCGCGACCGCTGCGACGCCGGCCCGCACGGGGCGTACGGTGGGCCGGCTCGGCGGGGGGCTGAGCGCGGTGTCGGTCATCGTGGGCTCAACCTACGCGAGTCGAGTTCCTGACAACCGTCGGCGTGTCGCCGGGTGACCCGCCGTATACCGCCTGATCTGGCATCCACCACCCGAACGGGCGTTCCGTCTCGGCCCGGTATTTCATATGGTGTAAGTCCCCGGCTGCGGAGGTGGTTGTGCGTGACCCCCTGGCGGAACCTTCGGACCTGATCCGGAGCGTTTCCCGCGCGCTACGCGTGCTCGAGTCGGTCGGTCGTGCCCCGAAAGGGCTGACCGTCAAGCAGATCGCCCGGCGGTGCGAGCTGACCGTCGCCACCACCTACCACCTGGTCCGCACCCTGGCCTACGAGGGTTACGTGATCCGTCGGGAGGACGGCACCTACATCGTCGGCCTGGAGATCGCCGACCGGTACCGCGAGCTGGTCACCGCGTTCCGGGGGCCGGCCGCCGTCGGGGAGTCGCTGCGGCGGGCCGCCATCGACACCGGGTGGAGCCACTACCTGGGCCGGTTCGTCGGCGGTCAGGTGGCGGTCACCGCCGTCGCCGAGGGAGCCCGCTCGCCCTACCTGGAGGACATGGTCCCCGGCTTCGACGAGGGTGCGCACGCCACCGCCCTGGGTAAGGCGCTGCTGGCCACCCTCACCACCGAACAGCGCCTGCGCTACCTGCGCGAGTACGGCATGCGGCCGTTCACCACCGCCACCCTGACCACCCCGGAGGCGTTCGAGGCGGACCTGGCCGCCGGCGACCGGCGCGGAATGCAGTTGGAGCTGGGGCAGTTCCGGCAGGGGGTGGCCTGTGCCGCCGTGCTGGTCACCCCGGACAAGGACATGGAACGGCGGGTGGTGCTGGCCTGCGCGCTGCCGGCCAGCGAGATGATGACCTCGGCCCGGGTGGTGCGGGCCAAGCTGCTCACCGCCGCCCGCGCCGTCGCCGACGGCATCGCCGCCGACGCCTGACCCGTCACGGGCGAGGGCCCCCTCCCGGACCGAAGCGGGTGGGGGCCCTCGTGGCCGGTCCGGCGGTGGACCGGCCCGGGGAGCGCGTCAGCTGCCGATCGGGCCGCCGTCGAGCCGCCAGGTGACCACCACGCCCGGCTTGGCGTAGTCGCCGTCCGGCCAGGTCGACGCCGGCTTCTCCACCGACGCGCCGGTGATCTCGCCGGGGTGCTGCACGGCCACGAACACCGACCGGTTGTCGCCGGTGATGAACGGCCCGCAGGTCTCCGCGCCCAGCGGCACGGTCAGGAACTGCTTCAGGTGCCCCCGCTCCGGCCCCTCGACGGCGGTGGCGAAGAGGCCGTCGTTGCTGCCCAACGCGTTGCCGTCGGTCGAGATCCACAGGTTGCCGGTGGCGTCGAAGGCGACGTTGTCCGGGCAGGAGATCGGCGAGACCTTGGTCTTGTCGTACCCGGCGAAGTAGGTCGACGGGTCGGTCGGGTCACCGGCGACGATCGGCAGCGACCAGGCGAAGGACTCCGCCGTGTTGTCGCCCCGGTCCTCGACCAGCTCCAGGATCTGCCCGTGCTTGTTGAGGTTGCGCGGGTTGATCTCGTCGGCCGCCGGCTTACCGGCCTTGCCCCGGTCGGTGTTGTTGGTCAGCGCCACGTACACCTTGCCGGTGAGCAGACTCGGCTCGACGTCCTCCGGGCGGTCCATCTTGGTCGCGCCGACCTTGTCCCCGGCGAGCCGGGTGAAGGTGAGCACGTCGGCGGCGGTCATCCCGTCGACGAAACTGCGGTTGCCGCTGACCAGCTTGATCCACCGTCCGGTGCCGTTGAACGCGCCGTCGGCGGGCAGCTTGCCCGTGCCGTCGATCTCGGCGGCGCTGGTCTGGGCGAACTGCGCCACGTAGAGGGTGCCCGACTCGAGCAGGGTCAGGTTGTTCTTGCGGGCCACCCAGGAGTCACCAGGCATGAACTTCTTGTCGGAGACGAACTTGTAGAGGTAGTCGAAGCGCTCGTCGTCGCCCATGTACGCGACCACCCGCTTGTCGCGGGCCACGATGACGTTGGCGCCCTCGTGCTTGAACCGGCCCAGCGCGGTGTGCTTGCGCGGACGGCTCTCCGGGTCGAACGGGTCGATCTCGACGATCCACCCGAACCGGTGCGCCTCGTTGGGGTGCTTCGCCAGGTCGAACCGTTCGTCGGCCCGCTCCCACTTGCGGCTGCCGCTGGGGTAACGGGCGGCGGTGGTGATGCCGTACCTGTCGAACCTGGGCTTCAGCTCGGCGGGCGCGGCGTCGGCGCCGACGAAGTACTGGTTGAAGTTCTCCTCGCCGGACAGCACCGTCCCCCACGGGGTGACCCCACCGGCGCAGTTGTTCAGCGTGCCGACCACCGTGCGGCCCTTCGGGTCGGCGGCGGTGCGCAGCCAGGCCGAGCCGGCGGCCGGGCCGGTCAGCTCGAACTTCGTGGCCAGCGCGGTGACCCGCCGGTTGTACGGCCGCCGGCCCTGGCCGACCGGCCGCCACTGCCCGGTGCCGTCCACCCGCTCCAGTTCCACCACGGACATGCCGTGCGCGGCCATCGCGGTGCGCAGCTGCTCGACGGTGAGGTTGTCCAGGCCGGTGAAGCCGGGGAACATCAGATCCTCGTTGGTGTACTCGTGGTTGACCACGAGCAGCGCCCGCTTGCCCCGCCGGTCCAGCGGCAGCACCCCGACGAAGTCGTTGTTGTAGCCGAACTGCTTGGCCTGGGCGGCGGCGGTCTGCCCGTGCAGGTCGAACCGGGGCGCACCGGGCAGCACCGGGTCACCCCAGCGGATGACCACGTGGTGGTCGTACCCGTTGGGGACGACCAGGGTGTCGAGCTGGTTCGGCGGGATCGGCTTGAAGGTCAGCGCCCCGCTGCCGACACCGCGCTGCGGAGCGGTCGGGTCGCCGACCTCCGGCACCACCGGGGTGGCCGGCGCGGCGGCGGCGGGGACGGCCCCGGCCAGCGCGCCGGTGGCGGCACCGCCGAAGCCGAGCACCAGCGCGCCCACCGCACCCGCCCGGACGACGCCCCGACGGGACACCTCGCCCTCGACGAGGTCGCCGAAGTAGGTGTTGTCGGACGTGTTGGGCACCGGGTGGTCGCAGGCGTTGCCGCAGCGGTACAGACAGGTCATCGCATCGCGGCTGCCGTGCCGGGTGGCACCGAGCAGCGGGAGCAGCCGGGGACGGTCGCTCATGGGAAGGAGCCTCCTGGAGACAGGTCGGTGGCACGCCGTTTTCACCTGCTCGACGTGCGTACCGGGCGGACGCTGCCAGGACGGGGTGAGCGGCCACCGGACGCGGTGTGAACCGGATGTGAACAGCAGTGGCCGGTGAACCGATCAGCGTCACGGCGCGTAGTAACGGGCGGACACATTCGCCGGACTCGTCGCGCGGGAAGCGAGGGATCACCATCAGCGACCACGACGCCCAACTGCTGCGCGCGCTGCACGACGAGCACGCCGAGGCGCTCTACGCGCACGCGTTGCGGTTGGTCAACGGGGACCGCACCCGGGCCGAGGACCTGGTGCAGGAGACCCTGCTGCGCGCCTGGCGTCACCCGGAGTCACTGGACCCGCGACGCGGCTCGGTGCGGGCCTGGCTCTTCACGACCGCCCGGAACCTGGCGATCGACGCCTGGCGGCGGCGGTCGACCCGGGTCGGCGAGGTGTTCACCGACGACCTGCCCGAGCAGCCGGAGACGATTGACGAAGCGGAACGCGCGGTGGAGGCCTGGACCATCGCCGAGGCGCTGAGCCGACTGAGCCCCACCCACCGGGAGGTGCTGGTCGAGTGCTTCTACCAGGGCCGCTCGGTGTCCGAGGCGGCGGCCCGGCTGGGGGTGCCACCGGGGACGGTCAAGTCCCGCACCCACTACGCGCTGCGTTCACTGCGGCTGGCCCTGGCCGAGATGGGGGTGACCGGATGACCCGCTGCGAGTTCGCACACGACGACGGCGCGTACGTGCTGGGTGCCCTCGCCCCCGCCGACCGGGCCGCCTACGAGCGGCACCTGTCCGGCTGTGCGGCGTGCCGGGAGGCGGTGGCCGAGGTCGCGGTGCTGCCGGGCCTGCTGGGCCGGCTCGACCCGACCACGCTGGAGGAGTTCCTCCCCCCGCCGCCGGAGATCAGCCGGGTGCCCGACCTGATCGCTGTGGCCCGGGACCGCCGCCGCCGCGAGCGGACCCGCAACCGCCGACGGTACGCGCTGACCGCGCTCGTCGCCGCCGCGTTCGCCCTGGTGCTGGGCTTCGGCGGGGCCGCCGCCCTGCGCCCGGCCGGCCCGCCCGCGCCGACCACCCAGGCGGTGCGGATGGTGTCCATGGCACCGGTGTCGCCGAAGACCCCGGCGTTGCACGCGGAGATCGGGCTGAGCGGCACCAAGTGGGGCACCGAGGTCACCATGCACTGCGGGTACGACGCGACGGCCGGCTACGGCAAGGCGAACACGTTCCGACTGGTGGCGCGCGGCCCCGACGACGCGACGGAACAGATCGCCTCCTGGCTGGCCGCCCCCGGCGACGACGTGAACCTGCGTGGCGCGACCCGGTTCACCGACGCCGACCTGGTCCGTCTCGAACTCCTGCGCGCCGACGGGACCCTCGTCCTCAGCTACGACGTCCGCTGACCCCCAGGGGGCGTCGGGTGGGGTGGCTCAGTGGGCGGCGGCCGGGAGCGGCGCGGTGGCGCGGGCGGCGGCCCGGCTGCGCCGGCCGTGCCGCACCGCGTCCAGGGTGAAGATCAGCAGGGCCAGCCAGACCAGGGCGAAGCCGGCCAGCCGGGCCGGGGGCATCGGCTCGTGGAAGATCAGCACGCCGCAGCCGAGCTGGAGGATCGGGGCCACGTACTGGAGCATGCCGAGCGCGGTCAGCGGCAACCGGTTGGCCGCGCCCGCGAAGAGCAGCAGCGGGATGGCGGTCGCCGCCCCGGCCGCCACCAGCAGCGCGGTGTGCCCGGCCGAGACGTGCCCGAACGTCGAGCCGCCCCGGCTCACCAGCCAACCCAGGTAGGCCAGGGCGGGCAGCGCCAGCACCGCCGACTCGACGAACAGCCCCTCCGCCGCCGGCAGCCCGAGCCGCTTCTTGGCCAACCCGTATCCGGCGAAGCTGACCGCCAGGGTCAGCGCCAGGTAGGGCAGCCGACCGTAGTCGACGGTGAGCACCGCGACGGCCGCCGCCCCCACCCCGAGCGCCACCCACTGCGCCGGGCGCAGCCGCTCCCGCAGCACGAACACCCCGAGCAGCACCGACACCAGCGGATTGATGAAGTAGCCGAGCGCGGTCTCCACCACCCGGTCGGAGTTCACCCCGTAGATGTAGGTGCCCCAGTTCACCGCGATCAGGGCCGCCGCGACGACGATCCCGGCCAGCGTCCGGGGGCGGCGGGCCAGCGAGCGCAGGAAACCGACGTTACGCAGGGCGGCGAGCAGCAGCGCGACGAACAGCACCGACCAGATGATCCGGTGGGCGAGGATCTCCACCGGCCCGGCCGGGCGCAGCAGCTTGAGGTAGATCGGGAAGAAACCCCAGATCAGGTACGCGCCAAAGCCGTAGAGATAGCCGAGCCGCAACGGAGTCACGGTCCCACCGTAAGGGGTGGGACCGGCTCGGGTTCGTTGCCGGTGAGCGGGGTCACCGCCCGTTCACCCACGCCATCCACTGCTGCGGTGGCGCGGGCGTGAAGCCCACCTTCGCGTACACCCCGTGGGCGTCGAGGGTCGTCAGGGCGATCCGGCGTACGCCGAACCCGGCGAGGTGGTCGCGGACCGCGCCGGCCAGCCAGGTGCCCAACCCACGACCCCGCGCCTCGGGGGCGACGTAGACGTCGCAGAGCCAACCGAAGGTCGCCCGGTCGGTGACCACCCGCCCGACAGCCACCTGCGCGCCGTCCTCCGGGCGGTAGACGCCGTACGGGATCGACCCGGCGAAGGCCCGTTCCGTCGTCTCCCGACTGCGGTCGAGCGCCCAGTAGGCGTCGGTGGAGAGCCAGTGGTGCACCCGGTCCCGGTCGATCCGCTCCGGGTCGGTGCTGAGCTGGTAGCCGTCAGGGCGGGTCAGCGAGAACACGTCGTCACGCTAACCCCATCCGGGGCCCGCCCCGCCAGCCAATTTCCGTCAGGTGGCCGCAGCTGGCCGGCCCGGCCACCGCCGTGCGGCTGGCATCCTGCCGGCCACCGCCCCGCGCCGGTCGGCATCGGGCGGTGGCCGGCAGGCGGGTCAGTCGCGGTCGAGGATGGCGCCCAGGATCCAGGTCACGATGCCGACGAGCAGCGCGCCCAGCACCGCCTCCGGCCAGAACCCGTCCACGTGGAAGGGTAGGTTCGCCTGGTCGGCGATCCAGCTGGTGAGCAGGAACAGCAGACCGTTGACGACCAGTGCGATCAGCCCGAGGGTGAGCAGGTAGAAACCACAACCGACGGTCTTGATGATCGGCTGGAGCACCGCGTTGACCACGCCGAAGATCACCGAGACGAGCACCAGGGTGACGATCGCCTCGCCGGCCGAACCGGTGTCGAGGGTGATGCCCGGGATGAACAACGTCGCCAGCCAGAAGGCCACCACCGTGGAGCCCAGCCGGATCAGAAGACCCTTCAGAAAATCCATGGCCGGGATCGTGCCACGCCTGGTCCACCTGGGGAAACCGTCGTGGCTTTCCGGTCAGCGCCGGCCGGGGCGCCCGACCAGCTGCGACTCGATCGCGGTGGGCGAAAGCAGTGCCCACCGCAACGCCCGCCGGTTGACCACCGCCACCATGTCGTCCCGGATCCGGGTCAGCCACTCCGCCGAGCCGCCCAACCCCAGCGCGGTGCCCGCCAGGGCGGCCTCCGCCGGGTCGAGGGGTTGCAGCACCGCCAGGTCGGCCCGGCCCAGGGTGTCGACGTCCAGCGGGGTCAGCTCGTCCCGGACCACCAGGGTGGACACCCAGGCCGCCCCGGGTGGCGGCTCGGCCATGGTGCCCGCGTCGACCACCACCAGCAGCGGTCGCAGTGGCGAACCGGTGGCACCCGGTGGCCGCCCGGTCGGGACCACCACGACCCCGCCCTGCTGCCCGCCGACCCCCCGCACGAACGGCTCCCAGGAGCGCGGCCGGCCGGTCTGCACCAGCACCCCCGCGCCCAGCGCCAACGACCGCAGCACCAGCAGTTGGGCCGCGGCCAGCCCACCGACCAGCACCAGCCGGGTGCCCTCGGCGCGGAACAGCCGGACGGTCACCGCACCACCGTGCCGGTTGGCCCCCACCATCAGCCCGGCCCCACCCAGGGTCAGCTCCGGTGGCTCCACCTGCGGTGCGGTCCCCTTCGCCAGCACCGGCACCGCCAACGGCAGCGTGGCGGCCAGGCCGGGGAGCTGCCCACCGTCGAGCCGGCGCAGCTCACCACCGGCGTCGGCGGCGAGCCGGCACAACCCTTCGGCGGCGAGCGCCAACCCGGCCGGCGTCGGGGCGGCCAGTCGTACCGTCAACTCGGCCGGTGGGGGTGCGGTGTCGCCGCCGGACTGCGGACCGGCACAGAGCGACACGCTGGTGGCGGTCGCCGGCAGCGCCAGGAGCCGGGCCACCAACCGGCGACCCGGATCGGCCCGGGCGTCCGGCCAGCGGTCCCACCGGAAGGTGGCCTGGTGCAGGCCGCCGGTGCGCACCGTCGACCAGGTCTCCCGCACGGGCTGACCGGCGTCGTGGTGGGCGAGTTCACCCAGCACCCGCAGCGCCGCGTGCTCACCGAGCGGTCGGGCCGGCACCGGCCCGATCCGGCGGCCGATCCGGCGTACCGTACCGGCCAGCGCCCGGCGCAGGTCGCTGTCGGACCAGCCGGGCGCACGCAGCACCCGCACCGCGAGCAGGGCATGTTCCTGCCCCGGCAGCCGCCCCTCGGTCAGCTGCCGGTAGGACGTGCCCGCCGCGCCACCGGCCACCCCCGCCGCCGGGGCGGGCACGGCGTGCAGCAGCACCTGCACCCGCACGGGCGGTTGCGCCGTCCCGGCCGGCGGCAGCAGCGTGCCGGGGGCCGGCAGCGGGTGGGACCGGTCGCCGAGCAGGTCACCCGGGTCGCCCAGGTCGAGCAGGACGGTCAGCCCGGTGCTGTCGTCGATCACCCCGGCCGGCCCGTCGGCCAGCTCCACCGGGCCCAGCACGGCGCCGGGGAGCACCAGGTCCAGCAGGGCCGCCAGGGCGGCGTCGAGGGGTAGCCCGCGCCGTCGGGTGAGGTAACCGGTGGCGGTGCCCCACCAGGCGAAGAGCCACCGCCCACGCCACCGCCCCCAGGCGAGGCCGGCCAGGACGACCGCCCCGACCGCGGCGAGTACGGCCGGCACCGCGCCGCGACCGTACGCGGCCAGCGGCAACGCGAGCGCCACCTGCGTGGCGACCACCTGGCCGGCACGCACGGCGGAGCCCGTGCGGGCTCGGGGCGGGCCCCCGTGGCTCCGCGGCGGCTGTCGCCGGGCCGGACGATCGGTCGTGCCCGCCGACACCGCGCCTCCTCCGTCACGCTCTCCGCCCACCCCGGGACCTGGTGGTCGATCTGCTGCTGTGTCGTGGCCGATCCCGGCGCGGCCGGTGTCGGCGTCGTCGTGGTGCGGGCACCTCGTGCTGCGGGTGGGCCCCGGTGCGGGTGGGCCCGTGGTGATGTGCGTGCGGCTCGTGGTGTGCCGGTGACCGACCCGGGTGGGGTCGGGTGTCCGGGTGGATCGCCCCCACCGGTGGGGATGGGTCCGACCACAGCGGACCGCAACGCGACGGAGGCGTGACCCATGGTAGTGGCCCGGTCGGTCCGATGGGGACCCCGGCCGGCCGCCCATGCCGAGGTTGTCCACAGGGGAGGGCGGCGGGGTAGCACAACCGGGATGGTGCGACTACCGTCAGCGACGAGTTTCGCCGACATCGTCCCGCCAGGCCCACTGCCGGCGGGCCGCCGTCCCCCATGGCGGGCGTGGATCGGCTCCGACCGAAGAGACGAGGTGACGTCCGGATGGCCCAGACCCAGGCAGAGGCTGCGGTGATGCAGCGCACCGCTGCGAAGTTCGAGCAGGTCGACCAGTCGTTGCAGGCCATGCTGACCGGCCTGATGACCGAGCTGGAGGTGTTGCAGCAGGCCTGGCGGGGTGCCGGTGGGCGCTCGTTCGCACAGGTCAAACAGCAGTGGGGAAAAGACCAGGCCGCGCTGCACCAGGCGCTGCGGGAGACCGCGACGGCCATCCGCACCGCCGGCCGGCACTACGACGTCTCGGACACCGATGCCGCCAGCCGGGTCGCCGGCACCAATCGCGGCATCCAACTGCCACTCTGAACCATCCCGGGGAGGGACCATCCGATGGACCACGGTGTGCTGGTCGTCAACTTCGCCGCCCTGCACCAGGCCGGCGCGGACATCCAGAAGGCGTTGAACACCCTCGACGCGCAGCTCGGTCAACTGGAGCGGGATGCCGCCCCGCTGATCGCCGGCTGGGACGGTGAGGCCCGGCAGGCGTACGAGCAACGGCAGGCGCGGTGGCGGTCCGCCTCGCAGGACCTCCAGGCCATGCTGCGCGACATCAAGCTCGCGGTGGACGACTCCGCCGCCGACTACCTCAACACCGAGAAGCGCAACGTCGGCCTGTTCCAGTGAGCCGCCCGTGCTGGCGGCAGCGTCCGACGACCCACCGGTCGGGCGCTGCCGCCAGGCGGGCCCGGCCGGGTGTCGTCGTCGGGCGGATCCGGCCGGGCACTGCCGTCAGGCGGACCTGGCCGGGTGCCAGCGTCGGCGGCCGCCCCGGGGGAGCACCACCGCCAGCAGCACCGCCACCGCGAGCGCCCCGCCGGTGACCGTGGCGACCAGCAGTGCCCGGTCCCGGGCCGCCGCCCGGCGGTGCTGCCGGGCCAGCAGCGCCGGGTCGGCCCGCTCCGCCGGCAGCGCCAGCGTCGACCGGGCGGCCGGCCCGGGACCGGTGCCGGTCTCCACGACCGCCCGGTACGGGTTGAGCACGCCGGCCCCGTAGCCACCCCGCCGCCCGCCCGGCGCCGGATCGGTGGTGCCCACGATCCGGCGCGTCACCTCGGCGGCGCTGAGTTCCGGCCGGTACTGCCGCAGCAACGCCGCGGTGGCCGCCACGAACGGGGCGGCGTAACTGGTCCCCTCGGCACGTTGATGGCCCTGCCCCGGCGCGGCCATCAACACCTCACTGCCCGGGGCGACCAGGTCGACGTACGTCCCGACCTGCGAGAACGAGGTGCGGGTGCCCGCCGGGGTGATCGCACCGACACCGAGCACCCCGTCGTACGCGGCGGGGTAGGGCAGCGGGTCGCCACCGTCGTGCAGGTTGCCGGCGGCGGCCACCACGACCACGTCGCGCCGGACCGCGTAGTCGATGGCGTCCCGCACGGCCGGGTTGTCGGCGTACAGGACGACGGAGAGGTTGAGCACGTCGGCGTCGTGGTCCACCGCCCAGCGGACGGCCCGGGCGAAGTCGGCGGCGCTGACCGTACGCCCCGACTCGCGCCCCTCGACGACCTGCTGTTCGCTCACCCGTACCGGCAGGATGCGGGACCCGGGAGCGAGCCCGCGGAAGGCCACCCCCGCCCCCTCCCCGGCGGCGATGATGCTGGCCACTCCGGTGCCGTGACCGGCGCAGTCGCGGGTGCCGTCGCCGCCCGGGTCGAGGAAGTCCGCGCCGTCGAGCACCCGGCCCCGCAACTGGGGGTGCCGCCGGTCGACACCCGAGTCGATCACCGCGACGGTGACGCCGGTGCCGGTGGCGAGCGGGGCGATCCGCTCCGGGGCGTACCGTCGCTGGGGCCAGGGGAGGGCGGCGACCGGCCTGGCCGGCGCGGGCGCGGTGGCGCAGGCCGGGGCGGCGTGGGCCGGGGTGACCGACGACACGGTGACCGCCGGCAGCGCGGCGAGCAGGGCCGCCGCCAGAATGGTGGGCGCTTGTCGGCTGCCGGGTCGGGGCATCGACCGCCTCCGTATCGTGTCGACTCCGTAACGCGATGTTAGTGCCTGGTCAGCTACCAGGTCGGCCGGCCGGTGACCGACTTATTGTGATCTTGTTTTCACCTTGTAGGTTGTACGCGACGCCTGTGGCCTGATCCGGGAGGAGAGGTGGCCGTGACCGACTGGGAGCCGGCTACCGAGGCCGAGACGGCGATGCGTGACGCGCTGCGCGCCAGCGACCAGGAACGCTACTTCCGGATTCTGGCTGGTACGGACCTTTTCCTTCCGGTCTCCGGCCAGGCTCTCGCCGGGGCGACGCCGATGGGTTGGGGCACCTGGACCACCGGTGGCCGGACCCACGTGTTGGCCTTCACCTCGGCCGCCGCCATGCACGCCTGCCTCGGCGCCTCCGCCGGTCCGTGCCGGCGCAGCCGCTACGCCGACCTGGCCGTCGAGTGGCCCAACCACGAGTGGTGGCTGGCGGTGAATCCCGGGCTGCCGATCGAGGGCTACCTGCCTGCGTGGTTCGTGTCCCAGCTCTCCCGGGGCGACGTGCGGTTGCCCGGTCGCGCCCCGGGCGTGCGGTCCCGCCAGGAGCCCGACCGGACGCCGGGTTGGCTCCCGGCCGACGGGACGTCCGACGTCGAACCGACCGCCGACCTCTCCGCCGGCCCCGCCGGCTGGGCCCCGCCCCGCCCGGTCCCCTCAGCAGCCTCGGTACCACCCGCCGGTGGTGCCGCCCGCCCGGCGGAGGGTGCGTCGCTGACCGACGAGCGGGGTCATCCGGTCGCCGCGCCCGGTGGCCCACGCGACGTCGCTGCCGGGTCGCCCGATCACGGCCGGTCCGCCGGCCCGGCGTCCCCCGACCCCGCTCCGGCACCCGGCCAGCACAACGGCGGCTGGTCCACGGTCCCCCGCCGCCGCCTCCTGGGCGAGGAAGCCGCCGGTCCGACCAACGGGCGTACCTCGTTCTTCGAACCGTCCGCCGCCCGGGGCGCCTCCCGGTCACCGCGGGACAACCCGCTGCGTTCCGGCGAACGGGCGACGCCACCGGCCCGGCCCGGCATGGGTGGTCAGCCCTTCCCCCGGCGTCGTCCGGCGCCCGCCCAACCGGTCGAGGACGAAACCACCCGGGCGTTCCAGGTCGGCCCGCCCGGCCAGCCGTCCCGCCCCGCTCCGGGCAACGGGCCGGCGGCCGCCGGCCGTCAACCCGACCCGCTGGCCGAGGAGCCGACCCGGGCCTTCCGGGTGGGGCCGCCTGCCGCAGAGGCGACCCAGGCCCTACCCCGCCGGCAGCCGGCCCCGGACGCGTCGGCGGGCATCCGGCAGCCGCCACCTGCCGGCCCGTCCGGCGGCAGGGCCGACATGTTCGCCAGCGCGAACGGCATGCCCGCTGCGAACGGTATGCCCGCCGCGAATGGCACGTCCGGTCCGGTGCCGGACGAGGCGGAGGAGGTGCCGCCCTCCGCCGCCGAACCGGTCTCCGGGCCGCCGGCGTCGCGCCGGGGGTTCACGCCCATCGTGATAGAGGGGGTGATCCTGGAGTCTCGCGACCTGCCCGTCGCCCCCGCTCCGGCCGCTGCCCCGACCCCACCGGTCGTCCCGACGCCAGCTCCCGCGCCGCCGGTCGTGCCCGTGCCAGCTCCCGCGCCGCCGGTCGCGCCCGCGCCAGCTCCCGCGCCGCCGGTGGCCCCGGTGGCGGCTCCCGCGTCGCCGGTGGCCCCTGGGCCGTCGTTCGGCCCGGTGGCGGCTGCGGGCGGCCCGGTCGCCGAGGACACGGTCAACCTCAACGGGAACGCCGGGCCGCCCGCGCCACCCGTTCAGCCCTCCGCCGCCGGGCCGACCCCCTCGGCGTCAGTCGCCGGGTCGACCTCCCCGACGCCCGCCACGGGTGCGGCCACCCGGCCCGCCTCCGACGACCTGTGGACTCCGGCCTCCGAACGGGCCGCGAAGGCGGTTCCATCGCAGGTGGCGGCGGGGCCCGCTGCCGTCCCGGTGGCTGCGGCGGTGGACCCGGGTCCGGTCACCGCCGCGTCGGCCGGGTTCGCCACGACGCCCCCGCCCGTCGCCGCCCCGGCAGCCCCGCCCGTCGCCGCCGTCGACGAGTCGTTCCTGCCCGCCAACGAGGTCGAGGAGAACCTGCTGGACGCCGCCGGTGCCGGCAGCACCGACGGTTTCCTCTCCACCCTGCTGCTGGCCCGGGTGCTGCTGCCGGTCAATCCCGATTCGGTGACCGGCAGCCGGCCCGGCGAGCCCGGCTTCGCGTGGCGCACCGGCACCACGGACGGCGAGACGTTCGTGGTGGTCTACACCTCACCGGAACGGCTGGCCGAGCACGACGTACCACCGGTCGAGACGATCGAGGTGCGCTTCGTGCAGTTGATCCGGTGTTGGCCGGACCCGAGTTGGGCGTTCGCCGTCAACCCCGGCACCCCGGTCGGGGCCAAGCTCCCCGGCGAGCAGATCGTCGCCCTGGCCAGCTGGGCGGCCGAGGTCGGGCTGGGCGACGAGGCGGACCTGGAGCCGGTGGCCGCCGCCGAGGCGCCGGCCGAACGCACCCGGTACGCCCCGCCGGCCACCGATCCGTCCCGCCCGGTGGTGATGCAGAAGGCGATCGCCCCGAGCCAGCTCGCCTACTACCTGGAACGCGGCTACGACCGGGTCTCCGGTTTCGTGCACCGGGCCGGTGAACTGGCCCACCTGACAACCCCGGCGGAGCTGCACGACGCCCTGGGACTGGGCTACCCGGGCTCCCCCTTCGCCCGCGACGCCGAGGCGGCCTACGTGCTGCGCTGGCCGGCGTACCGGCCGAGCCTCTACCGCATCCCGTACGGCGGGCAGAACGAGGCGGCGATGCGGGCCATGGAGGGCTGGGTCATCGAACGTGCGCCGTTCCGGGGCAACGGATTCGCCCCGGGGGAGAGCAGCGACGTGGTGGCTGAGTTCAAGGTGGACAGTGCCCGGCTGCCGCACGGGGCGCAGCTCTGGCGGATCGGCGCGGAGGGCACCGAAGGGGTCATCGCCATCCTGGACACCGACGCGCTGGTCTGGCGACGGGTGGGGCAGTCGTGATGCGCGACGGCTACGTGGCCCGTTGGCAGGGCCGGGAATACCAGGTCAGCCCGGACGGCGACCATGTACGGATCTACCAGCCGGAGCCCGCGGACGGCTTCGAGGAGGTACGCCCCGGCCGGTACGTGCGGGTCGTCCCGGCCGGCGAGGTCGAGAAGTTGGCGTACGTGCGGACCACCTGCACCTGGCAGGGGCAACCGTTCATCGTGCTCGGTGAGCACGACGGCTGGCTGCGGGTCGAGTACACCGGTGGTCGCTGGCCGGTGGCGCAGGCGATGGGGCTTGAGGTCTTCGACTTCGGCGTCTACCAGGGTTGGGCACCGGCCGCCGAGGTCGTCGACCTGCGCGAACAGCGGGTCTGACCCTCGGCCCACGGTCGTCGGGCCAGCCGGCAGCGGACCAGCCGGCAGCGGGCCAGCCGGCAGCGGGCCAGCCGGCAGCGGGCCAGCCGGCAGCGGATCCGTCGACACGGCGCTCGTGACCGTCGGCAGCGGGTGGCCGGCGGTGAGGGTGGCCCGCTCACCGTCGTCGACCGGGTACGGGCCGGGTCAGGACTTGGTCCAGCGCAGGATCTCGCCGAGCACCACGTCCCCGGCCTCCACGTGGGGGAAGTGGCCCACCCCGTCGAGCAGCCGCCACTCGTAGGGGGCGCTGACGTACCGGCCGGAGCCCTGGGCGGTACGCGGCAGGGAGGCGACGTCGGCCGCCCCGTGCAGTTGCAGGGTGGGGGTGACCAGGGGTTTCTGCATCAGCCGGACGAAGCGGTAGCCGTGTAGCCGCAGCACCGAGCGGAAGGCCCACCGGTAGCCCTCCAGGGCGCAGAAGGCGGCCTGCGGAATCAGCATCGCCTCCCGGCAGCGTTGCGCGTAACCGTCGAACTCCGGGCCGGCCACCCAGCGGGGCCCACCCCAGCGGTGCAGCATCCGGGTCACCTCGGCGGCGTCGTCCCGGGTGAGCACGTGTTCGTACCGGGGGAGCTGGAACTTCAGCGCCGGGGTGGAGGCGGCGAACTGGCCGCGCGGGTCGGCGAAGATGGCCGCGCGCAGCCGCAGCGGGTGGGGTGCGCCGAGCACCACCAGCCGGCGTACCAGGGTGGGGTGGAACGAGGCGGCCGTCCAGCCGATCAGTCCGCCCGAACCGGCGCCGACCACGGTGGCGGAGCGTTCCCCGAGGGCGCGGATCAGGCCGGCGACGTCGGCGGCGAGGGTGTAGCCGTCGTACCCCCGGGGGGGTTTGTCGCTGGCGCCGTAGCCGCGCAGGTCCACCGCGACGGCCCGGAAGCCGGCGTCGGCGACGGCGGGGAGCATGGTGTGCCAGGCCCACCAGTGCTCGGGGAAGCCGTGCAGGAAGAGCACCATCGGGCCGGTGCCCGCCTCGACGACGTGGAACCGGCTGCCGTTCGCGCCGACGAACCGGTGCGTCCACGGCCCCTCGGTGAGGACGCAGGACTCGTCGACGGGCCCGCCACGCTGCTCGGTCATGGGGCACAGCCTAGGACCTCGGCACCGGTCGATCGCCCCGCCGACCCGGGCGGCGCGGCCGAACCGGCTGAGCGGGCTCAACCGGGGCGGTCGGATCGGGTGGAATCGGGCCGCCGGCAGTGCTCGGTCGGGCTGAGTGGGCTCAGCGGACCACGTTGATGGCGACGATGCCCACCGGGATGCCGGGACCGCAGGTGGCGGCCGGATCGGCCGGCCCGACGGTGACCAGGACGGTGGTGCCGGTGGCGAAGGTGCCCAGGCCGGTGCCGTGTAGCGCGTACTCCCGGCCGTCGTCGGTGACCAGGCCGTAGCAGGGGCCGTCGCCGCCGCGGGTGATCCGGCCGGCGAGCCGGTCGGCCCGGCGCTGGTCGGTGGGGTGACGTGGGGGCGCGGCGGGCCGCCGCAGGGTCGGCGGGGTGGCGGAGAGTGGCGTCGGCCGGCCGGCGGGCGGGGCCCCACCCGGGCCGGGGTCCGACGCCCGGGTGCCGGGCGACGGGTCGGTGGTCGGGGTCCGGTCGTCGGTCACGGTGCCTCCGTTCCCGGCGCACCCGACGTGGGTACGCGCACGGCCAGCGTGCCACGTCGTCGGTGGGCCGGCACCCCTCGCCCGGAGCCGGGGTGGCTGACAGCGACCTGCCCGGAACGGGCCGATGCCCGGGCAGGAGACCTGCCCGGGCATCGGGTACAGCGGATGGTGCGCTGATCAGCGGATCAGGAGAAGCGAACCTTCACCGAGGTGCCGTTCTGCTCCACCACGCGGATCTTGGTGCCGGTGGCCGGGAGCTTGACGCCGTGGTTCGGCAGCTCCGGGTACCAGTACTGCTTGGTGTCGTCGAACAGCGGCTGCGCGGCCTGACCACGGACGTACTGCGGCACGCTGTTGATGTGCAGCGTGAACGAGTCCGCCTTCTTCAGGCTGAACGGCGCGTCGTACACCTGGACGCGGGCCCGCCAGGGGGCGCCGGTCAGGTTGTACAGCGGCTCCGGGTGCGCGTCGATGATCATGTTCCGACCCTCGCCCGGGTGGTCGAAGGTGTCGTTGTCGGCCCACCGGAGGTTCCAGTAAGAGATCAGCAGACCCTCCTGGTACGCGTAGTGGTCCACGTAGTCCGGTCGGGTGTTCGCGTAACCGAAGTAGTACGGGCCGGTCTTGAGGTACTGGTCGTACGACACGTACGACCGGTTGCCCGCGATGTAGTAGTTGTCGAACTTGCGGATGTAGGTCTCGGCCACGACGCTGAACCCGTTCAGGGTCCAGCCGGCGGCACCGGCCTCCGCACCATCGGTGAGCACGGTCTGCCCATCGGCGGTGATGGTGATCGCGTCACCGTAGAAGCCGCCCTCGGAGACACCGCCGTCGGTCTGGTAGCGCAGCCGGAACTGCACCACCTTGCCGGCCGCCGCGTTCATCGGGATGTTGACGTCGACCCACTGGCCGTTGCTGGAGCCGTCCAGGGCGAAGCGCCCGGGGGAGATCTCCTTGAGGGCCTTGCCGTTGGCGGTACCCGGCAGGGTGGACCAGGTCTGGCCACCGTCGGTGCTGGCCTCGAAGAAGAGGTAGTCGTAGTCCGCCTCGATCGAGTAACGACCCTTCATGGTGAGCGCGGCGCTGGTCTTCCCCGTGAGGTCGATCGTCCGCGTCATCGTGGTGTTCAGGTCGTCGTCGTTGCCGGAGAAGAACTGCTTCGTCCCCTCGAACGGCTTGCCGTTCTGGAAGCTGTACTCCCGCTGCGGCAGCACGACCACGGCAGCCTGCGCCTTGTCGGAGTTGTACTCCTGCGGGCCCAGGTTGAGGGTCTTCTGCTGGCCGGCCACCACGACCTCGTAGTCGAGCCAGTTGAGCTGGAGCTTGTTCCACGCGCCGAGGTCGCCGCCCCGGTCGCCGATGCCCTGGTCGTTCTTGGCACCGAGCCGGCTCTGGGCCATCAGGGTCCAGTGCTCGTTGTTGTTGTCACCGCTGTTGATGACGTTGTAGTCGTCCGGCAGACCGAGGTCGTGACCGTACTCGTGGTAGAAGACGCTCCGGCCACCGTTCTCCGGCTGGATCGTGTAGTCGCCGATCCAGACGCCGGTGTTGCCGATCTGGGTGCCGCCGCCCGGGAAGGTCGACGGGCCCGTGTTGCCCTGGTCAGAGGCGAAGGCGTACCACCGGTGGCTCCAGATGGCGTCCTCACCCTGGATCGGGTCGCCGTCGGCCTGGTCGCCGCCGGAGTGGACGATCTGGAAGTGGTCGATGTAGCCGTCCGGCTCGTTGAAGTTGCCGTCGCCGTCGTAGTCGTACCGGTCCCACTCGTCCATCGACTTGACGTCGGCGGCGATCTGGGCGTCGGTGCGGCCGGCCGCCTTCTGGTCGGCGACCCACTGGTTGGCGGCGTCCCGGACCAGGTTCCAGGTGTTGTTGCAGACGTTCGAGGCGCAGGGGTAGCCGTTGGAGCGGCCGTACCGGGCCTCGTTGTACTTCACCTTGACCCAGTCGGTGACCTCACCGTCGACGCTGTAGCGACCCGAGGACTGGGCCTCGTAG
The DNA here is from genome assembly GCF_017599305.1 of Micromonospora antibiotica. Taxonomy (GTDB): domain Bacteria; phylum Actinomycetota; class Actinomycetes; order Mycobacteriales; family Micromonosporaceae; genus Micromonospora; species Micromonospora antibiotica. The sequence goes on from NZ_JAGFWR010000001.1 coordinate 756,123, forward strand.
TACTGCTTCAGCGACTCGTCACCCTGACCGGTGCCGAAGTAGATCTTCCGGTAGTAGTCGGCGTTGTAGTCCGGCTGCCAGACGGTGGAGTTGTCCACCGCCCGGTTGGGCGCCGGGATCTCGTTGTGCAGCGGTCCGTCGAACCGGGTCGGGCCGGGGACGGCCGGGGCCGTGTCCTGGTCCGGGTAGCTCGGGTGCCGCTCGTTGCCGAACTCGGCGAGGATGACGAAGATCTTGTCGGTCTTCTCGCGGCCCAGTTCGACGTACTGGTCCTGCGTCTGGGCGACGCCCGAAGCCGTCGTCCGGGCGTTGTTCCGCCCCGCAGCCTGGGTCTTGCCAACCTTGACGACCGTGCTGCCGTTGATCTTCTGCGCCTTGACCTTACCCGAGAGGACCTCGCTGAGGCCCTCCTGGCGCAGTGCCCGCCGCTTCGTCTCGAGCGGGTTGGGCAGATCGTGGTCCGCGTTGGCGGGCTCCGCGATCGACGGGGCGGCCGTCGGGAGCTTCGGCGTCGGCGCAGCGCTGGCGGACGTACCCGTCACCAGACCTGTCGCCGTCAGCGAGAGCCCGAGCAGACCCACTGCGACTTTGCGCACGTGGTACCTCCGGTGTGAGGGAACCGACCCAACGGGGGTACGGGCCGGCATGGAACGTCCCACTAGTGGGACCCATGGTGAACATAGACACTGCCGGGACGGGTGGGAAGATGTACGCGTCGATTTGTTGCAAGATTTTGATGAGATCGCTTTTCACCGTCACACACCGCATGTTCATCAACGGTCATGAGCAGCGCGGACGCCCCGGCAGGGAATCGCAGTGATGTATTTCGATTGGATTGCTGCGATGCGTGAAACAGTGGGCCGGCGGCATCTCCGCCACCGGCCCACTGTTCACCAAAACGGTCAGTTGCTGACCCTTACCGCCGCATCGTCGGATTTACCCGGCGCAGGGTTCAGTACTTCGCCGGAGTGATCCGGACGACCGCGTACGAGTTGTCCGGCGCGGCCGACTCGATCTTGATGGAGACCCCGTTGCGGACCTTCGAGTCCGACGGGTTGCCGGTACCGAGCACGATCGCCCCACCGCCCAGCGTCACGCCGTAGAACTCGGTGGCCGGCGTGCCGTCCGGGTTCACCACCCGGGTGGTGTACGGCTTGTTGCCCCGCGACGGGAGCACCACCGAGGCGTCGTTGTCCCGGGCGTACGGCGCACCGTCGCGCATCTCGATGCCGGGGTACCAGCCCTTGGCGTCGTTGAAGCCCGACACCGGGTGCTGCCGCGGGAACTTCGTGCAGTACGCGCTGTACGGCTCGTCCGCCGCCTCCAGGCACTCGGTGAACGGGTACGTCGGGTTCAGCGAGAACGCCGCGTTCGCCGACTGCGGCCGGCTCGGCAGGTTGTCCAGCACCGACGGGTCCTTCTCCGCCGCCTCACCGGTACGCCGCAGCGGATCGTAGTGCGAGTCCACGATCAGCAGTCCGCCCTTGGCCCCGTAGCTGGGCAGCGCGGTCATCTGCCCGGTGACGTGGTTGACGTCGCCCAGCATCGTGTCCCGGTACCAGACCAGCATCCCCGGCGCGTTGTACGAGATCCGGTCCACCTTCCACGCCTCGTGCGAGTAGATGGTGTCGTAGGCGTACTTCAGGCCCATGTCGAAGCCGTCGAAGTTGCGCCACTCGGCCAGGTAGTACTGCGCCTTGACCTGGGTGCCCGGGTCGATGTGCCAACCCGCGCCGGTGGTGTCGGTGAAGGTGCCACCGGTCAGCGTCCAGCCGTTCGTGCCGCCCTCGACGTCATCGCTGAACGTGGTGGCCCCACCGCCGGTGACCGAGAGGTCGTCGGCGAACCAGCCCCGCTCCTGGAACGCCTCGTCGGTGGCGTACCGCAGCCGCACCTGCACGGTCGTGCCGGCGTACGCCGACAGGTCGATCCAGTCGTGCCGCCAGCCGTCGGTGCTGCCGGTCAGGCCGTACTTCTTGTTACCGAAGTCGACCATGCGGCCGTTCGGGTCGGCGTAACCGTCGTTCGTGGAGACCAGCGCCCCGGCCGCGTCGTAGACCTTCTGCTCGGCCCAGGTGGCTCCGCCGTCGGTGGAGACCTCGACGAAGCCGTAGTCCCAGTCCTCCTCGATGACGTAGTTGTTCCACATCCAGAACTTCGCGTCGGTGGCGGCCGGGACGGCCACCTGCCGGCTGAGCTTGACGTCCGCCCAGGCCTGGTCGGCGCCGCTGTACCACATCCCGGTGCCGCTGTGCGGCTGGGCGAGGGTGACCACCTTGTCCGGCAGGTCGATCTTGATGCCGTCCTGGGTGCCCACCGGGGTCCGCGAGGTCTGCCCGAGCGACGCCGTACGGGTCCGCGTGCCGGGGGCGATGGTGAGCGGATCGGCCCAGCCCAGCACCCACTTGTCCCAGATGCCCATGTGCGTCGGCAGGGCCTGGAAGATCTCACCGGTGTGCGAGCCGGACGCCATCAGGTCCCAGAAGTCGACGTCCGAGTCGGCGTTGCCCGAGGTGTCGTAGAGGTCCGGCAGGCCCAGGTCGTGACCGAACTCGTGGGCGAAGACGCCGACCCCGGCGTCCTCCGGCTGCACGATGTAGTTGGACGCCTTCAGGTTCGTGCCGGGGATGGTGTAGCCACCGGCGACCGTGGAGGAGTGCGCCCAGACCGCGTACACGCCCTGGTCGCCGCCGCCACGGGACTTGCCCTGGCCGGCGTGCACCAGCACCAGGTGGTCGATCACGCCGTCCGGCTCGTTGACGTTGCCGTCGCCGTCGCGGTCGCCCTGGTCCTCGATGTCGTAGTCGGCCCAGGGGAAGTTCGGGTCGGCCGCGGCCAGCGCGTCGATCGCGTCGGTGGCGAGCCGCCCCGCGCCCTGCGGGTTGTCCGGGTGGCCGTTCATCGCCTGCTGCCGACCGGCGACCCAGGCGCCCGTCTCGTCCTGGAAGCAGCGCGAGGCCGCGTACCAGCCCTCCGAGTGCGGCACGGTGATCCACGGGCTGGCCTGCCCGTCCACCGTGTACGCGCCCTTGGACATCTCCAGGTACATGTTGTGCATGGTGCGGCCGGACAGGTCGATGCCCTTCTTGCCGTCCGGGCCCTTGAGGTCCTTACGCACCCGCTCGGTGATGCCCTGCTTGGTGTAGAGCATCTTGTCGAAGTGGGCGGGCGAGAAGTCCGGCACCCACATCGAGTTGTTGTCCTCGTGCGGCAGGGTCGCCGGGTTGGGGATGGTGTTGTGCTTCGGTCCGTTCTGGACGGTGCCGGGCACGCAGGTGCGGTCCTCGAAGACCGTCTTGGGGACCATCACCCCGGTGAAGTCGTCGTTGGCCTGGTCGTTGAACTCGACCAGCAGGGTGAGCAGCTTGGCCGTCTGGGTGCTCTTGGCCTTCTTGAACGCGCGCGGGCTCTGCCCGGTGCGGATCGCCCGCGCCTCGTTGCGGGCCAGTTCCCGGGCGGCCACCGGGTTGCCGCCGGCGAACTTGCGGTCGTACGCGCGGGCCTCGTCCGCCGCCGGGGTGCGGATCCCGTCGGCGCCCCGGACCTCCTTACCCGCGGTGTCCGGCTGCACCTCCGGCTCGGCGTAGTTGAGGTAGTGCTCGTCGGCCCCGATCCGGGTCGGTGTGGCCGGCCCGGCGGGCTGGGCCGCCGCACTGCCGGTCACGGTCAGTGACGCGGCGACGAGGGCGAGGGTGGGCAACGCGACGAGTAGGCGTCGGCGTGCGCCGGTTGGCGGGACAATGTTCATGCCGCTCCAAGTCATGAGGGCGTGAGGGCGAAGGAGCGCCTGACCTGAAAGGCCGGCGCTCATGAGAGGCAAAGTAAGCATATTCATCAATACCTGGCAAGGGGCTCGACCGTTCTCCGTCCGCCCAGCCACCGGGGCCGGACCGATCAGCCGGTTCCGGTTGCTCCCACCCGCCACACCGGACACGCCGTCGGCCCGTCCGGTGTGGCGGAACAGTCAGCCGCCGGTGGCCGCCAGTCTGGCCACCGTGAGGGAGTTCTGGTCCGGCTTCTGCGGCTCCGCGCCGAGCTTCGACCAGGCGACGTAGTTACCTGCGGCGAACACGAGGCTCAACCCGGGTGCTTCGCCGAGCCGCCAGAGCCGCTGCGTCCTGACGTCCAGGGCGTACTGCCCGGCATCGCCACCGCCGCTGCCGTTGCTCCAGCAGACGTAGCGCGGGGAGGAGCTCAGCGTCATGGAGGTGCCGTCGTCACCGAGTGTGACCTCGGTGGCGTCTCCGGTGGCGGTGTCCAGGACGAACAGCGACGCGTTCGGCTCCGGTGCCGGGGCCGACACGATCCAGGCAACCCGACCGGGCTCCGCTGTCAGGGCGGTGACCTGCTGCTCCTTTGCCAGCGGGCCCGTGGTGAGCAGGTCGTCCCGGCCACCGGTCACCTTGCGGATCTCGTACCGGTCCGCCGGGAAGCCGGGGGACACGTCCGCCGAGCGCACGTAGTAGAGGTCGCTGCCCGCCGCAGCGGGGAGCTTCGCGCGCTCGGCCACCACCTCCGCCGCCCGGCTCCCGGTGACGGACCTGCCCAGGACCTGGGCACCGAACTCGGGTTGACCGGTGGTGGGGACGGCCGTGGTCCAGTAGACCCGGTCGGTGCCCACCGAGAGCATCGACGAACCGGGTGGGATGGGCATCTTCCTGCCCTTGGAGACGGCTGCGGAATCGCCAAGCAGCACCGTCCGGCCAGCAGCCCGGTCGAAGCCGTAGACCCGCCAGTCCATCTGGTACATGTCGGTGCTGGTCGTCTCGAGCCAGGCCACGGTCCGCTCGTCGGCGTCCCCGTAGATGGCCTGATGGGCCGCGCCGTGCGGGGCGGGGGACATGCCGCGCACTCGGCTGCCTGCGTAGAGCCCCACCTGGCTCTGGCCGATGACCACCTCGCCGCTGCGGGTGGTGGCGGCCGGGTTGGCCGCGGTGATCATCTGCCCGTCCGGCGTCAGGCCCAGGTGGTTGAGGGTACGCCCGGGCGCCGTCGTGCCGCTCAGGCTGAAGCTGACCCGGAACTCGCGGCCCGGTACGGCGTCGACCGCGTCGGTCGTGGCGTACCGGGACCGGACCCGGAAGGAGGCCCCAGGGCTGCTGGCGGAGCCGCTCGCCGAGATGCCGGGGGTGGGCGCGTCCCGGTGTCCGGGCGAGCCCACCCCCTGCTCGTCGTCGCAGCCACCGACAGCGAGGAGCAACAGCGCCACTGTCAGTGTTCGTCGCACGGTCAGTACACGATCCCGTTGGACTGGAGGAAGCGGGTTGCGAAGCTTGAGGTGCTGTAGCTGAACGATGGCTTCGTGGCGGACCACACCGTGGTCGCCGGGTCGGCCCAGCTTGAGGTCTGACCGGACGCAGTGTAACCGAATCCGACGATCCAGTGACCGATCGTCTTGTTGGTCGGGTGTCCGTTGTAGTGCGATCCGCCGGCGAACTCCACGGTGTCGGCCCCGATCGGCATGCCGTTACCGCCGATGCTGTGGGCGAAGACGGCGACCAGCAGCGAACCACTGGGCTTGGGCACCTGCACGTACCAGTTGAAGCCGCGCCAGCGGTTGATGCCGGTGGCGAACCGCTTGCTGGTCCAGGTGGTGGCCCCGTTCGCCTCGGTGGCCATGTGCGAGCTGGTGGCCAGGTTGGGCTGGGAGAGGCTGGCCCCGTTGTACTTGCTCTTGAACCCGGTCCCGTGCAGGTAACGGAGGATCATGTAACCCGAGGCTGGGCCGCAGTAGTATCCCTTGCTCTGGCCGGTCTGGCTCAGACCCAGGATGCGGCTGCTGGCCGCTGTGGTGCGCAGACCGGCACCGTCTCCCGGATCGACGTAGCCGGAGTCGCCGTACTGGGCGACGTAGTCCGCTTCGAGCATGTTGAGCTGGGTCGGATCGGCCCCTTGGAAGTTGACCGCGTAGTACTCCTGGGACAGCTGGATCTTGAGGGACGTCTGGCTGTCCGTCGGCTGCTCGATCGAGGGATCGGTGACGTCACCGCCGGTGAAGTTGCCTTCGATGCCGTTGTACGGCTGGTCGGGGTCGATCACCTCGGCCAGTGCCGAGGTGGGGGCGGTGAGCGCGACGGCGCACCCGATCATCAGGGCGGCGAAACCGCCGGCAGCGCGCCGGTAGCTCGTCATCGCTGTCTTCAAGTGATCCTCCACAATGTGGGTAGGGTGAACCGCCCAGCCTTTCCGGCGGTTCACAGAATCGATTCGGTGCGGCTGGGTCGAATCGTAATAACGGTGCGACGGATCCGCCTGTCCCGCATTCTGGGGACAGGGTCGCCTTGGTAGTGGAAAGGCGGCCCAACGACTACCGCGTCCAGCGAAGAAACACGTTCACCACGGCGAAAACAACGTCACGAATCGGTACGCGCAAAGGCGCACCGCCTCAGGGCTGAGAAGCGAGCGCCGCCCGGGTGAGGAACGCCTTGTTGCCGTGTCCGAGTTTCGCCTTGAGTCGCTTGACGTAGGTGTTGACGGTGTGCACGCTCACCCGCAGTCGAGCTGCCGTCTGGTTGTGGGTGAGCCCGTTGGCGATGCAGTCGAGAACCTCACGTTCCCGCTGGGAGAGTCGTTGTCGGCCAGGCCCGGGGTCGCGCTGCCCGGTGCCCGGCGTGGGCTGGTCGACGGGTGTCGGGACGGTGTCGGCCGGTCCACGCCCGGCCAGCATGGTCACCAGGTCGTGGACACCGTCCTGCTCGTCCGGTGCCGCGCCGGTGACCAGCAGGAGGCAGTGCCCGGCGGGCAGACTCCCCGCTGCGTCAGCCTGGGCCCCGGCGGAGCCGCTGCGCGGCAACCCGCCCGGGTCGGTGGCCGGTGCCGGCTGGGTGACGGTCAGACCGGCCGAGCCGAGCAGGTCGCCGACGACACGCCGGAAAGCCGGATCGCCGCCGAGAACTGAGATTTGAATCATCGGTCGTCCTCTGAATAGGAACACGGCAGCCCGATCCGACGGTCGGTATTCACCGTCGGATTGAACTCGATCGAAAGAACGCGGAACGGGATCTCGTTCGGCGCTTCTGTCGCTATTGCTGCAACCTGCAGCCGGCCTGGTGTTCCGGAGGACGTTCAGTCTCTGATCGAAAACGCCACATCGATGCCATCACCCCCGTGTAGGCAAACTATCCAATAGCTCGGTCAGGTGCTCGACGGTCCTGCGCAATCTCGTACCTTGACGGTGACGATTGTCGCACGGGCGGTTCCCCGTGCGCTGCCCCGTCCGAGCGCGCAGCCAGGCGTAGAAACGGCGGTGGGTGCCGGTCCGCGCGGACCGGCACCCACCGACGGGCAGGGCTGTGGTCAGTCCTCGTCGGACTTCCCGCCACTGAGCCCGGAGGAGATCAGCTCCATCACCGAGGAATCCTGGAGCGTGGTGACGTCACCGAGCGAACGGTTCTCCGCCACGTCCCGCAGCAACCGGCGCATGATCTTGCCGGAGCGGGTCTTCGGCAGCTCCGGCACCAGCATGATCTGCCGGGGCTTGGCGATCGGGCCCAGCGTCTTGGCCACGTGGTTGCGCAGCTCGGTGATCAGCCGCTCGCCCGCCTCACCCGAGATGTCGGTGGTGCCGCGCGGAATGGCGAACGCGACGATCGCCTGCCCGGTCGTCGGGTCGGTCGCGCCGACCACCGCCGCCTCGGCCACCGACGGGTGCGACACCAACGCCGACTCGACCTCGGTGGTGGAGATGTTGTGCCCGGACACCAGCATCACGTCGTCGACCCGGCCGAGCAGCCAGATGTGCCCGTCGTCGTCCTTCTTGGCCCCGTCACCGGCGAAGTACATCCCCTCGAACCGGGACCAGTACGTCTCGATGAACCGGTTGTCGTCACCCCAGATGGTGCGCAGCATCGACGGCCACGGCTCACGCAGCACCAGGTAGCCACCGCCGCCGTTGGGCACCGACTGGCCCTGGTCGTCCACCACGTCGGCGACGACACCGGGCAGCGGGGTCATCGCCGAGCCCGGCTTGGTCGCGGTCACCCCGGGCAGCGGGGAGATCATGATCGCGCCGGTCTCGGTCTGCCACCAGGTGTCCACGATCGGCAGCTCACCCCGACCGACGTGCTGGCGGTACCACATCCACGCCTCCGGGTTGATCGGCTCGCCGACGCTGCCCAGCAGGCGCAGCGACGACAGGTCGAAGCCCGCCGGGATGTCGTCGCCCCACTTCATCATGGTGCGGATCAGCGTCGGCGCGGTGTAGAGGATGCTGACCTTGTACTTGTCGACGATCTCCCAGAACCGGCCCTTGTGCGGGGTGTCCGGGGTGCCCTCGTACATCACCTGGGTGGCGCCGTTGGCCAGCGGCCCGTACACGATGTAGGAGTGCCCGGTGACCCAGCCGATGTCGGCGGTGCACCAGTAGACGTCGGTCTCCGGCTTCAGGTCGAACACCGCGTGCGCCGTCCACGCGGCCTGGGTGAGATAGCCGCCGGTGGTGTGCAGGATGCCCTTCGGGCGGGCGGTGGTGCCGCTGGTGTAGAGGATGAACAGCGGGTGCTCGGCGTCGAACGGCTGCGCGACGTGCTCCGCCGACGCCGCCTCCACCGCCTCGTGCCACCAGTGGTCCTTCGCCGACCAGGCGACCTCCTCGCCGGTGCGCCGGACCACCAGCACGTGCTCGATCGACGGACAGTTCGCCACCGCCTCGTCCACGGTCGGCTTCAACGCCGACGGCTTGCCCCGTCGGTAGCCGCCGTCGGCGGTGATCACCACCTTGGCGCTGGCGTCGGAGATGCGGTTGCTCAGCGCGTCGGCGGAGAAACCGCCGAAGACCACGCTGTGGGTCGCGCCGATCCGGGCGCAGGCCAGCATCGCCACCGCCGCCTCGGGGATCATCGGCAGGTAGATCGCCACCCGGTCACCGGCGACCACCCCCAGGTCGGTCAGCGCGTTCGCCGCCTGGCAGGTCAGCCGGTGCAGGTCGGCGTAGGTGAGGGTGCGGGTGTCGCCCGGCTCGCCCTCCCAGTGGATCGCCACCCGGTCGCCGTTGCCGGCCTCCACGTGCCGGTCCAGGCAGTTGTACGCCACGTTGAGCTGACCGCCGACGAACCACTTCGCGAACGGCGGGTTCGACCAGTCGAGCACCTCGTCCCACGGCCTGGCCCAGGCCAACCGGCCGGCCTGCCGCTCCCAGAAGGCGAGCCGGTCCGCGCCGGCCTCGTCGTACGCGTCGGCGGTGACGTTGGCCTGGGCGGCGAGTGCGGCCGGCGGCGGGAACTGGCGCGTCTCGTTCAGCAGGTTGGCCAAGGCCTCGCTCATGCGGTGACTCCTTCGTCGGGTGACCTGCGTCTCTACCCGGCCGAGGTTAGTCCGGGCAGCTCGGGACCGCGACACCCCCGGTGCCGGCCGGCGCGCTCAGCGGCCGTCCCGGCGCGCTCGACGGCCCACCCGTCCCGACCTGATCAGGATCGGACTCGACGGCCCGGCGGCGGGTGGCGTCCGGCCGGAGTCACCCGGTCGCTAGCGTGGCGGAGTGACCACCGACCCGCTCGCGCCCCTGCTCGCGCTCGCCGACATCGCCCCCGCCGTCGAGCGGGCCCGCGAGCGGGTCGACCAGGCGATGCGGCACCGCGCGCTGCGCCGCCACGGTGGCCAGGTCGCGGCCGAGGTCGGCCTGCGCTGCGCGGTGGCCAGCGCCGCCCTGGAGGGGTACGACCACGAGCGCGAGGCGGTCCGCGCCGGCACCGTCACCGAACCGGTGCTCCAGGGGGCGCTACGGGTGGCCGGGGCGCTGCCCGGGCTGACCGAGCTGTGGCCGAAGGCCCCCCGGCAGGCGCTGGCCCGGCTGCACGTGCTCGCCGCCCGGGACGTGGTCGCCGAGGCCGAGCTGGGGCGTCCGGTCGCCGACCCGGTGGTGGCCGCCCGGCTCGACGGGCTGGCCGGGCTGGTCGCCGGCGGGACGACGGTCTCCCCGCTGGTTCTCGCCGCCGTGGTGCACGGCGAGCTGCTCAACCTGCGGCCCTTCGCCGGCCCGTCCGGGGTGGTCGCCCGCGCCGCCGCCCGGTTGGTGCTGATGTCCCGGGGGTTCGACCCGCGTGGCCTGGTCGCTGTCGACGTCGGCCACCGGGAGCGGGAGCCGGAGTACGTCGGGGCGGCCGGGGCCTTCGCCACCGGCACCCCGGACGGCCTGCGCTCCTGGCTGCGGCACTACCTGAGCGCGGTCGAGGTGGGCGCCGACCAGCTCACCGCCGTCGGCGACGAGATCATCGCCGCCGCCTGACCCGGTGGCCGTCCGCGCCCCCCACCCGAGCGGTGCCGCCTGACCCGGTGGCCCTCTGCGCGCCCCACCCGACCGCCGCCGCCTGACCCGGTGGCCGTCCGCGCCCCACCCGACCGGTGCCGGGTGCGCGGTCAGTCCCGGCGGGCGGCCCGGTTCACCCGGGAGCGCAGCGCCCGCCGGGCGACCGGTCCGAGGTCGTCGACGATCTCGATGAGCACGGCGAGCTGGTCGAGTGCCGACATCGCCTGCCGCACGCCCGCCCGGTCCACCCCGTCATAGAGTTCCAGCCCGACGAACGCGGCGCAGACGGCCCGGGACAGGCCGGGCACGTCGGCGATCTCGGCGAAGGGTGACCCGGCGAGCAGCCGGCGCAGCACCGACTCGACCTCGTCCACCCAGAGTTGGAGCGCGGCGGCGGTGGGCGCGGCGAGCCGCTCGTCGGTCTGCGCCCCGGCCAGCATCTGGGCCAGGAAGGAGACGTTGCCCAGCTCGCGTTCCTGCTCGTGCAGCTCCTGCCCGACGGTGAGCAGTTCCCGCAGCGAGCCCACCCCGGCCAGCCGGGCCGACCAGTGCGCGAGCCGGTCGGCCGTGCTGGCCCGGCAGGCCGCCGTCAGCAGGTCGTCGACCGTGCCGAAGTGGTAGAAGACCAGCGCCTGGTTCACCCCGGCGGCGGCGGCGATGGTGCGGGCGGACACACCGGCGATGCCGTGCGTACGGATGGCGGTGATGGCGCCGTCCAGGAGGCGCTGCTTGGTGCCGGACATCGTCCTCCTCGTGGGCCCGCCGGATGCGGCGGTGTGATCATCGCATCGGTCACCAGCTGCGCCAGCCAACCGACCCCGGGCAACCGCAGGATCCAGCCGACCACCGCCCACCCGAGGTGCAGGTGCCCGAGGGCGCGGGCGACGGCGGCCACCCCCCGTTCCGGCCGACCGCCGCCGTCGGTGTACTCCGCCCGCCACAGCACCTCCTTCGCGGCGCTGGCGGGACCTGTCCGCAGGCCCACCGGGTGGCGGCGGGTAAGGAAACGCAAGGTCGCGGCACACGCGCCGCAGTCGTCGTCGAGCCACAGCACCGCCGCCGGTCCCGCTTGGTAGGGCCGCCAACGCGGCCACCAGTCCCGGACCCGACGCCGGTACGCGTGCCACGCCCCACCGTGCCGGTCGGCCAGGTCGTGTTCCTCGTGCGGTCCGGCCACCGCCACGCTGAAGGCGACCGCCACCACCGCCGCCAGCACCAGCGCGGAACTGCGGGTGAGCGCGGCGGTGAGCAGCACCAGGGCCACGGCGCAGGTCTGCATCGGATTGGCCAGATAGGCGTACGGCCCGGTGGTGACCAGCCGTACGGGCGGGTCCCACGGGTACGGCGTGCCGCCACCGTGGGTGACGAACTCGCGGACCGCGGCGAGCGCCGGGGCGGCCAGCACCAGCGCCACCTGGGCGAGGAGCAGCAGGACGGGCCGGGGCAGTTCGGTCACCGTCGCCCAGGACCCGTCGCCGACCTCGAAGGCCAGGCCGGGGACGAACCACAGCAGCAGGGCGGTGAAGACCCCGACCTGGAGCAGCGTGCGCGCCGCCAGGTGTCGCCGGTCGGCACACCAGCGGCCGAGCAGTTGCGCCGGCAGGGCCACCACGAGCAGCCCGACCAGCTCCCCGACCAGCCAGTGCGGGCCGAGCCGGACCAGCGGGTGCAGCGCGGGCATGGCCACCGCGTCGATCCAGAGCAGCAGGCCCAGCGCCACCGGCACCGGGAGGCTCCGGCGCAGCAGCACGGGCAGCGGACCCCAGAGCACGGCCCAGCCGATCCACAGGTCGACCGGCATCCCCCGGTAGCTCCCCCGCACCGGGGTGAACGTGTACCAGCCGGTGCACCGGGCCACCTCGTCGAGGGCGGCGATGCCGATGCCGACGGCGAGGAAGGCCAGCAGCGCCGCCGCCCGACCGGCGCGGCTCCGGTCGACCCGGGCGGCGGCGAGCACGGCCAGCAGCGGCACCGCGAGGCTGAGGTAGCGGGCGGCGATCATCGCAGCGTCATCATGTCCAGCAGGTGTCCCGTGCCCGCACCGAGCAGGACCTGCTGGATCGGCCCGAAGTACCAGGAGGGGTCGAGCCCCCGGGTGTAGTCCACCCGGATGCGCACCTCGGTGTGCCGCTCGTCGACAGCCCGCCAGCTCAGCGTGGCGTGCCGCCACCGGAACCAGCGCGCGGTGATCGAGCTGTCCTCGACGAACCGGAACCCGACCCGCTGCACCCCCACCGTCTCCACCTCGGCGAGGAGGTGACCGCCGGGGCCGTGGGCGCTGCCGTGGTAGCCGAACATCCACCTGTCGCCCGGGTCGAGCCCGTCCCCGCTGACCTGGCCGGGCGTGGGCACACCGAGCAGCCGCAGCGGGACCGAGCGCACCGGTACGGGGCGGGGGCCGGCGGCGAGCCGGGCGGCCACCTGGTCGGCCGGCAGGGCCACCACCCGGACCACCTCGACGGACTGGTCGGGTGCGATCCGGGGTGCCGGTCCGCTGCCCTCCAGCCCCGGCAGGAGCAGCAACGGCACCGCGATGACGGCGTACGGGCGGGAGGCGTCGCGCAGCGCGCGGATCAGGGCGGTGGTCCCGTGGGACACCGCGTAGACCAGGGGGGCGGCGAGGATCACGCAGATCGCCCCCTCGTGCAGCGCGACCGCCGCCAGCAGCAGGGCGACCGTGGTGATCACGAAGACCCGGCCGTGTGCGGTGCGACCGGGCAGCAGGGCGAGTGCGGCGGCGAGGGCCGTCGGGAGCACCACGAACAGCAGGGCGCTGTCAGCCCGCCCGTCGAGCACGGTGGCGACGAACACCATCATGCCGAAGGCCAAGATCAGGCCGGCGAGCACCCAGTTCGCCGCGGTCCGGCGGGGCGGTCGATCCTGCTCGTTCATTGCTACCTCCCGGTTTTGAGCACCTGCTCAAAATCGAGCATAGGCTCATTTGAGCGATCGCTCAATCGAGGGTACGCAGGGGTCGCGCCGGTGGTGGGTGCGGTCGTCGCCTCGGGTGCGGCTGTTCACGCCGGCGTCCTGCGTCGGGCGGTGCGGTCAGTGACGGCGGGACCGGCCAGTGTGCCTCGACGGCGAGGGGCGGCCGGGGTGGCGCGGGTCGGTCGGGTCAGCGGGCCGGCGCGGCACGCCTCGCCAGGTGGCCCGGGCTGGCGAGGCCAGGGCTGGTCGGGGCGGGCGGGGTGGCCCGGGTCGTCAGGCGGCCTGTACGGCGCGGGTGCGGCGGTGCCGGCCGTACCAGGCGATGCCGATCGCCACCCCCACGCCGACGCCGAGCGCCGCCGCGGCCACCGGGACCGCCGGGCGCTCCCGCAGCCGCCGGCCCAGCGGGATCGGATGCCGGAACTCCAGCACCGGCCAGGCGTTCTCCACCGCGAGCCGGCGCAACGCCCGGTCCGGATTGACCACGCTCGGATGACCCACGCACTCCAACAACGGCCGGTCACTGTACGAGTCGGAGTAGGCGTACGAGTCGGCCAGGTCGTAGCCCCGGGCGGCGGCCAACTCGGTGACCGCCTCGACCTTGCTCGGACCGGCCGCGTAGAACTCCACCTCACCGCTGTAGCGGCCGTCCTGCACGCTCATCCGGGTGGCGATCACGTCGGTCACCCCGAGCAACGCGCCGATCGGCCGGACCATCTCCTCGCCCGACGCGGAGACCAGCACGACGTCCCGCCCGGCGGCCTGGTGCTCCTCGATCAGCACGGCGGCCTCGGCGTACACGTAGGGGTTGATCAGCTCGTGGAGGGTCTCCGCGACGATCTGACGGACCTGCTCCACCCGCCAGCCCTTGCAGAGCGCGGCGAGATAATCCCTGGTCCTGGCCATGGTCTGCTCGTCGGTGCCGCCCAGCCGGAACATCAGCTGCGCGTACGCCGACTTCACGACGTCCCGTCGTGTGATCAGCCCGTCCCGGTAGAACGGCCGACCGAATGCCAAGGCGCTCGACTTGGCGATGACGGTCTTGTCCAGATCGAAAAAAGCGGCACTTCGGCCCACGGCGCGCAAGTCTAGTCCGACGATGCGGGGTCGGCGGGTGCCCCGGGGTCAATACCTCACCCGACCTGCGGGAGTACCCGGGCCGCGAATGCTCAACGTGACCGCAGTCACACGCTGCGGTAATAATTTCGCAGGGAGTGGGGTCAACACCACTCGACGTGAACAGTCTGCTCGGGCAGACTTGTCCGCACGACAACGATTCACGTCCCCGAAAGCTGACAGACCCTCGGCGGTCGCACCCCCCCGTGACCGCCGGGCCGGTTCGGCTCAACCCCCCCGGAGCCGAACCATTCGACGACCCCCGTCTCCCCCCGACGGGGGTCGTCCCTTTCCGGTGGGAGCGCTCCGCCCGCGAACTGGTGGATCCGTACGCCGATGACCGGCGAACGGGCTAGCGCGCCACCGCCCTCATCGTCGTACGGGCGGGCAGGAAGCAGGCCAGGGCGCGGCCGTGCCGGTCGGTGACCACCCACGGGTGCCCCAGGTACGTCTGCTGGCGGTAGGAGCGGCCCGCGTCGAGCACCTTGTACTGCCGTCGTTGGCCCTGGTAGTCGAGCCAGTAGACGACGACCTGCGAACTGCGGGCGTTGACGAACTCGACGTACGTCGAGGCTCCGTTCGAGCTGGACCGCAGCGTGTGTTCCCGGGATGCCGGCAGCGGCGTCAGTTCACCCGGTCCGGGCTGGTTGGTCGGCGGCTTCGGCGTGGGGCGGGGCGGGGTGGTCGTCGGGGCGGGCCGGGGTGGGGTCGTCGTCGCGGCCGGGCGGGACGTCGTACCCGTGGCGGGTTGGTGTGGCTGGCGGGGCGGCGGCGCTACCGGCGCGACCGGGGCGGCGGCGCGGGTGGCGAGCGAGGCCGGCGCGGGCGCGTGTTCGGCGACCGGCGTGGGGCTCTCGACGGCCGCGAGGTCCGGGCGGTCCGCGATCCACGAGGGCGTCATCGGGAGGGCGGCGGCGTCGCGCCGCGGGCCCGACCACAACGGTGACAGGGCGAGAACGAGGCTGGCGACCAGGCCGAATGCCACTCCGGCCAGCAGCAGGGTCCGTCCGATGCCGGCGGGTTCGACGGCGTGGGCGGGCGCCGGCAGTGGGCCGGTCGGTGACCCGGTCGGGGAGGCGTCGATCAGATGCCGGCCGGCCGGGGGGACGAGATAAGGCGGCAGTGTCTGGTGGTGCCGGGGTGCCGGCAGCCAGCCACCGATGCGCAGGGTGGTGGTGGTTTCATCGGGTGAGTCGGCCATGGCCCCGGTTCCGAGAGCGGCGGGTGCCACCTTCGCGGTGGCGTGCGGTCACGATTATTGACGTACGACGCCGTATGCCGTCAATCACTCGGGCGGGGTGAACAGGACATTTTTTCGCGTTCCTTCCCGCACGTCCCCGGGACGGTCGGCGTCGTTCGGCCGCCCCGGCTCACCAGATGGTGTGCTGGCGGTGGCTCCGGTGCTGGTCAGGGACCTCCGGTCGGGTTCTACGGGCGGTCGAACGGGCGGTCGGGGAGGGTCCTGCGGCCAGTCCGCCCACCAACCCGCCGGCCGGCCGGCGGTCATAGCAGATCACCTGCGGTGGCGGGGGCTGTCCACAGGCCGTCCCGTTGTCCACAGGCAAGCCGTCGCGGGCGGCACGCACCGGGGGAGCCGGCGCAGGGTCTGAGCCAGCACCCCCGACCGCTGGAGGCCGTGATGCCACCCCGTACCTCCCTTCCGCCCCACCGACGACTGCCGTTGCTGGTCACCTCCGACGGTGACCTCCTCGACGAGCTGCTGCGGCTCGCCGCAGCGGGCGGCACCGAGGTGGAGGTGGCCGCCGACGCGGCTGCCGCCCGTTCCCGCTGGCTCCCCGCGCCCCTGGTGCTCGTCGGCAGCGACCAGGCCCAGGCCTGCCTGCGGGGTCGGCTGCCCCGCCGGCCCCGCACGGTGCTGGTCGGGCGGTCGGGTGAACTCGACCCGGGCTGGGAGATCGCCGAGCTGATCGGTGCCGAGCACGTCGCCGTCCTGCCCGCCGCCGAGCCATGGCTGGTCGACCGGTTCACCGAGTGCGCGCCGGGCGGCAACCCGGCCGGCCCGGCCCGGACGGTCGCGGTGCTCGGCGGCCGGGGAGGGGCCGGTGCCAGCGTCCTCGCCGGTGGCCTGGCGGTCACCGCCGCCCGCGCCCACCTGCGGACCCTGCTGGTCGACGCGGACCCGCTCGGCGGCGGGCTCGACCTGGTGCTCGGCTGGGAGGAACTGGACGGGCTGCGCTGGCCGTCCCTCACCGACGCCGACGGCCGGGTCGACGCGCCCGCCCTGGTCCGCGCCCTGCCGCACCGGGGTGACCTGGTCGTCCTCTCCTGGGACCGGGGTGAGCCGCTGGCCCTGCCCGCGCAGGCGATGGCCGCAACCGTGGACGCGGCCCGGCGGGGTCGGGACTTCGTCGTGGTCGACCTGCCACGCCAGCTCGACGACGCCGCCGTGATCGCGTTGCAGGCCGCCGACCAGGCGTACGTGGTGGTGCCGGCGGAGCTGCGGGCCACCGCGGCAGCGGCCCGGGTGGTCGCCGCCGCAGCCCCGCACTGCGCCACCCTGGGAGTGATCGTCCGGGGCCCCGCCCCCGGCCGGTTGCGGGCGACCGAGGTGGCTCGGGCCCTGGGGCTCCCGCTGGCCGGGACGCTGCGCCCCGAACCGGCGCTGTGCCGGGGGCTGGAACGCGGTGAGGCACCGGCCGCCGCCGGCCGTGGCCCTCTCGCCGCGCTCTGCCGCCGACTGGTCACCGAGCTGACCGGGCTGCCCGTGCCGGGTGCGGCATGACCGACCGGTCCGACGGGTTCGCCGCCCGGGTCCGACAACGGATGGCCGAAGCGGCGACCCCGGTCACCCCGGCGGCGATCGTCTCCGCCGTCCGTGCCGAACCGTCCGCCGCCGTCCTCGGCGACACCGCCGTGCTGCGGATCGCCAACCGGGTGCACGACGATCTGGTGGGTGCCGGGCCGCTCGCCCCACTGCTCGAAGACCCGCAGGTCACCGACGTACTCGTCAACGGTGTCCGGGTCTGGGTCGACCGGGGCACCGGGCTGCACCAGGTGGCGGTGCCGCTCGGCACGGTCGACGACGTACGCCGGCTGGCGCAACGGCTCACCGCTGCCGCCGGGCGTCGGCTCGACGACGGCTCGCCCTACGCTGACGCGCGGCTGCCCGACGGCACCCGGCTGCACGCCGTACTGCCTCCGGTGGCGACCGACGGGCCGTACCTGTCCCTGCGGACCTTCCGGCACCGCCCGTTCACCCTCGACGAGCTGGTCCAACAGGGCACCGTGCCGCACCCGGTGGCACCGGTGCTCGCCGCGGTGGTTGCCGCCCGGCTGGCCTACCTGGTCACCGGCGGCACCGGCTCGGGCAAGACCACCCTGCTCAACACGATGCTGGGCCTGGTGCCGACGACGGAACGCATCGTGCTGGTGGAGGACGCCGCCGAGCTGCACCCGGTGCACCCGCACGTGGTCGGTCTCCAGGCCCGCACGGCCAACGTGGAGGGCGCGGGCGTGGTCGGCCTGAGTGCGCTGGTCAGGCAGGCGTTGCGGATGCGCCCCGACCGGCTGGTCGTGGGCGAGTGCCGGGGCGCGGAGGTGGTGGACCTGTTGGCCGCACTCAACACCGGCCACGACGGCGGGGCGGGCACCCTGCACGCCAACACCCCGGCCGACGTGCCGGCCCGGCTGGAGGCCCTCGGGTTGCTCGGCGGGCTGCCCCGGGCGGCGCTGCACGCCCAGGTCGCCGCTGCGCTCCAGGTGCTGGTGCAGGTCCGTCGAGGCCCTCAGGGTCGACTGCTGGAGTCGATCTGCCTACTGCTGGCGGACGGGTCGGACCGTCTGGTGACGGTGGTGCCGGCCTGGGTACGGGGCCACGGCGTCGGGCCTGCCGGGCCCGCGCTGGTCACCCTGCTGCGGGATCGGGGAGTCCCGGTGCCATCCCTGCTGCGGGCGCCCCGGTCCGGTACGGCAGGGCTGGCGTGACATCCCCCTGGTGGCTGGTCACGACCCTGCTGGCCGGTGCGGCACTGGTGGTCGCCTGGCCGGTAAGCCCCAACCGGCGTCGCCGCCGCCGCGTGCTCGCCACACCGCCGGGCGCCCCGGCCCCTCCGGACACCCGTGGCGCACCTCCGACGGTCTATCGGTGGGTAACCGGTCGAGGTCCGCTGCGGTGGCGGGTGTCCGACCGTCCGCGACGGATCCTGCTGCTGGTCGGGCTCGTGGGAGCGGGTGCGGGTGGTGTCGCCGCCGGGCCGGTCGCCGCCGCTCTCCTGGCCGGCTACGGGATGCTCGGGGCCCGCGCCGTGCGTCGCAGGCGGGCGGCAGGGCAGGCCAGCCGGGAGCGTCGCCGCCAACTGGACCGGCTGGGGGCGCTCGCTGCGGACCTGCGTGCTGGTATGCCCGTTCCGATGCTCGACCGCACCGACGCCCCATCGGGCGCGGACCGTCCGAGCGGCCCCGGCCGACCGGTGGACGGGCTGGCTCCGCCGACCGCCCCCCGCCCGCTCGGCACCGACCCCGGACCCGCTGCCGACCGTGGCGTCGGTACGGACACACCGGTGGGCCTGCTGTCAGTGTCCCGGTCGGGCGACGGACTCCCGGGCCGGGGAAGCCGCTCGGGCACGACGACGGATGATCCGGCCGGGACGGACCGGCTCGAACGCTTGGCTCGGGCGGCGGTCCGACTCGCCGACCGGACGGGGGCGCCCCTGGCCGACCTCCTCGAACGGGTCGAGGCCGACGCGCGGGCGTTCGACCGGGGAATGGCCGCCGCGGCCGCCCAGGCGGCGGGTGCCAATGCCACCGCGCTGCTGCTGGCCGCGCTTCCACTCGGTGGTGTCGCCCTCGGTTACGGCATCGGCGTCGACCCACTGGCGGTGCTGCTGCACACCCCGGTGGGTGCCGGGTGCGCGCTGACCGCAATGGGTCTCCAGGTCGGCGGGTTGCTCTGGGCCGAGCGGCTGGGTGCCACGCCGGGTGGCGGCGGCTGATGTCACCGGCGAACGTGTCAGCCGGTTGCCTGGTCGCGGCCGCGCTGCTGGTCATGGTGCGTGGCAACCGGGCCGGCCGGAGGTGGGACGTACTGACCGGCCGGCGGACCGGTAGACGCCGGCCAGGCTGGTGGCCCGACCGGGTACGGCTCGGAGCCGCCCTGGCGGGGCTGGCGGTCCTGCTGCTGGCCGGCGGTTGGGTCGGAGCCCTGGGCGGGGCATTGACCGCGCTGACGGCGGACCGGATGCTCCGCCGGATCGAACCACCTGCCGTTCGCAAGAGCCGGTCACGGGAGACCGCCGATCTGCCACTGGCCGCCGATCTGCTGGCAGCAGCCATGCGAGCGGGTGCACCGGTGGACCGCTCGGTGCTCGCGGTGGCCGATGCTGTGGACGGTCCACTGGCGGTCCGGCTCGGGCGGATCGGGCGGACGTTGCTGCTCGGCGGCGAGCCAGCGGAGGCGTGGGCACACCTCACGCCGGTGCCCGGGGCCGACCGGGTGGTCGGTGCCGCGCTGCGCTCTTCCCGCAGCGGTGCGGCGCTGGCCGGTGCCCTCACCCGCGTCGCCGACGACCTTCGGGCCGACCGGTCCACGGCGGCGGAGGCGTCCGCCCGGCGGGCCGGCGTGCTGATCGTGCTGCCGCTGGGCCTGTGTTTCCTGCCGGCCTTCATTCTCGCCGGCCTGGTGCCGGTGATCGTCGCCGTCCTCGGCGACGTGCTGTGACCCCTCATCGAGAAAGGGAAACGACAGATGCGCAAACTTCTCCGCCGGCTCCACACCCGGCTGCGCGGCGACGCGGGGATGAACACCGCCGAGTACGCCGTGGGCACCCTCGCCGCCGTCGCCTTCGCCGGCATCCTGCTCAAGGTGCTCACCTCGGGCAACGTGCAGTCGGCCCTGACGGCCGTGATCGATCGGGCGTTGAAGTGAGACCGCGCCGGCCGGCCGGTCGGGACCGGGGTTCGTTCACCGCCGAACTGGCGGCCGGCCTGCCGGCGCTGCTCGTGCTCCTGTTCGCCGGGCTCACCGCCGTCGACGCGGTCACCACGAAGGCGACCTGTCTGGACGCGGCCCGGGAGGCGGCGCTCGCCGCCGCCCGGGGCGGGGACGGCACCGACACGGCCACCCGGATCGCACCCGAGGCGGCGGTCGTCTCGATCTCGGTGCAGGCGGACCGGGTCACCGTGACGGTGCGGGCCCCCGTCCGGGCGCTCGGGGCCCGGTTGCCCCGGCTGACCGTCGAGGCCAGCACGGTCGCCGCCATCGAACCGGGCCTGCCGGGTCCGGGCCTGCCGGGTACCGGCTCGTGATCCGCGCCTGCCGGCCCGTCCGCGTCCCGGGCCCCGCCGAGGCCACCGCCAGGGAGCATGCGCCGGTCCGCGCCGACCGCGCGTCGGAGCGGGGCGGGGCGACCGTGCTGTTGCTCGCCGTCGGCATGGTCTTCGTGCTGGTCGGGGGGTTCGGGGCGGCGATCGGTGCAGCCCGGCTGGCACGGCACCAGGCCCGGGTCGGTGCCGACTTCGGGGCGCTGGCCGGGGCCGGTCAGGTGTGGCAGGGGTCCGGGCCGGCCTGTGCGACCGCCGACGAGTTCGTCCGCGCCAACGCCGCCCGGCTGGTCGCCTGTCAGGTGGACGGGCTCGACGTGGTGGTGACGGTCGAGGTGGCGGTCACCCCGCTGCCGGGACTGCGGCGGTTCGCCACCGTCACGGCCCGCGCCGGACCGGTGCGCGGCTGACCGCCGCACGCCGGTGCGGCAACCCGTCTCCGGCTGCCGTGCCCGAGCACGGCGCGGCAGCCGGAAAGCGGGTTCCGGAGATCCCGGCGAGACGTCGACGCCGTGGAGGCGAGCCGGGCGACGGCAGTCCCGGGCCGTACGGCGGCGAGCCGAGACCGGGCCGGCCGGTGGCTCAGCGGCCCTGGAGCGCGTCCAGGCCGATCGCCATGGCGATCACCAGCCGCCGGTCGATCTGCGGGTGCGGCACCTCGACGACGTAACGGTCCCGCAGCCCCCACTTCTTGATCACGGAGAAGACCGACTGGCCACCCGCGATGAAGTCGAAGTGGTAGGGCAGCCACGACAGCGAGTAGACGAACCGGCGCAGCAGCGCCACCGGCATGCTGCGCTCCTGACCGGTGATCTGCGGCAGGCCGGCCTGCTCGACGTGCCAGGTCGAGCGGAGCAGGGACTGGGCGAAGTCCTTGCGGAACAGCCCGATCGGCGTGCCGGCGTGGTCGGTCACGTCGTACGTGGCACCGAGGTCGAGCCGCTGCCGGGCCTTGAAACCGAGCAGGGGGTGCTGCTTGGAGTCGTCGGTGTAGATGGTGACCTGCTCCTTGAAGGCGAGCCGCTTCTGCTGCGCGAACGCCAACAACTCGCCCTCGGTGCCGTCCGCCGCCACGGCCCGGACCTCGTACTGGTTGACCATCATCCGGATCCGCTGCCGGACGTGGAACTGGTGCTGCGCCTGCAAGCTGTCTAGCTGCATGAAAACTCCTCCGAAGGGTGCGCCGGAGTCTCGCACAACCCCACGGTCAGCGCCCGCCACCAGGCAGCAGCCAGCGATCACCACCGTCAGTGCCAGCCAGCAGTCAGCGGGCGCCGCCGTCAGGGGTGAGCCTCGCCGCTGTCAGGGGTGAGGCTCGCCGCCGTCAGCAGTGAGCGGCCGTCGTCAACGCCCCTCGGCGGTCGCCTTGAGCGCCCAGGTGTTGAGCACCTGGTGGATGCCCCGCAGCCGCTCGTTGATCTGGTCCAGGCGTTCCGCCTGCGCCAGGCTGGCCAGTGCGGCACCCAGCGCGATCAACTGGTCCGGGGTGAGATTGTCCTGGTCGATGGTGTAGAGCAGGTCGACGGTCTCGGCGATGGTGTCGGCCACGGCTTCTCCTCCAAAGGGGGAAGAACGGCAGGGTCGGCGGTGAGGGTGGCACTCCCCATTATCGATGGAAGCGCTCCCATGCATCAATGCCCACTTGTCCTCCGGCTCAAGCACGATCACGGGCCGGAATCGCACCGCACCCGCAGCAACCGCCGACCGCGCCGCGCTACCGCTCGGCGGAGGCCGGCTGGGCAGCAGCCGAAGCAGGAGCCGGCTGGGCAGGAGCCGGCTGGGCGGGAGCCGGCTGGGCGGGAGCCGGCTGGGCGGGAGCCGGCTGGGCGGGAGCCGGCTGGGCGGGAGCCGGCTGGGCGGGAGCCGGCTGGGCGGGGGTCGGCTGGGCAGCAGCCGGGGCGGGAGCCGGTTCGACGGGAGCCGGCTCGACGGGAGTCAGCTGGGCGGCAGCCAATTGGGTGGGAGTCAGCGGGGCAGGAACCAGCGGGGCAGGGGTCGGCTGGGTGGGGACGGGCATCCCGGTGGGGAGGTTGGTCAGGACCACGTCGAGGACCCGGACCGACCCCGGCTTGGACAGCGGGTTGTTGCCGTTGCCGCACTTGGGGGACTGGACGCAGGACGGGCAGCCCGACTCGCAGCCGCACTCGACGATGGCGTCCCGGGTGGCGCCCAGCCAGGCCGCTGCCGTCCGGTAGGCCCGCTCGGCGAAGCCGGCCCCGCCGGGGTGACCGTCGTAGACGAACACGGTGGGCGCCTCGGTGTCCGGGTGCAGGGCGGTGGACAGCCCGCCGATGTCCCACCGGTCGCAGGTGGCCATCAGCGGCAGCAACCCGATCGCGGCGTGCTCGGCGGCGTGCAGGGCCCCCGGCACGTCCGCCGGCTCGACCCCGGCCGCCGCCAACGACTGCGGGGAGAGCGTGAACCAGACCGCGACGGTCCGCAGCTCCCGGGCCGGCAGGTCCAGCGGGCGGGTGTCGATCACCTCGCCGGAGGCGATCCGGCGACGTTGGTAGGAGACCACCTGACTGGTGACGTCCACCTCGCCGAGGAAGAGCCCGACCGGCCCGGCGTCCCGGTAGGAGCGGACCGACACCACCGAGAGCGAGGTGACGTCCCGGGCGTGGGTGGACCAGTCCGGCTCCTCGGCGTGCACCAGCGCGCACCCGTCGTCGAGGTCCAACGCGTCGACCACGTACGAGACGCCCTGGTGCAGGTAGACCGCCCCCGGGTGGACGAGGAAGTGCGCCGACCCGCCGTCGACGGTGCCGAGCAGCCGGCCGGTGGACGCCTCCACCACGCAGACCGGTGCCCCGCCCTGGCCACGCAGGTCGACCTCGGGACGTTCCCGGTGCCGCCAGTACCAGCCGGTGGGCCGCTGCCGCAGGTCACCGGCGCGCACCAACTCGTCGACGGCCTCCTTCGCCCCGTCGCCGAACAGGTCCAGGTCGGCCGGGGTGAGCGGGGACTCGGCGGCGGCGCAGGCGAGCTGCGGGGTGAGCACGTACGGGTTGGCCGGGTCGAGCACCGTCGCCTCGACGGGCCGGCCGAACAGGGCCTCCGGGTGGTGCACCAGGTAGGTGTCGAGCGGGTCGTCCCGGGCCACCAGCACGGCGAGCGCTTCGTCGCCGGAGCGGCCGGCCCGGCCGGCCTGCTGCCACAGCGACGCCCGGGTGCCCGGCCAGCCGCAGATCAGCACCGCGTCCAGCCCGACCAGGTCGACGCCGAGCTCCAGCGCGTTGGTGGACGCCAGGCCGAGCAGCTCACCATGCAGCAGGGCCCGTTCCAGTTCCCGCCGTTCCTCCCGCAGGTAACCGGCCCGGTAGGCGGCGACCCGTTCGCCGAGGCCGGGCACCGCCTCGTCCAGGGCCCGTCGGGCGTTCGCGGCGACGACCTCCGCGCCGCGCCGGGACCGGACGAAGGCGAGCGTGCGTACCCCCTCGGCGACGGTGTCGGCGAGCAGGTCGGCGGTCTCCCGCAGCGCCGACCGGCGGACCTGGTTCAGGTCGTCGGCGACGGCCTCGACGTCGGTGTTCGGCGGCAGCAGCGGCGGTTCCCAGAGCGCGAAGGTGACCCCGCCGCGCGGTGAGGTGTCCTCGGTGACGGCGGTGACCGGCAGGCCGGTGAGCCGCCCGGCGGTCGCCGCCGGGTCACCCGACGTCGCGGACGCGAGCAGGAACACGGGGGTACGGCCGAACTGGTCGCACCGGCGGCGCAGCCGACGCAGCACGTGCGCCACGTGGGAGCCGAAGACGCCCCGGTAGGTGTGGCACTCGTCGACGATCACGTACGTCAGCCGGCGCAGGAACCCCGACCAGTGCGCGTGCCCGGGGAGGATGCCGTGGTGCAGCATGTCCGGGTTGGTCAGCACGAACCGGGAGTGCCGGCGGATCCACTCCCGTTCGGTGCGCGGGGTGTCCCCGTCGTAGGTGGCGGGGCGTACCCCGTCGAGGTCGAGGCCGGCGACGGCGCGCAGCTGGTCGGCGGCGAGGGCCTTGGTGGGGGCCAGGTAGAGCACCGTGGCCCGGGGGTCGGCGAGCAGGGTGGCCAGCGCCGGGAGCTGGTATGCCAGGGACTTGCCGGACGCCGTGCCGGTGGCGACCACCACGTGCTGCCCGGCGTACGCCAGCTCGGCGGCCTCGGCCTGGTGCCGCCAGGGGGCGGTGACGCCGCGTCGGGCGAACGCCGCCCGTAGCTCCTCGGGTGCCCACTGCGGCCACGGCGCCTGCTGCCCGGCGCGGGCCGGCACCCGCTCGACGTGGGTGACCGGGTCGGCCCGGTGCCGGGTGCGCAGCCGGTGCAGCAGCTCGGCGGGCCCTCGCCCGGTGCCGGGGCCTGCGGTAGCGGTGGCTGCGGGGTTCACGTCCTGCACTCTCGCACTGGTGTTCGGTGCTGAACAACCGGCCCGGTGGGTATGGAGGAGCCGCCGCCGGTGACCTCGCCGGGCCGTCCGGCGGGGATGGTTAGATGCCCAGGAGAGTTTACGGCTCTCGGAGGAGGACTGATGGAGCTGTCGCTGGCGACCCGCACCGTGGGGGAGCACACGGTGCTCGAGGTCGGCGGTGAGGTGGACGTCTACACCGCACCACGACTGCGCGAACGGCTCCTGGAGTTGATCGACGGCGGCGCCCGGCGGGTCGTGGTCGACCTGGGCCGGGTGGACTTTCTCGACTCCACGGGCCTGGGGGTGCTGGTCGGCGCCCTCAAGCGGCTGCGTTCGGCCGGAGGGTCGTTCGCCCTGGTCTGCGACAAGGAGCCGCTGCTGAAGATCTTCCGGATCACCGCCCTGGACCAGGTCTTCCCCCTGCATCCGACGGTCGACGCGGCGATCGCCGCCGACCCCACCGGCTCCGGCACGTGATGGCGACGGTCCGGCTCTCCTTCTCGCCGGCCCCGGTGCACGTGCGTACCGCCCGCCTGGTCGGTGTCGCGGTGGCCCGTCGGGCCGGGGTCCGGGAGGATCTGCTCGACGAGGTGCGGTTGGCCATCGGTGAGGCGTGCACCCGGGCGGTCGCCCTGCACCACCAGTACGGGTTGGCCGATCCGGTGCTGGTGGAGATGTCTGACTCCGGAGCGTATTCGGTGCGGGTGGTGGACCGGGCGCCGATCGAGGCGGGGCTGGGCCTGGCCGCGTTGAACGCCGACGAGTTGGCCAACGAGGCGTTGACCGACGAGGCCCTGACCACCGGGGTGGGCTTCGCGTTGCTCGCTGGTTTCGTGGAGGATCTCCAGGTCCGTCCGGTGGCCGAGGGCGTCGGGACCGAGGTCCGGATGGTGTGGCCGGTCGGCCGCTGATCGACACTCTGCGTGCATGAGGCGGTGACCCTTGGTGGGTCACCGCCTCGTAGTGTTGATGGCCTCCTATATCAGATTTTTCCTCATAACACAGTTACGGAGATCATCCGGACACGGTGTCCCCCAGGTGTGACCTCCAACACTGACCAGGGCTACAGTCTGTGAGTTGTCAGCACGTGATCCTTCCCGCAGCCAGCGAACATAGATGTTGATCATCTGCCGTCGGGGCGGGTCGGAGCAGGTGCGCCACCGCATCCAGGCGTCGGCCATACGTCCACTGGCCGGCGCGACAGTGTTCGGTACAGGAGGACATAGATGTCCGGGACCTTGGCCGCCGATAGCGGCGCGCTGTCCCTCACCGGAGAGAACCTGACGTACGTCGTCATCGCCGCGGTCATCGCGCTGGTGGCACTCGTCTTCGCCGCCGCCTTGACCAAGGCCGTGCTGGCAGCCGGTAAGGGCACCACCAACATGCAGGAGATCTCCGGCGCGGTGCAGGAGGGCGCCTCCGCCTATCTGCTCCGGCAGTTCAGGACGTTGGCGATCTTCGTGGTCGTCGCCGTCGTGCTGCTCTTCCTGTTGCCGGTGCACGACACCGACGGCAGCGAACTCGCGGTGAAGATCGGCCGATCGGTGTTCTTCGTGGTCGGCGCCCTGTTCAGCGCGTTCATCGGCGGTGCCGGCATGTGGCTGGCCACCCGCGCCAACCTGCGGGTCGCCGCGGCGGCCCGGGAGGCGTCCGGTGGCCGGGAAGCCGCCATGAAGATCGCCTTCCGCACCGGTGGCGTGGTCGGCTTCCTCACCGTCGGTCTCGGCCTGTTCGGCGCGGCGATGGTGGTCGTCTTCTTCAAGGGTGACGCGCCGACCGTGCTGGAGGGCTTCGGCTTCGGTGCCGCCCTGCTCGCCATGTTCATGCGGGTCGGCGGCGGCATCTTCACCAAGGCCGCCGACGTCGGTGCCGACCTGGTCGGCAAGGTGGAGCAGGGCATCCCGGAGGACGACCCGCGCAACGCCGCCACCATCGCCGACAACGTGGGCGACAACGTCGGCGACTGCGCCGGCATGGCCGCCGACCTCTTCGAGTCGTACGCGGTGACGCTGGTCGCGGCGCTGATCCTCGGCCGCGCTGCGTTCGGTGAGGACGGCCTGGTCCTCCCGCTGATCATCTCCACGATCGGGGTCCTGGTGGCGATCGTCGGGGTGTTCATCACCCGGCTGCGCGCCTCCGACCGCAACGGCCTCACCGCCATCAACCGGGCCTTCTACCTCTCGGCCCTGTTCTCCGCGGTGCTGGTCGCGATCGCCTCCTACTTCTACCTCCAGCCCACCTGGGCCGACCTGCTCGGCCCCGAGTGGCGGCAGAGCCTCGGCGTGGACGGCGGCGACCCGCCGCTCGGCCCGCGCGGGGTGACCATCGCCGCGGTCGTCATCGGCATCGGGCTGGCCGCCGCCATCCAGGCGCTGACCGGCTACTTCACCGAGACCAACCGGCGTCCGGTGCAGGACATCGGCAAGAGTTCGCAGACCGGTGCCGCCACCGTCATCCTCGCCGGCATCAGCGTCGGCCTGGAGTCGGCGGTCTACTCGGCGCTGCTGATCGGCGCCGGGGTGTTCGGCGCGTTCCTGCTCGGCGGCGGCTCCATCACCCTGTCGTTGTTCGCGGTGGCGCTGGCCGGCACCGGCCTGCTCACCACCGTCGGCGTCATCGTCGCGATGGACACCTTCGGCCCGATCTCCGACAACGCGCAGGGCGTGGCCGAGATGTCCGGCGACATCGACGAGAACGGCGCGCGGATCCTCACCGAGCTGGACGCGGTCGGCAACACCACCAAGGCGATCACCAAGGGCATCGCGATCGCCACCGCCGTGCTCGCGGCCACCGCGCTGTTCGGCTCGTACACCGACACGCTGCGTACCGCGTACTCCGACGCGGGCGTGGGTGACGTCGGCGCCGAGATCCTCGGCGCGCTCAACGTCGCCAACCCGCGCAACCTGGTCGGTCTGATCATCGGTGCGGCGGTGGTCTTCCTCTTCTCCGGGCTGGCCATCAACGCGGTCTCCCGCTCGGCCGGCGCGGTCGTGATGGAGGTCCGCCGGCAGTTCCGCGAGCTGCCCGGGATCATGGACGGCACCCAGCGCCCCGAGTACGGCAAGGTCGTCGACATCTGCACCCGGGACGCCCAGCGCGAACTGATGACCCCCGGCCTGCTGGCCATCCTCGCCCCCATCGCGGTCGGCTTCGGCCTCGGGCCGGGCGCACTGGCCTCCTACCTGGCCGGGGCGATCGGGGCGGGCACCCTGATGGCGGTCTTCCTGTCCAACTCCGGTGGGGCCTGGGACAACGCCAAGAAGCTCGTCGAGGACGGCGCGTACGGCGGCAAGGGCTCCGAGTCGCACGAGGCGACGGTCATCGGCGACACCGTCGGTGACCCGTTCAAGGACACCGCCGGCCCGGCGATCAACCCGCTGATCAAGGTGATGAACCTGGTCTCGTTGCTGATCGCGCCGGCCGTGGTGGCCTGGAGCGTCGGCGACGGCCGGAACACCCCGCTGCGCCTGACGATCGCGGCGGCCGCCACCCTGATCGTGGTCGCGGCGGTGGTGTTCAGCAAGCGCAAGGGCGTCGCGATGGACTCCACCCCGGACGGTGGTGGCACCGGCGCGGGCAACGACCCCAAGCAGGTCGAACCGGCCAACGTCTGAGTGACGACGCAGCGGGTTCCCGGCCGTCCCGGGGACCCGCTGCGGGGGCCGACCAGCGCGAAACCTGATCGCTGGCGCAATCGCCCGGAGGCCGTACGCTGCATCGCATGCGTACGTGTCGGGCGAGTGCCGCCGGAAAGCTCACGGTGGTCCTCACCACGGCCGTCCTCGTCGTCGCCGGCTGCGGCGGCGGTCCCAGCCCACGGGCCTGGGCGGCCTCGGTCTGCGAGGCGCTCACCCCGTGGCGGGCCGAGATCAGCAAGCTCACCAGCAGCACCCACCAGCAGATGACCGCGCAGACCACCCCGGCACAGGCGAAGGAGAACCTGGTGCGGCTCTTCGCCGGTGCCGAGCAGGCCAGCGAGACGGCCCGCCGCCGGATCGCCGACGCGGGCATCCCGGAGACCGACCGCGGCGACGAGGTGTCGAAGGGGTTCCGTACGTCCCTGGAGAGGATCAGGGACGCCTACGGACGCGCCGGTGACACCATCGACGCGCTGGACACCGGGCGGGCCACCGTGTTCTACGACGGCGTCCAGGCGGCGGTGGACAAGCTCAACAAGGAGTACGACGCGAGCGCGCTGGACACCGGGCGGCTCAACTCGAAAGAGCTCAAACAGGCCTTCGACGAGGTTCCGGAGTGTCGCTGAGTCGTGCCGACCCGCCCGGGGAGCCGGTGCGTCAGTTGTCGCTGTTCGGCTCCGAGGCGGCCGATCCGTCCGTCGCCGATCTGTCCGGGCTGTTGGCCGGCCCGGGGGAGGTGCACCGGATGGGGCGTACCGCCCGGTTGTCCGTCGAGGTGGACGCGGCCTGGCGGGTGCACGTGCTCGTCGCCGAGCTGGCCCGGCGGGGGCTCGCGGCGGGCTGGGAGGCGACCGGGGAGCAGCGCTGGGTCGTGCGTACCTCGTATCTGACCACCCTCGCCCCGCTGGCGACGGCCTGGCTGGCCGGTGGGGTCAAGCGTCCGCCGGGCCACTTCCACCTGCACGGCCGGCGGTTGCGGCTGTGGCTGGCCGCCGCGGGGGCGGCCGACGAGGCCGGCCTGTTGCTGCGCCTGCATCCCCGGGACGAGCCGTGGTGGCCGGTGGTGCGGGCGGCGCTCGCCGTGGTGGGTCTGCCGGCGGCGCTGGTGGAGGCGGACGCGGGTGGCCCGGCGTTCCGGATCGGCGGGCGGCGGCTGGCCCGGCTGGCCGAGCTGGTGGGCGACCGACCGCCCACCGCCCCCGTCGACCTCTGGCCGTGACCGTCCCGCCTCGCGACGCTCTGCCCCACCCTGCCCTGCACCGCCTGGCCCCGCCGGGCCCCGGCCCGGGTGGTGATCGACCCGACGGCGGCGGTGTTGCGCTGTCGGGTCGCCCCGGATGCGGCACCATCGGCCTACCGGAGGCGGTGGTGCAGACTGGCCAAGTGTCCGATCATGGACAGTATCGCGGACAGTATGCTGGCCGTCTCACTCCGTGAGCAGCGGGATTCGCCCAGGTCGGGGGTCCGTCCCCGTCACCGTGGCCCACTTCCGGGCCTACCCACGGTGTACGGTGGCGCCGTCCGGCCGCTGCGGCCGGCGTGGCGTCGGTGGTGCCGCCGCGCGGACGTTGATTGCCGCCCCCGGGACCCGGAACCCGGGCGGCGCGTTACGTTGGACATCCGGACCAACCGTGGTCCGGCGGGCGCGACACGGCCCGAATCGGGCCTGGAGCAGGAGCGGAGTCGGGGAGAGACGTGCCGAGCAACGCTGGAACCACCCGTCTGGTCATCGTCGAGTCACCGGCGAAGGCCAAGACGATCTCGGGCTATCTCGGCCCGGGGTACGTCGTGGAGGCCAGCTTCGGCCACGTCCGGGACCTCCCCCGAAACGCCGCCGACGTGCCGGCCAAGTACAAGGGTGAGCCGTGG
This sequence comes from Micromonospora antibiotica, assembly GCF_017599305.1. Taxonomy (GTDB): domain Bacteria; phylum Actinomycetota; class Actinomycetes; order Mycobacteriales; family Micromonosporaceae; genus Micromonospora; species Micromonospora antibiotica. The sequence continues at coordinate 786,580 of NZ_JAGFWR010000001.1, forward strand.
GCCCGCCTCGGGGTGGACGTCGACAACGGCTTCCACGCCCTCTACGTCGTCTCCGCCGACCGTAAGCAGCAGATCAACAAGCTGGTCAAGCTGGCCAAGGAGGTCGACGAGATCTTCCTGGCCACGGATGAGGACCGCGAGGGCGAGGCCATCGCCTGGCACCTGGTGGAGACCCTCAAGCCCAAGGTGCCGGTCAAGCGGATGGTCTTCCACGAGATCACCAAGCCGGCCATCCAGGCTGCGGTGGCCAACCCCCGGGAGATCGACCGGGACCTGGTCGACGCCCAGGAGGCCCGCCGCATCCTCGACCGGCTGTACGGCTACGAGGTCTCCCCGGTGCTGTGGAAGAAGGTCATGCCGAGGCTCTCGGCGGGCCGGGTGCAGTCCGTGGCGACCCGGATCGTGGTCGAGCGGGAACGCCAGCGGATGGCCTTCCGCACCGCGGAATACTGGGACATCCTCGCCACCCTGGCGGTGGCGAAGCCGGGCGAGGGCCCGCGTACCTTCAACGCCACCCTGGTCGCCCTCAACGGCGACCGGATCGCCACCGGCAAGGACTTCGAGCCGACCACCGGCCGGGTACGCCCCGGCGCGGGCGTGGTGCACCTCGACGAGAGCGGGGCGCGGGGCCTGGCGGCCCGGCTGGACGGGCGGCCGTTCACCGTCACCCGGGTCGAGGAGAAGCCCTACCGTCGTCGCCCCTACGCGCCGTTCATCACCTCCACCCTCCAGCAGGAGGCGGCCCGCAAGATGCGGTTCTCGTCGCAGCAGACGATGCGCACCGCGCAGCGGCTCTACGAGAACGGCTACATCACCTACATGCGTACCGACTCGGTGAACCTGTCGGAGACCGCCATCGCGGCGGCCCGCCGGCAGATCGTCGAGCTGTACGGCGAGCGCAGCGTGCCACCGGAGCCGCGCCGCTACACCGGCAAGGTGAAGAACGCCCAGGAGGCGCACGAGGCGATCCGCCCGGCGGGGGACAACTTCCGCACCCCGGGCGACGTGGCCAAGGAGCTGTCCGGCGAGGAGTTCAAGCTCTACGAGCTGATCTGGCGGCGCACCATCGCCTCGCAGATGACCGACGCGGTCGGCTCCAGCGTCTCGGTGCGCATCCGGGCGGTCTCCGCCGCGCAGGAGGAGGCCGACTTCGGCGCCACCGGCAAGACCATCACCGACCCGGGTTTCCTGCGGGCCTACGTCGAGTCCAGCGACGACGAGAACGCCGAGGCCGAGGACGCCGAGCGGCGGCTGCCCACCCTGGTCAAGGACCAGCCGCTGACCGCCGACGAGCTGGCCGCGCAGGGCCACCACACCCAGCCGCCGTCGCGCTACACCGAGGCGTCGCTGGTCAAGTCGCTGGAGGAGCTGGGCATCGGCCGCCCGTCGACGTACGCGTCGATCATGCAGACGATCCAGGACCGGGGCTACGTCACCAAGCGCGGCCAGGCGATGATCCCGACGTTCCTGGCGTTCGCGGTGATCGGGCTGATGGAACGGCACTACCCGCGCCTGATCGACTACGACTTCACCGCCAGCATGGAAAACGAGCTGGACGAGATCGCCGGGGGCGACCACGCCGCCGTCGACTTCCTCACCGCGTTCTACTTCGGCAGCAGCAACGGCACCGGTGACCAGGCCATCGCCCACGCGGGCGGGTTGAAGAAACTGGTCACCGAGGACCTCAGCGAGATCGACGCGCGCAGCGTCAACTCGATCCCGCTGCACACCGACGACGAGGGGCGTGAGGTCGTCGTGCGGGTGGGCCGGTTCGGGCCGTACCTGCAACGGGCCCTGCCCGGCGAGCAGCCGACGCCGAAGGCCGAGGGCGAGGAGGGCGGCAGCCAGGGCGACCGGGCGCCGATCCCGGAAGGGTTGGCCCCCGACGAGCTGACCCCGGAGAAGGTGCACGAGTTGTTCCTCGGCGGGGGCGGCGAGCGCAAGCTCGGCGACGACCCGGCCACCGGGGAACCGATCGTGCTCAAGTCCGGCCGGTTCGGCCCGTACGTCGCCAGCGGCGAGCGCAAGTCGTCGCTGCTGCGGACGCAGACCCCCGACTCGCTCACCCTCGACGAGGCGTTGAAGCTGCTCAGCCTGCCCCGGGTGATCGGGGTCGCCCCGGACGGCGGCGAGGTGGTCGCCAACAACGGCCGCTACGGTCCGTACGTCAAGCGTGGTGACGAGTTCCGCTCGCTGGACTCGGAAGACAAGATGTTCACCGTCACCCTCGACGAGGCGCTGGCCCTGCTGGCCGCCCCGAAGACCCGCCAGCGTCGGGCCGCCGCGCCCCCGCTGCGCGAGATGGGCGTCGACCCGCTGACCGAGAAGCCACTGGTGATCAAGGACGGCCGGTTCGGGCCGTACGTCACCGACGGGGAGTTCAACGCGTCGCTGCGGCGCGGGCAGACCCCGGAGGAACTGACCGTCGAGCAGGCGTCGGAGATGCTGGCCGAGAAGCGGGCGAAGGGCCCGGCCCCGAAGAAGGCGGCGGCGAAGAAGGCCCCCGCCAAGAAGGCGCCGGCCAAGAAGACCACGGCGGCGAAGAAGACGACGGCGGCCAAGGCCACGACCACCAAGGCCACCGCGACGAAGCAGGCCACGACGGCCAAGAAGACGCCGGCCCGCAAGGCTGCTCCCCGCAAGGCCACGGTGGCTGCCGACGGCGAGTGAGCCGCTGAAAGGGGCCTCACGTCCGGTGCGTGATGGCCTACTCTGTCGCGGTGTCCAAATCGGAGAGTGCGGAAGGCGGCCGGCCGCTGAAGGTGGCGGGCATCGTCGCCCTCGTCGCGACGGTGCTGGCCGGAGCGGGGCTGATCGTCTGGCGTACCAGCGGGACAGGGGGCGATTCGCCAGCTGACCCGCCGGGCATCGGTGCGGGTGCGCCGGTCGCCGAGGTCGGGCCGGTCACCACCCCGCCCGACCCGGCCGTACGCCAGGACTCCTCCGGGCGTCGGCTGTTCACCATCCTGGGCGCCGGTGACGTGCTGGTGCACCCGGAACTGACCCATCAGGCGGGCCGGGACGCCAAGCGTGCGGGGCGTTCCGGTGCGCTCGACTTCAACCCGTTGTTCCGGCACGCCCGCCCGACGGTCGAGGGTGCTGACCTGGCGATCTGTCACCTGGAAACCCCGCTGGCCAAGCCGGACGGGCCGTTCGTCGGCTTCCCGAAGTTCAGCGTCCCCCCGCAGGTGGTGGACGCGATCCGGGGCGCCGGCTTCGATGCCTGCTCGACGGCGTCCAACCACAGCATCGACCAGGGCGAGGCGGGGGTCGTCCGTACCCTGGACGCGTTGGACGCGGCGAAGATCGGGCACACCGGCAGCGCGCGGACCAAGAAGGAGTCGCTCACCCCACGGATCTACACCAAGAACGGGGTACGGGTCGGGCACCTGGCCTACAGCCTGCACTTCAACGGGCTGCGACGGCCGGCGGGCAAGGAGTGGATCGCCAACCTCATCGAGCCGCCCAGGATCCTCGCGGCGGCGCGCAAGCTGCGTACGGCGGGTGCGGAGATCGTGGTGCTGAGTCTGCACTGGGGCACCGAGTACGAGAACCTGCCGGACGCCAAGCAGGAGGAGTGGTCGAAGCTGTTGATCGCGTCCCCGGACATCGATCTGATCCTGGGTCACCATGCGCACGTGGTGCAGCCGATCGAGAAGATCGGCCAGAAGTGGGTGGTCTTCGGGATGGGCAACCAGGTCGCCCGGCACGCGGAACCGATCCCCGCCAACCGGGAGGGCGTGATGGGGCGGTTCACCTTCACCGAGACGGCCAAGGGGAAGTGGCGGGTGACCCGGGCCGAGGCCGTTCCCACCTGGATCGATCTGAATCCGGACATCCGGTTGGTGGATCTGCCGACCGCGCTGGCGGATCCGACGACCCCGGCGCACCGCCGGGAGATCTACCGGGCTGCTGCCGCCCGCATCCGGGGCTACCTCTTGGCCCGTGGGGGCGAAGCGGATGGTCTTGAGGTTCTTGGCCCGCCCGGTGGTTCGGCCACGCCGAACGGGTAAATCACGCGGTTGAATATCCGATTCGCTCGATAGTTGGCGAATCGCGCCATCCGGCGGGCGGTGAGCGCTGTTAGCCTCGCACGCCGGCTGGTCCACGGGGAGGAACGGTTACATGGGTGACGACTGTCTACTGTGGGTGCGCGGATGAACCATCCGCCACCGCCGGTGCGGGCGGGCCTCCACCGCCCCGGGGACGGGCAGGGAGAGTTGGCCCGTTGGCGTCTGATCAGCCTGGAGAAACAGCTTCCGCAGCCCCGGCTGCTGACCGGGGTCGGTACGCCGGCACTGGTGGCCGCCCTGCTGCTCACCCTGCTCGCCGTCTTCGCCTTCGCCTACCTGGGCCGCGACAGCGAGGCCGGCGTGCCCCGGGCCGTGACCGACTCGCAGCGGGACTTCGTCAGGGCGGTCGCCCGTGGCCTCGACAGCTCGGTCGCCCGTAGCCGGGAGGAGTTGGCCCGCACGGCAGGCGCCTACGACGCGCGGCCGGCCGGGGCGGCCACCCAACTCGCCGCACTCACCAGAGACCAACCGAAGTGGCGGGGCGTCGGCGTCCTCGACGCGGGCGGAAAGTCCACTGTGGCTGCTGTCGGTCAACCGGTGGCGCTGCCCCCCGGCACCGCCGCCGGCCGGATCGCCCTGCCGGTGGTCGAGGGCAACGACCCCCGGCTGCTCCTGGTCGAGCCGCTGTCCGACGGGCGGTTGCTCGTCGCCGAGCTGAACCTGCACATCCGTACCCTCCGGCTGGACCCGAAGGCGAAGCAGGCCGTCCTGATCGCCGTACCCGGAGGTGGGCGGTCCCTCGTGCAGGGGGCACCCGTACCGGCCGATCCCGCGCTGGACGGGCTGATCACCGGGGCGGTGGGCGCGACGTCCGGGGGGTCCACCGCCACCCGCACCGGCGCACCGGCCGCCGGCCCGGCCGACCGGGACCCGACCGCGCCGATCGCCCCGGTGACCACCGCCGACGCCGTCGGCAAGGTCGGTGTCGTGGTGGTCTCCCTGGTGTACGTCCCGGTCACCGCCGCTGCGGTCACCCGGGAGCCACTGCTGGCCGCGCTCGTCCTGCTGCTGGGTGCCGGTGCGGTGCTGCTGATCCTCCAGTTCGGACTGGTCCGGCCGATGCGGCTGCTCCTCGTCCACGCCAAGGCGGTGGCCTCGGGCAACCCCACGCAGGGGCCGCCGAGGACGGCGAACGCCCAGGTCAACCGGATCGCCTCGGCGTTCGGCACGCTCGCCGCCCAGCAGCGCACGACCCCGGCGGGGCGCGGCCCGGACGACCCGACCGGCGGCGTACCGGCAGGTCTTGCGGTCGTCACGGCGGTCGTCGCGGTGCTGTTGGCCGCAGGCGGGATCCTGGCCACCCTCGCCCCCCACGAGGACGACCTCCCGGCCCAGGTGGTGCGGGACTCGGAGAACCAGGTCGCCGCCGTGGCCGGCGCGGTCGACGACACCCTGGACGGTGGCTACACCAAGCTCGCCCTGGTCGGCGCGGACAACCGCACCGCCGGCACCGGCCAGCTGCGCCGGGCGCTCGACCGCCTGCTCGACGACAACCGCAGGTTCCGCAGCGGCTACCTCGTGTCGGCGAACGGCGGTGTGGTCACCAGCGTGGGCCGGACCCCGCTGCGACCCGGTGGTCCGTTGCCGGGTGAGGGCGGTGTGGTGCTGCACGACGTGCAGGGCCGACTGCCGATCGTCTACGCGTACACGCAGCTGGCGGACGGGCGGTCGCTGGTCGCCGAGTTCGACGTGCGTTACCTGACCCGACTGTTGGAGCGGGTCGACGGGCGACTGCGGGTGGTCGACGTGGACCAGCGGGACATCCTGGATTCGGCCGGCTACCTCGCCTTCGAGCAGGTGTCCAGCCGGCAGGTGCGCACCGCGGCGGCGGAGGCGCTCAGCGGGAAGCCGTACGCCCGGGTGGCGGAGGTCGACGGTGACCATGAGCTGTTGATCACCGCGCCGGTCGCGCTGGAGGGCTCGGCGGCGCACCTGGAGTGGACGGTGGTGGCTGAGCGCCCGGTCACCGACTACGCGCTGCCCGGCAACGAGATGCGTCAGGGCGCGCTCCTGGTGGCGGTCGTCGCGGCGGGCATCGGCCTGCTGCTGTTCAGCTGGTACTACTTCTTCCAACTCCGGCCGTTGCGCAACCTGGCCCGGGAGGCGGCGACGCTCGCCGGTGGGGACAGCAGCCGGGTGATCTCACCGCGCTGGCACGACGACATCGGCGCGGTGGCGGTCTGCCTGGAGGTGTGTCGTCAGGCGGCGGTCCACGGCGAGCAGCGGCTCGGGGGTGCGGCACGACTGCGCGGCACCGAAGGCATGCCCACGGCGATCATGACGAAGGTCCCGCCACGACGGAAGGCGGGTAGCCGTGGTGTCCGGTCGTCCCGCAGGGGTGACTGAGATGCTCTTCCTCTATCTGGTGTTTCTCCTCGCCTGCCTCGGATTGCTGGCGGGCGGCATCATCGAGCAGCGCAACCATCACCGCAGTCTGCACCGCATCCCGCAGCGGGTGCTCGTCAACGGCATCCGGGGCAAGAGCTCGATCACCCGGCTCACCGCCGGTGCGCTGCGTGGTGGCCGGCTGGTCGTGGTGGCCAAGACGACCGGCACGGCGGCCCGGTTCATCTTCCCGGACGCCAGCGAAGAGCCGGTCTACCGCAAGTTCGGCATCGCCAACGTGGTGGAGCAGATCGGCATCGTCCGCCGGGCCGCCGCCTACTACCCGGACGCGCTGGTCATCGAGTGCATGGCGGTCATGCCGCCGTTGCAGGAGCTGAACCAGACCAAGCTGATCCAGTCCACCATCGGCATCCTCTGCAACGTCCGGGAGGACCACCTCGCCGAGATGGGGCCGACCCTGGACGACGTGGCCCGTTCGCTGAGCCGGTCCATGCCGGTCGACGGGATCTGCGTCACCGCCGAGTCCGACCGGCTGCACATCCTGCAGGCGGAGGCGGACAAGCGGTCCTGCAAGCTGATCCCGGTCGACCCCGAATCGGTCACCGACGACGAGATGGCGGGCTTCACCTGGACCACGTTCAAGGAGAACGTGGCCATCGCCCTAAAGGTGGCCGAACTGCTCGGGGTGCCCCGGGAGGCCGCCCTGACCGGCATGTGGACGGCGCCCCCCGATCCGGGGGTGCTCAGCGTCGAGGAGTACCGCCGGGACGGCACGTCGCTGCGGTTCGCGAACATCTTCGCCGCCAACGACCCCGAGTCGACGTTCATGAACATCAAGCAGTTGCAGGAACAGGGGTCGATCCCCCGACCACTGCACGTGCTGATCAACTGTCGGCCGGACCGGGTGGAGCGGAACGGCCAGATGGGCGCGCTGGTTTCCCGGATCGACCCGGACAAGGTCGTCCTGATCGGTGAGCCGACCCGGAGCGCCCGCGTCAAGATCGAGGAGAGCTGGCAGGGCCGGGTGGTCGACCTGGGCGGTCGGATCGGGGCCGAGGAACTGCTCGACGGGGTGCTCGGCAGCATCGACGGGTTCGCCTCGGTGCTGGCGATCGGAAACATCCACGGTCAGGGCGAGATCCTGCTCGCGCAGCTCAGCCGCCTGGACCGCCCCGTATCCCAGGAACCACCCGCTCGTGCGGTGCCGCCGGGGCCACCCGCTCGTGCGGTGCCGCCGGGTCCGCCTGCTCGTGCGGTGCCGCCGGGGCCGGCTGTGCGTGCGGTGCCGCCGGGGCCGGCTGTGCGTGCGGTGCCGCCGGGGCCGGCTGTGCGTGCGGTGCCGCCGGGTCCGCCTGCTCGTGTCGTACCGCCGGGTCCGAGTGTTCGGCCAGTCGGCGAGGCCCCTGCCCATCGGTACGGCGCACCGGGGGGCGACTCGCCGCCCGGACCGGCCTCCGGTGCCTCCCGGCGGCCGGCGGCGACGTACGGCAACCCTCCCGCGCCCCCCGCGCCTCCCGCGCCCCCTGTGCCCCTCGCGCCCCCGGCGCCGTGGCCCGGCCCTCCGACGGCCCGACCGTACGACGGGCCGCAACGCCCCGGCGTGCCCGCCCCCGGGCGTCCGGACCGGTACGCCGCGCTCGCCCCCGAGCAGTTGGACCGGTACCACGCCCAGTCTCCGGGCCAGCGGGACCCGTTCGGCCTGGTGGAGCAGGAGCCGCCGACCCGGCGCGGCCGGCCGGTGGGCGGGCCCCCGGAGCAGGCCCCGGTGGACCACGATCCGCACCGGGGCCGGAGCCGCCGGCCCCCGGCCGACGGCACCGCTGCGACACCCCCCGATCCCGATCCGCAGTCGTCGCATCGACGGCCGTCCGTCTACCGGAGTTCCTCATGATCAACGGAGAGCTGACGCCCGAGCTGTCCACGCTCTGCCTGGGCGTCGGGCTGGTCCTCGCGCTGGCCTGCTACCTCACCACCAATCTCTCCCCCGGTGGCATGATCACGCCGGGTTGGCTGGCGCTGGCTCTGGTCGAGGAGTACCGCCAGGTGCTGGTGATCGTCGCGATGACCGGGGTGACCTGGGGACTCACCCGGGTCATGCAGCGGGTGGTCATCCTTTACGGCAAGCGGCTGTTCGCGGCGATCGTGCTGCTCAGCGTGCTGCTCCAGACCACCCTCTTCCTGGTCATCCAGCAGGACTTCCCGCTGCTGTTCTCGCACCAGACCCTCGGCTTCGTGGCACCTGGCCTGATCGCCTACCAGCTGGTCCGTCAACCGCCGCTGGCGACGATCCTGGCCACCGGGGCGGTCTCCGTGGGTTCGTACCTGATCATCTTCAGTGGCATCCTGGCCGGCCTGGTGCCGGTGAGTTGAGCCGAGACTACGGAAGCAGGCATCCCCCGTGTCACAGAGCAGGAACGGGATCTGGGCGACGCTGGCCGTCGTCCTGATCGCCGCGGGTGTGATCGTCGTCGTGGCGCTCCGCCCCGACCGGTCCGCGTCGACCGCCCCGCCGGGCAGCGCGGCCGGCCCGGGCGCGGCGTCGGTCGCGTCCGCCGAGCTGACCTTCACCCGGCTGGGCAAACCGTCGCGGACCCAGGTCCGCGACGCCGCCGGGCGGGTGCTGGCGGTGTTCACCGACAAGGCCCGCACGGTACGCGTCGCCGGCCCCGAGCGGACCTTCACCGAGCCCCGCTTCACGAAGTCGTCGGTGACCACCGACGCCTGGATCCGGCTCGCCCCGACCCCGTGGAAGGCCGGTGAGGAGAAGGCGGCATGGTTCCGGCCCTGGCTGGACAAGGCGGTGGGGGACGACAGCCCGGACGCCCTCGCCATCGCGATGGACTACCTGGACGACGCGCCCGCCCGCAAGGACGCCGAGGGCCGCCAGTTCGCCGGTGACGCCTCCTTCGGCCCGCTCTCGGCGGCGGACCCGGACGGTCGTGCCGAGAACTCCGACTTCTACGACTACCTCGGTGTGGAGTGGGACTTCCCGGACGGCAAGCACGAGCGGCCGGCCAAGGACCACTTCCGCAGCCTGGACTGCTCGGGTTTCATCCGGATGGTCTACGGCTACCGGATGAAGTACCCGTTGCGGGGCACCAACACCAAGGGCGCCGGACTGCCCCGCCGGGCGTACGCGATGGCCGGTTTCGGCCCCGGCGCGCTGCTGATCCCGAACACCGGTCGGGCGGCCCGGGACTACGGCGTCCTCCAGGAGGGTGACCTGGTCTTCTTCAACCACGGGGCGAACGCCGGCCCGAGCATCGAGCACTCCGGCATCTATCTCGGTGTCGACGATGCCGGTCACCACCGGTTCTTCTCCAGCCGGGTCAAGGCGGACGGTCCGACGTTCGGTGACTTCGGTGGTGAGTCGCTGCTGGACGGGCCGGGCTACTGGTCGGGCCGGTTCCTGTCGGCACGCCGGGTCTGAGCCCGGCCGGCCGGCAACGCGGGGGTGGCGTGGTCGGGTGCCGGGGCTGCGGGCCGGTGGGTGTCAGCGGCGGGGAAGGTCGGCGGCCACCAGGGCCGCCACCAGGTCCGCCCGACGGTCCTCGGCACGGCGTACCGCCCAGGTGATCTCCAGATGGACGAAGACCGCGCCCTGCTTGCGGGCCGCCTCGGCCTGGGTGTTGGTGGTGCCCTCCAACTCACCGCACCTGCTGGTCCAGGCCCGGCAGGCGACGAAGCCGGCGGTGTCCAGCGCGTCGGCCGTGCGGCGCAGGGCGGGGGTGGAGCGCTTCTGCCCGTTGGAGACCACCATCTCCTCGCCGGGGAGGCTCTGCTCGGCGAAGCCGTGCAGTTGGATCTGGTTGATCCGGTTGCGGGCGAACCGCTCGCTGGCCAGTTGGAACAGGCCCTGGGAGTTGTGCGCCGCGTCCGCCCGCCCGTCGCCGGCCCGGCGGTGTGCGCCGGCGACCAGCATGATGCTGCCCGGCGTCGCCCGGAACAGCCGCAGTCCGATGTCCTCCGTGTGCAGGTCCGAGTTGGGGTGGGGCACCTCGACGGCGAGCCGTACCGGTTGGGACAGGTCCACCATGATCAGGCCCCAGGGCCGCTCCGCGCCGGCCCCGGTGACGAACAGCGCGTAGTCGCGCCCGGTCTGCGGATCGCGGCCCCGGCTGGCGGTGAAGCCCAGCTCGGCCAGCAGCCCGCTCGCCTCCGGCAGCCCCGACTGGTCCCCGGTCACCAACAGTGTCACCGCCCGACGGGCCGTCTGCCGTTCCGTCGGGTCCGGGTCGCGGTAGGGATCGGTCGGCTTGAGCCGGCTGACGAAGTCGGTCACCACCGTGTCCGGGGCCGCCGGGGCGGGCGGGGCGGCGGTGGGCTCGTCGGGTGGCTCGCCACACGCGACGAGCCACAGCGACAGGGCCGCGCAGCACGCCAGGAGACCGTTACGGCGGGTGGAGATTCGGGGCATCGCAGGCAGGCTACCGTGCCGTTCCCGCCGTCGTCGTCACCCCTGGCGGCGGGTGGGTCACTCGCCGAGGATGTGGTCGAGGTGGGGGTTGGTGAGGACCCGGCCGGGGTCGAGTCGGGCGCGGAGGTCCTGGAAGTCGGCGAACCTCGGGTACGCGGTCGCCAGGGACGCCGCGTCCCGGTAGTGCAGCTTGCCCCAGTGGGGTCGGCCGCCCAGCCCGGCAGCGACCTCCTCGAAGGCCCGGAAGTAGGGCTCGTACGGCATGCCGACGTACTGGTGGACGGCGAGGTAGGCCGAGTCACGCCCGTAGCCGTGGGACAGCCAGATGTCGTCGGCGGCGGTGAACCGCACCTCGACCGGGAAGAGCACCTTGAACGGCAGCCGGTCGACGATGCGGCGCAGCTCCGCCAGCGCCTGCGGCAGGGCGGCGCGCGGGATGCCGTACTCCATCTCGACGAAGCGGACCCGGCGCGGGGTGCAGAACACGGTGTCGGAGCGGCCGGTGTAGGTGCGCTCGGTCAGTGCCCGCGCGGACACCGCGCTGATGGTGGGGACCAGCGGCGGCACGGCGCGGCCCAGCCGGCAGGCCCCGGCGAAGACCGTGTTGGCGAGGAGTTCGTCGTCCAGCCAGCCCCGCCAGCGCGGCAGCGGCCGGTCGTCGGCCGGCACCCGGTCGTTGGTCTTGAGCTGCACCCGGTCGGTGTACGGGAACCAGTAGAACTCGACGTGGTCGTGCCGGCCGATGAGACCGGGCAGGTCGCCCAGCACCTCGTCGAGCGGGGCGGGGCGTTCGTGTGCGCGCAGGGTGAACGCGTCGACGCAGCGCAGGGTGACCTCGGCGAGTACGCCGAGCGCTCCCAGGCCGACCCGGGCCGCGGCGAAGATCTCCGGGTGTTCCCCGGCCGAGCAGCGCAGCACCTCGCCGGTGCCGGTGACCAGGGTGAGCGCCTCGACGAAGGTGGAGAGGCAGCCGTACGCGGCACCGGTGCCGTGGGTGCCGGTGGAGATCGCCCCGGCGATGGTCTGCGCGTCGATGTCGCCCAGGTTGGGCATGGCCAGGCCGTGCCCGGCGAGCAGCGCGTTGAGCGCCCGCAGGGTGGTCCCGGCGGGGACGGTGACCAGTCGGGCCGCCCGGTCGACCCGGATCTCGGTCCGCAGGGCGGACAGCTCCATCCGCCGCCCGTCGGACACGGCGATGGGGGTGAACGAGTGGCCGCTGCCGACCACTCTGATCCGTTCACCTGCGCCCGCCACGTCCAGGACCGCCTCGGCTATGTCCTCGACGGTGGTAGGGCGCAGGATGGCGGTGGCGACGCTGTGTTGGTTGCCCGCCCAGTTGGACCAGGCGGTGGCGGTACCGGCCATCGGCGCTCCTCGACATGAATGTGAACTGCCTTCATATCAGGAACGTTGTGCCTGGTAAATACCGCAATCGAGGTCCGCTCGTTGTACCGGTAGTCACGGTCTCGTGACATGTGGATATGTTCTTCCGTCGAAGGGGGGTGGCGTCGAGTGTCCACACCAGCCGCCACGACCGGGCCGCTGCGCCGCGTTCCGGTGCAGGGTCGAAGTGTCGCGCGCGTCCAACGGATGTTGGACGCCTGTGCCGAACTCGTCGACGAGGTGGGGTACGAGGGGTTGACCACCACGTTGCTCGCCGAGCGGGCCGAGGTGGCGATCGGGTCGGTCTACCAGTTCTTCCCGGACAAGCGGGCGATCGTGCAGGCGTTGACCCTGCGCACCATGGAGTCCTACCTCCAGCGCCTCGACGAACGGTTCGCCTCCGACGACCTGACCCACTGGTGGGACGGCGTCGACGCGGGCATCGACGAGTACATCTCGATGCACCGCACCGTCCCGGGGTTCCGCACCCTGCACTTCGGCGACGTCGTCGACCTGCACCTGCTCGACGAGCAGCGGGACAACAACGGCGTGATCGCCGACCAGTTGGCCCGGGTGCTCACCGAACGGTTCGGCATGGTCGACGAGCCGCGCCTGCGGTTCTGCCTGGAGATCGCCGTCGAGGCCGCGGACGCCCTGATCAAGCTGGCGTTCCGCCGTAAGCAGGAGGGCGACGAGCGGGTCCTGGCCGAGGCCAAGGCGCTCATCCGCGAATACCTGCACCGGCACGTCGAGGCCCCCACCCCGCCCGTCGCCCAGCCCTGACCGCCCCCGCCCGCCGCGAACCGGGGAACGGCCCGGCGTCGGGCGAGGGGCGCGCGACGGTCAGAGGAAGGCGTGGCCCTCCCCCCGGTAGGTGGGCACCGTGTCGACGACCGTGTCGCCGTCGACCAGGTGCAGCTCGTTGACCCGCTCGCAGAGTTCACCCGCCTTGGCGTGCCGGAACCACACCCGGTCGCCGATCCGCAGCGCGGCTGCGGCGGCACCGGTCAGCGGGGTCTGTACCTCGCCCGCGCCCTCGCTGCCGACCAGCGCCAGCCCGGCCGGCAGCCACGGCCGGGGCAGCCGGCTCGTGGCGGCGGGGCCGGAGGCGATCCAGCCCCCGCCCAGCACGGTGGCGATCTCCGGCGTCGGCCGGCGGACCACCGTGCAGGCGAAGAACGCCGCCGGGGTCGGCCGCCAGGCCCGGTAGGCGTCGAACAGCGTGGGCCCGTACAGCCCCGATCCGGCGGTGACCTCGGTGACCGCGGGGTCGGCGCTGGTGGCGGCCACGCTGCCGGTGCCGCCGCCGTTGACGAACTCCAGGTCGGCGTGTTCCCGGACGGCGGCGACCGCCGCACCCCGGCGGGCCAGCAGCTCCCGGTACGAGCCGCGCTGGGCGATCCGGATCGCGGCGCTGAGCGCGGCCTGTCCGGGCGGGGCGTCCCCGAGGCCGGCGATCTGTGCCTCGTACGACATCAGGCCGACCAGCCGGAAGCCGGGTCGGCGGGCGACGGCGGCGGCCAGCGCGCCGGCCGCCCGGGCGCTGTGCACCGGCGAGCGGCGTACTCCGACGTGCACCCGCCCGCGCAGCGGTCGCCAGGAGGCGTCCAGGTCGAGGCAGACCCGCAGCTCGGGGCGGCTGCCCGGTGGGCACACCCCGTCGATCAGGTCCAGTTGCTCGGTGCTGTCGATCATGAGGGTGACCGCCGCGACGAGCTGCGGGTCGGCGGCCAGTTCGGTGAGCGCCCCCCGGTCGGCGCTCGGGTACGCCACCAGCGCGTCGTCGGTGACACCGGAGCGGACCAGCCAGTTCGCCTCGGGAACGGTGAACGCCATCACACCGGACCAGCCGGGTTGCCGCAGCGCCCGGGTGAGCAGGTCGCGGGCCCGGATCGACTTGCTGGCGGCGCGGACCGGTTTGCCCGCGCTGCGGGCGGCCAGCGCGGCGGCGTTGGCGTCGTAGGCGGTGAGGTCCACCACGGCGTAGGGCGGGTCGAGGTGGGCGGTCGCCTTGTCGAGGCGTTCGCGCAGGGTGTCGCTGTCGATGGCCACGAATGCACGCTAACTGTCCGGACGGCAATGCGAAATACCCTCACGTCCTACCGGGCTGCGGTCGGTGGCGTTCGCGGCCTAGGCTCGGCGAGCAGGAGAATGTCGCCGGTGGGGAGGCCCCCACCGGGTCTAGAGTGTTCCACCGGGACTGCCCAGCGTTGGGCCGGCACGTGGAGGTACGGCCATCGAAAGCCAGCAGCACGGCGAGTCGTCCGGCGCGTCGTCATCCGGCCCACCGCCCGGTGGCACCGCCCCGACCGACCGGTCCGGGGCGGCGGCGATCCGTTCCGTGCTGCGCATCAGGCCGTTCCGGCGGCTCTGGATCGTCCTCGGCGCGGCCTCCTTCGGCGACTGGCTCGGCCTGCTCGCCACCTCGGTCTTCGCCGCCGCGCAGGTCTCCGGCAGCACCGCCCAGGGTGCCGTGTTCGGTGGCGTGATCGCGATCCGGCTGCTCCCGGCGCTGGTGCTCGGGCCGGTGGCCGGCGTGCTCGCCGACCGGTTCGACAGGCGCTGGACGATGGTCATCTGCGACCTGCTGCGGTTCGTGCTCTTCGCCTCGATCCCGCTGGTCGCGCTGCTCGGCGTCCGGGGCGGCGTGGTGGTCACCTGGGCGGCGATCGCCACCTTCCTCATCGAGTCGATCACCCTGCTCTGGATTCCGGCCAAGGAGGCCGCGGTCCCCAACCTCATCCCGCGCGCCCGGCTGGAGACGGCCAACCAGCTCACCCTGATCACCACGTACGGCCTGACCCCGGTCGCCGCCGCGATCGGCCTGGCGGTGCTGGACCGCAGCGTGCGGGGGATCACCGGCGGGGAGATGCCCGGCTGGGCCGAGCCGGCCCAGCTCGCCCTCTGGTTCAACGCCTTCTCCCGGCTGGCCACCGCGCTGGTGGTGGCCTTCGGCATCAAGGAGATCAGCCAGGCCCAGGCCCGGGAGCGGGGTGAGCGCGCCGAGCAGGGCATGTTCAGCCAGTTCACCGAGGGCTGGAAGTTCATCGGCCAGACCCCGCTGGTCCGGGGCCTGGTGCTGGGGATCTTCGGCGCGTTCGCCGGCGGCGGCATCGTGATCGGCACCGCCAAGTTCTTCGCCGCCTCGCTGGGTGCCGGCGACGCCGCCTTCTACATGCTGTTCGGCGCGATCTTCATCGGGCTGGCGGTCGGCATCGGGCTCGGCCCGATGATCGTGCGGGACATGTCCCGCCGCCGCTGGTTCGGCATGAGCATCGTGCTGGCCAGCGCGTCCGTGCTGGTGCTGGCCTTCGCCATCCACCTGTCGATGGCCATCCTCGGTGCGATCATGGTCGGCGCGGGCGCCGGCATGGCCTTCCTCGCCGGCACCACGCTGCTCGGCGGCGAGGTCGCCGACGAGGTACGCGGCCGGGTCTTCGCCGTGGTGCAGATCGGCACCCGGCTGGTGCTGATCCTGGCCATCGCGCTGAGCAGCCTGCTGGTCGGGGTCGGCGGCTCACGCCAGCTGACCATCGCCGACCTCGGCATCTCGGTCTCGTCCACCCGACTGCTGCTGCTCGCCGCCGGCCTGGCCGGCATCTTCGCCGGGATCAGCGCGTTCGGCCAGATGGACGACAAGAAGGGCGTGCCGGTCCTGGCCGACCTGTGGGGTTCGATGCGCGGCCGGCCACTGATGCCGGCCGAGCCGTTCGTCTCCAACGGGCTCTTCGTGGTCTTCGAGGGCGGCGAGGGGGCCGGCAAGTCCACCCAGCTGGAAACGCTCGCCACCCGCCTGCGTGAGCAGGGCCGCGACGTGGTGGTGACCCGCGAGCCGGGGGCCACGGCCGTGGGTGAGCGGATCCGGGCCCTGGTGCTGGAGGACTCCGGCGCGGACGCCCCGTCCCCGCGCGCCGAGGCGCTGCTGTACGCCGCCGACCGGGCCCACCACGTCGCCACCGTGGTCCGGCCCGCCCTGATCCGGGGCGCGGTGGTGATCAGCGACCGGTACGTCGACTCGTCCCTGGCCTACCAGGGCGCCGGTCGTACGCTGCCGGTCGACGAGGTCTCCTGGCTCTCCTCGTGGGCCACCGGCGGGCTCAAGCCCGACCTGGTGGTGCTGCTCGACGTCGATCCGCGCACCGGCCTGTCCCGGGCGGCGGCCCGCAACCGGGGGACCGACCGGCTGGAGGCGGAGTCGGTCGCCTTCCACGAGCGGGTCCGTTACGCCTTCCTCGACCTCGCGGCCAACGACCCGAAGCGTTACCTGGTGCTCGACGGGGCCCGCCCGGTCGACGAGATCGCCCGCCTGGTCGCCCGCCGGGTGCAGGAGCTGCTGGTGGACCCGGCCGGCATCGTGCACCCCCGCCCGGCGCACGGGCCGGACACCTCGGTGCAGCCCGAGTTATCCGACTCTGAGCTGGTGGGGATGGAGCACCGCACCTGATGTCGGACGTCTTCGCCGACCTGGTCGGTCAGGCCGACGCGGTCGACACCCTGCGCCGGGCCGCCGCGTCGGCCGCCGCCGTGCTGCGCACCGCCCACCTGCCCACCCCCACCGGTGACCCGGACGACGACCTGGCCGCCCTGGCCGAGGCCGACGAGGGGGCCACCGCCGGGGGGACCCCCCCGCCCGTCGACCCGGCGGCCGGGATGACCCACGCCTGGATCTTCACCGGCCCGCCCGGCTCGGGACGCTCGGTGGCCGCCCGCGCCTTCGCCGCCGCCCTCCAGTGCGTGCACGGCACCGGCTGCGGCAGCTGCCCCGGCTGCCACACCACGCTCACCGGCACCCACGCCGACGTCCGGCTGGTGGCCCCCGAAGGGCTCTCCATCGGCGTCGGCGAGATGCGCGCCCTGGTGCTGCGGGCGGCGAGCACCCCGTCCGGCGGACGCTGGCAGGTGGTGATCATCGAGGACGCCGACCGGCTCACCGAGGCGGCCGGCAACGCGTTGCTCAAGGCGGTCGAGGAGCCACCGCCCCGCACGGTCTTCCTGCTCTGCGCCCCGTCCACCCACCCGGAGGACGTCTCGGTGACGATCCGGTCGCGCTGTCGGGTCGTACCGCTGCGGCAGCCCTCGGCGGCGGCGGTCGCCGAGGTGCTGGTCCGGCGGGACGGCGTCACGCCCGACGTGGCGCAGTGGGCCGCCGCTGCCGCGCAGGGGCACGTGGGGCGGGCCCGACGGTTGGCCCGCGATCCCGAGGCACGCCAGCGCCGGGACGCGGTGCTGGCGGTGCCGCGCCGGCTGACCGGGGTGGGCACCGCGCTCGACGCGGCGTCGGCGCTGATCGAGGCGGCCGAGGCGGAGGCGGCGGCTTCGGTGGCGGAATCCGACGCGGCCGAGCGGGCCGCGTTGCAGACCGCGCTGGGCGCGGGCGGCACCGGCCGGGGCGCGGCGGGCGCGACCCGTGGCTCCGCCGGCCAGCTCAAGGACCTGGAGAAGCGGCAGAAGTCCCGGGCCACCCGGGCCCAGCGGGACGCCCTGGACCGGGCCCTGGTGGACCTGGCCGGTTTCTACCGGGACGCGCTC
Source organism: Micromonospora antibiotica (assembly GCF_017599305.1). Lineage (GTDB taxonomy): Bacteria > Actinomycetota > Actinomycetes > Mycobacteriales > Micromonosporaceae > Micromonospora > Micromonospora antibiotica. The sequence goes on from NZ_JAGFWR010000001.1 coordinate 804,328, forward strand.
ACCTCGGCGCTGCGCGCGCCGGTCGCCCCGGTGCACACCGACACCGCGACGTTGGCCGAGGCGGGCGGGCAGAAATGGGCCCCCGAGGGCTCGCTGCGCCGGTTGGAGGCGGTGCTGGAGTGCCGGGCGGCGATCGAGGCGAACGTGAAACCCCGCATCGCCGTGGAGGCGATGATGCTCTCCCTCTGGCGCGGCTGACCCCCGTTTCCGCCCATCGACACGTGTTGACGGGGTGCGGTACGGTCCCGGTGGGCCGCAGTGATCGTGGTGGCACGCAGGGTGAGGTCTACCTGGGGGGAGATCGGATGCCGCGCGGCGAGATCGACGAGGCGTGGATCGAGGAGGCGGTGCGGCGGTACCGCCGGATCGAGTCCCTCCAGGCCGAGTTCGACCGGGCGGTCGACACCGTCGAGGTGACCGTCCGCTCGCCCGACGGGCTGGTCGAGGTGGTGGTGACCGCCGGGGGCCGGATCACCGACGTGCGTTTCCTCGGGCCGCTGCACACCCGCCACCCCCGGGACGTGGCCGGTTCGGTGCAGGCCGCCGTGACGGCCGCCGCCGACGCCGCCCAGTGGGCCCGGGAGAAGCTGCACAACGAGACCTTCACCGCCTACCGCCCGCTCGCGGGGGCCTGAGGTGGACGCCCTGCGCGCCCTCGCCGCCCGCCTCGACGAGGCCAGCGCCACCCTCGCCGCGCTCTCCCGCACGGTCACGGTGAGTGACCCGCCGCATCCGGCGTTCGGTGCGCACGCCGCCGGTCGCCCCGGTGAGGTCGGACGGGCCCTGCACCGGCAGTGGACCGCCGCCACCGACGGCCGGGCCCGCGAGGCGGGTGCCGCCGCCGCCCGGTTGGCCGCCGCCGCGTCGGCCGTGCGCAGCGCCGCCGACCGCTACGCCACCGCCGACGACGCCGCCCGCCGCCGGCTGGGCGGGGAGGCGTGATGGACCCGCTGGACCGCCTCGCCGAGCCGGGCCTCGACCTGCTCGCCCGGGTCGACACGCTGCTCGCCGCCGGGGCCCCCGAGGGGCACCCCGTCTGGCCGTTGCTGCGCCGGATGCAGCTGCTGCCGGGTGAGGCCCTGCGCGCCTTCCTCGACCTGCACCCCGCGCCACTGGCGACCGCCGGCCACGCCGTGCGCCGGCTCATCCGGGGGTACGACGACGCGTGCGCCGCCCTCACCGACCCGGGGATCTGGTCCGGCCCGGCCGGGTCGTCCTACGACGAGGCCCGTACCGCCCTGCTGCGCCACCTGGACGAGGGGCCGGAGAGCCTGGTGGGCCGGTTGGAGTCCACCGCCGGTTACGCCGACGCGTTGGCCGACTGGGTGGAGGGCAGCCGGTTGGCGGTGGCCCGGGTGCTGGCCGAGGTGCTCGGCTCGACCGAGGCGGTCCGGGTCCGGGCGGCGACCGCCTCCGGTGCCGGGCCCGCCGTCGGGTCCGGGGCGGCGGCCGAGATCGCCACCCGGGTGCTCGCGGTGCTCGGGGTGGCCTACGACGGGGCGGAGACGCTGCTGCGCCAGTGGTCACCCAGCCTGGCCGAGTCGACCTGGCGGTCGACCGGCGGTCCGTCGTACCACGGCGGCCCGCTGCGGATCGGCTGACCGTGACCGGGTCGACTCCCTGGCGGGATGCCCGCCCGCCGCACCCGACCGGGTCCCGCCGATCCGTCGTAGGCTGATGTCATGGGCATGCTCTGCGCGGTCAGCTTCAACCGGTACGGGCGGCTCTACTACCTCGACCCGGGGGAGTTCCGTCCGCAGGTCGGTGACCGGGTGCTCGTCCCCACCGACGACGGCCCCGAGGTGGCGGAGTGCGTCTGGGCGGCGCAGTGGGTCACCGAGGAGACCGACGGTTTCCCGAAGCTGGCCGGGCTGGCCGGTGATGACGACCTGCGCCGTGACGAGTTGCTGCGGCGGCGTAAGGCCGAGGCGAAGGTGGCGGCGAAGCGGCTGATCCGGGAGCACGGCCTGCCGATGAAGGTGGTCGCGGTGGACCACGTCCTCGCCGCCACCGAGGGCACCGGGGACCGGACGACGGTCTACTTCACCGCCCCGCACCGGGTGGACTTCCGCTCCCTGGTCCGGGACCTGGGTGCGACCCTGCACTGCCGGGTGGAGCTGCGGCAGCTCTCGGCCCGTGACTCCGCCCGGGTGCAGGGTGGCATCGGCTCCTGCGGCCGGGACCTGTGCTGCGCCACCTTCCTCAACGACTTCGAGCCGGTGACCATCCGGATGGCCAAGGACCAGGACCTCCCGTTGAACCCGTTGCGGATCTCCGGGGCCTGTGGCCGGCTGATGTGCTGCCTCAAGTACGAGCACCCGCTCTATGCCAAGTTCACCGAGTCCGCCCCGGCGGTCGGCAGCCGGGTCACCACACCCGAGGGGGAGGGCCGGGTGGTCGGCCACAGCGTCCCCCGGGACGCGGTGACCGTCCGGCTGGACGCCGACGGCTCGCGCTCCATGTGTTCCCGTGCCGACGTCTGCGGGTCCCGCAGCGCCTACGAGAGCCGTGACCTGTCCGGCCCGGAGGCGGCGACGCGCTGATCGACGTGACCCGGTTGGCGGAGTCGGTCGTCTGCCGCCGGCACCTCAGGCGCGGTCGTGCAGGGTGACCTGGTAGCCGTCGGGGTCGGCGAAGGTGAATGTCCGGCCGAAGGGGCCGTCGACCGGTGCGGAGACGATGGTGTGCCCGTCGGTGACGAGCGCGTCGTGGATGGCCTGCACGTCCGTGGCGTGTAGCCAGATCGCGGCACCGATGCCGGGCTGGGCGACGGAGTCGAGATCGGTGCCGGTGACGACGTCACGCAGGGCGAACGCGATCGGCCTGGTCGCGAAGACGACGGCGTGCGGGGGCCCGGCCGGCGAGCGGACGAGGCCGAGGTAGCGCTCGTAGAACGCCTGGGAGGCGGCGAGGTCGCGGGCCTGGAGCGAGATGAAGTCGGGGCCGGTGACGGGCATGGTGGTTCTCCTTCTTTCATGTCAGGTTCCTGACACGACTCAACCTATGTCAGAATCCTGACATGAGTCAAGGTGATGCCGGCATCGACCTGAACACGTCCCTGGGCTACCTGCTGAAGGAGGCGTCGAGCGCCCTGCGGGTCGCCATGGAGGAGGTGCTGCGGCCCCTCGGGATGGGCGTGACGCACTACGCCTGCCTCGAACTGCTGGCGCAGCGACCGGGACTGTCGAACTCCGAACTCGCGCGGGGCGCATTCGTGACCCGGCAGACGATGAACGTCCTGCTCCAGAACCTGGAACGGGAGGGCTACGTGACCAGGCCCGCCGAGGCCCCCGTGGGCAAGGCGCTGCCCGCGCGGCTCACGCCGAGCGGTCGACGCAGCCTGGACCAGGCGACCGCCGCCGTCCGCTCGGTCGAGGTCAGAATGCTCTCCGGCATGACCGAGGCCGAACGCTCAGCCGCCTTCCACGCCCTGAAGAGCATGATCCTCTCCCTCGCCTCCCCACCCACCCCACCTCCACCCCCCGCTGATCGGGGTTGATCAAGAGGTTTACGTCAGTTTGATCGCGCCTGGTGACGCAAACCTCTTGATCAACATCGACGGGCGGGCGGGCGGAGGGCGGGGGTGGGTGGGGTCAGGTGAGGGTTATCGGGGGTTCGGCCAGGTGGGGGGTCAGTGGGGTGCGGGGGGTCAGCCAGGAGGCGGTGGGGGACTGGTCGGGGTTGAGCTGCCAGTCGTGGCAGACCCGGTCGACGGCGATCGGATAGACGGTCAGCGTGCCGTCCGGGTCGATGCGCATCCGCAGGAACGACTTCGAGTCCTCGATGCCCTGCCCGGCGAAGAGTTCGTTGACGTTGACCCCGAAGGTGCCCGCCACCAGCAGGTATGCGGCCACCACCTGGGTGGCGGCCAGCCCGATCACCGGGCCGTAGACCACGGCGGCGGCGACTGCCGGCAGCGGCCACGGCCAGTGGTAGAACGGCAGGTGCAGCCAGACCCAGGTGCCGGCGACCGCGAGCGCCACGTGCGCCAGCCCGTGACCGATGCCGAGCAGCCAGTGCCGGACGTGCCGTTTCCCGCTGGCGCTGGGCGGCTGGGCGAAGAACGCCGCACTGAGCAGCGTCACCCCCAACATGATCACCAACGGGACGCTGAACAGCCGCTGCTCGGTGCCGGTCCGGTTGGCCGCGACCCCGGCCATGGCGAGCATCAGCAGCGTGTGCAGGGTGCCGAGCAGGGTCCCGAAACCCGGGTTGCGCCGGGGCAGCCGGTGGAAGATCCCCCAGCCGTAGCGGCGGGAGCGGGCCGCGTCGGGGAACCGGGCCACCAGGTCGTACGCGCGGGTGCGGCTGGCCCGGCGGGACAGGGTGTCCTTCGGGGGCACCTCGATCCGCTCGGGCAGGGTGTGCGTCGGATACAGGTACGCGCCGCCCCCGCCGCAGGTGATCAACTGTCGTTCCGGGCCGGCGTACCGGGCGTAGTGGTGCAGGTCGCCGGAGACCAGCAGCCGCACGTGCGCGCCGGTGGGCGCGATGATCGTCCGGACGAAGTAGTCGATCGAGTCGTACGCGGTGGGATGGTCGACGGACTTCACCCAGGTCGGTGCCGGCACCGCCAGGATCACCCGGGAGTCGGGGCCGAGCCGGCGGGCCACCTCGTCGAAGTACGACAGCTGCGGGTCGTCCAGGTAGGACCCCGACTGGTCGTCCAGGCCGAGCAGCCACCACCCGGCCGGTAGTTCCACCGCGAAGTACGACCGGGACTGGCCGGTGCCCCAGCCGCCGAAGTTGCGGTCCCGGGAGCGGACGAACAGCCGCAGGAACGCGGTCAGCCCGTCGTACCAGTCATGATTGCCGGGCACCGCGAACAGCGTCGGCCGCTGCGGCGGGGCCACCGGCAGCGCCGCCTGGTACGGCCCCTTGCACCGGTCCTCGTACGCCTCGTAGGCCGCCGACGGGTAGACCTGGTCGCCCCCCATCACCAGGGTCTGCGCCCGGGGCAGCCGGTGCCCGTCGACCGTCAGCTCCGGCTGGGCCAGCAGGTACGCCACCGAGTAGGTGGCGTCGAAGCCGTCGCCCAGGTCGGCCACGTAGTCCAGCCACAGCCCACCGTCCGGGCCGACCTGCGCGCCGATCCGCGCGTCGAGCGCGTTCTGCAACTCCCGTTTGTCGAGGTACGCCCCGAAGAGCATCGCCAGCAGGGTACGGATGCCGGTGCTGATCAACAGGAACGGCGCGAGCCAGGGGACCGGCTTACGGGGAGTGAAACCCAGCTCCACCGGATCAATGCCCCGTGGCCTGCGGACGGCCCGCTCACCGGGAGCGTGCTCGGCGTCCGGAGCGACGGTCGGGTGCGGTGCGGCGCGGTCCGCCGGGGCGTCGACGGGGCCGGGACCGGCCGAAGCGCGGTCGTCGACGCTCTGTCCACCGCCGTCGGGGGTGGTGGGGCCGCCGGAAGTGGCGTGGCCGTCGGGGGTGGCGGGGCCGTCGGGGGTGGCGGGGCCGTCGGGGGTGACGTGGTCGTCGCTCACCGGAGCAGCCTAGTCGTCCCGCACGACACCGATGTCCCATGATGTCCGGGTCACCCGACGCCGGAACCCTCTCGGTTCCGTCGGGGACCGTACCGTATACTCGATGATCGTTGCCGCCTTAGCTCAGTCGGCTAGAGCGACGCACTCGTAATGCGTAGGTCGACGGTTCGATTCCGTCAGGCGGCTCAGAGTGATGCCCTGACCGGCGGGTTCGCTGGTCAGGGCTTCATTTTCATCGATGGGGTTTGAATCGCCCCCCGAAAACCCTGCCGACGATCAGGTTCCGCTCACCTGCCAGCGGAGGTGCAGGGTCTACTTAGCCCGGCGCCTCCCGCGATCTTGAGGCGTAGGGCCAGTTGTCTCCGGACCTGTCGCCGCCGCCCAAGCGAAAAGGGGGCGCCGAATCCGATGACAGCCTCATCCCTCTCACCCTCGGCGAGGTCCGCCGTCGGCTGGCACACCTGATCACCACCACCGGAGCCTTCGACCACATCCATCGATGGTCACGATGGCGACGACGACACCAGCACTGCGCCAAAACAGCCCACTACCAGCGAATACACCGACTCCACCAGGTGTGGCTGGAGTACTGAGGCGAACGACAGGCCACTCGTTAGGTACGGTGCCTCCTTGTCGATCAGGGTGGCGACGGTCTTGCGGAAGGTGTGCGGGGTGACCCGTTCGAGGCCGGCGTCGGCGCGGGCTTGACGCCACTGGCGGCGCACATTTTGCGGTGACAGCCAGGTGTCGTTCCGGGATGGGCCTTGTCCGGCAGGTCGAGCTGTACCTCGTGGGAGAGGGGTGGGTCGATGTCGAAGAAGCCGAACACGACGGCGGGCAGGGTGTACTCCAGGTCTGCTGTCCGCCTGGAGTAGGCCGTTGTCGGCGAGTGCGGCCAGGTAGTCACGAGAGGGCGGCAGCTTTGAGCTCTGCAGCTTCAGCGGCCCGAACTCGTCGACGCAGAGCACCCTGCCGTCGGCGGGTGGGTGGTCGTAGAGGTCCAGGATTCGGCGCATCTTCGACGTGATGTCGGGGCCTGTGGCCCTCCACGTCTTCATGGCCTGCCACGAGATTGCGCGTTCGTGCAGGCTGCCAATCTCAGAGCTTTATGCCGTTTACCTCCATCTTATCCGTTTTGCCTGGATACTCTGCGAGCGAGGTGTTTCGGGCGTTTGTCACCCGGCAGGACGCGAGCTGACAGCTTGTGCGCGCTGCCTCCTGCCGGGGACGGGATCTTGATTGGCGGGGAGATTTCAGTGTCGGTGATTCGCTTGGCTCGCGCGTGTCGCGTACGCCGTCGTCGTACGGCCTTGGTGATGGCGGGGGCGGTTGCAGCCACGACGATGATGGTCGGGCTCGTCGATTCGCCGGCCTGGGCCCAGACCACGGTCCCGCTCGGCACCGCCGAGACCTACGGGGTGTTGGCCGGTCAGGCGGTCACCGACGTCCCGCCCCCGGTCGGTCCTTCGACCATCAACGGGGACCTGGGGGTCTGGCCGGGCACGTCGGTCACCGGCGCTCCCGTGGTCAACGGCGCGATCCACGTCGGTGACACCCAGGCGATGCAGGCCCAGTCCGATCTGACCACCGCGTACAACTTCGCGGCGGCGGAGCCCACGACCAGTATCGTGAGCGCCGACCTCGGCGGCCAGACCCTGGTCCCCGGGGTGTACACGTCACCCGCCACCATGTCGCTGACCGGCACCGTCACCCTCGACGGGCAGAACGATCCCGACTCGGTGTTCATCTTCCAGGCGGGATCGTCTTTGATCACCGCCGTCGACAGTCGGGTCAGCCTGATCAACGGCGCCCAGCCGTGCAACGTGTTCTGGCAGGTCAGCAGTTCGGCGACGCTGAACACCCGGACCGTCTTCGTCGGGACCATCCTGGCGTTGCAGTCGGCGACGCTGGGTGAGGGAGCAACCGTCGCCGGGCGGGTCCTGGCCCGCAACGGGGCCGTCACCCTGATCCACAACACAATCACGCGGCCGTTCTGTGCCACTGCCGTCGCGCCGCCGACCATCGCGAAGGCGTTCGATGACGCGATCATCCCGGCGGGCGGGACGACGGCATTGAGCTTCACCCTGACCAACCCCAACACGAACACCACGCTGACCGGCGTCACCTTCACCGACGCGCTTCCCGCCGGCTTGGTGGTCGCCACCCCCAACGGCCTGACCGGCTCCTGCGGTGGTGGCACGATCGCGGCGACCGCCGGTGGCGGCAGCATCAGCCTGACCGGCGCGACCCTGCCAGCCGGTGGGAGCTGCACCTTCTCGGTGAATGTCACCGGCACCACCAGCGGCACGAAGGTCAACACCAGCGGCCCGGTGGACTCGACGGAAAGCGGCCCGGGTGCCCCCGCCTCGGCGACCGTCGTGGTCGGTGCCGCTGCCGTCGCGCCGCCGACCATCGCGAAGGCGTTCGATGACGCGATCATCCCGGCGGGCGGGACGACGGCATTGAGCTTCACCCTGACCAACCCCAACGTGGGTACGGCGTTGACCGGCGTCACCTTCACCGACGCGCTTCCCGCCGGCTTGGTGGTCGCCACCCCCAACGGCCTGACCGGCTCCTGCGGTGGTGGCACGATCGCGGCGACCGCCGGTGGCGGCAGCATCAGCCTGACCGGCGCGACCCTGCCAGCCGGTGGGAGCTGCACCTTCTCGGTGAACGTCACCGCCACCACCAGCGGCACGAAGGTCAACACCAGCGGCCCAGTGAACTCGAACGAGAGCGGCCCGGGAACCCCCGCCGCAGCGAGCATCACGGTCAGGGTGGCCGCCGCACCGACGTTCACCAAAGCCTTCGAGGATCCCACCATCCCGCTCGACGGGACGACGACGGTGAGCTTCACCCTGACCAACCCCAACACGAACACCACGCTGACCGGTGTCAGCTTCGTCGACAACCTCCCTGCGGGGCTGGTGGTGGCCACGCCCAACGGCGCGCAGACCACCTGCGCCTCCGGCACGATCGTGGCGACTGCCGGTAGCAGCAGCATCAGCCTGTTCGGCGCCACCATGCCAGCCGGCTCGACCTGCACCGTGTCGGTGAACGTCACAGGTACGACCACTGGGACCAAGGTCAACACGACGCTCCCCGTCACCTCGGTCCAGAGCGGCCCGGGTGCCCCTGCCTCGGCAAGCGTCGCGGTCGGCCCAGCCGTCATCGCGGCGCCGACGATCTCGAAGGCGTTCGGTGACGCGACCATCCCGGCGGGCGGGACGACGGCGCTGAGCTTCACCCTGACCAACCCCAACACGAACACCACGCTGACCGGCGTCACCTTCACCGATGCACTTCCCGCCGGCTTGGTGGTCGCCACCCCCAACGGCCTGACCGGCTCCTGCGGTGGTGGCACGATCGCGGCGACCGCCGGTGGCGGCAGCATCAGCCTGACCGGCGCGACCCTGCCAGCCGGTGGGAGCTGCACCTTCTCGGTGAACGTCACCGCCACCACCAGCGGCACGAAGGTCAACACCAGCGGCCCAGTGAACTCGAACGAGAGCGGCCCGGGTGCCCCCGCCTCGGCGAACCTCATCGTCGGGGCTTTCGCCGCACCGACGATCACCAAGGCCTTCCGGGATGCCACGATCGCCCTCCACGGGACGACGACGCTCAGTTTCACTCTCGGCAACCCCAACGGGAATGTGCCGCTGACCGGTGTCGGCTTCGTCGACAACCTCCCTGCGGGGCTGGTGGTCGCCACTCCCGCCGCAGCGCAGTCCACCTGCGCTTCCGGCACGGTCACCGCAGCTCCCGGCGGCAGCAGCATCAGCCTGGCCGGGGCGACCCTGTCGCCCGGCGGGACCTGCACGGTGTCGGTGAACGTCACCGGCAAGACCACCGGTAAGAAGGTCAACACCACGGCCGCCACCTCGGTCGAGAGCGGCCCGGGTGCTCCTGCATCGGCAAGCCTCACGGTCCGTAAGGGCATCCTGCCCGTCACCGGAAGCGACAGCGCGAGCTACGCTACCGTCGCACTGGCCATGATCGGCCTCGGTGCGGTGCTGATCGGGATGAGCTACCGGGCTGCCCGGCGTAGGCGCCACGCAGCCTAGGCGCGGGTCCGAGTCACGAGTGCATCATGTCCGTGATCAGAGGCGAGCCTCATCGACCCGACGTACCGGTGCCACGCCCTGTGCCTGGGCAAGGTCGTCCAGGCTCTCGGCTCGGCAGTGTCGATTCTTCGCAGGCGGGCGACTCTCGCCACCGGCGCCGTCCGACCCGACCCGACCCGGTCCGGGTGGGCGCGGGCGGGCTCCGGCCACGGGTCCGTGCCGGGGCGTACGGGTCGCCGAGAAAATTCTGAGAAAGAGCTGTGGGGGCGGCAACCTGCGGGCGGTGGATCGCATGTACCCGGATGTAAGCAACGATCGCCACGATCCATAGGGGCCCGAATATGTCCGCACGTCGTCTGCTGCTGCCCGCTGTCACCGTTCTGTTTGCCCTGACCGCCTGCGGCGCCACCGAGGAATCCGGTCCCGGCTCGACGGCGTCCGCTCCGGCGAGCGGCACCCCGAGTCCGACGTCCACGGTGAACATCACGACGGCCGGGGATGTCAAGAGTGCCGACTGTCCCTCCGCGAGCACCTTGCAGAAGTTGGTCGAGCTGCCGGCGGGGATGACCTTCGGCAAGGTCGAGTGTGTGAAGGACTGGGCGGGGGCCGCGCCGCAGGGTCCGAAGGCGGGTGACGGTGTCTACCTGTTCCACTACACCGCTGGTACGGGCTGGAAGTACTACGGCGAGGGCAGCGGTTACGACTGCAAGGACCTGGGTCTGACCGTGCCGGCCCCGTTCTGCATCTCGGATTCGGCGCCCGCGACGAAGAAGCCGACGACGAAGCCGGCGGCGACGAAGCCGGTGACCACGAGTCCCTCGTGTCCTTCGGTGAACATGCTGGAATCCCTGGTCGAGCTGCCGAAGGGGATGACCTTCGGCAAGGTCGAGTGTGTGAAGGACTGGGCGGGGGCCGCGCCGCAGGGTCCGAAGGCCGGTGACGGCGTCTACCTGTTCCACCACACGGCTGGTACGGGCTGGAAGTACTACGGCGAGGGCAGCGGTTACGACTGCAAGGACCTGGGTCTGACCGTGCCGGCCCCGTTCTGCATCTCCGACTGACCAGAGTGGTCGCGGTTGCGCGCTGTGGCGCACACTGGCTACGGTGTGCGCCACAGTCAGCCGGTCGCATCGCCGCCGCGCCCTGACAATCTGTGCGGCACCAGGGGGCACGAGCGGGGCATGGCGGAGTCGATCGACGACCAGTTCCGGGAGTTCGTGCAGACCCGCTCGCCGGCGTTGCTGCGGACGGCGTTCCTGCTGACCGGTGACCGTCACCTCGCCGAGGATCTGGTGCAGGACGCCCTGGCCCGTACGCATCGGGGCCGGCGGCGGCTGGGCGATCCGGGGCACTTCGAGGCGTACACCCGCACTGCGATGTACCACCAGCAGGTGAGCTGGTGGCGGCGACGCAGGGTGGCCGAGTCCCTGCCCGGGGAGTTGGCCGACGTGGCGCAGCCCGGCAGCGACCACACCCACCGGACCGATCTCAAGCTGGCCCTGCACCAGGCTCTCGCCCAGCTCACCCAGCGGCAGCGCGCGGTGCTGGTGATCCGGTTCTTCGAGGACCGCAGCGAGGCCGAGGCCGCGCATCTGTTGCAGTGCTCGGTCGGCACGATCAAGAGTCAGACCAGTAAGGCACTGGCCCGGATGCGGCAGATCGCGCCCGAACTGCTCTCGACCGTGTTGGAGGAGGCCTGATGACCGACGACCTCGGGCCGCTGCGTCAGGCCATGTCTGATCTGAGCGAGTACGGCGGCAGCGCCGACCTGTACGAGCGGACCCTGCGCCGGTCGCGGCAGACGCAGCGGCGGGCGACCATCGCCACCGGCGTCGCCGCCGCAACGGTGGTGTTCGCCATCGGCGGTACGGTCGCCTTCGTCGCCGGTCACCGGCCCGACGCGTCGACACCCGCCGCCGCCCCCAGTGGTGCCGGACCCGGGCAACCCGACTGTCCGTCGGTCGAAACCCTCGGCAGCCTGGTCGAGCTGCCACCGGACTGGTCCTTCGCATCCCCGCAGGTGCAGTGCGTGCAGACCTGGGCGACGGCCGACGTGAAGCGCCCGTCCGGCGGCAACATCCGCTACCTGTTCCACTACACGGCCGAGGTGGGCTGGCGGTACCAGGACCAGGGTGCCGGGTGGGACTGCAAGAAGCTCGGCCTCACCCAGCCGGCCCCGTTCTGCACCTCCTGACCGCAGACCCCCGGGGAACGCCCGGCCGGGCCAGGGCGGGCGAACGGCTGCCCGGTCAGCGGGCACCGTGGCGTCTGCGCAGGGCGTGGTAGGCGACCGCGAGGGCGGTGCCGAGGACGACGATGACGACCTCGTGCCCGGGGTGGAGGTTCTTCGACAGGCTGGGGGCGCGGTCCGGGCCGATCGCCCAGAGCGCCAGACCCGCGCCGTAGGCCGCGCCGAGTGCGACGGCCCACCACCGTAGCGGGCGGAGGGCGTCGCGGCGCAGCACGGTGACCAGCGCGATCGCCACCGGGACGACGGCCACCATGGCGAACTGGACGGCGACGAGGACGGCGACCGCCCAGGCGCTGATGACGAGGGGTCGTGAGCGGGGCAGGGCACCCGGGTTCGCGAGCGCAGGCGGGGCATGGGACATGGTGGTTCCTTCCGGTGCGAGGGGTCGGGTGACGGGACGGCGTCCGGTGGGCGGGCTCAGGGGCGGGTCCGCCCGGCTTCCGCCTTCTCGGCGGCGGTCCTGAGGTCGGCCAGCCACGCCTGCAGCCCGTACCCGAGGTAGGTGGTGGAGGTTGCCACGTCGGCCTCGACCTGGGCGCCGGTCCAGGTCTCCTCGGTGCGGACGAGGACGCCGCCGGGGACCTCGGTGAAGGTCCAGACGTGGACGCCGTTGTCGATGTGGAGTCCGTCGCCGGTCCCCGGGCCGGCCCAGCGAATGCACCGGTAGGGCGTCAGCTGCGTGACGGTCGAGGTGATGGTCAGCATCGTCGCCGGGGTCATCGGGGTTTCCGGGACCGGCGTGGTCCAGCGGAACGCCGACCCCGCGCGCAGGTCGCCGTCGTCGAGGCGGGCGACGGTGGTGACCGGGGCCTGCCAGGAGGGCCAGTTCTCGACGTCGGTCTGGAGGTGCCAGACGGTGTGCAGCGACGCGTCGATCAGCATCTCGGCGCGGTACCGGATGCGGGCCGTCGGGTCGACGCCCTGCCCGTCGCAGGCGATCACCGGCTGGTTCGTGGTCGATGCCATCTGACTCCACCTCTCTCATTTTCACGACGTCGTGTCGCATGAGTTAGACCCTATAACTTCAGGGAACTTCGGTCAATAGCGGAAGTGATAGCCTGTAACTGTCGTGATGGTAGGTGTGCGAACGGGGGGTCCATGGGTGCCGACGTGACCGGTCCGCGCGAGCGGTACCGCGCCCAGGTGCGGGCGGAGATCAAACAACGGGCCTGGGAGCAGCTCGCCACGACCGGGGTGTCGGCGCTGTCCCTCAAGGCGATCGCCGAGCAACTGGGGATGAGCGGCCCGGCCCTCTACCGGTACTTCGCCAGTCGGGACGAGCTGATCACCGCCCTGATCCGCGACGCGTACCGCAGCCTCGCCGACGCGCTCCGGACCGCCGCCGACGCCGGTGCCGACGTCGCCGGACTGGCGCACACCGTGCGGGCCTGGGCCCTGGACGATCCGCAGCGCTACCTGCTGATCTGGGGTACGCCCGTGCCCGGCTACCACGCTCCCGACGACACCACCGCCATCTCGGCCGAGATCATGGCGACGGTCGTCGACGCCTACCGCAGACGCGACGTCCAGCCCTCCGGACGGCGGATCGAGGCCCACCTCGACGACCATCGCGGCTGGGCCGGGGACCCGACCGTGCCGGCTGCCGCGCTGCGGCAGGCGCTGGCCTTCTGGACCCGGGTGCACGGCGTCCTGTCCCTGGAACTCGCCGGCCACTTCGCCGACATGGGATTCGACCCCGCGCTGCTGTTCGACGACGAGATCGACGACCTCCTCGGCCGCTGACCGCCGCCCCGACCGCTGACGCCGCCCGCCTGCCCCGACCGCCGACGCCGGCCGCCCCTGCCGGCCGCCGACGCGGACGCCCACGGGGGCGTCCGCGCCGGTGCAGGGCTGCGCTCCGGCCACCGCGCGTCGGCACGGGTCGGTGCCCGTGGCCCGGCACGACTAATGTGAGCAGTCAGCCACCGTACGCTTACGAGGACGGGACCCCTCGATGAGATGTGCCTTCTGTGGCCGGTGGTGGCCGCTACCCTGGGCGTGCGGCCGGTGCCGGCGTGACCGTCGCCGGATGCGCCGCGACTACCTGCGCCGCGCCGCCCCGCAGGACGCGCTGCGCGACCTGACCCGCACCGACCCGGACCACTGACCGGACCGCAGCCCCACCCACCACGCAGCCCGGTCGTCGCGTGTCGGTGGGGAAGGGCCGGGGGAGACGGCCGGTGGGAGAGGGGCAGGTCCCGGCGTGGCTATCCTGGGCCCGTGCTGCCCCTGCCGCCCGGCGACTTCCGGGCCTACCTGTTCGACTGCGACGGCACCATCGTCGACTCCATGCCGGTGCACCACCTGGCCTGGCGGGCCGCGCTCGACGAGTGGGGCTGCGACCTGCCCGAGGACCTCTTCTACGCCTGGGGCGGCCGGCCGGTGGCCGACATCGTCGTCGACCTCAACGCGCGGCACGGGCTGGCCATGCCGGTCGACGTGGTGGCGCGTCGCCGGGAGGACGCCTATCAGACCTTCCTGCCGCAGCTCACCGCCGTGCCCGGGGTGCTGGCGCACATCGAGCGGGCACACCGGCGGGTGCCGTTCGCGGTGGTCTCCGGCAGCACCCGGGAATCGGTGACCGCCTCGCTGTCCGCGCTCGACCTGCTCGACCGGTTCGACGTGCTGGTCTGCGCGGAGGACTACGCGCGGGCCAAGCCGGACCCGGAGTGCTATCTGCTGGCGGCCCGGCTGCTCGACGTACCGCCGGAGCAGTGTCTGGTGTTCGAGGACACCGACCTGGGGGTCGCGGCGGCGACGGCGGCGGGCATGGCCTCGGTCCGCGTCCCGCCGCCCTGGCAACGCTGAACCCGGTCGGGCCGGCGGCCCCGACCACCGCCGGCCCGGGACCCGGCGGTCAACCCCGGTAGAGCTTCTCCGCGTACGCCGGGCCGTAGTAGCGCTCCAGATCGGCCAGGCTCTCGGTCGGCGTCTCGACCTCCTTGACCAGCCGGGCGCGGGACGGCAGCGTGTCCGGCTGCCAGGTCTCCGGCTGCCACAGCTCGGAGCGGAGGAACGCCTTCGCGCAGTGGTAGAAGATCTGCTCGACGGCCACCTCGACGGCGAGCACCGGCCGGTGCCCCTGGACCAGCATGTCGTCGAAGTAGGGCGCGTCGCGCACCAGCTTCGCCCGGCCGTTGATCCGCAGGGTGTCCGTCCGACCCGGGATCAGGAAGATCAGCCCGACGTGCGGGTTGTCGAGGATGTTGCGGTAGCCGTCGGCCCGCCGGTTGCCCGGCCGCTCCGGGACGGCGATCGTCCGGTCGTCGAGCACCAGCGCGAAGCCGGGCGGGTCGCCCTTGGGGGAGACGTCGCAGCTGCCGTCCGCGCCGGCGGTGGCGACCAGGCAGAACGGCGAGGCGGCCAACCACTGCCGGTCCCGTTCGTGCAGCACGGTGCGTTCCTTGGCCGCCGCCCGGGGCATCGGTGCCCCCAGCAGCGCGCGTAGCTCCTCGTGTGAGGTGATCTCCACCGTCACGTCCGCCTCCCCCGTCCGTTGATCTCGGTGGCGGGCGGTGGCACACCGGCCGCCGTACGCAGCCTATGCGGGCGTGGCGAGCCGGTTTGTCCCCGACCGGCGCACCCTGCCCCCGGACGAAGCAGTGGAGGGCCCGCGATGGAGAGCCGACTGAAGGTGCTCGGGCACCCGGTGCATCCGATGCTGGTGATGTTCCCGGTCGCGTTGCTGGTCACCGGCACCCTCTTCGACGTCGTGGACACGGTCGGCGGCCCCGACTTCCTCGCCGAGGTGGCGTACTGGAACATCACCGTCGGCCTGGTCGGTGGTCTGCTGGCCGCGGTGGCCGGCGCGTTCGACCTGCTGGCCATCCCGGCCGGCACCCGGGCGAAGCGGGTGGCGCTCACCCACGCGGCGGCGAACGTCGCGGTGATCCTGCTCTTCGCCGCCGTCTGGGCGGTCCGGTTGAACGCCGACTCCCGGGCGGCCGGTGGCGCGTTGATCGCCATCGAGGTGGTCGGCCTGGCCATCCTCGGCGTCAGCGCCTGGCTCGGCGGGGAACTGGTCGACCGGTTGGGGGTGGGCGTCGACCCCGACGCCGGCCTGGACGCCCCCAGCTCGCTGCGGCCCGTCCCGGCCAGCCGACCGGTGGGAGAGGTGCGATGACGGAGCAGCCGGGCCGGGGCAGCCGCCAGCAGGGCGGGGAGCAGCCGGGCCGGGGCAGCCGTCAGCAGGGCGGGGACCTGACGGGCGAACTCCAGGCGCTGCGCGCCGAGCTGAGCCGGCTGGCCGGCGGCCGGGGTGTGTCGCCCGACGTCGAGCTGACCGAGGTCGCCGACGGCTGGCAGGTCACCGTGCGGCTGCCCGGGGTGGCCCCGGAGGAGGTCGCCGTCGAGCTGGACGACCGGGAACTCTGCGTCCGGGCCCGGTCGGAGGCCGAGGTCAACGCCGACCAGGGCATCCCCGGTGGGGTCGAGACCCGCAGCTTCGAACACCGGGTCGACCTGCCGTCGCGGGTCGACCCCGACGCCATCGACGCGGTGATGGACCACGGCCTGCTCCGGGTCCACCTGCCCCGGGCGGCGCGGCCCACGCCGCGCACCATCACCGTCGGCCGCGCCGGCTACCCGCCCGGCCCCACCCGCACCGGTACGCCCACCGGCGTGGACCCGGCGGCGGACCGGGAACTGCACCACCCGGACACCGCCGTCGACCCGCTCGACCGGCCGTAGGGGCCCCGGTGGACAGCCCGGCACTGGGTGGCCCGTTGGGCGAGCGGGTGCCCGACGTGGCCCGGATCGCCGTGCTGCGCGCCAACGCGCTCGGCGACCTCATCTTCCTGCTGCCCGCCCTGGAGTCGCTGCGGGCGGCGTACCCGACGGCGGAGATCGTGCTGTTCGGTGCGCCGTGGCACGCGACGCTGTGGCGCGACCGGCCCGGCCCGGTCGACCGGGTGCTGGTCGTCCCACCGGCTCCCGGCATCCGCGAGCCCGGCCCCGACGAGCCGCCCGGGTCGCTCGACGACTTCCTGGCCGACGCGGCCCGGGAGGGCTACGACCTGGCGTTGCAGGTGCACGGTGGCGGAGCCAACTCGAATCCGGTCATGAGCCGGTTGGGGGCCCGGGTCACCGCCGGGTTGCGCGCCGAGGACGCCCCACCGCTGGACCGCTGGCTGCGCTACGTCTACTACCAGCCCGAGGTGACCCGCTACCTGGAGGTGGTGGCCCTGGTCGGGGCGGGTGCGGTCACCGTCGTACCGACGCTGGCGGTGACCGACGCGGACCGGGCGCAGGCGCGGGCGGTGCTTGGCGAGCCGGACCGGCCCCGGGTGGCGCTGCACCCCGGGGCGAGCGACACCCGGCGGCGCTGGCCCGCGCGGCGGTTCGCCGAGGTGGCCCGGACCCTGCACGACGACGGGTACGAGGTGCTGGTCACCGGCACCCCTGCCGAGCGGGCGGTGGTGGACGAGGTGGTCGCGGCGGCCGGGGTGCCGGTCCGTCCCCAGGTTGGCACGCTCAGCCTCGGCGGGCTGGCCGCCGCGTACGCGGGCTGCGCGTTGGTGGTCTCCAACGACACCGGCCCGCTGCACCTGGCCGGTGCGGTGGGCACCCCGACGGTGGGTGTCTACTGGGTCGGCAACATGATCAACGGGGCGACCCCGCTGCGCGGCCGGCACCGCCCGATCGCCGCCTGGACGACGCGCTGCCCGGTCTGCGGGGTCGACTGCACCCCGGGCATCTATCCGCACCGGCCCGGCGACGGCAACTGCCCGCACCGGGACTCGTTCGTCGCCGACGTGCCGGTGGTCGAGGTGCTCGAAGCCGCCGCCGACCTGCTCCACCCCGGGCCGGGCGCGGTGACCGCCCCCTGACCGCCCGCACCCCTGACCGCCCGCACCCCGGACCGCCCGCGCCCCTGACCGCCCGCACCCCGGACCGCCCGCGCCCCTGACCGCCCGCGCCCCTGACCGCCCTCACCGCGACCGGCGGCCGGGGTCGAGTTGGCCGGTGCCCCCCGGGCTGGTTGTGCGGCGTCGGGCCGGGTCAGGCCGGTTGGGTGGTGTCGGCGCGGGCCGGACGCGTGGTGGTCTGCCGTGTGGTGTCGGCGGCGACCACCTCCCACGCCTCGACGGCACGTTCGGTGACGGTGGTCGGTGACTCCAGGTGGTAGGCGCCGCTGGGCAGCACACCTGCGCCGCCGTACCGGGCCAGCACCGCGAGCTGGGCGGCGACGTCCTCGCCCTGGTGGTTCGCCGGAACCCGCCGCCAGAACTCGAAGCCGCCCGAGTCGACAAGCGCCGCCCGGTCGTAGAGCACGCAACCGCCGATCCAGGAGATCTTGTACGCCCGCCACGCCCCCGGCGGCAGGCCCACCTCCTGCTGGACGTGCAGCAGGTTCGCGGCCGGGTGGATGGCGGCCCGCTGCCACTGCGGGGTGTCGGGGCGGACCAGTTCCGGCACCACCGGCCCGTCCCACTCCTCGTAGTGCCCGTGCGTCTCGGGGCGGACGTCGTCGGCGTACGACAGGCCGTGCACCGCGTTGCCGACGAACCCGCAGCCCAGTTCCCCGATCGCGGTGACCAGCCGACCGAGGGTGCCCGGTTCGAGCCAGACGTCGTCGTCGAGGCAGAGCACGTACCGGGCCACCGACCGGTCCAGCAGGTACGCCCGGTGTTCGGCCAGCCCGCGCCGGGGCAGTCGCCGGGTCAGCAGCACCGGGTGCTCCCGGTGGCGCAACGCCCGGACCATGGTGGCCGCCGCCGGATGCGCGTACGCCGGGTCGTCGTCGGACTGGTCGCTGACCACCACCCCGAAGTCGGGGACCTCGACCTGGGCGGCCAGCCCGGCCAGGGTGACCGCCAGTTCGGCCGGGCGGTTGCGGGTGGGGATCAGCACGTCGAGCCGACGGGGTCGGCGGAACTCCCCGGGCGTGCCGAGGTCGAGCGGTCGGTTCACGGGGTCCTGCCCAGGCTCTGCGCGGTCGGGGTCGGGGTCGGGTGGGTCGGGGTCGGGGTCGGGTGGGGCGTCGGCTCCGGGCCGGGTGCCGCCGACGGGTCGACGGCGGGTCGTACCGCCCCGGCACGACCGTCGGCGGCGGCCCGGCCGGCGGTGTGGGTGGCCCGGCCGGCGGTGGTCCGGGTGGCCTGGTCGGCGGCGCCCTCGGCGGCCTGGGCGCGGATCCGGTCGATGATCGCCGAGGTGGACCGGTCCGGCACGTAGCCGAGGGTGCGTACCTGACCGCCGAGCCGGCGGACCAGCGACGCCTCCGGGACCATCTCCGGTGGGTAGTCGCCGCCCTTGACGTACACGTCGGGGCGGACCGCCTCGATCAGGCCGACCGGCGAGTCCTCCTGGAAGACCACCACGTGGTCCACGCAGGACAACGCGGCGAGCAGGGTGATCCGGTCCTCGACCGGGTTGACCGGCCGGTCGGCACCCTTGAGCCGGCGGACGCTGGAGTCGGAGTTGACCGCGACCACCAGCAGGTCCCCCAGGGCCCGCGCCTGTTCCAGGTAGCGCACGTGACCGGGGTGCAGCACGTCGAAGCAGCCGTTGGTGAAGACCACCGACCGGCCGGCCCGCCGGTGGTCGGCGACGATCGCGTCCAGCTCGCCGGTGCCGACCAGCGTCGGATGGGCGGTGCCGTCGGGTGCGCCACCGAGCGCGTCGAGCAGGTCCTCCCAACGGCACACACAGGTGCCGGTGTCGGAGACGGTGATGGTGGCGGCGAGCTGGGCCAACTGGGCGGCGGTCGGCAGCGACGCCTCGGCGGCCAGCGCGAGGGTCATCGCCGCCAGGTAGGCGTCCCCCGCGCCGACGGCGTGACTGGCCGGGACGGGCGTGCTGTGGCTGCGCCGGTGTGCGCCGTCCGCGCCGCCGACGATGGCACCCTCGGTGTCCAGGGTCACCGCGACGACGTCCGCGCCGGTGTGCGCGCGCAGCTCGGCCAGCCGCGCCTGCGCCAGTTCGGCCCGGTCGACGCCCTCCCCGACGGTGGCGTTGACGGTCACCCCGGCCCCGGTCACGCTCAACCCGTCGCCGGTCATCGCGACCCGCCCCTCACCGGGGGTCGGTTCGCCGGTCGGGCCGGCCGGTGCCCGGCCGACCCCACCCGGGGCGGTGCCCACGACCAGCTCCGACGGCCCGTCCGTCGGATCGCTCGGCGGGTGGTCCAGGTGCAGGCCGGTGCCGCCGGTACGGGTCGGGGTGGGCGGTGCGCCGAAGCCGGCGGCGGCGCGGGCCAACAGCCGGGTCGCCTCGGCGAAGCTGGGGGTGACCACCGTCGGGTTCAGCCCCCGCCAGTCGGCCAGGTCGTGGGCGTCCAGGGCGACGGTGGCGTACCGGTGCCGGTGGGCGAACAGCCAGGCGCGCACCGGGGCGGGCAGCGCGCCGAGACCGTAGTCGCAGACCACCAGGGTGGGCGCGGCCCCGCCGGCCACCGCCCGCAGCTCCTCGGTGGCGCAGCTCAGGGCGGTGAGCAGCCGGGCGACACCGTCGTCGTCGAGCGGTTCGTCGGGCTCGCCGGAGTCCTCCCGGAGCAGGATCTGGTTGCCGGCCAGCATCCGGCGTTTCACCGGCGTCGGCCGGTGCGGTTCGCCGACCGTACGGTCCCAGACGCCGGCCCGGTCCAGGCAGTCGTGCAGTTCGTCGCCGGCCACGTCCGCCCCGACCGGGGCGACCAGCAGCGCCCTTCCGCCGAGCGTGGCGACGTTGACCGCGGTGTTCGCGGCCCCACCTGCGGCGGTGATGCGTCGACGCAGGGTGAGGATCGGCGCGGGCGCCTCCCGGCACAGCCGCTCCGACTCGGCGAAGCGCCACTCGTCGAGCATGGCGTCGCCGACGACGAGGACGGCCCGGTCCCGCCAGCTCTCCACCACGGTGGCGAGCCGGCGCTGTTCCGCTGCTGCTCCTGCCATGCCCACCGGGGTCCCCCGCGCCGACCAGGCCAAACCCTCTGCCATGCCCGGCGACCAGGGTCACGTTTCGGGCCCTACGCCCCGGGAACCGACCAGAGGTATCCGGAGAGGGGAAAACCGACATGGCAGCCACGACATTGCAGGGCAAGCGGATCGCGTTCCTCGCCACCGACGGCGTGGAGGAGGTCGAGTACGTCCAGCCGCGTGAGGCGGTGGAGAAGGCGGGCGCGACCGCCGAGCTGGTATCGCTCAAGCCCGGCACCATCCAGGCCTTCAACCATCTGGACCAGGGCAAGACGTACGACGTGGCGGTGACGGCGGCCGACGCGGACGCCGACGGCTACGACGCGCTGGTGCTGCCCGGCGGGGTGGCCAACCCGGACTTCCTGCGTACCGACCCGGACGCGGTCCGGTTCGTGCAGGCGTTCTTCGCGGCCGGCAAGCCGGTCGGGGTGATCTGCCACGGCCCGTGGACCCTGGTCGAGGCGGGTGTGGTGGCCGGTCGTCGGATCACCAGCTGGCCGAGCCTGCGTACCGACCTGACCAACGCCGGTGCGACCTGGGTGGACGAGCAGGTGGTGACCGACGGCAACCTGGTCAGCAGCCGAAACCCCGACGACCTCCCGGCGTTCTGCGCCGCGCTCGTCGACCGGTTCGCCGCCTGAGGCGTACCCCCGAGGGGCAGGTGGGTCCCCGGTGGCCCGCGTGCCCGCCTGGGGCGTACCCCCGACGGGCAGGCGGGTCCCCGGTGGCCCGCGTGCCCGTCGGTGCCGGGCGGGCCCGCGGGCAGGTTTCCTCCGGTGGGTAGGCATGTTCGCGGGGGAGCGGGAAAGAAGGCGGGATGACCGCCCAGACCCACGGCAGCCCGGTGCTCCAGGCCCGCCAGCTGCGCCTGTTGATGTTCGGCCTGATGACCGGCATGCTGCTGGCCGCGCTGGACCAGACCATCGTCGGTACGGCGTTGCCCACCATCGTCGGCGAGCTGGGCGGGATCGACCACTACTCGTGGGTGGTCACCGCTTACCTGCTCGCCTCGACCGCCTCCACCCCGCTCTACGGCAAGATGGCCGACCTGTACGGCCGCCGCCCGGTCTTCCTCTTCTCGATCGGCACGTTCCTGCTCGGCTCGCTGCTGGCCGGCCTGTCGCAGGACATGACCCAGCTGATCGTCACCCGGGGCGTGCAGGGCATCGGCGCGGGTGGCCTGATGACGTTGGCGTTCACCATCATCTCGGACGTGGTGTCGCCCCGGGAACGGGGCCGCTACCAGGGGTTGTTCGGCGCGGTCTTCGGCGTCTCCTCGGTGGCCGGGCCGCTGGTCGGCGGCTACTTCGCCGAGACCAACTGGCGGTGGATCTTCTATCTGAACGTGCCGTTGGCGCTGTTGGCGATCGTGGTCTGCTACCACGTGCTGCGGTTGATCCCGTTCGAGCGGCGGGAGCACACCGTCGACTGGTTGGGCGCGGCGCTGCTGGTCGCCGGGGTGAGCGCGTTGCTGCTGGCGCTGAGCTGGGGCGGCAACTCGTACGCCTGGGGTTCGCCGACGATCATCGGGCTGTTCGTGGCGGGTGCGGTGCTCGGGGTGGCGTTCGTGCTCCAGGAGGCCCGGGTCACCGAACCGATCCTGCCGCTGGGGCTGTTCCGCTCGGCGACGTTCGCGCTGGCCAACTCGGCGGGCTTCGTGCTCGGTCTGGTGATGTTCGGATCGATCATCTTCATCCCGCTCTACCTGCAGATCGTCAAGGGCGCCTCGCCCACCCGCAGCGGCCTGCTGATGCTGCCGATGATGGCCGGCATCATCGTCACCTCGATCGTCACCGGCCGGGCGATGAGCCGGATCGGCCGGTACAAGTGGTTCCCGGTGGCCGGTTCGGTGGTGCTGGTCGCCGGGATGCTGCTGTTCACCCGGCTCCAGGTGGACAGCTCGCTCTGGGCGGCGTTCGGCTACATGGTGGTGATCGGCGTCGGGCTGGGCCTGTGCATGCAGTCGCTGATCCTCGGCGTACAAAACGCCGTGGACGTGCGGAACCTCGGCGCGGCGACCTCCTCGGCGACGTTCTTCCGGTCGCTGGGCGGTTCGTTCGGGGTGGCCATCCTGGGCGCGGTGCTCTCCACCCGGCTCGCCAGCGGGCTCGCCGACCGGCTGCCCGGCGCGATCGCCCAACTCCCCGCCGACCAGCAGACGGCGGTCGCGGCCAGCGGCGGCACCAGCATCTCGATCAACGACCCGGCGACCATCCTGGCCCTGCCCGGCCCGGTCCGGGCGGCCATCCAGGCGTCCTTCGTCGAGTCGCTGCACCTGGTGTTCCTGACCACCGGCCTGATCGCCCTGGTGGCCGTGCTGGTCACCCTGGCCCTGCCGAACGACCAGCTCCGGGGTGCCGGCCCGCAGGGCGCCACCGGCGGCGTCGACCCCCTCGGCGGCAAGGCCCCCGCCCCCGGCGGCAAGCCCCTGACCAAGGAGTCCAAGGACGAAGCCGCCGCCGACCTCAACGCCAAATCCCAAACCATGCTCTAACCCCGCCCCACCCCATCCCGCGCCCCGCCCACCCCCCGCCCCGCCCACCCCCCGCCCACCCCGCCCCCGCCCCGGTGATCAAGAAGTTTGCGTCAGAAATCGCGCGGATGTTGACGTAAACCTCTTGATCACCGGGGCGGGAATGGGGGTGAAGTGGGCTAAGCGGGTGCAGGTGGAGAGGCTGCTCTCGGCGAGGGCGGG
Organism: Micromonospora antibiotica; assembly: GCF_017599305.1. Lineage (GTDB taxonomy): Bacteria > Actinomycetota > Actinomycetes > Mycobacteriales > Micromonosporaceae > Micromonospora > Micromonospora antibiotica. Next base: position 827,724 of record NZ_JAGFWR010000001.1, read on the forward strand.
GCGGGGGCCGGGAGGGTGAGGGTGGGGGGCTATTTGAGGATGAGGCGGTTGGTTTGGTCGAAGACGGTCAGGTCGGCGAGGGTTTCCGGGACCGAGAGGGAGAGCGGGGCGGGGAACTCGTGCGGGTGCAGGAAGGCGGCGTCGGTGGTCTCGTCGGTGACGCGGGTGAGTTCGCCGTCCCAGTCGTCGACCCGGAACGCGGTGGTGAAGATCTGGTAGGTGTGGCCGTACATGTTGGTGTGGGTGCGGTCGGGGCCGGTGTAGAGGGCGAAGGCGCTGACCCGCAGGGCGCGCAGGCCGGTCTCCTCGCGGACTTCGCGGACCGCGCAGTCGGCGATCGACTCGCCGAGTTCCATCGCGCCCGCCGGCAGCGCCCACTGGCCGTTGTCCGAGCGGCGGATCAGCAGCACCCGGCCGGCGTTGTCGCGTACCACGGCCCGCGCGCCGACGAACATCAGCGTCCGATCGCCGGCCAGGGCGCGTAGCTGTCCCACGTACGAGTCGGCCCAGGAGATACTCACCCGGACAATCTACGCACCATCCGGGGAGGGGTTCGGCGTTCCGGGGGTTCCCAAGGTGTGACCGGCGACACTAGCTTGTCACCCATGCGTAGCACGATGATGGACGCCCCGCTCCAGGTCGCCCGGATCCTCGAACACGGTGCGACGGTGCACGGCACGGCCGAGGTGGTCACCTGGACGGGTGCCGAGCCGCGCCGGATGTCGTACGCCGAGGTGGGTCGCGCGGCGGCCCGGCTGGCCCACGCGCTGCGCGACGAGTGCGGGGTGACCGGCGACGAACGGGTCGCCACCTTCATGTGGAACAACAACGAGCACCTGGTGGCGTACTTCGCGGTGCCGAGCATGGGGGCGGTGCTGCACACGCTCAACCTGCGGCTCTTTCCCGACCAGGTCGCCTACATCGCCAACCACGCGCAGGACCGGGTGGTGCTCGTCGACTCGACGCTGATCCCGCTGCTGGCCCGGGTGCTCGGCGAGTTGACCACGGTGCGGCACGTGGTGGTGGTCGGCGGGGGCGATCCCGGGCCGTTGCGGGCGGTCGCCGGGGACCGGGTCACCTTCCACCGGTGGGACGACCTGCTGGCCGGCCGGCCCGAGCACTTCGACTGGCCGGAGGTGGACGAGCGGGACGCCGCCGCGCTCTGTTACACCTCCGGCACCACCGGCAATCCCAAGGGCGTCGCCTACTCGCACCGGTCGATCTATCTGCACTCGTTGCAGGTGTGCCTGCCGGAGGGGTTCGGGCTGGGTCCGGGGGACCGGGAGTTGGCCATCGTGCCGATGTTCCACGCGATGTCGTGGGGGTTGCCGTACGCGGCGTTCCTCTCCGGCGCGTCGCTGGTCATGCCGGACCGCTTCCTCCAGGCCGCGCCGATCGCCGAGATGATCGCCGCCGAGCGGCCCACCCTGGCCGGCGCGGTGCCGACCATCTGGAACGACCTGCTGGCCCACCTGGACGCCCACGACGTGGACACCTCGTCGCTCAAGGAGGTGATCGTCGGCGGTTCGGCGTGCCCGCCGGCGTTGATGCACGCGTTCGCCGAGCGGCACGGCATCGACGTGATCCACGCCTGGGGGATGACCGAGATGTCCCCGCTGGGGTCGGTGTCCCGGGCCCCGGCCGGGGCGACCGGGGACGACGCCTGGCAGTACCGCTACACGCAGGGCCGGATTCCGGCCGGGGTGGCGGCCCGGATCGTCGACCCGCTGGGTGAGCCGTTGCCCGCCGACGGGACGTCCGTGGGGGAGTTGGAGGTGCGCGGCCCGTGGGTGACCGCGCGGTACGTCGGCGAGGACGCCCCCGACCCGGAGAAGTTCCACGACGGCTGGCTGCGTACGGGGGATGTCGGGATGCTCTCGCCGGACGGGTTCCTCACCCTCACCGACCGGGCGAAGGACGTGATCAAGTCGGGTGGGGAGTGGATCTCCTCGGTGGAGTTGGAGAATGCCCTGATGGCCCACCCGGACGTGCAGGAGGCCTGTGTGGTGGGGGTGCCGGACCAGCGGTGGGGTGAGCGTCCACTGGCCACGGTGGTGGTGCGGGAGGGCGCGTCGACCGGTGTGGAGCAGCTCCGTGCGTTTCTCGCCGGCTCGGTGGCACACTGGCAGGTGCCGGAACGTTGGGCGGTCATCGACGCGGTGCCCAAGACTAGTGTCGGCAAGTTCGACAAGAAGGTGGTGCGTGCGCGGTACGCCGACGGCGACCTGGAGGTGCGGGAGCTGGCGGGGCCGTAACACTTTTCGGCGACTCGTCGCCGATGGGGTAGGGACGTCACTCCTGAAACATCCCTCCCCAGGGGCGGCCCCGGCGTTCGCACCGCGCCGGGGCCGCCCTTCCTCGCGGGCGACCCGCTATGTCATTGTTGCGAAACTTCCTCGCGTCTGTCCGGGTTATTGCGAACTGTCCTCGGAACTACTGCCCGGCGGTGTCGATCAGCACCTTCCCCACCACCGCGTCCTCCACCGCCTGGTGTGCGTCGGCGGCCTGCGCCAACGGAAAACGGTGCAGCGGCAGGCCGGCCGCCTCACCCACCCGCACCGCCCCCTGGGCGACGGCCGCCGCCACGTCGGTGACCGCGTGCGCCTTGGCCGCCTTCGGGGCCGTGTAGACCAGCACGAACTGCCAGCGGGCGTTGGGCGCCATCAGCGGCCGGATCGGCAGGGTCAGCTCACCCCCACCGTCGTCGGCGTAGACGCAGACCACCCCGCCGGTACGCAGCAGCTGCACGTCGACGGCGGCGTTGCGGGCGGCCGAGACCTCGACGATCGTGTGCACCCCGTCGGGGGCGATCTTGCGGACCTCCTCGACCACGTCCTGCTCCCGGTAGTTGACCACGAAGGAGGCTCCGGCCGCCGCCGCCAACTGCGCCTTCTCCGGGCTGCTCACCGTCGCGACGACGCAGGCGTCGGCCCAGCGGGCCAACTGGATCGCCGCGTTGCCGACCGCACCCGCCCCACCCTGCACCAGCACCACGTGGTCGCTGAGTGCCCCGGCGTGCAGGGTGTCCGGCACGTACTCCCCGACGGTCAGGCAGCGGTGCGCGGTGAGGAACGGGATGCCCAGGCAGGCGCCCAGGTCGAACGAGGCGTCCCCGAGCGGCACCACCTGCCGGACCGGCACCACCGTGTATTCGGCGGCGGTGCCCCAGGGTCGCTGCCAGGCGGCCTCCCAGAGCCACACCCGTTCACCGGTGAGGGCCCGGTCGACCCCCGCGCCGACCGCCTCCACCACCCCCGCGCCGTCCTGCCCCGGGGTCTGCCAGCCGACCGGCAACGGCTGCTGCCGCCGGCTCTTCCAGTCGGTCGGGTTCACCCCGGCCACCGCCACCCGGACCAGCACCTCTCCCGGGCCCGGTTCGGGCACCGGCCGGTCGACCAACCGGAGCACCGACGGGTCACCGGTGCGCTCGTACACGATCGTCTGCATCGCCGTCTCCTCAGGCCGCCGGTTTGAGCACCACCTTCGAGTAGCCCGCCTCGCGACGGTCGAAACGTTGGTACGCGTCCGGTGCCGCGTCCAGCGGCAACTCCTTGCTCACCACGAAGCTCGGGGTGGCCCGCCCCGCCATGATCAGGTTCCGCAGGTACTCGTTGTAGGTCTTGACGTTGGCCTGCCCGGTGCCCATCCGCAGGCCCTTCTCGAAGAGCTTGCCCATCTTGAACAGCAGCTCGCCCTTGCCGGAGTGCTCGTCCGGCGCACCCGGGTCGTTGGCCAGATAAAGCCCGACCACGCCGATCGCGCCGGTCGCCCGGACCACCTCGACCAGGCTGTTCAGCACCGATGCCGGCTGCTCCGTGCCACCCTCGCCGGTGGCCTGGTAGCCGACCGCGTCCACCCCGTGGTCGGTGCCCACCCCGTCGGTCCGGTCGAGGATCTGCGCCACCGGGTCCCCGGCCGAGAAGTCGATCGGGGTCGCCCCGATCGACTCGGCCAGCCGCAGCCGGTCCGGCACCCGGTCCACCAGGAACACCTCGGCGGCACCCATCAGGACCGCCGAGTACGCGGCCATCAGCCCGACCGGCCCGCCACCCATCACGGTGATCCGCTCGCCGGGCCGCAGCCCGGTCATCGCCACCCCGTGGTAGCCGGTGGGGAAGATGTCGGCGAGCATCGCGTAGTCGTTCTCGTGCTCGGTGCCGGGTGGCAGCTTCAGACAGTTGAAGTCGGCGAACGGCACCCGCAGGTACTCCGCCTGACCACCCCGGTACGGCCCCATCGCCACATAGCCGTACGCGCCACCGGCGAAGCCGGGGTTGACGGTGAGGCAGAAGCCGGTCTTCTGTTCCCGGCAGTTGCGGCAGAACCCGCACCCCACGTTGAACGGCATCGACACCCGGTCGCCGACCTTGATCCCGCGTACCCCGGTGCCGGCCTCGACCACCGTGCCCATGTTCTCGTGGCCGAAGACGATGCCCGGTTCGGCGAGCGTGCGCCCCTCGTACATGTGCAGGTCCGAACCGCAGATCGCGGTCGTGGTGATCTGCACGACCACGTCGTCGGGGTGCTCGATGCGCGGGTCCTCGACCTCGTTGACGGCCACCTCGTGCGGCCCCTGGTAAACCACAGCTCTCATGGTCCCGACGCTAAGCGGACCGGCCGGGTCGCGGGGGCGGTTCAGCCGAGCTGGTCAACCACCTCGGGGGTGAGATCGTGCACCGAGGAGAGCACCACGGCGGCCAGCTCCGCCGCGTCCGGGTCCAGCGGGTACGACCCGTGCGGCACCGCGATCACCCGCATCCCGGCGGCGGCGGCCGAGCGGACCCCGTTGGAGGAGTCCTCCACGGCGGCGCACCGGGCCGGGTCGACCCCGAGCTGTTCGGCGACGGCGAGATAGACGTCGGGTGCGGGCTTGCCCCGGGCGGTCCGCTCGGTCGACAGGGTCACCCGGAACTCGGCGGTGAGGTCCGCGGCGGTCAGCGCCGCGGCGATCAGCCGGGTCGGCGAGGAACTGGCCAACCCCAGCGGCCACCGCGCGGCCAGCCGGCGCACCACCAGGTCGGCGTCGTCGATCAGCGGTACGCGCACCGCGTACCGCCGGGCCATCTCCTCGACCACGTCCACGGCGACCTGCTCGGCGCTGCGGTCGACGCCCAGCTCACCGCTGAGGTATTCGGCCCACTCGCCGGTGCTCATCCCCATCAGCCGCCGCTGGGTGTCGGGCTGCCAGGTGCCGCCCCGCGCCGCCACGTACGCCCGGCGCACCTCCTCCCAGACCGGCTCCGAGTCCACGATCACGCCGTCCAGGTCGAACACCACCGCATCCACCGTCACCCCGCCATCCTCCCCGACCCCGCCCGCCGGTCTCGTGGTGGCCCCTGGTGGGGTCAGCCCTGCTCGTCCTCGTCCGCTGGCGGCTTGGGGCGGCGGTAGTCCCTGATGTACGCCTCGACTTCTGACCGCAGCCACACAGAGCCGCCTTGCAGCGTCTGGAACGGGCGCGGGAACTTCGGGTGAGCGGTGATCTGGCGCAGCCGGGAGCGGCCCACGCCGAGCATGGTCAACATCTCTGCTGGGCCGACGAGCGGCCCTGGCACCTCTGGCTCACCCATGCGTTTGCTCAACTTTGATCATCCTCGTCCGATGGCGGCCTGGGGCGGCGGTGTTCCCTGATCCATTCCTCGACATCCTCGGTCAGCCACACCTTCATGCCTCGCAGCTCCCGGTAGGGCCTCGGGAAGGTGGGCCGGTTCGCGATCTGCTGAACCGCGACCGGGAGACACCCAGGCGTTGGGCGATTTCGTAGGGCCCCATCAGGTCGCCCGGCCCTCGGTCCATGTCCCGAACGTATGCCCTGATGGGTTCAGTCCTCGTCGGCGGGGCTGGGGCGGTTCGTGGCGATCCAGGCCCGCACGGCCTTGCCATCCCAGACGCGGCCCATCTTCAAGGTGACGAAGGGGTCGGGGAATCCCTTGCGGCCCACGATGATCGTGGCGCGCTGCTTGCTGATCCCGCCGAGCAGGTCGCGGATCTCATCCAACCCGAGCAACTCCACAGCCTGACGCTATGGTCTGGCGGACTTGCATAAGGCGGTAGCGGGAAAGGCAATGCCCTTGGGGGTTGCCCTCGTACAACATCGTGTGATGTGGTGGACCGATGACAAGCCACGGACCTGTTCTGCCTGTCTGGACATGCGCCGGGTGTGAATCGCCCTGGCCATGTCCCACCCGCCGCCGGGAGTTGATCGCGGAGTACGACCGCGCTCCGGTGTTCCTCGCCGTCTACATGAGCGCGCATCTGGTGTCCGCCATGCAGGACATGGGCTGGGCTCCGGCCGGCGCTCTCCACCGCAGATTCCTCGGTTGGCTGCCCAGGCCCAACCGGTCGGCCGGCCGACTCGTGATCAACCAGAGGCCCTGGCCGGGCGGTGGGTCGTGACCGAGCAGGTGGGGGACCTGCGATGACCACACTCCGAGCGGGTGACCTGATCGAGGTGACCCAGGCCGCCAGCGTGCAGTTCGGCAAGCCCATCCGGTGCCGGGTCATCCGGGTGCTGGACTGGATCACCTACGACGGCTGGTGCTGGCTCGACGTCTACCAACTGGACGACAAGGGCGACGCGGTGGCCCGACGGTCGATCTTCGTACAGCCGGCGGGGCTGGTCGTCCACCGCCGGACCGCCCCCGTGCCGGTCGGGCGACAGCGGCGGTCCGGATCGAAGGTGAGGCCCTGAACGGGCGGGCGGGTCACCGGTAGGCGGTGGCCTGGGTGGCGTAGAGGGCGGCGTACAACCCGTCGAGGCGGATCAACTCGTCGTGGGTGCCCATCTCGCGTACCCCGCCGTCGCCGATCACGATGATCAGGTCGGCGCTGCGGACGGTGGAGAGCCGGTGCGACACGAACACCGTCACCCCGCCGCTGTCGGCGGCGACCCGGGCCGCGCCGTCGGTGAACCGGGCGAACAGCCGGTGCTCGGCCTCGGCGTCCAACGCCGACGCCGGCTCGTCCAGCACCATCAGCAGCGGGGCGTCGCGCATCATCGCCCGGCCCAGCGCGAGCTGCTGCCACTGCCCGCCGGAGGCGTCCACCCCACCGTCGGCGTGACTACGACCCAGCCGGGTGTCCAACCCGTAGGGCAGCCGGTCGACGACGCCGCTGTGCGCGCGGGCCAGGCCGGTGCGTACCGCGTCGTCGTCGGTGGCCCGGGGCAGGTCGCCGATGCCCACGGCCAGCCGGGCGGTCAGCTCCGGGCGGGCGTAGTCCTGGAACGCGGCCGTGGTCCGCTCCCGCCAGGCGGCGAGGTCGATGTGGCGCAGGTCGACGCCGTCGATCAGGATCGCCCCCCGGTCGGGCTCGTAGAACCGGTTGAGCAGCTTGACCAGCGTGGTCTTGCCCGCGCCGTTCTCGCCGACGATCGCCACCGTGCTGCCGGCGGGCAGCAGCAGGTCCACGTCGCGCAGCACCGGCCCGTCCGCGCCGGGATAGCCGAAGGTGACCCCGCGCAGGCGGATGCCCTCCAGCAGCCGCTCGGGCGGGCGCAGCGGGGTGACCGGCGCACCGGGCGGCGGGACCGGCTGCGGCACCAGCTCCCGCACCTCGTCGAGCCGGCGCAGCGACCGGCCGCTGCGCACCAGCTGCTGCGTGATCGTCACCGCACCGGCCACCTGCTGGTTGAGCTGCGAGGCGAGCAGGATGGCCAGCACCACGTCGCCGACGTCCGCGTGGCCCCGGATCGCGTCGCCGACGACCAGGACCAGCGCGGCGACGTAGCCGAGGCCGAACACGGCCTGCCCGGCCGCACGCCACCACCCGGCGGTCAGCTCGCCCCGCCAGATCCGGGCGGTGGCCCGCTGCCAGTGCTCGGCGTAACGCTGTTGCAGGTGCTCGACCAGGCCCAGCAGCCGCAGCTCCTTGGCCGAGGCCGCGTCGGTGGTCAGCTCGAACAGGTGCCGGGCCTGCCGGGTGTCGACGATGCTCTCCTCGCGGGCCCGGTCGGCGGCGGCCTGCGCCCACCGGCCCGCCAGCACCGGCAGGGCGGCCAGCAGCGGCAACGCCACCAGCGCCGGGTGGACCAGGGTGAGCAGCACGGTGGTCAGCAACAGGCTGACCGCCAGCGAACCGCCGGTCAGCAGCGCCTGCAACCCCTCGCCGATGCGCTGCAACTCGTCCTGGGCCAGGGCCATCCGGTCGGCGCTGTCGGGCCGCTCGTGGTGGTCGAGGTACGGCGTGCCGTTGCTGATCTCGACGAGCTGCTCGTCGGTGCTGAGCACGTTGAGTTCGGACACCTCGAAGTACGCGATGTGCGCGAAGTGGGCGCAGGTCAGCGCCGCGATCGCCGCCACCGCGACGGCCAGGCCCGACCAGGCGGCCGTCCCGGCGTCACCCGCCGCCGCCGCGTTGGTGAGGTGTTTCAGCGCCACCGCCGCCGCCGGGACCGCGACCGCGTTGCCCGCCATCAGCGCCAACGCCACGGTCATCTTGCGGCGGTCCTGCCGCCACGACAACCGCATCAACCCGCTGATCGACCTCATCATCGGCTCACCTCACCACCTCGGTCTGCGGGCCGCTGTCGGCGTCGTCGGCGTCGTCGGCGAAACGTTCCGCCTGGAGGGTGAACATGGCGGCGTACCGGCCACCCGCCGCCATCAGCTCGTCGTGGCTGCCCTGCTCGACGACCTTGCCCTGGTCGAGCAGGACGATCCGGTCGGCCAACCGGACGCTGGACAGCCGGTGCGAGATGAGGATCGTCGTCCGGCCCCGGGTCAGCTCGGCGAACCGGGCGAAGAACTCGGCTTCGGCGCGGACGTCCAACGCCGCCGTGGGCTCGTCGAGCACGAGCACGGTGCTGCCGTGGTAGAGCGCGAACAGGGCACGTGCGATGGCGATCCGCTGCCACTGCCCGCCGGACAGGTCCAGACCACCCTCGTAGGCCCGCGACAACACCGTGTCCAGGCCGTTCGGCAACGCGTCGAGGGTGTCGAGCAGCCCCGCCGCCTGCGCCGCGCGGCGTACCCCGGCCCGGTCGTCGAGGTGCTCGACGGCACCGAAGCCGATGTTGGCGGCGGCGGAGAGCTCGTAGCGCACGAAGTCCTGGAACACCACGGCGATCCGACGTTGCCAGTCCCGCGCCGGCAGGTCGGCGATGTCGGCGCCGTCGGCGCGCACCGTGCCGGCGTCGGGCGAATACAGCCGGGCCAGGAGCTTCACCAGGGTGGTCTTGCCCGCCCCGTTCGCCCCCACCAGGGCGGTGCACTGCCCGGCGGGGATGTGCAGATCCAGGTCGTCGAGCACCGGCCGGGCCGCACCGGGGTAGCCGAAACGTACCCCGGTGAAGTCGATCGCCGGGGCGGTGGTGGCGGGCGGCCCGGCCCGGCCGGTGTCGGGTGGCTCGGCATAGCGGGCCATGGCCCGCTCGAACGCCGTGACGGCGGTCTCGGCGTTCATGCCGTACTGGGTCTGGGTGTCGGAGTCGGGATAGAACTCGCCCAGCCGGATCAGCGCCATCACCGCCTGCAACACCAACGCCAGCCCGGCCAGGTCGACCGCCCCGTCGGCGGCGCGTACCCCGGCCAGCGCCAGCACGGCGGCCACGCCGACCAACCCGACGGCCGTGTAGAGCAGGTAGGGCCGCAGGTAGATGCGCCGCCGCTCGGCCCACACCGGGGCCAGGACCCGACGGTAGACCTGCCGGTAGCGCTCCGTCAGCCAACCGGTCAGGCCGAAGACACGCAGCTCCTTCGCGGCGGCCGGACCCATCGCCAGCCCACGCAGGTAACGGCTCTCCCGGCGCAGCGCCGCCACGTCACGGATGACCCGGGCGTAGCGGCGCAACCCACCCCGCTGGCCGTGCCGGAACAACAGCACCACCACCAGCATCGCCAGCGCCGCCCACGGGCCCAGCACCACCGCGACCACCACCGTGAACCCGACGACCTGGGTGTACGGCCCGACCAGCGCGATCAGCCCGGCGTACGCCGCGCCGGGGGTGCGGAACGCGAACCGCAGCTCGTGCCCGGCCTCACCCAACTCGTCCAGGACCGCCGGGTCCTCCAGCGGGGTGATCTCCCGGGTCGACAGCGACGCGGCGATGAGCCGCCGGTACATGTGCCCGTCGACCCGTCGACCGAGCTGCTCGGCGACGGCCTTCTGCGCCGCCTCGGCCAGTTGCAGCGCGATCAACGCCGCCCCGGCCGCGGCCAGCGGCCACCACACCTCGGCCTGCGCGGTGGTGCCGGCCAGCACCGGGCCGATCCGCCCCACGGTGACGCTGACGGCGATCGCGAACACGACCGGCAGCACCCCCCGGGACACGCTGAGCGCGAGCGCGACGGCACTCCAGCCGGGCCCGGCGGCGGGGAACTGCCGGGCGATGCGCAGCCGGGCCGCTGCGGCCTCGCGCCACTGCTGACCGGTGCCGGTGGTGGAGGTGGTCATCGGGTCAGCCGAAGACCTTGTCCCGCAGCACCGCGGGCAGCTCCAGCTCCTGGGCGCAGCCGCGCACCGAGAGCTGGTAGGAATCGACCACCTCGGGGCTGTCCGCCACGGCCAGCTCCGCCTCGGTGAGGGCCGTGACCTGACGCTCCCGGAAGCGGTACTCGTCGGCGTTGCCGTGCAGGCCGGGCACGACGTACGGCTCCGGCTCGACCGGATTGTGGATTTTGGACTGGTCGGAGTTGAGGTCACCGGCGGCACCCCAACCGGTGAGCATCTCCGGCCGGTACAGGTGACCGATGTCGAGGCGGGTGAACAACCGCGACACCGTCTCCTGCGGGAACCGGCTGCACTCGTACGGGAAGTGCGTCACCGCCAACCCCTCCGCCGCCGCGTACCGGCGCATCCGCGCGTAGTTGAGGGTGCTCAGCACGAAGTTCTGCACCACCCGCTCCCGGCCGATCTTGCCGACCCACTTGGCCATCCACGAGTCGAGCGACGCCCGGGGCTGACGGTCCAGCACCAGCAGGCGCAGCCGGTCGACCGGCCACCCCGCCTCGATCAGGCAACGCGCCGGGTTGAACAACGCCTCGAACGGCACGTACGGCCCGGCCATCTCCTTGGCGAACAGCACCGGCTCACCGTCGGGCAGCTTCCACGGCGAACCCTCACCACCGGTGAGCGCGAACCGGCCGATGGTCTTGACCGGCTGGTAGTAGGCCGCCGCCTGGGCCATGCCGAACAGGTTCGTCACCGCCGTCGAACCCACCCGGCAGCGCCCCCAGCCGAGCACCAGCAGCGGGAAGTCGGCCGGGCTGCGGCCGGCGAACCCGTCCCGGAGGGTACGCACGATCTGGGCGGTGACCTCGTCGATGGTGGTGGTGACGACCTGGTAGCGACCGTCGGGCGGCAGCGGGGTGCCGGTGAGCGCGTCGTCGTCGGCGGCGGCCAACCGGTGCAGCAGCGGGTACGGGTCGGTCATCGAGGCTCCTTGCGGTGGGGTGGGGCGGTTCAACCGAGGTCCAGCAGCGCGGCGACGTCCCGGACCGGCACCGGTCGCAGCACCGCCTCGCACAGCAACGTCTCGATGCCCCGCAGCGCCCGCAGGCAGGTGGCTGCGGGCACGCGCCGGGTGTCGGCGAGCAGGTGCAGCGCGCAGCCCCCGGCGAGGTGGGGCATGGCGAGGAAGAAGGTCATGTCGTGCCGGGCGACGGCGGTGAGCTGCCGCACCGTGGTGTGCGCGGCCAGTTCCTCAAGCGCCGCACGGTCGGGCGTACCCGTCGGCGGGTCGAAGTCCCGGCCCATCCGGGAGTCGTTGAAGTACACCGACAGGTCGGCCTGGGCGCACTCGGCCGCGATCAGGTCGTCCAACGCCTCCGGCGGGTAGGTGGCGTGGAAGTAGGACTCGGTCGAGTCGCGGTAGCAGCGCCGTACCGCGTCCTCGACGTCGCCGTCGCCGACGTCGAAGACCAGCAACGCGTTCTGGGCGATGCCGGTGGCGAGCTGCCGCTGACGGGGGGTGTTCCGGTTGCCCGCGATGAGCTTCACCACGGCCCGGTCCCGGCCGGTCAGCGCCGCCTGGACCAGCAGCGCGGCGGTCAGCACCACCGTGGACGACGACGCGCCGGTCCGCTCGGCCAGGGTGGCGGCGGCAGCGGCCACGGCGGTCGACTCCATCCGCCAGGTGACGACCGGCAGCGCACCCCCGTCGTGTTCCGGCCCGTCGAAGATCCGGTGCGGCACCGCAGGCAACCGGGCCCGCCAGTACGCCAGTGACTGGCGGGCCCGGCGCTGCCCGGCGGGCGAAGCCTCGTAGCCGGCCTGGTCCAACGGCTGCCAGCCCGGTGCGGGCAGGGCACGTTCCCCGTCGACCAGGGTGCGCAGCTCGGCCAGCAGCAACTCCAGCGACCAGCCGTCCAGCGACACGTGCGACGCGGCCACGGCGACGGCCTCGACCAGCCCGTCGACCCGCAGCAGCGCCCACCGCACCGGCCACTCCCGGTCCAGTTGGAACGCGGTGCCGGCCAGCTCGGCGGCGGCGTCGTCGGCGGCCTGCGGCAGCGCGTCGGCGGTGGTGTCCCGCACCAGGGGCGGGTACGTCCCGTCGGCGCGCAGGTGCTGGCGGGGGCCGTCACCGTCGTCGGTCATCAGGGTCCGCAGCACCTGGTGCCGCAGCACCAGCTCCGACCAGGCCGCGGTCACCCGCTCGGCCGGGGCCGGGGCGGTAAACCGCAGCACCCGCCTGATGTTGAAGTCCTTGCTGGCCTCCCCGAACCACTGCATGGGCCGGTACATCGCCACCTGACCCCAGGTCAGCGGTGCGGAGGCGGTGGGCGCTCCGGCGAACCGCGCCTGGATCGCCGCGTCCGGGGCGACCGGCTGCCCGACCCCGGTCGGGGCCGCCTGATCCGCCGGCTCCACGGCCACGACCGTCGGGGTCGTCCCGACCGTCGGGGTGCCGGGGCCGTCCAACGCGGCGGCCAGGGCGCGCACCGTACGGCGGTCGAACAGGTCGGCGATACCCACCGGCAGGCCCAGCTCCTCGTCGAGCCGGGTGACCACCTCGACGACCTGCATGGAGTCGCCGCCCAGCTCGAAGAAGTCGTCGTCGACCCCCAGCCGGTCCACCCGCAGCACCCCGGCGATCACCGCCGCCACCGCCGTCTGCAACTTTCCGGACGGCGCGACGTACGTGGTGCTCAGTGCGGGTCGTACCGTCGCGGTGGTGGGCAGCAGACGGGTGTCGACCTTGCCGTTCGGGGTGAGCGGGTACTGCGTGACGTAGCGGAACCGGCTCGGGACGGACGCCTCCGGCAGCAACCCGGCGGCGTGGGCGCGCAACTGCGCCTCGGTGGGTCGTGGCTCCGCCTCGGACCGCAGGTAGGCGACCAGGTGCAGGTCGTGGCCGTCGGGTTCGGCGATCACCACCGCCTCGGCGACACCGGGGCACCGGCGCAGCGCGTCCTCGACCGCCGGCGGCTCGACCCGCTGGCCACGGATCTTCACCTGCCGGTCGGCGCGGCCGAGCACGTCCAACACCCCGTCGGGACCCAACCGGCCGAGGTCACCGGTGCGCAGCAGCCGGGCACCGCCGCCCGCCGGGTGGGGGATCCACCGTTGGGCGGTCAGCACCGGCTGACCGTGGTAGCCACGGCCGATGACGGCCCCGCCGAGGCAGATCTCGCCGGTCCCGCCGGGTGGCACGGGCCGACCCTGTTCGTCGAGGATGTGCACCTCGGCGTTGGGGATGGGCGCACCGACCGGCAGTCGTCGGCCGACCGTACGGTCCGTGCCGATCCAGTACCAGGTGGCGCCGACGGTCTCGCTCATGCCGTAGTGGTTGCCGAAGCCCGACTTCGGGCTGTTGCTGATCCACCTGTCGAACTCGGGGGTCAGGTACAGCGGCTCACTGCCGATCATGACCTGACGGGCGACGTCGTCGACGCCACCGAGGGCGGTCATCGCCCGTACGTGCGACGGGGTGAGTTTCAGGAACCCGCACGGTGCGACACCGGTCAACGCGATCAGGTCGTCGAAGGCGACCGGCTCCGGGGCGACCTCCAGCTCCCAGCCCGCGACGAGGGCGGTGAACAGGGTCATCACCGACCCGACGAAGTACAGCGGGGCGTGCAGCACCGCCCGCTCCTGCGGCTGGAACGCGAACTCCTCGGCGCACCAGCGCACATAGTTGACCAGCTGGCGGTGGGTGCCGAGGACACCCTTGGGGGCGCCGCTGGTGCCGGAGGTGTACATGATGAACGCCAGGTTCTCCACCCGGCAGCCACCGTCACCGTCGTCGCCGCCGGGCGCGTCGGGCAACGCCGACACGTCGAGCACGGCCGCCGGGTAGCCGGCGGGCACCAGGCCCCGGTGCCCCGGCCCGGTCAGCAGCACCGGGTCACCCGCGTCCGCCAGGATCCGGGTCCGCCGGTCCGCCGGGTCGTGAACGGACAGCGGCAGGTACGCCGACCCGGCGGCCAGCACCCCGAGGATCGCCACCACCGCGTCCACCGAGCGGGGCAGCAGCACCGCGACCGGCGTCTCCGGACCCGCACCGTGGGCCCGCAGCACCCGGGCGGTGTGCCGGACCCGGGCCAGCAGGTCACCCGCGGTGACCTCGACCCCCGCGAAGCGCACCGCGACCCGCCCCGGGTCGGCCGCGAGCGCCTCGTCGACGAGCACGTGCAACGGGACCTGGTCGATCGGACGGCGCGGCCCGGTGGCGACCGACCGCGCGGTGTCCACCGTGGCCGGACCCCGCCGCCCGTCGGGGGAGGAGAACCCATCGGCGGTACGCAGCGACGCGGGCCGCAGGTCGGTCCAGTGCTCGGCGACGTACGCCAGGCACGCCTCGGTCGACGCGGTGAAGACCGTCGTCCAACCGTCGGGCACGGGCCGGTCCGTCGGCCACAGGGAATGCTGGTCCTCGTCGTTGACGACGACGTGGTGCGGGTGGACGCTCACGCGCGCCCGCCGACCGTCTGGGTGCTCGCGACCAGCCGCTCCACCGGCTCATGCCAGGTGTGCTTCGCGTACCAGTCGGCGTCGAACGAGGCGATCGTCGGGGTCCAACCGCCGTGGGCCTCGGCGTCGCCGGCGATCTCCCGCCAGAACACGTCGACCAGGGCGGAGTACCGGGAGGCGGTCCGCAGTTCGTCCAGGGTGAACGGTGGCCCGTCCATGCGTACCAGCCGGATGTCGAACGCGCCCCGGTACTGTCGACCGGCGACGGTGAGCGGCTGCTTCCACATCGCCGCGCCGGGGGCGCGCAGGGTGTAGCGGACGCGGGCGGTGCTGTGACCACCGTGGCGCAGGTCGCCCCACTCACCGATGTCGGGCACCAGCGGCGGGAAGAAGTAGTGCCGTTGCCGGGGCACCTCGACCCGGTCGAAGTTGCCGGGCACGAAGTGCCAACGGTTGTACATCATCCGCTGGGCGACCTGCCACAGGATGTCGGTGACGGCGTCGCCGGGCAGGTCGGCGGCCATCTGCGGGCTGGGCAGCACGCAGCAGAAGAAGTCCGGCTTCTTCAGGCCGGCCACCTCCTCGCCGTACTGCCCGGCCGGCCCGCTCAGCCGGGACAGGTCCCGGATGCCGCTGGACATGCCGTAGTCGGCGTGGGCGTCGACGACCGCGCCCAGCACGATGCCCTCCAGGATCCGGGTCAGCTCGTGCCGGTCACCACCGCGGTGGGCGGTACGCAGCGCGGCGGCGGTGGCGTCCCGTACCCAGGTGGGGGCGTCCCCGTCGTCGACCTGCTCGGTCAGGAGGCCGCTGAGGGTACGAAGCGTCTGCGGCAGCTCGTCCTGACGGCGCTGGTCCTGCGCCCACGGCAGCAGGTACTCGTCCTTGGCGTAGGTCAGCCCGTTGACCCGCCGGTAGCGCATGTGGTCGCCGCCGTCGACGAGTTCCACCAGGTCACCGGCGAGGACGGCCAGCTCGGTCAGGGTCGCCGTGCTCACCTGCCCGGTGACCGGCTCGCCGAGCGCCCGCAGGTACGTCGCACAGCGGGTGGTGAGCACCCGCCGCAGGCTGACCGCGCTGAGCTGGCGGCCGTTGAACTCCTCGAACCGCACCGCCCGGCCGGTACGGAACAGCAACTGGATCGCCGACACGAACAGCCGCTCCTCCGGGCTCCAGTCGGCCGGGGCGCGGTCCCGCAGCGCGGGCAGGACGCCGTCGCGGATCAGGGTGCTGGAACCGGAGTCGGAGCGGGAGAACACCCGACGCTGCACGTAGATCAGCACCGTCTCGACGCGTTCGACCCAGTCGATGACCTCTTCGAGCCGTTGCGGCAGGCTGCCGTCGGCGTGCCAGGTGTGCAGCAGCTGGTCCAGCTCGTGGCGCTGGTGCTCCTCCTCGGCCTCGGCCGCCAGGCACTCCTCGTCGAGCATCTCGGTCATCCAGTCGGGCAGCGCGATCTCGGCCACGACCTCCTCGGTCGGCAGGTCACCCCGGGCCGGTTCGTGCACGGTCAGCTTGCCGAGCGTCGAGTGGGACAGCACGAACCGGGCGGGCGACACGTCGTCGCCGGGTGGGGTCAGGCGCAGCTGCTGCCGGCCGAGCAGGTGCCGGACGAATGCCTGCTCACGCAGGGTCAGCCCGTCGAAGGCGGACCGGAAGGGAACCTTGCCCGCCATGGTGAGCAGGCGGAGAACCGCCGTCTGGGCGCTTCCACCGAACAGTTCGGCGGGGTCTCGCACGTCGCGCAGTTCCTGGGTCCACTGGTCGGTCTTCGTACGTCGCACGTTCCTACCTTTCGCGACCGGGCAGGCTGCGGCGCACAGGGGCCGGCCCGCACGACGGTCGTCGTTGCGGTGGTCGATGGGGCTGGCGGCGACCGGCAGCCGACCTGGAGAGTGGGGGCCCGTGGCGGTGCCACGGGGACTAGGGGACGGCTCTCCACCTCGACGTGGGAGCGCTCCCGACGTCGCGGTCATCCTGAGGTTAATAGGTGTGTCAATATCGTGCCGGGCGGAGCGGGAGGGGTCGCGACCAGCCCGGACCGGCGTGGTCGACCGCGACCGCCCGGGCAGCCGGGCCGGCGCGGTCAGGGGTGCAGAGCGGGGCGCGGTCAGGGGTGCCGGGCCGGCGCGGTCAGGGGTGCAGAGCGGGCAGCCCGATGGGGCTGTCCGTCGGGATGACCGTGTGACAGGCGCGGGCGACGGGGACGAGCAACTCCCGCAGCCGCCCGGTGCCGTCCGGCCCGAGGGCCTGCCAGGGTCGGGCGGCGGCGACGTCCGTGGCGTCCTCCACGGCCTGGAAGCCGGCCCGCCCCTCCTCGGTGGTCTCGCCGTCGCCGGTCAGCCAACCCCGGTCGACCAGCCGGCCCCGGGCCTGCACCCACTGCTGCGGCGTCCAACCCCGGCCGAGCAGGTGCTCCGCCGGCATGCCCCCGGCCACCCGGAAGGCCAACGTCTCGACCGGGTCGAGACCGGCGGCGACCAGGGCGGCCACGTGCCCGTCGCCCCGGTGCTCCCGCAGCGTGGTGGCGGCCTGCCAGAGCCGGGCCAGCGGATAGTCGCCCCGGGGCAGGGCGGCGTTGGCCGCACCGAGCACCCGGCCGGCGGTGTCCGCCCCGACGGCCGCCGCCTCCAGCAGCTCCGCCGCCTCGGCCAGGTGCGCCTCGGGCAGCTCGTAGGTGAGTTCGGCCAGCGCCTGCACGGCACCGGTGAGCCGGGCGCGCAACGCCTCCTCGGGGGAGGCCAGCTGCCACACCGCCGGCAGCGCACGGCTCACCATGGGCGGGGCGAAGGTGAAGAAAGCGGCGATGACCGGGGCGGCGTCGACCGGGCCCAGCGGGGCGGCCCGGCCGGCGAAGTAGCCCCGCCAGTAACCGCGCAGCCCGATCGCCTCGTGGGCGGCGCGGGCCCGGGGATGGAAGTAGGTGATCGCGTGCAGGGGTTCGACGTGCGTCCACATCACCCGGGCGGTCCGCCCGGGAACGTCCAGCGCCGGCACGCGCACCTCCGGGTCGGTGGGGGTCACCGTGGCGCGGGCCGGCCGCCCACGGTGACCCCGAACCTACTGCCGGTAGGTGTCGGGCCGGAAGACCCCTGTGGTCTACTGCACCGCCAGCACGTCGACGATGAACCGCAGCGGGCCGGAGGGCGCACCCGGGCGCTGCGGCTTGTCGCCGTACGCCAGGTCGGCGGGAATGTCGAGCTGCACCCGGCTGCCCACGGTCTGGCCCTGCATGCCCTGGTCCCAGCCCGGGATGACGTTGCCCTGGCCGAGGCCGAAGGTGAACGGCTCGGACCGCTTCCAGGAGGCGTCGAACTCCTCACCGGTCTTGTACGACACACCCACGTAGTTCACGGTGATCTGCTGGCCGGCCTGCGCGGCCGGGCCGGTGCCCCGGATCAACGGGGTCGCCTTCAGCCCGGTCAGCTCACCCTCGCCCTTGGTGGCCTGCGGCTTAGTGCAGAGCGCCTGGTCGGCACCCTCGGGCAGCTTGGGGAAGTCACCCGCGCAGCCGACGGGAGCGGCAGCCGGCTTCGGGTCCTCCTTCTCGCCGTTGCGCACCACCACGAACACCCCGACGATCACCGCGATGACGGCGACGCCGGCCACGGCACCCAACCACGCCTGCCGGCGCTTGCGCGCCTCGGCGGCCTTCTGCGCCGCCAACTGGGCGGCGAGCCGCCGCTGTGCCTTCGTCTCCGAGCCCTGGCCCTGGCCCGCCGAACGGTTCTCCGTACGCTCGCTCACGTCCTCGACTCCCTGCTGATGTGGGTGGCCGGCCCGGCGACCCGGTGCCGTGGCCAGCGCACACGGTACCCGGGTCGATGCCGTGGGTGGGCCGTCGCCTGCCCGCCGTGTCCCCGAACGGGCCAGGGCCTCCGGTTTCCTCCCTCTCTTCGCGGGTGCCGGACGCCGGGCGGCGGTAGGTTCTCGACCATGGCGATCCTCACCGACGACGACCGGGCTCTGCTCTCCGAGCCGCAACTCGCCCACGTGGCGACCATCGAGGCGGACGGCACGCCGCACGTCACCCCGGTCTGGGTGGACGTCGACGGCGAGCACATCCTGTTCAACACCGCCCTGGGGCGGCAGAAATACCACAACATCGCCCGGAACCCCGTGGTCGCGATCTCGGTGGTCGACCGGGCCGACGACTTCCGCACCCTCTGGGTGAGGGGCACCGCCGAGTTCGTCACCGAGGGCGCCGACGCGCACATCGACCGGCTGGCCAAGAAGTACCTCGGGCAGGACACCTACCCGTTCCGGCGGCCGGGCGAGGAGCGGGTGATCGTCCGGATCACCCCCACCCAGAAGCTCGGCATGGGCTGACCGCCGGGGGTGGACCCCGGCGGACGGTCCGCCGTCGCGCCGGGGCAACGCCGGACCTGCCCCGACGGCGTCGGAACCCGCCCGGTCAGGCGCTCCTGCGCGGGGCGGCCTTCTTCTCGGCGGCCTGCTTCGCGGGGGCCCTGGTGGTCTTCTTCTCGGCGGTCTTCTTCGCGGCGGCCTTGGTGGTCTTCTTCTCGGCGGTTCTCTTCGCCGGTTCCGCTTTCTGCGCCGGGGCCTTCCGGGCCGGGGTCTTCTTCGCCGGTTCCGCCTTCGCCCCCTGGGTCTTCGCCGCCTTCGCCGTCGGGGTCTTCGCCGGCTGGGCCTTCGACGCCCGCTTGGCCGACCGGGCCGACGAGATCGGCGTCGGCTCGCCCGCCCCGCCGGACGGCGTCTCGCCCCGGGCGACCCGGGCCCGCTCGACGGACGCCTTCAACGCCGCCATCAGGTCCACCGCGGCGGCCGGCGCGGCCTCCTCCTCCGCCGGCTGGACCACCTCACGGCCCTCCACCTTGGCGTCGATGACCTCCTGCAACGCCGCCCGGTAGTCGTCGGTGAAGGCGTCCGGCTGGAACTCCCCGGCCATCGAGTCGATCAGCGAGGCGGCCATCGCCAGCTCCGGCGGGCGGACCTTCAGGTCCTCGTCGAGGAAACCGAAGTCGGGGGTACGCACCTCGTCGGGCCAGAGCATCGTGTTGAGCAGCAGCACCCCGTCGCGGACCCGCAGGGTGGCCAACTGTTCCCGCTGGCGCAGCGCCACCTTGACGATCGCCACCCGCTCCGAGTCGGCCAGCGCGTCCCGCAGCAGCACGTACGGCTTGGTGGCGGTCCCCTCGGGCTCCAGGAAGTACGCCTTGTTGTAGAGGATCGGGTCGACCTGCTCGGCGGGGACGAACTCCAGCACGTCGATCGCCCGGGAACTGGTCAACGGCAGGTCGGCGAAGTCGGCGTCGGTCAGGATCACCAGCTCGCCGCCGCCCAGGTCGTACCCCTTGGCGATGTCGTCGTAGCTGACCTCCTCGCCGCAGACCGAGCAGGTGCGCTTGTAGCGGATCCGGCCGCCGTCGTCGCGGTGCACCTGGTGGAACCGGATGTCCTTCTCCTCGGTGGCCGAGTAGAGCTTCACCCCGATCGAGACCAGCCCGAACGACACCGCTCCTTTCCAGATCGCCCGCATCCCCTGCTCCTCTCCCCGATCTGACCAGGATCGCAAACGATCGAAGCCGCCGCACGCGCTTCCGTGCGCAACTACAGTCGGACAGGTGCCCGGCCCGCCGTTGAAGCCGATGCTCGCGACGACCGGGCCGCTCCCGGTGGGTGCCGGCTGGGCGTACGAGTTCAAGTGGGACGGGGTACGCGCGCTCGCCGACCTGGTCGGCGGCCACCCGCACCTGTACGCCCGCTCCGGTGTGGAGATCACCGCCGCGTACCCGGAGCTGGTGACCCTGGCCGAGCAGGTCGACGACGCGCTGCTCGACGGTGAGGTGGTCCTCTTCGACCCGGCCGGGCAGCCCTCGTTCACCGCCCTCGCCGAGCGGATGCACGTGCGGGACCGGGCGAAGGCGGCCCGGCTGGCGGCCACCATCCCGGTCACCTACATGATCTTCGACGTGTTGCGGTTGCGGGGCGAGGACCTCACCGGGTGGCCGTACCACGAACGGCGGGCGGCGCTCGACGGCCTGGGGCTGGGGGCGGCCCGGTGGGCGGTGCCACCCTGCTTCACCGACGGTGCCGCCACCTACCAGGCGGCCGGGGAACACGGCCTGGAGGGGGTGCTGGCCAAGCGGGCCGACTCGGTCTACCGGCCCGGGGTGCGCTCGCCGGACTGGGTCAAGGTCAAACTGGAGGTGACCGGCGACTTCGTGGTCGGCGGCTGGCGGCCCGGCGCGCGGAAGATCGGCGGGCTGCTGGTCGGGGTGCCCGGCCCGGACGGGCGGCTCACCTACCGGGGGCGGGTCGGCGGTGGGATCGGTGCGGCCCTGGAACGGGAACTGCTGCGCGAACTCGAACCGCTGCGCGCCGACGGGTCGCCGTTCGGCGGGGACGTGCCGCGCGAGGATGCCCGGGGGGCGATCTGGGTAACCCCCCTCATCGTGGTGGAGGTCAAGTACGGCCAGCGCACCCCGGACGGGCGGCTGCGGTTCCCCCGGGTGCTGCGGCTGCGCCCCGACAAGCCGCCCGGGGAGGTGGAGGATGCCTGAGCGGGTGAAGGTCGAGGTCGACGGCCGGGCGTTGGACCTGTCCAACCTGGACAAGGTGCTCTTTCCGGAGGCCGGCTTCACCAAGGGCGAGGTGATCGACTACTACACCCGGATCGCCCCGGTGCTGCTGCCGCACCTGGCCGACCGGGCGCTGACCAGGATCCGCTTCCCCAACGGCGTCACCGGTGGCTCGTTCTTCGAGAAGAACGCCCCCGCCGCCACCCCCACCTGGGTACGCACCGAGACGCTGCCCGTGCCCGGGTCGAGCAAAGGCCGGGAGACCATCGACTACGTGGTCGCCGACGACCTGCCCACCCTGGTCTGGCTGGCCAATCTCGCCGCCCTCGAACTGCACACCCCGCAGTGGCGGATCGGCACCCACCCGGACCTGATGGTCGTCGACCTCGACCCCGGCCCACCGGCGGGGCTGTCGCAGTGCTGCCGGGTGGCCGTCCTGCTGCGCGACCGGCTCGCCCTCGACGGGGTGACGGCCTACCCGAAGACCTCCGGCAAGAAGGGCATGCAGCTCTGCTGCCCGATCAGCGCCACCCAGGACGCCGATGTCGTCTCCGACTACGCGAAACGGATCGCCCAGGAGTTGGAGCAGGCACACCCGAAACTGGTCGTGTCGCGGATGGCGAAGAACCTGCGGCCCGGCAAGGTCTTCATCGACTGGAGTCAGAACAACGCGGCGAAGACGACGGTCGCGCCGTACTCGCTGCGGGC
Source organism: Micromonospora antibiotica (assembly GCF_017599305.1). Classification (GTDB taxonomy): domain Bacteria; phylum Actinomycetota; class Actinomycetes; order Mycobacteriales; family Micromonosporaceae; genus Micromonospora; species Micromonospora antibiotica. The sequence goes on from NZ_JAGFWR010000001.1 coordinate 849,830, forward strand.
GCAGGCGGTGCCGGCGGTGTCCACCCCGCTGACCTGGGACGAGGTCGAGGCGGGGGCGGCGGGGAAGCGGCCTTCGGTGAAGCCGTACACCGCAGGGGAGGTGCTGCGGCGGGTGGAGAAGTCCGGCGACCTGCTCGCGCCCCTGCTGGACGGTGGCCCCGAACTGCCGGCGGTCCGGGCGAGGCGCTGAGCCGTCGCCGGCAGCCCACGGGCCGCCGGGTCGGTCGCGCCACGGCCCGGCAGACCCGGGGGAGCGGGCGGCCGGGCCGTGGCGTCGCTCAGCGGCTGCCGAAGACCTTCCGGTACGTGCCGAGTCGCAGCAGCACGGTCTCCCCGGTGGCGTCGAGCACGCCGTCGTTGTCGGTGATCGCGTAGACCTGGCCGTCGCCGCCGACGGTCAGCCCCTCCAGCTTCTCCTGGGTCCAGCCGTTGGTGGCCCGCAGCGCCGGCAGCACGTCCACGGCGAGGGTCTTGGGCAGCACGGTCAGCGGGCCGGTGGCGGCCGGGCCGGTCGGCAGCGGCACCGTGTAGATCCGCTTGACGGTGGCGGCCGGGCCGTTGAGCTTGTCCCGTTCGATCACGGCGAGCCGGTCGCCGACCACGGTGATCTCGGAGAGCCCGATCCAGTCCCCGGGGACGGTGGTGCTCTCCAGCCGGTAGCCGAACCAGCTCCAACTGTCGGCGGTCACGTCGTACCGGCCGATCCGGACGACGCCGGCCGGGTCGGTGGCGACCTCCCGCTGGAGCACCGCCCAGACGATCTCCCGGCCGTCGCGGCCGGTGCTGGCGGTGACCCCCTCGAAGCCCTGCTTGCCCAGCCCGGCGGCGACCTCCGCCGGCAGCGGCACGGTCTGCTCGGTACGCCCGTCGCCGGTCAACCGGACCAGCCGGTTCTCACTGCCCTTGGCACCCTCGACGGCCAGCCAGAAGCCGCCCTGCGGCCGGGCGAAGATGCCCTCCGCGTCGTACCCGATCGGCTTGCCGGCGGCGTCGGTCACGGTGGTCGCATCGGTGATCACCGCCAGCGAGCGTCGGGTGTCGACGGTCAGGATCCGGGTCGGGGTGTACGCGGCGTCGGTGACGCTGTAGAGCTGCTGCGGCCGGCCCGGTACGGCGGACAGCGCGCCCAGCGCCCCCCAGCCGATCGGCGCACCCGACGCGTCGTCGGCCGAGACGATGCTCGGGAAGCCCGGCCTGTCCGCACCCAACCGGTAGAGCGACACCGAGGCGCGGACACCCACCGAGGCGTCGTCGGTCTCGCTGGACACCGCGAGCAGGTCACGGCCGGGGATGGGGAGCAGCCCCTCCGGGCCGTTGGTGGTGGGCAGCACCTGGCGCAGCACCGGGGCGGTGGGCCGGGTGAGGTCGTAGACGGCGACGAAGTTGCTCCGTTCCGAGCCGACGAACGCGTACCGCACGCCGTGGTACTCGGCGATCGCCACGCCCTCCGGCTCGGTGCCCTTCTTGGCGGCCCGGTCGTTGTTGTGCAACCCGTAGCGGACCGCGAGGCGCTCGAAGGTGTTACCGGCGTCCCAGGCCACCTGACCGGTCCGGCTGTCGAAGATGGACCATCCCCGGGTGCCGCCCCGCCAGTCGCCCTCGTTGGCGGTGGCCAGGTAACGGTCGTTGACCCAGGCCACCGCGTCCGGCTCGCGGGGGACGTCGGTGATCGACCCGGTCAGGTCGACCCCGCCGTCCTTGACCGTGTCGATGCCGCTGACCGAGGCGGTGCCGGCGCTGAACGCCCGGGTGATCCGGCCGGTCGGCACGTCCACCAGCACGACGCCGTTGTTCTCCTGGAGGGTGACCGCGAGCTGGTTACGCCCGTTGATCGAGACGTACTCGGGTTCCGGGTCGGTGGGCTCGGTGATCCCGGCGGCGGCCAGCACCGGCAGCGCCAGGCCGTCCGGGGCGGTCAGTGCGACGGTACGCAGCTTCCACCGCTGCGGCGTCGCCTTCCCGTCCAGGTCGATGAGCTGGACGAAACCGGCGGGCGCCTGCGGCAGGTCACCCTTCCTGCCGCCGGGCGGGGTGGCGTCCTCGTCCCGCTCGTTCTCGATGGCGATCGCCGCGTACCGCTCGTCGTGGCTGATCGCGATGGAATCGGGCTGCCCACCGAGGTCGATGCTGCGTACCCGCTGCCGGGTGGCCAGTTCGATCACGTCGAGGCGGCCGGACGGGGCGGTGTAACCGGTGCTGGTGTTCACCACCACCAGCACCCACCGGCCGACGATCGCCACCGAGGTCGGCTCGTCCTCGACGTCGCCGAGCTGCGCCAGGGAGAGGGTGCCGAGACCGCGCGGCTGATCCGGCCGGCCGATGTCGAGGAAGCCGATCCGCCGGGCCGCCGCGTCGGTGTAGACCAGGGTACGGCCGTTCGGGCTGACCGCGGAGATCTCGGCCACCGTCGCGGTGGCCGGGTCCTCGCCGGCCGGCCGGTTCTGGAACACCGGGTAGGTGGCGGCGCGGTCGAAGTTGAACTTCCGGTCCGGGTAACCCTGGCCGGCCGCCGTACTGCCCGGGGCGGTGTGGTCCGGCGCGGCGACCGCACTGCCCGGGGCGGTCAGGGTGGCCAGTGCCAGGCCGGCCACCACCGTCGAGGCGAACACTCTTGTCGCTGTCACTGCTCCTCCGAACGTTTCGATTCGGACGGAGGCTGGCAGGCGCGACCGAGCGCAGGTCGACCAGCGGGTTAACGGCCGGCGACGGGCCGGCGGTGAGCTGGCTCGCGGGCCTCGTCGTTTCGGCCGGTCTTCCCCGGTCGAAGCGGTGGCCGGGCGGGGGCCGACCCGGCCCCCGATCGATGACGGTCCACCCGGCCACCGCGCGGTAGTGGGCCGACCGGGTCACCGCCCGATGACCGGCTGATCCGGCCACCGCTCGGTGACCGGCCGGCCCGGTCAGCGCTCGATGACCGGCTGATCCGGCCACCGCTCGGTGACCGGCCGGCCCGGTCAGCGCTCGATGATGGTGCCGTTCGCGTCGATGCCGTGGTCCCGCCAGTAGACGTCCCACTCGTCGTCGACGTGCTGCGGGACCTTGCCCTGCGGGTAGCGGACGTATGGTGCGGTCGGCTCCTGGTTGTCGGGGAAGCAGGCGCTGCCGCCCTGCCCGCCCACCGCGATCGCCGGGTACTCGCCACCGCTGCAGATGCTCTCCCGGTAGCCGCAGCCGCTGGTCAACAGCAGGCCGCCCAGGCCCACCCCGGCAAGAACGATCATGATCCGCGTACGCATGGGTCGAGTCTCGTGGCGGCGGGCGGCGCTGTCATGCGCACGCGTACTCAACTCTCCCCGGTGCGGTGCGGTGCGGTGCGGTGGGTGGTGGCCGGGCTGGCGCTCGGTGGCTCGTGGGCTCGGTAGGGTGGGACGTTCCGTCCGGACAGGAGGCCCGATGGTTGCCCACCTCGCCGTCACCACGTCGACCGATGCGCCTGAGCAGGTCGATCTGCCGCTGCTGACCTACTGCGACGACGCGACCGGGGAGCGGACGGAGCTGACCGCGAACCAGCTCGGTGACTGGGCGGCGCGCACCGCCGGACTGCTGCGCGACGGGTGCGGGCTCGGGCCGGGCAGCCGGGTGGCGGTGCTGCTGCCGCCGCACTGGCGTACCGCTGCGGTGTTGCTCGGGGCCTGGTCGGTGGGGATGGCGGTGTCGTTCCGGCCGCGCGCCACCGCCGGGTTGCCGGTCCTCGAACCGGGCGGCGAGCGGCCGTACGACGCGGTGTTCGTCACCCCGGAACGCCTCGATGACTGGCTGGAGGACGTGCCCGACGGGGTGCACCGCTACCTCGTCGGCACCGGCCCCGGATTGTTGGCGGACGTGCCGGTGGGCTGGCTCGACTGGTCCGCCGAGGTGCTCCGGCACCCCGCCGCCCCACCCGACTACGCGGCCGTCCACCCGGCTGCCCCGGCCACCCCCGACGGCACGAGCTACGCCGCCTGGGGACGCCTGGCGAAGGAGGTCGCCGCCCAACTCGACCTGCGCCCCGGCGACCGCCTGCTGGTCGATGCCGCCGAACACGAACAACCGGTGAAATGGCTGCTCGCCCCGCTGGCCGCCGGCGCCTCCGTGGTCATCTGCGCCAACCCCGACCCCACCAGGTCGGCTGCCCGAATCTCCACCGACCACATCACCCGCACCCTCTAACCCCCCCCGCCGCCCGCACCCCGCTGCGCCCCCACGCGCCGCCCTCGCCGCCCTCGCCGCCCCCGTTCTCCCCGGTGATCAAGAGGTTTGCGTCAACTTTGATCTTCAGATTGACGCAAACCTCTTGATCACCGGGGCTGGGTCGGCCGTGTTCGGCGGGTGCAGGGTGTGGTGTGGTCGATGGGGAGGGCGCAGCGGGTGCCGCCGGGTAGGGGGCGGTCGCAGAAGACCCAGTGGTGTACGTCCTGGTGGTCCTCGGCCGACACCGTCACCCCGCCGGGCTCGACGCGGGCGCTGAGCCGGGCCAGTACCCGGGCTGCGGTCCGGGCGAAGATCCGGGCGCGCAGCAGGTCGGGTGCGGTGACCGGCAGGTGGATCACCCAACGCTCGGTCATCGGTATCGATGGTTCGCCGACTGGGCGCTCTGCCATGCGCGCAGTGCCCTTCTGATGCGTACGTTCTCCTCCTGCGCCGCGACCAGGGCTGCCTGCGCGAGGGTGAGTTCGTCGGCGACCCGGTGCAGGAAGGCGCGGATCTCGGCGGGGTCGACGCCACGCCGACGAAGGTTGAAGCAGCGCTCGCGGATCTGCCAGGGGCGCAGCGGGGACGGGCGCACCGACTGCTCAGCGCCCCACCCGCCCGGGGGCGGAACTGTCAGGGGCGTCAAGATCAGATTGCGATAAGAAGCACTCTCCTCGGCGTGTCGTCTCCATTTCGGCAATCTGATCATGTGGTGGGTCGAGTCGGGCGGTGCCGGGGCGCTGGTGACCATGCCGGTCTGTGTGGTGCGGGCCTGGATCGTGCGAGCCTGCACTCCGGCGGCCGTCTTGGCGTCGTTCGGCAGCTGACGGGCCTGTGTTGGGTCGGTCCGGTTCGGGGCGGCCTGCGTCGGGTGGGTTGATGGTCTGTCGATCCGCTGCTGTGGTCGTGGGGCGTGGTGCCGGCGGGTGAGCCGGCGGAGCAGGTGGCGCACGAGATGACCGCCCTTCGGAGAGGCCGCAGGTCGTGGGGAGGGTGGTCCCCGCCGCTTGCATCGGCGGGGACCACCCCTGCTGCCGCCCGCCGGGCAGGCGGCAGTGCCGCGCCGGGGGAGCGCGGAGGGTGGGGTCTCGGTGGCGATGCGAGGCAGGTACGAGAGGTGCCAACCGACCGCAACAGCACCGCATCACCGACAGCGACGCTACGACCACCGAGTCACCTATGTCAAGCATGTCTCTGAGTCAGCTGCCCACCTATGTCACCGCTGCTACATACGTTGCCCCTGCCGCAACTGCTGATCGATACTGAGTGGGCCAACCGACTGCAAGGGGCCCAGCGTGCCTATCCCGCCCACCATGGACGAACTGCTCGACGACTTGCTGAGAAAGATCAAGGACGGGCACTATCCGCCTGGATCTCAGCTTCCCTCGGGGCGGGACCTGGCGGATGTCTACGACGTCTCGCAGTCCACGATCAGTCGTGCGGTGGCGCGGCTGCGGGAGCAGGGCGTGCTGGTGGGGCGGCCGGGGCGTGGCGTGTTCGTGGCGGAGTCCACCCAGCGCTGAACGGCGGCGTGAAGCGCGACGGGGCCGCCGAGGGGCGAGCACGTTCCGGCGACCGGGGAGGGTCGGACGACCTGGGCCGACCTCTGTCCCGGGGTCGGCTCAGTGCTGAACGGCGGCCTGAAGCGCGACGGGGCCGCCGAGGGGCGAGCACGTTCCGGCGACCGGGGAGGGTCGGACGACCTGGGCCGACCTCTGTCCCGGGGTCGACTCAGGGGAGGCGATGTGGCGGCATCGGATTCGCTTCGATACCGGCTACACCGCCTCCCCTGAGACGATCATGGAGGTTGCTCGGCGGTCTGGTCAGCAGGTGGTGTTGCCGGCCGGGACCCAGCCGTCCAGGGACGGGTCCTCGGCGCCGTGGCCGTAGATCCAGGTGTCGTTGTCCTCGGACGAGCCCTGGCCGTGCCAGCGGAAGCCGCGACCGGCGGTCAGGGTGCGCAGCACCTGGCCGTGCGGTGCCGTGCGCAGCCAGGTGTTCTGGGTGAGGTTGCAGAGGAAGCCGGGCGCGTCGCTGGCCGAGGCCGGCGAGGCGGCCACGGCGGTGCCCGGGACGGCGACGACCGCGATCGTCAGGACGTGCAGAATTCGGCGCTTCACTCGGATTCCCTTCGACGTGCCGGTGTCCACTGTCGACTGTGGACACCGTACCCGCCGGGGGAGACGACCGCCTGTCGGGCGGGACGACCCCGGCTGGGCGAGCCGAGGAAATGCCGGGCTGAATCGCTGACGTCATCAGCTCTAAAGGACGCGCGAGGGACAACCCACCCCCCGCCGCACGCAGGGCGAGGGGATCGACGCAACGGGCCAGGGCGCGCGAGGGGACCAGCGCATCCCGGCCCGGCCGCAGCCGCCCTGCGCGTGGGGCACGCCCGGCGCGACCGACCCCACCGCGCAGGTCAGTCGACCGTGGGCAGGGGCGGGCCGAGGACGTCGTCGGCGTCCACGATGGTGTACGCGTACCCCTGCTCGGCGAGGAAGCGCTGCCGGTGGGCGGCGTACTCGGTGTCGATGGTGTCCCGGGAGACCACCGTGTAGAAGTGCGCCTGCCGGCCGTCGGCCTTCGGCCGGAGCACCCGGCCCAACCGCTGCGCCTCCTCCTGCCGGGAGCCGAACGTGCCGGACACCTGGATCGCCACCGCCGCCTCCGGCAGGTCGATGGAGAAGTTGCCCACCTTGGAGATGACGAGCGTGCGCAGCTCACCCGAGCGGAACGCGTCGAACAGCCGTTCCCGCTCCTTGTTGGTGGTGGAACCCTGGATGATCGGTGCGTCCAGGTACTCCCCGAGCTGGTGCAACTGGTCGATGTACGCCCCGATCACCAACACCTGGTCGTCGGGGTGCCGCTGCACGAGGGCGCGGACCACCGGCAGCTTCGTGCGGGCGGTCGCCGCCATCCGGTAACGCTCCTCGGCCTCCGCCGTCGCGTACGACATCCGCTCCGCGTCGGTCAGGGTGACCCGGACCTCGGTGCACTCGGCCGGGGCGATCCAGCCCTGCGACTCGATGTCCTTCCACGGCGCGTCGTACCGCTTGGGGCCGATCAGGCTGAACACGTCACCCTCCCGGCCGTCCTCGCGGACCAGGGTCGCGGTCAGACCCAGCCGGCGGCGGGCCTGCAGGTCCGCGGTGAACCGGAAGATCGGCGCGGGCAGCAGGTGCACCTCGTCATAGACGACCAGACCCCAGTCGCGGGCCCCGAACAGCTCCAGGTGGGTGAACGCGCCGCCGCGCCGCGAGGTGAGCACCTGGTACGTGGCGATGGTGACCGGCCGGATCTCCTTGCGCTCGCCCGAGTACTCCCCGATCTCCTCCTCGGTGAGTGAGGTGCGGGCGATCAGCTCCCGCTTCCACTGCCGGCCCGCGACCGTGTTGGTGACCAGGATCAGCGTGGTCGCCTTCGCCTCGGCCATCGCCGCCGCACCGACCATGGTCTTGCCCGCCCCGCAGGGCAGCACCACCACCCCCGACCCGCCGGCCCAGAACGCCTCCACCGCCTCACGCTGGTACGACCGCAGCGTCCACGGCTTACCGCCGTCCTTGCCGGCCTCGGCCAGCTCGATCGGGTGCGCCTCACCGTCGACGTACCCGGCCAGGTCCTCCGCCGGCCAACCCAGCTTGAGCAGCGCCTGCTTGAGTCGACCCCGCTCGGACGGGTGCACCCGGATCGTGTCGTCGTCGATCTTGTCACCGAGCATCCCGGCGAGCTTCTTGCTCTTGGCGACCTCGATCAGCACCATCCGGTCCAGCCCCCGCAGCACCAGCCCGTACGCCGGGTCGTTGGCGAGCTGGAGCCGGCCGTACCGGTCCATGGTGTCGGCCACGTCCACCAGCAGGGCGTGCGGCACCGGATAGCGGGAGTATTTCAGCAGCGCGTCGACCACCGCCTCGGCGTCGTGGCCGGCGGCGCGGGCGTTCCACAGGCCCAGCGGGGTGAGCCGGTAGGTGTGCACGTGCTCCGGGGAACGCTCCAACTCGGCGAAGGGCGCGATCGCCATCCGGCAGGACTGCGCGTCCGGGTGGTCGATCTCCAGCAGCAGCGTCTTGTCGGACTGCACGATCAGTGGTCCACCGCTCACGCCAGGTCCCCTCCTCGGCCGGATTCCCCCGACCGGCGGCGAATCCCGCCGCAGGTCGACCATCCAGTGTTGCACGGGGGTGGGAGACTGCCAGAAAATCTTCGCAATGGGTGCAACGTTTCCCGGGGGACACACGTCTACCAGTGGGACGACTGAACCGGGGAGGCACACGATGCAGGTCCGCCACAGAGCCCGGGTCGTCGCCCTGGCCACGGTCATGCTGGTCGGCGCCGGTGGGTGTGCGTCCGTGCCGCAGGCCGACCCGGGTGGCACTGGAGGAGGGCTCGCCCCGGTCGGCAGTGCGGAACAGGTAACGGGGGCGGGCGCCGGCTCCCTGCCCGACCAGCTGACCGGGTCCGACACGAAGCCCCGGCACCGGGAGCAGCCGCAGCCGAAGGTCCGCGCCACCAAGACCCCGAAGGCGTCGACCGGGCGTCGCCCGCGTGTCCCGCAGAAGTCCAACCAGACCCGCTGCCAGGTGGGCGAGCACCAGCGTGAGGTGGAGACGTACCTGGCCCGGCTGGGCGGGTTCGGCACGCTCACCGTGGACGGTCGGCAGACCGACGCCGACTGCGCCGCGATCAAGAAGTTCCAGCAGCGGTACGACATCCGCCCCGCCGAGGGTCGCGCCGGCCCGTTGACGCTCGACGTGGCGAAGCGACTCGCCACCACCGACGTCAAGCGTTGCTCCGCCGGCTCCGGCACCACCTTCTGCGTGGACCTGACCCGGCAGACCACCTGGGTGATGCGCGACGGCAAGGTGGTCGCCAAGCCCACCGTCACCCGAACCGGGATGGCCGGGTACGCCACCCCCGCCGGCACCTACAAGGTGAACCTGCGCAACCTCAAGGAGTGGTCCAACCCGTACGAGGTGTGGCTGCCCTACTGGCAGCGCTTCAACGGCGGGATCGGCTTCCACGAGACCACCACCTACCTGCACAACGCGGGCATCGGCTCGCACGGCTGCGTCAACCTGCTGCACACCGACGCGGTGCGCTGGTGGGAGCTGGGCAAGGTGGGCTCCCGGGTGGTCCTGGTCGGCCGCCGCCCCGGCACCTGACCCGCACCGCCTGAGCCCCTGCCCGGTAACGCCGCCGCGCCGGCCCTGACCCGTGCCGCCGCAGCCCGTCTCGCCTCCGGCACCTCGGTAGTTGTCCATAGGGGCCGGATCGGGGGTATTTCCCCCTGTCCGTCCTGGCAACCGGGTGCCACCCTGGAAGTCAGGGGCCGGACGGGGTGGGAGGGCTGGGATGACCGTCGATCACGAGATGATCGCCGAGGACGCGTCGAACGGCGACCGGGTGACACCGACCGACGAGGTCTCCACGGCCACCATGGTCGGGTACGCCGTCGCCGGGATCGCCGTCGTCGGCTGGTTCCTCTTCGGCTGGCTGGTGCAACGGCAGGGCTTCATCGACTCGGTCGGTGAGGCCGCCGGCACCGGCTTCGCCCTGCTGCTCATCGTCTCCGTCGTCGGCACCGTACGCCGCAGCCGCCGCTGAGCGTCGGCAGTGACCGCCACGCCGGTCACGCCGCACCGCCCGCACGCCGCCGTCGACCACGGGTGACGGGGGCGCCGGGGTGCCGGTCAGTCCTCCCGCACCGCCGCGGTGATCCGGTGCAGGGCGAAGGTGTGCAGCATCTCGGTCCGCTCGTCCTCGGCACGCAGGTAACCCGCGCCGATCGACACCGGCCGCAGCAGCCGGGACAGCGTCGCCCCGTGCGCGTCGACGTAACCGACCCAGACCAGCGCCTTGTCCCGGACCGCCTGCTGGAGCACCGCCAGGGCCTCGGCGTGACCGTGCGCGGGTAGCGGACCGGCCGCAGCCCGGGCCGCCCCGCCACGGACCACCGCCGGGGCCCGCCGGGCCGCCCGCGCCGCCGCCTCACCCCGCCGGATCTGCTCCACCACACCGAGCAGCCGGGGCAACGCCAACCGGGGCGTGGCCAGCGGGTCCACCGCCCGGCCGGTCAGCACCCGGGCCGGGGCCCGCCGGACCCGGGGCCGGGCCAGCACCATCATGCCGCTGGCGTCCTCCGGCACCGGGGCGTACCCGGCGTCACGCAGTGCGGTCAGCATCCGCCCCACCTGGTAGGACGTGCACAGCACCGTCGGGGCCAGCCGGCGGAACGCCAACGGCGTCAACCGCCGGTCGGCCAGCACCTCCGCCAGCAGTGCCTCGTCGTCACTGCGCACGTACCCACCGGCGGAGCCGACCCGCAACCCGCCGTGCTGCCGGGCCACGTCGTCCACCAGGTAGGTCAACCCCTGCGGGATCGGGGTACGCGACCGGCGGCGGAACAGTTCGTGCAGGTCGTCGGCGGTGTAACCGGCGTCCAGGGCCCGCCGGACACTGGCCGTGGTGACCCGGTGCACGCTGGCCCCACCCGCCGACTCCGGCTCGGTCACCGCCTCCAGCTCACCGGCCAACGTCGGGTCCGGTGGGCCGGGCACCACCACGCTCAGGTCGGCCTGCACCAGGAAATGGTCGACCGGGGCGGGGAGCAGGGCGTCCAACGCCCGCACCGTGCCCGAGGGGTCACCGCTCTCGGTGTCGGTGCGCAACCCCAGCGGGTCGTCCCCGCCCCGCTCGTCGGGCTCCGTGACGCTCGCGAGCAGCAGCCGCCCGTATGAAGTGAGCGCACCGAGGCCGGTCACCCCGAGCCGCGCCGCCTCGGTCAGCACCTCCCGGTGTGCGGCCTCCCGGCCCCTGCTGCGCCGGGGTGCCCGCCAGTCGAGCAGCGCCAGCACCTCATCGACGGTGGGGGCGGTACCCGGTTCCAGGTCGGCCAGCACCCCGAGCACCGCCCGGCGGGCGGCCGGCGCACCGGCCCGTTCCGCCTCGGCGGAGAGCACACTGATCGGCCGGTCCCGGTCGTCGCGCTGCCCCACCAGGCCGGCCTGCCGGCTCATCGTCAACCAACCCCGGGCCAACTGCTCCCAGCGGTGGGCCAGCGACATCGCCCGCCACACCTCGTACGCCCCGGTGGGCAGCACCTGCTGCTCGCCCCCGTAGCGGCTGGCGGCGGCGGGCAGGTCCAGCTCACCGAGGAGACCGGCCGCGTACGCCACCTCGACCAGGAGCGCGGTCGTCGACTCGTCCAGGGCCACCGCACGGGCCAGCCGGCGCAGGTCGCGGACCCCGACCCCGCCGGAGCGCAGCACCGGGGCCGGCTCGCCGGTCAACTCCTCCAGCAGCGCCTCGGTGTGCCGTACCACCTCCATGGTCTGCCCGACCCCGGCGGAGTCGGCGGCCTTCGGTTCGCGGGGTGGTGCGTCGACCGGGGGCGGGCTGGTCCGCAGCGGCCCGAGCGGGCCGGTGTCGCGGCGCAGCAGCAACCCCACCTCGCGGGGCAGCTCGACCGTCCCGGCGGAGACCGCCACCAGCAGCCGCGCCTCGACCAGCCAACGCACCGGCGACCCGGTCGGGGCACCGCCGTTGGTGGGGTCGGGCGGCAGGTCGCCCTCCGCGCCGAGCGCCGGGGCCTGGAGTGAGCCCGGCGGCACGCTGCCGACGGGCGGGCCGGCGGCGAGCCGGTCCAGGATCGCCCGCGCCGACGGGGGCGCGGCGAGCAGCGTCCGGCGCAGCTTCGCGGCGTCCGCACACAGCGCCGCCGCCCGCGGGTCCAGCTCGTCGGCCGGTCGCCCCAGCCCCGCCGGGTACGGGGCGAGCTCGTCCACGCTGCCGGCGACCCGCAGCGTCTGCTCCGGGCCGTACAGCAGGAACCGGGCGCGGAGCCGGTCGAGCGCACTGCGGACGGTGGTCGGGGCGGGCGGGTGCGGCCCGGCGGTGGCCATGGCGAGCACCGCCTCGGTGGAGCTGGTGCCGTCCGAGGGGTGCCGGGTGAGCCGGGCGGCGTCGAGGATCTGGAGGGTGAACTGGTCCAGCCCGTCGAGCGCGCGGGCGACCGACACCCGCGACTCGGCCCGCAGGGCGAGCGCGGAGACGTCGGCCGGCACCGGTACGACGAGGTCGGGGCGCAGCTGGAGCAGCGCGGCGAGCGCCTCGTCGGGCAGCGCGCGCAACTGGTCGGCGAGTGAGGTGGTCATCGTCGTTCCACGCTAGCCCGCAGGCGGGCGATTGCGCCCCCCGGACGTCCGGCTCGGACTGACCTGTCCGGGTACCTTCGCAGAATGTCCGCGCTGATGGTCGGGTTCGACCTCGACATGACCCTGATCGACTCCCGCCCCGGCATCGCCGCCGCCTACCGGGCGCTCACCGCCCGCACCGGTGTGCCGGTCGACGCCGAACTGGCGGTCTCCCGGCTCGGTCCGCCGCTGCGCACCGAACTCGCCCACTGGTTCCCGGCCGAGCGGATCGAGGAGGCGGTGGTCCTCTACCGGGAGCTGTACCCGGCGTACGCGATCGCCCCGTCGGTGCCGATGCCCGGTGCCCGGGAGGCGGTCGACGCGGTGCACGCACACGGCGGCCGGGTGATGGTCGTCACCTCGAAGATCGGCCGGTTGGCCCGGCTGCACCTGGACCACCTAGGGCTGGCGGTCGACGAGTTGGCCGGGGACCTGTTCGCCGAGCAGAAGGCGACGTCGTTGCGGGAGCACGGTGCCGCGCTCTACGTCGGTGACCACGTTGCGGACATGGTGGCGGCCGGGGCGGCCGGTATCCCGGGAGTGGCGGTGGCGACCGGCCCGTGCCCGGCGGACGACCTGCGGGCCGCCGGGGCGCAGCTGGTCCTCGACGACCTCACCGGATTCCCGGCGGCGCTCGACCGGATCATCGGGCTAGCCTTGGAGCAGTAGTCGTATCGAGTGAAGCAGGGGTTTCCAAGGTGCCGACGGGTCGAGTGAAGTGGTATGACGCGGCCAAGGGATACGGGTTCGTCACCAGCGACGAGGGTGGCGACGTGTTCCTGCCGAAGGGCGCGCTGCCGGCGGGTGTCACCGACCTCAAGGGTGGTCAACGGGTCGACTTCAGCGTGGTGGACAGCCGGCGTGGCGCCCAGGCGATGGGGGTCAAGCTGCTGGACGCCCCGCCGTCGATGGCGGAGCTGCGCCGCCGGCCGGCCGAGGAGTTGCACGGTCTGGTCGAGGACATGATCAAGGTGCTGGAGGCGAAGGTGCAGCCGGACCTGCGCCGGGGCCGCTTCCCCGACCGCAAGACCGCGCAGAAGATCGCTCAGCTGGTCCACGCGGTGGCCAGCGAGTTGGAGGTCTGAGGCACCAGCCCGGCGTCGGCGGCCCGGCCCAGCAGCGCCTCCACGGCGGCGAACCCCGCGTCCCCCAGGTCGGCGGTGAACTCGTTGACGTAGAGGCCGATGTGCCGGTCCACCACGTCGGGCTCCATCTCCTGCGCGTGCGCGAGCACGTACCCCCGGCTGGCCGACGGGTCGGCCCACGCCTGGCGTACCGACTCCCGGATCCAGCCGGCGGCGGCCACCGGGTCGACCGTGCCCTTGCGGGCCAGGATCGCCCCGAGCGGGATGGGTAGGCCGGTGTCGGCCTCCCACCACTCACCCAGGTCCACCAGCGCGGTCAACCCGTGCCGGTGGTAGGTGAACCGGGCCTCGTGGATCACCAGGCCGGCGTCGTAGCGGCCCGCCGCCACGCCCGGCATGATCTCGTGGAACGGCACGATCTCGATCCGGGCCGGTGGCTGTCCCGCCGACCAGAGCCGGAACAGCAGGTACGCGGTGGTCCGGTCACCCGGCACCGCCACCGTGGCCCCGCTCAGGTCGACCCGGTCCGCCCGCCCCGCCCCGCCGGCTGCGCTGGCCGGCCCCGTTGCCGGTCCGGCCGCCCCCGTTGCCGGTCCGGCGGGCCCGGTTGCCGGTCCGGTGGGCCCGGTTGCCGTGCTGGCGTCGGTGGTGGCCCCGCCTGCGATGGTGGTGCTGTCGGTGGTGGCGTCCTGAGCTTCGGTGCCCCGGGTGAGTACGAGGGGGCCGCAGCCCCGGCCGAGCGCACCGCCGCAGGGCAGCAGGTGGTAGTCGTCGAGCAGCCACGGGAGCGCCGCGTAGCTGACCTTCACCAGGTCGAAGGCCCCCCGTTCGGCGGCGGTGTTGGTGACGTCGACGTCGGCGAAGGTCACCTCCACCGGCGGCGCACCCGGCACCCGGCCGTGCACCAGCGCGTCGAAGACGAAGGTGTCGTTGGGGCAGGGGGAGATCGCCAGGGAGAGCGCCACGCCCCCACGGTAGCGCCGCTGCGGCATTCGCCCCGCCATCCCCCGATGTGACGCCCACCCCGCCCGCCCCCGGCGGGGGCCGTTCTGACCGGCGGGCCGTTCTGACCGGCCGGTGGGCCGTTGTGGCCGGCGGGCCGTTCTGACCGGCCGGCGGGCCGTTGTGGCCGGTGGGCCGTTGTGGCCGGCGGGCCGTTCTGGCCGGGCGGCGGGCCCGTTCTGACCGGTGGGCCGTTCTGCCCGGGTTGTCCTGGCCGGCGGGCCCGTTCTGGCCCGGCGGGTCTCACCCGCTCGGGAGGACCTGCGTCCGGCTCGTGATCCCACCCGGCCCGGCCCAGCCCGGCCCGGCCCAGCCCGGCTCAGCCCGGGGCGGGGCGACGAGTACTACGTGTGTGCCCTTTCGAGCTGATGACGTCATCGAGTCAGCGCGGGCCGAGCGGCAGCGGGGTCAGCGTGGGGCGGGGCGGTGGCAGGGTCAGCGTGGGGTAGGGCGGTGGCGGGGTGAGGGTGGGGCGGAGTGGTAGCGGGATCAGCGTGGGGCGGAGCGCCGGGCGCGGAGGTGACGCGTACCCACCCTGGCCGAGGCGTGGTGGTTTGACCTTTTCTCGGTATGCCCGGGGCCGTGCCACCCGGCCGGACACCGTTGTCGAGACCATGGCGGGCTGACGACCCGGGCATGAGCCGGAAGCGGCCCGGGACTCCCTCACTGGTTTCAAGACCCATCCGTCTTTCAAGACTTATCTATCATTCAAGACTTATCTGTCTTTCAAGACCTATCCGTCACCGACTTCTTTGGTCGGTATGCCTGGATCGGACCAATCCGTGAATCGCTTACGTCATCAGCTCCAAAGGACGCGACCTCACTACCTTGTCCCCAGCTCCACCGGTTTTCCACAGGGTTGTCCACAGTCGGAGATGAGGTTGTTGAAGCCGAGGCGTAGCACCGGGAGCATGGTGGTGTGACGACGGAGGAGGCCCTGCCGGCCGATCTGGGCCGGACGGTGCGGGCGCTGCGCCGGGAGGCCGACCTGAGCCAGCGGGAGCTGGCCCGGCGTTCGGGGGTGCCCCAGGCGACCATCGCCCGGATCGAGTCCGGCAGTGCGGCCGATCCACGGTTCCACACGGTCGAGCGACTGGTGCGGGTCGTCGGTGGCACCCTGACGATCTCACTGCCCACCACCTCACCTCCCGCGCCGACCGCAGCCCCGCCCCCGACCGCAGCCCCGCCCCCGACCGCAGCCCCGCCCCCGACGGACGCCCCGCCCCCGACCGACGGCCCGCCCCCGATCACCGCCACGTCGACCGTCCAGGCGCCGACCGCCGGGGTGACCTGTTCGCTGCCGCCGGTGCCGCACGACGACCTACGGGACACCGCCGGGCGACGTTATCCGGCCCATCTCGACGTCTGGCCGGTGCACGAGCCGAAGGACTGGCCGGGTGCCTGGTGGGCGGAGTGGTACAACCTGCCGCCCGCACAGTGGCCGCTGCGGCTGCCGCCGGCGGCGTACGAACGGAACCGGGGGTACCGGGACCGGCGTCGGGCGGCGGAGCGGGTCCGGCGTGACGCCACCATCCGCTGGGTGGTCGGTGACGGACGGCCCACGACGGCCTGGCGGTTCGTGGCCGAACTGCCTGACGGCAGCCTGCTGGGGGAGTTGCGCGCCCACGAGTGTGATCCACAGTTGGTCTACGGCGACGACCTGGACTGGCCGCGCGAACTGGTGCTCGACGGGGTGTTGGTCGCGGCCGGGCACCGTCGGATCGGCATCGGTGGCCGGTTGGTGGCCGCCATGACACAGCGGATGGAGGAGGTGGGTATCGGTCTGGTCCGCACGGTGGTCGAGGAGCACTTCGGCACCCGTTTCCTGGCGTCCTGCGGTTTCCGGGTGGCCGCCGGACGCCCGCTCGCCATGTCCCTGCGACGCCCGGTCAGCCCAGCGCGCGGGCAGCCTGGGTCAGGGCGGTGAACGCCTCGCGCATCCGCCAGCCGTCGCGGTCCCGGGGACCGATCGGATTCGAGACGGTACGCAGCTCGACGAAGGGGAGGCCGGCCTGCGCGGCGGCGACCGCCACCGCGTACCCCTCCATGGCCTCGGCCACCGCGTCGGGGTGCCGGTCGGCCAGGGCGGTGGTGCTCGTGGCGGTGCCGGTGACCGTGCTGACCGTGAGCACCGCCCCGACGACGGCCGCCGGGAGGGCGGCGCGTAGCGCGCCCAGCAGCGCCGGGTCGGTGTCGATGGTGGGGCCGCCACCGAGCAGTTCCGGGGGCATCCCCAACTCGTCGACGGGGATGAAGCCGGTCGGGGATTCGGCCCCGAGGTCCGCGGCGACGCTGCGGGAGGCGAGCACCGTTGCGCCGACCGGGGCCCGGTCGGCGAAGCCCCCGGCGATCCCCGCGCTGACCACCGCCCGGTACGGACGACCGGCAGCCTCGGCCAGAGCCAGCAGGCGGGCCGTGGCGGCGCCGGCCACGGCCGGTCCCACGCCGATCGCCCGGACCGTCACCGTCGGGTCGGCCAGCCCCGCCCGGACGGCCTCCGCCTCGGCCGGTACGGCGGTCAACACCAGCAGACCCGTCACGACACCGACCCCGGCGACTGCCGTGGCTGGTCGTCGACACCGCTGCCCGGGACCGCCGAGGACGGCCGGTAGATGTGGTAGCCCGGCGGGGCCAACCCGTCGTCGTGCCGTCCGGCCGCCCCGCTCGGAGCCGGTGAGGTCGGTGCGGCCCGGGCCGCCGCCTCGGTCGCCTCGTCGTCGGCGCTGTCGGCCGGGCGGTCGGCGGCCAGATCTACCCGCGAGCCGGCGGAACGACCGGCAGCGGCATCGGTGGAGCCGGCGGCAGGACCGGGCGGGTCGGTCACCCCGGAAGCCGGGTCGGTCGCCCGCGCGGCAGTGGCGTCGGCCCGGTCCTGGGCGGCCAACTCCTCGTCGGTCAACGGTCGGCCCAGCAGCCGCTCGGCGCGCAGCCGGCCCGCGACGACGATTCCCCGCGCAGCGGCGAGGACGCCCACCCCGGCGGCGACCGCGATGCCGATGCGGCCCTCGAACGGTACGAGGCCGAGCCCACCACCGGCGACGAAGGCGAGCATCAGGGCGGTCTCGGAGTGGGCGAAGGAGCTGGCCCGTAGCCGTTCGGGAATGCGTTCCTGGATCGAGGCGTCGACGGCGAGCTTGGCGATCCCGCTGGACAGGGCTGCGACCAGGCAGAACAGTGCCACCATCGGCAGGGAGAACTTCAGCACGGTCAGGATGCCCACCCCGGCCACGATGATCATCGTGCTGGACTGGATCGCCGCCGGTCGGTGGATCCGCAGCCGGGTGCCGACCGCGGTGGCCAGGAAGCCGCCGATCGCCAGCGCCCCGCCGATGATGCCCAGCGCCGCCTGGTCGCTGAGCCGGCGGCCGAAGAGGTCGTTGGTCAGGTCCCCCTTCTTGAGCGCGAACGCCAGGAAGAGCAGCAGGAAACCGTAGAGCGCGCGGACCCCTGCGGCGCCGATCAGGGTGGCGATCACCAGTCGACCCGCCGGCCGCCCCCGGCCCAACGGACGGTCCCCCTTGCGGCGCAGCGCCCGCAGCGGTCGGGGCACCCGCTCCGGTGGCTCGGAGTCCGCCCGGGGCGGCAACCGCAACGCGATCACCATGCCGACCAGGAAGATCACCGAGGCGACCCGGAGCGGCCACTGCGGCCCGAACCAGAACGCCGCCAACCCCAGCGGGGCCACCAACGCCCCGGCCACCGTGCCGTAGACGCTGGCCCGCGCCCCCACCTGGGACAACCCGAGCCCCTCCGGCAGCAACCGGGGCACGGCGGCGGACCGGGCCACGCCGTACGCCCGAGACAGCGCCAGCACCCCGAACGCGGCGGGATAGAGCCCGAGGCTGCCGATGTAGTCCGAGATCAGCCAGGCCAGGAAGGCCCGGCCGAGCATGGTGGTGGCCAGCGCGTACCGCCGGCCGTGCCGGAAGTGGTCGAGCAGGGGGCCGACCACGGGTGCCAGCATCGCGAACGGCACCATCGTGACCAGCAGGTAGAGCGCCACCTTGCTGCGTGCCTCACCGAGCGGGACGTCGAAGAAGATGGTCCCGGCCAGGCCGATGGCGATCAACGTGTCCCCGGCGCAGGAGACGGCGTGCAGGTCGAACAGGCGGACCATGCCGGTCTCTCCGCCGGCACCCTTCGCGCGGGCCGAACCGGCCCGTCGGGTCATCCAGCGTCCGCCGTTGACCGAGCCGCGCAGCAGCAGGCGGGTGGCGCGGATGCCGGTGCCGACGGTCCGTCCCAGTACGGACCGCCCGGAGCGGGAGAACAGCGGCATGTGCACCATCCTCGCCCATCTGATCCAGCTGTGCCGCACCACGGGGGAAGACTCACTCGGGGAGTGCCTGTCGGCGCGTGTCGCGCATGGGGAACAATGGTCGGGTGACCAGGCCCGCTCCCGCTCGTGCCGCCCGCCTCGACCAGGTCTGCGCCGCCGCCGTCGAGGTGGCCCGCGACGCGATCACCGAGGTGGAGCCCGCCGACATCGGCGACCACCTGCGGGCCGTCGCCGAAGGTGACCGGGTGGTCACCCATTATTTCGAATGCCTGCTCGGTGGTTACCGGGGTTGGCGCTGGGCGGTGACCGTCACCAGGGTCCCCCGCAGCCGGCAGGTCACCGTCTGTGAGACGGTGCTGCTGCCCGGCTCGGACGCGTTGCTCGCGCCCGGTTGGCTGCCGTGGCAGGAACGCCTCCAGCCGGGTGACCTCGGCCCGGGTGACCTGCTCCTCACCCCGTCGGACGACGACCGGCTCGCCCCCGGCTACCTGCTCTCCGACGACCCGGCGGTCGAGGAGACCTCCTGGGAGTTGGGTCTCGGCCGGCCCCGGGTGCTGTCCCGCGAGGGCCGGGCCGAGGCGGCCCAGCGCTGGTACGACGGCGACCACGGCCCGTCCGCCCCGATCTCCACCGCCGCCCCCGCCTCGGCCCGCTGTGGCACCTGTGGCTTCTATCTGCCGCTGGCCGGTGCGCTGCGGCAGGCGTTCGGGGCCTGCGGCAACTTCTACGCCCCCGACGACGGCCGGGTGGTCAGCGCCGAGCACGGCTGCGGCGCGCACTCGGAGACCCTGGTGGAGACCGCCGAGCCGGCGGTCGACGAGCTGCCGACGGTGTACGACGACAGCGCGGTCGAGTCGATGACGGTGGACGGGGCATCCGACCCGGCGGAGGAGTCCGAGCCGGTGTAGCCGTCCGGCCGGTCCTGACTGCGGGGCCGGTCCGCCGGCCGGTGGGCTCGGCGTGGGCGTGACGCCCCGGACGCCCGGTGTGCGGGGCGGGTCAGTCCTGCCTGGCGGATGCCCGACGGCGGCGACGGTGGGCGTCGTGCCGCATCATCGTGGCCAGACCGGGAAAGCCCCACAGGAACCCGGCCAGGCAGGTCCAGAGCCAGTCCTGGTGGCCGTGTTCGGTGAGCCAGCCACGGAAGAAGACCAGCATCAGCAGGCCCACCACCGCCCAGGCGATCAACCCGGCCACCGCGAACGGGACCATCGGCGGGTCGAGTGGCTCGGGTCGTGGTGGTTGCTCCTGCGGCACGGGCGCAAGCGTACCGCGAAGCATCTTCCCGGCCCGCCGCTGATCTGGGACGATGCGCGCGACAACGGTAGATCACCTGCGAGGACCTGATGGCCATAGCGCCGCCGGACAACGGCATTCCCTCTGATCCCGCCCACCCCCGGAACGGTTTCGACCGTTTCTTCGAGATCTCCGCCCGCGGCTCGACGATGAGCCGTGAGGTACGGGGTGGTCTGGCGACCTTCTTCACGATGGCGTACATCGTGGTGCTGAACCCGCTGATCCTGGGCGGAGCCGCCGACGGTGACGGCAAGAAACTGTCGATTCCCGCCCTGGCCGCGGCGACCGCGCTGGTGGCCGGCCTGATGACGATCCTGATGGGGGTCGTCGGGCGGTTCCCGATGGCGCTGGCCGCCGGTCTGGGGGTGAACGCGCTCGTCGCGTTCGAGATCGCCCCGCAGATGACCTGGGCGGACGCGATGGGGCTGGTGGTGATCGAGGGTGTGCTCATCGCGATCCTCGTGCTCACCGGCCTGCGTACGGCGGTGTTCCGTTCGGTCCCGACGCAGCTCAAGACCGCGATCGGGGTGGGCATCGGGCTGTTCCTGACCATCATCGGGCTGGTCGACGCCGGTTTCGTCAGGCGGGTGCCGGACGCGGCGAACACCACCGTGCCGGTGGGGCTCGGCATCAACGGCAAGATCGTCAGCTGGCCGATGCTGGTCTTCGTGGTCGGCCTGCTGGTGACGCTGGTGCTGGTGGTGCGGCGGGTGCGCGGCGCGATCCTGATCGGCATCCTGGCCTCGACCGCGCTGGCGATCATCGTGGAGGCGGTCGCCAAGGTGGGGCCGTCCTTCGTCGACGGCAAGCCCAACCCGCACGGCTGGTCGTTGAACGTGCCGAAGCTGCCCGAGCGGATCGTGGACATCCCCGACCTGTCGCTGCTGGGCAACTTCAACGTGCTGGGCTCGTGGAGCCGGGCCGGCTGGTTGATCCCGTTGATGTTCGTCTTCACCCTGTTGATCACGGACTTCTTCGACACGATGGGCACGATGGTCGCGATCGGCCAGGAGGGGGACATGCTCGACGAGCAGGGCACCCCGCCCCGGGCGAAGGAGATCCTGCTGGTCGACTCGATCGCCGCGGCGGCGGGTGGCGCGGCGAGCGTCTCCAGCAACACGTCGTACATCGAGAGTGCCTCGGGGGTCGCGGAGGGTGCCCGGACCGGGGTGGCCAACCTGGTCGCCGGTGGTCTGTTCCTGCTGGCGATGTTCCTGTCGCCGCTGTCCACGGTGATCCCGTTCGAGGCGGCCTCGACGGCGCTGGTGGTGGTCGGCTTCCTGATGATGACCGCGGTGCGGACCATCGACTGGACCGACTACGAGATCGCCATCCCGGCGTTCCTCACCATCACCCTGATGCCCTTCACCTATTCGATCTCCAACGGCATCGGCGCGGGCATCATCAGCTACGTGCTGCTCAAGCTGGCGAAGGGGAAGGCGCGGGAGATCCATCCGCTGCTCTACGCGGTGGCGGTGCTGTTCGTGCTGTACTTCCTGCGCGGGCCGATCGAGTCCGCGCTGGCGTAGCGCCACCCGTCGGTCCCGGGGCCGGGCGACCCGTCAGGTTGCCCGGCCCGCAGCGGCGGTATTCCCCTCGTGAGCATGGTCATATCGGATGTCGTTAGCCAGGCTCATTAGTTAGGCTAACGACTGTGACGGAGCGGACGGTGACGGCAAACCGCGTGCCACCGGCGCAGCTGGCACCCCAGCTGCGTGATGCGATCACCCGACTCAACCGGCGGGTCCGGCAGGCCCGCCCGGTCGGCGACCTGACGGTCACCCAGCTCTCCGCGCTCACCAGCCTCCGGCTGGCGGGCGCGCTGACGCCCCGGGAGCTGGCCGACGTCGAACGGGTCCAGCCACCGACGATGAGCAAGATCGTCGCGAAGCTGGAGGAGCGTGGCCTGGTGCAGCGCACCCCCCACCCGACCGACGGCCGGCAGGTCATCCTGGCGGCCACCGAGTCGGGCCGGGCCGTGCTCGACCAGTTCGAGCGGGCCCGCGACGAGTGGCTGGCCAGCCGGCTGGCCGCGCTCGCGGAGGACGAACGCGACACGCTACGGCGGGCCGCCGAGATCCTCCAGCAGCTCGCCCGCGCCTGACGCCCCACCGGGTCCGCGCCGTCCGCCGTCGATGACGCGTACGCGACCCGAGGAGGCGCACCAAGAGTGCAGGCGAAGCTGAGCACGATGTTCCAGTCCCTACGAGTCCGCAACTACCGACTCTTCGCCACCGGACAGCTGGTCAAACTGATCGGCGTCTGGATGATGTTCATCGCCCAGGACTGGCTCGTCCTTGAGCTTTCGGACAACTCCGCCACCGCGCTCGGCGTGGTGACCGCCCTGCAGTTCACCCCGGTGCTGCTGCTCACCCTGCTCTCCGGCCGGCTCGCCGACCGCTACGACAAGCGGATGCTGCTCTTCGTCGCCAACGCCTTCTGGACGGTGCTGGCGCTGGGGATGAGCCTGCTGGTGCTCACCGGCCTGGTCGAGCTGTGGCACGTCTTCGCGTTCGCCGCCCTGCTCGGCACCGCCAACGCGGTGGAGACCCCGGTCCGGCAGGCGTTCGTCAGCGAACTCGTCGGCACCACCCTGCTGCCCAACGCGCTCTCCCTCAACGCGGCGGTGTTCAACTCGGCCCGGATCATTGGCCCCGCCGTCGCCGGCCTGGCCATCGCCGCGTTCGACGTCGGCCCGGTCTTCCTGTTCACCGCCGTCAGCTCCGTCGCGCCGCTGGCCAACGTGGTCCGGATGCGCCCGGCCGAGCTGTACCGCAAGGACCTGCTCCCGATCGGCGAACGCGACTCCGCCAAGATCATCGACGGGTTGCGCTACGTCCGGCAACGCCCCGACCTGCTGCTGCCCATGGTGGTCATGTCGGTGATCGGGATGTCGCTGTTCAACTTCCAGCTCACCCTCGCCGCACTGGCCAAGACGGTCTTCCACACCGGGGCCGCCTCGTTCGGCCTGTTCAGCACCGCGCTGGCGGTCGGCGCGCTGGTCGGGGCGCTCGCCGGCACCGGACGGCGCAGCCGCCCGTCGGTATGGCTGGTGCTCGGTGCGGCCGTCGGCTGCGCGGTCTTCGGCACCCTGGTCGGCCTCGCCCCGGCGTACTGGCTGGTGGTGACCCTGCTCATGCCGACCGGCTTCTTCATGGTCTTCTTCGCCCAGGCGGCCAACCAGCGGGTGCAGCTCGGCACCGATGCGGCCTTCCGGGGCCGGGTGATGGCGCTGTGGGTGCTGGTGTTCCTCGGCACCAACCCGGTCGGCGCACCGATCATCGGCTGGGTCGCCGAGACCTTCGGCGCCGGCGCGAGCATCTGGATGGGTGGACTCATCTCGCTGGCCACCGCCCTGCTCGCGCTCACCTGGCAACTGCGGCGCTCCGGGGCCCGGCTGCGCTTCCGGGTCCTGCCGCTGCCCCGCTTCTACGTGGTGTCCCGCCCCCACCTGCTCACCCCCAGCGGGCGGTGAGCGGTGGGGCGGACACGCAGAGCGTGCAGATAGCAACAAAGCGGTGGCGCGCGGCCCCGCCGGGCCCTAGCGTCGAGGTGTGGCAGGCGGGAGCGCGCTGACGCTGATACTGGCTATCCTCGCCGTGGCCTGCCTGCCGGTGGCCTTCGCCCTGCTCTTCTGCCTCGACGAGATCGCCGACCGGGTGGCCTGCGGCTGGGCCGAGTGGCGGGAACGCCGCCGGGAACGCCGCACCATCGCCCGCCTCGACCGGGCCCTCGCCGCCGACCCGGCCACCCGCGACATCGACCTGACCGAGCTGGACCGGGCCGACCGCCGCCCCCTCGAACTCCTCGCCGCCGACCTGCGCCGCCTGGGCCGGCACCGGCTCGCCGCCGGCGGTCGCTCGGTGGTCTGGCACAGCTCGGTCATCGAGGCGTACGACGACCGGCTCCGCGCCGCCTGCCGGGCGTTGGAGATCCCCGAGCACCTGGCCGAGCTGACCGGGGTCGACCGGGAGATCGAACGGGTCCGGGTCGAGGGCGTGCTGGCCGCGGCGGGGCTCACGCTGCCGACCACCCCCGCCGACCGCCGCCCCCGTGACCGGCGGGCGTGAGACTCTTCGTCGCGGTCCACCCGCCACCATCCGCCGTCGCCGACCTCACCGCCCGGGTGTCCCGGCTGCGGGTCGGCACAGCCGGTGCCGCCGGCCTCGACGTACGCCTGGCGCAGCCGGCACACCTGCACGTCACGCTGGCCTTCCTCGGTGAGGTCGAGCCCGGCCGGCTGCCCGAGGTGGCAGGTGCCCTCGGCACGGCCGCCGAAGCCGCCCGCGCCGGCTGGACGCACCCACCCCGGTTACGGCTGGGCGGCGGGGGCCTGTTCGGGCAGGGCCGGACCACCGTGCTGTGGGTGGACGTGCGGGGCGAGGTGACCGCGCTGCGGACGCTGGCCGGGCTGATCCGGGCCGAGCTGGACCGGGCCGGCCTGCCGTACGACGGGAAGCCGTTCCGTCCACACCTGACGGTGGCGCGGCCCGGTGACCGGCTCGACCCGTCCGAGGTGGATGCCGACCGGCTCGCCCTCGACGCCCACCTCGGTCCGTGGTGGCCGGCCGATGAGCTGGTGCTGGTGCACAGCCGCCCCGGCCCCCACCACACCCCCCTCGCCACCTGGCCGCTCCGCCCCGCACCCTGCTGATCATGACGATCGGGGCCGGGCCCGGCGGGCGACGGTTCCGTGACGGCGGCGCGAAGGGGGGTGCAGTGGCGGTGTCCGAGGCGCTCGGGTGCCGCTACTCGGCCCCCGTCGGGGGACCGGTCACCAGGCCCAGGCCTCCGGGCCGGGGCCGCCGTTGCCGACCGGCGGGAACAACTCGTCGAGCCGCTGTTCCGTCGCCTCGTCGATCTCCACCGTCAGCGCGCCCAGGGTGTTGTCGAGCTGGGCGACGGTGCGCGGGCCGATGATCGGGGCGGTCACCCCGGGCCGGGAAAGCAACCAGGCCAACGCCACGTCGGCCGGGTCGTCACCCCGTTCGGCGCAGAACTTCTCGTACGCCTCGATGGCCGGCCGGTGCGCGGCGAGCCCGTCGGCGGCCCGGCCGGCGGTGCCCCGCGCGGCCCCGCCCTCGGCCATCTTGCGCAGCACCCCGGAGAGCAGCCCCCCGTGCAGCGGCGACCACGGGATGACCCCCAGCCCGTAGTGCTGCGCGGCCGGGATCACCTCCAGCTCGACGTGCCGGGTGAGCAGGTTGTAGATGGACTGCTCGGCGACCAGGCCGAGGAAGTTGCGCTTCCCGGCGGCGGCCTGCGCCTGGGCGATGTGCCAACCGGCGAAGTTGGACGACCCGACGTAGATCACCTTGCCCTGGGCGACCAGGGTCTCCATCGCCTGCCAGATCTCCTCCCACGGGGTGCTCCGCGAGACGTGGTGCATCTGGTAGAGGTCGATCACGTCGGTCTGGAGCCGGCGCAGCGAGTCCTCACAGGCCCGGACGATGTGCCGGGCGCTCAGGCCCTGGTCGTTGGGCCACTCGCCCATCTTGCCGAAGACCTTGGTGGCCAGGACGACCTTGTCCCGCCGGCCCCCGCCCTGGGCGAACCAACGACCGATGATCTGCTCGGTGATCCCCTCACCGGTCTGCCAGCCGTAGACGTTGGCGGTGTCGAAGAAGTTGATGCCGTGTTCGAGCGCCCGGTCCATGATGGCGAAGCTGTCCGGCTCGGAGGTCTGCGGCCCGAAGTTCATCGTGCCGAGGCAGAGCCGGCTCACCGACAGACCGGTACGTCCCAGATTCGTGTACTCCATGGGACCACCCTGACACGCGCGGACCTCGAGTGCCTCGCGATGCCAGAGTGGCCCACTGCGATCAGGAGGACTCGCGGGCCGCCGGGCCGGTGCCGAACAGGACGTCGTCCCAGCTGGGCAGGCGCTTACGCGGCTTGCCCGAGGCGTCCGTCGACTCGCCGCCCGCAGCGGCCGCCGCAGCCGTGCCCGTGCGGCGCGGCCGGAGCACGGCAAGCGACGGCACGGCCGGGACCTCCTTGGGCGCGTCCGAGTCGTCGTCGAAGGCGGAACCCTGCCCACCGCCGAGCAGTGCGGCGGCACCACCGCCGACGGCCCGCTGACGGGGCGCATCGGAACCGGCCAGCGCGGCCGGGGAACGCGGGTCGAGACCCCGCCCCGAGGTGCCACCGAGCGGACGGTCCAGCGACGCGAGCAGGGCGTCCCGCCCGGCCCGGATCGGGTCCCGGCCCGGACGGGCCTGCTCGCTGGCGGCCGGCAGGCCGTGTCCGCCCCGACTCGGCTCGCCCCGCGACGGGCCGGGCAGCGCGTGGCCGCCCCGTTCCGGTGCCGGCTCCTGGCCGAGGATCGGCGTGGGACGCTCGGCGCACAGGTACTGCGCCATGTCGTCGTGCGGGGTGACGTTCTGCCGGAGCTTGTCGAGATCCCAGACGGCCTGCGCGGTGGCCTTGCCGGACGGCCAGGTGGCGATGATCCGCCAGGTGCCGTCGTCCCGCCGGAAGGCGTCCCAGGAGATCTTCTCGGTGTCGATGCCGTGCTGGGCCAGCCGACCGTTGACCACCTCGGCCAGCGGGGTCGCCTTCTCGGCACCCTTGAGCCGGGTACGCCGGGCGTGCTGGGCGAGCATGGCCCGCTCCTGGAGCACCGGGCCGGCGTAGCGCAGCACCCGGTCGACGGGCACACCGGCGATCCGGGCGACGTCCTCGGCGGACTCGCCCGAACGGATGCGGGCCTGGATGTCCCGGGGGGACAGTGACGGGGTCGGGTCGACCCCGGTGGGGACCACGGTGAGCGGCGGCGCACCGGGCTCGGCGTGCAGCACGGTCGCGATGCGTTCGTCGATGGGGAGGGCGAGCAGACGCCCGACCTCGTCGGCGAGCACCAGCGCCTGGCCGTCCTCGGAGAGGGCGACGAAGCGTACTGGGCGCATGGCGTAGCCTCCGTCCCGCTTCGCTGGCCGTCACGCCACGAGCCGGCCACCCGGGCGTCCTCGCACCACCGTACGCTCATCTGCCCACAGGTGGGGGATGCGACTTGCGCATGTCGCGACTGAGCTGCGGCAATGATCACCGTGGGTGGCCGCAGCAGCCGCTGCGACCACCCACCGTGACGGGTGTGACTAGAGCCGCTCGACCACGTAGTCGATGGCGGCGGTGAGCGCCTCCACGTCGGCCGGCTCCACCGCCGGGAACAGCGCGACCCGCAGCTGGTTGCGACCGAGCTTGCGGTAGGGCTCGGTGTCGACGATCCCGTTGGCCCGCAGCACCTTCGCGATCGCGGCGGCGTCCACCCCGTCGGCGAAGTCGATGGTGGCGACCACGTTGGAGCGCAGCGCCGGGTCGGTGACGAAGGGGGTGGCGAACGCGGCCCGCTCGGCCCAGCCGTAGACGATCCCGGCGCTCTCGGCGGTGCGCTTGGCCGCCCAGCTCAGGCCGCCCTGCGAGTTCATCCAGTCGGTCTGCTCGGCGGCCAGGAAGACGGTCGCCAACGCCGGGGTGTTGTAGGTCTGCTCCAGCCGCGAGTTGTCGATCGCGGTGACCAGGTCGAGGAAGGCCGGGATGTAACGGCCGGAGCCCTTGATCTCGGTGGCCCGCTCCAACGCGGCCGGCGACATCAGGGCCAACCAGAGGCCGCCGTCGGAGCCGAAGCACTTCTGCGGGGCGAAGTAGTAGACGTCGGTCTCGCCGACGTTGACGTCCAGGCCGCCCGCGCCGGAGGTGGCGTCGACCAGCAGCAACGAGCCCGGGTCGGCGTCGGCGACCCGGTTGATCGGCACCGCGACCCCGGTGGAGGTCTCGTTGTGCGGGGTGGCGTAGACGTCCACCCCGGCCTCGGCCAGCAGGCCCGGGGCGCTGCCCGGCTCGGCCTTGCGGACCGTCGGCTCACCGAGGAACGGCGCGTCCTTGACCGACTTGGCGAACTTCGCACCGAACTCGCCGAAGCTGGCGAACTGGGCCCGGTCGCGGACCAGACCGAAGGTGGCGACCTCCCAGAAGGCGGTGGCGCCACCGTTGCCGATGATCACCTCGTAACCCTCGGGCAGGGAGAAGAACTCGGCGATGCCCTTGCGCAGCCGGGCGACCTCGGCGCGGACGGTCTGCTGCCGGTGCGAGGTGCCCAGGTAGCTGGTCGCCACGTCGGCGAGTGCGGACACCGCCTCCGGACGGACCTTGGACGGCCCGCAGCCGAACCGCCCGTCGGCGGGCTTGATGTCGTCGGGAATCCGGATGGTCGGTGCGTCAGCCACGGTTTTCTCGATCCTTCCGCATGGGGCTAGGGCGGGCCCTTCACCAGGCGCGGGACTGCCGGCGGACGGGTGCGCGGGGCGCACCACGTGGCCGGGTCCGTGCCCGGTCCGGCGACACTGCCGGCCTTCATCCTCGCACCCGCGGTGGCCCGGATGCCGGCTGGTCCCAGGCCCGGACCTGAGGCGTCGGCCACACCGCTGCGTGATCAACGGCCGGTCGCCGGCCGGGCCGCTCCTGATCGTCCACCCGTCGCCGGGCAGCCGGCCGGTGGTCGCGGTCGGCCGGGTCGCGCGTCGCCGGGTCGTCCGTCCGGCCGGAGCCGGGTGACACGCGCGAGGGGCGTCGACCGGTCGGTCGACGCCCCTCGGTGCGGAACGGGATCAGACGCCGTGCGGGATGGCGTCCCAGCCCTCGACCTGCTGCGGCTTGCGGGTGCCCGGGCCGACGTACCGGGCCGACGGGCGGACCAGCCGCTGGAGCTTCTTCTGCTCCAGGATGTGCGCCGACCAGCCGCCCATCCGGGCGCAGGTGAACATCGAGGTGAACATGTGCGCCGGCACCTCGGCGAAGTCGAGCACCACGGCCGACCAGAACTCGACGTTGGTGGCGAGGACGCGGTCCGGGCGGCGGGCCTGGAGCTCGGCCAGGGCGGCCTTCTCCAGCGCCTCGGCCACCTCGAAACGCGGTGCGCCCAGCTCCCGGGCGGTGCGCCGGAGCACCCGGGCGCGCGGGTCCTCGGCCCGGTAGACGCGGTGGCCGAAGCCCATCAGCCGCTCGCCCCGGTCGAGGACACCCTTGACGTACCCCTCGGCGTCACCGCTGCGCTCGACGGCCTCCAGCATGGTGAGCACCCGCGACGGGGCGCCGCCGTGCAGCGGGCCGGAGAGCGCGCCGATGCCCGACGAGATGCAGGCCGCCGCGTCGGCCCCGGTGGAGGCGACGATCCGGGCGGTGAAGGTCGAGGCGTTCAGGCCGTGCTCGGCGGCCGAGATGAAGTACGCGTCGACGGCCTTGACGTGCCGGGGATCCGGCTCGCCCCGCCAGCGCTTCATGAACCGCTCGACGATCGTCTCCGCCTTGTCGATCTCCTTCTGCGGCACCGCCGGCAGGCCCAGGCCACGCGCGGACTGGGCGACGAAGGAGAGCGCGGTGACCGAGACCCGGGCCAGGTCGGCGCGGGCCTGCGAGTCGGAGATGTCGAGCAGCTGACTGAGCCCCCAGTACGGGGCGAGCATCGCGACCGCGGACTGCACGTCGACGCGGATGTCACCGGAGTGCACCGGCACCGGGAACGGCTCGGCGGGCGGCAGGCCGGGGCCGAAACGCCCGTCGACCAGCAGCGCCCAGACGTTGCCGAAGGAGACCTGGCCGATCAGATCCTCGATGTCCACGCCCCGGTAGCGCAGCGCGCCACCCTCGCGGTCCGGCTCGGCGATCTCTGTCTCGAAGGCCACGACGCCTTCGAGGCCCGGTTTGAAGTCGGCCATGTCGTCTCCTGGCTTCTGGCTCGGTGCGCCCGCCACGGGCTCGGTCCGGCCCGGTACCTAAGGCGACCCTCAGTGATGTGTTCTCGCCATCTTGCCTGGTGAGTAACCAAGCGCGCGACCCGCTGCGACTGTGC
Source organism: Micromonospora antibiotica (assembly GCF_017599305.1). Taxonomy (GTDB): domain Bacteria; phylum Actinomycetota; class Actinomycetes; order Mycobacteriales; family Micromonosporaceae; genus Micromonospora; species Micromonospora antibiotica. The sequence continues at coordinate 879,698 of NZ_JAGFWR010000001.1, forward strand.
TGCACGCGACATCCCCGCCGCTGGACGCCGGGGCGCTCTCCGTGAGACTGATCAGTGGGCTGGCCAGCGTCTCCAGACGCCGGATGCCCGGCGAGAGGGAGAACGACGTGACGGGCGACACACCCGCCCTGGCGGCGATGCGCAACGAGTACGCCGCCGACCGGGGCCTTTCCGAGCCGGACCTGGCCGCCGACTGGCCCACCCAGTTCGGCCGCTGGCTCGCCGACGCGGTCGCGGCCGGGCTGCCCGAGCCCAACGCGATGGTCCTCGGCACCGCCGACGCCACCGGCCGGCCCAGCGGCCGGACCGTGCTGCTCAAGGAGTACGACCCGCAGGGGTTCGTCTTCTTCACCAACCACTCCTCGCGCAAGGGCGTCGAGCTGGCCGCCAACCCGTGGGCCAGCCTGGTCTTCCCCTGGTTCGCGATGCAGCGGCAGGTGGTGGTGACCGGTCGGGTGGAGCACGTCGACCGGGCCGGAACCGAGGCGTACTTCGCCACCCGGCCGCGCGGCTCCCAGCTCGGGGCCTGGGCCAGCACCCAGTCCGAGGTGGTGCCGGACCGGGCCGCGCTGGAGGAGGCGTACCGGGCGGCGGAGCAGCGTTTCCCGGCCGGCACGCCGGTCCCGGCGCCCCCGCACTGGGGTGGGTTCCTGGTCCGGCCGCAGACGGTGGAGTTCTGGCAGGGCCGGGCCGGTCGGCTGCACGACCGGCTGCGGTTCCGTGGGGTCGAGGGGGGCGGCTGGGCCGTCGAGCGGCTGGCCCCGTGACCGCCGTCAAACCGGCCCGGACGGGTCGGGCCCGGCGGCTGGCCATCGACCTGCGACCGCTGCGGGTCCCCGCGTACCGCCGGATGTGGCTCGGCAACACGGTGGCGATGTTCGGGTTTCAATTCACCGCGGTCGCCGTTCCGGTGGAGATGTACGCGCTGACCCGGGACTCGTTCTGGGTCGGGCTGCTCGGGGTGGCCGGGTTCCTGCCGCTGCTGGTCTTCGGCCTCTGGGGCGGGGCGGTGGCCGACGCCCGGGACCGGCGGCGGGTGCTGCTGGTCGGCTCGGCGCTGCTCTGGGTGTCGATGCTCGGCCTGCTCGGGCACGCGCTGTCCGGCCTCGGCAGCCCGGTGCTGCTGCTGGCGTTGGTGACCGTGCACTCGGTCGCGTTCGCGATCAGCTCGCCGGCCCGTTCGGCGATCCTGCCCCGGCTGCTCCCGCCCGAGCTGGTCCCGGCGGGCACCACCCTGAACTACACCACCTTCACCGCCGCGTCGGTGGCCGGCCCGCTCGCCGCCGGCCTGGTCTTCGCCACCTTCGGCACCGACACCGGGCTGCCCGTCGCCTACGCGGCCGACGCGCTGCTGTTCACCGCGCTGGTGGTGGCGACGGTCCGGCTGCCCGCGATGCCCCCGGCCCCACCGGCCGAGGGGGAGGCGCGTCGGGGTGGCCTGGCCGGCATCCTCGACGGGTTCCGCTACCTGGCGACCACACCGGTGCTGCTCTCCTCGTTCGCCATCGACCTGATCGCGATGATCCTGGCCATGCCCCGGGCGCTCTTCCCCGAGGTGGCGCAGGAACGGTTCGGCGGCGGGGCGGCGGTGGGGTGGCTCTACAGCGCCATCGCGATCGGCGCGATGCTGGGCGGCCTGACCTCCGGTTGGATCGGCCGGCTTCGGCGGCAGGGGCTCGCCCTGGTGGTGGCGGTGGTCGGCTGGGGGCTGGCCATCGCGGCGGCCGGGCTGGCCCGCCAGCTCTGGCTGGTGGTGCTGCTGCTCGCGGTGGCCGGGGCGGCGGACCTGGTCAGCGCGGTGCTGCGGCAGTCGATGCTGCTGGTCTACGCGCCGGACCGGATGCGGGGCCGGCTCCAGGGGGTGAACACGGTGGTGGTGGCCGGCGGGCCACGGCTGGGCGACCTGCGGGCCGGGGCGATGGCCGCCGGGTTCGGTGGTGGCGTCGCCTGGGTGGCCGGCGGGCTGTTCTCGGCCGGGCTGGCGGTGCTGCTGGTGGCGTGCTTCCCGGCCCTGCTGCGCTACCGGGCCGGCTCGGTGACCGAGGACCGCCGCTGACCGCGCGCCAGGTGGGACGGGCCAGCCGGGTCCGGCGGGCGGGCCAGGGCACCGACTAGGGTCACGACATGGACAACGCCATGCACCGGCCGCCCTCGGGGACACAGTGGACCATCGCCGCCGACGGCCACGAGGCCGTCATCGTCGAGGTCGGCGGTGGGGTTCGGACGTACCGGCGCGACGGGGTGGACTACCTCGACGGGTACGCCGAGGACGAGATCAGCCCCGGCAGCGCCGGACACGTGCTGGCCCCCTGGCCGAACCGGATCAGGGACGGGAAGTACACCTTCGGGGACCGGTCTTTGCAGCTCGACCTGACCGAGCCGACCCGGGGGGTCGCCCTGCACGGCCTGGTCAACTGGGTGCGCTGGCAGCTGATCGAGGAGTCCGCCGACACGGTCACCCTCGGTTACGACCTGCCGCCGACCCCGGGTTACCCGTGGTCGTTGCGGCTGCGTACCCGGTGGAGTGTCGGGGCGGACGGGTTGCGCGGCGAGCACGAGGTGACCAACACCGGGGGCGAGGCCGCGCCGTTCGGGTTCTCCGTGCACCCCTACCTGCGGCTGGCCGGGGTCGCGGTGGACGACCTCACGATGCGGTTGCCGGCCCGCAGCCGGTTGCAGGTCGACGCCCGGCTGCTGCCGATCGGGGCGACCCCGGTGGCCGGCACCGAGTACGACTGGACCAGCCCCCGCCCGATCGGTGCCGCGCAGCTCGACCTCTGCTTCGGTGACGTGATCCGGGACTCCGACGGCGGCTCGTCGGTGACCCTGACCGCCCCCGACGACGCGGACGGGGTGCACCTCTGGGCGGACCGCGAGTTCGGCTGGTGGCAGGTCTTCACCGGTGACGCGCTCACCGGTGAGCGGCACCGCCGGTCGGTGGCGGTGGAGCCGATGACCTGCCCGCCCGACGCGTTCCGGTCCGGCCGGGACGTGATCGCGCTGGCCCCGGGGGAGACCTGGCGGGGCAACTGGGGCATCCGGCCCGGGGTCTGAGCATGGAGTTCGGCGAGGTGGTCCGGCGTCGCCGGATGGTACGCAACTACGACCCGGACCGGCCGGTCCCGCCGGAGGTGGTGGACCGGCTGCTCGACCACGCGGTCCGGGCGCCGTCGGCGGGCTTCGCCCAGGGCTGGGGTTTCCTGGTGCTGGAGGAGCCGGCGGACCGGGAGCGGTTCTGGGCGGCGGCCACCCCCTCGGGCGGTGGCCGCGACCGGTGGCTGGCGGGGATGCGCCGCGCCCCGCTGATCGTGGTGCCGCACGCCAACCGGTCGGTCTACCTGGAGCGGTACGCGGAGCCGGACAAAGGGTGGGCGGACCGTTCGGAGGACCGCTGGCCGGTGCCCTACTGGTACGTCGACACCGGCTTCGCCGCGCTGCTGATGCTGCTCACCGCCGTGGACGAGGGGTTGGGGGCGTGTTTCTTCGGCATTCCGCCCGACCGGTCGGCGGCGTACCGGGAGGCGTTCGGGGTGCCGCCGGATTACCATCCGATCGGCGCAGTAACGGTGGGTTACCGAGCGACTGACCATCGGTCACCGTCGCTGCGGCGGGGGCGTCGGCCGGTGGACGAGGTGGTCCGGCGCGGTCGGTGGAGTTGATGCCGGTTCGTACCCTGCGCAGTGGGTGACGGAGCGAGAGAAACCGACAACGGGGAGCAAAACGCGGTGTGGCAGGGGCGGATAGGCTGGCACCGTCATCGGTGCCGCATGGCGCGGCACCTCGGCGTGACCCGGCATCACGCCGAGGGTCGGCCTGACCACGGGGAGGGGAGCGTGCCGTGATTTTCCGAGCGGTCCGGGACGGGCGTCCCTACCCGGAACACAACCTGACTCTCAAACAGTGGGCGGAGATCCCACCGCGCCCGCTGCGGCTCGACCAGCTCATCACCACCAAGCGTGAGCTGGCACTCGACAAGCTCCTCGCCGAGGACTCCACCTTCTATGGCGACCTGTTCCCGCACGTGGTCGAGTGGGGCGGCGGCCTCTACCTGGAAGACGGCCTGCACCGGGCGCTGCGGGCGGCGTTGCAGCAACGCAACCAGATCCACGCCCGGGTGCTGGTCTACACCGGCCAGCCCGAGTGACGCCCGCCTGAGCACTCGTTAAGGTGGCGGCCATGGGCACCGTACTGGACCTGCTGGACGTCGACGCCTCGCTGAGCGAGGAGGAACGGCAGATCCGGGCCGTCGTCCGCCGGCTCGTCGACGACCGGGTCCGCCCGCACGTCGCCGGCTGGTACGAGGACGGCCGCGTCCCGGCGCGCGAGCTGGCCCGGGAATTCGGCCGGCTCGGCCTACTCGGCATGCACCTGACCGGGTACGGCTGCGCCGGCGCCCCGGCCGTCGCGTACGGGCTGGCCTGCCTGGAGCTGGAGGCCGGCGACTCCGGTGTCCGCTCCCTGGTGTCGGTGCAGGGTTCGCTGGCCATGTACGCCATCTGGCGCTTCGGCAGCGAGGACCACAAGCAACGCTGGCTGCCCGCGATGGCCACCGGTGAGGCGATCGGCTGCTTCGGCCTGACCGAGCCCGACCACGGCTCCGACCCGGCCTCGATGACCACCCGGGCCCGCCGCGACGGCGACGACTGGATTCTCGACGGCGCGAAAATGTGGATCACCAATGCGCCGATCGCCGACGTCGGGGTGATCTGGGCCCGCACCGACGAGGGGGTGCGGGGTTTCCTCGTACCGATGGACAGCCCCGGGGTGACGGCGCGGGAGATCCGCCGCAAGATGTCGCTGCGCGCCTCGGTGACCGGCGAGATCGCCCTCGACGGGGTCCGGCTGCCGGCGGACGCCCTGCTGCCGGCGGCGGTCGGGCTGCGGGCACCGCTGAGCTGCCTGACCGAGGCCCGGCAGGGCATCGTCTGGGGCGCGCTCGGCGCGGCCCGCGACTGCCTGGAAACCACCCTGTCGTACGCCGCCACCCGCACCCAGTTCGGCCGGCCGCTCGCCGGGTTCCAACTCACCCAGGCCAAACTCGCCGACATGGCCGTGGAGTGGAACAAAGGGCTGCTGCTCGCCCTGCACCTGGGCCGGCTGGCCGACGCGGGAACACTGCGACCCGACCAGGTCAGCGTGGGCAAGCTGAACAACGTGCGGGAGGCGCTGACGATCGCCCGGCAGTGCCGGACGATCCTCGGCGCGAACGGGGTGTCCGGCGAGTACCCGGTGATGCGGCACGCCAACAACCTGGAGAGCGTGCTCACCTACGAGGGCACCTCCGAGATCCACCAGCTGGTCATCGGGCAGCGGCTCACTGGGCTGTCCGCCTTCGGCTGACGACCGCCCGTCACCCGTTCGGGGCGCTCGCCGCGCGCGCGTCGCACGGTGGCCGTACCGTCATCGACAGAGGCACGTGTCTGACGAGGACGGTGAGGGCGATGGCCCGCGACGGTGAGACCCCCCAGAGTGAGTTCCCCGGCTACCCGACCGCCGACACACTGCGCACCCGGTCGGGCGACCCGGTCGACCCCGACACCCCACCGGCCGACCCGCCCCGCACCGGTGGCGGCCCGGCCCGGGGGCTGCTCTGGGTGCTCGGCGCGGCGGCGCTGGTCGTGGTGGTGCTGCTCGGTACGCAGGTGACCGGGCTCTTCCCGGACTTCCGCAACCCGTTCGCCAAGGAACAGACCGACCGCAGCCAGCCGCCGCTGCTCAAATCGATCCAGGACCTCAGCCGCTACGTCGCGGCCGAGGGCAACTTCCAGGTCGTGGTCGACCTTCAGAACGACCGTAAGAACGTGCCGGAGTTCCTGCTCAACCAGCGGACCCTCTTCGTCGGGGCGGGCAGCGTCGAGGCGTACGTGGACTTCGGCAAGATCGGCGAGGGGGCGGTGGTGCCGTCCGCCGACGGCAAGTCCGTCGAGATCAAGCTGCCCGCGCCGCAGCTCGGCCAGACCAACCTCGACATGGACAAGAGCTACGTCTTCGCCGAGGAACGCGGCCTGTTCAACCGGATCGGTGACCTGGTCCAGGGCGACCCCAACCGGCAGCAGCAGGTCTACCGGATGGCCGAGGAGCGGATCACCACGGCGGCCCGGGACAGCGGGCTGGCCAAGCGCGCCGAGGAGAACACCCGCAAGATGTTGGAGGGCCTGCTCCGCTCGCTCGGCTACGAAAAGATCACCATCACCTACACGGCCCCCTGACCCGCAGCGCCCCACCGTCCGCGCCCCGGCCAACCCCGCAGCCCCTCACCGCGAACACCAGCCCACAGCACCACGCCCAACGGCGCCCCGGTGCCCCCGGTGGTCCCGGTGGTCCCGGTGCCCCCGGTGGTCCCGGTGCCCCCGGTGGTCCCGGTGATCAAGAGGTTTACGTCATTCTTGATCTTCAATTTGACGTAAACCTCTTGATCACCGCGTGTAACCCCACCTGCACGCTGTCGACGGGTGATTGATCGGGTGGGGGCTTGTGGATGTCGATGGGGTTGGTGTCAGGGGGGTGGGAACGCCAGGATGCCGCCACCCTGGGACGGGAGGCGGCATCCACGGTGACCGGGCGACGCCCGGCGCGGCGGCAGCGATGCGATCTTCGTCGGGCGGCGCGGCGGCAGCGATGCGCCTCGTCGGGCGGCGGCGCTGCGGTCTTCGTCGGGCGGCCCGGCGCGGTCAGTAGGTGGTGGTGGCGTAGCGGTCCTCGTTGGGCATCAGGATCCACAGCACCAGGTAGACGATCACCTGCGTGCCGGGCAGCAGCAGGGACAGCAGGAACAGCAGCCGGACCAGGGTGGCCGAGGTGTTGAACCGGCGGGCCAGGCCGGCACAGACACCGGCGAGCATGCGCCCCTCGCGGGGTCGGACCAGTTTGCGACTCATCGTCTAACTCCACTCTGCGGCGATCCGCCGCGCTGCATTCCACGGTAGGAAGGGGTGGCCACCTTGCCCTCCGTCCCGAGAGTGATCCGGTGACCCCGTACCCGTAGGTGGTTACCCGAGTCGGCCCCGGCTGATGCTCCGGGCGCTGCCCGCGCTGTCTGGCCGTTGCCCGCGTTGCCCGCGCTGTCTGGCCGTTGCCCGCGTTGCCCGCGCTGTCTGGCCGTTGCCCGCGTTGCCCGCGCTGTCTGGCCGTTGCCCGCGTTGCCCGCCGCTGCCCGCGCTGCCTGCCACGGCTCGCGCCGCCTACCCCGGTGGTTCAGGCACCAAGATCACGCTCGACCCTGGTTGTAGTGGCCTCGCCGCGCAGGGATGCCACTACAACCAGGATCGAGCACGATCTTGGTGCGGGGTGCGGGGTGCGGGGTGCGGGGTGCGGGGTGCGGGGTGCGGGGTGCGGGGTGCGGGGTGCGGGGTGCGGGGTGCGGGGTGCGGGGTGCGGGAAGGGGAACGGGGTGCGGGGTGCGGGGACAGGAAGGGGTGGGGTGGGGTGGGCGGGTAGGCTCGCCGGTCGACACCGCCCCCACCCCGGGCGGGATCAGCAGGTCACCGGCGGACCCCGGGTGGCCACGGACCCGGCCCGGCCCCGGCACCACCGGGCGACGGCGAGGAAGCGCAGCGATGATCAGTGTCTTCGACCTTTTCAGTGTCGGTATCGGGCCGTCCAGTTCCCACACGGTGGGCCCGATGCGGGCCGCGCGTACCTTCGTCGCCGGGCTGAAGGCCGACGGGTTGCTGCACACCGTCACCCGGGTCCGGGCGGAGCTGTTCGGTTCGCTGGGTGCGACCGGTCACGGTCACGGCAGCGACCGGGCGGTGCTGCTCGGGCTGGCCGGTGAGAGCCCGGAGACGGTGGACACCGACAGTGTCGGCCCCCGGGTCGCCGAGGTCCGCGCCCGGCGTCGGCTCGCCCTGCCCGGCGGCCAGGAGATCGACTTCGAGCCGGACCGGGACCTGGTGCTGCACCGCCGCCGGTCGCTGCCGTACCACCCGAACGGGATGACCTTCGTGGCCTGGGACGCGGCCGGGGTGGAGGTGCGGACCCGGACGTACTACTCGGTCGGTGGCGGGTTCGTGGTGGACGAGGCGGCGGCCGGGGCGGACCGGATCACGTCGGACACCACGGCCGTACGGCACCCGTTCTCGACCGGTGCCGAGCTGCTGGACGTCACCGCCGGCACCGGCCTGTCGATCAGTGCGGTGATGCTCGCCAACGAGTTGTCCTGGCGCAGCGAGGCGGACGTCCGGGCCGGGTTGCTGGACATCTGGCGGGTGATGCGGGAGTGCGTGGCCCGGGGTGGCGAGCGGGACGGCGTACTGCCGGGTGGGTTGCGGGTCCGTCGTCGGGCCGCCGAGCTGCGCCGCAGCCTGGAGGCCGACGCCGGCTCGACGGACCCGTTGCGCGCGATGGACTGGGTGACCCTGTTCGCGCTCGCGGTCAACGAGGAGAACGCCGCCGGTGGCCGGGTGGTGACCGCTCCGACGAACGGTGCGGCCGGGATCATCCCGGCGGTGTTGCACTACTACACCCGGTTCGTGCCGGGGGCCTCCGACGAGGGGGTGGTGCGGTTCCTGCTGGCCGCCGGGGCGATCGGGGTGCTGTTCAAGGAGAACGCCTCGATCTCCGGGGCGGAGGTGGGCTGTCAGGGTGAGGTCGGGTCGGCGTGCTCGATGGCCGCCGCCGGGCTGGCCGAGGCGCTCGGCGGCACCCCCGAGCAGGTGGAGAACGCCGCCGAGATCGGCATGGAGCACAACCTCGGGCTGACCTGCGACCCGGTCGGGGGGCTGGTGCAGATCCCCTGCATCGAGCGCAACGCGGTGGCTAGCATCAAGGCGATCACGGCGGCCCGGTTGGCGTTGCGCGGCGACGGGGTGCACCACGTCTCGCTCGACAAGGTCATCAAGACCATGCGCGAGACCGGGGCGGACATGAAGGTCAAATACAAGGAGACGGCACGCGGCGGCCTGGCCGTCAACGTGATCGAGTGCTGAGGGGGCGTTCGTTCACCGGCTGCTAACCTGTCGTCCGTTGTTGTCAGGCGGGAGGCGACGGTGACCGCAGGCGTCACGGCGTTGTGGTCGCACCGCAACTCGCTGCGCATCCTGGTCAGACGCGATCTCGCGGTGAAATACCAGCAGTCCGTGCTCGGTTACTTCTGGTCGCTGATCGAGCCGCTGGGGATGGGCGCGATCTACTTCTTCGTCTTCGGGGTGCTCTACTCCGGGCCGACCAACCGGCACCTCGGCGAGGCCGCCGGGTCGTACCCGCTGTTCCTGATCACCGGCATTTTCGCCTGGATGTGGACCAGTTCGGCGTTGAGTGAGGCGACCAACGCGCTGACCGGGCAGTCCCGCCTGATCACCACGATGAACCTGCCCCGGCAGGTCTTCCCGATCGGCCGGGTCACCGGCCGGTTCGCCGAGTACGTCGCGGGCCTGCCGATCCTGCTGGCCGTCGCCGCCGTCTACGCCGTACACGGCCGGATCGAGCTGGGCTGGTCGCTGCTGAGCCTGCCGCTGGCCGTCGCCGTGCAGGGCACCCTGCTGGTCGGGCTGGCCCTGCTGCTGTCGGCGGTCAACGTGTTGATGCGCGACGTGGAGCGGTTCATGCGGCTGGTCATCCGGGTGTTGTTCTACGCCACCCCGATCATCTATCCGTTGAGCCTGGTCCGGGAGTCCGGCATGCCGGCCTGGGTGAAGGTGGCGTACGAGCTGAACCCGCTGGTCGGCATCTTCCAGCTCCAGCACGCCATCTGGTACCCGGACGAGTTCCCGGACGCCCGGCTGCTGACCACCACGATCGCCGGCAGTCTGCTGGTGCTGGTGGCCGGCTGGTGGGCGTTCCGCAAGCTCGAACCGGCCGTGCTGAAGGAACTGTAGGTGCCGCCGATCATCGAGGCGCAGGGTCTCGGCATCCGTTTCGTCCGCAACCGGCGTCGGCAGTTGCGGCTGCGGGAGTTGTTCATCCACCGGGGCGGCCGGGCCGCCACCGCCGGTCAGTTCTGGCCGCTGCGGGACGTCTCGTTCACCGTCGCGCCGGGCGACACGCTCGGTGTGATCGGGCGTAACGGCACCGGCAAGAGCACCCTGCTGCGGCTGATCGCGGGGGTGCTGATCCCCGACGAGGGGCGGATCACCGTCTCCGGTGACGTCGCGCCGCTGCTGGAACTCTCCGCCGGGTTCTCCAACGACCTGACCGGTCGGGAGAACCTCTACCTGGTCGGCGGGCTGCACGGACTGTCTACGGGCTACCTGCGGCGACACTTCGACGACATCGTGTCGTTCGCCGGTGAGCAGGTGGAACGGGCCATCGACACGTCGGTGCGGCACTACTCGTCGGGGATGAAGGTGCGGCTCGGGTTCGCGATCATCTCGCACCTGCCGCACCCGATCCTGCTGATGGACGAGGTGACCGCGGTGGGCGACGCGGAGTTCCGCCGGAAGTGTTATTCGACGATCGACCGACTGCTCGCGGAGGGGCGCACCTTGGTGCTGGTGTCACACAACGAGAAGGACCTGACCCGGTTCTGCCGTCGGGGGCTCTACCTCGACGGCGGGCGGTTGACCGTGGACGGGACGGTCGCGGAGGCGCTCGACGCGTACCACGCCGCGGTGCCGAGGTGACCCTGGCGATCGTGCTCGCCGCCGGTGCGCCGGCCGCGGGCCCACCCACCGGCACGGGCGTAGCCCTGGCCGACCGGCTCGTCGACCAGTTGCGCCGGGCCGGGGCGGACCGGGTGCACACCGTCGCCGGTCTCGCCGAGCTGGCCGCCCTGGTCGACACCGTCACCGGTCCGGTGCTGGTCACCGGGGGTGACCTGGTCGCGCACACGGCCGTACTGCGGCATCTGGTGACCAGCCCGGTCGGCCCGACGGTGGCCCTGGTGCTCACCGATGCGCCGGCCGCCGGTCAGACGGTGGTCCGCGAGGAACGCGGCCAGGTGGTCGACGCGGGCCCGGAGCTGGCCGACGCCACCGGCGTCTTCGGCGGCGCGGTGCGGGTCGGCGCGGACGACCTGCCGACCCTGGCCGCCGCGGCCCGCGCCGCCGCCGGCCCGGCGTCGGCCCAGGCCGCCCACGGCCCGCAGGCCGCCCACGGCCCGCAGGCCGCCCATGGCCCGCAGGCCGCCGGTGGCCGGGCGGCGGGGCAGGCCGCCCACGGCCCGGTAGCGGGGGGCGTGGCCGGTGCCGCCGTGGACCGGCTGTTCGCGGCGCTCACCGACCTCGGCACCCTGACCTTCGCCCACCGGGTACGCCTGCTCGTGGCGCACCGGGTCACCGATCCGGCCGGGTTCGCGGCCGCCGAGGCGGCCCTGGCCGGGGTGGACGAGGACCGGGCGGAGCTGCGGCTGTCGGTGAAGGAACGCGACGACTTCTTCACCACCTACTTCGTCAGCACCTGGTCGCCGTACGTGACGAAGGCGTGTGCCCGGCTGGGTCTGACGCCGACCGGGGTCACCATGATCTCGGTGTTGTTCGCGGTGGTCGCGGCGGTGCTCTTCGGCGCGGGTGGCCGGGTCGCCCTGGTGGCCGGCGCGGTGCTGCTCTACCTGGGTTTCGTGCTCGACTGCGTGGACGGGCAGTTGGCCCGGTACACCAGGCACTTCAGCGCCTGGGGCGGCTGGCTGGACACGATGGCCGACCGGGCGAAGGAGTACCTGGTCTACGCGGGGTTGGGCTACGGCGCGACGCACGCCGGGTTCCGTTACGGCTGGGCGTTGGCGATCGCCGCGATGACGTTGCAGACCGTCCGGCACATGACCGACGCCTGGTACGGGGTGCTGCACGACGAGGCGGCCCGGCGTCCCCGCCCGGTCACCCCGGCCGCCGGGGGGATCGGCGGGAAGCTGAACGCCGCGTCGACCCGGGTGCAGGCGGACACCGGCTCGGTGTCGTACTGGTTGAAGCGGACGGTGGTCTTCCCGATCGGCGAGCGGTGGGCGTTGATCGCGGTCACCGCCGCGCTGTTCGGGCCGCTGGTCAGCCTGGTCTCGGTGCTGGTGTGGGGGGTGCTGGCGTTCGGTTACACGGGCGCGTTGCGGACTTTGCGGGCGCGCTGGATGTGGGTGCCGGTGCTGGACACGGTCGACGCGACGTTGCACCGTGACGACGGGCCGGTGGCGGCCCGGTTGCCGGTGGTCCGCCCGATGGGCCCGTTGACCCTGGCGGTGCTCGGGGTGCTCGGGCCGGCGGTGCTGCTGGTGGTGGGGTTGTTCCGGGCGGCCGGTGACGGTGATCCGGGCGGTCTGCGCTGGTGGCTGCCGGTGGCGCTGCTGGTGCTGCTGGTGGCCGGGCTGGGTGCGGGTGCGGCGCACAACGGGCCGCTGGACTGGCTGGTGCCGGCGGCATTGCGGGCCGGCGAGTATCTGTTCGCCGCCGTGGTCGGGGTGGTCGGCGGGGTGCCGGCGTGGCTGCTCTTCGGGTACGTCTTCGTGCTGACCGTGCACCACTACGACCTGACCGCCCGGTTGGAGAAGCGGCAGGTGGCCCCGCCCCTACACCGGTGGACGCTGGGCTGGGAGGGGCGTTCGGTGCTGTTGGCGGTGGCGGCGATCGCCGGATTTGCCAGCCCTGTAATGGCTACACTCGGTGCGTACCTTCTGCTGGTGTTCGTGGCAAGTGTCGTGCTGGCCTGGGTCGTCCTGCCGGCCCGCGCGAGCCGGGCGGCGGCCGTACCCGTGCGGGGTGGTTCGCCGGGCTGACGACAGGGGCGGCCGGATGACGCTGATCAGCTTCGTCGTACCGGCCTTCCGGGTGCAGGGTTACCTGCGCGAATGCCTGGACTCGCTGCTCGGCCAGCCGGTGCGGGACATCGAGGTGATCGGGGTCGACGACGGCTCCCCGGACGCCTGCGGCGACATCCTCGACGAGTACGCCGCCCGTGACCCCCGGGTCCGGGCGCTCCGCCTGCCACGCAACGTGGGGCTCGGTCCGGCCCGTAACGCCGGGCTGGACCGGGCCACCGGCGAGTACGTCTGGTTCCTCGACGGCGACGACTGGCTCGCCCCCGACTGCCTGCCCGAGGTCGCCGACCGGCTCACCGCCACCCGTCCGGACGTGCTGCTGGTCGACCACGTGCGGGTGCACTGGGACGAGCGGGTCACCCGCAGCGCACTGTCGGAGGTGTTTCCCGAACCACCAGGCGCGGCGACGTTCCGCCTGGCGGAGCGGCCGGAGGCGCTGCGCCTGCTGCACACCGCCTGGAACCGGCTGGTCCGCCGGGAGTTCCTCACCGGCCTCGGGCTGCGTTTCGCTCTCGGCTGGTACGAGGACGTCGCGTTCAGCTACCCGGTGCTGCTGGCCGCCGGGCGGATCGGGGTGCTCGACCGGGTCTGCGTCAACTACCGGCAGCGCCGGGCCGGTGCGATCACCCGGACCCTCGACGACCGGCACTTCGAGGTCTTCGACCAGTGGCACCGGGTGTTCGGGTTCCTCGACGAGCGGCCCGACCTGGCCGAGCTGCGACCGGTGGTCTTCGAACGGATGATCTGGCACTACCTGACCGTGCTCGGCAACGGCGACCGGATCGCCCCGCAGCTGCGGCCGGCGTTCTTCCAGCGGATCACCGCCGACCACCGGCGGTTCCGACCCACCGGAGGCTATCCGGTGCCGGACGGGTGGGACGGGCTCAAGCACCGGCTGGTCGCCGCCGGCAGGTGGCGGACGTTCAGCGCACTGCGTACCGCCAACCAGGCCCGGGAGGTCGCCCGCAGCGCCGGTCGGCGGGCCCGGCCGGTGGCCCGGCGCACCGCCCGGCTGGCCCGGGACGCGCTGCTGCACGAGTGCTACCGGGCCGAGCTGCGCCGGCCGATCGACCCGACACTGGCCGTCTACGCCGCCTACTGGTACCGGGGTTACGCCTGCAACCCGGCGGCGGTGCACGCCGCCGCCCGCCGGCTCGCCCCGCAGGTACGCGGGGTGTGGATCGTCCGCCGGGACCGGATCGACACCCTCCCGCCCGGCACCGAGTACGTGGTGGCCGGCACCCTCGACTGTCAGCGGGTGCTGGCGCGGGCCCGCTGGCTGGTCAACAACGTCAACTTCCCGGACTTCGTGCGTAAGCGCCCCGGCCAGGTCCATGTTCAGACCCACCACGGCACCCCGGTCAAGGTGATGGGGCTGGACCAGCAGCGGTACCCGCTCGGTGCGGTCGGGATGGACTTCGCGGGGCTGCTGCGCCGGGTGGAGCGCTGGGACTACAGCGTCAGCTCCAACGCGTTCTCCACCCAGATGTGGGACCGCGCCTATCCGGCGGACTACGTCCGGCTGGAGGTGGGCTACCCGCGCAACGACCGGCTGGTCACCGCCACCACCGAGGAGGTGGCTGCGGTGCGGGCCCGGCTCGGCGTCACCCCGGACGAGCGGGTGGTGCTGTACGCGCCGACCCACCGGGAGCACCTGCCCGGGTACCGGCCGCCGTTCGACCCGTACCGGCTGCTGGAGGTGCTCGGGCCGGCCGGGCGGTTGCTGGTGCGCAGCCACTACTTCCACGACCGGCAGGGCCGGGCCCGGCGGCGGGCCGGGGGGCGGGTGGTCGACGTCAGTGACGTCGCCAGCGTGGAGGACCTCTATCTGGCGGCCGACGTGCTGGTCACCGACTACTCGTCGGCGATGTTCGACTACGCGGTGCTGGACCGGCCGATCGTGATCTACGCTCCGGACCACGACGCCTACCGGCTGGCCCGGGGGGTCTACTTCGACGTCACCGCCGAACCGCCGGGGGCGGTCGCGCTGACCTTCGACGAGCTGTGTGCGGTCTTCCGTCGCGGCGCGGTGACCGGGGAGCCGGCCGAGCGGGCGCGGCAGGCGTTCCGGGAGCGGTTCTGCGGCTGGGACGACGGGCACGCGGCGGAGCGGGTGGTCCGCCGGGTCTTCCTGGGGGAACGTGGGTGATCCGGGCGGATCGCCGTACTGGCCCGTAATAGGGCTGTCATCAGTCGAACATGGCACGTTTACCCGATGTGCTAACCCGATGATGCTCGTCACAGTCAACCCGGGGTTCGGCCAAGCTGGGGGAGGAGACGGTGACCACCGTCGCGCTGAAGGACGTCACAAAGGTATTCCCGGATGGGACAGTTGCCGTCGACAACGTCAGTCTCGACGTTGTCGACGGTGAGTTCATGGTGTTGCTCGGCCCATCCGGTTGCGGAAAGTCGACCGTGCTGCGGATGATCGCGGGACTGGCGGAGCCGACCACCGGCGCGGTGATGCTCGACGGTGAGGTCGCCAACGACCTGCCGCCGCGCGACCGGAAGATCGCCATGGTCTTCCAGGACTTCGCGCTCTACCCGCACATGACCGTCGGTGACAACATCGGCTTCCCGCTCAAGCTGTCCGGGGTGGAGCCGGTGCCCCGGGGCGAGCGGGTACAGGACGTGGCCAGCGCGCTCGGCATCGGCGACGTGCTCGGCCGCAAACCGAGCCAGCTCTCCGGCGGCCAACGGCAGCGGGTCGCGATGGGTCGGGCGATCGTCCGCCGGCCGGGGCTGTTCCTGATGGACGAGCCGCTGTCGAACCTCGACAGCGGGCTGCGGGCCGAGCTGCGCGCCGAGATCTCCGCGCTGACCCGCGAGCTGGGCGTCACCACCATCTACGTCACCCACGACCAGGCCGAGGCGCTGACCATGGCCGACCGGGTGGCCATCATGCGCAAGGGCGTGCTCCAGGACGTCGGCACCCCCACCCAGGTGTACGGCCGGCCGGCGACCCTCTACGTCGCCGCGTTCCTCGGCAGCCCCCGGATGAACCTGCTGGAGGCGTCGGTCTACGTCCACCTCGACCGGTACGTCACGCTCACCCTCGGTGACCAGGCGCTCTACCTGCCGTGGGACGACATCCGCAGCCGGGCCGTGGCGCACTACCACGGCGAGCGGATCGTGGTCGGGATGCGGGCCGAGGCGCTCACCCCGGTCGCCCCGGACACCCCCGGTGACGTGCTCCAGGGCCGGGTGCGTTACCTGGAGCACCACGGGCACGAGTCGCTGGCCTTCCTCGACATCGGTGCCACCGCCATCATGGTCGACGAGATGAGCGCCCCCGCCGAGGACGCCGCCCCGGGCCAGCGGGGACTGCGCCGGTTCGGTCAGGTCATGTCCCGGCTCACCGGGCGGGCCGGCGACCCGGAGGAGGTCGAACGGACGGCCGGCGACAACCGCACCAGCGTGCTGAACGACCCCGGCCGCCACCACCGCCGCCCGGCCGAGCTGGCGGTCCGGCTGGCCCCGTACCCGGCGATCTCGGCGGGGCACCCGATGGCGGTGGCGGTCCGGATGGACGCCCTGCACTTCTTCGACGAACGCGGCGACCGCATCGACGTCGGCTGGCGCTGACCCCACCCTGCCCCTGACTCCGCCCTGCCCCGGGCGCTGCCCTGCCCGGGCGCCGCGCGCAACTTCGTGGATGTAGTGGTCTCCGCCCGCCCGGATGCCGCTGTTTCCAGGGAACTGTGTGGATCATGAGGTCGTGGCGGTCGACCGGGGCGGGGTGCGCGTGCGTCGACCGGTTCCGGCGGGGTGGTGGTCGGGGGTCGGCAGGTGCTGGTGGGGGTTTTTACCGGCGGGTAACCTCGGGGGCATGACCATCGACTCCCGCGAGGTGGCGGCCGGGGTGCTCCGGGCCGTCCCGTTCGCCCGCACGCTCGGCTTCGAGATCGTCGAGGTCGCGCCCGAGGCCGAGGGTGGGGTCCGGGCGGTCGTCCGGCTGCCCGACACGCCGGCCACCCACAACCACGTCGGCGGCCCGCACGCCGGGGCCATGTTCACCCTCGGCGAGACCGCCTCCGGCGCGGTGGTGATGGCCGCGTTCGGGCAGGTGCTCGACCGGGCCGTGCCGCTGGCCGTGCGGGCCGACATCGCGTACCGGCGGGTGGCGATGGGGGAGGTGCAAGCCACCGCGCGGCTCGGTCGCACCCCGGCCGAGGTGCTCGCCGAACTGGACGCCGGGCAACGCCCCGAGTTCCCGGTCGCGGTGGAGATCGGCACCGCCGACGGCACCGTCACCGCCACCATGACCGTCCTGTGGACCCTGCGCCCGCACCGCTGACCCGCGTGGCGGGGGTTTGCCCGGTGGGGGCGGTGGATAGATTCGTAGCGTGCTGGGCCTACCTGCTCATGTGACCGCCTGCCTCTTCGACCTCGACGGCGTGCTGACCCAGACCGCCAAGGTGCACAACGCCGCCTGGAAACAGACCTTCGACGACCTGCTGCGCCGGCACGCCGAGGCCGGCGGCGAACCGTTCCGGCCGTTCGACCCCGGCCCGGACTACAACCGCTACGTCGACGGGAAACCGCGCGCCGACGGGGTGCGCTCGTTCCTCGCCTCCCGGGGCATCACCCTGCCCGAGGGGAGCCCCGACGACCCGCCCGACGCGGACACCGTCAACGGCGTCGGCAACCGCAAGAACGTCGTCCTGCTGGACCGGATCCACCACGACGGCGTCGAGGCGTACCCGGGCTCGGTGGCCTACCTGAAGGCGGCCGAGCAGGCCGGGTTGCGCCGCGCGGTGGTCTCGGCCAGCGCCAACTGCCGCGACGTGGTCGCCGCCGCCGGCCTGGAACCCCTGCTTGAGGTACGCGTCGACGGGCTGGTCGCCCGCGCCGAGGGGCTGCGCGGCAAACCGCACCCGGACACCTTCCTCGCCGCCGCCAAGCTGCTCGGGGTGGCCCCCGCCGACGCGGCCGTGTTCGAGGACGCGCTGGCCGGGGTGGCCGCCGGGCGGGCCGGTGGCTTCGGGCACGTGATCGGGGTGGACCGGGCCGGCCAGGCCGACGAGCTGCGCGCCCACGGCGCCGACGTGGTCGTCACCGACCTCGCCGACCTGCTGACCGGGCCGGCCGCATGATCCGGGAACGCGCCTACCCGGTCGAGCCGTGGCACATCCGGGAGACCCGCCTCGACATGGACGTGCTGGCCCAGTCCGAGTCGGTGTTCGCGCTCTCCAACGGTCACATCGGGCTGCGTGGCAACCTCGACGAGGGCGAGCCGCACGGCCTGCCCGGCACCTACCTCAACTCGTTCTACGAGCTGCGTCCGCTGCCGTACGCGGAGGCCGGGTTCGGGTTCCCCGAGTCGGGGCAGACCATCGTCAACGTCACCAACGGCAAGCTGATCCGGCTGCTCGTCGACGACGAACCCCTCGACCTGCGCTACGGCGAGCTGCTCAGCCACGAACGGGTCCTCGACCTGCGGGCCGGCACCCTGCACCGGGAGATGCACTGGCGCTCGCCCGCCGGCCGGGAGGTGAAGGTCCGCAGCACCCGGCTGGTCTCCTTCACCCAACGGTCGGTCGCCGCGATCCACTACGAGGTGGAGGCGGTCAGCGGCCCGCTGCGGCTCATCCTCCAATCCGAGCTGGTCGCCAACGAGAACCTGCCGGCGCAGAGCCGCGACCCCCGGGTCGCCGCCGTGCTGGAGTCGCCGTTGCAGGCCGAGGAGGAGCTGACCACCGACGACGGCGGGCTGCTCATCCACCGCACCAAGGTCAGCGGGCTGCGGGTGGCCGCCGGGATGGGCCACGACGTGGACGCCCCGGGCAAGACCACCATCGAGTCCGAGGGGTACGAGGACTGGGTCCGGACCACCATCGGCTGCGTGCTCCAGCCCGGCGAGACGATGCGGGTGGTCAAGTTCTTCGCGTACGGCTGGTCCAGTCGACGCTCGCTGCCGGCGCTGCGCGACCAGGTCGGCGCGGCGTTGGCCGCCGCCCGGCTGACCGGCTGGGACGGGCTGCACCGGGAACAACGCGAATACCTCGACGGGTTCTGGGACGCCGCCGACGTCCGGGTCGAGGGGGACCCGGAGGTGCAGCAGGCCGTCCGGTTCGGACTGTTCCACGTGCTCCAGGCCGGTGCGCGGGCCGAACGCCGGCCGATCTCCGCCAAGGGGCTCACCGGCCCCGGCTACGACGGGCACGCGTTCTGGGACACCGAGATGTTCGTCCTACCGGTGTTGACGTACACCCAGCCGGGCGCGGTCCGCGACGCCCTGTACTGGCGGCACGCCACCCTGGAGCAGGCCCGGGAACGGGCCCGCACATTGAACCTGGCCGGCGCGGCGTTCCCGTGGCGGACCATCGAGGGCCCGGAGTCCTCGGCGTACTGGCCGGCCGGCACCGCCGCCTTCCACATCGCCGCCGACATCGCCGACGCGTTGCGCCGCTACGTCCTGGTCACCGGTGACGACCAGCTGGAACGCGACATCGGCCTGGAACTGCTGGTGGAGACCGCCCGGCTGTGGCGCTCGCTGGGCCACCACGACCGCAACGGCCGGTTCCACCTCGACGGGGTGACCGGCCCCGACGAGTACACCGCCGTCAAGAACGACAACATCTACACCAACCTGATGGCGCAGCGGAACCTCCTCACCGCCGCCGACTGCGCGATGCGCCTGCGCGACGAGGCGCTCGACCTGGGGGTGACCGAGGAGGAGGCGGCCGAGTGGCGGGACGCCGCCCAGGCCATGCACATCCCGTACGACGAGGACCTCGACGTGCACGAGCAGGTGGAGGGCTTCACCCGGCTCCAGGAGTGGGACTTCGCGCACACCCCGACCGAGAAGTACCCGCTGCTGCTGCACTACCCGTACTTCGACCTGTACCGCAAGCAGGTGGTCAAGCAGGCCGACCTGGTGCTGGCGATGCACTGGCGGGGGGACGCCTTCACCGACGCGCAGAAGCTGCGCAACTTCCTCTACTACGAGCGGCGTACCGTACGCGACTCGTCCCTGTCGGCCTGCACCCAGGCGGTGCTCGCCGCCGAGGTCGGGCACCCCGAGCTGGCGCACAGCTACCTGCGGGAAGCCGCGCTGATGGACCTGCACGACCTCAACGAGAACACCCGCGACGGCGTACACATGGCGTCGTTGGCGGGGGCCTGGATCGCGTTGGTGGCCGGGTTCGGTGGGCTGCGCGACCACGACGGCGAGCTGTCGTTCACCCCCCGGCTGTCCAGCGGGTTGAGCCGGTTGGAGTTCTCGTTGCAGTGGCGGTCGATGCGGCTGCGGGTGGACGTCCGGCCCCACCAGACGACCTACTCGCTGCGCAACGGTGGCCCCGACACGGCCCTGGAGCTGCGACACCACGGGGAGACCGTCCGGGTCACCTCCGCCGCGCCGGTCACCGTACCCGTGCCGCAGACCCACGAGCAGACCCCCGCGCCGGAACAACCACCCGGCCGGGCCCCGCTGCTGCGCCTTCCGGAGTCCCGCGCCTGATCCCGTCCGTTCGGGCCCGTCGACCGTTCGGGCCCGTCGACCGTTCGGGCCCGTCGACCGTTCGGGCCCGTCGACCGGTCGGGCCCGGTCGTGCCGGTCCGGCCCTGGTCCGGTCCGGTCGTGTCGGTCCGGTCGTGTCGGTCCGGTTCGATTGTGGAGAGTTCTTGTCGCGGGAGCGACAAGAACTCTCCACGATCACGTGCCTGGTGCCCTCCCTCGACCCCGACGGCCGCCGGGGGTCAGAACTGGGGGCCGTCGGAGGGGCGGCCACCGGCATCGCGCGGTGCGACCGCCCGCGGGTCGTCCGGGGTACGCGCCTGTGCCGCCTCGTCCGCCCAGTCGAGGTTGCGCTCGGCGTCCTGTTCGGGGCGTTCCTGCTCGATGGTCCGGGTCTGCTGACGTGTCTTCCGCTTGGCCATGGCGAACCTCGTGATCCGTGCGGGGCGCTGCTGCGCCGGTGCCGACGTCACGCGCGTCTTCCCGCCCGCCGCCCCCGCAAACGCCGTCCCCGCTCGCCACCGCCGTCCCCGCTCGCCACCGCCGCCCGCCACCCGCCGCCCTGCTACCGTCCGCCGCCTGGACACCGTCACCGCCAGCGCCCGCTGACGTGCCGGACACCGCCGGCGCCGCCGACGTTGCTGTGCCCCTACCACCGCCGCCCGCCGACGTCGCCGGACAGCGCCGTGGACGCCGCCGGTCCGGTGTTCAGGCGTCGAGGTGGCGGGTGAAGGCGAGCCGCAGGTGGTTCTTCGGACGGGCGCCGACGATCGAGCCGACCACCTCACCGCCGACGAACACCAGCATGGTGGGCAGCGACATCACCCCGTAAGCCCGGGCGGTGGCGGGGTTGGCGTCGGTGTCCACGGTGACCACCCGCAGCCGGTCGCCGAACTCGTCGGCCAGCTCGGCCAGGTGTCGTGAGGTCCCCACGCAGGGCGGGCACCAGTCCGCCCAGAAGTCGACCACCACCGGCCGGTCGGCGGCGAGCACCGTGTCGGCGAAGGTCGCGTCGGTGACGGCGGTCAACTGTCCCGCTGCCGTGTCCTGAGGCATGTTTCCTCCCGTTGGATGATCGCCTGGGCGAGTTGGTCGTGCAGCTGCCGCCGTACCGTGCCCAGCCGGTCGAGGTAGGCGTCCACCTCGGCCAGCTTGCGACGCAGCACGGCGACCGAGTCCGGGCAGACGTCCCCCGAGGCGTGGCCGGCCCGCAGGCAGGCCACGAACGGCCGGATGTCGTCGAGGCCGAAGCCGACCGCCAGCAGCGCCCGGATCTCGTGCACCACCCGCAGCTCCGCCTCGTCGTACACCCGGTAGCCGTTGGCCGAGCGGCGTGGCCGGACCAGCCCGTGCGTCTCGTAGTACCGCAGCGTGCGGGTGCTCGTTCCGGCCCGTTCCGCCAGCTCACCGATCAGCATCCGACCTCCTCGGCGGAGTTCCTGGCGTCACGCTAGACCTTGTCGCCGGTGTCAAGGCAACGGGCGGGCGCGGCGCGGGTGGGAGTGGCACGGGTGGGAGTGGCACGGGTGAGAGCGGTCGCCGGGCGGGTAACCGCCACCGACCGCACGGCGGAAAGGAGCAACACCATGGGGGTACGCGCCGAGGCGACGGTGCCGCTGCGGGACGCCCGGTTGCCGGCCGACGTCGACGGGCCGGACGACGCGGTGGGGGTGGTGCTCTTCGCCCACGGCAGCGGCAGCTCCCGGCACAGCCCGCGCAACGTGGCGGTGGCCCGGGTGCTGCAACGCCGGAGGCTGGTGACGGTGCTGGTGGACCTGCTCACCGCCGAGGAGGATGCGGTCGACGCCCGTACCGCCGAGCTGCGCTTCGACATCGAACTGCTGGCCGGTCGGCTCGCCGGGACCGTCGACTGGCTCGCTGCCGAACCGGCGCTGGGCCGGCTGCCGGTCGGCCTGTTCGGCGCGAGTACCGGTGCGGCCGCCGCCCTGGTGGCCGCCGCCGCACGTCCGCAGCGGGTCGCCGCAGTGGTGTCCCGGGGTGGTCGACCCGACCTGGCCGGGCCGGCCCTGGCCGGGGTACGTGCGCCGACGTTGCTGCTGGTGGGCGGCCTCGACGAGCAGGTGATCACGCTGAACGAACAGGCCGCCGGGCTGCTGACCGGCCCGCACGAGTTCCGGGTGGTGCCCGGTGCCACCCACCTGTTCGAGGAACCGGGCACCCTGGACGAGGTCGCCGACGCGGCAGCCGACTGGTTCAGCCGCCACCTCCCCGTCCCGGCCTGACCGCTCCCACCGTGACGATCCTGGGTGGCTGCACCGCTGACGATCGTGCTCGATCCATGGTGCGGCGGGCTCGGATCAGGCGGAAGCCGCTACGACACGGATCGAGCACGATCGTGACCCGACGGTGTGGGGTGCCGGATCGGTGGGTCAGGCGGGGGTGGCGGGTGACTCGTCGTCGTGGCGGTGCGGCCGGTCTTCCGGCGGGGCCGACGCGACCTGCTCCCGGTGCCGTTGGACGGTGTCGACCACCCGGTAGGCGACCGCCGCGATCGGCACCGAGACGAACGCCCCCGCGATGCCGGCGATCAGGGTGCCCGCCGTTACCACCACCAGGATCACCGCCGGGTGCAGCTGCACCTGCCGCTTCATGACCAACGGCTCCAGCAGGTTGCCCTCGATCTGCTGGACGGCGATCACCGCAGCCAGCACCAGCAGCGCCGTGGTCGGACCGTTGGCGGCCAGCGCCACCAGCACGGCGACCGCGCCGGCGACCGTCGCCCCGATGATCGGTACGAAGCCGCCGAGGAACGTGATCAGCGCCAGCGGCAGCGCCAACGGCACCCCGAGCAGCACCAGCGCCAGCCCGATGCCGAGGGCGTCGATGGCCGCGATGAGCATCGTGCCCCGGCTGTACGACCCGAGGGTGCGCCAACCGGCCCGACCGGCCTCGGCGGTCACCGCCCGGTTCGGGCCGGTCATCCGACGCAGCACCCAGTGCCACATCGACCGGCCGTCCTTCAACAGGAAGAACAGCAGTACCAGGGCGAGTAGGGCGGAGCCGACCGCCTCGGTCGCCGTACGGGCCCCGCCGACCGGGTCCGGGGCGCTGCCACCCAGGCCGTCGCGGACCTGCTGGACCAGCTTGTCGAGTTGGGCGTCACTGACCGGCAGGGTTCCGGTGACGAAGTCGCGGGAGCGTTGCAGACCCTCGTCGAGCTGCTGGCTCAGCTCCCCGAACTGGGCGGCGGTCAGGTTCCACACCAGCACCCCCACCCCGACCAGCACCCCGAGCAGCAGCAGGACGCTCAGCAGCGCGGCGAGCGCGGCCGGTACCCGCAGCCGGCGCAGGGCCAACAGCACCGGGTCGAGCAGCGCGGTGAGGAAGAAGGTGACCGCCACCGCGATCGCCAGCGGCGCGAGCAGCACCGCCACCTTCCCCAGCAGGTAGCACCCGAACACCACGACCACCAGGCAGGCGCTCCAGACCACCGCCGTGCGGACCAGCCAGGGCAGTGCCGCCCAGGCCTGCCGTGGGGTGGGGCGGGCACCCGCAGCCGTCACTTCGGGCGTACGCCCGGTACCGTCCTCGACCACGTCGGATCCTCCTCGGTCTCGGCGGGGTCGATACCCGACCCGGTCGGCCGCGACACCCGGTGGCTCAACGTCGTGCCGACCGGTCGGTTCCGCTCAGGACGGTCGTACCCGGACGGCCACGCCCAGCAAGGGTGACGCCGGCACGCTGTCGCAGCACGGTGCCGGCCGGACTGTCCTGTCGCGCCGTTCAGCGGTGGTGTCGTGCCGGGTCCCTCGTGGTGCGGTCGACCCGCCGGGCGCTGTGGTGCGCCCGCTGCCGCCGCGCTGCGGTGTTTGTGCCCGGGCGGACGGGGAACGCAACAGGCCGACGACGAGGAGGACACCGTGAGCGACTTCATGAACAAGGTCAAGGATTTCGCCGACAAGCACGACAAGCAGGCCGACCAGGGCCTGGACAAGGCCGGCGACTTCGCCGACGAGCGGACCGGCGGCAAGTACGACGAGCAGATCGACAAGGGTGTCGACGCGATCCAGGCGCGCACCGGTGAGGGCGACCAGGGTCGCTGAGCCGTTCCCGATGCCGGGTCACCCGTTCGGGTGGTCCGGCATTGTCGTGTCAATAGCTGCTCACCTCTGGTAACCATCGACGAGTCTCGCTACTATCCGCAGTCGGGGCATGACTCACCGTTGAGTCGTGTGGAGTGGGCCGGCACGCGGCACTGCGCGCCGTCGACGAGAGGGAGCATCCCCGGTGACCGACACAACGCACGCCACGATCGCCCGGCCCTACCCGTTCAGCGATCCGCACCGGCTCGACGTCGACCCCCGTTACGCCGGGCTGCGCCGCGACGAACCGCTGATCCGGGTCCAACTCCCGTTCGGTGAGCCGGCCTGGCTGGCCACCCGGCACGCGGACGTACGAGCCGTGCTGGGTGACCTCCGGTTCAGCCGGGCCGCCGCCGTCGGGCGGGACGAGCCGCGCAGCACCCCCTACCAGCGGGAGGCCGGCATCCTCGGGATGGACCCGCCCGAGCACAGCCGGCTGCGCCGGTTGGCGGCGAAGGCGTTCACCGCCCGACGGGTCGAGGAACTCCGCCCGCGGACCCGGGAACTGGCCGAGGACCTGGTGGCCGGGATGATCGCCGCAGGGTCGCCGGCCGATCTGGTCAGCCATGTCGCGACCCCGCTGCCGATCCGGGTCATCTGTGATCTGCTGGGCGTGCCGGTCAGTGACCAGGACCGTTTCCACACCTGGTCGGAGGCGATCGTGTCGACCACGTCCCTGCGACCGGAGGTGGCGCAGAGCTACATCGACAACCTGCTGTCGTACATGGCGGGGCTGATCGCCCAGCGGCGGGTGACCCCCACCGACGACCTGATCGGGGCGATGGTCCGGGCCCGCGACGACAACGCCGACCGACTCACCGAGGACGAGATGGTACGCCTGGCGGCGGGCCTGCTGGCCGCCGGTCACGAGACCACCGTGACCCAGATCCCCAACCTGGTCTACGTCCTGCTCACCGAGCCGGACGTCTGGCAGCGGCTGTGCGCCGAACCGGCCCTGGTGCCGTCCGCCGTGGAGGAACTGCTGCGCTTCATCCCACTCGGTGCCACCGCCGCGTTCGCCCGGTACGCCCTGGAGGACGTCGAACTCGGTGGGGTGCTGGTCCGGGCCGGTGAACCGGTGCTGGTCTCCATCCCCTCGGCCAACCGGGACGAGAGCGTCTTCCCCGACGCCGACCGGCTGGACCTCGACCGGAAGGTGAACCCGCACCTCGCCTTCGGGCACGGCCCGCACCACTGCATCGGGGCCCAACTGGCCCGGATGGAACTCCAGGTGGTCCTTGAGACCCTGCTGGCCCGTACCCCGGGCCTGCGGTTGGCGGTGCCCGAGTCGGCACTGACCTGGAAGAGCGGCCTGCTGGTCCGGGGCCTGACGGCGTTGCCCGTCACCTGGTGACGGAAGGACGGAGGACAGATGGGGGAGCACGGCTGGCGGGTGCACGTGGACCCGACCCGGTGCATCGGGGCAGGAATCTGCGCGGGCTACGCCCCGGCCCACTTCGTGCTGGTGGACGGATTGTCCCGGCCGCTGGCCGAACGGATCGATCCGGCGGACGCGGTGCTGGACGCCGCCGAGTCCTGCCCGATGGAGGCGATCGTGGTGTCCGACGCGGCCGACGACAGCCGGATCGCCCCGGGCGCCTGAGCGGGTGGTGGCCGCCCCCGGCGGGGTACCCGGAGACGGCCACCACCCCCGCTCAACCCTGCTGGTCGTGCAGCTCCGCCCTGGTGGTGGGCCGCCCGCTCAGCGCGTCCCTGATCCGGTCGACCAGGCCCGCACCGGGATTGAGCAGCCGGTTCGCCGGCGGATGGTCCGGAGCGCCGGGGTGCGGGCGGGTCGGCAGGTGTCCCTTCGCCGCCTGGACCCGGTCGGCCAGTTCGACCAGCTCCTCGTGGGCGACGGCGGCCCGCAGCCGGGGAAAGAGCTCAGCCTCCTCCTCTTTCACGTGGTGCCGGATGCTCTTCGTCAGGTGGCTGATCAGCGGCTCGAAGCGGGCGTCGGACGGGTCCAGCGGCTCCAGCTCCTTCAGCGTCCGCTCGGCCACGGCGTGCTCGGCGATCTCGTGTTCGGCGAGCTGGTCGCCGTCGGGCAACGCCCGGCGGGCGGTCGGGTAGACGTACATCTCCTCGGCGACCGCGTGCCGGACCAACTCGGCGATCATCACGTCGGCCAGCCGGCGACGGTGCTCGGCGCTGCCCTGTCGGCTCTCCAGCTCCACGAAGATCGTCTCGATCTCGTGGTGGTCGGCGGTCAGGACGTCCACGACGTCCTGACCCGTGGTGGCCTGTGCGTTGCTCATCTCGGTGCCCCTTACCGGTTGCGGGCGGATCGGTTCCTGGCGGGCCTGTACCCACCACCGGGCACCCGAACCATCACCGTCGATGAGCTGCCGGTCCCGGCTTCCCGGGCCGACCCGTCCGGGGACGCACCCCGGGGCCGACCTCCGGCCGGGCTACGGACGCCCGCTGCCGGTGTGCCGCGCGGGCCGTCCCGACAGTCGGTGGATCGGTCCTAGTCGGACGGGAGGGGCGGGAGGGACCCCAGCAGCCGGGTCACGGTGATCTCGATGACGACCCGCTCCGGGTTCGGGCGCGGCTGGCGGTAGCGCTCCGCGTACCGGCGCTCCGCCTCGGCCACCGCGTCGGGGTCCGTGCGCAGCACCGCCCGACCCTCGACGGTCAGCCACCAACGGCCGTCGAGGTGGCAGGCGGCCACCGGGACGCCGGCCGATCCGGCGGCGGCGACGTACCGGGCCTTGGCCGAACCACCGGAGGTGATCACCCGGGCCAGCCCGGCCGTCGCGTCGTAGGTCAACCCGACCGGTACGACGTGCGGCGTGCCGTCGGGACGTGGGGTGGTCAGCGTGGCCAGGTGCCGCTCCCGGCAGAAGGTGAGGACCCGCTCGTCGTACGGGTCCAACTGGTGTCTGCCGGCCATGTCCGTTTCCCGTCCCGTGCGGGGCGTCGCCCCGGTTCAGCCCCGATCATGACATCATCCGCCCGGTCCGGCCCTGGCCGGGCGGGGAGGATGAGGCGTCGGACAGGGCACCAGGTCGGCCGGGCAGCGGCGGCCCGGCGGCCCAACGGCGTTGGGCCAGGCGACCCAGGTAGATCAGCGCACCGGCCAGCACACCCATGTCGTCCAGGTAGATCGGGTCGGGCAACACGTCGACCGGCAGGATCGTGTAGATGAGCGCGCCGTAGAAGGCCACCTTGCCGCCCACGCCCAGCGTGCCGAGCAGCCGTCGGGTGCGGATGACCCGTACCGCCAGCAGGACCGCGCCGACCAGCGTCGCCAGCGCCAGGATGCCGCCGACGACCACGAGCGCCCACATCTCCCGGGACATGCCCGCAACGCTAGCCCAGCCCGGCCCGTCGCGCCGGATTCCGTCGCCGACCCGACGGGCCGGCCGGTGGCGGTCGGGTCAGTAGGCGGCGACAGCGGCCCGGCCGCGTGCCACGGTGGGGTTCTCCCGGGTGGCTTCGGCCGACGGGCGCGGGCTGTCCGTCATCGGCAGCACCGACTCGGCCCGCTCCGGCCGGCGCTCCCGCGCGGCGAACGCCTCGTCCCGCAGGCTGCGCGCCGCCGCCCCGGCCAGGTCGGCAGCCCGCCAGGCCGCCTGTTCCCGGGCGACCGCCGCCCGGTGCCGGGCGGCCAGGTGGTCCCGCGTGGCGCGGCGCAGCACCAGTTCCTGCTCCACGGGGTGCCGGCGCGGGTCCCAGCCGGCGCGGTGGGCGAGGGCGTCGTCGAGTTGCGCGTCCGACAGCTCGCCCCGGCGGTGTGCCTCCTCGGCGGCCCGGTGCAGCCAGCGCTCCCGGTCGGCGTACTCGGCCGGGGTCTGCCCGGTGTGCGGCAGCGGCATGGCCGCGGCGGCGGCGAGCCGACGCAGGTGCGCCTCGGCCGACTCCAGGGCCGTCCAGGCGGACTCGACCTCGTCCTGGGTGGCCAGCCACTCGGCCCGCAGCCGGCTCGCGGTGGTGCCCGCCCGGTCGGCCGCCACGGCGACCTCCTCGGCGTACCGGGTGTGCTCCCGGTCCTGTTCGGTGCGCTCCCGGTCGTCGGGCAGGGCGGCGTCGCGGAACCGGCGGGCCACCGCCAGCCGGAACCGGTCGGGACGGACGACCAGGGCCGCGACGGCGACGGCCGCGACGGCGAGCAGGATCAGCCAGATTCCGGCGGCGGCGGGGACGTCGGGCAGGACGGCGGAGAAGACGGTCTGCATCACCAGCACCTCACGGTGGAACAACGATGTGGACGGACGGGGGCCCGGTCGGGGCGGGAGCTACGGGCGGCGTGTCCTCAACGGGCCGGATCCGGCCGGCCCACCTCGGACCGGGGCGCGGTCGGGGACGGGCACCGGGAGTGCCGCGCCGCTCAGTGCCGGGGCGGGCCGCGCCGGCCGGTGGCGTCCCGGGCCGGGTCCGGCGTCGCCACGTCCACCCGGGCGGCGGGCCGGACCGTGGGCTCGTCGGCGGATCCGGCCGGCAGCGGCCGGGTGGGCCCGTGGGCGGGTCGCCCGGCACCGGGACGGGTCTCGGTGGACGCGTCGTCCCCGGCGTAGGTGTCGGCGGGTAGCTCGGCCACCCGCGAGGTCACCACGAGCGGCTGGGCGGCAGCGGCGGCCGGGCCACCGGTGGTGGCGAACAGCCCGCCGAGGCCGACGGTGAGCACCAGGGCGGTGACCGCCAACCGGGTCAGGTCGCGCAGCCTCGACACCCAGACGGGCCGGGTGGAAGCTGGGCGGATCACCCGTCCAACCTATCCCCACCCGGCCGTGCGCGCAGCGTCGGTGACCCGATCGGGCCAGTGACCCGGGCCACGGTGTGCCCTGTGGACGGACCGTCCCCAGCAGGGATACGCGCGCTGACCTGCCCCTGGATGCATCGACGGCGATGAGAATGCCGACAGTTTCCGCCCGGTCGGTCCGGGCAATTGGCCGGCGGCGCGACACCCTGCCGCGCCGGGACCGAACAGACCGGAGGAGACACCATGGGAGTACGTCGTCAGGTCGCCGCGGCCGTCGCCGTCGCCACCGCGACGGTGCTGGCCACCGCCGTACCCGCGCAGGCCGCGCCGACCGCCGTCGACACCGGGCCACTCACCCCGGTCGCCGACGTCGACGTCGAGCGGTACGCGGGCGACTGGTACCAGGTCGCCGCCATCCCGGCGATCTTCGAGATCCAGTGCTTCAAGAACGTCAAGGCCCGGTACGACGTCCAGCCCGACGGCACCGTCGGGGTCCGCAACACCTGCCAGACCATCGTCGGCACCACCAGTGCGGTCACCGGTCGGGCCCGCAGCGAGAACCCGCCGGCCGACTCGGCGTTGACCGTGTCGTTCCTCAAGCTCGGCAACCGGTGGCTCTACCTGGGCGGGCCGAACTACGTGGTGATCGGGCTCGACCCCGACTACCGCTGGGCGGTCGTCGGTGATCCGGACCGCAGCACCGGCTTCGTCCTGTCCCGGGAGCCGGCGCTGACCGGGGCACAGACGACGGCGGCGAAGGCGGCGCTCACCGCCAACGGCTACGACCTCTGCGACCTCCGTACCACCCGGCAGGACGGCGGCGCGTGGGCCGGCAGCTTCTGCTGAGCCGTCCCCCGGCCGGTTCTGTCGAGGCGTCCCCGGGCCGGTCCTGCTGAGCCGTCCCGGCCTGGGGCGCGGTCCGGGCTGATGCCTCAGGCGTCGGTCGGGTGGGCCGTGGGCCCCGACGTCGAGGTCGGCGTGGTGGGGGTGAAGAGGGCGAGCAGGGCACCGACCTGGCGGTCGGCCTCGGCGGGGTGCCGGAAGTGACCGCTCGGGTCGATCGTGTACTCGTTGCGTCGGCCGACCCGGGTACGCCGCAGGTAGCCACCGGTCTCCAGGTCCGCCACGATGGCCTGGGCGGCCCGCTCGGTCACCCCGACCTCGTCGGCGACGTCCCGCAGCCGGGCGGTGGGGTTGCGGGCGATGGCGAGCAGCACGTGACCGTGGTTGGTGAGGAACGTCCAGTTCCGGGTGCTCCCGGTGCCGCCCGTCGTCGTCGCCATGACGTCATCGTATGGCCCGTACCTGGGAGGCCCGCCGTCGGCCGCCGGGTCGGACCGTGGGCCTCGACCCCTGGTCGACATCGTGGCGACCAAAGCCTGAAACGTGGATCACGAAATCTTGACGTACCTTTCGCTGCGTGTGACCGTGGGAACACGGCCGTCGTCGTCGCCGCCGGCCGGCGTGACCAGGTGCGATTCCGGACCGAGGTGAGGCAATGGCCCCGATCACTCCGACCCAGGCGCTGGCCGAACTACAGGCGGGCAACCGGCGTTTCGTCGCCGGGGAGCCCCACCACCCCAACCAGGGTGCCAGCCACCGGGCCGCCGTCGCCGACGGCCAGCATCCCTTCGCCGTCATCGTCGGCTGCTCCGACTCCCGGCTGGCCGCCGAGATCATTTTTGACCGGGGTCTGGGTGACCTCTTCGTGGTCCGGACCGCCGGGCACACCGCCGGGCCGGAGGTGCTCGGCAGCGTCGAGTACGCGGTGACGATCCTCGGCACCCCGCTGGTGGTGGTCCTCGGGCACGACTCCTGCGGGGCGGTGCAGGCGGCCCGGGAGGCGGCCCGTACCGGCACCCAGCCCCCGGGGCACCTCTACTCGGTGGTCGCCGCCGTCGGGCCGAGCCTGCGTCGCGCCGACCAGCAGGGGGTGCACGACATCGACGGGATCGTCGACATCCACATCGCGCAGACCGTCGAGGTGCTGCTCGGCAACTCCCCGGTGATCGCCGCCGAGGTGGCCGCCGGGCGGTGCGCGGTGGTCGGCATGTCCTACCGCCTCGCCGCCGGTGAGGTCCGCCAGGTCGCCCCGGCCCACGAGGCCGCCGCCCCCGCCACCCGGGCGGCTGCGCCCACCACCGCGGCGGCCGCTGCCGTCGTACCCGGGCCGGCCGTGCCGACGGGTGTCGACGCCGTGCCGACCGGCGAGCCCGCGGCCGTCCCCGGCTGAGGCGTACCACGCACGACGAAGGCCGCCCGGCTCAGCCGGGCGGCCTTCGTGCTGGCCGACTCGATCACCTCACCGGGGCGGTGCGGTGCCCGGGCCCCGGACACCGCACCGCCCCGGTGAGGGCCGGCTACATCAATGACACGTGGACGTGGTCGGTGTGGTTGGAGGGCCCGGAGTACGAACTCCAGCCGTTGGCCGGGAACCAGATCTGCCGGTTCCAGATCACGTAGTAGATGCCCAACCGGTCCGAGTTGCGGATCAGGAACGCGGCGAGGTTGTTGCCGTACATCCGGGTGTCGTTGTTGTGCCACGGGCTGAAGCCGCTCTTCTGCAACGACCAGTCGCACGCCTTGCCCTTGGGGTGCTCCCACGGCCCGCCGGGGCGGTAGCAGCCGACGAACCGGTTGAACCCGGCCCGCTTGACCTCCTTGTACATGTGCAGCGTGCGCGGGGTGATGCAGCCGGACGTGGTGGGGTCGTTCTCGCTGCACGACTCGCCGCGCCAGTCGCCGTCGGCCGTCTGGCCCGGGGCGATCCGGGCGACCGGCGACGTGGCGTCGACCAGGCCACCGGTGAAGCCCCGCCCGCCGACGAGGGCGAGCGCCTTGTCGGCCTCGGTCTTCTTCTTGGCCATCAGGTTGGTCTGCTTCTGCTGCTCACGGACCTCGGTGTCGACGGCGAGCTTGGCCTGCTCGGCACGCTTCTTGACCTTGTTGACCTCGGCCAGCTTGCCGGCGTTGACCATGTTCAGCTCGTCCAGGGCGGCGGCCCGCCGGACGAAGGTGTCCGGGGCGTTGCTCTCCAGCAGCGCCGCGACCGCGCCGACCCGACCCGTCCGGTACGACTGGGCGGCGATCTCGTTGACCTGCGGAGCCAACGCCGCCAGCTCCTGCTCCGCCTTCTCCACCTCGATGGCGTACTCGAGTTGGCGCTTCTTGGACTTCTCCAGCCGGTTCCTCGCCGCCGAATACTCCCGGTTCGTCGCCTCGATGACGTCGGTGAGCAGCTTCGGCTCCTCGTCCTCCTCGTGCCCCGAGGGGGTGGGCGCGTTGGGTGCTGCCGCCGCGGGGGCGGCGGCGGGCCCGGCGACCAGCGCCAGGGCGGCGAGCACGGCCACCACCGGAGTCCACCAGTGGCGTAGGGGTGCCGTCACAGTTGTCCCTTCCGTCGACCGCCGACCGGGTTAGCTGACGGGTTCGGGACGGAAGTGGCCCCTACCGCTGGCGCGGATTCACCCCAGGTGCTCGGTTCCCCGGCTCGCCGTACGGCGATTGGGCGGTGGCACCGCTGGCTCCGGTGGGCGCCTTCGGCGGTGACCGGCAGCGAGGTTACCCGAGAGTCGTACCGGGGATCTACGGTCACAACCCGGCAAAATGCGTATTTTCCCGATAGCGAGGGGTAATCAGTGACGCGACCGACAGCCGCGACCTCACCTCCGGTCACACAGCGCAGTGTCACCATGCGGTGTCCGTGCTCCTTTCCGGGTCTGGCCACCGTGCGGGGGCCGGGGTGGACGGTTCGCCGTGCCGGGGGCCGCTCAGCGCCGCCAGCGCCTCGGCACGGTCGGGGGCGGGGCGTGGGGTGGGCGTCGGTCCGGTCGCGTCGGCGTCGGCGGGACCACGCCCGGCGGTGACGACGAGCGCGGCCAATCCGGTGGTCAGCGGCACCGCCGCCACCAGCCCCAGGGTCGCCACCGCGCTGCGGACGATCTCCTGGGCCAGGAACTCGCTGGTCAGGATCTGACTCACCGGCCGGCTGTCGGCGGTGAGCAGGAGCAGCAACGGCAACGAGGCCCCCGCGTACGCCAGCACGATCGTGTTGACCGTGGACGCGATGTGCGCCCGCCCGACCCGGGTCGCCGCCCGGTAGAGCTGCAACCGGGACAGCCCCGGATTGGCGTGCGCCAGCTCGGTGACGGTGGCCGACTGGGTGACCGTGACGTCGTCCAGGACGCCCAGCGAACCGATGATGATCCCGGCCAGCAGCAGTCCGTGCAGGTCCACGTCACGCTGGTACATCGACAGCGTGGTGGCCTCCTCGCTGCCGTACCCGGTCAGGTGGGTGGCGGCGGTGGCCAGCGTGCCCAGGACGCCGGTCAGCACCAGGCTGCCCAGCGTGCCGAGCACCGCCACCGAGGTCTGTGCGGTGACCCCGTGGGTGAGGTACAGCACCACGAACATGATCAGCGCGGCGCCGGTGACCGCGATCGGCAGCGGTGCGCCCCCGGCGGAGATGCCCGGCACCACGAAGGTCAACAGGATGGCGAAGCTCGCCCCGAGGCCGGCCAGGGCGGCCAGCCCGCGCAGCCGGCCGAACGCGACGATCGCCGCCGCGAACAGGGCGACCAGCCAGAGCAGCGGCATGCCCCGCTGGTGCTCGGCGATGTGGTAGCTGCTCACCGACGGGTCGGTGGGGTCGGCCAACGCGACCAGCACCACCTCGTCGCCGACCGTCACCGTCGGTGCCCCCGGCCCGGACGGGACCGGCGTCTCGACCTGCTCACCACTGTCCGGGCCCTGCCCGACGGTGACCGTCACCGTCCCGCACGGCCCGTCGGCCGCCCCCGACGGGCCGTCGGGGGTCTGCGGGACGGGCGGGCACGGCTCGGTCACCACCCGGGTCACCGTGCCGTGGTAGCGGGGCACCTGCTCGCCCTGGTCGATCTTCGGGGTCTCCCCCGGCCAGAGCAGCAGCGTGGCGATCACCGTGACGACGATGAGCGGCACCACCGTCATGACGAGGATCCGCCGCACCCGGGGTGGGGTGGACGGAGCGGGACGGGTGTGGTCGGCGCCCATGTGTGCGAGTACTCCCAACGATCCGGGACGGGATACGTGTCAGCCGGCCAGCCGGTTCATCCACGGGCGGCGGGTCGTCGGACGATGGTAGCCAGCACCAGGTCGGGCCGCGCGGTTCACGTGCTGGTGGCAGGCCCCGCCACCGCTGCGGCCGGTACGCCCGTGTCGGGTGGCCGACCCGTCCGGGCCCGCCGGCCGTCCGGGACGGCTAGCGTGGAACCGTGCGGCGGGCGGGAACGACGACGGCCGGGCGGTGGCTGCGGCTGCTGCTGCTCGTCGGCACCCTGCTGGGGCTGTCCGCGATGCACACCCTCGGCCACGACGCGCACCCGGCCGCCGGTCATCCCGCCGACGGTCGGCCGGTCGGCCACTCCACGGTCGGCCACTCCACCTCGGCGGACCGGACCTCCGTCGGGCACGACACCCCGGTCGAGCGCCCCCACCGGACGTCCGTCGTGTCGCCGGTCATGGACCGGGGGGACCTGACCGGTCCGGTACGGCTCACGATGGTGACGGCCCGTCCCCTCGGGTGCGGGGCCGGATGTGTGGTGGTGCTGCCCGACGAGCCGACCGGCTCACCGGCCACCGGGTGGAGCGTCTGCCTGGCGGTGCTCGGGGCGCTCACCGTGATGCTGCTGGTGCTGCTCTTCGCGGTGCGTACCAGGCCGGCCGGGGTGGCCCGTCCGCCGTCGCGGCCCCGGGAGCCGCGCGCCCCGCCACCGCGCCCGCTCGGGCTCCGGTTCGCCACGGTGTCGGTACTGCGCAGATAGGACACCCGGGCGCGGCTCCGCCGTGTCCGCCGTCCGTCTCCGTCGTATCGAAAGGTCTGCCCGTGTCCACTCGTACCCTTGCCCGTCGCGCCGCCCTGGCCGGCGTCGCTCTCACCACCGCGTCCGCCCTGACCGCCTGCGGCGGGGGCCACTCCACCGAGGGCGGCCACGGCCGTCCGGCCGCGGGCACCGCCCCGGCCGCCTCCGTGTCCGCCGGGGTCGCCCCGGCGGACGTGATGTTCGCCCAGATGATGATTCCGCACCACCAGCAGGCGGTACGCATGTCGGAGCTGGCCGGGAACCGGGCCGCCGATCCGGAGGTCACCCGGCTGGCCGAACAGATCCGTGCCGCCCAGGCCCCGGAGATCGCCACCATGACCGGGTGGCTGACCGCCTGGGGCCGGCCCGTCCCGTCCGGCGGCCCGGCCGACGGTCACCTGCCGGGGATGGACCACGGCATGCCGGGGATGATGTCCGACGCCGACCTGGCCCGGTTGGAGGGGGCGACCGGTCGGGACTTCGACCGCCGGTTCCTCACCCTGATGATCGCCCACCACGAGGGTGCGATCACCATGGCCCGGCAGGAGTTGGCGGACGGCCGGCACGCCGGGGCCAGGGCCATGGCGCAGCAGATCGTCACCACCCAGCAGGGCGAGATCGACACCATGCGCAAGATCCTCGCCCGGCGCTGACCGTCACCCGTGACGCGTCGCGGGGCCGGATCCCACCGGCCCCGCGACGCCGGGCGGTCCGCCCGTCCGGTGCCCCGCCGACCGCAGGTCGCCGGACGGGCGGGCCGGTCAGCCGCGTTTCATCAGGCGGCCGACGGCGGCCATCATCTCGGCGGCCATCTCGTCGGCGCGGCCCTCGGCGGCCCCCTCGTGCATGCAGTGCCGGGCGTGGCCGTCGAGCAGCCCGAGGGCGACCTTGTCCAGGGCGGCCTGCACGGCGGAGATCTGGGTGAGCACGTCGATGCAGTACCGGTCGTCGTCGACCATCTTCTCGATGCCCCGGACCTGCCCCTCCACGCGGCGCAGCCGCGCGAGCAGTTGGTCCTTGCTGGCGGTGTAGCCCCGGACCGGGGTGCTCGGTGTGGTCATGGCGACCAGGATAGCTTACCCCCGGGGGGTATGCTACGGTCGCAGGGCAACGTACCCCTGGGGGGTATGTTGGACGAGTGGAGGGAAGAGCCGCATGATCACGAACTACCAGGTGAAGGGCATGACCTGCGGGCACTGCGTCAGCGCGGTCAGCGCCGAGGTGGGTGCCCTCGACGGCGTCACCGACGTCCAGGTCGACCTGGCCTCCGGCCGGGTCGCCGTCACCAGCGACCGCCCGCTGGACGCCGCGTCCGTGCGGGCCGCCGTCGACGAGGCCGGCTACGACCTCGTCGAGGCGTGACGGTCCGGGGGGACCGGTGAACACACCGACCAGGCTGGGCGGCTTCGCCCTCGCCCTCGCGGTGGTGTTCGGCGCGGCGTACGGGGTCGGCCAGCTGACCGGCCCCGTCACCCCGCCCGCCGGGACCCGCCACGACCCCACGCACACCCCGCGACCCGTCCCCAGCCCCGTTAGCCCGCAGCCCACCACCGACCCGACGCCGAGCGTGCCCGTCACCGGCACCGGCGGGGCCGGTCACACCCACGGTTGACCGGAGGTGCCGCGATGACCCCGAACACGTCGAACCTGCCCACCGCACCCCACCTGATCGAACTGGCCATCGGCGGGATGACCTGCGCGTCCTGCGCCGCCCGGATCGAGAAGAAGCTCAACCGGCTCGACGGCGTCGAGGCGAGCGTCAACTACGCCACCGAGAAGGCCACCGTCCGGTACGCCGACGGCGTCACCCCCGACGACCTGATCGCCACCGTGGAGAAGACCGGCTACACCGCC
The DNA here is from genome assembly GCF_017599305.1 of Micromonospora antibiotica. Lineage (GTDB taxonomy): Bacteria > Actinomycetota > Actinomycetes > Mycobacteriales > Micromonosporaceae > Micromonospora > Micromonospora antibiotica. The sequence goes on from NZ_JAGFWR010000001.1 coordinate 916,341, forward strand.
GTCGTCCCCCCGCCGCCCACCCCCGCCGGCACGGAACCGGCCGCAGGGCCGGTCGACGAGCTGGGCGCCCTGCGGACCCGGCTGCGGGTGTCGGCCGTGCTCACCGTGCCGGTGATCGTGCTGGCGATGGTGCCGGCCTGGCAGTTCACCTACTGGCAGTGGCTGTCCCTGACCCTGGCCGCCCCGGTGGTCGCGTACGGCGGGCTGCCGTTCCACCGGGCCGCCTGGACCAACCTGCGGCACGGCGCGGCGACCATGGACACCCTCGTGTCGCTCGGCACCCTGGCCGCGTTCGGCTGGTCGCTCTGGGCGCTCTTCCTCGGCGACGCCGGGATGCCCGGGATGACCCACCCGTTCCGGCTGGACATCGTCCGCACCGACGGGGCCGGCAACATCTACCTGGAGGCCGCCGCCGGGGTGACCGTGTTCCTGCTGGCCGGCCGCTACTTCGAGGCCCGCTCCAAGCGGACCGCCGGGGCGGCCCTGCGGGCCCTGCTCGAACTCGGCGCGCGGGACGTCGCCGTGCTGCGCGGCGGCACGGAGACCCGCGTTCCGGTCGACCAGCTCGTGGTGGGCGACCGGTTCGTGGTCCGGCCCGGCGAGAAGATCGCCACCGACGGGCGGGTCGACGAGGGCACCTCGGCGGTCGACGCCAGCATGCTCACCGGCGAGTCGGTGCCGGTCGAGGTGGGGCCCGGCGACACGGTGGCCGGTGCCACCGTCAACGCGGGCGGCCGGCTGGTCGTCACCGCCACCCGGGTCGGCGCGGACACCCAGCTCGCCCAGATGGCCCGGCTGGTGGAGGCGGCACAGACCGGCAAGGCCGCCGTGCAGCGGCTCGCCGACCGGATCTCCGGGGTCTTCGTGCCGGTCGTCATCGTGCTCGCCGTCGGCACGCTGGGCTGGTGGCTGGGGTCCGGGGCCGGCCCCACCGCCGCCTTCACCGCCGCGGTGGCCGTGCTGATCATCGCCTGCCCGTGCGCGCTCGGCCTGGCCACCCCGACCGCGCTGCTGGTCGGCACCGGGCGGGGTGCCCAGCTCGGCATCCTGATCAAGGGACCGGAGGTGCTGGAATCCACCCGGCAGGTCGACACGGTGGTGCTGGACAAGACCGGCACCGTCACCACCGGCCGGATGACCCTGGTCGACGTCCGCCCCGCCGAGGGGCAGGACCGGGCCGAACTGCTCCGGCTCGCCGGGGCGGTGGAGGCCGGCTCCGAGCACCCGATCGCCCGCGCCGTGGCGGCCGGCGCCGCCGAAGCCGGGGAACTGCCCCCGGTCACCGGGTTCTCCGCCGCCGAGGGGCTCGGCGTCACCGGCACCGTCGACGGCCGCGACCTGGTCGTCGGGCGGCCGAGGCTGCTCCGCGAGCGGGGTCTGGACGTACCGGAGGAGGTGGTCCGGGCGGTGGCCGAGGCGGAGGCCGCCGGTCGTACGGCAGTGGTGGCGGGCTGGTCCGGGCGGGCCCGTGGGGTCCTCGCGGTCGCCGACGTGGTCCGGCCCACCAGCCGGGAGGCGGTCGCCGGGCTGCGCGCCCTGGGCCTGACCCCGGTGCTGCTCACCGGGGACAACGCGACCGTCGCCAAGGCGGTGGCCGCCGAGGTGGGCATCGACCAGGTGACCGCCGAGGTGCTGCCGGCCGACAAGGTCGACGTGATCCGCCGGCTCCAGGCGCAGGGTCGTACGGTCGCCATGGTCGGTGACGGGATCAACGACGCGCCGGCCCTGGCCCAGGCCGACCTGGGGCTGGCCATGGGCACCGGCACCGACGTGGCGATCGAGGCGTCCGACCTGACCCTGGTCCGGGGCGACCTGAGCGCCGCGGTGGACGCGATCCGGCTCTCCCGGCGCACCCTCGCCGTGATCAAGGGCAACCTGTTCTGGGCGTTCGCCTACAACGTGGCCGCCCTCCCGCTGGCCGCCGCCGGCCTGCTGAACCCGATGATCGCGGGCGCGGCGATGGCCTTCTCGTCGGTCTTCGTGGTGGCCAACAGCCTCCGCCTCCGCCGCTTCTCCACCACCACCCTCCACCCCGGACGACCGCGTTGATCAAGAGGTTTGCGTCACCAGTCGGCTTGCTGGTGACGCAAACCTCTTGGTCAACGGGCCGGAGCGGGGGTGGGGGTGTTTTGGGGACGGGGGGTGGGGGTAGTTGAGGGGCGTTGGAAGAAATGCTTATTCGGGAGGCTCTCATGGGGTTCGACGACAAGATCGAAAACACGAGCGAGAACGCCGCCGGCAAGGTCAAGGAAGGCGTGGGTCGGGCGACCGACAACGAGCGTCTGGAGGCCGAGGGTCGTAGCGACCAGGCCAAGTCCAGCCTCAAGCAGGCCGCCGAGAAGGTCAAGGACGCTTTCAAGAGCTGAACCGCGCCACCCGTCACGCCGGACCGACCTCGTCGGTCCGGCGTGAGGCGCGTCGGGGGGTGCGGCGCGTCGGGGGTGAGACGTCGGCCGAGCGGGCCGTGCGGCATCGTGTCCGTGGTACCGCCCGACACATCGAAACGGGGAAGTCGATGCACCGCAGCTCCGCCACCGCGCTCACGTTCGCCGTCCTCGCCGTCCTCGCCAGCGGCTGCTCGGACAGCGGGGACGACACCGACGCCGCACCCGCCACGCCGACCAGTGCCGCCGATGCCCCCACCGGGCAGGCCACTCCCGACACGGTGACGACCACCACCCCGACCGCCGGCACCCCGACCGCCGGCACCGCCGCGAACACCGCGCAGGTCTGTCGCGCCGTCGACCAGCTGATCATCGACGGCAGCCGGCAGATCACCGCCGACTCGGCTGCCGCCACCCGGGAGGAACTCACCCCGGAGCAGCTCAACGGCAAGCTCAAGGGGCGACTGAGCGGGCTCGCCGACGACCTCCGTGCGCAGGCCCGCAAGGCCCGGGACGCCCGGATCAAGAAGTTGGTCGACGAGACCGCCACGAAGATCGAGGCCGGCGCGGCGGCCAAGAGCCCGGCAGGCTGGATGGGCACCGACTTCGTCGAGATCCCGGCCCGGCTCACCCGCGACTGCCACGTCTGACCCGGACCCCACCCGGTCCTGCCCGGCGGACCCAGCGGTCCTGTCCGGCCTGGAGTCCTGCCCGGCCCAGCGGTCCTGCCCGGCCCAGCGGTCCTGCCCGGCCCGGGAGACTTACCTGGGCCGAGGGTCTGCCCGGGCCGGGGATGCCCGGTCGGGCGCGGGCACAGGGACGTGGTGGGCGGATCCCGGGTCGTCGGGTCAGCGTCGACCGGGCAGCGGCCGGCCCGGCGGGGCGGTACCGGCCAGCGAGGCACGGTCGGCGGCCGAGGTGCCGGACTGCCAGCCCTCGGCGTCCCGCACGGTCAGCCGGGCCCGGGTGACACCGGGGAAGAGGGTGTCCATCCGCTCCCGTACCGCACCGGAGCGGGCGGCGAGCACCGGCAGCAGCCGGTCCGCCCCGGCGTCCTGCGCCGCCTGCCGGTTCGCCTCGTCGGTCGCGGTCCGCAGCCGCTCGCCGATACGCCGGGCGAAGGCGTGCAGGAAAGCCTCGTCGTAGGCCTTGGTGCGTCGACCGCCACCCTGACGTTCCCGGCGTCCGCGCAGCATCGCGGCGGTGGCCTGCACCAACAGTGAGGTGTGCAGCAGTTCGACGGCCTCCAGGTCGGCGGAGAAGCCGAGCACGGTGGCGAAACCGAGATCGTCGGACCAGACCGACTCGCACCGGTTCGCCGCCGCCACCTCCTGCACCAGCAGCGCTTTCGCACCCGCGTACGGGGCGTCGGTGCTGATCCGGACCCCACCGGGCCGATCCGGGTGGGCGGTGTCCGCCTCGACCAGCGCCCGTTCCAGGCTGTGCCGGGCGATCAGCTCCTGCGCCTTGCCGGTGAACGCCTCAGCCTCGGCCGGGAACGTGGTGGACTCCGCCTTGGCGAGCAACGCCCGTACCCGGTCGAGCACCCGGGATCCGCTCGGACCGCTCGACGCGGTCGTGGCCGGTCCGCCGACGCCGCCGGGCGGGGGGCGCAGCACCGCGACCGGCGGCAGGCCGGTCAGCAGGGCCAGCACCTCGATGGCGTCGCGCAGGGCGGTGATCCGGTCCGTACCCTCCCGGGTGGTCCAACCGGTCAGCCATCCGGCGTCGTCCCCGTGGACCCGGGCGTCCAGGCCGGCCAACTGGTCGTCCCACCACTGCGGCACCGGGCCGCGCTGGGCCGCCCGGTCGGCGGCGAGGGCCTCGGTGACCAGCCGGCCGGGGCGCGCGCCCAGCCGTCGGGTCACGATCCGGGCCACGTCGGCCGGCTGCCAGCCCCGTGGCCAGAGCCGGCCCAGGGCGGCCACCAACCGGCCGAGCAGGGCGGCGTCCACCGCCGCCGGGCCGTCGGGTCCGCCGGGTGTCGGCCGGCCACCGTCACCGCCGACCACGAGCTGGTCCAGCTTCCGCTCCGCATCGCGTACGTCGGTGCCGCGCACCGCCGCGACCGCGGCGGCGATGAGGGCGTCGGCGTCCGGCACGGGTGGTCCTTCCTCGGCGTGACGGCCGGGTGGTGTCCGGATCGTCGGGAGTGTCTGCCCGGCAACGGTACCCGGGCCCGGATTGCTCCTCCCGGGCACTCATCCGTTCGGGCCTCGCGCCCGTACTCCTGCCCGGAGTGGACCACAGGTGGACGGGGAGGACGACGGTGAGCACCCTGACGGTGAGCGAGGCCGCTGACCGGGGCCGGCACCGGGGGCGACGCCGGGGCGTGACCCCGGCCGGTGTCCTGTCGGTGGTGCTGGTGGTGGCCGGGCTGGCTGCCGGCGGTGCGGTGGTGGCCCAGCGGCAGGGCGTCGACCTGGGCGCGCTCATCGGCGACGTCCGCCGGGAGCCGGTCCGGCCGCCCGCCGCCGCGGTGCCACCCGTGCCGACCCGGGCGGAGGCACCCGTCCCGCTCGGATCCGCCGCCGCGCCCGCCCCGGCGGCGCTGCGCTACCCGCAACGGGGGACCGGCACCTGGCGGACGGCGACCGCTGAGGGTGCGGTCGCCGGGCGGGACGGCCAACTGCTGCGCTACCGGGTGGCGGTGGAGGGTGGCATCGACGCCGTCGACCCGGAGCGGTTCGGCCGGGAGGTGGCGGTGGTGCTCGCCGACCGCCGGGGCTGGACCGCCGACGGCCGGTGGCGGCTGCAACGGGTCGGTGCCGACGGCCCGGCGGACTTCACCGTGCTGCTGACCACCCCGGTCACCCGGGGCGAGCTGTGCGGGGACACCTCGGACCACTACACCTCCTGCCGCAACGGTGACCGGGTGGTGATCAACGTGGCGCGATGGGCACGGGGCGTACCGGACTTCAGGGGTGATCTCGCTACTTACCGGTCGTACGTGCTCAATCACGAGGTGGGGCACCGGCTGGGCCGGGGTCACGAGCGGTGCCCGGCGGCAGGCGGGCCGGCACCGGTGATGCAGCAGCAGACGCTCGGCCTGCACGGCTGCCGGCCGAACGCCTGGCCGATGGTGGGCGGCACCCTGTTCACCGGTCCCGCCGGTGAGTACGACGACCCGATCCCGGCCGGCGACTGACCCCTTCCGTCGGGCCGGCCGACTCGCTGCGGCCGTGCGACGGCCCTTCTCGGCTGCGGCCGTTTCGGCTGCGACCGGCCGTCGGGCTTCTCGGCTGCGGCCGTGCGGCGGGCCAACTCGGCTGTGACCATGTGGCGGGCCTTGCCCGGTCGGGTCAGCGGCGGGGGAAGGACGCCCAGATGTTCTTGGTGCGGTCGGTGGCGTACCAGCCGACCTCCAGGGAGACCGCCATGGCGATCTGGAGTCCCCGGCCGCCGGCCCCCATCGGCCGGGTGTCGGACAGCTCGGGGATGGTGCTGAGGTCGTGGTCGGCGACGTCGAGGATGAGCGACTCGTCGATGGCGAGTAGCCGGACAATTGTGGGCGGAATGCCGTGTTTGAGGGCATTGGTTGCCAACTCGGTGGCGACCAGGACGATCAGCTCGGGGATCTCGTCCAGGTTCTGACCGTCGAGCAGCCGCTCGCCGGTGAGCGCCTCGTGCAGCGAGGCGCGCAGGGCACGCAGGCCGGCGGGATCGGCCAGTTCCCACCGGCGCAACTCGGTGGCCTGAGGCGGGGGCGGCGAGGTGCGAAGCGGTGCCATGATCTCGGTTTACCCTGCGTAGCGGTTTCCCATGCTTGGGTCCGCTGTCGAGGATTCGTCCTTCCGGCACCCGGATCACCGCCCCGCCGGCCGAGCTCGGAGCCGCCCGACCAGCTCAGGTCGGGGCCGCCCGACCAGCTCACGTCGGGGCCGGCCGTGCGGTGAATCCGGGGTTCGGTGGGTGCCCGGTGGAGTGTGGTCCCGGCCACTGTCGAGGGTGGCGTTCCAGGCGGGAACGGGTCGTCCTGCACCGCCGGGCCGAGGATCGAGAAATCATCCGATTCGGGGCCTGCGTCAGCCCCGGCGGTCGCGTAAAGTCCGCAAACTGAACGGGCCATGTCGGCGACGGAACGCCCCCCAAAACGGGTGCCCGTCCGCACGGTTGGGCGCATCCCCGCGCCGGCTCACGGACCGCCTCAGGAAGAGCCATGACCGCCAGTACGAACGACCCCAAGGTGACCGTCGTGGTCCCGGCGTACAACTCCGGACCGCACATCGAGAAGCTCGTCACCTCGTTGTTGAGCCAGTCGCTGCCGGCCGGCGAGTTCGAGGTCATGTTCGTCGACGACGGCTCGACCGACTCGACCGGCGCACGGCTCGACGAACTGGCTGCCGCCCATCCGCACATCCGGGTGCTGCACATCGACAACTCCGGCTGGCCGTCGCGGCCCCGTAACCTCGGCGTCCAACACGCCCGGGGCGAGTACGTCTTCTTCGCCGACGACGACGACTGGTTCGGCGAGGAGGCGCTGGAACGGCTGTACGCCTGCGCCCGCGAGCACGACGCGGACCTGGTGGTCGGCAAGATGGCCGGGCACCGCCGTTCGGTGCCGCGCGAACTGTTCCGGCGCAACCGGTTCGACGCCACCCTGGCTAACGCGCCCCTGATCGACAGCCTCACCGCGCACAAGCTGTTCCGGCGCTCCTTCCTCATCGAGCACGACCTGCATTTCCCGGAGGGCAAGCGCCGGCTGGAGGACCACGTCTTCGTCACCCGGGCGTACTTCCTGTCCCGCCGCACCTGCGTGCTGGCCGACTACGTCTGCTACCACCACCAGCGGCGGGTCGACGCCGGTAACGTCACCGCCACCGCGCTGGAGCCGGCCGGCTACTTCGTCAACCTGCGTGAGGCGCTCGACATCGTCGACGCGCACACCGAGCCGGGTGCGCTGCGGGACCGGCTGCACCGGCGGTGGCTGCGCAACGAGATGGTCTCCCGACTTCGCGGCCGGCGGTTGCTCGACGCGCCCGCCGACTGGGTGGACCAGTTGGTCGGCGAGGCGCAGCGCACGATCCGGGACCGGTTCGCCCCGGGCGTCGCCGCCGGTCTGCCGCCGCTGCAACGGATCATCACCCGGCTCATCGAGCAGGGCCGCACCGCCGACCTGCGCCGGTTGGCCCAGTGGGAGGCGGCCGTCCGGGCCCAGCCCACCGTGCAGCGGGTCGAGCAGGACGGCGGCGTCCTGACCGTCACCCTCACCGGCGAGTTGTTCTTCGGCGACCAGCCGCTCACCCTCACCGCCGACGGCGAGCAGCGGCTGCTGGTGGTGCCGGTGGACGACGTACCGGCCGACCTGCGGGACGCGACCCCCGGGATCAAGCAGTCCAAGCTCGACGTCATCGCCCGGCGGCGGGACACCCGGGAGGAGTTCTTCGTGCCGGTCACCGGCACCGTCGAGCTGGTCCCGGTGGGCGACGGCACGCTGCGGCTGGTCCGGCGCGGCACCGCCCGACTCGACGTCGGCGCGCTCAACGGTGGCCGCAGCAGCGGCACCTGGGACCTGAAGGCCCGGGTCACCTGCTGTGGCTGGACCGAGGACGCCTCGCTGCCGGTGGCCTTCCGCTGCGCGGCCGACGGTGCCCGTCCGGTCACCGTGGCGCACCTGGACAGCCTGCGTTTCCGGCTGCGGCGGGCGGTGGCCCGGCGGGTGCCCGAGTCGATCCGGCGGGCCATCCGCCGCTGACCCGGCCGGTACGACCGGTCGGGCCGTCCCGCCCGTCCACGCACCGACCTCCCCACCGCACCGTGACCGCCGTCACCGGCTGCGGTGGCCGGCGTGAAGAACACGTCAAGAAACCGCGGCTGCCCGTCTAGGTCGCGTTATGGACCCTGCCCGATCGGATCAGAGCGCGTTGTGATTGCCCGGCGTGGCCGGAAGGCGGTCACGGCGTTCGGGTCCGGTTGAGGGAGTCCGCGTGTCTGACGTGGTGTTCGTACTGGTGACGGTGGTGCTGTTCGTGGCGCTCGCCCTCGTGGTGAGGGGCGTGGAGAAGCGGTGAACGCCGTCAACGCCGTCGGCCTGGTGCTGGCGATCGGCCTGGGTGTGTTCATGGTCGTCGCGCTGCTGTTCCCGGAGCGCTTCTGATGACCACGACCACAGCGGGCGTCATCTTCATCCTGTCCCTGGTGGTGGCGCTGGTCGTCGCGTACCGCCCGGTCGGCGACCACCTGTACCGGGTGGTCGCCGGCACCCGGCAGTCCCGGGTCGAGCGCGGGGTGTTCCGGCTGGTCGGGGTGAACCCGGCCGCCGAGCAGTCGTGGGGCGTCTACGCCCGCAGCGTGCTGGCCTTCTCCGCCGTCTCGGTGCTGTTCCTCTACGCCTTCCAGCGGTGGCAGGACCACCTGTGGCTGTCGCTGGGCTTGGACCCGGTCGTCCCGCACGGTGCCTGGAACACCGCCGTGTCGTTCGTGACCAACACGAACTGGCAGTGGTACGCGGGTGAGTCGACCATGGGTCACCTGGTGCAGATGGCCGGGCTGGCGGTGCAGAACTTCCTGTCCGCCGCGGTGGGCATCGCGGTGGCGGTGGCCCTGGTCCGGGGGTTCGCCCGCAGCCGTACCGGCGAACTGGGCAACTTCTGGGTCGACCTGGTCCGGATCACGCTGCGGGTGCTGCTGCCGGTGGCGGTGCTCGGCGCGGTCGTGCTGATGCTCGGCGGGGTGGTGCAGAACCTCTCCGCCGGCACCGACGTGACCACCCTGACCGGCGGCGGGCAGACCATCCCCGGTGGGCCGGTGGCCGGCCAGGAGGTGATCAAGGAGTTGGGCACCAACGGGGGTGGCTTCTACAACGCCAACAGCGCCCACCCGTTCGAGAACCCGACGGCCTGGACGAACTGGATCGAGCTGTTCCTGATCCTGCTGATCCCGTTCAGCCTGCCCCGGGTCTTCGGCCGGATGGTCGGCCAGCACCGGCAGGGCTACGCGATCGTCGCGGTGATGGCCGTCCTGGCGCTCGGCAGCGTCACCCTCACCAACGTGTTCGAGCTGGCCGGGCACGGCACCGTGCCGCAGGCCGTCGGTGCGGCGCTGGAGGGCAAGGAGGTCCGTTTCGACGTGTCGAACTCGGCGACCTTCGGCGCGGTCACCACGCTGACCTCGACCGGCGCGGTGAACTCCGCCCATGACTCGTACACCGCGCTGGGCGGGATGATGACGCTGGGCAACATGATGCTCGGCGAGGTCGCCCCCGGCGGCGTCGGCGCGGGCCTGTACGGGCTGCTGGTCCTCGCGGTGATCACGGTGTTCGTCGCCGGTCTGATGGTCGGCCGGACCCCGGAGTACCTGGGTAAGAAGATCGGTTCCCGCGAGATCACCTTCGCCTCGCTGTACTTCCTGGTCACCCCGGCCCTGGTGCTGATCGGCACGGCTGCCGCCTTCGCCACCGGCAACGCCTCGACCGCGTTGAACGTCGGCCCGCACGGACTGTCCGAGGTGCTCTACGCGTTCACCTCGGCGAGCAACAACAACGGTTCGGCGTTCGCCGGGATCACCGTGAACACCCCGTGGTGGAACACCGCCCTCGGGTTGTGCATGCTGCTCGGCCGGTTCCTGCCGATCATCCTGGTGCTCGCGCTGGCCGGCTCGCTCGCCCGCCAGGCGCCCACCCCCGCCTCCGAGGGCACCCTGCCGACCCACCGCCCGCTCTTCGTGGGGATGGTCGTCGGCGTCACGGTGATCCTGGTGGCGTTGACCTTCCTGCCCGCGCTCGCCCTCGGCCCGCTGGCCGAAGGGCGGTGACCACCATGGGGAAGAACGACATGACCGTCCCGTCCGTGGCATCCGGTGGCGAGCAGCCGCCGACCGCCGGCCCAGCCGAGGCCCGGGCGGCGGTGGACCCACCCGCCGGCCGGGTACCGGGTGGTGGCCGGGCCGGTGGCGGCCTGCTGGACCCCCGGCAGCTGCTCCGCTCCCTGCCCGACGCGCTGCGCAAGCTCGACCCGCGCACCCTGTGGCGCAACCCGGTGCTGCTGATCGTGGAGATCGGCGCGGCCTTCACCACCGTCCTGGCGGTGACCGACCCGTCGGTGTTCGGTTGGGCGATCACCGGCTGGCTCTGGCTCACCGTGCTCTTCGCCAACCTCGCCGAGGCGGTCGCCGAGGGCCGGGGCAAGGCGCAGGCCGCCTCGCTGCGGCAGGCCAAGCGGGACACCATCGCCACCCGCCTGGTCGGCTGGTCGCCGGGTGCCCGCGCCGACACCTACACCGACGAGGCGGTGCCCGCGCCGGAGCTGCGGCAGGGCGACGTCGTCCTGGTCAGCGCCGGTGGGACCATCCCCGGCGACGGTGACGTCGTCGAGGGCATCGCCAGCGTCGACGAGTCCGCGATCACCGGTGAGTCCGCGCCGGTGATCCGGGAGTCCGGCGGTGACCGCAGCGCCGTGACCGGCGGCACCCGGGTGCTCTCGGACCGGATCGTCGTGCGGATCACCCAGCGGCCCGGGGAGAGCTTCATCGACCGGATGATCGCCCTGGTCGAGGGGGCCGACCGGCAGAAGACCCCGAACGAGATCGCGCTGAACGTCCTGCTCGCCGCGCTCACCCTGATCTTCCTGCTGGCCGTGGTCACCCTCCAACCGTTGGCGATCTTCGCCAAGGGTTGGCAGGCCGCCGCGCCCGACACGGGGGCGGTCACCGACGACGGGGTGACCGGGGTGGTGCTGGTGTCCCTGCTGGTCTGCCTGATCCCGACCACCATCGGGGCGCTGCTGTCGGCGATCGGCATCGCCGGCATGGACCGGCTCGTGCAGCGCAACGTGCTGGCCATGAGCGGCCGGGCGGTGGAGGCGGCGGGGGACGTCGACACCCTGCTGTTGGACAAGACCGGCACGATCACCCTGGGCAACCGGCAGGCCGTCGCGTTCCTGCCGGCCGACGGGGTCACCACCGCCGACGTGGCCGCCGCCGCGCAGCTGGCCAGCCTCGCCGACGAGACCCCGGAGGGCCGGTCGGTGGTCGCGCTGGCGACGCAGGAGTTCGACCTGCGCGCGGAGGAGCCGGGGCTGCTGCCGTACGCCGACTTCGTGCCGTTCACCGCGCAGACCCGGATGAGCGGCGTCGACCTGACGCCGGCGGACGCGCCGGCCCGCCGGGTCCGTAAGGGGGCGGCGACGGCGGTGCTGACCTGGGTACGGGAGCACGGCGGTCACCCCGGCGAACAGGTCGGTCAGCTGGTCGACGAGATCAGCGGGCTCGGCGGCACCCCGTTGGTGGTGGCCGAACACGTCGCCGGGGAGCCGGCCCGCGCGCTCGGCGTCATCCACCTCAAGGACGTGGTGAAGACCGGGATGCGGGAGCGGTTCGCCGAGCTGCGCCGGATGGGCATCCGGACCGTGATGGTCACCGGCGACAACCCGCGTACCGCGCAGGCGATCGCCGACGAGGCCGGCGTGGACGACTTCCTCGCCGAGGCCACCCCGGAGGACAAGCTCGCCCTGATCCGCAAGGAACAGGAGGGCGGTCGGCTGGTCGCGATGACCGGGGACGGCACCAACGACGCCCCGGCGCTGGCCCAGGCCGACGTCGGGGTCGCGATGAACACCGGCACGTCGGCGGCGAAGGAGGCCGGCAACATGGTCGACCTGGACTCCGACCCGACCAAGCTGATCGAGATCGTGGAGATCGGCAAGCAGCTGCTGATCACCCGGGGCGCGTTGACCACCTTCAGCATCGCCAACGACGTGGCGAAGTACTTCGCGATCATCCCGGCCATGTTCGCCGGCATCTACCCGGGCCTGGACCGGCTCAACGTGATGCGGCTGGGCAGCCCCGAGTCGGCGATCCTCGCGGCGGTGATCTTCAACGCCCTGGTGATCATCGCGCTCGTACCGTTGGCGCTGCGCGGGGTGCGTTACCGGCCGGCCGCCGCGTCCCGGCTGCTCGGCCGCAACCTGCTGGTCTACGGCCTCGGCGGCATCGTCGCGCCGTTCGTCGGCATCAAACTCATCGACCTGCTCATCCAGTTCGTTCCGGGAGTCTCGTGATGCGCCCACCCGCCTGGCTCGCCGCCCACCTCGCCGCGTTGCGCGCCCTGCTCGTGTTCACCGTGCTGCTCGGGGTGGCCTACCCGCTGACCCTGGTCGCCGTCGGCCGGCTCCCCGGCCTCGACGCGAAGACCGACGGTTCGCTGCTGACCGTGGACGGCCGGACCGTCGGCAGCACCCTGATCGGGCAGTCCTTCACCGACGCCGACGGCGACCCCGTCCCGCGCTACTTCCAGTCCCGCCCGTCGGGGGCCGGCGACGGCTACGACCCGACCGCCTCCGGCGCCTCGAACCTCGGCCCGGAGAGCGTGCTGGACACCCTCGCCGTCGACCCGCAGGACTCGACCCGGAGCCTGCTCAGCCAGGTCTGCGCCCGCAGCCGGGCGGTCGGCCTGCTCGACGGCGTCGACGGGCGGCGGCCGTACTGCACGCCCGACGGGGTGGGGGCGGTGCTGGCGGTGTTCCACGCCGACGGGCTGACCGGCCGGATCACCCGGGTGGTCAGCGTCAACCAGACCGCCCCGGCCACCCCGTTCGTCACCTCCTGGCAGGGGGTGCCGGTGGAGCTGGCGCAACCCGGGGAGGACTACCGGGCCGCCGGTGGGCTGATCACCCCGGTCCGGGGGGACGCGCCGGCACACCCCGCCGTCCCCGCCGACGCGGTCACCGCCGGCGGCAGCGGCCTCGACCCGCACATCAGCCCCGCGTACGCCGGGATCCAGGTGGCCCGGGTGGCGCGGGAGCGCGGCGCGGACCCGGCGGTGGTCCGGCGGCTGGTCGCCGAGCACACCACCGGCCGGACGCTCGGCTTCATGGGTGCCCCCGCGGTGAACGTGCTGACCCTCAACCTGGCCCTCGACCGGAGCCTGCCCGCCCGCTGAGCCCCGACGCCGGCACCCCCGCCCGGGGTGCCGGCCCGGCGGTCGCACCCCGGGGCGGTACGCACAGCGAGAGGATGGTCCCGTGCCACGAGGTGAACTGCGCATCTACCTGGGTGCCGCCCCCGGCGTCGGCAAGACGTACGCCATGTTGGAGGAGGCCCGGCGGCGGGCCGAACGGGGCACCGACGTGCTGGTCGGCCTGGTGGAGACGCACGGCCGGCCGCACACCGCCGCGATGATCGGCGACCTGCCGGTGCTGCCCCGGCGCACGCTGCGCTACCGGGACGCCGAGTTCACCGAGCTGGACCTCGACGCCGTGCTGGCCCGCCGCCCGGAGCTGGTCGTGGTCGACGAGTTGGCGCACACCAACGTGCCCGGCTCCCGGCACGGCAAGCGCTGGCAGGACGTCCAGGAACTGCTCGACGCGGGCATCTCGGTGCTGTCGACGGTCAACGTCCAGCACCTGGAGTCACTCAACGACGTGGTCGCCCGGATCACCGGCACCACCCAGCGGGAGACCGTCCCGGACGCCGTGGTCCGCGCCGCCGAACAGGTCGAACTGGTCGACATGACCCCGGAGGCGCTGCGCCGGCGGATGGCACACGGCAACATCTACCGGCCCGACCGGATCGACGCGGCGCTGGGCAACTACTTCCGGGTCGGCAACCTCACCGCGCTGCGCGAGCTGGCCCTGCTCTGGCTGGCCGACAAGGTCGACGACCAGCTCGACCGGTACCGGGCCCAGGAGGGCATCTCCGCCACCTGGGAGGCCCGGGAACGGGTCGTCGTCGCCCTCACCGGCGGCCCGGAGGGGGAGACCCTGATCCGCCGGGCGGCCCGGATCGCCGCCCGCAGCAAGGGGGCCGACCTGCTCGCCGTGCACGTGGCCCGCGACGACGGGCTGGCCGGGGCGGACCCGGCCCAGCTCGCCCGGCAGCGGGTCCTGGTGGAGAGCCTCGGCGGCAGCTACCACCAGGTGCTCGGCGGGGACGTGCCGGCAGCCCTGCTCGACTTCGCCCGGGGGGTCAACGCCACCCAACTGGTGCTCGGGGCGAGCCGGCGCGGCCGGTTCGCCCAGCTGATCGCCCGGGGCGTCGGCGTCACCACCACGGCCCGCTCCGGGGCGATCGACGTGCACCTGGTCACCCACCCGCAGGCCGGGCGGGGCCGGCGCGGGGCCGGGATGCCGGCCGCGCTGTCCCGACGGCGTCGGCTGCTCGGGTTCGCCCTCGCCGTGCTGGGCCTGCCGCTGCTCACCCTGCTGCTGTCGGTGTTGCCGGACCTCACCCTGACCAACGACATCCTGATCTTCCTGGCCGGGGTGGTCGGGGTGGCGCTGGTCGGTGGGCTCTGGCCGGCGCTGGTCGCCGCGCTCGGCGGATCGCTGCTGCTGAACTGGTTCTTCACCCCGCCGTACCGCACGCTGACCATCGCCGAGGCGGACAATCTCCTCGCGCTGGGCGTCTTCGTCGGGGTGGCGGTCGCGGTGAGCTGGGTGGTGGACGTGGCGGCCCGGCGTACCCGGGAAGCGGCCCGGGCCGCCGCCGACGCGCAGACCCTGGCCACCGTCGCCGGTGGCGTGCTGAGCGGTGAACGGCCGCTGCCGGCGCTGCTCGACCGGCTGCGGGAGACCTTCGGGTTGCGCGCGGTCAGCGCCCTGGAACTCGTCCCCGACGCGCGGGGGCGGCCCGGCCGGACCCACGAGGAAGGGGCCTGGCGGCGGGTGGCCAGCGTCGGGGTGGACCCGGCGGGCAGCCCCGGCGCGGGGGAGACCACGGTGCCGGTCGACGACCGGCTGACCGTGGTGCTCAGCGGCCGTCGGCTGGAGGCCGCCGACCGGCGCATCGTCGAGGCGTTCGCCGCGCAGGCCGCCGTCGCGCTGCGCCAGGAACGACTCGCCGAGGAAGCCGCCACCGCCCGGCCGCTCGCCGAGGCCGACCGGTTACGCACCGCGCTGCTCGCCGCCGTCAGCCACGACCTGCGTACGCCGCTGGCGTCGGCGAAGGCCGCGGTGAGCAGCCTGCGCAGCCCCGACGTCGACTTCGACCCCGAGGACCGGGCCGAGCTGCTCGCCACCGCCGACGAGTCCCTGGACCGGCTCGGCCGGCTGGTGGCGAACCTGCTCGACATGAGCCGGTTGCAGGCCGGCGCGCTGGGCGTCACCCGCACCGCGATCGGGCTGGAGGACGCCGTACCGCTGGCCCTGGACGAGCTGGGGCCGGCCGCCGCCGACGTACGCACCGACATCCCCGCCGACCTGCCGGCGGTCGACGCCGACCCGGGCCTGCTGGAACGGGTGCTGGTCAACATCGTCGCGAACGCCCTGCGGCACAGCCCGGCCGGGCAGCCGCCCACGCTCACCGCCAGCAGCCACGCCGGGCAGGTGGAGCTGCGGGTCATCGACACCGGCCCCGGCATCCCCGAGGACCGCTGGGAGCACGTCTTCCTGCCGTTCCAGCGGCTCGGTGACCGGGACAACCAGACCGGGGTGGGGTTGGGGCTGGCCCTGTCGCGGGGGCTGGCCGAGGCGATGGGTGGCAGCATCACCCCGGAGACCACCCCCGGTGGGGGACTGACCATGGTGTTGCGGCTGCCCGCCGCCGACGAGAGGCCGGACCGGTGACCCGCATCCTGGTCGTCGACGACGAACCGCAGATCCTCCGCGCGCTGCGGATCAACCTGCGCGCCCGGGGGTACGACGTCGAGGTCGCCGGGACCGGCACGGCCGCGTTGAAGGCCGCCGCCGCCCACCCGCCGGACCTGGTGGTGCTCGACCTGGGCCTGCCCGACCTCGACGGCGTGGAGGTCATCCGGGGCCTGCGCGGCTGGACCACCATCCCGATCATCGTGCTGTCCGGGCGGGCCGGCAGCGCGGACAAGGTAGCCGCCCTCGACGCCGGTGCCGACGACTACGTCACCAAGCCGTTCGGGGTCGACGAACTCCTCGCCCGTATCCGCGCCGTCACCCGCCGCCTCGCCTCCTCACCCGTCGACGCGACGGCCACCGCCCGGGTGGGTCGGCACACCGTCGACCTCGCCACCCGCACCGTCACCCGCGACGACGGCGTCGAAACCCGGCTCACCCCCACCCAGTGGGCGGTGCTGGAACGGCTGCTGCGCCACCCCGGCAAGCTGATCAGCCAACGTCAGCTCCTGCACGAGGTGTGGGGGCCGGAGTACCAGCAGGAGACCAACTACCTGCGGCAGTACCTGGCGCAGCTGCGGCGCAAGCTGGAGGACGACCCGGCGCGGCCCCGGCACCTGATCACCGAGCCGGGTATGGGCTACCGCTACCGCCCCTGACCGGCCCCGGGCCGCGCCCCGGCGGTCACCGGGCTGTCGCCCCGCATCCGTCACCGGGCCCCGCTGCCCCGCCTGCGCTGCGTCAGATGACCAGCCCGATCGCCAGGGCGACGACGGCGAGGAGCGGGGGGACGAGCTGCTTGAGCGCGGCACCGGCCTTGTCGGGTGCCGAGATCAGCAGCACCAGCCCGGCGGCGACCATCGACCCGGCGCCGACGAAGACCAGGGTCGCGCCGACGGTGTGCGCGCCGACGGCGTAGGCGACGATGCCGACGACGATCGCGACGGCCAGGAAGAGGTTGTAGAAACCCTGGTTGAAGGCGAGTTGCCGGGTCGCCTCCGCCTCCTCGCGGCTGGTGCCGAAGACCGCGCGGGCGCGGGCGGTGGTCCAGACGACCGACTCCAGGTAGAAGATGTAGACATGGATGAGGCCGGCGATGCCGGCCAGGACGAGTCCCGCGACGACCACGACCCTGCCTCCTTCGTTGGCGCGGACCAGAGATGTCCGCCACGGTCATTCTCCCTGCCCGCCGTGCTGCCCGAATCAGGTGTTGGCGGTTTGCCGTGTGCCTCCTACGGTGTGGAGGACAAGATGGGGGAGGTTCAGGTTGGCCGACGCGGGTGACGCGGTGCGGTGGCTCCAGCTTGCCGCACCCCGCGGCGGGCCGGACGATCTGTCCCTGCTGGTGAACCGGGTCGCGCCGGCCATGGACGCCACCGAGATCGTGATCTACCTGGCGGACTACCAGCAGGCCAGCCTCGTACCGTTGCTCGGTGCCGGTCTCGACCGGGGTGAGCTGGCGATCGAGACGACCCTCGCCGGCCGGGCGTTCACCGCTCTCGACGTGCAGCACGCGGCCGACAGCCCGGACCGGGTCTGGGTGCCGCTGCTGGTCGGGTGCGAACGGATGGGCGTGCTGGAGATCGTCTCGCCGGCCGCCGGGGACCCGGCGATGAGCGAGCCGGCCTGGGAGTTGGCGACCTGCGTCGCGCAACTCGTGGTGAACCGCCGACCTTACGGCGACGTCGTCGAGCGGCTGCGGCGTCGGCTGCCGATGCAGGTCGCCGCCGAGATCGTCTGGGGTCTCCTGCCCCCGCTGACCTTCGCCACCGACGAGATGGTGCTCACCACCATCCTCGAACCGTGCTACGACGTCGGCGGCGACATCTTCGACTACGCGCTCAACGGTGACGTGCTCAGCGTCGGGCTGTTCGACACCTGCGGGCACGGCATCCGGGCGAGCACCCTGGCCTCCCTGGTGGTCAGCGCCTACCGCAACGCCCGCCGGTGCGGCCTCGACCTGGTCGACACGGCCCTGAGCATCGACAAATGGGTACGTTCCGAGCATCCGCACCTGTTCGCCACGGCGCTCCTCATCGAGCTGGAGCCGAGCACCGGCCGGCTCCGGGTGATCAACGCCGGCCACCCGGGCGCCCTGCTGCTGCGCGACGGCAAGGCGATCCGGGAACTGCCGGGCCCGACCGCGCTCCCGCTCGGCCTGGGCCACCTGGCGACCCAGCGCCCCGAGGTGTACGAGGAGGAGCTGCACCCCGGGGACCGCATCCTCGCCTACACCGACGGCATCACCGACGCGCGGGGCGGCGACGGGGAACGGTTCGGGTTGAAGCGGCTCGTCGACTTCGTCAACCGGGCCCTCAACGACCAGTTGGCCACCCCGGAGACGATGCGCCGGCTGGTGCGCGCGGTGGTCGCCTACCAGGAGGGGCAGCTCGACGACGACGCGACGGCGCTGCTGCTGGAGTGGCGTCCACCGCACGCACCGCTGTCCCACCTGCACGGCCGCACGACCAGCGGACCGTGAGGGTGACGACCCCGGGGTGAGCGTCGCCAGGTGCCCGGCAGCCCTGGTCACGAGGATGCACGCGGCTCAGCCGGCGAGACCACGTTCCGTCGCCCAGTGGTGGGGGCGGGGCACGGGGACGGGGTCGGTCTGCTGCCGCTGGTCGGGCTCGGCGAGCCGGAGCAGGCGGTACATGGTGCGCCGCAGCAGCACGCCGGCGTTGCCCGGGCGGGCGGTCAACGCAGCCATCACCGTCCCGGGGTCGACCTCGCCGGTCAGGGCGAGTTGGGAGATCAGCGGCTGTCGGGGGTCCAGGCGGGGTGCGTGGGTGGCGAGCAGGTGCTGGGCCGTACCGGTGGCCGGTACCGGTCCCTGGGCGGGGAGCAGCAGGGTCCGGCGTCCGATGGCGGCGGCGTAGGCCGTGACGGAGCCGTGGTCGCCGACGACGTGGTCGGCGGCAACCACCGGGCCACGCCAGTCCTCGGTCGGATCGGGCAGCAGCAACCCGGCGTCGAGGCAGCCCCGGAGCCAGGCGCGGATCTGGCGGTGCCCGTGTCCGTCCCAGATCGCGGGGTGCAGCAGCGCGGCCACCCGGTACCGGTCCGCCGGGAGCTGTTTCATCAACTGTGGAAGCAGGTCCGGCCAGCGGCCGAAGGCGCCGTCCCTGCCCCAGGTGGAGGAGACCACGACGAGTTGCTGATGCTCGCCCAACCCCATGGCACGCCGGTAGTCCGGGCGGCGGGGAAGGCTGGCGACGAGCCGGTCGACGCAGGGGTCGCCGACGACCACAGCCGCCTCGACCGCCTCCGGGCACTGCCGACGCAGCACCTCCAACTCACGGTCGTGGGAGAGGGCGAGGGCTGTCGGGAGCACGCGCCCGTCATGGGTCAGCCGTTGGGCGTCGAGACCGTACACCGGTGGGTCCGCGAGCACCGGCGCGTCGGACGAACCGGGTCGGACCCGCTTGCTCCGTCCGGCGCCGTGGGCCAGCAGCAGGAGCGGCGCGTGCAGTTGGTGCAGCCCGCCGTGGGCGGCGGCGATGCCGAGGTCGAAGTGCTCCCGGACGGCCTGGTGCCAGGGCAGGACGAGCGCGCCGAGCTGGTCGAGGAACCGTGCCACCTGATGGTTGAAGACGTCGGGCGCCACGGTGAAGACCACCTGCACGCGGGGGTCGCCCTCGACGTACCCGATGACGTCCAGCAAGCGTTGGCAGCTCGCGATGGTGTGGGCCACGACGAGCGTCGGCCGGCAACCCGACCGGCTCACCCAGCGGCTGGCGTCGATGCCGACGGGGGCGGGTGACCACTCCAGCGACGTCATTGACGTAACTCTATCCAGGCTCGCGCGGCCGTCGGACCCGCCGGCCGGCTGCCGCCGGTCGGGCGGAGGATCTCCACGTCGTCGTGCACGGTGACGCCGTTCCACACCACGGTGACCCGGGGGTTCGCCACCGTGACGCCGGCCGCGTCGTAGCGGGCCTGAAGACATTCGATCTCGTACGTCTGCCAGGTCTGCGTGGGCGGGCCGCGTTCACGGTGCCGTTCCGATTCCACCGACTCGTGGGCTGGTGGGGGTGCCGGGATTGAGGCACTATTCCCAGGGACTCTGCGCAGCTCAAGCCCAGACTGGTAGGTGAATCGTGCCGCTGCCCCGTCGCGTGGTCGTTTCCGGTGTGGTCGCCACGGTCGTCCTCGGCGCGGTGGTGGGAGTGGCCCTCTGGGTGGGCCGGGACGACCCGGCCTACCAGCCGCCGACGTCACGCGTGGTGCAGCCGGGCGCACCCGGCCAGCCGGGTCGGCAACTGTCCGGCACCGACCTGGCGCAGGTCTCGCCGCCCGGGTTCACCGCGGCCGACAGCCGGTTCGTGCAGGGCATGATCCCGCACCACACGCAGGCGCTGGCGATGACCGCGTTGCTGGCCGGGCGGACCACCAGCCCGGACGTGACGCTGCTGGCCAAGCGGATCGAGGTGTCGCAGGGCGACGAGATCGCCCGGATGCGTACCTGGCTGGCCGAGCGCAACGTGCCGGCCGCCGGCCCGCACGACGGGGCGGCGCACGACGCGCTCATGCCGGGAATGCTGACCGCCGCCCAGTTCGATGAGCTCAAGCAGGCTCGCGGTACGGAGTTCGACCGGCTCTTCCTCACCGCGATGATCCGCCACCACCAGGGCGCGTTGATCATGGTGGAGCAGCTGTACGCGGGCGGCGGCGGCCTGGAGCCGGCGAGCGACCAGTTCGCCCGCGAGGTCAACGCCGACCAGGGCATCGAGATCCAACGGATGCAGCAGATGTTGGCCAAACTCGGCTGAGCCGCCGTCGGGCGGCACCGGTTCGGGTGCTGGCCAAACTCGGCCGAGCCGCCGCAGGGTGACACCGGTTCGGGTGCTGGCCGGACTCGGCCGAGCCGCCGTCGGGCGGCACCGGACCGGGCCGCAGGAGTCGGGGAACGGTCGGGGCCTGCCCAGCGTCGCTGGGCAGGCCCCGGTTCTGCGCAACCCGTCGGTCCGGCCGGACCGGGCGGGTTACCTGTCGAGCTGGTCGATCAGCGCCTGGGCGTCGCGGACCAGCAGGTTGCGCGCGCCGACGGCGTTGAGCGCACGGGCCTGGTCGACGAAGGTGGTCAGGTGGGTGACCGCCTCCGCCGGCTGCCCGCCGCTGGCCGCCGCGGCGGCCAGGCCGAGGCTGGTGGTCAGCTTGTCGGCGTTGCCCGCGCTGACGGTGCCGGCGGACCGGTAACCGTCCACGAGGGACCGCAGGTCGGCGAAGGACGTCGTCGTGGTGAACGTGACGGACCGGTTGGTGGTGTTGCCGGCCTTGTCCTTCGCGGTCACCGTCAGGGTGTGGCTGCCCAGCGGGAGGCTGGACAGGGCGACCGTCGTCCCCCGGGCGACCCGCTTGCCGTCCAGCAGCGCGCTGTCCGGGTTGATGCCGGGCCCGGAACCGGTGTCGGTGACCGTCCAGTCCACCGCCACCGCACCGGAGTCACCGTACGACGTGCCGTCGGTGAGCCCGGAAACCTGCACGGCGGGTGCCGTCCGGTCGATCTTGAGCCACTGGCTGCCCTGCCGGGAGGTGTTGCCGGCCCCGTCGACGGCCCGGTAGCGCACCGGACCCTTGACGTCGGCGCTGATCGTCGCGACACCACTGGCCGGGACGTCCACCCAGGTCACGCCGTCGTCGATCGAGTACTGACCGGTCCAGAGGCCGGCGATCAGGCCGGTGAGGGTGAGCGTGACGTCACCGGTGTACCAGCCGTTGCTGCCGGTCGGCTCGGCCGGGCCCACCGTGGCGGCGACCCTCGGGTTGAAGGTGTCCGCCAGGTCCACCACGGACTGCCGGAGCGTACGGTGCGCTGCGGTGTCGAGCTTGTCGGCCAGCGCACGCAGTTGCTGCTCGGCGGCGAACTTTCGGCCCTCGGCGGCGAACCCGCTGGCCAGGGAGAGGGCCGTCTCGACCTCCGTGCTCAGCGCCGGGTCGATCGCGCCGGCCCGTACCACCTGGTCGTGGTAGGCGCGGACGAGCGCGAAGCTCGGCGTCCAGCTGATCTTCGGCTGGCCCTGGGCGTTGAACCCGGCCAGCTTCACCTGGCCGGCGGCCTCGATCTCGGCGGCCGACAGGTGCGCGCTGGGGGTCAGCTTGAACACGTCGAAACCGCGGGCGATCTCGTTGCCGTAGAGGTTGCCGTTGTACCAGTACGCCGACCAGAAGCCGCCGAGCACGAGCGAGGTCGGGCTGACCGGCCCCCGGTCGAAGTACGCGATCTCCCGTGGGTGCGCCGAGTCGGTGAAGTCGAACACCGAGATGCCGCCCTGGTACCAGGCCTGCATCATGATGTCGCGGCCCGGCACCGGGATCAGCGAGCCGTTGTGCGCGACGCAGTTCTCCTGCAGCGACTGGGGCACCGGCAGCTTGTAGTAGCTGGCGAAGGTCATCTTCCGGTCGACGATGTCGAAGATGGCGTTGGCGCCCCACTGCGGCTGGTCGGTGTCGCGGCAGCGTGCGCCGCTGCCCCCGCCCCACTCGTCGGTGAAGATCACCTTGGTGCCGTCGTTGTTGAACGTCGCCGAGTGCCAGTAGGCGAAGTTCGGGTCGGCCACCTCGTCGATCCGTTTCGGGTTAGCCGGGTCCGAGATGTCGATCAGGATGCCGTTGCCCTGGCACGCGCCGGCCGCCAGGCCGATCGCCGGGTAGGCGGTGATGTCGTGGCAGGCGTTGGTGTTCGGCGTGGGCGACCAGGTCGACCCGGACGGGTGCCGGGGCGTCACCGGACCGTTCTGGAGGCCGTCGACCCGACCCGTGGCCGGGTCCTGGAACAGTCGCGGCTGGTTGACCACGGCGGCGTTCTGGGGTGCGGCCACCGGCACCTTGATCACGTCGATCCGCCACCGCGACGGGTTCTCCCCGTCGGCGGCGTTGTTGTTGCACCCCTCCATCGTGGTCGCCGGGCGCACGGATGCCGTACCGGAGACGTAGATGTAGATGTTGTCGGCGTCGCGGGGGTCGGTCACCACCGTGTGGGTGTGCGAGCCACGGCAGAGCTGCACCCCCGCGACCTGCACCGGGTTGCGCACGTCGCTGATGTCGAAGATCCGCACGCCCTGGAACCGGGTGCCGACGTTGGGGTTCGTGCCGCAGTCGACCCGCCCCCGGGTCTCCTCGACCGACATGAAGAGCAGGTTGCCCTGGACGGAAAGGTCACCCTGCCCACCGGGGCACACCACGCTGGTGACCAGGGTCGGCTCGGCGGGGTCAGCCACGTCGGTGATGGTGAAGCCGTTGTAGTTGCCCTGGAAGGCGTACCGGCCGCCGAAGGCGAGGTCCGAGTTGTAGTATCCGCCGTTGCCCGGGTTGGTCGGGTCGACGAATCCGGCCGGCTTGTCGCGGTGCGCCACCTGTTCGAGGTTGCTGATCGCGGACTGTGCGTCGAGCCAGCCCGCGCCGAGGCCGACGCGGGGGTCGGGCTCGGCCGCCGACGCCGTACCGGGGATCGCGCCGACCAGGAGCAGCCCGGCGGCCATCAGGCCGAGTGCCCGTCGGCCCCGGCGTGCCCTGGGGGTTGAGGGAGTGGTCATGTATCGCCTTCCGATCGAAGGACCAGCCGCGACGTCCACATAGGGAGAAACGCGCCGCGTGAGTAAGGACCGTACCGACGATCAGTCGCTGGTCAAGATACTCATGTGAGCTATGTACGCGTTTGCGCGGCAAGCCGTGCGCAATTGCCTCCGGACGACCGCGCAGGTCACGACAGTCGTAGGAAGCGCCGGCCCGGTCCGTGCGCCAGTCGTCGAGTCGCCGCCGACCCGCCCACCAGGCAGGCGTCCCCGAGCGCTCGCGGATGGATTCTGGCACCGTGGGGTACGACGTACTGCGTCATTGGATGTCCGGTACGTCGTGACGAAGGGGGTTCACGTGGAATTCACGATGTCGACCCGCCGGGAGGGTGCCGGCACAGTGGTGGAGATCGCCGGTGACCTGGACATGAGCACTACCCCGCAGTTGCGGGAACGGTTACGTGACGTGGTCGAGGGCGGGGCCCGGGTCGTGGTGGTCGACCTGACCGGCGTCGGGTTCATGGACTCCAGCGGCCTCGGCGCGCTCGTGGTCGCCTATCGGGAGCTGCGGGACCGCAACGGCTGGCTCGGGCTGGCCGGGGTCCGCCGTTCGGTTCGTACGGTGTTGTCGATCACCTCGGTCGACCAGGTCATCAGCGTCTTCGACACGGTGGCCGACGCCGAGGCGGCGGCCCGGGTGTCGTGAGCGTCTTCAGCCCGGCGGGACGCTGGTCCGGGTGGTGTCCGCGCCGGCGGTGCTGCGACGCGGCCCGTGACCGCCGTACCAGTCGATGATCAGCAGGGTCGCGTCGTCGGCAAGGGCCGGACGGGCGATGGACAGCACCGCGTCCGACAGCGCCCGGACCGCCTCCCGGGGGTGCAACGGCGCGATGTCGAGCAGGGCGGCCGGTAGGTCGAGATCGGCGGCGTTGCGTTCGCGCATCCCGTCGGTGACCACGACCAGCCGGTCACCGGGGCGCAGGGTGACCTCCCCGCTGCGGAAGCCCGCCTCGGGGAACATCCCCAACGGAAAGTTCCCGGGCAGTTCCAGGGTCGTGGTCCGGCCGTCGCGGACCAACATCGGCGGGACGTGCCCGGCGTTGAGCAGCTCACAGCGCCCGGTTGGCAGATCGATCCGACCCAGCACCGCCGTCATGTACGCGCCGCGCACGTTGGCGTGCTCGGCGATGGCGCTGTTGGCCTGGTCGGCCTGCGCGGTCAGGCTCTGGCCGCGGCGGCGGGTGTTGCGCAGACTGCCCACCCCGAGAGTGGCGGTCAGCGCGCTGGCGACCCCGTGGCCCATCGCGTCGGTGACACTCAGGTGCAGCACGTCGCGGGCCACGCTGTAGTCGAAGGTGTCGCCGCCGACGCTCGCGGCCGGCTCCAGCCAGCCGGAGAGGGTGAACGCGCCGCCCTCGCAGGTGAACGAGGCGGGCAGCAGCCGACGTTGGATCTCGGCGGAGAGGGTGAACGGGGTGCTGCGCTGCCCCCACTCGAACAGGTCGGTGTGCCTCCGGTTGGCGATTATCACGAACGCCAACGCGTGCGCGGTCTGGGCGACCCGGGCGATCACCTCGTCGTCCGGCTCGTCAGGCAGGTCGATCTCCAGTAGGCCGATGGCCTCGCCGCGTTCGGTGACGGGGGCGAGCAGCCGCCACCGGCCGTCGAGCGGGAGCACCTGGGGGACCTGGTGGCGCACCGTGCGCTCGTAGGGCCCGCCGTCGAACGGCAGCACCTCGGCCGCCTCCTGACCCTGGAGGCGGCCCGGCCCGTCCGCGTCCGGCTGGTGGGTCAGCCGGACCAGGGCCCGACCACTGAGGTCGGCGATCAGCAGCGAGACGCCGAGCGCGTTCAACGCCGAGGCGATCGCCCCGGTGACCGCCTCCACGGCCTCGACCGGCGCGGCGTCCTCGGCCGACTGCAGCATCTCGGCCAGCACGATCTGCTCGCTGTCCTCCACCCGTCGAGCATAGGCACTCCCGGTGCCGTCCGCCTCACGGGCGGCCGGGCGTCGGACGCCACGCCGGCCGTCGCCCGCGTCCCCGTCCTGGGGGCGGGCAGGTCGACGGGCCGGCCAGGTGTGCGTCGGTGGTGCGGCCGCTCGGGTGCCGGTACCGCCCGGGTCGGCGCGGTCAGCGGCGGTCGAGTGCGGATTCGAGCCGTCGGATCAGCGTCTTGCGGCCCTTGCCCCGGCGCTCGGCGCGGAGCGCGGCCCGCAGTTGTGCGGTGTCGAGGTCGCGGACGTGCCGGGTCGCCTCGGCGACGGTCAGCTCGGTGAGGGACCCGGGCGACGTGACGCTCCGGCGGGCCCGCCGGGCCGGCCCGGTGTTGGCGACGTACTGCCGGCCGGCCGTCGACGCCTTGCGTTTGCGGGCGTCGGTGGCGCGCTGCTGCTGCGGGGAGAGCTGCTTCCAGGCCCGGTCGGGCAGGTAACGGTCGGTCTCGCCGTCGTGCCGGGCCCGGGTGGTGCCCTGCCGGGTCCGCCACTTCTGGTCACCCCAGCGCCGCAGGGACTGCTGCCGCTCGTCCCGCGGGCCCTGGTAGCCACCGCCGCGCTTCTGGTACTCCCGGGTCAGCAACTGCGACTTGCGCGCCGACCACTGTCCCGGCCGACCACCCCGGTCACCGGCCCTGATCTCGTCCTTGAGTCGCTCCCGCAGCTCGGGTTCCGTGTACCGCGCCATGGGCGCGGAGTACCCGTGGTCGCCCGCCGTACTCACCCCCGGTCGTCGGTGAGCCGGCCGCGCAGGACGGCCAGTGCCCGGGTGATGAGCCGGGAGACGTGCATCTGGGAGATGCCGACCCGGTCGGCGATCTCAGCCTGGGTCAGGTTGCCGTGGAAGCGCAGGGCCAGGATCCGGCGTTCGCGGTCCGGCAGCGTGGCGAGGGCGGGGCCGAGGGCGACGTGGATCTCGACCAGTTCGAGTTCGTGGTCCTCGACGCCGAGGGTGTCGGCGAGTTCCATCCCGCCGTCGGTGCCGATGGGGGTGGACAGCGAGGTGGCCTGGTAGGCGCGGGCCCCCTCCAGCCCCTCCAGGACGGCCTCCTCGGACACGTCGAGGTAGGTGGCGATGTCGGCGACGGTCGGCGAACGGCCCAGGGTGTGGGTGAGCGTGCCGTTCGCCTCGCTGATCGCCAGGCGCAGCTCCTGGAGCCGGCGGGGGACCCGCACCGACCAGGTGCGGTCCCGGAAGTACCGCTTGATCTCGCCGACGACGGTGGGGATGGCGTACCCGGTGAAGGCGACACCCCGCTCCGGGTCGAAGTGGTCGACCGCCTTGATCAGCCCGAGCGCCGCGGTCTGGGCCAGGTCGTCGTCCTGGACGCCGCGCCCCGAGTAGCGGCGGGCCAGGTGCCGGGCGAGCGGCAACCACGCCTCGATGGCGCGGGCCCGCAGCACCGGGCGGCGCGGGTCGTCGGCGGCCAGCGCCGCCATCGCGGCCACGAGATCGTCGGCGCTGGCCGCGCGGTGCTGGTCAGGGCTGGTGCCGGTGGTCGGCTCGGACGTGGTGAGCATGCTGGGCCTTCCGTAGGTGCCCGCTGATCGGAGCGACCGGAGGAACCTCCGCAGCGGCTGACGCCGGAGCACGCGGACGGGCTGCGCGCTGTCACAGGGTCACGATCACGGGACTGGCCACCGCGTCATGTCGTCCATCTGGTGGACTGAACGCTACCCGAAAGACGGAAGGATGGCTACCCGAAAGGATGATGCCGGTCATCGGCTGAACGCCTCCCGCCGGCACGCCGTCATCCGGGGCGACTGGAAGTCACCGTTCGGGCCGACCTCGGTGATGCCGAACTCGCCGTCCTCGTCCGGCTCGGTGAGCCGGTAACCGGCCTTCTTGGCGCACTGGTACCACTGCCGTTGGTTGTCCCGGAACGCGGCGTTGTCCGTGCGCTTCAGACGTTCATCGAAGAACTCCGGCTCCTTCGACCGGCACGCCGCCCGCACCTCCTTCGCCCTCGGGTCCTTCTGGCTCTCCTTCCAGATGACACTCCGGCCGTCCTCGTACCCGGGGCCGCCCACCTTCGCCACGCACTGACCCCAGACCGCCCGCAGGGCCTCGATCTCGTCGTTGGTCGCGTCCAGGGGGATCAGGGGACGCTGGTCCTCGACGGAGCCGGCCGGGCTGCTCGACGCCGGGTCCGGGCTCTGCAACGAGGCGACCCGGGAACTGTCGGCCCGTGGGCCGTCGGCCCGGTCGTCGGTGCGGGCGGTGGAACAACCACTGAGCAGGCAACCGACCACCAGCACCGGTACGGCGAAGCGACGGGCCTGCACGGAGAGCATCTTCGGCATGGTGCCCACGGTCGTCGCCTGATGTCAGAAACCCGTGAGGCGGGGCGATCCTGACAGGTTTCTGAAGAACCGTCGCCATGCTCGGCGGTGTGCCAACAGAACAGTCACCAGCGCAGAGCCCACCGCGCCGCACCGGTCGACGCCTCGTCGTCCCGGCGGTACTGATCCTGGCGGTGGCGGTCGTCGGCGGCGGCGTCGCCTGGTCCGTCCACCGTGGTCCGGGTACGCCCTCCGGGGATCCGCCGGTCCCGGTGCAGACCACCACCGTCGTCCGGACCGACCTCGCCACCACCGTGTCGCTGACCGGCACCCTCGGGTACGGGCGGGCGGAACCGGTGAAGGGCGGTCGGAGCGGGACGGTCACCTGGCTGCCGGCGGCCGGTGCGACGGTCACCCGGGGCAAGCAGCTCTACCGGATCGACGACCGGCCGGTGCCGTTGTTCTACGGTGGCCTGCCGCTCTACCGCGATCTCGCCGAACCCGGCACGGTGGGCCGGGACGTGCGGATCATCGCCACCAACCTCAAGGCGCTGGGTTACGAGATCGGCTACCAGCCCGTACCGGGGGAGAAGGTCGTCCGGCCGGCGAAGGCGGGCCCCACCACACCGGCGTCCGGCCAGAACTCGACGTCGGGGCAGCAGAAGTCGACGTCCGGGCCCGGGGCGACCGCCACGGGGCAGGAGCGCGCGGGGTCGGAGCCGGGGCAGCCCGCGTCGGCGCAGGCGGCCTCTGGTCAGGGTGCGTCCGGGCAGGAGGCTGCTGGGCAGGGTGCGGCGGCACCCACACCGGCGGCGGGCGGTACCGCCGCCACCCCCGCCCGGGTCGTCGTCCGCAAGGGCGAAGGGGTGCTGACCGGCTCGCTGATGCGGGCGATCAAGCGCTGGCAGCAGGACGTCGAACTGCCGGTGACCGGCCGGATCGCCGTCGGCGACGTCGTCGTGCTGCCCGGCGCGGTCCGGGTCGACGCCGTCACCGCCCTACGCGGGGACGACGCCGAGACCCCGCTGTTGACCGTCACGCCCACCGCAAAGGTGATCACCGTCCAGGCCACGGTGACCGAGGCCGGAACGGTCCACCGGGGCGACCGGGTGACGGTCACCCTGCCGGGCGACAAGACGGTCGACGGCACCGTGTCGGCGGTCGGCACCACCGTCGCGCAGGACGACGCCGCGGGCCCGACCAGTGAGCCCAGGCGGGCCGTCACGGTGACCGTGGACGAGGACCTGACCGGGACCGACGCCGCCGACGTGCGGGTCGACCTGGTCGGGGAGACCCGACCGGACGTGCTCGCCGTGCCGGTCGGCGCGTTGGTGGCGCTCAGCGAGGGTGGCTACGCGCTGCAACGGGCCGACGACGACCGGTTCGTGGCCGTCGCCACCGGCATGTTCGCCAAGGGGATGGTCGAGGTTTCCGGCGACGGGATCACCGAGGACCTCAAGGTGGTGACGACCTCGTGACCGTGCTGGCCGTACGCGATGCCGCCATGCGTTATCCCGGCGGGGTCACCGCCCTCGCCGGTGTCTCGCTCGACATCACCGGGGGCGAGATGCTGGCCATCGTCGGCCCGTCCGGTTCCGGCAAGTCGACCCTGCTGCACATCATGGGCACCCTGGACCGGCCGACGTCCGGCACGGTGCACCTGGGTGGGCTCGACGTCGGTGGGCTCTCCGACCGGCAACTGTCCGCGTTGCGGGGGCGCTGGCTGGGCTTCGTCTTCCAGCAGTTCCACCTCACCGCCGGGCTGAGCGCGGCCGAGAACGTCGCCACCGGGCTGCTCTACGCCGGGGTGCCGCGCCGGCACCGCCGGTCGTTGGCCCTGGCGGCGCTCGACCGGGTCGGCCTGGCGCACCGCGTCACGCACCTGCCGCACCAGCTCTCCGGTGGGGAGCGGCAGCGGGTGGCGATCGCCCGGGCGCTGGTCCACCAGCCCGCTCTGCTGCTCGCCGACGAACCCACCGGCGCGCTGGACACCCGCACCGGCCAGGCCGTCCTGGAGCTGCTGTACCGGCTGCACGCCGAGGGCACCACCATCGCCGTGATCACCCACGACCGGGACATCGCCGCCCGACTGCCCCGGCGGGTGGAGCTGCGTGACGGTCACCTGGTCGCCGACTCCGGCCGGGTGGTGACGCCCCGATGAGCACGGACACCCCGCAGGCGTCGCATCCGGGTACCGCACGTGACGCCGCCCGGCCGGTCCGGCTGGCCCTGACCGACCTGCTCGGACTGGGTCTGCTCGGCATCCGTACCCGGCGGACCCGGGCCGCGCTGTCCGCGCTCGGCATCGCCATCGGGATCGCCACGATGATCGTGGTGACCGGCATCCCCGCCTCCAGCCAGGCCCAGCTGATGCGGGAACTGGCCGCGCTCGGCACCAACATGCTGGAGGTACGGGCCCTGCCCGACCAGGACCCACCGGCGCTGCTGCCGCAGGAATCGACCGGCATGGTACGCCGGGTCGGCCCGGTGACCAGCGTCAGCGCGGTGGCCAACACCCACACCCTGGTACGCCGGTCCGACCGCGCCGACCCCGATGACGGCTCCGGCCTGACGGTGCTGGCCAGTCAGCTCGACCTGCTCCCGATCATCAACGCCCGCGTCCAGCACGGCAGTTGGCTCACCCCGGCGACCGCACGGTTCCCGACCGTGGTGCTCGGGTCGGTCGCGGCGGCCCGGCTGGGGGTGGTTGACGTGGGCACCGGGGGTGGCCCCGGTCAGCAGGTGATGATCGGCGACCGGTGGTTCACCGTCGTCGGCATCCTGGCCGCCGTCCCGCTGCTGCCGGAGATCGACCGGTCCGTGCTGGTCGGCTGGCCGGCCGCGCAGTCCGAACTCGGCTTCGACGGGCACCCCACCGTGCTCTACGTCCGGTCGCTGGAGCCGGCGGTGGAGCAGGTCCGGGCGGTGCTGCCCGAGACGGTCAGCCCGCAGAGCCCGGCCGACGTGCTGGTCAGCCGACCGTCGGACGCCCTGGCCGCGAAGCGCGCCACGGAGAGCGCCTTCTCGTCGCTGTTTCTCGCCCTGGCCGCGGTGGCGTTGCTGGTCGGTGGGATCGGGGTGGCCAACACCATGGTCATCTCGGTGCTGGAACGGCGGGCCGAGATCGGCCTGCGGCGGGCGCTGGGGGCCAACCGGGGCCAGATCCGGGGCCAGTTCCTCACCGAGTCGGTGGCCCTGGCGGCGTTGGGCGGGGTGGCCGGGACGGTGCTCGGCGTGGCCGTCACCGTCGGTTACGCCACCTACCACCACTGGCCGGTGGTGATCCCGCTGTCGTCGACGCTGGCCGGGCTGGGGGGTGCGGTGGTGGTGGGCGTGGTGGCCGGCGTCTACCCGTCGATGCGCGCCGCCGCCCTGTCGCCGACCGAGGCGCTGGCCAGCGTCTGACCACGGGCGGCCCGTTGCGTTACGTCAGGTATCCACGCGCTCACGGAGAAAAACTAGGTGCGAAACGCTAGATATTCTTGCCAGCAGTGGTTAGTGTTTCTGTCGTTGACAGCAGAAATCGTCGAAAACGCCGACGAAGTGACCGAGGGGGGCCCCGGACATGTCTCGTGGCCCGACCGGCACAGCGGTGAGTTCTGATCACCGCAGCAAGCAGAGCAAGAACGTGATGGTGAACGACAAGACCCTGACGTAATTCCAGGTCAGGGCAGACAGGCGGGCCAGTGCTGGTTCGGGGCTCGCCTGGTGTGACAGTCCGTTGCACGTGGACGGGGCCATGAAGTCGCGTGGGGCTCCGACACCGACGGACGGCACGACGAACGTCAGGAAGTGAAAGCAGAGGAAAGGGAGGGCCCCGAACACCGTTGGATCGCCCGCCTCCAGGACGCACGTGTCGATTCTGGAGCCGGACACCGCAGTTTCCATCGAACGAGAGGTGGTCTCCGGTCACGCTTATGCGATCCTCGCGCCCTGGTCCGCCGATGGCGGCGGGTGCGGATACGACAAACCGACGAACCCGTCGGTAGATGGTGTTTCAGACCCGTAAACCCCGGGCCCCGGCGCGAAAGCGCCGGGGCCCTCGTCACGGAGAGGTGTGTGTATGGCCCAACCCGACGACATGTTCGATGACGAGGACTACCCCGCCTACACGATGGGGCGCGCTGCGGAGATGACCGGTGCCTCGCAGGACTTTCTGCGTCGTCTCGACGAGGCGAAGCTGATCATCCCGGTCCGGTCCGCCGGTGGCCACCGCCGCTACTCCCGTTACCAGCTACGCCTCGCCAGGCGTGCCCGGGAGATGGTCGACCAGGGCACCGCCCTGGAGGCCGCCTGCCGGATCATCATGCTCGAAGACCAGCTCGAAGAGGCCCTGCGGCGCAACCAGCAGCACCCGCGTCAGAGTTGACGCCGCGCGCCGCCGCTTCGCCACCTGCCAGCTCCGACCGCCGGGCCCGCCGCGCCAGCTGTGCGTGACGGGCGCGGCCGTGTCGAGTCCGCCACGGGCCGTCCGCCCGGTCCCGGCCCGTGAGTCGCGGCCGACGGCACGTGCCGGTCGGTCGCCTTCGACGCCCCGGGTTAACGCTCACATACACCGGCGGGCCCGGATTTGCGGATAAGTTGCGGAATTCGCGACCGATAGTTTCGAAGATCCGGTCGGCCCCTGGCGCGGTCGGGCGGGTGCGCGCCCGGCATCCGGCTGCCGGAGCCCATGGCCGCGCCCGACGTCCACGGCCCGTGCCGCAGGGGTCGTTCGACCTGCGCCGGGCGCTTCCGGGCAGGGAAAACAGCATGCCGGTGCGGGCGGGGGCGGGCCGCCTGCCCACGCCGGACGCCGGGTGCACCCGGTCGGGTCCGCGTCGGGGCGCGGCCCGGGTCCGGGGCGACAGGGTGGTCCGCTCCGATCGTTTCCGGGGTATGACCGGTTGAGCATGTTATCGATAACCTGCTATCTTTCGGCCGGGAGCGAAGGGCACGTTCCCAGTCATCCCCGTCACTCGGCGGCGGTGCGCGAGGGCACCCCTCCCGCCCCTGCCGGTCGGTGACGAGTCCGGGCCGCCCCACCGAGCCGTCGTGCCGCCCGCGCCGAACGGGCGCGTCCGCCCACCCGAGTCGACTCGCCGACGGCGAACCGACGGGTCCGAGTCGTCCTCCGTGCGCATCGTGCCGTCCCCGTCGGGCCGGCCGACGCCCGCCCGTTCGACGTCGCGTACCACCACCGGGACAAAAGACCCATGGCAAGGAGCCAAGCAATGGTGAGACACAGACATCTACTCCCGACCATCGCCGCCGCGGCCGTTCTCCTCGCGGCGACCGTCGGCGGCGCGCTCAACGGCGGGCTGCCCGCCACGGCGGAGGCCGCGACGAACGGCACCCTCGCGGCGACCGCGGGCTGCGGCAAGGCGCCCACGCTGAGCAACGGCACGCGCACCATCACCAGCAGCGGCCAGAACCGCAGCTACATCCTGCGGATCCCGGACGGGTACGACCGCAACCGCCAGTACCGGCTGGTCGTCGGCTTCCACTGGTTGAACGGTTCGGCGCAGAACGTGTCCTCCGCCGGCTACTACGGCCTGCTGCCGCTGTCGAACAACAGCACCATCTTCGTCGCCCCGCAGGGCATCGACGCAGGGTGGGCCAACACCAACGGTCGGGACCTGACCCTCTTCGACGACATCACCCGGCAGGTCGAGAACGACCTGTGCGTCGACACCACCCAGCGGTTCGTGCTGGGCTGGAGCTACGGCGGGGCGATGAGCTACGCGGTGGCCTGCGCCCGGCCCACCGTCGTCCGCGCGGTCGCCGTGCTCTCCGGCGCCCAGCTGAGCGGCTGCAACGGTGGTACCCAGCCGGTGCCGTACTTCGGCATCCACGGCACCCACGACAGCGTGCTGAACATCTCGATGGGCCGGTCGCTGCGGGACACGTTCGTCCGGAACAACGGCTGCACCGCGCAGAGCCCCCGCGAGCCGGGCCTCAACACCTTCACCCACATCACCACCGTCTACTCGGGTTGCCGCTCCGGCTTCCCGGTGCAGTGGGCCGCGTTCGACGGGGACCACACCCCCAGCCCGGTCGACGGGTCGGGCAGCCCCAACGACTCGCGGACCTGGACCTCGGGCGAGATCTGGCGCTTCTTCAGCCAGTTCCAGTCCACCACGCCGCCGACCACGCCCCCGCCGACCACCGCTCCGCCGACGACCCCGCCGCCCACCACCGCCCCGCCGACCACGCCGCCGCCCACCACCCCGCCGCCCACCAGCGGGCCCGGCGGCTGCACCGCCACCTACAAGGCGATCAACAGCTGGCCCGGCGGTTTTCAGGGTGAGGTCACCGTGGCCAACACCAGCTCCAGCGCGATCACCGGCTGGGCCGTGGGCCTGAGCCTGGGCAGTGGCCAGGCGATCAGCAGCGTCTGGAACGGCGTCAACACCGGCACCACCGGCAACGTCACCGTCCGCAATGCCGCCTACAACGGTGCGCTCGCGCCCAACGGCTCGACCACCTTCGGCTTCACCGCCACCGGCAACGGCACCCCGCCGCCCGGCAACATCACCTGCGCCATCTCCTGATCACGGACGCCCTCAGGGCCCGGAGCCACCCGGCTCCGGGCCCGCCGTCCGTTCCGGGCCGGTCGGTGTGGTGGGCGTGCCGCGTGGCGGGCTTTATTGCCAAAGACTGGCAATTACGCGATAGTGGCAGCAGTGGCGGGTACCCGGGCCTGCGATGATCCCACCTGGCCCGAGTGCCCGCCCCTGCGTCGATCCACGACCCGAGGGAGCTGCCGGTGGGGCCCAAGCGCACGGACGGAATCTCCCCGGATCACGTCACGTCCCGGTCCGTACGCCTGCCGGCGTTGCTCGGAATCGTCCTGCTCGTCGCCGCCGGCTGCGCGTCCCCGACGCCGTCGACCGGCTCCGCGGGCGGCCCGGTCGTGGTGGCCACCGCGGGCGAGCCGGACACCCTCAACCCGGTGCTCAACTACGGCCCCGACGGCGCGTCGCTGATCTTCGACGGCCTGGTCGCCCGGGACGCCCGCAACCAGCTCGTGCCGGCCCTGGCGCGGGAGTTGCCGCAGGTGTCGGCGGACGGCCGGACCGTCACGGCGACCCTGCGCGAGGGGGTGCTCTTCCACAACGGCAGCCCGCTCACCGCCCAGGACGTGGTCTTCACCTACCAGGCGGTGCTGGACCCCAAGGTCGACTCGACGCTGCGTTCGGACCTGGACATGCTCGCCTCCGTCGCCGCCCCCGACCCGTCCACCGTGGTCTTCACCCTGAAACACGCGTACGCGCCGTTCCTGCAACGGTTGGCGCTGGGGGTCGTCCCGGCGAAGGCGTTCGCGGGGCAGGACGTCAACAAGGCGGAGTTCAACCGCAGGCCGATCGGCACCGGCCCGTACCGGATGACGTCGTGGACGCCGGGGGACCGGCTGGTGCTGGCGGCCAACGACCGGTACTGGGGCGGCAAGCCGGCGAACCCGGGCGTGGTGGTGGCGTTCGTCGCCGACGACAACGTGCGCGCACAACGGATGCGGGCCGGGGAGTTCGACGCGGCCGAGCTGCCGCCGAAGCTCGCCGTCGGGTTCGACGGCCAGGGCGGCCACCGGGTGCATCGGGTCCCCACCGCCGACTACCGGGGGGTGATGCTTCCGACGGGCAACCCGGTCCTGGGTGACCTGGCGGTCCGTCGGGCGCTGAACGCGGCGGTCGACCGGCAGGCCATGGTGACCGGGGTGCTCGGCGGGGCGGGGGAACCGGCGTTCGGGCCGGTGCCGCCCTCCTCGGAGTTCGCCGAGGCGTCGGTCGCCGGCCGGCCCGCCGCCGACCCGGCCGCCGCCACCGCGATCCTGGACGCCGCCGGCTGGACGCCCGGCGCGGACGGCATCCGGGCCAGGGCCGGCCGCAAGGCCGCGTTCACCCTGATGTACCCGGCCACCGACAGCCTGCGCAAGGAACTCGCCCTCGCGGTCACCGCGGACGCCAGGAAGATCGGCATCGCCGTCAGCCCGCAGGGCCTGACCTGGGACGCGATCACCCCCCGGATGAAGACCGACGCGCTGATCATGGGGTACGGCACGCCGTACGACCCGGATTTCGTCTCGTTCAAGCTGTTCGGGTCGGCCTTCGCCGGGCAGGGTTTCTTCAACCCCGGCTCCTACCGGTCCGCCACCGTCGACGCCGCGTTGCAGGCCGGCCGGGACAGCGCCGACCCGGCCGCCCGTCGGGCCGCGTACGCCACCTTCCAGCGGCAGCTCGCCGCCGACGTGCCGTGGGTGTTCCTCACCTACCTGCAACACACCTACGTGGTGCGGGACACCGTGGCGGGGGTGACGCCCCGGGTCGAGCCGCACGAGCACGACGTCGCCAACAGCATCTGGTGGAACGTGCACACCTGGACGAAGACACCGTGACGACGAAGGCCCCACCCACCGGCCCGCCACGGGTGCGACGTCGGCGGCTGGCCGGGGCCGGGGTGGTGATCCGCCGCCGGCTGCTGGTGGCCGTACCGGTGCTCGCCGCGACCAGCATGGGCATGTTCGCCCTCGGCGCGGCCTCCCCGATCGACCCCGCCCAGCAGTACGCGGGCGCGGCGGCCTTCACCACCACCGAGGAGAACCTCGCGCAGTTGCGCGCCAACTGGGGCGTCGACGATCCGCTGCCGGTGCAGTACGCCCGCTGGGTGGGCAACCTGCTGCGCGGTGACCTCGGCTGGTCCACCAGCCGGCACGAACCCGTCACCTCCGTGCTGGCCGCCCGCGCCGGCTGGACCCTGCTGCTCGTCGGTGTCGCCCTCGCCCTCGTCCTGGTGGCCAGCGTGCTGCTCGGCACCCTCGCCGCGTACCGGCGCGGTGGCTGGTTCGACCGGGCCCTGCGGTCCGTCGCGTACGCCGTGCAGTCGATGCCGGTGTTCTGGATCGGGTTGGCCGTGATCGCCCTGTTCGCCCTCACCCTCGGCTGGCTGCCCGCCGGTGGGCTCACCGACCTCACCGCCACCGGCACCGACCCGGCCGACGTGGCCCGGCACCTGGTGCTGCCGGTGACGGTGCTGGCGATCTCCCAGGCCCCGTGGTTCGTGCTGTTCGTCCGGGACGCCGTCGCCGAGAGCCTGCGCGACGATCACGTGCTGGCCGCCCGCGCCCGAGGGCTGCCCGGGCGTACCGTCCTGTTCGGCCACGCGCTGCGGACCGCGCTGCTGCCCTTCCTCACCCTGGTCGGCACCCACCTGCCCGAACTCGTCGGCGGCGCGGTGCTGGTGGAGACCGTGTTCTCGCTGCCCGGCCTCGGCGCGGTCACCGTGCAGGCCGCGCTGGGCGCGGACTTCCCGCTGCTGGCCGCCACCACCCTGGCCACCACCGTCGTGGTGCTGACCGCGAACCTGGCCACCGACCTCGGCTACGCCGCCGCCGACCCCCGGGTACGCCTCGATGACTGACCCCGCCCCCGCCCCGGCCACCACGCCCGCCCCGCCCTCGGCCGCCACGCCCACGACCACCATGCCCGCCCCGGCACCGGCCACCAGGCCCGCCCGGCGACGGCCGTCGCGTCGGCTGTCGACCCTGCTGCGGGGCGGTCGTCCCGGCGTGGTGCTGGCCGCCGGTGTGCTCACCGCCGCGGTTGTCGCCTGCCTGCTCGCGCCTCTGCTCTGGCCGCTCGACCAGAGCGCGGTCGACCTCGCCCGGACCCGGCTCGCACCCTCGCCCGACCACCTGGCCGGCACCGACGACCTCGGCCGTGACGTGGCGTTGCGCAGCCTCTACGGGCTACGCGTCTCGCTGCTCGTCGGCGCGGTCGCCGCCCTGGTCGCCACCGTCATCGGTGGCCTCGTCGGCGCGGTCGCCGGCACCGTCGGCGGGCGGGTCGACCGGGCCCTGATGCGCGTCGTGGACACCATCGCCGCGCTGCCGCACCTGCTGCTGGGCATCTTCATCGTGGCGATGCTGCGCCCCAGCCTCGGCGCGGTCGTCGCCTCCATCGCGTTGACGCACTGGCTGTCCACCGCCCGCATCGTCCGCTCCGAACTGCTCAGCCTGCGCAGCCGACCGTTCATCGACGCGGCGGTCTCCGGCGGGGCGGGCCGGGCCCGGGTGCTCACCCGGCACCTGCTGCCGCACGTGCTCCCGCGTCTCGCGCTGGCCACCACGCTGATGGTCCCGCATGCCGTCTGGCACGAGACAGCGCTGTCCTTCCTCGGCCTGGGCCTGCCCCCGCACCTCGCCTCCATCGGCAACATGATCAACGACGGTCAGCGGTCCCTGCTCACCGGTGCCTGGTGGGCCAGCATCGTCCCCGGTCTCGCCCTGGTCACCGTCACCCTCGCCCTCGCCGCGCTCACCGGCCGCTGGCGGGATCGCCTCGACCCCCGGGTACGAGCGGAGTTGCAGCTGTGACCACGACCGTCCCCGCCGGCACCGGCCACCGACGCGCCCTGCTGGCGGTCGACGGGCTCACCGTCCGCTTCCGGCTCCGCGACACCGTCGTGCACGCCGTCAGCGACCTGAGCCTCGACCTGCACCCCGGCGAACTGCTGGCCGTGGTCGGCGAGTCGGGCTGCGGCAAGTCCGTCCTCGCGCACGCCCTGCTCGGCCTGCTGCCCCGCAACGCCACCGTCACCGGGCGGGCCCGCCTGCACCCGACGGCGGGTGACCCGGTCGACCTGATCGCGGTGGGGGAGCGCCACCTCGCCCGGCAGGTCCGGGGTCGGGCCGTCGGTCTCGTCCCGCAGAGCCCGGCCACCGCCCTCACCCCCGTGCGCACCGGCCGGCGACTGCTGGCGGAGACCCTGCGCGCCCACGGCCATCCCCGCCGGGCGGCCGCCGGGGCCGCCGAACGGATCGCCGCCGACGTCGGCCTGCACCCGACCGACCTCGACCGCTTTCCCCACGAACTGTCCGGCGGGATGGCCCAGCGGCTGGCCACCGCCCTGGCGCTGGCCCCCGACCCGCCGCTGCTGCTCGCCGACGAACCCACCACCGGCCTCGACCGCCCGCTGGTAGACCACACCCTGGACCTGCTGCGCCGCCGCTGCGACACCGGGGCCGC
Organism: Micromonospora antibiotica; assembly: GCF_017599305.1. GTDB lineage: Bacteria > Actinomycetota > Actinomycetes > Mycobacteriales > Micromonosporaceae > Micromonospora > Micromonospora antibiotica. The sequence goes on from NZ_JAGFWR010000001.1 coordinate 955,041, forward strand.
CGTGCTGCTGATCACCCACGACCTCGCCGCCGCCCGCCGCGTCGCCGACACCGTCGCCGTGATGTACGCCAGCCGCATCGTCGAACACCGCCCCACCCCGGACCTGTTCGACCGGCCCGCCCACCCCTACACCGCCGGACTGCTCGACGCCCTGCCCGACCGGGCGTTCACCCCGGTGCCCGGCCACCCGCCGATGCTCACCGACCTGCCCGCCGGGTGCGCCTTCGCCCCGCGCTGCCCCCGGGCCACGGACGCCTGCCACACCCCACCCCGCCTCGTCGCCGACGGCGGGGGGCGGCTCGCCTGCCACCACCCGCTCACCTCGAAGGCACCGGCATGACGACCACCGTCGACGACCCGACGGGCCCACCCGACACCACGGCCGTGGCCCCCACCGGACTCGCCGCGCACCAGATCACCGTCCACTTCGGTGGGCAGCGCATCCTCGACCGCGTCGACCTGCACATCGCCCCCGGCGAGACGGTCGGGTTGCGCGGGCCCTCCGGCAGCGGCAAGTCCACCCTGGCCCGCGTGCTGGCCCTCCTGCACGCCCCGGACAGCGGTCGGGTGACCCTGGACGGGCGGCCCGTCGGGGGCGTCCGTCACCGGGTGCCGGCCGCCGTGCGGACCCGCGTGGCGATCCTGTTCCAGAGCCCCCGCGCCGCCAGCGACCCCCGGCTGAGCCTGGCCGACCTGATCGCCGAACCGCTGCGGGCGACCGGCACCCCGACCGCGGCGACGACCGCCCGTACCGCCGAACTGGCCGACCTGGTCGGGCTCACCCCCGACCTGCTCACCCGGCGTCCGCACGCGGTCAGCGACGGGCAGCTGCAACGCGCCTGCCTGGCCCGTGCCCTCGCGCACCGGCCCGACCACCTGCTCTGCGACGAGGCGACCGCGATGCTCGACGCCTCCACCCAGGCCCACGTCGCCGCCGTCGTCACCGACTACCAGCGCCGGCACTCCGCCGGCGTGCTGCTGATCACCCACGACCCGGCCCTGCTGGCCCGCTGGGCGACCCGGGTGGTGGACCTGCCAGGGGCCGTCGGTGACCCGCTGGCGGCGACGCCCGACCCCGCAGTGGTCACCGGGCCGGGCCGGTACGCAGGTAGGTGAGGACGGCGAGTACCCGACGGTTGGTGTCGTCGCTGGGCGGCAGGTCCAGCTTGGCCAGGATGTTGCCGACGTGCTTGCCGATCGCGGCCTCGGTGACGTGCAGCCGGGCCGCGATCGCCGTGTTGGAGTGCCCCTCGGCCAGCAGCACCAGCACCTCCCGCTCCCGGGCCGACAGGGCGGCGAGCGGGTCGCGGGGGCGGTGCAGCAGGTGCCGTACCACGTCGGGGTCGATGGCCGTGCCGCCGTCGGTGACCCGACGCAGGGTCGCGGCGAACTCGGCGACGTCGGCGACCCGGTCCTTGAGCAGGTAGCCGACCCGGCGGCGGTCACCGCTGTCGAGCAGCGCCGAGGCGTACTCGGCCTGCACGTGCTGGCTGAGCACCACCACCGCGAGGTGCGGGTGCCGGGTGCGGGCGGTGACGGCGGCCCGTAGCCCGTCGTCGCGGTGCTGCGGCGGCATCCGGATGTCGGTCACCACCAGATCCGGCTCGTGCGCGTCCACCGCGTCCAGCAGTTCCGGGGCGGAGCCGACGGCGGCGACCACCGTGAAGTCGAACCGGCTCAGCAGGCCGACCAGACCCTCCCGCAGGAGCACCTCGTCCTCGGCGAGTACGACCCGGGTCACCGGGGGCACGGCAGCTCCACCCGCACCAGGGTAGGACCACCGGTCGGGCTGGACAGCAGCAGCCGGCCGTCGACGGCGGCGACCCGGTCGGCGAGCCCGGTCAGTCCGCTGCCCCGGGCGGGGTCGGCGTCGCCGCACCCGTCGTCCCCGATCTCCACCACGAGACTGCCGGCGGACCGGGTCAGCCGCACCTCGGCCCGGCTGGCCCGGGCGTGCCGGGCGACGTTGCCCAGGGACTCGGACACCACGAAGTAGGCGGTGGTCTCGACCACCTCCGGCAGCGGCTGCCCGAGGTCGGCGTGGACGTCGACCGGGATGGTGGCCGCCCCGGCCAGTTCCCGGACTGCGCCGGCCAGGCCGAGTTCGGTGAGATGCTGCGGGCGGATGCCCTGCACGATCTGCCGGAGGGTGACCATCAGCCCCTTGGCCTGCTCGTGCGCGACGGCCAACGGCCGGGCCGCGGGGGAGTCGTCGGGCACGTCCAGCCGGGCCAGGCCGAGCTGGAGGGTGAGGCTGGTCAGCCGGGGCTGCGCGCCGTCGTGCACGTCCCGTTCGATGCGGCGACGTTCGGCCTCGTATGCGTCGACCAGGCGGGCCCGGGACCGGGTGACCTCCCGCAGCGCCGTGGTCTCGGCGGACCCGTCGAGCAGCCGTCGGGCCACCGTCGCCTGGCCGGCAGCGAGCAGGCCGGCCAGGTACACCAGCGCCGGGACGCACACGACGCCTGCGGCCGCGTACGGGATCGCCTGGTGGGCGGTGTCGATCGTGGTCCAGACCACGATGACCGAGTCGGCGTCGCCGACCAGCCAGGGGCTGGCGACCAGCGTCCCGTCGAGCAGCACGACCAGGAACAGCAGCCAGTACGCCAGCGGCACCAGGCCGCCGAGCAGGAAGGTGTAGCCGACCTCCCGCCAGGCGCCGACGCTGGTGTAGCGCGCGACCAGACCTGTGAAGCGTGGCCGGTGCAGCGGACGCGGGTCCACCAGGCGCAGCCGCCACCGCTCGACCGGGGCCACCGCGACGCTGACGATCGGGGCCAACGCCAGCACCGTCAGGGCGACGACGGTGAGGAACACGATGATGGGCAGCTCCACCGTCCGGTCCTGGCGTGCCGCGTTGAGCACCGCCAGCAGGGGCGCCCCGACGACGAGCAGGCCGATGGAGAGGGGGCCGGCAACCGGCAGGGTGGTGGCGAGGTACGCCAGCGCGCGCCACGGCCACGGGGAGACCAGGTAGTCGCGTCGGCGCAGCGCCGTCGCCAGGTGCAGAGGTACGGGCGAGGTCATGCCCGAACCCTGTCAGGGCGACACCGGCCGACCCAGCCCACTGGCCCTAGCGTTTCCGGTATGCCTGGCCCTACCCCCGCCGGGATCCGCCCTGCGGGGTAGCGGGCGATCGCCTTTCGCTACGCGCAGTGGTTCGGCAACTACTTTCGCGGGACGTGCAACTCCCCGGGCCGGTGGCTCCGTTCTACCTCCGTCACGAGGAGGCAGTCGACTTGAAAGCCGAAGACGAACAAGCGTTCCGCGAGTTCGTGACGTCGCAGATGGCGTCGCTGCGCAAGCTGGCGTACATGACCTGCGGCGACTGGCACGCGGCCGAGGACGCCGTGGCCAACGCCCTGGTCAAGCTCTACCCCCGGTGGCGGAAGCTGGACCGACCGGACCTGTACGTCAAGACGATGGTCTACCGCGCCGCGATCGACGAGACCCGGCGGCCCTGGCGGCGGGAGCGGTCGGCCGGCGACGCCATGCCGGACCTCGCGCTGCGGGACCCGGCCGACGCGACCGACGAGCGGATGCGCCTGCGGGCGGCGCTCGACGCGGTGCCGGCCCGGCAGCGGGCCGCCGTGGTGCTGCGGCACTACCTGGGTCTGAGCCTGGAGGACACGGCGGGCGTCCTCGACTGCACGGTGGGGACGGCCAAGAGTCAGGTCTCCCGTGGTCTGGCGAAGCTGCGCGAGTCACTCGCCGCCGAACGCATCAATCTCACCGGGAAGCCGACAGAGGAGTGGACCAATGCAGTTGCATGAGCTGGTGGACGCCGTGACGGGGGATGAGCCGCCGATGACGCGTACCGCCGACGACATCGTCGCGGCCGGGCGGCGGGCGCAGCGGCGTCGCCGGGCCGGGTTCGCGTCGGCCGGGGTGGCCGGTCTCGTCGTGGTCGCGGTCGCCGGTGCGTTCACCCTGCCGACCCTGGGCGCCGGGCAGCGCACCACGGCCGCGCCGCCCCCGGCGGGTGTGGCGGCCGCCGGCCCCGCCGAGGCCCGCTGGGCCGACGCCCCGCCGTTCACCTTCACCTTCAAGGGGTACGACGCGGGCCCGCTGCACGTGCAGGACCCGATCGTCGCGTCGGTCGGTTACCAGATCGCCTCGGTCTACTCCGACGGCCACATCTCGAACGACAAGCCGGTCACGGCCGACGAGACCGAGGCGCGCGGCGACGAGATCGAGCAGAAGAAGCGGGCCACCGGGGGCAAGCCCAGCCTGTGGGCGTACCTGACCGTCTACCGGCCGGGCGTCTTCGACCCGGCCGGGATCAGGAACGGCCGGAAGGTCACCGTGGCCGGGCACAAGGCCGTGCAGGCGACCCTGCCGGTCGGCCTCGACCCGAGCAAGCCGGTCGACGAGGGCAACAAGTTGCTCGCCTGGGAGTACGCGCCGGACGCCTGGGCGGCGGTGACGTCGATCTCCGGTTCCGTCACCTCGCCCAGCTTCCAGGACCTCGGCGGCCTGGTCGGCGGTCTGAAGCCCAGCCGGCCGAAGCCGGCCACGGTGCCGTTCACCGTCGGCTACGTGCCGGCCGGCTACCGCCCGTTGCAGTCCGGCACGCACGCCATGCCCGGCCTCAGCGGCATCGCCGCGGCCCGCGCCGGTGACTTCGGCGGCGCGACGTACACCCGGCCGGCCGCGCCCACCTCGGGCCTGAGCGCGCCGTACGACGCGACCGAGAACGGCATCAAGGACGGCTTCCACATCTTCGTCACGCCGGGCAGCAGCTCGAACCAGTCGCCGGAGCCGGGCGTGACGAAGTGCTACCCCGGCTCGGACCGGCCGGTCCCGGGCGGCGACGCCGCAGGCGGCGGCTTCTGCAACATCTGGAACGCCGACGGCTCGGTCGTCCTCCAGGTCAGCGGGATGGGCCTGGGCAACAAGCTGCCGGTGGCCGAGCTGAAGAAGATCGCCCAGGGGATCAGGGTCGCCGACGTCAGGAACGAGTCGACCTGGACCCCGGCCGCGCAGGCCCTGCGGCCGTAACGGAACCGTCCACTCCGGCGGGTCGGCACGCGGCAGGGTCGGGGCCGACCGCCCCCGGCGACAGCGGCACTGCGCACGACGGCGGTGCCGCTGTTGCCGGTCCGCCGCCACCCGTACGGTCAGCGGCCCCGCTGTGACCGGAAGGTCGTCCGGATCTCCTCGGTGAGGACGGCCGGCTGTTCCAGCGCGGCGAAGTGACCGCCGTGTCCGAGCTGCGCGTAGTGCACCACCGACGCGTAGCGCCGTTCGATCCAGCGCCGGGACGCCTGCACGGCCTCGCCGGGGAAGATGCTGAATCCGGCGGGCACCGGGTTGGGCTCCCCGGGCCCGGCGGGACCGGCGTCGTCGCGCCGCTGCTCCCAGTAGAGCCGGGCGGCGGACGTGGCGGCGTTGGGCAGCCAGTAGAGCATGATGTCGTCGAGGATCGACGAATTGTCCGCAAGTACCTGGGTCGCCCTTATCCCGGCTTCGGTGGTGCCGGGCAGCAGCGGGTAATGCTCACCGTGAAGGTCGACCGGGTGCACACGCCGTGACCCGCTGACCGCCACCGCCTCCCGTTCCCGCCGCCGGACCACCGCACCGGCGGTACGCTGCCGCCCGACCCGACCGGCCGGTGAAGTCGGTCGATGCCTTAATGGGCGGGCCGTACGTCTTGGCAGCAGCGCACACCTCGGCTACCGTCGTGGGAACGCTCCCATGTAGAAACATCTATGTGATCAGGAGGCAACACGTCGTGGCTACCCTCTCCTCGCTCCGCCGTAGATCGGTGGCGGCCTTCAGTGTGGCGGCCGTCGCGGGCGTCACCGCCGCCGGCGTCTGCCTCGCCGGTGGCACCGCCTCCGCCGGGACGATATCCGGACCGCTCTACCGCGACCCGACCACCGCCGTCGTCCGCTGGGTCGCCGCCAACCCCGGCGACTCCCGGGTCGGCGTCATCCGCGACAAGATCGCCAGCCAGCCACAGGCCCGGTGGTTCGCCAACTTCAACCCGTCGACCGCGCAGTCCGAGGCCGCGTCGTTCGTCGGCGCCGCCAACTCCGCGCGGCAGATCCCGGTGCTCTCCATCTACGAGATCACCAACCGGGACTGCGGTGGGGCCAGCGCCGGTGGGGCACCCGACCTCAACCAGTACCAGACCTGGGTGTCGAACTTCGCCCGTGGGCTGGGCAACCAGACGGTCATCATCATCCTGGAGACCGACTCGCTCGCCCTGCTGACCTGCCTGAACAGCAACGAGATCAACGCCCGTAACCAGGCGATCTCGACGGCCACCCGGACCCTCAAGGCGGCCAACCCCAACGCCAAGGTCTACCTCGACGGCGGCCACTCCACCTGGAACAGCCCCAGCGAGACGGCCAACCGCCTGCGGGCGGCCGGCGTCCAGTACGCCGACGGCTTCTTCACCAACGTGTCGAACTACAACCCCACCTCCAGCGAGGCGAACTTCGGCCGGAACGTCATCAACGCCCTCAACGGCATGGGCCTGTCGGGCAAGCGTCAGGTCATCGACACCAGCCGCAACGGCGGTGCCAGCGGTGACTGGTGCGGCGACGACAACACCGACCGGCGCATCGGGCAGTACCCGACGACCAACACCGGCGACAACAACATCGACGCGTACCTCTGGGTGAAGCCGCCGGGTGAGGCCGACGGCTGCCGCTACACCGCCGGCTCGTTCCAGCCGGATCTGGCCTTCAGCCTGGCCAACGGCGCACCCAACCCGCCCACCACGGCCCCGCCGACCACCCCGCCGCCCACCACGGCCCCGCCGACGACCCCGCCGCCCACCACGGCACCGCCCACCACGCCGCCGCCGGCCGGCAACGGCTGCACCGCGTCGGTGGTGGTCAACCAGTGGAACGGTGGCTTCACGGCGAGCGTGACGGTCACCGCCGGCGCCACCGCCCTCAACGGCTGGAACGTCAGCATCAACCTGCCCGGCGGTGCCAGCGTCACCAGCACCTGGAGCGCACAGTCCAGCGGCACCAGCGGGACCGTCCGGTTCACCAACGTGAGCTATAACGGGCAGGTCGGTGCCGGGCAGTCGACCAACTTCGGCTTCCAGGGCAACGGCACCGGCCCCGGTGCGACCGCCACCTGCGCGGCCAGCTGATCCCACCCGAACGCCGACGGCCCGACGCGGAGAACCCTTCCGCGTCGGGCCGTCGGCGTTCAGCGTCCCCTGCTCCGGCCCGTCCGCGGGCTAAACTGGAGGGTGGACCTCACACACCAGGAAATCTTCCAACGGTACGTCTACGCCGGTGCGGTCACCCGGGACCCGGATGCGATCGCCGCCCTGTTCACCGAGGACGGCGTGTACGAAGCACCGCTGGTTCCCGCCGGCCACCCGCTGCACGGCCGACTGGTCGGCCGGGCGGCGATCCGGGCCGGGACCAGCGCCTACCACCAGCTCCCGACCCACCAGGGCACGGTGAACCTGGGGCGCTCCGCCCACCTCCTGCACGACACCCCGGACCCCGGCGTGTTCATCGCCGAGATCGACGTCGCCTTCGACGGGACGGACGGGCGACAGACGACGATGTCGCTCGTGCAGATCTTCCGACTCCGCGCCGGGCAGATCGCCGTGCTCCGCGACTACTTCACCGAACCACCTTCCGACGCCTCCACCGGTCGGTAGCTCACCCGGGCACCCCGGCCGCCGCTACAGTGCACCGTTGACCAGGACGAGGCGATCAGCCACGCGGCGATGGTGCCACGTCGGCCGAGGTTCGGGGGCGGGGTCGGCCGAGGGTCCCGGTCCCCGCGCTGATCGCCCAGGTCGGCACCCCACCTGCCCCACTGGGCACCGCGACCCGCAACAGGGCCGGTGTGAGCGGCCATAGTGTGGTGTGAGGCATCAGGTTGGGCTGTCGGACGGGGACCTGTGGTCCTCGATCGCCGCCGGTGACGGTTCTGCGTTCGGTCGGCTCTTCGACCGGTACTCCCGCACGGTCTACAACCATGCGTTCCGGCTGACCGGATCGTGGTCGACGGCCGAGGATGTCACCCAGGCGACCTTCCTCGTCGCGTGGCGCCGCCGCCACGACGCCCGGCTCGTGGACGGCTCAGCGCTGCCGTGGCTGCTGGTCGTCGCCACCAACACGGTCCGCTCCGAGTGGCGGTCGGCGCGTAGGTGGCTGGCGCTGATCCGGCGACTACCGGTGGAGCGGTACGTCGATGGTGACCTCGCCGACGAGGTTTCCGCGCGGCTCGACGACGAGCGGCGGATGACCGAGGTCCTCGCGGTGCTCCGCAGGTTGCCGCCGGCAGAGCGGGAGGCGGTGGCGTTGTGCCTCTGGTCCGGCGTGTCGTACCCGGACGCGGCAGCCGTGTTGGGCATCAGCGAGGTGGCGGTGCGGTCGAGGGTGAGCCGCGCGCGCAGCCGCCTGGCCCGTCTGATGCCGGAGGAGATCCAGGAGGGGAAACGGTGAACGACATTCTCGACCTGCCCGCCGAGCGGGGCCTGCCGCCGGAGGCGGCGCTCGCGATGCGGGCCCGGATCCTCGGCTTCGTGAGCCCGCCGCCGGTGCGTACCCCACGACTGCGGGTTGCCGTGGCCGCGGCGCTGCTGCTGGCCGTGGCCTGCGGTGTCGCGGCGGTGGGGTGGGACCGACCGGCCCGATCGCCCGGGCAGGTGTTGGCCATGGGACAGGGTGAGTTGTCGCCCACGCTGCGGGATGCGGCCGAGTGGTGCCTGCAGTGGAACTCCCCACGACGGCAGGCCCCGGGAGAGCAACCGGTACCGGTGTCCCTGGCCGACCTGGCGGTGGCCGTGGAGCGGGGCGACCGCGCACTGGTGTTGTTCATGAACGACGTCGGCTACGCCACCTGTGACGTGGAGTGGGCGGGCACGGCCCGGGTGTCCGGCGGGGGCGCGACCGAACCCTGGCCGCACGGTGAGTGGCTTCCCGGGCCGGTGCAGCGACTGCTGCTGATCTCCACCGAGCCCGACGGCGGGGACGTCAGCGTCGGCGGCCGGGTCAGCCCACGCGTCCACCGGCTCGTGATCGACCACGGCGACGGCCACACCACGGCAGCCCGGCTCTCCGCAGGTGTGTTCGGTCTGCTGACCAGCGACGCTCGCCTCAGGGCCGGCAACGATCCTGAACTGGTCAGTTACGACGCCGGGGGAGCGGAGATCGACAGGCGACCGCTGTTCCAGCCGGAGGACCAGCTGGAACACTGCTACGCGGGTCCGGACGGAAAGCGGATCTACGGCAGACCGACCAGCGGCTGCCGGGCCGCCGAGAAGTGGCGACGGTAGCTCCCGCCGGACGCCCCGTGGACGTCCCGGAGCGTCACCGGCAGCGCAACGGTGGGGTGCCGTCGTCGACGGCACCCCACCGGCCGGTCACTCCTGGCGCAGCGTGGCCAGGGCGCCGCTCCAGGCCACCACCTGGTCCAGCATCCGGTGCAGGACGGGCTCCTGGTGCTCGGCCGGCAGGACCTCGCCGTTCGGGCCGAACTCGGTGAAGTAGTTCAGGGTGATCTGGTCACGGACGCCGGCGACGTGCAGCTCCGCCATCACCAGTCGCAGGTGCTCGACGGCCCGGATCCCGCCGTGGATGCCGTACCCGACGAAACCGGCCGACTTGTCGCGCCACTCCGCGTAGAGGTAGTCGATGGCGTTCTTCAGTACGCCCGGGTAGGAGTGGTTGTACTCCGGGGTGACGAAGACGTACCCGTCGTAGCGCGAGATGGTCTCCGCCCAGCGCCTGGTGTGGTCGCCCACGTAGTTCTCCGGTCCCATCGCCGCCGGGACCGCCTCGTCGAGGTGCGGCAGGTCGTGGTCGGCCAGGTCGACGATCTCGTAGCTGGCGTCTCCGCGCTGCGTGGCCAGCTTGTGGACCCACTGCGCCACCGCCTCGCCCCGCCGTCCCGGTCGGGTGCTGCCGATGATGATGCCGATACGCATTGGTTGACCTCCTGATCGGTTGGACGTGCTCAGCGGTGCCCCGGTCACGTCGCCGCTGTCCGGCGGGCGCCTCGTTGCGCCCGGGTGAGCCAGGTGGCGAGGGCGAGGGCGACGGCGGCCATCCCGGTCAGCCACCAGAAGGTGCCCCGGAACGCCGCGGCGACCTCGACCTCGGACCGGGCGTCGGCCAGTGCGTCGGCGAGTACCACGACGCAGATTGCGCTGCCGACGGCGCCGCCGACCCGGGACAGGATGTTCACCTGCGCACTGGCGTCCGGCATCTGGTGGGACCGGACCCGGGCCAGCGCGGCGGAGACCACCGGGGATCCGGCGAGGGCCAGGCCGACGCCCCGGACCACCTGGAGGGCCTCGACGAGGACGACGTTCGGATCGGACGGCAGGACCGCCATCGGGACGGTGCTGGCGACGGTGACCACGAGACCGACCACGGTGACGATGCCGCCGCCGTACCTGTCGGTCAGTCGTCCGGCGACCGGGAAGGTGACCGTGGCACCGAGGCTGAACGCCATCAGCAGCAGACCGGTGTCGATGATGTCCTTGTCCATTCCGAGTTGGAAGTACAGCGGCATCACGATCAGCCCCCCGAAGAGCGCCGCGCTGGAGAAGAAGACGGTGCTGACGGCGGCGGCGTAGACCGGGTCCCTGGCCAGGCGCAGGTCCATCAGCGGCTCGGCGGCGCGCAGCGACCGGTGGACGAAGAGCACGAGCGCGACCAGCGCGACCACCAGTGGAGCCAGCACGGCTGCCACGAACAGCCCGCGCCCGTCCATCGCTGCGGTGATGGCGTAGGTGAGCAGCGGCAGCCCCAGGGCGACCAGGAACAGGGCCGGCAGGTCCGGCCGGGCGGCCCGACCGCTCGCACCACGCGGAACGACCCGCAGGGCCACCAGCAGCCCGACGATCCCGATCGGCACGTTGACCAGGAACATCCAGCGCCAGGAGAGGTTGTCGATGAGCAGGGCGCCGATGATCGGGCCGAAGGCCGGGGCCAGGATGGCCGGCACGCTGGACACGGCGATCACCCGACCCATCCGTCCGCTCCCCGCGACCTGGCCGAGGATGGCCATTCCGGTGGGGATGAGCAGTCCGCCGGTCAGCCCCTGGAGTACCCGGGCGGCGATGAGCGTGTCCGCGTCGCGGGCGAGGGCGCAGAGCGCGGAGGTGAGGGTGAATCCGGCCAGCGCCCAGAGCCAGAGCCGACCGGTGCCGATCCGCCGGCTGAGCCAGCCGCAGGTGGGCAGGGTCGCGGCGAGGGCGAGCAGGTAGCCGCTGTTGATCCACTGCATCGCGGTCAGTGAGGCGTCCAGTTCCCGGCCGATGATCTCGATGCCCACGTTGACGAGCGAGGTGTCCAGGCCGGTCATCACCGAACCGGACGCCAGGACGACGGCGACCCGCCAGACCGGGGCGGGAACCGCCGTGGTGGGGGTCCGTCCCGTGCTGGTGTCCGTGCCGGCGTTCGCGCTGCCCGCTGTCATCGCCGCCCCATCAGAGATCGTTGGACAACCAACGATAATCGCCAGGTCGTTGGAAGTCCAACGTTTAGTTACACTGGTCGGGTGAGTGAGCACGAACCCGCCCCGCAGCCGGGGGCCCCACCGGCTCGGCTCCGGCGGCTGACCTCCTGGCTGCTCCACCACGGGGCGGCCCGCGCGAACCGGGTCGTCGGGACGCACCTGGACCGCCCCGGCGACCGGATGCGGTACGGCATCCTCGCCGCGCTCGACGAGTTCGGCGGGATCAGCCAGGCGGAGCTGTGTCGGCGGCTGGGCATCGACCGGGGCGACGCGGTCACCACGCTGAGCGGGATGGAGACCGACGGTCTGCTCCGCCGGGAACCCGACCCGGTGGACCGGCGCCGCAACGTCGTGCACATCACCGACGCCGGCATTGCCCGGATGCGGGAGATGGACACGCTGGTCGACGCCGCCCAGAACGACCTGCTCGACCGGTTCACAGTGGCCGAACGCGCCCAGTTCAGCGCCCTGCTGCGCCGCCTGGTCGACATCCCGCCACCCTGAGCTGCCAGGTCGCCGGCACACCGGTCACGCCATCGGTGGGCAGGTTGCCGGCATGGTCGATCCAGCCCGGGGCGTGTCATGCTGCACGGACCCCCGACGGGAGGACGACGATGGCTTCTGGCGATGCCGTACAGGTGCGGCCGGCGCGAGGGCTGCTGCGACCTCTGGTGTCCGGGGTGACGCTGACCGCGGTCCTGGCGTTGCTGTTCGGGCTGCCGTGGTGGACGTTGACGGTGGCGGCGCGCTGGCCGGCGCCGGTGATGGGCGCCGGCACGGCCGTGTTCGTGGTCGCGGTGGTCGCATTCCCCGTTCTGATGTATCTCGGGCACGGCCGCCGGCGGCTGGACTCGGCGGCGCGCATCGCGGACTCACTGCTTGGCCTGGTCTGGATCCTGTTCGTCTGGACGCTGATCGCGAACGTGCTCCGGCTCCCGCTCGCCGTGGCGGGGGTCGCCGATCCGGTCCGGTCCCGGGCCGTGGCGGTCGGTGCGGCGTTCGTCTCGGTCGTCCTGGCCGTCTGGGGGTACGCCGAGGCGATGCGGGTGCCCCGGGTCCGGCGGGTGGACGTCACCATCGACCGGCTGGGTGCCGGGCTCGACGGGGCCCGGGTGGCGCTGCTGACCGACACCCACTATGGCCCGATCGACCGGGCCCGCTGGTCCGCCCGCACGATCGAAGTGGTCAACGGACTGGCCCCCGACATCGTCTGCCACACCGGCGACATCGCCGACGGCACGGTCGACCAGCGTCGCGCGCAGGCAGCGCCGTTGGGCACCGTGCAGGCCCGGCTGGCCCGGGTGTACGTGACGGGCAACCACGAGTACTACGGCCAGGCGCAGGGCTGGGTCGACCACATGCGGACCCTCGGCTGGGAGCCCCTGCACAACAGGCACCTCGTGGTGGAGCGGGGCGGCGCACGGCTCGTGGTGGCCGGGGTCGACGACGTGACCGCCGCCTCGTCCGGCCTCGCCGGTCACCGGGCCGATCACGCCGCGGCGTTGGCCGGCGTCGACCCGCAGCTTCCTGTGCTGCTGCTGGCGCACCAGCCGAAGCAGATCGACGACGCGGTCGCGGCCGGTGTGGATCTGCAGCTGTCCGGGCACACCCACGGCGGTCAGATGTGGCCGTTCCACTACCTGGTCCGGCTCGACCAGCCGGTCGTGCAGGGCCTCAGCCGGCACGGCCGGACCCAGCTCTACACGAGCCGGGGGACCGGTTTCTGGGGCCCGCCGTTCCGGATCTTCGCGCCGAGCGAGATCACCCTGCTCACCCTCAGGGCGGGTTAGGCGAACCGCCGGCGTCCACGTCCCATCGGTGGTCCCACGATCAGGCCAGGGACGTCGATGCGCAGGTCGAGCATGCGCCGCAGCTCCGCCTACGGGACCGCAGGGGCCTGGTGTGACGGCGGCACCGCCGGGCCGGCGGGTGCCGGGGCGGCATGGGTCATCCCTGATGACAAAGTCATCTCAAAGCGTTGACGGTGTCACAGTGGCAGGATCGTCCCGTGGGGAGTATCGATGACGAGCTCGGCCGCTTCGACTGGTCTCGGATCCAGACGTACCAGGGCTACGCCGAGATGGTGCCGCATGCCGTACGCGGGCTCGTAGCGGCTCCAGATACGAAGGAAGCGGTCCGGCTCGGTAGGTGGATCGAGCGCATTCTCCTGTCCGTGGCCGGCCCCTGCGAAGGCTGTACGCCAGTTGCCACCGTCCTGGTCGCGACGCTGCCCGAGATGACGCCGGCCGGGCGCAGCGTAGCCCTTGACCTCCTGTCACTCATCGGAGCTGCCGAAATCACCGGACCAGCACACGAACAGATCGGCGCGGTCGACGTCGCCGAGATCCGGCAGGCGGTAGCGGCCGGCTTCCGGCACTACGTCGCGGTGCTCCAGACGGAATCCGCCTCGGAAACCGACCTCTACTCCTGCATCGATCTCATGGGCATCCTGGCGTTCGACGACCCCAGCCTGACGGCAACCGCCTCCACAGCGCTCAAGGGAATCCGGACCGGTGGCCGCGACCCGAGCTTGGCTGTGGCGATCGAGAACACGCTCGACGATCTGACCAGACCTTCGAGCAATTCCTGAAGCCTGACCGGTTGAGGAGTGACCTGCGGGCGAGGTCAGCCTGCTGTCGGGGCGGGAGCCTGCCACAGGGTACTGACCGGCATGGCGCGGAGTTTGTCGCCGAACGGCAGTGTGGCGGTTCCGGTGTGGAGGACGATGCCGGCGACGAAGTCATTGCCGAGGCGGTCGGCGAGTCGGCGTAGCCCGCGGAAGTCGTCGGGTCCGACGGTGGTGGCTGCTTTGACCTCGATCCCGACCACCTGCCCAGCTCGGTTCTCGAGCACCGCGTCGACTTCGTACCTGCTCTGGTCGCGGTAGTGGGACAGATCGACGGGCTGCTCGGACCAGGTGAGCTGCCGGGACAGCTCGGACAGGACAAATGACTCGAGTAACGGGCCGAACGGTGCGCCCGGCCGGAGCAGTGCCCGGGCGTCGGTCGCGATCTCGTTGGCGGCGATGCCCGAGTCGACGAAGATCAGTTTCGATGCGGCGGTGGCCCGGGTGCCCAGGTTGCGGGACCAGCCCGGGATCCGTTTGATCAGGAAGATCTCTTCCAGGGCCTGGAGGTAGCGGGCGATCGTCGGTCGACTGAGTCCGAGGGCGGATTCGAGGGAGTTGGCGGCGATGACGGTCGCGGACCTGGCCGCAAGCAGGCGTACCAGTTTGCGTAGCTCGCCCTTGTGCTGGATGTCGGACAGCTGCCGGACATCGCGGTCGATGAGCGCCTGGACGTAGGCGTCGAGGAACCGTTGGCGGCGGCGCGGGTCGGTACGGGCGGTGGCCTCGGGTAGGCCGCCACGCACTATCCTGGCCGCGTAGTCGGCACGGGTGACGTCCGACTCGTGTCGCAGGTCCGGACCGAGCGTGAAGACGGCGTCGATGAATCCGTCCGGCTCAGCGTCGAGTTCTCCTTGGGAGAACGGCCAGAGTTCCACGGTCTCCATCCGGCCGGGCAACGCGTCCGGGGCGGCAACCATGCCGAACAACCGTGACGAGCCGGTAAGCAGATACCGGCCCGGACGAGGGTCCTCGTCGACTGCTGCCTTGATGGCCAACAGGAGTTCCGGAGCGCGCTGAATCTCGTCGATGACCAGGAGTTCGGCGGAGTCCACGAAGCCGACCGGGTCGGCTATCGCTGCCGCCCGATCCTGGGCCCGGTCAAGATCGCGGCGCTCGGCTGGACGATCGCTGGCAGCAAGGCGGACCAGGGTGCTCTTGCCTGCTTGTCGTGCTCCGTTGATCAAGACGACGCGGGTGTCCGCCAGAGCGGCATTGACCTGCGCGGCGGCGCGGCGGGGGATCAGCTGCGGTGTGGGCACGGCGTCATCCTAGCGGCCAAACTTTCGATCTGCGGGGGTGTTGGGTTTCGATTTGCGGGACGGTGTGCTTTCGTTATGCGGTCATCTGTTGTTCGATCTGCGGGCCCCGTCAGCGGGGCGGCCGTGGGAAGAGATCCGCGGCTACGTCCCATTACTGCCGGTTGCGACGAGTTCGGGGAAGGCGCCCGCCCGGGGCGAGCTGTCCCGCCGGTCGGCCCACGGCGCCGGGCAGAAAAGGGCCGGTGCCCTGGTCATGGTGCTTCAATGGTGGGCATGCCGCTCGACGAGTTGCGCGTTCTGCTGGGCCGGCATGCCCGGCCCGACCTGGGCACGAGCATCGCCGACGTGCGCATCTTCCGTGCCGACCGGCCCGACCCGCCGACGCCGACCACCTACGGCAGGGTGCTGGCCCTCGTAGCTCAGGGCACGAAGCGGTTCGCGCTCGGCGACCGCGTGTACGAGTACCAGGCCGGCGACTATCTCGTCGCCTCGGTCGACCTGCCGGTGACCGCGCACTTCGCCCGCGCCAGCCCGGAGGAGCCGGCGCTCGGCTTCGGCCTGACCCTCCACCCGGCCGCCGTCGCCGAGGTGCTGCTCCAGGCCGACCCGGCGGACCTGCCGCCGGCACCCGCCGCCGACGTGCCGGCCGGCCTGGCCGTCAGCAGGGCCCCCGTCGAGCTGCTCGACGCCGCAGTCCGCCTGCTGCGCCTGCTCGACCGGCCCCGCGACATCCCCATGATCGCGCCCCTGATCAAGCGGGAGATCATCTGGCGGCTGCTCACCGGCGAGCAGGGCGGCGTCCTGCGCCAGTTCGGCCTGCCCGACAGCAGCCTCAGCCACATCGCCCGGGCCGTCCAGTGGATCCGCGACAACTACGCGCGGCCCTTCCGCGTCGAGGACGTGGCGCAGCAGGCGGGAATGAGCGTCTCCGCGTTCCACCGCAACTTCCAGGCCGTCACCTCGATGAGCCCGATCCAGTACCAGAAGCAGATCCGCCTGCAACGCGCCCGGCTGCTGCTCGCCGCGAGCCCCGGCGACGTCGCCGGGGTCAGCCGCCGCGTCGGCTACGAGAGCCCCGCCCAGTTCAGCCGCGAGTACCGCCGGCAGTTCGGGGACCCGCCCCGCCAGGACGCGGCCCGCCTGCACGCCCGCACCGCCGCACGGGTCACGCCCCGCGACAGTTGACCGGAACTCGCGTTCTCTTGCCCGATCCTGCCCGCCTGCGCCGACGGACGGCCGGGTGGCTGATCACCGCCGGTAGCCTGCCCGAGCAGAGGGCCGAGGTCGGCCGGGGGCCGACGGACAACGACGGGCGCGTGAGGTACGGGTGGCCGGTAGCGAACTGTTCGGACGCCACGACGACCTGGCGCAGCTCGCCGAGTTCCTCGACGGGGTGCGCCAGGGCGGCGGCGCGCGGCTGATCTGCGGCGAGCCGGGGGTCGGCAAGTCCGCCCTGATGACCGCCGCCATGGAGTTCGCCCTCGCGGACGGGATGCGCGTGCTGCGGGCGTCCGGGTCGGAGTTCGAAGCCGACGTCAGCTACTCCGGCCTGCACCAGCTGCTGCTGCCCGCGCACGCGGCTCTCGACCGTCTCCCGCCCGGTTCGCGCGAGGCGCTGTCGGTGGCGCTCGGCTTCGGCGCCGGCACGCCCCCGGAAGTCCTCCTGGTCTGCAACGCCGCCCTGCTGCTCGTCACGGAGCTCACGGTCGACGAGCCGGTCCTGCTGGTGGTCGACGACGTGCACTGGCTCGACCGCGCGAGCGCCGTCGTCCTCGGCTTCATCGCCCGGCGGCTGGCGGGTGTCCGGGCCGGGCTGCTGGCGTCGACCAGGGCGGGATCGGTGAGCTTCCTCGACCTGCGGGGGCTGTCCGAGCACGCCGTCGGGCCGCTCGACGACGAGGCCGCGGGGCGGCTGGTCGACGCCCGCCACCCGCAACTGCCGGCGCGGGTACGCCGACGCCTGCTCGACCTCGCCCAGGGCAACCCCCTCGCGCTGATGGAGCTGCCCGCCACGCTGCTGGGCTCCGTGCGGCGTACGGAGACGCAGTCCGAGGTGGTCCCCCTCAGCGACCGGTTGCAGGCGATCTTCGCGGCCCGGTTGACCGGGCTGCCCGAGGCGACCCGGCGGGTGCTGCTGCTGGCCACCTTCGAGGGCACCGGCGACGTCCGGGTGCTCCGCGCCGCGCTGCCCGACCAGTCCAGCCTGGCCGACCTGGCCCCCGCCGAGCGGGCGCAGCTCGTCCGGGTGGACGACGCCACGGCCCGGATCGCGTTCCGGCATCCACTGATCCGCTCGGCGATCGTGGCCATGTCCACCCACGAGGAGCGCCGCACCGCGCACGTTGCCCTCGCCGGAGCCCTGGTCGACGACGAGGAACGCCGCGCGTGGCACCTCGCGGCGGCCGCTGTCGGCCCCGACGAGGCGGTGGCGGAACTTCTGGAAGAGGCGGCGCACCGGGTGATGCGGCGCGGGGACGGGTTCGCGGCGGTGGCGGCCCTGGTCCGCGCCGCCGAGTTGAGCGCCACGAGCGCCGGCCGGGGGCGGCGGCTCGCCGAGGCCGCGTACATCGGGGCGGAGGCGAGCGGCACCATCGACGACGCGAAGATCCTGCTGACCGACGCGCGTCGGGCGGCTCCCGACTCGGCCGGTTCGCTGCACGCGGCCAACGCGACCGCCTTCCTCATGATCAACGGCGACGGCGACGTGAACACCGCCCACCGGCTGCTGGCGGGTGCCATCGAGACCGGCGACCACGGCTACCGGGCCGACGACCCCGCGCTCGTCGAGGCCATGCACACCCTGCTGCTGCTGTGCTGGTACGGCAGCACGCCGGAGTACTGGGAACCGTTCTTCGCGCTGCTGCGCCGGATCCGGCCCCGGCCGCCGGACGTGCTCGCGCTGGCGAGCGACAGCTTCGCCGACCCGGTGCGCACCGGGAAGGCCGCGCTGGGCCGGATCGACGCGGTGCTCGGCACGCTGACCGAGAACGAGGACCCCACCCGCATCATGCGGATCGGCACGGCCTCGGTGTACCTCGATCGTCTCGGCGACTCGCGGGAGGCGTCCTGGCGGCTGGTCGAGCACGGGCGCAACGGCGGGGCGCCCCGCCGGCACCTCGGAGCCCTGATGCACCTGTGCCTCGACGACTTCCTGACCGGCCGGTGGGACGAGGCCGAGGAACTCGCCGTGGAGGGCCAGCGGACCTGCGACACCAGCGGCTTCTCGTTCTTCGCGTGGTACTTCCGGTACAACTGGGCGATCCTCGCCGCCGGCCGGGGACGGTTCGACGAGGCGTACGCGCTCGCCGACGAGATCACCCACTGGGCGCTGCCCCGTGGCGTCGCCGCCGCCGCGCTGTTCGCGCAGCATCCCCGGGTGCTCGCCGCCATGGGGCAGGGCGACTACGACGCCGCCTTCGGCCACGCCGCCGCGATGAGCCCGCCCGGCGTGCTCGCCTCCCACGTGCCGCACTGCACCTGGGTCATGTTCGACCTGGTCGAGGCGGCCGTACGCACCGGGCGGACAGCCGAGGCCCGGGTCCACGTGCAGGCGATGCGGGACGCGGACGTGGCTGGCTTGTCGCCCCGGATGGCCCTGCTCCAGGCCGGCGCGGAGGCTCTCGTCCTCGACGACGACGAGTCGGTGACCCGCGTGGAGGCCCTGCTGGCCGACGCCGCGACGCGGCGGTGGCTGTACGACGGGTCCCGGGTGCGGTTGGCCCTCGGTGAGCGGCTGCGACGGACCCGGTCGCCGGCGGAGGCCCGGCCGCACCTGCTCGCCGCACGGGACGGATTCGCCGCCCTGGCCGCAGAGCCCTGGCTCGACCGGGTGGAGAGGGAGCTGCGCGCCTGCGGCCACCGTCCGGCCCCCCGGCAGCGGGGTGACCTGACCGCGCTGACGGCGCAGGAACTCCAGATCGCGGAGCTGGCGGCGAGCGGCCTGACCAACAGGCAGATCGCCGAGCGCCTGTACCTGTCCCACCGGACCGTCGGCGCCCACCTGTACCGGATCTTCCCCAAGCTGGGCGTCACGTCCCGGGCGGCGCTCCGGGACGCGCTGTCGCCGCCTGCTGCTGGGCAGACTGCGCGCTGAGCTCGTCGGCCTGCGTCTCCTTCGCTTCGAGCAACCGCTCCAGGAGACGCCGGGTGGTGGGGTCGTCGTCGCCGATCCAACGCACCGCCTCCTGCAACGTCTGGACGAGGACCCGCGCCCCGACGAGGTTCTGCGTCACGATGCCGACGACGTCACCGTCGGGGAACGCCCGGAAGGCGACCCGGGACCGGGCGCCCAGGTGTTGCGGGTCGTAGTCGCCGGCGCACCCGAGCTGCCGGATCCGGGTCGCGACCAGCCGCGCGTCACCACGGTCGCGGTCGGCCCCGGCGAACAGGAGCTCCGCGAGCGGCCGGGCCGACGGAGCGCGGACGGCCAGCGCGTGCTGCTCGTACTGCAACGAGGACACGACCAGGCTCGCCAGCAGCACGTTGAGCAGGCGCGTGGTCGCCGCAAGGTCGGCCCGGTTCGACGGCGTGACCGGCCCGTCGTCGAGGTCGAACAGGGCCCGGTCCCGGACCTCGCGCATCCGCAGCACGGTGGGCGGCGATGCGGGGTGTTCCCGTCCTGATGGCGTCACGCCGTCGATGGTGCGGCGCGGCTCTCGACCCGCGCATCTGTCGAATGACCTAA
The DNA here is from genome assembly GCF_017599305.1 of Micromonospora antibiotica. Taxonomy (GTDB): domain Bacteria; phylum Actinomycetota; class Actinomycetes; order Mycobacteriales; family Micromonosporaceae; genus Micromonospora; species Micromonospora antibiotica. Next base: position 975,067 of record NZ_JAGFWR010000001.1, read on the forward strand.
CCCGGGACGAGGTGCCGGCGGCGGAGGGTCCTCACGGCCCCGGGCCGGTGCACCAGGACGCGGCGCGGGCCGGCGGCTCCGCTCACGTCAGCGGCCCCGCCCGGCCGCCGGCCTGCCCGGTTCCGGCACGACCGGCTAGGTCATCGGTCGTCGGCGGCCCGGATCCCGGAAGTCGGATGACTGATGAAGGCCGGCCCGGCGGCCCCGAAGGTAGAGCCCAGCCAGGCAATACCGTCGCCGCCGACATTCGGCGGCAGCCGCCGAGGAGAGTGCCCGATGACCATCAGCTACGGCTTCCACGCCACCATGACCGCCCGCCCCGGCAAGGGCGACGAACTCGCCGACTTCCTGCTCGCGTCGCCGTCGCTGACGAACGAGGACTGCGTCGTCTTCCTGATCGGCCGTTCCGCCGCCGACTCCGACACCGTCCACGTCACCGAGGGCTGGACGACCGAGGAGGCGCACCACCGGTTCTTCGCCACCGACGAGGCGCAGGCCCTGTTGGCGCAACTCCAGCCGCTGATCGTCGGCGAGCCGGCATACCTCGACGAGGTGCCGGTCGGTGGCAAGGCCGCCATCTGAGACCCCGCACGGCAATCCGTCCTTCCGCACCGAACACGACAGGAAACCCCTCATGGCACTGACACGTCCCCCCGTCGATCCCGAGCTGCGCGCGCTCCTGGCCGACATGCCGTTCGTACCCGAACTCAACCGCGACGTGCTCCCGCAGATCCGGCAGTTCTCGTCGACGCCCGTGGAGCCGCTGCTCGAAGGCCGGGCGATCGACCGGCGCGAGATCAGCATCGCCGGCCCGGACGGCACGGACATCCCGCTGTCCGTCTTCAGCCCCGCCGGCCCGGAACACACCGCTGTGGCCCCCTGCGTCTACTGGATGCACGGCGGCGGCATGGTGATGGGCGACCGCTTCTCCCAGCTCGACATCCCCCTGGAATGGCTCGACCGGTTCGGTGCCGTCGTCGTCTCCGTGGACTACCGGCTGGCACCCGAGGCCACCGGCACCAGCCTGCTCGACGACTGCTACCACGGTCTGCTGTGGGTGGCCGAGCACGCCGACGAGCTGGGCGTCGACCCGAACCGGATCATCGCCGCCGGGGTCAGCGCCGGCGGCGGCCTCACCGCCGGGGTCGCCCTGCTGTCCCGCGACCGCGGCGGCCCGGATCTCGCCGCCCAGGTGCTGATCTGCCCCATGCTCGACCACCACAACGACACCACCTCCAGCCGCCAGTACGCCGGCGAGCCCGGCGTGTGGACACGCGAGATGAACGAGTTCGCCTGGCGGTCGGTGCTCGGCGACCTGACCGACGACGCCGTACCCGATCATGTCTCCCCCGCGACGGCCGACGACCTGTCCGGCCTTCCGGACACCTACGTCGACGCCGGCACCGCCGAGGTGTTCCGCGACGAGGCCGTCGCCTACACCACCCGCATCTGGGCCGCCGGCGGCCAGGCCGAGCTGCACATCTGGGCCGGTGGCTTCCACGGATTCGACGCCCTGTACCCGCAGGCGCGGATCTCGGCCCAGGCCCGCCGCGCCCGCACCGACTGGCTCGCCCGCATCCTGACCCCGGCCGCCGGGCCGACCCGGCCGCAGCTCTCCGGGCAGCGGGCCGGCTGATGAGCGACAACCACCGGGCGGAGTTCCTGCGCGAGTTCCTCCGCGACCCGTTCACCGTCGCCGCGGTCGCCCCCAGCGGCCGGCCGCTGGCCGACCTCGTCACCGCGCCCGTCCCCGGCGTCGGCGAGCCGCTGGTCGTCGAACTCGGCCCCGGCACCGGAGCGTTCACGGCCGCCATCCAGCGCCGGCTCGCCGGCCGGGGCCGTCACCTCGCGGTCGAGGTCAACGAACGGTTCGCCGGCCTGCTGGCCGCCCGGTACCCCCGGCTCGACGTCGCCGTGGCCGACGCCCGCGACCTCGGCGACGTGCTGGCACAGCGGGGCCACGGCCGGGCGGACGTGATCGTGAGCGGGCTGCCGTGGGCGGCGTTCGCCGGGGGCCAGCAGGACGAGCTGCTGCACGCCGTCACCGACGCGTTGGCCCCGGACGGCGCCTTCACCACGTTCGGCTATACGTTCGCCCGCTGGACGCCGCCTGCCCAACGGCTGCGGCGGGCACTGGGCGACCGGTTCGAGGAGGTCGTGACCGGCCGCACCGTGTGGGCCAACGTGCCGCCGGCGTTCGTGTACTCCTGCCGGCGCCCCCGGGTCACCGCGCGACCGCGCGCGCTGGTGTCCCTGTCCCGCTGAGAACGGCACCCCGAGAGGAGGGTTGGCCATGGGAAAGCCCCAGGGTCCCGGTCCAGCCGTACGCCCGGTCGGCCAGGACCATCGCGCGACGCCGTTCGAGCTGCTCTTCGACCTCGTGTACGTCTTCGCAGCGACCCAGATCACCGCCTACCTGGCCCACGAGCACAGCCCGTACGGTGTCCTGCAGGGTCTGCTGATCCTCGCCCTGCTGTGGGGAACGTGGTCCGGCTACACCTGGCTGGGTAACCACTCCCGGGCCGACGAGGGTCTGATCCGGGCGGGAATGGCCGGCGCGATGGCGGCGATGTTCGTGGTCGCCCTGGCCATTCCCGAGGCCTGGCGGGACGCCCCCGGCGGCCTGCCCGGCCCCGTCGTCCTGGTCTGCGCCTACTTCCTCGTCCGGTGGGTGCACCTCGCGGTCTACGCGGTGGCCGCAACCGGCGACGCCGGCCTGCGGCAGCAGATCGTGATCACCTGGTTTCCCCTGCTGGCGGGCGCGGCGCTGCTCCTGTTCGGGGCGCTGCTGGGCGGCTGGGCCCAGGCGCTGCTGTTCGCCGTCGCGTTGCTGGTGGACTGGGCCGGCATCTACCTCACCGCCAAGCGCGGCGCGTGGCGACTGCACAGCCCGACGCATCTCACCGAACGGCATGGTCTGTTCATCATCCTGGCCCTCGGTGAGTCGACCGTCGCGATCGGCGTGGGTGCCGCCGGCCAGCCCATCGGTGTGCCGCTGGTGAGCGTCGCCGTCCTCGGCATCGGCACCGCCGTCTGCCTCTGGTGGCTGTACTTCGACGCGGTGGCGCCCGCGGCCCGGCGTCGCCTCGTCGAGGCACACGGCGCCGCCCGGGTCAGCCTGGCCGTCGACGCGTACACCTACGGTCACTTCCCCCTGGTCGCCGGCATCGTGCTCACCGCGCTCGGCGTGGAGGGCGTGGTGGCACACGTCGGCGTGGGCGGGCCGTTGGGAGCCTTCTACGCTCTGTCCCTCTTCGGCGGTGCGGCGCTCTACCTCGCCGGGCACCTGCTGTTCGAACGGCTCGTGCACCGTACGACGAGCCTGCCGCGCCTGGTGGCGGCCGGCGTGCTCGTCGCCGTCGGCCCCGCCGCCGCCGCCCTCGCGCCGCTGGTCGGTCTGGCCGGTCTGGTCGCCGTCCTGATCGTCCTCATCGTCGTCGAGACCCGCCAGCCCCGACGGAACTCACATCCGACGACGCCACCGGTCGAGGCGACGGCGAGAACCTTCGGAACCGGAACCGTGGAGGATCTGGCAGGGAATCGCGAGGATCGCGATAGAAAAGCTGATTAATTGTTCGACACTGTTGAATAGGTGTGAGCTGCGGAATGACGGTGCCCACGATCCCCGCGGCCAGCTCTATTCCATCGACGGGAGAGGGTGGCGATGGCCGATCAGGAGCACAGTGAAATATCGCTGCTGGTAAACGACGTGACTCGCCGGCTGTCAGTGGACAACCGTCGGACGCTGCTCGCCGTGTTGCGGGACGACCCGGGCGTCACCGGGCCGAAGAAGGGGTGCGACCACGGGCAGTGCGGCGCCTGCACACCGGTATCTGGGCGTAGCCACCAACCTCGTCGACCTCATGAAGTGCGGGGTCGAGGAGCCGACCCGGCTGGTGGACGTACGGCGGCTTCCCCTCGACGGCGTTCACGACGCCCCGGACGGCGGGCAGGTCATCGGTGCGACGACCACGAACAGCCACATGGCCGCGCACCCCGAGGTGCGCCGCCGGTTCCCGGCGCTGGCCCAGGTCGTGCTGGCGTCGTTGATCTTCGATGATGTGCGCGACGTGTGCTCGCCAGCGGATGCCAGCCCGGGTCACCCGGCACCGACGCGGGTCACCGCAGCCGCCCGTGGTCGCAAACGGGGGTTCGTGTGCTCGGGCTGTGGTCCTGGGCTGGGCGAACGTGGGTCCGGGCGCTGCGGGTGGACGTGGGCCACTCCCTGCCACCCCAGGTGAACCCGCAGGTCGCTAGACTAGGCGCTCGCGCCCTCGTAGCTCAGGGGATAGAGCATCGGTTTCCTAAGACGACGCTCTATTTGTGTCCACAGGCGAATCGCCTGCGGGTTCCTATTCTGTGGCGGTATTAGTCTGTCGCAGACGCGCGTTGCTGTGCTCGCTTGCTGAAGATCAGAAGAGTGGACGAAAGTCCTGTTCAGACCGTATTTGGGGCATCCGTCATGTGCTTGCTGGGATCTAGCGAATTCACGCAACAGTTAGGTCAGCGAGATCTGCCTCATCGTGGTTCGGGTAGCTGCGTAGATGAAGGGCGACGGCTCGGCGAGGCAGCGCTCGATATCGCGCCAGCGACTCATCACGACCTCCAACTGGCCGAAGACGCTGCCCGCGTCGGCGGCTGTGAGGGCGACCATCTTGGCTCGGTGCTCTCGTACGGCGGCGATTTCCAGTCGGTGCTCCTGGATGTGGCGGTCCCGGGTGATGATCAGCCAGCCGCGGCCCGCGACCTGCGGGATCCACTCTGAGTCCTTCACCGCAGGCGAGGCGATCGGGCACGGCGGGCGTTGGCGTTTGTGTATGACCGTGCCGGGGTCGCCGGGATAGGTGACGTCGGAGCGGAGTCCGGCGAGGACGCGCGCGAGGCCGAGGAGGTCGGCATCGATGTAAAACCGGACCTCGGCAGGCTTGATCCTGCTCACGCCGCGCGCTGGGAGTTCTCGTACGCCAGCGCCCACCGCACGTCGGGCACGTCGAGCTGGTACGTCTCGGCGATCTCCTCGACGTCCAGCCCTGCCTCGTCCTGCTCCCAGAGCACCTCGGTGCTGATCCCCTTGATCGACGGCCGACCGAACCGGACATCCGGCAGGATACGCACCGGTGACTGGGGGTTGGGGTCGGGTCGCCAGCCGGCGGCGACGTCGCCGTCCCAGGTGACCCGCTCGACGAACGCCGCCGACGGAGGAGTGAGCAGCAACTGATTACCGACTGCGGCCACCAGGCAGTATTCCGGGTCGAGACCGGCCTCCGCCTGGGCTTGCAGCACGAGTTTCTTGCCGGCGACGTACGGTCGGCGGTCGGCGAGTGGGTAGGGCACCCCGAACTGCTCCCGGAGCAGGTCGATGAACGCCCGCAACTCGACCATCGGCACCCGGTGGGTACGGCGGTATTCCCGCAAAAGCCCGGCCTCGACGAACTCGGCCCACGTGACCGAACGGGCGCCGCGCGGCTCCGTGCGTAGCACGGGTTTGTGTCGGCGTCCCTTACGCTCGTCGCCCTCCAGCCAGTAGTGCAGCGTCGACTGCGCCACCCGCAGAAGCCGGGCAGCCTCCGCCTCCGAGAAGACCTCACGCTCCAGGACGCTCACCACAGCGCCAGTCTCCCATGCGTTGACTCCTTCGCGGGTCACGGCAGACCCCCACGCGGTGCCTTCATGTCCGGGGTGAAGCCGAGTGTCCGGTATCCGGGCATGCGGCGTGGGAGTGAGGCGGCGAGGATGGGGGTGGCCGGGTCGTGGTAGTCGTGGACCTCGGCGAGGTCCTTGCCGGGCGCGGCGCGGATGACGCGGCCGGCGCATTGGACGAGTAGGCCGTCGTAGGAGATCGGGCCGGCGAGGAAGAGGGTGTCGAGGGCGGGGGCGTCGAAGCCTTCACCGATGAAGGGTGTGGTGCCGATGACGAGCAGGCCGTCGCCGGTCTTGGCGCCGTCGAGCCGGTCAACGATGATCCGCCGTTCGGTGGTGCTCATCGCGCCTTGGAGCACGAGCGCCTGGTGTCCGCGTCCGGCGAGCAAAGCGGTGAGAGCTTCGACCTGGGCGACCCGTCGGGTCAGGACCAGACAGTTGCGACCGCGTGTCAGGGCTACGGCGACATCGTCGGCGATCTGGGTGTTGCGGGGCTCGTCGAGGGCCAGTCGCCGGTGTACCTCGGCGAGCGCGCCGGGGGCGTCAAGGTCGATGTCGCCGGGCTGGAAGGTGGTCTCGTGGATGAACAGCGCTCGACGGGGTCCGGCGTCGGCGTGTATCGCTGCGGCGAGGGTGCCTTGTTCTTCGTCGGTCAGGGTGTGGCGGACGGGCCCGAGTTGCCAGGTGACGAGTTGGCCGAGGCCGTCGCGTCGGGTGGGGGTGGCGGTGAGGCCGAGCCAGAACTGCGCGGCGATCCGTTTGACCGAGTGCTCGTACGCGGCGGCGCCGAGGTGGTGGCATTCGTCGACGATGACGTGCCCGTACCCCTGGGTCAGGGTGGCGACGTCGTCGCGCCGGGCCAGGGAGGGCAGCAGGGCGATGTCTACCGTGCCGGTGAGTTTGCGTCGGCCGCCGCCGAGTTGACCGGGCTTGATGCCGAGGAACTGCTCGACGCGAGTGCGCCATTGGTCGGCGAGGGCTTTGCGGTCGACGAGGACGAGGGTGGAGGTGTTGCGTTCGGCGATCACGGCGCAGGCTATGACGGTCTTGCCGGAGCCCGGTGGGGCAACCAGGATCCCGTCGTCGTGGGCGAGAAGCGCGCCGACCGCGTTGGCCTGCCTGCTGGTGAGTTCGGCGGTGAACGCGGTGTCGATCTCGCTCCCGGAGTTCCGTGCGTCCGTGACGGCCAGCCGGGATCCGGCGCGCTCGACGAGCGTGGCGATGGTGTGCCGCACGCCCCGCGGGAGGACCAGGTGATCATCGAGGGTGAGGGCGTAGCCCTGGATGAAGCGTGGGGTGTCCCAGGTGGACTTGCGCAGTCGCTGCAACTCGTAGAACTTCGGGTTGACCATGGCAGCGGCGTGCTTGAACGTCGCCAGTGCGGCGGGGGTGAGCTGCCTGGCGTCGATGCTCAGCCCGGCACCGACTTCCGCGTGGACCACCGAAGGGAGCGGTGGGTGGACCTGGGTCGCGGCGGACCGGCTCATCGTGGCGACGTCGGCACCGGTGGTGGCTTGCTTGGCCTGCCGGGAGACGTGTTCGGCGTCGCCGGGGCTGAGCCGGTCTAGCGTTGACAGGAACGCCCACTGGTCGGCGTACGGCTCGAGCGTGCCGAGGTCGAGGAAGGTGGTCAGTCCATCCTTGCGGCGGAGGCCCTGCAGCGGTGCGGCGATGAGGTTGCCGAAGCCGCCCTCGGGCAGGACGTCCTGGTTGGGGAACAGCCGGTCGTACGACCGCAGGTCCATCGACCCGCGCAGCACCATCGCCTCACGCAGCAGGACCGTGCCGACGGCCCGCGCGGTGGCCGCAGGAACAGCACCGGTGAAGAAGATCCACACGTGGGCGCCGCGGCCGGACTGGGAGATCTCCATCGCGGCGGGCACCGTGCTGGCTCGTGCCGCTTTCACGTAGGCGAGGGCGTCGAGCATCGCCGTTGGCCCGTCGAAGTCGGCCACGACGAAGTGGCAGGTGTTGCCGGGCATCAGTGGGTACAGGCCCATGAACACGTCGCCGACCAAATGCGCCGCGACGACCTCCGTCGTCCGGGGCAGGTAGGAAGCACCGCGCCGGTCCATACCCTTACGCCAACCGCCGGCGACCGCGGGCATCCAACCGGCCCCGCCGGTACGGGCGTTGTTCCACCGCACGGCGTACACGTCGGCCCGGGCCCGGAACCGGTCGGCGAACAACGCCAGCTTGTCCCGAGTCGGTGAGGTCATGGTGACCAGCCCTGGCGGCTCGACCGGCGCGGACAACTGCTCCGGCGCCGCAGTCGTGTCCTGGCCGCGCAACTCCAGCAGACGTCCCAGCCGGGCGTTCTCCGCCCGTAGCCGCTCCACCTCCCGCCGGAGATCGACGAACTCGGCCACCGAACCCATGCCGACCATCCTCGCGTATCGGGCTTCGAGCACCCCGACACCGGTCCGGTATCCTCCGCCGATGGCATCGAAGGGAAGCGCCGCGCTGGAGGCGATGATCGAGGAAGCCACGGTCGACGCGTACGGCGACGACGAGCAGCTCACCGGCCTGTTCACCATGCTCGAGGAGCACCTGGCGGTGCCATTCACCACCACCGTCCTCGGCGTCGAGGTCACCGTGCGCAAGATCGACCTGACCGCGGACACCATCGCTGCGGTCTGCGCGCGAGGCCGCCACCGGCAGCGGATCGATCTCCTCGACCTGCCGCTACCCACCCCCGCGCCCGACGGCGCCGCGTGGATCGACGCCTACCGGCACTGGGCCGGAAGGTAGGCCACGGTGAGCGAGTACCAGTACTACGAGTTCACCACCGTCGACCGGCCCCTCACTGCCCGGGAGCGGGCTGAGCTGCGGTCGCTGTCGACCCGCGCCGACATCACCGCCACCAGCTTCGTCAACATCTACGAGTGGGGCAACTTCAAGGGCGACCCGCGCATGCTGATGGAACGGTACTTCGACGCGCACCTGTACCTGGCGAACTGGGGCACCCGCCAGCTCATGCTGCGGCTACCGAAACACGTACTCGACCCCGCCGTGGTGGCCCGGTACTGCCAGAGTGACAGCGCAACCGCTTGGACCGCCGGCAGGCACGTCATCGTCGACCTCCATGACGAGGACGGCACCGACGAGTGGGACCTCGACGGCCACGGCCTGCTCACCTCGATCATCCCGGTTCGGGCCGGCCTCGCCGCCGGTGACCTGCGCCTGCTCTACCTGGCCTGGCTGCGCTGCGTACAGTCGCAGGAGATTGCCGACGACGAACCCGAACCGCCCGTCCCGGCAGGCCTGGGCACCCTCGACGCGGCCCTCACCGCCGTCACCGAGTTCCTGCGCATCGACCCCGACCTGATCGCGGCCGCGGCCGCCGGGTCGACGCCGGACGCCTCCGGTGAACCGACCGCTGCGCAACTACGCACCTGGGTCGTCGGGCTGCCCGCCCGGGACAAGGACGCCATTCTGACCGACCTGATCACCGGCGGCGACAGCCACCTACGCGGCCGACTGCTGCGCCGCTACCGCGACGCACACCGCTCCGAGACGCCCACCCCGGCAGCCGCCCGCACCGCCGGGGAACTACTCGCCACCGCCGCGGACCTGCGCGCCGTGCGGGAACGGCGGGACGCCGAGCAGCGCGAACGCGACCGGGTCCGCCGGGAACGGTCCGCCGCAGCCGCCCGGCAACGGCACCTCGACACCCTCGCGGTTGACCAAACCGCCGCATGGCAGCGGGTCGACGAACTCATCGCCACGAAGAAACCCCGCGAGTACGACACCGCCGTACAACTCCTCGTCGACCTGCACGACCTCGCCGAGCGCGACGGGGGCAGCTCATCGTTCCGGAAGCGGCTGGCCGAGCTACGGGTGGTACACGCCCGCAAGCCCAGCCTGCTCGAACGCCTCAACCTCGCAGCCCTCGACACCTGACGCTTGGTTCGCCGCCCGGTGACCGCCACCGAGGCGCGCAAGATCGTGGACAGCTCGGCGTTCCGCCGCGACGCCCCTGACCGCGGCGGCTTGGACTCCGAGTGTCCGTCGGGACCCGCAACCGGACATCGAGCTGTGTCGTTTGCTGGGGTGGACCCGGAGGGTCGGGTGACTGCCTGGGTGTGTACTGCCGATGTCATGGCCAGCTTGGAGTAGGACGCCCCGGCCCTCGCTGATGACCGCTGTATCAGCACTGGATGGAGACTTGCGACCGATCGCCCTTTCCGAAGTTGTGGCTACTGAACCGCGGCGGGTCCACGCCCCCTGACCCGACAACCGAAGAGGGTGATGCCCGATGGGCAGCCTGTGGGCCGGCGTCGATGTCGGCAAGACCCACCACCACGTGTGCGTCATCGACGACGGCACCGTGGTGATGTCCGAGAAGATCCCCAACGACCAGCAGTCCATCTCCGGCATCGCCGGGCGGCTCGGTAAGCGCCGCAGGCGGTCCGCTGGGCCGTCGACCTACGCGGTGGACCCGCGTCACTGCTGTTGGCGGTCCTGTTCGACCGTGGCGCGGATGTGCGCTACGTCAGCGGCACGGTCACCTCGCGGATGGCCGAGGCGTTCCACGGGGAACGCAAGACCGACGCGCACGACGCCTACGTCATCGCCCAGACCCTGCGCATGCGCGGCGACCTACCGACCCTCACCGTGGCCGACGGGGTGCAGCAGCAGCTGAAGCTGCTCGTCTCCCGCCGCCTCGACCTGGTCGCCGACCGGATCCGCATCACTGCCCGCCTCCAGGACCTCCTGACCGTGATCAGCCCCGCCCTGGAGAAGTCGCTGAACCTGCGCAGCCGGGGTGCGCTCCGGCTCCTCGTTCAGTGGCAGACCCCGGCAGGGCTGCGGCGCGCCGGCGAGGCCCGCATCCTGGCCTACCTACGCCAGCACGGCGTGCGGGCCGCCAAGGCACTCACCGCCAAGGCCCTCGCCGCCGCACGGACACAGACCGTCGCCGTCACGGGAGAGGCCACCGCAGCCGGGATCGTGGGCCAGATGGCCACCGACTTGGAAGTGGTCAACGACCGCATCACCGCCATCGAGGAAACCACCGCCGCGGTTGTCGCCGAGCACGAGCTGGGCGAGATCGTCACCAGCCTGCCCGGCATCGGCACCACCCTCGCCGCCGAGTTCCTCGCCCACGCCGGCACCCTCAGCACCTACCCCAGCGCTGCGGCGCTCGCCGCGCACGCCGGCCTCGCCCCGATCTCCCGCGACTCCGGACGACGGCAGGGCCACCAGGTCCGGCCCCACCGCTACCACCGCGGCCTACGCCGGGTATTCAGCATGTCCAGCTTCACCGCGCTGACCCACTGCCCACGCTCCCGCGCCTACTACGACAAGAAGAGAGCCGAAGGAAAGACCCACCGCCAAGCCACCGCAGCCCTGTCCAGACAACGCCTCAACGTCCTCTGGGCCTGCATCCGCGACAAGGCCCCCTACCAGCCCAAACTGCCAAGATCAGCAGAGGTGGTGCCATGCGAACTCGCGTAGAGACTCCGCTTGCCGGAGAACTGCAGAGCAAGCGTAAGTCCTGCTCAGGCCATATATCGGTTGGTCAGACGACGCATGCCTCCGTCGATTTGTGACCCTCGTCGCCGGTCGCGATGGGCCGTTGTTGTGATGGTGGGTAAGTTACTCCGGTGCACGGCCGCGAAGTGGGTTGCGTCGGTCATTGGCTAGAAGTCGAGCGGAGGGGGCGCGCGGCCGTCTAGCAAAGTGCGAACTTGCCCGGTAGGTCGGACTTTGCGGCCTGGAGGTCGCGGAACACCACTCGTAAGGCTGGGGGGGGTCGCTCCCGGTCCCACGTGAGAGTCCGTTGGTGTGGCGCAGTGCAGCATCGGGAGCACGTAGGACCGTGGGAGGTAGAAGTGCTCTGCAACCGTGCAGGGCCGCCCCTACCTCCCGCTCGTGTGGTCCCGGTGGGTGGTCAGTCGAAGGTCTGAGTCACCTTGACGGTGATTCGTCGGGGGTAGCTGTCGACGACGAGGTACCAGTGGTCGTCGTAGGGCACCTCCAGGTCGACGGGGCTGGTGTCGTAGAAGCCGCCGAAGTACTCATACTCGTCGCCGTCGAGATACGCCTGGTAGGAGTCGGTGTCCATGAGGCAGACCCGAGCGGTCGAGCCGCGTATCTCTACCTCGAACGTGCCTCCGCCCGCACAAGCGCCGAGGTGCCAGTACAGGTGCTCCACACGCTATGTGTAGCGGATGGTGTCACTGAGTGGAAGCCGCCGCGACTCGGCTCGTCGGGAGTCGGCGTGGTCAGTTATCGGGTGGCAGGACCAGGTCGAGGAAGTCGGCGTAGGCGTTCTCCCCGGGCAGCTTGCCGTCGAGGGCGAGTGCTTGGCGTAGGGAGAAGCCGGTGACCGCCGGTGGTATGTTCAGGGCGCGCTCGGCCTCGCCGACGATCTCCGCGACGACGGCTCGGGCCTGCTCGGGCTTGTGTTGGATGAGCCAGTCGAGCATTCGGGTGATCGCGTGATTGATCGGGTAGCTGACCTCCTCGTCGCGTGCGGTGCGTTGCCAGTCGGCGAACTCGAACAGCACGGCGGCGCGGATCGTCGCGCCAAGGTCGTCCAGGGGGACGATCCGGTCGAGGCTGGCGGCTGCGGTCCAGGCGACGTCGTGGGCGACCTCGCGCACCGCGGCCTTGGTGCGCCAGCGCAGCGCGAACCGTTTGCGGTTGCTGTCGCGGTCCCACAGGTCAATGGTGAAGGCGGTGGTGAAGTAGTCCCACAACCGGGCGACGCCGACCGACAGGTTGTCGTGGTCACGGTCGGCCATGGTGCGGGCGACGCCGTCACGGGAGCGGCGGCGGGTTTCGGCCCAGTCCTCGGCGACCGGACGCGACCACATGCTGCGCCCGCCGACGATGGCCTGGGGTAGCGGTACCTCGCTTTCGCCGCGGGCCTGGTAGGCGCGCAGGGTGCTGGCGCCGATCCCAGCGACCTCGGCCAGCTCAGCCACGCCGAGCAGTTGATCCGCGGCGAGTTCCGGGGCGGTCAGGTGCACCACGCACCCGGCCAGGTGCCGGCCGCCGCCGTGCCGGGCCGCCCAGAGGGCGAAGTCATCACGCCAGTGACGCGACCCCACCGGCCGCACCGTGTCCAGATCGAGATCGGCGATCGCCCACAGGACACCCTTGCCGGGGTCGCCCTGCGGCTGATCGGCGGCACTGATAGTCAACGCCGCCGGTACCGGCCGGTTGACGTAGACCTCCCGAGCCCGGTCGAACACCTGCGACGGCCGGTACCACGTCACACCGTCCCACCAGTAGCCGCCGGCACGGAACAGCAACGCCTCATCCTCGTACGACATGTACGCGCTGGCGACGTCCTCGTTGCGGTACAACACCACCGACCGGCCATGCTCAGGATGCCACCGCACCACCCAGCCCAGGTCCGGTCGCAACGCGTCAGTGGTGAACGCGACCCAACCACCGTCCTTACACGAATCCGTTCGACCCCACGTCCCAGCATCGCGCTTGCGACCGACCGCCTCGATCGCATCCGGGTCATCCACTGGCAGGTGGGAGTCATCGACGAGCGGCAGGTCGGGAATCGGGTGATCCGTTCGCAACCCGTTCCCCACCGCCACGTACTTATACGACAGCGCCAAACCTATACCCTCCGAGCGCTAGTGCTGTAGATATCTACAGTGTAGCTGATGAAGAGTGACAACACTCTAAGCCTGAAGAACCGACAAATCGGCTGCATCTACTTGCAGTACACGGAATCCTGCATGCACTGAAACCGATCCCTCGTTGTGCCCGCCCCCTGGAGGGCTGCTTGCTGCGCCACGTGAGGGTCTCCGCATGATGGTCCTAGAAGATCAACACCTGCGCTCATCCGCCCACGGGGCAAGGGGCTCTGACGACATGCGGAAAAGGTCAGCCTCTGGCGATCTTGTTCACTTGATGCTCGTAGTCCCTATGGCGGGTCGCCGCAACCGACTCGATGGTTGGCGTGTGGCTCTCGCGGAGGCAGCCCGGCCATGCTGCCCCGCTGACCGGCTGCTGTCTGGGTTGCGCCATGCTCGTGAACAGCAGTCCGCCGCCAACGTCTATCCGCTTGCCAAGCCGTTGTACGCGGTGTCGCGACATCGTCAAGGACCAGTCAAGCGGTGACTTTCAGCGATCGCTTCCGTATCGTACGGACGTTCGACAGGGTAGGTGTGAGGGAGGTGATTCGGTGGCGGACCACAGTCCCATCGAGTGGACAGAGGCGACGTGGAACCCCACCACCGGGTGCGATCGCGTTTCTCGGGGCTGCGACAACTGCTATGCCCTCACTCTGTCGAAGCGGCTGAAGGCTATGGGGTCAGCCAAGTACCAGACCGACGGTGATCCGCGCACCTCCGGGCCGGGCTTCGGAGTCGCGGTGCACGAGGACGCCCTGGATGTCCCCCGGCGCTGGCGCGATCCCCGGATCGTATTCGTGAACTCGATGTCGGATCTCTTCCACGCTCGCGTACCGCTGCCCTTCGTGCAGCGAGTGTTCGAGGTGATGCGCGAAACGCCGCAGCATACCTACCAGCTGCTCACCAAACGAGCAGGCAGGCTGGCGAAGGTAGCCCCGCAGCTGGACTGGGCACCGAACATCTGGATGGGCGTCAGCGTGGAGGGCCCCACAGAACTATCCCGCGTGGACGACTTGCGGCGGGTGCCGGCCGCTGTCCGCTTCATCTCCGCAGAGCCCCTGCTCGGCCCGTTAACTGACTTGAACTTGAACGGTATCGACTGGCTCATCGCTGGAGGCGAGTCCGGACCCGTTCACCGACCAGTGGACCCGCTGTGGGTCCGGCAGCTGCGGGATCGGTGCGGCGAGGCGGGGACCGCCTTCTTCTTCAAACAGTGGGGGGGCCGCACACCGAAGGCTGGCGGCCGTGAGCTAGACGGGCGCGAACACTCGGCCATGCCTGAGCGCATATCCGCTGGGACCCCACTGAAGGCGTGACCGCCGTAGTCGCTTCGCGCAGTCGGCCATCGGTCGATGGGTTCCGTCAACGACGTTGCGATGAGACACTGACGCCTGACTGTCGGTAGCCAGGGGGTGCGGATGCCGGTCAATGGTGAGGTGCCGTGGGAATGCGCCCCACACACGGGCGCCAAGCACGACATCTACCAGCGCTACCTTGAGCGTTGGTTTCCCATCCTCCTCGCCGGCTCCAACGCCTATCCCTCGGTCACCTACGCCGAGGGCTTCGCCGGCCCAGGGATCTACAAGGGCGACGAGCCGGGGTCGCCAGTCATAGCAATGCGTGCGCTGGTCAACAAGGTGCCAAAGACAAAGGGCGTCGCCCGCTTCGCCTTTGTCGACGACGACCAACGCTGCGTCGACATGCTCCGGGCGAACCTGACGAAGGCATTCCCCGAACGGCCGCGCACCGACGCTGCCATGCCCGTAAAGATCGTTAAGGGTACCTGCGCCTCCCATCTGGAGGTCACCCTCGACGAGATGCGCGCCTGGGGGCAACCGATCTTCGCCAACCTCGACTCCTGGGGTAACGCGCCAGTGCCATATCGCCTCCTTCGGCGCCTGGCCACGAACGTCTCCAGCGAGGTCATCGTCACCCTGTTCCCGCAGCACTTCGTTCGCTTCGTCAGCGACCTGGGGGAAGCTGGCGATGCGGTGTTCGGCGGCAACCCCGCCTGGCGATCCGTGGCAGACCTGGCGCCAGGAGCGAAGAGCCGGCACATTCTCACCTGCTACCGGCAAGCACTGCACGCAGCAGGCTTTCCCTACCTATTGGACTTCGAGCTGATCCCCAGGAAGGGGCAGCCGCTCTATTTGATCTTCGGTACCGGCCATCGTCTCGGCGTGCAGAAGATGAAGGACAGCCTCTGGGAGGTCGACCGCACCCAAGGCGTCGGCTTCCGCGACCCCCGCGACGAACAGGCCGAGACGCTGTTCGACGTCAACGAACCACAACTCGGACCGCTGACCCGACTACTCAGCCAACAGCTTCGACGCAGCGGACCCGTCCGCGTCGAAGACCTGCGACACTTCGCCCTGCTGGAAACGGTGTACCGACCGGAGCACGTGATCACGGCGCTGAAACCCCTGATGGACCACGGCGCACTCAACATCGAAGGCGGCGGCACGCTGCGGCGTACCTCCATCGTCTCCCTAGCCCCAGCCTCAGCCGTCTAGTGTGCCGTCCCACCCAGCGAAGGCGGAGACTTTGGCTGAGGATTCGCCAGGGCGAGCGCGGCCGAGAGCTGTGGGGGGTGATGGCGGCATCACTGGTCAACCTGTGGTGTTCCGACGTCCTCCGATCGTGAGTCACATCATCGATGATCCCAGCTTGACCGTTCGACGCTTGAACGGAATCGGTCCGCCTTCCAGGTGATATAGCGCCAGGGTATTGAGGTCGTGGCGCTCGAGGGATCCGGTTGCCTCGACGACACCGTTCGTCGCGTCCGACGTAAGGGTGATGATCATCTCGGCGTCGGCGGATACGACGAGGCCGGGGCTGCGGGTGGCGAAGATGTACTGCCGGCTGCCTCGCAGGTCACGAAGCTTCGCCACGAGGTATTCCTCGATCCATGGGGCGTGGAGTGCGTCCTCGGGCTGGTCGATGATCAGGGGGTCGTTGCCATCGGCGAGGGCGATGATGAGGATGGCAGTGCACTTCTGGCCGTGCGCGAGCCGCTCGATTGCCACATACCCGTCGTTGGCGTGTTTGCGGAACTCGACGGAGAGGCCGTCGTGCAGGTCGAGGGTCTGCATCCGCAGGAATTCCTCGATGGCGCCCTTCTCCCGCACGTGCTCGAACAGCGTCTCGACGTGCCTTCGCTCGGCACCCGTGGCGGCACACACGCCGTCGACGTCGTCGGCGAGGAAGGAGCGGACCAGCTTAACCGGGGTCGACTCTTTGCAGATCAGCTGGAGGACCGGCCCGCGCAGCCGCGAGCCCTTGGCGATGGCCGTCAGGTCGGTCAGGTAGGCGGAGTCGTCGTTTTCGGGGAGCATCTTGATCCGGACGATGCCGCCCATCAGCTTGTTGAGCGCCTTGATTCGGTCCTCACGCCGTCGCCGCCGTGCTTTGCGGGCCTCGATGAGTTCGGCGATTAGCTCTTCCCGGTACGACGTGGCTGCGGCTAGGCTCGGCAGGAACTCGTCGTTGAGTTGAGTCTGCTGCGCGTCGAGTTTTGCCTTCTCCGTCTGAAGTTCGATGAGCCGCGTACGCAGCGCGGCGAGGCCTCTGTTGTCTATATCGATACGGCTGACCGCCTCTGCGAGTTCAGCGTCGAACTGCCGGTACCGCTCGATCCACACCTGCCGGATATCGGCCAGTTCCTTGTTCACCACGAGCAGAACCTGCGCCAACTGCGCGTTCGTCTCCTCGATCGCGTCGCGCAACTGTGCGTATGCCGCCTGTGCTCGCTGGTAGAGGTCCTGGTTGTCGACGATGGCGGCCGGGACCCGAAACCTCTCCCCGCTGTCCGTCCGGGCGATGACCTTCAGTTCGGGAATGCCGACCAGGGGCTCGAAGAGTGCCTTCTCCGCGCTCCACTTCGACTGCATCTTGATGGTCTCGCCGTCGAACAAGCCGGACAGCTCATCTAGCCGCTTTTCAACTTCCGGAAGGGTTTCCAGCCTCGTGCGAGTCTGGGTGATCTTGTTTTCGAGTGAGCTGATGAGCCCTCCGTTTTCGTTGAGCCGGGTTACCGCTTCAGGTTCGCGCATCTCGAACTCGGTGAGATCAAGCGCGGCGTCAATGAGCGCCATCCGGCCGACCGGCGTCCGGGCGTACTCGATTACCTCACTCTGAGAGAAACCGGTGATTGCGATCCGGCCGGACAGTCCGGTCAGCTGCTCGGTGTCCCCGATGAACTCGGGTTGGGTGGAGCCGTCCTCGAAGTACGCGCGGCGTACGAGGCACCGCGCACGGCCGCGAGTGAGCACGACCTCGACTGTGGAGCCCGAGGTGAGCGCGTACTTCAGGCGGGACTCGACCTCCTTGCGGACCTGCGGGAAGTCTCCGGCGTCGGTCTGCTGGTCGAGAGCGAACCGCACCAGCTCGATGAGCAGCGACTTACCCGCTCCGGTCCCGCCGAGGAGGCAGTTCAGGTCGTACGAGAAACGGAACTGCTGACCGTCGAGGAACCCGCCAGTCACGGTCACTGACTCGATTGCCGTGTGCTCCGGCGCCGTTGGTTCTTCCAGGCTGACACGCAGGGCCGGATCAGCCAGTGCGTGCCGAAGCCCGCAAAGGTCTGGGCGTGACGCCTTGATCCAGGTACGGCGGTGGCCGATGCCGTGCAAGACGTGGGTGCTGGCACCGGGTGCGGTGGTGTCGGAACTACGGATGACCGCAAGCTCGCGCCGGCCGACGAGCCGGGCCTTGATTCTCTCTGCCTCAGTGATGTCGACCATCTCGACCGCGCCGATGGCGTCGTCGAGCAGCGTCTGGCTGATGCGGTCGGCCACGGCGAGACGAAGAAGGCCCTTCTCCCGATCGGCGTGTGCCGGGATCGCCAGTCCACCACGGGTGGTGATGACCTTCGCCGCCTCGGTGAAGCCCTTTTCCAGGGCCTTGTGCAGTTCACCGTGGTCGGGGCGGAGCACACCGAGCTCGACGAGCACGTCCTCCAGGTGCTGCGCCGGGGTGCCCTCCTCCCAGATGGCGAGGAGATGGCCTTCGGCTGTACTGAGCTCCAGGCCAGGCAGCACCACGAGCGTAGTGCCGCAAGCGGCCTCGGTCATCCGGTCGCACCAGTCAGCGGTGTTGTGGTCGGTGACGGCGATCGCGTGCAGTCCGGCAGCGATCGCCGCGTCGACGATCTGACGAGGCTCGCTAGCGCCGTAGGTACGGACGTCGACATCGCGTGAGGCTGGAGTGTGCACGTGAAGATCGACAGCCCAGAACCGTGCGGGACCGTGTCTTGTGGTCGCCAGCGATGCCGGCCGGCTACCCACCGTTGCTGACGTCAAGGCACTCGCTCCAAGTGATCATTCGCTGTGGTCTCAGCATCCGGGTCGACACTGTAACGGCCAGTGAACCAAGAAGAGGTGCGACACCCGCTCATACGTACGAATAGGCGCCAGGGGATGGAGCCCCGCCAAGCCGTCTGGCTTGATCAGCCGTCTGACCCGCTGGCGAATCCCGGCATAACGAGATGGTGGCCTCGTACGAGGAGGAGGGCAACCACCCGCACGTTCCGTTAACGCGGGGCGCTAACGCCCGCCGATCTTGGCCTCTACGGAAGGTCGCAGCCGTATCACGTTCACGGCTGCAGCACCGCGCCGACGCATTCATGATCCGGCGCACGAGACCCGCATCGGTGTCTGGGATCAGGGGCACCACCATCAGCCGAGTCCAGCGCGCGGCTCAGCTACTCCCTACACGTTCCTGCACGTGGCCGTTGACGCCGGCCAGCCCCGACGGCACCGAGCTCCCGACGTACTGGACGGCGTTGCTCGACTCGGCCGCGATGTAGACAGCGCCTGCGGCTTCCCCCCGACGTTCTGCATCAGCGTTGCAGTCGCCGAAGTCCGTCGCAGAAGAGTCGCGTCGGAGTGGTCACATGCGGTGACATGCGCCTCCGAGCTCAGTGTCCGTCCTGGGCGGGGCGCTCCTTGTCCCTACCAGCCGCATCGTGACCTTGATCCGTCATTCTGAGTTTTCCTCTACGCCAAGGAGTCACTCCAGATGCCCACGTCGGCGTCCGCCCCTATGGACCGTTCCACCTCTCTTACCCGCGAACAGATGCGGCGGAGGATCGGCTACACGCAGGGAGAATGGTCGGCTGGACTCGTTGCGGGACTGATACCGTTCGCCGACGACGGCGACCGGTGGAGCGCCTCGGCAGCTGCGGCCGTCGCTGCCCGTGCTCAACTCGATCGGCTACTGAGAGCCCCTCAAGCCGCCAAGCACCTGGGCATTCGACGGCTCGACTTCGGGCGTCTCGTCCAGTCCGGTCACATCACCGCGTACGGCCGTACCACCTGCTACCGGGTCCGGGAGCTCGATGCCCTCCGTCAGGAGTCGACAATCGACTGGGACACCCTCTCGTCCCTCGGAGCCCGTGATCCTTCACCACTACCGCCAATGGTCCGAGGTAGTGCGACACGATCCGCTAGTCGTCGCCGCCTCGCGTCAGAGGATCGAAACCAAACCCAAGCCATCCCTGATCCGCGATCCCACGGCCACGACAGCATGACGATGCCTGGCCTGGCCGCACGACCAGCAAAGACAACCCGCGATCACCCAGCCAAGCCTCCTCGTCGAGCCCGACGCTCGATCGAGACTCAGGATCCAGCCCGAGCCCGCCTTAAGCCGCGATGGCACCGCTCAGATGAGCACCTGCGGCACACCGAGGCAACCGCTTGGGCGCGGTCGATGCGGGGCCCCGGCGCTGCCGTCATCCTCGATACGGAAACAACCGGACTTCAAGGATACATCGTCGAGATTGCCATCCTCGACACCTATAATGGCCGGCTCCTACTCAACGCCCTCATCAACCCCGGCTGCTCGGTGGAGCCCGAAGCCCTCGAAGTGCATGGGATTACGGATGCAAGCCTGGCGGACGCGCCGCCATTGGCCGTAATGCTGCCCCGCCTCCTAGAGCTGACCACGAACCGGACCTTGATCGCCTACAACGCACTGTTCGACTACGACACCCTTATGCGACACACTCGCCGTGACCGGCTCGACCCAGCTCATCTCGCCGACCTGGACCGGTGGGACTGCCTGATGAAACGTCGACAGGACTGGGAACAGTCCCCGACCACGACTCCGCTCGGCGGCCAGCACCGGGCAGCCGGCGATTGCAAGACCGCATTTAGAGTTCTGAAGTCCTTGACTTGATCGGCAGGGCCGACAATGAGCCAAGAGACGGCCAACTACGCTGTATGGGGGTGTCGATGTGGATTCCGGGACTGGCCACCGCTCGCGGCGACCAGTCGGCGCGTTCGCGCACCGGGCCGACGACAGGATCCGCGCGGACACCTTCCGCAGTGCCTACCAGGCATGGACCATCGCAGCTGACACCGCGCGTTCTGCACCGCCCATGAAAGGCCGTCGAGGGACGGACCGGTGTCGGAGAGCACCTCACCAGCTGGGCCGCTTAGGGCTAGGACACCGCCGACCGGATCGGCCCCATCCGCAGTCCCTAGATGTGCTGGCTGACATCTACTACAAGGCGGACCCGACGACCTGCGCCTGGTAATGAACTCCTACGCGACTTGGACGTGGTGTCATTCCCGCGCTGAGTGGGCAGGGACGATGGCCGGGGCCGGTAGTGGCACAGCGCCCGTGTCACGGCTTTGGCTCGGGTAACGTCAGAGACACGACGCTCTTGTCACTGGCAGGAGGTATTGCGACACCGATTGCGTCCCGAACAGGTGCCACACCCTTACCAGTGCGGCTCCGTGCTGGCTTCCTGCCTCGCTGCGCCTGGATGCTTTCGACAAGAGGAACCGACAGGTCAGCGGTACGACGATCATCGGACTGATCGCTGACAGAGCGGTTCTGAACTGCGGATTGACAGGCGGAGCCGCAGTGCCATCCGCGAGTAGGGATGCGTCGGTGGGGAGACGGTTGACTCTTCGAAACATCGCGGGTGGTCAGGCGCCATCTCTGTCAGCAGCTCTGACAGCGCCCACTGTCAGAGGCCCGTCAGGCTGTGAGTGTTCTTGTCAGAGTACCGAGAGTAGCTGTCGGGCCGGCAGCCTCTGTCAGAACCACCGTCGCGGCGCGGTGACATCTGTCAGCGTGGGCTCCGCCATGACGGCGGACCTCTGACAGAAGTCGACCCCGGAAGACAGTGACAGCGCCACGACGACTGTCACGGGCTACGTCGACGAGTCGGAGGGCTGACAGCGCTGACCAACCGGCGATCCCGCCGGTCCTGTTCTCTGAGCGGCCGGAAGCGGTGAGGCTTGGCTCCCTGCAAGAGGTAGCTCGGTCTATCCGACCGGTCGGGCAGGCCGGAATACCGCGAGCCCAGCGGGCAAGTTGTGAGCATCAGTGGCCAGCGTCTTTTGCATGTTCTGTGAGATCGCCATGGCCTTGTGAGGCGCTGTCAGAGAGCTGTGAGGCCGGGAAGTGTTCGCCAGAGCTGACAGAGCCCGGTTTGGGGGTGTGAGCGCATCGCCTCGCGCCGGGTTCCCATAGCTCTGTCAGGGTGGAGGGCGGCCTGGTCGCCGCCGTCCGTCGGCATCACCTGCGACACGTGGCGCTGCGCGGATTCGTGGTGGCCGGCGACGAAGGTTGTCGGCTGTGGCTACCGCCGTCGGGGTCCCCACCACGGCAGGATGGGCGGCAGGTCGGCCAGGGGATTGCTGGGTCGTCTCAGCGCGGCGGACCCGTCGTCGCCGTCCCAGCGGCGGCCGTACTGGTCAGGCATGTCGCCCCAGCCCCGGTACGGGGTGGGCTGGGCGGCCATCAGGCCGAGTTCGTCGAGTGGGTCGACGCGGTGGTCGGCGACGGTGCACAGGTGGGCCCAGTCGTCGCCCATGTCGAACACGTAGACGAACTGATCACCTGGCGCGAGTCGGCCCAGTGTGGTCCTTTCGCTGTCCACCGCGCCGTCCGGTGTGTCTTCCCACGTTCGGAAGGAGCAGACCGGGGTCTGGTCGGCCAGGGTGAACAGCCGTAGGTGCGCCAGGTCCCAGCGGGCGAAGGCCAGGTCGATGGCCGTGCCCAGTTGCTCGAACGTGTGCGACCTGGCGGCGGCGAGGATCCGGCCCGGCCGCGGCCAGTAGTCCTCGCCCCGCCCGGAGACGAGTTCGACCCGGATCGACAACCACGTCCTGGCCACCGTTCACCTCCCGCTGCCGCCGGCCGACCACGCTACCGCCGCGCCACGGCCCGTACCGCAGGACACGCCTCGCACCGCTCGGGCCCGGCGTCCTTCGTCGTCGGGTCTTTCACCATGCCACCGCGAGTTTCTTGATCAGGGAGACCGACCATGCGACCGCCACGACGAACCCGAACCGCCACGCCCGCCACCGGTGAGGCGTCCCGCTGTGAGGAGCGGCAGGCGTGGACCGCCGAGCGGATCCGCGCACTGGGTCCGAGCACGGACCTCGCGACGGCCGCCGCTGTCCTGGGCATGTCCCGGTCGGCCGCCTACAAGCTGGCCCGCCGCGACGCGTTCCCCACGCCGCTGTACCGGGTCGGTGCCCACTACCGGGTACCGACCGCGCCGATCCTGGCCATGCTGCACCTGCCGCATCCGACCGGTCCCGGGCCGGACGTAGGGGACGCCGACAGCGTCGGGGAGCCGCCCTGACCGCCTCCGCGCTGCCCTCCGGTCTCGCCCGCCGGGCCGGAGGGCGGATCCCGCCGGCAGCAGCGCCGACCCCGGCGACGGACGGTGTCCGTCGATGACTTGATCGTCGCGGCGTGTCAGGCGTGGATGTCGATCGACAAACCGATGCCGCACCACGAACCCGAGGAGCACCACGAGCTATGCCAGACGGGAGCATCTTCAAACGCTGCGGCTGCCGCCATCCCGATACCGGCAGGCCGTTGGGCAACGAGTGCCCGAAGCTGCGTCGTCCCAACCGGTCCTGGAGTTTCGAGCACGGTCACTGGGCCTACCAGTTGGAACTGCCGCCGACCAGTGACGGTCGGCGTCGGCAGTTGCGCCGGTCCGGGCTGTCGACTCGTCGTGACGCCGCCGCCGAGTTGGACCACGCGCGGGCCCTGCTCGCCCTCGCGGTCCGGGACCGGGGCCGTCGTACCGAGATCGCCGACCTGTTGCAGACCTGTGTGCGGTCGGGCCGGCCGCTGCCCGAGGTGGATCGGATCCGGCAGCGGCTGCGCGGTGACGGGTCGCTGGCTGACATGGTGACCGTCGGCGAGTACCTCACCGAGTGGCTCACCCACCTGACCGTTGATGACAACACCGCGTGTGGTTACGAGTCGCTCGTCCGGGTGCACCTGATCCCGCATCTCGGGGAGATCCCGTTGGACAGGCTGCGTACCGGCCACATCAGGGCCATGTTCGCGGCGATCGAACGCCGCAACCAGGAGATCCGTGCGGCGAGGGCCAGCGGCGATCCTGAGGTGCGCGCGTCGGTCGTCGGTGTCCGGACCACCGGCGCGTCGACCCGGCAGCGTATCCGCGCCTGTTTGCGTAAGGCCATCAATGACGCTCTCGCCGAGGAGGTGATCGTCGGTTCCAACCCGGCCGCGCTGGTCAAGGTTCCCGGCGACCGGCCGGTGCCGATCGTGTGGGAGGCCGAACGCGTAGAGCGGTGGAGGGCCACCGGTCAGGTTCCCGGACCGGTCATGGTGTGGACCGACGAGCAGATCGTCGCGTTCCTCGACCGTGCCCGGGTGCACGCGCCCGACCTGTACCCGATGTGGCACCTCATGGCCTACCGGGGTCCCCGGCGTGGCGAGGTCTGTGGGCTGCTCGACGCCGAGGTCCGCCTCGACAGGCGTGAGCTGACGATCAACCAGCAGATCGCCACCCACGGCTACACCGCGGTACGCAAGAAGCCCAAGAGCAGGGCGGGTAACCGTGACCTCGCCCTCGACGCCGAGACGGTCAGGGTTCTCGCCGCCTACCGGGCCCGCCGCGCCCAGTGGCGCTTGGCCGCCGGTGAGTCGTGGCCCGACACCGGCCTGTTCTTCGTCCGCCCGGACGGCCGGCCGTGGCATCCCAGCGGGGTCACCCAGCGGTTCCGCAGGCTCGTACGCCAGGCCGGGCTACCGCCGACCCGCCTGCATGACCTGCGGCACAGCGCGGCCACCATCGCCCTGGCCGCCGGGGTGGACATCAAGGTCGTCTCCGAACAGCTCGGTCACTCCACCACCACCCTCACCCGCGACACGTACCAGAGCGTCACCAGGGCGATGCACCACGACGCCGCCGACGCTGTCGCGGAGAAGATCCGGCAGCGGCGGCCCAGAACCGCGTAGCCGCCCGCGTGCCGCCGTCGGCGGATCGCTGCCGGCTCGGCTAGCGTGCGCGGCATGGTCGCCCGTTCGTCCGCTCGTGGTGCCGCCCGGTGGCGGGCTCCGGCGGCACCGAAACTGCCGGCGTCGCCGGACCTGACCTCCGCAAGGGACCTGACCATCGGCGACGAGGCGACGTTCGAGCGGCTGGGCCTGGGCGACCTCGACCTGTCCGGCAGGTCGGCGGACGGGACCGAGTTCACCCGGTGCCGCCTCACCCGCACCGACCTCAGCGGTACCCGGCTGGAGGCGGCGCGGTTCACCGACTGCGTGTTCGAGGGTACGAACCTGGCGAACCTGCGGACGGACAGGTCGTCGATGCTCCGGGTGCGGCTGTCCACGGCGCGGATGACGGGCCTGCAGTGGGTCAACGGGGCGCTGCGGGACGTCGTGATCTCGGACTGTCGACTGGATCTGTCGTCGTGGCGGTTCAGCACCTTCTCGAACGTGGCGTTCGAGGGCTGCAATCTGACCCGGGCCGACTTCCAGCACGCGGACCTGCGCGGCGCCCGTTTCACCGACTGCGACCTGACCGGCGCGCAGTTCTCCCAGGCGGGCATGGACGGCACCCGTTTCGCCCGCTGCGACCTCACCGGGATCGGCGGCGTGACCAGCATGACCGGCGCGATACTCGCCCACCAGGACCTCATCGCCCTGTCGTACGCCCTCGCCGGGGCACTGGGCGTCCGCATCGAGGACCCCGACGACGAGTAGGCCTGTCGCACCCGAAGCCACCTCGGGAGGGGGCTGCCTGGGCGTATCTCTGGCCCCATTCCGTTAGGCCGCGCCAGCAGTGCCGAGTCCGACGCCGGGCGTGTCGGCTGCTTGATTTCCGCAACATCAACTGCGGCATGGACTAGATTCTGCGGCATGGGGTTGCTGGATGACGCGGTGGCGGTGCTGGACGGGCGGGGCGTGCTGGAGCCGCTGGGCGGGTTGATCCGGCAGGTGTACCGGCGCGCGGCGGACCGGCACGAGCCGGAACTCGGTGACGACGCGATGAGTTTCGGCACCACGGTGTGGCGGAACCTGACGAACCTCGGCAAGGCGTCCTTCGACGGGGTCGACGGGGTACGGGTGCGGGTGGAGGACAACTCCCTGGAGATCCTCTGCGCCGGGTACGTGGTGCGGTTGTACTCGCTGCAGGGTGGGATCGAGTCGATCAGGTGGGAGGGCAGCGAGGCACGCCTCGGCGGGGCGGTGGAGAACAGCCGCGACGGGCAGTTGGCCTTCGACGACGCCGAGCAGTTCCCGGAGGTCTTCGCCGGGGTGGTGCCCCCGAAGCGGCACCTGCGGGTCGCGCACACCGGTGACATCACCACGGGCGAGGCGACGGCCTATCTCGGGTTGCCCCGCGACAACCGTGAGGGCGGGTCGCCGTGGTTCGAGGTGACGCTCTGGTTCGGTGACGCCGTCACGGTGGGGACGCCGCTGCCGATCGTCGGTGATCCGGTCGGGGTGCCGGTGCAGCGGCACGACGAGCTGCCCGTGCCGGAGCTGCCGCTCGGGACGATGCGGCCCGCTGGCGGTGCCGGCCGTACCCTCGGTATTGCCGGCCGACGGGCGTGACGGGCGGGGTTCGCCCGCCGGTGCCGGTCACCGCGGCCGTGGCGGGGTTCGAGCCGCACGCGCTCGGGTTGGCGCGCAGGTGGCGGCGGATGCGGAAGAACGAGTTGGCCCGGCAGGTCGGGGTGACGGCGGCGGCGGTCAGCCAGTACGAGTTGGGGCAGGCCCGCCCGTCGGCGGCGGTGCTGGCCCGGTTGGCGTTGGCGTTGGCGATGCCTGTGGAGTTCTTCGCCGCCGGTGTCCCGGCTCCGGCGTCGCCGGGGCGGGCGCACTTCCGTAGCCTGCGGGCCACCAGCCAGGCGGAGCGGGACCAGGCGGAGGCGTTCGGTGAGGTCGCCTGGCGGGTCGTCGAGGTCGTGGGCCGGCAGTTGCGGCTGCCGGAGTTGCGGCTGCCGCAGCTCGACTGGCCGGAACCGGCGCGGGCCGAGGACGTCCGTACGGTCGCCGCGGCGGCACGTGCGGAGTTCGGGCTCGACGACGGGCCGGTGCCGCACATGGTGCGGCTGCTGGAGGCGCACGGGGTGATCGTGTTGTCCCTGCCGGACGCCTCCGAACGGGTCGACGCGTTCTCCCACTGGTACGGCCAGCGGCCGTTCGTCTTCCTCAACCCGGCCAAGAACGACAAGGCCCGCTCCCGGATGGACGCCGCCCACGAACTCGGCCACCTGCTGCTGCACCACGACGCCGAGCCGGGCAGCCAACTCCTGGAACGGGAGGCCACCGCCTTCGCCTCCGAATTCCTCGCCCCCAGCACCACCCTGGCCGCCGAGCTTCCCGCCCGGCTCGACTTCGACCGGCTGCACGAGCTGAAACGCCGCTGGGGCATCAGCCTGAAAGCCCTCGTCTACCGGGGACACGACCTCGGCGTCTACCGGGACCACACCTACCGACGCGGGATGAGCCTGCTCGCCCAGTGGGGCCACCCCGAACCCGGCGACCTCGGCCCCCGCGAACAACCCTCCCTCCTCGGCAAGGCAGTCGACCTCCTCAACCAGCAGCACACGACCATCGAGGACCTCGCCGCGCAGGCCGGCCTCCCGGCAGCCCTCGCCCGCACCGTGATCGACGCCGCCACCGAACACCTCCCCGAACTACGACTCACCCCAACCAGCCCCTGACCGGAGCCGGGGCCCTCCCGGCCAGGGCGATCCCCGATCGGGGTGCATCGCTTACTCAGGCGGCGCTGCGGTGGGCGGTCGGTTCGACGTGGTGGCTGTCCCACACCCACTGGTCGTCGCCGTGGTCGACCAGGGTGCTGCACCGGTGACGCAGCAGGTCCACGTCTGTGCTCGGGTCCGGGCCGCCGGGATGCGGAGGCGTCGGGTCCAGCGCCGCGTCCGCGTTGTAGACGAGCCGGTCGGCCAGCCGGTAGTCACGGCGGAAGCCCGTACGCCACTGCGAGTTGCCGCCCCAGCCGTGCGACAGGTCGGCTACCTGCCGGTATCGTCGCCGCCACGCCCAGTACAACGTCGAGGTCGAGGCGAGTACGGGATCCAGGTGGTCGGCACCGGCGCGGACACTCGCGCCGCCACGCATGAGCAGCAGCGATCCGACGAGACAACCCGGCCACCACTGCCCGGCCAGCACCGGCGGCGCCTGCAGATCGTCCGCCGGCTCGACCTCGACGATCTCGTGCAGGAACGGATGGAACCCCTCCCCCGCCGGGAACGTGCCGCCGATCGCCGCGACGAACCGCCGGTACGCCGAAGCCGGAAGCCAGTCCGTAGGGTCGCCGGGATCGGTGGCGGGCGGCTGGCTCGGCAGGATCAGCAACTCCATCACCCTGCTCACCGCGTACAACGTCCACAGGTCCTCGTGCGCCAACGCGACGGCGGCCATCTGCGGCTCGCCGACCTGCCGCAACGCTGCCAGGATCGACGAGTGGGCGGCAATCCACGGGTCGAGGACGTCCCGGTCCCATGTGCTGCCGCCGTAGTCGAGCGTCGGCTCGAACAGACCGAACCTGACCTCCTGCCACGCGCCGTCCGGGAACACCATCTCGGCTCTCACGACCGCCAGTCTCCCGACCGCTTGGAAGCGCGTCGAGCGAGATCCGACCGCCCCACCTCCGCAGGCGGCCGAACCCGCCGACCGGGCTCGATGAAAACACCGGGTAGGGGGTGGACCGGATTCCCGGCTCGACGCATGGGTCCCCCACATCAGCGGTCTTGGCGTCTTGGGCTCGATGGGCAAGCCGAGTGGCGGGAACAGGGAGTTACGCGACGTTCCTCCTGGGCAGGAAGAGGTTCCCTCCCGATCGGGAGGGTGTCTGGACCGGATAGGGACGGCACGGAGGGCCTGTCAGGGGGTGTGTGCAGCACTGACAGCCCTGGTCAGCACTGTGCCGGGCATGTCCGGCGGTCACGGGTGACGATCCCGGGGACGACCCGGTGCGCGACCCGGTCGACGCCACCGCCTGACAGTGAGTCCTCAATGCCGCTCGATTCTCGGACGGGACCGGCATTCGTCGGGCAGCGGTGGAGCTTCACGACGAGGTCGCCGACGCCGCAGGGGCTCTGGCCCAACACTTCGCGTACGCCGTCATCAGGCGCATTGAACCGATGACCTTGCTGCTCACGACATCGAGTCCCCGCCGCCACGTTCATCGTCGCCGGTGGGCCAGGCTGGCTGGCGGCATACTGCCAGTCCGAACTGCGGCACGACCACACCAAGGGCAGTCAAGAGGTGCGCTGTCGGAGTTTGTCGGAGTCGAACTCCGACAAACTCCTACGTCGTCGGTCCGCGCATGGCGAGGCGTGGTGCCAACGTCCGGACCTGGTGTTTCGGGTGCGACTTGTGGTCGGTGGCCTGTGTCCGGATCTGCGGCTGGTCCATATCCTCGGGCGGTAGGTTCGTCGGTGTGCTTGCGATGACTCTGGGAGAGATCACCGCCGCCGTGGGCGGGACGGTGCGGGACGGGTCTGACGAGGTGACGGTCACGGCTCCGGTGGTGTTCGACAGCCGGCGGATCGAGCCGGGTGGGATGTTCGTCGCGCTGCCCGGTGAGCGGGTCGACGGCCATGACTACGCCGCGCAGGCGGTGGCGGCGGGCGCGGTGGCGGTCCTGGCGTCCCGGCCGGTCGGTATCCCCGCTGTCGTCGTCGACGACGTGCCCACCGCGTACGGCCGGCTGGCCCGCATGGTCGTCGACCGCCTGCCGGACACGACGGTGATCGGCGTGACCGGGTCGGTGGGGAAGACCTCGACCAAGGACATCCTGGCGCAGGTGTTGTCGGCGTTCGGGGAGACGGTCGCGAACCGGGCTTCCAACAACAACGAGCTCGGCCTGCCGTACACGGTCACCCGCGCCACCGCCGACACCCGCTACCTGGTGCTGGAGATGGGCGCCCGGGGTGTCGGGCACGTGGCCTACCTGACCCGGCTCGCCCCGCCGTCGGTCAGTGTCGTGACGCGGGTCGGACACGCGCACCTGGGTGAGTTCGGGTCGGTGGAGAACATCGCGCTGGCCAAGGGCGAGATCGTGGAGGCGCTGCCGGGCGAGGGCGGGTTGGCAGTGCTCAACGGCGACGATCCGCTCGTGGCAGCCATGGCCACCCGCACCCGGGCGAGGGTCCTCACCTACGGCATCGACGGGCCGGCTGACGTACGGGCCGAGGACGTGACGGTCGACGAGCTGGGCCGCGCGGCGTTCCGACTCGTCCACGAGGGGCAGGCCGCGCGGGTACGGCTGCGCCTGTACGGGCTGCACCAGGCGTCCAACGCGCTGGCCGCCGCCACCGTCGCCCTGGGCCTCGGGCACCCGGTCGGGGCGGTGGCCGAGGCGCTGTCGCGGGCCGAGGCGGTGTCACCGGGACGGATGCAGGTCACCACCCGCCCGGACGGGGTGACGATCATCAACGACGCCTACAACGCGGCACCGGATGCCATGCGGGCGGCACTGCGGGCCCTGCGGACGATGACCGGTGGGGACCGGCGGGCGGTCGCGGTGCTGGGTGAGATGGCCGAACTGGGCGAACACGCCGCCCAGGTGCACCGGGAGATCGGCCGACAGGTCGTCGAGGCCGGCGCGGGTTGGCTGGTCGCGATCGGTGGTGCGGACGCCGCCCATTACGCCGCCGCCGCCGACGGCGGCGCGACGGTGGTCGACCGGGCGGCCGACGTGGCGGCGGCGTGGGAGTTGCTGCGTGACGGGCTGCGCCCGGGCGACGTCGTCCTGGTCAAGGCCGCCAACAGCGCCGGGCTCCTGACGCTTGCCGACAAGCTGGTCGAGGAGCCCGGCGCTGTCACGGCCTGAGGGTCAGGCGGACAGCAGCACCTCGGACCGGCTGCCGCAGCTGTCCATGATCACTACGCTGCGAAAAGCTGGGCGCATCCTGCCAGCCAAGAGTCGTTAAGCCGAGCTGCGCCATGATGTCTCGTCGATCTTCCTAGCAAGAAATTCTATGGAGCCCGTCGAGGCGCTGCTTGAACTCCGTTCCAAGGTCACCAGCGGTCGAGGCCTGCTCCGACCAAGCATGCACCTGACAACACCGTGCGGTAGGTACCGCAGGTGCCGTCCCGCGGCAGCTCCCAATGTCGGCTGCGAGAATCGGACGGATGCTCGTACGTATAGCCGCAGTGCGGCTCGGTGTTCCCACCATGGTCGATGCCACGTTGGCCGACATTCGGCTGAGTGCCGAGTGGCTTGGAACGCCCCCTCAGCCGGGCGACCTGGTTGACGTCGAGATGGACATCGATGACATGCTCGGCTGGGGCAAGACGATCGCGATGGCCGGCAACGAGTCGACGTTGCGCGACGGTCCCCGACTCCACGGAGTCGTCGAACACCACGAGCAACAGGTCCTGACCATACGGATCGGCGTCGGACTGCTGCAGGTGGAGCTTCATGACGGCTCAACCGCCATCCCGCCTGGCACGGCCGTTTTCGTAGTTGTTGAGAATCCCAAGCTGTACCCCACCGGCGCATGAACCCTGATGGGCTCATCTCTCATGGCGGATGCCACGTAGGTCTTAGCAGATCCAGACGCTCTTGCCGGTACCGGGTTGCTACCGCTTGAGCACTTTGGTGGGCTGGCTGCCGTTGGACGCGGGAGCGACCAGGGCAGGCCTCTGGCCGGCGGAGGTCACGGTGCGGCACCCGGGCGAGGAGCCGGTGCTGAGCAGGCCGACCGCCGGCTGAGCGGGGACAGCCGGGGTGGCCATCACGGTGGCGGGGGTTCCCTTCTGGTGGTTAGCGGTAGGTGGCGGTGGCGAGGTCGCCGACTGCGGCGTCGACGGCGGCGGTGATGTCGCGGACAGGGCGCAGGTGTTGGTGGGCGATGGCACGCAGGTGGGTGGTGACAACGGTGGTGTTGTCCGGGAGGAAGAGGTGAGGGGTGAGGTGCAGGGCGACCACGAGTCCGGCGAGGGCGGCGGTGTGGTTGTCGGGTTGTTCGCGGCCGTCGGCGAGGTAGCGGAGTCGGGCGCGTGCGATGACGGGCCATCGGGTGTGGGTGGGCAGGTAGGTGTCGGCGCGGATGAGTCCGGCGAGTCGGCGGCGGCTGGTGTGTCGCAGGATCCCTGCGGCGTGCAGGCCGGCGCGGGTGCGTTCATAAAGGTCGTCGGCGAACCCGCGTAACCAGTGGCGCAGGGGTGGGGCGGGTCGGGCGTGGCGGAGGCTGGTGAGGGCGGTGTCGGCGATGAGGTCGCCGACGGGCCGGTCGATGTGCATCTTGACCCTCTGCTCGCCAGCGGGGTGGTCGTCGTTGTCGAGGATGGTTCGGCCGACGAGGACGAGGTCGATGAGGACAGCGCCGGCGAGGCCGAGGGCCAGGGCTTGGCGGTGGATGTGGGGTTGGCCGGTGTCGTCGTTGTGGGCGAGCAGGTACAGCTCGTCGCGGAGCGGCAGCCCGGGGACCGGAGTGGTCATGGCCGCTCCTGGGTGAGGTGGCGGAGCCGGGCATGGACGCCGTGGTAGGCGGGCTGGGGGCAGGGTAGGTGGGTTTTGTCGATGGCGGCCAAAATCGTGTAGTTGGGATCGCAGACGTTGCCGATCGGTGCCCGGCCGGCCTGGGAGATGAGTTGGTAGGCGTCGAGCGTGTCCAGACGGCACAGGTCGACGGTCCAGGTGGTGAGGTCCTGGTGGGCGATACGGTAGGCGTCTTCGAGCGGTCGGGCGCAGCCGACGGACATGAGGGCGGTGTCGGTTTCCAGCCGCGGCCAGGTGGTGGGCAGGTCACCCTTGATTACGTCGACGGCGAGGGTGGTGACGGTGGCGATCTCCACGGCGACGCCGCAGGCTTCGCCGTGTCCTTGGCGGGCGTGTCCGTCGCCCAGGGCGAGGAGAGCGCCGTGGACGTTGACGCCGAGGTAGAGGGTGGTGCCGGCGCGGAGTTCGGGGGTGTCGAGGTTCCCACCGTGCTGGTCCGGGACGATCGTGGCCCGGGATTCCATCGCGGCGGGGGCGACGCCGATCGTGCCGATCATCGGATCCAGCGGAAGGTCAACGCTGTGGCCGCTGCTGGTTGCCCGGTACCGCACGATCCCGGCCGACGGGTCGATGTCGTAGACCCATACGCGTTCGTCGAGAGGTGGTTGGAGGGTGGTGGTGTGCGGGGTCGAGGTCAGCGCCCCGAAGTAGGGGAACGTCGCGGACACGCCCCAGCCGCGGGCGGGTTCGATCGCGGCGATGTGGACGGCCAGGGTGTCACCGGGCTCGGCGTCCTCGATGAAGAACGGTCCCGACACCGGATTCAGGTACGGCATCGCGCACACCTGCGACGGCAGATCCGCCGGCCCGCGTACCCGACCGCCGAAGCAGTCCTCGGTGTGCACGGTGAACACGTCACCGGAGCGCACGTGCGCCACCGGGATCCGGCCGCCGAAGGTGTAGGCCAGCTCGTCACGCGCCGGCCGATAGGTGAAGTGGCTGCGGTCAGACATCGTGCTCACACCCGCTCCAGGCTGCGGCCGGACGGCTGCGCCTCGGTCAGGCCCGACAAAGCGGGTCGGCGGCCGGTGGCGTAGAGGCCAGCGAGGACGAGGACGCCGAGGGCCAGCCACGCCAGGCCGAGACGCTGCGCGGCGATGTTGGCGTTCACCACCACCCACGCCAGGACCGCGAAGCCGACCGCAGGCATGAGCAGATGCGCCCACCAGTTCCCGCTGCGTCGGCGGATCAGATGGTGCACGACGACGGAGACGTGCAGGACCAGGAACGCGACCATCGCCCCGAAGTTGATCAGCGACGACAGCAGGGCGATCCCGTCCGCCCGCGTCGCCATGTACAGGCCGAGGGCGAGGGACACCGCGCCGGTGAGCAAGGTGGCGTTGATCGGCACGCTGCGGCGCACCGACACCTTCGCCAGGAACGTCGGCAGTTGCCGGTCGCGGGCCATCGCGTACAGCAGCCGGGACGTGGCGACCTGCGCGACCATCGAGTTCGGCAGGCCCCACGCGATCGCCGTCGCCACCGCGCACACCGTCGCCAGCCCACTCCCGCCGGCGACCGCGGCGGCGTCGTAGAACGCCGTGCCGTTCACGTCGCCATCCGCGAGCAGCGTGTCGGGACGGGGTACCAGCATCGCGGCCAGCCACGTCTGCGCGATGAACAACACCCCGGCCAGGACGAGGACGGCGGCCATGGCCCGGCCGATCTGCCGGGTGCCGTCACGCGTCTCCTCCGCCAGCATGCTGATGCCGTCGAAGCCCAAGAAGGACAACACCGCGATCGACACCGCACCCGCCACCAGGGACCAGGTGAACGTGTCGGGGTTGTAGAACGCATCCCAACTGAACCGGCCCCTGCCCGAGGCGAGGGCCCAGCCGGCGACGGCCAGGAAGACCGCCAGGACGATCAGCTCGCCGAGCAGCATCACCCTGGTCACCATCGCGGTCATCCGGATACCGACCGAGTTGACGACCGTGTTGGCCCCGACGAACCCCAGCAGCCACAACCACACCGGCACCGCCGGCACCGTCGCGTGCATCGCCACCGACGCCACCAGATACAGCAACCCCGGCACGAGCACGTAGTCCAGCAGGATCACCCAGCCAGCCAGGAAACCGACCGGCGCGCTGATCCCCCGACCCGCGTAGTTGTAGACGCTGCCGCTCATGGGGAACGCTTTCACCATCTGCGCGTACGAGAACGCGGTGAACACCAGAGCCACCACACCCACCGCGTACGCCAGAGCCACCATCCCGCCCGAGCCGGCGTAAACGCTGCCGAAGATCGCCATCGGCGCGATCGGCACCATGTACACCAAGCCGTACGCGACCAGGTCCCGGAACCGCAGCCTCCGGGCCAACTCCTGGCGGTAGCCGTAGCGCGCCAATTCCTCCTGTAGCTGCATCGGGCCCTTCCAATGAGGTCGTAATGGGGGAACGGAACACTCATCACCGCACCACCCGTGAAGGCTTATCGCTCCGAATGGTGGCTCGCCTCGAATGGCCTGGTCGATACCGGATATGCGGACAAGGATTGTTGTCCGCATCGACTCTGCCTCGAGAGCGCGAAATAGGAGGGCGGGCAGTTCCCGAGGGGGAACATCGAGCGGCAGGGACAGGCCGTTCGGGCGTAGAGTCGGTCATCTGAGCACTCGCGGTGCCTGCAGGTCCGAGACCAGCCGCCGGCCTTGGCGATGCCCGGACCGGTTGGCGAGCCGGCCGTAGTCCGGCCTGCTGGGAGTTGTTCGAGGAGGACACGTGAGGGTGGCGGACAGGACCGCTGAAGTGTCGGTCGATGACGCCGTCCGCGCCTCGGTGAGCTACGACCAGCTACGTGCCGGTGACGACGGCGTGTATTGGTTGGAGACCCGCCCCGACGCGGAGCAGGGGACGACGGTGACGGGCTGGCGGGCAAGCGATGGCAAGCGTGATGTCAGTCCGAAGAATTTCGATGTCGGCAGCGGAGTGCACGCGTACGGAGGCGGATCGTTCGTTGTCGCCGAGGGAACGTTGTGGTGCGTCGGCGGAGATCGCCTTTACCGGAGGCGCCCGCATGGCGACGAACTCGAATTGGTCGGTCACGGGTGCTTCGGTGATCTGACGATCGGTGACGGCGAGTTGCTGGCCGTGCGGGAGTCGGAGCAGGGTGACCAGCTCGTGGCGGTGCCCCTCACCGGCGCTCCGCGGATGCGGACTCTGGTCTCGTCCCCGGCGTTTCTCGGCGCGCCTCGGCCGGGCCCGGGTCGGTTGGCTTGGACCGCTTGGAGCGAGCACGACATGCCGTGGGATGCCTGCGAGGTGTGGACCGCCGCCTATTCGCCGCACGGTGAGGTCGAGAATCCCGTGAAGCTGGCCGGGGGTCCGGGGGAATCGGCGGTGGAGCCGCGATGGGGACCCGACGGAGCGTTGTACTTCGTGTCGGACCGCAGTGGTTGGTGGAACCTCTACCGGTGGGACGGCCTCACGGTGGAGGCGGTGGCACCGATCGCGGGCGAATGCGCTGCGGAGCCCTGGGAGTTGGGCTACGCGTCGTACGGCTTCCTCGACGACGGTCGGATCGTCGCGGTTGTGCAGGAGGGGCCGCGACACCGCCTTGTCGTCATCGAGCCCGACGGCACTGTCCGTCCGGTCGACCTGCCGTACACGTCGATCAAGCCGTACCTCGCCCTCCGAGGGACGACGGTGGCGTTGATCGGTTCGTCGCCGACCGCAGCCCCGCAGGTCGCGCTCGTAGACGTGGCTAATATCGATCCCCCTCAGGTGGAGGTGCTCGCCAGCCCGGAGCATGCCGCGCTCGACGGCGTGCGGGTATCCACGCCGACGGAGCTCCGCGTACGGGTGGCCGGTGGCCGGGAGGTCATTGCCCTGGTGTACGCGCCGACGAACTCGACTGCGGACTGGCTCGCACCAGTGATCGTTCGCGCGCATCCCGGGCCTACCGCCTCGTGTCTGCTGCGCCTGGACTGGCAGGCGCAGTTCTTCACCAGTCGTGGGTTCGCCGTCGTTGACGTCGACTATCTGGGTAGCACCGGGTACGGCCGGACGTTCCGGGAGTCGCTCTACGGACGGTGGGGCCTGGACGACGTCGACGACTGCGCTGCTGTGGCGGTGCACCTGCTATCGGCGGGGCGGGCGTTGCCGGGGCAGGTGTTCATCCGCGGTGCCAGCGCCGGCGGATACACCGCTCTGCACGCGGTGGCACAGGACGGCCCGTTCGCCGCTGCCACCGCCGTGTCGGCGATCGTGGATCCTGACCGGTGGGCGCGGACGGTGCCCCGGTTCCAGCGGGCGCACGCGATGCGGCTAAGCGGGGGTGCCGGTGCGGTCCGTGCCGCCGAGATCCAACGGCCGGTGCTGCTCATTCACGGCACTGCCGACGAGGTGGCCGAAGCCGATGATGTGCGGGAACTCGCCGAGGAGTTGACGTCTCTCAGCATCGCGCCCAAGGTGTTGCTCCTTCCTGATGTCGGCCACTACGTGGCGTCGTCCCGTCGAGCGGGCGCGGCGTTGGAGGCGGAGTTGGCCCACTACCGCTCCGTGCTGGTGGATGCCGCCAACCATCAACAGGGGTTACACAGCGGCCAGCGGTAGCCGATGATGCACGTACTCGCCGAACTCGCGAACCTCCGGCTTGCACCGGTAGGGCTCGAGGTCGACCTGTACCTCGACGATGCGCTGCAGGCAGCGGTGTGAAGAGGTTCGTGCGGCGTAGTCGACTGCCTCGCGTGCGGTGGCGCAGGCCTCGTCGAGGCGTCCGGCGGCGACCAGCGAAGAGGCCAGGAGAGCCGTGTCAATGGCGAGTCGTCGGACATGAGTGGGGCTCAGAGCGGTGAGAGCGTCGCCCAGGTGCCGTTGGGTCTGCTGCGGCTGACCCAGGTCATGGAAGCAGTGGGCGATCTCGTCGGCGAGATACGCCGCATCGAAGTACCGGATCCAGGCCGGCTCGTCCTCGGGCTTGCTGCGGGCCAGCTGCTTCTCCGCGATGTCGAGGTGAAGCAGACAGTCGCCCTCGCGCCCGAGGCGGGCGTGCGTCCGCGCCACCACCGCGTGCAGCGTGGCTGCCACTGCGGGCGTCAACAGCGCTTCGCTTCCTCTTACCGCCGTCAACGCCATCCTTCGTGCCGGTTCGGGGTGGCCGCAGTGCAGGGCGAGATGGCCGATGTTCACGGCGAGCAGGTAGCTGCCGTACAAGCGGTCGCCAGCGGCTTCCGTCAGACGAAGAGCACGAAGGTAGCGGCGCTGGGCGAGGCCATGGGCACCGGTGTCGACCGCCTGGTACCCGCAGAGCTCGAAGAACCCCGCCGCCAGGGTGTAGAGGTGCCGACCGGCCGCCTCCGAGGCCGGCGGGCCGGCCAGTAGCCGGTTCAGCTCGCGTTCGACGTACCGCTGCACTTGGGCGTGGACTCGTCCGGCACCGTGGGTGTGATCCAACTGGCGGAACATCGCCAGGGCGGCCTCGGCGGAGTCTAGATCCTCTTCGCAGACCTGATCAGGTGAGCCGGCTCGGCCGGCCACGGACAGACGGGGTCCCGCTGAGGCGTTCAGCCAGCCCAGCGCGGCGCGGTCAAGAACGCCGGGTTGGAAGGGGACACGGACGACCATCTCCGCCACCCCGGCCATCTCCTCCCCTTGGGCGGCCAGCAGGGCGCCGGCGCGGGTAGGACCGCTCGGAAGAGTCGCCCGCCCACGTTCTTCCTCAAGAAGCGGTAGCAGGCGGACCAACGCCCCACCGGCCGCCAATGCCCTGTCGCATGCTTCAACGAACTCCCGGGACGGGAAACGGTCCGCTGTCTCGACCCGACGCACGAGATCAGAGCTGAACCGGATCATCGCGCCGAGACGCGCCTGTGAGAGCTTGGCCTGCTCCCGTAGCCGACGCAGCTCGGCACCGAAGAAGTGGCGCTCAGACAGGGACGGCTGGAGCGTCCGCGGGGTCTGGCCCATAGCACCGCCTCCTCTGGCTGCTTGCACCACCATGGCGGTGAGCAACATGGATATCGCGCACATAGGGTCACTCAGTGTTCAGCGCGGCGCAACCAAGAACACCGAGACGGGATAGATGCAGGAGTGGCGTACATGCGGACAACCACGTCGTCCGCATGGTGGGCATTCACTCCACGGGCTCGACGCGCGAGTGTGGAGACGGGCCGGGCTACTCGTCAGATCCGTCCCGGACTCGAACGAGCACGGGATGTCGCAGTGGAGCAGGAGACCGTTCCGCCCGTGATCCTGATGCACCGCGCCAGCAGGACGGAACCCTCGAGCGGCACTACATCGACTTCGGACTCCCCGGCGACTTGGCGAGTCCAGCGGCTTGACGCCCTGTTGAGCCCGACGAGAGCGGAACGGCGGGCCATCCGATCGGGAGGCCCTGATGGCAATGCGAAGGAGAACGGCCGAATGAGTGTCGACACGGCGAACGGCGAGGACCTGCACACCGCGATGGTCGATCAGCTCGTCGCTGATCATGCCGAGAAGGGACTGGTCATGCGGCCCGAGGTGGAGGCGGCGCTACGGTCCGTGCCCCGCCATCTCTTCACTCCGGATGCCGCGTTGGCAGAGGCGTACCGGGCCGACCAAGCCGTGGTGACCAAGCGGATCGGCGACGAGGCGGTCAGTTCGGTGTCGGCGCCGTGGCTCATCGCCGAGATGCTCGGCCAGGCCGCAGACGCCGTCGACGGCGGGCTGGCCGGCCGGCACGTCCTGGAGATCGGCTCCGGCGGATACAACGCGGCGCTGCTGCGCGAACTGGTAGGCCCGTCGGGATCGGTCACGACCGTTGACATCGATCGCGAGGTGACCGACCGGGCCACCGCCTGCCTCACCGCTGCGGGTTACGACGACGTGGTCGTGGTGTGCGCCGACGCCGAGCAACCGGTCAATCCGGGCCGCCGATACGACCTGATCATCGTCACGGTCGGCGCCTGGGACATCCCGCCGGCTTGGACCGCGCAGCTCGCCGAGAACGGAACGCTGGTCGTACCGCTACGGACGTTCGGGATGACCCGCTCGTGGGCGATGCGTCGGACCGGGGACCGGCTGGTCAGTCACAGCCAGCGGTTGTGCGGGTTCGTGTCGATGCAGGGCGCCGGGGCACATGAGGTGCGGTACGTCGACGTCGCTGACGGGGTTCACCTGCGGCTGGACGAGGACCAGCAGGTCGACCGCCATGCCGTCGGTGAGCTGTTGGCGCAGCCGCAAACGCAGGCATGGGCCGGGGTGAGCCTGCCCCCTCGTACCGTCCTGGCCGACCTCGACCTGTGGCTGGCGTCCCGCATCACCGATGCGGGACAGCAGTTCGTCGTTCTCACGGCTCAGCAGGAGGCCGTCGATGCAGGTGTCGTCGCCCCGGCATGGCGCTTCGGCACGCCGGCCGCCCTCGACAACGCCGCGTTCTGCTACCGCTCGACGCTGCGCTGGGACGACGACGACATGTTCGACCTCGGCGCCTGTGCACATGGGCCCGACGCCGCGTCGGCGACCGGTCGGATGGTCGGACAGATGCGCGCGTGGCTGGATTCGGGCAGCCCGTCACCGGTGCTGCACGTCCTGCCCGCTGATACTCCCGACGGCGACCTGCCGGCCGGGACGGTGCTGGACAAGCGGCACAGCCGCTTCGTCCTCACCCTCACCCCCGCATAGAAGGGAACGCACATGAACGACACCGACACCTCGGAGTTCGCCCTGGACGTCAGCCTGGTCGACGCCGGCCCCACCGCGGGCGGCTACGCCACCGCCACCGACGACGGGTGCGGCTCCGGCAACACCGGCTCCAACGCCTGCACCACGAAGTGCGACGGCGGCAACTGACCCTTCCGTTCTCTCACGATCGGGCCCGGCGTCGCGTGCGCCGGGCCCGTCGATTCGGTGGTGCATCATGGTTCCCGCAGCTGGTGCGGCGCTGATCAGAGTCGCCGCCTACCCCGGGGGCCTCGTTCTGCCTCCCTGGCCCGACATCGCCCATGGTCATCCGGATCAGTGGCGCGGGTGGCTGGACAAGACGTGGGCGCTGCCCGGGTTCGCGACAGCCGTCACCGGCGCGGCACCGCAGTTGGCCGACCAGATCCAACGCACGCTGAGCGGGGAGCCGATGTCCCAGCAGCGACTACGACGCCTGGTGCAGTCAGCGGTCCGGTACCTGCTGCGCTGGACCACCCGGGCGACCCCGTTCGGCACGTTCGCTGGTATCGCCCCGGTCCAGTTCGGCGCTCGCGCAGCGGTCCACCTGGGCGAGGCCCACCGTGCGGTTTCCCGCCCCGATGGCCAGGTCATCGCCGAGCACACCGCGCGGGCCGAACAGGATCTGGCGACCCTGCGCACCGTCGCGGTGGTGACGAACTCGCTGGGATACCGGCGTGGCGACAGGTGGGTGCTGCCCTGCGCCCACGCCAGCGGCGATCGGCGGTGGGACGTCGAGGTCCGCCTGACCAGCCCGATCCGGGCCGCGATCCAGGCGGCGCGGTCCCCGGTCAGGTTCGCCGACCTCGCCGAGACGATCGCTGTACCCGCCAGCATCGCCGACGCCGAGCGGCTGCTGGCCGACCTGCTTCACACCGGGGTGCTGCTCTCGGCCCTACGCCCACCCATGACCGACACCGATCCGACCGCACACCTCACCCACCATTACGCCATCCCGGAACCGGGCAACCGAGTCGCCGTCGATCTCCGCGCCGACATCGCCGTGACCCTGCCCCCGCCGGTCCTGCACGAGGCGGAGCGGGCCGCGTCGACGCTCGTGAC
Organism: Micromonospora antibiotica; assembly: GCF_017599305.1. Lineage (GTDB taxonomy): Bacteria > Actinomycetota > Actinomycetes > Mycobacteriales > Micromonosporaceae > Micromonospora > Micromonospora antibiotica. The sequence continues at coordinate 1,015,788 of NZ_JAGFWR010000001.1, forward strand.
GCTAGCGCCACCGCCTACCCCTGGATGGGCCGAGTACCACAGCGCGTTCATCGAGCGATGGGGTCCAGGAGCGGCTGTTCCCATCCGTGAGGTGCTGAACGTGCTGGGCTTTCCGGCCGGCTACCGGGGATCCACTCGCCGCGCCCCAGCGCTGTTCACCGCCCGCGACCGGCTGCTCGGACAGCTCGCGCAGCAGGCCGCACTCGACGGCTGCGCCGAAGTAGTAGTCGACGACGCGCTGATCGACCGGCTACACGGGGATGACGACCGGGCGCCGATCCCGCACACCGAACTGCGGTTCAGCCTCGCCGCCGATACCCTGCACGGTCTGGACCGAGGCGCGTTCACCCTGACGGTGCTCAGCGGGTCCCGCCACGCCGGGGTCGCTGCGGCCCGGTTCCTGCACCTGCTCACCCCTGCCGAACTCGCCCGATTCCAACAGGTCTACCGGCATCTGCCGACCGCCCTGCCCGGCGCGGCCCCGCTGCAACTGTCCGGACCGCCCCTTGACGCCCGTCTCACCGCAGTCGCCCGGACGCCCGAGCTGCTGCCCGTTCTTCCTGTCGGTGACTACCACCCGGCACCGCCGTACACGATCGAGGACCTGGCGGTTACTGGCGACGGACGTCGGTTGTGGCTGGTGGCGGTGGCCACCGGTCAGCCTGTCGAACCGCTGCTGTTCAACAGCGTGCTGCTGCCCGCGCTGCAACAGCCGATAATGAGGTTCCTAACCGAGATCTGGACCGCGTGGACGGCACCGTGCAGCCGGTTCGACTGGGGACACGCCAGCGGCCTGCCGTTCCTACCTCGCCTGCGGCGCGGGCGGACCATCGTGCACCCAGCCCGCTGGATCATCGACTCCACTGCGCTTCACGCTTCGAGCACGCCTTGGCCGCAGTGGCGCGACGCCTGGCAGCGACACCGCCACCAGCGACACATCCCGCAGCAGGTCCTGGTCGGCGACGATGACATTCGCCTCCGCCTTGACCTGGACAACCACACGCACCTGGCGGTGCTACGCGACCAGCTCGCCCGACATCCCCGCACCGTGATCACGGAGGCTCCAGGGACAGCGGGCTGGATCAACGATCGCCCCGCCGAACTCCTGCTCACCCTCGCCCACCCAGCGCCCGCCACCCGACCGGCCCGACCAGCCCGAACCGCAACCACTGTTCAGCACTGGCCAGGGCGGTCACGGTGGCTGGAGGCACACCTCCACGGTCGGCTGGACGACATCCTGACGGACCTCGCCAGCCGCTCCGCCGATCACCTCCCAGCCGGCTGGTGGTTCCTGAGGTATCCGCACCCCGAACCGCACCTACGGCTGCGCATCCCGCTTCCCGACACCGACGGGATCGCCGACATCGCCCGCCACCTCGCCGGCTGGGTGCGGCACATGCACGATGACGCCCTCGTACATGACTACAGCCTGCACCCCTACCGCCCGGAAACCCGCCACGGCGCCGCAGCGACCCTCACCACCGCCGAACGGGTGTTCGCCGCCGACTCCCGCGCCACCCTGCACAGGCTCACCGGCGACCGACAGGCCGTCACCGCCGCCGGAATGATCGCCATCGCCGACAGCTTCACCGGCGACGGCCCCCGCTGGCTCACCACCCACGTCCCTCACCGGACCGGACCCCGCCTCGACCCCGCCCAGCTCGAACATGCCCGACGCCCAGTACATGACGAGCGGCTCGTGGCAGCGCTGGCCACCTATCGATCGATGGTCGTCAGTGAAGGACTCAATGCCGACGAGGTGCTGGGTGACCTGCTGCACCTGCATCACGCCCGCATGATCGGCGTCGACCTCGCCTCCGAACGGCACTGTCTGCGGCTGGCCCGAACCATCGCCCTCACCGGCATCATCGGCGGGCGTAAACCGTGACCGCAGGGCAGTCCCTCGCCGACGGCGCGGCCGGCATCGCCCTGCTGCACCTGGAAACCAGCAACTGGCCCGCGGCGTACGGGGCACTGCGCGACGCCACCGCCGGTGGCCTGAGCATCGCCGACGGGGCCAGCCTCTTCTACGGCGCTCCCGCGCTCGCGTTCGTCCTCGCCACCACAGACCACCCAGGGCTCACTCAGGCACGAGCGGCCACCGCCGACGGCACCGCCACGGTGACCCGCCGACGGCTCGACGCCGCCCACCGCCGCATCGACCGGCACGAGCAGCCGCACTACACCGAGTACGACCTCATCCGCGGGCTGACCGGGCTCGGGGTCGTTCTACGCCGGCTCGGCGATCACGACCTGCTCCGCCACGTCTTGGACTACCTCGTCCGGCTCACCGAACCGCTCGGCGAGCTGCCCGGCTGGTGGTGCCGGAACGACCCCGAACGCCGCCAGCCACCGTCCGTCGGCGGTCACGCGAACTTCGGCATGGCCCACGGCATCACGGGTCCGCTGGCACTGCTCGCCCTCACCCTCCGCGATGGCATCACCGTCGCCGGACACGCCACGGCGATCAGCCGCATCAGCCGATGGCTGGATGCCTGGCAGCAGCACACCGACGGTGCGATCTGGTGGCCGCAGACCATCACCCTCACCGACCAACGCCGCGCAACACCGGCCCAGCGAACCCCGCTGCGGCCGTCGTGGTGCTACGGCACCCCCGGCATCGCCCGCGCCCAGCAACTCGCCGCACAAGCCCTGCACGACACCGCACGCCAGCGCCTCGCCGAGACCGCCTTCACCACCTGCGTCACCGACCCCGAACAGCTTCGACGGCTCACCGACCGAAGCCTGTGCCACGGCACCGCCGGACTGGTAGCTACCGCCCGCCGGGTCGCTTCCGATGCCCTCACCTTGATACCCCTGGCTGCCGTAGAAGATCTCCACCGACAGACCGCCCCCACCACCAACGAGCCCGAAGGGCTGCTCGACGGCAGGGCAGGCGCCGACCTCGTCACCGCCGTCGCCACCGCCTGGGACGCCTGTCTCCTCCTCACCTGAAAGAGCCACCCGTGGACCACACCCCCTGGCACCAGGCCAACATCACCTACCCCGGCCAGACCGCACAGGAGCGCGAGAAACAGGCCGTCGCCCACCTCAGCCGAGTGCTTCCCGCCGCCGAGACCGCCGGCCTGATCACCTCCTGGTGGTTCATCCGCAAAGGCGCCTGGCGCATCCGCTACCTCCCCAGAAACAGCCGAGACAGCGGCGACCAGGCCCGCCGGCTACTCACCGAAGGGGCCACCTGGACCGGCGACATCTACGAACCCGAAACCCACGCCTTCGGCGGACACGGCGCCATGACCACCGCCCACACGCTGTTCCACCACGACAGCCGCCACCTCCTCACCTACCTCCACCAGCACCCCACCACCCGGCGCGAACACTCCCTGATCTTGTGTACAGCCCTGATGCGCGCAGCAGGGCTGGACCTCAACGAGCAGGGCGACGTATGGGCACAGGTCGTCGAGCATCGCGCAGCACACCTCAACCATCCGCCCACAACTGATGCCCGTAGATGGCAGAGCTTCACCGGAGACGTTCGGAATCTGCTGCTCGGCGCACCCCGCACCACCGGCGACTGGCAAACCGCATTTCAGAACGCCGGAGCAGCCCTACACCGCCAACGGGAAACGGGCATCCTCACTCGTGGTCTGCGGGCAGTAATCGCCTTGCACGTGATCTTCCACTGGAACAGGCTCGGCCTACCCGCCGCCGCCCAGGCCACCCTCGCCCGAGCGGCCCAGCAAGCCATCTTCGGCCTGCCAGATCCGCACCTGCCAGACCCCGGGTAGACGCACCAGGAACGAGTGGAGGAAGGCACCATGCCCGAGAAGGTGATCACCAACAAGGTTCTCTGCTACGTCGTAAGGGAAGGACGGTTGCTCGTCTTCCGGCACACCGACTTCAGCTATGAGGAGGTGGGGATCCAGGTGCCGGGCGGCAGCCTCCGCCCGGGTGAGGACCCAGCGGACGCGGCGCTACGGGAGGCCCGCGAAGAGACCGGGCTAACGGGCTTCAGCGTCGTGCGGAAGCTGGGGGAGGTCGAGTACGACATCAGCCCGCTCCGCTTCGAGATCCAGCGTCGCCACATCTTCGAGCTGGCGCTGCACGGGACGACGCCCGAGCGATGGGCGAGCCAGGAGGACCACGACGGCGAGCAGGAGCCCACCCGTTTCGAGTGCTTCTGGATACCGTTACGGGCCGTGCACGTCCTGCAGTCCGGCCAAGGCGTGCTTGTGGGTCGGTTGTTCGATTGATCAGGATTCCATCAGCGGCAACCGGGGGAAACGGCGCGGGAGACGAACTGCGGGACCTGATCCGGCGCAGCCCTTGGCTGATCCGCGTGCCGGACGTGGTTCTGGACTCCGGTCTGCCGGGCGCCTGGATCGGTGCGGATACGACACCGCCGTGGTCATCCGTCTCGACGCGGACGACCAGATCACAGCGTGCGCCCCGCACGGCCTCGACGACCTGCTCGACGGAGTGTGGCGGCGCAACCCGACCGGGGCCAGCCCTGAGATCTCCCCGTCAACGACTCGCCCGCCATCGCCCAACCCAACGCTGGCCCGGCGTCCGTGTCGTGACCTGAGCGGGAGTTCGAAGCTCTTGGGGAGTTGCCGCCGAAACCTGCGACCATGGACCCGAAGCCGCCCTGCCGAACCCGGTCTTCGTTCGTAACTCCGGCAGCGCCAAGACCACTGGCCCGAGCGGACTGAGGCTCGCCCGGCCTCATCGCGGCATGGCAGCACGCCGATCAGAAATTTGAATCGAACGGAGCGTATTGTTTATCGGTCGGCGATGTTGGTAATCCCGTCGTCGCTGAAAGCGTTTCGGAGCAGCGATTCGGTGTTCAGAGTATCTGGGTGGTCGTCGCCGAGGACCCGCCGCCGGTCGGTCAGGACCTGCTCGTACAGGGTGATCGCTTCGGCCACACGACCCGCCGACTCGTAGGCGCCGGCGAGGTTGTGGCGACTGGTAAGGGTGGCCGGGTGGTCGTCGCCGAGGACCCGCCGCCGGTCGGTCAGGACCTGCTCGTACAGGGTGATCGCTTCGGCCACACGACCCGCCGTCCGGTAGGCACCGGCGAGGTTGTGGCGACTGGTAAGGGCGTCGGGATGGCTTCGACCGAGCACCCGGAGAGAGACGGTTAGGACCTGCTCGTACAGGGCGACGGCCTCGGCCACCCGGCCCGCCGATTCGTACGCGCGGGCAAGGTTATTGCGGCTGGCTAGGGTATCCGGGGTGTCCTCGCCGAGCACCCGTCGGTAGGCGACGAGGACATGCTCGTGCAGCTCGATCGCCTCGGTAAGCCGGCCGACCGTTTGGAAGGCCGATGCCAGATTGTGCTGCGAGGTCAGGGTGTCCGGGTGATCTGGGCCTAGTAACCGGCGCCGGGCATCGAGCACCGCCGTAAATTGGTCGATGGCGGCCGTTGCCTGCCCCTGGAATAGGCGGTAGGTGGCGGCCTGGTCGGTGATTGCGAGCAGGTCGGGAGTGACCTGCTCCGGCACAGTGTTGGTGAACAGCGCGTCGATATGTGGCAGAAGCAGGTTCCACCGTGGCCAGCCCGGGACATTGTTCATCGGGTCGGCGGGCAGCGCCATCCGGACAATCGCCGCGGCGACCGAGGCCCCGCCGCTGTCGGCCGCCCACTGCTCCGACCGGGCGACTGCCTGCACGAGTCGATGCGAGCTGAGCAGGTTGCCGGCACGGTTCACCAGGCTGTAGGAGGCGAGCAGAGCCAGCGCGTCTCCGAGATCCTCCGCCGGCTCGGTCAACGGCGCCAGTACGTTCTCAGGCAGCGCGTCCGAGCCCAGCCAGGAGAGCACCCGCAGCACCCGGCTTGCGAGCGGCGAGCGGGCGGTGACCGCGTCCATGCTGAGCCGCCATATGTGGACCACCGTCCGCGTTGGCGAACCGCCCTCTCCCGCGTTGGCGAGAATTTCGGCGAACCGGTGGGACAGCAGGTGCCGGTAGTCGTCGAAGCCCATGCCGGCGTGCTGGGCGATGTAGGCCGCCGCCTGGTCCAGGGCCAGCGGGAAACCGCCGAGTTCGTCGGCGAGGCGGCCTGCGCCAGCGCTGTCGTGTACTCCGGTCAGGCGGGTCAGCACCCGGATACTCGCCTCGCGGTCCAGCACGTCGAGTCGTAGGGGGTTGAGGCCCAGCCTTGCCCAACGTGCGGCGCCGATCTCTCGACGCGTGGTGATCAGTACGCGGCCACGGCCGGTCAGCTGGCCGAGCAGTTGCTCCACATCTGCGACATCTTCGACGTTGTCGAGGATTAGCAACCAGCCTGGGTTTTTCTGCAGCCAATTCACCGCCCAGGATTGGGCGTCAGCGAGCGTCTCTATCGGATGCAGTCGGGCGGCTAGCGCCGCGAGTCCCAGAGCGATGCTCTGCGTCGTATCAGCGGTGATCCACCAGACCAGCGAGTAGCGGTCGTGGAAGGTCCGGGCGTACTGCAGCGCGAGTTCGGTTTTGCCGATGCCGCCGAGGCCGATGACGGCCGCCTGTCCGACCACCGCCCCGCCCGATGCTTCCTCTAGGGCCGCCGCGAGCTCCGAGACGTCGCGCCCCTCGAACACCGTCGAGCTGAGCGGCAGGTTGTGCACCGCCGCTGCCCGCTGGTGCGGGAATTGCGGCCGGTTCGGAAAGATCTTGACGGTAATCGCGGTCCCCGAGCGGACGACGACCGGTTCGGGTGCGTCGTGCTGCCGACTGTCACCGACCGCCCTCGGGATGCCGGCACCTTCGCTCTCGACCAGCTTGTTCCAACTCAGTACGTGGGCCAGCCAGAAGTTGCGGTGGCGAGACTCGCCGCGCAATTCGCTTAGCGCGCGCTGCTCGCCCTCGGCGAGATCGGCACCGAGCCACACACCCGGGCTGGTTACCTCGATTCGGTCCGAGTAGATCCGGACGTAAACGCACATTTCGGCACGCTCGTAGTCGCGGTGCACGAGGGCATTGGCGATCACCTCCCGCACCGCGATCATCGGGTAGCGGAACACGGGAATGGTCACGGCGGCGTCGGCAGTTGCCATCTCACCAATCCGAGCGATGGACGCGACGAAGTCGCGAGCATGGGTGATCTGTTCGGGAATCGTCCCGCCCAGCGTTCGCCGGTCCATCGGCGCGTCCCGGTCAGGTCCGTGGTAGCGGGTGCATTGCACGGTGGCGGTCGGCACGACGGCCGTCGGGTCCTCGCCGAACAGCAGTGCGCCAGCCCGGGTGAGCCGGCCGTCGCGCAGCAGGAGGGCAGCCCGCAAGAACTCCGCCACCGAGCCCCGTCGCGGAACCCGGCGGCCGACCTCCTTGCGCATTGACGCCCGGAACCGGCTTACCCGCGGCGGGCTGTGCACCGTCGCGTCGGTCGTGCCGTCGAGGAAGGACTCGCGGGCGTCGGCGGCCGGCGGCACCGGCGCGCCTGCCGGGGGTGGCGACACGGCGACGGCAGCGTCGGCGGCCAACACCGGGCGCCGGGCGATCGGCACGTTCGCGTATCCGTCGAAGCGGTGTCGTGGCTCGGACCGGCCGCGCAGGGCGCGCCGCAAATGTTCATACAGGTCGGCGAGATCGACTAGGCCGTCACCGTCCCGGTCCTCGGCGCCCTCCAGCAGCCCGTCGACCAGCGCCTGGGTGAACGGGCTCGGCTCGTCTTCGCCATCGGCGTCGGCGGCCAGCTCGGACGCCGCCGTGGCGGTGAGCACAAACCGGCCCTTGCCAGCCAGCAGTCCCTCGATCGCAACCGGCCCTTTGAACGCGCCGCTGTGACAGCAGTCCAGCACGAGCACCTTCGCCCGGGCTATTGAATCACCGACGATGTCGCTGAGCGTTTCGTTAGAGATCGCTGTCCCGGGAAGAAGGTCGGTCAGGGTGTCGCTGGCGCACAGGTAGAGTTTTTGGCCACGACTGCGGCCGTGCCCGCTGAAATAGAACAGGAGCGTGTCGTCCGGCTGGGCCTCGCTGAAGAATCGGTTGGTCGTCTCGGCGATCTCGCCACGCGACCCGTCGAATAGGACCGTGACCTGTTCATCGGCGAACATGCCGTAGTTGTTGTCCGTTAGGGCGGCACCGAGGCGTCGGCCGTCGGTTCGCGGACCGTGCAGGGCGGCCAGCTTCGGGTCGGCCTCGTACAGGGAGTTGCAGACGAGAAGAGCCCGGTACATCGTCGACTCCTGGCGTGGCTGGTGCGGCGGGGTCTTACCCTACGGCCAACAGCGGTCGGCTCGCGTCAACTGGAGGACCCTTGCCACCTTCCCGCATCACCATGCATCCAGGGCTGTCCACCCTCACCGCCACCGACGAGCCTCTGCAGAGAGCTACCAGCGAACTGATCGTCGACCTACGCGAGGTGGTAGGCCTGCGCGTCACGGAAGAGGACACACCAGGCACTGGCCACAAGGGTGGGATGAACGATCTGGTGATCGCACTTGGTGGACCGAGTGTGGTGGCTGGTGTGGTCACCGTGGTGCGGCTATGGCTGAGCCGCGATCGGCGGCGGTCGCTCATCGTTCGATCGGCACGACCGGGCGAGGAGCCGGTGTGGATCGAAATTACAGGCGACAACATCGCTGAGCGGACCGTACATGAGACTGTCCAGCGGCTGCTCGGCGCACCTGATCCGCTCGACCGAGCCTCTGAGCTTGATCCGGGCCCCGGTTCAGACTCAGACCTGGACCCCGCGAACGGGTGAGGACCGAACAAAGAACCGGCCCAGGGGTGATCTGCGTCTACGACACAAAATCGCGCGGACCGACGTTCCTATAAAGCGCGCTTTCGTATGACGGGCAGCCTGAACCTTGGCTGGGACGGCTGCCCTCACCGACCCCATCGTCGGCGCAGTCCTCCGCGCGAGGTACGACCGACTCGGTACGGCAGAGGAGAGGGTTCGCTGGGATGGGCCCTGGGGAATCGGCGGTCTTGCCGTCGGCGTCATGGTGCAAATATGAGGGAACGACGAAAGGTGCCCCAAGCTACCTGCCTTTAGGCGACAGTTTGAGGTCTGAGCGGGCGCTCTCGGCAGAGCCTCGAGCGCCATGCGCCCGGCCAGGATGTGGTTGGGGTGCCGGTCGAGGTTCTTGCGGACATATCGACATGATTTGGATGCTCGACGGATGCCGTCGTAGTCGTATGTCGGCGGGGTGAGCGCTCCGCGTGCTCCTCTGGTGGCGACTGCCGGAGTGGGTATGCAGGCGAGGTCTAGTTGATCTTCGATGATGTGCGCGACGTGTGCTCGCCAGCAGATGCCAACCCGGGTCAACCGGTACCAACGCGGGTCACCGCAGCCGATCGTGGTCGCAAACGGGGGTTCGTGTGCTCGGGCTATGCTCCTGGGCTGGGCGAACACGGGTCCGGGTGCTGCGGGTGGACGTGGGCCACTCCCTGCCACCCCAGGTGAACCCGCAGGTCGCTAGACTAGGCGCTCGCGCCCTCGTAGCTCAGGGGATAGAGCATCGGTTTCCTAAACCGTGTGTCGCAGGTTCGAATCCTGCCGGGGGCACCAGCTGAGGTCCAGCGGGCAAAGTACCGATCGTCGATGAACCTCGACCGGCTGCGGGACCACCGCTGTCGGATCGCCGCCCACGGTGAACCTGCTGCCCGAACTCCGACGACGCCGTCATGGCCGCGATGCGGGTCATGACGGCGTCGACGACGGCGGTGTTGCGGGCCGTTGAGCGGTCTGTGTTGTCGCGGGCGGATCAGAGGTACGGGTCGCTCGCGGCGTAGATGCCCAGAACGATCATGAGGGTGCCGGACACTGCCGTGAGGACCTGCCCGGCCCTCGGCGTCATGAGCTTGCGGGAGACCGCTCCGACTCCCACCAGCAGCCCCTGCCAGCCCGCCGAGGCGGCGAAGATGCCGGCTACGAAGAGTACGCCGGCACCCCAGGACATCGTGCCGCCGATGCCCACCGCCGCCGAGGCGAAGTAGCCGATGGTCAGTGGGTTCGCTGCGGTGAGGCCCAGGAGGAGCAGGTAGGCGCGCAGCCCGGTGGTCGGCATGCCACGATCCGTCGGCCCACCAGGGGTCGTCGATCCTTTTAGCCGACGCAGGGCGAGCAGTTCCCGCGCCCCCAGGAGCACCAGGACGGCACCGGCGATGATCCGCATCGGTGTCAGGAGCGACCCGACGGCGGCGGCGACGCCGCCGCCGACCGAGACCGCCAGTGCGGCGAAGACCAGGTCGGTCGTGGCGACGCCCAGCGCCGCCGCCAGGCCCACCCGTAGGCCCCGGGCCTGACCGGTGCGGATGACCAGCAGCCCGATGGCGCCCAGTGGCACCGCTACTGCCAGCCCGGCCAACAGCCCGGCCAGCAGGTATCCCATCATGACAGACATCGCAGCGTCCCCCGTCAGTGCGCGCGTTACGACACTGCGGGACACTACCAGGTATGGGCTATTCCATAAGCTCAGATATCCCGAATCTGACCTCGTCGCCGTCCGCCGGGCTCAGGTCCTCCCGGGTGTAGAACATCTCATAGACGTTGGTCGAATACAGTTGACCTGCCCTGGTCAGCTCGTATCGGTCGCCCTCCAGGCGTAGCCAGTCCTTGTCCACCAGCTCCTGGAGCTCGCTGCCGAAAACCGACTCCATCGGTACGCCGAAGCGCTGCAGGAACTCCGTCTGGGATACCTCACACATCTTCAGGCCACGGATCATGACCCGCCGCATCTCCTGCTCCTTGGTCAGCACCGTGGCGAAGTCAATGGGAATCCTGCCCTCGTCCACCATCTCGTAGTACCGCTTCAGGGGCTGGACGTTGACGTAGAGGCGGTCATGGATCACGCTCTTTGACGACACCCCGAAACCGATCATCGGCCAGGTGCGCCAGTAATATTCCAGGAAGCGGGACAGGTCGGGGCACCGGTCCGGGTGGAAGTACCCGGTGGAGCTGCGCCGACGGAACCCGGCGGCCTCCAACGCGTCGATGGCGTACTCGTACATCATGGCTTCCTCGGCCGGCGACGGCAGCTGCATCTTGCCCGAGCCGATCAGGGTGTGGAAGGCCGTCTTGGGCCAGATCTCCAGGCCGTACGCCGTGATGCAGGCCGGTTCCAGCTCGATGGCCCGGTCCACGCTGCGCTTCCAGTCGTCGAGGGACTGGTCCGGCAGCGGGAAGATCAGGTCGATGTTGGTGTGCCGGAACCCACCGTCGACCACCATGCGGTACGCGTTCTCGGCGGTCGCCACGTCGTGCGAGCGGTTGCAGATCTCCAGGAGCCGGTCGTCGAACGCCTGCACCCCCACGTTCACCCGGTTGAATCCGCCGGCCACCAGTGTCTCGACCTTGTGCGGGTCGACGGTCGACGGGTCGAATTCCAGGGCGATCTCACAGCCGTCGTTGAATTCGAACGTTTCCCGGCACGCGTCGAGCAGACGGACCAGTTGCTCACCGGTCAGGATTCCGGGCGTCCCACCGCCGAAGTAAACGGCGTCGATCGAGAATCCGGGAAAGGTGCGGTTGGTGGCGAAGTTGCGGATTTCCTTCTCCAGCGCGTCGACGTACCGCGCGAAGTGTGACTCGTTCTTGTTGACATAGACGGTGTAGTCGCAGAACCCGCACTTCTTGATGCAGAACGGCACGTGCAGATAGAGCACCGCGCTCTGCCGCCGGAAGTAGTCGTCGTAGTCCACGTAGCGGTACTTGAAGGGGTAGGTGTGGATGTTGCGGCGGATGATCTGGCCCTCGGGCTGATACATCTGCGATTCCTCCGCTTCGCTCAGTGAATCGGCGTGAACGGTTGCGTGGCTACGTCGGGCAGCGCATTGTTGACCCGACCGTTCGGGACCACCGGCCTGCCGCACGACACGAAGAGGTCGTCGAAGACCTCGCGCCGCCGGTCCCGGTAGTCCGAGCCGGACCGGCCCACCAGCCGGACCATCTCCTCGGCGAGCATCAGCTGGTACCGGCAGGACTCCTCGTTGAGCACGTTGAGGTCCCCGCTCGCGACGAAGTTCTCCTGGCGGCAGCCGCCACCACACAGGTAGCGCGCCCAGCACTGGCCGCAGACGGGATGCTCGTCGACGGTGCGACGCCATTCCGGGTGCGGCACGGTGAGCCCGTCCTCGCCGGTCCCCACGTCGAACGCCTCGTCGCCGACGAGACGGTGGCAGGGACTGATGGTGCCGTCCGGCGAATGGGTGTAGTAGGTCCGCCCGCCGGAACAGAACGACAACGCGGTGAGACCCTCGATCATCATCTGGGCGGTGCGTTCGTACTCGAGCACCCCGGCGAAGCGGTTGTCGGGCGTGAAGAACGACGGGTAGGCGTGCAGGAAGTCGCGGAACTGCTCGATCATGCCGGGCCGCAGGAAGTGGTTGACGTAGGTGACCTGGCGTGGACTGCTGAGCACCTTGTCGCCCAGGGTCAGGGTGAGGGCGACGCTGCGCCCCTGCTGGTCGACCGGATAGACGCCGGGGTAGATCTGGAAGAAGTCGAACAGGTTGAGTTCCCACAGCTCGCGCACGCTGTCGAGCAGGGTCGGCGTCTCCGTCGCGATGGTCATCCGGGCCACGAGGATGACGTTGTCGCCCGCTTCCCTGCGTAGCGTCCACAGGTTGCGCATGATCCGGTCGTACGAGCCGCTGCCGTTCTTGGATGGACGGTTGCGGTCCTGCACCTCCCGGGGCCCGTCGAGGGAGACGGAGACGATGAACCGGTGCCGGCGGAACAGGTCGATGACGCCGGTGGGCATCAGCGTGAGGTTGGTGGAGATGCGGTGGACGAACGTCACCCCCCGCTCGTCGGCCACCCGCTCGGCCCGCTCGCAGATCTTGCTGATCAGGGCGAAGTTGGCCAGCGGCTCGCCGCCGAAGAACTCGAAGCGCACCCGCTGGCCGGGTGCCACGTTCTCGTCGATGAAGCGGAAGATCCACGCCACGGAGTGTTCGCCCATGGCTTCCTTCATCCGGCCGTAGTCGCCGCCCTCGGCGAAGCAGTACGTGCAGGCCAGGTTGCAGATGTTGGTCAGGTTCACGTTGACCGCGAAGTCCGCACCGTCGGCCAGCGAGCTGGCGCGCAGCGTCTCGGCGTTGCTGTCGGCGTCCGGGGTCAGCGTGAAAGCCTCCCAGGCCGAGTGTTCCTCGGCACGTAGGTGCTCGATCCCCTGTTCCAGGCGCTCACCCACCTCCCGTGGCATTCGGGCGATGCGGTGGTTGCCGGTGACCAGCACCGCGGACTCCTGCTCGTCGAGGTGCACGACGAAGTAGTCGGTGCCGCTACGCACGGCGGGTCTCCTGGAGTCGGATCGCGGCCTCGGGGACGGCGTCGCTGGAGTGTTGGATCTCCAGGACTGTGCTGATGGGGAAGTGCGCCCGGTCGTACACCTCGTAGAGGTTGGCGTGGACGCCGGGGGGCAACTGCACGCTGACGCCGCGGTCGTCCGAGGCGGACTTGCACGCGATGAAGCGGTACTGGGAACCGGGCAGGATGGGCACCCGCTTGACCTCGCGGCCGTGGGAGGCCCCGCCCAGCACGCGGACGGTCACCTCGTGCGCCGCGGACGCCTCACTGGACAACTCCACGTGTACGGCCTTGACGTCGCCGCGCCACTCGTGCTCGATGTGGTGCAGGTCGGCGGCGTCGACGTCGAGAATGTCGAGCGCGGTGTTGTCCGGTGCCGCCAGCAGCCGGAACGGCAGGGGCTTGGCGCACCCCTGGCAGTGGGCCTCCCCGGTGAGCCCGACGGGGGACGCGATCAGCCCGTACCGCTCGACCACCAGCAGACCGCAGTGCGGGCAGTAGGAGTTCGTCGCCTCGTTGTCGTAGACGTTGCCGAGGTAGCAGTAGCGGACCCCCTCCTCCAGCGCGATCTCCCGGGCCCGTTCCAGCCGCTCGACCGGGGTCCGGTCGACGTGGGTGTACTTGTAGTCGGGGTGGAAGCGGACGAAGTGCACGGGCACGTCGGGGCCGAGCCGGTCGAGCACCCAGCGGGACAGTTTCCGCGCGTCGCCCTCGGTGTCGTTGGCGTCGGTGACCAGCAGGCTGGAAACCTCGACGTGCTTGCCCCGGTCGAACACGTAGGCCGTGGCGTCCAGGACGGGCTGCAGCTGGCCCTTGGTCACCCGCTTGTAGAACGTGGGGTCCATCGACTTGAGCGAGATGCTGAAGATGTCGATGACCTCGCAGAGTTCCTTGGCCCCTTCGAGCGAGATGTAGAACGCCGACTTGAAAAGGTTGACCAGGCCGTGCTCGCGGGCGAGCCGGGCGGTGTCCAGGACGAATTCGTGCCAGACGACCGGGTCGTTGTAGGTCCAGGAGATGACCTGGATCCCTCTTTCGAGGGCGCTCTGCACGACCTGTTCCGGGGTGTAGTAATGCACCGACTGGTCCTCTACGAACCGCGCCTGCGAGGTCTGCCAGTTGTGGCAGTAGTCGCAGTTCATCATGCAGCCGATGTTTCCCATCGAAAGGATGCGGGCGCCGGGGGCGTAGTGGTAGACGGCCTCGGTTTCGATCGTCTCCTCGGTCATGGCGACCGACTTGCCGTAGTTGAGCGTCACCAGTTCACCGCCGCGGTTGGCGCGTACCCGGCAGAACCCGACCGCTCCTGGGCGGATGACGCAGTTTCGGGGGGAGAGGTGGCACTGGACCGTTCCGTCCGGGCGGGAACTGTAGAGAACGGCGGGATGGGTGTCCTGCTGCCAGCTCCATTGTTGCTGATCCTTTGGCACGGTGCGTCCTTCCGTGGCGGGATGGCGGGAATTCAGCGTGAACTGCGGTGAATGTGCGCAGGTGCCGAGGGCGCGGGCGGGGTGACCCGTGCCGGGAAGGTGTCAGGCTGTCGCGCGCCAAGATCTGTGATCATTGTATCGCTTACGGTGACGACCCCCGAACGAACGGTATGTCTTGACATGTGTTGGCGTCAATACTTTCGGCATAGGACGGTGACGTGAAGTGGTCTTGGCCGGAAGGGATGGGGCGTGCCTGATGCGCAGCGGAAGATCAGTTATCCGTTGCGTCGGTGGAGTTGTTCTTGGGGCAACGGATAACTGATCTTCCGGCTCTCGGCGTGGGACGGGTGACGACCGCCGCCGCCGTCCACTTCGTGGCCGCGGTGCCGCGCGTCCGGCCGCCGCTGCCGCGTCCCGGCGGCGGCGTCGGGGTCATCCGTTGGCCCGCGTGCCCGCAGGGGCAGGAGGAACTGCCCCTAAGGCGGCCGGCGGTCGCGTACCCCGCGGGCGGGTGCCCGGGGCAGGGTGGCCGGGTTGACTGTCGCCGACGTGAAAAGAGCGGTCATGACCTGGCGCGAGAACTACTGGGACGATGCCACGCAGAGCCCGGACTACTTCGAGTCCGTCGAGTTCGCCACCGTCCTCGACGGCGACTACGGCACCCGGATGTTCGGCCGGTGGATCGCGCAGATGCATCCGGACCGCCACGACCTGATCCGCAGCCTGGAGTACCTGCTAGTCACCTACCGGCACGGCGATGACGTGCAGGCGACGCTGGACACGTTCGAGCGCCAGCTTCCCCGGCCGTGGGACGACTGGGCGATGACCACGGCACTGACGGAGACCGCCCGCCGCAACCCGGACGTGCCGGTCGAACTCCGCGACGACGACGACTTCGCCGCCCTGGCCGAGCAGTTGCGCGACGACGCCCAGCTCTTCGCGCTCTGGCGGGAGGAGGTGCAGCAGGCCGCCGTCATGGCGCTGTCCGTCCCGGAGGTGATGCCCGCCTTCGTCACCTCCTGCCAGACCCTAGCGGCGGAGGCACACGGCTACGGGGACAGGGGCAAGGAGGAGGAGAGCGAGCAGGAGAGCGAGGACGAGGAGGAGGCCAGCTACGACTACTCCGGGTACGACCGGGCGTTCGGGCACATCGCGTCCGACGACGACCTGGTGGTGGCCCCCGGCCCGGAGAAGTCGGTCCGGTTCGCGGAGCCGCTGGTGCAGGGGGAGGACGCGCCGCAGTGGCAGCACGGCGAGTTCAAGATCGGGGTGGCCTTCACCCTGAACCCGGAGGCCAACTCCAACCTGGCCGGCCTCTACTCCTGGGCGCAGACGCAGGCCCTCGTCGGCCTGTGGGGGGTGGACGTGGATGAACTCGCCACCATGATCGGCTCGGCGATGGAACGGATGCCCCGGATGTACCGGGACGACCGGATGACCATCCACGTCTTCCCGCAGTACGTCTTCATCACGGTCACGATCGACTCGGCGCTGAACGCGCACAACACCGGGATCATCGCCACCCTCACCGACGAGGGGGCGTACGCGCACTACGTGCAGTTCAAGGACCTGGTGATGTTCTACACCGACGAGAGCGACATGGACACCCCGATCTACAACGTGCTCAAGACGTTCGGGGACCCGTGGGCCGGTGGCACGGCCGAGAGCTACGTGGTACGCCACGGCCGGGGCCGCAAGGCGTACTTCACTGTCGACCCGGTGCGGACCAGCCACGAGCAGAGCGTGGCGGCGGTGGTCCGGCGCTGCTCCGGTGGGCTCGACGTCCGGGTGCTGTCGGCCCGGCCGCAGTAGGGTGACGACCGCCGGCGGTGGTGGGATGGTGCCCGAAGGGGCAGGCGGGACTGCCCGGAGGGCTTCCCGTGGGGTTGCGGCCGACCCGGGCGGGCCGCGTTCACTGGCCCCCATGGCTGCATCAGCGTCCCGGTCCCTGCGCGCCACGTCGGCGCTCGCTGTGGTGGCACTCCTGGTGGCCGGGGCGCCGCCGGCGGCGTACGCCGAGTTCTTCGCGGCACCGCGACCGGCCGGTGGCCCGGCGCTGCGGATCAGCGTGAGCGACGGCGCCGCCCCGCTGGTCGGCGAGCCGGCCGGGACGACCCTCGGGCTGACCCCCGGTGGCTCGGCGGTGGTCACCCGCACGGTGACCACCGCGACCATCCCGCCCCGCCCCGACGTGGTGCTGCTCGCCGACACGACCGGCAGTATGCAGGCGGCGCTGAACGACGTCCGGGTCAACGCGAAACGGATCATCGGCGACATCAGCGCCGTCCAACCCGACGCCCGCTTCGCGGTCGCCGAATTCCGGGACGAGGGCGACGAGTTCGTCTTCCGGCTCAACCGGGACCTGACCGCCGTGCCGTCCGAGGTGCAGGACGCGGTGAACGTCTGGACCGCCGCCGGCGGCGGCGACGGCCCGGAGGCCGGCCTGAACGCCCTGTACGCCGTCGCCACCGGAGCGGTCGGCCTGCGGACCGAGAGCAGCCCGATCGTGGTGATCTTCGGGGACGCGCCGTCGCACGACCCGAGCGTCGGCCACGACCTCGCCGGGACGATCCAGGCGTTGACCACCCGGGGCGTGCGGGTGGTGGCCGTGGACGTCGGCAACCCGGGCAGCTACTCCCTCGACGAGTCCGGACAGTTCACCGAGATCACCCGGCAGACCGGGGGCGTGCTGCTCGACGCCGCCGGCCCGGCCGAGGTCTCCAACGCCATCCTGGCCGGCATCCGCGCCATCCAGGCCACCGTCAGCGCCCGGACCACCGACTGCGACCCGCAGCTCTCGGCCTCGGTCACCCCGGCCGAGCAGACCGTCGACAGTGGCGGCACCGTCGACCTCACCGTCTCCGTCGCGGTCGATGCCGCCGCCCGCAACGGGGAGTACGCCTGCCACCTGGAAGTCTCCGTGGACGGCATCGTGCAGGGCGAACCGGAACGCCTGGTGGTGAACGTCAGCGGGGCGGCACCGGACGTACCGGTGCTCCACTCCGACGCCGCCGCGCTCGACCTCGGGGAGGCCCCCCTCGGCGTGCCCTCGGCGACCCGGACGGTGACCCTCACCAACAGCGGCGACTACCCGCTGACCGTGGCCGCCGCCCTCGCCGAACAGCCGCCCCCGGCGGTGTTCGCGGTCACCGCCTCGACCTGCGGCGGAACCCTGGCCGTCGCCCGGTCCTGCACGGTGGCCCTCACCGCCACCCCCCGGGCGATCGGGCCCGCGACGTCGGTGCTCAGCCTCGCCAGCGCCACCGACACCGGCGGGGTCGCCGCCCAGTCGCTGGCGCTGAGCGTCTCGGGTCGCAGCCCGACGTTGCAGTTCAACCCCGGCGTCGGTCGTCCCGGCCAGGTGGTCACCGCGCTCGGCCAGGGCTTTCCGGCGGGGGCCGAGGTGCTGGTCACCTGGGTCGACGGCACCGGCGCGGTGCCGGTGGTCGCCGACGCGTCCGGCCGGTTCGCGGTGCCGATGGTGGTCTTCGAGGAGGGGATCGCCGGTCCCCGGGCCGCGCTCGCCTCGGTGCCGGCGGTCGGCCAGGTGACCAGCGGAACGTTCCTGGTGCAGTCGGCGACCGCCCAGCCGGGCCCCTTCACCCGCCGTCGCTGACCGGCCCACCCGTCGGGGCGCACCGGTCCCGGGCCACGGCCGGGGCGCCCGGGACCCGGGCCACCGCCGAGCCACCCCCGGCGGGATCGCCCAGGGCCCGTACCCCGGTCAGCCGACCAGCACCTGACCGGTGGCGATGATGCTGCCGGCCGGCAGGGGAGCGGGGTCGTTGCAGGTGTTGACCTTGTCGCCGTGCCGGGCCGCCGGCTTACCGTTGATCAGCACCAGGGCGCTGCCGGCGATGATCGTGCCCTGGTTGTTCGGTGGCGTCTGGAACGGCCCCCCGGTCGGCAGGTGCGGCGGGGAGTTCACCGCGACGCTGCCGACCACGGCGGCCGGCTTGCCCTCGATCAGCACATCGGTGCTGCACCCGTTGGCGATGGTCCCGGCGAAGGGCATCGGGGTGGGTGTCGGCACCGGCCCGGTCGGCGAGGGCACCATGATGATGTGCGTGTCGGTGCCGACCACCTTGTCACCGAGCTTCGCGGCAGGTACGCCCACGATGGAACCCTCCCTTGGGCAGCGGAACCGGTCAGATCAGCCCCTCGCGGATGGCGTGCGCGACCGCCTGGGTGCGGTTGCGGACACCGAGCTGGGTGGTGATCTCGTGCACGATGTTCTTGATGCTGCGTTCCGAGTAGGACAGCTCCCGGGCGATCGTCGCGATGTCCGCCCCGGCGGCGATCATCCGGAGCACCGCGAGCTGGCGCGGTGACAGCGGCAGGATGGTCAGCCCCCGGGGGGCGAGCACCTGCCGCTGGGCCCGACCGACCCGGGTCAGCAGCGAGCTGAGCAGGTCGGTGGGGAGCCTCGCCTCGCCCCGGGCGGCAGCCCGGACCACGTCGCGCAGCAGGGTGGCGGTGCTCTCCGAACGGCGTACCAGACTGAGACCACCCGCCTCGATCGCCTGCAACCCGGCGGTGTCGTCGAGCTGCCCGACCACCAGCACCGGTCGGGGAGCCGGCCGGCCGGTCAACGCGTCGAGCTGGGCCAGCAGCCACCCGTCCACCGTGTCGGCGACGATCACCAGGATGTCCGGGGTGTCGTCGGGTTCGGCCAGCACCACCGGTCGCGCGCCGACCGGGTCGTCGGTCGCCGCAGTGCCGAGCTGGGCCATGACACCGGCCTGGGAGATCGGGTCGCGGGAACGGACCGCCGTACGGATCGGTGCCGGGCCCGGGACGGTGCCCGCCCGGTGGGCGCTGGCGGCCGGATCGGTGGTGTCCGGACCGGGGACCTGCCCGACGGCGGGGTGCGGGTCGCTCATCGGCTGGGGGAGGGGCTCGGGGTGGGCGCGACCGGCACGAGCTGACCGGCGAAGTACGCGGCCGGGGTGCACGCCGTGGTGCCCGGGTTCGCGCACTTCACCGCGACGGTCACCGGCTGACCGGCGGAGAACCGCAACGGCTGGACGAAGTGGTAGTCCAGGTCGCGGAAGTTGTTCAGGCCGGTCTCCAGCAGCACGGTGTCGCCCCGCCGCACCTGGAGCAGCCCGGCGTCGCCGTGCGGATTCTGCAACACGATGTCGGTCACCCAGAGCACCTTCTTGTCGGCCGGCCGGTAGGTGGAGAGGGTGAACTCGTTGGCGGTGGTCGGTGAAGCGCTGGTCGCCACCCGGAAGTCGGCGGCGGTCTCCGGGTCGGCGTTGTCCAGCGTCCCGCCCTGGGCACCCGGCCCGTTGCCGTTGCCCTTCCCGGTCTCGGTCGTCGGGCTCGGGGCCGCGCTCGGTTTCGGGCTGGCGCCGGCCGCGACGATGGCCACCTTCTCGGCCTTCTCGGCGGTCTCCGCCGCCTCGCTGGCCTGGGTCTTCACCTCGGCCACCTCCTGGGACAACTCCTTGGTCTCCACCTTGGCGGCCTCCTTCGCGGTGGACTGCACGGTGGGTTTGAGCACCGCGAACCAGAGCCCGACCAGGGCGACCGCCACCGCGGCGGCCACCAGCACCACCCGGGGCGACCAGGCCGGCAGGACGGACCGCTGCACCAGCAGTCCGTCGCTGGTGATCGGCTCGGCGTCGGGACGGGTCACCGCCACCTGGAACGGCAGGTTGCGGTCCGGGCCCAGCAGGAACCGCTTCCGGGGGCGTACCCGCAGCTTCACGAACGTGGCCGTGCCCGGACGCAGCACCGGCGCGACCGGCAGCACCCGGAAGGTCAGCAGGCGGTCCGGATCGGCCGGCAGCACCTCGACCGTGGTCTCGACGTTGCCGGTGTTGTCGATCACCAGCTGGTGCCGGGCGGCGCGACGCGCCTGGGAGGTGCGGGGCACCAGCTCCGCCGCCAGCTCCACGAAGGGCTGCACGGTGACGGTGCCCTCCTCGACCACCGAACCCTCGGGATTCTCCCGCCCCCGGACCCGTACCCCGAAGGCGACGCTGCCGGCCGGCACGGTCGCCGCACGCGGCGGCGTGAACGTCACCCGGGCCTCCTGCTCGGTGCCGGGCAGCAGGTTCATCGTCGCCGGCTCGACCTCGGCCCACGGTGCGGCGTCGCCGACCACGTCCAGGGTGAACCGGTCGACGACGGCGGCGGTGTTACGCACCCGGACGGTGCAGCCGACCGTGCCGCCCGCGGCGACGGTGAGGTCGGTCTCGACAAGTCCCACAGCGACACTCATGCGGGCAGTCTCGCCGCGCGGATGGGCCGGCAGAACCACGAACGAGGAACACCAAGGGGCAGCCGTGGCTACCTGAACGGGCAACGGAAAGCCTGATCGGGCAACCGGCGACCCGGCGGGACAGCCCTCGCCCGGGTGGCCGGGGACCGGCAGGGCGGGCCGGGCGACCGGGAAGACGGCGGGGCGTCAGCGGGGCTCGCTGATCCCACCCCTGGGCCGGGGCCCCGGCGGGCCACCCGGACCGCCGGGGCGGCCACCGCCACTGTTGACGCTGACCTCACGCGGCGGCGGTGCCAGGTCGGTCTGCGGCTCGGGCACGAACGGCACGAGCAGTTGCAGGTGCAACCCGGTCCGGGCGGTCCCGCCGTGCGCCACCCAGGCGGAACCGGTGTCCCCCTCGCGCCGGGGCGCGGAGCGCACCACCACCGGCTGGTTCGCCCGGGCCACCGCACCGGTCAGGAACCGGGCCGGCAGGGCGGTGCAGCTCGCACAGCCGACCAGCAGTTCACCCAGCAGCCGGTGCTCCCGCTCGGTGTCGGTGGCCCAGGCGGTCAACAGGTAGCTGAACCGGTACCGGCGGCCCGGTGGGCGACGCCCCACCAGCTGACCGTTGGCGTCGCGCAACTCGTCCCAGGTCGCCGAGACGCCCGCCGAGTCCTCCTCGACGTCCAGCAGGAAGGCCGAGACCAGGTCACCCTCGCCGCGCTGCGCACACCGGTCCGGCGGGTCGAAGACGACCGGCACGTCCGACGGCAGGTAGTGGCCCAGCCAGGCCCGGACCGACAGGTCGACATCCCAGATCATCCGCCCACCCTGCCCGCTGCCCGGACGGCACCGCGCCCGGCGGCCGGGCAGGCCGTCGGGGCGGATCGGTTGCCCTTGGGGGCAGAACTGCCTACCCCGGCGGCGGTCCGGCGGGCAGCCCTCGCGGCCGGCCGGCGTTGGCAAGCTCGGCCCCATCACACCGTCGTACAGGAGGTTCGATGCCGACGTATCTGTCGCCGGGCGTCTACGTGGAGGAGGTTTCCTCCGGGTCGAGGCCGATCGAAGCGGTCGGGACGGCCGTCGCCGCGTTCGTCGGCTTCGCCGAGAAGGGGCCGGTCGACGAGCCCACACTGATCACGAACTGGACGCAGTACACCCGCACCTTCGGGGGCTTCGTGGCGGGCAGTTTCCTGCCGCTGTCGGTCTACGGCTACTTCCTCAACGGCGGCGGCTCCGCGTACGTGGTCCGGGTGGGTGGTGGTGCCGGCGCGGACTCCGCCGCCGCCGAAGCCGCCGGTGAGTCGTACCCGGCTGCGGCCGTACCGGCGGCCGGCGACAACGGGCGGCTCTCCTTCACCGTGCGGGCCGCGCTGCCCGGCCCGGCCGGGCAGGACCTCTCGGTCGAGGTCGCCGACGCCTCCGAGGGCGGCGACGACGCGTTCAAGCTCGTCGTCAAGCAGGCCGGCAAGCCGGTCGAGACGCTGGACAACCTGACCACCAAGCGCGGTGCGGGCAACGTCGTCACCGCCGTCCGCCAGCAGTCCAAGCTGATCCAGATCGAGGAGGCGAAGGGCGCCACCCTCGCCCCGCCCCGACGCGGCGCCGAGGTCACCCTCGCCGCGCCCGCGCTGCCGGCCACCACTACCGGCACCGGTGACCTGCGGGTACGCGCCGAGGACTACGTCGGCGACGTCAGCGACCGGACCGGCTTCGCCGGGCTGGAGGCGATCGAGGACATCACCATGCTCTGCGTGCCCGACCTGGCCGCCGCCCACCAGCAGGGGGCCATCGACGACGAGGCGTTCAAGGCCGTCCAGTTGGCGATGATCGCGCACTGCGAGCTGATGGGTGACCGGGTGGCCATCCTCGACCCGCCGCCCGGCCTGCACCCGCAGCGCCTCAAGGAATGGCGGATGGACGTCGCCGGCTACGACTCCAAGTACGCGACCCTCTACTGGCCCTGGGTCAAGGTGATGGACCCGGCGCAGGGCCGGGCGGTCTTCATGCCGCCGAGCGGGCACGTCGCCGGGGTGTGGGCTCGCAACGACGACACCCGGGGCGTCCACAAGGCACCCGCCAACGAGATCATCCGGGGCGCGCTCGCCCTGGAGAGCGGGCTGACCAAGGGGGAACACGACCAGCTCAACCCGATCGGGGTCAACTGCATCCGGGCCTTCCCTGGGCAGGGCATCCGGATCTGGGGCGCACGGACCCTGTCCAGCGACGCCGAGTGGCGTTACCTCAACGTCCGGCGGCTGTTCAACTGGATCGAGAAGTCGATCCTGCTCGGCACCAACTGGGTGGTCTTCGAACCCAACGACCCCCGCCTCTGGGACGCGGTACGCCGGGTCATCACGATGTTCCTGCGCCGGGTCTGGCGCAGTGGCGCGCTGATGGGCGACACCTGGTCCGAGGCGTTCTTCGTCAAGTGCGACGCCGAGAACAACCCGCCGGAGAACCTCGACGCCGGCATCCTCACCGTCGACATCGGCATCGCCCCGGTCAAGCCGGCCGAGTTCGTGGTGTTCCGCCTCTCCCAGCTCTCCCAGGGCTCTGGCGACTGACCGGCCCGCGGCGAGCACCCGACCTGAGCGACGACGAGACCAGGAGAACTGAGCATGGCCGGTCAGGGCACCCAGGACCCGAAGCAGAACACCCAGATCATCAGTGCCGCCGTCTTCCGGCTGGAGGTGCCGGGCATGTCGGCGATCAACTTCGCCGAACTGGTCGGGATCAGCAGCGAGGTGGAGAACGCGGAGTACATGGCCGCCGGCACGACCGGGCCGATCTTCTCCCGGCACTTCGGTCGGACCAAGCCGCCGACGGTCACCCTCAAGCGGGGCCTCGACCTCAACGGCGACCTGTGGCTCTGGCACCAGAAGGTGCGCAACATGATGTACGACGCCTACCGGGACTGCGCGTTGAAGCTCTACGGCCCCGGTGACGACCTCAACGGCGACGCCCGGCTGACGTACATGATGACCAACGCCTGGCCGTCGCGGGTGGAGGTCAGCGGGGTCAAGGCCGGAGCCACCGACATCGTCTACCAGACGGTCACGCTGATGTGCGACGACCTGTTCGACTTCAATGCGCGCATCTAGCCTCGCCGAGCCCGCCGCCGGACCGGCGGCGGGCCTGCGGACCGAGTACCCGTTCGTGCTGCCACGCGGGCTGGTCGACGACCGCGGCGGGGTGCACCGCGAGGGCACCATGCGGCTGGCCACCGCCCGCGACGAGATCACCCCCCAGGGCGACCCCCGGGTACGCCACAATCCGGCGTTCCTCACCGTGCTGCTGCTCGCCCGGACCGTCACCCGCATCGGCGGGGTGCAGGCCGTCGACGTCGACGTGATCGAGCACCTCTTCGCCTCCGACCTGGCCTTCCTCCAGGACCTCTACCGGCGGGTCAACCAGCAGGGGCACACCGGGGCCGAAGTGGCCTGCCCCAGCTGCGGGGGGCGCTTCGCGGTGGACCTGGCCGGCGGCCGACCGGGCGACTCCTGACCCACCCGGCAGCCCGACGCAGCACACCCGTACCGGAATCTGAAGGAGGTGGGCATGGCCTGGTCGTTACGGCCCGGACAGCCGTTCTGGCCACGTCGTCGCCGGACGGTCGGGGCACCTGTTCCGGTCACGTCGTCGGTGCCGCTCGCGTCGCCGGTGCCCACCGACCGGTACCCGGTCCTGCCAAGCCTGCCTTTGCTGACCGTGGCACCCGCCGCGGCGATGGTGACCATCCCGCAACCGGGGACCGCCACGGACGACCCGTCGTGGCCCCCGACCTCCGCTCGCCGCCCGTTCCCCGGCCCGGTCCCGGTGGTCTCCGCGCGGTCCGTCGGGCCGGCTGCGGTCACCGACCCGACCCCGATCCGGTACGACACCGGTGCGGCCCACCGCCCGCCGACCGCTCCGACCCGGTGGGGCAGCCACGGTCCCGCCCTCGACCGTGCTCTGACTCCCGATCACGGTTCGGCCCTCGACCGTGGTCTGGCTCCCGATCACGGTTCGGCCCTCGACCGTGGTCTGGCTCCCGATCACGGTTCGGCCCCCGGCCGTGGTGTGACTTCCGGCCACGGTTCGGCCCTCGACCGTGGGCCGGCGGTGGTGCCGGGGGCGATTCCGGGTCCGGCGGGAGACAGCTTTTCGTCGCCGGACGTGGGATGGAACGTGGCCGGTGGTCCGGCCGTAGACGAGGGCTCGACGGTGGGGCATGGCCCGAGCGGGACGGCGGGCAGGCCCGGCGGAGAGGGCGCCTTCCCGGCACCGGGTCCGCCGGCTGGGCCGGAGAATCCGCAGGGACCAACGTCCGCCGGGCGATCCGACGAGGCTGGCGTGGATGCCGCAGCCGCCCGGACGGCAGCGCAGTTCGCCGCCGCCGGTCTGCCCACCGCGCAGGTCTGGCCGCCACCGGGATTCGAGGTCGCCTACCTGGCGGCGGAGGCCACCAGGGCCGCCGAGGAGTCCCGGGCATCGGGCGGCAGCGGGCGCGCCCGGCCGGCGCAGCCGGACACCGGCCTAGGCGCGGCCACCACCGCCCCCGGACACGACGGTCGGAGCGACCCGGAGGGGACCCCGCCGTCGGCCGGTGAGGTGCGCCCGGTCGAGGTGGCCTTCGCCGGACGCCGGGGCCGCACCGCCCGACCGACGACCGCGCGACCGGGCCAGGAGCCGGCCTCCCCGGCGGAACAGGGATCAGCCGATTCGGGTGGCACTACCGCCCCGCCCACCGCCGCCCCGGGGCGGCTCGCCGGGCCCGCCACCCAGGAAGGCGGGCCCGCCACCCGGGACCAGCCCGACCCGGGCCGCCGGGTCGGCCCGGACGATGCCACCGGCGGTGGCCGCGACGCTCCCGCCGACCGTAGGCGGGACGGCTCGCCGGACGTCGGGCAGGACCGGCCGGCGGGCGTCGGGCAGGACCGGCCGGCGGGCGTCGGGCAGGACCGGCCGGAGTATCCGGCGCAGGCTACCGGGCCGGCGGACCACCGGGGCGGGACCCTCGACGAGGCAGGTGCCGTGGTCGGATCGGAAGCCGCACCGCTGGCGCACCCGCCCGGCGGAACACCGGACGGCGTGACCTCGCCGGTCGCAGGTGCCACGGCACCGACCCGGGGCACGGAGCCGGCCGGACGACCGGGGTCCGAGAACCTGCCGGTCGCGGACCCCGCCGGGCGGTCGGCGTCCGGGAGCCGGACTCTCGCGGACGCTGACCAGTGGTCGGCGTCCGGGAGTCGGCCACTCACGGACCCTGACCAGTGGTCGGCGTCCGGGCGTCGGACACTCGCGGACCTTGCGGAGCGGCCGGCATCGGAGGGACGGCCAGGACCGGCGGGGCCCGACATCGCGGACGACCGGCAGGGTCCGGCGGCAGCGCACGACACCGGGGACTATCGGCCCGCCCCACCGGTGGGGCGCGACACCCACCGCCCCGAGCCGGTGTCCCCGCCGTCGTCCTTCTTCCTCACCCGGCGTCCGGAGCAGTCCACGCCGGCCGGCCCTCCGTCGGGTGTGGACCGGGAGCACGGCGGGGCCGGGCAGGGACCGCCGGCCGGCCCGGGACAGGCGGAAACGGTGCCGTCGGTCGTCCCGCACCCACCCGCACCGTCGGCCGAGCGGGTCGACCGGCCGACGGTCGTACCAGCCGTGGACGCGCAGGTCCCGGCGTACCCCATCGGGGTCGTCACGGCCGTGCCGACGGCGGCGGCCGACCGGCCGGGCCCGGCACCGAGCACCGGGCAGGGGCCCGGGTCGCTGGCGCACCGCGCGGGTCCGCCGCCCACCGCGGTGGGCGACCCGGAGCTGCCGGAGCGGGTGCCGGCCGCCCTGGTGGACGGCTTCCGGCAGCGGTACGGCGTGGACGTCGCGGCGGTGCCGGTGTGGCGGGGCGCGGCGGCCACGGAGGTGGTGCAGCAGGCTGGGGCGCGGGCCGCGACCCGGGGTGGTGAAGTGCTGTTGCCGGCCTCGGCCGGGCCGCTGGACGCGCCGCCCGCCCGCGCGCTGCTCGCCCACGAGCTGGCCCACGTGGTGCAGCAGCGGGCGTTCGGGGCGACACCGCCGGCCGAGTCGACAGGCACCGGCCGGGATCTGGAGGCGCGTGCGCTCGCCGCCGAGCACGCCTTCGGCGACGGCGGCGGGCCGGGCGTCGGAGGTCCGCTGCCACCTGCCGCGCTGCTGACCGGTGCGGGTGCCGCGTCGACGCCTGCGGGTGCCGCCGGCACCTGGGGGATCACCCCCGGCGGTGGGCTGACCTGGCAGGCGAAGCCCGGTGCGGGAGGCGTGCCCCCGGCGGCACTGACCGGCCCGTCGGCTGCGCCGACCGGCCCGCCGGCTGCGGCCCACCCGCTCCAGCGGGCGTCGATGGACACCCCGGCGGCCACCCTCGACGACCTGCGGGCGTTGGTGCGGGGCGAACTCGACCAGCAGCAGGACCAGGCCGCCGATCCGCCGGCCGGGCCGCCGTCGGACGCCCTGCGGGCCGAGGTGGCCGCCGCGACCGCGACGCCCGCGATCGACCGCAGCGCGGGCCGGATCGCCGAGGTACGCGACGCGGTGGAGCGGCTCCGGGCCGAGCTGCGCACGGTGGCCGACCGGGGGCGGGTCACTGCCGCCCGGCTGGACCAGGAGGCCGACCGGGTGCCGGACCGGTCGCCGGGCCGGCCGGTCGACCTGGAGAACCCCGACGACCTGGAGGAACTGGCCGGCCGCCTGTACGGGCGGTTACGCGGGCGGCTCCGGCAGGAGCTGCTGGTCGACCGGGAGCGCAGCGGGCGGCTGACCCAGTTCCGCTGAGCACGCCAGGTGACACGAGGCACGGCAGGCGGCAGGACGCACGGCAGGTGGCAGGACCGCACGGACGCGGGTCCAGGACGAGGCGACGAGGAGGGCGAAACGATGGCAGGCGGTCTTTCCACCGCGGCCCGCTTGATGGGCGGCTTCTTCGAGGTCACCGGCGTCAACCACCGGTACCTCGTGGTCATCGACGACGAGCGGTACAACCTCGGCTCCTGGTCCCGGGTCTCCGGGCTGGGGGTGACCTGGCAGGTCTGCGAGTACCGGGCCGGGGACAGCAACGACGTCTTCACGTACGTGGGGGAGCCGACCTACAGCCGGATCCGGCTCAGCCGGGCGGTGTGCTTCGACTCGCAGGTCGTCCAGGAGTGGCTCTGCCAGCAGGCCAACCGGTACCGCCCGCTCAGCGGCACGATCCAACTCGTCGACAGCGTCGGCCTGAAGATCGTCGGCTGGGACCTGAAGCACTTCTTCCCGGTCGGCTGGTCGGTGTCGGAACTGGACCCGAGCCACAGCGGGGTGGCGGTCGAGACGCTGGAACTGGCGCACACCGGTTTCCTGCACGACGACGTGAAGTTCTCGCTCTGATGGCCGCCATCTCCGCAGGTCAGCTCGGCGGGATGCTGGGCGACCCGAGCCAGACCGCGCAGGGGCTCGCCTCCGGTGGCCTGCTGCAGATGTTCCGCGACGGGCCGGGGGTCAAGCGGACCCTCAAGCTCGGCCTGGCGATGCGTTTCCAGGTGACCATCGGGGACGTCCCGATCGGGCTGTGGCGGTCCTGCCGGGGGCTGCGGGCCGACTTCCGGCCCGAGGTGGTCCGGGTGACCGGGGACTACGTCGGCCAGTACCACCTGCCCGGCGAGGTCAGCTACGCCCCGGTCGTGCTGGAACGGGCGGTGCACCGGGAGAGTTCCGCGCAACTGCAACAGTGGCTGGTCGGGGTGCTGCGCTCGTGGCAGGACGGCACCGGCGACGACACCCGGACCACCGCCCGGATCACCCTGCTCGACGCCGACGGCGAACCGGTCAACAGTTGGCTGCTCTACGGCGTACGGCCGTCGTCGTGGACCGGCCCGGACCTCTCCTCGGACAGCAACCAGGTCGCGGTGGAACGGCTGGAGCTGGTGCACGAGGGGTTCTTCCCCGACCTGCAGGCCAAGGCGGAGACGGCCACCCTGTCGTCCCCGTCGCTCGGCCGGGTCACGTTCTCCTACAACCCGGCCAAGATGGGCATCACCCGTTCCTCCCGGGCCAGTCAGCTCGTCGGTCGGGGCCGGGGCGTGGAGCTGACCTCCGACACCGCATTGCGGGTGATGGCCGGCGAGGTGCTGCTGGTCGGTGCCGGGGTGGCCCAGGACGTGCAGAAGCTGATCGCCTTCTCCGGCCCGCCGAGCGTCGACGAGCAGAGCCGCACCGCGTCCAGCATCGAGCTGCCCCGGTTGACGTTCACCTGGGGAAAGCTGTCGATGGCCGTCAACCTGAGCACCCTCAACGTCAACCTGACCCGGTTCGACGGTGAGGGGCAGCCGGTGCGGGCGCAGGCCACCCTGGACCTGATCGTGATCGAAGGGGAGATCTTCCCCAAGCGGGGTGGCCCGGTGCCGACCCGGTCGGTGCGGACCGACCCGGCGCAGTGGCGGCAGCGGGCGCTGGCCAGCGGGCTCGACGACCCGATGCGGGCGCAGGCCAGGGGCGCGTCCGTCGGGGCGCGGCGGTAGTGGGGGCGAGACGATGACCGCGATCGACCGGCACGGCCTGCTCTGGGGTACGGCGACCCTGCGCCCCCGGGTCACCGTCGGCACCGCCGGCCGGGCGCTGCCGACGGCCGCCGCCGACCAGCTGGTACGGGTGGTGGTGGACACCCAGGCTGCCCTGCCGGACATGTTCGAGCTGACCTTCGCCGACCTGGACGGCAGTGTGCTGCGTACGGCCGGGTTGGAGCTGGGCACCGCCGTGCAGGTCTTCGGCCCGACCGGGGACGGCTCGGCCGAGCACCGGTTGATCAGCGGCGAGGTGACCGCCGTGGAGGGGCACTTCGTGGACGTCAGCGCCCACGTGGTGGTACGCGGTTACACCCACGACCACCGGCTGCACCGGGTACGGCGGACGCGTACCTTCCTCAACCAGTCGGATGCCGACGTCGCCCGGCAGGTGGCGACCGCCGCGAAACTGTCGGTCGGCACGATCGACGCCACCACCGGCCGGTTGGCCCACCTCTCCCAGGTCGCCCAGACCGACTGGGAGTTCCTCAGCGCCCGCGCCCGGGAGATCGGCTACGAGATCGGCGCGGACGGGGACCGGTTCCACTTCCGCCGGGCGGCCACCGCCCGCCGGGCCGGCAGCCCGGTGCCGTTGACCTTCCGGGGCAACCTGCGCCGCTTTCTGCCCCGGGTCAGCGCCGGCAACCTCGCCCCCGAGGTCGAGGTGCGCGCCTGGGACCCGGTCGCCGCGACGGTGGTGGCGAGCCGTACCGCGACGACCGCCGACGGGGTGAGCCTGGCCGGCCGGACGCCGACCGCCGCCGCCGACACCTTCGTCCCCCGGGGCGCGGCGGCACCGCCACGGGCCGGCAACAGCGCGGTCGGTGACGTCGGGCCGGCCCCCGGACCCCGCGCGCACGTCCTGGTCGGCCGGGGGCTGCCCGTGCCCGGTCGGGCCGACGGCGCGGTCACCCAGGTCGCGAAGGGGCTCGCCGCCAGCGTCGGTGGCGGGTTCGCCGAGGCGGAGGGGGAGGCGCTGGGCGACGCCCGGTTGGTCGCCGGCAAGGCCGTCAAGGTCGACGGGGTGCCCGCACCCTTCGCCGGCACCTGGACGCTCAGCGCCGCCCGGCACGTCTTCGACGAGACCGGGGAGGGCTACCGCACCGAGTTCACCGTCGGCGGTGCCGAGGACCGTTCGCTGCTCGGGCTGACGAACGTCGGCGGGACCGGCGTCGGCGGTGATCCGGCCCGGATCGACGGGGTGGTCTGCGGGGTGGTCAGCAACGTCAAGGACCCGCAGAACCTGGGCCGGGTCACCCTGGCGCTGCCGTGGCTGTCGCCGGACCACGAGACCGACTGGGCGCCGGTGGGGCAGCTCTTCGCCGGCCCGACCGGGGGCGCGTTCTTCGTGCCGGAGCCGGGTGACCAGGTGCTCGTCGCGTTCGAGTTCGGCGACGTACGCCGCCCGTACGTGCTCGGCAGCCTGCCCAGCCGGCACACCGGGTACGGCCTCGACGGCGGCCAGTCGTCGTCGACGAAGCCCGGGGCGACCGGGGTGAAGTCGGTGGGGCAGACCAGTTCGGTGATCCGGCGCGGCCTGCTGTCACCCGCCGGCAGCCGGTTGGTTTTCCACGACGAGGTGCCGCCCGGCGGCAAGGGTCAGCCGACCGCCGCCGACGTGGTGCTCGGCACCAAGGGCGACAAGCTGTCGCTGGCGATGGACCAGGTGGCCGGCACGGTGACCCTGCGCTGCGCCCCCGACAAACCCGGCAAGCTGGTCATCGAGTGTACCGGGCAGACCGCCGTGGAGATCAAGGCGGGGCCGGGCGGCAGCCTCACCCTCGACGGCGGCACCAGCCTGAAGCTCAAGGGCAAGACGGTCGACATCAGCGGCACGCAGGTCAACATCAGCGGCACCGCGTCGACCGCCATCAAGGGCAAACCCATCCAGCTCAACTGAGGAGTGCCATGCAGGCCGACGTCATCGGCACCGGGTGTGCCTTTCCGCTGCGGGTCCAGCCCAACGGCCGACTCGCCATGATCAGTGGGACCGCCCTGGTGGAGCAGGCGATGTGCGTGATCCTGGCGACCTACCCGGGTGAGCGTCCGATGCGCCCGGAGTTCGGCTCCCGGCTGCGGGACTTCGTCTTCGAGCCGGTCACCGGGCAGACCCGGCGGGCGGTGGCGGTGGAGGTGCGCGCCGCGTTGGAACGCTGGGAGACCCGGGTCGAGATCGACGACGTCACCGTCACCGAGGACCCGGCCGGTGGTGACGGGCTGCTGCACATCGAGGTCCGTTACCGGGTACGCGACACCGACGAGCCCGGCACCCTCGGGCTCAACCTGCAGACCCTGCCCGGGGACCGGGAACTGACCGGGTCGGGGGTGCTCGGCTGATGGCACTGCCCGCCCCCGACCTCGACGACCGGGGCTTCGACGACCTGGTCGGTGACGCCCGCCGGTTGATCGCCGACCGCTGCCCGGAGTGGACGGACCTGCACCCCGCCGATCCGGGGATCACCCTGATCGAGACGTTCGCCTCCCTGACCGACCAGCTCATCTACCGGCTCAACCGGGTGCCCGACCGGCTCTACGTGAAGTTCCTGGAGCTGATCGGGGTACGTCTGGTGCCGCCCACGGCCGCCCGGACCACCCTGACGTTCTGGTTGTCCACGCCGGCCCGCGCCACCCAGCTCGTCCCGGCGGGGACCCGGGCGGTGACCGTCGCCGACGGCGGGGACCCGCTGGTCTTCGCCACCCTCGCCGACCTCGCCGTGCCGCCGTGCGTGCTGACCCAGCTGCGGGTCCGGACCGCCGACGGGGTGACCGACCAGACCGGCGCCCTGGAACTGGGTGGGCCGGTGGTGGCGTTCTCCCCGGTGCCGCAGCCCGGCGACGAACTGCTGATCGGGCTGGACCGGCCGGTGGGCGGCTGCGCGGTGCGGCTGGAGTTCGAGGGCCGGGTCGACGGTGTCGGGGTCAACCCGCTGCACCCGCCGCTGCGCTGGGAGGCGCGCGGTGCCGACGGTTGGCTCGACTGTGAGGTCGGGTTGGACGAGACCGGTGCGCTGAACCGGCCCGGCGCGATCCTGCTGCACGTGCCCGACGGGCACCAGGCCAGCCTGGTCGACGGGGTGCTGGCCGGCTGGCTGCGGGCCCGGGTGGTCACCCCGCAGGAGGGGCAGCCCGGCTACAGCGCCTCCCCGGTGGTCCTCGGGCTGGCCGCGAACACCGTCGGTGGCACCACCGAGGCGGTGCACGCCGACCTGGTGGACGACGAGGAACTCGGCGACTCCGAGGGGGTGCCCGGCCAGCGGTTCACGCTGACCCGCCGGCCGGTGCTGGCCGGCTTCGGCGACCCGGTGCTGGAGGTCAGTTCCGACGACGGCTGGCAGCGGTGGTCGCCGGTCGAGCACTTCGCCGGTAGCGGCCCCGGGGACCGGCACTTCCTGCTCGACGGGGTGGCCGGTGAGGTGGTGTTCGGCCCGGCCGTCCGGCAACCCGACGGCACGTTGCGCCGGTACGGCGCGGTGCCACCCCGGGGCGGTCGGCTGCGGCTGCGCCGGTACGCGGTCGGCGGCGGCAGCCGGGGCAACGTCGGCGTCGGCGCGATCACCGCGCTACGTGCCTCGATCCCGTACGTGGCGGGGGTGGAGAACCGGCACCCGGCCAGCGGCGGGGTGGACGGCGAGACCCTGGACGAGGCGCGTCGCCGGGGCCCGTTGACCCTGCGCAGCCGCAGTCGCGCGGTGACCGCCGAGGACCACGAGGTGCTGGCCCGGGAGGCCGCCCCGGAGTTGGCCCGGGTCCGCTGCGTGCCGAGCAACGGGGACGGGCCGCCGGTGGCGCGGCTGCTGGTGGTGCCGGCAGCCCCCGCCGAGGAGGGGCGGCTGCGGCTGGAGGACCTGATCCCGGCCGAGTCGAGCCTCGCCCGGGTGGCCGGCCGGTTGGACGAGACGCGGCTGATCGGCACCCGGGTGGTCGTCGAGCCACCCCGCTACCGGGGGGTGACCGTGGTGGCCCGGGTCGTCGCCCGGCCCCGGGTCGTCGTCGAGCGGGTCCGGGAGGAGGGCCTGGCCGCCCTGTACGGCTTCCTCAGCCCGCTGGCCGGCGGTGGCCCGGACGGTCGGGGCTGGCCGTTCGGGCGTCCGGTGCAGGCCGGTGAACTCTTCGCCGTGCTGCAGCGGGTACGCGGGGTGGAGCTGGTGGAGGACCTGCGGCTGTTCACCGCCAACCCGGTGACCGGTGAGCGGGGCACCGAGGCCGGCCGGATCGACCTGGAACCGGACAGCCTGGTCTTCTCCTTCGACCACCAGCTCCGGGTGGAGGAGCACTGATGCGCGGCCCGGTCGACGTGGCGATGCCGTACCCGATCGCCGGTTTCCTGCCCGCCCTGTTGCAGGAGGACGACCTGCTGGTGCGCTGGACCGAGGGGCTGGACCAGGTGCTCGCACCGGTGGTGTCCACGCTGGACTGTCTCGACGCGTACCTGGACCCGTGGTTGGCCCCGCCGGATTTCCTGCTCTGGCTCGGTGCCTGGGTGGGTGCCCACCTCGACGAGAACTGGCCGGTGGAGCGGCAACGCGCGATGGTGGCCGGCGCGGTCGCCGCGCACCGGCTGCGGGGGACGGTCGCCGGGTTGCAGATGGCCCTGGAGTTGGCCACCGGGGGTGAGGTGGAGGTCCTCGACTCGACCGGGGTGTCCTGGTCGACCCGGCCGGAGCCGTCGCCGGCCGCGCTGCCGCCGGCCCGGGTGCACGTACGGGTGTGGGTGGCCGAGCCCGGGAGGGTCGCCGGGCACGCCCTCGACGAGTTGTGCCGCGCGGTCGTACCGGCGCACGTGACGACGACCCTGGAGGTGCTCGACCGTGATCATCTGTCGTGAGTGCGGGAACCACAACGGTGACGCGGACACCTTCTGTGGTTCCTGCGGCAGCTTCCTGGAGTGGACCGGCGAGAAGACCGCGCCGAAGATCCCGGTCGAGACGGTACGGGAGGCCGAGCAGGAGTTCCGGCAGAAGCCCACGCTGTTGCAGCGCATCGCCGGGGTGATCGCTCCGGCCCCGGGTGGCTCCCCGGTCGACGAGGGTGTGGTGCGGGTCGGTGACGGGACGGGCCGGGGGTCGGCCGGTGGCCCGCCGGGTCTGCGTCCCGGCCCGCCCGGGGTGCGTCCGGGGCCGCCTGGTGCGGGTCCGCCCGGGGTGCGTCCCGGTCCGCCGGGGACGACACCGCCCGGGGTGCGTCCCGGGCCACCCGGCCTGAGTCCGCCCGGGGTGCGTCCCGGTCCGCCGGGGACGACACCGCCGGGGGGCCGCTCCGGTCCGCCCGGGTCGGGTCCGCCCGGGTCGGGTCCGCCCGGGTCGCGGCCGGGTCCGCCGGGGTCGGGTCCGCCGGGCGTGCGCTCCGCCCCGCCGGGAGCCGGCGCTCCCGGGGCGCGGCCCGTACCCGCGGGGTCACGCCCGCCGGGGGGCCTGCCGCCGGGTGGTGCCGGCGGGTCGGCCGCGCAGGTCGTGGCGGGCGACGGGCCGGCGGCGGTGACGGTGCCGCCGCGCCGGCTGCCACCGCCACCGCCGGGCGTGCCGGCGGCCCGGCTGCCGGACCGGGCGGCCCGCCCCGGTCCGCCGACGTCCGGCCCGGCGGGACTACCCGGTGGTCCGCCCGCCCCGCCGGCGGTCGACGGGTCGGCCGGCACCGGCGCGGCGTCCACCGACGCGTCGTCGGCGCAGGACGGCACCCCGGACACCACCGCGACGCAGGTCGCGGTGCCGCCGCGTCGGCTGCCGCCACCGCCACCCGGGGTGGCGGGTGCCCGCTTGCCGACCGCCCCGGCCCGCCGTGACCCGCGCGCCGCGCCGCACACCAGTGCCCTGGTCGCGGCCGAGGACCCGGCCGACCCCGCGCCGCCCGGGTCGACCACCACCGGCGGGCGGGTCGGCGCGCGGCGGGCGACCACCGCCGCGGCGACGACCGGACCCGGGGAGGTCAGTCCGCAGGCGGTACGCCCCCGGGCGGCGACCGTCGGCCACCAGCCGCCCACCCGACGCCTGCAACCCGGTGACCTGGTCTGCGGCGAGTGCGGTGAGGGCAACGTGCCGACCCGCCGGTTCTGTAGCCGGTGCGGGGACTCGCTGCGTACCGCCGAGGTGGCCCGCCGCCGCTGGTGGCAGCGCCTGCTGCCGCGACGGGGCCCCCGGGTCACCGCCGCCGGGGCCCGCCCCGGCACCCCCGGCGGTGGCGGGGCGGGTGGGGTCGGCGGCGTGCTGCACTCCATCTACCAGCGGTCGAACGCGGTCGCCGCGGTGCTGCTCTTCGCGATCGGGGTGGCCTACCTGATCTATCCGCCGCTGCGGGAACGGATCAACGGTGCGGTCTCCGGGCCGGTGACCGGGGCGCGGGACTGGGCCGACCGGAAGATCAACCCACGGTTCGTGGCCGTCCGGCCGGTCGAGGTGACCGGCGGCGCGTCGGTACGGGACCACGGGCCGGCGCTCAGCGTCGACCAGTACCGCAACACGCACTGGCAGGTGCGCTGGGACGCCGAGAAGCCGCCGACGGTCACCCTGCGCTTCGCGGCCGAGGTTGACCTCCAGCGGCTCATCGTGACCGCCGGCACGGCCGAGGACTACACCGCGTCGCACCGGCCGAAGACCCTGCACCTGGTCTATTCCACCAACCGGTCGGACACCCTGGCCATCGAGGACACCGGGGAACCGCAGACGCTGACCCTCGACGGGGCCGACGGGGTCACCAGCGTGCAGATCCAGGTCACCGACGTGCACCGGGCCGAGAAGGGCACCGACGTGACGGTCAGCGAATTCGAGTTCTTCGCCCGGGAGTGAGCGTGCCGGGCAGCGGGTGACGCCGGGGCGCGGCCCCGGGGAGCGGCACCTGACAACCACCACCACCGTCGGCCAACGGGCCCGACGGTCCCACGTCGGAGGTGTATCCGTGACAGAAGTCGCCATCGCCCTGAACACCACCGCGAACATGATCGGGTTCGCGCAGGGGCAGGCCAAGGGGCTGACAGACGGGGTGTTCCAGGTCAGCGGGTTCAGCAACGCCGGCTTCCCGACGGAAGTGCCGCTGAACCAGTTGATCTCACCGGCGCCGATCGCCAACGGCCAGCTCGTCATGGTCCGGGGCGGCCAGTCCCGGCAACACGTCTACTGGCTGCGTTACCTGCGCCGGGGCATCGGCGTCACGGACAAGAAGCGGGTCTGTGTGGAGCTGCTGGTGCGCTTCACGACCTTCGACTATGTGCCGAAGAACGGTGACGACGGCCCCACCGCGCAGGAACGGGCGGTCCTGCGCGACTACCCGTGCTGGGGGATCACCGACCTGAGCGTGTCGCTGATGCCGACCGGCCGGGGGCGCAACCCGTTCAACAAGTTCAACGAGTCCGGCAGCCTGACCTTCGACGCGGCCGTCGCCCACGACGGTATGCCCCACCTGCGGATCAACTACCGGGTGCAGCACCAGGCGAAGAACCTGCTCGGCGCACCCCTCGGGTTGAGCCACAACGACGCCGGCGCGTTCCTGGTGCACAGCAACGGCAGCTTCGAGATCAACCACGGTGAGGGGCGTACCGACAAGCACTTCCGGATCACCCCGCTCAGCGGCAGCGTGCACCAGCGCCCGACCCGGGTCGACCAGGTCGGCCAGGTGGGCACCACCACCGTGCTCAACGCCCAGCGCATCGAGCTGGGCGGGATCGACCACGGTGGCCGGATGCTCGACCCGCACGAGCACCGGGGCATGCAGGTGATCGGCTTCGAGCGGATGAACGGCCCGAACACCATCACCGTCCTCAACAACGGCCAGCAGCCGG
Source organism: Micromonospora antibiotica (assembly GCF_017599305.1). Lineage (GTDB taxonomy): Bacteria > Actinomycetota > Actinomycetes > Mycobacteriales > Micromonosporaceae > Micromonospora > Micromonospora antibiotica. The sequence continues at coordinate 1,052,950 of NZ_JAGFWR010000001.1, forward strand.
TCGTCGCCTCGGCGGCGGAGGCCGACGGGCACGAGGCGGCGCTGCGACTGGAGTACGTCCGCGACGGTGCCGTGCTGGGCCGGAAGGTCCGCACCAAGATCAGGGCGTTGCTGCTGCTGCGTTTCACCCTGGTGCCCTACCTCACCGCACCGGACGACCAGGGCAACCGGCAGATCGTCTACGTGAACGGGGTGCGGTACACCGCTTTCCGCGACGTCTCCCTGCGGGTGCTGGAGGTGGGGCGCGGCGAGGCGGCGGTGGTCGGGGAGAAAGGCGAACGGTACGACGTCGACGCGGTCAAGAACCGGCACCACGAGGAGTCGACGCTGTTCTTCGGGCCGTACGTCGAGGAGGTCGAGGGGCAGGTCGGCGTGCAGCTCAGGATCGACTGGTCCGCCGAACACGCCGGTGCCGAGGGCCGCTCCCGCAGCCACCGCAACAAGGGTCAGTTCCGGCTCGGGGTCAACCAGTCGGGCAGCCCGGTGCTGCGCCTGCTGGACGCCGACAGCAACAAGTACTTCACCGTCACGGGCTGAGCGGGAGACGAGCGATGAACTATCCAGAGAACTTCGACACCACCGGCCCGGCCGGCCTGGACGACTCGTACGCCTATCTGAGCTGGGCGGTCGTCAGTGCGCACCGGATCATCGCCGAGCAGCCGGAGACCGGCTGGGAGCTGCTGCCGGACCTGCTCGGGCAGGGCTGGGGCGAGCCGGACTGGTACCAGCGCAACGGTTGGCTGGCCGACTTCTACGACACCGTCTACCACCAGGCCAGTTCCCTCGCGCCGGTGCAGGTCTTCGCCGTCGACGAGCTGGGTGAGCCGGCGGCGGAGATGGCCCGGATGATCGACTCGGTGACCCAGCACTGGGTGGCCGCCGCCCATCAGGCCGCCGAGCAGGACCAGCAGAGCTACGACGGGCAGGCTGACGACCAGCACCCGTACGACGGTCAGGCCCACGACGGGTCGGGCTATGACGGGCAGGCATACGACGGGTCGGGCTACGACGGCCAGGGCGAGGAACAGCCGGGCTACCACCAGCAGGGCTACGACGGGCCGGGCGACGAGCTGCCGGGTCCTGACGGGCCGGACTACGACGGGTCGGGCGGGTCGGCGTACCCCGTCGAGCAGCCGGAGCCGGACGCGTCGTCGCCGGAACCGCTGGCCGACCTCGACCCGGCTGCCGCCCGGGAGGTGCTCGACCGGGTGCTGGACGACGAGGTGGACGATCTCTCCGAGGCCGACCAGCGGGTCCTGGCCACGGTGCTGACCGACGAGAAGTTCCAGTACCTGGCCCGCGAGTACGACCTGGTGTGACCGCCGACGCCGGGCCGGCACCCCGCCTGCCGGCCCGGCGTCCGCCCCACCCCACGGACCCACCGGTCATCGCCACGACCCCGGACCCCCGACCGGGCGGACAGAGGGAAACCACGCCGTGACCACCATCGAGTACGAGCCCGAGGAACTCTCCGGCAACCGGTTCACCGTGACCGGTTTCCGCGACGCCGCCCTGCCGGTCGGGGAGTTCCTCGCCGACGAGTTGTGGCCGGACGAGCAGGACGGCGCGGTGTGGCTGGACCGGGGCACCCTGACCCGGCGGCACTGCTACTGGCTGCGGTACCGCTACCGGGGCCCGGGTCCGGGGCACCCGAAGCTGGTGGCGGTGGAGTTGGTGATCCGGTTCAACACCTTCCCCTACCAGGTCCGACCCGGCACAGACCGGTATTCACCCCGGTCGACGCTGCCGGTGCCGGGCCTGTGGGGGATCGAGGATCTCAGCATCTCGTTGCGGGACACCGGGGCCGGTGGCCGGAACCCGTTCAACAAGTTCAACGACGCCGGCCAGCTGGTCTTCGAGCCGGAGATCGGGTTCGTTCCCGCCGCCGGCACGGGCGTCGCGGTGCCGGCGATCCGGGTCGTGCACCGGGTGCGGCACGTGGCGAACCCGATCGTCGGGGACGGGTACGCCCCCGGGCACGAGGAGACCGGGGCGCTGACCGTGCACAGCGACGGCGGGATCACCCTGGAACCGGCGTCCGGGACGTCCGGGTGCTCGTCGTGGCGACTCGTCCCGGTCAGCGGGTCGGTGCACGACCGGCCGATCGTCGGGGCCGAGCCGCCACCCGGGCGCAGCCTCACCGTCTACCGGGCGACCGGCGTCACGGCCCCGCCGCCGGTCACCGCGATGCGGGTGTCGACCGGTCGGGCCCGCCGGGGCGCGGTCGAGGTGCAGGGATTCGAGCGGGTCGCCGGCCCCGACCAGATCGGGGTCTGGCACACCGGCCACCCCCGCTGGTACAGCGCGTCGATGGGCGGCGACATCCGCGACGACGGGATGATCGTGGAGTACGCCCGCGCCGGTGACCGGGGTGACGACCGCCGGGCCGGCCGGGTCCGGGCCCGCCTGGCGTTGCACCTGCGCACCTGCTGCTACCTGATCGAGCAGAACGAGTTCGCCGACGCCGTCGTCTTCCACCACGGCCGCCGGCACCCCGGGTTCGTCGACGTGTCGCTGCGTCCCCTGCCCGACGACGGCGACCCGGCCGGGGCCGCCGCCCGCACCGGGCCGGTCGGGTCGCGGCTGCGGTTCGTCCCCGAGTGGTACGAGGGCACCGACGACGACGTGCCGGGGTTGCTGGTCCGCTGGTCCGAGGAGGCGGTGGGCCCGGCCGCCGGCCCCGCCGTGCCGGTCGGTGGTGCGTTCCTGATCACCGTGGACGCCTCCGGCGGGCCGGTGGTCCGTTTCGCCGACGAGCAGACCTACCAGCATCTGACCGTGTTGAGCTGAGCGGAGACAAACTGTGCCTGGTCGGATACGGCTGACCGGATACCGGCCCGACGAGCCGGTGGGCGACGCCTTCACGGTGACCGGGTTCGGCGGGGCGGGCTTCCCGGAGCAGGCGACGTTGCGGGAGTTGATCTCCCCGGCGCAGCCCCACCTCGCCGGCACCGGCATGGTCCGTGGCGACCAGCAACGGCAGCACTCCTACTGGTTGCGTTACCTGCGCCGTCGATCCGGCCCGGCCGGCCCGAAGCGGGTCTGTGTGGACCTGCTGGTCCGGTTCACCACCTTCGACTACGTGGTGGCCGACGTCGGGGTGGGGGCGCTGGTGCTCCGACAGAGCGCGCTGTCGCACTTCCCCTGCTGGGGGATCACCGACCTGAGCGTGTCGCCCCATGCCGTCGGGGCCGGCCGTAACCCGTTCAACAAGTTCAACGAGGTCGGCTCGCTGGTCTTCACCGCCCGGCTGGAGGCCGCCCACGGCACGGTGCCGGCGATCCGGATCGGCTACCGGGTGCACCACGAGCAGACCACGGTCGGTGGGGTCCAGCTGACCCCGGAACACGACGAGGTGGGTTCGTTCCTGGTGCACAGCGACGGGCTCTTCGAGGTGGCCGACCAGTCGCTGGCCACCCGTACCCACTTCCTCGTCACCCCGGTCAACGCGGGGGTGCACGACCGGCCTGCGGTGCCGGTGCACGCCGCCCGCCGGCCCGGCGGTGGCCGCCCGGCGTGGCACGCGACCGGGCTCACCGCCGCGCCGGCCGAGCTGCCGCAGGCCCACCCCACGCCCTACGTCGACGACACCGTCACGGTGACTGGTTTCCACGGCCTGGACGGTCCACAGACCCTGGCGGTACGCGACGCCGCCGGTCAGGCACGGTCGGCGATGCTGGACACCGCAGCCGCGGACCCGGGTGCGGTGCTGCTGACCTACCACGGTGGGCCCGCCCTCCGGGGGACGGTCCGGCTGCTGCTGGGGCTCCGGTGCACCATGCACCGCTACCTGGTCGCCCCGGTCGGCGTCGACCGCAGCGTCACCCACCGGACCGACGGGGACGATGTCGGCATCGACGCCCACTACGGTGACGACCCGACGGCCAACCGGGAGTCGTGGCCGGTGCTGTGGCACCGGGGGCGTCGGCACGTCGGCTTCCGGCAGGTCACGCTGCTGGTGGCCGGGGTCGACGGCGGACCCGGCCGGGGCGGCCCCGACGCCGTACGCAACAGCACCGGATCCCCGGTACGGCTGGCCCTCACCCCCCGGTGGGAGCCGGGGGGTGACGACCGGGGGCGGAGCTGCGGATCAGGTGGCACGCGTCGCACCAGGACGACGCCCCGGTCGAGGGCCTGCTGGTGCTCCGGACCGACGACGGCGGCCGGCCGACCCTGACCCCGCTGGACGACGAGAGCCGCCGCCACTTCACCGTCACGGGCTGACCGGCAGGTCCTCGTCGACCACCGGACGGACCCGCCGGGACAGCTCGGTGATCTCCCGCCGGTACGCCGACTGCTGGGCGGCGTCGACGCCACCGGCCGGGCCGAGCGCGACCAGCAACCGCAGCGCCCGGACCTGACCGAGCAGGTGCCCGGTCTCCCGGTGGGTGGCCAGCGCCTCCTCGGCGGTCCGCGCCGAGGTCACCGGGTCGGTGTTCCGCATCGCCTCGGCGGCGGCCACCAGGGCGTGCCCCTCCCAGACCCGGTAGCCGGCGGCGCGGGCCACCGTCCGGGCCTGCCGGGCCAACGCGACCGCCTCCGTCGGGTCGGTGTCGCCGAAGACCTCGGCCAGCCCGATGAGCGCCTCGACCTCCTCACCCCGGGCACCACCGGCCCGGGCGAGTTCGAGTGCCCGCCGGTGTTCGACGGCCGCCGCCGGGTCACCGTTGCGCTGGTGGATCGCGCCGCGCACGTTGCGGGCGGCAGCCTGCTGGGCGGTGTCGCCGATCAGGTCGGCGAGGGCCAGCGCCTCGTCGGCCAGCTTCGTCGCCGGGCCCAGGTCGCCGGTCTGCACACGCAGCGCCGCCAACCGGCGCAGGCTCTCCGTCTCGGTGGGCCGGTAGCCCGTCCGCCGGCTGAGATCCAGCGCCTCCCGCAGGTGGTCGAGAGCCTCGCCGTGCTGGCCGAGGGCGTGCTGGACCTCGCCCAGGTTGCTCAGGCTGATCCCGGCGCTCATCCACATCCCGGTGCTGCGGGTCAGCGCCAGGGACTGCCGGAAGACCTCGGCCGCCTCGCGGAGCCGCCCCATGTCCCGGTAGATCACCCCGAGGTTGCCGAGGCTGGTGCTGAGCCGTTCGGGGCCGCCCAGGCGTTCGTGGATGCTCACCGCCAGCCGGGTCAACTCGGCCCCCTCGGCCAGCCGGCCGGCCCGCAGGTGCAGCAGCCCACAGGTGCCGTACGCCGCCGCCAGCCCCTCGGGCCAGGCCGCCCGGTGGGCCGCGTCGATCATCGCGGTGGCGTGGGACAGACCCACCGCGTACTCGCCACGGCGCAGATGCAGGCTGGCCAGCCCGAGCCGGCTCGCGGCCTCACCGGCATGGTCGCCGACCTGCTGTGCGGCGTGCAGTGCGCTGGTCGCGGCGACCAGGCCGTCGCTGTGCGGGCGGAACTGGTAGTAGCCGCGCAGCGCGTCCGGGATCCGCCAGGCGGCCGGGTCGGCCCCGTTCTCGGCGGCGTGCGCGATCACCCGCATCAGGTTGGTGTGCTCCTCCTCCAGCCAGGCCATCGCCCCGGCTGAGCTGGGAAACGGGGACCCATCGGGGTGCGGTTCGGCCCCGTCGGGCGGCAACCGCACCAGGTGGGGATAGATCGTGGCGGCGGCGGCGTCGGTGCGCTGCCGGTACCAGCCGTAGAGACGTCGGACGGCGGACCGCAGTTGCGCGGCGGGGTCCTCGGCGGTGGCCCGCTCCAGGGCGTAGAGCCGCAGCAGGTCGTGGAAGGCGTACCGGCCGGGGGTGACCTGCTGGACGAGGTGCGCGGCGGCGAGCCGGTCCAGCTCGTGTGCGGCGGTCGGCTCACCGATCCCGGCCAGGGCGGCGGCGGCGGTCACCGTGACGTCCGTCCCCGGCGCGGTGCCCAGCAGCCGGAACAGCCGGCGGGCCGGGGCGGGCAGCGCGGCGTACGACAGGTCGAACGCCGCCCGGACGGCCGCCTGGTCGTCTCCCTCGACACGGAGGCCGGCGAGTTGGTTACCGGCGGTCAGCCGGGCGGTGTGCGCGCTGATCGACTGTTGGGGCTGGTCGATCAGGTTGGCGGCGGCGATCCGCAGGGCCAGCGGCAGCCGGGCGCAGACCGTCGCCAGTTCGGCGATCTCACCTGAGCGGGCCACCCGGTCGGGCGGGATGATCCGGGTGAGCAGGGTGCCGGCCTCGTCCACGGTGAGCACGTCGAGGTCGAGCCGGCGTGCTCCGTCCACGGCGACGAGCCCGCTGAGCCGGTCCCGGCTGGTGACCAGCGCCAGGCAGCCGGCGGCCCCCGGCAGGAGCGGGCGGACCTGGTCGGCGCTGGCGGCGTTGTCCAGCAGCACCAGCATCCGGCGACCGTCCAGCATGGTGCGGAACAGCGCGGCGGCCTGCCCGGGGTCGACCGGCACCTGGTCGGCCGGCACCCCGAGCGCGTGCAGGAACCCGGCGAGGGCCTCCGACTCGCGGACCGGGCTGGCCGTCGAGTAGCCACGCAGGTTGACGTAGAGCTGCCCGTCGGGGAAGTGCCGGCGGACCCGGTGCGCCCAGTGCACCGCCAGGGCGGTCTTGCCGACCCCGGCCATCCCGGTGATGGTGGAGATGACCACCGGCCCCCGGGCCGCCGTCGCCCCGACCAGCAGCGCGTCGAGGGCGGCCAGTTGGGTGCTGCGCCCGGTGAAGTACGCGACGTCGGGCGGCAGCTGCGCCGGTGACCGGTGGCGCGACGGTGGGGTCGGCTGCGCCACCTCGGGCCGGCGCGGTGCCACCTCGGTCAGGCGGGGTGCCGACGCGGTGCCGGTCACCGGCCCGCCCGGGTGGGTGACCATCCGGGGCAGGTCCTGGCGCAGGATGCGCAGCTGTGCCTCCCGCAGTTCCGGGCCGGGCTCCACGCCGAGCTGTTCGGCGAGGCGGTCGCGCAGGTCGCGGTGCAGGGCCAACGCGCGGGCCTGCTGGCCGCAGGCGGCCAGGGCGAGCATCAGCCGGGCGTGCACCTGCTCGTGCAGCGGTTCGTGGCTGGCCACCGCGTGCAGTTCCCGGACCGCCCGGTCGGGCAGGCCCAGGTCGACGGCGAGCGTGGCGTAGGTGACGGCGGTGGCGATGCGACGTCGGTTCAGGGCGGCGGCGGTCGGGTGCTGGGTCAGGCTCGGCGCCGCATCGGCCAGCACCGGCCCCCGCCACAGCGCCAGTGCCCCGGCCAGCCGGTCCAGGCTCGGCAGGTCGCCCGCGACGCTGCCCTCGGCGCGTTCGATCGCGGCGGCGAACCGGCTCAGGTCGAGCTGGGCGGGGTCGACCCTCAACCGGTAGCCGCCGCCGACGTGGGTGATGGTGGCGGCGGGGCCGCCGGGCTGGTCCAGCACCCGACGCAACCGGGCGACGTAGGTGTGGACGAGGTTGAGGCAGCTGTCCGGCGGGTCGTGACCCCAGAGCACGTCGACGATCTCGTGGCGGGACACGATCGCGTCCGGGTGCAGGGCGAGCAGGCCGAGCAGCATCCGTTGGCGGTTGGAGCCGAGCGTGACCGGTTCGACGCCGACCTGGATGCGCAGCGGCCCCAGCACGTCGATGCGCAGGGTCGGTACCGGCGTGGCGACGGGTGGCGCCGGGCCGGGTGGCTTCAGCTGCGGCGGACCGACGGCGGCGGCGATCCGCCGCAGCGACTCGGCCCGGGGGTTGCGGACCCGGCCCTGCTCGATGTCGCGCACCGCCCGGACGCTGATTCCCGCCCGTTCGGCCAGCTGCTCCTGGGTCAGTCCGGCACCCAGTCGTCGTCGTCGGATCTCACCACCGCTGTCGGCCATCAACGGGCCTCCCTGTCATGGCTGCGCGCCTGTCCCACCAGCGCTGCCAGCACATGATTCTGCCGGTTGACCGGTCGGATGACCATGATCTTCGCCACTGAATCACCGGGCTACCCGCAGGTCAAACCTGCCGATGGGGCAGGGCCGCCCGCCCTTCGGGGCAACGGTTCTGCCGGTTCTGCCGGTGGCCCCATCGCTCACTTATGGACGCACGGGCATTTGAGCAGCTCAAAACGTTGTCACCCGGCAAGGATGTCTATCTGCCGGCGTCCAGCCGGCCTCCAGTGCGCGACCGACCGCCGTCTCTACCGTGGACGACGGGCACCGCCACCACCCGCTGGCCGGTGTCCATCTCGGCGAAGCGACTCCCACCCGGTCACGGAACCGCTCGGCACCGGCCTCCGGACCACCGATCTGCCCCTGCTGAGCGTCAGCCTGGCAGCCGACGCCCGCCTCAGCCCGGAAGCTAAGGAACCGCCATGAACGGACGTGCCCAGACCTACATCCGTACCCCCGACCCGATCTCCACGGCCGGGATCACCGCGGCGCTGCGCGGCCGGGCCGAGATCGAGGTCGTACCCGCGCAGATGATCACCGCCGAGACCGTCGGTGTGGTCGCCGCCGACACCCTCGACCGGGACACGCTCGACGTGCTCAGGGCCGTGCGCCGGTTGGGCTGCCGGCGCTTCGTGCTGGTCGCCGCCGTCGAGTCGGACTCGGCGCTGATCCCCGCCGTGGAGCTGGGGGTACGCGCCCTCGCCTCACGCACCGAGGCGACCGGCCACCGGCTGGCCCAACTCGTGGTCAGCACCGCCTCCGGCGGGGCGGCGATGCCCCCGGAGGTGCTCGGTCTGCTGGTCAAGCAGGTGACCCGGCTCCAGCAGACGGTGCTCGCCCCGCGCGGCATCGACGTCAACGGGCTCTCGGTGCGGGAGAGCGAGATCCTGCGGCTGGTGGCGGACGGGATGGACACCCGGGAGGTGGCGACCCGGCTGAGCTACTCGGAGCGGACCGTCAAGAACGTGCTGCACGACATCACCAGCCGGTTCCAGCTGCGCAACCGCACCCACGCGGTAGCCTACGCGGTCCGGGAGGGGCTGATCTGACCGCCGAGGAGGACCCGACGTGCCGCACGCACGCACCGACGAACGTCAGGTGACCCGGGACGACCTGGGCGCCTGGCTGATCAAGGGCAATGCGGACCTGGTCGACCTCGCCGGCCGGTTCGCCCGGGACCCCCGGGTGACGGGCTGGTGCGTACGCCCCGGCTACCGGGCCCGGCTGATGCGGGCCGGTCAGCCCGTGGTGTTCTGGGCCAGCGGCAGCCGGGGACGGTTGCCGTACGGCGTCTGGGGGATCGGCCGGCTCACCGGCGAGCCGGTGCCCGGCGGGGAGGCCCGCGCGCCCTGGACGGTGCCCCTGGACCTGACCGTCCTGCCCGAGCCACGACGGCTGCACCGGGACCGGTTGCGCGCCGACCCCCGACTGGCCGGGCTGGAGGTGTTCCGCCAGCCACAGGCGGCCAACCCGTCGTACCTGACCCGGGCGCAGTTCACCGCCCTCGCCGACCACCTGCCCGAGGCGGCCGACGTGGTGTCCGGCGCTACCAGCGCACCGGCAACGTGGTGACGACCCCACCCACCTCCCGCTCCGCGATGGGGAACGGCCCGTCGGCGGCGAGGCGCAGGCCGGGCAACCGGGCCCGCAGCCGCTCCAGCCCCACCGCCAGGATCGCCCGGCCGAGCCGTCGACCCGGGCAGTAGTGGCGGCCCCCGCCGAACCCGACGAACTTCGGGCCGCTGCGGTGCGGCAGGAGCGCCTCCGGCTGCTGGTAGACCTCCGGGTCGTGCAGTGCCGAGATCCAGGCGAGGAGCACGGCCGTGCCCCGGGGCACGGTGCCGGAGGGCAGCACGAGGTCGGTGGTCGCGGTCCGCAGCGCGGCCACGTTGCCGGCGTACACCAGGCGGAGCAGCTCGTCGGCCATCGCCGTGGGGTCGGTGCCGTGCCGGACGAAGGCCCGCCAGTCCGCCGCGTCGTCCCCCAGGAGCCGTAGCATCGCCCGGCCGAGCACGGTCGCCGGGGCCTCGACCCCCGCCGACAGCATCAGCCTGGTCAGGCTGACCAGCTCGTCCGTCGGGAGCCGGGTGGCGGTGTCCGGTGGGTCGACCAGGTCGGCCAGCAGCGCGGCGTCCGACCCGCCCGTGACGACCCCACGCACGTATGCGCCGAACTCGGCGACGAGCCGGGCCCGTTCCTGCGGCGTGCCGGGATGCGAGTGGGTGTACGCCCCCGACCAGCGGCGGATCCTGTCGCAGTCCTCGGTCGGAATGCCGAGCAGCCGCGTGATCGTCAGCAGCGGGAGCCGGTCGGTGTACCCGGCGACGAGGTCACCGTCGCGGCGGCCGTCGGCGGTCATCGCGTCCACGAGGGAGTCGGCCACCTGCCGGACCACCGGCAGGTGGGCGGCGACCCGCGCGTGGTCCATCGCCCGGGTGGCGACCCGGTGCACCGCCGTGTGGGACCGCTCGGACTGGTTGATGAGCAGGTCCGGGTCGTAGAGGAAGTTGGGTTCGCCGCTGCGCCGGGGAGCGTCGGCGAGCAGGTGGTTGCGGGACAGCGCGGGGCTGCTGACGGCGGCGGCGACGTCGGCGTGCCGGACGAGCAGGATCGCGCTGTCGCCGCTGGGCAGCCGGACGCGGCCGAACGGGCACTGCCCGCGTCGGCGGGCGAAGTCGGCGGCGGGAGCGAGCCCCGACGCGGGCGGCAGCGGGAATGCGGGGAGGTCGTCGTCCATCAGCGCTCCTTCGATCGGCGGACGTGGGTGTGGGCACCCCCCGACGCGGGCACCGGCCCCGCCGGGGGTCCGGTGGCGCTGACGCCGCCGGTACGCAGGGGCGCCGGTCCGCCGCCGGGGTCACCGCCCGACCAGTCGGGCCAGGTGGGTGAGGCCGGATCTGGTCGCCGCCGCCGGCAGGCCGAAGTCGATCAGGCAGGCGACCTCGTCCACGCCCGCCTCGGCGAGCCGGCGCAGGGTACGGGCGCAGGTCGGCACCGAGCCGAAGAGCCCCCGTTCGGCCAGGAACCGGTCGAGCACCCGGCCGATGAGGAAGTCCGCCTCGTCGTCGGTGACCGTGGAGTCGTGGAAAGGGGAGCCGGGCAGCATCCCCGCCACGAGGTCGAGCGAGGACCGCAGGTAGCGGGTCATCGGCTCCCGGGCCAGGGCGGACACGCCCTGGTCGTCCGGCCCGACCAGGGTGTGCAGCATGAGGGTGACCCGGCCCTGCCCGGGGTGCAGCTGCCGGTACCGCTCGATCTTGGTGTGCAGCTCGTCGAGGCTCTGGGTGAGCAGGTGGGTGAGGACGCCGACGCCGAGCCGCCCGGCGAGTTCGAAGGTGGCCAGGTCACCGGCGCTGGTGATCCAGACCGGCAGGTCGGCCTGCACCGGCTTGGGGAAGACCTCGACGTCGACGCGACCGCCGACGCCGTCGGGACGTGGCGTGGTGCCGCCCCGCCACAGGGAACGCACCTCGTCGATCAGCTCCGGCAACGCCGACCTGCGGTGCGGGTACCGGTCGGGGGCGAGGACGAAGTCGACGGCGTGCCAACCGGAGGCGAACGCGACCCCGGCCCGGCCGTGGGAGATCCGGTCCACGACCGCCCACTCCTCGGCCACCCGCAACGGGTCGTGCAGGGGGAGCACGACGCTGCCGGCGCGGACACCGACCCGCCGGGTGACCGCCGCGACGGCGGCACCGGTCACCGCCGGGTTCGGGTAGGGGCCGCCGAATTCGTGGAAGTGCCGCTCCGGCGTCCAGACCGCCGCGAAGCCGTGGTCGTCGGCGAACCGTGCGCCGTCGAGCAGCAGGTCGTGGGCGTCGTCGGCGCTGGCGGAGAAGAAGAACAGGCTCAGGTCCACGGGGGCGGCTCCTCCTGCGGCCGGACCAGGGTCGCCTGCGGCGCGGTGAGGCTGCGGTCCAGCACCACCAGGACCCGGTCGATCAGGGCGTCGGCCCGTCGGCGTGCCCCGGCCGACGCCGGGAACTGGAACGTGACGTGGGTCTGCTCGCCGTCGGCGATCATGACGTGCAGGGCGTTGCGGGCGACCCCGTTGAACGCCGACCAGTCCACCGTGGTGGCGACGCCGGCGAAGACCGGGCCGGGGGCGATCCGCCGGTAGCTGACCGAGACGGCGGCGGTGGCCAGGAACGGCCGTGTCCCGGGCCGGCACATCGCCAACGGGACCGTCCGGTGGGCGTACAGCTCCCGCAGGCCGGCGCGGACGGTCGTCAGCGCCGCCGCGTACGAGCCGGTCGGTGGCGTGGGGAGGGTGAGCGGAAGCTCGTTGACGTACATGCCGATCCGGTCCGCGTCGGCCGGCGTACGCACCGACAGCTCGATCGCGATCGAGGTGGGCCCGTCGTCGGGGGCGAGGCAGTTGGCGAGCACCGTGAGCAGCAGCTCGAACCGGGTCGCGTCCAGTGCGACGGCCGCCTCGGCCAGCCTCGTACGGGTCCGGGGGGTCAGCGCGCGGACGACCGTGTCGCCGGGGCGTACCCCGCCGTCGCGGGGCAGCTCGACCGGGCGTGGCGGGTTCCGCCACCAGTATTCGGTGGCCGCGACGACCAGGTGCTCCGGCGGCATCGTGTACCCGGGTCCGGCCGGCTGCGCCGCCACCGCCGGTGCGTCGGGGCCGTAGCGGTCGGCCAGGTCCCGCAGCAGGATGTCCTTGGACCGGCCGTCGACGATCAGGTGGTGGGCGGCCAGGACGAGCACCCCACCTCCGTTCCCGAGGGGGAACCACCAGACCCGGGCCAGCGGCCCGGCCGACAGGTCGAACCGGGTGCGGCAGGCCCGCTCGACCCGCTCGCGGACGGTCCCGTCGGCGGCGGGTTCGACCGCGAGCGTCAGCGGGTGCTCGCCGACCGCCAGCCAGGGCAGGCCGTCGAGGTTGTGGCAGCCGGCGGTCAGCAGCGGGTGCCGCGCGGCCAGCGCCGTGCAGGCCCGCGCCAGCCGGCCCACGTCGACCGGGCCGCGCAGGTGGGCGGTGACCGCGACCGTGTACGCCGACCCGAGCGCGACCAGCTGCTCGTTGAACCAGATGCCCCGTTGCAGCGGCGAGGTCGGCACGAACTGCGTCACGGTGACCCGGACATCCGGTCGGCGATCCAGGCGGCCTGCGCGGCCAGGCCCGGCCGGGCGTACAGCGCCGACACCGGCGTGGCGACCGCGAACTGGTCGGAGACGAGACGGGCCAGCCGCAACGCCGACATCGAGTTGCCGCCCAGGGCGAGGAAGTCGTCATCGCGGCCCACGGCGGCCACGCCCAGCACGGTCGCCCAGATGTCGGCCAGTCGTCGTTCGACCACGGTCACCGGGGCGGCGGCGGGCGTCGATCCGGCCGGCGGGAAGAGGTCCCGCAGCGACCGGGTGACCACCTTGCCGCCGTCGTTGCGCGGCAACGCGTCCACACAGACGATCCGCTGCGGGATCTCCGCGCCGGACAGCCGGCCAGCGAGGAAGGCCCGCAGGTCCGCCGGTACGGCACCGGTACGGGTCACCAGCACGGCGGCGGGCCGTTCGCCCAACACCGGATCGGCGAGGGCGAGCACCGCGCAGTCCCGGACGTCGGGGTGCCCGTGCAGCGCCTGTTCGACCGCGAACGGCGAGACCTTCGTGCCGCCGGAGTGGATGGTCGACGCGGCGCGGCCGGTGAGGTGCAGGTAGCCCTCGTCGTCGAGCCGGCCGCGGTCACCGGTGCGGGTCCAACCGTCGCGGAACGTCGCGGCGTCACCACCGTCGAGGTAGCGGCGCGGTGGGGCGTCGGAGCCGATCCAGACCTGACCCACCTCGCCCGCAGCGACCTCCCGGCCGGCGTCGTCGGTGATCCGCACGGTGCCCCGACCGACCGCGTCCGGGCGTCGACTGTCGAACACCATCGTCGTGCGGGCCGGCGCCGCCTCGGTCGAGCTGTAGGTGTTGACGATGGTGGCGTACGGCAGGACGTCGCCGAGGGCCCGCGCGACGGCGGCGGGCAGCACGTCGCCTGTCGTTCCCACGAGCACCAGCGACGACAGGTCACGACGGTCGGGTTCGCCGGAGTCCAGCAGCTCCCGGGCCATCGACGGGACGAGGAAGAGGGTGCCGACCCGGAACTCCTCGACGGCGGCGCAGACCTCGGCGGCGTCGAACCGGGGCACGACGAGCGCGGCGGGTTCGGCGGCCAGGCCGGTGAGGAGCATGGTCTGGGCGGCGTTCGTCCCGAGGGGGAAGGCGTGCAGGAAATAGCGGGAGTGCGCGAGTTGTCGCCGGCCGGGTGCGGTGTCGTGCCCGTGGGTGAGGTTGCCGTGGGTGGCGACGACCGCCCTGGCCGACCCTTCGGTCCCCGAGGTGAAGATGATCTGGGCTGCGCCGCCCGGGGTCGCCCGGTCGGGCACGGCGTCGGTTGCGGTCCCGGCCGGCCCGCGCTGCCAGCCGCCCAGCTCCGGGGGGACGGCGCAGCCTTCCCGGATGATCCCGACCGCCCCGGCGACGCTGACCCGCTCGACGAGCTGTCCCGGCGGGAGCCGGGCCGACAGCGGCACCGCCACCCCACCGGCCCGCAGCACGCCACAGAACGCGGTGGCGTACCCGAACCACTCCCGCTCGTCGAAGAGCAACGCCACCCGCTGGCCGACCCGTAGCCCGTCGTCGACGAGCGCGGCGGCGAGCGCGTCCGCCGACCGGTCCCACTGCGCGAACGTCAGCGTCGCGCCGTCGGGGTGGCACAGGGCGGCGGCGTCCGGTGTGTCCGCCGCCCGCTGCCGCAGCAGGCCGGGCACGGTTGGTCCGCCGGTCATCGGGGGTCCGGTGCCCGGTCGGCGGCGACCGCCGCGATCCGCCCGATCGTGCCGGCCCGCACGATCTCCTCCAGGGTGAGCCGGATGCCCAGCCGTCGCTCGATCCGGAACGCGACCTGGGTGGTCAGCAGCGAATGCCAGCCCACGTCGGTCAGGTCGTCGTCCAGGCCGACCCCGTCGACGCCGACCAGTTCCTCGACGATCGCGGCGATGGCGCGTTCGGTCGGGGTGTGCGGTGGTCGGGACCCGGCCGGTACCGCCAACCGTCGCCGGTCGACCTTCCCGGCGGCGGTGAGCGGCAGGGCGTCCACCACCACGACCAGGTCCGGCACCAGGTGGGCGGGGACGGCGCGGGCCAGGGCCGCCCGCAGCGCCGTACCGGAGGGTCGGTAGCCCGGCGTCGGTACGACGTGTGCCACGAGCGAGACCGGGCCGGCGTCCGCCGCGACAGCGGAGACGGCCGCCGAGCGGGCCCCGGGCAGCCGCAGCAGCGCGGCCTCGACGCCGGCCGGCTCGACCCGGAAGCCACGGACCTTCACCTGCGCGTCCAGCCGACCGAGCAGGTGGACGAGGCCGTCGGGGTCCCGGCGGCCCCGGTCCCCGGTGCGGTAGGACGGGTCGCCGTCGACCTGCCCGAACCGGGCGGCGGTGAGCTCGGGGGCGTTGAGGTAGCCGCGGGCGACGCCACGGCCGACGATGACGATCTCGCCCGGCTGCCCGTCGGCGACGACCCGGCCGTCGGGGTCGACGACGAGGACGTCGTATCCGGCTATCGGCCGGCCGATCGGGATGCGCTCGCCGTCGGTGTCCGCCCGGCTGACCCGGTGCAGGGTGCTGGCCACGGTGGCCTCGGTGGGGCCGTAACCGTTGACCAGTTCGCACCGGTCGATCCAGCGCCGCGCCGTGGCCGGTGCCAACGGACTGCCCACACTGAGCAGGGTCCGTAGCCGGGGGAGGTCGTCGTCCGGCAGGGAGTCGAGCACGGCGGCGGGCAGGACCGCGTGGGTGACGGCCCGCTCCGCGAGCAGCCGCGCCAGCGGCGCACCGACCAGTGCATCCCGGTCGACGACCTCCAGCCGGCAGGCGGCACCGAGGCCGAGGAGGAGTTCGAAGATCCAGCCGTCCGCCACCGGGCTGGCATGGAGCAGGACGCGGGCGTCGTCGCCGAGGTCACCGAACCAGCGCTGCTGCGCGGCCATGAGGTTGGCGACCGCGTCGTGGCCGATCATGACCAGCTTCGGCATGCCGGTCGTGCCGGCGGTGGGGATGACGTACGCCAGCCCGGTCGGGTCGCCGGCAGCGGACCGGCCTCCCGGTCGCGGTGGCCCGGCGGCCGGCCGCGTCGGGTCCACCTGGCGCATGCCGGGGGCCCGGTGCAGCACGGACGTCGACACGAGCACCGTGGCGTCCGCCGCCGTCGCGACCGACTGGTTCCAGGCCGGCGGGCTGGCCGGATCGAGGGGTAGCAGGACGCCCCCGCTGCGCCAGGTGGCGAGGGCCGCGGTGACGAGGGGAACGCCGCGTTCCAGGACGACCGCCACCACGGTCGCCGGCCCGACGCCGGCCCCGAACAGCGTGTCGGCGAGCACGTCCGCCCGCTGGTCCAGATCGGCGTACGTGACCTCCCCGGTCCGGTCGGCCAGGGCCACCCGGTGTGGGAACCGGCGGGCGAGTGTGGACACCCGGTCGCTCACCGGGACGACGTCCCTGTCGCGCAACGGCGACCCCCTCGTCGACTCACCCAACCATGGACAATGATCTATCCGTGAGGCTGTCACGACGGTGCGGGCCGGTCAAGGTGCACGCGCCGTCCCCCTCTTCGACGACGCCGCCTACGCCGACCTGGTCGGCGGCTCGACCGTCAGCTGGTGCTCCGGCGACCCGAACGACCACCGGCGTGCCTGCGCCGGGTTCCCCATGATCACTGCGAGCCCTGACCGGCCCTTGACCTCACGTCCGGTTCAGGTTGTCGGATGGGGACATGCGCGCTGTTCGCCTCCACCGGTTCGGTCCCGCCACCAATCTCGTCCTCGACGACCTGCCCGACCTCGCACCGGCCCCCGGGCAGGTGCGCATCGCGGTGGCGGCCAGCGGGGTCCACCTGCTCGACACCGCGCTGCGCCGGGGCGAGGCGGGCGGCCCGCTCCCGCTGCCGGCGTTGCCGACCGTGCCGGGTCGCGAGGTCGCCGGCACGGTCGACCTGGTCGGGGCCGGGGTGGACGAGGCGTGGCGGGGGCGGCGGGTCGTCGCCCACCTGGGCATGGTCCCCGGCGGGTACGCCGAGCAGGCGGTCACCGCGGTCGAGTCGCTGCACGTCGTACCGGAGGGGACGGGGTTCGCCGACGCGGTGGCCCTGGTCGGGACGGGCCGGACCGCCCTCGGTGTCTTCGAGTTGGAGCCGCCGACGGCGGACGACGTGGTGCTGGTGCTGTCGGCGGCCGGTGGGATGGGCTGGCTGCTGGTGCAGGCGGCCCGGACGGTCGGCGCGACGGTGGTCGCCGCGGCCCGGGGTGCCCGACGCACCGCCCGGCTCGGTGAGCTGGGCGCGGACGTCGTGGTGGTCGACTACGACCGGCCGGACTGGACGGACCTGGTCCGGGCACGGACCGGTGGGCCGACCCTGGTGTACGACGGGGTGGGCGGGGCACTGGGCCGGGCCGCCCTGGAGTCGACGGCGTCGGGCGGCCGGTTCGTGATGTTCGGGTGGTCGGCGGGGGAACCGACCCGGATCGGCACGGCGGACCTGGTGGAGCGCAGCCTGACCGCCGGCTGGCTCGGGCAACGGCTGCGCAGCCGGCCGGGCGGGATCGCGGGGCTCGCGGCCCGGTCGGTGGAGCTGGGTGGTCGTGGCTGGTGGCGTCCGCTGGTGTCGACGTACCCGTTGGCGGAGGCGGCCGTCGCGCACGCCGACCTGGAGGGGCGGCGGGCGTTGGGCAAGGTGGTGCTGACCGTCGGCGGGTGATCCGGGGCGCGGTCCCCGCCACCCGTGGCCGGGACGCCGCCGGTTTCCACGGCTGCCCGCCGGCCCGGCGGGCCACCGGCAGCGCTCGGGGTTCCCGGCGGACCTCCGCCGGGAACCCCGACCCGACGCGCGGCCGGCGGCACCAGCCGCCGGCCGTCGGCAGCTCCCGCCCGTCGGCTCCGCCCACGGTCGACTGCCGTCCCGGGCGGTGACGGTCAGCCGGGGAGCTGGTCGACCCGGGTGAGAACCTGGTCGATCAGGCCGTACTCCCGGGCCTGCTCGGCGGTGAACCACCGGTCCCGGTCCCAGTCGGCCTGGATCTCGTCGAGGGTGCGCCCGCTGTGCTCGGCGATCAGCTCCTGCATGGTCCGCTTCACGTGCAGCATGTTCTCCGCCTGGATGGTGATGTCGGCGGCGGTGCCACCCATCCCCCCGGACGGCTGGTGCATCATGACCCGCGCGTGCGGCAGGGCGAACCGCTTACCTGCCGCCCCGGCGCAGAGCAGGAACTGCCCCATCGAGCCGGCCAACCCCAACGCCAGGGTCGCCACGTCGTTGCGGACGTACCGCATGGTGTCGTAGACGGCCATGCCGGCGCTGACCGAACCACCCGGTGAGTTGATGTAGAGATAGATGTCCCGCTTGCTGTCCTCGGCGGCGAGCAGCAGGATCTGCGCACAGATCTGGTTGGCCGAGGCGTCGGTGACCTCGGTGCCCAGGAAGATGATCCGTTCCCGCAGCAGCCGCTCGAAGACCTGGTCGCCGAAGGCCGGCTGCCCGCCGTCCAGCATGCGCACGTCGTACCCGATCATGGTGACCACCCTCCGCGTTGCCGGCGGGCGACCTCGCTCCGCCCGGGGACCGGCGGGTCCAGCCTGCGCCGTCGGGCGGCCACCGCCCCAGCCTTTCTGCCCCCGGCAGATCCGCCCTCGGCAGAACCCGGCCGGCCTACCCGACCAGCAGCCGCCGCCGGCCCGTGCCGACCCGCCGCCGTCCCGGCACCCTGGCGGTACGCGCAGCGGGGCGGGCGGTCGACACGACGGCGACCACCCGGACGGACACGCCGACGGTCGTCGTCCCGAACCCGAATCCGCCGGCGGTCGTCGTCGCGGGCCCGAAACCGCCGACGGCCGTCATCCCGGTCCCGCCCATGGCCGTCACCCCGGTCCCGGCCCCGCCGACGGTTGCCGGCCCGGCCCCGCCGACGGTCGTCCCCCAGGGCCCGGCCCTGCCCACGGTCGTCATTCCGGGTCCGGTTCGGCCCTGGCGGGCGGTCGGCACCCGGTCCAGTCGGGCGAGGCTCCCGCCCGGCGGCACGGGGACCCGACGCTCGACCCGCCGCAGCTCGTCGCGGGCCTCTTCGAGCAGGTCGGACAGGTTGATGCCGAGTGCCCGGCAGATCGCCGCCAGCACCTCGGAGGAGGCTTCCTTGCGCCCGCGCTCGACCTCGGACAGGTAGGGCAGGGACACCCCGGCGGCGGCGGCCACCTCGCGCAACGTGCGGCCCTGGCGCAGCCGTACCCGGCGCAGCACCCCGCCGATCACCCGACGCAGCAGCGACATGCGGGCCTCCTCGTGGCCGGTGTCCCGGAACCCTCCCATCATGCCCCGTCGGCGGCCCCGGTGGGTCACGGCAAGCCGACCACACCGGCGGGCGCGGGAGCCTGCGGCACCGACCCTCCCGCACCGGCCGGCCCGGCTGCCGCCGACTAATTCCGGCGGGTACGAGGTGACGGGGTGCTCACCGTTGGTGCAGGTCGACGTCCCGGCGGGTCGACCTGCCTGGTAACCGCTATGTTGTGCTCGTGCAGGCGACCCAGGGGGAGCAGGACCGACCGTGATCCATTTCCCGGCGCAGCGGCGCGGTCCGCTCAGCGCGTTGAGTCTCCGCCTGGCCGCCGCCCTCGGTCTGGTCCTGCTCACCGTCGCGGTGGTCTATCTCGACCGCGACGGCTACCGCGACGTGGACGAGAACGGGCTGACCCTGCTCGACTGCTTCTACTACACGGTGGTCACCCTCTCCACCACCGGGTACGGCGACATCACCCCGTTCGAGCAGTCGGCCCGGCTGGTGAACGTCCTGTTCATCACCCCGGCCCGGGTGATCTTCCTGATCATCCTGGTCGGCACCACCCTGGAAGTCCTGACCGAGCAGTACCGGACCGGCCGTCGGCTGGGTCGGTGGAGGAGAACCGTGAAGGACCACGTCATCATCTGCGGCTACGGCACCAAGGGCCGCAGTGCGGTCTCCGCCCTGCTGGAGAACGGGCTGGACAAGTCCCGGATCGTGGTGGTGGAACGCAACGGCACCGCCCTGCGGCAGGCCACCTCGGCCGGGCTGGTCGCCATCGAGGGCTCCGCCACCCGCTCCTCGGTGCTGGAGGAGGCGCACGTCCGCAACGCCAAGGCCGTCATCATCGCCACCGACAGCGACGACGCCTCGGTGCTGGTGGCGCTGACCACCCGGCAGCTCACCGCCGGTCAGGTACGCATCATCGCGGCGGTCCGGGAGGCCGAGAACGCCCCGCTGCTGCGGCAGAGCGGGGCGCACCACGTGATCGTGTCCTCGGCGACCGCCGGTCGACTGCTCGGTCTCTCCACCTCCGCGCCGCCGCTGATCGACGTGGTGGAGGATCTGCTCACCCCGGGGCAGGGGATGGCCCTGGCGATGCGTTCCGCCGAGCGGCACGAGGTGGGCAAGTCCCCCCGTGAGCTGGAGTCCCTGGTCATCGCCCTGGTACGCCGGGGCAAGGTGGTCACCCTGGCGGACCGGGCCGGCGCGGTGATCGAGACCGGCGACATGCTCGTGCACGTCCGCGACGACCGACCCACCGCCACCACCACCAGCTCCTGACCCCGGCCGGCCGCGCCTGACGCTGGCTGGCCCGCCCCGCATCCCGGCTGGTCCGCGCCGGACGTGGGCTGGCCCGCCCCGCATCCCGGCTGGTCCGCGCCGGACGCGGCTGGTCTTCCGAACCGACGAGTGGCCGGCCCCCTGCGCGGGGAACGGCCACTTCGACGTGTCGACGGGCGATTAGCTGATCGTCCAGGTGTCGCCGGTGTGGAGGAGGTTGGTGAGTTGTTGTTCGGGGGTGTCGGTGGTGGTGTTTTTGGCGGTGGTGATTTGGTGTTGGACGAGGGTGTCGTAGGAGGGGCGGTTGAT
>NZ_JAGFWR010000010.1 GCF_017599305.1 Micromonospora antibiotica
GGCCCCCGCGCTGGCCCACCGGCCCCCGCGCTGGCCCACCGGCCCCCGCGCTGGCCCACCGGCCCCCGCGCTGGCCCACCGGCCCCCGCGCTGGCCCACCGGCCCCCGCGCTGGCCCACCGACCCCCGCGCTGGCCCACCGACCCCCTTGCCGGCTGGCGGGGCTGGCCCGCCGGCCCGCCAGCTCCGCCAGCCCTCGCCAGCCCGCCAGCCCTTGCCAGCCCGCTGGGCGACGTAACCGGAGGGTCCGGGCGAAGAGCAGGCGGCGTCCGTAGGCATAGGCAATTCCGAGGGCGTGGGCCGTGACCGGCTGTGGGGCGGGCGGAACAAGCGCGGGATGAAGCAAGGGAGGCCGGGGCAGGGGAGGGCGGGCGGAGCAGAGGGCAGGCTGGGGACGGGGAGGCGGGCAGGAGGCGGGGAGGCGGGCAGGGGCGGTGACGGTGGGGATGCGGCCCGTGATGTGGGATCCCGCACGTGGTCATTGGCCCACCTCCGCAGGGTGTGGGAGCATGGCTGCATGACCGCCGCTGTCGTCCGCCGCTTCGTGGCCCGTCGCCACGTCGACTACGGCCGCGTGCGCAGCGCGATCTGTCCGGCCCACTGACGACGCCCGACTCATTCGTCTCGGGCGCGTGTTCCGCGCCGGCCGTTCCGACACCGTTGTCCTCGGCCCTTCCCGGGCCGGCTGCCGCCGCGAGCGCGCTCCCACCGAGGCACCGCAGAGACAACGGAGGACGCCGCGATGGCGGTCAGCAGCACCCCGGCCCGTCCCGGGACCCCGACGGCCACCGCCGTTCCCGCCACCCGTGCCCCCCGTCGTCCCCGTGGCGAGGGACAGTGGGCCCTCGGCCACCGTGAGCCGCTCAACCCCAACGAGCGGATCAAGAAGGACGACGACCCGCTGAACGTCCGGGCCCGGATCGAGAACATCTACGCCCACGGTGGTTTCGCCTCCATCGACCCACAGGACCTGCGCGGCCGGTTCCGCTGGTGGGGCCTCTACACCCAGCGCAAGGCCGGAATCGACGGCGGGCGCACCGCCGTGCTGGAGCCGCACGAGCTGGAGGACGAGTTCTTCATGCTCCGGGTCCGGGTCGACGGCGGCCAGCTCTCCCTGGCCCAGCTCCGGGTGATCGCCGACATCTCCCGGGAGTTCGCCCGGGACACCGCCGACATCACCGACCGGCAGAACATCCAGTACCACTGGATCCGGGTCGAGGACATGCCGGAGATCTGGCGTCGGCTGGAGTCGGTCGGCCTGCAGACCACCGAGGCGTGCGGGGACTGCCCCCGTATCGTGCTGGGCAGCCCGGTCGCCGGGGTCGCCGAGGACGAGGTGCTCGACCCGACCCCCGCGCTCGACGAGATCGTCAGCCGGTACGTCGGCGACAAGGCGTACTCGAACCTGCCCCGCAAGTTCAAGACCACGATTTCCTGGCTGGTCGACACCCCGTACGAGGCGAACGACATCGCCTTCCTCGGGGTGGAGCACCCGGAGCACGGCCCCGGCTTCGACGTCTGGGTCGGTGGCGGCCTGTCCACCAACCCGATGCTGGCCAAGCGGCTCGGCGTCTGGGTGCCGCTGGCCGAGGTACCGGACGTCTGGGCGGGGGTGGTCGGCATCTTCCGCGACTACGGCTACCGCCGGCTGCGCAACCGCGCGCGGCTGAAGTTCCTGGTCGCCGACTGGGGCGTGGAGAAGTTCCGCGAGGTGCTGGAAAAGGAATACCTGGGGCGTACCCTGCTCGACGGCCCGGCCCCGCAACTGCCCGACAAGCCGGTCGACCACATCGGCGTGCACCGGCAGCGCGACGGGCTCAACTACGTCGGGGCCGCCCCGGTGGTCGGGCGGGTCTCCGGCGGGCAGTTGACCAAGCTCGCCGACGTGGTCGAGGCGCACGGCAGCGGCCGGGTGCGGCTCACGCCGTACCAGAAGCTGCTGGTGCTGGACGTGCCGCCGGCGCGGACCGAGTCCCTGGTCGACGAGCTGCGCGGGATCGGCCTGGAGGCCCGGCCGTCGGCCTGGCGGCGCGGCACCATGGCCTGCACCGGCATCGAATTCTGCAAGCTGGCCATCGTCGAGACCAAGGCGCGCGGCGAGGAGCTGGTGGCCCGGCTGGAGGAGCGGCTGCGCGACTTCGACGCCGACATCTCCATCCACCTCAACGGCTGCCCGAACGCCTGCGCGCGCACCCAGGTCGCCGACATCGGCCTCAAGGGCCAGCTGGTGGTCGGCCCGGACGGCCGGCAGGTGGAGGGCTTCCAGGTGCACCTCGGCGGCGGGTTGGGGATGGCCCAGGGCCAGACCGCCGGGTTCGGCCGCAAGCTGCGCGGCCTGAAGACCACCGCCGACGAGCTTCCCGAGTACGTGGAACGACTGGCCCGCCGCTACCTGGCCGGCCGGACCGAGGGCGAGACGTTCGCCAACTGGGTGATCAGGGTCGACGAGGAGGAACTCCGATGAGCGAAACCCGATCCGCGCCGCTGTACTGCCCGTACTGCGGCGAAGAGGACCTGCGGCCGAACGAGGCCGGACACGGCGCCTGGGAGTGCCACGCCTGCGCCCGGGTCTTCACCGTGAAGTTCAACGGCCTGCTGAGTCGGGCGGTGGCCCGGTGACCCGCCTGCTGTCCGCCACGGGCCTGGGCCTGGTCGGTTCCGGCGGCCCGAAGCTGACCGATCCGGCCCGCCGTGACCCCGCCCGGCGTGACCCGGCCGAGTTGCGGGCGTTGGCCGAGCGGGCCGGCCGCGAGCTGGAGGGCGCCCCGGCGCTGGAGATCGCCCGCTGGGCGGCCGACACCTTCGGCGACCGGTTCTGCGTGACCAGTTCGATGGCCGACGCCGTGCTCGCCCACCTGGTGTCCCGGGTCGCCCCCGGGGTGGACGTGGTCTTCCTCGACACCGGGCTGCACTTCCCGGAGACGCTACGGGTCCGCGACGAGGTGGCCCGCCGCCTGCCGGTGAACGTGCGTTCGATCCGGCCCCGGCAGACCGTCGGCCAGCAGGACGGCGAGTACGGCCCCCGACTGTTCAACCGCTCCCCGGACGACTGCTGCCAGCTGCGCAAGGTGGAGCCGTTGGAGCGGGCCCTGTCCGGTTACGACGCCTGGGCCGCCGGGCTGCGCCGGGACGAGTCGCCGACCCGGGCGAACACGCCGGTGGTGACGTTCGACCCCCGGCGCGGCAAGGTCAAGGTGAACCCGATCGCCGCCTGGTCGCAGGCCGACGTGGACTCCTACATCTCCCGCTACGACATCCCGGTCAACGAGTTGCTCGGCCGGGGCTACGGCTCGATCGGCTGCTGGCCGTGCACCCGCCGGACCAAGGCGGGGGAGGACCCCCGGTCCGGCCGGTGGGCGATGTTCGAGAAGACCGAGTGCGGTCTGCACCTCTGACCGGCCCGGAGCGCGTTCCGGTGGCCGGCGTGGGACTCACCACGCCGGCCACCGGCCTGTCCGGTGCCGCCGTCGCGCCCGCCGTGGTGCGGCCCGGTGCCGCCGTCGCGTCCGGCGCGGCGCGGCCCGGCTCCGGGGTGCCGGTGGTGCTGGTGGCGCACGGCAGCCGGGACCTGCGGGCGGCGGCGGCGACCCGGGCGTTGGCCGGTGCCGTCGAGGCCGCCCGGCCGGGCACCCCGGTGTTGCCCAGCTGGTTGGACCACACCGATCCGGGGCCGACGGAGGTGCTGCGGGGGCTGGCTGCCGCCGGTCACCGGACGGCGGTCGTGGTGCCGTTGCTGCTCACCGCCGCCTACCACCGTCGGGTGGACGTCCCGGCGGCGGTCACGGCGGCCCGGCAGGTCGCGCCCGGGCTGACGGTACGGGTGACCGACGTGCTCGGTCCGGCCGACGGGACGGTGGACGCGGGGCTGCTGGCCGGGCTGGCCGGCCGGTTGGCCGAGGCCCGACCCGGGCCGGTGGACGCGTTGGTGCTGGCGGCGGCGGGCACCCGGGATGCGCGGGCCCGTGGTTCGGTGGGGCGGGTCGCCGCCGCCGTGGCTGACAGTTTCGGGGTGCCCTGCACCGTGTCGTACGCCTCGGCGGCCCCACCGACCGCCGACGTGGCGGTGACCCGGCTGCGCGGGGCGGGTGCCCGTCGGGTGGCGGTGGTGGCGTACTTCCTGGCCCCGGGGCTGTTCCACGACTCGGTGGTGGCGGCGGCCGACCGGGCGGGTGCGGTGGCCGTCAGCGGGCCGTTGGACGACTCGCCGGAGTTGGTCGACCTGGTGCTGCGCCGGGTCGACGCCACCGCTGCGGAGTGATGTGCGTCACTGCCCCGGCGCTACTTTCCGTGATTGCGCCGACACCGGCATTTCGGTCCGCTTGATCACGCAGAGTGTGGAAAGCAGAACGCCCCGGCGGGGTGTGAACCCGGCCGGGGCGAACAGCGTGTGATGGTTTTCAGGCGGAGTGAGCGCGCAGCACCCGGAGCCCGCCACGGCGCTTGACCGCGCGGCGCTCCTCCTCGCTCATCCCGCCCCAGACGCCGGCGTCCTGACCGGACTCCAGTGCCCACTGGAGGCACTGGTCGGTCACGGAGCAGCGCCGGCAGACGGCCTTGGCCTGCTCGACCTGAAGAACAGCCGGGCCGGACGTCCCGATCGGGAAGAACAGCTCCGGGTCCTCGTCGCGGCAGACGGCATTGTGACGCCAGTCCATGGCGGCAACACTCCTCATTCTGGATGGATGGCAGATAACGCTGGTGCTTTTCTTATTTGCGTCCGCAGTGCCGGTCGTCACGGTTCGCGTACGACTATTCAGCATTGCGTGAGCAGACTCGTTCAGCGCCTGGGCCTGCTGGAACTGCTCAACCGGCCGAGCATGTCCTGGCAATGTCCCGGTAACTCAAGTTCGCTTGTGAATACTTTCACGAACGAACGCGATGTCAAGGGGTGACGCTCGGAAAAACTCCGCTCGGTGAGCAAGCTCACGACCCTTTTGTCGGGTTCTCAGGCTTCCCTGTTACCCGGCGTACCACAGTCGAGGATCAATATAGTACAGTCCGCGTGACATTGCTGACATTTCCGGCACTCCTCCTCGGTGTGGCGGCCACCGCGCCGCGCGGTGTCCCGACCGCTCGACCTAGGGCGTTACCCGAGACCTAGCAGATTACTCTCAGTGCGCCGGAAACGGAGGTGAATCTGACTTTGTGTCGCTCGCCGAGGTAGTCCCCGTCCAGCTGGAAGGCCTGTGGACGGGCCGAGACCAGCGTGAACTCCTCCAGATCGTGCAACCGCAGCACCTGCTTGCCGCGCGGATCGGGGTGTCGGGACAGCAACTGAGTCACTGTCCGTGTCGTACTGGCGACGCGCAGCTGACGTAGCGCCAGCACGTCCAGCCCGAGATCGAACGACGCCTCCGGGTTCGGGTTGACCTCCCGGTCGCCCAGGTACGTCCACGGCGCGGTGTTCTGGATGATCACCGTGCCCAGCTCGCCCTCGGCCGGCTCCCCGGGCCGCTCCAGGCTGATCGCCGGATGCCGGCGGTGCGCACCGAGGAAGTAGTGACTGAGGGTGGAACGGAAGTAGAGCGACGGCGAGGACACCCGGCCCCGTCGCCGGGCCTGCTCCACCCGGTGGATCACCGCCGCGTCCAGGCCGAAGCCCGCGCAGAAGGTGAAGTAGCGGTCGTCGGCCCGCCCCAGCCCGATCGTGCGGGACCGGCCCAGCCGAAGCCCCTCCAGGATCATGCTGGTGCCGTCCGCCCACTCCCGGGGCAGCCCGAGGGCCCGGGCGAAGACGTTCGTCGAACCACCCGGCACGGTGGCCAGCGCCGGCAACCGCTCCGCCGGGGAGCCCCCGGTGCGGATCGTCGGCGGATCGGCCGTCATCAGGCCGTTGACCACCTCGTTGACGGTGCCGTCACCACCGAGCGTGACCACCAGGTCGACGCCCTCCTGGGCGGCCTCCCGGGCCAGGTCGGTGGCGTGACCCCGACGTCGGGTGTACCGCACCGACAGGTCTACTTGGCTGCGCAGCGCCCGGACCAGCACGTCCCGGCTGCGTTCGCTGGTGGTGGTGGCCTTCGGATTGACCACCAGGACGGCCCGCATGGCCGGCACTTTACGTGATCGGGCGGGGGTATCGTGGCCCGCGTGACGATCGACTCCGCGCCGGTTCCCGACACCCTGCGCTGGGCGGTACGCCTGCTGCGGGCCGAGGCCGTCGCGCTGGCGGCACTCGCCGGCTGGCTGGTCTGGGCCGACCTCACCGCCACCCGGACCGACCTGGTCTCGGCACTCTTCGTGACGGGGTTCGCCGTCGGCGGGGCGGCGGCGCTCTGGGCGTTGGGTGGGGCGCTGGCCCGCCGACGGGCCGGTGCCCGCGCCCCGGCGATGGTGCTGGAGTTGATGCTGCTGCCGGTCGGCTGGTTCATGATCTCCGGCGGGCTGGGCTGGCTCGGCGTGCCGCTGATGGTGCTCGGTCTCGGCGTCTGCGCGCTGCTGGTCAGCCCACCCACCACGAAGGCCCTGGGCTTCGGCTGACCAACCCGGTGACACCGCGCCCGGCGGCGGGCTCAGTAACCGGAGCGGCGGGTCAGCAGTGAGATGGTGGCCCGGCCGTCGGTCGACTCGGCCGCCGCCGCCGTGGTCAGCGCGGTGAGCACCTTCCAGGCGAACGAGGACTCGCCCGGGAGGGCGGCCCCGCGCACGGTCGGCACCGTCACCTCGACGGTCAGCGCGTCCTCGGTGACCGCGAAGCGGCACTCCAACTCGGCGTCGCGGGTGGCGATGGCGAGCAGCATCGCGCACGCCTCGTCCACCGCGATGCGCAGGTCCTCGATCTCGTCGAGCGCGAACTGGAGACGGGCCGCGAGGCCCGCCGTGGCGGTGCGCAGTACGCCCAGGTAGCCGCCGTCGGCGGGCACGGTGAGGTGCACCACGTCGTCGTCGGTCGCTGGCTGGCCGGTCAGTTGAGTCACGCCTCATCCCCCCGGTCCGGGACTCTACCCGGCCGGGCATCCGGACGCGTGGCCGACGTCACCCCTACCGCGGCGAGCGCGCGCAGGGCCGCCCCGTCGAGCCGGTAGGGCACCCACTCGGTCATCGGCCCGGCCCCGATCGAGGCGTAGAACCGGGCGGCCGGGTTCCAGTCGATCATCCACCAGTCGAGCCGCTGGTAACCGCGTTCGACGCAGATCCCGGCGAGGCTGGCGAGCAGCGCCCGACCGGCCCCGGTGCCCCGGTGGGTCGGGCGGACGTACAGGTCCTCCAGGTAGATGCCGTGCACACCGGCCCAGGTGGAGAAGTTGAGGAACCACAGCGCGAAGCCGACCGGCTGGTCGTCGTCGTCCACGGCGACGTGCCCGAACAGGGCCGGTGCGGGGCCGAACAGCGCGGTGTCCAGCTGCGCCGTGGTGAGCCGGCACCGGTCGGCGGCCCGTTCGTAGTCGGCCAACTCGTGCACCATCGCGACGACGGCCGGCACGTCCTCAGGACGTGCCGGCCGGATCGTCGGTGCCGTGGCGGGCACGGTCACGCCTGCTTGGTCTCCCAGAAAATCTTGGAGATCTCGTCGATCTTCTGGAGCAGCTCGTCGGCCTTGGCCGGGTCGGTCGCACCCTTGGCGCCGGCCGCGCCGGCCGCCTTGGTGGCCTCGTTGAACAGCTGGTGCAGGTGCGGGTACTTCTCGAAGTGCGGCGGCTTGAAGTAGTCGGTCCACAGCACCCACAGGTGGTGCTTGACCAGGTCCGCGCGCTGCTCCTTGATCAGGATCGCCCGGGTGCGGAACTCCGGGTCGGTGTTCGCCTGGTACTTCTCGCAGATCATTTTGACCGACTCGGCCTCGATCCGGGCCTGCGCCGGGTCGTACACGCCGCACGGCAGGTCGCAGTGCGCGCTGGCGGTCACACGGGGTGAAAGGATGCGGGCAAGTCGCATCAGGGTCCTCCATGGGATGTTTGCGATGATCCGAGCCGACACTACTCCTGAGCACGTCCCCGGCAGGGGCGGAGGGGAAACCTCGTGACGGTCGACGGGTCCGGTTCCCCCCCACGGCTGTCCGCCCCGCTCACCGCCGTGGGCGTGACCGGGCCGTCCATGTCGCCGACCCTGCGCCACGGCGACGCCGTCCTGGTCCGGCGGGGCGGTCGGCCGGTCCGCCCCGGTGACGTGGTGGTGGCCGTCTTCCGGAGCCGCCCGGAACTGCTGGTGGTCAAGCGTGCCGTCCGCCCCCAGGAGGGCGGCTGGTGGTTGCACGGTGACAACGCGCTGGTCACCGACGACTCCCGGGCGTACGGGGTGGCCGACGTGCTGGGCCGGGTGGTGCTGCGCTACTGGCCCCGCCCCGGCCGGCTGGCGACCACGCCGATATGACCCTCCTCACAACCCGGTACGGGTCGGCTGACTATGCTCGGGAGGTGCCCGGGTGACCCCCGTACCGCGTACCGCGTGTCGCCGCTCCGCCTCACCTCGCGCCCTCGCGCCGGCCGCTCCGTCTGCTCGACAGATCCTGGAGTCACCATGTCTGCGTCCACCGTGGATCCCGCTGATCCCGTCTTTCTGCTGCACCGGGGCGGCAAGCTCGCCGTCGCCCCGACGGTCCCGCTGAGCACCCGCGAGGACCTCTCCCTGGCGTACACCCCGGGGGTGGCCCGGGTGTGCGAGGCGATCGCCGCCGACCCGGCCCTGGCCGACGACTACACCTGGGTGTCGCACACCGTCGCGGTGGTCACCGACGGCTCCGCCGTCCTCGGGCTCGGCAACATCGGCGCACGTGCCTCGTTGCCGGTGATGGAGGGCAAGGCGGTGCTGTTCAAGCAGTTCGCCGACGTCGACGCGGTGCCGATCTGCCTGGACACCCAGGACGTCGACGAGATCGTGGCGACGGTGCGGGCCCTCGCCCCGTCGTTCGGCGGGATCAACCTGGAGGACATCAGCGCCCCACGCTGCTTCGAGGTGGAACGGCGGCTCGACGAGATGCTGCCCATCCCGGTCTTCCACGACGACCAGCACGGCACCGCGATCGTCGTGCTGGCGGCGCTGCGCAACGCGGCGACCCTGCTGCACCGCAAGCTCGGCGACCTGCGGGTGACGGTCAGCGGGGCCGGTGCCGCCGGGATCGCGGTCACCCACATGCTGGTCGCCGGGGGAGTGGACCCCGCACGGGTGGTGGTCTGCGACTCCCGGGGCGTCATCGGGCCGCACCGTACCGACCTGACCGCGACCAAGGCGCACCTCGCCGAGACCACCAACGCCGAGGGCCGCCGGGGGGACGTCGCCGAGGCGCTGCGCGGCGCGGACGTGCTGATCGGCGTCTCCGGCGGGCGGATCGCCGAGGCGGCGGTCGCCGGGATGGCCCCGGGCGGCATCGTCTTCGCGCTGGCCAACCCGACCCCCGAGGTCGACCCGGAGGTGGCCGCCCGGCACGCGGCGGTGGTCGCCACCGGGCGCAGCGACTACCCCAACCAGATCAACAACGTGCTCGCCTTCCCGGGGGTCTTCCGGGGCGCGCTGGACGCGCGGGCCACCCGGATCACCGACGGGATGAAGGTGGCCGCCGCCGACGCGATCGCCGGGGTGGTCGACGGGTCGCTCAGCGCGGACGCCATCGTGCCGTCGCCGCTCGACCCCCGGGTCGCCCCGGCCGTGGCGGCGGCGGTCGCCGAGGCGGCCCGCCACGACGGGGTCGCCCGCGTCTGAACCGACCGGTCGCGTGCCGCACGACGCGCCCCCGAGCAGGTGTGGAGGGTCCGGGCCGACGGCCCGGACCCTTCATGAACGATCGTTACGCTGTTACGGTGCGGATCATGCGTGCCGCCTATGCCTCCCGGTTCGACGCCGACAACCCGCTCACCGCGCTCACCGTCGGTGACCGTCCCGAGCCCGCCCACCCGGCCGACGACTGGGTGACGGTGCAGGTGCGGGCCAGCTCGCTCAACCACCACGACCTGTGGTCGCTACAGGGCGTGGGGCTCGCCGACGGTCAACTGCCGATGATCCTCGGCTGCGACGCGGCCGGCACCGACCCGGACGGCAACGAGGTGGTCATCTACCCGGTGCTGCCCACCCCCGGCGACCCGCGCGGGGTCTCCATCCTCTCCGAGCACTACCAGGGCACCCTCGCCGAGCGGGTGGCCGTACCCCGGATGAACCTGCTGCCGCTGCCGGCGGGCCTGTCGGCGACCGACGCGGCCTGCCTGCCGACCGCCTGGCTCACCGCCTGGCGGATGCTCACCACCCGGGGCCGGATCGCCGACGGCGAGGCGGTGCTGGTGCAGGGGGCCGGCGGGGGCGTCGCCACCGCGGCGGTCGCGCTCGGCCTGGCGCTCGGCAAGCGGGTGTACGCCACCAGCCGCGACGCCGCCAAGCGGGAACGCGTCGCCGCGCTGGGGGCGACCGCGGTGGAGCCCGGTGCCCGGCTGCCGGAGCGGGTCGACGTGGTCATCGAGACGGTCGGTGCGGCCACCTTCGACCACTCGTTGAAGTCGGCCGCTCCGATGGCCCGGATCGTGGTCGCCGGCGCGACCTCCGGCCACCTGCCGCCGGTGAACCTGCGCCGGGTCTTCGCCATGCAGCTGGAGATCCTCGGCACCTCCATGGGCACCCCGGACGAGCTGACCGAGCTGCTCGCCTTCTGCGCCGAACACGAGGTGCGCCCGGTGGTGGACAGCGTGGTCCCGTTCAGCCGGGTGGCCGACGCCTTCGCCCGGCTGCGCTCCGGCGAGGTCTTCGGCAAGGTCGTCGTCGACCACACCGCCTGACCGCCCGGCGGTGTCGGGCGGCCCGTGGGGCCGGCCGCCGGTCGGGCGACCGGCGCGGTCAGAGGCGGTCGTCGAGGACGGCGACGTCGCCCCGGGCCGCCGAGGCGGGAAGTCGACCCTTGGCGGCCTCGTCGCCGTAGAGGGACCAGCGGAGGAACTCGATCGTGGTGTCGGCGACCACCCGCAGGGCCGGGCCGTCACCGAGCAGCGCCCGACCATGGTCACCCCGGGGCAGGCTGAGCATCGCCTTGGGCCAGGGCACCGCGTCGTAGACGGCCTTGCCGGCGGCGTAGTCGACCACCTCGTCGGCCTCGCCGTGCACGAAGAGCTGCGGGGCGGCGGCCCCGGCGAAGGCGGTGCCCACGCCCAGCCCCGTCCCGGCGAGCACCACCCCGGCCTTGAGCCGCTCGTCACGGCCGGTGGTGAACAGACCGATGGTGGTCACCCCACCGGCCGAGTGGCCGGCCGCGCCCACCCGGTCGGTGGCGAGCCGGCCGCGCAGCGGGTCACCGGCCTTCACGTCCAGGGCCAGCACCTTGTCCAGCACGTACGACACGTCGGCGGGCTGGTTGAGCACGTCGAGGACACTGCCGTCGGTGCCCTTGCCGGTGTGCGGGAAGGTCGGCGCGGCCACCACGAAACCGGCCGCCGCCCAGCGGGTCAGCAGCACCTGGTAGTCGACCGGCCGCCCGTCCAGGCCGTGGCTGAACGCCACCACCGGGAACCGTCCGGTCGCCGCCGTCGCGTCGCGCCGGGCCGCCTCGCCGGCAGTGCCCCGGGCCGGATACCACAGGGTCACCGGCAGCGGGCGGTCGCCGCCCCGGTTGAGCTTGAGCTGTCGTACGCCGACCGCGAACGCCTCGGCCGGCGCGGTGCCGGCGGGGACGCGCGGTGCCGGCGCACTGGTCTTCGGCGGTTCCGGTGGGGCGACGGCGCGGTCGGGGGCCTGCGTCGAGCAGCCGGCCAGGCCGGCGGCGAGCAGCGCGGCGGTCAGCAGGACCGGGATGCGGCGACGGGACATGAACCCGATTGTGCCTCGCCCGCCGGGCCACCCGACCGGCTACGCCCGCCCCGGCGGGACGGTCGGCCCGCCGACCCGCCCCGGCCCCGGCCGGTCAGGGCCCACCGGTCGTCGAGGGTGGTGACGCCGGGACGGGCGGTGCCGGTACGCAGCCGGCGGCCGGCGTCCCGGTCGTCGTAGAGGGTCCACCGGAGGAAGTCGGTGGTGGCGGCGAGGACCTCGGCGAAGCCGGGGCGGCCCGGGGTCAGGTATTCGCCGTGGCCCTGCCCGAGCACGCTGAGGAACCCCTTCGGGCCGGTCGCCCGCCGGTAACCGGCCTGACCGACGGTCAACGGCACCACCGGGTCGGCGGTGCCGTGCACGAAGAGCAGCGGGGCGGCCGGCCCGGCGAAGGCACCGGCCAGCCCGCCCCCGGCGATGATCACACCGGAGCGCAGCCGGGCCGGGTGACCGGAGGTGAACATGCCGGCGGTGGTGAAGCCGCCCGCCGAGTGGCCGGTCGCGGCGAACCGGCCGACGTCCAGGTGCCCGGCCAGCGGGTCACCGGCACGGGCGTCCAGCCGGACCAGGTGCCGGATCACCCGCCAGGCGTCGGCGGGCTGGTTGCGGACGTCGGCGCGGCTGAACCGGGCCGCCCACCGGTTGGTGTTCGGGTAGGTCGGCGCGGCCACCACGAAACCGGCGGCGGCCCACCGGGTGGCCAGCGCGGCGTGCAGCTCGGGCAGGCTGCGCAGGCCGTGGCTGTGCACCACCACCGGGAACCGGCCCGGGGCGACCCGGCCCCGCTCGGTCGGGTACCACAGCGTCACCGGCAGCGGGCGCGGCCCGGACGGGTCGACGGTGAGGGTGCGGACCGCGACCGGCAGGGCCTGCTCCGGGGCGTGCCGGGCCGGCGGTGGCGGTGCATCGGTGGCGGCGGTGGCCGGGCCGCAACCGGCGAGCAACGCGGCCAGCACCACGGCGCACAGCCGCCTCACCCCCATGCCTGCACGGTAGGTGGTCGGTGGCCCGGTCCGGCCCCGCCGTCCGGACCGATGGTGGTCACCACCCCGGTCGGTCGGCCTCCACCGCTCAGCCCGCCTCCGCCAGCACCGCCCGGGTCTGCCGGGCGATCTCCCGCTCCTCGTCGGTGCCGACCACGCAGACGCTGACCTGCGCGCCGGCCGGGGAGATCACCCGGTCGCCGGTGCCGGTGTTGCGGTCGGGGTCGACGGCGATGCCGAGCCGCGCCAGCCCGGCCAGCGCGGCGGCCCGCACCTCGGGGGAGTGCTCGCCCACCCCGGCGGTGAAGGTGATCGCGTCCGCCCCGCCCAGCAGCGCGTGGTACGCCCCGACGTAGCCGGTGATCCGCCGGCAGTAGACGTCGAAGGCGAGGACCGCGGCGGGATCTCCGGCGGCCCGACGGGACTGCACCTCCCGCATGTCGTTGGCCCCGGTCAGCCCGAGCAGCCCGCTGCGGTGGTTGAGCAGGTCGTCGATCTCGTCGACCCCCATCCCGCCCTCCCGGCGCAGGTGGAAGATCACCGTCGGGTCGAGGTCCCCGCTGCGGGTGCCCATCACCAACCCTTCCAGCGGGGACATCCCCATCGAGGTGGCCACGCTGCGTCCGCCGTCCACCGCGCAGGCGCTCGCCCCGTTGCCCAGGTGCAGGCTGATCGTGCGCAGCCGGTCGTACGGCCGGTCGAGCAGCTCGGCGGTGCGCCGCGACACGTACGCGTGGGAGGTGCCGTGGAAGCCGTACCGGCGGATGTCGTGGCGGCGGGCGGTGTCCAGGTCGATGGCGTACGTGGCGGCGGACTCGGGCAGGGTGTGGTGGAAGGCGGTGTCGAAGACCGCCGCCTGGGCGACGTCCGGCAGCAGTTCCCGGGTGACCTCGATGCCGGCCAGGTTGGCCGGGTTGTGCAGCGGTGCCAGCGGCACCAGCTCCCCGATCGCGGCGACGACCGCGTCGTCGATCCGCACCGGCGCGCTGAACCGTCGGCCGCCGTGCACCACCCGGTGCCCCACCGCGGTCAGCCCGGTCAGGTCGAGCCGGCCGAGGATGTCCCGGACGGCGGTGGCGTGGTCGGGCGGCCCGCCGCCCGGCTCGCCGATCCGCTCCACGGTGCCGGAGTCGACGGTCGACTCCCCGGCGTAGAGCCGGTACTTCACCGACGACGACCCGCAGTTGAGCACCAGCACCCGGTCGGTCACGACCCCTCCTCCGACGATCCGGCCGCCTGGATGGCGGTGATCGCCACCGTGTTGACGATGTCGGCGACCTTCGCGCCCCGGGACAGGTCGTTGACCGGCCGGCGCAGGCCCTGCATCACCGGCCCGACGGCCACCGCCCCCGCCGACCGCTGCACCGCCTTGTACGTGTTGTTGCCGGTGTTGAGGTCCGGGAAGACGAACACGGTGGCCCGCCCGGCGACCGTGCTCTGGGGCAGCTTCGTCGCCGCGACCTGCGGGTCGATCGCCGCGTCGTACTGGATGGGCCCCTCGACCAGCAGGTCGGGCCGGCGCTCGCGGACCAGCCTGGTGGCGGCGGCGACCTTCTCCACGTCGGCCCCCGCGCCGGAGTCCCCGGTCGAGTAGGACAGCATCGCCACCCGGGGCTCGATGTCGAACCGGGCCGCCGTGTCGGCCGAGGAGATGGCGATGTCGGCGAGCTGGGCGGCGTCCGGGTCGGGGTTGACCGCGCAGTCGCCGTAGACCAGCACCCGGTCGGCGAGCAGCATGAAGAACACGCTCGACGCCACCGAGACACCCGGCACGGTGCGGATGATCTCGAAGGCGGGACGGATGGTGGCGGCCGTGGTGTGGGTGGCCCCGGAGACCATCCCGTCGGCGTGCCCGGTGGCCACCATCATGGTGCCGAAGTAGTTGGGTTGGGCCACGATGTCGTGGGCCAGTTCGGCGGTGACGCCCCGGTGGGCGCGCAGCTGCGCGTACCGGGTGGCGAACTCGTCCCGCCAGGCGCTGCCGGCCGGGTCGACCACCTCCGCGCCGGTCAGGTCGATGCCCAGCTCGCGGGTGCGGCGGGCCACGTCGTCGGGGCGGCCGAGCAGGGTCAGGTCGGCCACCCCCCGGCGGAGCAGGATCTCGGTGGCCCGCAGAATGCGCTCGTCGGAGCCCTCCGGCAGCACCAACCGGCGACGGTCGGCGCGGGCCCGGTCGATCAGGTCGTACTCGAACATCAGCGGGGTGACCCGCGCGGAGCGGGTCACCCGCAGCCGGCGGGCCAGGTCGACGGTGTCGACGTGGCGCTCGAACGCGCCGAGCGCGGCCTCCACCTTGCGCGGGTTGGCCGGGCCGGGCCGGCCCTCGATGTGACTGGACGCCTCGACCGTGTCGTAGCTGTCGCTGGTCACCGAGAGCACGGCGAAGCCGGTGTTGAGCCGTTCGACCAGGCGCATCACCCGGGGGTCGGGCTGCTCGCCGAGGGTGAGCACCACCCCGGCCAGCGAGACCTGCCCGGCGACGTGCGCGGTGGCCGCCGCGACCAGCAGGTCGGCCCGGTCGCCCGGGGTGATCACCAGGGCGCCCTCGGTGAGGTGGTCGAGCAGGGTCGGCACGTGCGCCGCGCCGACCACGTAGTCGAGCACGTCCCGGCCGAGGGCGGCGGCGTCCCCGGCCAGCAGGGTGGCGTCGAGCGCCGCCGCCACCTCGGCCACCGTCGGCGCCGACACGCTCGGCTCCTCGGGGATGGCGTACGCGGGGACCGGCAGCTCCGGCAGGGTCAGCGCCCCGGTCACCCGGTTGGCGATCACCGCCAGCACCGTCGCGCCCAGGTCGGCCAGATCGTGGTACGCCCCGCGTGCCGCCGCCGTGACCGCCTCCGGCTGCTGCCCGAAGCCGTCCACCACGGGCACCACCACGCTGCCGAACTCGGTGGCCAACCGGGCGTTGAAGGCCAGTTCGCGGGGCCCGGCGGTGTCCCCGCCGTCGGCGAAGTCGCTGCCCACCACGATCACCGCCGGGCAGCGTCGTTCCACCGCCCGGTACCGCTCGACGAGCCGGGAGATCAGCTCCTCCCGCCGACCGTCGGCGACCAGGGCCGACGCCTCGGCGTACGTGGTGCCGGTCAGTTCGTCGTCGGGCAGGTCGATCCGGTAGCGGTCGTGCAGCAGGGCGAGGATCGGGTCGGGGCCGGCGTCGGAGACCAGCGGCCGGAACACCCCGATCCGTTCGACCTGCCGGGAGAGGAGTTCCGCGAGGCCGAGGGCGATGGTCGACTTGCCGCCGCCGGACCCCACGCTGGTCAGGTAGACGCTGCGGGCCACGCCCCCACCCTAGGAGATCACGTCGTCCGCCGCCCGGGACCTTCGTCCCGTACCGGTGCCGCCAAGCGGTGCCGGCCGGTGCCCGCCAGCGGCCGTCGGTGCGACCCGAGTCTCATTCGTGGGACGCGCTAGGAGCTGAGTGATCCTCGTGCCTAGACTCGCATCCCATGACTGCCGACCCTCTGAGCAGGAAAAATGCTCCCTCCGAGAGATCGAAGCCTGAGGGCGCAATTGGCGGTCAGTCGGCTCAGGATCCACATCGTACCGACGGCGTGACGGGTCTCGATGGGCCGACCGTGACGATCAGCCGCGCCGACGGGCCCACCGCGACGATCGCCGCGGTGCCCCAGCTCACCCCCGTCTTCGTCGACCCCAGCGGCCGACGTCACTCCCGGCTGCGCTGGCTGGCGTACGCCCTCGGGTTGGTGGGCCTGATCTACACCGGGCTGGTGGGCGTCAGCTTCGCGGGCGGCCTCGCGCCGCACGCGGTGCTCCCCTTCGTCGACGAGGTCGCGCAACCCGAACGGTCGCCGTCGCCCTCCCCGTCGCCCACGACGGGCACCCCGGCCGCCCCCGCCCCCACCGTGCCGCCGACCGCCGCCCCCCGCACGCCCGGGTCGGGAACACGGGCCGCCGTCCCGGTCACCCCGTCCACGGTCCGCCCCACCACCGGCACCGCCTCGCCGTCGCCGAGCGCCACCGGTTCGCCGAGCCGCAACCCGGCCACCGCGTCGGCCTCACCCCGGCCCACCCGGCCCGTCCCGGAACCGACGACGCCGAACGCCCCGGACCCGACCGACGAACCACCGTCCCTGCCCGACCCGCTGCCCGGCGGCGTCGACGGCGTACGCCTCGATGGTTGAGCCGGCCGTCCGGTCGGGGCGCCGTCGCGTCGTCCGGTCCGCCAGGCGACGCCGGGCGGTGCCACCACCGAGCTGGATCCTGCTGGGTACGGTGCTGGCCCTGCTGGCCGGCGTGCTGCTCGTCGGCGCGTACGCCAACGCGTCCTTCGCTCCGGACCGCCGGGAGAGCACCGCCGGGCAACGGGAAGTGCCCACCTCGGTGGTGACCGGTGGCCCGATCATCAGCGCCAGCAGCGACATGGTCCGCTCCTACCGGCTGCCGCCGCGCACCATCGCGTTGACCTTCGACGACGGCCCCGACCCGGTCTGGACCCGGGAGGTGCTGCGGGTTCTGGACGCCCACCAGGTCAAGGGCACGTTCTTCGTGCTGGGCACCCAGGTCGCCCGGCACCCCGAGGTGGCCCGTGAGCTGGCCGACGGCGGTCACCAGCTCGGTGTGCACACCTTCACCCACCCCGACCT
This sequence comes from Micromonospora antibiotica, assembly GCF_017599305.1. Classification (GTDB taxonomy): domain Bacteria; phylum Actinomycetota; class Actinomycetes; order Mycobacteriales; family Micromonosporaceae; genus Micromonospora; species Micromonospora antibiotica. The sequence continues at coordinate 17,308 of NZ_JAGFWR010000010.1, forward strand.
CGCCGAGCTGCCGGCGTGGCGGCAACGCCTGGAGTACGCCCAGACCCAGCTCGCCGTGGCCAGCGCCACCGGCCTGCGGACCTCGCTGGTCCGCTTCCCCTACTCCTCCCACCCGGGCGCGATCGACAACCGGGACTGGCCGGTGATGACCGCCGCCGGTGACCTGGGCTACCTGACGTTGCTCAACGACACCGACAGCCAGGACTGGTCGCTGCCCGGGGTGGACCGGATCGTCGACAACGCCACCCCCGACGACGGGGCCGGTGCGATCACCCTCTGGCACGACGCCGGTGGTGACCGGGCGCAGACCGTCGCCGCCCTCGACCGGTTCATTCCGATGATGAAGCAGCGGGGGTACCGGTTCGTCACCGCCACCGAGGGGTTGAACCTCGCCTTCGCCGCCGCCGGGGCGGACCACCGGGTGGACGCCGCCGTGCCCGCCACCGCCGCCGACCGGTGGCGCGGCCGGATGCTGATCTGGGCGGTGCAGGGCGCCGACAGCATGCTGACCGTGTTCGGCGGGCTCTTCGTCGTCGTCGGCCTGCTCACCGTGGGCCGCACGTTCGTGCTGTTCGTGCTGGCCGGGCGGCACGCCCGACGACGGCGGGCCAAGGGTTGGAGCTGGGGGCCGCCGGTCACCGCGCCGGTCTCGGTGATCGTCCCGGCGTACAACGAGAAGGAGGGGATCGCCGCCGCGGTCCGTTCCCTCGCCGGTGGCGACCACCCCGGCGGGATCGAGGTGGTGGTCGTCGACGACGGCTCCACCGACGGCACCGCCGACATCGTCGACGCGCTCGGCCTGCCCAACGTCCGGGTCGTCCGCAAGCCCAACGGCGGTAAACCCAGCGCCCTGAACACCGGCCTGGCGCTGGCCCGGCACGACCTGATCGTGATGGTCGACGGGGACACCGTGTTCGAGCCCGACGCCGTCCGCCGGCTGGTGCAACCCTTCGCCGACCCGCAGGTCGGCGCGGTGGCCGGCAACGTCAAGGTCGGCAACCGGCGCAGCCTGATCGCCAAGTGGCAGCACATCGAGTACGTCATCGGGTTCAACCTGGACCGGCGGCTCTACGAGACGCTGCGCTGCATGTCCACGGTGCCGGGCGCGATCGGCGGGTTCCGGCGGGAGGCGCTGCGCTACGCCGGGGGGATGACCGACGACACCCTGGCCGAGGACACCGACATCACCATCGCCCTGGGCCGGGCCGGCTGGAAGGTGGTCTACGAGGAGACCGCCCGCGCCTGGACGGAGGCCCCGGCGACCATCGGCCAACTGTGGAAGCAGCGTTACCGGTGGAGCTACGGCACCATGCAGGCGATGTGGAAGCACCGGCGTTCGGTCTTCGACCGGGGCGCGTCCGGCCGGTTCACCAGGCGCTGCCTGTTCTTCCTCAGCCTGTTCGGGGTGCTGCTGCCCCTGCTCGCGCCGGTGATCGACCTGCTGGCCCTGTACGGCCTGTTCTTCCTCGACCGTAAGGCCACGGCGGTGGCCTGGCTGGCCATGCTCGGGGTGCAGGCGGCCACCGCCGTGGTGGCGTTCCGGCTGGACCGGGAGAAGCTGGGGGTGCTGTGGGTGCTGCCCCTGCAACAGTTCGTCTACCGGCAGCTGATGTACCTGGTGATGGTCCAGGCGGTGGTCACCGCGCTGACCGGCGGTCGGCTGGGCTGGCAGAAGCTGCGCCGCACCGGCCTGGAACCGGCCGTCCGCAACGGCTGACCGCCGCCGGTCCCCGGTACGGGGGTGGGCCGTCCGCACCCCGCCGTTCCGCCCGCCCCGGGGCCGGCCCGGGGCGGGCCCCGGTCAGTCCTCGTCGAGGTCGTCGAGGCGGGCCAGCCAGGTGGCGAAGCGCTCGATCGGCGTCTCGAACTCGGGGTTGAGGTCGACGAAGTCGCGCAGTCGTTCCCCGAGCCACTCCAGGGTCACCTGCTCGTCGCCGCGCCGCTGCACCAGTTCCTCGATGCCACGATCGGTGAAGTACACCGGGCTCCTCGTTCCTTGCTGACGGGCCCGGCCCGCCCCCTGACAGGGGGCGGGCCGGGTGGGTCGGAATGGGTCAGGGGCGGGGTAGGGCGGCGTCGATCAGCCCGGTCTGCTCCACCTCGTGCATCTTGGCCGAGCCGACCGCCGGGGCGGCGGCGGCGGGGCGGGAGATGCGACGCAGCCGGACGTCGGCCAGGTGCTCCAGCAGGTTGAGCGCGACGAAGCTCCACGCCCCCTGGTTGGCCGGCTCCTCCTGCACCCAGGCGAAGTCCTCCGCGTTCGGGTACGCCGCCAGCGCGTCGCGGATCTCCTGCACCGGCAGCGGGTATAGCTGCTCGATCCGGATGATCGCGGTGTCGGTGACGCCCCGCTCCTGCCGGGCGGAGAACAGGTCGTAGTAGACCTTGCCCGAGCAGAGCAGCACCCGCTTGACCTGCTCCCGCGCGGGTGCGGCGGTGTCGGCCAGCACCGGGGCGAAGGTGCCGGTGGTGAAGTCCTCCACCGGGCTGACGCAGAGCTTGTGCCGCAGCAGCGACTTGGGCGTGAACACCACCAGCGGCTTGCGCTTGGGCGACAGGGCCTGCCGGCGCAGCAGGTGGAAGTAGTTCGCCGGGGTGGTCGGGATCGCCACCCGCATGTTGTCCTCGGCGCACATCTGCAGGAACCGCTCGGGGCGACCGGAGGTGTGGTCCGGGCCCTGCCCCTCGTGGCCGTGCGGCAGCAGCAGGGTCACCGCGGAACGCTGGCCCCACTTCACCTCGCCGGAGGAGATGAACTCGTCGATCACCGACTGGGCGCCGTTGACGAAGTCACCGAACTGCGCCTCCCAGCAGACCAGCGCGTTGACGTTCTCCACCGAGTAGCCGTACTCGAAGCCCATCGCCGCGTACTCGCTCAGCAGCGAGTCGTGCACGAAGAACCGGGACCGCTCGCCGTCGGCGGTGAGCGTCTTGAGCGGCAGGTAGTCGTCGCCGGTCTTGGCGTCGACGATCGAGGCGTGCCGCTGGACGAAGGTGCCCCGGCGGGAGTCCTGACCGGCGAGCCGGACGGTGACCCCGTCGTGCAGCAGCGAGCCGAAGGCGATGATCTCGCCGTACCCCCAGTCGATGTTGCCCTCGGCGGACATCCTGGCCCGCCGGTCGAGCAACTGCTGGATGCGCTTGTGCGGGGTGAAGCCCTCGGGGAGGTTGACGTGCGCCTCGCCGATCGCCTTGACCACGGCGGCGTCGGTGGCGGTCGCCACCTGCGGCTCCGGCTCGTCCTCGCGGCTGGGCCGGCTGACCTGGCGCGGGGTGGTGGCGGCGTCGCGGGTGGCCTTGAAGACCCGCTCCAGCTGCGACTGGTAGTCGCGCAGCAGCTCCTCGGCGTCCTCGACGGTGATGTCGCCCCGGCCGATCAGCTCCTCGGTGTAGAGCTTGCGGACCGACCGCTTCGAGTCGATGATCTTGTACATCTGCGGGTTGGACATCGACGGGTCGTCGCCCTCGTTGTGCCCGCGCCGCCGGTAGCAGACCATGTCGATCACGACGTCCTTGTTGAACGCCTGCCGGTACTCGAAGGCCAGCCGGGCGACCCGGACCACGGTCTCCGGGTCGTCGCCGTTGACGTGGAAGATCGGCGCCTGGATCATCCGGGCCACGTCGGTGCTGTAGAGGCTGGACCGGCTGTACTCCGGGGCGGTGGTGAAGCCGACCTGGTTGTTGACCACCACGTGCACGGTCCCGCCGGTGCGGTAACCGCGCAGCTGGGACAGGTTGAGCGTCTCGGCGACGACCCCCTGGCCGGCGAACGCGGCGTCACCGTGCACCGCCAACGGCAGCACGGTGTAACCCTCCAGCTTGAGATCGATCCGGTCCTGCTTGGCCCGGACGATGCCCTCCAGCACCGGGTCCACCGCCTCCAGGTGCGACGGGTTCGCCACCAACGACACCTTGACCGAGTGGTCGCCGGCCGGGGTGGTGAACTTGCCGTTCTGGCCCAGGTGGTATTTCACGTCGCCGGAGCCCTGGGTGGAGCGCGGGTCGAGGTGCCCCTCGAACTCCGAGAAGATCTTCTCGTACGGCTTGCCGACGATGTTGGCCAGCACGTTGAGCCGGCCCCGGTGCGCCATACCGATGACGACCTCGTCCAGCCCGTCCTCGGCGGACGCCTCCAGCACCTCGCCGAGCAGTGGGATCAGCGACTCGCCACCCTCCAGCGAGAACCGCTTCTGGCCGACGTACTTGGTCTGCAGGAACGTCTCGAACGCCTCGGCGGCGTTGAGCCGGTTGAGCACGTGCTTCTGCTCGTCGGCGGCCGGCTTCTCGTAGCGGCGCTCGATCCGTTCCTGGATCCAGCGGCGCTCCTCCGGGTCCTGGATGTGCATGTACTCGATGCCGAGCCGACGGCAGTACGAGTCGCGCAGCACGCCGAGGATCTCGCGCAGCTTCATCCGCTGCTTGCCGGCGAAGCCGTTGACCGGGAAGGTGCGGTCCAGGTCCCACAGGGTCAGCCCGTGCTGGAGGACGTCCAGGTCGGGGTGCTTGCGGATGGTGAATTCCAGCGGGTCGGTGTCGGCCATCAGGTGGCCCCGGACCCGGTAGGCGTGGATCAGCTCGTGCACCCGCGCGGTCTTGTTGATCTGGCCCTCGGAGTCGACGGCCACGTCCCGCATCCAGCGCACCGGCTCGTACGGGATGCGCAGCGAGGTGAAGACCTCGTCGTAGAAGCCGCGTTCGCCGAGCAGCAGCTCGTGCATGACCTTGAGGAACTCGCCGGACTGCGCGCCCTGGATGATCCGGTGGTCGTACGTGCTGGTCAGCGTGATGATCTTGCTGACCGCCAGCTCGGCCAGGGTCGCCTCGCTCATCCCCTGGTAGGGCGCGGGGTACTCCATCGCGCCGACCCCGATGATCGCGCTCTGCCCCTGCATCAGCCGGGGGATCGAGTGCACCGTGCCGATGCCGCCGGGGTTGGTCAGCGAGATCGTGGTGCCGCTGTGGTCCTCCATGGTCAGCTCGTTGCGACGGGCCCGCCGGACCACGTCCTCGTACGCCTGCCAGAACTGCCGGAAGTCCATCTGCTCGCAGCCCTTGATGGACGGCACCACCAGGTTGCGGGAGCCGTCGGGCTTGGTCAGGTCGATGGCGATGCCCAGGTTGACGTGCTCCGGGCGGACCATCGCCGGCTTGCCGTCGACCTCGGCGAAGGAGTTGTTCAGCTCCGGGTGCTCGACCACGGCCCGGACCAGCGCGTACCCGATCAGGTGGGTGAAGCTCACCTTGCCGCCGCGCCCCCGGGCGAGGTGGTTGTTGATCACGATGCGGTTGTCGACCAGCAGCTTGGCCGGCACGGCGCGCACGCTGGTGGCGGTCGGCACGGACAGCGAGGCGTCCATGTTCTGCACGATCCGGGCGGCCACCCCGCGCAGCGGCGTGGTGCCCGCGGCGCTGGCCGCCGGTGCCTTCGCCGGGGCGGGCTTCTCGGTCGACGCCGGCTTGCCGGCGGACCTGGTGGCCGACTTCGTGGCGGTGGCCGGCTTGGGGGCGGTGGCCGGCTTCGTGGTCGCGGTCGGTGCGGCAGCGCCGGTCGGCTTCGCGGTCGTGGTCGGCTTCGCGCCGGCCGCCGGAGCCTTCGCTGCCGGTTCGGCCGTGGTGGCTGCGGCCGGCTCCGGCGCTGCGGCCGGTTGGGGCGACGCGGCCCTACCGTCGGCCGGGCGCGGTGTCGCGGCGCCCGGGGCCGGTCGGTAGTCGGTGAAGAAGTCGTGCCAGGCCGAGTCGACGCTTGATGGGTCGGCGAGGTAGCGCTGGTACATCTCCTCGACGATCCACTCGTTCGGGCCGAAACCCGCCAGTGGGTTCTCCTGCGAAGTCTGCTGGGTCGACACGGCCGGTAATCGCCTCTTTCACGCGGGTTTGTGTGTCACGCGGTGCCGCCGTCATGCGAAGTGTCGTGGGACGGAGACGAGTCCCAGGCTACGCCGTGAAAATACGATAGGCATTTCCGCCTCGGCCAGGTGGTCCTTTTCACAAAAATTGTAGGAAGTCAATCAGCTCTTCGTGTCCACCTGGCTCCGGACTGTTCTGATGATCCGGAGCGGAGTCGGCCGGTCACCCGCGCCGGGCGGGCTCCCTGCTCCCACCCGGGCCTCCCGGTTTCCATCCGGGCCTCCCGGCTGGGGGCACCGGGCGGAGACGGAACGACCCGGCGTGACGGTCGTCACGCCGGGCCGGGCCGGTCGGAGCGCGGTCGGTCAGGAGATGTCCCGCCGCCGCATGGTGAGCGTGCCGATCGCGCCGGCCACCACCGCGTACCCGATCAGGACCACCGCGCCCGCCCAGCGGGGCGGGTTGCCGGGGATCTCGGTCCCGCTGACCATCAGCGACGATGCCAGCGACGGCACCAGCACCTGGAGGTCGTTGATCCAGTCACCCCAGCGGGCGGCCAGGATGCTGATCGCGATGGCCGCGCCGACCGCGCCACCCAGGTAGAGCAGGATGCCGGTGACGGTGGCACCGATCTGGCTGCGGATCAGCACCCCGATCCCGACGCCGAGCACCGACCAGAGCAGATAGGCCAGGCCGTTGAGCGCGGTGGCCCGCCAGACCGCGCCGCTGCCGAGCTGGGAGCCCAGGTCGACGCTGCTCATCACCAGTGCCCCGAAGATCAGGTTGAACCCGGTGGTGACCAGCCAGAACAGTACGGCCAGGACGGCCGCGGCGGCCAGCTTGGCCAACATCACCGCGGTGCGGTGCGGCACGGTGAGGAAGGTGGTGGTGACCGTCTGGTGGAAGAACTCGCTGGTCACCACGATGATGCCGAGCAGCATCACGATCATCAGACCGAAGAACTGCCCGTTGGTGTAGACGTTGGCGGCCAGGCTGTCCACCGACTGCGCGGCCTGGATCTGGTCGGCCTGGTCGGCCGGCACGTCGCCGAAGTTGTTGTTGGCCAGCGCGTCGGTCTGCAACCAGTTGATCAGGGCGGTGAGTGCCCACAGCGGCACCGTGATCAGGCCGAAGATCCACCACGTGCTGGTGGTACGGATCTTCAACAGCTCGGATCGGACCAGGTTCATCGGATGCCCGCCTTCCCGGCCGTCAGCTCCAGGAAGACCCGTTCCAGGTCGGGTCGTTCCGGGGTCAGTTCGTGCAGCTCGACCTTCGCGGCCAGCGCGGCCCGGCCGATCGCCGGGGCCTCCAGCCCGCTGATCAGCAGCACACCGTGCTCGTCGGTCTCCACCGTCGCGGACTGCTCACGCAGCGCCACGGTCAACTCCTCGGCCTGCGGGGTACGCACCCGCACCCGGCCGCCCTGCGCCATCGAGCCGAGCACCTGCTCCACCGGCCCCTGCCGGATCAGCTTGCCGGCCGCGATGATCACCACGTCGTCGGCGAGGAGCTGCATCTCGGACAGCAGGTGGCTGGAGACCAGCACCGTACGCCCCTCGTGGGCGAGCCCCTTGAGGAAGCCCCGCATCCAGCGGATGCCCTCCGGGTCCAGACCGTTGGCCGGCTCGTCGAGGATCAGCACCCGGGGGTTGCCGAGCATCGCGGCGGCGATACCGAGCCGCTGCTTCATGCCCAGCGAGTACCCCTTGAACTTGCGCTTCGCCGCCGGAGTGAGCCCGACCAGGGCCAGCGCCTCGTCGGCCCGGCTCTTCGGCAGGCCCGCCGCCGCACAGATCACCCGCAGGTGATTGATCCCGGTACGACCCTTGTGCGCGCTGGACGCCTCCAGCACCGCGCCCACGTGCCGCAGCGGGTCGGTCAGGTCGGCGTACCGCTGGCCGCCGATCGTCGCCGTGCCACCGCTCGGGGTGACCAGGTTCAGCAGCATCCGCAGAGTGGTCGTCTTACCCGCCCCGTTCGGGCCGAGGAAGCCGGTCACCCGGCCGGACTCGACCGTGAAGGACAGGTTGTCGACCGCCCGTACGTTCTTGTACTGCTTGGTCAGTCCGGACACGACGATCTGGCCGGTGCTGGGGCTCCACTGCCCGTCGGACATCGTTCTCCTCCCGTGCGGCGGCGCCTCGTGCGCCGCAGTCTGCGGCGTCGTTACGCAACGCGCCGCTGACCAGCCTGACTGGCCTGGTCAAGATATGCCATCAGCCCGGGTCGGTAAGTCGTGCTCCGTCTCAGGCAGGAGGCGGTCGTCCTCAGGGACGAGACACGGGCGGCAGCGCCACCCAGGTGGCGCGGGCCCGACCGAGCAACGCGCCGGCGCTGCCGTAGAGGCTGGTGTGCACCACCGCCAGCCGTCCCTCCGCGGTGATCACCTTACCGGTGACCACGCACTCCTCACCCGGTTCGGGAAGCGCGTCGAGCGCCACGGCGATCCGGCCCAGCACGTACGGCCGGCCGGGGGCGATCACCGCCCAGCCCCCGGGGCAGTCCAGCGCCGCCCAGGTGGTCGGTGCGGTCACCTGTCGGGGGGTACGCCACGACGCGGCGGTCCGGCCGTCGGGCAGCCGGCCGGGAAAGATCCGCAGCCCGTCCGGGTGCTCCGGGCCGCAGACGTAACAGCCGGGGAAGGGGTGGTCCACCAGTCCCGGGTAGCCGGCCGAGGCGGCACGTGCGGTCACCGGGTCCACCGGGTCCACCAGGGCGACCGGGTCGGGCAGGTCGCCGGCCGGGCGTACCTCGGCGACCAGGTGCCCGTCGGGGTCGTACACGTCGCCGTCGGTGAGGGTGAGCGGGGTGTCCAGCGGCGGCGGACGACGCAGCGTCACCTCGACGGGCCGGTCCGTGTCGTACGCCCCGGCGAAGACCCCGGCGCTCCACCCGCCGTTACCCGAACCGGGCGGGCCGTTGTACCGGGATTCGATGATCATCGCCACTCCGCACGTCGTCGTCCGCCCCGGACGGCCGGACGCCCGCAGGCAGCCTCGCACGCCCCACCCGCACCACGGCACGCGCGCCGCCGGACCCGGGGCCCACCCGACTGCCGACCGGCACCCGGGCCGGCCCGGCGCCCCCGCAGGTCACTGCGGGGGCGGCCCGCCGACCGGCGTTCACCGGATCGACACCCGTCAGGCGGGGGCCCGGCCACCCGGGGCACCTACACAGGTCCCATGGCTGTTCTGCATGCCGCTGGCGCACCCCTGACGACCAGTGGATACACCCTGCTGATCGCCGACGACCCGACCCAGGTCGCGGCAGCGCAACGCCTGCGCCACGAGGTGTTCGCCACCGAACTCGGCGCGACCCTGCGTCCGGATGCCGCCGGACTGGACACCGACGACCTCGACGCCCACTGCGACCACCTGATCGTCCGTGAGGAGCGCACCGGCGCGGTGGTCGGCACCTACCGGCTGCTGCCACCGGGCCGCACCGAACGTCGGTACGCCGCCGGGGAGTTCGACCTGACCGCGCTGGACCCGCTGCGTGACCTGCTGGTCGAGACCGGGCGTTCCTGCGTCCACCCGGACCACCGCTCCGGCGCGGTGATCAACCTGATGTGGGCCGGGCTGACCCGCTACCTGCACCTGCGCGGCTCCAACTGGCTGGGCGGCTGCGCCTCGGTGCCGGTCGACGACGGTGGCCGGGCCGCCGCGCAGGCGTGGGCGCTGGGCCGCGCCGGTCACCTGGCCCCGCCGCTGCTGCGGGTCCGCCCGCTGCGGCCCTGGTTCGCCGAGCCGGGCGCGGCGGCGGCGGAGACCGCCACCGGGGACTCCGCCGGGCGGGCACTGGTCCCGCCGCTGCTGCGCGGCTACCTGCGGCTGGGCGCGTGGATCGCCGGGGAGCCGGCGTACGACCCCGACTTCCGCTGCGCCGACTTCTACGTGCTGTTCGCACTCGACCGGATGAACCCGCGCTACCTGCGGCACTTCCTGGGCGGGGCGGCACGGTGAGCGCCGAACTGTGGCGGCCGACCGCCGGCTGCGGCCCGGACTGCCTGCCGGGGGCGCGGCGGGTGGAGGTGTCGCCCGGGCGGCAGGTGGCCCGACTGCTGGGCATGCTCGGGATGCTGCTGGTCGGGGCCGTCCTGGTCGTACTGCTGCCGGTGCTGCCGACGGCGGGGCGGGCGGCGGCACTGCGGGGCTGGGCCCGGTGGACCGCCGGTGCGCTCGGGGTGCGGCTGGCGGTACGCGGGCGGCTGCCCCGGCGGCGGGCGCTGCTGGTCGCCAACCACGTCTCCTGGCTGGACATCCTCGCGGTGCTGACGGTCGCTCCGGCCCGGCTGCTGGCCAAGCGGGAGGTGCGGAACTGGCCGCTGCTCGGGCTGCTGGCCCGCGCCGGGGGCGCACTCTTCGTGGACCGGTCGCGACCCCGGGACCTGCCCCGCACGGTGGACCGGCTCGCGGCGACGCTGCGGGCCGGTCACCCGGTCGCGGTCTTCCCCGAGGGTACGACCTGGTGCGGCGTCGCTCCCTCGGCCGGCTGCCGACCGTCCCGGGGATTCCGGCCGGCGGTCTTCCAGGCGGCGATCGACGCCCGGGTCCCCGTGGTGCCGCTGCGGATCAGCTACCGCTCTGCTGCCACCGGGGCGACGACCACCGCCGCCGCCTTCCTCGGTGACGAGACCCTGTGGCGCTCGGTGCGTCGGGTGCTGGCCGCCCGGGACCTGGTGGTGCACGTCGCGGTGACCGCCGCCCTGCACCCGGCCCCCGGCGCGGACCGTCGGCTGCTGGCCCGGGCCGCCGAGTCGGCCGTGCACCTGCTCCCGCCCCGTCCGCTCGCCGTCCGTCCCACCCTCGCGCCCGTGCCCCTGGTCGGGTCGTCCGTGCCTGAGTCGGCGGTCGGGGAGAGGCTCGGCCTGGCCGCCTGACCGGCGGGGTCGGGAGGGGGTGCTGACTGCCGGCCCGACCGGGGGGAAGGGGGAGGGTTCGCGACGCGGGAGAAAGAGGGCGCGGAAGGGTTCGCGACGGGAGGTGGAGAGGGACGGGTTCGCGACTCGCGACAGTCTTGTCCTATCGCGATGTATCGCGTTACGCTCTCCTCGTGAAGTGACGCGGCTACCGGCCGCGACCCACCCGAGGGAGGCGTCATGGCCAGCTGGACGGTCGACAAACCACAACGAATCACCATCGAGGAGCCGGTCACCCGGCTCGACGTCCGGCTGATCACCGGGCGGCTCAACGTGGTCGGCACCGACGGTCCGGTCCGGGTCGACGTCACCCGGATCAGCAGCCGACCCGTCATCGTCGAGCACCGCGACGGGGTGCTCCGGGTCGGCCACGAGCGCCACCCCCGCTGGCCCGGGGTGCTCTGGTGGCTCGGGCAGCTCGGTCGCCGGTTCCGCGCCGAGGTGTCCATCGCCGTCCCGGCCGACATCCTGGCCGACCTGCACCTGATCAGCGGGTCGCTGGTCGCCTCCGGGCTGGTCAACGACACCACCGTGAACGTCACCTCCGGGCAGGTCGCCCTGATGGGCCTGGCCGGGCGTACCAACGCGCGGATCGTCTCCGGCCCGGTCGAGGCCCTCGGGGTCACCGGTGAGCTGACCCTCGACACGGTCTCCGGCGAGGTGACCCTCGCCGAGAGCGCGGCCGGCCGGGTGCACGCCAACACCGTCTCCGGGGCGATCACCTGCGACCTGGACAACCCCCGGCGCAGCGAGATCCGACTCACCACCATCTCCGGGCCGATCACCGTCCGGGTCCGCGAGGACAGCGACCTCTCCGTCCACCTGCACACCACCTCCGGGCGGATCACCAGCGGCTTCCCGCAGGTCGGCGGCGGCGTCGGGGTCGGCCCGGTCAAGGACAGCCACGGGGTGCTCGGGGCGGGCGAGGGTAAGCTCTGGGCGTCCGCGACGTCCGGCAGCATCGCGCTGCTCGCCCGGCCGGTGGACGCCGACCAGGAGGAGCTGCCGTGACCGCCGTGTTCAGTCACGGGCGGCTGCGCCTCTATCTGCTCCGGCTGCTCGACGACGGCCCCAAGCACGGCTACGAGCTGATCCGGCTGCTGGAGGAGCGTTTCCTCGGCCTGTACGCGCCCAGCGCCGGCACCATCTATCCCCGGCTGCAACGGCTGGAGGCCGACGGCCTGGTCACCCACACCGCCGCCGGTGGCCGCAAGGTCTACGAGATCACCGAGGCCGGCCGGGCCGAGCTACGCCAGCGCGCCGCCGAGGTGACCACCCTGGAATCCGACATCACCGCCTCGGTGGAGGACCTGTCCGCGTTGGCCGGGGAGATCCAGACCGAGGTACGCGGCTCGGTGCGCGACCTCAAGCGCGAGCTGCGCGAGGCGACCCGGCAGGCCCGCTGGGACCTGCCGGCACCCGCCCCGACGCCCCGTCCGGCGGCCCCGGGGGAGTCCCCCCTGCTGGCCGATTTCGACAAGCGGCTGGCCGAGTTCACCGTCGAGGTCGGCTCGCTGGTCCGGGCCGGGCGGCTCAGCGACGTCCAGCTGCGCACCGCGATCCGGGTCCTCGACGGCGCGTTGGACGGGCTGCGCCGGCTGCTGCGCTGACCAACCGGGCCGGGGTGGCGGCCGTCCGGGCCGGGCTGGCGGCTTCACAGGGATTTTGCAGGAACCGTCCAGCACTGGCGCAGCGACATCACGGATGATGGCCAGCATGGCCGCTACCCAGACTGAGGCGCGACTGCTCGTCGTCGAGGACGACCCCAACATCCTCGAACTGCTCTCCGCCAGCCTCCGCTTCGCGGGGTTCGACGTGGCGACCGCCACCAGCGGCAGCGCGGCCCTGCACGCGGCCAAGGACCACCGCCCCGACCTGGTGGTGCTCGACGTGATGCTGCCCGACCTGGACGGCTTCGAGGTCATCCGGATGCTCCGGGAGGGCGGCACGCGTACCCCGGTGGTGTTCCTGACCGCCCGGGACGCCACCGACGACAAGATCCGGGGGCTCACCCTGGGTGGCGACGACTACGTCACCAAGCCGTTCAGCCTGGAGGAGCTGACCGCCCGCATCCGGGCGGTGCTGCGACGCACCGCGACCGGTGAGCAGGCCCCGTCCCGGCTCACCTTCGCCGACCTGGAGCTGGACGAGGAGACCCACGAGGTACACCGGGCCGGCCAGCGGGTGCAGCTCTCGCCGACCGAGTTCAAGCTGCTGCGTTACCTGATGCTCAACGCCAACCGGGTGCTGTCCAAGGCGCAGATCCTCGACCACGTGTGGAACTACGACTTCCGGGGCGACGACAACATCGTCGAGTCCTACATCTCCTACCTGCGCCGCAAGGTCGACAACACCCAGCCCCGCCTGATCCACACCCTGCGCGGCGTGGGCTACGTCCTGCGCAAGCCGGCGGCGTGAGCCCGCTCGACGAGGCGAAGGGGCGGATCCGGAGCGTTCCGCTGCGGGTCAAGCTGGTCGCGGCGGTCCTCACCCTGGTGGCCGTCGCCCTCGTGGTGATCAGCTCGCTGACCACGTACTTCCTGCGCGAGTACCTGATCGGGCAGGTCGACGGCGAGTTGCAGTCGGCCAGCGTCCAGGTCGGCCGGGCGCTGCCGGACCTGGAGAGCGGACGGGTCAAGGCCGCGCTGCCCACCGACTACGTCGTCGCGCTCGCCGACGAGGACACCTCCCGGTTCATCGGGTACGACCCGGCGCTCGAACCGGACGACCTTCCCCCGGTGCCGGCGGACCTGCCCGGGTTCCGGGCTGACGAGGGCGAACCGTTCACGGTCCGGTCCCAGGACGGCCGGGAACGGTGGCGGATGCTCTACCGGGAGCTGTCCGACGGCCGGGTCCTCGCCGTCGGGCAGCACCTCACCGACGTCGACCTGGCCGTCAAGCGGCTGATCTGGATAGACATGCTGGTCGGCGGGGCGGTGCTGATCCTGCTCGCCTCGATCGGCGCGGCCATCGTGCGGACCAGCCTGAAACCGCTCGTGGAGATCGAACGGACGGCTGCGGCGATCGCCGGTGGCGACCTGACCCGCCGGGTGCCCGACCCCGAGGAGGGGCAGGAGTGCGCCACCTCCGAGTTGGGCCGGCTCTCCCGGGCGTTGAACGCGATGCTGGCCCAGATCGAGGCCGCCTTCACCGCCCGCGCCGCCTCGGAGATGGCCGCCCGTACGGCCGAGGCCGGCGCCCGGGACGCGGCGCACGCCGCGCTGGCGTCGGAGGCCCGCGCCCGCCGGTCGGAGGAGCGGATGCGGCAGTTCGTCGCGGACGCCTCGCACGAACTGCGTACCCCGCTGACCACCATCCGGGGCTTCGCCGAGCTGTACCGGCAGGGCGCCGCCCGCGCCCCGGAGCAGACCGCCGACCTGCTGCGCCGCATCGAGGACGAGGCGGCCCGGATGGGGCTGCTGGTGGAGGACCTGCTGCTGCTCGCCCGGCTGGACCGGGAACGACCGCTGTCGCTGGCCCCGGTGGAGCTACCGGTGCTCGCCTCCGACGCGGTCGAGGCGGCCCGGGTGGTCGCTCCGCAACGGCGCATCGAGCTGGAGATCGCGTCGGGCTCCGGCCCGCTGGTGGTGCACGCCGACGACGCCCGGCTGCGGCAGGTGATCGGCAACCTGATGACCAACGCGCTGACCCACACCCCGCCGGAGGCGTCGGTGACCCTGCGACTGCGTTCCGAGGCCGGGAACCTGGCCGTGGTGGAGGTGGCCGACACCGGGCCGGGGCTCGCCCCGGAGCAGGCCGAGCGGGTCTTCGAGCGGTTCTACCGGGCCGACGCGGCCCGGACCCGCCGGGCCAGCGGGATCACCAGCACCGGGCTGGGGCTGGCCATCGTCGCCGCCCTGGTCACCGCGCACCAGGGCACGGTGGAGGTGGCCGAGACGCCCGGCGGCGGGGCGACCTTCCGGGTCCGGCTGCCGCTGCTGCCCGAGTCCGGCGGTGACGGTGAGTGATCCCACTCCGGGCCGGGAGTGGCTTTCAGAAAACTTCCAGGGGGATTCCAGGCTGGTGACAGTGGCACAGGGAAAACTAGTGGCATGACCGAGTTCGAGACCGACCCGCAGCGTCGGCCGGCTGCCACCGACGCCGAGCCGTCGCACCCCTCCGCCGAGCCGTCCCGCGTCGAGCGCGGCGAGTCCGACACCACCGCCTCTCCGGGCGGCACCGCCTCCCCTGGCACCACCGCCGCCGGCACCGCGGGGGCGCCGGCCGGCACATCCCACCCCGGATCGTCGTACGCGCCACCGTCGTCGCCGTACGCGCCGCCCGCCGCGAGCGCGTACCCGCAGTCGTCGTACCAGCCTGCGGCGGCCTCCGGTGACCAGGCGTACCGGCCCGGCTATCCGGCGTCCACCGGCTACCCGCAGGCGGGGCAGTACCCGTCGGCCGGTTACCCGCAGCCCGGCCAGCACCAGTCCGGTTGGGCCGGCGGCTACCCCGGCCAGCACCGCCCCGGCCAGCCGGGCGCGGCGGCGCAGTCCGCCGGTTATCCCGGTTCCGCCGTCGGCGGTCAGCCGGGTGCCGGTTACCCCGGCCAGCCCGGCGCGCAGTCGTCCGGGGGTTACCCGGGGCAGCCGTCCGCCGGCTACCCGGGTCAGCCCGGCCCCGGCGGGCCGCAGCAGCCCGGCCAGCCGGCCCCGCCGTGGGCGTCCGGCCCGGCGCCGCAGGCCGGCAGGGTGGCCAAGTTCGTCGGCGCGGGGGTGGCGGTCTTCGCCCTGATGCTCGGTTCGGGCGTGGCCGGCGGGGCGCTCGCCCTGGCGGTCGACGGCGACGGGGGCGGCATCACCCGCAACTACTCGGCCGCCCCCGTGATCAACAGCGCCGACCTGCCGAAGATCGCCGCCTCGGTGCAGGACAGCGTGGTCTCGATCATGACCGACAGCGGCGAGGGATCGGGCGTGGTCCTCAGCTCCGACGGCTTCGTGCTGACCAACAACCACGTGGTCGCGTCCGCCTCCGGCAAGACCGTCCGGGTGGTGTTCGCCAACGGCCAGTCCGCCCCCGCCGAGATCCGCGGCACCGACCCGAAGACCGACCTCGCGGTGGTCAAGACCAGCGGCCTGGACAACCTCAAGGCGGCGAAGTTCGGCGACAGCGACGCCATGCAGGTGGGCGACCAGGTGCTCGCCCTGGGCAGCCCGCTCGGTCTGCAGGGTTCGGTGACGGCCGGCATCCTCAGCGCCCGGGACCGCACCATCCAGGCCGGCAGCGGCGACAGCCCGCAGCAGGCCCCGCAGGGTGGCGCCAGCTCGATCTCCGGCCTGCTCCAGACCGACGCCCCGATCAACCCGGGCAACTCCGGCGGCGCGCTGGTCAACACCCGGGGCGAGGTGATCGGCATCAACACCGCCATCGCCACCGCCGGGCAGGGCAGCACCGGCAACATCGGGGTCGGCTTCGCCATCCCGAGCAACAAGGCCAAGAACGTCGCCGAGAAGCTCCAGCGGGGTGAGAAGGTCAGCCACCCGTCCCTCGGCGTCAGCGTCAACGCGGCCGAGGACGGCGGGGCCCTGGTGGCCGCCGTCACCGGGGGCAGCGCCGCCGAGAAGGCCGGCATCCAGCGGGGCGACGTGATCACCAGGTTCGGCGACAAGGTGATCAACGACTCCAACGATCTGGTCGGCGCGGTGCAGGCCGGCAAGGTCGGCGACCGGGTCCAGGTGACCTACAAGCGAAATGGTACGGAGGCGACTGCAACCGTGACGCTCGCCGAGACGTCATAGTCCTCAGACCTACCTCCTCCGGGCGGCGGGCGGCGGAGCCAAGGGGGTTGGCTCCACCGCCCGCCGCCGTACGCACCCCGGTCGGGCCCCACCCGACCGGGGTGCGTTTGGTTGTCCGGCCAGCGGGAAATCGCCGCCGATCCCGGGTCGGGACGAGGTTCCGTAGCGGGACAACGGGGGAGGATTCGTGGCCGTGACCCACCGTCCGTCGGAGCGCCCACCGTCCGGGCCGCCACTGCGGATCGCGATGCTCGTTCCGCCCTGGCTGTCGGTGCCGCCGCCCGGGTACGGCGGGCTGGAGCAGGTGGTGCACGGGCTGGTCGACATGCTGGCCAGCCACGGCCACCAGGTGACCCTCTTCGGCGCGGGCCGGCAGCACGGCACCGCCGCCGACTTCGTCTCCACCATCGACGAGGTGCAGTACGACCGGCTCGGTGAGTCGCTGCCGGAGCTCGCCCACCTGGCACGGGCCAACCAGTTGATCTCTGCCGCCGACTTCGACGTGATCCACGACCACACCACGATCGGGCCGCTGGTCGCCGGCCGGCGTGCGGTGCCCACCGTGGCGACCGTGCACGGCAACCCGGTCGGCGAGTACGGCGCGGTGCTCAGCGACACCGATCACGGGGTGGGCCTGGTGGCGATCTCCCACGCCCAACGGCGGGCCAACCCCGGCCTGCCCTGGGTCGGCACGGTGCACAACGCCCTCAACGCCCGGGACGTGCCGACCAAGCGGCAACCCGGCCGGGGCCCGGTGCTCTGGCTGGCCCGGTTCAGCCCGGACAAGGGCCCCGACACGGCGATCCGGGCCTGCCGGGCGGCCGGCCTGCCGCTCACCCTGGCCGGCAAGTGCAACGAGCCGGCCGAGCGCCACTACTTCGCCGAGGTGGTCCAGCCGATGCTGGGCGACGACGTCGACGTGATCATGAACGCCGACCGGGAGGCGACCCTGCGGTTACTGGTCGACGCCCGCTGCCTGATCATGCCGATCCAGTGGGAGGAACCGTTCGGCATGGTGATGGTGGAGGCCATGGCGACCGGCACACCGGTGGTGGCGCTACGCCGGGGCGCGGTGCCGGAGGTGGTGGTCGACGGGGTGACCGGACTGGTCCGCGACCGGGCCGAGGAGCTGCCGGCGGCCCTGCGCGAGGTGGTCCGGCTCGACCCGGCGGCCTGCACCGCCCACGTGGCCGACAACTTCTCCACCGGGCGGATGGCGCGCGGCTACGAGGCGATCTACCGGGCCGTGGCACTCGGCGTGGCCCCGCCCGTGCACCGGCCCGTCGCACTGCGTACCCGCTGAGCGGGGTGCGGGGCGGTGCAGCGGACGGTGGTTCCGGTGCCGGCGTAGGGCGTCAGACGGCGGTCGCGGCCAGTTTCCGGGCGGCGGCTTCGAGTTGCCGGCCGTACGCCGCGGTGATGCCACCCTCGTCGATCCGGCGGGTGACCTTCTCGCGGAGCGCGGTCGCCTGCGCGGGCACGTCGGACTGGCCCTCGGCGGCGGACCGGGTCAGGTTGGCGAGCACGTTACGCAGGTCCAGGCCGACGTCCTCGCGGACCTCGCCGGTGCGGACCCCGTCGTCGATCAGCTGACGCATCCGGTCGGCCGCCTCGGTCAACCCGCCGCCGCCCTGCCCGCCGTCGGGGGTGGTGGTGGGCTGTGGGCGGGGCGGTGTGGGCGTCGTGGTGGCCCGCCGGGGCGCCGGCTGCGCGGTGGGGTCCGCCGGTGGCTGGGTGCGCGGCGGCGACGGCTCCGTCGCCGGGGCCTCGGTCTGCCGGGCGACCGGCGGGGTGGTGTGGGTCCCCGGCTCCAGCAGCGGGGCGAGCAGGAGGACCGCCGCGACGGTGAACACCACCAGCGCGCCCACCGCCACCAACGGCCGCCGCGACGGCGGCAGCTCCGGCTCCGGCTCGTGGGGCCCGGTCGCCGCACGACCGTTCCCCGTGCCGCCGCCACCTGCGCCACCGTTGGCCGTGCCACCTGCGCCACCCGCGCCGTTGTTCGCCGCGCCGTAGGCGGTGTGCCGGCCGTCCGCCGCGCCGGGGCCCGGCGGTCCGCCTGCGGGGGACCGGTCGCCGGATGCGCCGCCGGACCCCGCCCCGGCCAGCCCGGCTCCCGGGATGCCGGTGCCGGCCGCACCGCCAGGACCCGCGCCGACGCCGGAAGCCGCACCGACGCCGGCCACTGCGCCCACGCCCGAAGCCACGCCGACGCCGCCCGCCGCACCGACGCCCGACGCCGCGCCCGGCGTGCCGGCCAGTGCGGGCAGGGTGACCGTGGGGGAGAGCATGGTGGCCGCCTGCGGATCACCGGGCAGCAGCTGGTCCCGCAGCGCGGTGGCGACCTGGTGCGCGGTCGGCCGCTCGTGCGGGTCCCGGGCCAGGCAGCGCAGGCAGACGTCCACCACCACCGGAGGCAGCCCCGGCACGCCGTCCAGTGACGGCGGTGTCTCGTCGACGATCGCGTCGGCGAGCTGTTCCCAGGTCTCCGCCGGGTACGGCGGATGGCCGGTCAGCGTCTCGTAGAGCAGCACGCCCAGGGAGTAGACGTCGGTCGACGGCTGGGCCGGTGCCCCGTCCAGGCGTTCCGGGGCCACGTACGCCGGGGTGCCGAAGGTGCCCCCGTCCTCGTCGTCGTCGGGGGTGCCGACCTGGGTGGCGATGCCGAAGTCGAGCACCTTCGCGCCGGTCCGGGTCATCATCACGTTCGCCGGGGTGATGTCCCGGTGCACGATGCCCAGCCGGTGCGCCGCCGCCAACGCCTCGGCGACCTGGGCGCCCACCTCGACCGCCTCCGGCCAGGGCAGCGGACCCTCGCTCAGCCGGTGCTCCAGCTCCTCGCCGGTGAGCAGCTCCATCACCACGAACGAGGTGATCTCGCCGTCCGGGGCGAGCGCCTCGCCGTAGTCGTGCACCGCGGTCACGTGCGGGTGGACCAGTTGGGCGGCCGACCGGGCCTCCTCGCGGACCATGTCCCGGAAGCGGGCGTCGGCGGCTAGCGACGGCGCGAGCACCTTGACCGCGACGACCCGGTCCAGCACCTCGTCGCGGGCCCGCCAGATCACCGACATCCCGCCGGCCCCGATCCTGTCGAGGAGCCGGTACCTGCGGGCCAGCAACCTACCGGCGTTCAGGGCTGCCATCAGTGTTCGCACCTGCCTGGGGTTCGGGGTGGTGTCAGGTTGCGCGAATGTGTCCCCCCTGTCAACGGTTGTCCATTTGTCCGGTGACCCTCCGCAGTGGCGGTTTCGCCCACCGCCACCGGTTCCCGATCGACGCCGGTGACCAGCGGCTGCGCCGCAGGCACGGGCGGTGGCGTGCCAGGATGAACGACATGAGTGGCGGTCCGGTGGCGTTCGTGCTCGGCGGCGGGGGAGTGCTCGGCGCGGTCGAGGTGGGCATGCTGCGTGCCCTGTTCCGGGCCCGGATCCGCCCCGACGTCGTGCTCGGCACCTCGATCGGCGCGGTCAACGGCGCGTTGGTCGCCGCCGACCCGTCCGAGGCGGTCACCGACCGGCTGGTCCGGCTGTGGGCGTCCCCGGAGGCGAGCGAGGTGTACGGCGACTCGGTCGCCCGGCAACTGCGCCGCTTCGCCGCCCGTACCCACCTGCACTCGCCCCGGCCGCTACGCAAGCTGCTGGAGGGGGAGCTGGGCGCGGACACCACCTTCGCCGACCTGAAGGTGCCGTTCCGCTGCTGCGCGGCCAACATCGAGCGGGCCGCCGAACACTGGTTCCACACCGGACCGCTGGTGCCGGCGGTGCTCGCCTCCGCCTCCGTACCGGGGCTGCTGCCGCCGGCACAGATCGACGGCCAGCATTACATTGACGGCGGGATCGTCAACTCCATCCCGATCGGCGAGGCGGTCGCGGTCGGCGCGACGCAGATCTTCGTCCTCCAGGTGGGGCGGATCGAGCGGGAGCTGACGCCGCCCCGCCGACCGTGGGAGATCGCCCAGGTCGCATTCGAGATCGCCCGCCGGCACCGGTTCGCCCGGGAGATGGCGGCCCTGCCCGAGGGGGTACGGGTGCACGTGCTGCCGACCGGCGGGCTGGAACCACGCGACGACAGCCCGTGGGCGTACCGGGACATGGCGGCGGTGGGTCGGCGGATCAGCCGCGCCTACACCGCCTCCCGGCACTACCTGGCGAGCCTGGACCGCTGATGCCGCTGCCCCCTCGGTGGGTACGCCGGCTGTTGTTCGCACCCGGGGTGATCCTGCTCGCGGTCACGGTGCTGACCACGGTGCCGGTCTGGGCGCTGCTCGCGCTGGCCGCGTCGCCGTTCGTGCCGGGCCGGTTGCGCCCGCTGCGGCTGCTCTGGATCGGGTGCGTCTACCTGGTCTGGGACGCCGCCGCACTGGTCGCCCTCTTCGTGCTGTGGCTGGCCTCCGGATTCGGCCGGTGGAAGCGCACGCCGTCCTTCCAGCGGGCACACTACGTGCTCGCCGGCTGGTTCCTGCGGGTGCTGTTCTGGCAGGCCCGGTGGACGCTGCGGCTGAGCATCGACGTGGTCGGCACCGACCCGGACACCGCCCTGCCGGGCCGGCCGGAGCTGGTGCTCTGCCGGCACGCCGGCCCGGGTGACTCGTTCATCCTGATCCACTCCCTGGTCAACTGGTTCCGGCGGGAGCCCCGGATCGTGCTCAAGGAGGCGCTCCAGTGGGACCCGGCGATCGACGTGCTGCTCAACCGCCTGCCCAACCGGTTCGTCGCCGCCGGTGACGGCCGGGACGCGGCGGTCCGGCAGATCGGTCACCTCGCCACCGGCCTGGACGACGACGACGCCTTCGTGATCTTCCCGGAGGGCGGCAACTTCACCCCCGGCCGACGCGTACGGGCCATCGACCGGCTCCGCGCGCTCGGGCTGGAGCGGATGGCGGTGCGCGCCGAGCGGATGCAGCACGTGCTCGCCCCGCAGCCCGGCGGGGTGCTCGCCGCCCTGGACGCCGCACCCGAGGCCGGCGTGATCTTCGTGGCGCACACCGGCCTGGACCGGATGCTCACCGTCGCCGACGTGTGGCGGGAGCTGCCCATGGACAAACGGATCGTGATGCGGTTCTGGTCGGTGCCGCCCGAGGACGTCCCGACCGGCCGGCAGGAACGGATCGACTGGCTCTTCGACTGGTGGGACCGGATCGACAGGTGGATCGCCGCCAACCGGGACGGCGTGACCGCTGAATGAACGCACCGTGACGGTCGACCGGTTCGCCGCCGATCCCACGTAGGGTGCGCAGGTGGACCAGATCTGCGTGGTGACGACGGTGGTGGACTCGCGCTCCGTCGCGGACCTGATGGCGGCTGCCGCGGTGGCCGGGCGGCTGGCCGCCTGCGCCCAGGTCGGCGGCCAGGTCGACAGCACGTACTGGTGGCGGGCCGGGGTGGAGACCAGCACCGAATGGTCGGTGCAGTTCAAGACCGCCCCGGACCGGGCCACCGCGCTGGTCGGCCAGATCCGGGCCAACCATCCCTACGAGGTGCCCGAGATCCTGGTCACCCGGGTGGACAGCGGTGATCCGGCGTACGCGCTCTGGGTGCACGAGAACACCCGTACCTAGGTACGGGCACTCTGGCCAGGGGTTGCCGCCCACCGGCAGGATGGCCGGGTGCAGAACACCGGTTACCCCTGCCCCCGCTGCGGTGCGCCCGCCGAACTGACCCGCGGGTGCGTCGGTTGCGGGTTCGGGCCGTACCCGCCCGCCGCCGAGGTGGTCCGGCTGGACCGGGAGATCGTTTCGCTCGGCCGGGAGGTGGAGCGGGCCCGGGAGGCGTACCAGGGGCTCGGCGCGCGCCTGCTCGCGGCGCAGCGCCAGCGGGCGGAACTGGCGGCCCGGATCCGCCGGGAGATCCCCGCGCCGGTCCCGGTCGGTGCGGCGGTCCGCGTACCCGCGCCGGCCGGACGTCCCGTTCCGCCGGCCGTTCGTCCGGCAGGCCACCCGGTCGTCCCGGCCGCGCGCCCGGTCGTCCCGGTGCGTCCCGGCGGTGTCGTCGGGTCCGGCGGGTCCGTGCCGCCGGCCGGGTTCGGACCCCCACCCGTGGGTACGCCGGGCCGCCCGGAGACCTCGACCCGGACGATCCAGTGGCTGCTGTTCGTCCTCGGTGGCCTGCTGCTGGGCACGGCGGCGGTGGTCTTCACCGCGGTCGCCTGGGCGGCGGTGGGGGTGGCGGGCCGGGCGCTGATCCTGGCCGGGTTCACCGCGCTCGCCCTGGCGGTGCCGTTGGTGGCGAAGTGGCGCGGCCTGCGCGGCACCGCCGAGACGTTCGCGGCGGTGGGCCTGCTGCTGGTGGTCCTCGACGGGTACGCCGCCTGGTCGGTGAACCTGCTCGGCACCGCCGACTGGTCGGGCACCCGGTACGCCGCCCTGGTCACCGGGCTCAGCGCGGCGGTCGCCACCGGGTACGCCCTGCTCAGCCGGCTCACCGTGCCGTGGTTCGCGGCGCTGTTCGTCGTCCAGCCGGTGCTGCCGCTGGCGGTGGCGCAGTCCCGGCCCGGGGCCACCGGTTGGACGCTGACGTTCCTCGGGGTGGCGCTGCTCGACCTCGCGGTGGTGGTCGCGCTGCACCGCCGCTCGCCGGCCCCGCTCGCCGTTCCGACCGGCCCGGTTCCGACCGGCCCGGTCCCGGCGGCCACCGGGTCGGCAGCGAACCGCCCGGTGCCGGCCGGGCCTGATCCCGCCGCTCCGCCACTGGCCGGAGCGGTGCCACCCGGGGCGGCTCCGGCCGCTGCGGGTCCCGGGGAAGCGGTGGTGGTGCCCGCCGGGGGGTCGGGCGCCACCACCGTCCCGGCGGACGGGGGACCGGCGGCCGGCGGGGGGCCGGTCGCCGGACCGCCCGGTTCCACCGCTGTGCTCGCCGGCCGGGTGCTCGGTTGGCTCGGCTTCGGTGCCGCGACGACGGTCGCCGCGAGCTGCGCGCTGGTGCCGCTGGTGCTCGGCCGGGCCGGCGGTCAGCCGCTGCTGGCCGGCCTGCCGATGCTGCTCGTCGGCCTGGTCCTGGCCGGTGCGGCCCGGGTCGCGGGTGCCGGGGTGTTCCGCCAGCTCACCACCGGGTTGCTGGTGCCGTTGCTCGCCGTCGCGATGCTGCGGCCGGTGGCCGAGCTGCGGGCCGGGTTCCTGCTGCTCGCGGTCGGCCTGGTGGCGGCGGCTCTGGCCGGTGGCGTGAGGCTGCTGCCGCAGCGGCACCGCACCGGCCCCCGGGTCGGCGCGCTGCTGGTGGCGGCCGGTGCGGCCCAGGTCACCGTGCTCGCCACCGGTTCCCTCGCGGCGCTCGCGGTGGGCCGGTCGCTGCCCGCCTGGCAGGGGGCCGCCGCGGGTCCCGATCTCTCGTGGGGCTGGCAGCTCCCGCTCACCGCCCTGCTCACCGTCGGCGCCGGCCTCCTGCTGCTGTCGAGGGCGGCCCGTCCGGTGACCGTACTGCTGGGCGTGGTGGTCACCGCCGCCGCGCTACCGGCGGTGACCACCACGCCGTGGCCGGCCACCCTCGCGGTCGACCTGGTCGTCGGGGCGGCACTGCTGCCGGTGGCGGTGCTGCGGTGCCGTCGTGCCGCGACGGTGCTCGTCGGCGCGGCCGGTGCCGCCGTGCTGCTCGGGCACGGACTGCTGGTGGCGGCGGCCGACCCGGTGGGGCTGCTGGCGGCACTCGGGGTGGTGCTGGTCGTCGGGCTGGCGGTGGCGCTGTCCCCCCGCCCGGCGAACGCCGTCGCGGCCCGGGTCGCCGGGGTCGCCCTGACGGTCGCCCTGCTCACCGTGCCGGCCGGCGCTGCGGTCGCGCTGCGGGCCGCCGGGTCGCCGGCCTGGTGGCAGCTGCGGGTCGGGTTCGCCGCCGCCGTGCTGCTGCTGGTCCCGCTGCTCGCGCTCCGTCGTCGCCGCCCCGACCTCGACGGGTACGCCGGCACCGCGCTCGCCGTGGCGCTGGCCGCCGTGGTCACGCCGACCGTCGTACCGGGTGGGGAGTCGTCGGCCCTCTATGCCGCGGCGGCGCTCGGCGTGCTGGTGCTGGCCGAACGGCGTACCGCTGCGGTGACGACCGGCCGGGTGGTCGGCGTCGGCCTGGCCGGGCTGGCCCTGGTCGCCGCCGCTCCGGTGACCCTCACCGCGCTGGTCGCCCCCTACGGTGACCCGGTCCGACCCTGGTCGGGGGCGCCGACCGGGGACGGCCCGTCGGGTGCCCCGGCGGTCGGTGTGGCGCTGCTGGTCCTCGCCCTCACCGCCGCGCTGTTCGTCCACCGGTACACCGGCCGCCGGTCCGGGTCGGCCGTGGCCGCGCTGCCGTTCGGGGCGGCGGCGCTGCCCGTGCTGCTGCTCGTCGGCCCCGCACCCTGGCCGGTGGTGCCGGCGGTGGTCCTGCTCGTCGGCAGCGCGGCGCTGCTCACCGCCGCGCTCGCCGGCCCGGTTCGGACCGCCGCCGTCGCCACGGCCACCCCGCCTGCGGCGGTCCCGGGTGAGCCCGGTCCCGGCGCGGCACCGACTGCGGGTGGGCCACCGGTGGGCCACCGGCGTGGCGGGGAACTGCTGGTGCCGGTCACCACCCCGATCGGTCTGCTGTGGACGTTCTTCGGCCTGGTCGGGCTGCTCGCCACCCGGGCCGGTACGTTGGCCGCGCTGGCCCTGCTGGTGATCGTGACGGCGGTGATCGGTGCGGTCGGCAGGCGGCCCGGGGTACGGCTGCTCGGCTGCCTGACCACGGTCGCGGCGGCCACCTCCTTCGCGTTGACCGCGCCCCTGGCCGCCGGCCTGCCGACCCGGACGGCCGGGTTCCCGGTGCTCGTGGTGGCGGTGGCGGTGCTGCTCGGCGCACCCCTGCTGGCCCGGCGCGGGTCGCTCACCGTACGGGCGTTGGAGGCCGCCGCGCAGGCGGTGGCCGTGCTCGCCCTGCTGCTCACCGTCGGTGCGATCCGACACGCGGCGGTGATCTGCGTGCTCTGGGGGGCCGCCGTGGCGCTGCGGGTGCTGTACCCGGGTCAGTCGGCCGGCCAACGGTGGGTCTTCGGGGCGGTGGCCGGTGGCAGTGAACTGCTCGGCGCGTGGCTGCTGCTGATCAGCGGCGAGGTGGTGCTGCTGGAGGCGTACACCCTGCCGGTGGCCGGGCTGACATTGGTGGCCGGCCTGCTGGCGCTGCGGAGCCGGCCCGGGTTGACCAGTTGGCTGGCCCTCGGCCCCGGGCTCGCCGCCGCTCTGCTGCCCAGCCTGGTGTCGGTGCTGGTGGCGGCGGACCCGCAGCCCTGGCGGCGGCTGCTGCTGGGCGGTGCCGCGCTGGGCGTGGTGCTGGTCGGCGCGGTCCGGCGCTGGCAGGCGCCGGTGGTGCTCGGCGGCGGCAGCCTCGTCCTGCTCGCGCTGCACGAACTGGTCCGGGGCTGGGACCTGCTGCCCCGCTGGATCTACCTGGCCGTCGGCGGGCTGGCGTTGATCACGCTCGCGGCCACCTACGAGCGGCGTCGGCGGGATGTGAGCCGGCTGCGGGCGGCGGTGGGCCGGATGGGCTGAGCCGCCCACCGGTAGGGTCGTGCCAAGGCAGCGCCTGCGCACCGCCGAGCCGGCGCGCAGGTGCCGACCGGGCCGGCGGTGGCGGCCCGGCAGAGCGACGAGATCCTCCGGAGCGCGCGATGAGATTCGAGATCAGCAAGGTGCTGGACGCCATCGAGGGGCGGGTCTGCACCGATCCGTCCCTGGCCCGAGCGGTGCTGGACCTGGCCGAGGTGATCCGCTACCAGGATCTCGACGGTGGTCGTCCGGCCAGCCTGCTGCGGCTCGGCATGGTGATCGACGCGCTCTCCCGCGAGCTGGCCGAGGACAGCGTCCCGGTCTACGCGATCGTGCACCGGGCGCTGCTCTCCGACGCCGACCTCACCTCCAACGAGCGGATGGTGGTCCGCCGGTGGGCCGACGACGGCCTGGTCGAGGTGCTCGACAACCCGGGTGACCGGATGCTGGAGGTGGCCGACCTGCTCGGCCTGCCGGTGGTCAGCCGGGTCCGGTTCGACGGGCTATGCGGCCGGTTCCCGTGGCTGGTGGAACAGCCGGGGCGGGTGGTCGCCCCGGTGCCCGGTGCCGGCGGCCCGGCCTTCGTCGCGCACGTCGGCGGCGGGCACACCCCGGTCGAGGGGGACCGTTCCCCGGTCGGTGGGCAGTTGCTGGCCCGACAGTGGCGGTGCCCGGAACCGGGCTGCGCGCTCTTCGGCGGCGGTGGGGGCGGCGGGGCGTTCGCCGACCTGGCCCGGGTGGACCGTGCCCCGGCCGGCCAGCCGCCGCCGGCCCTGCGGCAGGGTGTGCCGACCTGCCCCCGGCACGGTGCCCGGCTCTCCGACGCCGGGCCGCGCCCGCGCAGCGAGGTGCTGGCGATCCGGATCGGTGGCCTGATCCGTCGCCGCTTCGTCCTTACCGAGGACCAGCCGGTGACGGTCGGCCGGGCACCCGAGGAGCCCGGTGGCGTGATGCTCGGCCAGTGGCTCAACGACGAGACGCGACGGTGGATCAGCCGGGCACACGTCCGGTTCGAGCTGCGGGTCGGCGAGGTGATCGTCACCGACGTGAGCACCAACGGCTCCGGCATCCGGCCGAACGGCTCGATGGCCGAGGCGGAGCGGGTCCCGCTGGCACCGAAGCAGTCCCGGGTGCTCGGCGGCGCGGACATGGTGGAGCTGTACCCGGGGGTGCAGGTCGGTCGGGCCCGGGAACTGCCCACCGGCGCGGCGTTCACCCCGACCTCGGTGATGGCCGAGGCACCCACCATGGCGATGCGGCTGCCCCGCAACTGACCGGTGTCGCCCTGACCGGCCGGTCGCGCAGACCGGCCGGTCGTCGGCTCACATGCCACCGGCGGGCCGCCACGGTGACCGGTGTGCCGCCACGGCAAGGTGTGCCACCACGGGGGCGTCGACCCGACACCCGCCGTGGGTACGCGGCTCAGGCGGCCAGCACCGCGGCGAGCTGCGCCACCGCGTGGTCGATCTCGTCGGCGGTGATCACCAACGGCGGGGCCAGCCGGATCGTCGAGCCGTGGGTGTCCTTGGCGAGCACGCCCCGCTCCATCAGCCGCTCACACGCCTGCCGGCCGGTCATCAGCGTCGGGTCGATGTCCACCCCGGCCCACAGCCCACGCACCCGTACCGCCACCAGACCCTTGCCGAGCAGCCCCTCCAGCCCGGCCCGCAGCCGTTCGCCCAGCTCGGTGGAGCGGCGCTGGAAGTCGCCGGTGGCCAGCAGCCGGACCACCTCGGTGGCGACCGCGCAGGCGAGCGGGTTGCCGCCGAAGGTCGAGCCGTGCTGGCCCGGCTTGAGCACCCCGAGCACGTCCGCGTTCCCGGCCACCGCGGAGACCGGCACGATGCCGCCGCCGAGCGCCTTGCCCAGCAGGTACAGGTCCGGCACGACACCCTCGTGCTCGCAGGCGAAGGTGCGCCCGGTGCGACCCAGACCGGACTGGATCTCGTCGGCGACGAACAGCACGTTGCGGTCGGTGCAGACCCGGCGTACGCCCGGCAGGTAACCGTCCGGCGGCAGCACCACGCCCTGCTCGCCCTGGATCGGCTCCAGCAGCACGGCGACGGTGTTCTCGTCGATCGCCGCCTCCAACGCCGCCAGGTCGCCGTAGGGCACCACGGTGAACCCGGGCGTGTACGGTCCGAAGTCGGCGCGGGCGTCGTCGTCGGTGGAGAAACTGACGATGGTGGTGGTCCGGCCGTGGAAGTTCCCGTCGGCCACGATGATGTTGGCCTGCCCCGGGGTGACCCCCTTGACCTGGTAGCCCCACTTGCGGGCCACCTTGATGCCGGTCTCCACCGCCTCGGCGCCGGTGTTCATCGGCAGCACCAGGTCCTTGCCGCAGAGCGCGGCCAGCTCCCGGCAGAAGTCGGCGAACTGGTCGTGGATGAACGCCCGGCTGGTGAGGGTGAGCCGGTCGAGCTGCTCGTGGGCGGCCCGGATCAGGGTGGGGTGCCGGTGGCCGAAGTTCAGCGCCGAGTAGCCGGCCAGGCAGTCCAGGTAGCGACGGCCGTCCACGTCGGTGAGCCAGGCGCCCTCGGCGGAGGAGATCACCACCGGCAGCGGGTGGTAGTTGTGCGCGGTGTACCGCTCCGCGTCCCGGACGGCGGACGGGGTCCGCAGCATGTCCTCGATCACTGGCTCGCCTTTCCCTGACGGAGTCGCAACGTGCAGCACTTCGGTCCGCCGCCGGCCTTGCGCAGCTCGGACAGGTCGACACCGATGGTCTGGTAACCCCGGTCGCGCAGCTTGGCGGCCAGCCCGGTGGCCTGGGCGGGCAGCACCACATGCCGGCCGTCGCCGACCGCGTTGAGGCCGAGCACCTCGGCGTCGGCCATGGTGGCGTGGACGGCGTCCGGGAAGAGCCGGCGCAGCACCGCCCGGCTGCCGGGGGAGAACGCCTCCGGCAGGTACGCCACGGTCCGCTCGTCGAGCACGGTCAGCGCGGTGTCCAGGTGGTAGAAGCGCGGGTCGACCAGTTGCAGGGTGACCACCGGGTGACCGAAGACCTCCTGCAGCTGGGCGTGTGAGGCGTGCGCGGTACGGAACCCGGTGCCGGCGAGCAGGTGGTCGCCGACCAGCAGCACGTCCCCCTCGCCCTCGTTGACGTGCTTCGGGTCGTACACCTCGAAGCCGGCGGCCTCGAACCAGGCCCGGTAGGCGGGGGCCTCGTCGGCGCGCTGCGGGTCGCGGAACTGCACCGCCATCGCCCGGTCCCCGATGACCGTGCCACCGTTGGCGGCGAAGACCATGTCGGGCAGGCCGGCGACCGGGTCGATCAACTCGACGGTGTGGCCGAGGTCGAGGTAGGTGCGGCGCAGCTGCTCCCACTGCCGGATCGCCAGCGCGGTGTCGACCGGTGCGGTCGGGTCCATCCACGGGTTGATGGCGTAGTCGACGGCGAAGTACGTCGGCCGGCACATCAGGAAGCGCTGGCTGGTGGCGTCCATCGTCATTGTCCTGCTCCTGGGGTCGGGCGCGCCCGGCCTCCGTGGCCCACGGGCTGGCGCCGTGGCTCAACGGTATGTGCCCCGGGGGTGCGGCAACCACCGCCGAGACTTGCGTACGACAGCGGTTCGTTGCGTGTGGTCCGACAGTGACGGCGATCCGTTGCGTGGCAGCGCACAGCGAAGGGGCCGTCACCCCGGCGGGAGTGACGGCCCCTGTGCGCATCGGTGGCGGCGAACCGCTGCCCCCGAACGAGTGGGTGCCCGGCTGGTGAACCACCAGACTGGTCGGGCGGTGCCGGCGAACCGGCTGGTCCAACGTCGCCGGCGAACCGCCGGCGAGATCAAATGTGCCCTCAGAAGCGGTCCACAAACTGTGAGTCAAGCCACTCCCGGAACCGGGCCACCCAGTCGCCGTCGGTGGTCGGCCAGTCGAACTGGCCGGTGAAGGCGAGCACGCCCAGCACCACCGCGGCCAGGCCGACCAACACGCCGACCAGCGCGTCCGTCGTGCCGGCCACGTGCCGACGGCGGGTCGCGATCAGGCCCAGCACCGAGAACACCGCGCCGAGCGCGCCGAGCGCGATGCCGTACCCGGCCAGGGAACCGGTGAGCACGAACGCCGCGCCCACCACCGACACGATCAGGCCGAGGGTGGCGAGCAGGCTCGTCCTCGGCTTCGGACCGGCCACCACCGGCGGCTCCGGGCGGACCTCGTCGGCGGCCACCCGGTCCCGGTCGGTGGTCGGGGTGGGGACGCCGGCCGGTGCGGCGGGTGCCGTCCGGTCGGCGGGCGTCGTCCGGTCCCGGTCGGTCGGGCGGTCCGCGTCCACCGGGCTCGGCGCGGTGCGCACCGGGCCGGCGTCGGCGACCCGGATCGGGTCGGTCGGCGTCCGGGGCTCCTCATCGACCGTGCCGGGTCGGGCGGCGGCGCTGCGGCTGCCGTCGACGGCGCTGCGGGCGGTCGCCGCCCGCGCCAGCGCGCCGCGCTCCGCCGCCCGCCGCTCCGCATCCGGGTCGGGCCCGCCCGCGTCGACGCGGCCGTCGACGCCACGCCGGGTGGCGTCCGCACGCTCGGCGCTGCGTCGCGCCACGTCGGCGTCGCGCTCACCGTCGGTGGCCAGCGACCCGCTGCGGTACGTCGCCCGCTCGGCGTCCCGGTCCGTCACCACCGGCTGGTCGTCGCGCGCGTCGACCACCCCGTCACCGTTGCTGTCCTGCGCCGTACGACGCCGCAGGAGCGAAGGAACGTTCACCACCACACCTCCTTGTCGATGCGTGGAGCCCTCGGAAGGGTCGGTGGCCGCCACGCGGGAACGACCTGGATGTACCCCGCACGTCCATCGACCACACACCACCGCGCCGGACCGGGCCGTGTCATGTCGGCCGACCGGGCCGTGCCGAGCCGTGTCGGGCCGAGCCGTGTCGGGCTGGGCCGTGCCGGGCTGGGCTGGGCTTGGACCGTGCCGTGCTGGGCTGGGGCGGTGCGGGCCGGGGCGGGGCACCGGCGTCGGTGGGGTCCGGGCGCCTGACTACCCTTGGTGCCCGTGCCAGAGGGACACACCATCCACCGGCTGGCGGCCCGGCACGCCGAGCTGTTCGCCGGCGACAAGGTCACCGCCAGCAGCCCGCAGGGCCGCTTCGCCGACGGTGCCGCCCTGATCTCCGGCACCGTCCTGCACGGCACCGAGGCGTACGGCAAGCACCTGCTGCACCACCACGCCGACGAGCGCACCCTGCATGTCCATCTCGGCCTGTACGGCAGGTTCACCGACGGCGACGGCGAGCCGCCCGTACCGGTGGGGCAGGTCCGGTTGCGGCTGGCCAGCGACCGGCACTGGCTCGACCTGCGCGGACCCGCCGCCTGTGAACTGCTCACCCCGCCCGAGGTGGCGGCGTTGCGCGGCCGGCTCGGCCCGGACCCGCTGCGCGCCGACGCCGACCCCGACCGGGCGTACGCCCGGATCGGCCGCAGCCCGACCCCGCTGGCCGCGCTGCTGCTCGACCAGTCGGTGGTCGCCGGCACCGGGCTGATCTTCGTGACCGAGGCGCTGTTCCGGGCCGGCCTGCGGCCGACGCTGCCCGGCCGGCAGCTCACCCGGGCCGGCTGGGCGGCGCTCTGGGCCGACCTGGTGGCACTGATGACCCTGGCGGTGACGCGCGGCCGGATCGACACCGTCCGCGACGCCCACCTGCCCGAGGCGATGGGCCGCCCCGCCCGGGTCGACCGGCACGGCGGCGAGGTGTACGTCTACCGCCGCGACGGCGCCCCGTGTCACGTCTGCGGCGGCCCGGTCAGTCGGGGCGGGCTGGCCGGCCGCAACCTCTACTGGTGCGCCACCTGTCAACCCTGAGTACGGGCGACGCCTACGTGCCGTCGACCAGCCAGCGGGCCACCTCGACCTGGTTGGTGAAGACCGTGTCGCCGTCCAGGCTCCAGGCGAGGCAGTGCGCGATGGTCCAGCCGACCACCCGGTCCCGGTCGAGGCCGAGCGCGCCGGTGACCCGGTCCAGCCGACGCCGTACCGCCTCGGGGGAGTGCCCCAGCTCGACGCCGCGCACGATCGGCACCACCGCGAACTCCCGCTCGCCCAGCAGCGGCTTCGGGTCGATCACCAGCCACGGTTCCCGGGTGGCCCGCAGCACGTTGCCGGCGTGCAGGTCCTGATTGACCAGCACCTGCTCGCCCTGGCTGTCGACCAGCCGGTCGAGCTGGTCGAGCGCTGCGTCGACCAGCCGCCGCTCGTAGGGCCGGCCGGCCCGGTCCCACTTCTCCGGCAGCCGGTGCCGCCAGCCGGTCGCCTCCTCGGCGAGCGGGATGAACGGCCCGGCCACCCGCCGCCACAGCCGGGGCAGCAGGCCGGCCACCACGTCCACCGCCTCGTCGGCGGGCAGCTCGTGCAGCGGTGAGCCGGGCCGGCACCGCTCCACCAGCAGCGCCCGCCGCTGCGGGTCGTGGGCGAGCAGCCGGACCGCCGCCTCGCCGTCCCAGTGCGCCAACGCGTCGGCCTCGTGCCGGCTGTCCGGGTCCGGGTACTGCAACTTCAACACCGCCGGGGTGCCGTCGGGCAGGTCGGCGGGCATCGCCAGCGAGGCGAACGCGTACGGGAAGGGCGGCCCGAGCCGCAGCGACCACTGTTGCGCGCACTCGTCCCGCCACCGGGCCAGCGTGGCCAGCCACTCCCGCCCCTCCGGCGTCTGCCGCACCCACGACAACCCCGCCGGAATCTCCACCCGCCCATTGTGCGGATCGGGGAGAGTTGTCGCTGCCCTGGCGACAACAACTCTCCACAATGTTCCGCCGTGCTGTGCGGCACGCCGCTGCGGGACGGAGGAGTAGTGCGGCGGGGTGGTCGGCGTGGGTGCGGGAGGCGGCGGGTCAGCGGTCGAGGGCGTCGACGGCCTTGCGGGCGGCGATCAGCACCGGGTCCCAGACCGGCGCGTACGGCGGGGCGTAGCCGAGGTCGAGGGCGGTCATCTCGTCCACCGTCATCTCGTTCCACAGCGCCACGGCCAGCGCGTCGATCCGCTTCGCCGCCTCGGAACGGCCGACGATCTGTGCGCCGAGCAGCCGACCGGTGGGCCGTTCGGCGATCAGCTTGACCGTCATCGCCTGGGCCCCCGGGTAGTAACCGGCCCGGTTCGTCGACTCGGCGATCACCGAGACGAACTCGAACCCGGCCGCCGTGGCGTCCCGCTCCCGCAGCCCGGTACGCCCCACCTCCAGGTCGCACACCTTCGTCACGGCGGTGCCGATCACCCCGGGGAAGGTGGCGTACCCGCCGCCGATGTTGATCCCGGCGACCCGGCCCTGCTTGTTGGCGTGGGTGCCGAGCGGGATGTGCACCGACATGCCGGTGACCCGGTGCAGGGTCTCCACGCAGTCGCCGGCCGCCCAGACGCCGGGCACCCCGGCGACCCGCATCCGGCGGTCCACCCGTACCCCGCCGGACTCGCCGAGCGGGAGGCCGGCGGCGGCGGCGAGCGCGGTGTTGGGGCGTACGCCCAGGCCGAGGACCACGACGTCGGCCGGCACCGGGCCGGCGGAGGTGACCACCGCGGACACCCGGCCGTCGCGCTGCTCGACCCCGCTGACCGTGACACCGGTACGGATCTCGACGCCCAGCCCGCGCATCGCCTCGGCGACCAGCCCGGCCATGTCCTCGTCGACGGTGGCCATCGGTTGCTCGCCCCGCTCGACCAGGGTGACGGCGAGCCCGCGTTGGATCAGCGCCTCGGCCATCTCCACCCCGATGTAGCCGCCGCCGACCACCACCGCCCGGGTCGGCGTCGGGTCGGCGTCCAGCCAGGCCCGCAGCGCCGCCGCGTCGTCCAGGGTCTGGATGCCGAAGATGCCGTCGACGTCGTCGTCCGCCCAGTCGGGCAGGTTCGGGACGGAGCCGGTGGCGTACACCAGGGTGTCGAACGGTTCGCGGACCTCGCCGCCGTCGTCGAGCCGGCGGGCGGTGACCTCCCTGCGGTCGAGGTCGATGCCGGTGACCTCGGTACGCAGCCGTACGTCGATGGCGAAGTCGTCGCGGAAGGTGGCCGGGTCGCGGGCGATCAACGCGTCCCGCTCCTGCACCAGTCCACTGATCCAGTACGGGATGCCGCACGCCGAGTACGACGTGAAATGCCCCCGCTCGAACGCCACGATCTCCAGGTCGTCGACGCCCCGGCGGCGGCGGGCCTGGGAGGCCGCCGCCATCCCGGCGGCGTCCCCACCGACGACGATCAGCCGCTCCGTCACGACGCCCAGTCTTCCACGCGCCGGCCGCCCCCGGGCCGGTCAGCCACGGGTCTGCCGGGCGACCTCGGTGACCACGTCCTCCAGCCGGCCCGACCGGGCGAACACGGCCCGCTGCCGGGCCGCCCCGGTGCCGTGCCGGCGCAGCGTGGCCAGCAGCTCGGTCACCTCGGCCAGGTCGTCGTGCGCCTCCAGGGCCGGGCGGACCCGCTCGACGAGCCGGTCGACCAGTTCCCAGGCCGGGCGCAGCTCACCGTTGGTCAGGTCGACGCCGTCGCCCTCCAACCCGTCGTGGGCGGCCCGCCAGTGCGCGGCCACCAGCAGGTGGTGGTCGGTGTTCACCGGCGGGCGGCCCGCCGCCACGTCGTCCATGGCGGTGGCGACCAGCGCCCGGACCAGCCCCGCCACCAGCACCGCGTCGTCGACCGACGGGCAGACGTCACCGATGCGGACCTCCACCGTCGGGTACTTCGCCGACAGCCGGGCGTACCAGTAGAGCATCCCCTCGTCGAGCATCACCCCGCTGGCGATCAACTGCCGGATCAGCCGCTCGTAGTGCTCGTACGACTCCAGGTAGGGGGTGGGCGCGACCGACGGCCAGCGTTCCCACTCGACGGAACGCCAGCTCGCGTAGCCGGTGTCGACCCCCTCGGAGAAGGGCGAGTTGGTGGTCATCGCGTGCAGCACCGGCAGCCACGGCCGAATGTGGTTGAGCACCTGCACACCGGTGTCCGGGTCCGGGACACCCACGTGCACGTGCATGCCGTTGTTGCCGGGGCCGGGCACCAGCAGCCGGAACCGTTCGATCATCCGGTCGAAGCGGGGCTTGTCCACCACCGGCGGCACCGGTCCCGCGACCGGGCCGGTGCCGATGGCCAGCACCCGGACGCCGGCCCGCTCGGCGGCGTCGGCCAACGCGCCGCGCAGCACACCCAGCGAGTGCCGGATCGAGCCCAGGTCCAACCCGGGTGGGCTGCCGATCTCGATCTGGCTGGTCTGGAACTCCCGCTCCACCTGCCCGCGCAACTCGGCCGGCACCTGCGCCATGACCAGGTCGACGGCGGGCACCGCGGCACCGGTGTGCGGATCGACCAGGAGGAACTCCTCCTCGACGCCCACCGTCAGCCGGTCGGGCCCGGTCCGCTCCGGAGCCACCGCCCCGGCCGCCACCCCACTGGTCATCGCCATCACCGTCCGTCCCGTCCCGCCGCGGCGGGTTCGCCACGGTGCTGTCCGGCCCATTACCCGCAGTGTCCGGCGGAGAAAACGCGACACGGCGCGTCGTCGCGTCGGATGCTTACCATGACCCGGTCCCGCCGACCGGTGCCGTGCCGCACCCCCGCCCCGACCTGGAGCGGGCCGGGGCGGGAACGTGAGGGAGGTCAGGTGACCCCGACGACGGTGCCCCAGTCGGCGCCCCCGACCCCGGCGCGGCGGCCCGGCCACCCGCCCCGGCCGGCCGGGCGGGACTGGCGGCGGCAGGTGCCCCGGATGTTCGCGGCGCTGCTGTGGTTCATCGCCGCGATCTGCGCGCTGGCGGCGGTGAGCAGCGCGGCCAACGCCGAGTTCCAGCCGGTCCGGACCACCATCGACACGCTGCTGGTGCCGGCGCCGGCCAACCTGGCGTACGCGGTGTTCCTCGGCACCCTCGCCGCGGCGGTGCTGCGCCGTAAGCGGCTGGCGTACTGGGTGCTGGTCGTCTACTTCATCCTCAGCCTGGTCGTCGGGGTGCTGACCGGCCTGGTGCTGGTGACCGTCGGCGCGGACCAGCTCACCGACGACGCCGGCCGGCGGCTGTTCACCCTGATCGACGCCGTCGGTGTCTGGGTGGGCATCGGGTTCGCCGCCGCCGCCCTGACCCTGCTGCTGACCGCCCGGCGGGAGTTCTACGCCCGGGTCCGCAGCGGCAGCACCCGCCGCGCCCTCGGGGTGTTCTTCGGTCTCGCCGCGGCTGCCGTCGGGCTCGGTTACCTGCTGCTCACCGCCGTGCCCGGCAGCCTGCGCAGCTTGCTGGACCGGGTCGGGTACGCCATCGAGAAGGTCTTCGGCGGGGCGATCACCCTGGACGTCACCCGGCAGGGCCAGGCCCCCGGCTGGGTCAACCTGCTGCTCGGCGGGATGGGCGCGGTAGCCTTCCTGGCCGGCCTGTTCACCCTGCTGCGTTCCCAGCGCGCCGCCGCCGTGCTGCACCCCGACGAGGAGCAGCGGATCCGGGAACTGCTGGCCCGCTACGGCGACCGGGACTCGCTCGGCTACTTCGCCACCCGACGGGACAAGGCGGCGATCTTCTCAGCCAGCGGGAAGGCGGCGCTGACCTACCGGGTGGTCAACGGGGTGAGCCTGGCCAGCGGCGACCCGGTCGGCGACCCGGAGGCGTGGGGTCCGGCCATCACCGCCTGGCTGGACCAGGCCCGGGAGTACGCCTGGACCCCGGCGGTGATGGGGGCCAGCGAGGCCGGCGCGCGGGCCTACCACCGGCACGGGTTGAAGGTGCTGCAACTGGGCGACGAGGCGATCCTGCTGGCCCGGGAGTTCGACCTGGGCGGGCGGGACATGCGCCCGGTCCGGCAGGCGGTGCACCGGGTCGAGCGGGCCGGTCACACCGCGCTGGTCCGCCGGCACCACGAGATCCCGCCGGACGAGCTGGCCGACCTCGCCGCCCTGGCCACCCGCTGGCGGGACACCGAGCACGAGCGCGGCTTCTCGATGGCGCTGGGCCGGCTCGGTGACCCGGCCGACGGTGACTGCGTGCTGGTGGAGGCCCGCGACGGCACCGGCCGGGTGCGGGCGCTGCTGTCGTTGAGCCCGTGGGGCACCGACGGCCTGTCGCTGGACCTGATGCGTCGGGACCGCACCGCCGAGAACGGGGTCACCGAGTTCATGGTGGCCGCGCTGCTCGGTGCGGCCCCCCGGCTGGGTGTCGAGCGGGTGTCGCTGAACTTCGCCGTGTTCCGGTCGGTGTTCGAGCAGGGCGCCCGGATCGGCGCCGGCCCGGTGATCCGGCTGTGGCGGCGTACGCTGCTGTTCTTCTCCCGCTGGTGGCAGTTGGAGTCGCTGTACCTGTCCAATGCCAAGTACCAGCCGCACTGGACGCCCCGCTACCTGTGCTTCGGCGAGCGGCGGGAGTTGGCCCGGGTGGGGTTGGCCGCCGCCGTCGCGGAGGGCTTCGTGGCGTTGCCGGGCGGCCGGCCGTCCCCGCTGTACGGGGCACCCCCGGCCGGTGGCGGGGTGGGGTTCGTGCCGCCGGACGCGGCCACGGTGCACGCGGTCAGCCCCGAACCGGCCCGCGAGCAGCAGCCCGAGCAGGTGCGGGTCCGGCGGGCGAAGCTGGACCGGCTACGGGCGCAGGGCGTCGAGGCGTACCCGGTGGGGTGGCCGCGTACCGACGGGTGTGCGGCGGTGCGGGCGCGGCACGCCGGGCTGGCCCCGGACACCGGCACGGGGGAGACCGTGTCGGTGGCCGGGCGGGTGCTGCTGGTCCGCGACCACGGTCGGATCTGCTTCGTCACCATCCGGGACGGCAGTGGCGACCTGCAACTGGTGCTGGAGAAGGAGCTGCCCCGGTGGCGGGCCACCGTCGACATCGGCGACCACGTCGGCGCGACCGGCGAGGTGTACGCCACCCGGCGTGGCGAGGTGTCGGTCCGGGTGGCCGACTGGCAGCTCACGGCCAAGTGCCTGCGCCCGCTGCCCGACAAGCACCACGGCCTGGCCGACCCGGAGGCGCGGGTCCGCCGCCGCTACCTGGACCTGGCGACCAGCCCGCAGGCCCGGGACCTGCTGCGCGCCCGCAGCGCCACCCTGACCAGCCTGCGGCAGACCCTGGTGTCGCGGGACTTCCTGGAGGTGGAGACGCCGATCCTGCAACGGGTGCACGGCGGAGCGAACGCCCGCCCGTTCGTCACCCACAGCAACGCCTACGACCTGCGGTTGACCCTGCGGATCGCCCCGGAGCTGTACCTCAAGCGGCTCGCCGTGGGCGGCGTCGAGCGGGTGTACGAGCTGGGCCGGGTGTTCCGCAACGAGGGTGTCGACTTCAGCCACAACCCGGAGTTCACCGTGCTGGAGGCGTACCAGGCGTACGCCGACTACCACGACATGCGGGAGCTGGCCCGGGAGCTGATCGTCGCGGCGGCGGTGGCGGTGCACGGGGCTCCACTGGCCCGTCGACCGGGCACCGGTGAGCTGGTCGACATCGGCGGGCCGTGGCCGGTCCACACGGTGCACGGGGCGGTCTCCGCCGCGCTGGGCGAGGAGGTGACCGTCGACACCGACGTCGCCACCCTGCGCCGGCTCGCCGACACGGCCCAGGTGCCGTACGACCCGGGGTGGGCGCGCGCCGAGCTGCTGCTGGAGCTGTACGAGCGGCTGGTCGAGGCGCGTACCGACGTGCCCACGTTCTACCTGGACTTCCCGACCGACGTGTCGCCGTTGACCCGGCAGCACCGGTCCGATCCCCGGTTGGCCGAGCGGTGGGACCTGGTGGCGTTCGGGATGGAGCTGGGCACCGCGTACTCGGAGCTGGTCGACCCGACCGAGCAGCGGCGGCGGTTGACCGCCCAGTCGTTGAAGGCGGCCGGTGGTGACCCGGAGGCGATGGAGCTGGACGAGGACTTCCTCACCGCCCTGGAGTACGCGATGCCGCCGACCGGTGGCCTGGGGTTGGGCGTGGACCGGTTGGTGATGTTGCTGACCGGCCGGTCCATCCGGGAGACCCTGCCGTTCCCGATGGTCCGCGAGTCCTCGTGAACCGTCCCCACCGTGACCCGGACCCGGCGGCCCGCCGTGGGGGCGGCGGGCACCGGATCGCCCGGACCGGGGCGGCGGTGGCGCTGGTGGTGGCGGCGGTCTGTTACGCCTCCTGGCTGCTCGCCCCGGTGCTCAACCCGGGGCTGCGGCCGGTGCAGAGCTACCTGAGTGAACTGGCCGCCCGGGACCAGCCGTACCACCTGGTCTTCCAGCTCGGCGACGTGACGACCGGGCTGTGCGCGACGGCGGCGGGGTTGCTGCTGGCCCGGGTGGTCCGGGAGGTGCCCCGGCCGGCCTGGTGGGGGCTGCTGGTGTTCGCTGTCGCCACCGCCGTCGACGGCGGTTACACCTCGATGGACTGCGCCCCCTCGATCGACGACCGCTGCGCCCGGCTGGAGGAGCTGGGCGAGTTGTCCTGGCGGCACCAGGCCCACACGGTCACCTCGTCGGTGGCGGTGGCCGGCGCACTGCTCAGCCTGGTTGCGGTCCTCGCCGTGCTGCGGGGCCCGGTCCGCCGCCGGGCCGGGCTGGTGGTGGCGGTGGTGCTGGCGGTCGGCACGGTCGGCACGCTGGTCGCCACCCTGCACCCCGAGTGGGGGCTGGGCCTGTGGCAGCGGGTCCAGCTCACCGGCCTGTCCGGCTGGCTGCTGCTCACCGCCGCCGTCGCCCGCCGGGGCCCCGGCCCGGAGCGCCCCCGGTGACCGGCCCGGCCACCCCTGATCGGCCTGCGCCCGACCGGCCCACCGCCGACGACGCGGCGGCTACCGGTCGGGCCGGCGGGCCGGGGGTGCTGCTCTGCCCGGGGATGGGGGAGGGGGCGGCGACCTGGGACCGGCTGGTGCCGCCGCTGACCGCCGCCGGCTGCCGGGTGCGCCGGCTGGACCGGCCGGACGACACCCGGGTGCCCACCCTCACCGCCGAACTGGCCCGCCTCGACACGGCGGTGACCGGGCTGGACCGGCCGGTGCTGGTGGCGCACTCGGCGGCGGCGCTGCCCGCCGAGGCGTACGCCCGGCGGCATCCGGGGCGGCTCGCCGGGCTGGTGCTGGTGGACCCGAGCCTGGTGGACCCGGCCGGGGCGGCCCGGTGGCGGTGGTGGTCGGCGTGGACGGCCGGCACGGTGGCGGCCGGGGCACCGGTGCTGGCCGGGGCGCTCGACCGGTCCGGTCTGGCCCGCCGGTACGGCCCGGGGGCGTGGCGTCGGGCGGTGCGCCCGATGAGCGTCCGCCCGCCCGACCCGACCGCTGCGGCGGCGTACGGCTGCGGATCGGTGCTGGTCGGGGCGCTGGTGCAGTGGTTGGCGCACCCGGCGGTGGCGGCGGAACTGGTGGCGTTGCGGGCGGTGACGGCGGCACCGACGCTGCCGGTGCGGGTGTTGACCGCGCTCGGCGACGTGCCCACCCCGGCCGGTCGGGCGGCGTGGCGGGCCGGGCACGCCGCGCTGGCGGCGAGCTTCCCCGCCGGCCGGCAGGAGGTATTGCGGGACGCCCGGCATCTGCTGCACGTGGACCGGCCGGAGACGGTGGTCGAGGCCGTCGTGGCGGTCCGACGTGACAGCGGGTCCTAGGCTGGCGGGCGTGTCGGGGCTGCGGGTGGTGACGGGTCTGTGGGCGTACGCGCTCGTCGGGCTGACCCTGCTCGCGGACCGGCCGGGTGACCTGCTCGCCGGTGCGGCGGTGGTGGCCGCGTTGCTGCTCGTCGTCCTGCTGGCGACCCGTCCCCGGCCGACGTCCGGCCCCGGCACGGGGCGGCGGCGGGCGGTCGGGTTACGCGACCGGGCCCGGCGTCGACGCGTACCCCGGCAGGTCGATCCGGACGCGGCGGGCCGACCCCGCCCCCGGGCACCCGGGGGTTCCCTCCCGGTCGGGTGGTCCCCGGTCGCGGGCTGATCCCGCGCGCCGCCGCCGACCGGTTCCGTCGTCATCCGTCCCACGGTGAACCGCCGACCGCCCTGACGGGCGGCCGGTCGACGTCCCGTGCGGACCTCCGGAATCGGACCGAGGGGTTCCCCCATGCTCGCCTTCTCACCTGTGCACGACGCGGCTGCCGCCGCGGGTTCCGTCGTCGGCTGGCTCGTCGGGCTGCTGACACCGCTGGCCGGCGGGGCCGCCACCGCCGCCGCCATCGTGTTGTTCACCATCGCCGTCAGGCTGTTGATCTCACCGCTGACCGTCGCCCAGGTCCGCGCGGAGCGGCGTCGCGCGGCCCTCGCCCCGCAGTTGCGCCAGCTCCAGCAGCGGTACGCGGACGACCCGGCGACGTTGCAGTCGGAGGTGTTCGCGCTCTACCGCCGGGCCGGGGCGTCGCCGGTGGCGGGGTGCCTGCCGGCGCTGCTCCAGGCTCCGTTCTTCCTGGTCATGTACCGCCTGTTCGGCACCGGTGACGGTGCGGTCGGGCTGCTCGACGCGCGGCTGGCCGGGGTGCCGCTGGGCTGGCACCTGGGCGACGGGCTGACCCTGTCGGTGCTGCTGGTGTTCGGGGTGCTGCTGGCGGCCCTGGCCGGCCTGGCCACGGTGCTGTCCCGGCGGGCCCGGCGGACGGCGTCGGCCGCCGCGCCGACGGACCAGCCGGGGGCGGCGTTGCTGGCCCGGGTGCTGCCGCTGCTGCCGTACGGGACGGTGCTGCTGGCGGTGGTGGTGCCGTTGGCGGCGGTGCTCTACCTGGTCACCACCACCGGGTGGACGGTGGCGGAACACGTGCTGCTGCGTCGGCCGCAACCGGTGCCGGCCGAAGCCATCGACGAGCGTTGACAAATGGTGGGGCGGGAGCGTAGAAAACCGCTCAGAGAGCGCTCTCTTTGCTCCCGTCCCCCAGAGAGGCATCCCGATGAACGCTGTCCCGGCGGCTCCGGTCGCCCCCACCGCCCCGCGCCGGCCCCGCCGCCGGCTCGCCCTGGCGGTCACGCTCGCCGCCGCCACCGCGCTGACCGGCGTCTCGGTCGCCGCCCAGGCCGCCGTCCCGACGCCGCCGTCGGGGTGGAGCCTGATGTGGAGCGACGACTTCACCGGCGGGGCCGGCACCCTGCCGTCCTCGGCCAACTGGATCGTCGACACCGGCACCAGCTACCCGGGCGGCCCGGCCAACTGGGGCACCGGCGAGATCCAGACGTACACCGGCAGCACCGCCAACCTGGCCCACGACGGGTCCGGCAACCTGCGGATCACCCCGCTGCGCGACTCCGCCGGCCGGTGGACCTCGGCCCGGATCGAGACCGTGCGCACCGACTTCAAGCCCCCGTCGGGCGGGGTGCTGGCGATCGAGGGGCGGATCCAGATGCCCAACGTCACCGGCGCCCAGGCGGCCGGCTACTGGCCGGCGTTCTGGGCGCTCGGCGCACCCTACCGGGGCAACTACCAGAACTGGCCGGGCATCGGCGAGATCGACGTGATGGAGAACGTCAACGGGCTCAACCAGGTCTGGGGCGCGCTGCACTGCGGGGTGGCCCCCGGCGGCCCGTGCAACGAGTTCAGCGGGCTGGGCGCGACCCGGGTCTGCCCCGGCAGCGCCTGCCAGGCGGCCTTCCACACCTACCGCACCGAGTGGGACACCTCGGTCAGCCCGCAGCAGCTGCGCTGGTACGTCGACGGGCAGCTGTTCCACACCGTCACCCAGAACCAGGTCGGGGCCAGCTACTGGGCGCAGATGACCGGCCACGGCGGTTACTTCCTGCTGCTCAACGTGGCGATGGGCGGCTCCTTCCCGGACGGGGTGGCCGGTGCCGTCACGCCGACCGGCTCGACCGTCTCCGGTCGGCCGATGCTGGTCGACTACGTCGCGGTCTACCGCCGGGGCGGCGGCTCCACCCCGACGCCCACCCCCACCACGCCGGCCCCGACCACCCCGCCGCCGTCGGGCACCGTGGACGCCTACTCGACGATCCAGGCCGAGGCGTTCTCCGGGCAGAACGGGGTGGCCGTCGAGACCTGTGCCGAGGGCGGGCAGAACATCGCCGCGCTGCGCAACGGTGACTGGGCCCGCTACGACAACGTGGACTTCGGCAGCAGCGGCCCGCGCGACTTCCTGGCCCGGGTGGCCTCCGGCGCGGCGGGCGGGGTGAGCGGCCTGGTCGAGGTGCGGGTGGACAGCCCGACCGCCACCCCGATCGGCAGCTTCGCCCTGGCCAACACCGGTGGTTGGCAGAGCTGGCGG
Source organism: Micromonospora antibiotica (assembly GCF_017599305.1). GTDB lineage: Bacteria > Actinomycetota > Actinomycetes > Mycobacteriales > Micromonosporaceae > Micromonospora > Micromonospora antibiotica. The sequence goes on from NZ_JAGFWR010000010.1 coordinate 60,383, forward strand.
TCGGTGCCCGGCAACGTGTCGACGGTGACCGGGCGGCACACCGTCTACCTCACCTTCAGCAGTGGCCAGCCGGCCGACTTCGTCAACGTCAACTGGTTCACCTTCCGCCGCTGACCGGGCGGTCCGGGGTCCGCGCCGGGGTGGCGCGGACCCCGAACCCATGCGCCGGGCCGGCCCGCGACCCGGCGACCGCCCGCGCCGGTGTGGTCGGGTCGAAGCGGCGGGGAGTGGGCGGCCGGAAAGGGCTCTGGACATTAACAGTTAAGAGTCTTAATAATGAGCGCGGACGTGGACGACCGTGGATCGGTTCATCGTCGTTCCGGCGGTCCCACCCCCGGACCGCGCCCACCGGCCCGCGCACGCGGCCCGGTCGCACCCCCCCGCCCCCGACCCGCTCCGGTCCACTGGAGGCCACCCGTGAGACTCCGCTCCCCCCGCGCGGCAACCCTCGCCGTCGCGCTCGCCGCCGCCCTGGTCACCGGCACGCTCGTGGCCCCGTCGGCCGCGTCCGCCGCCACCGCCGCCTTCGTCCGCACCGCCAGCTGGGGCAGCGGGTACGAGGCCAAGTTCACCGTCACCAACGACACCTCGACCGCGATCAGCTCGTGGACCGTCGCGTTCGACCTGCCCTCGGGCAGCACCGTCGGGTCGTTCTGGGACGCCCGGCTGAGCAGCTCCGGCCAGCGCGTCACCGCCCTCAACCAGAGCTGGAACGGCAGCCTCGCGCCGGGCGCCAGCACCACCTTCGGCTTCGTCGTCGCCGGCACCGGCGACCCGACGAACTGCACGGTCAACGGCGGGGCCTGCACCGGCGGCGGCCCCGGCAACCCGACCGGCCCGGCCACCCCGGGCGGGCTGCGGGTCACCGGCACCACCGCCTCGTCGGCCACGCTGGCCTGGAACTCCGTCTCCGGCACGGTCACCGGCTACCGGATCTACGAGGGCGGCACGGTGAAGGCCACCGTTACCGGCACCTCGACCACCGTCTCCGGGCTGGCCGCCTGCTCCACCCACAGCTGGACCGTCACGGCGTACAACTCCGCAGGGGAGTCGGCGAAATCGGCAGCGGTGTCGGCCACCACCACCGGCTGCACCGGCGGCAACGGCACGATGGCCGCCGCCCCCTACCTCTACCCCGGCTGGGGCGACCCGCCCGCGCCGGCCACCGTGATGGGGGCGACCGGGGTGAAGTGGTTCACCATCGCGTTCGTGCTCTCCGGCGGCGGCTGCACCCCCGCCTGGGACGGCTCCGGGCCGCTCACCGGAGGCGCGCACGCCAACACCATCGCCGCGATCCGGGCAGCCGGCGGTGACGTCATCCCGTCGTTCGGCGGCTGGAGCGGCAACAAGCTCGGCCCGAACTGCGCGTCGGCCAGCGCCCTCGCCGGGGCGTACCAGCAGGTGATCAACGCGTACGGGTTGAAGGCGATCGACATCGACATCGAGAACAGCGACGAGTTCGAGAACGAGGTGGTGCAGGACCGCATCCTCGGCGCCCTGAAGATCGTCAAGCAGAACAACCCGGGGATCAGGACGATCGTCACCTTCGGCACCTCGACCACCGGGCCGTCGTACTACGGCACCCGGCTGATCAACCAGGCCGCCGCGCTCGGCGCGAACATCGACACCTTCACGATCATGCCGTTCGACTTCGGCGGCGGGGCGAACATGTACCAGAACACCGTCAACGCCGCCGAAGGGCTGAAGACCACGCTCAAGTCGGCGTTCGGCTGGTCCGACGCCACCGCGTACGCGCACATGGGCATCAGCGGCATGAACGGCCTGTCCGACCAGCGGGAGCTGACCTCGCCGGCCACCTGGACGCAGATCCGGGACTGGGCCAAGGCACGGGGGCTGTCCCGGTTCACCTTCTGGTCGGTCAACCGCGACCGCGCCTGCCCGGACGGGGGAGTGGTCGCCAACTGCTCCGGCATCGCCCAGAACCTCTGGGAGTTCACCTCGATCACCGCGAGGTTCTGAACAACACCGCCCGGTGGGGCCGGCCGGTCCGACGGTCCGGCTCCATCGGGCGGGGCGGCTCCACCGGCGGGGCGGCTGCTCGGCCGGGCGGTCTTCATGCCCGCCGTTGTCTAATGGCCGTACCTCTCACCCTGCCCTCGCGGCCCTTCGGGCGGGGTCAACCCGTGCCGGTCGGGCGGTGCGGTGGTCCGGTCAGTGGTCGGCGGACACCGAGCGTCGGTCGCCCCGGTCACCCCGGTCACGGCGGGAGCGGATCTTCTTGCCGGCCCAGCTCACGATCATGACCGCGAAGACCGCGAAGATGGCGTAGTTGAACCAGTCGCTGTACTTCTCCACGTCCTGCCAACGCGAGCCCAGCGTGTAACCGAGGCCGACCACCAGCGCGTTCCACACCCCGCTGCCCAGCGTGGTGAGCAGCACGAACTCGCCCATCGGCATCCGGTTCGCACCGGCCGGGACGGAGACCAGGCTGCGCACCACCGGCACCAGCCGGCCGATCAGCACCGCCCACCGGCCGTGCCGCTCGAACCAACGGTCGGCCTTCTCCAGGTCCTCCCGGTCGACCAGCGGGATGCGGTCCAGCCAGTGCTTGAGCCGTTCCTCGCCGATCGCCGCGCCGAGCCAGTAGAGCACCAGCGCGCCGACCAGCGAACCGACCGTCGCGGCGAGGATGATCACCACCAGGCTGAACCGGCCCTCGGCGGCGAGGTAGCCGGCCATCGCCAGCACGATCTCGCTCGGGATCGGCGGGATGATGCTCTCCAACGCCACCAGGAAGGCGACGCCGACCGCGCCGAGGGAGTCGATGACGCCCGCCACCCAGCCGGTCAGCCCGGTGAACTTGTTCGGGTCGACGTTCTCGGCGAGAGCCATGGGCGTCCTTCCAGCGGGCCGGCGGGATCGGACAGTGGTACCCAGCCGGCCACCACTTACACCCTGCGGTGAGGGGGCCCACCCGCCGAACCCCACCGCTGCCCGGTTGCGCCGTCCGACCCACGCCACCAGGAGACCGTTCGCAGCCGGTCATGCCGCCAGGAGACCGGGCGGTCGCAGCCGGTTGAGCCGGGGCTCAGTCGCAGGGGTGCAGTCCCCGGTCCGCCGGGCCCTGTCGCCAGCCGGTGAACCGGACGGTCAGCCCGCCCCGGGTGGGCGCACAGCAGAACGGCCCGGCCAGGGCCACCGCGTCCGGGGCGAGCGGGGCGAGCCGCACCAGCCGCCACGGCCCGTCGGCGACCCGCGCCCGGACCGTCAGCGCGTCGCCGCTGCGGCTGGCCCGCACGGTCACCTCCCGGCCCTGCCAGTCCGGCACCGGGGCCACCGACCAGTCGGAGAACTCGCGGGTCACCACCGCGCCGACCTGCGGCAGTCCGTCGCTGACCTCCACCCCGGCCTTGATCCAGTTTTGCTCGTCCACCCGCACCAGCACCCCGGCCTGGTCGAACTGGGCGGTGTAGTCGAGCAGGAAGTCCACCTCGACCGCGTCGTCGGCCGGCAGCGGGGCGAGCAGCGCCGGCCCGTCGTCGTGGACGAAGCCGTAGCTGGTGTGCCGCCACAGGTCGCTGTTGGCGGCCGGCTCCACCAGCAGCGTGCCGTCACCGGCCCGGTCCACCCGTACCGGTGGGTGCAGCCACCGGCCCTCGTCCCAGTCGACCGTGCGGGAGCCGTCCGTCGGATGCGCAGCCATGCCCGGACCGTACCCCGCACCGGCCCGTCCCGGGTCGGTGCGGTGGCCACCGACGGACGATGGAACGGGCCTCGCGTTTGCGGCGTCGAGCGATCGGAGACATTAGGCCGGCATGGGTGACAGGTGGTATTCAGAGGCCGTCGTCTACTGCCTCGACGTCGACACGTACGCGGACTCCGACGGTGACGGGGTCGGTGACTTCCGGGGCCTGATCGGCCGGCTCGACTACCTGGCGCGGCTGGGGGTGACCTGCCTCTGGCTCAACCCGATCCATCCCTCGCCCAACCAGGACGACGGATACGACGCGACCGACTTCTACAACGTCGACCCGCGGCTGGGGACCCTCGGTGACTTCGCCGAGCTGCTGCACCAGGCACAGAACCGGGGCATCCGGGTCATCATCGACCTGGTGGTCAACCACACCTCCGACCAGCACCCGTGGTTCCAGTCGGCCAGGTCCTCGCCCGACTCGCCGTACCGTGACTGGTACGTCTGGGCCGACCAGGAGCCGGCGGACCGGCACCAGGGCATGGTCTTCCCGGGCGAGCAGCACGAGACGTGGAGCTACGACCGGACCGCCAAGGCGTGGTTCTACCACCGCTTCTACAAGTTCCAACCGGATCTCAACATCGAGAACCCGAAGGTCCGCGCCGAGATCAAGAAGATCACCTCGTTCTGGCTCCAGCTCGGCGTCTCCGGTTTCCGGATGGACGCCGTGCCCTTCATCATCGAGCAGACCGAGCCGGGCAACCCGAACGCCCCCAAGGACTTCGACTTCATCACCGACCTGCGCCAGCACGTGCAGTGGCGGCGCGGTGACGCGGTGCTGCTGGCCGAGGCGAACGTCGAGCCCGACCAACTGCCGGTCTACTTCGGCGACGGCGGCGGCTCGGGCAACCGGATCCACATGCTCTTCGACTTCATGCTCAACGGCCGGCTGATGCTCGCCCTCGCCCGGGAGGACCCGGAGGCGATCATCGACGCGCTGCGCGACACCCCGAAGCTGCCCACCGGCGGCCAGTGGGCGACCTTCCTGCGCAACCACGACGAGATCGACCTGTCCCGGCTCACCGCCGACCAGCGCAACGACGTGCTGGCGAAGTTCGGGCCGGACGAGAACATGCAGCTCTACGGCCGGGGCATCCGGCGTCGGCTCGCCCCGATGCTCGGCAACGACCGCCGGCACATCGAGCTGGCGTACGCGCTCCAGTTCTCGTTGCGCGGCACGCCGGTGCTGCGCTACGGCGAGGAGATCGGGATGGGGGAGAACCTCGCGCTGGACGGGCGGGACGCGATCCGTACCCCGATGCAGTGGTCGTACAAGGAGAACGGCGGTTTCTCCACGGCGGACCCGGAGAAGCTGATCCGCCCGGTGATCGACAAGGGTGACTTCGGCTACCAGCAGGTCAACGTCACCGCCCAACGGGGCGACTCGACGTCCCTGCTGGCCTGGTTCGAGCGGATGATCCGGACCCTGCGGGAGGCCCCGGAGATCGGCTCCGGCTCGACCTCGCACATCGACGTGCCGATGCCGGCCGGGGTGCTCGCGCACCGCGCCGACGGCCCGACCGGCACCATGGTCTTCCTGCACAACCTCGGCACCGAGGACGTGGAGGTGGACCTGAGCACCCTGGCCGCCGAGGCGGACCTGCCGATCGACGTCCTGACCGACCGGGGTTACGGCGACGTCGGCAAGCTGGACAGCCTGAAGCTGGGCGGGCACGGCTACCGCTGGATCCGGCTCTGCCGCTCCACCACCTACTGACCGTCACCCCCGTCGACGTCCCGGCCCGGCCGGGACATCGGCGGGGGTCGGGGCGGGTAGGCTCCTTCGATCGAGCCAGAAGTTACCGGGAGGTAGTCATGTCGGAGGAGTCCCGCGTCGCCATCGTCACCGGAGCCGCGCGCGGCATCGGCGCGGCCACCGCCCGGCGGCTGGCCGCCGACGGCATGGCCGTCGCCGTGGTCGACATCGACGAGGCGGCGACCGGGCCGACCGTGGACGCGATCACCGCCGCCGGTGGCCGGGCCCTCGGTGTCGGCGCGGACGTCGCCGACCGGGAGCAGGTCGAGGTCGCCGTCGAGCGGGTCGCCACCGAACTGGGCGGGCCGACGGTGCTGGTCAACAACGCCGGGGTGCTGCGGGACAACCTGCTGTTCAAGATGACCGACGCCGACTGGGACACCGTGCTGGGGGTGCACCTGCGCGGCGCGTTCCTGTTCAGCCAGGCCGCCCAGCGGCACATGGTCGAGCAGAAGTACGGCCGGATCGTCAACCTGTCCAGCACCTCGGCGCTGGGCAACCGGGGCCAGGCCAACTACGCGGCGGCCAAGGCCGGCCTCCAGGGTTTCACCAAGACCCTCGCCATCGAGCTGGGGCCGTTCGGGGTGACGGTCAACGCGGTCGCCCCCGGCTTCATCGTCACCGACATGACCGCCGCCACCGCCGCCCGGATGAAGGTCGACTTCGACGACCTGCAGAAGCACGCCGCCGCCGAGATCCCGGTCCGTCGACCCGGCCGCCCCGAGGACGTCGCGCACACCATCTCGTTCCTGGTCAGCGAGGGCGCGTCCTTCGTCTCCGGGCAGGTCATCTACGTCGCGGGCGGCCCGAAGGACTGACCGGGCCGGGCGTCCGGCCCCGGGCCGGCGTCAGCCGTCGGAGCCGGAGCCGGCGTCAGGACCCGGACCGGAAGCCGGCGTCACGACCCGGACCCGGCTCCGGCGTCAGGACCCGGACCGGAAGCCGGGTGTCAGGAGTCGGCGGCGGTGCGGGTGCGGGTGCTCCAGAGCCAGAGCAGCCCCAACACCGGCAGCACCAGCGGGATGTAGCCGTAGCCGCTGCCGAAGCCGGACCAGACCGTCTCGTCGGGGAAGAGCTCGGCGTCGACCAGGCTGAGCACGCCGACGCCGACCACCCCGACCAGCTCCACCGAGCAGCAGGCCAGCGCGACCCGGCGGCCGGCGTGCCCGGCGCGGGCCAGCCCGACCGCCGCCACGATGTAGATCAGCGCGGCCACCGCCGAGAGCAGGTACGCCACCGGCGCCTCGTCGAACTTCGTGGCGATCTGGAGTGCGGCCCGGGAGGTGGCGGCGATGGCGAACAGGATGTAGACGGCGATCAGCAGCCGTCCCGGCCCCGCGTTGGTGGCGCGCGCCGACGCCCGGGTGTCAACCACCGACGACCTCCCAGGTCTGCTGGAGCCGGACCACGACCACCGGCAGGACCAGGCAGACCGCGCAGACGATCGCCGACCCCCACCGGGTCGGCTCCATCCTGGCCAGCACCCAGGCCAGCAGGGGCAGGCAGACCAACGTCACCAGGTATCCGAAGAACGCGCCGGGTTCGCCGGCCCGTTCTCCGCCGACGACCGCGACCAGGGCCAGGGTGGTCAGCGCGAGCAGCGCCACCTCCAGCAGGCCCAGGCCGACGGACTGCACGAGGTCCGGCGGCCGGTGCCGGACCGCCGCCACCAGGCTCCACAGCGCGAGTACGAGCGACAGCACGATCGTCGCCGTGGCGAGGACCCCGTCCACCGGCGAGCCGGCCGACGCCGCGGCGGTCATCGCGGCCCTCCGATGGGTGTCTCGGTCACCGGCACAGCCTACTAACCAGCGTAGTAATCGCTGTCGTCCCGGTCCCCGTCCCGGATGGCCCCGGTCCCGGTCCGGCGAACCGGTCCCGCCGGAGCGGGCGGTGGGGACGACCGGTCGCCACGCGGACAACGGCGCTCCCGACCCGGTCCCGGCTGTGTCGCCCGGTCCCGGCTGTGTCGCCCGGTCCCGGCTGTGTCGCCCGGTCCCGGCTGTGTCGCCTGGGCGGGGCGGCTAGCGTGGGTGACGGCCACGGTGTCGCGTGGCCCGACGAGACCGGGGGTACCACGTGCTGCGGTTCGGCCTGTTCGGCACCGGTCACTGGGCGGCGCAGACGCACGGCGCGGGGCTGGACGCGCATCCGCGCGCCGAGTTGGTGGGCGTCTGGGGGCGCGACCCGGAGAAGGCCGGCGCACTGGCCGCCCGGCACGGTGTACCGGCGTTCGCCGACATCGACGCGCTCCTCGACGTCTGTGACGCGGTGGCCGTGGCACTGCCCCCGCACGTACAGGCCGGGATCGCCATCCGGGCCGCCACCGCCGGCCGCCACCTGCTGTTGGACAAACCCCTCGCGCTGAGTCTCGCCGAGGCCGACCGGCTGGTCGCAGCAGTGCGGGCCGCCGGGGTGGCCTCGGTGGTCTTCTTCACCCAGCGGTTCCACCCGAACGTCGACGGCTTCCTCACCGCCACCGCTGCGGCCGGCGGTTGGCAGCACGCCCGCGCCACCCAGTTCGCCTCGATCTACCAGCCCGGCAGCCCGTACGCCGGTTCCCGCTGGCGGCGGGAGCAGGGGGCGCTGTGGGACATCGGCCCGCACGCCCTCTCGATCGTCTTGCCGGTGCTCGGCCGGGTCACCCGGGTCGCCGCACTGGACGGTCCCGGTGGGATGGTGCACCTGGTGCTCACCCACGACGGGGGTGCCACCAGCGCGCTGTCGCTGACCCTGGACGCCCCGCCGACGGCGCTTGCCCGGGACTTCGTCTTCTACGGCGAGAACGGCGTCGAGACCGTACCGCCGGGCGACGGCAATGCGCTGACCGCCTTCGGTACGGCCGTCGACCAACTGCTGGGGCAGATCGACTCGGGTGAGCGGGACCACCGGTGTGACATCCGGTTCGGCCGGGAGGTGGTGGCGGTCCTGGCGGCGGCGGAGACCGCCCGCGCCGAGGCCCGCACCGTCGACCTCCACCACTGACCGCCCCGATCCGGCCGGCTTGTCGGGGGTCGGCCCGTCGCTGGTAGGGCATGTCACAGGTCGGCTGACCGTGCGTCGGCTCGGCGTGCGGCGGGCCATCGTGCGTCCGGGCTCGGTCGTCGGGCGGGCTCGGTCGTCGGTCGGGCTCGGTGGTCGGTCGGGTGTGGGGGTGGTGGTCCCGTGGTGCGGTCGGGCTCGGTGGTCGGTCGGGTGTGGGGTGGTGGTCCCGTGGTGCGGTCGGGCTCGGTGGTCGGTCGGGTGTGGGGGTGGTGGTCCCGTGGTGCGGTGGGCTCGGTGGTCGGTCGGGTGTGGGGGTGGTGGTCCCGTGGTGCGGTGGGCTCGGTGGTCGGTCGGGTGTGGCGGCGGTGGACCCATGGTGCGGCGAGGAGCGTGATGCCTGGGCGGCATAAATATGCCGCTGCGTCATATCGGTGTCTGGGCAATGGTGTCCCTGCCGGGGTCACGCTGGGTAGCTGGTGGCGCGGCGCGGGACAGCCCGACAGCGGTGCTGGCGGGCCGCGGTCCCGGTGCCGTGCGCCTCGACGTAGGGCATCGTCCTGCGGACCGGACCGGACCGGACCGGACCGGACCGGGGTGGGACCGGATGGGCCGGCCGCCGGAGCACCGTCAGCGCGGCCGATCTTTCCGGCCCGGCGGTGGCGGCGCGGGTGCTGATCGGGTCAGGTGTCGTGGGCCCGGTGGTGTCGTGGGCCGGTGGTGTCGTGGGTTGGCGGGGTCATGAGCCGGTGGGGCGGTGGCGGACCGATCCGGAAATGCCTTGCGGAACGTGGGAGGTGCGTTAGCGTGGCGGCCATGTGCATGCACGCCCTGATCAGCGTGGCCGTCACGTCGGCCGCGCGGGGGCCCCTCCTGGTGGCCCGCCCGCGAGTCCGGCGTCCGGCCCTGGCCGGCCGGGACGCCCACCGCGCCTGACCTGACGAGACCGCCTCGGCGTGATCACGCCGACCCCGGTCACGCCGATCCCGGTCACGCCGACCCTGATCACGTTCCCCGTGTTCACGCTCTGCCTGATCACGCTGATCTGAGCAGGGGTCTGGCCTGATCGTCGCCTGCCCCGTCACCGCGTAGCGTCCCCCTGCCGATCCCCAGGGTCGTCCGAGTCCCGATCCACTCGGACAGGCCCCGCGTCGTGCTGCGCCTGTCCGTACCGTCGCCGGTCGGCGACAGACAGGACGAACCCGTGGCGCCCCGCCGAGACCGCACCACCGCACGCGACCGGTCCCGTCGCGTACTGTCCCAGAATTTTCTCGCCGACCCGGCCGCCGTGACGCGGATGGTCCGGGCGGCCGATACCGGCCCGGACGACCTGCTGCTGGAGGTGGGTGCCGGTCGCGGTCAGCTGACCCGGCCGCTGGCCCGACGGTGTGGCCGGTTGATCGCCTACGAGGTCGACCCGACCGTCGCCCCCGAGTTGGCGGCGGTGTGTGCGGCGCTGCCACACGTGGCGCATCGGCAGGCCGACTTCCTGACCGTCGCGCCGCCCGACGAGCCGTTCGCCGTGGTCGGCAACATTCCGTGGTCGTTGACCGCGGCGGTGGTCCGCTGGTGCCTCGCCGCGCCCCGGTTGCGCGCGGCCACCCTGCTCACCCAGTGGGAGTACGCCCGCAAGCGGACCGGTGACCTCGGCCGGTGGAGTCGGTTGACGGTGCTGACCTGGCCGGAGTACGACTGGCGGCTCGCCGGGCGGGTGCCGCGCACCGCGTTTCGTCCGGTGCCCGCCGTCGACGGGGGCATCCTGCGGATCGACCGTCGGCCGGAGCCGCTGCTGGCCGTGGCCGCGCTGCCCGCGTACCGGCGGATGGTGGAGCTGGGGTTCGGCGGGGCGGGCGGGTCGCTCGCGGCCTCGCTGCGGGCGGCCCATCCCGGCCGGCGGGTCGACGGTGCGCTGCGGGCGGCGCGGATCGACCCGGCCACCCCGGTCGGGCTGGTCTGGCCGGAACAGTGGTTGGTGCTGTTCCGGCTGTTGCACGCTGCCACCGCACCGGGCCGACCCGGTGACCGCCGGTGGTGAGCGGGGCCGCCCGCTCTGGGCCCAGGTATCCGGGTGGGGGCTCAGGCGAGGGTGGTGAGGGCCTCGTTCAGGTCGGCCGGGTCCTCGAACTGCTCGGCGGGCAGCGCCCGCAGCAGTTGGAGCAGCTCGGTGCTCGCCCCGTTCTCCTGACCCCAGCGGACCAGGTCCTCGCGGGAGACCGGGTAGTCGAGCCCGGCCAGGTACTCCTGCAACTGCAACCCGGTGACGCTCATGCCGCCGGCTACCCGTTCCGCCCGCCGCCACACCGGCCGGTCCCGCCACACCATCGGCGGTTTGTCCGCCGACCCTGCCGGGTAGCCCCGCCCATGCTGGTACAGCGGCTCGGTACGCCTAGCGACTTCGACCCCCTGCTGGAGCGGGTCCGGGACGCCCGCGTGGTCATGATCGGTGAGGCGACGCACGGCAGTTACGACTACTACCGGTTGCGCGAGCAGCTCACCCGGCGGCTCATCGCCGAGCAGGGGTTCGACTTCGTGGCGGTGGAGGGGGACTGGCCGGACTGCGACCGGGTGCACCGGTCGGTGGTCGGCGCACCGGGTGGCGCCCAGGACCCCCGGACCGCGCTGGGACGGTTCACCCGCTGGCCGACGTGGATGTGGGCGAACGCCGAGGTGGACCGGTTCTGCCGGTGGCTGCGGGCGTGGAACCTGGAGCGTCCGGAGCGGGAACGGTCCGGCTTCCACGGGCTGGACGTCTACAGCCTCTGGGAGTCCATGCAGGCGATCTTCGACTATCTCGGTGAGGAGGACCCGAAGTCGATGGAGGCCGCCCAGGACGCGTACCGGTGCTTCGAGCCGTTCGGCCGGCGGGTCGAGGAGTACGGCGCGGCCAGCCGGTTCGTCTCGGCGCGCTGCGAGGAGGAGGTGATCCGGCTGTTGGCGCGTACCCGGGCACATGTCGCCTCGGACGGCCCGGACGCCTTCGCTGCCTGGCAGAACGCGGAGGTGGTGGCGGGGGCGGAGCGGTACTACCGGGCGATGGTGCACGGTGGGCCGGATTCCTGGAACGTGCGCGACACCCACATGGCGGACACCCTGGAGAGGTTGCTGACCCGCTACGGACCCGGATCACGCGGCATCGTGTGGGCGCACAACACCCACATCGGAGACGCCCGCGCCACCGACATGGCCGGCGACGGGATGGTCAACATCGGGCAGTTGGCCCGGGAACGGCTGGGCCGCGACGCGGTGGCGCTGATCGGCCTCGGTGGTTACCAGGGCACTGTGGTGGCCGCCCCGCACTGGGGGTCACCGGCCGAGGTGATGACGGTGCCGCCGGCCCGGGAGGGTTCGGTGGAGTCGCGGCTGCACGAGCTGCTGCCGGAGCGGGCGGTGCTCGTCTTCGGTGGCCCCGACCAGCCCGACTGGGTCACCGGCACCGCCGACCACCGGGCCATCGGCGTGGTCTACGACCCGACCTTCGAGCGCTGGGGCAACTACGTCCCGAGTCGGCTGGCCGACCGCTACGACGCCTTCATCTGGTGCGACACCTCCACCGCCCTGCACCCGCTACCCACCCCCAGCACCGTAGCCGAACTGGAGACCTACCCCACCGGCCTCTGAGCCCCGCTCCCATGTGGATCATGGAGTTGTGGTGCCGGACGGAACGGGGCGAAAAACCCCGGGTCGGCACCACAACTCCATGATCGGCAGGGTCAGACGTTGACCGGTTGCTTGTCGAGGTGGGCGCGGAGGCCCTCGCCCTCGATGTCGACGTTGGGCAGGGCGCGGTCGAGCCAGCGGGGGAGCCACCACGCCCTGGTGTTCAGCAGGGACATCACGGCGGGGACGATGGTCATCCGGACCACGAAGGCGTCGATGGCGACACCGATCGCGAGCGCGAAGCCCATCGACTTGATCACCGGATCGTCGAGGAAGACGAAGCCCCCGAACACCGACATCATGATCAGCGCGGCGGCGGTCACCACCCGGGCCCCGTGCCCCATCCCGTTGATGGTGGCCTGCCGGGCCGTGTCACCGTGCACGAAGTCCTCCCGCATCCGGGAGACCAGGAACACCTCGTAGTCCATGGCCAGGCCGAACAGGATGCCGATCAGCAGGATCGGCAGGAAGCTGATCAGCGGGGCCGGGCTGTCCAGGCCGACCAGGCTGGCCAGGTGGCCCTGCTGGAACACCGCGACGGTGATGCCGAACGTGGCGGCCACCGTGAGCAGGAAGCCCAACGCGGCCTTCACCGGCACCAGGATCGACCGGAACACGAGCATCAGCAGCAGGATCGACAACCCCACCACCAGCAGCAGGTAGACCGGCATCGCGGCGGAGAGCTTCTCGGACACGTCGATGCCGATCGCGGTCACCCCGGTCAGCAGCACCTCGGCGTTGCCGACCGAGCCGACCCGGTCCCGGATGTCGTGGACCAGCGTCTCGGTGGCGGCGTCGGTCGGCCCGCTCTTCGGGATCACCCCGAGCAGTGCCGTCCGACCGGTCGGGTCGAGCTGCGGTGGGGCCACCGCCAGCACCCCGTCCGTACGCTGGATCAGCGCCGCGACCTGCGGCACGGCGGCTGCGGTGTCCTGCGCGGAGTCCGAGGTGACCACCACGGCGAGCCGGCCGGTGAAGCCCGGACCGAAGCCCTCCCGGATCAGGTCGGCGCTGGTGCGGGCCGGGCTGCCCACCGGGGCGGTGCTGGCGTCCGGCAGCGCGATCCGCATGTCCTGGGCCGGCAGGGCGAGCAGCCCGAGGCCGAGCAGGCCGACCAGGATGACCGGGATGCGCAGCCGGGTCACCCACTGCGCCCAGCGGAACCCGAACCCGGAGCGGTCCTCGGCGGCCGGCGCGGTCTCCACGGTCTCGACGGCCTCGACGGTCTCGGTGGCCGGGGCGGCCTTGCGCAGCCGGCGGGGCAGGACCCGGCGGCCGGCGAAACCGAGCAGCGCCGGGGCGAGGGTGATCGCCACCAGCACCGCCACGCTGACCGTGCCGGCGGCGGCCAGACCCATCACGGTCAGGAACGGGATGCCGACGACGGCGAGCCCGGCGAGCGCGATGACCACGGTCGCCCCGGCGAAGAGCACGGCGGAACCGGCGGTGCCGACGGCCCGGCCGACCGCCTCCTCCGGGGTGAGTCCTTCGAGCAGGTGCTGCCGGTGCCGGGAGGTGATGAACAGCGAGTAGTCGATGCCGACCGCCAGGCCCAGCATCAGCGCCAGGATGGGCGCGGTGCTGGTCAACTGGACCGTACCGCTGAGGGCGAACAGGCCGGCCATCCCGACCCCGACGCCGATCAGCGCGTTCAGCATGGTCATCCCGGCCGCGACCAGCGAACCGAAGGTGACGATCAGGACGATCGCGGCGACCAGCACGCCCAACGCCTCGGTCGAGCCGACCTCCGGCTCGGAGTTGAGCACCTCACCGCCGGGGGCGATCTGCCAACCCTGCGCCTCGGCCTGCGCGCCGACCTTCTCGTACGCCTCGCGCTGCTCGGGGGTCACCTCGTCCCCGCCGGTGGCGAACTGCACCTGGATCAGGGCGTACCGGCCGTTGGGGGTGATCGCCTGGGACTGGTACGGGTCGACGGCGCCGACCACGCCGGGCAGCGTCGACGCCTCCTGGACGACCCCCTTGACGACGGACTGCCCCTCAGGGGTGGTCAACTGGCCGTCGGCGGGCGCCTTCACCGCGATGGTGCCGGTGGCGCCGCTGGCTGCCGGGAACCGCTCGGCGAGCAGGTCCAACGCCTGCTGCGACTCGGTGCCGGGCATGGTGAAGTTGCTGGCTGTCGGGCCCTTCAGGGTGGCTGCGGCGATGCCGAGGCCGACGAGTACGACGAGCCAGACGGCGACGACGAGTCGCCGGCGGCGCAACGATGCCCGGCCTAGCCGGTACAGCAGGGTCGCCATCAGATCCTTGTCCTCAATCCTGGTGTTGGTGGTCGGGAGTTGGCGGTGGTGCGGCAGTCACGAGGACCCGCTGGGCGACGGCCAGCAGGGCGGGACGCAGTTCCTCGTCGGGGATGTCGGCGAACGTGCCGCATCCCTCGGCGATGCCGGCGAGCAGGACCAGCGCGGCGACCCGCGCGTCCTGCCCACCGTCGGGGCCGGTCATCGCCTCGATCAGCCGTTCCGAGATGAGGTGGATGTGGGCGAAGGCCGGTTGGGCGAGCAGCTCCGGGAACTCCCCGCGCAGCAGCGCGATCTCGCCCCGGAACCGCACCGCGAGGTCGACGAAGCCCTCTGCCGCCGCCTGCTGCGCCGCCGCCCCGGTCAGCGCCGAGATCCGCTCGTCCAGCTCGCAGAGCACCGAGATCGGCCCGGCCATCAGCTCGGCGAGCAGGGCCTCCTTGCCGGCGAAGTGGTAGAGCACCGCCGCCTTGGAGCAGCCCACCTCGCGGGCGATGTCCTGCAACGAGGTGCCCTTGTAGCCGGTAACCGCGAACCGCCGGGCCGCCGCGGCGAGGATCTCACCGTGGGTGCGGGGGGTGCGCCGGATCATGCGTTCCAGCATGCCTGACCGATCGGTCAGACACTGACCGATCGGTCAGAGAAAGACGGTGGCGTTCGCCACAGGCCCGGTCCGCACCGCGCTCAGGCCCCGTCATGCCCCCGGTCGTACGCGGCCCGCGCCTGGCTGATCGCCGCCCGGTGCCGCTGTGCCCAGTCGGTCAGCGCCACCAACGGCTCGTACAGCTCCATCGCCATCGGGGTGGCGCGGTACTCGACCCTCGGCGGCACGGTCGGGTACGCCTGCCGGTGCAGCAGGCCGTCCCGCTCCAGGTTACGCAGCGTCAACGTGAGCATCCGCCGGCTGATCCCCTCGATGCCCCGCGCCAACTCGTTGAAGCGGACCGGCCCGGGGGAGGCGGCCAACAGGATGCCGATGCTCCACTTGCCGCCCACCCGGTCCAGCGCCTCCCGCAGCGTGCAGTCACCGTCCCGGCCCGCGCCGGCACACCCGGCACCATCCCGCTCCGCGCCACCCCGCTCCCGACTGTCGGGCCCGCCGCCGCCCTGCGCAGTTTCGTCCTGCTCGGCGTCGGAGTCCTGTTCAGCCTCGGACTCCTGCTCGGCGTCGGCATTGTCGCCGCTGTCCTGTTCGGCGTCGGTGTAGCCGTCGCCGTCCTGTTCCACGTCGGGGGTGCCGTCGTCGTGTTCCTGGGGCACGGGGTGCCTCCTTCCACCGGTGTCATGGTCACAGACGACCCCTCGGTGACGGGTTCGGTGGCCGACCCGTGTCGGGGTTGCGCCGGGGCCGTGCGCCCGGGAGGGTGGGCGGATGGCGGGGGCGCAGGAGACGCGGGACGGGGTCGGCCTGACCAACCTGGAGCAGCTGCTGCTCGCCGGTGACGAGGTGACCAAGCGGGACCTGGTCGACTACCTGGACACCGTGCACGACCACATCCTGCCCGGCCTGCGCGACCGGCCGCTGTCGGTGGTCCGGCTGCTGCGCGGGCAGGAGCCGTTCATGCAGAAGAACCTGCCGAAATACACCCCCGAGTGGGTACGCCGCACCGCGATCTGGGCCGAGACCTCGCACCGCCAGGTGTCGTACGCGCTCTGCGACGACCGGCGCACCCTGCTCTGGTTCGCCAACCAGCGGGCGATCGAGTACCACCCGGCGCTGGTCACCGCGACCCGGCCCGAGCAGCCCACCCATCTCGTGCTCGACCTCGACCCACCCGAGGGGGACGCCTTCGCGGCGGTGGCCCGGGTCGCCGGGGCGGTCCGCCGGGCGCTGGCCGACGTCGGACTGGCCGGGGCGGTGAAGACCAGCGGCGCCAAAGGGCTGCACATCTTCGTCCCGGTGCACCCGGACACCACCGCCGAGGAGGTGGCCGCCGCCACCCGGGCGCTCGCCGTACACACCGAGCGCCTCGACCCGGAGTCCGCCACCACCGCCTTCATCCGGGAGGACCGGGGCGGTCGGGTCTTCGTCGATCCGACCCGGGCCGGCGGGGCGACCGTGGTGGCCGCGTACAGCCCCCGGCTGCGCCCCGGGCTGCCGGTGTCGTTCCCGGTGGGCTGGGACGACCTCGACACGATCAGCCCCGGGGACTTCACCGTGCGGACGGTCCCCGCGCTGCTCGGTGACCGCGACCCGTGGGCCGAGGCGATGCCCGCACCGCAGCGGCTCCCGGCCGACCTGGTCGCCGAGGGCCGCACCATCCCGGTGCCCCGGGTGCAGGCCATGCACGAGGGGAAACGCCGGGCCAGAGCCCGCCGCGAAACCCCCTGACCCGCCGCCTGCCCAGGATGGGCGGTGATCGGTTCCCGTGGCTGCCTGCCCGGCCCGGCGGTGACCGACTCTCGTGGGCCGGTATGGCGGCATCGCCGAGCCGTGACAACGGCACGAGGGCGACATTGAGTCGGTCAGCGCGGTGGCACAGACGCCCGCCACGGCCGCTGACGGCCGGACCTGGCCGGAGATACGACGAAGGCCACTGATCGGGTTTACCCTGGTCGGCGGCCTTCGTGTGCTGGTCTTGGCTTTCTTAGCAAGTGTGCCCCCGGCAGGATTCGAACCTGCGCCCCCGCCTCCGGAGGGCGGTGCTCTATCCCCTGAGCTACGGGGGCTCAGCGACCTGAGAAGAGTAGCAAACCCCCTTCCGGATCACCGAATCGCCACCCGGCACCCCCCCGGTGCTGTCCGCTGACCTGCATGATCGTGACGCCGCGGAGCCACCCCGACCGCCATTGGTGGCGGGCGGAGCGTCACTGCCGGTGGTGGGGCGAGCCGTCACCGTTGGTGGTGGGACGCGCCGCCGGCAGGTGAGCCGTCACCGGCGGCCGGAGCGAGCTGGTCAGGCAGCGGCCAGGGTGCGTCCGCAGCTGGGCAGCGGGTGCAGGGCGATGCGCCGGGGGAGCCGGCGGGGCCATTCGTTCCGGGGCCAGGAGCCGTCCACGATCAGGTGCACCGGGTGCTGGTCGGCGCCGCTGAGCCGGAACACGAAGTCGCGGGGCAGCGGTGGGTCCACGCTGGGCGTGGTGACCATGAACCGGACCCGCCCCCGGGACGACACCGCCGAGATCACCTCGGCGGCGGGCATGGTGCCCCGCAGGCGTACCCGGCCGATCCAGTAGACCTCCGCGTCGTGTTCCTGGGCGGCCCGGGTGATGACCGGGTACTCGCCGCGTACCCAACGTTCGACCGCGCCGACGCAGAGCCCGCAGGCCCGTTCGCGCGGCTCCCGGGGGCCCAACCCCCAGGCCCGCAGGTACGCCCCGACCGTGCCGGCGTCGATCGTCAGGTCGAAGCGGCGTTGGATCAGTGCGGCGAGGCTCTGCCGCGTCCACAGCTCCTCGTCCAGCCCGAACTCGTCGGGGTGGACGCCTCGCAGTACGTCGATCAGTTCGAGTTCCTGTTCCCGGCTGAGCGCTCCCGACTCGCCCTGCCGGTGTCCGCGACGGGCGGCTGCCACCGCTCCGTCACCGCCGATGGTGTGGCGTCGGCACCAACTGGTGACCGAGCGCCGCGCGTCTCTGAGTGCAACCCCCACGTCCTGCGCAACGAGCACGAATCACAACTGGTCACGATATGTGGGTAGAAAAGTCTCTTAGGTCTTCAAAGGTGCGCGGCACGCCAAAAACCCAAAACGCCCATAACTCCCTGGCGGTAGGGGATGCGGCGCGGCCCGGGCCGCTGACGCTTCGGGGAAGGCCGGCAGTCCGAGGGCATGCGGGGGCGAGACGTGCAACAGGTGCGTGGGGGTTCCAGTCGGGCGGAGACCCTCAGGTGTGGGGGAGGCCGGAGACGTGCGGAGGCCCGCGTCCGCCGGAGCGGGACGCGGGCCTCCCAGGAGGGCGGGCGGGTCAGCCGCCCAGTCGCTTCAGCGCGTTCTGGAGGTTGGTCAGGTCCGTCTGCTGGGTGTTCTTCATGATCTGCGCCACCGCGAGGACGTCGTCGTCGCCACCGGCGTCGAGGATGCCCTGGATCATGTGGATGCCGCCGAGGTGGTGCTTGATCATCATCTGGAGGAAGAGGACGTCCAGCTCGCGCCCCTGGGCGACGCGCAGCTTCGCCATCTCCTCCGGGGTCGCCATGCCCGGCATCAGACCGTTTTCGATCTTGCCGGTGCCGTCCGGCATCCAGGCCATCCGGGGCTGGTCGCCGGTCGGGTCGAGCCCCCACGACCGCAGCCAGGTCTGCATGGTGCCGATCTCGCCCTGCTGGCCGGTGGCGATGTCGCCGCCGATCTGGCGAACCTCAGGGTCGGTGCCCCGGTCGAAGGCGATCAGCCCCATCTCCACCGCCTGGGCGTGGTGGGTGGTCATGTCCCGGGCGAAGCCCGCCTCCGCCGAGCTGTCACCCGGTCGGGTCAACGTCGGGGTCAGCAGACCGCCGGCGTACCCGAGGAGGAGACCGACCACGACGGCGGCCGCCAGGGCGAGCAGGCCGTAGCGGCCGGCGGGCCGCCGGTCACCGGAACCGGTGACCGAGGGCTCGACGGGCGGTGTGTCGGTCGTCGCGGGAGCGGTCATCGCCACGTCCTCACTGGGTGGGCTGCTGCTGTTGCTGCGGGACGTTGTCGCGCGGGGCCGTGCCGGTGGCCGTGATGCCCTGGCCACAGTTGGCGTTCGGACCCTCGACCGAGGCGTTCACCCGCAGCGTCTTGATGAACTCGTCGATCCGGCTGTCGTCGGCGTTGTCGACCTTGAGCTGGTAGCCCCACGCCTGGAGCGAGATCGGCTTGTCCAGCCCCTCGAACGGGCTGAGCATGACCTTCTCCACGCCCTGCGTCTTGCTGCGGAGCTTGCTGACCTGATCGGCCGGCAGGTCGGGGCGGTAGGTGATCCAGACCGTGCCGTGCTCCAGGCTGTGCACCGCGTGCTCGTTGGCGATCGGGGCGTCGTAGACGTCACCCATGCAGTTCTGCCAGGCCGGGTTGTGCGGGCCGGCCACCGGCGGGAGGACGTCGTACTTGATCGCGCCCTGCTGGTGCTGGCCGCCCTGGACGAGCTTGGGGTCCTTGTCCCGGAAGTCGACGATGCCGTCGATGTCGGCGGCCCGCTGCTCCCACGACTTGGAACCCTGGAAGGCCGCGTACGCGCCGTAGCCGATGATCGAGACGGCGAGCACGCCCACGGCGACGAACAGGGCGATCGGGCCCCACGAGCGGCCCTGGCTCACCTTCACCGGCGTGATCGGCTTGCGGGGGCCCTTGCCGCCCGAGGTCTGCCGGGGCGCGCCCGCGGACTTGCCGCCCCCGGGCTTGGCGACGGCCGCGGGCCGGCCGGCCGCCGGCTTCTTACCGGTGCTGACCACGGTCGGACGGCGCTCAGGGCCGCCCGGGGTGCTGATGCTCATCGTGCCTCGTCAGGTCGGTCGGTCAGGGGATCTGGCGGGCCGGGTGACGCTCAGGGTCGCCGCCGAGTGCCCGAGTCTACCCCCGATAACATGGTTCGGTGACTCCCGCAGAACTGGCCGAGGTCGTCCTCTCCGCAGCCCACGCCGTTTTCACCGAGCGTGGGCTCGACCCCGCCGCGCTTCCGGCGCGTACGGCGGTGGAACGACCGCGTAATCCCGACCACGGCGACTACGCCTCGACGCTGGCGCTCCAGCTCAGCAAGAAGGTGGGCGTCCCGCCCCGGGAGCTGGCGGCGGCGCTGGCCGACCAGCTCGGCCGGGCGGCCGGGATCAAGTCGGTGGAGATCGCCGGCCCCGGCTTCCTCAACATCCGGCTCGACGCCGCCGCCGCCGGCCAGCTCGCCCGGGTGATCGTCGAGGCCGGCGAGGAGTACGGCCGCAGCGACCGGCTCGCCGGGCAGCGGATCAACCTGGAGTTCGTCTCGGCCAACCCGACCGGCCCGGTGCACATCGGCGGGGTCCGCTGGGCGGCGGTCGGCGACGCGCTCAGCCGGCTGCTGCGGGCCACCGGCGCCGACGTCGGCACCGAGTACTACTTCAACGACGCCGGGTCGCAGATCGACAGGTTCGCCCGGTCGCTGCTGTGCGGGGCCAAGGGCGAGCCGGCCCCCGAGGACGGCTACGGCGGGGCGTACATCGCCGAGATCGCCGAGCAGGTCCGGGCGGTCCGGCCGGACGTGCTCGACCTGCCCGACGGCGAGGCCCAGGAGGTTTTCCGGGTCGAGGGCGTGACGCTGATGTTCGCCGAGATCAGGTCCTCGCTGCGCGGCTTCGGGGTGGAGTTCGACACCTACTTCAACGAGAAGGACCTGCACGACCGGGGTGAGCTGGACCTCGCCCTGGACCGGCTGCGCGCGCAGGGTCACCTCTACGAGGCCGACGGGGCGACCTGGCTGCGCACCACCGACTTCGGCGACGACAAGGACCGGGTGCTGCGCAAGTCCAACGGCGAGTGGACCTACTTCGCCGCCGACTGCGCCTACTACCTGGACAAGCGGGAACGCGGCTTCGAGCGGGTCGTGATCATGCTGGGCGCGGACCACCACGGCTATATCGGGCGGATGAAGGCGATGTCCGCCTGTTTCGGCGACGACCCGGCGGTCAACCTGGAGATCCTCATCGGCCAGCTGGTCAACCTGGTCCGCGACGGCGTCCCGCTGCGGATGAGCAAGCGCGCCGGCACGGTGGTCACCCTGGAGGACCTGGTCGACGCGATCGGGGTGGACGCGTCCCGCTACGCGCTGGCCCGCTACTCCAGCGACTCGCCGATCGACATCGACGTGGAGCTGTGGACCCGGGCCACCCGCGACAACCCGGTCTACTACGTGCAGTACGTCGCGGCCCGGACGGCGAGCGTCGGCCGTAATGCCGCCGAGGTCGGCCTGAGTCGGGGCGACGGGGCCGGGTTCCACCCCGAGCTGCTCGACCACGACAAGGAGAACGAGCTGCTCAAGGCGCTCGCCGAGTTCCCCGCCGTGGTCGCCGCCGCCGCCGAGCTGCGCGAGCCGCACCGGGTGGCCCGCTACCTGGAGGACCTCGCCGGGGCGTACCACCGGTTCTACGACAACTGCCGGATCCTGCCGCGCGGCGACGAGGAGGTCACCGACCTGCACCGGGCCCGGCTCTGGCTCAACGACGCCACCCGTACGGTGATCGCCAACGGGCTGCGCCTGCTCGGTGTCTCCGCCCCGGAGAGGATGTAGCCCTGATGCGTGCCCACGAAGCCGGTGCGATGCACGGCGACATCGGGGACCGGGGGCCGGGCTGGCTGCGTCCCCCGGCCGACGTCAACGCCCTGGTCCCGCAGCTCTGGCCGCGTCAGGTGGAGCGCGGCACGGGCGGTGCGCTGACCGTCGCGGGCCTCGACGTCCGTGAGCTGGCCGCCGAGTACGGCACCCCGGCGTACGTCCTCGACGAGGACGACCTGCGCTCGCGCGCCCGGGACTTCCGGGCCGCCTTCCCCGACGTCGACGTCTACTACGCCGGCAAGGCCTTCCTGTGCCGGGCGGTGGTCCGCATGATCGCCGAGGAGGGCCTGCACCTGGACGTCTGCTCCGGCGGCGAGCTGGCCACCGCGCTGTCGGCCGGGATGCCGGCGGAGCGGATCGGTTTCCACGGCAACAACAAGTCCGTCGCCGAGCTGACCCGGGCGCTGGACGCCGGGGTGGGGCGGATCATCCTCGACTCGTTCACCGAGATCGACCGGCTCACCGCGCTGGCCCGGGAGCGCGGGGTCCGCCCCGGCGTGCTGATCCGGGTCACCGTCGGCGTGGAGGCGCACACCCACGAGTTCATCGCCACCGCCCACGAGGACCAGAAGTTCGGTTTCTCGCTGGCCGGCGGGGCCGCCGCCGCAGCCGCCTTCACGGTCATCGACGAGGGTGTGCTGGACCTGCGCGGGCTGCACTCGCACATCGGTTCGCAGATCTTCGACACCAGTGGCTTCGAGGTGTCCGCCCGCCGGGTGCTCGCCCTCCAGGCGCAGATCCGCGACGCCCGGGGGGTGGAACTGCCCGAGCTGGACCTGGGCGGCGGCTTCGGCATCGCGTACACCACCCAGGACGACCCGGCCACCCCGGACGAGCTGGCCAAGCGGCTCCGCAAGATCGTCGACTCGGAGTGCGCGGCGGAGAACCTGAGCGTCCCGCACCTGTCGATCGAGCCGGGCCGGGCCATCGTCGGGCCCGCCGTCTTCACCCTCTACGAGGTGGGCACCGTCAAGGACGTCGACGGGCTGCGGACCTACGTCAGCGTGGACGGCGGGATGAGCGACAACATCCGGACCGCCCTCTACGACGCGTCGTACTCGGCCACGCTTGCCGGGCGGGCCTCGACCGCCGAGCCGCTGCTGGCCCGCGTGGTGGGAAAGCATTGTGAGTCCGGGGACATCGTGGTGAAGGATGAATTCCTGCCCGCCGACGTGCAGCCCGGAGATCTTGTCGCCGTTCCCGGCACGGGAGCGTACTGCCGCAGCATGGCCAGCAACTACAACCATGTGCCCCGCCCCCCGGTGGTCGCGGTGCGTGACGGCCAGGCCCGGCTGATCGTGCGGCGGGAGACCGAAGAAGACCTGCTCGCTTTGGATGTGGGATGACGTCACCTGTGCGCTTGGCCCTGCTCGGCTGCGGAACGGTCGGTAGCGAGGTGGTCCGCCTGTTGCACACGCAGGCCGCCGACCTGGCCGCCCGGATCGGTGCTCCGCTGGAGATCGCCGGCATCGCCGTGCGCCGGGTCGGTCGGGACCGGGGTGACCTCCCCGTCGACCCGGCGCTGTTCACCACCGACCCGCTCGGCCTGATCAAACGCGACGACGTGGACGTGGTCGTCGAGGTGGTCGGCGGCATCGAACCGGCGCGGAGCTGGCTGGTGGAGGCGCTGCGCGCCGGCAAGAGCGTGGTCACCGCCAACAAGGCGCTGCTCGCCGAGGACGGCGCGGCCCTGCACGACGCGGCGGCCGAGGGCGGGGCCGACCTCTACTACGAGGCGTCCGTCGCCGGGGCGATCCCGCTGCTGCGCCCGCTGCGCGAGTCGCTGCACGGCGACCGGATCAACCGGGTCACCGGCATCGTCAACGGCACCACCAACTTCATCCTCTCCGCGATGGACGCCACCGGAGCCGGCTTCGCCGAGGCACTGGACGAGGCGACCGAGCTGGGGTACGCCGAGGCCGACCCGACCGCCGACGTGGAGGGCTTCGACGCCGCCGCGAAGGCCGCCATCCTGGCCTCGCTCGCCTTCCACACCCGGGTCACCGCCGCCGACGTGCACCGCGAGGGCATCACCGAGGTGACCGTCGCCGACATGGCCAGCGCCAAGGCGATGGGCTGCACCATCAAACTGCTCTGCATCGCCGCCCGGGGCACCGACGCGGCCGGCCGGGAGACCGTCAGCGTCCGGGTGCACCCCGCGATGATCCCGCTGACCCACCCGCTGGCCAGCGTCGGCGACGCGTTCAACGCGGTCTTCGTCGAGGCCGAGGCGGCCGGGCAGCTGATGTTCTACGGCCGTGGGGCGGGCGGCGCACCGACCGCCAGCGCGGTCCTCGGCGACGTGGTCGCGGTGGCCCGCAACCGGCTCGCCGGGGCGTACGCGGCCAGCGAGTCCGCCTACGCCGACCTGGCGGTCCGGCCGATGGGCGAGGCGCTGACCCGCTACCACATCAGTCTCGACGTGGTCGACCGGCCGGGTGTGCTCCAGGCGGTGGCCGGGGTGTTCGCCCGGCACGACGTGTCCATCGCCACCGTCCGGCAGGGGCCGGCCGGGGGCGGTCCGGCGGGCCGTGGTGAGGACGCCGACCTGGTCATCGTCACCCACGTCGCCCCCGACGCCGCGCTCGCCGCGACGGTACGGGAGCTGCGCGGGCTGGACATCGTCCGCTCGGTGGCCAGCGTGCTGCGGGTCGAGGGCGGCGCGTGACCCGGCGTCTCGCCTGATGGTTATCGGTGGGTGTGCCGGGGACAGATCGACGAGGCTGGTCCAGGCTGGCAGGGGCCCCGGCACGACCGGGGCGGCAGAGGCGAGGAGAGCGACATGTGGCGGGGCCTGATCGAGACGTACCGGGACCGGCTGCCGGTCACCGACGCCACGCCCGTGGTCACCCTGCACGAGGGGAACACCCCGCTGCTGCCCGCGCCGGCCCTCTCCGCCCGGCTCGGCGCGGACGTCTACCTGAAGGTCGAGGGGGCCAACCCGACCGGCTCGTTCAAGGACCGGGGCATGACCGTCGCCGTCTCCAAGGCGGTCGAGGCCGGTGACAAGGCGATCATCTGCGCCTCGACCGGCAACACCAGCGCCTCCGCCGCCGCGTACGCGGCCCGGGCCGGGATCACCTGCGCGGTGCTGGTGCCGCAGGGCAAGATCGCGCTGGGCAAGCTGGCCCAGGCGCTGGTGCACGGGGCCAAGCTGCTCCAGGTACAGGGCAACTTCGACGACTGTCTCGCGCTGGCCTCGAAGCTCGCCCAGGACTTCCCGGTCGCCCTGGTCAACTCGGTGAACCCGGACCGGCTGCACGGCCAGAAGACGGCCGCCTTCGAGATCGTCGAGGCGCTCGGCGACGCCCCCGACATCCACTGCCTGCCGGTCGGCAACGCCGGCAACATCTCCGCGTACTGGATGGGCTACTCGGAGGACCTGCGGGCCGGCAACGCCACCCGCGCCCCCAGGATGTACGGCTTCCAGGCCGCCGGGGCGGCCCCGATCGTCAACGGTCAGGTGGTGCCGGAGCCGTCGACCATCGCCACCGCCATCCGGATCGGCAACCCGGCGAGCTGGACCAAGGCGCTCGACGCCCGGGACGCCTCGCAGGGGCTGATCGCCGCCGTGACCGACCGGGAGATCCTCGCCGCCTACCGGCTGCTGGCCCGGGAGGTGGGGGTCTTCGTCGAGCTGGGCAGCGCGGCCAGCGTGGCGGGCCTGCTCCAGCAGGGGGCCGAGGGCCGGGTGCCGGCCGGGGCGACGGTGGTCTGCACGGTCACCGGCCACGGCCTGAAGGACCCGGAGTGGGCGATCTCCACCGCACCCGCCCCGATCACCATCGCCAACGACGCCCTGACCGCCGCCCGCTCGCTCGACCTGGCCTGATCCGATCCCGCCGCGGGCGGCGGTGCCGGGCACCGTGCCGTCCCCCGTCGCCCCGGCCGGCGGTGACCACCCCGTTACGGGTAGGGAATACCGGGTCGGGCAGACTTTCCCCACGCCCATCCCCTCTCCCAGGAGTGAGCCACGCCGATGTCGCTGCTCGCCAGATCCAGCCTCGCCAACCGGGGGCTCGTCGCCCTGATCGCAGTGGTGACCGCGGCGTTCGGGGCGTTCACCGTCCCCTCGCTCAAGCAGCAGCTGCTGCCGTCGCTGGAGTTCCCCGGCGCCTTCGTCGTCGCGGTCTACCCGGGCGCCTCGCCGGAGATCGTCGAGGCGCAGGTGACCGAGCCGATCGAGAACAGCCTCCAGAGCATCCCGGGGCTGGAGAAGGTCACCTCCACCTCGCGGGAGGGGTCGGCGACGATCGCGGTGGAGTTCGTCTTCGGCACCGACATCGACGACGTGGCCAACAAGATGCAGACCGCGCTGAGCCGGGTCGACGCGCAACTGCCCGACGACGTGGACCCGCAGGTCATCACCGGCAGCACCGACGACCTGCCGGCCGTGGTGCTGGCCGCCACCGGCGGCGGCGACGAGCAGGCGCTCGCCGCCAAGCTGCGCGACACGGTGGTGCCCGAGCTGGAGGGCATCGACGGGGTCCGTACGGTCGCCGTCACCGGCACCCGCGACCAGGTCGTGACGATCGTCCCGGACCCGGCGAAGTTCGCCGCCGCGAAGCTGAGCCCGACCGCCATCGCCACCGCGCTCAAGACCAACGGCATCGCCGTCCCGGCCGGTGCGGTCGTCGACGGCACCACCGCGCTGCCGGTGCAGGTGGGGGCCCCGGTCACCACCCTCGACGAGTTGCGGGGCATCGCGCTCACCCCAACCGCGCCGAAGGCCGTCCCGGTCCGCCTCGGTGACGTGGCGACCGTCGAGCAGCAGCTCGCCCCGGCCACCGCGATCACCCGTACCAACGGCAAGGAGAGCATCGGCGTCCAGGTCACGGCCGCGCAGGACGGCAACGCCGTACGGATCTCGCACGACATCCGGGACCGGCTGGACGACCTGCGGTCCGCCTCCGGCGCCGAGTTGACCATCGTGTTCGACCAGGCCCCGTTCGTGGAGAAGTCGATCGAGAGCCTGACCACGGAGGGGCTGCTCGGCCTGCTGATGGCGGTCGTGGTGATCCTGGTCTTCCTGCTGTCGGTCCGGTCCACCCTGGTCACCGCGGTCTCCATCCCGCTGTCGGTGGTGGTGGCGCTGCTCGCCCTCTGGGTCGGTGACTACTCGCTCAACCTGCTCACCCTGGGCGCGCTGACGATCGCGGTCGGGCGGGTGGTCGACGACTCGATCGTGGTGTTGGAGAACATCAAACGCCATCTGGAGTACGGCGAACCGAAACGGGACGCGATCGTCGCCGCCGTCCGTGAGGTGGCCGGGGCGGTCACCGCGTCGACGCTCACCACGGTCGCGGTGTTCGCGCCGATCGCCCTGGTGGGTGGCTTCGTCGGGCAGCTCTTCGCGCCGTTCGCGATCACCGTGACGGTGGCCCTGCTCGCCTCGCTGCTGGTGTCGCTGACGGTGATCCCGGTGCTGGCGTACTGGTTCCTCAAGCCGCCGCGCGACGGTGCGGACGAGGCGGTACGCCGCGCCGCGGAGGCCAAGGAGCTGCGTAGCCCGTTGCAACGGGCGTACCTGCCGGTGATCGGGTTCGCCACCCGGTCCCGCGGGACCCGGTGGATCACCGTGGCGGTGGGCATCCTGCTGCTGTTCGGCACCTTCGGGCTGGCCCAGAAGTTGGAGACCAACTTCCTCGACGACTCCGGCCAGGACACCCTGAGCATCAGCCAGAAGCTGCCGGCCGGCTCGGGACTGGCCGCCACCGACCAGGCGGCCCGCCTGGTGGAGGGGGTGCTGGCGCGTACCGACGGGGTCGAGACCTACCAGGTGAGCGCGGGCGGCAACGACCAGCCGTGGCTGGCGGGCGGAGGCAACAACACCGCCCGCTGGTCGGTGGCGCTCGGTGGCGACACCGACGCCAAGGAGATGAAGCAGGTCCTGCGCCGGGAGTTCGACGGGCTCGGTGCCGCAGCCGGCGAGCTGAGCTTCGACAACGGGCAGGGGGGCACCTCGGGCAACCAGTTGGAGGTGGTCGTCCAGGCCGCCGACACCGACACCCTGAACCGGGCCGCCGACCAGGTCCGGGGCGCCATGGCGGGCATCTCGGGGGTCGAGGACGTCGCCACCAGCCTGGCCGACCGGGTGCCCCGGGTCGACGTCAGGGTCGACCGGTTGGCCGCGGCCCGGGTGGGGCTGAGTGAGGCGGCGGTCGGGCAGTTGGTGTCGCAGGCGTACCGGGGCAGTCCGCTGGGCCGGGTGACGCTCGACGGCGGCCAGCAGGACGTGGTGCTGCGGACCACGGCCACCCCGCCGTTGACCGAGGAGCAGTTGCGGGCGCTGCCGGTGGGCCCGGTGAAGTTGGACGACATCGCCGACGTCACCCGGGGCGAGGGGCCGCAGCAGGTCACCCGGATCGACGGTGAGCGCAGCGTGTCGGTGACCGGCACGGCCACCGGCTCCAACCTCGGTGCGACCACGACCGAGCTGAAGCAGCGGCTGGACGAGCTGGACGTGCCGGGGGCGACGATCACCGTGGGCGGGGCCAGCGCCCAGCAGGAGGACGCCTTCGGTGACCTGGGCCTGGCCGTGCTGGCGGCGATCGCGATCGTCTTCCTGATCATGGTGGCGACGTTCCGGAGCATCGTCCAGGCGCTGATCCTGCTGATCTCCATCCCGTTCGCGGCGACCGGTGCGATCGGCCTGCTGCTGGTCACCGGGACCCCGCTGGGCGTGCCGGCGCTGATCGGCGTGCTCATGCTGGTCGGCATCGTGGTGACCAACGCGATCGTGCTGCTGGACCTGGTCAACCAGTACCGGGGGCAGGGGATGAGCGTCAGCGAGGCGGTGGTCGAGGGCGGCCGACGCCGGTTGCGGCCGATCCTGATGACCGCGGTGGCCACCATCTTCGCGTTGCTGCCGATGGCGTTCGGGCTCACCGGGGAGGGCGGCTTCATCTCCCAGCCGCTCGCCGTGGTGGTGATCGGTGGCCTGCTCAGCTCCACCCTGCTCACCCTGGTCCTGGTGCCGACCTTCTACACGATGGTGGAGCGCACCAAGGAGTCGCTGCGGGAGCGGCGGGCCGGCCGGCGGGGGCGCACCTCCGACGAGGGTGGACCCGCCGGGACGCCCGCGGAGCCGGACGCCGAGGTGCCGGCGCCGGTGGGTGCCCCGGCCGCCGAGGCAGCCGCCGAAGCGCCGGCCCGGCCGGCCCCGTCGGCGGCCCTGGTGGACGGCACCGACCAGTTCGAGGTGCTGCGGCTGCCGAAGAGCCGCCGCTCGCCGCTGCCGCCGACCGAGTAGCCCCGTCCACCGCATCGCGGCCGTCAGCCGGGTCGTGGCGCGGTGGACACGCCACGACGCACCAGCGCGCCGGGTCAGGCCCGGCACGACCGTCGCCCCACCACGCGCCCCCGGCCCGGGACCACCGGCCGGGGGCGCGTCGTGTCGGGCCCGGGACAGCGCGCCGACCTGGGGGTACGGTCACCCTGTGGTCACCTACCTTCGGTCATCGTCTCTCCACCGTCGGTGATGGTGCGGGACGGGGGCGAGACGACCGGCCCGGGTGGCGGGCGGTGGGGCCGACGGCGGGTGCTGGGCGGCGGGGCGCTGCTGGCCGGGGGGATCACGCTGGGCGCCGTCGGCATGTCACAGGGGGCGTCGCTCGCCGACCGGCACCTGCCGCTGTCCGGCGGTCCGGCCAGCGCCACCGTCGGCAACCGACGCCAGGACGTCGGTGCGGGGGGGCTCCAGGTGGTGTGGCACGCCCCCACCACCGAACGGCTGGTGGCCCTCACCTTCGACGACGGACCCCTGCCGCGGTGGACGCCGACCGTGCTGGACACCCTGGAGCGGCACGCGGTGCCGGCGACCTTCTTCCTGGTCGGCGCGCGGGTCCGCCGGCACGCCGACCTGATCCGGGGGCGGCTGGCCCGGCACGAGGTGGGCAACCACAGCTGGCGGCACCGGGACCTGGCGCGGCTGGCCGCCGCCGAGGTGCACGACGACCTGCGCCGGTCGCACGACGCCATCGCCGAGGCCGCCGGGGTGGCACCCCGGTTGACCCGCCCGCCGTACGGGCACCTGGGCGGCGGGGTGCTGCACGCCGCCGTACGCCTGGACTACCGGGTCGTGCTCTGGTCGTTGCAGATGGTGGAGGGTGAGTTCCCGGACGACCCGGCCGGACACGCCCGGCGGATCGTGGCGGACGTCGTGCCGGGCACGATCCTGCTGGCCCACGACGCGGGTCCGGAGAACCGGCAGGTGGCGGTGCGGGGCCTGGACGCGATGATCACCGGTCTGCGGGCCCGGGGCTACACCTTCGTCACGGTCTCCCAGTTGCTGAGCCGAACGAGCGGGCCGCGAGCCGGCGGGTAGGGTGCGGGCACGTGTCCTCTCCGCTCTCCGTACTCGTCCGCAACCGGGACTTCCGCAACCTCTTCCTGGCCGAGCTGGTGGTCTTCGGCGCCGACTGGTTCGTCATGGTGCCGCTGCTGGTGCTGCTGCCGCAGTTGACCGGCAGCGGCGTGTGGGGCGCCCTGGTGCTGGCCCTGGACACCGGCGTGCTGGCGCTGCTGCTGCCGTACACCGGGACCATCGCCGACCGGTTCGACCGCCGCAAGGTCATGATGGCCGCGAACGGCGTGACCCTGCTCGGCGTGCTGCTGCTGCTCGGGGTGCGTGACGCCGGCACGGCCTGGTTGGCCATGGTGGCGATCGCGGCGGTGGCGGTCGGCAAGGCGTTCTACTCGCCCGCCGCGCAGGCCGCCCTGCCCAACGTCGTCGACCCGGCCGACCTGGCGGCCGGCAACGCCATCGCCGGGTCCGCCTGGGGGACGATGACGGTGGTCGGCGCGTCCCTCGGTGGCGTGTTGAGCGCGGTGGTCGGGCCGTACGCCTGCTTCTGGGTGGGTGCGGTCGGCCTGGTGCTGGCGGCGGGCCTGGCGGCGCTGATCCGCCGGCCGTTGCAGGCGCCCCGGGAGGCCGACCGGTCGACGCCGCGCACCTGGGTGGCGATCCGCGAGGCGCTGGGTCACATCCGGCACCGGCCCCGGGTGCTGGCGCTGGTCACGGTGAAGTCGGCGGTGGGCCTGGGCAACGGTGTGCTGACGGTCTTTCCGCTGCTGGCCGCCGTCTACGGGGTGGGGCCGGTCGGCACCGGGCTGCTCTTCGCCGCGCGCGGGGCGGGGGCGCTGGTCGGGCCGATCCTGATGAGCCGGGTGCTGACCAACCGGGCCTGGCTGTTGCCCGGCCTGGCCCTGTCGATGTCGCTGTACGGGTTGGCCTACCTGGGCGCGGCGGTGGCGAGCTGGTTCCCGTTGGTGCTGCTGCTGGTCTTCGTGGCCCACTTCGGTGGCGGCAGCAACTGGGTGCTGTCGAACTTCGCCCTCCAGGGCGAGGTGCCCGACCGGCTGCGCGGCCGGGTGTTCGCCACCGACATGATGCTCGCGACCCTGGCGATCTCGGTCAGTCAGCTGGTGGTGGCCGGCGTGGTCGACCTGGTGGA
The DNA here is from genome assembly GCF_017599305.1 of Micromonospora antibiotica. GTDB lineage: Bacteria > Actinomycetota > Actinomycetes > Mycobacteriales > Micromonosporaceae > Micromonospora > Micromonospora antibiotica. Next base: position 91,412 of record NZ_JAGFWR010000010.1, read on the forward strand.
CGAGCGGGTGGTGCTGGCCGGCTGCGGCCTGGTCACCGTCGTGTACGCGGTGGGCTGGCGGATCGCCACCCGCCGGCTCTCGCTCACCGACCCGGCCGCCGGCCCGGACCCGCTGGCCGCCCGCTGACCCTCGGGCGGCTCAGTCGACCCGGTCGCCCTGTGGCGGTGCGGCCGGCGGCCGGTCGCTCCCGCCCCAGGGGGCGGCCTGGCCCGGCACCACGGGGCCGGGGCCCGGTTGGCCGGTGGCTGGGTGTCCGGAGGCCGGGTGGCCGTGGCCTGGGTGGCCGGTGCCCGGGTGGCCGGCGGCGAAGCCGGACGGCTGGCCGGCGGCGGATCCGGCCGGGGGCGTCCAGGCGCCCCACGGTTGGCCGGGGGCGTGGCTCGCGGCGCGGCCGGCGAACACGGCGGCGACGACGAGGCCCAGGCCGATCGGGTAGCCGATCCAGCTGACCGTGCTGGCGGCGAGGTTCATCAGCTCGAACTGCCGCATCCCGCCGGAGCGGACCCGGGCCCGGATCAGCTCGGGCAGGGCCACCACCCAGGCGGTGTTGAACAGCTCCACCAGCAGCAGGACAGCGGCCCCGGCGATCAGCAACGACCGGGCCCGGCCGGGCAGCCGGCGGCGGGCGGTGGCGGCGAGCACCAGGACGACGAGCAGCGTGACCAGCACGGGAAGGTGCCCCACCAACTGCGTGATCCGGTAACCGAACATTCCCACGTCGCCTCCTGAGCGGCTGATAGATCGGCGTCAGGCTAACCGAGCCGATCCAGTCCCACCGGCCGGGCGAGCGGGTGCGTCGTCGGCCCCGGGCCCTAGCATGAGCCGGTGCCGACGACTTTCGCCTCCGGGCCGGTGCGGGTGCGGGTGCCCGCGACCAGCGCCAACCTGGGCCCCGGGTTCGACGCCCTCGGGCTCGCCCTCGCCCTGTACGACGACGTGTCCGCCGAGGTGACCTCGACCGACGTCCGGGTGGCGGTGACCGGTGAGGGGGCCGGTGAGCTGCCGCAGGACGACCGGCACCTGGTGGTGGTCGCCATGCGGGCCGCCTTCGACCTGCTCGGTGGGCAGCCGCCCGGGCTGGCGCTGGAGTGCGTCAACCGGATCCCGCAGGCACGGGGCCTGGGGTCTTCCTCGGCGGCGATCGTGGCCGGGGTGCTGCTGGCCCGGGCGCTGGTCACCGACGGCGCGCAGCGGCTCGACGACGACGCCGTGCTGCGGCTGGCCGCCGAGATCGAGGGCCATCCGGACAATGTCGCGCCCTGCCTGCTCGGCGGGTTCACCATCGCCTGGACCGAGCCGGGTGGCGGCCGGGCGGTCTCGCTGCCGGTGGCGGCCGGGGTCCGCCCCACGGTCTTCGTACCGGCGCAGCGGGGTCTGACGGCCACCGCACGGGCGGCCCTCCCGTCGACCGTCCCGCACGGGGACGCGGCGCTGAACGCGGGCCGGTCGGCGTTGCTGGTGCACGCGGTGACCGCCGAGCCGACGTTGCTGCTGCCGGCCACCGTCGACCGGCTGCACCAGGATTACCGCGCGCCGGGAATGCCGCAGACGGCTGCCCTGGTCAGTGCGTTGCGAGCGGCTGGTGTGGCGGCTGTGGTCAGTGGGGCGGGCCCCACCGTGCTGGCGTTCACCGAGCCGCCCGCGGGGTTCACCGAGGGAACAGAATGGGAAGTCTGGCGGTTGCCGGTAGAGGCGCGCGGAGCGACGGTCGTACGGGGTAGACTGGGACACGCCGAGCGGGGCCCTGTTGCCGCAGGTCGGAAGAGTTGATTACGCTCTAGACTCAGCACAGCCGCGAAGCACGCGATCTCTCTGCGGGTCGGCGCACCCCGAAGCTCTCGGCGGTCAGCCCGCCACCCCTGCCAAAGGCCCACGCCGCACCGCAGTTTCCGCAGGTCGCCGCAGACGGCGAGACCTGCTCACCGACGTTGGTGAGTTGGGAAACCGCCCGGCTGCTGTGCCACAGACTCCCGCGACGCGTCATGCGAGGCGGGTGCACCGAGGCCGCCCGGCCACCTTGCTTGTCGATCCCGGGCAGTCCCGGCCTATCGAGGGAAGGATTCCATTGAGCGACACCACCGACGTGACGTCGGATGTTTCCAACGTCGCTGGCGATGCCACCACCGCCGCCCCCGCCCGCCGTCGGCGCAGCGGCACCGGCCTGTCGGCGATGCTGCTGCCGGAGCTGCAGAGCCTGGCCGCGTCGCTCGGCATCTCCGGGACCGCCCGCATGCGCAAGGGCGAGCTGATCAGCGCGATCTCCGAGCGGCAGCAGGGCGGCGCCGCGACCGGCACCCCTCGACCGCGGGCCGAGGTTGCTGCTGCGGCTGCCCCCGTCCGGGAGGAGGTGCGCGCCGAGGTGACCACCCCGGAGCGGGCCACCGAGCCGGCGTCGGCGACCCCTGCCGCCACCGGTGAGACCGAGGGTCGGACCCGGACCCGGCGCAGCCGGGCCAGCACCGCGGAGGCCCGGCCGGCCGCCGAGCCACGGGCCGCCGAGGCCCGACCCGTCGAGACCCGTACCGAGGAGGCACCGGTCGAGGCCGGCGAGCGTCCCGAGCGGGCCGAGGGACGCAGCGGTCGGGACCGTGGCGAGCGGACCGGCGTGGACCGGGCCGAGCGGACCGGTAACGACCGTGGCGAGCGGGCCGGCAGCGACCGTGGTGAGCGGGCCGGCAGCGACCGGGTCGAGCGGACGGACAACGACCGCGCCGGCCGTACCGGTAACGACCGTGGCGAGCGGGCCGGTAACGACCGGGTCGAGCGGACCGGCAACGACCGGGCCGAGCGGACCGGCAACGACCGGGCCGAGCGGACCGGCAACGACCGGGCCGAGCGGACGGGCGGCGACCGTGGCGAGCGGGCCGAGCGCGGCGGCAACGAGCGGTCCGACCGGGGTGACCGCAACGACCGGGGCGACCGGGGCGAGCGGTCCGACCGCAACGACCGGGGCGACCGCTCGGGCGAGCGTGGTCAGCGCGACAACCGCGACGACTCGGATGACGACGAGGGCGGTGGCCGGCGGGGTCGGCGCAGCCGGTTCCGGGACCGCCGGCGTGGCCGGGGCGACCGGGTCGAGGGCGGCAATGACAACGGCGGCGGCAGCCGTGAGCCGCAGGTCGGTGAGGACGAGGTGCTGGTCCCGGTGGCCGGGATCATCGACGTGCTCGACAACTACGCCTTCGTCCGGACCACCGGCTACCTGGCCGGCCCGAACGACGTGTACGTCTCCATGTCGCAGATCAAGAAGTACGGTCTGCGCCGGGGTGACGCGATCACGGGAGCCGTCCGGGCCACCCGGGACAGCAGCGCCAGCGGTGACCAGCGGCGGGACAAGTACAACCCGCTGGTCCGGTTGGACACCATCAACGGCATGGAGCCGGACGAGGCGAGGCGTCGTCCCGAGTTCTACAAGCTGACCCCGCTCTACCCGCAGGAGCGGTTGCGGCTGGAGACCGAGCCGCACATCCTGACCACCCGGGTGATCGACCTGGTCATGCCGTTGGGCAAGGGGCAGCGGGCGCTGATCGTGTCGCCGCCCAAGGCCGGTAAGACGATGGTGCTCCAGGCGATCGCGAACGCGATCACCCACAACAACCCGGAGTGCCACCTGATGGTGGTGCTGGTCGACGAGCGGCCCGAAGAGGTCACCGACATGCAGCGTTCGGTGAAGGGCGAGGTCATCGCGGCCACGTTCGACCGTCCGCCGCAGGACCACACCACGGTGGCGGAGTTGGCGATCGAGCGGGCCAAGCGCCTGGTCGAGCTGGGGCACGACGTGGTCGTGCTGCTCGACTCGGTGACCCGGCTCGGCCGGTCGTACAACCTGGCGGCGCCGGCCTCCGGGCGGATCATGTCCGGTGGTATCGACTCCACCGCGCTCTACCCGCCGAAGCGCTTCCTGGGTGCGGCCCGCAACATCGAGAACGGCGGATCGCTGACCATTCTCGCCACCGCGCTGGTGGAGACCGGATCGATGGCGGACACGGTCATCTTCGAGGAGTTCAAGGGCACCGGCAACGCGGAGCTGAAGCTGGACCGGAAGATCGCCGACAAGCGGACCTTCCCGGCGGTGGACGTCAGTTCCTCGGGTACCCGCAAGGAGGAGATCCTGCTCGCGCCGGAGGAGCTGGCCATCATCCACAAGCTCCGCAAGGTCCTGCACTCGCTGGACTCGCAGGCGGCGCTGGACCTGCTGCTCGACCGGCTCAAGCAGTCCCGCACCAACATCGAGTTCCTGATGCAGATCGCCAAGTCGACGCCGGGGGAGTGACCCCTCCCGGGTGAGACCACGACGAAGGGCACGGCCGCTCCGGTCGTGCCCTTCGTCGTACCCCCGGAGTCCTGTAGGTGGGAATCCCCGTCGGTGGACTTTTCTTTCGGCAGACCTGGCAGCTCTTGAAAGTTGTGTGCGCCGCCGGGTTGACTGGAGGTGCGGTTCCCGGCCGATCCGGCCGGGCCGGCCACCGGAGGGCGGCGCAGACCTGGGGAGGCGTACGCCGCCCGGCGTCCGGCCGGGCGGGCTCCTGAACCTGGGGGAGGAGCCCGCCCGGCCGGTCGGTGCGCCGGGGCAGGAATGGTGGGCGCGAGCAGCGGGAATGCCGGGTGGTGGGCCGGCGTTACGACTGCCGGACCGATCGTGTGGCCCGCCCGTCGGGTCGGCTCACGCCCATGGCACACTGGTCAATCGGCCACCGGTTCCGGTTCACGCCCGAGTCCGTCGCGCACCAGGCGACGGGGGATCAGCGGCGACCCGGCGACCACCTGACGAAAGGACCGAGGCGACATGAAGCCCAACATCCACCCGGAGTACACGACGACCGAGGTCAAGTGCTCCTGCGGCAACTCCTTCACGACCCGCAGCACCGCCAAGGGCGGTTCGATCTCGGTCGAGACCTGCAGCGCCTGCCACCCGTTCTACACCGGCAAGCAGCGCGTCCTCGACACCGCCGGCCGGGTCGCCAAGTTCCAGCAGAAGTACGCCAAGATTCAGGCGAAGAAGGCCAAGTAGCTCCACCGACGACGCCCGTGTCCGGCCCCGTGCCGGACGCGGGCGTCGTCCGTTACGTCCTACTTTTCGCCTCAGCCTTCCCTCTGCACCGGATCCGTCGAAGGAGCCCCCCACATGAGCAGCGAGCGCCTGGCCGCCCTCCTCGACGAGTACGCCGAGCTGGAGAAGCGGCTGGCCGACCCGGCCATCCACGCCGACCAGAACACCGCCCGTCGGGTCGGTCGTCGTTACGCCGCGCTGGTGCCGCTGCACAAGGCCGCCGACGAGCTGGCGCAGACCCGCGCCGACCTGGTCGCGGCCCGGGAGCTGGCAGCCGAGGACCCGGCGTTCGCCGATGAGGCGGACTCCATCGCGGCGACCCTGCCGGCACTGGAGGAGCGGCTGGCCGAGCTGCTGATCCCCCGGGACCCGCACGACGCCAAGGACGTGATCATCGAGATCAAGGCCGGCGAGGGCGGCGAGGAGTCCGCGCTGTTCGCCGGGGACCTGCTGCGGATGTACACCCGCTACGCCGAGCGGCACGGGTGGCTGACCGAGGTGATCGACGCGCAGGACTCCGACCTCGGCGGGGTCAAGGACGTCTCGTTGGCGATCAAGACCAAGGGGGTCCCGGACGGCGGCAACGGCGTCTGGTCCCGGCTGAAGTGGGAGGGTGGCGTGCACCGGGTCCAGCGGGTCCCGGTCACCGAGTCGCAGGGCCGCATCCACACCAGCGCGGCCGGCGTCCTGGTGCTGCCCGAGGCCGAGGACGTCGACGTCACCATCGACCCCAACGAGCTGCGCATCGACGTGTTCCGCTCGTCCGGGCCGGGCGGCCAGTCGGTGAACACCACCGACTCGGCGGTACGGATCACCCACCTGCCGACCGGGGTGGTGGTCTCCTGCCAGAACGAGAAGTCCCAACTGCAGAACCGGGAGCAGGCGATGCGCATCCTGCGGGCCCGGTTGCTGGCGGTGGCCCAGGAACAGGCCGACGCCGCCGCCTCGGACGCCCGCCGGGCGCAGGTGCGCACCGTGGACCGTTCGGAGCGGATCCGCACCTACAACTTCCCGCAGAACCGGATCACCGACCACCGGATCGGCTACACGGCGTACAACCTCGACCTGGCGCTCGCCGGGGAACTGGACGGGGTCCTCGACGCCCTCACCGAGGCCGACCGGGCCGCCCGGCTGGCCGGCGACACCGAGCTGACCCGCCGCTGACCGCGCCCCGCCACCGGCGGGCCCGGCACCGGGCCCGCCGTTACCGGGCCGGGTCACCCGGGCCGTCCCCGGCGCGGTCAGGAGGCGCGGGTGCGGTTCTTGGCCCGCAGCATCTCCCGGTCGGCGATCTCGAACGCGGCGCCGAGGGCGTCGCGTAGCGCGGTCCCGGTGCCGCTGACCTCGGCGAAGCCGATGCTCAACCCGACCGGAGTGCCGGGCACCAGCGACTCCCAGTCCTCGGTGCGCACGGCCGCGTCGATCCGGCGGGTCACCTCGGCGGCCTCGGCCATGCCGGCCCCGGAGAGCACCACCACGAACTCGTCGCCGCCGTAGCGGGCCACGAAGTCGCCCCGGCGCATCACCCGGTTGATCACCCCGGCGATGCGTTGCAGCACCAGGTCGCCGGAGTGGTGGCCGTGGTGGGTGTTGACCGCCTTGAAGCCGTCCAGGTCGCAGACGCCGATCACCACCCGCTCGCCCCGGGACACCACCGAGGCGATGTGCCGCTCCAACTGACGCCGGTTGGGCAGCCCGGTGAGCGGGTCGGTCAGCGCCTCACCCTCGTAGCGGGCCGCCTCCCGGCGCATCTCCTCGTGGTCGATGCGCAACGCGATGCCGTCGATGTAGACGTCCCGCAGCCGGTCGTTGCGCTGCCCGGCCAGCCGGAACGCCATCCGGTCGGCGCGGTGCGCGGCGGCGTGGTCACCGGCCCGGGAGAAGGCGATGCTGCGCAGCCGGGACGGTTCCGCCGCGCCGAGCGTCTCGGCCGACACCCGGGCCGAGTCCAGTCGGGTGATCGCCTCGATCGGGCGTCCGTCGGCGACCGCCAGGCAGACATGGCCGAGTTGCCGCATGTCCCGGGCCCGGGCGCTGTCCCCGCTGTGGTCGAGCAGTCGGGCCGGCTCCGGGCCGACCGGCACCGGATCGCCGAGCGCCGCCCGGCGGACCGCCGCGTAGCCGTACGCGGCGAGGCTGCTCGGGCGCAGCCGGTCGGCCCGGCCGTCGGCGACGAACCGCGCCAGGTCGGCCGCGATGTCGCGGAGCACCCGCAGGCAGCCGTCGCTGTCCCCGTTGTGGTCCAGGGCGACGGCGTTGCGCAGCCGGATGCCCGGGGCGGCGAAGGTCTCCTCGGGGATGCCGGCGGCGGCACCGTGCTGGCGGGCCCGTTCGATCGCGCCCAACGCGTGACCGTGGAAGCTCAGGTAGGAGTAGGCCATCGCCAGGTCGTGCCAGCCCCAGGCGGTGTCCCGGTCCCGGTCCTCCGCCGCCTTGAGCGCCCGCGAGGCCCGGACCAGGTGCATGACGCAGCGGTCCAGGGCGCCCTGGTGGTGCGCGGCCAACGCGGCCAGCGCGTTGAGGTGCCCGTGCAGGTAGGGCTCGGGGAGGTCCCGCACGGCCCCGGACGCCTCCTCGATGGCCCGGGTGAACTCGGCCGTCCGGCCGAGGTTGATCAGCGCGCAGAGCCGCTGCACCAGCGCGTCGGCCTTCGTGTACGGGTCGGCGGTGGTGCGCAGCACCCGGTCGAGGACCCCGACCGCCTCGGCCGAGCGGCTGGCCTCCTGGAGGTCGCGGGCATGGGTCAGGGCGTCAACCTGGTCATCGACCCGGTCGAGCCACCCCACCTGGCGAACCTCCCGTCGGTGTGCGCCCGGCCGCACCCACTCGTGGCGCGGCCGACGACGCCTCATGATTATGGCGTGACCTCACTCCCGCGCCACCCGTCCGAAGGGACAGAACGCGAGCGGACTTCGCCCGTGGTGGCCCGAGCCGCCCGTACCCTCGCCGCCGCCGGGGTGGCGTCGGCCCGCGCCGAGGCGGAGCAGCTCGCCGCGTACGTGCTGGAGGTGCCCCGGGGGCGGCTCGTGCTGTCCGACGGCTTCACCCACGCCCAGCGGACCCGCTACGAGGCGCTGGTGGCCCGGCGGGCCGACCGTGAGCCGTTGCAGCACCTGACCGGCCGGGCCGGTTTCCGGCACCTGGAGCTGGCGGTCGGGCCGGGGGTCTTCGTGCCCCGCCCGGAGACGGAGCTGCTGGCGGGCTGGGGGATCGAGCGGGCGCTGACCCGGGACGCCCCGGTGGTGGTCGACCTGTGCAGCGGTTCGGGGGCGATCGCGCTGGCGGTGGCCCAGGAGGTGCCGGCGGCCCGGGTGGTGGCGGTGGAGCGGTCCCCGGCCGCGTTGGGCTGGCTGCGCCGCAACGCCGCCGAGCGGGCCGCCGCCGGGGACCGGCCGGTCGAGGTGGTGGTGGCCGACGTCACCGGTGCGGGGCTGCTCGCCGACCTGGTCGGCGCGGTGGACGTGCTGCTGTGCAACCCGCCGTACGTGCCGCGTGCGGTGGCGGTCCCGCCGGAGGTCGCCGGCTACGACCCGGACGAGGCGGTGTTCGGCGGGGCGGACGGGTTGACGGTGTTGCGGCCGGTGCTGCGCCGGGCGGCCGAACTGCTGCGACCCGGGGGTGAGCTGGGCGTCGAGCACGACGACACGCACGGCGCGGCGGTGCCGGCGCTGCTCACCGCCGACGGCCGGTACGCGGCGGTGCGGGCCCACCGGGACCTGGCCGGGCGGGCCCGGTTCGCCACCGCGTCCCGCCGGTCGGACGGCCCGCACGCCGTCCGGGCGTCGGCGTGGCAGACTGGCTCCTCGTGATGCTCTACGACTGTCGGTCGCCCGCCGACCGGGACCGCGGTGTCGCCGCGGCGATCGAGGCGGTCAAGAACGGCGAGCTGGTCGTTCTGCCCACCGACACGGTCTACGGGATCGGCGCGGACGCGTTCACCCCGTACGCGGTGAAGGCCCTCTCCGATGCCCGGGGCGGCAGCCAGGCGGCGCCGCCGGTGTTGATCGGTTCCCGGCACACCCTCGACGGCCTGGTCTTCTCGCTGCCCAAGGCGGCCCGTGACCTGGTCGAGGCGTTCTGGCCGGGGGCGCTGACCATCGTGGTGGAGCACTCGCCGAGCCTCGCCTGGGACCTGGGCGACGCCAGCGGGACGGTCGCGGTGCGGATGCCGTTGCACCCGGTGGCGCTGGAGGTGCTGCGGGAGACCGGCCCGATGGCGGTGGCCTCGGCCAACAAGGTGGGCCAGCCGGCGGCACTGACCGCCGAGCAGGCCCGCGACCAGCTCAGCTACTCGGTGCGGGTCTATCTGGAGGCCGGGGAGTGCCCCGATCCGGTGCCGAGCACCATCGTCGACCTGACCGCCGAGGTGCCCCGGCTGCTCCGGGTCGGCGCGATCAACCTGGACCAGCTCCGTGACGTGGCGCCGGACATCCTCGACGAGCGGGGAGCCTGAGTGCCGCCGTTCACCGTCCTGCACGTCTGCATGGGCAACATCTGCCGGTCCCCGATGGCCGAGCGGTTGCTGGTGCTCGCCGTCCGCGAGCGGTTGGGCCGGCTCGGCGTCGACCCGGCCGGCTCGGACGCGTTGCTGCACAGCCACAGCGCCGGCACCGGCGGCTGGCACGCGGGGGAGGAGATGAACCCGCCCGCCGCCCGGCAGGTGCTGGGCCGCGGTGGTGACGTGGACGGGTTCGCCGCCCGCAAGCTGCGTTCCGACCTGATCGACGCCGCCGACCTCGTCCTCACCGCCACCGCCGACCAGCAGGAGTACGTGGTGGCGTTGCGCCCGGACGCGGCCGGTCGCACCTTCGTGCTGGGGGAGTTCGGCCGGCTGCTCGCCACGGTGGAGGTGGCCGCCCTGCCATCGGCCCAGGCCACCCCGGACGCCGTGTACGCCCGGGGGGTGGCCCTGGCGGCGGCGGTCGACGCGGCCCGGCAGGGGGCGGCCTCGTTGCACTCCGACGACCTGGACGATCCGTGGGGCCGGGGTGACCAGTGCTTCAGCCGGGTGGCCGACGAGATCGAGGAGACGGTGCACCCGCTCGCCTCGGCACTGCTGCCCTGATCTTCTCGCTGCGCCGGCTTCCGGTCTTCTCGCTGCGCCGGCTTCCGGGCGGGGCGCCGGACTCCCGGCCGCGCCGGTTGCGGCGGGTGGCGGTGCCGGTCTCCTGCGGGTGATGGGTGCGGCGTGTCCCGCAGTGCGCGCCGTGTCCTTCTCGCGATCTTCCTCCGGTTTCGGGGAAAGATGAGAGTTCGGGTGGTTTTGCGGGTCATGCTGAACGGGTCCTGACGACTCCTGCGGGGAGCACTGATGATCCGGGCCCACCTCGACAAGGTGTTCACCGTGCTGATCGCCGGCGTGCTCGCCGGTCTGGTGCTGGCGGCGGCCGCCCTGCCGCTCGCCCTGGTGTTCGGCATCGGCTTCGGCGGGCTGGCGTCCTCCTACGCCGAGCTGCCCAACACGCTGCGCACCCCACCCACCGCCCAACGCTCCACCCTCTACGCCGCCGACGGCGTCACCCTGATCACCTCGTTCTACACCGAGGACCGGGTGGACGTGCCGCTGGCCAAGGTCGCCCCGGTGATGCGGCAGGCGATCGTGGCCGCCGAGGACGCCCGGTTCTACCAGCACCGGGGTGTCGACGTGCGGGGCGTGGTCCGGGCCTTCACCGCCAACCAGCGCGACGGCCGGGCCCGGCAGGGTGCCTCCACGCTGACCATGCAGTACGTCCGTAACGTGCTCAGCAGCGATCCCCGGCTGACCAAGGAGCAGCGGAAGAAGGCCACCGAGATCAGCACCGCCCGCAAGCTCCAGGAGATGCGGTACGCCCTGGCGCTGGAGCGGGAACTGACCAAGGACGAGATCCTCACCCGCTACCTCAACATCGCGTACTTCGGTGCCGGGGCGTACGGCATCGCCGCGGCGGCCAAGCGGTACTTCTCCACCACCCCGGCCCGGCTGACCCTGGCCCAGGCGACGCTGCTGGCCGGGCTGGTCCGCTCCCCGGACACCGACGATCCGATCAACGGCGACGCCGACGCGGCGCTGACCCGCCGCTCGTACGTGCTGGACCGGATGGTGGCGTTGGCCCAGGTGCCGGCGCAGGACGCGGCGGTGGCCCGGGACGCGCCGCTGACGTTGCGCCCCAGCCGGACGCCGAACGACTGCACCGCCGTGCCCGAGCAGCGCAACGACTGGGGTTTCTTCTGCGACTGGTTCACCCAGTGGTGGAGCGACCAGCCCGCCTTCGGCGCCACCGCCGCCGAACGGCAGGACAACCTGCGCCGGGGCGGCTTCCGGATCGTCTCCTCGCTCGACCCGGCCGTGCAGCGTTCCGCCGTCCGCCAGGCGACCGACATCTACGACGTCGACGATCCCCGGGCGGCGCCGGTGGCGGTGGTCCAGCCCGGCACCGGGCGGGTGCTCGCCCTGGCGGTGAACCGCCACTACAGCGTCACCCCCAACCCGGCCGGGCAGCGGAACTATCCGAACACGGTCAACCAGCTGATCGCCGGTGGCGGCGGCATCGAGGGTTACCAGGCCGGCTCGACGTTCAAGCTGTTCACCCTGCTGGCCGCCCTGGAGTCCGGGCGGCCCCTGGAGACGGGTTTCATCGCGCCCAGCCGGATCGTGACCCGCTTCCCGACCGACGACGCCCGGTCCAGTTGCGGCGGCCGGTGGTGCCCGGCCAACGCCACCCCCGAGTGGATGGACGGCTACCGCACCATGTGGACCGCCTTCGGCCGTTCGGTGAACACCTACTTCGCCTGGCTCACCGAGCAGGTCGGCGCGGAGCGGGTGGTGGAGATGGCCGAGCGGCTGGGCATCCGGTTCCGCGCCGCCGACGACGCCGAACTGGCCCGGTCCGGGGCCCGCGACTGGGGGGCGTTCACCCTGGGGGTCTCCTCCACCACCCCGCTCGACCTGGCCAACGCGTACGCCACGGTGGCCGCCGAGGGGACCTGGTGTGCGCCGCTGCCGGTCGTGTCGATCAGGGACAACGCCGGGAATGAGGTGGCCGCCGGTCGGCCCGACTGCCGGCAGGTGGTCGACACCGAGGTGGCCCGGGCCGCCGCCGACGCGGCCCGCTGCCCGGTCGGCGACCAGTCGATGTACCGCCGCTGCGACGGTGGCACGGCGGAGAAGCTCCGGACGGGGCTGGGTCGCCCGGTGGCCGGCAAGACCGGCAGTTCGGAGCGGAACGAGACCGAGTCGGTGGTGGCTTTCACCCCGCAGCTCGCGGTGGCCCAGATCGCCGCCAACCCGGACGACCCGCGCGACGCCGTCGGTGCCGCCGTCCAGTCCCGGATGGTCGACGCGGTGGGCCGCATCCTGTTCGCCGCCCTGGCCGATGCCCCGGTCCGGGACTTCGTCCCACCCGGCGAGTCGATCACCTACCGCCCCGCCCCGGCCCCCCGTACCGGCAACTGAGCGGGGTCAGCGGGTGGGGGCGTGGTTGGCGATGTTGCGGGCCATGCCGCCGAAGATGACGGCGTGGAAGGGTGCCACCGAGTGCCAGTAGAGGTGACCGGGCAGGCCGCGGGGGAGGAAGACGGCGCGTTGGACGTACCGGCTGCGGCCCGCGCCGGCCGGCTCGGCGCGCAGCTCCAGCCAGGCCCGACCGGGTAGCCGCATCTCGGCGCGCAGCCGCAGCAGCTCGCCGGGGACGATCTCCTCCACCCGCCAGAAGTCCAGCGCCTCACCGACCTGGAGGTGGTGCGGGTCGCGTCGGCCCCGACGCAGTCCGACCCCGCCGACCAGTCGGTCCAGCCAGCCGCGCACCGACCAGGCGAGCGGGAACGAGTACCACCCGTGTTCGCCGCCGACGCCCTCGATGACCCGCCAGAGCGCGCCCGGTGGGGCGTCGACCTCACGTTCCCGTACGTCGGTGTAGACCGTGCCACCGGACCAGTCCGGGTCCGACGGCAGCGGCTCGGCCGGCGCGTCCGGGCCGCTCGCGTTGGACCAGCGGGTCTCCACCTCGGCGTCGCGCACCTTGGTCAGGGCCAGCGCGACGGCGTCGTCGAAGCCGGTCAGCCCGCCCGGCGGGTCGGGCAACCAGCGGGCGATGTCGTGTTCGTGCGTCACCGCCTCGTGGATCAGGCTCTCGACCAGGGGCCGGGCGATGGCGTTCGGCACCGGGGTGATCAGCCCCACCCAGTGCGAGGAGAGCGACGGGGTGAGCGGGCGGACCGGCACGATGATCCGGCGGCGTAGGCCGGCGACCTGCGCGTAGCGCTGCATCATCTCCCGGAAGGTGAGCACGTCCGGCCCACCGATGTCGAAGGCCCGGTCCACCTCGGGTGGCAGGGTGGCACAGCCGACCAGGTAGCGCAGCACGTCCCGGACGGCGATCGGCTGGATGCGGTTGCGGACCCACCGGGGGGTGATCATGGCCGGCAGCCGTTCGGTGAGGTAGCGCAGCATCTCGAACGAGGCCGACCCGGACCCGATGATCACGGCGGCCCGCAGCACCACCGTGGGTACGTCGCCGGCCAGCAGGATCCGGGCCACCTCGGCCCGGGACCGCAGGTGCGGCGACGACACGCTGTCGCCGCCCGCCGGCTCCGGCCCACCGAGGTAGACGATGCGGCGTACGCCGGCTGCCGCGGCGGCTGCGGCGAAGTTGGTGGCGGCCTCCCGGTCGGCGGCCTCGAAGTCGCCCTGCCCGAGCGAGTGCACCAGGTAGTACGCGACGTCGACGTCGGCGAAAGCGGCTGTCAGCGTCTCGGGTTTGCGCAGGTCCCCCTCGGTGACCTCGGCGCGGGCCGCCCAGGGCACGTCGCGCAGCCGACCGGCCTTGCGGGCCAGGCAGCGCACCTGGTGCCCCTCGGCGATCAGGCGGGGCGCGAGCCGTCCGCCGATGTACCCGGTCGCGCCGGTGACGAGGCATCTCACGGTCACCAGTGTGCGGCTCCGTAGACTCTTTCGCTGTGGAGAACGTGAAGCACACCTGGTGGGTGCCGGCCGCCGACCGGCTCGACGCCGCCGGTCCGCAGCTGGTCAGGCTGGTCGGCGATCCGGTGGGACCGCGTGGCTGAGCCGGGGGTACGCGCGCCGGAGGTGGCCGACGAACGCGGCTGGCGGTTGCGCCACCTGCCGGTGCTGCTGGCCGCCTCGGCGGTGTTGGGGGCGGTCGCGGCGGTGGTCGGCGGGCTGACCGGCGGCGGGGCCGCGGCGGCGGGCGCGGCGGCCGGGGTGGCGGTGACCGTGCTCAGCTACACCCTGACCACAGTGGTGCTGGCCTGGGCCGACGCGATCAACCCGCAGTTGGTGCTGCCGCTCGGGCTGGGCCTGTACATCGCCAAGTTCACCCTGCTGGGGGTGGTGATGGTGGCGGTGGCGTCGACCGGCTGGGACGGCCTGGTGCCGCTGTGTGTCGGCATTGCCGCCGGCGTGGCGGTCTGGACCGGAGTGCACATCTGGTGGCTGAGCAGCGGGAATTCCCGTCGACCGTGAACCGGGCGTCCCACATGGTGGACGGGTGGGCGACTGTCGGCGTGCGGTCATTCTCTCACTGGCCGAAGGGGAGTAGCGTGCCCCCAGACGATGGAGCCCGCCTGATGCCCACACAACGACGGTTGTGCGGGGGGTGAGGCACAGCCTCGTCTTCCCGACTGATATCGTTCGCCCCGTCATGGCTGGTGACCAAACCCCCCAACCCACCGGCGGTCCGGACGACGTTCCGACCGGCGCCGGTCAGGGCTGGACCGCGCTCTCGTACCTCATCGGGGGCATGCTCGTCTGGGGTTTCATCGGCTGGCTGGTCGACCAGTGGCTCGACTCCGGCGGCATCGCCACCGGGATCGGTGTCGTGCTCGGCATGGCCGGGGGGATCATCCTGGTCGTCCGTCGGCTCGGCACGCCTACTTAGGAAGGGACGCGGTGTTCGGACAGGCGAACGTCCTGGCAGCGGGCCAGGCGGCATTCCCACCCAGCGTGGAGGACTTCTACCTGCCCAGCATCCTGCCCTGGGGTGCGCACGACTCGTACTGGTTCACGAAGATCACGGCGATGGTCTGGGTCGCGGCCGGCATCCTGATCATCTTCTTCCTGGCGACCTACCGGAAGCCGCAGCTGGTCCCGACCAAGAAGCAGTGGCTCGCCGAGTCGATCTACGGCTTCGTCCGCAACAACATCGCGGTCGACATGCTCGGGCACCGGGGGGTGCGGTTCGCGCCGTACTTCACCACGCTCTTCTGCTTCGTCCTGCTGACCAACTTCTTCGCGATCGTGCCGCTGTTCCAGATCTCGCCGAACTCGCACATCGCCTTCCCGGCGATCCTCGCGGTGATCAGCTACGTGCTGTTCAACTACATCGGCATCCGGCAGCACGGCTTCGTGAAGTACTTCAAGAACTCTCTGGTTCCGCCGGCACCCTGGTTCATCCTGCCGCTGCTGATCCCGATCGAGCTCTTCTCGACCTTCATCGTCCGGCCGTTCTCGCTGGCCGTGCGTCTGTTCGCCAACATGTTCGCCGGGCACATGCTGCTGCTGGTCTTCACCCTCGGCGGCTTCGCGATGATCAGCGCCAACGCCTGGTTGGCGCCGGTCTCGGTGCTGTCCTGGGTGATGACCATCGCGCTCACCTTCCTCGAGTTCCTGGTCATCTGCCTGCAGGCATACGTCTTCACCGTCCTCACCGCAAGCTACGTGCAGGGCGCGCTCGCCGACGAGCACTGATCCACCGGGCGGGGGCTCGCGAGCGAGCACTGGTCCACCGGGCGGGGGCTCGCCAGCGTGCGAGCACTGGTCCACCGCATCAACCCGTTGTCGTCCCGCGTGAGAGTCACGCGAGATACCCAGGAGGAACCACACCCATGGACGCTAGCGTTCTCGCCGAGGTCACCGGCAGCACCGCCGCCATCGGCTACGGCCTCGCCGCCATCGGCCCGGGCATCGGCGTCGGCCTGGTCTTCGCCGCCTACATCCAGTCGACCGCCCGCCAGCCGGAGTCGTCCCGGATGACCCTGCCGTACGTCTGGATCGGCTTCGCCGTCATCGAGGCGCTCGCGCTGCTGGGCATCGCCTTCGGCTTCATCTGGGCCGGCTGACCCAGTCCCCGCAGACCAGGAGGTCATCCATGTACTTCCTCGCCGCTGAGGGTGGTGAGTCGACGCACAACCCGATCATCCCGATCTGGCAGGAGATCGTGGTCGGCAGCGTCGCCTTCGCCGTACTCTGCTTCGTCCTGATGAAGTTCGTCTTCCCCCGCATGGAACAGACGTTCCAGGCCCGGGTCGACGCGATCGAGGGCGGCATCAAGCGCGCCGAGGCCGCCCAGGCCGAGGCCAACCAGCTCCTCGAGCAGTACCGCGCGCAGCTCGCCGAGGCGCGTACCGACGCTGCCAAGATCCGGGACGACGCCCGGGCCGACGCGGAGGGCATCCGGCAGGACATCCTCGGCAAGGCGCGGGAGGAATCCGACCGGATCATCGCGGCCGGCAAGGAACAGCTCGCCGCGGAGCGGGCCACCATCGTGCGCGAGCTGCGTACCGAGGTGGGCACCATCGCGGTCGACCTGGCCAGCAAGATCGTCGGGGAGTCGCTGGCCGACGAGGCCCGCCGCAAGGGCACCGTCGACCGGTTCCTGAGCAACCTCGAGAGCACGGGGGCCCGCTGATGCAGGCCGCCAGCCGGGAGTCGTACGCGATCGCGGCCGAGCGCCTCGACGCGTACGTCCGCGGTGCGGAGCCGTCGGTGGTGGCCTCCACCGCCGACGACATCCTCGCCGTCGCCGCCCTGTTGCGGGGTGAGCCGCGGCTGCGCCGGGCGCTGTCCGACCCGGCCCGCAGCGGCGACGACCGTGCGGCGCTGCTCACCGGCATCCTGGCCGGCAAGATCGGCGCGGACGCGCTCGACCTGCTGTCCGGCCTGGTCGCCGGCCGTTGGTCGGCACCGTCGGAGCTGCTCGACGGCACCGAGCGGCTCGGGGTGGAGGCGCTGCTGGCCAGCGCCGACTCCGCCGGCGACCTCGGTGAGGTCGAGGACGAGCTGTTCCGTTTCGGCCAGGTGGTCACCGGTCAGTCCGCGCTCTCCGCGGCGCTGGCCGACCCGATCGCCCCGGCCGGGCAGCGGGCCGCGCTGGCCCGGGAACTGCTCGCCGGCAAGGCCCGTCCGGTCACCGTCCGCCTCGTCGAGGTGGCTCTCGGCGGGTTCGGGGGACGCTCCTTCACCGGGGCGCTCACCCGGCTGGTCGAGCTGGCCGCCGACCGGCGGGACCGCCAGGTCGCGTACGTGACCGTGGCTGCCCCGTTGAGTGAGGCCGACGAGCGACGGCTCGGTGCCCGCCTCTCCGCGATGTACGGTCGAGAGGTTTCCGTCAAGCAGACGGTCGACCCGGAGGTGCTCGGTGGGGTGAGCGTGCGGGTCGGTTCCGACCTGTACGACGGCACCGTCCTGCGCCGCCTCAACGAGACCCGCAACGCGCTCGTGCAGCGCTGACCAGCGGCCTCGCCGCCCTTTGATCGACGCCATTCGGACCGGTCGGTACTAGGTATCCCGGGCCCCTGAATTTTAAGGAAGCAGAGGATGGCCGAGCTGACCATCTCGACGGAGGAGATCCGCGGCGCCCTGGAGCGCTACGTCTCCTCCTACTCGACCGACGTCTCCCGCGAGGAGGTCGGCACCGTCGCCGACACCGGTGACGGCATCGCCCACGTCGAGGGCCTGCCCTCGACCATGACCAACGAACTCCTGGAGTTCGAGGACGGCACGCTCGGCGTGGCGTTGAACCTCGACGTCCGGGAGATCGGTGTCGTCGTTCTCGGTGACTCCGCCAAGCTGGAGGAGGGGCAGCGCGTCAAGCGCACCGGCCGGGTGCTCTCCGTCCCGGTCGGCGACGCCTTCCTCGGCCGCGTGGTCAACGCGCTCGGCCAGCCGATCGACGGCCTCGGCGACATCGCCGACGAGGGCTTCCGCGAGCTGGAGCTCCAGGCCCCGAACGTGATGTCCCGGCAGTCCGTCGACGAGCCGCTGCAGACCGGCATCAAGGCGATCGACGCGATGACCCCGATCGGTCGGGGCCAGCGGCAGCTGATCATCGGCGACCGGAAGACCGGCAAGACCACCGTCGCGCTGGACACCATCCTCAACCAGCGGGACAACTGGCGCTCCGGCGACCCGAAGAAGCAGGTCCGCTGCATCTACGTCGCCATCGGCCAGAAGGCCTCCACGATCGCCTCGATCAAGGGCATCCTGGAGGACGCGGGCGCGCTGGAATACACCACCATCGTGGCCTCCCCGGCGTCCGACCCGGCCGGCTTCAAGTACCTCGCCCCGTACACCGGCTCGTCCATCGGGCAGCACTGGATGTACGGCGGCAAGCACGTCCTGATCGTCTTCGACGACCTGAGCAAGCAGGCCGAGGCGTACCGGGCCGTGTCGCTGCTGCTGCGTCGCCCGCCGGGCCGTGAGGCGTACCCGGGTGACGTCTTCTACCTGCACTCCCGCCTGCTGGAGCGCTGCGCGAAGCTCTCCGACGCGCTGGGTGGCGGCTCGATGACCGGCCTGCCGATCATCGAGACGAAGGCCAACGACATCTCGGCCTTCATCCCGACCAACGTCATCTCCATCACCGACGGCCAGATCTTCCTGGAGTCCGACCTGTTCAACCAGGGCGTCCGGCCGGCCATCAACGTCGGCACCTCGGTCTCCCGGGTCGGTGGCGCCGCGCAGATGAAGCCGATGAAGAAGGTCTCCGGTTCGCTGCGGCTCAACCTGGCCCAGTTCCGTGAGCTGGAGGCGTTCGCCGCCTTCGCCTCCGACCTGGACAAGGCCTCGCAGGCCCAGCTGAACCGGGGTTCCCGGCTGGTCGAGCTGCTCAAGCAGCCGAACTACTCGCCGTACCCGGTGCAGGAGCAGGTCGTCTCGGTCTGGTCCGGCGTCGAGGGCAAGCTGGACGACGTCCCGGTCGGTGAGGTCCGTCGCTTCGAGTCGGAGTTCCTCCAGTACCTGCGGCACAAGCACGAGGGCGTGCTGGCCTCGATCGCCGGTGGCAAGTGGGGCGACGACATCGCGGCCTCGCTCGACGCGGCCATCGCCGAGTTCAAGCAGGTCTTCCTCGGCAAGGCCGACGAGCACCGGGTCAACGACGCGCCCGCCAAGCCGCTGGAGGGTGAGGCCGACCGCGAGACGGTCACCCGCTACGCCGGCGGCGACGCCGAGAAGCAGTAGGGCTGAGTCATGGCGGCCCAGGTACGCGTTCTTCGTCAACGGATCCGTTCGGCGAAGGGGATGAAGAAGATCACCAAGGCGATGGAGCTCGTGGCGACGAGCCGCATCGCCAAGGCCCAGGCCCGGGTGACGGCGTCCCTGCCGTACGCCCAGGCGATCACCGGCGTGCTCACGGCGTTGGCCTCGAACGCCCGGATCGACCACCCGCTGCTCACCCCGCGCGAGCGGGTGCGGCGGGCCGGCGTCCTGCTGGTCACCTCCGACCGGGGCCTGGCCGGTGGGTACAGCTCCAACGCGATCAGGACCGCCGAGTCGCTGATCGCCCGGCTCACCGCCGACGGCAAGGAGCCGGTGCTCTACGTCATCGGGCGCAAGGGCCTGACGTTCTACCGGTTCCGCAACCGGGAGATCGCGGCGAACTGGACCGGCTTCTCGGAGCAGCCCACCTTCGCCGACGCCCGTGAGGTGGGTGAGACGCTGATCGCGGCGTTCACCGCCGGTGCCGACGACACCGACGGTGACGCCGGGCCGGACGGCGTGCTCGGCATCGACGAGTTGCACATCGTCTACACCGAGTTCCACAGCCTGATGACCCAGAACCCGGTCACGAAGATCATCGGTCCGATGCAGGTCGAGGACCGGCCGCGCTCCGAGGGGCTGCTGCCGGCGTACGAGTTCGAGCCGGAGGCGGAGTCGCTGCTCGACGCGCTGTTGCCGAGGTACATCAACACGCGGATCTACGCGGCGTTGCTGGAGTCGGCGGCGAGCGAGTCGGCGGCCCGGCGGCGGGCGATGAAGAGCGCCACCGACAACGCCGAAGAGATGATCGAGAAGTACACGCGTGAGATGAACTCGGCCCGCCAGGCCGGGATCACCCAGGAGATCAGTGAGATCGTCGGCGGCGCGAACGCGCTGGCCGCGTCGGGAAGTGAAGTGTGATGACTGTATCCGCAGTTGCCGGGGGACCGGCAGAGACCAGGACGGCCACCGGTCGCGTGGTTCGGGTCATCGGCCCGGTCGTCGACGCCGAGTTCCCGCGCGACGGCATGCCGGCCCTGTTCAACGCCCTGCACGTCGAGGTGAACCTCTCCGGTGGTGAGAAGACGCTGACCCTGGAGGTCGCCCAGCACCTGGGTGACAACCTGATCCGCGCCATCTCCATGCAGCCGACCGACGGTCTGGTCCGGGGTGCCGAGGTGGTCGACACCGGCTCCCCGATCACCGTCCCGGTGGGCGACGCCGTCAAGGGCCACGTCTTCAACGCCATCGGCGAGTGCCTCAACCTCACCGAGGGCGAGACGCTCGACGCGGACGACCGGTGGGGCATCCACCGCAAGGCCCCGGCCTTCGCGGACCTGGAGCCGAAGACCGAGATGCTGGAGACCGGCATCAAGGTCATCGACCTGCTCGCCCCGTACGTCAAGGGCGGCAAGATCGGCCTGTTCGGCGGCGCGGGCGTGGGCAAGACGGTGCTCATCCAGGAGATGATCACCCGGGTGGCCCGGAACTTCGGTGGCACCTCGGTCTTCGCCGGCGTGGGTGAGCGCACCCGTGAGGGCAACGACCTCATCGCCGAGATGACCGAGTCCGGCGTCATCGACAAGACCGCGCTGGTCTACGGCCAGATGGACGAGCCGCCGGGCACCCGGCTGCGGGTGGCGCTGTCGGCGCTGACCATGGCCGAGTACTTCCGGGACGTCAAGAAGCAGGAGGTGCTGCTCTTCATCGACAACATCTTCCGCTTCACCCAGGCCGGTTCCGAGGTCTCCACCCTGCTCGGCCGGATGCCGAGCGCGGTGGGTTACCAGCCGACCCTGGCCGACGAGATGGGCGAGCTCCAGGAGCGGATCACCTCCGTCCGGGGCCAGGCCATCACCTCGCTCCAGGCGATCTACGTGCCCGCCGACGACTACACCGACCCGGCGCCGGCCACCACGTTCGCCCACCTGGACGCGACCACCAACCTGGAGCGGTCGATCTCCGACAAGGGCATCTACCCGGCCGTGGACCCGCTGGCGTCCTCGTCCCGGATCCTCGCCCCGGAGTTCGTCGGCGAGGAGCACTTCACGGTGGCCACCGAGGTCAAGCGCATCCTCCAGCGCTACAAGGACCTCCAGGACATCATCGCGATCCTCGGCATCGAGGAGCTGTCCGAGGAGGACAAGCTCACCGTCGGCCGGGCCCGCCGGATCGAGCGTTTCCTCTCCCAGAACACCTACGCCGCCGAGCAGTTCACCGGTGTGCCGGGCTCGACGGTCGCGATCGCCGAGACCATCGAGGCGTTCAAGAAGATCAGCGAGGGTGAGTACGACCACTTCCCCGAGCAGGCCTTCTTCATGTGCGGTGGTCTGGAGGACCTGGAGCGCAAGGCGAAGGAGCTGATGTCGGAGGGCTGAGCCCCTCGACAGTCGTCCCACGAAGGCCACCCCGGCGCGAGCCGGGGTGGCCTTCGGCCGTTGTCGTGCCTGCTGGGGGCCGGTGTCCGGTTACCGGGCGCAGGACTGGTCGGGAGACGGGGTACCGTTTCGAGAACGACTCTCGGGTTCGGGTGTCGACGCGATGCAACTTTTCGACCGGGTACGCCCGTCTCCTCTTCGTGGGCGTGACGAATCCTCGTGACGAGTCCCCGTGCGCGACGAATGGAGCTGCTGGTGGGCAAGGCCGGCAAGGGCGACAGGGACGGTAAGGGCGGCGGGTTCGGCAGGGCCGGCACGGTTGGTGAGACCGGCGCGGTCGGTAGGACCGGCAAGAGCGGCAGGCGGTCGATCTGGTCCGGGGTGCCCCGCTGGGCGCGCGTGTGCACCATCTTCGGGGTCGTGCTGCTGATGCTCAGCGGCGCGGTCCTGGTGGGCTACGAGACGCTGCTGTCGCGTTACGAGGGCTCGGTGGGCAAGGCCGACCTCTTCGGTGACAAGGCGGCCGGGGCGCAGGAGCGCAAGAGCAACGTCAAGGGCCCGTTGAACATCCTGCTGGTGGGGATCGACCCCCGCGACGCGAAGACCCCGCCGCTGGCCGACTCGATCATGGTGCTGCACGTGCCGGAGTCGCTGGAGCAGGCGTACATCTTCTCCGTTCCGCGCGACCTCTACGTCGACATCCCCAAGTTCGACAAGGCCGGCTACCGGGGCGGCTCCGGCAAGATCAAC
The DNA here is from genome assembly GCF_017599305.1 of Micromonospora antibiotica. Lineage (GTDB taxonomy): Bacteria > Actinomycetota > Actinomycetes > Mycobacteriales > Micromonosporaceae > Micromonospora > Micromonospora antibiotica. Next base: position 113,785 of record NZ_JAGFWR010000010.1, read on the forward strand.
GCGGCGATGTCGTTCGGCAGCATCGTGGAGGGCAAGAACCCCAGCGCCCCGCAGGGCTTCGAACTGCTCGCCAAGACCGTGCAGAAGGCGACCGGGATCGAGCGGTTCGACGCCGGGGCGATCATCAACTTCACCGGCTTCCAGAAGATCGTCGACGCGATGGGCGGCGTCGACATGTACATCGAGCGTCAGGTCAAGTCCGAGCACCGGGAGCCGAACGGCAAGCACCGCAAGGGCAACCCGTACGGCGAGGGCTACATCGGGCCGCAGGCGGTCTACAAGAAGGGCAACCAGCACCTCAACGGCTGGCAGGCGCTGGACTACGTCCGGCAGCGCTACCCCCGCAACGGTGTTCCCGACGCCGACTACGGCCGGCAGCGCCACCAGCAGCAGTTCATCAAGGCGATGGTCAGCCAGGCGTTCAGCGCCGACGTGGTGACCAACCCGATCAAGCTGGACCGGGTGATCCGGGCCGCCGGTCAGTCGCTGACCTTCAATGGCCGGGGCAGCAGCGTGGTCGACTTCGCCATCGCGCTCAAGGGCATCCGCTCGGAGAACGTCGAGTTGATCAAGCTGCCGGGGGAGGGGATCGGCACCGGCAACGGCTACCGGGGCGAGCGGCTGCTGCCCGTCGCCGACGACTTCTTCACCGCCCTCGGCAACGAGAAGTTGGACGCCTTCCTGCTGGAGCACCCGGAGTTCCGTAACAAGGCCAAGTGATCCGCCAGATGCCGACGCCACCACCCGGCCAGCCGACACGCCGGGTGGTGGCGTACGTCTCGGCACCCGCGTTGGGTAGGTCACCATGCTCCGACTAGACTTTCGACAATCCGCCGCCGCAGCAAGGAGACAGCGTGGCACAGCAGCTTCACGTCGACCTCGTAGCCGTCGAGGAGAAGGTCTGGTCCGGCGAGGCCGAGATGGTCGTCGCCCGCACGACCGAGGGCGAGCTGGGTGTGCTGCCGGGGCACGCGCCGCTGCTCGGCCAGCTCGCCGAGCCCAGCCAGATCCGGATCAAGCAGGCCGGCGGCCAGCAGGTCGCCTACGACATCACCGGCGGATTCCTGTCGGTCGGCGCGGAGAGCGTGACAGTGCTCGCCGAGAGCGCCACCCCGGCCACTCCGGCCCGCTGAGCCCACCCGCCGATGGAGATCGTCGAAGGGATCGCAATCGGCATCGCGGTGATCCTGGTCGCGGTCCTGATCCTCTTCGTGCGGCGGGCACTGGTCACCCGTAGCGGCGGCATCATCCGGTTGAGCGTCCGGGTCACCACCGTGTTGGACGGTCGGGGCTGGTCCCCGGGCTTCGCCCGCTTCGTCGGCGACCAACTGCGGTGGTACCGGATGTTCAGCTTCGCCCTCCGGCCCAAGCGGGTGCTCTCCCGCAAGGAGCTGGTGGTGGAACGACGGCGTCTCCCCGAGGGACAGGAACGGCTCTCCATGCCGTCCGACTGGGTGATCCTCCGCTGTACCAGTCAACACGCGCCGGTCGAGATCGCCATGGCCCGCTCCACGGTGACCGGATTCTCCTCCTGGCTCGAGGCCGCCCCGCCCGGGGCGGCCTCGCCACGTATGGCGTCCCAGGACTGGCCCGCCGCCTGACCCGGGCCGGCCCGGCCATCGGGATCGCGCCCGGCCAGGTGCGCCGGGACCGGAGGGCTGCGCGCCGTCGGGACCGTTGATGCCCGCCGCCTGACCGGTGGTCCTACGGTTGCGTGGCGGCGACCAGCTCGACCTCGTACCCCTGCTCGTCGGTGAGGTAGCCGGCGTAGCTGTCCGGGCCACCGGCGTGCGGGTGACGGTCGGCGAAGAGCAGCGTCCAGCCGTGGGCCGGTGCGGCAGCCACCAGCCGGTCCACCGCGTCCGGCGGACCGGCGTGGAACGCCAGGTGGTTGAGGCCCGGGGCGAGCCGGTCGTGGATCCGCCCCGACAGCGCCGGGGACTCCTCCATGACCAGGTACGTCGGGCCGTGCCGCCAGGACCGACCGGCCGGCCAGTCCTGGTACGGCGTCCAGCCGAGCGCACCGAGCAGCCAGCCCCAGCTCCGCTGCGCGGCGGCCAGGTCGGGCACCCAGACCTCGACGTGGTGCAGCCCGCCCGTGCTCAGCGCTTGCCGCCCGGCACCCATAGCACATCGCCGCCCGGATTGGCCGTTCTTGACAGGATGAACAGCAGGTCGGAGAGGCGGTTGAGATACTTTGCCGGAAGGGAGCTGGTGCGATCCGGATCGTGGGCGACCAGGGCCCAGGCCGTCCGTTCGGCGCGCCGGGCGATCGTCCGTGCCACGTGCAGCAGTGCCGCGCCTGCGGTGCCGCCGGGGAGGATGAAGGAGTCGAGCTTGCCCAGTCGCCCGTTGTACTCGTCGCACCAGCCTTCGAGGCGTTCGACGTACTCCTCGGTGACCCGCAGCGGCGGGTACGCCGGGTCCGGCTCGACGGGGGTGGCCAGGTCGGCGCCGACGTCGAACAAATCGTTCTGGATCGACTCCAGCACGGCCCGAAGCCCGTCGTCGAGCTGCCCCAGGGCGAGCGCCACGCCGAGCGCGGCGTTGCACTCGTCGACATCCGCGTACGCGGCGATCCGGGGATCGGTCTTCGGCACCTGCTCGTTGTTGCTCAGCCTGGTCATGCCGGCGTCGCCGGCCTTGGTGTAGATGCGCGTGAGGTGGACGGCCATGACGCACAGCCTACGGATACCGGACCTGACGATCCCGGCCCGGCCGGCCCCGACCGGGTGGCCGGCGGGGGTGGGGCCGGGTGACGCCGGTGACCCGGCGGTCGACGACGTCGAGGTGATCCGGGTCGGCGGGGACGCCCGGCTGGCCGGCACGGTGCACGTCGTCGGGGCGAAGAACTCGGCGTTGAAGCTGATGGCGGCGGCGCTGCTGGCACCGGGACGGACGGTCATCACGAACGTCCCCCGGATCACCGACATCGCCATCATGGGCGAGGTGCTGCGCCGGCTCGGCTGCCTGGTGCGGTTCGAGGCGGACGACCCGGTGGACCCGATGGTCGGCCACGGCGGGCAGGCCCGGTCCCGGTCGGTCGTCATCGACGTACCCGAACAGCCCGGTGCGGACGCCGACTACGACCTGGTACGGCGGCTGCGGGCGTCGATCTGCGTGCTGGGCCCGTTGCTGGCCCGCCGGGGGTACGTGCGGGTGGCGCATCCGGGCGGGGACGCGATCGGTTCCCGGGGCCTGGACATGCACATCGCCGGCCTGGCCCGGATGGGTGCGGACGTCTCCGGGGAGCACGGTTTCGTCATCGCCGCCGCCCCGGACGGCCTGCGGGGTGCCGAGATCATGCTGGACTTCCCCAGCGTGGGGGCCACCGAGAACCTGGTGATGGCGGCGGTGCTGGCCCGGGGCGTCACCGTGATCGACAACGCGGCCCGGGAGCCGGAGATCGTCGACCTCTGCACCATGCTCAACCGGATGGGCGCCCGGATCTCCGGCTGCGGCAGCTCCACCCTGCGTATCGCCGGGGTGCCTGCGCTGCACCCGGTGCGCCACGCCACGGTGGGGGACCGGATCGTGGCCGGCACCTGGGCGTTCGGTGCGGCGATGACCCGGGGGGACGTGACGGTCACCGGGATCGACCCGGCCTGTCTGGAGGTCGCGCTGGACAAGTTGGTGTCGGCCGGCGCGCTGGTGGAGACCCGGGGCGACGCCTTCCGGGTACGCGCCGACGACCGGCCCACCGCCGTCGACGTGGTCACCCTGCCCTACCCGGGTTTCGCCACCGATCTGCTGCCGATGGCGATCGGGCTGGCGGCGGTCAGCGACGGGGCGTCGCTGATCACCGAGAACATCTTCGACGGCCGGTTCATGTTCGCCAACGAGATGACCCGGCTCGGCGCCGACATCAAGACCGACGGTCACCACGCGGTGGTACGGGGTCGGGACCGGCTCTCCGGTGCCCCGGTACGCGCCACCGACATCCGGGCCGGTGCCGGGCTGATCATCGCCGGGCTCTGCGCGGACGGCGTCACCGAGGTCTCGCACGTGCACCACGTGGACCGGGGCTATCCGGACTTCGTGGCCGACCTGCGGGCGCTCGGGGTGAAGGTGGAACGCGGCACCGCCCCGGAGGCCCCGGAGCTGACCATCTGACCCCGCGCCACCTGACCCTGCGCCATCTGACCCTGCGCCATCTGACCCGCGCTGACCTGCCGCCCGAGCTCGCCCGGCCCGGGTCGGGGGCTTAGCGGTCGTTCAGGCTCGCCGACTAGGGTGCTGGCAGACACTCAATCGCAGCGAGGGAGAAGCAGATGGCGGGTCGACTCGCGGTCGTCGGGGCCGGGCTGATGGGTTCCGGCATCGCCCAGGTGGCGGCGCAGGCCGGGTGGCAGGTGACCCTGCGGGACGTGGACGACGCGGCCACCACCCGGGGGCTGGACGGCATCCGGAAGTCGCTGGCGAAGTTCGCCGAGAAGGGCAAGATCGACCCGTCCGAGGTCGAGGCGACCCTGGCCCGGATCACCCCGACCACCGAGCTGGAGGCGGCGGCCGACGCGGACATCGTGGTGGAGGCGGTCTTCGAGAAGATCGAAATCAAGCACGAGGTGTTCCGTGCGTTGGACAAGATCTGCAAGTCCGACGCGGTGCTCGCGACCAACACCTCGGCCATTCCGGTGACCCAGATCGCCACGGCCACCGAGCGGCCGGAGTCGGTGGTGGGCACCCACTTCTTCTCCCCGGTGCCGATGATGAAGCTCTGCGAGCTGGTCCGTGGCTACAAGACCAGCGATGCGACGCTCGCCACGGCGAAGGCGTTCGCCGAGGAGATCGGCAAGACGGTGGTGGTGGTCAACCGGGACATCGCCGGTTTCGTCACCACCCGGCTGATCTGCGCGCTGGCCATGGAGGCGGTCAAGCTGGTCGAGTCCGGGGTGATGTCGGCCGAGGACCTGGACACCGCCTGCAAGCTGGGCTTCGGTCACGCCATGGGCCCGCTGGCCACGGTCGACCTGACCGGCGTGGACGTCCTGCTGAACGCCACGAAGAACATCTACACCGACACCGCCGACGAGAAGTTCTTCCCGCCGGAGCTGCTCCAGCGGATGGCCACCGCCGGGGACCTGGGCCGCAAGACCGGCCAGGGCTTCTACTCCTACTGATCCCGGGGCGCACGGTCGCCGATACTGCGGTCTCCCGTCGACGGACACCGCAGTATCGGCACAACCGCGTCGAGCACGCCGGCCGGGGTGGCGGATCAGCCGTCGCGCTTGGTGGTCCAGCGGAAGGTGGTCAGGCAGAGGACCAGGCCGATCACACACCACAGGGCGAGGACCAGGGCGACCCGGCCCAGCTCGAAGGAACCGCCGGGTTCCTGGGCGCCGAAGCTCTCCGGCAGGAACACCGCGCGCAGGCCCTGGCACATCCACTTCAGCGGGAAGAGCGCGGCCACCTGCTGCATCCAGGTGGGCAGGTCGGTGAAGACGAAGAACACCCCGGAGATGAACTGGAGCACCAGGGAGACCGGGGTGACCACGGCGGAGCCGCTGCGTGCGGTGCGGGCCAGCGACGAGATGGCGATGCCGCACAGGGTGCAGGCGGTCACCCCGAGCACGGCGACCCAGCCGAAGGTGAACCACTTGGCGGCGGTGGCCGGCAGGTCGAGGTCGAACAGCGCCACGGCGACGGCCAGCAGCAGCGCGGTCTCGGCGACGCCGATCGCCACCACCATGATCACTTTGCCGGCGAACCAGACCCACTTGGGCATCGGGGTGCCGCGGTAGCGCTTGAGCACGCCCCGGTCCCGTTCGATCGGGATCCAGATGCCGAGGTTCTGGAAGCTCACCGTCATCAGGCCGGTCGCGATCATGCCGGTGATGAAGTACTGGGTGAACTTCACCCCGCCGCCGATCGTCCCGTCGAAGATCGACGCGAAGATCAGGATCATGATGATCGGGAAGCCCATCGTGAACACGACGGACTCCCGGCTGCGCAGGAACTGGGTGATCTCCAACCGGCCCTGGCGCAGGGCGAGTGCGCCCGGCCCGAGCCGTCGACTGCCGGCGGCGACCGGGTTCCCCGGCCTGGTGGTGGTCGTCATCAGTGTCCGATCATGCTCAGATAGACGTCTTCCAGGGTCGGCCGGGTCACGGTCAGGCCGGGCACCTCGCCACCGAAACGCGCGGCCAGCTCCGCCACCAGCGCCGTCGGCGTCGCGCTCTGCGCCGTCTCCGGCGTCCCGTCCGGCGTACGCCAGGAGACCGTCGCCAGGGCGTCCTGGCGGTTGCCGAGCAGGTTCGGCGGGGCCACCTCGATCACCCGGCCGGCGGCGATCACCCCGACCCGGTCGGCGAGCGACTCGGCCTCGTCCAGGTAGTGGGTGGTGAGCACGATGGTGGTGCCGGCGGCGGCGAGGTCCCGGATCAGTTCCCAGAACTCGCGTCGCGCCTCCGGGTCGAAACCTGTGGTGGGCTCGTCGAGGAAGAGCAGCTCGGGGCGGCCGATGATGCCCAGCGCCACGTCGAGCCGTCGCTTCTGCCCGCCGGAGAGGGTGTGCGTGCGGGCGTTGGCCTTGGCACCCAGCCCCACCCGCTCGACGACCCTGTCCGGGTCGTCCGCCTCGGGATAGAAGCCGGAGAAGTGCCGCACCACCTCGGCCACGGTCAGCTCGTCGAACTCGCCGGTGCCCTGGAGCACGATGCCGACCCGGGAACGCCAGTCGGCCGCCCCGCGTCGGGGCGTGCGCGACGATCCCCGCGATCCCCGCGGTCTCGACCCGAGGACGAGCCCGGGATCGCTGCCGAGCACGCTCACCTCACCGGCGTCGCGCTGCCGGTAGCCCTCCAGGATCTCCACCGTGGTCGTCTTGCCCGCGCCGTTGGGGCCGAGCAGGGCGAACACCTCGCCCCGGCGGACGTCGAGGTCCACCCCCGCCACCGCGACGTTGTCGCCGTACGCCTTGCGCAGTCCCCGTACGGAGATCGCGAGCTCGTCTTCCATGGCGTCCAGTGTGCGACCAGGCCGCCCGGCGCGGCGGTCCGGGGTCTCCGGTGCCGGTCGGGGCACATCAAGGCGGCCCGCTCGCCCGGGTGCGGGCCGGTGGGGTGCTGCCCGGTCGGGGGCGTGGCCGGTCGGGGGCGTGGCCGGCCGGGGGCGTGGCCGGTCGGGGCGTGGCCGGCCGGGCCAGGGGATGTCCGGCGGTGCGAGGGATATCCGGCGGTGCCGGCGATATTCGGCGGTGCCGGGCATGGCCGCCGGTGCCGGGACCTGGACCTGGGCCGGGGCCGGGGCCGGGGCGTGTGGCCCCGGCCCCGATGGCGGCCGGTCAGCGGCGCTGGTAGGTCATGCAGTCGGCCAGGTCGTTGTCGGGGCCGACGGTGATCGCCGGGGCGCGGCACTCCAGCTCGGCGTTGTGCTGGCAGTCGGCCCGGCTGCACGCGCCGACCTGGGCGATCAGCCGGTCGAGGCCGCCACGTACCGGCAGCTCCACGAAGGTGTGGCAGTGGGCATGGTCGGTGCTGCCGATGGTGATGGCGAACGCGTGGCAGTCGTTGGTGTGGTTGTAGGCGCAGGACGAAGCCGCGCACTCCTGAACCCGGGGCATTTCCAGCGCTGCGGTCATGACAACCTCACTTTCGGTAGATATGCCACAAATGGTAGGCATCGTTCCGGCAGGCGCGAGCCGTTCCACCACTGATCCCCCCGTAGGAAGCCCATCCCGTGGCCCCCTCCCCTCACCCCGACGCCCCCGCCCGTCCTGCCCGCCTCGCCCTTCCGCCCCGCCCTTTTGCCCCGGTGATCAAGAGAATTGCGGCAGGGAGAGCGCTCTCGATGACGCAAACCTCTTGATCACCGGGGCGGGGCCGGCGGGGCGGGGCCGGCGGGGCGGGGCCGGCGGGGCGGGGCCGGTGGGGCGGCTCGGCGGGGCGGGGCCGGCGGGGGCCTGTTGGGTGGGTCGGGGTGGGTGGGGCCGGGTGGGCGGGTCTGCGGTCGGCCGGTTGTGGGCGTTGCATCTGGTCTGGATGTCCGGTTCGGTGCGGTCGGGGCGTCACCGGTGTCCGGTGTGGGGGCGACCGGGCGGGGGTGTCCCGTGACCGGCGGCACCCCCGCGGCGGAATGCTGGCCGGCCAGCGGTCGTTACACCCTCTGTACGACCGCAGCAGCACCCCGCCCGGCCAGCCCGGAAGTGGGTGGGCGCCCCGGAATGATGCGGGACCCCCGGTCGTTACATCTGGTTCCGGCGTGGGCGGCAGGGCCCGCCGGAGACCGACGACTTCTCCCTCATGAGCGCCTCGTCGTGGTGCTTACGCCCCCTCCACCGGTTCCGCCGGTGTTCCGGTCCCCCGACCGGTCGGGTGGCGTCGACCCCCTCGAAGGAGCATCCCCCATGAAGACCACCATTCTGCGTAAGAGTGTTCTCGGTATCGCCGGTCTGGCCGTCGCCGGTGGTCTGGCCGCCGGCCCGCTGAACCACGGCACCGCCGAGTCGACCGCCACCGACCACACCGTGGCCGTGGTGCAGGCCGACAAGCCGGCCGTGGACAAGGCCAAGCTGATCCCGCACGGTGTGCAGGGCGAGCAGTCCCGCATCGACCTGAACGACGAGCAGACCGGCAACGTCAAGGCCATCATCGCGGCGACGAAGAAGGCCGGCATGGACGAGCGGGCCGCGGTCGTGTCCATCGCGACCAGCCTGCAGGAGTCGAAGCTGGAGAACCTGGGCCACCTCGGCGACCGTAACGACCACGACTCGCAGGGCCTGTTCCAGCAGCGCCCGTCCAGCGGCTGGGGCACCGTCGAGCAGATCACCGACCCCGAGTACGCCACCCTGGCGTTCCTCAAGGGCCTCAAGCAGGTCGACGGCTGGCAGGACATGCCCCTGACCAAGGCCGCCCAGACGGTGCAGGTGTCGGCGTACCCCGACCACTACGCCCAGTGGGAGCAGCAGGCCGCCGACCTCGTCGCCCAGCACTGGAACAGCTGACCCGCGTACGACACGATGGCCGGCACCCCACGCGGGGTGCCGGCCATCGGCGTGTGCGGCGGCGGGTCAGACCCGGTAGCCGGCGGCGCGGGCCGCCTCGCGGTCCCGGCGGCGTTCCCGGCGTCGCCGCAGGAACCAGACCACGAACGCCACCATGCCCAGCAGGAAGGCCAGCACCAGCACCGGCAGGATGATCGCCACCAGGGACATCAGCACGCTGGTCGCGTCTTCGGCGGTGCTGGCCACCGGTGCGCCGAAGCCCGCCGTGGTCGCGTTGACCACCGGCCTTGCCGCCGCTTTGAACAGGTGTACGCCGAGCGCGATGGCGACCCCGGCGGCCACCGGCACCCACTGGTGGGACGAGAAGAACCCGCCCGGGTCGCTGACCGTCACCGTCTCGGAGCCCGAACCGGCGCCGAAGGCGAGCCCGCCGGCGGTGGGCCGGACCACCGTCTGCACGACGTCGTTGACGTGGTCGACCACGGGCACCTTGTCGGCGACGACCTCGACTGCGAGCAGTGCGGCGAGGATCGCCAGTACCCACCCGTTGCCCAGCCACTGCCAGCCGCTGGGCAGGTCGATCAGGCTGGTGTAGCGGGCGAGCAGACCCATGGTGAGCAGGGGGATGTAGGCGTTGAGGCCCGCCGAGGCGGCGAGACCGGTACCGGTGAGGACTTCGAGCACCATCTCAGCATCGCACCGGCACGCCAGTGCCGCGCGACGGTGAACGGCCGGTCCTCGGCTACCCTCGTCGGGTGCGTCTGGTGATTGCGAAGTGCTCGGTGGACTATGTCGGACGGCTCTCGGCGCATCTGCCGCTGGCCACCCGCCTGCTCATGGTCAAGGCGGACGGGTCGGTGTCGATCCACGCCGACGACCGGGCGTACAAGCCGTTGAACTGGATGAGCCCACCCTGTCGGTTGGAGGAGGCCCCCGGCGTGTGGCGGGTGGTCAACAAGGCCGGCGAGGAGTTGCGGATCACCCTGGCGGAGATTTTCCAGGACACCTCCTACGAGCTGGGCGTCGACCCGGGGCTGCGCAAGGACGGCGTCGAGGCGCACCTGCAGGAGTTGCTGGCCGCCAACCCGGAGACGCTGGGGGAGGGCTTCACCCTGGTCCGGCGGGAGTACATGACCGCGATCGGCCCGGTCGACCTGCTCTGCCGGGACGCCAACTCCGGCGCGGTCGCCGTCGAGGTGAAGCGGCGTGGCGACATCGACGGCGTCGAGCAGCTCACCCGCTACCTCGAACTGATGAACCGGGACCCGCTGCTCGCCCCGGTGGCCGGTGTCTTCGCCGCTCAGGAGATCAAACCGCAGGCCCGGGTCCTCGCCACCGACCGGGGCATCCGCTGCGTGGTCGTCGACTACGACCGGCTGCGGGGCATCGTGCGCGACGAGCTGACCCTGTTCTGACCACAGGCGTCGGCGCGCTGCGGGCACCACCGCCCCGCCGGGCACGCGGCCGCGGTGGCCAGCACTCCCGCACCCCGCGCGGCCCGGCACCGCCCGTGCGGCCGGCGTCGCGCTGTGCGGCCTGCTTTGTGCGGCCCGGCACCGCCCGTGCGGCCGGTGTTGCGCTGTGCGGCCTGCTTTGTGCGGCCCGGCACCGCCTGTGCGGCCCGGGCACCGCCCGTGCGGTCGGTCAGCGGCGGCCGTAGAGCGCCTTGGCGACCTTGACGAGGCGGGCCACGTCGGTCGGGGTCCGCTCGAAGGTCATCGAGGGCAGCAACGACCGGGCCCGCCGTCGGGTGACCGACTTGGCCCGCCCGAACTCGCGCAGCCCGTCCTCGCCGTGGATCCGGCCGAAGCCCGAGTCGCCCACCCCGCCGAACGGCAGCGTGGACATCCCGGCGAAGGTGAGCGCCGAGTTGACCGACGCCATCCCCGACCGCAGCCGCCGGGCGATCGCCACCGCGTCGCGCCGACCGAACACCGAACCCCCCAGGCCGTACGGCAGGGCGTTGGCCCGGCGTACGGCCTCGTCGGCGTCGGCGACCCGGCTGATGGTCACGGTCGGGCCGAACGTCTCCTCGCGGATGGCCGAGGCGGACTCGGGGACGTCCACCAGCACCGTCGGATGCACGTACGGCGGCTGGACGGCGGCGGGGCCACCCAGCACCGCCCGCCCCCCGGCGGCGATGGCCTCGTCGATGTGCCGGCGGATCACGTCGAGCTGGCTCGGCATGGTGATCGGGCCGAGGTCGGCGGAGTCCGCGCCGACGGTCAGCCGTTCGGCGCGGGCGACCACCCGGGCGACGAACTCGTCGTAGACCGGTGCCACCGCGTAGACCCGTTCGATGCCGATGCAGGTCTGGCCGGCGTTGGTGAGCGCGCCCCAGACGCAGGCGTCGGCGGCGGCGTCCAGGTCGGCGTCGGCGTCCACGATCATCGCGTCCTTGCCACCGGCCTCCAGCAGCACCGGGGTCAGCGACTCGGCGCAGGCCGCCATCACCGCACGGGCGGTCGCCGTGGAGCCGGTGAAGGCCACCTTGTCGACGCCCGAGCGGCACAGTGCCGCGCCGACGTCGCCCAGGCCGTGCACCGCCGTGAACACCGGCTGCTCCGGCACCACCTCGGCGAACGCGTCGACCAGCCACTGCCCGGCCACCGGGGTGTACTCGCTGGGCTTGAGGACCACCGCGTTGCCGGCGGCCAGCGCGTACGCGGCGGAGCCGACCGGGGTGAAGACCGGGTAGTTCCACGGGCCGATCACCCCGACCACGCCGTGCGGCTGGTATTCCAGGTGGCCGGAGAACTCGGCCAGGATCAACCGGGACCGGACCCGGCGCGGCCCCAGCACCCGGCGGGCGTTGCGGGCCGCCCAGTCGATGTGCTCGATGGCGGTGAGGATCTCGACGACCGCGTCACCGACCGGTTTGCCGCCCTCGACGTGGAGCAGTTCGGCCAGTTCCTCGATCCGCTGGGCGAGCAGGGCCCGCCAGCGCAGCAGGCGCGTCCGGCGGCCGTCGAAGCCGAGCCCGGCCCACCACTGCCCGGCCGTGCGGGCGCGGTCGACCGCGCGCTGCACCTCCTCGGCGGTGGCGACCGGCAGCCTGCCGGCTTCCGCGCCGGTGGCCGGGCTGGTCGAAATCAACTGACCATCGCTGATTACCGGGGCACCCGGGACCTGTACAGCCGTCATGGCGGAAGTCTAGACCCGGAAGCTACCGGCTGGTAGTTGTGAGTGCTGCTCGTCTATTGCTTCCGCCGCCGCCTGTTCGGTGGACGGTCGATGTCCGCCAGGGGTCGCGGAGGTGGCCGGGCGGGTGGTGAGCTGGTCACGCGGAGCTGGCAGGCTGGGCGCGAGGCGACGGCGGATGGGGAGCTGACTGTCCATGCAGGATCATCCGGAACTGATGCCGCTGTTGACGGTGGCCGGCGGGCCGATGCGGGGGGCGAGTTTCCGCGTCCGGCCCCGACCGCAGGTGATCGGCCGGGCGCCGGACGTCGACATCCCGGTGGCGGACGCGCACCTGAGCCGGCGGCACGCCGAGGTGCGGCTGACCGAGGACGGGGTGGTCCTGGTCGACCTGGGGTCGACCAACGGCACCTGGCTCAACGACCGGCGGATCACCGACGCCGAGCCGCTCACCGACGGCGACGTGATCCGGCTGGGCCGTACCGAGCTGCGCTACTTCGACCCCGGGCTGGCCACCACCGACCCGGTCGGCCTGAGCTTCACCGGGGGCATCGGCGGCCGTCGGGACCACCGGCCCACGCTGCCGCTGCCGCCGCGTGCCCCCGGCCCGGCCGACGCCGTGGCCGGTCGCCCCGTTGCGGCGGTACGTGGCGTCGACACCTGACCGCGGTGACACGGCCGACCGCCGGGCTTCCGCCGCCGGGCCGGCCTGCCCGGTTGCCGCCTCGGGTTCGACGGCGCTACCCCGGCCGGTGCGACGGTGCGGCCCTGGCTGGTGCGACGGCACTGGCTGGTGCGGCGGCCCGGACTGGTGAGACGGCCCTGACTGGTTCGGCGGCGCGGCCCTGGCTGGTGCGACGGCACTGACCAATGCGGCGGCGCGGCCCGATGGGTTCGACGACGCGGCCCCGATGGGTTCGACGACGCGGCCCGACCGGTGCGGCGGGGCGGCCCCGGCCGGGTGCGGGAAATCTCCCAGGGCGTCGCGACGGCGCACCGCCGCGTGGCACACTCCGACGGATAACCTTAGCGTTCGTTCATGTGCGCAGCGTCCGTCCGTGTCGGCGGCGGCGGAGTCAACCAGGGGAGGCCGGTCGTGGCGCGGGAGTTCACCAGGGTGGGCGTGGTCGGTCTGGGCACCATGGGTGCCGGCATCGTCGAGGTGTTCGCCCGCAACGGTGTCGACGTGGTCGCGGTGGAGGTCTCCGAGCCGGCCCTGGCGCGGGGCCGGGCCACCCTCGCGCGGTCGACCGACCGGGCGGTGGCCAAGGGCAAGCTGGCCGAGACCGACCGGGACGCCCTGCACTCCCGGGTCGACTTCCAGGTCGGGCTGGAGGCGCTGCACGCGGTGGACCTGGTGGTCGAGGCGGTGCCCGAACACCTCGACCTGAAGCGACGGCTCTTCGCCGAGCTGGACCGGATCTGCCGGCCCGACACCATCCTGGCCACCAACACCTCCTCGCTGAGCGTCACCGACATCGCGGTCGCCACCGACCGGCCCCAGCAGGTCGTCGGCCTGCACTTCTTCAATCCGGCGCCGGTGATGAAGCTGGTCGAGGTGGTTCGTACGGTGGTCACCGCCGCCGACGTGGTCGACGACGTCGAGGCGCTCTGCGCCCGGCTCGGCAAGGTCGACGTCACGATCAGCGACCGGGCCGGCTTCATCGCCAACGCCCTGCTGTTCGGCTACCTCAACCAGGCGGTCGGCATGGTCGAGGCCCGGTACGCCACCCGGGAGGACATCGACCTCGCGATGAAGCTCGGTTGCGGCCTGCCGATGGGCCCGCTCGCCCTGCTGGACCTGATCGGCCTGGACACCGCGTACGAGATCCTCAACACCATGTACCGGCACGGCGGACGGGACCGGCGGCACGCCCCGACACCGCTGATCAGGCAGATGGTCACCGCCGGGTTGCTCGGGCGCAAGTCCGGACGCGGCTTCTACACCTATGACAAACCGGGCTCTGCGAAGGTCGTACCCGACGGGCAGACGCCGGCCCCGACGCGGACGGTGCCCGACAGCGCGCCGGTGACCACGGTCGGCGTGGTCGGGGCGGGGGCGCTGGCGGCCGGCCTCGTCGAGGTCTTCGCCCGGGCCGGCTACCCGGTGCTCTCGGTGGACGGCGACACCGGCTCGTCGGCCGGGATCTCCGACACGGTCCGGACCGCGCTCGACGAGGACGTGGCCCGGGGCGCGCTCGACGCGGCCGACCACGAGGCGACCCTGGCCCGGATCACCCGGTCGGCCACCCTGGAACAGCTCGCCGACGTCGACCTGGTGGTCGAGGCGGTGGCCGAGGAGTCGAGCGTCAAACAGGCCCTGTTCGCCCGCCTCGACGAGGTCTGCAAGCCGGGCGTGCTGCTCGCCACCACCACCTCGTCGCTGCCGGTGATCGAGGTGGCGATGGCCACCCAGCGTCCGGCCGACGTGCTCGGCCTGCACTTCCCCGACCCGGCGGCGAGGCGACCGCTCGTCGAGGTGGTACGCACCATCCGTACCTCGGCGGAGGCCACCGCCACCGCCACCGCGGTCTGCGCCGCGCTCGGCCGGACCACGGTGGTCTGTGGCGACCGGGCCGGCTTCGTGGTCGACGCGCTGCTCCTGCCCTACCTGAACGACGCGGTGCGGATGCTGGAGGCGGGCTACGCCTCCGTCGACGACATCGACCACGCGATGAAGCTCGGCTGTGGTTACCCGACGGGCCCGTTCGAGGTGCTCGACGCGATCGGCCTGGACGTGGCGCTGGCGGGCCAGCGGGCGGTGTACCGGGAGCAGCGCGAGCCGGGCCTCGCCCCCGCGCCGCTGCTGGAACACCTGGTCACCGCCGGTTACCTGGGTCACCGGTCCGGCCGGGGCTTCCGGGACCACTCCGGGCGCTGACCGGGGCGACGGTCGGCCACCCACCGCTGATCCGGACCGCCGCACCGCTGTCGGGCCGGGCGGCGTACCTCACCGCGCAGCAGCCCGGGAACTGACCGTAACCTTGGCAAGGTGAGCCCCCGTCGCAACCGTCCCCGCCGCGAGGACACCACCCAGTTGGACGCCGACCGGGCCCGCCACGGCGTGGAATCGGTGCAGCAGTGGCGCGACGGCGAGTGGCAGGTACGCGGGATCAGCGGCGGGGCGTCGGTCAAGACGTACCGCTGCCCCGGATGTGACCAGGAGATCCGACCCGGGGTGGCGCACCTGGTGGCCTGGCCGGCCGACGGCGCGGGCGACCTGACCGACCGGCGGCACTGGCACAGCGGCTGTTGGCGGGCCCGGGACCGGCGGGGGCCCAACCTGCTGCGCGGCCGGGGCGCACCCCGCTACGGCTGACCGGCCCGGCCGACGGGCGCTGCCCGCCGGCCGGCGGATTCCCGGTGGGCGGCGGCCGGTGGGGCCGGTCGGGCGATCCTGGTCACCCCGGTTGCGCCCCGGGCGCGCGGCGGCGACGACTTCGCGGCAGACTTGGGCGGTGAGCACACCGATCCGCGCGTCGTCGATCCTGCCCGGCCACCGGGAGGACATCGAGCTGCACACCGCCGACGGCCTGCGCCTCGTCGGCGAGCTGGCCCGCCCGGCCGACCGGGACCCGGCGGGCACCCTGGTCTGTCTGCACCCGCTGCCCACCCACGGCGGGATGATGGACAGCCACGTCTTCCGCAAGGCGGCCTGGCGGTTGCCCGCCCTGGCCGACCTGGCGGTGCTCCGGTTCAACACCCGGGGCACCAGCAGCGTCCGGGGCACCAGCGAGGGGGCCTTCGACAACGCGGTGGGCGAGCGCTTCGACGTCGCCGCCGCGATCGAGTACGCCGAGTTCCACGAGCTGCCGAACGTCTGGCTGGTGGGCTGGTCGTTCGGCACCGACCTGACCCTCAAGTACGGTTGCGACCCGGCGGTGGCCGGGGCGATCCTGCTCTCCCCGCCGTTGCGTTTCTCGAACCCTGCGGACCTGGCCGTCTGGGCGGAGTCGGGCCGGCCGCTGACCGCGCTGGTGCCCGAGTTCGACGACTACCTGCGCCCCGACGAGGCTCGGGAACGCTTCGCGGCGGTGCCGCAGGCCGAGGTGGTCGGGGTGCCCGGGGCCAAGCACCTCTGGGTGGGCGACGCCGAGCGGGTGCTCGACGAGATCGTCCGGCGGGTGAACCCGGCGGTGCCGCTGCCGCTGCCGACGAGCTGGGACGGCCCGATGGAGACCGGAGACGTCAGTGCGTACGCCGACCGCACGGTGGCCGCCTTCGCCGACACCCCCGTGCCGGGTCCCGCCGCCGGCTGAGGCCCGCCCCACCCCTCCCGCCGCCCCGCCTCCCGCCGTTCTTCCCCTCCTGCCGCCCTGCCCTCCCGCCGCCCGCTCCGCCTTCCCTGACCGCGTGCGGCGGTCCAAGATCGTGCTCGATCCATGTTGTAGTGGCCTCCTGGCCGCAGGATGCCACTACAACATTGTTGTTGTGGCCGGAACCCGGCGGGCTGGGCGTGGGGGTTGTCCGGGTGGGGCGGGCCGGGATGGGCCTGGTCAGCGGCGTTCCTGGCGGGGGAGCACCACCTCGCGCAGGATCAGTTGGAGGGCGGCCACCACCGGGATGGCGATCAACGCGCCGACCACACCCATCAGCGCCACCCCGAGCAGTGCGGCGAGCAGGGCGGCCACCTCGTTGACCTCCACCGACCTTCGCATGATCTTGGGGTAGATGAGATAGTTCTCCACCTGCTGGTAGAGCACGAAGAAGACCACGCAGGCGATGCCGACCGGCAGCCCGGTGGCGAACCCGACCAGGCTCACGATCACCGCGCCGAGGGTGGCCCCGATCTGCGGGATCAGGTCGGTCACCGCCACCACCACGGCCAGCGCGAACGGGTAGGGCAGCTCGACGACCAGGGCGAAGACGAAAGTGGTCGCGCCGGCCAGCACGGCGATGCTCAGCGCCCCCACCATGTACGCGCCGACCTTGGTCAGGATCTCGTCGCCGATCAGGCTGACCCGTTGCCGGCGGGACCTCGGCACCAGCGCGTACCCGAGGTCACGCAGCTTGTCGAAGTAGGCCAGGAAGTAGATGGTCAGCACCAGCACGGTGAGCACCCGGAAGAGGGTGCCGAAGATCAACTGGGCGCCGCCGAGGACCCCGCCGAGCGCCCGACCGACGGTGTCGGCGTTGGCCAGCTCCTGCACCCGCTGCATCACGTCGTACCGCACCACCAGGTCGTTGACGGTACGGTTGCGGCGCAGCTCCTCGACATAGCTGGGTAGTTGTTCGATGAACTGCCCGGTCTGGGTCACCACCGGCGGCACCAACGCCACCAGCCCCGCGATGATCAGCAGCACCAGGGTCAGCACCACCACCGTCACGGCCAGGCCGTGCGGCAGCCCCCAACGGCGCAGCCGCACCACCGCCGGGTTGAGCCCCACCGCCAGAAAGAGCGCGATCACCACCAGCACCAGGATCCCGCTGGCATTGCGGATGCCCAGAAACACGGTGTACGCCAGCAGCACGCCGAGCGCGCCGGTGAAGCCGACCAGGAAGCTGCTGCGGCGCAGTGGCCGGCCGGGCCGACCGAACCGTCCCGAACCGGTGGCAACCGACCCGGGTTCCCCCGGCTCGACCTGCTCCGTCGCGGCACCCGCCGCTGCCTTCGCCCCGACGGCGGTGCCGGTGTCCACGGCGGTGGCGGTGTCCCTGGCGGTGCCGGTGTCCTCGGTGGTGGTGGGGTCTTCGATGGTGTCGGAAGCTGTGCGGGAGTCGGCGACCGGCCCGGGGCTCGCCGCGCCGGCCAGGGCGGTGGACGACGCCCCGCCCGTGATCTGGTCCGTCGTACCGGTGCGGTCCGCCGCCGGTACAGCCCTCGAACGGTCCGCGGCCGGTGCCACCCCCGAACGGTCCGACGGTCCGCCGGCAGGGGTGTCGTCCCCCGTCACGTCGTCGCGTGCCGGGTCGTGCTGTGCCACCGAGCCTCCCCAGTTCCGCCCCGGCGCTGCTCACCGGAGTGGATCACCATGCCGTCCGGTGAACACCTACCGTACGGGCCTCCGCCCGCAGGGTAGTGGGGTCCGGTGCCGCCAGCCACCCCGGGTCACCCGGCAGCGCACCTACGGTTCGCAGTCACCCGGTTCGCAGTCGCGCGGTTCGCGGTCGCGCGGTTCGTGGTCACCCGGTTTGCGGTCGCGCGGTTCGCGGTCGCGCGGTTCGTGGTCACTCGGACTCGACGGTCACCGTGCTCGGGGTGGCGCTGCGCTCGTCGGTGGTCGGCTTGGTGGGTCGCTTGCCGTTCTCACCGGTACTGGTGATCTTTGTCGGGGTGGCCTCCCGGCCGGCGGTGCCGGGGACCGCGGCGACGGTCGGTTCGCCGTCCACCCCGGCGCTGGCCGTCCCACCATCCACCGTGGTCACCGGCTCCGCCTTGGGCTTCGTACCCGTGCCATCCGGTCGGGTGCCGTTGGCGGCCGGGGCACCCGTCGGCTTCGTGACCGCCACGGCTGAATCCGGCCTGCCGCCGGCACTCACCGGCTCCGGTGCCGGCTCGCCGGTGCCAGGGGTCGGCTTCGGCTTCGGCTTCGTGCCGTTACCGCGTACGCCAGCCCCGGGCCGGTCGCCGTCCGGTGACGGTGCCACCGCGTCGGGGCCCACCGGCGTCGCGGCGTGCATCCGGAGCGCGGTGACGTCCCGCTGCACCTCGTCGTGCTCCTGCCGCGCCTGCCAGGTTTCCTGACGCAGGTCGGCGAGCTGCTGCTGAGCCTGGGCGATCTCCAACATCACCCGGGCGAGCTGCTGCCGGCCGGCCGCTGCCTCCTGCTGGGTGGTGGCGAGGTGCTGCTGGGTGGTGGCGAGGTGCTGCTGGGTGGTGGCCGCGTACTCGTCGAACTGCCGACGCGAGGCGGCGACGTGCTCGTCAGCCTGGCGACGCTTGTCGGTGCTCTCCCGTTCGGCCCGGTCGAGCAACTCGGCGGTCTCCTGCTCGACCCGCCGACGCAGCTCGCCGGTCTCCTGCTCGGCCTGCCGGCGCAGCGTCGCCGCGTCCGCCTCGGCGGAGCGGCGGATCTCCGCCGCGCCCTGCTCGATCTCGTCACGCCGGGCGGCCCACTCCCGCTCCAGCTCCTCCTGCCGGGTCCGGTGCTGCTGCTCCAGCTCGTTGTGCCGGGTCTGGTGCTTGCGGTCCAGCTCGTCGCGGCGCTTGGCGAACTCCTGCTCGGCGGCGGCGCGACGCTGGGCCAGCTCCCGGTCGGCGGCCTCCCGCCGGCCGTTGACCTCCTGCTCCACCCCCGCGCGCCAGGCACCCAGCTCCTGCTGCGTCTGGGCGCGGGACTGCTGCACGTACGCCTCGGTCTCGGTGCGCATCCGCTGCACGTACGCCTCGGCCTCGGCCCGGCTGCGCTGCGCCGCCTCGGTCGCCTCGGTGGTCAGCCGGTGCGCCTCCTGCTGGGACCGGGTCCGGGTCGCCTTTGCCGCCCCCTCGGCGTCGTCGGTGACCTGCTTGGCCTCCTGGAGCGCCTTGGCTCGGGTGGCCCGGCTGGCCTCGGTGGCCGACTCGGTGAGCCGCCGGGCCTCCTGCTGCGCCTTGGTGTGCACCTCCTTGGCGGCCTCACGCAGGTCGGTGGCCTCCTTCTGGGCTGTGGCCAGCGCCGCCTTGGCCGCCTCACGCAGCTTCGCGGCCTCCTGCTGGGCCCGGGTGTGGATCTCCCGAGCGGTGTCGCGCAGCTGGGTGGCCTCCTGCTGGGCGCGGCTCAGAGCCTCCTGGGCCGTGGCCCGCAGCCGGTTGGACTCGTCCTCGGCGGTGGCCCGCAGCAGAGTCGACTCGTCCTTGGCGGTGGCCCGCAGCCGGGCGGCCTCCTCCTTCGCCGTACGCACGGCGGCGTCCGCCTCGGCCTTGCGGGCCGTGGTGTGCCGTTCCTCCTCGGCACGCCGCGCGGCGAGGGCGATCTCGAAGTCCTTGAGCGCCCGGGCGGCCTGCTCACGGGCCTCGTCGATGATGTGTTCGGCGGCGGCCCGGCGGGCCTCGATCTCCTCGTTGGCGGCGGCCAGGATGGCGTCCGCCTGTTCTTCAGCGAGGGCGAGGATCTGCTCGACCCGGGGGCCGAGGTGCTTGAAGGAGGCCCGGTCCACCACGCCGATCTGCTTGCGCACCTGGGCGAGATCCCGCTGGAGATGCTCGACCTGGCCGGCCAGCTTGTGGATCTGGGTGTACGCCTGCTCCCGCTCACCCGTCAGGGTGGTGATCTCGTGCTCTGCACGAGCGACGTACCGGTCGACCTGTCGTTTGTCGTATCCACGCAGGGCGGACTCGAAGCTGGGCTCCGTCGTCACGTCCCCGCCGAGAGCGAACAGTTCCTCGCCGTGCGACATGCCCCCATCCTCACACGCATCCTGCCCTCCGGGGGCGATACGGACGCCGCTGTGGGGAGCTGTTTCACTGTGGTCGCGCGACAGGGTGTCACAGGGCCGGAACGCGTACGGCGCGGGGGTCCACCGGTTACCCGGTGTCATCCCGCGCCGTGACACATGCCCCGTCGGTGCAGCCGGTCAGCTGGCGGTCTCCGCGGCGGCCCGCGAGTCGGCGTCGGCCTTGGCCGGCTCCGACTTGGCCGGCGCGGCGGCCGGCTGCTGGGCCGGAACGCCCGGCACGATCCCGGCCAGGCCGGAGAGCATCTGACCGAGCTGCGAGGTGACCGCGTCCTTCTGGCGGGTGAGGTCCTCCACCTCGCGGCGGGCCGCCTGGGTGGTCAGGTCCGCCTCGGTGCGCGCTTCGGTGAGCAGCCGCTTCGCTTCGGCCTTGGCCTCGTTGAGGGTCTTCTCGGACAGCGCCTTGGCCTTGTCGACGGTCTCGTTGGCGGTGCGCTCGGACTCGACCCGGCGGGCCTCGGCGCGCTGCTCGATCTCCTTGGCCCGCTCCTGGGCGGCCCGGGCCCGCTGCTCAGCCTCGCCGACCAGCTTCTGGGTCTGCGCCACCTGGGCGGCGTGCCGCTCGGACTCCTCGCGCTCGGCCTTCTCCCGGCGCTCGGCGAGCTGGAGCTCCAGGGCCTGGAGGTCCTTGTCCCGCTTGTCACGGGCGTCGGTGAGCAGCTTCGTCGCCTCGGCGCGCTTCTCCTCGGCCTCCCGGGCGGCCTTCGCCCGCTGCTGGGTGATCTCCCGCTCGGCGGTGGCGCGCAGGGTGGCGACCTCCCGCTCGACGGTCGACTTCAGCTCGGCCACCTCGTGCGCGGTGACCGTACGCAGCTGCTTGGTCTCCCGGTCGGCGTCGGCGCGCAGCGTGTCGGCCTCCCGGCGGGCCTGCACCCGGGCCTCGGCGGCCTCCCGCTCGGCGGCGGTACGGACGGTGCCGGCCTCCCGCTCGGCGGTGGCCTTCATCGCGGCGGCTTCGGCGCGCGCCTTGTCGGTGATCTCCCGCGCCTCCAGCCGGGCAGCGGAGAGGATCCCTTCCGACTCGCGCTTGGCCTCGTTGCGGTGGTCGTTGGCCTGCTCCTCGGCCAGCCGGAGGATCTGCTCGACCCGGGTACCGAGACCGGAGAGGGTCGGCCGGCTGTTCTCCTCGAGCTGCTTGTTGGTGTCGGTGAGCTTCTGCTCGAGCGCGGCCTGCCGCTGCTCGGCCTGGCGAAGTCGACGCTGGGCGTCGTTCATCCGCTGCTCGGCCTCGGCGCGGGCCTGCTCCGACTGGGTCAGCGCGGCCGTCATCCGGCCGAGAAAGTCGTCGACCTGGTGGGTGTTGTAGCCGCGTAGGCCGACCGTGAAGTCCGGCTGCGAGTTCGCGTTATCGAAGAACGCGAGAGGGGAGGACTGCTGCTGGGGCATTGGGACATACTTGCAGACCCCCCGGGGTCGTTCGCAAGAGCGGTGCCGAGCTTTCGTGTCCTCTTTACAGGGTCCACCGGGTCGTCCCGTCGGCCCCGCCCAAACGGCGATCTTGGCAGGTCCGGGCGGACCCGCCGTCACGCGAAGTAACGAAACTGAGGCCCCGCCACCGCCCCCGGCGCCCTTTCCACCACCCCCAATTGGCAAGCCACCGCAATACGCCCACCACCCCCGCCCAAAACCCAATCCCACCCCACCCCACCACCCCTCCCACCCACACCCCCAACCGCCCCACCCGGCCCCGCCCACCGGCCCGCCCCACCCGGCCCGGCCCTGGTGATCAAGAGGTTTAGGTCAGTTTGATCTCCAGATCTGACGCAAACCTCTTGATCACCGGGACGAAGTAGGCCAGGGCGGGGCGAGGCAGGGCGGGCCGGGTGGAGTGGGGGAGCGGGGGAGCGGGGGCGGGGGGAGGGAGGGGGTGGGGTTAGTGGGGGGTGGTGGCGGGTTGGACGAGTTCGACGAGGACGCCGCCGGCGGCCTTGGGGTGGACGAAGTTGACCCGGGAGTTGGCGGTGCCGCGCTTCGGGGTGTCGTAGAGCAGTCGTACGCCACGTTCGCGCAGGGTCGCGCAGGCCGCGTCGATGTCGGCGACCGTGTACGCCACCTGCTGCACCCCGGGTCCGTTGCGGTCGAGGAACTTGGCGATGGTCGACTCCGGCGACAACGGGGCGAGCAGCTGCACGCAGCCGCCCTCGGCGGTCGGGCCGACGGCCAGCATCGCTTCGCGTACCCCCTGCTCGGTGTTGGTCTCCTGGTGTATGCAGCGCATCCCGAAGGTGCGCTGATAGAAGTCGATCGCGGCGTCGAGGTCGGCGACCGCGACCCCGACGTGATCGATACGGAGCAGCCCGATGTCTGTGACGTAGTCGGCAGCGGGCTCGACGGAGGAGTTTTCAGCCATGCCGCTAGTCTGGCCGAACAGGCGTTAAGGCGTACAGGTTGGTACCCCCCCTCGGAGGCAGGCAGTGGCATCGGTGATCGTCAGCGGCGCGCGGACCCCGATGGGCCGGCTGCTGGGCAACCTCAAGGACCTCCCGGCGACGAAGCTCGGCGGCATCGCGATCAAGGCGGCGCTGGAGCGCGCCGGGGTGGCCCCGGACCAGGTGCAGTACGTGATCATGGGTCAGGTGCTCCAGGCCGGTGCGGGGCAGATCCCGGCCCGGCAGGCGGCGGTGGAGGCGGGCGTCCCGATGTCGGTGCCGGCGCTGACCATCAACAAGGTGTGCCTCTCCGGCCTGGATGCGATCGCCCTGGCCGACCAGCTCATCCGGGCCGGTGAGTTCGACATCGTGGTGGCCGGTGGCATGGAGTCGATGACCAACGCCCCGCACCTGCTGCTCGGCCAGCGCGCCGGTTACAAGTACGGCGACGTGACGGTCAAGGACCACATGGCCCACGACGGGCTCAGCGACGCCTGGGACTGCTGCTCGATGGGGGAGTCCACCGAGCGGCTCGGCGGACGGCACGGGATCACCCGCGAGGAGCAGGACGCGTTCGCGGCGGCCAGCCACCAGCGGGCCGCCGCCGCGCAGAAGAACGGTCACTTCGCCGACGAGATCACCCCGGTGGTCATCCCGCAGCGCAAGGGCGACCCGCTGGTGATCAGCGAGGACGAGGGCATCCGCCCGGACACCACCGTCGAGTCGCTGGCGAAGTTGCGCCCGGCGTTCGCCAAGGACGGCACGATCACCGCCGGCACCTCGTCGCCGATCTCGGACGGCGCGGCGGCCGTGGTGGTGATGAGCAAAGCCAAGGCGAACGAGTTGGGCCTGACCTGGTTGGCCGAGATCGGCGCGCACGGCAACGTGGCCGGCCCGGACAACTCCCTGCACTCGCAGCCGTCGAACGCCATCCAGCACGCCCTGAAGAAGGGCGGCCTGAGCGTCGAGGACCTCGACCTCATCGAGATCAACGAGGCGTTCGCCCAGGTCGGCATCCAGTCCACGCGGGACCTCGGCGTCAGCACCGACAAGGTCAACGTCAACGGTGGGGCGATCGCGCTCGGGCACCCGATCGGCATGTCCGGGGCCCGGCTGGTGCTCACCCTCGCGCTGGAACTCCAGCGTCGTGGTGGTGGCACCGGCGCGGCGGCGCTGTGCGGCGGCGGTGGCCAGGGTGACGCCCTGATCATCCACGTACCCGCCGACACCGGGAACTGACCGGCCGTCGGGCCGGATGGCGCGGAGCGTGGTCGCGGGTCCGGGTCGGTGCGGCGAAGACAGCGGTCGGGGGCGGGAACTTCCCGGCTCACGGTCGTCGGGTGAGGTGGGCGTGTGAGTGCGAGGAGTGAGTGGGGTTGGCGAGCACCGCAGTCGTGGGCGAAGGTGACCCGGTGAGTGTCGAGAACGCCCCCACCCCCGCCGCTGTCCCGGTGCGCCGCAGTCGGGACGTACCGATGCTGGTGGAGAGGGCACGCCAGGGTGACCCCCGGGCGGTGGCCCGGCTGATCACCCTGGTCGAGTCCGGTGACGAGATGCTGCCGCAGGTGGCGGCGGCGCTCGCGCCCTATGCGGGGCAGGCCCAGGTGGTCGGGTTGACCGGCTCCCCAGGGGTGGGCAAGTCGACCACCACCAACGAGCTGGTCCGGGCGTTGCGGGCGGGTGGGCACCGGGTCGGGGTGCTGGCCATCGACCCGTCCAGCCCGTTCACCGGCGGCGCGATCCTCGGCGACCGGGTCCGGATGCAGGACCACGCCACCGACCCGGGCGTCTACATCCGGTCGATGTCCAGCCGGGGGCACCTCGGTGGGCTGTCGTCGGCGACCCCGCAGGCGGTCCGGGTGCTGGAGGGCGCCGGCTGCGACGTGGTGCTGGTGGAGACCGTCGGGGTCGGCCAGGTCGAGGTCGAGGTGGCGTCACTCGCCGACACCACGCTGGTGCTGCTCGCCCCGGGGATGGGTGACGCGATCCAGGCGGTCAAGGCCGGCATCCTGGAGATCGCCGACGTCTTCGTGGTCAACAAGGCCGACCGCGACGGTGCCGACAACACCGTCCGGGACATCCAGGGCATGATCGCGTTGGGCGAGCGTGGGCCGGGGCAGTGGCGTCCGCAGGTGGTGCGGTCGATCGCCGCCCGCGGCGAGGGGATCGACGACATCGCCGCCGCGATCGACAAGCACCGTGCCTGGCTGGAGCAGCACGACCAGCTCCGCCTGCGTCGGGAGAAGCGGGCCGCCGCCGAGATCGAGGCGATCGCGCTGGGCACCCTGCGCGCCCGCATCGGCTCCCTGCGCGACGGTACGGAGTTGCCGGCGCTCGCCGCGAAGGTCGCCGAGGGGGCCCTCGACCCGTACGCGGCGGCCGACGAACTGCTCGCCCAGATCGGCACCTGAGCCGTCCACCCGGGGCACGCGCCTGACACACGGTGGAATTCGGTGGTGCCCGGGCCACGCAAGATCTGACGCGGAAGTGGTCCGGCACGAGGGTACGGCCGATCGGTCGCCGGAGCATTTCCGGCCGATCAGCCGTACCCTCGCTGCATTTCTGCTTCCGCCGGCAATGATCTGCCAGGGTCAGCGGCCGGTCCTCAGGACTCGAGCTTCCATTCGTCGACCCGGGCGGTTCGGGGAGCGTTCGCGCTGGCTCCCGAATAGTTGGTGAGGAATTTGCACTGCGCGACGTTCCAGGTCTGCTTCTTCACCACAAAAGAGCGAGACTCCTGAAAGAGCCGCATCCTGCGACGTTGCCCACTCGGCACTTCCAGGGCGTAACTGAAGCCGGCAGTCCATGAGCGTCCGGCTGTCACCGACACCCCGATGGACGTGCTCGCCTTCGCGAAAACGACGCCGGCTTCGGCGGATACCGTCGCCGACGCCGTCGCGGCGACGTTGGCGGTCTCGTTCTCGCTGTAGGAGATGGTGCCGGGGCCAGTGATGTAGGCGCTGTAGACGTCGGTCGGCCGCGTCGACTTGCTGATGTTGGTGAAGGTGTAGAGCGGGTTCTCACCCTCGGCCGGGCAGCCCTGCGGACCTGCCAGGGCCGGGGCCTGGAGGGCCACCACGGGCAGCGGCAGAACCGCAATCGCCGACACGACACTCAACATACGTTTCCTGAAGTTCAAGCTGTCTCCCCGTGGATGCGCGGGGCGGCTCTTTGATTAGGCCGCCGCGAATGCCGCCAAGATATCAGGGGAAGGTCGGCATCGTTGTCCCTTGACTTGCTCAGGCCCATTCTGTATCATCGCGAAAAAGCTATTAATGCGAAACGGGTGACAATGAAAGACAGAGTTTCGGGGATCTTGCTTTTATTTGGATTGTCGCTTAGCGTCACCGTTTCCCTCGTAGGTTGTTCCGCGGGGCCGGAAGATGCTTCTCCTGATTCTTCGCCCGCCACGGAAGTCTCGGAGACTCCCCGGCAGGCGGTGTCCGAGGTCCCGAGCGAGCTTCCCGTCTTCGGCCCCGACGCCGTCCGTGTCGTGGCCGTGCGTAGTGCTTCGGCCGAAGTGCGCTTCGACGTGGTCGGCCCGAAGGGCGCCCGGTACGGCCTGCGCGACGCTGCCGGAAAGAAGGGTGAGTGCCGTCAGGTGGAGTTGGGTGAAGTTGCGTCCCGCCCGCCGGGCCTGCCGGCGACTTCCAACTGGCAGACGGAATTGATCTGTGCCGGCAGGGAGAAGGTCACGAAGGCGAGTCGGGTGCTCGTCAAGGTCGCGCTGGACAGCTTCACCTACGACTTCGAGGTGCCCGCACTGCCGGCGGCCTGACTCTGCTCGCCTCCCTGCACGGTGCTCGGCGGGCTACCGGCGGGTACGAGCTTCCTTAGCGATCGTTCAGGCTTCGTTCTACACTCGGGGTTCGGTCGAGGACTCGAGGAGGAGCCCCGCGGATGAACGCCGACGAGATCGCCGCCGGACGGGCACGCTGGCAGGCCCGGTACGACGCCGCGCGCAAGCGGGACGCGGACTTCACCACCCTGTCCGGCACCACCGTGCAACCGGTGTACGGGCCGCCCGAGGGCACCGCCTACCCCGGGTTCGAACGGATCGGCTGGCCGGGCGAGTTCCCGTACACCCGGGGGTTGCACCCGACCGGCTACCGCGGTCGGGCCTGGACGATCCGGCAGTTCGCCGGCTTCGGCAACGCCCAGCAGACCAACGAGCGGTACAAGATGATCCTCGGCGCGGGCGGCGGTGGGCTCTCCGTCGCGTTCGACATGCCGACCCTGATGGGGCGCGACTCCGACGACCCGCAGGCGCTCGGCGAGGTCGGCCACTGCGGGGTCGCGGTGGACACCGCAGCCGACATGGAGACGCTCTTCGACGGCATCGACCTGGCCGGCGTCACCACCTCGATGACGATCTCCGGGCCGGCGGTGCCGGTGTTCTGCATGTACCTGGTCGCCGCCGAGCGGCAGGGCGTCGACCTGTCCCGGCTGGACGGCACGTTGCAGACCGACATCTTCAAGGAGTACATCGCGCAGAAGGAGTGGCTGTTCGACCCCGAGCCGCACCTGCGCCTGATCGGCGACCTGATGGAATACTGCGCCGCCGAGATCCCCCGCTACAAGCCGCTGTCGGTCTCCGGCTACCACATCCGCGAGGCCGGTTCCACCGCCGCGCAGGAGCTGGCGTACACCCTGGCCGACGGGTTCGGCTACGTCGAGCTGGGGCTCTCGCGGGGGTTGGACGTCAACGTCTTCGCCCCCGGGCTGAGCTTCTTCTTCGACGCGCACCTGGACTTCTTCGAGGAGATCGCCAAGTTCCGGGCCGCCCGCCGGATCTGGGCCCGCTGGCTGCGCGACGTCTACGGCGCGACCAGTGAGAAGGCCCTCTGGCTGCGGTTCCACACCCAGACCGCCGGGGTGTCGCTGACCGCGCAACAACCGGTCAACAACGTGGTACGCACCGCCGTGGAGGCCCTCGCCGCCGTGCTCGGCGGCACCAACTCGCTGCACACCAACGCCCTCGACGAGACCCTGGCCCTGCCCACCGACGAATCGGCCGAGATCGCCCTGCGTACCCAGCAGGTGCTGATGGAGGAGATCGGGGTGACCAACGTGGCCGACCCGCTCGGCGGTTCCTGGTACGTCGAGGCGCTCACCGACGCCATCGAGGCCGAGGCGGAGGCGATCTTCGCCCGGATCCGGCAGCTCGGCGGCGAGGGCCCGCACCAGATCGGCCCGATGACCTCCGGCATCCTGCGCGGCATCGAGGACGGCTGGTTCACCGGGCACATCGCCGAGTCGGCC
Source organism: Micromonospora antibiotica (assembly GCF_017599305.1). Taxonomy (GTDB): domain Bacteria; phylum Actinomycetota; class Actinomycetes; order Mycobacteriales; family Micromonosporaceae; genus Micromonospora; species Micromonospora antibiotica. Next base: position 141,871 of record NZ_JAGFWR010000010.1, read on the forward strand.
TTCACCTACCAGCAGGCGCTGGAAAAGGGCGACAAGAAGATCGTCGGGGTCAACTGCCACACCGGCACGACCGCCAAGGAGCTGGAGATCCTGCGCATCTCGCACGAGGTGGAGCTGGAGCAGCGCCGGGTCCTCGCCGAGCGCAAGGCCGCCCGTGACGACGCCGCGGTGACGGCGGCGGTGCAGCGCATGGTCGAGGTCAGCCGCACCGGCGGCAACATGATCCCGCCCATGCTCGACGCCGTCCGCGCCGAAGCCACCCTCGGCGAGATCTGCGACGCCCTGCGCGCCGAATGGGGCACCTACCGCGAACCCGCCCGCTTCTGACCCACCCCACCCCCGAGCCCACCCTCGGTCGATCATGGAGTTGTGGTGGTGGCAGAGCCTCATAAAAGGGGCGCTACGCCCACCACAACTCCATGATCGACGGGGTGGGGGCGGAGGGTGGGGGGCGGGAGTGGGGGGTGGGGGTGGGAGGGGAGAACGGGAGGTGAGAGTGGCAACTGTGGGCGTTGTGGCTGAGCCGGGGACGGTGGGGATCGTGCGAGACTAGACAACCATGAGCGACCCACGGATCACCTCGTCGATCTTCACCCGCGGCGCGGTCGACCTCAGCGCGCTGCGCGGCACCGCCCCGGCCAGTTCCCGTCCCGCCACACCGAGCCAGACCGGTGCCTCCACCGGCCTGCCGGGCGGTCCCGCCACAGGTGGCGCCGCCGCCGCGCTCGACGTGACCGAGGCGAACATCCAGTCCGAGGTGCTGGAACGGTCGATGACCACACCCGTGGTGGTCTTCTTCGGCGCGGCCGGCTACCCGGACAGCGACCAGTTCGCCCCGGTGCTGGAGCGGTTGGCGGCCGAGGGCGCCGGCCAGTGGGTCCTCGCCCGGGTCGACGTCCAGGGAAACCCGCGGATCGCGCAGATGTTCCAGATCCAGGCCATCCCCACCGTCTACGCGATCGTCGGCGGGCGGCCCATCGACGCCTTCCCCGGGGTGATCCCCGAGCCCCAGCTGCGCCAGTGGCTCGCCGCCGTGCTCAAGGCCGGTGGCGTCACCGTGGCCGAGCCGGAGGACCCGCGCCTCGACGAGGCCGACGACGCGTTGATGAGCGGCGACCTGGACGCCGCCGAGCAGGCGTACCGCAAGATCCTCGCCGAGTCCCCGGCGGACGCCGCAGCCGAGGCCGGGCTGGCCCAGGTCGGGGTGGCCCGGCGGGTCGCCGGCGCGGACCCGCAGGCCGCCCTCGCCGCCGCGCAGGCCAACCCCGACGACGTCGACGCCCAGCTGCTCGCCGCCGACATCGAGGTGCTCAGCGGGATGGCCGAGCAGGCGTACGCGCGGCTGGTCGGGGTGGTCCGGCGGACCGCCGGTGACGACCGGGACAAGGCCCGCCAACACCTGATCGCCCTGTTCAGCATCGCCGGCCCGGACGACCCCGCCGTGGCCTCCGCCCGACGCGCCCTGGCCAGCGCCCTGTTCTGAACCCCTGACACCCCCGCGCGGGCCGGCCCCCGGCCGGCCCGCCACCCATCGAGGACGGGAGCCTGTGATGCGCCGAATCGCCGTCCTCGACGCGCCGACCAACCTGGGTCTGCGCCCACCCACCTCCACCTCCGTCCCCGGCTGCGGCAAGGCCCCCGGCGCGCTGCGCGACCACGGGCTGCTGGCCCGACTGGGCGCCCGGGACGCCGGCTGCCTCACCGCCCCCCGGTACGACCCGGGCGACTGGCGGCCCGGCGACGGGGTCTGCCACGCCCGGGAGATCTCCGGCTACTCGACGGCGCTGGCCGACCGGATCGGCGCGATCATCGACCGGGGCGAGTTCCCCCTGGTCCTCGGCGGGGACTGCTCGGTGCTGCTCGGCTCGGCGCTGGCCATGCACCGGCTCGGCGAGGCGGTCGGCGGACGGATCGGGCTGGTCTTCGTCGACGGCCACTCCGACTTCCGGCACCCCGGCAACGCCTCCTACGTGGGTGCGGCAGCCGGCGAGGACCTCGCCCTGGTGACCGGGCGCGGCCAGGCCGACCTGGCCGCCATCGAGGGGCGCCGACCGTACTTCCGGGACATCGACGTGGTGGTGCTCGGCATCCGGGCACAGGACGAGTACCGGCTCGACCTCCAGGCCGCCGGGATCACCACCCGACCGGTGCCGGCCCTGCGCGCCGAGGGCGCCGCCCGCAGCGCCCAGTGGGCGCACGAGCAACTGGCCGACTGCGCCGGCTACTGGGTGCACATCGACGTCGACGTGCTCGACCCGGCGGTGATGCCGGCCGTGGACGCCCCGGACCCCGGCGGGATCGCCTTCGCCGAGCTGGAGATCCTGCTCGGCGGGCTGGTGGATACCCCGCACTGCCTCGGCGTCGAGCTGACCGTCTTCGACCCCGACTACGACCCGGACGGTGCGTACGCCGCCGAGATCGTCAACACGGTCGTCGCCGGACTGGCCCCGGTGGTCGCCACGGACGCCGTCGCGCCCCGACTGCTGCCACCCCAGCCACACCCCACCGACCCCGGCCCGTCCCACTCCGGACGAGCCGTCCCGGGGCCGTCCGTCCCCGAGCCCTTCGCCTCCGGGCCGGCTGTTTCCGGGCCGGCCGACGTGCCGGGGCGTGCCGAAGAGCCGGTCGCCTGAGCACGATCCCCGGAAGGGTCGACGTTGCGCCCCTGACCCGCCCCGACAACGCCCGCCGGGGCGGGTCAGGGGCGGGCGCGCAGGAAGCGTTCGACGATCGGGACGGCGCTGGCCGTACTCGACCCGCCCTGCTCGACGAAGACGGCGAACGCGACGTCCCCCCGCCACCCGACGAACCAGGCGTGGGTGTGCGCCGGGTCGTTGTCGTACTCGGCGGTGCCGGTCTTGCCGTACACCGGGCCACCGGGCACGTCGGACAGCGCCTTGCCGGTGCCGGCCGTGACCACCTCGCGCATCATCGTCTTGAGCCCCGCCACCGACTCGGCCTTCAACGGCGGGCCGGCCTCGGCGGGTGCGGCCGGGGCCGGGTCGAGCACCAGCTTCGGCTGCTCCCAGCGGCCCCGGGCGACGGCGGCGGTGGCACCGGCCATGGCCAGCGGACTGACCACGGTGGTGCCCTGACCGATCGCCGCGGCGGCCTGCTCGGTGGGGGCGCCGCCGGTGGAGACCTTGCCGGTGAAGACGTCCGCGCCGAGGTCCCAGCTGCCCTCCAGGCCGAGGGTACGGCCGGTGGCGGCCAGCCCGTCCGGGCCGAGTTGCGGGGCCAGCGCCACGAAGGCCGTGTTGCAGGACTTGGCGAAGTCGGTGCGGAACGGCACCTTGCCGAGGACGAAGTCGTCGGAGTTCTTGAACGGCCGACCGTCCACCGCGCGGGTCTTGGGACAGTCGACGATGGTCTGTGGGGTCACCGCGCCCTTGTCCAGCAGGGCGAGGGCGCTGACCGTCTTGAAGGTGGAGCCCGGCGGCACCTGGGCGGTGAAGGCCAGGTTCTCCCCGGCCGCTCCGGGGCCGTTGGCGGCGGCGAGCACCGCGCCGTCGCTGATCCGCACCGCGACCAGGGCCGACCGTCGCTTCTCCGCCCGCAGTGCGCCGTCGGCGGCGTTCTGGACGGCCACGTCGAGGCTGGTGCGGACCGGCTCACCGGCGGTCGGTTCCTGTCGGAACGCCTCGGTGACGACGGTGCTGCCGCCCTCCGGGGTGGGTCGGCGGATCTCCACGATGGTGCCGGGAGCACCGCGCAGCCGCTCGTCGTAGCGGCCCTGCAGACCACCGTGGCCGACCAGGTCACCCTTGGCGTACCGGTCGGGGTGGGCGGCCAGGTCGTCGGCCTGCGCCTGGTCGACCGTGCCGAGCAGGGCGCGGGCGAACTCCCGGGTGGGGGCCAGGTCGAGCTTCTCGGCCCGGAACTTCGTCCCCGGCAGGTCGTAGATCCGGGGCCGGATCTGCCGGTACGCCTCGTCGCGTAACGTCACCACCTCGACGAAGGCGCCCGGATCGGCGTCGCGCAGCCGTTGCGGCAGGTCGCTGAGGTCCACCGGTGGGCTGATCGGCGGCTTGACCGCCTTGAACGCGGCATCGAGCCCTCCCACCAGGGCCTTGGCGTCGGTGACCTCGCCCGGCTGCACGCCGATGCGGACCACCGGGCGGGGCGCCACGATCGGCTGCCCCGCGCCGTCCAGCACCCCGGCCCGGGGCGCGGCGGTCCGCCGCAGCGCCAGCCGGTCGCCCTTCTCCAGTTGCTCGTGCAGCACCTGGGGTTCCCAGATCACCTGCCACCGGTCGTCGCCGCTGTTCTGCCGCAGCCGGACCGGCCGCTGGTAGGCCCAGGTGGCCCCGCCCGGCAACGCCCAGCTGATGTCGACCTTCGCGGTGGCGAGGTTCTTGGTGACCTCGGCGTCCCCGGCGCGACCCAGGGTGGGCGCGGTGGCGGCGAGATCGCCGGAGAGTGCCTTGATCTGCTCGGTGACGGTGGCGGCGGGCACTCTCGCCCCGGTCGGGTCGACAAATCCCACCTTGTCCAGCTTGCCGCTGCGCCAGCCGGCGAGGAACGCGTCCACGCTGCCCGCCAGGTCGTCGTCGCCGGAGCAGCCGACGAGGGCACCGGCCGCCAGCACCGTGGCCGCCACGGCCGCGAGAGCCCGCCGCAGGGGAGTGCCGGGGCGGTGGTACGGGTACGACAGGGGCATGGAGCTGGCACCTTCCGGGTGGCGGGCTGCCCTGCACGCTAGTACGCGGCGGCCGCCCGTACCGCCCCGCGCGGCCGGACCGGATCGCCGGGCGGGAGCGGTCGACGCCCTTCCCGCCCCGGTGGGCAGGGCGAAGAGGTGGGCCCCCGGGTGTTGTGAACATCCCACAGCGGGGTACTCGGCAGCCGGCCGACGTGGATCTGCAACAGGCGACCGGCCCAGAGTCGCGGACCGGACGTCCGGCCGACGGTCCGCCGACCGATGACCGGAACGGCAGGGCCTAAGGTGGGGCGGCAGAGTGACCCACAACGCGGTGGGTCGTCGAGGGGAGTGGCACCCATGGACCGGCGTCCGGCGATCAAACCGGGACCCGACCTCCGGCAGACTGACACCGGCCGGGACGACAGCTTCGATTCGGCGACCGACGGGGACAGCCCGCCGATCGACGGGGACGGCTACGGTCGACTCGACACAGGAGTGACCGGGTTGACCGGTTCCAGCATCGACACCCTCTACGACCTGGGGCTTCCGGTGGAAGCGCTCGGTGACGACGTGGAGGACGCCGAGCTCGACGAGCCGGTGCCCAACGCGGAGCGCCTGGTGGCCCAGGCGGTGGCGTTGGCCGGTGACGACCACGACGCGGCGACCCTGGTGGGCCGGTTCTGGCGGTTCGCGCCGGACGAGGAGCTGATCGGGTTCACCGCCGAGGAGATGCTCGACGCCGCCCGGGCCCACCGTGACCTGGCCCAGCAGCGGGTGCCGGGTGAGCTGAAGCTGCGCATCCTGCCCCCCGACGCCGACCAGCACCACACCGTCGTCGAGATCGTCACCGACGACATGCCGTTCCTGGTCGACTCGGTGACCGCCCTGCTCAACGCACACCACCTCGACGTACACCTGCTGGTGCACCCGTTGGTGGTGGTGCGGCGGGAGCCGCTGGGCCGGCTGACCGAGGTCTCCGCCGACGTGGAGCCGGACGACGCGATCGCCGGTGACCTGGTCGAGAGCTGGATGCGGATCGAGATCGACCCGGTCCGGGACGCCGACCAGCGGGACAAGCTGCGCCGCGAGTTGCAGCGGGTGCTCACCGACGTGCGGGAGGCCGTCGAGGACTGGCCGAAGATGCGGCAGCGGGCCCTGGCGCTCGCCGACGAGCTGTCCACCGCCCGGACGGCGAACGACCGCCCACCGGTGCCGGAAAAGGACATCACCGACTCGGTGGAGCTGCTGCGCTGGCTGGCCCACGACCACTTCACCTTCCTCGGCTACCGGGAGTACCGGCTGGTCGACTCCGGCGGGCAGGGCGGCCCGGCGCTGGAGGCGGTGCTCGGCACCGGCCTGGGCATCCTGCGGTCGGACTCGCCCGAGGCGCGCGCGCTGTCGTCGATGACGCCGGAGGCGCACGAGAAGGTGATGGAGAAGCGGCTGCTGATCATCACCAAGGCGAACTCCCGGGCCACCGTGCACCGCTCGGCCTACCTGGACTACATCGGCTTCAAGATCTTCGACGAGGCCGGCCGGGTGGTCGGCGAGCGGCGGTTCCTGGGCCTGTTCTCCACCGCCGCCTACCGGACCAGCGTGCGGGAGCTGCCGGTGGTCCGCCGCAAGGTGGCCGAGGTGCTGGACCGGTCCGGGCTGAGTCAGCGCAGCCACTCCGGCAAGGACCTGCTCCAGATCCTGGAGACCTACCCGCGCGACGAGCTGTTCCAGATCAAGACCGACGACCTGTACCACGCGGTGGTCGGGGTGCTGCGGATGGCCGGCCGCCGGCAGCTGCGGGTGTTCCTGCGCCGCGACGCGTACGGGCGGTTCATCTCCTGCCTGATCTACCTGCCCCGGGACCGGTTCACCACCCAGAACCGGCTGCGCATGCAGGACATCCTGCTGCGTGAGCTGAACGGGGTCGGGGTGGACTACACCACCCGGGTCACCGAGTCGATGCTGGCCCGGGTGCACTTCATCGTCCGGACCGACCCGAACCGGCCGCCCGGGGAGATCGACGCCGACCTGCTCGCCGAGGAGCTGGCCGACGCCACCCGGCTCTGGGACGACGACTACCGGCTGGTGCTGGAGCGCAAGCTCGGCGACGAACAGTCCAAACGGCTCTTCGTCCGGTACGCCGACGCGTTCCCGGAGGGCTACAAGGACGGGCACACGCCGTACGAGGCGATGAAGGACCTGGCCAAGCTGGAGCTGCTGGAGGAGCCCGGCCAGCTGGAGATGCACCTGTTCCGTAAGCAGTGGGCGCCCCGGCCGGGGCAGCGCGACGCCGGGGCCGACGAGGCGATGGACGTCCGGTTCAAGGTCTACCGGTACGGCGAGCCGATGATGCTCTCCGCCGTGCTGCCGGTGCTGCACTCGCTGGGCGTACGGGTGGTCGACGAGCACCCGTACGAGGTGGACCGGATCGACGGCCGGGTCTTCCTGTACGACTTCGGGCTGCGTCTGCCCGAGGGGCACCAGGAGCTGGCCGAGGTGCGCCCGCACGTGGAGAACGCCTTCGCCGCCGCCTGGCGGGGTGAGGCCGAGGTGGACGGCTTCAACGAGCTGGTCCTGCGCGGCGGTCTGACCTGGCGGCAGGTGGTGGTGCTGCGGGCGTACGCGAAGTACCTGCGGCAGACCGGGGCGGTCTTCTCCCAGGAGTACATGGAGCAGACCTTCATCGCGTACCCGCGGATCGCCGCCCTGCTGGTGGAACTGTTCGAGGTGCGGTTCGCCCCGGACGGGCGCGAGGCGGAGCAGCGCCGGGAACGCAGCGGCGAGCTGGTCGACGCGATCGGTGTCGCGCTGGACGACGTGGCCAGCCTCGACCAGGACCGCATCTTGCGCGCCTACCTGACGTTGATGCAGGCCACCCTGCGGACCAGCTTCTACCAGAAGCGCGCCGACGGGCGACCCAAGCCGTACGTGGCGTTCAAGCTGGACCCGCAGGCCATTCCGGACCTGCCGGCGCCCCGACCCAAGTTCGAGATCTTCGTCTACTCGCCCCGGTTCGAGGGCGTGCACCTGCGCTACGGGCCGGTGGCCCGGGGCGGGCTGCGCTGGTCCGACCGGCGGGAGGACTTCCGCACCGAGGTGCTCGGCCTGGTCAAGGCGCAGATGGTGAAGAACGCGGTGATCGTGCCGGTGGGTGCCAAGGGCGGCTTCGTGCTGAAGCAGAAGCCGGGGGACCGGGACGAGGCGGTCGCCTGCTACCAGGAGTTCGTCGGCGCGATGCTCGACGTCACCGACAACATCGTCGCCGGGGACATCGTGCCGCCGGTGGACGTGGTGCGGCACGACCCGGACGACCCGTACCTGGTGGTCGCGGCGGACAAGGGCACCGCGACGTTCTCCGACATCGCCAACCAGATCTCGGCGGCGCACGGCTTCTGGCTGGGTGACGCGTTCGCCTCCGGCGGTTCCGCCGGCTACGACCACAAGAAGATGGGCATCACCGCCCGGGGTGCCTGGGAGTCGGTCAAGCGGCACTTCCGCGAGCTGGGCCACGACACCCAGACGGCTGACTTCACCGTGGTCGGCGTCGGCGACATGTCCGGCGACGTGTTCGGCAACGGGATGCTGCTCTCCGAACACATCCGGTTGGTGGCCGCGTTCGACCACCGGCACATCTTCCTCGACCCGGACCCGGACGCCGCCACCTCCTTCCGGGAACGTCAGCGGCTGTTCGGGCTGCCCCGGTCGTCCTGGGAGGACTACGACCCGAAGCTGATCTCCGAAGGCGGCGGGATCTTCCCGCGCGGGGCCAAGTCGATCCCGATCACCCCGCAGGTGCGGGCGGCCATCGGCCTGGCCGACGACGTCACCCAGCTCAGCCCGCCGGAGCTGATGAAGGCGATCCTCACCGCGCCGGTGGACCTGTTCTGGAACGGCGGCATCGGCACCTACGTGAAGGCGTCCAGCCAGACCAACGCCGAGGTGGGCGACAAGTCCAACGACGCGATCCGGGTGGACGGCAAGAGCCTGCGCTGCCGGGTCGTCGGCGAGGGCGGCAACCTGGGCTGCACCCAGCTCGGCCGGATCGAGTACGCGCAGACCGGCGGCCGGATCTACACCGACTTCATCGACAACGCGGCCGGAGTGGACTGCTCCGACCACGAGGTGAACATCAAGATCCTGCTGAACACGGCGGTCGCCGACGGGGCGCTGGACGTCCCCGCCCGTGACGAGCTGCTGGCCCAGATGACCGACGAGGTCGCCGAGCTGGTCCTGCGGGACAACTACGACCAGGCACGGGCGATCAACAACTCGCAGGCCCAGGCCGCCTCGCTGCTGCCGGTGCACCGCCGGATGATCAGCGAACTGGAGCGGGCCGGTCAGCTCGACCGGGCGCTGGAGGCGCTGCCCCCGGACGAGGAGCTGGCGGTACGCACCGAGTCCGGGCTGACCGCGCCGGAGTTCGCGGTGCTGCTCGCGTACGTCAAGATCGTGCTGGAGCGGGAGATCCTCGCCGAGGGCCTCGCGGACGAGGAGTGGACGACCAGGGTGCTGGTCGACTACTTCCCGACGCCGATGCGCGAGCGGTTCGCCGACCGGATGGCCCAGCACCGGCTGCGTCGGGACATCGTCACCACGGTCCTGGTCAACGAGGCGATCAACCGGGGCGGCATCTCGTTCGTCTTCCGGGTCGTCGAGGAGACGGCCGCGTCGGCGGCCGACGTCATCCGGGCGTACGTGGTGGTCCGGGAGGTCTTCGGGCTGCGGGAGCTGTGGGACGCGGTCGAGGCGCTGGACAACCAGGTCTCGCCGGAGTTGCAGACCAGCGTCTACCTCGACACCCGGCGGCTGCTCGACCGGGCGGTGCGCTGGCTGGTGACCAACCGGCGCTCGCCGATCGACGTGCCGGCCGAGATCGAGCGGCTCCGCGACGGGGTGGCCCGGCTACTGCCCGACCTTCAGGACCGGTTCCACGGCAGCGAGCGGGAGTCGTTGCGGGAGCACATCGACGCGATGACCGCCCGGGGGCTGCCGGCCGACCTGGCCGAGCAGGCGACCCGGCTGATGTACAGCTTCGGTCTGCTGGACGTGGTGGAGACGGCGCGGACCAGTGGCCGCGACGTCGGTGAGGTGGCCTCGGTCTACTTCGTGCTCTCCGACCGGTTCCGGGTCGACTCGCTGCTGTCGAAGATCTCCCTGCTGCCGCGCGAGGACCGCTGGCAGACGTTGGCCCGGATGGCGCTGCGCTACGACCTGTACGCCGCGTTGGCCGCGCTCACCGGTGAGGTGCTCGACTCCACCTCGGGTGACCTGCCGCCGCAGGAGCGGGTGCTCCAGTGGGAACAGTCGAACGCCACCTCGATCCACCGGGCGCACCGGGCGATGGGGGAGTTCGACGAGTCGCGGGCGGACCTCGCCTCGCTGTCGGTGCTGCTGCGGCAGATCCGCACCCTGGTCCGGACGTCCGCCGCCGCCTGACCGTGACACCGGTGCCGCGCCTGCGGGGGGATCATCGTCCCGCCGCAGGCGCGGCACCGGTGTGGTCGGCCGGCGGTGTCCCGCCGGGAGGTGCGGTAGGGGTCAGGACGTCAGGGTGGCGAAGACGATCACGTTGTCCTGGTAGCTGCCGGCCCCCTGGTCGAACTGGCCGCCGCAGGTCACCACCCGCAGTCCGGGTCGGTCGTTCGGGCCGTACACCAGCTCGGTGGGGAACTGGTCCTTGGGATAGGAACGCACCTCGTCGACGGTGAAGATGGCGACGCCGCCGTCGGCCCGGGACACCGTGATGGTGTCGCCCGGCAGGAGCGCGCCGAGTTGGAAGAAGACCGCCGGCCCGAGCTTCGCCGAGTCGACGTGCCCGACGATCACCGCATTGCCGGTCTCCCCGGGGCTGACGCCCGGCTCGTACCAGCCGGCGCGCTGGGCCTGGTCCAGCGGGGGCACCTGGACCGTGCCGTCCGGGTTGGTGCCCAGCGGCATGATCTCCGCGTCGACCCCGATCCGCGGGATCACGATGGCGGTGGGGGCGGCCCGGAGCAGCGGATCGGGGCCCGGTGGCACGCTCGCGTCGGCGGGGACCTGGGCGTCCGGGTCGTCGACCGGCCCGGTCTCTCCGGCGGGGGTGGTCGCCGGGGTGGTCTGCGGCGCGGCCTGGGCCGCCGGCTGTGGGGGACGCGGCGGGGGCGTGGTGCGCAGTGACGCGCCGACCATGCCGGAGCCGGCCATGGCGAGCAGGACGACGACGGCCGCGCCGGCGGCACGCCACGGTCTCCCGTGACGGCCGCCGGCCCGTGTCGCCGTCGGGTCAGCCGAGCTCATCGGCCCGACGCCGACGCATCAGCACGATGCCGCCGAGGGCAGCCGCGCCGATCATGCCCGCTCCGCCGACGGCCATGCTCCGGTCGGCGGCGGTGGTGGTCATCCCACCGTCACCGCCGTCGACGTGGCCCTTCGGCAGGACGACCAGTTCGCCTTCGCCACACGAGCCCTTCAGCTCGTACCGGCCCGGACGGGCGTGCTCGGAGACCTCGGCCTCGCCGTAGTAGACGAAGTCCTTCTTGTGCTCCCAGCCACCCTCGTCCTTGCCGTGGTCGGACTCCTCGCCCTTGCCGTATCCGTACTCCTCGTCCTGGCCGTACCCGTCGTGGCCCAGCCAGTCGTCCTCGTCGGACTCCTCGCCGTAGCCCGGCTTGCCGTGCTCGCCGGACTCCTCGCCGGGCTTGCCGTGCTCCTCCTCGGCGCCGGGCTTGCCGTGTTCGCCGGACTCCTCGCCGGGCTTGCCGTGCTCGCCAGGCTTACCGGACTCCTCGCCGGGCTTGCCGTGTTCGCCGGACTCTTCGCCGGGCTTGCCGTGTTCGCCGGGCTTGCCGTGCTCCTCGCCCTTGCCCTCGTCGCCCTTGTCGCCCTGGTCCGGTCCCTGGTCGGCGGCCATGAAGCCACCGCCCTGGCCGTCGGCCGGCGGCTGCCCGCCGTCAGCCGGGGGCTGGCCACCCTCGGCCGGCGGCTGCGGCTTGGGGCCGTTGTCGTCGGGGCCCTTCCCGTCGGGGCCCTTGCCGTGGTCCTCCCCCTTGCCCTCGTCGCCCTTGCCGTGCTCGTCGCCCTTGCCGTGGTCCTCGCCCTTGCCCTCGTCGCCCTTGCCGTGCTCGTCGCCGCGGCCCTCGGGCTTGAGCTTGACCTTGCCGGTGACCTCGGACCAGACGAAGGCGTGTTCCTGTGCCTCCGGGCAGATCTCGATGAGCTTGACCTCGTCGCCGGGCTTGACGACGTGTGGCTTGGCGATGACCTTGCCGTCCCGGCTCTCGCCGTCGTGGTGACCGTCCGCGAACGCGATCCCCGGCGTGAACACCAGAAGGGACGCGCCACCGAGAGCGGCACCCGCGACAACCTTCCCGAGCATCTTGTTAGCCATGACCTGCGTCACTCCATCCCCTGTTGTCCTGAGCCCGACGACAGTCGAGCTATGACCGACGTTAGACCGTTTCACGACTTATTCGGGGAAAGATTCGTGTTTTCGGCTTTACCGATGATGCGGGGCTTAAGGGAGCTAGAGCGCTTGTGTCGTCATTTGCCGCCTCGGGGGGTGGTTGGTGCACTGCCGGCCGAGCTGGGCGGGGATAGGCTCGCCAGGGCCCCGAATGTCGGTCCGGGCGTTGCCGCCAGGTTGCCGCGAAGTATCGAGCCATTGCCATGGAAGCGCTCCCATGCAAGAATCGCTGCACGCGGTTCGGGGAGCCACACCGCGCACGGCAGGGGTCGAGGGCAACCGGTGCACCGGACGACGTCGCCGCCGACCGGTCCGTGCGGGCCGGTGAAGCTCACCACCACCACCACGCCCGTCCCCCGGGTCGGGCACCCCCCGAGATGTCCCGTTGGCGCCGGGGTCGTCCGTACCCCAGGACGCTCACGCGCCACTTGCCGGTCCCCTCGTGGTGCCGGTCTCGCCCAAGGAGTGCAAAAGGCATGAATCTGTGGAGAAGTCTGTCCGCCCGACGCCGGGCGTTCGCCCTCACCGGGGCGAGCGTGCTGGTCGCGGGCGGGCTGGTGACCATCCCGGTCACCGCGGCGCAGGCCGCCACCCAGTGCAGCATCGACTACACCACCAACGACTGGTCCGGTGGTTTCACCGCGAACGTCACCATCCGCAACGTGGGTGACCCGATCAGCAACTGGACCCTCGGCTTCACCTTCCCCAACAGCAGCCAGCGGGTCACCCAGGGCTGGTCGGCCAAGTGGTCGCAGAGCGGCCAGAACGTGACCGCCACCAACGAGTCCTACAACGGCTCGCTGGGTCGCGGCGGCAGCACCACCCTCGGCTTCAACGGCTCGTGGAGCGGCAGCAACCCCAAGCCGACCTCGTTCACCCTGAACGGGGTGGTCTGTGGCGGCGTCACGCCGACGACGCCTCCGCCCACCACGCCTCCGCCGACCACGCCCCCGCCGACGACGCCTCCGCCCACGACGCCGCCGCCCACGACGCCTCCGCCCACCACCCCGCCGCCCACCACGCCCCCGCCGGGGCAGAAGGTGGACAACCCCTACGTCGGGGTCAAGGGCTACGTGAACCCGGAGTGGAAGGCCAAGGCGGACGCCGAGGCCGGTGGCAGCCGGGTCTCCAACAACCCGACCGCGGTGTGGCTGGACCGGATCGCCGCGATCAACGGCACCACCGACAGCAGCTCCAACGGTGCGATGGGCGTCAAGGACCACCTGGACGCGGCCCTGGCTCAGGGCGCCGGCTACATCCAGTTCGTGATCTACAACCTGCCCGGCCGGGACTGCTCGGCGCTCGCCTCCAACGGTGAGCTGGCCGCCGACGAACTGCCGCGGTACAAGTCGGAGTACATCGACCCGATCGCCGCGATCCAGAGCCAGGCCAAGTACGCCAGCCTGCGGATCGTCAACATCATCGAGATCGACTCGCTGCCGAACCTGGTCACCAACACCTCCGGCAACGCCGGTGGCACCGTGCAGTGTGACGTGGTCAAGGCCAACGGCGCGTACGTCAACGGTGTCGGCTACGCCCTGGCCAAGCTGGGCGCGATCGGCAACGTCTACAACTACATCGACGCCGGCCACCACGGCTGGCTGGGTTGGGACACCAACTTCGGCCCGACCGCCGACATCCTGAAGACCGCTGCGGTCGCCTCCGGTAGCAACGTGAACTACGTGCACGGCTTCATCACCAACACGGCGAACTACTCCGCCCTGAAGGAGCCGTACATCAAGATCACCGACACGGTGAACGGCCAGACCGTCCGCCAGTCCAAGTGGATCGACTGGAACTTCTACGTCGACGAGCTGTCGTTCGCCCAGGCGTTCCGCACCAAGCTGATCTCGGTCGGCTTCAACAGCAACATCGGCATGCTGATCGACACCTCCCGCAACGGCTGGGGCGGCACCGCCCGGCCCACCGGCCCGGGCGCGACCACCAGCGTCGACACCTACGTCAACGGTGGTCGCATCGACCGTCGCTTCCACGCCGGCAACTGGTGCAACCAGGTCGGTGCGGGTCTCGGCGAGCGGCCGAAGGCCAACCCCGAGCCGGGCATCGACGCCTACGTCTGGGTGAAGCCCCCGGGTGAGTCCGACGGCTCCAGCTCCCTCATCCCGAACAACGAGGGCAAGGGCTTCGACCGGATGTGCGACCCGACCTACACCGGTAACGCCCGTAACGGCAACAGCATGAGCGGCGCCCTGCCCAACGCGCCGATCTCCGGCGCCTGGTTCTCCGCCCAGTTCCAGGAGCTCATGAAGAACGCCTACCCGGCGCTCTGACGAACCAGCCCGCCGCGGCTGGAGTGAGGCACTGACGCGGCGGGCGCACCCGGGCCCCCGGTCCGACCGAGAGGTCGGGCCGGGGGCCCACCCGTCTCCCCGGGCCCCCGGTCCGGGACCGGACGGTCGTCATGTGGGGCCCGTGGTCTCCCGGTCCCCGGTCTCCCGGTCCCCGGTCTCCGGTTCGCCGCACACCCCACCGGGCGCGAGGCGACCGCGGCGGAACTCAGGGCACGGTACGTTCCACCGCCGCCCGGCCCAACTCGGCCAGGTCCCGGCGGGCCCGCTCCAGGTTCTGCGGCGTCAGGTCCTGCCCGCGCGCCATGACCAGGTCCTCCGGCTCCCAGGGCTGTTCGGCCCCGGTGCGGATGTTGTCCCCACCGGCCCCCGTGCCGGTCCCGGTGGCCCCGGTGCCCGCCGCGTACGGGTCACCGATCAGCTCCTCGGTCGACGCGCCGGGCTGGTCACCCGGCGCGACGAACGACGGGTCGACCGGCCCACCGCCGCTCCGGGCCAGCTGCGGCACGGTGGAGTCGTCGTCCACCGCGGCGGCCACCTCCGGGCGTTCCTCCAACGGTCGGTTCGGGTCACGATCGGTCATGGTGCCGCCCTCCTGTCCCAGACGCGTTCCGCGCCCCGGGTACCCCGTCCGGGCGACCCCATGCCGGAGCGGATCAGACCTCCCGGGCCTCCTCGGTGGTGGGCGGCACCACCGGCCGCAGCCACTGCCAGGCCAGCATGAACAGCCCGAAAGCCAACATCGCCAGCCCGGCCCACAGGTTGATCCGGACGCCCTGCGCCTTGTCGATCTCGGCAGCCGAGTCGAAGAGACCGACCAGGCCGACGATCACCCCGTACACCACGAAGAGACCACCGATGACCCGGCGGATGTCGAACAGCCGGGCGGCGGCGGACCGCTTGCGCTCGTTCTCCGTCTCGACGACCTGCGGGTCGTTCGCCCGCTCGCTGTGCTGGTCCACGCCTGCGCCTCCCTCTCGTGACGGACCGGGCTCAGAAGACCGGGATGTAGAAGAGCACGGCCAGCACCAGCGCGATCGCGCCCAGCAGCACCGGCGAACGCCACCAGACCTGGTCCCCGGCGAGCACGTCGCCCTTCAGGTCGATCCCGCCCATGCCGTAGACCAGACCCTGCAACTCCTCGGCCCGCTTGGGTCGGGTCAGCGGGGTGACCACCGCCGCCACCACGGCGACCGTGACGAAGGCGATGCCCGCGCCCCAGAAGCTCTCCTCCAGGTCGGAGTTGAAGTGCACCACGCCGGCCTTGTAGAGCAGGTAGGTCGCCAGCGCGGCCAGGGTGCCCGCCAGCAGCGACCAGAAACCGGCCAGGGCGCTCATCCGCCGCCAGAACATGCCGATGATGAAGGTGGCGAACAGCGGGGCGTTGAACAGGGAGAACAACGCCTGGATGTAGTTCATGATGTTGCTGAACCCGGCGGCGATGAACGCGGTGCCGATGCCCACCACCACCCCGGCCACGGTCGCGATCCGCCCGATCCGGATGTAGTAGTCGTCGGAGCGCTCCTTGCGGACGTACGCCTGCCAGATGTCGTAGGTGAAGACGGTGTTGAAGCCGCTGACGTTGGCCGCCATGCCGGCCATGAACGAGGCGACCAGGCCGGTGACCGCGATCCCGAGCACCCCGTTGGGCAGCAGGTCGCGCATCAGCAGCGGAATCGCGTTGTTGTAGACCAGGTCACCGGACTCGGCTCCCAGCCCTTTGACGGTGACCAGCGCGATCAGGCCCGGGACCACGGTCACCACCGGGATGACCAGCTTCGGGTACGCGGCGATGATCGGCGTACGCCGGGCGGCGCTCATGTTCTTGGCCGACAGCGCCCGCTGCACCTCGGCGAAGTTGGTGGTCCAGTAGCCGAAGGAGAGCACGAACCCGAGCCCGAACACGATGCCCAGCCAGTGCGCGCCGAGCGGGTTGGCGGTGCTGCCGGTGCCCTCCCAGGCGTGCAGCCCGGCCTCGCCCAGCTTGGAGTCGCGGACCGAGTCCATCAGGCCGGCCCAGCCGCCCACCTTGACCAGGCCGATGACGGTGATCGGCACCAGCCCGGCGATGATGACGAAGAACTGGAGCACCTCGTTGTAGATCGCACCGGTCAGCCCGCCGACGGTGATGTAGGCCAGCACGATCGCCGCCCCGATGACGATCGCCAGCCAGAGCGGCCAGCCGAGCAGCGCCTGCATGATCAGCGCCAGCGCGTACAGGTTGACCCCGGCGATCAGCACCTGGGCCACCGCGAAGCTGATCGCGTTCAGCAGGTGGGTCGGCCGGTTGAACCGCAGTCGCAGGTATTCCGGGACGCTGCGCACCCGGGAGCCGTAGTAGAACGGCATCATCACGATGCCCAGGAAGATCATCGCCGGTACGGCGCCGATCCAGTAGTAGTGGACGGTCATGATGCCGTACTGCGCGCCGTTGGCGGCCATCCCGATGATCTCCAGGGCACCCAGGTTGGCCGAGACGAAGGCCAGGCCGGTCACCCAGGCGGGCAGCGAACGCCCGGAGAGGAAGAAGTCGACGCTGGTGCGGATCGCCCGACGGGCGGCGAAGCCGACCCCCAGCACGGTGACGAAGTAGAGCGCCAGGATCCCGTAGTCCAGCACGTTCATGTTCAGTCTGAGCCCGGCACCGTCCATCGCCCGCCACCCCTCTGATCGCGCCGTCGGCACCCGCCGAGCGTGCTATTACCCACCGTGCGGGGTTTCACACCGTCCGTGTGGATTCGGCGGGTGATTCCGACGACGCCCCGGCCGGAGTGCTCCGGCCGGGGCGTCGAGTGGTGCCGCAGTGGTCGTCAGGGTCGGCGGTGGTCGTCAGGGTTGGTCGGTGGATCGGGTCCGGGTGGACCGGCGCCGCCGGGGCGTAATGGTCCGCGCGGGGCGGCAGCCGGCTGTCCCGGGTCGGCTCAGCGGCCCAGCACCCGGTCCAGGAAGTCGCGGTACTGACGGACCGCCACCCGGAGCTGCTCGGTGTCGGCCTCGCCGGCACCCTGCCAGCCCCCCAGCTTCTCCTTCTGCGCGGCGAGCGCTTTGGACAGCGCCCCGATCGCCTCCTCGACGAGCGACTGCGCCTCGCCGGCGGCCGCCCGGGGATCGTCGACGAACCGCAGCTGGACGTCGCGCCAGCGGTCCCGGAAGCCCTGCGCGGCGTCCGCCTCGAACAGCGTGGCGGCGTCGCTGGGCACGGTGCTGTTCGCCGACCGGCCGGCGTCGGCCGAGGCGACTGCGCCGGCCGCGCCGCCTGCTGCTGCCGCCGTCACGACGCCGCCGGCCGTGGTGCCCGGCGCGGCGGTGGTGTCGGGGCCGGCCGTGGTGTCCGGGCCGGTGGTGGTGTCCAGGTCGCCCGTGATGTCCAGGTCGGCGGTGGCGCGGTCCGTCGTGGTGTCCGGGTCGGCGGTGGTGGCGTGGTCGGCGGCCGGGAGGTCGGTGTCCTCGGCGGTGGGGTGCGGGTCGGTGGCCCCGGACGACCAACGGTCCCGGTCGTGGATCCGGTCCGCCGCGGTCGGGTCGGCCCGCTCGTCGTCGAACGGCCCGGTCTGCCCCGGCGCCCCGTCGCCGGGCGCGACGGTGTCCTCGTCCCGGGCGTCCCGCTCGTCCTGCGGTCGCCCGCCGGCCAGGGCCGAGGCGGCCACCGCGTCACCCACGCTGGTCGCGCCGAAGGCGGTCGGCAGGGGCGCCGGCTCGTGGAACTCCGGCCGCCGGTCACCGTCGGGACCGGTCACGTCGTCCCGGTCGGTCAGCGCGTCCCGGTCGCTCACGTCGTCCCGGTCGGTCAGCGCGTCCCGGTCGCTCACGTCGTCCCGGTCGGTCAGCGCGTCCCGGTCGCTCACGTCGTCCCGGTCGGTCAGCGCGTCCCGGTCGTGCCGGTCGTCCAGCCCGTCCCGGTCGGCGTCGCCCACGGGGTACGGGCGGGTGGTGTCCAGGTCGTCGTCGGCCCCCGGGTCGTCGAAGGTGCCCCGGTCGTCGAGCGCGTCCTCGGGCGTCCCGGCGTGCCGGTCCCGGCCGTGCCGGCCGGCGGTGTCGGTGTCCTCCGTGTCCGGGGGCGGCACCGCCACCGGGGTGGACCGGACGACCTCCGGGTGGTCGGTGTGGAGCTGCTGCTCGTCCTGGCGCATGGTGGGGTTCTCCTCAGCGGGTGGTGGCGTCCTGCGGGCGGTCCGGGTGCTGCTGCTGCGCCGGGCGGTGCCCGACCGGGTCCTCGCCGAGCAGGTCGGCGAAGAGCGCCCGGTAGTGGACGACGGCCTGGCGGAGGTCCTCGGTGCCGGCCTCACCGCGCTCGTTGCGCAGCCGGATCTCGTGCGCCTCCCGGTAGTGGGTCAGCGTGCGGGCGTGCTCCACGGAGAGGTGGGCGACCTGCTCGGTGAACTCGCCGGTCGGGTAGCCCCGGTCGGCGATCAGCTGGCTGACCAGCTCGTCGGCGTCGCCGACGGTCTCGGCCGGCGAGTCGACGAAGCGGACCTGCAACTCTTCCCAGGCGGCGGCGTACCGGGCCCGGTCCTGCGGGCTGAGCGGGGTCAGGGTCAGCTCCGCGTGCCGGCGCTCCCGCTCGCGCAGTTCGCGTTCGGCGGCGCTGCGGCTGTCCTGCTCCGCGACCACCCGGTCGTACTCGGGGCCGAACCGGGACCTGAGGGCGCGTCGTCGGTTGGCCACGACGGCCACGGCGACCAGCGCCGCCACCACCAGGACGACGAGAACCAGTAGGACTATCTGCGTGGGCGACATGGCCTCCTCCTTCTCCCTCCGGTATTCCCTCCCCGCACTGATCACCAATCCCGATCCGGCGAATTTCCTTCGCCGGTTCGCACCGGACCGTGACGAACCGGTCACGTCGTACGTCCGGGGTCGATCGGGGCGGGCGGTCCGGTCACGTTTTTCCGCCGGTCCCCGGGGCCGGCCGACGGGTCGTCGGTGGTCGTGGTGGGTGTCGTCGATGCCTGATCAACCCGGGTGCGACCCGGTCCGCCGGGCCGCGACGGCGGGTCCGGCGGCGGCGACGCAGCGGTGACGGCGGGAGACGCACGGTAGTGCTGAGCGTCAGGATTACGTATCCTGCCCAAGGCGCCGTGCCGGTGCCCGGCGTCGATGCCGGACCGCCCGGCCGGTACCGGCGTCACCGCCGACACTCCCGCCCGGGCGAGGAATCATGGACACCCGCGACTGGCCGATCCGCGCCAAGCTGACCGCCCTGGTCGTCACCCCCGTGGCCGCCCTGCTGGCGCTCTGGATCTTTGCCACGACGTTGACCTTCGGGCCGGCTCTCGACCTGCTCGCCGCCCGGACCCTGCTGTCGGACTTCGGTCGGCCCGGCGAACAGGTGGTGGCCGAGCTGCAACGGGAGCGCCGGGCCTCGGTGATCCACCTGGCCGGCACCGACACCCTGCCCGCCCTGGCGCAACAGCGGCGACGCACCGACGAGGCGATCGTCGAGCTGCGTCGGCTGATGGCCGGGGAGCAGCTACGGGACGCCGCAGGCGACCTGCTCAACGCCCGGCTGGACGCGCTCGGCGCCGCCCTGGACGCGCTGCCCGCCGGTCGGGGGTTCATCGACCGGCGGCAGGTCGACCGGGCCGGCGCGATCGGGCTCTACAGCGGCATGATCTCCTCGGCGTTCCAGGCGTTCGCCGCCACGGCGGCCCTGCCCGACGCGGAGCTGAACCGGCAGGCGCTCGCTTTGACCGCGCTCGGCCGCTCCCGCGAGCTGCTCGGCCAGACCGACGCGGTGCTGGCCGGTGCGTTCGTCACCGGCCGGTTCACCGAGGGCGAACACCTGCGGCTGGTGCAGACCATCGCCAACGAGCGGTTCGTCGCGGAGTCGTCCGTGGCCGACCTGCCGGCCGCCGACCGGGCCGCCTACCAGCGGTTGGTGGAGGGGGAGGCGTTCGTCCGGCTGCGCACCATGCAGGAGCAGCTGCTGACCGTCGGGCCGTCCGCCGTCCCGCCGATCGACGCCCGGACCTGGCAGGCCAGTCAGGAAGCGGTGCAGCAGGAGCTGCGCGACTTCGAGCTGAGCCAGGCCGACGGGCTGGCCGAGCGTTCGGTGCCGGTCGCCGTCACGATCCTGGCCCGGCTCGGTGTGGCCGGGGTGCTGGGGCTGGCGGCGATCGTGGCGTCGCTGCTGGTCGCCGTCCGGGTCGGCCGGACGCTGGCCCGCCGGTTGTCCGCGGTCCGCGCCGCCGCGCTGGAACTGGCCGAGCACCGGCTGCCCGACGTGGTCACCCGGTTGCGCCGGGGTGAGCAGGTCGACGTGGCCCGGGAGGCCCCGCCGCTGTCCTACGGCGCTGACGAGATCGGCGACGTCGGTCGGGCGTTCACCGAGGTCAGCCGGGTGGCGGTCCGGTCGGCGATCGACGAGGTGACGCTGCGACGGGGGTTGAACGAGGTCTTCCTCAACCTGGCCCGGCGCAGCCAGGGGCTGGTGCACCGGCAACTTGCGGTGCTCGACCGGATGGAACGCCGCGCCGAGGACCCGGACGAACTGGCCGAGTTGTTCCGCGTGGACCATCTCGCCACCCGGCTGCGCCGGCACGCCGAGGACCTGGTCATCCTGGCCGGCGCGGCCCCGGGGCGGGGCTGGCGGCAGCCGGTCGCCCTGCTGGACGTGCTGCGCGGCGCGATCTCCGAGGTCGAGGCGTACGACCGGGTGGACATCGGCCGGGTCGGGCCGGCCGGGCTGCTCGGCCGGGCCGTCGCCGACGTCATCCACCTGCTCGCCGAGCTGATCGAGAACGCCACCGCGTTCTCCCCGCCCGAGCGTCGGGTCGAGGTGACCGGGACGCCCGTCGTCGACGGCTACCTCGTCGAGATCACCGACCACGGGCTGGGGATGTCGCCCCAGGCGATCGAGGACGCCAACCGGCGGCTGGCCACCCCGCCGGAGTTCGATCCGGCCGACAGCGCCCGGCTCGGCCTGTTCGTGGTGTCCCGGCTGGCCGCCCGGCACGACGTCAAGGTCACCCTGCGGGCCGGCACGCCGGTCGGGCTCACCGCGCTGGTGCGTATCCCCGCCGACCTGGTCACCGAGGAGCCGCCGATCGCCGCGCCCACCCGGGACCGCCCGGCGGCGTCGGTGTCCCGGCTGACCACGCTGCCCCGACCACGGACCACCCGGACCACCCGGGAACGGCCGGAGCAGACCGTGCTGCCGTTCGCTCCGGCCCGTACCTCGTCGGTGGAGGCCGCCCCCGACGGCGACGGTCTGCCCCGTCGGGTCCGCCGTCGGGGGCCGGCCGCCCACCAGCTGCCCCCGGCCAGTCAGGACGCGCCCGCCACCCGCTCTCCCGAGGAGGTACGCCGGCAGATGTCGGCCCTCCAGGCCGGTACCGCCCGGGGGCGCCTGGACAGCAGCGGCGTCCACCCGGCGCCGCCGGCCCGGCCCGACCCGACCGCGGGCGACGAGCCGGGACGGACCGACGGCGTCGGGGTGCCACCGTCACCGGCCGGCCCGGCGGCGACGTCCGATTCGACCGCGACTGAGAGGGACGCCTAGTGGTGCACACGACACGGCAGAACGCTGATCTCGGCTGGTTGCTCGACGAGCTGGTGGAACGGGTGCCGGCGGCCCGGCAGGCGGTGATCCTCTCCGCCGACGGCCTGCTGCTCGGCGCGTCCGCCGAGTTGGACCGCTCCGACGCCGAGCACCTCTGCGCACTGGCCTCGGGCTTCTCCAGCCTGGCGAAGGGGGCGAGCCGGCAGTTGGCCGCCGGTGGCGTCCGGCAGACCGTGGTGGAGATGGAGGAGGCGTACCTCTTCGTGACGGCCGCCGGTCAGGGGGCCTGCCTGGCGGTGGCCTGCGCGGCGGACGCGGACATCGGCCTGGTGGCGTACGAGATGGCGATGCTGGTCGTCCGGGTCGGCGAGAACCTGACCGCGCCGGCCAGGGCGGCGGCGGGGATCGCCGATGCGGGCTGAGCAGCCGGGTCACCAGCACGAGTGGTTGGACGGCGCAGCCGGGCCGGTCGTGCGCCCGTACACCCTCACCGGTGGTCGGGTGCGGCCCGCCGTCGGCGGCTTCGACCTGGTGGCCTTCGTGCTGGCCGCGGCGGGCGTCGACCCGTACGGCCAGCCGGGGCTGCAACCCGAGCACCGCCGGCTGGTGGAGTGCGCCCGGCAACCGGTGGCGGTCGTGGATCTCGCCGC
Source organism: Micromonospora antibiotica (assembly GCF_017599305.1). Classification (GTDB taxonomy): domain Bacteria; phylum Actinomycetota; class Actinomycetes; order Mycobacteriales; family Micromonosporaceae; genus Micromonospora; species Micromonospora antibiotica. The sequence continues at coordinate 164,411 of NZ_JAGFWR010000010.1, forward strand.
CGACCTGGACCTCGCCCTCGGCGTGGTCCAGGTCCTCCTCGGTGACCTGCTCGCCCGTGGGCTGGTCACCGTGCACGAACCGCCGGCCGCCGCCGGCCTTCCCGACAACGACATTCTCAAGGCGGTGGTCAGTGGACTACGTGCGCTCTGAGCGCGACCCCTCACCGGCCCGGTTGCCCCTGGCCCTCAAGATCCTCATCGCCGGTGGCTTCGGTGCCGGCAAGACGACGCTGGTGAGTGCGCTCAGTGAGGTCCGGCCGTTGCAGACCGAGGAGGTGCTGACCGACGCCGGCATCGGCACCGACGACCTCTCCGGGGTGGAGGGCAAGTCGACCACCACGGTGGCGATGGACTTCGGTCGGATCACCATCACCGACGACCTCCAGGTCTATCTGTTCGGCACCCCGGGGCAGGACCGGTTCTGGTTCCTCTGGGACGAGTTGGCCTTCGGCGCGCTCGGCGCGGTGGTGCTGGCCGACACCCGCCGGCTGCCCGACTGTTTCCCGTCGATCGACTACTTCGAGCAGCGCGGCATCCCGTTCGTGGTGGGCGTGAACTGCTTCGAGGACACCCGTCGGTTCGGCGCGGAGGCGGTCCGGCAGGCGCTGGACATCGAGCCGGAGGTGCCCGTGGTGCTCTGTGACGCCCGGGACCGGCAGTCCGGCAAGCTGGTGTTGATCTCGCTGGTGGAGCACGTGGCCCGCCAGCGTGGGGAACCGGTGCCGGTGGGCTGAACCGGCCGGCCGGGTCCGCCGGTGAGGAAAACCCGGAAATCAGGGGTGACGGCCGGGGATTGCGGGAAGCCTGGAGATCGACGGCGGATTCGGCGGAGGGTGGTTCGGTGACGGGCACGATCGTCCACATCGGTGGTTACACGGCACGGTCGGGCGGGCGCGGGGAGGGCATCGTCGCCGCCCGACGCGATCCGGAGTCGGGGCAGTTGACCCTGCTCGGCACGGTCGCGTCGACCCCGTCGCCGTCCTTCCTCGCCCGCCACCCCACCCGGCCGGTGCTGTACGCCGTCAACGAGTTGCCCGAGGGGCAGGTGAGCGCCTTCGACGTCGGCCCTGACGGCGGGCTGAGCCCGCTGGGGGTGTGGTCGACCGGGGGTGCCGAGCCGGCCCACCTGGCGGTCGCCCCCGACGGCGGGCACCTCTTCGTCGCCAACTACGGCGGGGGCAGCGTCGCCGTCCTGCCGCTGGACGGGCGGGGGGTGCCCGGGGAACGCACCGACCTGGTGATCCACCAGGGGCACGGTCCGGACCCGGAGCGGCAGGAACAGGCACACTGCCACATGGTGTCGCCCGACCCCGGCACCGGCCCGCTGCTCGTCGTCGACCTGGGCACCGACTCGATCTACCGGTACGACCTGGACGCGGCCTCCGGCCGGCTGACGCCGCGGGCCCCCCGGGTGCGGACGGCCCCCGGCACCGGCCCCCGGCACCTGGCCCGGCATCCCGACGGGCGGCGCTGCTGGCTCGCCGGTGAGCTGGACGCGACGGTGACCGCCTACGAGGTGACCGCCGAGGGGGTGCTGCACCAGCGGGGTCGGGTGGACGCGAGCGCGCGGGCCGGCCACGTCCAGCCGTCGGAGATCACCGTGGGGCCGGACGGCCGGTTCCTCTACGTGGGCAACCGTGGGGTGGGCACGGTGGCGGTCTTCGCTCTCGACGGGGACCTGCCGCAGCTGGTCGACGAGGTGGACACCGGTGGGGAGTGGCCCCGGCACTTTACGTTGAGTGGGCGGCACCTCTATGTGGCCGACGAACGGGCCGACATGATCCGGGTGTTTTGGGTCGACCCGGACTCGGGCGTGCCGTCGCCGGCGGGTGAGCCGGTGTCGACCGGCAGCCCGACCTGCGTACTGCCCTGACAGATGCCGGTTGTCCAGGGTGGATTCGGGCCACGTCACGAAACGGTCTGATTACGCAGAGTGCGGAAATAGTGATCAACTGTTTCTCCTGCGTAACTTTCGTCCGAACGGTTGTGGCAGTAAGCGCACGAGATACGCAAGATGGTCAGCGTGTCTGGCCGCCATCGCATGCGTTCAAGTATCCGTGGAGCGGGCGCCGCCGCGGCGGCGACCGCGCTCGTCGTCGTGGTCGGCGGCTCCTGGGTCGGTTACCAGCAGCTGGCCGGACCGTCCTGCTCAGGGGGGATCCAGCTCGGCGTGGCCGCCGCGCCCGAGGTGGCACCGGCCGTCGAGGCGGCGGCGGCCCAGTGGGTGGCGGACGGCGCGGCGGTCGGTGGCACCTGCATCAAGGTGAACGTCGTCGCCTCCGAGCCGGTGGAGGTGGCCGCCGCGGTGGCCAGTAAGCACGGGGCCAGCCTCGCCGGGGTGGGACAGGCCAGCGGCACCGCGGTCACCCCCGACGTCTGGATCCCGGACTCGTCGACCTGGCTGCTGCGCCTCAAGAGCGGCGGCGCCACCGCGTTCGCGCCCGGCAACGGCGCCTCCATCGCCCGCAGCCCGGTCGTGGTGGCCATGCCGCAGCCGGTCGCCACCACCAAGTTCGGCTGGCCGGACAAGAAGCTCACCTGGAACGACATGCTGCGCGCCGTCCGCAGTGACAAGCCGCTGCGGGCCGGCATTGTCGAGCCGACCCAGGACGCCGCCGGGCTCTCCGGCCTGCTCTCCCTGACCGCCGCCGCGAGCGGCGGAGGCGGCGACGCCCAGCAGGCGACCACGGCCGCCCTGCGGGCGCTGGCCACCGGCCGGTCGGCGCTGCGGCAGGACCTGCTGGCCCGGTTCCCGCGCTCCAACGACCCGACCTCCATCGCCAGCGCGCTCGGCGCCGCCGCGCTGTCGGAGGAGGACGTCATCGCCTACAACAACACCAAGCCGCCGATCCCGCTGGCCGCGCTCTATCTGGAGCCGTCGCCGATGCCGCTGGACTACCCCTACGCGGTGCTGCCCGGGATCGACCAGACCAAGGCGTCGGCGGCGAAGGTGCTCTTCGAACTGCTCACCACGCAGGGCTTCAAGAACCGGCTGGCCGTGCAGTCGCTGCGTGCCCCGGACGGCAACTGGGGTGACGGCTTCAAGGCACCGCAGGGTGCGCCGAGCCCGGCCGGCGGCGGTACGGCGGTGCCGCCGTCCGGCGGGACCGCCGCGGGTGGCCTGGACCCGGTGGCGATAGACCGTGCGGTTTCCGGCTGGTCGATCGCCACCCAGTCCGGGCGGATGCTCTGTGTCATCGACGTCTCCGGGTCGATGAAGGCCCCGGTCCCGTCGGCCAACAACGCCAGCCGCGAACAGGTGACCGTGGCGGCGGCGAGCCGGGGGCTGAACCTCTTCGACGACTCCTGGTCGATCGGGCTGTGGACGTTCTCCACCGAACTGGTCGGTTCGCGGGACTGGCGGGAGATCGAGCCGATCAACCCGCTCTCCGGCAACCGGGCCAAACTGGAGCAGGGGCTCGCCGGCATCCGTCCGTCCAGCGGCGACACCGGCCTGTACGACACCATGCTGGCGGCGTACAAGACGGTCCAGGACGGTTGGGAGCCCGGCCGGGTCAATTCGGTGGTGCTGTTCACCGACGGTAAGAACGAGGACAAGAACGGCATTTCACAGAGTGCATTGATCACCCGGCTCAAGCAGATCAACGATCCGGAGCGTCCGGTGCAGGTGGTCATCATCGGCATCGGCAGCGAGGTCTCCAAGACCGAACTCCAGTCGATCACCAGCGTCACCGGTGGTGGCGCCTTCGTCACCGAGGACCCCTCCAAGATCGGTGACATCTTCCTGAAGGCCATCGCGTTGCGTCCGAACGCGCCGCGTTGAGCCGTCGCACAGGGCAAACGAATCGCTGCATTCGGTGAGAAATAATGCGGTGATGGGATTCCACCATCTCGGGAGCGAAAGAAAACTGACAGTAATGCGTCCGAAGCAATAGGTGAGCATCATTGTGGGGCAGGATGTCGGGAGCGCTCCGGCCGGCAGGCCCCGCCAGAGGTGAGCATCGGGCTCGGAGCCGACAAGTGTGATGTGGGGGAGGTTGGGTGACCTCGGCAACGCTGTCCACGCCCGTCCGTACCCCGCCGTCGGCGCCAGGTCGCCGATCGGCGGGTACCCGTTCCCAGGCCAACCAGCGGGGCTACGTCCGCACCCTGGTGGTGCTGGACACCGCCGTGCTGTCGCTGGCGGTCCTCGCCGGCTACGCCACCCGCTTCGGCGACGCGGTGCCGCGCGGCTCCGAGATCCCGTACGTGGTGGTGGCACCGGCCCTGGTGCTGGTCTGGTTGGTTTCGCTCAAGGCACTGCGCTGCTACGACGACCGGGTACTCGGCTACGGGGCCGACGAGTACCGGCGGGTCAGCGGGGCCAGCCTGCGCCTGGCCGGTGGGGTCGCGATCGCCGGTTACATCTTCGACGTCGGGGTCTCCCGGGGTTTCCTCGGCATCTCCTTCGCCGTCGGCACGGTCGGGCTGGTGGTCACCCGGTTCGCCGCCCGTAAGGCGCTGCACCGGGCCCGCTGCCGGGGCGACGGATGGTCCCGTCGGGTCCTCGTCGTCGGGGACACCGCGCACGTGCTGGAGTTGGTGCACACCCTGCGTCGGGAGCCGTACGCCGGCTACCACGTGGTCGGCGCGTGCATCCCCGACGCGCTGCTCGCCCCCGTGCCGCAGCGGCTCAGCGACGTGCCGGTGGTCGGCTCCCTGCGGGGCATCCCGGAGGCGGCCGCCGCGATCGGCGCGGACACCGTCGCGGTCACCGCGTCCGGCGAGTTGACCGCGACCCGGCTGCGCCGGCTGGGCTGGCAGTTGGAGGGCACCGGGATCGACCTGGTGGTCGCCCCGGCGCTCACCGACGTGGCCGGGCCGCGCATCCACACCCGGCCGGTGGCCGGCCTGCCGCTGATCCACGTCGAGGCGCCCGAGTTCCGGGGGGCCCGCAAGCTGGTCAAGGAACTCGTCGACCGGTCGGCCGCCGCGGTGGCGCTGGCACTGCTGCTGCCGCTGGTGGCGGTGATCGCGCTGGCCGTCAAGCTGGACAGCCGGGGCCCGGTGCTGTTCCGGCAGACCCGGGTCGGGCAGGGCGGCCAGGAGTTCGGGGTGCTGAAGTTCCGCACCATGGTGGTCAACGCCGACGCGCTCCTCGCCGAACTGGCGGCCCGCAACGAGACCAACGGGCTGATGTTCAAGATGCGCGACGACCCGCGGGTCACCCGGATCGGCCGCCTGCTGCGGAAGTGGTCGGCCGACGAGCTGCCCCAGCTGGTCAACGTGCTGCTCGGGCAGATGAGCCTGGTCGGCCCCCGTCCGCCGCTGCCCTCCGAGGTGGCCCGCTACGACGGCGACGTGGCCCGCCGCCTGCTGGTCAAGCCCGGCATGACCGGTCTCTGGCAGGTCAGCGGCCGGTCCGACCTGAGCTGGGAGGACGGCATCCGGCTGGACCTCTACTACGTGGAGAACTGGTCACTCGCCGCCGACCTGACCATCCTGTGGAAGACCTTCGGCGCGGTGCTGCGCGGGCGCGGGGCCTACTGACCCGGCCCCCGCGGCCCGGCCCGCACTCCGGTTCACGGGTGCGGGCCGGTCCAGTCCAGGCAGACGACCACCGCGTCGTCGACCAGGTCACCGGCCACGAAGGCGCGCAGGTCACCGATGAGCGAGCGGACCGCGTCCAGCGGCGTCATCGGTCCGGTACGACGCAGGAAGCGCTCCAGCGCCGTCTCCCCGTACCGGACGTGCCGGTCCGTCGCGTCGAGCACGCCGTCACTGAGGACGAAGAGCCGGTCACCGCGGCGCAGCTCGAAACGCTGGTGCTGGTAGTCGGTGCCCTCGAACATGCCCAACGGGAACTGTTTGTCCAACACCTGCTCGGTGACCTCGCCGTCGCGCAGCAGCATCAACCGGGGTGACCCGGCGTCCACCGCGGTCAGTACACCGCTGCCCAGATCCAGCTCCATGACCAGGGCGGACAGGTGCTGCTCACCCCCGTGCAGGGCATAGATCGCCTGGTCGGCGAGGGCGACCTGGTCGGCGAGGCCCAGTCCGCCCCGGCGGGCGTTGCGCAGCGCGTGGGTGGCCAACGCGGTGAGCATCGAGGCGGCCACCCCCTCACCCGTCCCGTTGATCGTCGACAGCCACAGCCGGTCACCGTCGTCGGACCAGTCGAAACTGTCCCCGCGCACCGCGTACGCCGGTTCGAGCTGGCCGGCGAGGCGGAACGACGGGCGGTCCCGGCTGCGCCCCGGCAGCAGTTCCCACTGCATCTCGGCGGCCAGGGTGAGCCGGCGGGCCCGGCGCGAGGTGCGGTACACGTCGGTGCCGGCGGTGACGGCGGCCAACTCGTGCCCCAGGGCGGTGGCGATGCGGGCCAACTCGTCGACGGTGGCCCGGTCGTCGGGCACCGGGGTCAACCGCAGCACCCCGCGCCGTTCACCCCGCATCCCGACGGGGAACCAGCCCACCCCCTCGGTGAGCACCGGCTGCTGGTGGTCGAAGCAGCGCCAGGCCGGGTGACCGGGGCCGCTCACGGGCTCCCCACCGGCCAGCGGCAGCAGCACCGACAACCGGTAGTCGACCTGGAACAGGTCCACGTCGGTGATCCGATAGGCCCGTGTCAGCTCCCCGGCGAGCCGGTCCAGCAGCAGGTCCGCCGGAGATTCGGTCAGCACCTGCCGGGCCCGGGCCTCGGGTCCGCTCGTCATCACGCCTCCTGAAAGCGCAGATCCCCTGGTACGGGGGGTAGTCTCGGGCCCACCATGGCCGAAGAGAGTGGTCCTTACGGATCAGACGTGAGTATGGCCGCCGAGTTGGACGGCGCGACAGGGACCCTGCTGTCTGTGTGGGAGGCGGCCCGGGAGAACACCACCAGCCGGCTGTCCGGCGCGCAGTTACGCGCCGTCATGGTGGTCGAGCGGTACGACGGGATCAACCTGCGCCGGCTCGCCGCCCTGCTGAACATGTTGCTCTCCTCGGCGAGCCGGCTCTGTGACCGACTGGTCGCCGCCGGCATGCTGGAGCGGGAGCCGGGCCGGTCGGACCGACGGGAGATCGCCCTGCACCTGACCCCGGAGTCCATCCGCCTGCTCGCTGAGCTGCGGCGGGACCGCCGGCAACGGCTCGCCGACGTGCTGGCCGGGATGAGCGGCGAGGGGCGGCAGGCACTGCTGCGCGGTCTGGTGGAGTTCGACCGGGTGGCGCGGGCCCGGGAGGGGGAGACCGGGCCGGCGGTGGAGTTCCGGTCGGCACCGCACCCACCCACCCAGCCCGGTCCGGGCTCCGCCGACCCACCGGCGGCCCGCTCGGCCTGACCCGGGCCGGTCACGGTGGCGTGGCCAGTGCGGCCAGTGCGGTCCGGGCCGGTCACGGTGGCGTGGCCAGTGCGGTCCGGGCCCGGTGCAGGTGGTCGGCCGAGCGGGGATGCTCGGTCAGCGCGGTGGCACACACCCGCAGCACGTCGTCCAGCAGCCGGGCCCCGTCCCCGGTGTCGAGCACCCCCGCCTGCCAACGGACGAACTCGACCAGCAGCTGCGGGTCGCCGATCCGGATCGCCGCAGCCAGCGCGTCGACCAGTTGGGCGACGACCCCGGCGACCTCCTCTGCCCGTTCCGCCACGGGGGTGACCTCGCGGAGCACGAGCTGGACGAGTTCCCGGCGGCGACGCAGCACCGGTACGTACTCGTCGGAGCCGGCCGTCGGCGCGGCACCGGTGTGCGGGGCCGCGAGCAGCGGGCCGGACAGCAGCCGGACGGCGTCCCGGGCGGTGGCGCCCCAGCCGGCGGCACCGACCGTGGTGGCCCAGCGGCCCTCGGGGCCGAAACCGGGCCCGCCGGCCACCACCGGCACCCCGGCCGCCCGGCACGCCTCGACCATCCGCCCCGCCCGCACCAACCGGCTCGGCTGCACGCAGCTCAGCAGCACCGCGTCCGGGCCGGTCTGGTGCAGGTAGGAGACCAGTTGCCGGACCGGCACACTGGCGCCGAGGAAGGTGACCCGCCAGCCGGCGGCGCGGACCACCTCCATCACGATCCGGGCGGCCAGCGCGTGCCACTCGCCTTCGACACAGGCCAGCACCACGTGGCCCCGGTCGTCCGTCGGGGCGGTGTGGGCGACGACCACCTCGACCACCTGCTCGCTGACGTGGGTGGCCGCGTGCTCCTGGGCGATGCTCCACCGGCCGGACAGCCAGCGCAGCCCCACCTCGCGCTGCGCGACGGCGACCAGGTCCACCAGGACGTCGGCCACCGAGGCACCCGCGTCCAGCAGCCCGGTCGCGAGCCGGGTGGCGCCGACCAGGTCGGCCCGGTCCAGGCAGCCGAGGTACGCCTGGACGACACCCGGTGCGACCCGCCCCGGCCCGTCCGGTGTGACCCGCCCCGGCCCGTCCGGTGTGACCCGCCCCGGATCTTCCGGTGGCGGTCGGCGCGTACCGGCCGGTTCCTCGCCGGTCGCCCGGCCCGGTTCCTCCCGGGTGGGTTCGTCCGGGGTCGGTCGGGTCACGCGGGGTCCGCCGCGCAGACGGCCAGCATCGCGATGTCGTCGTGGCTCTCGCCGTCGAGCCACTCGTCGACGAGCTGGAGCAACCAGTCGATCACGGCGGACGGCGGCAGCCCGGCCACCGAGGCGAGCGCCTGCCGGAGCCGGTGCTCGCCGAACATCTCGACGGCCGCCGATCCACCGCGCGCCTCGGTCACCCCGTCGGTGTACGCCAGCAGCAGTTCCCCCGGGGCGAGCCGCACCTCCACCTCGGCGAACGTCGCCGTGGCGAACGCACCGATCGGCATCCCGCCCACCCGCACCTCGACGATGCTCCCGTCGGCGCGTACCACCAGGGGGGACGGGTGCCCGCCGCCGGCGATCCGGACCCGGACCCCGCCGTCGGACCCCGGCTCGGTGGTGCCCAGCAGCAGGGTGGTGAACTGGCTACGCCGGGCGGCGTCGGGGGAGTCGAACAGTGCCCGGTTGAGCAGTTGGACGAGTTCGTGGGGGCGCTGCTCGACCAGTCGCAGGGTCTGCAACGACTGGCGTACCCGGCCGGTGAGCACGGCCGCGCCGACCCCTTTGCCGCAGACGTCGCCGAGGGCGAACAGGGCGCCGGTGGCGGTGGGGAAGACCTCGTAGAAGTCGCCGCCGATGCGCAGGCTGTCCCCGGCGGAGCGGTAACCACCGGCGAGGGTGACGCCGGGCACCGGGGGCAGCTGCGGGGGGAGCAGGCTGTGCTGGAGCACCCGGGCCAGGTGCGCCTGTTCGCCGTAGAGGTCGGCGGCGGCGACCGCGGACCCGGCGCGGGCGGCGAACTCCCTGGTCAGCTCGATGTCGCGCGGGTCGAAACCGGCCCGCCCCGCCCGCCGGACCAGGATCAACGCGCCGGCCGGCCCACCCGCGCTGAGCATCGGGCTGATCAGCACGGTCCCGGGGCGGCCGAAGGTCTCCGGCAGGACGGCGGTCAGGTCGGCCAGCTCGGCGTCGAGCCAGGGGCTGGGGTCGGTGGACTCGCCGTCGAGCGCCTCGACGAGCCCGGGGACCGCGCCGGCCAGTTGCCGGCTGGCGACCCCGCCGACCGGGCCGGGTTCGCCGTCGGCGTACCGCAGCCAGTGCGGGAGGTCCTCGCCGGGCTGTGGTGACCGGTGCACGACCAGCGCGACGTCCGCGAGGTAGGGCACCGGCAGGGTGACGGTGGCCCGCAGGGTCTGCTCGCGGTGCAGGGACAGCCCGAGCCGGCTGCCGGCGCGGGCCAGGAAGGCGGTGCGGGAGCGCTCGGCGAGCAGCGCGTCGGTGCGGGCCTGTTCGTCGGTGACGTCGCGGACATACCAGGCGCAGCCGCCGGCGGCGAGGGGGCGGCAGACGCCGCGCAGCCGGCGGCCGTGGTGTTCGGCGTCGAACGTCCCGGTGCCCTCGGTGACCGCCCGGGCCAGCGCCGGCACGGGGTGCGCGGCCAGGTCGACGCCGGGGGCCAGTTCGGGCAGGAGCCGCCCGGCCATCGCGTTGACCAGGGTGACCCGCCCGGCAGGGTCGGTGGTGACCACCGCCTCGGCGAGACCGTCGAGCAGCTCCCGGGCCAGCTGGGGGTCGGCCGGCAGCGACTGGTCCGCCGGCGGTCGGGCCGACGCGTGCGACACCCGGCCATCCCCGCTGACCGGGCCGGCGTGCCCGTCCCGACGGGTGGTCGTCACCGTCGGTCGCCGGGCGCGTCGGTCTGTCGACCTCTGCGCATGCTGGGAGTGCTCTCCTCGGTAGGAATCGTTGCCTCAGGGCAAGCGTACCGAGGTGGGGCGACGATCGCCCAGCCAGGAAGCGGGGGTCACTGCGGGCGGGACAGCCAGCCGGACGGCCGGGCGATGATCCGGCGGACGACCGAACCGGCCCCGCCGACGGCGGCGGATTCGGCCCCGAGCGCCGCCGGGCGGACCGTCACCGGGGACCAGCCGCTGGTGAGCACCCGGTCGTCGAGTTCGGCCAGCACCGGTGGGCACAGCCACGGCGCGAGGGTCGCGTATCCGCCGCCGAGCACGACGGTGTCCAGGTCGAGCAGGTTCACCACCCCGGCGACGGCGACCCCGAGGGCGGTGCCGGCGGCGTTCAGCGCGGCGAGCGCGGCCGGGTCACCGGAGCAGGCCAGGTCGGCCAGCCGGCGGGCGGCGGTGTCGGCGGGCAGGTCCGCGCCCGCCAGCCCGGCCGCGGCCAGCACGGACTCCTGCCCGGCGTACGTCTCCAGGCAGCCCCGGGCACCGCAGCGGCAGGTGGGACCACCCGGATCGACAGGTACGTGGCCCAACTCGCCGCTCCAGCCCCGGGAACCCCGGAACAGCGCCCCGTCGAGCACGATCCCGGCACCGATGCCGATCTCGCCGGAGACGTGCAGGAAGCTCTGTGGGCCGCCGGGGCGGGCGTGCAGTTCGCCGAGCGCGGCGAGGTTCGCCTCGTTCTCCACCACCAGTGGGGGCACCCCGTCGACCGGGTCGGTGAGGGCGGGGTGACCGGCGAGCAGGGCCGGCACGTCCACGTCCCGCCAGCCGAGGTTGGGGGCGAGTCGGACCAGGCCCCGCGCGTCGACCAGCCCCGGCACGGCCAGGGCCGCCCCGGCCAGGCCGAGTCCGGCGTCGTCGGCGACGGTACGCGCCCGGCGGGCCAGGGCGACCAGGGCGGTGAGCGCGTCGGCGGGGGAGAGGGGCCGCAGGTCGATCCGGCGTACCTCGTGGTGCCGGACGGCGCCGGTGAGGTCGACCACGCAAGCTGCGAGGTAGTCGACGTTGACCTCCAGGCCGAGCCCGGCCGGGCCGGTGTCGCCGAGCAGCAGCCCTCGGGCGGGCCGGCCGGCTCCGGTGCGGGGCGCGGGATCGGCCTCGGTGACCAGCCGGCCGGCGATCAGGTCGTCGACGACCGCGGACACGGTGGCCCGGGTCAGGCCGGTGTCGGCGGCGATCTCGGCCCGGGAGGGTGGCCGGTCGGTGTCGGCGATCCGCCGCAGCACCACGGCGAGGTTGAGTTCGCGCAGGCTTCCCTGGCGGACCGCGCCGACGGTCCGGGTCTCGGTCACCCCTTGACAGTGCCACAGCACGGCCATTTAATTCAACCACTGAACAAATTGCGGGCGACACACCCACCGCCACCACCATCATCCCCACCGGAGGTCTGCCATGGCACCCCGTCCCACCCCCGCCGACAAGTTCTCCTTCGGGCTCTGGACGGTGGGCTGGCAGGCCCGTGACCCGTTCGGCGACGCCACCCGCCCCGAGCTGGACGCCGTCGAGGCCGTGCACCGGCTCGCCGAGCTGGGCGCGTACGGCATCACCTTCCACGACGACGACCTGATCCCGTTCGGTGCCGACAACGCCGCCCGGGAGGCCCAGCTCGCCCGGTTCCGCAAGGCCCTCGACGAGACCGGGCTGGTCGTGCCGATGGTCACCACCAACCTCTTCACCCACCCGGTGTTCAAGGACGGCGGTTTCACCAGCAACGACCGTGACGTGCGGCGCTACGCGCTGCGTAAGGTGCTGCGCAACGTCGACCTCGCCGCCGACCTGGGTGCCAAGACCTTCGTCATGTGGGGCGGCCGGGAGGGCTCCGAGTACGACGTGGCCAAGGACATCCGGGCCGCGCTGGACCGCTACCGCGAGGCCGTCGACGTGCTCTGCCAGTACGTCGTCGACCAGGGCTACGACCTGCGGTTCGCCATCGAGCCCAAGCCGAACGAGCCGCGCGGCGACATCCTGCTGCCCACCGTCGGGCACGCGCTGGCGTTCATCTCCGAGCTGGCCCGCCCCGAGATGGTCGGCCTCAACCCGGAGGTCGGCCACGAGCAGATGGCCGGCCTCAACTACGCCCACGGCATCGCCCAGGCGCTCTGGCAGGGCAAGCTGTTCCACCTCGACCTCAACGGCCAGCGCGGCATCAAGTACGACCAGGACCTGGTCTTCGGCCACGGCGACCTGATGAACGCGTTCGCCCTGGTCGACCTGCTGGAGAACGGCGGCCCCAACGGTGGCCCGGCGTACGACGGCCCGCGGCACTTCGACTACAAGCCCTCCCGCACCGAGGACATCGCCGGGGTGTGGGCGTCGGCCGAGGCCAACATGGCGACCTACCTGCTGCTCAAGGAGCGGGCGGCGGCGTTCCGGGCCGACCCGGAGGTCGTCGAGGCGCTCGCCGCCAGCAAGGTCGGCGAGCTGGCCAGCCCGACGCTGGGCGACGGTGAGGGCTACGCCGGGCTGCTCGCCGACCGGTCCGCGTTCGAGGAGTTCGACGTGGACGCGACGGCCGCGAAGGGCTTCGGCTTCGTCCGGCTCAACCAGCTCGCCGTCGAGCACCTGCTCGGCGCGCGCTGAGGCGGCCCGGCATGCCGCTCGTCGCCGGGGTGGACTCGTCCACCCAGTCCTGCAAGGTGGTGATCCGGGACGCGGAGACCGGCGCGCTGGTCCGGGAGGGCCGCGCGCCGCACCCGGACGGCACCGAGGTCGACCCACGGGCCTGGTGGGATGCCCTGCTGGCCGCCGTCGAGGCGGCCGGCGGGCTGGCCGACGTGGCGGCCGTGGCGGTCGCCGGCCAGCAGCACGGCATGGTCTGCCTGGACGAGGCGGGCGAGGTGGTCCGGCCGGCGCTGCTGTGGAACGACACCCGGTCCGCCGACGCGGCCCGGGACCTGATCGCCGAGGCCGGCGGCGGGGAGACCGGCCGCCGGTTCTGGGCCGACGCGGTGGGGCTGGTCCCGGTGGCCAGCTTCACCGCCACCAAGCTGCGCTGGCTGGCCCGGCACGAGCCGGAGCACGCCGCCCGGGTCGCCGCCGTCTGCCTGCCGCACGACTGGCTGACCTGGCGGTTGGCGGGCGCCCCCGGCCTGGCGGCGCTGCGCACCGACCGGGGTGACGCCAGCGGCACCGGCTACTGGTCACCGGCCACCGGGCAGTACCGACCCGACCTGCTGGAACAGGCGTTCGGTCGGGTCGTCGAGGTGCCCACGGTGCTCGGCCCGGCCGAGCAGGCCGGGGTGCTCGACCCGGGCGTGCTGGGCGGTGCCGCCGGCCGGCCCGACGGCGCTGCGGGCTCGCCCGTGCCGGGCGGGGACGTCCTGCTCGGCCCCGGCACCGGGGACAACGCCGCCGCCGCGCTGGGCGTGGGCGCGGGTCCGGGCGACGTGGTCGTCTCGATCGGCACCTCCGGCACCGTCTTCGCGGTGGCGGACACCCCCGCCGCCGACGCCGGGGGCGCGGTGGCCGGCTTCGCCGACGCCACCGGCCGGTTCCTGCCGCTGGTCTGCACGCTCAACGCGGCCCGGGTGCTCGACTCGGCGGCGACGCTGCTCGGCGTCGACCTCGACGCGTTGTCCGAGTTGGCGTTGAGCGCCCCACCCGGGGCGGACGGCCTGGTCATGGTGCCCTACCTGGAGGGGGAGCGGACCCCGGACCGGCCCACCGCCACCGGCTCGGTGCATGGCCTCACCCTGCGCACCGCCACCCCGGCCCACCTGGCCCGGGCGGCGGTCGAGGGGATGCTCTGCGCGTTGGCCGACGGCCTCGACGCGCTGGTCGCCCAGGGGGCCACGGTCGAACGGGTGATCCTGGTCGGTGGCGGGGCCCGCTCGGCGGCGGTCCGCCGGATCGCGCCGCAGGTCTTCGGTCGCCCGGTGCTGGTGCCCCCGCCCGGGGAGTACGTCGCCGACGGCGCGGCCCGCCAGGCCGCCTGGCTCGCCCTGGGTGGCGCGACCCCGCCCACCTGGGCGCCGAAGGACACCGAGGAGTACGCGGCGGAGCCCGTCCCCGCCATCCGGCAGCGGTACGCCGAGGCCCGCGACCACACCCTCGACCGGGTGGCCGCGACCGGGGAGTGATCCACCCGACCGGCGACGTCGACCGGTGACCGGCGCACGGGGGCCGGTCACCGGTCGACGACCGGGTCCCCCGTGGTCCTGCCGGTCACCTCCGACGAGGGCCCGGCCGCCCGTCGGGCGTGGTGATCCCGCAGGGACGGGGTCGGCGGTGCCGCCCCGGCGGGGGTGCCCGTCGGGCCGGGGGACCCACCTGGTTGGCTGCCGGACATGACCGGCAGCAGGATGCCCCGGCGCGGAAACACGGCGCACCGCCTCTACAGCGTCGTGGTGTTCGTGGTGCTCGCCTCGCTGGACAACGTGGCGATCGGCCTGGTGCCCCCGCTGTACGGGCCGATCTCCGGGGCGCTGGGGGTGCCGCAGCGGATGCTCGGCCTGGTCACGGCGGTGAGCTTCCTGGTCAGCGCGGTCGCAGCGGTGGCCTGGGCGTACGTCGGCGACCGGACCAACCGCAAGCCACTGCTGATGGTGGGCACACTGGTCTGGGCGGCCGGCAGCGGCGGCAGCGCGTTCGCCACCGGCTTCCCGACGTTCCTCGCCGCGCAACTGGTCGCCGCGGTCGGGTTGGGCGCGGTCGGCTCGGTCGGGTTCTCTGTGGTGACCGACCTGATCTCCCCGCGTCGCCGGGGGCTGGTGATGAGCTTCTGGGGGCTGTCCCAGGGGGTCGGCACCCTGGCCGGCACGCTCACCGGCGGGCTGCTCGGCGCGACCGACTGGCGACGCCCGTTCCTGCTGCTCACCGTGGTCGGTCTGGCCGCCACGGTGGCCTACCTGCTGACGTACGACATCCGGCGCGGGCAGAGCGAACCGGAGCTCGCCGGGGCGATCGAAGCGGGCGTCGAGTACGACTACCGGATCACCCGGGCCGACCTGCCGCGCATCCTGGGCCGGCGGACCAACCGCTGGCTGATCATGCAGGGCCTCACCGCGCAGGCGGCGTTCGGCTCGCTGGTGTGGCTGCCGGTGCTGTTCGCCGAGCGGGCGCAGGGGCAGGGCTACTCGGCGGCGACGGCGGTCGTGGTGGGCAGCGTCTTCGCCACCCTGTTCCAGCTCGGCGGGGTGTTCTCCATCGTCGGCGGGCTGGCCGGGGACGCGCTGCAACGGCGTACCCCCCGGGGGCGGGCCCTGGTCGCGGCGGTCGGCATCCTCGCGGCGCTGCCGTTCTACCTGGTGCTGTTCTTCGTGCCGATCCGGATCGACGTGCCCGACGGCGGCGGCACCGGCGCGGTGGTGGGTGCGGTGCTGGCCAGCGTGGTGACCGAGCCGACGGTCGGGCTGAGCCTGCTGACGGCCCTGGTGGCGTTGGCGCTGACCTCGGCGAACTCGCCGAACTGGTTCGCCCTGATCGCCGACGTCAACCCGCCGGAGCACCGGGGCACCGTCTACAGCCTGGGTAACCTCGTCAACGGGGTCGGCCGGGCAGCCGGCAACGGGCTGGTCGGAGCGGCCTTCCACGCGTTGCGGGTGGCCTTCCCGCCGCCGTTGAACTACGCGGTCGGGCTCGCCGCGTTCCAGCTCTTCTTCATCCCCACCGGGCTGATGTACTGGCTGGCCTCGCGCACCTCACCCCGCGACATCACCGCGGTCCGCGACCTGTTGCACGATCGCGCCGCCCGCCGCTGACCTGCCTACCGGGGCCTGCCTGGCGGGGTCCGCCTACCGGGGCCTGCCTGCCGGGGCCGGGTCGCGGAGGTGGGGTCGCGGAGGCGGGGCGGTCCGGCCGCCTCCGGCTTAGCTGGGCACGGTCGGACCGCTCGCGTGTGGTCGGGCCCGGTCGCGCTGTTCGGGTGTGGGCGGGCCGGTCGCGCGGCTCGCGCGTGGTCCGCGCCGTTCGGGTGTGGGCGGGAACGGGCCGTGTCGCTCCCGCTCGGTCGGACCGGGCAGGTACACCCCGTCGCGTCCTTTCGAGCTGATGACGTTGACGGATCACCAGCCAGCCCGAACGCGTCGCCGTCCGTGGCCCGTCGTCGTGCCTGAGAGACCGGTGCGGGCGGGACGGGACTTCCCGGCCGATCGGCTTGGGGCGGGCCTTCCGCCGCAGAGCTGCTGTCGTCACTTTGGTGGGTGCATGTCATCCGGGTCGGTGAGTCGCTGACGTCATCAGCTCGAAAGGACGCGACCGGCAGTACCCGGGCCCCGGTCCCGTCCCGCCCGGCAGGTGTCACCGGTGAGCCCGAGCGCCGGGCACCGCCGGGGAACTGCGCCGCCCGAGCGCCGGGCACCGCCGGGCGTTGCACCAACGGTGGATGCAGCGCCCGGCGGTGCCGGAGTGGGTCAGGAGTGCCGGACCCAGACCGTGACGTCGGTGGGAACCCGGCCGTCAGCGTCCAGCGGCGCGCTGCTGTGCAGCAGCTCCCCGGCCGGCGGCGGCACCGCGGCCGTGCCGAAGTTGGTCAGCACGGTCAGCCCGGCGTTGCGGAAGATCAGCGTCTCGTCGCCGGAGGAGAGCCACTCCAGGGTGCCCCTACCCAGGCCGTGCTCGCGGCGCAGCCGCAACGCGGTCCGGTACGTCTCGTACGTCGAACCGGCCACCCCCTGCTGCCGGTCCAGGGCGTACTCGGCCCACAGCGGCGGTTGCGGCAGCCAGCTGGCGTCGGTCGGGCCGAAGCCGTACGACGGGGCGTCGGCCTCCCACGGGATCGGCACCCGGCAGCCGTCCCGGCCCCGCTGGGTGTGGCCGCTGCGCTCCCAGGTCGGGTCCTGCCGGGCCTCGTCGGGCAGCGTGGTGTGCTCCGGCAGCCCCAACTCCTCGCCCTGGAAGAGGTAGGCCGAGCCGGGCAGGGCCAGCATCAGCAGGGTGGCCGCCCTTGCCCGGCGCAGGCCCAGCGCGGCGTCCGGCTGGGGGTCGCCGATGCCGATGCCGTTGGGTCGGCCGCCCTGGGCGGACAGGCCCATCCGGGAGGCGTGCCGGATGACGTCGTGGTTGGACAGCACCCAGGTGGTGGGGGCGCCGACGGCATCGGTGGCCTCCAGCGAGCGGGTGATCACCGCGTACTGGGCGGGGGCCGTCCAGGCGGCGAGCAGGTACTCGAAGTTGAACGCCTGGTGCATCTCGTCGGGGCGGACGTAGCGGGCGATCCGTTCGGCCGGCTCCACCCACGCCTCGGCGACCAGGATCCGCGCGCCGTCGTAGGAGTCGAGCACCTGCCGCCAGTCCCGGTAGATCTCGTGGACGCCGTCCTGGTCCCACATGGGTGGGCGCGGCTTGTCCGCCTCGTTGCCGGAGAGGATCTCCTGCGGCTCCTCCCAGTTGGCCAGGTCGGCCTGCTTGATCAGGCCGTGCGCCACGTCCACCCGGAAACCGTCGACCCCCCGGTCCAGCCAGAACCGGAGCACGTCCAGGAACTCGGCGCGGATCTCCGGGTTGTCCCAGTTGAGGTCGGGCTGGGCGGTGTCGAACAGGTGCAGGTACCACTGGCCGGGCCGGCCGTCGGGCTCGACGAGCCGGGTCCAGGCGGGGCCACCGAAGACGCTCTGCCAGTCGTTGGGCGGCGTCGCGCCGTCCGGGCCGAGGCCGTCGCGGAAGACGTACCGGGCCCGCTCGGGGCTGCCGGGGGCGGCGGTGACGGCGGCCCGGAACCAGCGGTGCGCCGACGAGGTGTGGTTGGGCACCAGGTCGACGATCACCTTGAGGCCCTTCGCGCGGGCCTCGGCGATCAGCGCGTCGGCGTCGGCCAGGCTCCCGAACAGCGGGTCGACGTCGCGGTAGTCGGCGACGTCGTAGCCCGCGTCGGCCTGCGGCGACGGGTAGAACGGCGACAGCCAGACGGCGTCGACACCCAGCTCGGCCAGGTGCCCGAGCCGGGCGGTGATGCCGGGCAGGTCACCGATGCCGTCGCCGTCGGAGTCGGCGAAGGACCGTGGGTAGATCTGGTAGATGACGGCTTCGGTCCACCATCCGTGGGCCACGCCCATGGACTGGTCCTGCTGCCTCGCGTCGGTGTTCAGAGCCTTCTCCCTGTGTCGAACGTGCCGTGCCGTGCGGGGGTGAATCCGTTCAGTGTGCCCGGGGAGGGGCGGTCGATTCCCGTACCACCAGCCGAGTGGGCAGGATCACCGGCGGCATCGGCGTGGTGCCGTCGCCGCCGGCCCCGCGGGGAGCCGGCACCCGTCCGGCGTACGGCTCGACGGTGCCGGTGCCCAGCGGATCGAGCAGCAACCGGGCGGCGAGGCGGCCCTGCTCGGCGGCGGGCTGGGCGATGGTGCTCAGCCCGAGCACGCCGGACAGGTCGTGGTCGTCCACGCCGATCACGCTGACGTCCTGCGGCACCCGCAACCCGGCGTCGCGCAGCGCGGTCATCGCGCCCATCGCGATCTCGTCGCAGGCGGCGAAGATCGCCGTGGGTGGTTCGCCCCGGGCCAGCAGTTCGACGGTGGCCTGGTTGCCGCCGTCGATGGTGAACTGTGACTCCATGTCCAGGCTGGGATCGGGGCGCAGACCCGCGCGGCGCAGCGCCTCCCGGTAGCCCCGACGACGGTCGGTGTGGGTGGTGAAGGCCAACTCGTCGGTCGGGTCGCCGGAGATGTGGGCGATCCGTCGGTGGCCCAGGTCGAGCAGGTGCCGGGTGGCGGTCCGGGCCGCCGCGACGTCGTCGATCCGGACGCAGGGCCAACCCGGCACCGTGCTGCCGGAGCTGATGGTGATGCCGGGCAGGTCCAGCTCGGCCAGGGCGGTCAGGTCGGCCGGCCGCAGCGGGGTGGCGACCAGCACGATCGCGTCGACCCGCTTGTGCAGGTTGGCGGTGCGCAGCACCCGCTGCCGCACCTGCTCCCGCCCGCCGAGGTTGTAGAGCAGCAGGTCGTAACCGGAGTCGTGGAGGAACTCCTCGACCGCCTCGACGACGGTGCCGAAGAACCAGCGGGTGATCCGGGGGACCACCACGGCGACGGTGCCGGTCCGGCCGCCGGCCAGTCGGGAGGCGCTCGGCGACACCGCGTACTGGAGCTGTTCGGCGGCGGCGAGCACCCGGCGGCGCGTCGCGGCCGACACCGTCGGCAGGCCGCGCAACGCCCGTGAGACGGTGGCGGTGGAGACCCCGGCCAGCCGGGCCACGTCGTCGATCCTGGTCACGCTGTGGTTCCCCCGCTCCGCGCCGCCCTCCGCCGCCGCCCGGTGCTGCCGGGCGGCGGCGAACGGACCTCAACCCTTGACGCTGCCGGCGAGCAGACCGCGCACGAAGAAGCGCTGCAACGACAGGAACACGACAAGCGGTACGACGATCGAGACGAACGCGCCGGCCGTGAGCCGCTGCCACTCGTTGCCCCGGGTGCCGGCCATCTCGGCCAGCCGCACGGTGAGCGGGGCGGTCTCGTTGCCGCCCCCGGCGAAGATCAGTGCGACCAGCAGGTCGTTCCAGACCCAGAGGAACTGGAAGATGCCGAAGGCCGCCAGGGCCGGGGTGATCAGCGGTAGCACGATGGTGCGGAAGATCTTGGGGTGGGTGGCCCCGTCGACCCGGGCCGCCTCCATCAGGTCCCGGGGCAGCTGCGAGACGAAGTTGTGCAGCAGGAACACCGCGAAGGGCAGCGCGAAGCAGGTGTGCGCGAACCACACCTGGGCGAACTTCTGCTCGTCCACCAGGTTCCAGGCCGGCATCAGCTGTACACCGGCCACGGTGACCCCGGTCGAGAAGAACTTCAGCAGCGGCACCAGGGCCATCTGCAACGGCACGATCTGCATCGCGAAGATCGCGATGTAGAGCCAGTCCCGCCCCCGGAAGTTGATCCAGGCCAGTGCGTACGCGGCGAGCGAGGCGAAGGCCAACGGGAACAGCACCGAGGGGATGGTGATGGCCAGCGAGTTGATGAAGTAGCTGGCCAGCTGGCCCGACGAGGAGGAGGAGCCGAAGAGCACGTCCTGGTAGTTCTCCAGGGTGAACTGCGGGTCGGTGAAGAACGTCCACCAGCCGGTGGACTTGATCTCCGCCTCGGGGCGGAACGAGGAGATGAACAGGCCGAAGGTCGGGATCGTCCAGAGCAGCGCGATCACGATCGAGACCAGGGTGGCGGTGCGGCTGTTGAGCCGGTTACGGACCCGGCCGGCGGTGGTGGTCGGTTTCCCGGCGGCCTGGGCCCCGGCTCCGACGGTGGGCGTGGCGGTGGTCATCTCAGCCCTCCCGCTGTTGACGCAGGTTGCGGATCTGGTAGATCACGATCGGGATCACCAGGATGAAGAGGAAGACCGCCAGGGCG
Source organism: Micromonospora antibiotica (assembly GCF_017599305.1). Classification (GTDB taxonomy): domain Bacteria; phylum Actinomycetota; class Actinomycetes; order Mycobacteriales; family Micromonosporaceae; genus Micromonospora; species Micromonospora antibiotica. The sequence continues at coordinate 184,875 of NZ_JAGFWR010000010.1, forward strand.
GAGCCCTGCCCGTTCTCGCCGTACCGGAACGCCTGGTTGTACATCTCGTTGGCGATCACGCTGGTGTCGTAGTTGCCGTTGGTGGCCGTCCGGACGATGTCGAAGACCTTGAGCGTGGCGATCGACAGGGTCACCACCACCACGATCAGCGCCGGACGGATGCTCGGCATGGTGATCTGCCAGAACATCTGCCACGGGCTGACCCCGTCGAGGCGGGCCGCCTCCACGATGTCCGCCGGGATCGCCTTGATCGCCGCGGAGAGCACCACCATGGCGAAACCGGCCTGGATCCAGACCATGATGACGATGAGCAGGAAGGTGTTCAGCGGTGAGTCGAGCAGCCACTGCCGGGGTTCTCCGCCGAGGCTGACCACGACCTGGTTGAGCAGGCCGATCTGGTCCTGGTCCTCGCTGCGGTAGGCGTAGACGAACTTCCAGATGATGCTGGCGCCGACGAACGAGATCGCCATCGGCAGGAAGATCAGTGACTTGGCGATGGACTCGAACCGGGCCTTGTCCACCATCACGGCGTAGAGCAGGCCGAAGCTGGTGGCCACCAGCGGCACCAGCAGCACCCAGATCAGGGTGTTGAGCAGGACCCGGACGATCGAGTCCTCGGAGAACATCCAGCTGTAGTTGCTCAGCCCCACCCAGTCTTTGCTGCCGGCGTCCATGAAGGAGAGCAGGACGGTCCGCAGCGCCGGCACCACCAACCCGATGCTGAGCAGCAGCAACGTCGGCAACAGGAAGAACAGCGCGAACAGCCCCTCCCGCGGCTTGCGTCGGCGGGGCAGTGGACCACCGCCGGTCGAGGCGGCGACCAACTGCGCCTCCCGACGGCGGGCGAACCAGGCCGGCACCACGTCGAGGAGCAGGAGCAGACCGCCCACCACCGCGACGAAAGCGATCAGCCCGTACATCAGCATGAGGAACTTCGGCTGTTCCTCAGCGAAGTCGAACTCCATCGACCCTCCCTCTCAAGGGTTCGTTACCCGACGGTGGCCCGGTCCGTCACCACGGACCGGGCCACCGTCTCAGCTCACTTCCAGGTGCTCTCGATGCCGTTCAGCACCGTGTTGGTGTCCTTGCCGTTGATCCAGTCGACCATGCCCTTCCAGAAGGTGCCGTTGCCGACGGCGGCCGGCATCAGGTCGGAACCGTCGAAGCGGAACACGGTCTTCGGGTCCTGGAGGATGCCCACGGAGAGCTTGTCCACCGGGTTCGGGACGTTGGCCAGGTCGAGCTTCTTGTTCGCCGACACCCAGTCACCGATCTTGGCGCGGCTGTTGGCGTACTCGCCGGAGGCGAGGTAGGTCTGCACCGCCTGGACCTCGGGACGGTCGGTGAAGGCCGCGACGAACTCGCCGCCACCCAGCACCGGCTTGCCCTTGGCCGGGTCGATGGACGGGAAGTAGAACGCGAAGACGTCGCCGTCCTCGGCCACCTTGGTGCCCTCGGGCCACTGGTTGGCGTAGAAGGACGCCTGCCGGTGCAGGGCGCACTTGCCGGTGGTGATCGGCACGCCGGCCTCCTGGAAGGAGGTGGTGGCGATGCTCTTCACGCCGCCGAAGCCGCCGTTGACGTACTTGTCGTTCTTGAGGATCGTGCCGGCCCGGTTGAGCGCGTCGACGACCTGCGGGTCGTTGAACGGGATGCCGTGGGTGGTCCACTTGTCGTAGGCCTCGGGTCCGGCCGTACGCAGCAGCACGTCCTCGATCCAGTCGGTGGCCGGCCAGCCGGTGGCGTCACCGGACTCGATGCCGGCGCACCACGGCTTGGTGCCGCTGGCCGCGATGGTGTCGGAGAGCTTGATCAGCTCGTCCCAGGTGGTGGGGGGCGTCCAGCCCTTCTCCTTGAAGGTCTTCGGCGAGTACCAGACGAACGACTTGACGTTCGAGCCCAGCGGGGCGCCGTAGAACTGGCCGTTGATGGTGGTGTACTTCAGCCAGTCGGGGGAGTAGTTCGCCTCGGCCTCGGTCTTGGTGGCGGCGGAGACCGGCTTGAGGTTGCCGCCGTCGACGAACCGCTTGATCAGGCCCGGCTGCGGGATGAAGGCGATGTCGGGCGCGTTGCCACCCTGCACCCGGACGGGGAGCTGGGCCTCGAACTCGCCGGAGCCCTCGTGGTCGATCTCGATGCCGGTGCAGTCCTCGAACTGCTTCCAGGACTGGGCCAGCCGGTCGGCCTCGATGTCCCGGATCGACGAGTAGGCGGTGACCTTCTTGCCGTCGAGGTCGCCGTACTTCTCATATGCGGCGCACTCGGCCGAGCCCGCGTCGCTGCTCTTCTTGTCGTTGCCGGTGCCACAGGCGGCGGCGCCGAGCGCCAGCCCCAGCACGCCGGCGATCGCGAGAGCCTGGCGTGATCTGGCAAACGCCATGCCGTTCTCCTTCCTTGCCGGCGCGCCCACAGGTGGGGGAAACCCGACGCCGGTCCGATGAGTCGTCCCCACATGTAAGCGCTTGCATCCCGATCGGTCCACCCCCTGGTGGACACGGCCCGGTAACAATCACGAAACCCTCTCACCGCAGGTGGGCGCGCTCCCACCCGTGGTCACCGAATAGGGGTGGGCAGGGGTCCATACCGCTTCCCATCGATGGCGATATCTGCCACCCTCAGGGCAGGACATCGAAGAATCTCTACATCGGAGGTGCTGGATGCGTAAACGGTGGTGGAGTCTGCTGGCAGCGTTCCTGCTGGTCACCGGAATCCTGGTGCCGGCCGGCCCGGCGTGGGCCGCACCTACGTTCAAGGTGCCCTTCCCCTGCAACCAGTCCTGGTCCGGCCAGACCCGGTCGGACCACAGCCCGGCGAACGCGATCGACTTCAACCGCACCGACGACGTCGGTGACCCGGTGGTCGCCAGCGCCCCCGGCACCGTCGACCGGGTGACCGACCTCGGCGGTACGAGCTACGGCAAGTACGTCCGGATCGACCACGGCGGCGGCTACACGACCTACTACGCCCACCTCAACGGCTTCAACGTCTCGGTCGGGCAGCAGGTCGGCTACGGCAAGGTGATCGGCTGGGTCGGCTCCACCGGCGGCTCCACCGGCCCGCACCTGCACTACGAGCAGCGCCTCAACGGCGACGACATCAAGGTCAAGTTCAACGGCACGGTCGCGCTGTACTGGGGCACCAAGACGTACACCAGCGGCAACGGCTGCTCCAGCGGCACCGGGTCGGGCACGGTCGACACCGCCGGCACCCCGCTGACCGTGCGGTCCGGGCCGGGCACCGGCTACGCCTCGGTCGGCACGGTCGCCGACGGCACCAAGGTCACCATCGGCTGCCAGACCAGCGGCACCACGGTCACCGGCACCTACGGCACCAGCGCGATCTGGGACCGGATCGGCTCCGGCCGGTTCATCGCCGACGCCTACGTCTACACCGGCCACGACGGCTACATCCCGAACGTGCCCCGCTGCTGAGACCGGACCCGTCGGGCCGGGGGCGGACCCGCCCCCGGCCCGACGACGACCCCCGGGTCGCCCCGGGGCGGCGACGTCAGCTGTTGAGCTGCCAGATCGAGAAGTTCAACGCGGCGGCGAAGGTGACCCAGGCCCAGTAGGGCACCATCAGGGCCGCCGCCGGCCGGGAGATCCGCCAGAAGGTGACCACCGTCACGGCGATCGCCAGCCACATCAGCACGATCTCGGCGAAGGCCAGCCCGTAGCGGCCCGCGCCGAAGAAGAGCGGGGTCCAGATCGCGTTCAGCACCAGCTGGACCACCCAGGCCCAGACCGCCGGGCCGAAGCCGACCCGCCGCCAGACCAGCCAGCCGGCGACCGCGATCATCGCGTAGAGCAGGGTCCAGACCGGGCCGAACAGCCACGAGGGTGGGGCCCAGGCCGGCTGGCGCAGGGCGGCGTACTCGTCGCTGGTGCCGGACACCCCCAGCCCGCCGATCGCGGCGGCGACGGTGACGGCCGCGCCGAAGGCGAGCAGCATCCACCAGGTCCGCGCGGTGCCGGTCCGCCGGTCGCTCCGGGTTGTCTCCATGGTCAAGATATTTCCCCGGTACGCCCCGGCAAAAACCCGCCCCCCCCGGCCCGGCGTGGGCCGGCCCGGTCGCGTCACCGGGCGGCGGTCGCACCGGGCGGGGCACCACCCCCGCACAGCATGACGCCGGGGTCGTCGATGCCGGAGGCCCCTGTCTGGGAGGACGGGGCTTCCGGGGGCGACGACCCCGGCGGGTCAGGTGCGGGTACCGGCGTCAATTGAAGATGCTGACACCACCCGGGCCGACCAGAAGGCCGACCACGATGAGGACGATGCCCCACAGGATCTGCCGGCGGAACAGCGCGAGGATGCCGGCGACCACGAGTACGACTGCGAGAATCCAGAGAATCAGCTCCATGGCTGCTGAATACCCGGCGGCCCGATCCCGAAAACCTGCTTCTCAGTCGATTTGATCTCCCAGGTGGAAGACGCTGTACGCCTGCTTGATCACCGGATGGGCGACGTTGCGTACCCGCACCCCGCCGGGGGTGACACCGCGTTCGGTGCCGGCGTGCGCGTGGCCGTGCAGGGCGAGCGCCGTCGGCGCCGAGTCGATCGCCTGGCCCAGCTGGTACGACCCGAGGAACGGGTAGATCTCCAACGGTTCACCGGCCAGGGTGTCCGGCACCGGGGCGTAGTGGGTCAGCGCGACGAGCAGGTCGCAGTCCAGCCCGCGCAGCGCCTCACCCAACGCCGCCGCGCTCTCGTTGCTGGTCCGGACGAACGACTTCATCTCCGGCTCGCCGAAGTCGCTGGCGCACCGGCCGGCGAACCCGCCACCGAAGCCCTTGACCCCGGCCACCCCGAGCCGGCCGCCGGGGCACTCCAGCACCGTGCCGGTCCCCTCCAGCACGGTGATCCCGGCATCCTCCAGCACCTTGACCACCTGCGGCACCTGGTCGCACTGGTGGTCGTGGTTGCCGAGCACGGTGACCACCGGCACCCCGAGGCCGCCGAACTCCTGGGCGACGCAGCGCGCCTCGGCCTCGGTGCCGTGCCGGGTCAGGTCACCGGCGAGCAGCAGCACGTCGGCGCAGTCGGGCAGCTCCTCCAGGGCCGGGCGGAACCGGCCCAGCACGTCGGCGTCCAGGTGGACGTCGCCGACGGCGGCGATCCGGATCATCGGGTCCTCCTCACGGCAGCTCCTCGACCTGGGCCGGCGCCTGGGCGCGGATCACCCCGATGTCGCTGGTGATCGCCTCGTCCGGGAACCGTTCGGCCACCCGACGCAGGATCTCGGCCCGCCGTTGCGGGCTCTCCACCTCGCCGGTGAGGACCAGGCCGCGTTCCCGACGGGCCACGGTGATGCCCTGTTCGGCGACGTCCGGGTCCTCGGTCAGCAGCCGTTGGATCGCCGCCTCGACGTACTCGTCCGGCGGGCCGGCGCTGTGCTCGGTCACGGGGTCTCCCTCTCCTCGGGGATACGGGCGTACGGCACCGGCGTCCCCCCGTACGGGACGACGTCGAGCCGGTCCAGCAACATCAGGAACGCTTCGGCGTACGGCGAGTGCTGGGTCTCCTTGCGTACCCGCTCCCAGTCGATCTGTTCGCGCAGCGACCGGGCCAGCGGCAGGCCCCGGGCGAAGTCGCAGTAGTGCTGGGAGAAGCTGAGCAGCTTGTGCACCATCAGCCGGGTCGCCGACAGCACCGGCATCCGGATGGCGTCCACCGGGCGGATCACGGTGTCGGCGAGGGTCTCGTGCGTCACCGGGGTCTCCACCGGCCGGTGGATCAGGTCCACCATCCGCCCGTCGTCGTAGACCTTGACCAGCCAGTCCTCCGGCGGGCGTTCGGCGGTGAAGCCCTCGTCGGTCAGCGCCTCCAACGCCCGCTCGACGTGCTCCTCGGGGAGCAGGAAGTCCACGTCGTGCTCGCTGGAGTGGCCGCCGTGCGCATAGACGGCGAAGCTGCCGCCGAGCGCGAAGGGGATCTCGTTCTGCTTGAGCACGGCGGCGACCCGCTTGAGGGTGTGCAGGAGGCTGACGTCCCCGCGCTCGGCCATCTGGTCTCTCCCGTCGTGGATGGTCGGTGGGAAATGACGTTGCGTACCCGGCTGCCCGCCCGCCCACACCTGGGCCGGTGGACCGATGCGGTCATCGCGCCCACCGGGGACCCGATCGGGCAGCGGGTGTGCGCGGGTCGGATAGTCTGTGCAGGGTGGCCAGATCACGGCGCGCGACCGACGGTAGGCCCCGACTGCGTCGCGTCGCGTTGATCGGCATCGACGGTTCGGGCAAGACCACCCAGGCGCACCGGCTCGCCGCCGCGTTGACCTCGGCCGGGCGGCCGGCCACCTACCACCGCAACGCGAGCGGTCGGCGTTGGCTCGGCCGGGTCGCCCACCGGTTCGGCCGCTCCGACGCACAGGGGCTGGTGGGCCGGGACGGGATGCTCGCCGTGGAGTCCGTGCTGCGCTGGCTGGCGATCGCCGCCGCGCTGCTCAGTTGCCTGGTGACCGGGCGGACCGCCGTGATGGACCGCTACTCCGCCTGCCAGTACGCCAGCATCCGGGCGCACGGTGGCCAGCGGTGGGAGCGGCTGGCGCGGGCCGGCTACCGGGTCTTTCCCGCGCCGCAGGTCACCTTTCTGCTCACCGTCGACCCGGTCGAGGCGTACCGGCGCATCGAGCGACGGGGTGAGGACCACGAGACGATGGGCTGGTTGACCGCCGCCGACGCGGCCTACCGGTCGTTGCCCGAGTACCCGGGTTTCGTGGTGGTCGACGCGGGAGGCGGGCCGGACGAGGTGTCCCGGCGGATCCGGGCGCACCTGGCGCGTTGGCTGCCGCCGGAGGAGGGGGCCGTCCCGGTGGCCGTCGATCCGCCGGACGACACCGGACCGTCCGCCCCGGCGACCGACGGCGTCGGGCGGGAGCCGGTCGCCGCCCAGGCCCGACCGTAGACCGAGGCGATTCCACCGGACCGGCCGAGGTGCGTCAGGCTGCGCAAATGGGAGTCTGTGCCGGAACGCCCCCGGTGCCGGGGGATACTTCCTGTCGGATACGCGCGGTCATGGTTGACGGCTCGCGGCTCATGAAAGTAAGTTTCATCCGTGGCGAAGAGTCCGAAGATTTCTGTGAGTCACGAGCCGGGTGGGCTGATCGTCCACATCAGCGGCCTGCTCCCGTCGCTGTCCCCCGCCGAGCAGCGGGTCGCCCGCCTGGTCGTCGCCGACCCCGCCGACGCCGCCCGACGGACCATCACCGACCTCGCCACCGCCGCCGAGACCTCCGAGGCCACCGTCATCCGGTTCTGCCGGTCCGTCGGCATGGACGGCTATCCGCAGCTGCGGATCCGGCTCGCCGCCGAGGCCGCCCGCCGGATCGAGCCGCCGGACGCCCGGGTGGTCGGTGGGGACATCCCGCCCGGCGCCGACCTGGCCCAGATCATCGCCACCATCGCCTTCAACGACGCCCGGGCCGTCGAGGAGACCGCCCAGCAGCTCGACCCGGCCGTCTGCGAGCAGGTCGTCGAGGCGATCGTCGGCGCGGGCCGGATCGAGGTCTACGGTGCCGGCGCGAGCGGGTTCGTCGCCTCCGACTTCCAGCAGAAGCTGCACCGCATCGGCCGGATCGCCTTCTCCTTCCCGGACGTGCACACCGCGCTGACCTCCGCCGCGCTGCTCGGCAAGGGCGACGTGGCGGTCGGCATCTCGCACACCGGCACCACCTCCGACGTGATCGAGGTGCTCGAACAGGCCCGCACCCGGGGCGCGGTCACCGTCGCGCTGACCAACTTCCCCCGTTCGCCGATCACCGAGGTCGCCGACTTCGTCCTCACCACCGCCGCCCGCGAGACGACGTACCGCTCGGGCGCGATGGCAAGCCGGCTGGCGCAGCTCACCGTGGTCGACTGCCTCTTCGTGGGGGTGGCCGCCCGGAACCGGGCACGGGCCCGCCGGGCGCTGGAGGTCACCGCCGAGGCGGTGCGGACACACCGGGTGGGCGGCAGTCGGAGGCGTTCGTGACCACCGGCCCGACCCGGCCGGACGACACGGTGGAGCAGCAGGGCACCGAGGGTGTGGTCGACCTGCGGCCGGTGGTCCGGGTCGGTGCGCCCACCGAACGGCGCAACCCGCACAGCACCGATCTCGACCTGATGTCGACCCGCGACGTGCTCACCGTCATCAACGACGCCGACCGGAAGGTGCCCGCGGCGGTGGCGGCCGTGCTGGACGAGATCGCGGTGACCGTCGACCTCGCGGTGACCGCGCTGCGCGGCGGGCACCGGGTGCACTACTTCGGCGCCGGCACGTCCGGCCGGCTCGGAGTGATCGACGCCGCCGAGCTGGCCCCCACCTTCAACTCGCCGCGCGGCTGGTTCTGCGCGCACCTGGCCGGTGGCCCGGACGCGATGTGGCAGGCCGTGGAGGACGCCGAGGACGACCTGCGCGGCGGCGCGGCGGAGGCCGCCCGGTGCGTGGCCGCCGGGGACCTGGTGGTCGGACTGGCGGCCAGCGGGCGCACACCGTACGTCCTCGGTGCGCTCGGTGCGTCCCGGGAGCGCAGCGCCTCGACCGTGTTGCTCTGTGCCAATCCGGAGGTCCGAGCAGCCGGCGAGGTCGACGTGGTCATCGGGGTCGACACCGGCCCCGAGGTGGTGACCGGTTCGACCCGGATGAAGGCGGGCACCGCGCAGAAGTTGGTGCTGAACACCTTCTCCACGGCGGTGATGGTGCGACTGGGTCGGGTCTACTCCAACCTGATGATCGACATGGTGGCCACCAACGCCAAGCTGCGGGGCCGCATGATCTCCATCCTGATCGAGGCGACCGGGTGCACCGAGGAGGTCTCCCGGCGGGCCCTGCACGAGGCCGACGGCGACCTCAAGACCGCACTGGTCTCGCTGCTCTCCGGCGCCGAGATCGCCGTGGCACGGGCCGCGCTGGCCCGTACCGCGCACCAGGTCCGTGGCGCGATCGCCCTGCTCGCGTCCTGATCCGTCCCGGTTCCCACCCCCGTGCCGTTCCCGACCCCTGCCGTGGCGTCCCACCGGCCCGGACGCCGGGCCGCAGTGATGGAGAACACCGTGCCACCGGGACGTCCGTCACGACGCCGATTGTTGTTCGGGGCGTGGGGTAATCCAGGAGTGCCGGATGAACCAACCGGTCCACCGGCCCGTATCTGGCAGTGACCGGGATCGCCGTCGGACGGTGACGAGGGTCGCTCCGGGTCGGAGTGTCGCAATGGCGCGACACTCGGAATTCGGTCGGCGACACCACGTCCCACCAGCGCCGACCCGGAGGACGTCAGCAGTCCCACGGGGAGGCTGACAGCAAACGTGGACCGGGCTTTCAGCTGGCACTCAGGCATTCGTGACACTTTCGACTCACGACATGGAATCCCCGACCCGTCCGAACTGTTGTGCAGGTGTCAGCACCGGCTGGGCAGCGGGGGAGGGCTGATGGACGTGGGGATGGCAAGGAACCGGGCAACCGGCGCGAGCGAGGGGACCGTGGACACCGTGGACAAGAACATCGGCATGCGAACCGACGAGGTCGCCGAGGAGCGTGACCTGGTCGGCGTCTACCTTCACGAGATCTCCCGGACGCCACTGCTGGACGCCGCCAAGGAGGTCGACCTCTCCAAGGCGATCGAGGCCGGGCTCTACGCCGAGCACCTGCTCGGCGAGGACCGGGTCCCCGACGGGGCCGACCGGGACGACCTGGAGCGGCTGGTCGTCGAGGGGGAACGGGCGAAGGATCTCTTCATCCGGGCCAACCTGCGGCTGGTCGTGTCGATCGCCCGCCGGTACGTGCGGTCCGGGATGCCCATGCTGGATCTGATCCAGGAGGGCAACACCGGTCTGGTGCGCGCGGTCGAGAAGTTCGACTACGAGCGGGGCTACAAGTTCTCCACCTACGCCACCTGGTGGATCCGTCAGGCGATCAGCCGGGCGATCGCCCAGCAGGAGCGTACGGTGCGGCTGCCCGTGCACCTGGTCGAGGACGTCAACCGGATGCGCAACGTGGCCCGCCAACTCACCCGTGAGCTGGGCAGCGACCCGGAGCCGGAGCAGATCGCGACGGCACTGGGCGTCACCGTGGAGCGGGTCAACGAGCTGCGGCGCTGGTCGCAGGACACCGTTTCGCTGGACACCCCGGTCGGCGACGACGGTGACACCAACCTCGGTGACCTGGTCGCCGACAGTGACGCCCCGTCGCCGGAGGACATCGTCCTCACCGGGTTGGAGCGGCAGCGCATCGAGGGTCTGCTCAACCACCTCGACGACCGGTCCGCCGGCATCATGCGGGCCCGGTACGGCCTGGAGGACGGGCGGGAGCACTCGCTGACCGAGGTCGCGTCGCGCTTCTCGCTCTCCCGGGAGCGGATCCGGCAGTTGGAGATCCAGGCGCTCGGCCGGCTGCGCGAGCTGGCCCGTGCGGAGGGCCTCCAGGCGGCCTGAGTCGGCCCGGTCGGGCGTACCACCCCGACCCGAACCGAGCGGCCCGTCAACGGTCTGAGCTGGTAGTAATGACGGCGAACGGCCGGCGTCCGATAGGGGGACGCCGGCCGTTCGCCGTTGCCGTACCGGTCAGCGGACCCGACCGTAGCCGGCGATGCTCATCATGTTCATCTTGCGTTTGAGCACGTTGCGGCCCGCGCTCGGCGCGTCGATCACCTGACCGTCGCCGACGTAGAGGGCCACGTGCCCCAACCCCGAATAGAAGACCAGGTCACCGGGGCGTAGCTCGCCACGGCTGACCCGGGAGGTCGCGTTCCACTGCATCGCCGCGTTGTGCGGCAGCCGCTTGCCGGCGGACCGCCACGCGGCCAGGGTCAGGCCGGAGCAGTCGTACCCGTTGGGTCCTTCGGCCCCCCAGACGTACGGCTTGCCGATCGCGCCGTAGGCGTACCGGACGGCGGCTCCGGCGCTGCCGGAGACGGCCGGTGCGTCGGGGGTGTCGGCGGAGGCGGAACTCTTCGGCTTCTTCACCGGTGCCTCGGTCGCCCGACCGTACGCCGCCCGGCGCATCTCGTAGAGCTCCGCCAGGTCCTGCTCGATGCGCTTCTTGGTCTTGGCGACCGCCCGGGACTGGGCGGCCTGCCGGGCCAGGGTGCTGTCGAGGCGGGCCTTCTGGTCGAGCAACGCCCGCTGGTCGGCGGTGTACCCGTCGATCTGCTGTTGGCGGTGCCGGGTGAGCTGGTCGAGGGTGCCGAGCCGGTCGACCAGCGAGCCGCCGGCCGGGTCGAGGATCGCCTCGGCGGTGCGCAGCCCACCGGTCTTGTAGGCGGTGGCGGCGATCTGCCCCACGGCGGCGCGGCTCTGCGCGGCCTGGGCCTCCAGCGGGCCGATCCGCGCGTGCAGACCGGCTGCGGTGGCCTGGTTCGTCTTGATCTCCTCGTTGAGCTTGTTGTACGACTCGACGATCCGTTCCAGCTCCGCCGAGGACCTCTCGATCCGGGCGGTGAGGTCGGCGACCGACGGTTCGGCCCGGACCGGCGCCGACGGGGCGATCAGCGCGGCCGACAGGCCGGCGACCGCCAGGGTTCGCAGCAGCATCCGTAAGGACGACAAGAGCGGAAGACTCCTCTCCCACCGGTCACCGGAGGATGCTGAGCCCCCGGTGACACCGGCCGGGCCCGTCCGGATGGACGGCCGTTTACCGTGCCGGCCCGATCAACCTAACCTGTGGCGGGAGTGACGCGCAGACAAAGCCGCGGCGAATGTTGGCGGAGCGCTGCGGCGGGTCGTTGTGGCAGGTGACGCCGGTGGTGCCCGGCGGACGACCGGGAACCGACTTCTGAGTGGTTGGCGAGGAAGGTCCCATTCGTCGTTCCAGACGGATGCCGGCGTGGATCGAGACGGTAAAGCCGGATAAAACCGAATTGGTGGTCAGATGCCGGCGGTCGGGTAGGTGGCGCTCGTCGGAACTGTCGGAAATCGGAGCGCGGGCCGGGCGTGCCGGCAACAGAATGGAGCCCCGGCCGGGAATCCCGCCGTGCGCAGATGGCGTCGCGGTAGGGTCCACCGGCCCCGCCGGCCCCCTGGGAGGACGCCGTGCAGGCAGACCGCACCAGCACCCGACCGCCGCCACGCTGGTCCCGACCGACCACCCTGCTGTACGCCCGGCCCGGGATCGTGGTGACCACCGAACGGTTCACCGCCGGCCGGAGCAGCTACGCCGTCGCCGACCTCACCCACCTACGGACCGGACGGGGCCCGCACGACCGGCTCGCCGCCCGGATCGTCACGCTCGCCGCCGTCGGCGCGGGCGCGGCCGGTGTGCTGCTCGGTTTCACCGGAGGGCTGGAGCGGCTCACCGCCGGGGCGTACCTGGGGCTGGGCGCGGTGTGCCTGCTGCCCGTGCTGCTGGTGCTGCTCGGGGACCGCTGGCGGCCGCCGGCCCACGAACTGCACGGCCACTGCCACGGCACCGAGCTGCTGCTGTTCAGCAGCGACGACCGGGAGCAGTTCGACCAGGTGGTCGACGCCCTGCACCAGGCCCGCGAACAACACCGCTACCCCGACGCCGACGACCCGTCACCCACCACCCGCCACTGGCGACCGACCCGCTGACACCGGCCGCCGTCAGAGAGCCGCGGGCTCCGGCGTACGGGGGTGCGCGGTGGCCGCCAGCTCGCGGGTCACCTTCCGCTCCGCCACGAACGACACGAACGGCACCGTGCCGGCGAGCATCACCAGCAGCATCCGCTTCAACGGCCAGTCCACCCGACGCCCCAGATCGAAGGTGGCGGCCAGATAGAGCAGATAGAGCCATCCGTGTGCGGTGCCGACGACCGCCACCACGATCGGCTCGTCGAACGCGTACTTCAGTGGCATGCCGATCAGCACCAGCACGGCCAGCGCCACGCCCACGATCCAGGCGATCACGCGGTACCGGGTAAGGGCTCCGCCCACCGTCGTCCGTCCTTCCGACCGGCCTCAGCCGGGATAGTCGCCGGGCCTTGCGCCCGGATTGTCGTTCAACCAGGTCAGATAGCGGTTGTACGCGGCCAGGTCGGCGTCGTCCGCACCGTCGGCCGGGGCGGCCGGCACCCGGGCGACCCGCACCGGACGGCGTACCGTCGGGGTGGCCGGTCCGGGGGAGGACGCCCCGCCGGGGTCCGGCGCGGTGGTCGACGGCGACCCGGCGCGCGGACCACGCAGCGTGTGCCGGACCTCACGCCACCAGACGAAGACCACGAAGCCGGCGAAGATCGGCCACTCCACCGCGTACGCCCAGCTCAGCGTGTTGCCGGAAGCGGCCCGGCTGATCTGCCACCAGCCCAGCGCCAGAAAGCCCGTCACCAGGACGACCAGGGCCACGTGGCGGAGGATCCACGCCGGTGTCCAGAGCCGCTTCATGCCGTCGAGGGTACCGGGACGGCACGCCGTCTCCGACGCGGCGTCGTAGCCAGCGCGCCGACGGGTTTGGTGACACCTGGGCTGGGCAACCGTCTAGACACCAGCCCAGTCGAGCCCGAGGGGGCGACATGACCGCATCAGCGCACCGGTCCGGCGACGGCAGCCCGGAGCAGCGCATGCCCGAGTGGGACGGCGACCACGTCCACCACCCGACCACCGTGCTCTCCGAAACCGACGGCGAACTGATCGGGGTGGACCCGGCCGAACTCGGCGACGACGACCTGATCCGCGAGTTGCAGAGCCTGCACCGCACCCGGCTCGACACGCTCCGGCACGCCGCCGACTCGGCGCTCGCCAACCACCTGCGGCGCACCGCCGAACTGGAGACCGAGTACCTGGCCCGGCACCCCGGCCGCGAGGTGGACCCGCACCGGCTGCGGGGGGCGTGATGGCCACCCCCGCCGAGCGCGGCATGTCCGCGCCGCCCGAGGTGGTGTTCAGCACCGCCACCGACCCCGACCGGATCGACGCCTGGTTGCCCGCGCCGCTGCGGGCCGACGGCGCGGCCCCGACCAGCCGGTACGACCACGAGTTACGGGCCCGCTGGGACGGCCCGGACGGGACGGCCGAACTGGAGGTCACCCCGGGCGACTCCGGCGGTGCCCGGGTGCGGCTGGAACTGCCCGCCGGGTCGGCCGCCGGGCTGGCCGACGAGTCCCTGGCCAACCTCGAACGCGAGGTCGCCGAGAACCTCACCGCGGGTTGATCCGACGGATGCCACGAACCGCCCACTGATGCGAACGACGAGCGAGGAGCCCCGGTGACCGACGGTGGTCTGAAGCAGAAGGTGGCGCGACTGCGCCAGGCGTACGCGCCGCACGAGCACCGGCCGCTGGGCGGCTACCTCGCCGCGATGGGCACCTACGCCGGGGTGACCGCGTCCATCGCGGCACTGGTGAAGGCGACCGGCCGGCCGGTGCCCGAACGACCCGCCCCGGGCGACGTGGTGCTGCTCGCCGTCGCCACCCACAAGCTGAGCCGGCTGCTGTCCAAGGACGCGGTGACCAGCCCGCTACGGGCCCCGTTCACCCGCTACGACCGCCCGATCGGCAGTGGCGAGGTGATGGAGCAGGTCCGCGACCAGGGCAGCTCCACCCGGCACGCGATCGGTGAGCTGCTCAGCTGCCCGTTCTGCCTGGCCGTGTGGGTGGCCACCGGGCTCACCGGCGGCCTGGTGCTGGCCCCCCGGCTGACCCGGCTGGTGGCGACCGCGCTGACCGCCGTCGCCGCGTCCGACTTCCTCCAGATGGGGTACGCGGTGGCACAGCAGGCCGCCGAGGGCGGCCGGCACGACGAGGGGTGACCCGTACACCCGGAAGGGGCCGGCGGATCGTGTCCGCCGGCCCCTTCCCGTCATCCGTCGCCACCCGCTCAGGTGGGGGTGGTGCCGTGGTCCTCGCCGGCCCAACCGCGCGACGCCTCCGGTTCCCGCTCGTCGGCGTCCGCGCCGGTGATCACGTCCCGGTCGACGGCGGTCCGCTCGTGCTCGTTGGCGAAATCCGGCTCGGGCAGGGTGTCCTGTCCCTCGGGGGGCTGGCCGAGGGCCGGCACCCGCTCGTGGTGTTCCTCATGGTCGGACATCTCGATCTCCTCTCGCCAGCCGGCGGCGTGACCCCGGCATCAGCTCGCCCCGGTGACGGCCGGTCAGCCTGCCGACCCACCCAGCAGGTCGGCCACCTCGTCGACCGCGTACTCCCCCTCGGGGAGGGCGGCGACCCGGGTGAGCAGCTCCGCCGGCAGGTCCGCGCTGACCGCCGAGCGGTAGATGTCGGCCTGGCTGAGCCGTTCCTGGCCGTGGTAGATCTCGTCCAGCAGCTCGTCGAGCTGCCGGAGGTCCGGCTGGTCGGTCCCGGGCAGGTCGCCGGTCATGGGCGCGTCGTCGGTCACCCCGCCCTGCTACCCGGGGCCGAAACGGTCAAACCCGTCAGGCCGGGGTGGGCAGGGTGGCCCGGCGGGCCCGGACGGCGGCCCCGAGGTGCTCCAGCACCTCCGCGGTGGTGTCCCAGTCGATGCAGGCGTCGGTGACCGACCGGCCGTAGGTCAGCTCCCGGGTCGGGTCCAGGTCCTGGCGGCCCTCCAGCAGGAAACTCTCCAACATGATGCCGACGATGCCGCGCTGACCGGCGGCGAGCTGGGCGGCCACGTCGGCGGCCACCCTCGGCTGGTTGCGGTGGTCCTTGCCGCTGTTGGCGTGGCTGGCGTCGACCACCAGCCGCTCCGGCAGCCCGGCCGCCCGCAGCAGGTCCAACGCCCCGGCCACCGACTCGGCGTCGTAGTTGGGTCGGCCCCCGCCGCCGCGCAGCACCAGGTGCCCGTCGGCGTTGCCCCGGGTGTGCATGATCGCCGGGGTGCCGGAGACGTCGATGCCGGGGAAGACGTGCGGCACCCCGGCCGCCCGGATCGCGTCCACGGCGGTGCCGATGCTGCCGTCGGGGCGGTTCTTCATGCCGATCGGCATGGACAGGCCGGAGGCGAGCTGCCGGTGCACCTGGCTCTCCACCGTCCGGGCCCCGATCGCGCCCCAGGCCACCGTGTCGGCGATGTACTGCGGGGTGATCGGGTCGAGGAACTCGCAGCCCACCGGCAGCCCCAACCGGACCACGTCGCGCAGCAGCGCCCGCGCGGTACGCAGGCCGGTGTTCACGTCACCGGAACCGTCAAGCGCCGGATCATTGATCAGGCCCTTCCAACCGACCGTGGAACGCGGCTTCTCGAAGTAGACCCGCATCACCACCAGCAGGTCGTCGGCGTGCCGGTCGGCGGCCTCACGCAGCAGGTGCGCGTACTCCAGTGCCGCCGCCGGGTCGTGCACCGAGCACGGGCCGACCACCACCAGCAGCCGGTCGTCGGCCCGGTCCAGCACCCGGCCGACGTCACGCCGACCGGCCAGCACGGCCGAGGCCAGCGGCGGGTCCAGGGGCAGCTCGTGCAGGAGCAGGGCGGGGGTGGTCAGCGGCACGACACGGTCGATCCGCTGGTCGATGACCGCGCCGTTGTCCGGGGTGGGCCCGTTGTCCGGGGTCGTCACGGTGGGAGTCCTTCCGCCGACCGTGCCCGGGGCCGGTGCCCGGGTCGAGCCGGCTGCTCGTAAACAGAAGGGCAGGAAGCTCAAGGCTCCTGCCCGGCCGGCTCGAAACGCGGTGACGTCAGCTCATGGTGAGGTCACCGGCTCCGCAGCCGGCTGCCTAAACCATCGATACGTACGCGTCACGCCGGCAAGCGTACCCGACCGGAGGCAAGGACTCATCCGCTCGTCGGCCCGTCCTCGTCTGACGTTCACCTCCGGCACCGCCACCGTCGGTAACTTCGGCGGCACCGCTCGCATCCCCCGGAGGTTCCGATGGACCGTCGTACCGTCCTGCGCGCCACCGTCGCCGGTGGGGCCGCCGCCTTCGCCGGCAGCCTCTGGTCCGGCGCCGCGTCCGCCGCACCGGCCCAGCCCGGCACCGGCCCCTACGGGCCGCTCGGCAGCGCCGACGGCAACGGCATCCAACTCCCCGCCGGCTTCACCAGCCGGGTGGTCGCCCGCTCCCGGCAGACGGTGCCCGGCACCTCGTACACCTGGCATCCCGCGCCCGACGGCGGGGCCTGCTTCGCCGCCGGCACCGGCTGGATCTACGTCTCCAACTCGGAGGTCACCCCCAGCGGCGGCGCGTCGGCGGTGCGGTTCGCCGCCGACGGCACGGTCACCTCCGCGTACCGCATCCTGTCCGGCACCAACCAGAACTGCGCCGGTGGCGCGACCCCGTGGGGCACCTGGCTGTCCTGCGAGGAGACCAGCCGGGGCTTCGTCTACGAGACCTACCCGCAGGGCGGCACCGCCGCGGTGCAGCGCCCCGCGCTGGGCCGGTTCAAACACGAGGCGGCGGCGGCCGACCCGGCCCGCCAGGTGATCTACCTGACCGAGGACGAGACCGACGGCTGCTTCTACCGGTTCCGCCCCACCGTCTGGGGCGACCTCTCCGCCGGCACCCTGGAGGTACTGGTCGCCGGCACCGCCACCAGCGGCCCGGTGAGCTGGGCCCGGGTGCCCGACCCGGACGGCTCGCCGACGGCCACCCGCAACCAGGTCGCCGGGGCGAAGCGGTTCACCGGCGGCGAGGGCTGCTGGTACGCCGACGGCACCTGCTGGTTCACCACCAAGGGCGACAACCGGGTCTGGGCGTACGACGCGGTCGGCCAGCGCATCGACCTCGCGTACGACGACTCGCTGGTGACCGGTGGCGCCGCCCCGCTGACCGGGGTGGACAACATCACCGGCACCCGCTCCGGTGACCTCTACGTCGCCGAGGACGGCGGCAACATGGAGATCAACCTGATCACCCCGAGCGGGGTGGTGACGCCGTTCCTGCGGATCACCGGGCAGTCCTCCTCGGAGATCACCGGGCCGGCGTTCTCCCCCGACGGCAGCCGGCTCTACTTTTCCTCCCAGCGCGGCACGGCCGGCCTCTCCGCCGGTGGCATCACCTACGAGGTACGCGGCCCGTTCCGTTCCTGACCCCGCCCGCCCCCGCCCCGCCTCCCGCCCTACGCCTCGCCCCGTCCACCCTGCGTCCCGCCCTGCCCCGCCCTGCGCCTCACGCCTCGCCCTGCCCCGCCTTTCGCCCTGCCCGCCCTGCGCGCCCCGCCCCGCTCCACCCTCGCGACCACCCTTTTGTCCGCCCTGCGCGCGGCCCCGCCTCCCGTCCCACCCGAATCCATGATCATCACGCGTGGTCTTCGTTGATGATCGTGCTCGAACCAGGATGTAGTGGCCTCGGGTCAGTGAGAGGCCACTACATCCTGGTTCGAGGGTGATCTTGGGCGGTGGGGTCACGGTGGGGGGAGGGGATGACCTTGGGCGGCGAGGGCGGGGCGGGCAGGGCGAGGGGCGGGGCAGGGCGAGGGGCGGGGTGGGCCGGGTTCGAGGCGGTGTCCGGGTGGCATGTGTGAAGGTTCGTTGCGGGTGGGGGAGTTTGTGGCGTGGCGGGGGCGTCGATGGGGTATCGACATCGACATGATGACCCACGAGCAGAGCGACCAGGAACGGGTGGAGTCCCGGGCCCACCTGCTGCCCGAGGAGGCGGCGGTCGGCAGCGACGACCCGCAGGCCCAGGCCGAGGCGATCCTCGCCGAGTCGGATCTCCGCGAGGCCGACCAGGGGGCCGCCCCCGACACGGTGCTGGAACACCGCACCTCCGAAGAGACCGTGCCCCCGATCGAACCCCCCGACTGACCCGCCCGACTGCCGCCAGACTGACCCGCCCGGCGCCCCGCCCCGCCCCGCCCCGGCCGCCGCCCTGTTCCTGTCCACGGCTCACCAGTCCAGTCCCGTCCTGATCCGCTCCGTACCGCGTTGGCCCGTTCCAGTCCCGTCCTGATCGAAAGCGGGAAGCGGGAAGCGGGATGGCCGGGGCGAGGGGCGGCCGGGCGGTCAGGAGCGGGATGGCCGGGGTGCGGGGCGGCGGGGGCGAGGGCGGTCGGGGCAAGAGATGATCAGGGCAAGAGGTGGTCGGGAGTGGGGTGGCGGCGCGGCGTGGTCGGGTGACGACACGTCGCCATCGCGACCTGGAGATCGGATAGCGTCGGGTCATGCCCGACAGCGGTTACCCCTGGCCCATCGAGACGACCCGACTGGACAACGGCCTGCGCGTGGTGGTGAGCGAGGACCGCACCGCCCCGGCGGTCGCGGTCAACCTCTGGTACGACGTGGGCTCCCGCCACGAGCCGGCGGGCCAGACCGGCTTCGCCCACCTCTTCGAGCACCTGATGTTCGAGGGCTCGGTCAACGTCGCCAAGACCGAACACATGAAACTGATCCAGGGTTCCGGTGGCTCACTCAACGCCACCACCAACCCGGACCGCACGAACTACTTCGAGACCGTCCCGGCCGAGCATCTGGAACTGGCCCTGTGGCTGGAGGCCGACCGGATGGGCGGTCTGGTCCCCGCGCTGACCCAGCACACCCTGGACAACCAGCGGGACGTGGTCAAGAACGAGCGTCGACAGCGCTACGAGAACGTCCCGTACGGCGACGCGTGGCTGCGGCTGCTCCCGCTGCTCTATCCGCCGGGGCACCCTTACCACCACGCGACGATCGGGTCGATGGCCGACCTGAACGCCGCCGACCTGGCCACCTTCCAGGCGTTCCACCAGACCTACTACGCGCCGGACAACGCCGTGCTCACCGTGGTCGGCGACGCCACCGCCGCCGAGGTGTTCGCGCTGGCGCAGCGGTACTTCGGGGCGATCCCGGCCCGTGGGGACATCCCCGCCGCGCCGGACGGCCACACCGTCGCCCGCACCGGTCGGCCCGCCGTCGAGACGGTCACCGCCGAGGTGCCGGCCGCCCGGGTGTACGTCGCGCACCGCACCCACCCGTTCGGCAGCCCCGGCTACGACGTGGCCACGGTGGCCGCCACCGTGCTCGGCAGCGGCCGGGGCAGCCGGCTCTACCAGCGGCTCGCCGACGGCGAACGGCTCGCCCAACCGGACCTGGTCGGCGCGTACGGGGTGGATCTGGCGCACGCCCCGGCACCGGTGATCGCCACCGCCACCGCCCGCCCCGGGGTGAGCGCGCAACGGCTCGCCGCAGGGGTCGCCGAGGTGGTCGACGAACTCGCCACCGTGCCGGTCACCGCCACCGAGCTGGACCGGGCCAAGGCGCTGCTCAGCACCGCGTGGTGGCGGCAGATGGCCACGGTGGACGGCCGGGCCGACGCCCTCGGCCGGTACGCCACCCAGTTCGGCGACCCGGCGAAGACCGCC
Source organism: Micromonospora antibiotica (assembly GCF_017599305.1). Classification (GTDB taxonomy): domain Bacteria; phylum Actinomycetota; class Actinomycetes; order Mycobacteriales; family Micromonosporaceae; genus Micromonospora; species Micromonospora antibiotica. Next base: position 204,992 of record NZ_JAGFWR010000010.1, read on the forward strand.
GACCGGCTGCCCGGCTGGCTGTCGGTGACCGCCGGGCAGATCGCCGAGCTGGCCGCCGACCTGCTCACCCCCACCGACCGGGTGACCCTGACCTACCTGCCGGAGGAGACCTCATGACGCTGATCACCACCCGGCCGGGCCCGGGCACCGCCCGCCCGTACCGGTTCCCGACGGTGGTCCGGCGGGACGTCGCCGGTGGCCGGGTGGTCGCCGCGCACCTGCCCGGCCAGAATCTCGCCGTGGCGCTGCTGCTGCTCGACGCGGGCGCCGGCCGGGAACCGGTGGGCAAGGAGGGGCTCGGCGCGGTGCTGGCCAAGGCGTTGGAGGAGGGCACCGCGCACCGGGACGCCACCGGTTTCGCGCTGGCCGTCGAGGGCCTCGGCACCGAACTGGCCACCGGCCTGGACTGGGACACCTTCCAGGTCAGCGTGCAGGTGCCGGTGGACCGCCTCGGCGCGGCCGTGGAGTTGCTCGCCGAGGCGGTGCGGACTCCCCGGCTCGACCCGGACGACGTGCGTCGGGTCCGCGACGACGAGGCGACCGCGTTGCGGATGGACTGGGCCAACCCCGGCCCGCGCGCCGACGCGGTGTTGCGCGCCGACCTGTTCGGTGCGCAGCACCGGTGGGGCCGTCCGCTGTACGGCGACCCCGACTCGGTGGCCGGGCTGGACGTGGAGGACGTCACCGTCTTCCACTCCGAGTGGTTCCTGCGCCCCGGCACCCTGGTCGTCGCCGGTGACCTGGACCGGCTCGACCTGGACGCGTTGGGCGCGGCGGCCTTCGCCGGCACCGGCGGCGGTCCCGTCGAGCGGGGCGGCCCGATCGAGGTGCCGTTGCCCACCGGCCGGCGGATCATCCTGGTGGACCGGCCCGGGTCGGTGCAGTCCACGCTGCGGCTGGGGCACCCGGCGCCGCACCGCGCCCACCCCGACCACGTGCCGATGACGCTCGCCGGCACCGTGCTGGGTGGGGCGTTCACCTCCCGCCTCAATCACCTGATCCGCGAGGTACGCGGCTACACGTACGGCATCCGGGGCGACTTCGCCTCGTCCCGCCGGTTCGGCCGGTTCGCGGTCAGCTCCGGGGTGCAGACGGCGGTGACCGCGCCGGCCCTGGTCGAGGCGGTCGGCGAGATCACCCGTACCCGGGTGGGTGGGGTGACCGAGGACGAGCTGGCGGTGGCCCGGTTCTGGCGGGCGGGCCAGCTCTCGGTCGAGTTGCAGAGCCCGCGGGCGATCGCCTCGGCGTTGACCACCCTGGTCGTGCACGACCTGCCCGACGACTACCACGCCCGGTTGCGGGAGGCGTTGCTCGCCGCCGACGTGGCGCAGGTCTCCGCCGCTGCCGCCACCCACCTGCACCCGGAGGCGTTGACCCTGGTCATCGAGGGCGACGCGGCACTGATCCGCGACGAACTGGTCGCCTCCGGCCTCGGCGAGGTGACCGACCACGTCGGTTGACCGGCCGTCGGTGCCCGGGGCGGTGTGATTCCGGTCGCGTCGCCCCGGGCGGGCCGGGCCCGGCCGGCGGCGCGGATGCTGCGGCCGGACGGCCCGGTCGCGGCCGATCCTGCGGGAGTTCGGGGCGTACCGTCGGGTGGTTTGCGGTCCGGTGGCCGGCCGGGGCGGCGGCCCGACGGGCGGGCGGTGACCCGGGCGGTGGGAAACGTTTCCCGCCGTGGGCCTGCGGCTGGGTAGCCTCGCGGGCATGAGGATCGGCATTGTGGGAGCCACCGGCCAGGTCGGTGGGGTCATGCGGCAGGTGCTGGCGGAACGCGAGTTCCCGGCGGAGCAGGTGCGGTTGTTCGCCTCGGCCCGGTCGGCCGGGCGCACTCTGCCCTGGCGGGACGGCGAGGTCGCGGTGGAGGACGCGGCGACCGCCGACTACTCCGGGCTGGACATCGTGCTCTTCTCCGCCGGCAAGGGCACCGCGAAGGAACTGGCCCCCCGGGTCGCCGCGACCGGCGCGGTGGTGATCGACAACTCGTCGGCGTTCCGCACCGACCCGCAGGTGCCGCTGGTCGTCGCCGAGGTCAACCCGCACGCGCTCGCCGACCGGCCGAAGGGCATCGTCGCCAACCCGAACTGCACCACGATGGCCGCGATGCCGGTGCTGCGCCCGCTGCACGACGAGGCCGGGCTGATCAGCCTGGTCGTCGCCACCTACCAGGCGGTCTCCGGGGCCGGCCTGGCCGGGGTCGCCGAGCTGGACGAGCAGGTCCGCAAGGTCGTCGAGGGGGCCACCGCACTGGCCCACGACGGGTCGGCCGTGGAGTTCCCCGCGCCGCGCTCCTTCGCCCGGCCGATCGCCTTCAACGTGCTCCCGCTGGCCGGTTCGATCGTCGACGACGGCTCGTTCGAGACCGACGAGGAGCAGAAGCTGCGCCACGAGAGCCGCAAGATCCTGGAGATCCCCGAGCTGAAGGTCTCCGGCACCTGCGTCCGGGTGCCCGTGTTCACCGGCCACTCGTTGCAGATCAACGCCCGGTTCGCCCGGCCGATCACCCCGCAGCGGGCCCGGGAGCTGCTCGACGGTGCGCCCGGGGTGGCCCTGTCGGACATCCCGACGCCGTTGCAGGCGGCCGGCCAGGACCCGACCTTCGTCGGCCGGCTGCGCGCCGACGAGACCGTCGAGCACGGCCTGGCGCTGTTCTGCGCCAACGACAACCTGCGCAAGGGCGCCGCGTTGAACGCGGTGCAGCTCGCCGAGCTGGTCGCCGCCGAGCTGCGTTGACGGTCGCGGAGCTGGACTGACGGTCGCCGGGCTGCGCTGGTGGTCGCGGAGCTGGACTGACGGTCGCCGGGCTGGACTGACGGCTGCCGGGCTGCGCTGAGCGGGGTGTTACCTGCTCGGGGCCGGCGGGTAGACCGCCGTGCCGACACCGAGAGGGGAGCACCATGACAACGGTCGGAGAGTTCATGACGACCCGGTTGGTGACGATGGACGGCAACGACACCCTCGCCGCCGCCGCGCAGGAGATGCGGGACAGCGCCATCGGTGACGTGGTGGTGACCAACGGTGATGACGTGGTGGGGATCGTGACGGACCGGGACATCACGGTCCGGGGGGTGGCCCAGGATCTGGACCCGAACCGGACCCGGCTCAGCGAGATCACCAGCCGGGACGTGATCACGGTCAGCCAGTACGACGACGCGGTCGCCGCCGCCGACCTGATGCGCACCTACGCCGTACGCCGGCTGCCGGTGGTGGACGACGGTCGGCTGGTGGGCCTGGTGTCGATGGGTGATCTCGCGGTGGAGCGGGAACCCCAGTCGGTGCTCGCGGACATCAGCGCCGACGACCCCAACAACTGACCTGCCGCCACGGCCACGACGCCGGCCCCCGGGAACCTCCGGGGGCCGGCGTCGTCGCTGTCTACGGGTGCCGCTGGCCGCCCTCCGCCGGGTGGGGCCGGGCCGGCCGCCGGGCGGGTCCTCACCCGATCCGGGCGAGGTTGGCGGCGGGCCCGGCGGGCACCCGGTGCGGGTACTGGCAGGCGCATGGACGACGGGGGAGAGGGCCCGATGGTGGACGCGACCACGAGGTTCTTCGAGAGCCTGGACCGGCGGGAGCACGAGCCGCTGCTGAACAAGGCGGTCGGGACGCTGCGCTTCGATCTGCACGAGGGGGCGCAGACCACCCACTGGCTGCTCCGGGTGGACCGGGGAGACCTGACGGTCAGCCAGGAGGACCGGGAGGCGGACACCGTCGTCGGCACCACTCCGGCGCTGTTCGAGGAGATGGCCGCCGGCCGGGAGAACGGCCTGGCGGCGGTGCTGCGCGGCGACATGACGGTGACCGGTGACGCCCGGCTGGTGGTCCAGATCGAGCGGATCTTCCCGGGCTCCCCGGACGCCCGGGGGCCCCGCGGCCGCCACCAGCGGGAGGTGCGGTGATGGGACAGAGCAACACGATCCGGATCCTGGACGGCAACACGTTCGTCGTCTCGGAGGAGACCGGTGACATCGAGGCGACGCCGAGCGAGCCGACCGGCCTGTTCTCCCTGGACATGCGGTTCCTGTCCCGCTGGGTGCTGACGGTCAACGGGGAACGGCTCAACGCGCTGTCCTACGACGACCTCCAGTACTACGAGGCGCGGTTCTTCCTGGTGCCCGGGATGGCCACCCACTACGTCGACGCCAAGCTGTCGATCATCCGGGAACGCGCGGTCGGCGGTAGCTTCCGCGAACAGTTGACCATCCTCAACCACGACGAGAAGGCGGTCGACCTGGAGGTCCGGATGGATGCCGGGGCCGACTTCGCCGACCTCTTCCAGGTCAAGGACGAGATCCTCAACAAGAAGGGCGAGCTGTACGCCGAGGCCGAGTCCGACCGGCTGCGGTTGGGCTACCGGCGGGGCAACTTCGTGCGGGAGACGGTCATCTCGTCGTCCCGGCCGGCCCGCTACGACCGCAACGGTTTCGTGTACTCGGTGCACCTGGAGCCCAACGAGCAGTGGAACGCCGAGATCGACGTGCAGACCTTCGCGCTCGGCCCCGGGGGCCGGGACCTGCGGCTGGGGGTGACGGCGCACGGCCACGAGCGGCTCGCCCTCCAGCACGACCTGGAGGAGTGGATCGCCAAGGCCCCCAAGGTCAACAGCGAGCACGACAAGTTGGCCGCCATCTACCGGCGCAGCCTGGTCGACCTGGCGGCGCTGCGGTTCGCGCCGCTGTCGCTGGGCGGCCAGACCCTGCCCGCCGCCGGCCTGCCCTGGTTCATGACCATGTTCGGGCGGGACAGCATCCTGACCTGCCTACAGGTGCTGCCGTTCGCCCCGGAACTGTCCAAGACCACGCTGCGGATCCTGGCGTCGCTGCAGGGCAGCCGGTTCGACGATTTCCGCGACGAGGACCCGGGCCGCATCCTGCACGAGATGCGCTACGGCGAGACGGCCGCGTTCGAGGAGCAGCCGCACTCGCCCTACTACGGCTCGGTGGACGCCACCCCGCTGTTCGTGGTGCTGCTCGACGAGTACGAGCGGTGGAGCGGTGACGTCGCGCTGGTCAAAGAGCTGGAACGGGAGTGCCGGGCCGCGCTGAAGTGGATCGACGACTACGCCGACCTGGCCGGCAACGGCTACATCTGGTACGAGCGGCGTAACACCGAGACCGGCCTGGAGAACCAGTGCTGGAAAGACTCCTGGGACTCCATCTCGTACGCCGACGGCAGCCTGCCACCGTTCCCCCGGGCCACCTGCGAGGTGCAGGGGTACGCGTACGACGCGAAGCTGCGGGCGGCCCGGATGGCCCGGGAGTTCTGGGGTGACCCGGCGTTCGCCGACCGGCTGGAGCAGGAGGCGGCGGCGCTGAAGGAACGCTTCAACCGGGACTGGTGGGTGGCCGACGGGGAGTTCTACGCGCTGGCCCTGGACCCGGACGGCCGACAGTGCGACGTGCTCAGCTCCAACATCGGGCACCTGCTGTGGAGCGGGATCGTCGACCACGACCGGGCCGAGAAGATCGCCGAGCACATGGTCGGGCCCCGGCTGTTCACCGGGTGGGGGGTGCGGACCCTCGCCGAGGGGGAGGTGCGGTACAACCCGATCGGCTACCACAACGGCACGATCTGGCCGTTCGACAACTCCTTCATCGCCTGGGGCCTGCGCCGGTACGGCTTCGCCGAGGAGGCCGCCACCATCGCCAGCGGCATCCTCGACGCGGCGACGTACTTCGACGGGCGGCTGCCCGAGGCGTTCGGCGGCTATCCCCGGGAGCAGACCAAGTTCCCGGTCGAGTACCCGACGGCGTGCAGCCCGCAGGCCTGGTCGACGGGGGCGCCGCTGCTGCTGCTGCGCACCATGCTCGGGTTGGAGCCGCACGAGGGGCACCTGGCGGTGGAGCCGGTGCTGCCGGTCGGGATGGGCCGCATCGAGGTGCTGGACATCCCGGGTCGGTGGGGGCGGGTGGACGCCTTCGCCCGGGGCCGCCTCGACCTGGACAGGCTGGCCGACTGACCGGGGTTCCGCCCGTCGGCCGGGGTCGGCCGGGGGTCCCGCTACGGCGGCTCCGTCCGACGGTCGCGCAACCCTCGCGGGGTAAAGTCACCGGATGCCGGAACTCGTGTACCCGCCCGTGATCACCGCTGCCAAGACGCTGTTCCGGGTCCTCGACCTGCGCCTGACCGTCGACGGGAACCACCACGTCCCCCGGACCGGTGGGGTGGTGCTGGCCAGCAACCACGTCAGTTACCTCGACTTCATCTTCTGCGGGTACGGGGCGCACGCCTCCCGGCGGTTGGTGCGGTTCATGGCCAAGCACGAGGTCTTCGCGCACAAGGTCTCCGGCCCGCTGATGCGCGGCATGAAGCACATTCCGGTCAACCGGTCGGCGGGCGTCGGCTCGTACAACACGGCGGTGGACGCGTTGCGTCGCGGCGAGGCGGTCGGTCTCTTCCCGGAGGGCACGATCAGCCGCTCGTTCACCGTCAAGGAGCTGAAGAGCGGGGCGGCCCGGATGGCGCAGGCGGCGGAGGTGCCGCTGGTGCCGGTGGCGCTGTGGGGCACCCAGCGGCTGTGGACCAAGGGGCGGCCGAAGACCCTGACCCGGCGGCACACCCCGATCACCATCCTGCTCGGCGAGCCGATGGACCCGGGTGCGTACCCGGACGCCAACGCGATGACGGCGGAGCTGAAGACCCGGCTGTCCGCGTTGGTCGACCGGGCCCAGCAGGAGTACCCGGACAAGCCGTCCGGCCCGGACGACACCTGGTGGCAGCCGGCCCACCTGGGCGGGACCGCGCCCAACCTGCAGGAGGCCGCCGAACTGGACCGCCGCCCCCGCCGCTCGACCGCCTCCTGACTGCGGTCGCCTTCCCTGCCCGGTCTCCCTGCCGCTCGGCCGTTTCTCGGACGGTCGTCCTGCCCCTCGGCCCTTCCCAGACGGTCGTCCTGGCCGTTCTTCCTGCCGCCGTTCGGGTGGGCCTCGTGACCACCGTTAGCTGCCGCTGCCGCTGCCGCTGCCGCTGCCGCTGCCGCTGCCGCCGCAGGCGCAGGTGCGGCGCGGGCGGTGCTGGGGGTGCGGCGCGGGCGGTGCTGGGGGTGCGGCGCGGGCGGTGCTGGGGGTGCGGCGCGGGCGGTGCTGGGGGTGCGGCGCGGGCGG
>NZ_JAGFWR010000011.1 GCF_017599305.1 Micromonospora antibiotica
GATCCACCGCTTCACCCCGTTGAGCACCCAGTGATCACCATCACGCACCGCCCGCGTCGTCATCGACGCCGCGTCACTGCCCGCCTCCGGCTCCGACAGACAGTACGAGAACATCCCCTCACCCGAGGCGACCCGGGTCAGGTAACGCTGCTTCAACTCCTCGGACCCGGCCAGGATCAACGGCATCGTGCCGAGCTTGTTCACCGCCGGGATCAACGACGACGACGCGCAGACCCGCGCGACCTCCTCGATGACGATCGCGGTGGCCAGGGCATCCGCGCCGGCACCGCCGTACTCCACGGGGATGTGCGGGGCGTGGAAGTCGGCGGCCCGCAGCGCGTCGTACGACGACTGGGGGAACTCACCGGTCTCGTCGGCCTCGGCCGCGTGCGGGGCCACCTTGGCGGCGCAGACGTCGCGGACCGCCTCGCGGACCGCGTCGTGCTCCTCGGGCAACCGGTAGACGTCGAACGTCTGCTCTGCGGCCATGTCGACCCTCCCATTTCACGGCTATCATGCGCAGTCTGTGACGTCCCTCAGGCCGCCGACTGCCGCGGTTGAAGAATAGCCATCGCGACCCCCGTCATGTTACCGACAGGTAGGATCACGCCGCACGGCCCCCGAGAGCGCACAACTACGCTGACCGAACGACAGGTTTTTCCATCGGTGCCCGGCCAGGCGCCGCAGCCGATTGCGACGCAGTGAAGCGCCGCCAGCGCGAGCGGAGAAGACAGGCGTGACGATCCCGTACCCGAACATCCAGCCGGCGCCGACCATCTCCCCGGTGACGCCCCCCTCGGGTGCGCCCCGCCCCCGGGTGACCTTCCTGGGCACCGGCTACCTCGGCGCGACGTACGCCATCTGCTATGCCGAACTGGGCTACGAGGTGCTCGGCTTCGACGTCGACGCCGACAAGATCGCCAAGCTGAACGCAGGCGAGGTGCCGATCCACGAACCGGGCCTCGACGAGCTGCTGCGGCGTAACCTGGCCGCCGGCCGGCTGCGGTTCTCGACCGACATCGCCGAGACCGCCGACTTCGGCGACGTGCACTTCATCTGCGTCGGCACCCCGCAGCGCGCCGACGGCATGGGCGCCGACCTGTCGTACGTCGAGGCGTCGGTGACCGCCCTGGCCCAGCAGCTGACCCGCAAGGCGCTGATCGTCGGCAAGTCCACCGTCCCGGTCGGCACCGCCGAGTGGGTGGAGCAGCTCGTCGGCAAGCACACCCCGACCGACCTGGGCGTCGAGGTGGCCTGGAGCCCCGAGTTCCTCCAGGAGGGCTTCGCCGTCGACGACGTGCTGCGCCCCAACCGGATCGTGGTCGGCGTCAAGAGCGAGTGGGCCAACGCCATGCTCTACGCCGCCCACAAGGGCGTCTTCGACCTGGCCGCCACCGAGGACCGGGAGGTCCCGCTGGTGGTCACCGACTTCGCCACCGCCGAACTGGTCAAGGTCGCCGCGAACGCCTTCCTGGCCACCAAGATCTCCTTCATCAACGCGATGGCCGAGGTCTGCGAGGCCAGCGGCGGCGACGTCACCCAGCTCGCCCGCGCCATCGGCTACGACCCCCGGATCGGCAACCGGTTCCTCCAGGCCGGCCTCGGCTTCGGCGGCGCCTGCCTGCCCAAGGACATCCGCGCCTTCCAGGCCCGCGCCCAGGAGCTGGGTGCCGGCGAGGCGCTGCGGTTCCTGCACGAGGTCGACCTGATCAACCTGCGCCGCCGCACCCGGGTCCTCCAGCTCGCCGCCGACCTGCTCGGCCGCCGCTCCGGCCCGGCCGGCCCGGACTTCTCCGGCACCCGCATCGCCGTGCTCGGCGCGACCTTCAAACCCAACACCGACGACGTCCGCGACGCCCCGGCCCTCGCCGTCGCCGCGCTGCTCGCCAAGGCCGGCGCCGACGTGCACGTGTACGACCCGCAGGGCACCGAGAACGCCCGCCGGGTCGCCCCGGAACTGGTCTTCGAGGACAGCGTGAACGACGCGGTCTCCGGGGCCGACCTGGTCTGCGTACTCACCGAGTGGGCCGACTTCCGCAACGCCGACCCGGTGGCCCTCGGCGAACTGGCCGCCGGGCGCAAGGTCGTGGACGGCCGCAACTGCCTCGACGCGGCACTGTGGACCCAGGCGGGCTGGGAATACCGGGGCATGGGCCGCCCCTGACGACGCCGGAACGCGTCGGTGCGGGAGGTGACACTCCCGCACCGACGCGTTTTTTGTGCCCCTAACGGAGCGGCAGGTGTCGAAATCCACGCCCGCTCAGGGCATGCTGCGTGGGGACGGCGTCCACAGTGCGGCCGGCCGGGTGGAGGGATGTCGTGGAGAACTTCCAGTGCTCCTCGTGCGGGCGGCAGATGAAGGCGGCGGCCCGCTGCCCCAACTGCGGGGCCGAGCAACCGCAGTGGCGCGAACACCTGGCCGACATCGAACGCTCCATCGCGGAGATGAAGGCACGCGACGCCGAGATCGCCCGCGAACAACGGCAGATCGCCGCGAAGATGCAGGCCGCCCTCTTCCAGCGGGACATCCTCGCCCACGCCGGTGACGAACGCGTCAAGCAGGCCACCCGCCCGCGCCGGGTGCTGCGCCGCAAGCCGGGCCGTCGACCGCCGACCGCCGCCACCGGAGCGCCACCCCGGGTGCCCCGGCAGGGCACTCCGGCCGGTCCGGACGAACCCCCGCTCCCACCGCCGTACCGGACCGCCACCTGGCTGGGCGCGGACAACCCGGAACACCCGGCCGAAGCCTCCTCCCGGGAGGTGCAGAACATCCCCCTCGGGCTGGGCGCACTGGTGCTGGCGGTGGCCGCGGTGGTCTTCGCCGCCGTCGCGACCAGCTCGATGGACGCCCTCGCCCGACTCGGCATCCTGCTGGTCGCCACCGTCCTGCTGCTGCTCGCCCCGCCGGTGCTGGCCAAACGGGGGCTGACCTCCACCGCCGAGACGATCTCCACGGTCGGCCTGCTGCTGGTGCCGCTGGCCGGGTACGCGCTGTGGGCGGTGGACCGGATCGGCGCGTCCGGCGCGGTCTTCTCCGGGATGATCTTCGCGCTGACCACCGGGGTCGCCCTCGCCTACGCCGTCGGCACCGGCCTGCGGGCCCCCCGGTTCGCGGCGGTGCTGGCCGCCCAACCCGTGGTGCCGCTGCTGGCGTACGGGTGGATCAGCGGCCCGACCGGCTGGGCGGTGGTGTTCACCGTGGTGGCCGTGCTCGACCTCGGGCTGGTGCGCTCCGGCATCATGCGGGAACGACCGGCCCCACCGGAACCCGCGACCGCCGGCACCACCGCCCCGCCCCGGCAGCGGGTCACCCCGGACGGCCGGCCGGAGGGCGCACCCGAGGAGACGGGCGAGATCCTCGACGGCTCGGCGGCCACCCCGACCGGGCCCGCCCGACCGGTACCAGGGCTGCCCGAGGCGACCTGGCTGCTGCACGGGGTGGCGGTGGCGCTCGCCCTGGCGTACGCGGTCACCGCCCTGCTGCGGGTGCAGACCGTACCGGCAGCCACCGGGGCGGGTGCGGCGCTGCTGCTGGCCGCGGCGGTGGCCCTGGCCGGCACCCTGCTGCTGCGCCGCCCGCCGCTGCCGGACGTGGGAGCCGGCATCCTCACCCTGGCCGTGATCGGCGCGCTCGGGCGGATCGCCTCGGTGGCCTTCCCGGACCGGGCGTTGCTGCTGATCGCCGCCGTCATCACGTTGACCGGGCTGGCCGTGCGGGCCGTACCGGAAGCAGCCCGGCGGGGGCCGCAGCTCGCCTCCGCCGCGGCGCTGACCGTCAGCGGCCTGGTGGTGGCCGGCGGTGCGCTGCGGGCCGGGCTGGCCCCGGTCCAGGCGGCGCTGCCGGCCTGGCGGGCCGACCTGTCCGCGTTCCCTGGCGAGGTGGCCGCGACGGCCGGGCCGTCCGCCGGGCAGCTCGCCGCCAGCGCCCTGCTGCTCACCGTCGCGGCGGTGCTGGCCCTGCCGCCGGAGATCCGCCGCGAGTTCGCGGTGGTCGGCGCGGGCCTGACCGCGCTGGCCGTACCCGCCTCACTGGGTCTGGGTTGGGTGGCGGCCCCCTGGCCGATGGTGCTGGCGGCGGTCGCGATCGGCGTCGCCGGGATCTCCGCCGGCACGACCCGGGCGGCCGTGGTGCACGCCGGCACCGCCACCGTCGTCGGGTTCGTCGGGGCCGGTGCCGCCCTGAGCCGGCCGTCGGTGGCTGCCGCCGCACTGGCCGTGCTGATGCTGGCGGGCGTACTGGTGGCGCTCGCGCCCCGGGTACGCATCGCCCCGGCCGCCGCCGACGTCCTGTCCGGGTGGGCGGCCGGTGGGGCGGCGTTCGCGCTGCCCGGCGCGGTCACCGCGTTCGTGGCGGCCACCGAGCCGTCCGGGCCGGCGCTCACCCCGGGGGTGCTGCGGGAACTGACGGTGCCGATCCTCGCGGCGGGCTTCCTGGCCGTCTGCGTCACCCTCGGCTACGCGGCGATGATGCAGGTGTCGCAGCGGCACCTGAGCCTGCCGCACGCCGTCGGCACCGGGCTGGGCGCGTTGGCGGTGATCGGGGCCGCCTTCTTCGCCCCGGGGCGCACCGCCGCCGACGCCTGGCTCGGTGGGCTGGTGCTGATCGCCACCCTGCTGCTGCTGTTCGCCGGCCGGATCGACGCGGGTCGGCGTTCCGACCTGGCGCTGGACGGCGCGGACCTGGCCGCCGCCGCCGTCACCGCCGCACTGATCGCCACCCTGGCCCGGATCACCGCGGTGATCTCCCCCGGTGGACAGCTCGCGGTCGCCGCCGTGCTGGTGCTGGTGGTCGCCGTCGCCGCCCGGGCGATGCCCGAGGAGTGGCGGCGCGGCCCGGTGCTCGGCATCGCCGTCGGTGCCGCCCTGATCGGGGTGCTGGCCGGCTGGTCCACGCTGCGCGGCGGCGTGGGTGTGCTGGCCACCCCCGGCCCCATCTGGGCCGGGGACCTCACCGCCTGGCCGGCCGCACCGACCGGTGGCTCGGCCTGGCAGGCACCGGTCGCGCTGGCGCTGCTCGCGCTCGCCGCCGCGATCCTGCTCCCCACCCCCTGGAAGTACGACGTGGCGGGCATCGGCGCGGTGCTCGCCACCATCGGCGTCCCGGCCGCCTTCGACCTGCCCTGGTGGTCACCGGTCCTGGTGGGGTTGACCGTCGCCACCGTCTTCGCCATGGCCGCCGTGGCGTCCGCCGACCCGCGCGCCGGGCTGTCCCGGGCCACCGTCGCCGGGGTGGTCGCGCTGCACGCCGCCGGAGCCGGGCTGGTGCGCCCGTGGACCACCGCGCTCGCCCTGGGCGGCATCGCGTTGATCGGTCTGGCCGTGGCGGCGGTCGCCCGGTCCGTCGCCCCCTCCCTGGTGGACGACGTCGAGACCGAGGGGATGCCGCCCCACCTGGTGCAGATCGGTGGCCTGGCGACCGCCGCCGCGCTGCTCACGCTCCCCGGTGCGGTGGCCGCCCTCGCCGCCGAGTTCGGCCACGGGCCGCAGGTGGTGCTGACCGCCGCGTTGGCCGCGTCCAGCTTCGGCCTCGCCGCCGTGGCCGCCGTCCGCCGCCAGGTGCCGCAGTACCTGCCGTACGCGAGCGCGGCGATCGCCGGCGGAGCCACCGTCAGCGCGCTGGCCGCCATCTTCGTCGACCTGCCGTCCGGGGTGTTCGCCGCCGCAGCCGCACTGCTCGGGGTGCTCGCCGAACTGGTCCGGGCGGCGACCGTGCCACCGGTCGGGTCCGCCCAGCCGACCCGCCGCTGGACGGTCCTGCTGGACGGGGCGCTGCGCCGGCTGCCCGACGACGGTACGCAACGACGCTGGCGGGTCGATCCCGCCGCCGGGGCGCTGGCCGCAGCGGCCGTGCCCACCGTGCTGGCCCTGATCTCCCTCGCACCGCTGCTCTTCGTGGCGCTGGTCGAGCCGCACCGGATGCTCGCCCACATCTGGCAGGGCCCACCGCCGCAGCTGCGCACCCCGCCACCGGAACTGGTCGACCCCACGCACGTGCTCACCGCGCTGCTGCTCACCGGCACCGCCGCGCTGGCCGCCACCGGCCTGTCCGGCGGGCGTCGGTCCCGGGCGGTTCCGGTGGTGCTGCCGGGCCTGGCGGTGACGCTGCTGATCACCCCGATCGCCCTGGGCATGGCCTGGCCGCAGAACGCCCTGGCCGCCCTCGCCGTATTCACCATCTCGATGCTGGGCCTCGCGTTGACCCCGCCACCCCCGCTGGCGGAGCGGGCCCGGTCGCTGCGGTTGGCCCGGGTGCTGGTCTTCGTCATCGGGCTGGCCGGCGGTGGCGCGGGGCTGGCCGGCAGTCTGGCCAGTGAGGGGCTGACCCTGTTCACCCTGGGCGGCGCCGTCGGCGTCGGGGCCGTCGCCGCGTTCTTCGGCACCACCGGGCGGGCCCGCATCCTCGGCTGGCTGTTCGCCTCGCTGATGGCGCAGCTCTTCGTGCTCACCGCCGGGCTGGTGGCCGGTTTCCCCGCCGTCTGGTCGGCGTTCGGGGTGCTCGCCGTGGGCGCGGCGTTGCAGGTGTTCGCCGCGACGCTGCCCCGGCTACGGCGGCCCGAGGCGCACCGGGAGGCCGCCACCGTCGAGTGGAGCGGGTACGCCGCCGCGCTCATCGCCCTGGCCCTGGCGTTCGACTCCCCCCGGCACATCGCCGCCCTGCTCGCCGCCTGGGGTGCCGTGCTGGGGGTGGCCGCCGTCCGGCCGGGCCGGCGACCGGTGGAGCGGCGGATCCTCTTCTGGGCGGTGGTCGCCTGCGAGATCGTCGCCTGGTGGATCCTGATGCGGGTCGCCGACGTGGCGCTGCCCGAGGCGTACACGCTGCCGTTCGCGGCGCTCGCCCTCCTGGTCGGCATGTTGGAGTTGCGCCACCGCCCCGACCTGTCCAGCTGGGTGGCGTACGGCCCGGCACTCGTCGCGGCGTTCGTGCCGACCCTGGCGATCGTGCTGGCCACCGACTCCAGCATGCTGCGCCAGGTGCTGCTGCTGCTCGGCGCGGTGGCGGTGCTCGTCTTCGGCTCGACCAGCCGGCAGCAGGCCCCGGTGATCGTCGGCGCGGCGGTGACCGCGATCGCGGCGGTACACGCCCTGTTCAGCCTCGGCCCGTGGCTGGTGCTCATCCCGGTCGGCCTGGTCCTGCTGGTGCTCGGGGCGAGCAACGAACGTCGCCGCCGCGCCCAGGACCGGCTCCAGACCGCCCTGCGCTCCATGAGATGAATCGGAGGGTCACGGCAGGGTTCGGACCGGTGGCTGGGCTGAGTGGGCCGGGTGGTCGCGGGCGTCCGGGTGGCGTGGCTTGCGTGACCGACTCAATTGGACGAGTTTGCGGTGTCGGCGACGACTGGATGCCGCAGTACCACCCCCACTGCGAAGGCAGCCCGCCCGGCAGCGTCGGGCGGGGCAGCCCGGGGTCGGTGGGGCGGATGCGTCGGTCAGGTCAGGGAGGCGCGGAGGGCGGCGTCCTTCTCGGCGACCAGGTCCTCCAGGTCGGCCTGGAAGGCGACCATCCGGGCGCGCAGGGCCGGGTCGGTGGCCGCGAGGATGCGGACCGCGAGCAGGCCGGCGTTGCGGGCGTTGCCGATCGACACGGTGGCCACCGGGATCCCGGCCGGCATCTGCACGATGGACAACAGCGAGTCCATTCCGTCCAGGTGCTTGAGCGGGACCGGTACGCCGATCACCGGCAGCGGGGTGACCGAGGCCACCATGCCGGGCAGCGCGGCGGCACCCCCCGCCCCGGCGATGATCACCTGAAGTCCCCGGTCGGCGGCGTCCCGGCCGTACTCGATCATCTTGACCGGGGTGCGGTGCGCGGAGATCACCGCCACCTCGTACGGCACCTCGAACTCGTCGAGCGTGTCGGCGGCGGCTCTCATCACCGGCCAGTCCGAGTCGCTGCCCATGATCAGCCCGACGGTGCTCACCCGTGCCCCTCCCGCAGCCAACGGGCGGCCCGTGCGGCCCGCGCCCGTACGTCATCCAGGTCGTTGCCGAGCACCGTGACGTGCCCGATCTTGCGGCCGGGTCGGACCTGCTTGCCGTACAGGTGGACCCGGGCACCCGGTTCGGCGGCGAAGAGGTGGTGCAGCCGCTCGTCGAGGGAGATCCCGCCCGGCTCACCGCCGAGCACGTTCGCCATCACCACCACCGGGGCGGTCAGCGCGGTGTCCCCCATCGGGTAGTCGAGCACCGCCCGCAGGTGCTGCTCGAACTGCGAGGTCCGGGCCCCCTCGATGGTCCAGTGCCCGGAGTTGTGCGGGCGCATCGCCAGCTCGTTGACGACCAGCCCGGTGTCGGTCTGGAACAGCTCCACCGCCAGCAGGCCGACCACACCGAGCGCGGTGGCCAGGTCGATGGCGAGCTGCTGGGCGGCGACCGCCAACTCCTCCGCCAGGTCGGGGGCGGGGGCGAGGACCTCGACGCAGATCCCGTCCCGCTGCACCGTCTCCACCACCGGGTACGCGGCGACCTGCCCGAACGGTGAGCGGGCCACCTGCACGGCCAGCTCCCGGCGCAGCGCCACCCGCTCCTCGACGATCAGCGAGGTGCCCCCGGCGAGCAGGGTGGCGGCCAACTCGGCGGCCTGCCCGGCATCGTCGACCAGCCACACGCCGCGCCCGTCGTAGCCGCCCCGGGCCGCCTTGAGCACCACCGGCCAGCCCTGCTCCGCACCGAAGGCGAGCAGGTCCGCAGGGGCGTCCACCGGCCGCCACGCCGGGTTGGGTGCGCCCAACCCGCCGAGCCGTTCCCGCATCACCCGCTTGTCCTGGGCGTGCAACAACGCCTCGGCCGGCGGGAAGAGCTTCACGCCCTCGGCGGCGAGGGTGCGGATGTGCTCCGTCGGGACGTGCTCGTGGTCGAAGGTGACCACGTCGCAGCCCTTGGCGAAGGTGCGCAGCGCGGCGAGGTCGGTGTGGTCGCCGTACTGCACGTCGGTGGCGACGAGCGCGGCACCGTCGTCGGGGGCGAGCGCCAGCACGCGCAGTGACTGGCCGAGGGCGATGGCGGCCTGGTGGGTCATCCGGGCCAGTTGGCCGCCACCCACCATGCCGACGACGGGCAGACCGGTACGGGAATCCATAGCGCCACCAGCCTATCCGGGCCGCAGCGCCGGCCGACCCGAGGGCCACCCGTCCCTGGCCGGTGGCCGTCCACCCGCCAGCCCGGAGCCCGGGCGGACCGGGGTCAGGTGGATCATCGGCCGGGAACGGCCGCCGGACGACGCAGGCCCGTCCGGCAGCCGACGGCCCGCCGGGGCAGGGCGGATCAGTCAGGTGAGCTGGGCGACCAGGTCCTCGACCGAGGTCACCGGCCGTTGGCAGACGAACCCCCGGCAGACGTACGCGGTGGGCCGCCCGTCGACCAGCGGCCGGTCGGCGAGCAGCGGCACCCCGGGCTGGTCGGGCCGGCCGGCGACCACCACCGCACCGGGTGGGGCGTGCCGGTGCGCGGCGGCGACCAGCGGGTCCCCGGCCGGGTCGTCGGTGACCACCGCGATCTCGTACGGCCCGGACAGCAGCGCCTCCCCGGCGGACGCCGCGTACCCGGTGAACCGGGCGTGCCGGCCGACGATCGGTGCGACGGTCGACAGGGCCGCCTCCGCCGCCTCCCGGTAGCGGGTCTCCCCGCTCAACGCCGCGTACGCGGTCAGCGCCGCCACGATCGCCGACCGGCCCGACGGGGTGGCGTTGTCGGTCGGGTCGGCCGGCCGGGTGACCAGCCGTTCGGCGTCGTCGGCGGTGTCGTAGAAACCGCCGTCGGAGGCGGCGAACCGGGCCAGCGCCACATCCAGCAGGCCACCGGCCAACTCCAGCCAGCGTCCCTCGCCGGTGAGCTGGTGCACCGCGCAGAACGCCTCGGCCACGCAGCCGTAGTCCTCCAGCACACCGGCCGGCTCGCCGACCGTCCGGTCCCGGGAGGCCCGGCGGAGCCGGCCGTCGACCAGGTGCACGCCGGCCAGGTGTTCGGCGGCGTCGCGCAGCGCCCCGTCGGCGACGATGGCGACCCCGTCCATCAGGTTGGCGTCCTCGTCGTCGGGGTCGGCGTAGAGCGCGGCGACCTGGACGAACTCGACGAGCGCGGTGACCGCCAGGCCGTTCCAGGCGGCCACCACCTTGTCGTCGCGGGCCGGTTGGGGGCGGGTGTCCCGGACGGCCAGCAGGCGGCCCACCACGCTGCGCCACCGGGCCCGGATCTGCGGGTCGGCGTCGTCGACGTCCCGGGCCAGCCGCAGCACGCTCGTGCCGTGCTCGAAGGTGCCCGCCCCGGTGACGTCGAACAGGTCGGCGGCCCAGCGGCCGTCGTCCTCGCCGAGCGCCTCGACGAGCTGGGCCGGGGTCCAGGCGTAGGTGAGGCCCTCCACCCCGTCGGTGTCGGCGTCGAGCGCGGAGGCGAAACCGTCACTGGGGCGGTGCAGCTCGTCGGCGAGGAACCGGGCGGTGTCCCGGGCCACCCGACGGGCCAGCCGGTCGCCGGTGAGCCGCCACAGCTGGGTGTAGACCCGCAGCAGCAGGGCGTTGTCGTAGAGCATCTTCTCGAAGTGCGGCACCGTCCAGTGGGCGTCCACCGAGTAGCGGGCGAACCCCCCGGCGAGCTGGTCGTACAGGCCGCCCCGGGCCATCGCCTCGGCGGTGTGCCGGACGATCTCCAGGCTGCGCGCCGACCCGGTGCGCCGGTGGTGCCGGAGCAGGAACAGCAGGTTCATGTGCGGCGGGAACTTCGGTGCGCCGCCGAAACCGCCGTTGGTCTCGTCGTACTCGGTGGCGAGTTGGGTGGCGGCGGCGTCGAGCAGGTCGGCGGTGAGCGGGGCGGTGGGGCCGCCGACGGCCTGGGCGCCGCCGATCGCCTCGACCACCGCCGCACCCTGCCGCAGTACGGCCTCCCGCTGCTCCCGCCACGCGGTGCCCACCGACTCCAGCAGCCGGACGAAGTTGGGCTTCGGGAAGTACGTGCCGCAGAAGAACGGGGTGCCGTCAGGGGTGGCGAAGACCGTCATCGGCCACCCGCCCTGGCCGGTCATCGCCTGGGTGGCGGTCATGTAGACGGCGTCGACGTCGGGCCGCTCCTCCCGGTCCACCTTGATCGCCACGAAACCGGCGTTGACCAGCGCGCCGACCGTCTCGTCCTCGAACGACTCGTGGGCCATCACGTGGCACCAGTGGCAGGCGGCGTAGCCCACCGAGATCAGCACCGGGACGTCCCGCCGCTTCGCCTCGGCGAACGCCTCGTCGCACCACGGCCACCAGTCGACCGGGTTGTCGGCGTGCTGGAGCAGGTACGGCGAGGTGGCCTGGGCGAGTCGATTCACCCGACGACCCTATCCACCCCCGGGCGCACCCGTCCCGCCGAAACCGGGCCTTCCCCCGTTCACATTCATCGTCTTTGATCTGTGCGGGTGCGGTGATCGGCACCGGCCCGCGAGGAGGTACCCCCATGCGCGGTTCCCGTCTCCTGTCGGCGCTCACGTCGGTCGCGGTGGCCACAGCGGTGTTCAGCACCGCCGCCCCCGCCTCGGCCGCCGTGGACCCCGGCACCCGGGTCTCGGCGACCACCGTGGTCGGCACGCACAACGCGTACGAACGCGGGACGTACACCTATCTGGCGCAGGCGCTCGACGCCCGCCCCGGAATGATCGAACTGGACGTCTGGCCGGACATCATCACCAAGCAGTGGCGGGTCAGCCACTCCAACCCGCTGGGCAACGACAACAACTGCGTCGCCGCCAGCACCCCCGCGCAGCTCTACACCGGCACCCGCAACAAGAACCTGGAGCACTGCCTCGACGACATCCGGCTCTGGTTCGACGCCCACCCCGACGCCGGGCCGCTCCAACTCAAACTGGAGCTGAAGACCGGCTTCAGCAGCCGTACCGGGCAGGGGCCCGTCCAGCTCGACGCGGTGCTCGCCGCCCGCCTCGGCAGCCGGGTGTTCCGCCCCGCCGACCTGCGCGGCGGGTACGCCACCCTGGACGCCGCCGCCCGCGCGAACGCCTGGCCGACCCGGGCGCAACTCGCCGGCAAGGTGATCGTGGAGCTGATCCCCGGCACCGTCGAGGAGGGCAACCCCACCGACACCCTGTGGACCGACATCGAGTACGCCCAGTACCTGGCCGGCCTGGCGGCGGCGGGCACCCTCGGTCAGGCGCAGGCGTTCCCGGCGGTGCACCGGGCCCAGTCCGGCGACCCGCGCAGCCGGTACGCCGACACCAGCCTGCGCCCGTGGTTCGTCCTGTTCGACGGCGACGCGTCGGCCTACGTCACCGGCGGGATCGACACCTCCTGGTACGACACCAACCACTACCTGCTGGTGATGACCGACGCGCAGAACGTCCCCCCGGCGGTCGGCAACACCGATCCGGTGGCCGCCCGCGCCCGCCTCGCGCAGCTCGCCGCCGCCCACGCCAGCGTCGCCTCCGCCGACTGGGCCGCACTGCCGGCGGTGGTCGGCGAGGTCCTCCCCAGAGGCTGACCCGCCCACCGCCAGGATGGCCCGCGTTCCGACGTAGGCACGCGGGCCACCCCGTCTCCGCCCCGCCGGCCGCCACCCCGCTCCGCCGCTCCGCCGCTCCGCCGCTCCGCCGCGCCGCCGCGCCGCCGCGCCGCCCGCCGCCCGCCGCCCGCCGCCCGCCGCCCGCCGCCCGCCGCAAGATCGTGCTCGATCCTGGTTGTAGTGGCCTCAGAACCCGCCGAGACCACTACATCGTGGATCGAGCACGATCATGCCGTCGCCACACGCCGAGGACGGGCTTCGCCACACACCCGAAGACGGGCGTCGGCACGCCCCCGAGGACGGACGTCGCCACACCCCGAGGACGGGGGTCGCCACACGCCCGAGAACGGGCATCGCCACACCCCGAGGACGGGGGTCGCCACACGCCCGAGAACGGGCATCGCCACACCCCGAGGACAGGCATCGCCACACACTTGAGGACGGGCGTCGCCACACGCCCGAGGACGGGCGTCGGCACGCGCCCGAGGAGGGGTGGGGGTTGTGGGGTCAGGAGGCGCCGTCGGCGCGGAGGGGGAAGACGTTCGACTCGGCGGAGTCGCGCAGCGAGCCGAGCACCGCGCCGATCTTGTCGGCCGGCATCGGCTTGAAGAAGTGGTAGCCCTGGGCGGCGGTGCAGCCCAATGCCACCAGTGCGGCCCGCTGCTCAGCCGTCTCCACGCCCTCGGCGACCACCCGCAGCCCCAACTCGTGGGCGAGGCCGACGGTGGCCCGGACGATCGCCGCCGCCTCCGGTGAGTCGGCCATCCGGATCACGAAGGACCGGTCCACCTTCAACTCGTCGACCGCGATCCGGGTCACGAACGACAGCGACGAGAACCCGGTGCCGAAGTCGTCGACGGCCAACTGGACGCCCATCGACCGCAGGTTCGCCAGCACCTCGTCGATCACCTCCAGCTCGCTCATCACCACCGTCTCGGTGATCTCCAGGACCAACCGGTGCGGCGGCACCTGGTGGCGACGCAGGGCGTCGGCGATCTCCGCCGGCAACCGGGGGTCGAGCAGGCTGCGGGCCGAGAGGTTCACCGAGATCGGCACGTCCAGCCCGTCGCGGGCCCACTCGGCGGCCACCGACAGCGCCTTGTCCAGCACGTACCGGGTGAACGTGCCGAGCTGTTCGCTGTTCTCCACCGGGCGGATGAAGTCGGCCGGGCTGAGCCAGCCCCGCCGGGGATGCCGCCAGCGGATCAGCGCCTCCACCCCGGTCGGTGCGCCGG
This sequence comes from Micromonospora antibiotica, assembly GCF_017599305.1. Classification (GTDB taxonomy): domain Bacteria; phylum Actinomycetota; class Actinomycetes; order Mycobacteriales; family Micromonosporaceae; genus Micromonospora; species Micromonospora antibiotica. Next base: position 13,719 of record NZ_JAGFWR010000011.1, read on the forward strand.
TGGCCAGGTCGACCGCCGGTTGCAGGGCCAGCACCAGCTGGTCGTCGGCCTGCAACGCCTCCCGCAATTCGGCCAGCAGGGCCAACTGGTCGGTGCTGGCCGCGTCCCGGGTGCTGTCGTACGCGGCGACGCTGCCGCCGCCCTCCTTCGCCTGGTACATGGCGATGTCGGCCCGGCGCAGCAGCTCGGTCAGGTCGGCGGTGCCCGCACCGGCCACCACCACCCCCACCGACACCTCGACCGACATCCGCACCCCGGCCACCTCGGTCGGCGCGGCCAGCCGCTCGGCGATCTCCCGGGCCTGCCGCAGCGCGTACGCCATCGGGGCGGCCCGGTCGCCGATCACCGGGACCGACGTCAGCAGCAGGGCGAACTCGTCGCCGCCGAGCCGGGCGAGCAGGTCGCCGGGGCGGGTCAGGGTGCCCAGCCGGTTGCCGGTGAGCCGCAGCAGCTGGTCGCCGGCCGCGTGCCCGAGGGTGTCGTTGACCTCTTTGAACTGGTCGATGTCGAGCAGCAGCAGGGCCACCGGATGATCGTGGACGAGCTGCCGCAACGCCTGGTCGCCCTTGGTCAGCATGGCCGTCCGGTTGACCAGCCCGGTCAGCGCGTCGTGCACCGCGTCGTACGACGAGCGGGCGCTGACCAGCCGCAACTCCCGATGGGTCGCCGCGTCGTGCAGCGCGGCGGCCAACGCGTCGGAGTAGGCGGCCACCGCGTCGCGTTCCCGGTCGTTCGGCGGCCCGGTGGAGGGGAACCGGACCCGCAACTGTCCGACCTGGACGTCGCCGACGACGAGCGGCCGGACCAGTTCGTGGGTGTCCACGGTGGCCCCGGCGGGTGGCCCGGTCTCCCGGTCGGCCACCTGCCCCGAGGCGTCGCCCCGGTAACGCCGCCAGCGGCCGTCACCCCGGGCCACGTCCACGTCCACCAGTTCGGCACCGAAGAGGGCCAGCGCGCCGGTGACCGCCGCCGTGGCCACCCCGCGCTCGTCGAGCTGGTTGAGCGCGGCGGTGGCCTCGGCGAAGGCCCGCCAGGTGCGCTGTTCCTGGTCGGCGCGCAGCCGGTGCCGGTAGGTCTGCTGGAGCAGCCAGAGCAGCGGTGGGAGCAGCAGCAACCAGCGCGGGTCGACCTCCAGCAGGGCCACCACGACCAGCCCGACCACCACGTTGCCGACGAACATCAGCACCTTGCCGCGCAGGGCGACGAGCAGCGCCGGACCGACCGCCACGCCGTGCCGCAGGGCGAGGGTGGCCCCGCCCAGCCCGGCGGTGGTGAGCAGGTAGGTGACCGCGCCGGCGACCAGGGCGGGCACGAGGGCCGGGGTGGGGCCGGCCAGCAACGGCTGACCGAGGGCGGTGGCGACGGCGACGGCGAGCGCGGTGGCTGCGGTCAGCGAGGCGGCGATCCGCAGCAGCTCCACCGGGGGACGGCGGTCGGCGGCCAGTGACATGGTCGTCCAGGCCACACCGGTGCCGAGCAGCGCTGCGGCCGGCAACCAGCCGGCTGGCGCGAGATAGAGGCAGACGATCAGGGCCGCCTCGCCCCAGGTGATGCTCACCATGCCGGTGGCGGTGCGGAACCGCAACCGGGCGAGTTGGGACATCGCGAACACGGCGACGACGATGCCGAACCGGGCGACCGCGGGGAGCGGGTCGTCGGGCGGCAGGACGGTCGGCAGGCGCAGGCCGAGCGCCACCGCCACCAACGCGGTCAGGGTCACGGCGAGGGTGAGGACACGTACCCGCAGCGGGGTGTCCGGCGGCTCCGGCCCGTCGTCGGACGCGCCGGCCCTGCCGGAGGTCACCGCCCGGCTCCGTCCGCGGGGCCGTCGACGGCGCGACGGACGGACGCGGCTACGACGGTCATGGCACCCCCTCCCGCGCACGGCTCAGGGACTTTCGTCCCCCGGCGGAAGGCTAAGCCAATCCGGGTGGCCGCAACAGGGGTCGACGACCCTGATAAGCGTGATTCACGCCCCCGTCATCCCACTCAGGGCTGCTGGTGGCCGCTCGGCAGGTTCGTACGTGATTCCTGCCCGGTCGTCCCGTCCGACGGACCGGTGGCCGACGAATCGGTCCGGTCGGCCCCGACCGGGCCGCCCTGCTGGGGGAACCGCTCGGGCAACCGGCGCAGCCGGGAGTTCATGTTGCGGATCAGCAGCACGGTGGCGGTGCCGAGGAGCAGGATGAGGAACAGGCCCATCGGCCCGGCCAGACCACCCGTGCGGGTGTCCCCGAAGTTGTTCTCCGCGAGCACCTGGACAGTGTTGAGCATGGCATTTCTCCGATGTGCGGTGGAGTGTCAGCGTAGCCCCGGCCGCCGGTCACCCGGCATGGGCGGCTTCCCGTACCCCGGCGAACAGGTCGGACTCGGGCAGCGGGGAGTCGACCGTCGAGCGGGCGAGTTGGAAGTCCTCCGTCGGCCAGGCGTGCTGCTGGACCTCCATCGGCACGTGGAACCAGAAGCCGTCCGGGTCGACCTGGGTGGCGTGGGCGCGCAGCGCGTCGTCGCGGACCGGGAAGTATTCCGCGCACTGCACCCGGGTGGTGATCCGCGCACCCTTGTCCGGCCGCTCGTCCCAGCGCTTGAGCCAGTCCTCGTACGGTGAGGGGAGGCCTGCGGCCAGCGTGCCCTCGTGCAGGGCCAGGATCCTGCCCTTGGAGAAGCCGATGTCGTAGTAGAGCTTCAACGGCTGCCAGGGGGCGCCCAGCTCCGGGTACCGGGTCGGGTCGCCGGCCGCCTCGAACGCGGCCACGCTGACCTTGTGGCACATGATGTGGTCGGGGTGCGGGTAGCCGCCCTCCTCGTCGTACGTGGTGACGACGTGCGGACGGAACTCCCGCATCAGCTTGACCAGCGGCCCGGCCGCCACCTCGACGTCCTGGAGGGCGAAGCAGCCCTCGGGCAACGGCGGCAGCGGGTCACCCTCGGGCAGGCCCGAGTCGACGAAGCCCAGCCAGGCCTGCTCGACGCCGAGGATCGCCCGGGCGGCGTCCATCTCGGCCCGCCGGATCTCACCGATGTTGGCCCACACGTCGGGGCGGTCGAGCTTGGGGTTGAGCACGCTGCCGCGTTCGCCCCCGGTGCACGTCACGACCAGCACGTCCACCCCCTCGGCGACGTATTTCGCCATGGTGGCGGCACCCTTGCTGGACTCGTCGTCCGGGTGTGCGTGCACGGCCATGAGCCGCAGCTTCTCTGCCAACGTGGGCGCTCCTCGTCTGTGCCCGCCGGCGGCCCGGTCCGGGTCGCTCGCCCGACCCGCCGCGGTGACCTGTCGGCGCGGCTGCCGACCTGCCGTTCCGGGCCCGGCCCCGGGCTGGGAAGATGGACCCTGTCATTCTTGCCGACGCGACCGACAACAACGCCAGGAGATGCCCGCCGGTGACCGAGACGCACGCCACAGTTCCCTCGGCCGCGCCGGTGTTCCCGCCCGGCCGGTACGGCCGCCGGCGGGAGCCCGGGCGTCGACGCCCGGCGCTGAGCTGGGCACTGGTGGCCGTGCTGATCGCCGGGTTGGTCCTGGCCGCGACGCAGCTCTACCAGCGCTACGGCGACCCGGAATACCGGCCCGAGGTGATCACCTACACCGATGCCAGCGACACCGGCGTGCGGGTCGACTTCCGGGTGACCGTGCCCGAGGGCGGCTCGGCGGTGTGTCTGGTGCGGGCCCGCTCGCACGCCGGCGTCGAGGTGGGGCACGAGGAGGTCACCGTGACCGCGTCCCCCGGCCAGCGGCACGTCACCGCCCGGCACCGGGTGGCGACCACCGAGCGTCCGTTCATCGGCGAAGTGGTCCGCTGCCGTCCGGCGGGCTGAACACCACGGTTGACCAGGGCGCGGCGACGCCACGGCGGGCGGGCGGCACGCTGCTCCCACCCGACCGGCTGATCAACGACGCCCACACGTGCCGGCCACTGGTAGGTTGGTAAGTCACCTGTCAGCCAGCACGCACATCCGAGGAGTACGCCTGTGTCCACCAATGACAACAAGGCGCCCGCCACCTGGCTGTCCCAGGACGCGCACGACCGCCTCCAGGCCGAGCTCGACGAGCTGATCGCCAACCGGCCGGTCATCGCCGCCGAGATCAACGCCCGGCGGGAAGAGGGCGACCTGCGGGAGAACGGTGGCTACCACGCCGCCCGCGAGGAGCAGGGCAAGGCCGAGGGCCGGATCCTCTACCTCAAGGAGCTGCTGCGCACCGCCCAGGTGGGCGAGGCGCCGACGGCCGACGTGGTGTCGCCCGGCATGGTCGTGACGATCTACTTCGACGACGACAAGGACGACACCGAGACGTTCCTGCTCGGGTCGCGGGAGATCGCCGCCACCACCGACCTGACGGTCTACAGCCCGGAGTCGGCGCTGGGCAGGGCCATCCTGGGCGGTCGACCCGGCCAGGCCTGCACCTACACCGCGCCCAGCGGCGCGGACATCAAGGTGACGATCGTCAGCTTCGAGCCGTTCTCCGGCTGAGCCGTACCGCCGCCGGGTCCGCGCGACCCGACGACGATCCATCGGTACGCACGAGGCGTGGCACCCGCCGGGGTGTCACGCCTCGGTCGTCAGGACCACCTGGTAGCCACTGGCCCGTAGGGCACTGATCAGGGTGTCGGAGTGCTCGACGCCCCGGGTCTCCACCGACAGGGCCACCTCCACCTCACCGAGCCGCAGGTGCGGATTGGCCCGCTGGTGTTCCACGTCGACCACGTTCGCCCGGTGCCCGGCGATCTCGGTGAGCAGTAAGGCGAGCTGACCCGGCCGGTCCGAGCAGCGCACGGTGACCCGCAGGTATCGGCCCGCTGCGGCGAGACCGTGTTCGATCACCCGCATCATCAGCAGCGGGTCGATGTTGCCGCCGGAGAGCACCGCGACCGTGGGGGTGTCCACCTGCACGACGCCGGCCAGCAGCGCGGCCACCCCGACCGCACCGGCCGGCTCGACCACCTGCTTGCCCCGCTCCAGCAGCATCAGCAGCGCCCGGGAGATGTCCTCCTCGCTGACGGTGACCATCTCGTCGACGAGCGTACGGACGTGACTGAAGGTGATCTCACCTGGCCGGCCGACCGCGATGCCGTCGGCGATGGTGGCGAACGCCGGCAGCCGGACCGGTTCCCCGGCGGCCAGCGAGGGCGGGAACGCGGCGGCGCTGGCCGCCTGCACGCCGATGATCCGCACGTCGGGTCGCAGCGCCTTCGCGGCCACCGCCATCCCGGAGATCAGGCCACCGCCACCGACCCCGGTGATGATCGTCCGGACCTCGGGGCACTGTTCGAGGATCTCCAGGGCGACGGTGCCCTGGCCGGCGATCACGTCCGGGTGGTCGAACGGGTGGATGAACACCGCGCCGGTGCGCTCGGCGAAGGTCTGCGCGGCCACCAACGACTCGTCCACGGTGTTGCCCACCAGCTCGATGCGGGCGCCGTACCCCTTGGTGGCGGCCACCTTGGGCAGCGGGGCGTTGACCGGCATGAAGACGGTGGCGTGGGTTCCGACCAGGCCGGCGGCGAGGGCCACCCCCTGGGCGTGGTTGCCGGCACTGGCCGCGACCACACCCTGCTCCCGCTCCTGCGCCGACAGCCGGGAGATCCGCACGTACGCGCCGCGCACCTTGTAGGAGCCGGCGCGCTGCATGTTCTCGCACTTGAGCCAGACCGGGCCGGCCAGCGCCGCGCTCAGCGGCCGGGACGGCTCCAACGGGGTGGTCCGGGTGACCCCGGTGAGCAGTTCCCGGGCGGCCCGTACGTCGGCGAGGTCGACCAGTTCCGTCATGCCCCGATCGTGCCACCCGCCCCCGGCGGCACCGGCGGCGACACCGCCCGCCACCAGCGGCGACGACGCGCTCACCGACCGCTGGTGGTCTCGCCGGGGTCAGCCGGCCGACGACCCGGACCAGGTGGGCCCGCCCGGCACCGACGGCCCGGCACGGGACGGTCAGGCGGACGGGTCAGGCGGGCAGGCGGACGGGTCAGGCGACTGCCGGGGAGCCCGTGTCGACCCGGGGATAGCCGGGGGCGTGCCGGGTCCAGGGGGCCTGCATCTCGAACTGCCCGGCGACACCGAGCAGCAGCAGTTCCGACCCGGGCGGGCCGACCAGTTGCGCGGCGACCGGCAGGCCGTCCGGGCGGCGGCCCACCGGCACCACGATCGACGGCAGGCCGGCGACGTTCCACGGGGCGGCGAACGGGGCGTACCGGATGCTGGTCCTCATGTTCGCCAGCCAGGACCGGCCGGACCAGGCGGTGGCCTCCGGCGGCGGCCCGGCCAGCGCCGGGGTGAGCAGCAGGTCGACCGCGTGGTCGGTGAAGAAACCGACGGAGCGGTCGCGCCAGGCGGCCCGGTCGGCCTCCCGCACGTACCCCCGGCGTTGCGCCCACTCCCCCAGCGCCACGTGCCGGCGGCTGCGCCGTTGCAGGCCGCGCCGGTCGATGCCGGCGGCCCGCACGTCCGCTGCGGCGGCGGCGAGCCAGGTGGCGATGCCCTGCAGGCCGAGCGAGGTCGGGTAGACCGGGTCGGCGGGCACGGTGTCGTGGCCGGCGGCGGCGAGCAGCCGGCCGGCGGCGGCCACCGCGTCCCGGTTGGGCGCGTCCGGCGACACACCGCGCACCGGCGAACGCAGCGACACGCCGACCCGCAGCCGGGGCGGCGGGACCAGTTTGTCCGGGCGACGCCCGGCGAGCACCTGGAAGCCGACGGCGGCATCGGCGACCGTGGTGGTGAGCATGCCGTGCTCGGTCAGCCCGAACCAGTCCTCCGCGCCGAGCTGGCACGGGACCACACCCCGGCCGGGCTTGAGCCCGACCAGGCCGCAGCAGGCGGCCGGGATGCGGATCGAGCCCAGCCCGTCGTTGCCGTGCGCGATCGGCACCAGCCCGGCCGCGACCGCCGCGGCGGCCCCGCCGGAGGACCCCCCGGGGGTACGCCGCAGGTCCCACGGGTTACGGGTGACGGCGGTCGCGTCGTCGGTGATCGCCCAGAGTCCCAGCTCCGGCATCCGGGTCACCCCGAGGATCACCGCACCCGCGCCGCGCAACCGGCGCACCACCTCGTGGTCGGCCTCCGCCACCGGGGTACGCGCCACGACCGACCCGTTCCAGGTGGGCAGGCCGGCGACCGGGGTGTTCTCCTTGACCGCCACCGGCACCCCGGCGAGCGGGAGGTTCGCCAACTCCTCCTGCTCGTCGACCTTCTCCGCCTCGGTGATCGCCTCGCCGCCCCGGACCACCCGGAACGCGGAGAGGGCGCCGTCGACCCGCCCGACGTGGTCCAGGTGGTCGGCGACGACCTGGGTGGCGGAGACGTCGCCCCGGCGTACGCCCCGGGCGATCTGCTTGGCGGTCGCCCCCACCCAGGTCGGCATGATGTCCTGCACGGCCACCTTCTCCCCAGCCCGCGGTCAGCCCAGCGCCTGCTCCAGATCGGCGAGCAGGTCGTCGACCGTCTCGATGCCGACAGACAGTCGCACGAGATCGCCGGGAACTTCAAGCGGCGAGCCGGCAGCACTTGCGTGTGTCATCCGACCCGGGTGCTCGATCAGGGACTCCACCCCGCCGAGCGACTCGGCGAGGACGAACAGCCCGGCCCGGTTGCAGACCTGCACGGCGTGTTCCTCACCCCCGGCGGCCCGGAAGGAGATCATCCCGCCGAACCGGCGCATCTGCTTGGCGGCCACCTCGTGTCCGGGGTGCGACGGCAGGCCCGGGTAGATGACCTGGGCGACCTTGGCGTGCCCGTCGAGGAAGGCGGCGATCCGTTCGGCGTTGTCGCAGTGCCGGTCCATCCGTACCCCGAGGGTCTTGATGCCGCGCAGGGTCAGCCAGGCGTCGAACGGGCCGTTGATCGCGCCCATCGCGTTCTGGTGGTAACGCAGCTCGTCGCCGAGGGTCGGATCGGCGACGATCAACGCGCCACCGACCACGTCGGAGTGCCCGCCGACGTACTTGGTGGTGGAGTGCACCACCACGTCCGCGCCGTGCGCGAGCGGCTGCTGCAGGTACGGCGAGGCGAACGTGTTGTCGACCGCCAGCAGCGCCCCGGCCTCGTGCGCGATCCCGGCCAGGGCGGCGATGTCGGCGATGCCGAGCAGCGGGTTCGTCGGCGTCTCCACCCAGACGATCTTCGTCTCGGGGCGGATCGCGGCCCGGACCGCGTCGACGTCGGAGACCTTCGCCGGCGTGTACGTCAGCCCCCACCGCTCGGCGACCCGGGCGAACAGCCGGTAGGTGCCGCCGTACGCGTCGTCGGGGATCACCACGTGGTCGCCGGGCGAGCAGACCGTCCGCAGCAGGGTGTCCTCGGCGGCCAGGCCGCTGGCGAAGGCGAGCCCGACCCGACCCCCCTCCAGCGCGGCCAGGCACTCCTGGAGCGCGTCGCGGGTGGGGTTGCCGGAGCGGCTGTACTCGTAGCCCTGCCGGGGCGCTCCGACGGCGTCCTGGGCGTACGTGCTGGTCTGGTAGATCGGGGGGATCACCGCGCCGGTGCGGGCCTCCGGGTCCTGGCCGGCGTGGATGGCGAGCGTCTCGAAGCCGTGACTCATCCCGCAGACGTTAGTCCGCTCCGCCCCGCCCGCCGGGCGGAACCCACCCCCGCTCATCCCGCGCCGCGCCCCGGCGGCGTCCGCTCCGCGTGGTGGGCGGGCGCGCAGGGCTTTAGGCTGCGCGGGTGAGCGGGTGTGTGTTCTGTCAGATCGTGGCCGGGGAGGTGCCGGCGTTCCGGGTGGCCGACGAGCCGGACGGGGTGGCGTTCCTGGACACCCGGCCCGTGTTCAAGGGGCACGTCCTGGTGGTGCCCCGCACCCACCTGGTCACCCTGACCGATCTGCCGACGGCCGACCTGTCCGGCTACTTCGGGCTGGTGCAGCGCCTGGCGGCGGCCGTGGAATCCGGTCTGGGGGCCGGTGGGACCTTCGTGGCGATGAACAACCGGGTGTCCCAGTCGGTGCCGCACCTGCACACCCACGTGGTGCCGAGGACCAAGGGCGACGGCCTGCGCGGCTTCTTCTGGCCGCGTACCCGCTACGCCGACGACGCCGAGGCCGACTCCTACGCCGGGCGGGTCGCCGCCGCCCTGGCCTGAGACCCGCCGACATTCGGCGGGGCCCGGGGGCGAGAGCCGGGACGCAGCGGGTAAGGAAGCCGGGCCCGCCGGTGTTACATGCGGGGAGAGGTACGAGAGGAGTTCCACCGTGTTCCTTCGCCGCATGAAGGCCGAGATGATCAGCCCCGACCAGGCCCTGCCCGGCCGCCCGATCGCGATGCCGATCGGGGACCGGCACGAGGTGCTGCCGTCGTCGCTGAAGGGCCCGTTCCCGGAGGGTGCCCAGGTCGCCGTCTTCGGCATGGGCTGCTTCTGGGGCGCCGAGCGGCTGTTCTGGACCCTCCCGGGGGTGCTGACCACGTCGGCCGGCTACGCGGGCGGCTACAGCGCCAACCCGACGTACGAGGAGGTGTGTTCGGGGATGACCGGGCACGCCGAGGTGGTCCAGGTGGTCTACGAGCCCACCGTGATCAGCTACGAGGACCTACTCAAGGTGTTCTGGGAGAACCACGACCCGACCCAGGGCATGCGTCAGGGCAACGACGTCGGCAGCCAGTACCGCTCGACGATCTACACCACCAGCGACGAGCAGCTGGCCACCGCGCAGGCGTCCCGGGACGCGTTCGCGCCGATCGTGGCGCGGGCCGGCAAGGGTGAGATCACCACCGAGATCGCCCCGCTGGGCGACTACTACTTCGCCGAGGACTATCACCAACAGTATCTGGCCCCGACGAAGAACCCGAACGGCTACTGCAACCACGGCCCGAACGGGCTGAGCTGCCCGGTCGGGGTGGCCCGTACCGCCGGCTGACCCTGGCGCGGTGACCGGGTCTGCGGTGTTCTTCACACCGTGGGCCCGGCGCATTTCCGGCATCCGTCACCGGGCGGGCAGCAATCGAGACCATGACAGGCAACCACCGTCGGTGACGGCGCATCGTAGCAAGCTGTCACACGTTCGTCATCGTCTCAACAGGCGAACTGCAACAACCTCTGGCAGCATTGGCTGGCATGTGCGGACTTGCGGGAGAGTTCCGGCGTGATGGTTCCCGGGCCGATGTGTCGGCGGTGGAACGCATGGCGGCCACGATGAGTGACCGGGGGCCCGACGACAGCGGAGTGTGGTCACAGGGGGCCACCGCTCTTGGGCACCGCCGCTTGAAGATCATCGACCTCTCCGCCGCCAGCGGGCAACCGATCGTCGACCCGGCTGCCGGGCTCACCGGCGTGTTCAACGGCTGCATCTACAACTACCGAGAGCTGCGCCAGGAGTTGCTGGCCTTGGGCCACCGCTTCTTCTCCTCCGGCGACAGCGAGGTGGTGGTCAAGGCGTACGCCGAGTGGGGGCTCGACTTCGTCGACCACCTGATCGGCATGTTCGCCGTCGCGATCACCGAGCGGGACACCGGCCGGCTGGTGCTGGCCCGGGACCGGCTCGGCATCAAGCCGCTCTACCTGGCCGAGACGCCGGGCGTGGTGCGGTTCGCGAGCACCCTGCCCGCCCTGCTGGCCGGCGGCGGGATCGACACCACCATCGACCCGGTGGCGCTGTCGCACTATCTCAGCTTCCACAGCATCGTGCCGCCGCCGCGCACCATCCTGCGTGGCGTGGCCAAGCTCCCCCCGGCCACCGTCCGGGTCTACGAGCCCGACGGCCGCACCCACGAGCGGGTCTACTGGGACCCGTCGTTCACCCGGGACGCGTCGCGCGCCGACTGGTCGGCCCGGGACTGGGAGGACGCCCTGCTGGAGTCGCTGACCACCGCCGTACGCCGGCGGATGGTCGCCGACGTGCCGGTGGGCGTGCTGCTCTCCGGCGGTCTGGACTCCAGCCTGGTGGTGGCGCTGCTGGCCGGCGAGGGGCAGACCCGCTCCGGGCTGTCCACCTTCTCGATCGGCTTCGACGCCGTCGGCGGGCGGGAGGGCGACGAGTTCGTCTACTCCGACCTGGTGGCCAAGACGTTCGGCACCGACCACCACCAGCTCAAGGTGGCCGCCGGTGACCTGGTGCCGCCGCTGGAGGCGGCGGTGGCCGCGATGAGCGAGCCGATGGTCAGCCACGACTGCGTCGCCTTCTACCTGCTGAGCCAGGAGGTCTCCAAGCACGTCAAGGTGGTCCAGTCCGGTCAGGGCGCGGACGAGATCCTCGGCGGCTACCACTGGTACCCGCCGCTGGCCGGCATCGACCGGGAGCAGGCCCTCGACTCGTACGCGAAGGCGTTCTTCGACCGGGACGCGGCCGGGCTGGCCCGGGTGCTCAACCCGGCGTGGCTGGCCGACGGCGACCCGGCGCGCGAGTTCGTCGCCGCCCACCTGGGCCGGGCCGGGGCGCAGACCGCCGTCGACGCCGGCCTGCGGATCGACACCCAGGTCATGCTCACCGACGACCCGGTGAAGCGGGTCGACAACATGACCATGGCGCACGGCCTGGAGGCCAGGGTGCCGTTCCTCGACCACGAGTTCGTGGAGCTGGCGGCGAGCTGCCCGCCCGAGCTGAAGCTGGCCCAGGGCGGCAAGGGTGTGCTCAAGGAGATCGGCCGCCGGGTCCTGCCGCACGAGGTGATCGACCGCCCCAAGGGCTACTTCCCGGTGCCCGGCCTGACCCACCTGGAGGGCAAGCTCCTCGACCGGGTCCGCGACGCGCTCACCGCGCCGCAGGCCCGCCGCCGCGACCTGTTCCGTGCCGACTACGTCAATGCGCTGCTCGCCGACCCGAACGCCGAACTGACCCCGTTGAACGGAAACAAACTGTGGCAACTGGGACTCCTGGAAATGTGGCTCCAGAGCCACGGAATCGACTGACCGTGAACGAGACCCTCGCGACCGGCACGGCCCGAACCGACCGGGAGCGGGTGCTCGGCCGCCGCCGGGAACGCATCGGCCCCGGCGGTGACCCGGTCGCGCCGGCCACCGCACCGGAGCCGCGCCGGGAACCGGCCGGGCCGTCCGACGTGGTCCTGGACTGCGGCTGGGGGCGGCTGGTGTTCGGCCAGACCTTCCACGAGCAGGTGGCGGTGGCCCATGTGCTGCGGTCCGAGGCGGCCGGCGCCCGGGACATCTGCATCTACCTGCGCGACCCGCACGTGCTGGTGTCCCGGCTGCCCGACGAGCTGTTCATCGACCCGTCGCTGACCTACCGGCTGCCGCTGGGTGAGCGCCGTCCGGAGGCCACCGGGCGGATGGAGATCCCGGGGCTGGTCGTCCGGCCGCTGCGCGACGCCGACGACGCGGACGCGGTGAACCGGATCTACGCCCGCAACGGCATGGTCACCGCGCCGGTGGAGGTGCTCGTCGACAACGCCGGCACCGACCGGTTCCTGCACCTGGTGGCCGAGGCGAGCACCGGGGAGATCGTCGGCACCATCACCGGCGTCGACCACGTGGCGGTCTTCGGCGACCGGGAGAACGGCGCGAGCCTGTGGTGCCTGACCGTGGACTTCAACACCGCGCCGCCCGGCACCGGTCAGGCCCTGCTCACCGAGCTGGCCGACCGGCTCGACGAGCGGGGCCGGGCGTTCGTCGACCTGTCGGTGCTGGCCGAGAACTCCGGCGCGATCCGGCTCTACGAGCGGTTGGGTTTCCACCGCACCGGGACGCTCTGCGTCAAGCGGAAGAACCCGATCAACGAGCGGCTGTTCCTGCCGGCCACCCCGGCGGGCTACGACGAGCTGAACCCGTACGCGAAGATCGTCGCCGACGAGGCGATGCGACGCGGCATCCGGGTGGAGGTCACCGACGCGCACTGGGGTGAGCTGCGGCTGACCAACGGCGGCCGGACGATCGTCACCCGCGAGTCGCTGTCTGAGCTGACCTCGGCGGTGGCGATGAGCCGCTGCGACGACAAGCGGGTCACCCGGCGCATCCTCACCGAGGCGGGCCTGTCGGTGCCGCGCGGCCGGACCGCCACCGGCGACGCCGACGACCTGGCCTTCCTCACCGACGTCGGGCCGGTGGTGGTCAAGCCGGCCCGGGGCGAGCAGGGCAACGGCATCACCGTCGGGGTACGCACCGCCGAGGCGTTGGCCACCGCCGTCGAGCTGGCCCGCCGGTTCTGCCCCGACGTGCTGATCGAGGAGCTACGCGCGGGCGAGGACCTGCGGGTAATCGTGATCGACCACGAGGTGGTGGCCGCCGCCGTACGTCGACCGGCGCAGATCACCGGTGACGGCGTGCACGACGTCACCGCGCTGATCGAGCGGCAGAGCCGACGCCGGGCCGCCGCCACCGGCGGGGAGTCCCGCATCCCGGTCGACGAGATGACCCGCGAGGTGGTGGCCGAGGCCGGGCACCGGATGGACGACGTGCTGCCCGAGGGGCGGGTGCTGGCGGTGCGCCGGACGGCGAACCTCCACACCGGTGGCACAATCCACGACGTGACGGCCGAACTGCACCCGACGATCGCCACCGCCTGCGTGGCGGCGAGCCGGGCCCTGGACATCCCGGTGACCGGGCTGGACCTGCTGGTCCCCGCCCCCGACCAGCCCGAGCACGTGTTCATCGAGGCGAACGAGCGGCCGGGGCTGGCCAACCACGAGCCCCAGCCGACCGCCGAGCGCTTCGTGGACCTGCTCTTCCCGGGCACCCGGGCCCCGCAGCGCCTCTGGAGCCCGGCCGGGCCCGGAGGGGTCGCGTGAGCCTCAAGCCCCTGGAGATCGACCTGGACTACCTGCGCCAGGTGCTGGTGGAGTTGCTGGACATCCCCAGCCCGTCGGGGCGTACCGACCACGTGCAGCAGTACGTGGGGGAACGCCTGTCCGCGCTGGGCATCCCGTCCACGCTGACCCGGCGGGGGGCGCTCAGCGCCTGCCTGCCCGGCCCCCGGCAGACCGGCGCCGACCGGGCGATCGTGGTGCACACCGACACCATCGGCGGGATGGTCAAGCGGCTCAAGGAGAACGGTCGGCTGGAGCTGAAGACCATCGGCACCCACTCGGCCCGGTTCGCCGAGGGCGCGCACGTGCGGATCTTCACCGACGACCTGGACCGGGTGGTCACCGGGCAGGTGTTGCCGTTGAAGGCCAGCGGGCACCGCTACAACGACGACGTCGACCTGCAGGGCGTCGGTTGGCAGCACGTCGAGGTACGCGTCGACGAGCCGGTCGAGGACATCGCCGGCCTGCGGGCGCTGGGCATCGACGCGGGCGACTTCGTGGCGTTCCTGCCGAACCCGATGATCACCCCGTCCGGTTACGTGAAGTCCCGGCACCTGGACGACAAGGCCGGGGTGGCGGCGGTGCTGACCGCGTTCAAGGCGGTGGTGGACGCCGGTATCACCCCCACCGTCACCGCCCACCTGCTGGTCACCGTGACCGAGGAGATCGGCCACGGGGCCAGCCACGGCCTGGACCCGGACGTCGCCGAGATCGTCTCGGTAGACGCGGCGGTGGTCGCGCCGGGCCAGCAGTCCCGGGAGGACGCGGCGACCCTGGCGATGGGCGACGGGGTCGGCCCGTTCGACTACCACCTGACCCGCAACCTGGCGGCCATCGCCCGGGAGCACGGGGTGGACCTGGTCCGCGACGTCTTCGACTACTACCGCTCGGACGTGGCGGCGGCGGTCGAGGCGGGCGCGCACGCCCGGGTGGCGCTGCTCGGTTTCGGGGTGGACGCCACCCACGGCCATGAGCGCACCCACCTGGACGGCCTGGCCCACCTGACCCAGTTGCTCTGCCTCTATCTCCAGAGTGACCTGGTCTTTCCCGAGTGGGACGCCGAGCCGGAGGGCGACCTGGCCGACTTCCCGTCGCTGGCGGTGCAGCCGGCCAACGAGGACGGCCCCCGTGAGGGCCCGATCGGCATCGACTGACCGGCTCCGCGCAGCCCTGACCACCGGCCCGGCCGGCGGTCACGTCGCCGGTGGGTGGCGGCCCGCGTCGCGCCCGCCACCCACCGGCCGGGTCGATCGTTCCCCGGCGGGTGGCCGACGCCTTCGCACCGGCCACCCCGGACGGGTCACCGGTTGCGGCGGTCCGCCGCGTGCAGGAGCGCGATCAGCGCCTCGGTCGGTCGCAGCACCGCGTCCCGGGCTGCCGGGTCACCGGTGATCCGCTGCCGCGCCCGGTCGGCCAGCTGCGCCAGCAGTTCACCGGCGCGGGCCGCGTTGCCGGCGGTGCCGGCCTGCTCGGCCCGCTGGAGCCGGTCGGTCAGCCGGGCCGCCACGTACTCGGTGATCCGGCCGGCGGCGACGTACTCCGCGATCAGGTACCGCAGGTCGGAGTACCAGGCAGGGTCACGGGTGAACGACGCGGGCAGGTAGCCGGCGTCGGCGGCGGCGAGGGTCGCCGCGACGCTGGCGTCCACGTATGCCCCGACGGTCGGGTAGCGGGTGGCGAGTTGCGCGTCGGTCAGCGGCACCGAACTGCCGTCGAGGAAGCAGAAGCCGGGTCCGGTGTTGCTGCCGCTGTTGACCCGCAGCGGCACCTGGTGCTGGGCGAGCCGGATGCCGCCGAGGGCGAGCCCGAGGTCGTCGCGGGCGATGGCCGGCGGGGTCGTGGTGGTCGTCTGGATCGGCGGGGCGCTCGGCGGGGCCACCTGCCGGGCGACCCAGGCGACGGTGTGGTCGTAGACGGCGTTCTGCACCATGTGCTGCGGGACGCGCGACAGCGAGGGCAGCGTGCAGGTCTGCGGTTCGCCCGGGTAGCCGCCCGGGTAGCTGCCGATGTCCCGCTTGCGCAGCGGCCCGTAGTCGGTGATCAGCTTCCAGTCGCCGTGCGAGGCGCCGGCCACCTCCCAGGAGCGCAGGGCGGGCGAGTCGGCCTGGGCGCGGGCCGCCGCGGGCAGGATGCCGCTGGCCACGTCCCCCTCGGAGTTGATCCGGAACACCGGTGTGGTCAGGTCGGTGCGCAGCACCCCGCCACCGCCGTGCAGGACGACCGCGTCGAGGACGTTCGCCGACTGCTGGACGCCGTTGTAGTAGTTGGCGAGGCGGCCGGCCGACTGCGAGTGGCCGGTGGCGATCACGTACTGCGGGGCGGGCAGTTTGCCCAGCGGGTCGACGCCGGTCGGGTTGCGGACCGCCTTCACCGCCTGGCTGAAGATGTCGTACGAGAGGCTGTCGTCGGTGACGGTGCCGCCGACGGTGACGTCCAGGGGGCCGTACCGGGTGGGGCTCCACGCCTTGAGCCCGGTGGCGGAGTGCAGCCCGGCCCGCTGGGCGGACACCCCGACCCAGGCGTAGCCGGAGCGGATCAGGTGTTCGTGCGACTGGAACCAGTCGACCTCCTGGTCCCACTGGTTGCTGACGTTGTTCCACTCGGCGATGACGACACCGTTGAACTTCGTGGTGTTGGCCGGCCGGCGGACCACCAGCCGGGTGCCGTACGGCTGGTCGGTGCCGAGGGTGGTCGCGTTCTGGGTGCCCTGCACGGCGTACCGGGTGGCGGTGCCGAAGAGGAAGAACTCCTCCTCGACGTAGCCGGCGGCGGCCAGGTTGACGTCGGTGGCGAGGAACGGGTAGCCGTGGCCGGGGTCGCCGACCGGGGTGGTCCGGGCGATCGGCCCGGCGACCACCGGGTTCGCCACGGTCGCGCCGGTGGCGGTGGACGGCCGGGGCGTGGTCGGGGCGGCTGCGGTCGCCGGGTGGACCGGGCCGGTGGCGACGGCCAGCGCACCGACCAGGCCGAGGGTGAGACATCGTCGGGTGTTCCTGCGGGTGGTGGACGAAACGGGCATGGTTCACCTCACGGGGGGAGCGACCGAGGGGACGACTCGGGCGGCAGCGGCGTGACGTGGCCACTGTGGGGCAGAGAGTAATGCTCACTTCAGGCGAAAGATAGGCCAGACGAGCACGAACTTTCGCCGAATTGAGCAAAAGTCGCCGGCCGACGACCCTCCCGGCCGGCATGACGCCGTCTGCGGGATCGCGCCAAAAATCACTACCGGCACCCGGGGTGCAGTGGGTAGCGTGGCGGTACACGGGAAAGGAGGTGGTCCAGACTTGTATAGCAATCGGACTCGTGAGGTGGCTGTCCGCTAGCCGCTGTCCTCGACAGTGAACGACCAAGCATGATCGTCGAGACCGTGTGGCAGCGGTGCGGCGAAACCACGACAGCCACCCGACCCCCGGGGTGCCGACCCAGTCCAGTCGGCCCGTGCGCGAGCACGGAAGCCCCGGGGGTCGCTTCGTCTCCGGAGGAGGCCGGCGGTGTCCATGCGCGAGCTGACGGTGCTCGGCACGGCCAGCCAGACCCCCACCCGGCTGCGCAACCACAACGGCTACGTGCTGCGCTGGGACGACGAGGTGATCCTCTTCGACCCGGGCGAGGGCAGCCAGCGCCAGCTCCTGCACACCGGGGTCACCGCCACCGACCTCACCCGGATCTGCGTCACCCACTTCCACGGCGACCACTGCCTCGGCCTGCCCGGCACCATCCAACGGCTCTCCCTCGACCGGGTACCGCACCCGGTGGCGGTGCACTTCCCCGCCGGAGGCGCGGAATACTTCGCCCGGTTGCGGCACGCCAGCAGCTTCCACGAGACCGCCGAGCTGGCCGTCGAGCCGATCACCGCCGACGGGCAACGGATCACCCTGGGCGTCGGCACGCTGGAGGCCCGCCGGCTGCGGCACCCCGTCGAGACGTACGGCTACCGGCTGGTCGAGCCGGACGGCTGCCGGATGCTGCCGGAGCGGCTGTCCGCGTACGGCATCGGTGGGCCGGCGGTCGGCGAGCTGCTGCGCGTCGGGCACCTGGACGTCGGCGGACGCCGCGTCACCCGGGACGAGGTGAGCGTGGTCCGGCCGGGGCAGCGGTTCGCCTTCGTGATGGACACCGGCCTCTGCGACGGGGTGTACGCCCTCGCCGAACACGCCGACCTGCTGGTCATCGAGTCGACGTTCCTGGCGTCGGAGGCCGCGCTCGCCGCCGAGGTCGGCCACCTGACCGCCGGCCAGGCCGCCCGGGTCGCCACCGAGTCCGGGGTACGCACCCTGGTGCTCACCCACTTCTCCCAGCGGTACGCCGACCCGCGCCGCTTCCACGACGAGGCCCGCGAGCACTTCACCGGGGAACTGGTGATCGCCGAGGACCTGACCACCGTGCCGGTCCCGCCCCGGCGGGTAGCCTCGGCCGGGTGACCGTCACGCTCCGTCCCGCCGTCGCCGACGACCTGGTGCCGGTGGGCGCCCTGCACCAGCGGTCCCGGATCGCGGCCTACTCGTCGTTCCTGCCGCCCGAGGCGTTGGCCGACCCGACGCCCGAGGCGATGGGGGCGTACTGGGTCGAGCGGTGGACGTGGGAACGCGACGAGCACCTGATGACGGTGGCCGAGCGGGACGGCCGGCTGGTCGGGTTCAGCTACCTCGGCCCCGACGACGGGGGCGACCCGGCGACCGGGCTGCTCAACGCCATCCACCTCGACCCGGCCGAGCGGGGCCGGGGCACCGGCCGGGCGCTGATGGTGGACGCGTTGGACACCATGCGGGCCCGGGGCTGGCGTCGGGCGGTGCTGTGGGTGCTGGAGAGCAACGCCGCGGCCCGGCACTTCTACGAGCGCGGCGGCTGGCGGGCCACCGGCGATCGTCGGGAGGAACGGATCGGCCCCGCCCGCACCCCGCAGCTGCGCTACGCCCGCCAGCTGCCCGGCTGCTGACCGTCAGGTGCCGTCCCGGTCCGCGTCGACCGAGAAGTTGATCACCGATAGATACCCGTCGCCGTCCTCGACCACCTTCATCAGCATGCTCTCGGCAAAGATGTTGTCGTTGTCGTTGAAGGTGTCCCGCCCGGTGTGCGCGGCGTACGGCGCGTCGGCGTACACCCGGGTGTTGAGCGCCTCGTCGAACATCATCTGGGTGGTGAGCACCCGGTCGTCGCCCAGGTGCACCATCGCGTGGATGTGCGTGGTGCGGCCCCGGTACCAGCCCGGCCAGATGGTGGTGAACTCGACGATCCCGTCGGCGTTGGTGACCTGGGCGCCGCGCAGGTAGCGCTTGTCGTCGGTCGGCGTCAGGTCCGCCGCCGACCCCGCGCCGCCGCCACCCGGGGCCGCCCCACCACCTGGCGGGGTGCCGGTGGGCGGGGTGCCACCCGACGCGCCGCCGGGCGGATTGCCGCCGGGCGCAGCGCCGCCGCCCGAGGCCCCGGACGACTGGGCCTCGGCCCCCGAGTAGAGGCCGGCCGCGTCACAGTGCCAGATCTCCACGACGGCGTTGGCCAACGGTCCGCACTGCTCGCTGTCCTGCACCCGGATCGCCACCCGCAGCCGGGTGCCCGCCCGGTCCTCCCGGATGTCGTTGCGGATCTT
Organism: Micromonospora antibiotica; assembly: GCF_017599305.1. Classification (GTDB taxonomy): domain Bacteria; phylum Actinomycetota; class Actinomycetes; order Mycobacteriales; family Micromonosporaceae; genus Micromonospora; species Micromonospora antibiotica. Next base: position 32,988 of record NZ_JAGFWR010000011.1, read on the forward strand.
GTCGGCGTCGAAGTAGTACGGGCCCTGTGTGGTGCTCGCGGTCAACGTGCAGGTGTTCGCCGCGCCGAACAGCGCGGCCAGGTCGGCCGACGTGCTGGCGGTCGCCTGGGGGGACACGGTCTGGCCGGTCGACGTGGTGACCGTGCCGCTGTCCCGGCCGCAGGCCGCGAGCAGGCCGGCCAACCCGATCGAGCCGACCCCCGCGATCAGCCGCCGACGGCTGACCCGCTGCCCCTCATGGTGGTCCAGGTCGTGTCGCATGTCGTTCCTCCCGTGGTCGGTGCCTCTCGGCTCACCCCGACCGTAGGGAGGCTGCTCGGATGCCCTCTGTGCTGCCCCTGTGCCCGTGCTGTGAATGGTCGCCCCCACGGCGACCGGCCCGGACACGCTGCGGGGCCCCTCCCGTCGGAAGGGGCCCCGCAGCGGCGTCGGATCAGCGTGCGCCGAGGTGGGCGAGCAGGTCCTGACGGGTCAGCACGCCCTTGGGCTTGCCATCGACCAGCACCAACGCCGCATCGGACTTCTCCAGCAGGCCCACCGCCTCGCTCACCGGCTGACCGCCACCGACCATCGGCAGCGGGTCACCCATGTGCCGCTCGATGGTGTCGTGCAGGTGGGCCTGACCGGTGAACAGGGCGTCCAGCAGGTCCCGCTCGGCGATCGAGCCGGCCACCTCGCCGGTGACCACCGGCGGCTCGGCCTTGAGCACCGGGAGCTGGGAGACGCCGTACTCACGCATGTAGTCGATGGCGTCGCGGACCGTCTCGGTCGGGTGGACGTGCACCAGTTCGGGCAGGCCACCCGGCTTACCGGCCAGCGCGTCGGCGACGGTCGGCTCGGTGCCGGGGTGGTCGAGGAAGCCGTACCGGGCCATCCACCGGTCGTTGAAAATCTTGGACAGGTAGCCCTTGCCGCTGTCCGGCAGCAGCACCACGACCACGTCGTCCGGGCCGGCGGCACGGGCCACCTCCAGCGCCGCCACCACGGCCATCCCGCAGGAGCCGCCGACGAGCAGCCCCTCCTCGCGGGCCAGCCGCCGGGTCATCTCGAAGGACGCCTTGTCGGACACCTCGATGATCTCGTCGGCGACCTCCCGGTCGTACGTCGCCGGCCAGAAGTCCTCACCGACACCCTCGACCAGGTACGGCCGGCCGGTGCCCCCGGAGTAGACCGAGCCCTCCGGGTCCGCCCCGATCACCCTGACCCGCCCCTCGGACGCCTCCTTGAGGTAACGCCCGATGCCGGTGATGGTGCCGCCGGTGCCGACCCCGGTGACGAAGTGGGTGAGCCCGCCCCCGGTCTGCTTCCACAGCTCCGGGCCGGTGGTCTCGTAGTGCGAGCGCGGGTTGGCCGGGTTGCTGTACTGGTCGGGCTTCCACGCGCCGGGGATCTCCCGGGCCAGCCGGTCGGAGACGTTGTAGTAGGAGCGGGGGTCCTCCGGGGCGACGGCGGTCGGGCAGACCACCACCTCCGCCCCGTACGCGCGCAGCACGTCCTGCTTGTCCTGGCTGACCTTGTCGGGGCAGACGAAGACGCAGTGGTAGCCCTTGAGCTGGGCCACCAGGGCCAGCCCGACACCGGTGTTGCCGCTGGTCGGCTCGACGATGGTGCCACCGGGCCTGAGCAGCCCGGCAGCCTCGGCGTCCTCCACCATCCGCAGCGCGATCCGGTCCTTGACCGAGCCGCCGGGGTTGAGGTATTCCACCTTCGCCAGCACGGTCGCGCTGATGCCCTCGGTGACGTTGCGCAGTCGTACCAGCGGGGTGTTGCCGATCAGGTCGACGACGTTGTCGTAGTACTGCACCTCGTTGTGCCCTTCGTTGCGGCGCCGGCGACGGCGGCCTGGCAGACGGTCCTTCGTCGCTCAGGGTACGTGCCCTCAGAGCGTCACATGACCGGGGATGACGGAGGCCCGACGCGCCTCCCACTCCAGGAAGCGCTCGGTCTCCGACAGCACGCTGCCGGCCAGCCAGGTGACCATCACGGCGTCGTCCACCAGGCCGAGCACGGTCAGGAACAGCTCCGGCACCAGGTCGACAGGCGACACGACGTAGACCGTCGCCGCCGTCATCATCGCCAGCCGCAGCCCGCCGTCGTACTCGCCCCGGGCGGTCGCCCGGATCATCCGGGGCAGCGCCGCCAGCCGGGCGCCCAACGACGGGCCACCCCGGGCACCCGCCGCCAGCGACCGGGCCAACGCCGTGAAGGCCGCGGTCCGCTTCAATGTCCTACCCATCTCATCCAGCCCCTCTCCACCGACCAGCGTGACTGTCCGGCGCAAGCCGTCGCCACCTGCGGCGGGGCGACCGCAGGTGGGCCCCGCCACCGGATCAGGTACCCAGAATCGTCGCGGCCCAGCCGGGAAACCGACCGTCCCGACGGAAGCGAGGGGCCGTCGCGGCGCGATAATGTCGCTGTATGGGGGTGGCTGGTTCCGTCGTACCGGTGGTTCCGCGCTGGCATCGCGCCCGACAGGTCGCCCGGCTGGCGGCGATCGGCACGGGCGCCACCGCGGCGGCCGTCGCCGCGACCGGCGGGGTGCTGCTCGGCCAGGCCCGGCAGGCCCGACGCACCATCCCGATGGCGCAGGCCCCACCGCCGCGCTGCGACGGCGTCTACGGTGCCAAGATCCCCGGGACACCGCTGACCATGGTGATCCTCGGCGACTCCTCCGCCGCCAGTTACGGGGTGCTGCGGCGGCGGGAGACCCTGGGTTCGCTGCTGGCCACCGGGCTGTCCCGGCGACTGCACCGGGCCGTACGGGTGCACCGCTTCGCCGTGGTCGGCGCGCTCTCCGCCGGGCTCCGGCCGCAGGTCGAGGCCGCCCTGGAATGCGCACCGGACATCGCGGTGATCATGGTCGGCGGCAACGACGTCACCAACCGGTCGCCATACTCCGTGGCGGTCCGGCACCTGGTCGACGCGGTCCGCGCGCTGCGCGCCGCCGGCTGCGAGGTGGTCGTCGGGACCTGCCCCGACCTGGGCGCGATCCAGCCGATCCAACCCCCGCTGCGCTGGTTGGCCCGCCGGTGGAGCCGGCAGCTCGCCGCCGCCCAGACGGTCGCGGTGGTCGAGGCGGGCGGCTGGACGGTCTCCCTCGGTGACCTGCTCGGCCCCCGGTTCTCCGCCGAACCGACCCGGATGTTCGCCTCGGACCGGTTCCACCCGTCCGCCGAGGGGTACGCGATGGCCGCCGCCGCGCTCCTGCCGACCGTACTGTCGGCGCTCGGCGGCGGGGAACGCCGACCCGCCCCGGGCCGGAGCGACGGCGTGCGGTCGCTGCCCGAGGCCGCCCAGGAAGCAGCCCGGCACGCCGGCACGGAGGTCAGCGGCGCGCAGCTCCGGGGTCGGGAGCGCGGCCCCGCCGGCCGCTGGGCGCAACTGCGGCGGCGGGCCTTCTTCGGCGTCGGCGCGGTGCCGCAGTCCGGTGCCGCCGCCGACTCACCCCAACTGGAGGAACTGGCATGAGCGAGCACAGTGAGCGAACCACCGGGTGCCACGAATGCCACGCCGCGCCGGTCGGCATCGACGTGCACCTGCCGACGGTGACGCCATGACCGGCCGGTCCGTGGGCGGCGAGCTCGCCGTACGCCTCGGTAAGGCCGCGGCGGTCTCCCTGGTCGCCGGGACGATCGGCGGGGCGGCGGTGCTCGCCGGCCAGGCGGTGGCGGCCCGCAACCGCGACTACGCCCAGCCCGAACTGGGCCTGGCGCTGCGGGCCACGGTCGGCCGGGCCGGTGCCCCACCGCTGCGGCTGGTGCTGCTCGGGGACTCCTCGGCGCTCGGTGTCGGGGTGGGCCGCTTCGACGAGACGGTCGGCGGTCAACTCGCCTACCTGCTGGCCGAGGGGCCGACCGGTCGTCGGGTGCACCTGTCCAGCGTGGGGGTGTCCGGCTCCCGCTCCACCGATCTGTCCACCCAGGTGGCGCGGGCGCTGCTCGGGGACCGGCCGGACGTGGCGGTGGTGCTGATCGGGGCGAACGACGCCACGGCGATGAGCCGGCCGTTGGAGGCGGCGGCGTACCTCGCCTCGGCGGTGCGCCGGCTGCGGGAGGCCCGGGTCGAGGTCGTCGTCGGCACCTGCCCGGACCTGGGGGCGGTGCGCGCGGTGGCCCCGCCGCTGCGGCAGGTGATCGGGTGGTCGGGCCGGCGGGTCGCGAGGGCACAGACCGCCGCCGTGCTGGACGCCGGGGGCACGGTCGTCGACCTGGGTACGGAGACCGGGCCGGTGTTCCGGGCCGACGCCGGGACGCTGTGTCACGACGGCTTCCACCCGTCCGCCGACGGTTACCGGGTGTGGGCGCACGCCCTGCTGCCGGCGGTGGTCGCCGCCGCGAACGTCGCCTCCCGGCACTGACCGACCCCGGACCCGGCCCGACGGTCTGGCGTACCCGCCCGGCGGTCCGGCGCACCCCGCCCGGCGGCCGGGCGTGCCCCGGCGGTCCGGCGTGGCCCCGCGGTCCGGCTTACCCCGGCCGGCGTAGCCCGGGCCGGCGGGTCCGAGCTGCCGGCGGGGTCGACGCCGCCACCGGCATGCCGCCCGGGTGACATTTCCCGCTGGTCGGGCTGCTTCCGCGCCAAGTTACCGTCAAGTTAACGTTGGTTCATGCCGATTGAGTCGTCCCGCGACGCCGTCATCGTCGCCACCGCCCGGTCCCCCATCGGCCGCGCGTTCAAGGGTTCCCTGCGCGAGGTCCGCCCGGACGACCTCGCCGCCACCATCGTCCAGGCCGCGCTGGACAAGGTTCCCGGGCTCGACCCGACCACCATCGACGACCTCTACCTCGGGTGCGGGCTGCCCGGCGGCGAGCAGGGCTTCAACCTGGCCCGGGTGGTCGCCACCCTGATGGGCCTGGACGGGCTGCCCGGTGCCACCCTCACCCGCTACTGCGCGTCGTCGTTGCAGACCACCCGGATGGCGATGCACGCGATCCGGGCCGGTGAGGGCGACGTCTTCGTCTCCGCCGGGGTCGAGATGGTCTCCCGGTACGCCCGGGGCAACTCCGACACCCTGCCACCCGAGGCGCAGGCGCTGGTCGGCGGTGGCTGGGAGAACCCGCGCTTCGCCGAGGCCCGGCAGCGGTCGGTGGCCCGCGCGCAGGGCGACGCCGAGGTGTGGACCGACCCGCGCGACGCCGGGCAGCTCCCCGACATCTACCTGGCGATGGGGCAGACGGCGGAGAACCTGGCCCAGGTGTACGACGTCACCCGGGAGGAGATGGACGCGTTCGGCGTCCGCAGCCAGAACCTCGCCGAGAAGGCCATCGCCGACGGCTTCTGGGCCCGCGAGATCACCCCGGTCACCACCCCGGACGGCAGCGTGGTCGACACCGACGACGGCCCCCGCGCCGGGGTCACCCTGGAGGCGGTGGCCGGGCTGAAGCCGGTCTTCCGCCCGGACGGCCGGATCACCGCCGGCAACTGCTGCCCGCTCAACGACGGGGCCGCCGCCGTGGTGGTGATGAGCGCCCAGCGGGCCGACGAGCTGGGGCTGACCCCGCTGGCCCGGATCGTCTCCACCGGCGTCACCGCCCTGTCGCCGGAGATCATGGGCCTCGGCCCGGTCGAGGCGTCCCGGCAGGCGCTGCGCCGGGCCGGGATGACCGTCGACGACGTCGACCTGGTCGAGATCAACGAGGCGTTCGCCGCCCAGGTGATCCCGTCGTACCGGCAGCTCGGCATCCCCGAGGACAAGGTCAACGTGATGGGCGGGGCGATCGCCGTCGGCCACCCGTTCGGGATGACCGGCGCCCGGATCACCGGCACCCTGCTCAACGCCCTGCAGTGGCACGACAAGACCATCGGCCTGGAGACCATGTGCGTCGGCGGCGGTCAGGGCATGGCGATGGTGCTCGAACGGCTCAGCTGAGCCGCTACAACGCGCCGCGGGTCGCCGTCACCAGGGCGGCGGCCCCGGCCAGCACCGCCTCCGGCGGGCCGGCGGCCACCAGGTCCGCCGTGACCACCCGGAGCTGGTCGGGCAGCGCCATCGGGTGCGCCAACCGGGGTACGTCCCGCCGGGGCTCACCCTCCGCGTCGGCCGCCAGGTCGGCGACCTCCTGCACCAGCTTGTGCACCAGGTCGGCCCGGGACACGTTGCCGCCCTCGGCGACCGCCGCCCAGCGCGGCTGCTGCCAGTGGCCCACCTGACGGACCAGCAGGTCCACCGCCCGGCCCAACTCCGCTGCGCTCATCGTCGGCGAGTCTACGCACCCCGGTCGGGGTGCGTAGACGACGACGCCCGCCGCCGCAGGGTGCACGGTGGCGGGCGTCGGGTGCGAAAGCGTCAGTCGTCACCCTGGAAGTAGCTGATCAGACGGAGCATCTCCAGGTAGAGCCAGACGAGGCTGACCACGATGCCGAACGCCGCCGTCCAGGAGTAGCGGGCCGGCAGCCCCATCCGGACACCGTCCTCGACCTCCTTGAAGCTGAGCACGAAGCTCAGCGAGGCGACCACGATGCAGACCAGGCTGAAGCCGATGGCCAGCGGGCTGCCGTCGCGCAGGCCGGTGTTCACGCCGAACAGCGCGAGCACCAGGTTGATCAGCATGACGGCGAACAGGCCCGCCATCACGGCGATCATGCCCTTGACGAACTTGGGGGTGGCCCGGATGACGCGCGCCTTGTAGAGGATGGTCATCACGAAGAAGACGCCGAAGGTGGCGACCACGGCCTGGAGCACGATGCCCTGGTAGGCCGTTTCGTAGACCTTGCTGACCAGGCCGACGAACGCGCCCTCGACGATCGCGTACGCGACGACCAGCGCCGGGTTGGCGACCCGGGAGAACGAGATGATCAGCCCGAGGACCAGGCCGACCATCGCGGCGCCGATCCAGGCGACGCCGAGCACCGAATCCGGCACCAGGATCCAGGCGGCGGCGGCGGAGACGCCGAGGATCGCCAGGAGCGTGACGGTCTTGACGACGACGTCGTCGAGGGTCATCGTGCCGGACACCTTCGGGGCGACCGGGGAACCGGGCTGACCCGGGTACTGCTGGGGAACGCCGGGCTGTCCGTAACCGTACGGCCCGGGCTGGGCGTACCCGGCGGAGCGCTCTCGCTCGGCCGCCTGGCCGAGCCGGGCGAGCACCGGGTTCGAGGTCTTCACTGTCTCAGGCCTCCCTCAGGGGGTCAGTCGCACGCAAACGTGCACTCCCAGGGTAAACGGCCCGGTGGCAGCCGGTACGGCCGGGACGCTGTGGGAAAGCTGAGAGTGTGTGGTGCCCGGGGCGGGTCTCGAACCCGCACGCCTTGCGGCAGCCGCTTTTAAGGCGGCCGTGTCTGCCGTTCCACCACCCGGGCGAAAGCGCGTCGCGTCGATGCGCGGCGGTGCAGTCCCACGGTAACCGGTCCGTGTCGCCCCGGCGTACCCGGCGACGCGAACGCCCCTGCCCGCTCCGGCGGGCAGGGGCGTCCGGTGTCGGAGCGAAGGTCAGGCCGCCCTGCTGGTGATCGGGATCGGCTGCGACGCCTCCGCGAACTCCTCCCGCGGATCGTGCAGCTGACCGAGCGCGACCACCTCACGCTTGAGGAAGAAGGCCAGCGACCAGTCGACCACGACCCGGACCTTGCGGTTGAACGACGGGATCCGGCTCATGTGGTACGTCCGGTGCATGAACCAGGCCGGCCAGCCCGTCATCTTGATGCCGTACACCTGGGCGACGCCCTTGTGCAGGCCAAGGCTGGCCACGCTGCCGGCGTGCTTGTGCTTGTAGTCGACAGGAGGCCGGCCCCGGACCACCAGGGCGATGTTGTCGGCCATCCGGGCGGCCTGCCGCACCGCGTGCTGGGCGCTCGGCGAGCAGTAGTTGCCCGGCTCCTTGGTGAGGTCCGGGACGGCCGCGCAGTCACCGGCGCTCCACGCCCCCTCGACCACCCGGTCGCCATCGACGACCTGGAGGGTGGGCAGGCAGGTGACCCGCCGCCGCTCGTCGCGGGGGAAGTCGGTGCGGTCCAGCATCGGCGACGGCTTCACCCCGGCCGTCCAGACGATGGTGTCGGAGCGGAAGCTGTCACCGTCGGAGAGCTTCACCACACCGTCGACGCAGGACTCCAGCCGGGTGTCCAACCGGATGTCCATGTTCCGCTTGAGCAACTGCTGCACCGTGTACGCGCCCATGTCCCGGTCGACCTCGGGCAGCACCCGCTGGGTCGCCTCGACCAGCACCCAGCGCATGTCGTCCGGTTCCAGCTCGGGGTAGTAGCGCAGCGCGTCCCGGGCCATGTCCTCCATCTCGGCCAACGCCTCGATGCCGGCGTAGCCGCCGCCGACGAAGGTGAAGGTCAACGCGGAGCGACGGACGTCGGGATCCGGCGTGGCGGCGGCCACGTCGAGCCGGTCCAGCACGTGGTTGCGCAGGTAGATGGCCTCACCGATGGTCTTGAAGCCGATCCCGTGCTCGTGCAGGCCGGGGATCGGCAGGGTGCGGGACACCGAGCCGGGGGCGACGACCACGTGGTCGTAGGGGATCTCCCGGGTCGGGCCGGAGATCGGCTGCACCACCGCGGTCTTGCGGCTGTGGTCGATCCGGGTCACCGCGCCAGCGACCACCTTGCACTTGCGCAACTCGCGCCGCAGCGGCACCACGGAGTGCCGGGGCGAGATGTTGCCGGCCGCCGCCTCGGGCAGGAACGGCTGGTAGGTCATGTGCGGCTGCGGGTCGACGACGACGACCTCGGCCTCACGGGAGCTCAGCTTCTTGGACAGGCGCAGAGCGGCGTACAGGCCCACGTGCCCGGCACCCACGACAAGGATCCGCTTCGGATTCACGTATCCATCTTTCCCCGGGCGGCTGCGGTAATACCCCTCGAGACCCCCATCTGTGACGGAGCACAACACCTGTGAGCTGCGCAACGTCGCGCTATCTGCGGCGCAGCAGCCAACCCAGCAGCCCGCTCAGACCCACCGCCACCAGCAGTCCGACCACCGTGGCGGTCTGGAAACCGTCATCCGGGCCGAGTTGCCCCGCCTGGGTCAGCAACACACCGATCACCGCGGAGGCCAGCAGCACCGCGCCGGCCCGGGTGAGCCAGCGCAGCACCACGTTCGGGTCGGTCACCCCGTCGTAGGGCAACACGGCCACCAGGGCGCAGAGGGTGTGCCCGAGGTAGAGCAGGGTCGCCACCGCCAGCAACCGCCACAACGCGATCGGGCGGTCGTAACCGGCCGAGGCGAACACCCAGCCGGCGACCGTGACCAGCGCGGCGAAGGTCGGCCAGACCCGGCGCGGGGCCACCGCCGGCAGCACCGCCACCACCGTCAGCGCGAGCAGCGACCGGGCCTGGAACAGCTCCACCGGGTACGCCAGCAGCAGACCGGCCAGCACCACCAGGAAGACCGCCCCGCGCACCAGCAACGGCAGCAGCGCCACCCGACGCACCGCCGTGCGGGCCGCCCGGACCCGCTCCCGGGCCGCGTCCACCGCGTTCACCGGCCACCCACCCGGGGGGCGGTGGCCAGCCGGGCGACGTCCCGCAGCACCTGGTCCAGGCTGCCCGCGCCGGCCCAGCCCACCACCGGCACGCCGTGCTCCCGGAGCTGGGCGATCATCGTGTCCCGGTCCAGCCGCCACAGCCGGTACGCCACGGGTGCCCAGCCCCGGTCGCCGGGTGGGGCCAGGTCGGTCGGCAGGGTGTCCACCGCCACCACGAACCGTCCGCCCCGGGCCAGCCGGGCCAACATCTGCGCGGACCGCTCGTCGAGCAGCGGGGTGAGCACCACCACCAGCGCGTCGGCGGAGAGCACCTGCGGCCCGAACACCTGGTCGTACGGCTCGTGTGGGGAGGACTCGGCGTGCACGTCGAGCAGCCACTCCAGCACGGTCAGGTACTGCCGACGGCCGGTCGCCGGGCGCAGCCGGCGCGCTGCCGGGCCGTACTCCAGCAGGGCCACCCGGTCGCCCCGGTGCAGGTAGTGCTCGGCGATCGCGGCGGCGGCCCGGACGGTGGTGTCCAGCACGGATGCCGCTCCGGCCACCCCGCCGGAGCGACCCGCCTCGGCCAGCACGTCGAGCAGGACGACCACCTCGGCGTCCCGGTCGGACAGGGTCGACGCCACGTGCAGTTGCCGGGTCCGCAGCGACACCCGCCAGTCGATGCGGCGCAGCCGGTCCCCCGGCCCGAAGACCCGCACCCCGGCCAGCTCCCCGCCCTCCCCCGGCCGGCGCGAGTGGTGCGCGCCGACCAGCCCGGCGGCCCGGGGCATCGCCTCCACCGCGGAGAACGGCTCGGTCTTCGGGTAGACCCGCATCCGCACCGGTTCGGTGAGCACCGCACGGGAGATCAGCAGCCCGTCGGCGGCGGCGGCGCGGGCACCGGCCGGACCGACCGGGTGCCGCCCCCAGCGCAGCGCGGTGCCGGACAGCTCCAGATCGACGGCGGTGCCGGTGGACAACGCCGTCACGAAGGGCCGGTCCATGCCGCCGGAGCGGCTGACATCCAGCTCGATGCCGCCGAAACCGACCCGCCGCACCGACAGCCACGGCGAGACGCGGGTCCGGACCACCACCACGTCGTACGGCACGGTGTCCGGGTTGCCCACCGCCACCGCGCCGACCAGGTCACCGCCCTCGACCAGCTGGGCGTCCTCGGCGATGATCTCCAACTGTGGGGCGGCGGAGGGCCGGCGACGCAACGCGTACGCGGTGCCGAGCGCGAACGGGGTGGCCAGCACGACCAGGTCGACCCGGCCGAGCAGCACCGCGGCGATCAGCAGCAGCCCGGTGAGCAGCACCGCCCGGCCGAGCGCCCAGGTGGGCGACCAGCCCGCCGTCGGCTCCTGACGGTCCGGCACGACGATCAGCGCCCGGCCCGGCCGGCCGCGTAGCTGGGCAGCGCGCCGCTGGCCGGCGCCGGGGTCTGCTCCAGCACCTCGCCGACCACGAACGACGGGTCGACCCGACGCAGCCACATCTCCGGACGCAACGTGATCCGGTGCGCCAGCGCGGGGGCCGCCACCTCCTTCACGTCCTCCGGCACCACGTAGTCCCGGCCGGCGAAGACGGCCCGGACCCGGGCCAGCAGCAGCAACGCCAGCGAACCCCGGGGGGACGCCCCGACCAGCACCGACGGGTGTTCCCGGGTGGCCGCGGTGAGGTCCACGATGTACTTGCCGACGGAGTCCTCCACCACCACGTCCTCCAACGCGGCCTGCATGGCCCGCAGGGTTGCGGCGTCGACCACCGGCTCGATCTGCGCCTCCTCGCGGCGGCGGTCCATCCGGCGGCGCAGCACCTCCCACTCCTCGTCGCGCTGCGGGTAACCGAACGACACCCGCAGCAGGAACCGGTCGAGCTGCGCCTCGGGCAGCGGGTACGTCCCCTCGTACTCGATCGGGTTGGCGGTGGCCAGGACGTGGAACGGCTCGTCGAGCCGGTAGGTGACGCCCTCGACGGAGACCTGCTTCTCCTGCATCGCCTCCAGCAGCGCCGACTGGGTCTTCGGCGGGGTCCGGTTGATCTCGTCGGCGAGCAGCAGGTTGGTGAAGAGCGGACCGGCCCGGAAGGAGAAGTCGCCGGTGCGCTGGTCGTAGAGGAACGAGCCGGTGACGTCGGCGGGCAGCAGGTCGGGGGTGAACTGGAGCCGGCGGAAGTCCAACCCGAGGGCCTGGGCGAAGGAACGGGCGGTCAGTGTCTTGCCCAGGCCGGGCAGATCCTCCAGCAGCACGTGCCCGCCGGCCAGGATGCCGGCGAGGACCAGTTCCAGGGACTCCCGCTTGCCGACCACGACCGTGCCGACCGCGTCCAGCACCGCCCGGGCCAGGTGGCCGACCTCCGTGGCGGGAATGCTGCGGTCCACGTCGTTCATCAGATCTTCTCCAGTTCGGCGACGATCGCCGCGAGGTCGCGCGGCGACGGGGGACGGCGGGAGGGGGTCTCGAGGAAACTCCACAGCGGGTCCCCGAGCAGGGCCCGGGCCCGGGGCGGATCGGCTTCCCTGGTCAGGCCGTGGCGTTGGCGCAGCCGCTCGTCGGCCAGCTCGCCGAGACGGGGCAGGATCCGCTCGGTGAACCGCTCCTGGTTGCCCGACGACCAGTCCAGCGGTCGTTCCCAGCCGTTGATCGCGGCCCGCAGCGCGTCCCGGGCCGCCCAGTTGTAGGCGCCCGGCTCCTCACCGGCCGGGGTCCGGGTCCCGCTGCGGGGCGGGGGCGGCGGGGCCAGCGCGGCGGTGACCCGACGGACGGTGAGCACCGCCAGCACCCCCGCCACCACGATGCCGATCGACAGTTGCAGACCGACCGCGCGCAGGCCGACCAGGACCACGGCGGTCACCCCGGCGGTGGTCAGGAGCAGCCGGAACAGCCAGCGCACGCGCCCGCCCCGGGCCCGGCCGGACCGGGCCGACGGCTCCTCCTCGAAACGGAACAGGTCGTCCAGACCGGTCGACTCGCTCACCCCGACACCCCGCCGGACGGGTGGCGGGCGGTCACGCCGGCACCCCACCGGGTGCGGTGTGCTGGCGGGCGGTCACGCCGGCACCTGCGGGTCGGCCAGGGCGGTGAGTTCGCCACGCAGCCGGCGCAGCGCCCCCCGGGCCTGGTCCCGCATCCGGGCGTCGACGCTGCGGGTGGCGTAGCGGGCCTCGCGGTAGACGTGGGCGAAGCCGTCCAGCACGTCGGCGCTGGCGATGGCGGGCACGCCGGCGGCCGGGTCGCCGCGCAACAGCCGGGTGACCAGGTCGGTCGGGGTGTCCCCGGTACGCCTCGGCACACCGGCCTCGGTGGCGGCCTCCTCCAGCCGCACCCAGCAGGCGATGACGGCGGTACGCGGGTCGGTGTCGGCGTCGTCCAGCTCCTCCAGGCCGGCGTCGAGCGCGGCCACCACCTCCCGGGCGGTCCCCTCGGCGGTACGCCGGGCCCGCGCGGCGGGCACCGCCCGGGTGGTCCGGCGCAGCGCGCCGCGCAGCAGCGTCCAGGCCAGGTAGCCCACGGCGGCCAGGATCGCCAGCCCGAGCAGGCCGATCGCCGCCGTGGCGATCCACTGCGGAACACTCGCCCGGGTCTGCTCGGCGTCGGCACGGGGCTCGATCGGGATCGACGCGGCCGGCTCGGCGGACGGGTAATCCGGCACGTACGGGATGTTGTCGGCGGCCGGCGGGATACGGCTCGCGCCGATCGAGGAGTGCCCGGCGGCGAGCGCGGCGGCGAGCAGCAGCAGCGTCACCAGGGCGACGGGCCACCACCTGCGCAGTACGCCGAGGTCCATCGCCACCGCCCCACGCTGCTCAGTCCACCCCCGCGAGCTGTTTCGCCCGGGCGAACACGTCGTCCAGCATCTGTATGGTCAACCGCCCGGTGAAGGTGTTCTGCTGGCTGACGTGGTAGCAACCGAGCAGATCGGGAGCGGCCGACCCGGACCAGTGTGCCCCATGGCCGAAGACCGGTCGCGGGCTGGGCGGTCGGACGCCGTACACCTGGCGTAGCACCGGCCACCACGCCGCCCAGGCGAACGCGCCCAGGGCGACGACCACCCGCAGGGTGGGCCGGATCAGGGCCACCTCCCGGTGCACCCAGGGGGCGCAGGTGTCCCGCTCGGCCGGGGTGGGCTTGTTGTCCGGCGGGGCGCAGCGCACGGCGGCGAAGATCCGCACGCCGGTGAGGGCGAGGCCGTCGTCGGCGGCGACGCTGGTGGGCTGGTTGGCCAGCCCCGCCCGGTGCAGGGCGGCGAAGAGCACGTCGCCGGAGCGGTCGCCGGTGAAGACCCGCCCGGTCCGGTTGCCGCCGTGGGCCGCCGGGGCCAGGCCGAGGATCCCGATCCGGGGTTCGGAGACCGGGCCGGGTGGGGTGGCGGGCGGGCCCGCGCCGCCACGCGCGGTGCGGTTGTCGGGGGCGCCGAAGCCGGGCACCGGGCGACCCCAGTAGTCCTGGTCGCGGAACGCGGCCCGTTTCGTCCGGGCGACCTCCTCCCGCCAGTCGACCAGGCGCGGGCAGGCGAAACAGTCGCTGACCGCCGCGTCGAGGTCGGCCAGGTCGGTCGCCCGCGCGGCGCGGGCGACCACCTCGGCGGGGGTACGGGACACGGTCGGCCGGGGCACCGTCAACGCCTGCGCCCGTCGGCTGACCGGCGCTCAGCCAAGCTTGGCCCGGAAGAGTTCGAGGGTGCGGGCCCAGGCGGTGGCGGCGGCCCGCTGGTCGAAGTTCTCCGGCCGGTCCTCGTTGAAGAACGCGTGCGCGGTGCCCGGGTAGTCGTAGGTCTGGCAGGTGCCGCCGGCGTTCTCCACGGCCCGGCGTACCGTCTGCACGCCGTCGGCGGCGGACAGGCCGTCGGCCTCCGAGCAGTGCACGACCGCCGCCTTACCCGCGTAGTCGGTCCACTCGGTGGGCATCCCGTCCCACGGCAGCCGGGGGTAGAAGGCGGCGGTGGCGACGATCCGCTCGGCGCGGGTGGCCGCCCACAGCGCCAGGCTGGCACCGGCGCAGAACCCGGCGCACCCCACCTTGCCGGTCACCTCTGCCCGACCGGCCAGGTATTCCGCCGCCCCGGCGATGTCGGCCGCCGCCTCGTCCATCTGGGTGCTGTTGAGCATCTGCCGGGGCTCACTGGGCTTGCTGGCCGGCTGGCCGTGCCGGAAGTCGGGGGCCAACGCCACGAAGCCGGCCTCGGCGAACCGGTCCACCACCGAACGGATGTGCGGCACGAGACCCCACCAGTCCTGGATGACGATGACCGCCGGGCTGGCCGTCGCACTGGCCGGTACCGCGAGATACCCCTCGCCGGTCCCTGCGTTGCGGCGGTAACTCACCATCTCGCCCATCGGCCCGTCCTCCTGTCGGTCAGTCATCGTCGGCTGGTCGCAGGGCGTTCCTACGTGTCGGTAGCCTGCCACGCCGTACGCGTGCCGGGAAGATGCCAGAACAGTGGCATATACCTCGCGTTCATCGAACGGTGGCGTGCAACACGCCGACGGCGGCGCGGGAATCCCGCGCCGCCGTCGGCTGATCGTCGTACGGACCGGTCAGGCCCTGTCGGTCACGCCTTCTTGGTGAGGCAGAGCAGGTAGCCCTTGCCGCCCGGGGCGATGTTGTAGAAGACGTAGCCGTCCTCACCCTCCTTGATGTACTGCTCGCACGCCTTACCGGTCTTGGCCTGCGCCTCGGTCTGCTCCTCGACCCGGCCGACCACGTTGTAGACGGCGTCGGTCGAGGTGCACTTGACCACCTTGGCGTCGCTGACCGACTTCTCCTGCGTGCCGGTCACCTCCGGCAGCTCGGCGATGCAGTCACCGGCCTTCGCCTCGGCCGTCTCGTCGGGGTTGAGGAAGTTGCCGATGGCGCTGGCGACGCCGAACTTCAGCGCCGCGATCACCAGGAAGGCGACGATCGCGCCGACGATGCCGAGCACCTTCTTCGCCCCGCCACCCTTCGGCTCCTCCGGCTGCGCGGCGGGGGCCGGGGTGACCGACTCGGGCTGGCCCACCTGCTCTGCCTGCGGCGCGGGGGACGATGCGACCTGCTCTGACACTGAGTTTCCTTCCGAGGGGCGAATGAGCAGACGACAACGTAGCGACGAAGATCAGCGCGTGCTGCCCCGTTCCCCTCGTCCGTTCAGCCATTTCCCAGCAACGGCAGGTCAGCCGGTGGCGGTGGGCAGGGGCACCCCCGCAGGCCCGGACACCGAGGGCGACGCGACCGGCACCGATCCGGTGGGTACGGGGTTGCCCGGCGCGGTGGCCGACGGCGCCACACCCGGCGCGGTGGCCGACGGCGCGACACCCGGTGCGGTCGGCGACGGCGACCCGCCGGGGCTCACGCCGGACCCGGGCGGGAGCGGGGCGACGGCCGGCGGATGCGGCCGGAACGGCGCCTGCTGCGGGCAGTACGGGTAGCCGCGCTGCACCGGGTTGACGTCGGGCAGGGCCAGATCGTCGCAGGCCGGCCAGCCCAACCGGATCGGGGTGCCGTTCTGGTCGA
Organism: Micromonospora antibiotica; assembly: GCF_017599305.1. Lineage (GTDB taxonomy): Bacteria > Actinomycetota > Actinomycetes > Mycobacteriales > Micromonosporaceae > Micromonospora > Micromonospora antibiotica. The sequence continues at coordinate 48,895 of NZ_JAGFWR010000011.1, forward strand.
AGAGCCGGGCGTTCTCCACCAACCGCCCTTCGCTGTCGTAGACGTAGACGTCCTGCACCTGGTCGTACGGGTTCTGCACGGAGGTCGTCTCGTAGCCGTAGCCGTAGCCGGAGCGGGCCTGGTCGTCCACGTTCGCCACCGCGCCGACCGCGAACAGCGCCAGCACCACGGCACCGGCATGCACCGCCCAGCGCCGCCAGATGCGCAGCTCGGGGGTGCGCCGGCCCAACCAGATGGAGCCGACGAGCAGGCCGGCGAACATCAGCAGGCCGACGAACTCGTTGCCGTCGAGCCGGGGCAGCAGGCCGAGCGGCCCGTCGGTGCTGAGCGCGGTGACCAGCATCGCGGCCAGGTAGGCGCGGACCAACCACCAGGCCGGGCGGAGCAGCCGCAGGAACTCGCCCGCCGTGGCGTGGCCGACCAGGGGGCCGAGCCGGGCGTCGACCCGCCCGACCCTGGCCCGGGCGCTCCCCACCACGGCGGCGATCCGTCGTTCCAGGGCCCGTCGACCGGCCGCCGGATCACCCGCCCCGGCTGCGGCGCGCAACTCCGCCGCGTACGCCTCGGGGGTGCCCAGCCGGTCGACCAGGGAGCCGTCGGCTTCGGCGGCGACCTCGGTGAGGTGTTCCGGCAGATCCTCGGTCAGCTCGTCGCGGGCCTGCGGTGGCAGGTCGGCCAGGGCCGCCCGCACCCGCTCGACGTAGTCCGTGATCTCCTGCCCAGTGACGGTCATGCCGCCATCCCCCGATCGTCGAGCAGCTGGTCCATCGTCGTGGCGAACGCGCGCCAGGTCTTGCCGGAGCGGGTGAGCTGGTCACGGCCGGCGGCGTTGAGCGCGTAGTACTTGCGGTGCGGGCCGGCCTCGCTCGGCACGACGTAGGTGGTGAGCAGGCCGGCGGCGAAGAGCCGGCGCAGGGTCCCGTAGACCGACGCGTCGCCGACCTCCTCCAGCCCGGCCTCGCGCAGCCGCCGCAGGATGTCGTAGCCGTACCCGTCGGAATCCCGCAACACGGCGAGCACCGCCAGGTCGAGCACACCCTTGAGTAGTTGTGTGGTGTCCACGCATCACACACTACTGCGCACTGCGCACTACCGTCAACAACGCCATACCCCACCCCCCGCTCCCATCTCCCCCCGCCACCCACCCCCGCCCCACCCCCACCCCCACCCCAGCCCCAGCCCTCGACCCACCCCAGCCCCCGGCCCCGCCCTGGCCCCGGTGATCAAAAGATTCGCGTCATCCCCACCCGGATTTCCGACGCAAACCTCTTGATCACCACACCACCGGCCCGGTGATCAAGAAGTTTGGGTCGTTCCCGCCGGGAAATTTGACGCAAAGCTCTTGATCACCGGGCTCGATGTCGAGCGGTGGGGAGAGGGGGGAGGGAGCGGGAGGGGGAGCGTGGGGGTCAGCTGGGGGTGGGGTGCTGGCTCCAGGCGATGCCGTCGAGGATGTCGTGTTCGGAGGCGACCACCGAGGACATCCCGGCCCGCTCCATGATCACCTTGAGCACCAGGGCACCCGCACCGATCACGTCCGCCCGGCCCGGGTGCATCACCGGGATCGCCAACCGCTGCGCGGCGGTCCGGCCCAGCAGGTCGGCGGTCACCCCGGCCACCCGCTCGTACGGCACCCGGGCGTGGTGGATGCGCTCGGGGTCGTACTCCTGGAGGTCCTGGGCGATGGCGACGACGGTGGTGACCGAACCGGCGAGCCCGACCAGTGTGGCGGCCTGCCGGCCGGGGACGGCGACGAGCGCCCGGTCGACGGCGGCGGCGATGTCGGCCTGCGCGGCGGCGACCTCGGAGACGGTCGGCGGGTCGCCGTGCAGGTGCCGTTCGGTCATCCGGACGCAGCCGATGTCCACCGAGATCGCCGCCTGCACCCCGGAGTCGCGGGTGCCCACCACGAACTCGGTCGAACCGCCGCCGATGTCGACCACCAGGTACGGCGGCTCCGCGTCGGCGGGCAGCCCCCGGACCGCGCCGGTGAACGACAGCCGGGCCTCCTCGTCGCCGGTGACCACCTCGGGCGCGACCCCGAGGGTCTGCTCCACCATGGCCCGGAAGTCGGCCGCGTTGCTGGCATCCCGGGACGCCGACGTGGCGCACATCCGCACCCGGTCGACGCCCAGCTTGTCGATCTCGGCGGCGTACCCGGCCAGCGCCACCCGGGTCCGCTCGATCGCCTCCGGGGCCAGCCGGCCGGTCCGGTCGACGCCCTGACCGAGCCGGACGATCTCCATCCGGCGGGCCAGGTCGACCAGTGGGGCCTGCGGCCCGGCCGACGGGTCGGGCAGGTCGGCGACCAGCAGGCGGATGGAGTTGGTCCCGCAGTCGATGGCGGCCACACGCGTCGTCACGGCAGCAACCCTACGGCAGCAGTCGCCCGCGCACGGCAGCGCCGACCCGACGCCCGACCGCACCGACCGGGCACCCGACTGCACCGCCCCGACGCACGGCAGCACCGACAGGACGCACGGCAGCACCGGGCGACCCGCGACGCCGACCGGATGCCCGGCAGCACCGACAGGGTGCCCGGCAGCGCCAACCGCACCCGGCAGCGCCAACCGGGCCGGCGGCGGTCACCGACGCCGGGACAGTCGTCGCAGCAGCAGCCACGGCGCCCAGGGCAGCACGGCGAGCAGCACCAGCAGCGCCACCAGCGGCGCGCGCCACCACGGGTCCACCGTCGCCGGTGGCGGGTCGGTGGGCGCGGAGACCCACGGGCGGGCGGTCTTCGACCAGGCCAGGAAGGCGTCACCGATCGGGAGCAGGCCGAAGGCGTACCGGCGGGTGTGCGGGGTGTCCAGGGGAAAGCCGACCAGTTCGCCGTAGTTGGCCAACGCCCCGGCCAACGCGTCGTCGCCCTGCACCTGGGCCGCACCGAGGGTCACCACGGTGGCGGAGAAGCTCACCCCGAGCGGCAGCGGTCCCGAGTCGACGTCCCCCGGGCCGTCCAGGCCGCGCGGGTACTCCCGCACCGCCGGGCCGAGCCTCAGCGGCGACACCACGAAGTCGGTGCGGAAGCGCAGGTACTGCTCGCGGGCGAAGGTCGGGTCGATCTCCGGTAGGAACCGCTGGATGACGCTCTGCGAGGTGCCCCGGGCCACCTCGGCCGGTGCTCCGGTGCCCGGGTCGACCCGGTGTGGCAGCAGGCCGGTATGCGGGTCGAGGCGCTGGCGTACCCCGTCCAGCCAGCGGCCGGTGGTCGGCGCGAAACGCGGCGGTAGCAGAGCGTCGTGCAGCCGCAGCGAGGCCACCGCCACCGTCGAGTCGACCGGCCACGCCTGCCCCGGATAGGCGGCGAGGTACGGCGTGGGAGAGGCGTCGAACGCGGCGGCCAGGGTCGCCGACGCCTCGGCGAACCGGCGCACCTCGGCCGGGTCCCGCCCCGACTCCGGTTGCAGGGCGAGCACCCCGCCGCGCAGCCAGTTCGTCCAGCCGGCGTGGAAGACGCCGTACGCCGGGGTCAGGTCGCGGCTGAACGGGGCCGTGCCGGCCGGTGACTCCAGCCGGGCCAGCGCCCACCGGGCCTCCCGCAGCGCCTCGTCACGCCCCTGCGGCGGTTGCCGCAGGCCGGTCTCCACCCGGGCCAGCCCGTACAGCGCGTGGGCGAAGAACCAGCCCTCCGGGAACATCGCCTGGGCGTCCTCGCCGGCACCGTCGTCCAGTTCGACCCGCAGGTAGTCAAGTTGCCGGTCCACCCCGGGCGGCTGACGGTCGACGCCGCCGGTCGCCGGGGCGATCAGCCGGGCGATGCCGACCAGGGCGAACAGGGTCACCAGGGCGGCGAGCACCGCGCCCAACCGGCGCACGATCGTCACCGCCCCAGGGTGGCGGGCCGGGTCAAGACCGGCCGGGGCCACACCTTCGGGCCGCAGCGCCGGGCTCGGCCCCCGTCCGGGCCAGAGGCGCAGCAGCGCCGGGCTCGGCCCCCGTCCGGGCCAGAGGCGCAGCAGCGCCGGGCTCGGCCCCCGTCCGGGCTAGAGGCGCAGCAGCATCCGGGTGTTGCCCAGGGTGTTCGGCTTGACCCGTTCCAGGTCGAGGAACTCGGCGACGCCCTCGTCGTAGGAGCGCAGCAACTGCTCGTAGACGGGCTGCGGCACCGGGGCGCCGTCGATCTCGGTGAACCCGAACGCGCCGAAGAACGCCGTCTCGAAGGTGAGCACGAAGATCCGGGCGATGCCCAACTCCCGGGCGGCGTCGATCAGCTCGGTGACGATCCGGTGGCCGAGCCGCCGGCCCCGGCAGGCCGGGTCGACGGCCACGGTACGGATCTCGGCGAGGTCCTCCCACATCACGTGCAGCGCCCCGCAGCCGACCACCCGCCCGTCGTCGGCCACCGCGACCCGGAACTCCTGCACGTCCTCGTAGAGGGTGACGGTGGCCTTGCTGAGCAGCCGCCGGTCGTCGGTGTAGGTGTCGACCAGCCGGCGGATGCCGCGTACGTCGCCGGTGCGGGCCCGGCGTACCACGATCCCGTCGGTCACTGCGCCGCCGGCAGGTCCACGCACGGCCCGGCCGTCCACCACTTCTCCACCAGGGCGAGCGTCTCGTCGCCGAACGGGTTCACCCCGGGGCCGGCACCGAGCGCGTGGCCCAGGTGCACGTGCAGGCACTTCACCCGGCCGGGCATCCCACCGGCGGAGATGCCGGCGATCTCCGGCACCTCGCCGATCGCGGCCCGGCGGGCCAGGTAGTCCTCGTGCGCGGCCCGGTACCGGTCGGCCAGCTCCGGGTCCCCGGCGAGCCGCTCGGCCATCTCCTTCATCAGCCCGGCCGACTCCAGCCGGCTGCACGCCGCCGTCGCCCGGGGGCAGGTCAGGTAGAACAGCGTCGGGAAGGGGGTGCCGTCGGCGAGCCGGGGGGTGGTCTCCACCACGTCGGGCAGGCCGCACGGGCAGCGGTGGGCCACCGCTCGGGTGCCGCGGGGCGGGCGTCCGAGCTGCGCGGCCACCGCGGCCAGGTCGGCCTCGGTGGCCGGCTGGTGCTCCGGCGGGGGTACGGAGTCCGCCGCCGGCTCCTGCGGTGGTACGACAGTCACGGTGCCCATCTCTCGTTCGGTACGCGGGTGCTGCTCACTGGTCCGGGGCGTCGCCGTTCGCCGCCTGGACGCTCGACCACAGGGTGTCGTACCAGGGGTCGGGGGTCTTGGGTGGGGTCGGCGGCCGGCCGCCGTTGGCGTCCCGGGCCGCGCCGTCCGCGTCGTTGAGCACGATCACCGGCGTCTCACCGGGGGCCACCATGAAGAACCGTTCCCGCGCTTTGATCTTGATGTATTCGGGGTCCTGCCACTTCGCCGCCTGGGCCGACAGCTCGGCGATCTCCGTACGCTGGGCGGCCTGGCTGGCCTCCATCCGCTCGATGTCGACCTGCTGGTCGAGATAGACCCGGACCGGATAGGTGTACGCCAGGGCGAGCGCGAGCAGCACCGCGAACAGGACGGTGGCCCGGCCGGTGAACCGTCGGGGGTGGGGTGCGGTGAGTCGCCGGATGGTGCCGCCGGCCGCCGTCCGACGGGCCGCCGCCGGACGGTTCGCCGACCGTACCCCGTCGGCGGTCCGCGACCGGGCCGCGGCAGCCCGCGGCTCGGCGCGGACCCCGCCGTCGCGCAGCGGCGTCCGGGCGCCCCGGGTCCCGCCCGGCCGACCGGTCGGCCGGCGGGCCGGGCGTTGGCCACCCGGTGTGCGGCGCTGCTGCATCGTCACACCCCTCCCCCGAGGTTCGCCTGGGTCAGGCCGAACGGTAACGCGGGAACGCGCCGGCGCCGGCGTACCGCGCCGCGTCGGCCAGCTCCTCCTCGATCCGCAGGAGCTGGTTGTACTTGGCGACCCGGTCGGACCGGGCCGGGGCACCGGTCTTGATCTGGCCGCAGCCGGTGGCGACGGCCAGGTCGGCGATGGTGGTGTCCTCGGTCTCGCCGGAGCGGTGGCTCATCATGCACTTGAAGCCGGCCCGGTGGGCCAGGTCCACCGCGTCCAGGGTCTCGGTCAGCGAACCGATCTGGTTGACCTTGACGAGGACCGCGTTGGCGGACTTCTCGGCGATGCCCCGGGCGATGCGCTGCGGGTTGGTGACGAACAGGTCGTCGCCGACGATCTGGATCCGGTCGCCGACGGCGGCGGTCAGGGTGGCCCAACCGGTCCAGTCGTCCTCGGCCAGCGGGTCCTCGATGGAGACGATCGGGTAGTCGCCGATGAGCTTGGTGTAGTAGTTGCTCATCTCCTCGGCGCTCTTGGCGGCGCTCTCGAAGGTGTAGGTGCCGTTGTCGAAGAACTCGGTCGCGGCCACGTCGAGGGCGAAGACGATGTCGGTGCCCAGCCGGTAACCGGCCTTCTCGACCGCCTCGGCGATCAGGTCGAGCGCGGCGGCGTTGCTGGGCAGGTTGGGGGCGAAACCACCCTCGTCACCCAGACCGGTGGAGAGGTCCTTCTTCTTGAGCACCGACTTCAGCGCGTGGTAGACCTCGGCACCGGAGCGCAGCGCCTCCCGGAAGCTGGGGGCCCCGATCGGCGCGATCATGAACTCCTGGACGTCGACGTTGGAGTCGGCGTGCGCGCCACCGTTGAGGATGTTCATCATCGGCACCGGCAGCAGGTGGGCGTTCGGGCCACCCAGGTAACGGAACAGGCTCAGCTCGGCGCTGCCGGCAGCCGCCTTGGCCACCGCCAGGGAGACCCCGAGGATGGCGTTCGCGCCCAGCGTGCCCTTGTTGTCGGAGCCGTCGAGGTCGAGCATCTTCTGGTCGATCAGCCGCTGCTCGCTGGCCTCGTAGCCGATCAGCTGGTCGACGATCTTGTCCTCGATGTTGGCGACCGCGTTCTCGACGCCCTTGCCCAGGTAGCGGTCCTTGTCACCGTCGCGCAGCTCGACCGCTTCGAAGGCGCCGGTGGAGGCGCCGGAGGGTACGGCGGCGCGAGCGATCGTGCCGTCGTCCAGCCCTACCTCGACCTCGACCGTCGGGTTGCCCCGTGAGTCGAGAATCTCCCGGGCGACGATTCCCTCGATGGTTGCCACTGAGTCGCTCCTCGTTCGTTGTGCGAATCCGGTATGGGCCGCGACGGTGCGGCTGGGGCAGTTGTGTTGAACGCAGCGTATCGGGCGACGCTCGGCCGCACGGCGTCCGGGCACACGTAGCCCACCCCTAATCAGCCCGCCCTAACGGACATTCCCGGATTCTCACCCCTCAACCGGCAACCGGTTTGCGCCGGGTGGACACGATCGACCACGCTGGTCGCCATGCCCGCCGTCTCGACCACCCTCCGCGTGCTCGCCGTGTCGGTCATCGCGTCGCTCACCGTCACCGGCTGTCAGACCCTCGACGACACCGGACGCACCCTCGGCCGGTCCGATCTGATCAACGATCTCGCCACCCGGCTGGACGAGTCCCTGGTCCAGACCTGGACCGCCGAATACCGGCTTCCCGGCGGCCGGACCACCACCATCGCCCAGGAGAAGGAACCGGCCCGCTCGGCGTACACCTGGGCCGCCGGCAAGATCACCGTCTCCGAGCAGGCCATCACCCGGTGCGCGACCACCGCCGGGCGGACCGCCTGCACGGTGGAGCCGCCGGTGCTGATGTCCGGCAAGGCCGCCGTGCCGCTGTTCGCCGAGGCCCGCAAGGCCGGGCTGGTCACCCCGCCCGCCGTCATCCGGTTGCTCACCGAGGCCGCCCTGGACCCGCAGGCCCAGGTCAAGCAGAGCGACACCACGCTCGTCGGCCACCACGCCACCTGCGTCGCCGTCCGGCGTTCCGCCGGGGACTTCGACGCCTGCGTCACCACCGAGGGGGTGCTCGGCAGCTTCACCGGTCTGCTCGACGGCCAGCCGGTCGAGCTGGCCCTGGAACGCTTCACCGACTCGGTGACGCCGACGGCGTTCGACCTGCCGGCCGGTGCCGGGGTGACGGACCGCCGGCCGGCGTCGTCGTGACCGTCCCACCGCCCGGCCACCCCACGCCCCCGGCCGACGACCCGGCGACCTCCACGACCGCCACCGACCGCCCCGCCGGCCCCAGGCCCCCGGCCGACCACCCGGCGACCTCCACGCCCCCGGCCGACCGCCCTGCCGGTCCCACGCCCCCGGCTGACGGCGCGGCCGGCCACGCTGCCGGGCCCGCGCCCGCGTCGGGCGATCTGGGTCTGCTGGTGGCCGGTACCCGGCTGTTCACCACCCCCGACGGTGGCCTGCCCCGGGTCGGCGAGCTGCCGGCCGGGACCGGATGGGTGCCGCTGGGCACGCTCGACGGCGTGCCGGCCTGGGCGCTGGAGACGGCCGACCCGGGCCGGCCGGCCACCCGGGACAACCCGACCGGGGACGGGGAGCCGGGGAACGGGGAGACCGTGGGGAGCAGGGCCGGGGGTCGACGGCCGGTCGGGCGGTGGCGCAGTTGGCGGGCGCTCGCCGCCGAGCTGCCCGAGCCGGTCGCCACGCTCGCCGGACGGGCGGTGGCCGTGGTCACCTGGCGGCGTACCCACCGCTGGTGCGGGGCCTGCCGGGCGGCGCTGATCGACGTGCCGGGCGAGACGGCCCGCCGCTGCCCCGACTGCGGCCTGTACGTGCCGCTGCGGCTCTCCCCGGCGGTGCTCACCGCGATCACCCGCCCCGGCCCGGCCGGTGGCCCCACCGAGCTGCTGCTGGTCCGGCACGCGTCCGGGCCGACCGAGCTGTGGGCGCTGGTCGCCGGCTTCGTGGAGGCCGGCGAGTCGCTGGAGACGGCGGTCCGGCGGGAGGTCGCCGAGGAGGTCTCACTCGACCTCGACACGATCGACTACTTCGGCAGCCAACCCTGGGCGATCTCCGGGCCGGGGGTGCTGCTCGCCGGGTTCACCGCCACCGCCGCCGATGCCGGAGCCGAACCGGTGGTGGACGGGCGGGAGCTGGTACGGGCCCGGTGGTTCCCGGTGGACGCGCTGCCGGCGGAACTGCCGCCCGCGTACTCGATCTCCCGCTGGCTGATCGACGCCGTCGCCGCCCGCGGCTGAGCCGGCCCCCGCGCCGGCCCGGACCGGTGGGCGCCCGGCCGGGGTGGCGCGGCGGTCAGATGCCGAGCAGGGTACGCAGGTGGCGCGGGGGCGGGCAGTCGTGGGCGAGCATCGCGTCGTGCCAGTCCCGCACCGACACCCCGGCCGGCCGGGCGGCGGCGACGTCGGCCAGTTCGCTGTAGCCGACGAAGTAGGTGGAGAGCTGCGTCGAGGTGAGCAGCGCCCGCCGCCACTTGCCGGCCGCCTCGCCCTCCTCCTGGAAGCCGCGTTCGGTCATCAGCGCCAACGCGTCCGCCTCGGTCATCTGGTCGCAGTGGACCAACTGGTCGAGCAGCGCGTTGATGGTCATCCGCAGCTGCATCTTGAGCTGCTGGAGGCGGACCGGCAGGCCGCCGAAGCCGAGGCCGGCCATCAGCTCCTCGGTGTAGACCGCCCAGCCCTCGATGAACACCCCCGACTCGGTCAGCGCCCGGACCCGGGTGGGGCCGGCGTACCGGCGGGCGTGGGCGAGCTGGAGAAAGTGCCCCGGCATCGCCTCGTGCACGGTCAGGTTGCGGATCATGTGGTCGTTGTACTCGCGGTAGAACGAGTCGACCCGGTGCGCCGGCCAGTCCGCCGGGGTGGGCGCGATGCAGTAGAAGGTGGGCAGGTCGGCCGGTTCCAGCGGGCCGGGCGAGTCGCAGTAGGCCACCGCGACACCCCGGGCGAACTCCGGCATCTCCTGGATCACGCACGGGTCGTCGACCAGGCCGACCAGGTCGTGCGCCCGGACGAAGTCGACGGCCTCGTCGAGGGTGACCGAGGCGAGGTCCACGATGGAGTGGTCGTCGGGGTGCTCGGCGGCCAGCAGGTCCAGCGCCCGGCGTACCGTCTCGTCGTCGGCCGGGCCACCGACCAGCTCGACGGCCGCCGCGCGGATCTCGGCGGTGACCCGGTCCAGGTTGGCCCAGGCCCGGCGCTGCACCTCGGCGGCGCCCAGCTCGGTGTCGAGAGTGTGCCAGAGGCGGGCCTCCCAGCGGCGGCGGCCCAGCCGGGGGTCGCGTCCCGGCCCGGTCTCGGCGGCCAGCCCGGCACGCAGCCAGCCGACGAACTCGTCGAGCGCGGCGATCGCCGCCGTCGCGGCCGGCCCGACCGTGCCGGCCAGCGCGGGGGCCTGGGCGAGCAGCAGCGGCACCTCGTCGCGGATCAGCGCGGCGGTGCCGACGAACTGCCCGACCGCCGTCTCGGCGTGCACCCGGGGCATGTCCCGCAACGTCGTCCGCGCGGTCGCCAACGCGTCGGGTACGGCCGTCAGCCGCCCGGCCAGGTGGGCCAGCCGCTCCTCCACCGGGGCGTACGGGCGGGCGAGCAGGGCGTGCAGCAGCGGACCGGGGTTGTGCACCAACGGGTCCCACTCGAAGGCCCGGATCTCGCTCAACTCGAACAGTTCCCGGTCGACCAGGGCGCTGAGCAGCGCGTGGTCGACCTGTTCCTCGACGTCGAGCGAGTCCCTGTCGACCTCGGCGAGCGCGTCGGCGGCCTCCCCCAGCATCGCCTGGTCGGCCGCGACCGCCCCGGCGGAGAGATCCGGCAACCGGTCGTCGTAGCGGTGGTCCCCGCTCGACGTGGCGACCCCCGGCCGGCTCTCCAGCACGGCCTCGACGATCCGCTCCGCCAACGGCACGAATGAACCCATCCCCCGACCCTACCCACTCCCCACCGCCCCGCCCCGGCCTCGTCGATCAAGAGGTTCGCGGCACCGCACACCCGCCCCGCGCTCGTGATCAAGAGGTTCGCGTCACCGGATCGCGCAGGGCTGACGCAAACCTCTTGATCAACTCGACGAGGTGGGGGGTTCGGTGGTGCGGAGGGTTTGGGTGTGAGCCAGGGTGGTGCGGCGGAGAGCCGCCTCGGGGTCCAGGCCGGCGTGGCGGGCCTCGGCGACCAGGGCCAGCAGGGTGGCACCCAGGCGGGACTCCGGATCGGGCTGGGCGTCGGGGGACGGCAGCGGGGCGGTCAGGGCGGCCCGACCGGCCCGGTCCAGCACCTTGGCCGCCAGAGCCAGCGCCGGCTGGCTCAACGCGATGCCGTCGAGCACCGACGCACGGGCCTTCTCGGCCCGCTTGATCCGTTCCCAGTTCGCCTCGATCTCGGCCAGCGAACCCGCCTCGGCACCGGCGAAGACGTGCGGGTTCCGGCGGACCATCTTGTCGACCAGGGTGCCGGCCACGTCGTCGACGTTCCACCGCTCACCCTCGGGCAGGTCCTCCGCCAGGCGCGCGTGCAGCAGCACCTGGAGCAGCACGTCGCCCAACTCCTCACGGAGCGCGTCGGTGTCACCGTCGCTGATCGCGTCGTACGCTTCGTAGCACTCCTCGATCAGGAAACCGGCGAGGCTACGGTGGGTCTGCGCCCGCTTCCACGGGTCGCCCCCCGGGGAGGCGAGCCGGTCCATCACCTCGACCGCATCGAGCAGCCGGGCCCCCGGCGGGTCCCACGAGCCGTACATCAGCTCCAGCTCGGCCAGCCCCGGTTGCCGGGCCAACCGCAGACCCAACTCCCGGGCCAGGGACTCGTCGCCGGCCGGGCCGGCCAGCCAGACCGCCGTACCGCCCGCCGCCGCAGCGTCGAGCAACGCGTCGGTGGCTCCGCCGGAAACGACGGTGACCTCGACGCCCGCCGCGCGTACCGCCGCGACCTGGGCGCTCTGTGCGCCGGTCAGCACCGGCGCGGAGCGCAGCACGTCCCAGGCGGCGGCGGTCAGCAGACCGGCCGGCAACCGGGGCGAGGTGACCAGCAGGACGATCCGGTGGGACGTGCTCAGGAGGCCACCGGCCCCTGCGCCGGGGTCGGGCTGCCGACCGGCTCGGGGGTCGACACGTCGGTCACCGGGCCGCTGGCGTCGATGTACGGCAGCGCGTAGAAGACCAGCTCCTGACCCTTGTTGACCCAGGCCGGGACACCGAGCGGCCGGTACCGGGGGTTGACCTCGACGTCGAGCTTGTCGGCCTGCTCCCCCAGCGCGGTGCTCAACGCGGCGGCGCTGCGGACGAAACCGCCATCGCCGAAGAGCTGCCGCACCTGCGCCACCGGCAGCCCCTTGTCGATGCCGCCGGTCTTCTCGATCGCGTGGTAGACCGCCATCACCGACTCGTCGCTCAGGTCGGCCGGCGGCAACTGCTGGCTGAGCACGGAGAACAGGTCCGCCCACTCACCCCAGAGCTTCGCGAACTCCGCCTGCGGCGGCATCTGCAACTGCTGGGCCAGCTGGTCCGGGGTGATCTGGTCGGGGACCTGGAGGCCCTTCTCGGCCGCGACCCGCTTGCCCAGGTCGATGCTGACCAGCAGGTTCACCACGTCCTGCCGGGTCACCCCGGCCCGCAGCTGCTCCGGGGCCGGGGTCTGGCCGGACTGGGCTGCGCCCTGCCGCACCGCCTCGGCGTACCTCGTCTGCGCGTCGGTGTAGATCGCGTCCACCCGGGCGACCGAGTAGCGACTGTCGCCGATGTATGCGGCCACATCCGGAGATGCCTTGCCGCAGGCGGTGAGGGAGAGGACACCCAGTGCCGCGACGCTGGCGGCGGCGATGAGACGGCGTGCACGCATGACGGTCACTCTCTCATGCCTGCCCGGCTACGGTGACGCCGCCCACCACGCGCTGCGGCCCCCGCCCGCAGCCTTCGCGCCCCCGGCCCCGGCCACCCCGGGTCACCGGACCCGACCGGCCGCTCATGCCCGCGCCCCGGCCAGCGGGGCCGGCTCGCCGAGGACGTCGGAGAGGAGCTGGGCGCACCACTCCAACAGCGCCTGGTCACGCAGCGGCTCGCCACCGACCCGGCGGGTGCTCGGCCGGGGCACGCTGACCTGGTCGGTGGCCGGCTTGTAGACCGAGTCCGGGTGGTAGCGCTTGAGCCGCAACTGCTTGGAATCGGGCAACGGCAGCGGCCCGAACCGCAGGTGCTTGCCCTGCACGCTCACGTCGGAGAGGCCGTAACGGCGGGCCAGCAACCGGAACCGGGCCACCGCGACCAGGTTCTGCACCGGGGCGGGCGGCTCGCCGTACCGGTCGGTCATCTCGGCGACCACCTCGCGCAAACGTTCGTCGTCACGCGCCTCGGCGAGCTTGCGGTACATCTCCAGCCGCAGCCGCTCCACCCCCATATAGTCCAGCGGCAGGTGCGCGTCGACCGGAAGATCGATGCGGACGTCGGCCGCCAGCTCGTCGGACTCGGTGCTCTCCCCCTTGAACGCCGACACCGCCTCGCCGACCATCCGGACGTACAGGTCGAACCCGACGCCCTCGATGTGCCCGGACTGCTCGCCACCGAGCAGGTTGCCGGCGCCCCGGATCTCCAGGTCCTTCATCGCCACGTACATGCCCGCGCCCAGCTCGGTGTGCTGGGCGATGGTGGCCAGCCGCTCGTGCGCGTGCTCGGTGAGCGGCTTCTCCGGCGGATAGAGGAAGTACGCGTACGCCCGCTCCCGGCCCCGGCCCACCCGGCCCCGGATCTGGTGCAGCTGGGCCAGGCCGAGCAGGTCGGCCCGCTCCACGATCAGGGTGTTGGCGTTGGGGATGTCGATGCCGGACTCCACGATGGTGGTGCAGACCAGGACGTCGAACTCCTTCTCCCAGAAGCCGACCATCACCTTCTCCAGCGCCTCCTCGCCCATCTGCCCGTGGGCCACCGCCACCCGCGCCTCGGGCACCAGCTCGCGCAGCCTGCGCGCCGTCCGGTCGATCGACTCCACCCGGTTGTGCAGGTAGAAGACCTGCCCGTCGCGGAGCAACTCGCGGTGGATGGACGCGGCCACCTGCCGGTCGTCGTACGACCCGACGAAGGTCAGCACCGGGTGCCGCTCCTCCGGCGGGGTGGCGATGGTCGACATCTCCCGGATGCCGGTGATCGCCATCTCCAGCGTCCGCGGGATCGGGGTGGCCGACATGCTCAGCACGTCGACCGAGGCGCGCAGCGTCTTGAGGTGCTCCTTGTGCTCGACGCCGAAGCGCTGCTCCTCGTCGATGACCACCATGCCGAGAGACTTGAACCGGGTGGCCGTCTGGAGCAGCCGGTGGGTGCCGATGACGATGTCGACGGTGCCGTCGGCGACCATCTCCAACGTCCGTTCGCTCTCCTTGGCGGTCTGGAAGCGGGACAGCTGCCGGATGGTCACCGGGAACTGGTTCATCCGTTCGGCGAACGTGTTGTAGTGCTGCTGCACCAGCAGCGTCGTCGGCACCAGCACCGCCACCTGCTTACCGTCCTGCACCGCCTTGAACGCCGCCCGGACGGCGATCTCGGTCTTGCCGTACCCGACGTCACCGCAGATCAGCCGGTCCATCGGGACGGTCTGCTCCATGTCCCGCTTGACCTCCTCGATGGCGGCCAACTGGTCGGGCGTCTCCTGCCACGGGAAGGCGTCCTCCAGCTCCCGCTGCCACGGGGAGTCCGGGGCGAACGCGTGCCCCTTGGACGCCTTGCGGGCGGCGTAGAGCTGGATCAGCTGGGCGGCGATCTCCCGGACCGCCTTGCGGGCGCGGGCCTTGGACTTCTGCCAGTCCGAGCCGCCCATCTTGTGCAGGGTGGGCTGCTCGCCGCCGACGTAGCGGGAGAGCTGGTCGAGCTGGTCGGTGGGGACGAAGAGCCGGTCGCCGGGCTGGCCGCGCTTGCTGGCCGCGTACTCGATGACCAGGTATTCGCGGGACGCGCCGTTGACGGTGCGCTGCACCAGCTCGACGTACCGGCCGATGCCGTGCTGCTCGTGCACGACGAAGTCGCCGGCCTTCAGCTCCAGCGGGTCGATGGTGTTGCGCCGCCGGCTCGGCATCTTGCGCATGTCCCGGGTGGAGGTGCCCCGGCCACCGGTGACGTCGTTGCCGGTGAGCAGCACGAACCTCGACGCCTCGTCGACGAAGCCGGCGGTCAGGCAGCCGCAGGTGACCAGCACCTCGCCGGGGGCGGGCGCGGCCGGCACCTGCTCGGTGAGCCGGGCGCCCAGGCCCGCGTCGCGGAGCACCTCGACGGCCCGCTGGGCGGGACCGTGCCCCTCGAAGACCAACGCGACCGCCCAGCCCTCGCCGGTCCAGCGCTTGATGTCGTCGACCACCCGGCCGGTCTCACCGTGGTAGAGCGGGGCCGGCTGGGCGGCCAGGGTCACCGCGATCGCGTCGTCGGGGGTCACGTCTGCCCCGCCCGGCGCATCCTCCCAGGGCTGCCGGGTGGGGGTGACGGCGTCCGCCTCGACCAGCCCGAACGGGGCGAGGGTCCACCAGGGCTGGCGCAGGGCGCGGGCGGTGGCGCGTACCTCGGCCAGGGACTTGAAGGCGGCGGCGCCGAGGTCGACCGGGGCCTGGCCACCGACGGCGGCCGCGGCCCAGCTCGCCTGGAGGAACTCCTCCGAGGTACGCACCAGGTCGTGGGCCCGGGTGCGGATCCGCTCCGGGTCGCAGAGCAGCACGTGGGTGCCGGCCGGCATGGTGTCGACCAGCAGCTCCAGGCTCTCGCTGCCGAGCAGCGCCGGCACCAGCGACTCCATCCCCTCGACGGGGATGCCCTCGGCCAGCTTGTCGAGGATCTCGGCCAGTTCCGGGTGCTCCCCGGCGAGCGCGGCGGCCCGCCGGCGCACCGCCGGGGTCAGCAGCAGTTCCCGGCACGGCGGGGCCCACAGCTGCGGTACGCCTTCGATGGTGCGCTGGTCGGCGACGGCGAAGGTGCGGATCTCCTCCACCTCGTCACCCCAGAACTCCACCCGGGACGGGTGCTCGTCGGTGGGTGGGAAGACGTCCAGGATGCCGCCGCGCACGGCGAACTCGCCGCGTTTGGTGACCAGGTCGACCCGGGCGTACGCCAGGTCGGTGAGCCGGCGGGCGACCTGCTCCAGGTCGGCCTCCTCCCCGGCGGCGAGCTGCACCGGGTCCAGGTCGCCGAGGCCCTTGAGCTGTGGTTGCAGCAGCGAGCGCACCGGGGCCACCACCACCCGCAGCGGGCCGGTCACCCCCTGCGCGTCGGCGGTGTCGGGGTGGGCGAGGCGGCGCAGCACGGCCAACCGCCGGCCGACGGTGTCGGAACGGGGCGAGAGCCGCTCGTGCGGCAGCGTCTCCCAGGACGGGAAGACCGCCACCTGCCCGGCCGGGAGCAGGCTGCCCAGCGCGGCGGCCAGGTCGTCGGCCTCCCGGCTGGTGGCGGTCACCGCGAGCACCGGCCGGCCGGCCCCGCCGACCGGCTCGTCGGCGGCGACGGCGGCGACGGCGAACGGACGCAGCGCGGCCGGGGCGGTCAGGTCCAGCCCGTCGACCTGGGCGGCACCGGAGCGCGCCAGGTCACGAGCACGGGCCAGCCCCGGGTCGGCCAGGGCGGCGGAGAAGAGTCCGGTGAGCATCAGTGATCACTTCCAGGAAAGCCGCCGGTCGGCCCGGGGCGCGCGAAGATGCCCCCACGCCCGGCCGGGCCGGGGGGTGCACGGCCGCCAGCCTATCTCGCGAGGGAGACAATCGAGCCCGCAGCGGCGGTGCCGGAACGGGGAGGACCAATGCCACAGCAGTGGGGCGCGGACCCACGCCAACAGACCACCCAGGGACGGTGGCGGGGTCTGGGCCTGCCCGACGGGATGACCTTCTACGAGGTGCGCTGCCTGATCGACGAGCCGGGCTGGGTGGGTCCGGTGCCCAACCTCGGCTACCGGGTCTACCTGGGGCGCTCCGGCGGTTACCTGCGCCGGCTCAACGGTGAGGTCGCGTTCGCCGATGCGACGTCGGTGCTGCTGACCCGACCCGGCGACGAGATGAGCGTGGCCCATCCGCTCGGCTGCGGCGACGTCTACTCGTGCCTGGAGATCCGCCCCGAGGTCCTTGAGGAACGCCCGGACGCCCGCGACTGGTTCACCCGGCGCAGCTGGGACGGTCAGCTCGACGCCGCGTTGGACCTGGAGCACCGGATGCTGGTGGCCCGCAGCCGGCGGGGTCTGGACGGCTTCGAGCTGACCGAGCACACCCACCAGTTCCTGGCCACCCTGCTCAGTGGCAGCCCGCTGGGCCGGGGTGCCCCGGGCGCGGACCTGGACCGTGCGGTGGGGCGGCGACCGGCCACCCTGGCCGCCCATCGACGCCTCGCCGACCAGGCCCGCCAGGTGCTCGCCGCGTCGGGTTTCACCCTGGGGCTCACCGAGGTCGCCCGCCTGGTCGGCTGCTCACCGCACCACCTGAGCCGGGTGTTCCAGCGGGTCACCGGGCGCAGCCTCACCGCCTACCGCAACGAGCTGCGGGTCCGGGCGGTGCTGGACCTGTTGGGCCGCTCCGATCCGCCGCGGCTGGTGACGATCGCCGCCGAGTACGGCTTCGCCGACCAGGCGCACCTGAGCCGGGTGGTCCGGGAGCGGGTCGGCCATCCGCCCGCCCGCCTGCGTCGACTGCTCGCACCCGCCGACTGACCGACCCGCTGCCCGGCACCCGAGCCTCGGGGCGCTGGACGCTGGGCGCGAGTCGGGGGCGCGGGGCGCGGCGGGGCCGCCGGTCGAACCGAACCGCGCACGAATCTTCAAGATTTCGACCCCCGTGCCGACCGAGGATGGAACAGCCAGCCCGGTCGGTCGACGTTGCGACGGCCGAGGGAGACGCGGACCTGTTCGGGGAGGCCCGCGTACCCCCCAGTCGGGCTGACCGGGGATGCCGTCCGGCACCCGGTGGAGGTGCCGTACCCCGGTGCGGCACCTCCACGCCCGGCCGCGTCCCGTTCAGTAGCGCACGGCGATGCGTCGTTCGACCGCGTCGACCCGGATCTCCCCGCCGTACGGGATGATCAACTGCGGGTCGGTGTGGCCCAGGTCGACGTCGAAGACCACCACCGCGTCCGGGCGGTACGCGCTCAGCGCCCGGACGATGGCACCCCGTTGGGCGGCGGCCCACGCCAGCCGTTGCGCCACCGGCAGCGGTCGTGCGAAGTCCCACGCCTTGGGCCGGCCGACGACGATCGCCGGGAAGGCGGCGAGCAGTCCCCGCTCCCCCATGTTCCGCAGGATCCGGAACACCTCCTGCGCGTCGGGCAGCTCGTTGGAGGTCTCGACGACCAGCACCGAGCCGGCCAACTCCGCAGCCGACGGGACCCGGTCGGCCGCCATCAGCCAGTGCAGGATCTCCAGGCAACCGCCCCAGGTCCGGCCCTCGACGACCGTCGACGGTCCCCGCCAGCGCCAGCCCTCGCCGGGCAGCATCGGTGGTTCGACCGTGAGCGTGGCCGGGTCCCGCCAGTCGCCCGGTTCGTCGCCCCACTGTGGCGCGGGGGTCAGCTCGTACCAGTCGGAGGTGAACAGGGCGGCGCGCAGCGACTCGAAGGTCAGCGGGTGCGGTGCGCCGGGCCGGCCGAGGTGCACCAGCACCGAGCCGCCGTGGTAGGCCACCATGCCCAGCCGGTAGAGGTGGTTGAGGACGTTGGTGTTGTCCGAGTAGCCGAAGTAGGGCTTCGGGTTGGCCCGCAGCACCGCGTCGTCGAGGTGCGGGGTGACGGTGATCAGGTCGTCACCGCCGACGGTGGCGAGCACGGCGGTGACCGTCGGGTCGGCGAAGGCGGCGGTCAGGTCCCGCGCCCGGTCCCGGGGGTCGGCCCGGGTCTGCCTGGTGGTCGGGTACTCCACCGGCACCAGGCCGAACTCCTCGCGCAGCCGGCGCAGGCCCAGCTCGTACACGTGCGGGAACAGACCCGGCAGGCCGGCGGAGGGGGAGACCACGGCGACCCGGTCGCCGGGTTTCGGTTTGGCGGGGTACGCGGGACGGCTCACGGTCGGAACCTACCGCCCGTCACCAGCGGTTTTCGCCCGACGAAACCCCACAGGCAGGGCATTACGGGCCATAGGCTGGGTCGGTGGACGAGGAGCCCCGGACCCGGGCCTGGCTGCCCCGCACGGCGGCGCTGCTGTTCGGCACGCTGGTGCTGGCCAGCGCGTTCATCGCGGCCTACGTCGGCGCGCTGCACCAGCCGCACCCCCGGGACGTGCCGGTCGGGGTGGTGACCGGCGACCAACGCGCCGAGGCGCTGCTGACCGCCGTGCGGGCCCGCACCGACACCATCGAGCCCATCGGGTACGCCGACCCGGGCGCGGCCGACGACGCCCTCACCGCCCGCCAGGTGTACGCCGTGCTCACCTCGGCCCCCGACGGCACGCTCACCCTCACCACCGCCAGCGCCTCCGCCCCGGCCGCCACCGAACTCGTCACCGGGGTCCTCATCCCGGCCGCCCAGCAGG
Source organism: Micromonospora antibiotica (assembly GCF_017599305.1). Lineage (GTDB taxonomy): Bacteria > Actinomycetota > Actinomycetes > Mycobacteriales > Micromonosporaceae > Micromonospora > Micromonospora antibiotica. Next base: position 68,094 of record NZ_JAGFWR010000011.1, read on the forward strand.
CCCGACTGCCGCTCACCGTCACCGACCAGGTGCCGGTCTCCCCCGACGACCCGCGCGGTCTGGTGCCGTTCTACCTGACCGTCGGGCTGGTGCTCGGCGGCTACCTCGCCTCGACCGCGCTCGGCGTCTCGCTCGGCACCGCCCCACGCGGGCTGCGCCGGGCCGGACTGCGGATCGGTTCCCTGGCCGTGCAAGCGGTGCTGCTCGGGACCATCGGCGCGGTGCTGGTCGGCCCGGTCCTCGATGTCTGGGACCACGACCTGGTCACGGTCGCGGCGGTCGGCATGCTCACCGTCTTCACCGCCGCGATGGTCGCCGCCGCCGTGCAGGGCTGGCTGGGACTGCTCGGCACCGGGCTGGTGATCCTGCTGCTGGTGGTGCTCGGCAACCCCGGCTCGGGCGGCATCTACGCCCCGGAGTTCCTACCCGCCGCGCTACGCGGGATGCACCGCTGGAACGTCCCCGGCCTCGCCACCGACCTGCTCAAGTCGGCCGTCTACTTCGACTGGCGGTCGGCCCGCTGGCCCCTGGCAGGGCTACTGACCTGGGCCGTTCTGGGGCTGCTCGGCCTGCTCACCGCCGCCCGGTTCCGGGCCCCCCGGACCGCCACCCACCGGGTCGACACCCGACCGGACGGGTGAGGCCGGACCGTCGGCGGGCGGGATCGAATCCACCGGGCGGGGGTGGGACACGGCGATCGTGGGGAAGGTGACACACCGAACCCCTTCCTCGCCGACCGGGCCGCGCAGATACCATCCAGGGAGTCGGACAGCGCTGTCCTTCGTACTCACGTAAGGAGCGCACGGTGACCGACCAGCATGATCACGACGGGCCCGACGCCGCCCTGCGGGCCGACATCCGCCGGCTCGGCACCCTGCTCGGCCAGACCCTGGCCCGGCAGGAGGGTCGGCCGCTGCTCGACCTGGTCGAGGAGATCCGCGCCCAGGTCCGCTCCGACGCGCCGGCCGCCGCGCAGCGCCTCGGCGGGCTGGACGTGACCACCGGCACCAAGCTGGCCCGCGCCTTCTCCACCTACTTCCACCTGGCCAACATCACCGAGCAGGTGCACCGGGCCCGGGACCTGCGCCGCCGTCGGGCGATCCAGGGCGGCTGGCTGGACCAGGCCGCCAAGATGATCGCCGAGCGCGGGGTGCCGGCCGAGGAGATCGCCGCCGCCGCCCGCCGCCTCGCGGTACGCCCCGTCTTCACCGCCCACCCCACCGAGGCGGCCCGCCGGTCGATCCTGTCCAAGCTGCGCGCCATCGCCGACGAACTGGACACCGAGACCGCCAACGCCATTCTCTACGGCGCGAGCGACGAGGGCCCGGCCAACCGCCGCCTCGCCGAACTGCTCGACCTGATGTGGCAGACCGACGAGCTGCGCCTCGACCGGCCCGACCCGACCGACGAGGCCCGCAACGCCATCTACTACCTGCGCGACCTGTACGCCGAGGCCGCCCCGCAGGTGCTCGACGACCTGGCCGACACGCTGCGCACCCTCGGCGTGGAGACCTCGCCGACGTCGCGTCCGCTGACCTTCGGCACCTGGATCGGCGGCGACCGGGACGGCAACCCGTTCGTCACCCCCGTGGTCACCCGGGAGGTGCTGCGCATCCAGCACGAGCACGGCATCACCGCCACCGAGGCGGCGATGGAGCACCTGGTCAACGAGGTCTCCGTCTCCCGCCGGCTGCGCGCCGTGTCGCTGGACCTGTCGGCCAGCCTCGCCGCCGACCTGGACGCGCTGCCCGAGGTGGCCCCCCGGTTCCGCCGGGTCAACGCCGAGGAGCCCTACCGGCTCAAGGCCCGCTGCGTGAAGGCGAAGCTGGCCAACACCCGGGAGCGGCTGCGCGCCGGCACCCCGCACGTGCCGGGTCGCGACTACCAGGGCTCCGGCGAACTGATCGCCGACCTGGAGCTGCTGCGCGCCTCGCTGGCCCGCAACTCCGGGCAGCTCACCGCCGTCGGCCGGCTCGCCTCGACCATCCGTACCGTCTCCGCGTTCGGCCTGCACCTGGCCACCATGGACGTCCGGGAGCACGCCGAGAAGCACCACGAGGTGCTCACCCAGCTCTACGCGGCGGTCGGCGAGGTGTCGGACTACCCGTCGCTGACCCGGCTGGAGCGCACCAAGCTGCTCGCCGACGAGCTGACCGGCCGCCGGCCGCTGTCCGCCCTGGACACCCCGTTGACCGAGGCGGCGCGCAAGACGTTCGACGTGTTCGGGACAATCCGCGAGGCGCAGGACCGGTTCGGCGGCGAGGTCATCGAGTCGTACATCATCTCGATGACCCTCGGTGTGGACGACGTGCTCGCGGCGGTGGTGCTGGCCCGGGAGGCCGGCCTGGTCGACGTGCACACCGGGCGGGCCCGGATCGGCTTCGTGCCGCTGCTGGAGACCCCGGCCGAGCTGAACGCCGGCGGCGAGATGCTCAACGAACTGCTCTCCCTGCCGGCCTACCGGGCGCTGGTCGCGGCCCGGGGCGACGTGCAGGAGGTGATGCTGGGCTACTCCGACTCCAACAAGGAGGCCGGCATCACCACCAGCCAGTGGTCGATCCACCGGGCCCAGCGGGCGCTGCGGGACGTGGCCGCCCAGCACGGCGTGCACCTGCGGTTGTTCCACGGCCGGGGCGGCACGGTCGGGCGCGGCGGCGGCCCCACCCACGAGGCGATCCTGGCCCAGCCGTACGGCACCCTGGACGGCGCGATCAAGGTGACCGAGCAGGGTGAGGTCATCTCCGACAAGTACACCCTGCCGGCGCTGGCCCGGGAGAACCTGGAACTGACCGTGGCCGCGGTGCTCCAGGCCACGCTGCTGCACACCGCACCCCGGCAACCCGCCGAGCAGTTGGAGACCTGGGACGCGGCGATGGACGTGGTCTCCGAGTCGGCCTTCCGGTCCTACCGTGGCCTGGTGGAGGACCCGGACCTGCCGGCGTACTTCTGGGCGTCCACGCCGACCGAGCTGCTCGGTGCGCTCAACATCGGCTCCCGGCCGGCGAAGCGACCCAACACCGGGGCCGGTCTGGGCGGCCTGCGGGCCATCCCGTGGGTGTTCGGCTGGACGCAGACCCGGCAGATCGTGCCCGGCTGGTTCGGGGTCGGCTCCGGCCTCGCCGCCGCCCGCGCCGCCGGCCTGGAGGACGTGCTGGCCGAGATGAACCGCAACTGGCACTTCTTCCGCACGTTCCTGTCCAACGTGGAGATGATGCTGACCAAGACCGACCTCAGCATCGCCCGCCGGTACGTCGAGACGCTGGTCCCGGAGCAGCTGCACCCGATCTTCGACAAGATCGAGCAGGAGTACGAGCTGACCAAGCAGGAGGTGCTGGCGGTCACCTCGTCGCCGGCCCTGCTGGAGAACTCGCCGGTGCTCCAACGCACCCTCGCGGTGCGCGACACCTACCTGGAGCCGCTGCACCACCTCCAGGTGGCGTTGCTGCGGCAGTACCGGGACTCCGGCGCCGCCGGCCGGGCGGTGGCCACCGCGCCGGGCGGCCGACGCGCCCCCAGCGACGGTACGGCCCTGGAGCGTGCCCTGCTCACCACGGTCAACGGCATCGCGGCCGGGATGCGCAACACCGGCTGACGCGCCGGGCCCCTGCCGACGCCACGGCTACCGCAGGGGCCCGCTCCGGCGGCCCGGCCGCTGCGATCCGGGCCGACCGCAGCCATCCGGGCCGACCGCAGCTATCCGGCCTGGCCGAAGCGATCCGGGCCGGCCCGATCGCGGTCGGTGTGCGGCGGGTAGGGACCGGTCGGGGCCCACAGCGTGGGCCCCGATGTCAGAAGTCGCCGCCACCGCCGAAGTCACCACCGCCGAAGTCGCCGCCACCGAAGTCACCCCCGCCGAAGTCACCGGCGGTGCCGAAGTCACCGCCGCCGGCGTCCCCGGCGGTGCCGAAGTCGCCGCCGAAGTCCGCGCCGTCGCCGAAGCCCTCCTGGTAGCCGGCGTCGTAACCCGGGTCGGCGAAGGCCGGCGAGAAGAGCGCGTCGGCGATCAGCATCCCGCCGACCACACCGACGCCCGCCCCCAACGCGGTCTTCCACCAGGGCGTCGAGTACCAGCCGGCCGGCACCGGCCGCCCCTGGTAGCGCCCGCCCGGGTAGTAGTACGGGGTGTCCCGGCCGGGCTGCGGGCCGGCCCTGAACGTCTGCCCCTGCACGTCCACCTGACGCTCCCGGGTGATCTCCCCGGCCCCCTGCGCGGCGGCGAGCGGGGGCAGCTCCGGGCCCGGGTCCAGGCCGAGCGCCACCCGGGCCGCCCGCGCGTAGGCGAGCCCCTCCAACGCGGTCTCCCGGGCCAGCCGGAACTGGTGCACCGTCCGGGCCTGCTCCAACTGGCTGCCCGCCGCGTTGTACCGCTCACCCGCGTCGACCAGGGCCTGACGCACCGCCGGGTCGTCGCCGTGCAGGTTCATCACCTGACCGCCGAGGCGTTCGTACCACCGTTGGGCGTCGGCCCGCACGTCGGCGAGGCTGCGCGCCTCCCGGGCCGCCTTCTCCCGCCGCCACCAGACGAAACCACCGACCAGCAGGGCGATCAGGATCGCCACGAGCAGAAATTCCATCCTACGAACGTACCCGGGGGCGTCGAGTCGTACCCGTTTGGCAAGCTCTGGTGATGGACTTCTCGACGCTGGCCGTGGTGGTGGTCTGTCTCGCCGCCGGTGGAGCCCTCGGCTGGTACGCCGCCCGCTCCCGGTCGGCCACCGAGATCGCCCGGCTGGAGGCCACCCTCGCCGCCACCCGGGAGGGCGAGGGCCGGTTGGAGCAGTCGATGCGGGCGCTCAGCTACGAGGCGACCGCCCAGTCCCAGGAGGCGGTGGCCCGTGCGGTGGCCCCGCTGCACGACACCCTGCGTCGCTACGAGACCCGGGTCGGCGAGCTGGAACGCGACCGGGTCGACGCCTACGCCGAGCTGCGCGAACAGGTCCGCTCCATGGGGGCCGTCTCCAGCGAGCTGCGCACCGAGACCAAACAGCTGGTCGCCGCGCTGCGCGCCCCGCAGGTGCGCGGGCGTTGGGGCGAGCACCAGCTCCGCCGGATCGTCGAGGCGGCCGGGATGCTGGAGCACTGCGACTTCAGCGAGCAGGTCACCGCCACCACCGACCACCAGGGGGTACGCCCCGACCTGGTGGTCCGGTTGCACGGCGGGCGCACGGTGGTGGTGGACGCCAAGGCACCCTTCGACGCCTACCTGACGGCGATGGAGGCGCGCGACGAGCACGGCCGCGACACCCACCTCGACCGGCACGCCAAGCACCTGCGCGGGCACGTCGACGCACTGGCCGCGAAGACCTACTGGGCGGCGTTCGACGACACCCCAGAGTTCGTGGTGCTGTTCGTGCCGGCCGACCCGTTCCTGGACGTGGCGTTGCAGCGCGACCCGACGCTGCTGGAGCACGCGTTCGCCCGCAACGTGGTGCTGGCCACCCCGGCCACCCTGGTCGCGCTGCTGCGGACGGTGGCCTACTCGTGGCGGCAGGAGGCGCTGGCCCGCAACGCGGTGGCGGTGCACTCGCTGGCCCGCGAGCTGTACGGCCGACTGTCCACCCTGGGCGATCACGTCGGCAAGCTCGGCACCTCGCTCGGTGGCGCGGTGACGGCGTACAACCGGGCGGTCGGTTCGTTGGAGGCACGGGTGCTGGTCAGTGCGCGCAAGCTGGCCGAGCTGGGCGTCTCCGACCAGGAGCTGGCCGTCCCCGCCCAGGTCGAGCTGGCCCCCCGCCAGCCCCAGGCCCCCGAGCTGCTCCCCACCGACGACCGCTCCTAGGCCGCCCCCACCCGCTCCACCTGCCGGCCCGGCCCGCCGGCCCCGGGCACGGCCGCAGGCGTGGGGCACCGGGCCGGGCGGGTCAGGAGCGGCGGGCGGGTCAGGAGCGGCGGGCGGATTCCACCACGAACGGGACACCCTGCTGGCAGGTGCTCATCAGGTCGGGCTGGGCCCGGCCGGTGACGCTGACCCGGGCCCCCACGACGAGCACGTCCTTGGGGCCGCCGACGAGTTGGTGCCCGTCGAGCAGCAGGCAGCCCGGCTCGACCCCCGACTCGACCGTGCCGGTCAGCTCGGTCGCGCCCGGACCGGGCGGCACCTTCGGCCCGCCACCGGGCAACTTGGGCCCGCCGGGTGGCACCGACGCGCCGGGTGGCACCGGGCCTGCGGGTGACGTGGACGGGGCCACCGAGGCCGGCGACGCGGACGGCGAGGGGGTGGCCGGGTCCGTCGGGGAGCTGGTCGGCACGGCCGGAGGGCCGGTGACGTCGGCATCGTCCCCGCCACAGCCGGTGAGCGCCACACCGGCGGCCAGCAGCACGACCAACGCCATCCGAGGAGTTCTCATACCCACTGGGACGCACCCCCTCCGCGTTCCGTTCCGTGGGACCGGCATCGATCCCCGGGAAACCCGTCGGCCACGGGCCACGGCCACGGGCACGGGCACGAAAGGCCCGACAGCCCGGACACGGCGGCCCGACAGTCCAGCGGGCGGCGGTCAGCCAGCCCAACGCGGGCGGCCCGACAGCCCAGGACGCGGCGGACCGACAGCCGCAGCGCAGCGGCGGACCGACAGCCCAGGATGCGGCGGACCGTCAGCCGCGGGCGGCGGCCTTCATGTCGCGCTTGAGTTCCTGGGGCAGTGAGAAGGTCAGCCGCTCGTTGGCGGTGACCACCTCGTCGACGTCGGTGAAGCCCCGCTCGGCCAGGTGGGCCAGCACCTCCTGGACCAGCTCGTCGGGCACGCTCGCACCGGAGGTCAGCCCGACGGTGGCGGCACCGGTCAGCCAGGCGTCGTCGATCTCGTGGGCGAAGTCGACCAGGTGCCCCGCGCGGGCCCCGGCGTCCAGGGCCACCTCGACCAGGCGTACCGAGTTGGAGGAGTTGCGCGAGCCGACCACGATCACCACGTCGCAGTCGGGGGCGATCTCCTTGACCACGTGCTGCCGGTTGGAGGTGGCGTAGCAGATGTCGTCGCTGGGCGGCGACTGGAGCAGCGGCAGCCGGGTCTTGAGCCGGGCCACCGTCTCCAGCGTCTCGTCGACCGACAGGGTGGTCTGGGAGAGCCAGACGACCTTGCTCGGGTCCCGCACGGTGATCGTGTCGGCGTCGTCGGGGCCGTCGACCAGCTGGATGTGGGCGGGAGCCTCCCCGGCGGTGCCGATGACCTCTTCGTGCCCCTCGTGGCCGATCAGCAGGATGTCGTAGTCCTCGGCGGCGAACCGCTTGGCCTCCTGGTGCACCTTGGTCACCAGCGGGCAGGTCGCGTCGATCGCCTTGAGCGACCGGGCCTTGGCCTGCTCGTAGACCTCGGGGGCGACGCCGTGCGCGGAGAAGATGACGGTGGCGCCCTCGGGCACCTCCTCGTTCTCCTCCACGAAAATCGCGCCCTGGGCCTCCAGGGTCTGCACCACGTGCTTGTTGTGCACGATCTGCTTGCGGACGTAGATCGGGGCACCGTAGAGCTTCAGCGCCTCCTCGACGGTCTGCACCGCCCGGTCCACCCCCGCGCAGTAGCCGCGGGGCTTGGCCAGGAGCACGCGCTTGCCGGTCTTGGGGGTCGCCTCAGCCTCGGTCACCCGCCCATCGTACGTGCCGGCATCTCCACCGGCAGGAGCTGCGACCCGTACCACAGCGGGGGTACGCCGTCCCGTCCCGTGGCGTGCTCACGCGGCAGCTTGCGGGGCCCGGCCGGGACGCGTGGCGCGGGCGGTCGGGGCTGCCCCGGGTCGTCGGAGGCGGACCGTAGGGTGGGCGGGTGACCGACGCCCCCCGCAGCACCCCCGAGGAACCCTGGCCGGTCCGGGTGGTCAGCCAGAAGGTCGGCGCCTGGATCGCCAAGCTCGGTTGGGTCTGGGTCGACGGGCAGGTGGCGCAGATCAGCCGCCGGCCGGGGGCGGGCACGGTCTTCCTCACCCTGCGCGACCCGTCAGCCGACCTCAGCCTCACCGTCACCACCAACCGGGACGTCCTCGACTCGGGCGCACCGGAGCTGCGCGAGGGCGCCCGGGTGGTGCTGCACGCCAAGCCGGAGTTCTATGCCGCCCGGGGCACGCTGAGCCTACGCGCCGACGAGATCCGCCAGGTGGGGCTCGGTGAGCTGCTGGCCCGGCTGGAGAAGCTCAAGAAGCTGCTCGCCGCCGAGGGGTTGTTCGACCGGGCCCGCAAGCGCCGGCCGCCGTTCCTGCCGCAGCGGATCGGCCTGGTCACCGGCCGGGCGTCGGCCGCCGAGCGGGACGTGTTGACCAACGCCCGGCGACGCTGGCCGGCGGTGGAGTTCCGCACCGTCAACGTGGCGGTGCAGGGGCCGGGCGCGGTGTCGCAGATCGTCGACGCGTTGCGGGTCCTCGACGCCGACGAGACCATCGACGTGATCATCCTGGCCCGGGGCGGCGGCGGCATCGAGGATCTGCTGCCCTTCTCCGACGAGGCGCTGTGCCGGGCGGTCTTCGCCTGCCGCACCCCGGTGGTCAGCGCGATCGGCCACGAGACGGACGCCCCGCTTGTCGACTACGTCGCCGACGTGCGCGCCTCCACCCCGACGGACGCCGCCAAGCGGGTCGTGCCCGACCTGGCCGACGAGGTACGCCTGATCGGCCAGGCCCGGTCCCGGCTGGAGCGGGCGGTCCGCAACCTGGTCGACCGGGAGTCGCACCGGTTGACCCTGCTGCGCTCCCGGCCGGTGCTGGCCCGCCCGCAGGTGATGGTCGAGCAGCGCGCGGCCGAGGTGTCGGCGTTGCGGGACCGCGCGGGGCGCAACCTGAACCACCGGCTCGACGCGGCCACCGGCGACCTGCGGCACACCCTGGCCCGGTTGCGGGCGCTCTCCCCCGCCGCCACCCTCGACCGGGGTTACGCCATCGTGCAACGGGCCGACGGGCATGTGGTCCGGGCGGCCGGCGAGGTGGCCACTGGCGATCCGCTGCGGGTACGCCTCGCCGAGGGCGAACTGACCACGACCGTCGAGGAGACGAGGACGAGATGAGCGACCGGAAAGCCGACGAGCAGCTCAGCTACGAGCAGGCCCGGGCCGAGCTGGCCCAGGTGGTGGAGCGGCTGGAGACGGGTGGCACGTCGTTGGAGGAGTCGCTGGCGTTGTGGGAGCGCGGCGAGCGGCTGGCCGCCGCCTGCCAACGCTCCCTCGACGGCGCGCGGGCCCGGATCGACGCCGCCCGGTCGGCCACCGACGCCTGATCCGGCGTCAGCCGACCAGGCGGATACGGACCCGACGGTTCTGCTTGCCCTTGCTCTCCACCTTGACCACCTGGAGCCGCCCGACCTGCCCGATGGACGCGACGTGGGTGCCGCCGTCGGCCTGCACGTCGAGCCCTTCGATGTCGACGATGCGGACCTCCTGCTCGTCCGGGGGGATGAGGTTGGTCTGGGTGCGCACGATGTCGGGGATGGCCAACGCCTCGTCGCGGGGCAGCACCCGCACGGAGATCCGCCGGTCGGTGGCCAGCTCCTTGTTGACCGCCTCCTCCAGCAGGCCCTTGAAGCCCTCGGGGGGCTGCGGCAGGTTGAAGTCCATCCGGGCCTCGCCCGGCTCCATGTTGCCGCCGGTCACCAGCGCGCCGAAGTCGCGGAACACCACCCCGCAGAGCACGTGCAGCCCCGAGTGGGTACGCATCAGCGTGAACCGGCGTTCGTCCTCGATCGCGCCCTGGACCTCGGCGCCTACCGGCGGCGTCGGGTCGCCCTCGGCGGGGATCAGATAGAGGTCGTCACCCTTGTGGGTGCCGACGATCCGGGTCTGCACCCCCTGCCACAGCAGGACGCCGTGGTCCGGTGGCTGTCCGCCGCCGCCGGGGTAGAAGGCGGACCGGTCCAGCACGATGCCGCGCTCGGGGTCGACGTGCACGACCCGGCAGGTCCACTCGCGCAGGGACGGGTCGGCGAGGTCGAGACGTTCGGTGCGTCCGTGGTGGGAGATGCCCATGGGGGCGCAGCGTACTACCGATCGTCGCGCATCGTGAGCCTAGCCACGCCCGGCCTCGGCCCAGTAGCCGGCCAGCCGTTTGACCACCTCGACCAGCTCCCCCTCGTCGAGGGTGAAGGGAAGCCGGACATGGTCCAGGTAGGAGCGTGCCCCCACGGCGAAGTGCGCACCCAGCATCAACTGCATGCCGTGGTGCTGGGCGACGTGGTTGAGCTGTTGCAGCGGTCGGGGGGTCGCGCACCAGATGCTGAGCCCGCCGTGCGGTGACTCGTACCGCCACTGCGGCAGGTGCTCGGCGAGCGCGGCGAGCAGGGTGTCGCGGCGGAGGAGGAGGTCCCGTTGCCGTTCCAGCCGGATCTGCGGCAGGTCGTCGAGGAGTTCGACGGCGAGCAACTGGGTCGGCAGCGGGCAGCCCAGGTCGTACATGGCCCGCAGGTGCACGATCCGTTGCAGTTCCCGGCGGGGCCCGACCAGCCAGCCGATCCGCAGCCCCGGCCAGCAGACCTTGCTGAGGCTGCCCACCGTGTAGATCTGCGCGCCGGGGGCGTACGCGGCGATCGGGGGCGGCGGGAGGGGGCCGTCGATCCGGGTGTCGGCGAGGGTGAGGTCCTCCACCAGCGGGACCCCGTACCGGCGGGCGATGGCGGCGACCGCTGCGCGGCGCTGCTCGGTCATCGTCCACCCGGTCGGGTTGTGGTATGTCGGGATGACATAGATGAAGGAGGGTTCGTACCGGCGGACGGCTGCCTCGACCGCCTGCGGGTCGGCCCCCTCCCGCTCGATCGGCACCACGACCAGCCGTAGTCCGGCGGTACGCAGCGACGCCAGCACGGTCGGGCAGGTCAGCTCCTCCACCAGCACGGTGTCGCCCCGGCGGGTCAACACCCCGGCCAGCAGGGACAGCGCCTGGGTCGCGCCGTTGGTGACGATCACCTCCTCGGCGGCGGTGACCCGGCCGTCGGCGGTCAGCTTGCCGGCGATCCGGTCCCGCAGCGCGGGGTAGCCGGCCGGTTCGTACACCCGGCCGGGCAGTGCCGCGGCGGCCAGGGCGGGCAGCCGGGACATCGCCGTCATCAGCCACGGGCCGGGCGGTGGCGCCGGGACCGTCAGGTCGACGGTACGCACCCGGTCGCGGACGACGTCGGCGATGAAGCCGCTCGCCGCGGCACCGTAGTCGGCGGGCGGCAGGACGGCGGGTTGGGCGTGCGCGACCCGGGTGCCGCTGCCCTGGAGGCTGACCAGCCAACCCTCGTCCTTCAACAGGCTGTACGCCTGGGCGATGGTCGTCCGGCTGACGGACAGCACCACGGCGAGCCGGCGTTCCGGGGGCAGCTCGCTGCCCGGGGGCAGCGAGCCGAGGCGGATCAGCAGCCGCAGCTGCTCGGCCAGCCCGCGGTAGAGCCGGGTCTGGTCCTGCTTCCACGCACCGAGCTGAGCCGCCAACTCTTCCGCGTTCATGCTCTCCCCCCAATGGACTGAGGATTGGCTATTTCCCTCAGCCACTGACTTGAGCAATATTCCATCGTCACGTTAGCGGGGGGCTGTGACTACCACCTGGTAACGCCCCGTGCCCGCTCGGCGGCCATCACCAGCTTCCCGGGTCGTGACACCGCAGCGAGTGTCACCTCACTCGAGCCGCCAAAGGAGACGGTTCACAGCAGAACGGGGAGCAGGAGCCGCATGGAGTCGTCGTTGCACGAAACCGCAGGCTCGACCGGCACCGGGCAGCGCGTGCCCGGCCCCCGTACCGGCTCCACACCGCCCCCAGGGCCGGACGACAGGCCGTCGCCGGTGACCTCCCGGGCGGCAGACGTCGCCCGGGAGTCGACCGACGCCCTGGAGCCGCTGCTGCGGCAGGAGATCGTGCGCATCACCGAGGCCGAGGCGTCCTCGTCGGTGACCCAGGTGCTGCTGTCCCCGCAACGACTGCGCACCATCTGCGCGCACGCCATGGAGGACCTGCTCGCGCTGGCCCGCCGGGACCCGGCCGCCGGCAGTTCGTGGCGGTACGTCTGGGACAGCTACATCGCCTACCGGGCCACCCTCGCCTACCGGGTGGCGCACGCCATCCACCAGGCCGAGGACACCCCGCTGGGTCAGGACGTCCGGCTCGCCGTGGCCCGTCGGGTCTCCGAGGTCGCCAAGGTCCGCACCGGCGTGGAGATCCACCCCGCCGCCCGCATCGGACGACGGCTGATCATCGACCACGGGCTCGGCACGGTGATCGGCGAGACCACGGTGATCGGCGACGACGCGTACATCCTCCAGGGTGTGGTGCTCGGTGCCCGGGGCATCGCCGACAACCCCAACGGCAGGCGGCACCCCCGGCTCGGCGACCGGGTCGAGGTGGGGGCGTTCGCCCGCATCCTCGGTGCGGTGACGGTCGGCGACGACGTGCTGATCGGGCCCGGGATCATCGTCACCACCGACGTGCCGAGCCACCGCCGGGTCCGGCTGCTCAACCAGTACCAGGGCACCTCCGGCGAGTGCAACGTCCGGGTCTTCGGCGTCGTACCGGTCTGCGAGGGCGTGGTCGAGGTGCACGGCACCGGTCTCGCCGCGATCGAGGTCGACCTGGTGACCAGCACCGGCCAGCATCGCCCGGTGGTGGTCCTCGAACGCGACGACCGGCGGGTCCGGTGCGCGGTGAACCGTCCCGGCACCGACGAGCGGCTCCGGATCATCGACACCTGCGGGAACGAGACGGTCCTCTACAACCTCCAGCAACTCTGGCGAGCGCTCGACGAGTTCGGCTTCGCGTGACCAGGAGATGACATGACGAACGACACCGGCCGGCGTGCCGGCCGCTGGCAGCTCGGGCTGCTCTATCTGCTGGTGTGCCTGATCTGGGGCACCACCTGGTACGGCATGAAGATGAGTGTGGAGACCCTGCCCCCGATCACCGCGGCCGGGCTGCGCTTCCTGGTGGCCTTCCCGTTCCTGCTCGCCGTCTGTCTCGCCACACCCGGGGTGTCGTTGCTGCCGCCGCCGGGGCGACGCTGGGTGGTGCCGTTCATCGCGGTGGTCTACATCGCCGTCCCGTACGCCCTGATCAACTACGGTGAGCAGCACATCAGCTCCGGCCTGGCCGCGTTGATCTTCTCGTCGGTCGTGGTCTTCCTGCTGCTGTTCTCCGTGCTGATCTCACGGATCTCGGTGAGCTGGATGCAGTGGGCCGGCGTGGTGGTCGGCCTCGGCTGCCTGGTCGGCATCGTCCAGCTGACCGCCGGGATCAGCGCCCGGGGCGTCCTCGCGCCGGCCGCCGTGCTGCTGGCCGCGGTGATGCACGCCCTGACGTACGCGGTGATGGCCCGCTACGGGGGCACCGTGCACGTGCTCACCCAGGAGACCCTCCCGATCGGGCTCGGCGCGTTGGGCCTGGTGGTCCTCGGCGTGACCGTCGAGCAGCCCGACCTCGGCGCGGTCTCCGGCCGGTCCCTCACCGGCGTGCTCTATCTCGGGCTGGTCGGTTCGGTGATCGGCTTCGCCGCCTACTTCTACCTGCTCCAGCACGTCGACGCGGTGCTGGTGTCGTACGTCTTCGTGCTCTTCCCGGTGGTGGCGCTGTTCGGCTCGGCGGTGCTGGAGAACTCGGCACTGCCGGCCCTGGCGGTGGTCCTGGCGGTGGTCATGCTCGCCGCGTTCGGTCTGACCAAGAAGGCGACCGGGGGTGGGTCGGCGGCGACGCCCGCACCGGTGCCCGTGGACGACGGGGCGGCGCTCGACGGGTCCACCCTCGACGTGGTCTACGAGCACGCGCGGATCGCCTACCCCGGGGAGGCGTGCGGGTTCGTGCACGCCAGTGGACGGGTGCACGAGGCGCGCAACACGGCCGACGAGATGCACCGGCAGGACCCGGTCCGGTTCCCCCGCACCGCCGCCACCGGTTACGTGCTGGCCCCGGCCGACCTGATCTATCTGGAGGACAACCTCGACGGGGACGACCCGGTGGTGGTGCTCTACCACTCGCATCCCAACGGCCGGGCCTACTTCAGTGACGAGGACCGGCGCAACGCCCTTGTCGACGGGGCGCCGCTCTATCCGACGCTGGAGCAGTTGGTGGTCGGCATCGACGACACCGGCGTCCGGGAGGCGCGGTTGTTCCGGTGCGTCGAAGGCGACTACACCGAGCTGCGCTTCCTGCCCGGCCCGGACCGGCGTACGGCGGAGGTGGGCTGAGATGGGCATTCGTGACTCGATCCTGGACACGGTGGGCGGCACCCCGCTGGTGCGGCTCAGCCGGCTCACCGCCGACCTGCCCGGGGAGATCCTGCTCAAGCTGGAGCTGAACAACCCGGGCGGCAGCCACAAGATGCGCATCGCGTTGAACATGATCCGGGCGGCGGAGCGGGACGGCCTGCTCAAGCCGGGCTCCGGGCAGACCATCCTGGAGCCCACCGGGGGCAACACCGGGATGGGGATCGCGATCGCCGCCGCGGTCCTCGGCTACCGGGTGGTGCTGGTGATTCCGGACAACTACAGCGAGTCGAAGCGTCGCCTGCTGGCCAGTTTCGGGGTGGACGTCCGGCTCTCGGACAGCACCCGGGGCAACAACTCGCACGGCGAGTTGGCCACCGAGATCCAGTTCGAGCACCCCGAGTACGTGATGCTCAACCAGGCGGCCAACCCGGCCAACCCGGAGATCCACCGGTTGACCACCGTCCGCGAGATCATCGCCGACCTGGACGGCACCCGGGTGGACGCCTATGTGGCCGGCATCGGCACCGGCGGTCACCTGACCGGCATCGGTGAGGTGCTCCGGCAGCACCAGGGCGGGCTGCGCATCCTCGGCGTGCAGCCGGAGGGCTGCGACATGTTCGCCGACGTGTTCGTCCCGCACCGCATCCAGGGGCTGTCCATCGGCATGATCCCGCCGGTGCTCAACACCGGGATCATCGACGAGATGGTCACGGTGAGCGAGGCGGACGCCATCGACGGGATGCGTCGGCTGATGGAGTGCGAGGGCATCGGCGCGGGGCCGTCGACCGGGGCGAACATCGCCGCGTGCCGCCGGCTGCTGGCCGCCTCGGACGAGCCGCTGACCCTGCTGACGGTGGCCTACGACCGGGTCAACGACTACCTGGAACTGCTCTGAACCGGGGCTGACCGCACCACCGGGTGCTGAGGCGGACACGACGACGGCGGGGTGGCCCCGGGGCCACCCCGCCGTCGGTACACACGCTCAGCTGAACAGGTTGTACAGCTCCTGCGGTGCCTCGACCACCTGGTCGGCGGCGGGCTTCTGGGCGGCGGTGGCGTTGCCGTAGTCGGAGTAGGTGATCTTGATGTCCTGCGCGGCGACCTGGCCGGCGGCCGGGATCTGCACCACCAGCTCGCTGAGCCGGCCCTGCGGGTCCAGCTTCGCGGTGAACGGCACCGACTGCGCCTGGGCGCCCAACGCGGTGATCACCGTCTGGTCGACGGAACCGGCCTCGGCGGCCTTCGACACGTCCAGGGTGCCGGCGTAGGCGCCCTCGCCGGTCTGCCGGACCTCGGTGATGCCCTGGGTCAGCACGGCGCTGCCGGCCGGGTCGACCTTCTCGAAGTCGAAGCCGAGCGACTTGTTGCCCTTGATCCGGGTCTGGTCGAGGTGCTGGTACTTGCCGAGGCTGAGCTTCTGCGCGCCCGGGATGCTGCTGGCGGACTTGCCGCCCAGGTCCAGCTTCACCCAGCTGTCCGGCTTGGCGTGGATCAGGTCCAGGTTCATCATCAGGTCCGAGGACGCGTCACCGATGCTCAGCTTCATCTGGGCGCTCTGGCTGGGCTGGTGCACCTGCCCCTCGGCGGTGGAGCCCACCCCGGTCATGGTGAACCGGAAATTGCCGTTGCGGATCTCGTTGGTGGAGTTCAGCAGGGCCTGCTTGGCCTCGGAGGTGCCCGGCGAGGCGCTGCCCGAGGCGGCGCCGCCGGAGACCGTCGGGGATGCGGAGACCCCCGCCTCGCCGCTCCCGGCGTTGTTGCAGGCAGCCAGGCCGGGGGTGAGCAGCGCTGCGGCGAAGACCGCCGCGCTGAAACGTCGAATGGTCACGTCAGGCTCTCCAGTCGGGTCGTCCGACCCCCGGCGGACGTCGGGGGCGTGGCGTCGCGGGCGTGACGCTTCCCGCGTGGCGCGCGATCCCCGCCCGGTCGCGCCGGACCCCGGGGGTCGCGTCCCTTCTGTTCCCGCGCGTCGCCTTCCGCAATCCACCCGCCCGCAACTGCCGCGGACTTCCTGACCGACGCCGCACGACCCGACCACGATCAGCACCGCACCGACCGTCGGCAGGACCGCGCCGACCGTGGTCACGCGGCCGGTCAGCGCAGTGCGCCGGCCAGTTCGCGCAGCTCGTTGTCCCGGGCGTCGCCGACCACGATCACCGTACGGCCCGGTTCGAGCAGCACCAGGGCCTGCTCGTTGCCCCGCCCGGTGTACCGCTGCCAGTTCGCCCCGCCCAGGTCGGCCGGCCCCTGCGGCTGCCCCTCGGCGGTCAGCTCGGCGGGCAGCAACCGCTCCGGCGGCACGTTGCTCTGCACCAGTTGGGCGCCCCGCCCCTCCGGGGTGAGATAGCCCACCCGCAGGTTCGCCCCGTCGTCCACGGTGCGGAAGCTCGCGCTGACCGTACGCCAGCCGGAGCCGAGCCCGGACGGCTCGGTGACGGGGAAGACGTTCGCGGCGCGGGCCTGCTCGTAGGCGGGGACGGCGTCGACGGTGGTGGGCTGCTCGCCACCGAGGAAGCCCCGGTAGAAGGCGAGCAGCAGGGCGATCGGCACCAGCAGCACCAGCAGCGACAACGCCATGTCCTTCGGCGAGCGCTCGGAGCGGGACTTCTCCGCCCGGCCGGAGCGGACCGGCACCGGCTCGCCCGCCCGGTCGTCCGCCGCCGCGACCAGCGCCGGTTCGGCGGCGGGGTCGGGCCCGGCGGGGGCGGCACCGGTCACCGGCCCGTCACCCGGGGGCAGCGGCGGCTGGCCGTCCGGCGGGGTCGGATCGGCGGGTACGCGGTCGGCAGGCTGTGCGGGCTCCACCGGCCCATTCTGGCAGCCGCCCGGTGGGGCGATCCCGCCCACCATCGCCCCGCCCCGCCGCCGGACCTGGCATCGTGTGAGGATCAGCGACAAAGCTGGCAGTGGCGAGCGCAGCCCCTGCCGGTCCACCCCGCACCGTCGCGAGGAGGAAAGCCGCCATGACGAACACCAGGACGCGGGTCCCACAGGATCTCGACCGCAACCTCGCCCTCGACCTGGTCCGGGTCACCGAGGCCGCGGCGATGGCCGCCGGCCGGTGGGTCGGCCGGGGCGACAAGGAGGGCGGCGACGGGGCAGCCGTCGACGCGATGCGCAAGCTGATCAACTCGATCCAGATGCGCGGCGTCGTGGTGATCGGCGAGGGCGAGAAGGACAACGCCCCGATGCTGTTCAACGGCGAGCAGGTGGGTGACGGCACCGGCCCCGAGGTGGACGTGGCGGTGGACCCGGTCGACGGCACCACGCTGATGAGCAAGGGCATGCCCAACGCGCTCGCGGTGCTGGCCGTCTCAGAGCGGGGGGCGATGTTCGACCCGAGCGCCGTGTTCTACATGGAGAAGCTGGCCGTCGGCCCGGAGTACGCCGACGTGGTCGACATCGAGGCCGGGCCGGCGGAGAACATCCGACGGATCGCCAAGGTCAAGGGCACCGACGTCGCCGAGGTCACCGTCTGCGTGCTGGACCGTCCCCGGCACGCGGACCTGGTGGACGAGATCCGGCGGACCGGGGCGGGCATCCGGTTCATCTCCGACGGCGACATCGCCGGGTCGATCGCCGCCGCCCGGGGCGAGTCGGGCGTCGACGTGCTGATGGGCGTCGGCGGCACCCCGGAGGGGATCATCTCCGCGTGCGCGCTCAAGTGCATGGGCGGGGCGATGCAGGCCAAGCTCTGGCCGCAGGACGCACAGGAGCGGGAGAAGGCGCTCGCCGCCGGGCACGACCTGGACCGGGTGCTGGGCACCGACGACCTGGTCACCGGGGACAACTGCTTCTTCGTGGCGACCGGGGTCACCTCCGGTGACCTGCTGCGCGGGGTGCGGTACCAGGCCGGTGGGGCGTACACCCAGTCGATCGTGATGCGGTCCAAGAGCGGCACGATCCGGGTGATCGACTCGTACCACCGGTTGGAGAAGCTGGCCCTCTACTCGGCGGTGGACTTCGACGGCAGGCCCCTGGCAGAGCAGGAGTGACCGCGACCGGCACGGCGGTTCCCGCCGTCCTGCCCACCTCCCGCCGGATCGCCGGGATCGGGCTGGCGACCGCCGCCGGGGTCGGGGTGGCCGTCCAGTCCCGGATCAACGGCGAGCTGGGCGTACGCCTGGCCGACGGGATCGCCGCGGCGGTGGTCTCCTTCGGTCTCGGCCTGCTGGTGCTGCTGGTGCTGGTCCCCGCGCTGCCCGGTGGGCGACGCGGGCTGGCCGACCTGCGTGCCGCGCTGCGCTCCGGCACGTTGCGCCCCTGGCAGATGCTGGGCGGGGTGTGCGGGGCGTTCCTGGTCGCCACCCAGGGCCTCACCATCGGCGTGCTCGGCGTGGCGGTCTTCACGGTGGCGGTGGTCGCCGGGCAGTCGGCCAGCAGCCTGGCCGTGGACCGGGCGGGTATCGGGCCGGGTGGGCGTCAGCCGGTGACCGTGGCCCGGCTGGCCGGCGCGGTGCTGACCGTGCTGGCCGTGCTGCTGGCGGTCGGTGACCGGCTGGGTAACCCGGGCACCCTGGCGCTGGCTCTGCTGCCCCTGCTGGCCGGGTTGGGCCTGGCCTGGCAGCAGGCGGTCAACGGCCTGGTCCGCGCGGCCGCGGGCAGCGCGCTGACCGCCACCCTGGTCAACTTCGCCGTCGGTACGGCGGCCCTGCTGGTCGCCTTCGGCGTGGACGTGGCCATCCGGGGTGGCCCCGCCGGCCGGTTGCCGACCGAGCCGTGGCTCTATCTGGGTGGCCCGATCGGCATCGTCTTCATCGCGGTCGCGGCGGCACTCGTCCGGTTCACCGGGGTGCTGCTGCTGGGGCTCGCCACCATCGCCGGTCAGGTCGTCGGGGCCGTCGTCCTGGACGTGGTGCTCCCGACGGCGGCGTCGCACCCGGGCCCGGCCACCCTGGCGGGCGCGGCACTCACCCTGGTCGCGGTGCTGGTCGCGGCGCTCGGTCCGGTGCACCGTCGCTGACCTGCGCACCGGACCGCCCGTCGGGCGGGCCGTCGGCCGGTCGGCCGTCCGCGCGGCCCGACCGGCGGGCGGCGGTCAGTGCGCCCCGCCCGCCGGGGTGGGCGTCCGGATGGTGGCGGCGAGGACCCGGACGGTGTCGGCCAACGCCTCGTCCAGCGGGGTCGGCGTGATGCCCAGGGTTTCGGTGGCCCGGGTCGAGTCCAGCACGAAGGGCCGGGCGAACTGGTGTGCGGTCTCCCGCAGCTCGCGGGCGAACGGGTCGTTCAGGCCACCGAGCCAGAGCAACGGGTAGGGCATCCGGACCAGCCTCGGCGTCGGGGCGTCGGCCAACTGCGCCACCCGTCCGGCCAGCTCGCGGGCGCTGACGGCCGGGTTGCTGGGCACGTGCCAGGCCCGTCCCCAGGCCCGCTCGTCGGTGGCGGCGGCGACCAGGGTGCGCACCACGTCCCCGACGTACGTCCAGCTGTGCGGGGCGTCCCAGTTCACCGGCAGGAAGACCCGCTGCCCGGCGAGCACCTTCGGCAGCACCAACGGCAGCAGGGAGTTGCCTTCGGCACCGAGGTAGTCCGAGCCGCGTACCTCGGTGATCCGGGCCCGGCCGGCGCGGTGGGCGGCGAGCGCCTCGGTCCACATCCGGTTGCGGACCTGCCCCTTGGTGCCGGTGGCGGCGAGCGGGGTGTCCTCGGTCATCGGCGCGTCGACCGGGCCGTAGCCGTAGAGGCAGCCGACGGTGGCGAGCACCGCGCCGGTGCGCTCGGCGGTGGTGAGCAGCGCGCCGGCCAGCGGCGGCCAGTCGGTGGCCCACCGGTGGTAGGCGGGGTTGGCGCAGTTGTAGAGCGCGACCGCCCCGTGGGTGAGGGCGGTCAGCCGGTCGGTGTCGGCGGCGTCGGCGGCGATCCGCTCGATGGCCGGGTCGACGGGGCCGGTGCCCCGTCGGGTGACGAGCCGGACCTGCTCGCCCCGCTCGGCGAGGTGGCGGGCGGTGGCGGTGCCGACCGGACCGGCACCGACGATCACGTGCAGCGACATGGGAAAACCCTTCAGAGCGGGAGACTGGATCGAGAGCAGTGCTCTCGTTGAAGCCGTGTTCAGCATGTCCGACCGACCGCCCCCCGTCAAGAGCAGTGCTCTCTATTTTGATTGCCGCTCTGGGCCGTGGCAGAGTGGAGCCATGCCGGCTTCCTCGATCCGCGCCCGGGTCCGCGCCGAGATGATCGACGAGATCAAGGCGACCGCCCGCCGCCACCTCGCCACCGACGGTGCCGACCTCTCCCTACGGGCGGTCGCCCGGGACATGGGCATGGTCTCGTCCGCGATCTACCGCTACTTCCCCAGCCGCGACGACCTGCTCACCGCGCTGATCATCGAGGCGTACCACGCACTCGGCGAAGCGGTGGAGTCCGCCGACGCCGCCGTCGACCGGGCCGACCTGCGCGGACGCTGGCACGCCGCGTGCCGGGCCGCCCGCACCTGGGCGCTGGCACACCCCGCCGAGTACGCCCTGCTCTACGGCAGCCCCGTCCCCGGGTACGCCGCCCCGGTCGACACCGTGCTCCCCGCCCAGCGCCCGCCACGGACCCTGATCGGCATCCTCCGCGACGGGGTGGCCGACGGCCGGCTCGCCCCACCCGACGACGACCTGCCCGAACCGGTCCGCTCCGACCTCGCCGAGATCGCCACCGGCCTCTTCCCCGGCCTGCCCGAGGCCCTGCTGGCCCGGGGCATGGCCGGCTGGACCCAGCTCTTCGGACTGATCAGCTTCGACCTCTTCGGCCGCCTCGGCCCGGCCCTGCCCCACCGGGACGCCTACTTCGACCACCAGACCGCCCTGATGGCCGACCTCGTCGGCCTCCCCTGACCCGGCGGTGCGCCGGCCGGTGCCGGGCGGGTCGCCGCAGGCCGGTGCGCATCCAGCCGGTCAGCCGACGTCGCACGGGCCAGCCGACGTCGCACGGGCCAGCCGACGTCACGCGGGTCAGCCGGCGTCGGAGGAGTGGCCGGGGAAGAGATGCGCCGCCGGGTCGATGGCCACGGCGGCGTTGTTGACGGCGGTGGCGGCCTCACCGAAACCGGTGGCGATCAGCCGCACCTTGCCCGGGTACTCGGTGATGTCCCCGGCGGCGAAGACCCGGGGCAGGTTGGTCGCCATCGCGCTGTCCACCACGATGTGCCGCCGGTCCAGCCGCAGCCCCCACTCGGCCAGCGGCCCCAGGTCGGCGGTGAAACCGAGCGCCGCGACCACCGTGTCGACCGGCAGGGTCTCCGCCGCGCCACCCCGTACGGTGATCTCGGCGGCGGTCACCGTGTCGTCGCCGTACAGCCGGGTCACCTCGGCGTTGACGACGACCCGCACCGGCAGGGACAGCACCCGGGCCACCGTGCCGGCGTGCGCCCGGAACCGTTCCCGGCGGTGCACCAGGGTCACCGAACGGGCCAACGGTTGCAGGGTCGCCGCCCAGTCGAACGCGGAGTCACCACCGCCCACGATCAGCACGTCCCGGTCGGCGAGCGCGGCCGGCTCCGGTACGAAGTAGACGATCCCGCCACCGAGGAAGCTGTCCGCCACCGGCAGCGGACGCGGGGTGAAGCTGCCCAACCCCCCGGTGACCACCACCGCACCGCAGCGCAGCTGCTCGCCGCCGGCCAGGCCCAGCACCGGTCGGCCGTCGAGGTGGGCGAGCTTCTCGGCCCGGGTGCCCAACAGGTATTCCGGGTGGTAGGGCGCGGCCTGGGCGACCAGGTTGGCCACCAGCTCCCGGCCCTTGACGGCGGGGAAACCGGCGACGTCGAGGATCAGTTTCTCCGGGTACATGGCGGTGATCTGCCCGCCCGGCTCGGGCAGCGCGTCGACCACCGCCACCGACAGACCCCGGAAACCCGCGTAGTACGCGGCGAACAGCCCCGTCGGACCGGCTCCGATCACGGCGACATCGACCTCGCGCATGGGCGTACCGTCGCTTTCCGCTGGCGGGCACACACAGTTGGATCAACGCGTGCTGCTGCCGACGGTAGGCCCGCCACCCCGTCCGGGCAAGCATCTCCCGGCCGTACCGTGTGCCGGGCGGGTCGCGCCCCGCTCAGGACCTCAGCGTGGACTCGACCCGGTACTCCCCGTACGGGTCGTACGGGCGGCGACGCCGGAACAGGATCGCCGCGACCACCCCGCCGAGCAGCCCGAACAGGTGCCCCTGCCAGGAGATCCGCTCGTCGGTGGGCAGGATGCCGAGCAGTTGCCAGCCGTAGAGCAGGCCGACCAGCAGTACCACCCCGAAGTTCCACCAGCTCCGCTCGACGACGCCCCGGGTGAACAGCAGTCCCAGGTAGCCGAAGATCACCCCGCTCGCGCCGACGACCACCGAGTTGGGCGAGCCGGTGAACCAGACGCCGAGGCCGCTGACCAGGATGATGACCAGGGTGGACCAGAGGAACCGGCGGCTACCGGCGGCCAGCACGAAGGTGCCGAGCAGGATCAGCGGGATGCTGTTGCTGTAGAGGTGGTCGAAGCCGTGGTGCAGGAACGGCGAGAAGAACACCCCGTCGAGTCCCTGGATGCGCTGCGGGATGATCCCGGCGGCCACGTCGAGCCCGAAGCCGAGCCCCTGGTCGAGGGCCTCGATGAGGAAGAGGAACGGCACCACCGCGCACATGGCGACGAAGGCCCGGCCGAGCGACGCGTAGAACGCCTCGGTGCCGAACCGGTCGGGGTCGCCGCCCGTCGGGTGCAGGGTCACCCCACCATGGCTATCAGCATTCTTCGCCGACCGCCACCCGGGTCCCGCGCCACCGGGGGTACGACGACGGCGGGGCGGGTGGTCGCCCACCCGCCCCGCCGTCGTACCCGTCGATCAGTACCAGCCGGAACTCTGGCTCTTGGCCCAGGCCCCGCACGGGCTGTCGTACCGGCCCTCGATGTAGCCGAGGCCCCACTTGATCTGGGTGACCGGGTTGGTCCGCCAGTCGCTGGCGACCGAGCTCATCTTGTTGCCCGGAACGGCCTGCGGGATGCCGTACGCGCCGGACGAGGAGTTGCTGGCCTTGGGGTTCCAGCCGCTCTCCTTGTTCCAGAGCTTGTCCAGGCAGGGCATCTGGTCGATCTTGAAGCCCGCCTGGAGGAGCATCGCGCAACCGGTCTTGCGGTGCCCGCTGTAGGAACTGCACGAGGCCGGGACCGGGCCGGCGAAGGGCTTGATCTTCCCGTCCTCCGACTTGGCCTTGGCCTCGGCCTCATCACGTTCCTTCTTGCGCGACGCCGCCGCGGCCTCGGCGGCCTTGGCCCGCTGGGCGGCCTCCTTGGCCGCTGCGGCGGCCCGCTGCCGCGCCTGGTACTCGGCGGACCGCTGCTTGGCGGACTCCCGCCGGTGGTCGGCCTGCCGGTCACGCTGGTAGTCGTACTCGGCCTGGTCGACCTGGAGGCCGACCTGTGCGGTCAGGCCCTGTTGCTGGGTTTCCCGGTCTTCGCCCAGGTAGAAACCGCCGGCAACGCCCACGGAGAGCAGTGCGACAGCGGCCGTACGGGCACCGAACCGGCTCCACAGCCGACTCACGAAGTATCCCTTCGTCGGGGGCAATGGCGCGGCGCGGACCAGCCCGTGCCGGGCGTGGTCGCACCACGAGCGCCCCGACCTCAGCCGGTCGCCGCCGACGTACCGGCGGGCGGTGGCGGCTCGTCCACGGATGGGACGAACGTTCACCAATGACCCCCACCGGGACGTGGGCGCTCGTGGGACACCATCGCGCACAGTGAGGCTGATGGGAAACCCGGCGCGCGAATTGTGATCTGTGCCACAAAGTGAATGCGGACGATGGGGGGCGACCCCACCCCTCGCAGGACTCAGCCCGGGATGTCCTCCAACAGATCGGTCACCATCGCCGCGATCGGGGAACGCTCGGACCGGTTCAGCGTGACGTGCGCGAAGAGCGGATGTCCCTTCAGCGCCTCGATCACCGCCGTCACCCCGTCGTGCCGGCCCACCCGCAGGTTGTCCCGCTGGGCGACGTCGTGGGTCAGCACCACCCGCGAGCCCTGCCCGATCCGGGACAGCACGGTGAGCAGCACCCCCCGCTCCAGCGACTGCGCCTCGTCGACGATGACGAAGGCGTCGTGCAGGCTCCGGCCCCGGATGTGGGTCAGCGGGAGGACCTCCAGAATGCCCCGGGAGGTGACCTCCTCCAGTACGTTCTCGTGCACCACCGCGCCGAGGGTGTCGAAGACGGCCTGCGCCCAGGGCGACATCTTCTCCGACTCCGAGCCGGGCAGGTAGCCCAACTCCTGGCCGCCGACGGCGTAGAGCGGGCGGAAGACCACCACCTTCTTGTGCCGGCGGCGTTCCATCACCGCCTCCAGCCCGGCGCAGAGCGCCAACGCCGACTTGCCGGTGCCGGCCCGACCGCCCAGCGACACGATCCCGATCGACTCGTCCAGCAGCAGGTCCAGCGCGATCCGCTGCTCGGCCGACCGCCCGTGCACCCCGAACGCCTCCCGGTCGCCCCGGACCAGCCGGACCGTCTTGTCGGGCAGCACCCGACCCAGGGCCGACCCCCGGGTGGAGTGCAGCACCAGGCCGGTGTGGCAGGACAGCCCGGCGGCGGCGTCCAGGTCGAGGCAGTCCCCGGCGTAGAGCCGGCCGATCTCGTCCTCACCCAGCTCCAGCTCGGCCATCCCCGTCCAGGTCGGATCGCTGGCCTGGCCGTGCCGGTACTCGTCGGCCCGCAGGCCCACCGCGGCGGCCTTGACCCGCAACGGCATGTCCTTGCTGACCAGGGTCACCTCCCGCCCCTCGGCGGCCAGGTTCAGCGCCACCGACAGGATGCGGGCGTCGTTGGACTCGTTGCGGAAGCCCGGGGGCAGGACGCCGCCGTCCGAGTGGTTCAGCTCCACCGTGAGCGTGCCGCCGGACTCGTTGGCGGGCACCGGGCGGTCCAGCCGACCGTGCCGGACCCGCAGCTCGTCGAGCATCCGCAGGGACTGGCGGGCGAACCAACCCAGCTCCGGGTGGTGCCGCTTGCCCTCCAGCTCCGAGATCACCACGAGGGGCAGGACCACCTCGTGCTCGGCGAAGCGGTGGAAGGCCGCCGGGTCGGACAGGAGCACCGACGTGTCCAGGACGAACACCTGGCCGGTTGGTCCGGGCTCCTCGGGGCCGGGCGGAGCAGCGGCCGTCGTACGGCGGCTCCGGGTGGATCGGCGGGTCGTGGCAGTCGCGGCCGGGATCTGGTCGACACCGGCGGGCGTACGGCGAGTCGTCACAGGCCTGCTCCGACGGACGGGCATCCGCCATCCGCGTTCCGCCTCCTCCGGTGCCCGGGGACACGGGGTCGGATGCGGAACCCCGTGTGCGAGGTCGCAGATCCGGGCGGCCGGCTGACCCGGGAGAACCCCGGGTCATGCCTAGACGCTAGCGGCGTCGGGCCGCCTCGGCTAGAGGCAGACGAGGATCCGCCCCCGGTGCGGTGACCGACGGCGGACCGGCCGGGATGCCAGCCCCCTGCGCGCATCCCGGCCGGTGGAACCGCGTCACCCGTCCGACGCGGTCGACATCGCCGACGACGCCGTGGAGGGTGACGAGCCAGCTGCTGGGCCGCGTCCGCCGTGACCGACGGAGGTGGCCCCTGCGGTTCAGCCGGTCCGGCGAACCAGCGTGCCGGTCGGGTGCCGACCGGTGACCGGCCCCGGACGACCGGTGACCGGCCCGGGACGGGCAGCGACCGGACCAGGCGGGGCGGCCATCGGGCCAGAACGGACGGCGACCGGGCCCGGCGGCGCGGTGAACGAGGAGCCGGCGTAGGTGGTGCCCTGGCGGACCGCCGGGGCGGACGGTCCAGCCGCAGCCGCAGCCGTCCCGGTCGGGACGGCGAGCGCCGAGGCGAGCACCGCCTGGGCGTCACGCCGACGCCGGTTCCAGGCGCCCCGGTCCCCGTCGAAGTAACCCTGCCGGTAGCCGAAGCGGTAGCCGATCCGGTAGCTGAGCTGGCCGTGCAACCGACCGGCGGCGTAACTGGTCGCACCCAGCACGAGGACGAGGAACACGGCGAGGAGCGGGCTCATCGGGCGGCTCCGGTGGGCCGCGTCGGCCGGATCACCGGTCCTCCGGCTCGGCCGGGCTCGGATCGACGACCAGCAACCGTTCCAGGTCCTCGGTGCTGACCTCCTCGACCAGCTCCACGCTGATCCGGCAGCCGTCCAGGACGACCTCGGCCATTGAGGACCGTCGGATCTCGCCCCCGGCGTCGTAGACCCGGACGCTCATCTCCGGGCAGCCCAGATGGGTCCGCCAGGCGTTCCACTCGTCCCGGTCGCCGACGCTCAGGGACAGGTAGCGGCAACCGCGGGCCAGGTAGAGCCGCCAGGGTGCGCTGAGTCCTGCGGCGACCCCCTCCGCGATCAGGCCGAACGCCTGGGCGCGGGTCGTGAGTTCGGTCACCGCGCCCCCCTGGCACCGGACGCGTGACGCATGTGAGCAGTGATCGTCTCAAGCACGTGACAAACCGTAGAATGTCCCATGAGCGTGACAGTATCAGCTTTTTGCCCGGTTCCCCCCGACCCGCAACGCGGCTATTATGCCCAGGTAAACACCCATGAAGCGAGGAATCAACAGGCGTCGGGTCGCACGGTGAGCGCGTCTCACATGCGTGACAAAGATCCGCCCCGGGCACCCCGGACGGGCGTTACGGCCGTACCGTCACGGGGTGACCGAGACCGCCCCCGCCCGGAAGATCGCATTCGCCACCTTCGTTCGCCGGGCGCTCGACGACGCCCGGGCCATGCGGGCCTGGACCGGCACCGAGGTCTCCCGCCGCACCGGCGTCTCCCGCCAGACGATCAACCGGTGGGTCCGCGGCGACTGGGCCAGCGACCCGGAGGCCGAACGGGTGGTGGCGTTCTGTGAGGGGCTCGGCCTCAACCCCGCCGCCGCCTTCACCGCCCTCGGCTGGGACCGGGCCGCCGCTCCCCGGGGTGCGGCGAACACCCCTCCGATGGACCCGGACGTCGAGGCGCTGCTGCGCCGGCTGGTCGATCCCGCCGTGTCGGACGCGGAGAAGTTCCACATCCGGGAAACCATCCGTTATCTCGCATACCGCCCTACGCTCCCCCTCGATGTCCGAAATGGAGGCGAGCAGGCCGGGTAGTTCCTCAGATGGCGAAAGAACGCCTGAGCAGACCCGACCGTTTCGCTCCGGGGCCGCAACGGGCACGCTAGCGTCCGTATCCGTACTGCTTGGGCTCGTCGTCGGCGGGGGGACGGGACAAGGCCGAACTCAGCCCTGCGGGACAGAAGGAGGGGTCTGTCCATGACCCTGAAATGGTGGGCAGTCGTGGTCGCGGCAGTCTCCCTGACCGCGTGCGTGACCGCGAACCTGGTGGTCGGCCTGGGCACCGGTGGGCAGATTCCGCTGGTCGTCAACCTCTTCGCCCTCACCGCCGCCGGCACCGCCGTCGTCCTGGCGGTGGTCGCCGAACTGCACGACCGACTCGACGACCGGGTCAGCGCGCTCACCGACTTCATGGTGGCGCGGCTCAACGAGATCGAGGCCCGCACCGGCGACCGGAACACCGGCTTCGTCGAGGGTTACCTGCTCAACCAGGGCCGGCAGGCCACAGTGGTGCCGTTGGGACGACGCGGCCGGGGAGCCGCCGAGCGCTGAGGCGCACCACGATCAGCCCATCCCGCCGGTGTCAAGAAGCCACTCCGAAGCCACGAATCAGCCACCACCCCCGGGGTACGCTGTCGCGCGTGCCGTCGTTGAATCTGGGTAACCAGCAGCCACCGATTCCGCTGGATGCTGAGCACGCCTGGCGTACCACCGCCGAGCGGGCCGCCGACACCGTCCTCTTCTTCGACTTCGACGGCACCCTCGCGCCGGTCGACGACGACCCCACCGCGGTACGCCCCGCCCCCAAGGTGCTCGCCGCGTTGGAGGCGCTGGCCCCGGTGGTGCAGCGGGTGGCGATCGTCTCCGCCCGCCCCGTCGACTTCCTCCGCGACCACCTCGGTGGCCTCAGCGGGATCGACCTCTACGGCCTCTACGGCCTGGAGCACAGCCACTCCGGCGGCGAGACGGTCACCGAACCCGCCGCGCTGCCCTGGGTGCCCACCATGGCCGAACTGGCCGACCTGGCCCGCGCCGAACTGCCCGCCGGGGCGCTGGTGGAGTTCAAGCGGCTGAGCGTCGCGCTGCACTGGCGTACCGCCCAGCAGCTCGGCCCGACGGTCGAGCAGTGGGGCCGGGCCCAGGCCGAACGGCTCGGGCTGCGGGTGCAGGCGGGCCGGATGGTGCTGGAGCTGAAGCCGCCCGTCGACCGGGACAAGGGGCTGGTCATCGGCGAGGTGGTCCGGGACGCCGGTGGTGCCTGGTACTTCGGCGACGACGTCTCCGACATCAAGGCGTTCGCGGCGCTGCGCGCCCGGTCCGCCGCCGACCCCGGTTTCCTCGGCGTCTGCGTGGCGGTGGCCAATCCGGAGACCGGCCGTGAGGTCGCCGAGGCCGCCGACCTCACCATCGACTCGCCCGCCGCGCTGGGCGACTTCCTCACCCGGGCCGTACACCACCTGACCTGAGCTGAGCTGACCGCAGCCGCGCGGGCGTTCTCCGGGGTGCCGTGGACGGCCCGCCCGGTCGCGTCGGTGGGTCAGGTGCCGTAGCGGCGTTGCCGGGTGCCGTAGGAGCGCAGGGCGCGGAGGAAGTCGACCCGCCGGAAGTCCGGCCAGTTCAGCTCGCAGAAGTAGAACTCCGAGTGCGCCGACTGCCAGAGCATGAAGCCCGACAGGCGCTGCTCGCCGCTGGTCCGGATGATCAGATCCGGGTCGGGCAGGCCCCGGGTGTAGAGGTGCTCCGAGATGTGGTCCACGTCCAACGAGTTGGCCAGTTCCTCGATGGTGCCGCCCTTGGCGGCGTGCTCCACCAGCAGCGAACGGACCGCGTCGGCGATCTCGCGCCGGCCGCCGTACCCGACGGCGATGTTGACCTGGGCGCCGCCGCTGCGCTCCCGGGTGCGTTCCTCGGCGGCCTTGAGCGCCTGGGCGTGCTGGGTCGGCAGCACGTCGAGCGCACCGACCATCCGCAGCCGCCAGGGGTTGCCCTCCTCGGCCAGCTCGGTGGTCAGATCCTCGATGATCTGGAGCAGCGGGTCGAGTTCCTCCGCCGGCCGGGACAGGTTGTCGGTGGAGAGCAACCAGAGGGTGACGTGACCCACCCCGGCCGCGTCACACCAGCGCAGCAACTCCTTGATCCGCTCGGCACCCATCCGGTGCCCGTCGTTCGGATCGACGAGGCCCATCTCCCGCGCCCACCGACGATTGCCGTCGCACATCACGCCCACGTGCCGGGGCACCGGCCGACCTGCGAGCCTGGCCGTCAACCGGCGCTCGTAGACGGAGTAGATAAGGTTCCGCAGAGTCATCACCCTGCAGCGTAGCGACCCGCACCGAATATCAGTGCTTCGGTGGGCGCACTACGGGCGTGATCAAGAGAAATACGCCATCCCACCGCCGGCCGCTGACCGAAACCTCTTGATCACCGGGGCGGGACCTCGGGGGCGGGGGCTGCGGTGGCTCGGTGGAGGGAGTAGAGGGTGAGGGTGGCGGCTGCCAGGAGGGGGGCGCCGTCGCGGATCAGGCCGTCCAGGCCGAGGAGCCACCAGCACAGGGGGATGTTGACCGCGAGGACGCCCAGGGTGACCGTCACCAGCAGGCGGCGGGCCCAGGGTCGGCCACGCATCAGGAACGCCGTACAGAACAGCACCAGATAGCTGACCACGATGCCGCCACCGAACCAGAGCAGCACCACCGGTACGGCGGCGAGCCGGCCGTCCAGCACCGCGCCGCCGGCCACCAGCGCGGGCACCAGCATCAGCGGACTGTAGGTGAAGGCGGCCACCCGGGCGGTGAGCAGCCAACCGGTGACCTGGGGGCGTTTCGGGGCGACCTCCCGCCAGGCGATCGTCCCGCCCTCGACCACCAGGCCCCGGCGGTGGCGCACCAGATGCCCGGTGACCGCGTCGCAGCGGTAGAGCAGCACGACCACGGCGACGCAGAGCGCGGTGAGCACGGCGAAGCCGAGCAGGCCGGGCAGCGGCGGCACGCCCTGCCGGGGCACCACCAGCCGGCCGACCGCGAAGACGGTGGTCACGGCGAGGATCAGCCCGAACGGCTTCGCCCCGGCCCGTCCCCGGTTCACCTGCCCGATCAGCACCAGGAAACCCAACGAGCGCAGCATCGCCCAGCCGGTGCGTACCGCGAGGCCGAACTCCTGCTCCGGGGCGTACCACCAGTTGAGCAGCTCGACCACGACGGTGGCGGCGGCGGTCGACGCCAGCAGGACGGTCAACACCCGGACGGCGGACGGCCGCCGGACCTGCGGGGTCACGGCGGCCGTCCTCATGGTTGGTGATGTTGCCCGCAACGGGCCCCCGGCACACCTGTCACCGCCGCGCCGCGACGGAGGCTGCCCGGTGTCCGGTTACCGTGGCTGCTCAGCGTCGAGCCGGGCGCGCAGCGCGTCCAGCTCCGACCACAGGACGGCGGGCAGCTTGTCACCGAACTTCTCGAACCACTCGGTGACCAGCGGCAACTCGTTGCGCCACTCCTCGGGGTCGACCTTCAGGGCGATCCGGACGTCCTCGGGGGTCATGTCGAGCCCGTCGACGTCCAGCGCGTCGGCGGTCGGCACCATGCCGATCGGGGTCTCCACCGCGGCGGCGGTGCCCTCGAGCCGCTCGACGACCCACTTGAGTACGCGCGAGTTCTCGCCGAAGCCGGGCCAGAGGAAGTTGCCCTCGGCGTCCTTGCGGAACCAGTTCACGTAGTAGATCTTGGGCAGCTTGGCGGCGTCCCCGTCAACGCCCTTGCCCATCTCGATCCAGTGGTTGAAGTAGTCACCGGCGTGGTAGCCGATGAACGGCAGCATCGCCATCGGGTCGCGGCGCACCACGCCGACCGCGCCGGACGCGGCGGCGGTGGTCTCCGAGGAGAGCGTCGCCCCCAGGTAGACCCCGTGCACCCAGTCGCGGGCCTCGGTGACCAGCGGGATGGTGTCCCGGCGACGCCCGCCGAACAGGATCGCGTCGATCGGTACCCCGTTGGGGTCGAAGTAGTCGTCGGCCAGGATCGGGCACTGGGTGATCGGGGTGCAGAAGCGGCTGTTCGCGTGGGAGGAGAGCTGCTCGCTCTCCGGCGTCCAGTCGTTGCCCTTCCAGTCGGTCAGGTGGGCCGGCGGCTCACCCATGCCCTCCCACCAGATGTCACCGTCGTCGGTGAGGGCGACGTTGGTGAACACGGAGTTGCCCCGGTCCAGCGTGCGCATCGCGTTGGCGTTGGTCTTCCAGTCGGTGCCCGGGGCGACGCCGAACAGGCCGTACTCCGGGTTGACCGCGTAGAGGCGACCGTCGGGGCCGAACCGCATCCAGGCGATGTCGTCGCCGATGGTCTCGACCTTCCAACCGGGGATGGTCGGCTCCAGCATGGCCAGGTTGGTCTTGCCGCAGGCGGACGGGAACGCGCCCGCCACGTGGTAGACCTTCCCCTCCGGCGAGGTGATCTTGAGGATCAGCATGTGCTCGGCGAGCCAGCCCTCGTCCCGCCCCATCACGCTGGCGATCCGCAGCGAGTAGCACTTCTTGCCCAGCAGCGAGTTGCCGCCGTAACCGGAGCCGAAGGACCAGATCTCCCGGCTCTCCGGGAAGTGCGAGATGTACTTCGTCTCGTTGCACGGCCAGGCCACGTCGGACTGGCCGGGGGCGAGCGGGGCGCCGATGGAGTGCAACGCGTGCACGAAGTCGGCGTCGTCGCCCATCGCCTCCAGCACGGCGGCACCCATCCGGGTCATGATCCGCATCGAGGCGACCACGTACGGGCTGTCGGTGATCTCGACGCCGAACATCGGGTTCTCGGCCTCGACCGGGCCCATGCAGAACGGGATGACGTACATCGTCCGGCCGCGCATCGCACCCCGGTACAACTCGGTCATCGTCCGCTTCATCTCGGCCGGCGCCATCCAGTTGTTGGTGGGGCCGGCGTCCGCTTCGTCCACCGAGCAGATGAAGGTGCGCTCCTCGACCCGGGCGACGTCCGTGGGGTCGGTGCGGGCGTAGAAGGAGTTCGGCTTCTTTTCCGGGTTGAGCCGGATCAGGGTCCCGCTGTCGACGAGTTCGTCGGTGAGACGCCGCCACTCCTCGTCGGTTCCGTCCACCCAGACCACCCGGTCCGGGGTCGTCAGTTCCGCGATCTCCCGGACCCAGGCGAGCAGCTTGGGGTGGGTCGTGGGGGCCTGATCGATCCCCCGCACAGTAGCCGGAGCAACCATGACTCATCTCCTTGTGGTCGACGCTGACCGATTTATGGGATGCACGAGTCTCGGCGGACGCGGGCCGCGTCGCCTTCGTGGAAACCTGGGATTGGCCTCAGCGTAAACCGAGCGGACCCGCGAGTCAGTGGGACTGGTTGTGAACAACTGCACAAGGTGCCGCCCGGCTGCGGTAACACGAGCTGATACCCGCTTTCACGCGCAGTTTCACGCAAATCCTCAGGCGAACTGCCGGTGACCGCGAGAACGGACGGCCGGCGACGGAGAAACCGGGCGTCCGGGCGGATCGGCGCGCGGCGCGCGACAGGTCGCCGGTGGTGCCCCGTCCGATCAGCCGGCAACCGGTACGCTCGCGAGGTGGCCGCGACGATGACCGGGGACCAACCGGGGACCCCACAGACCCGCCCGGGTCTGGTCCGTTCGCTGCTGGACCGGTTCGGTCACCTCATCCGCGAGTTGAGCAAGTTCGCCACCGTGGGCGGGGTGGCCTTCCTGGTCGACTTCGCGCTGTTCAACTTCCTCACGCTGGCCCGCGGGATGGAGCCGGTGACCGCCCGGGTCATCTCCACGGTGATCGCGGCGACTGTCGCGTTCGTCGGCAACCGGTTCTGGACCTGGCGGCACCGGGTCCGCTCCAACCCGGCCCGCGAGTACGCGCTGTTCTTCTTCTTCAACGCGGTCGGCCTGGGCATCGCGGTGGCCTGCCTGGCAGGCAGCCGCTACGGCCTGGGCAGCATCTGGCCCGACGTCTTCCGCACCCCGTTGGCCGACAACATCGCCAGCTACGTGGTCGGCACCGCGCTCGGCACGCTGTTCCGGTTCTGGTCGTACCGACGGTTCGTCTTCGTCGAAGCGGGAACTCCCCCGCTTCCGGAGGCGACCACCGACGACCCGTCGCCCGGGTCGTGAGCGGTCGCCCTCCCCGTCCAGCCGGAGCCTCCGGCATCGTCCACTGCCCTAAGGTGTTGCGCATGCGTCTTGTCCGTCTGCTGCCCGAGCGCTGGCAGAAGTTCATCCGCGAGGCGCTCAAATTCGGCATCGTCGGGGGCGTCAACACCGTCATCAATTACGCGGTGTTCAATGCCCTGGCACTCACGGTCTTTGTCGACGGTCAACTGAAGGCGACGGTCATCGCCACCATCGTGGCGACCATCACGTCGTATCTGATGAATCGTCACTGGACGTACCGGGATCGTCCCAAATCAGCACTTAAGCGCGAATACGCCCTTTTCTTTCTGTTCAACGGCGCCGGCCTGATCATCGAACTGGGCGTGCTCGCCGCCGCCAAGTACGGCCTCGGGTTCAACAGCCTGCTCGCGCTCAACGTGGCGAAGACCGGCGGCGTACTGCTCGCCACCCTGTTCCGGTTCTGGTCCTACCGGACCTTCGTCTTCCAGCCGGTCCCCCGGCACGCCGAGGAGAGCTGGCACGCCATCAAGCGGGACGAGTGGGACACCATGGCCGAACTGGACCCGGTGGCCGAGTTGGCCGAATCGGTCAGCGAGCTGGAGGAGGCCCAGGCCCAGCCGGAACCACGACCCGGCCCGACCACCGGCCCCACGCTCCGACCCGCCACCGAACCGCCGCGCACCCCCGCGCCGGCCACCGAAACGGTGTTCACCCAGGCCCGGGGCGGAAGCAGCGGTGTCGGCCGGACGGCGGCCGGTGGTGACCTGAACGCGAAACTGCCCACCGAGCTGCACGCCGGCACCAACCGCGCGCCACGCGCCTGACCGACCCGGTCGCACGATCCGACCGGTACGGCCCCGGGAACGTCCCGGGGCCGTCGCGCACCCCGCCCGGGTCAGCCGGTGGTGTCGCGCAGCGGCTTGCCCTCCCGCATGTCGGCCAGGATGTCGCGCATCTCCCCGTCGCCCAGCGTGTGCTTGTCGTGCTGCGCCTCCACCAGCTCGTAGAGGGTGGTCTGCACCCGGTCGACCCGGGGCACGTCGACGAGCACCGACTGCCCCCGCTCGCCGGCCGACTCGATGGTGAGCGTGCCGCACCCCAGCAGCCGTTCGGTGAACCGCTGGGTCATCGAGTGGTCGTTGATCCGGGCCAGCGGCAGGTCCCGCCGGTGCCGGGAGAAGACCCCCTCCTGGAGCAGCACCCGCTCGTTGGTGAACAGGTAGTGCGTGCTGCGCCAGACCAGGAACGGCCACAACCCCAGCCAGAGCACCGCGATCAGGAACAGACCGGCGACCACGGCGAGCACCAGCGCGCCACCGTCACCGTCGGGCAGCAGGAGCCAGCCCGCCACCACCGCCGCGACACCGATGACCAGCACCAGGACCGGCCGCAGCAGCGCCTTCCAGTGCGGGTGCAGGTGCAGGACGACGTGCTCGTCCTCGGTGAGCACGTCTTCGGGGAACGCCACGGGAACCTCCTAGCCGACAACCGGACGCGCTGACCGTAACCGGTCGACACGACCCGCCGGATCAGCCGGGTGGCCCGCCGTGCACCCCACGCACGAACCGACCGCAGACGACCGGAGTCAGCGCAGGTGCAGCACGTCCCCGGCGGCCAGCCGCCGCTGACCGGCAGCGGTGTCGACCAGCAGGTGCCCGTCGGGATCCACCCCGGTGGCGAGCCCGGTCAACGCGGAACCGTCGGGCAGCAGCACCCGCACCTGCCGGCCCACCGTGGCGCAGGAGGCCAGGTACGCCTCCCGCAGGCCGCACGCGTCGGCGTCACCGCCGGCCGCCCGCCACCTGTCGTACCAGTCGGCGAGGCCGCGCAGCAGGGCCCGTAGCAGCGGATCACGATCGGTCGCGGTGGCCCCGGCCAGTTGCAGCGAGGTGGCCGGCAGGCCGGTCGGGTTCTCCGGCAGTTCGTCGGCGCGCAGCGTCACGTTCAGGCCGATGCCGAGCACGATCGCGGGTGGCTCGGCCGACCCGGCCGCCGGCACCGCCTCGGCCAGGATGCCGGCGCACTTGGCCTCGCCGACCAGCAGGTCGTTGGGCCACTTCAACCCGGCGTCCAGCTCGGCCAGCCGGGACACCGCCTCGACCAGCGCGACACCGGCGAGCAGCGGCAGCCAGCCGTACCCGGTCGGGGGCGCGGGCGGCCAGTCGCGCTCGGTGACGGCCTCTCCGGGCCGCAGCAGGACGCTGGTCGCGAGGCCCGCCCGCGGCGGTGACTGCCAGACCCGACCGCGTCGGCCCCGGCCGGCGGTCTGCCGCTCGGCGACCACGACCAGGCCCTCCGGCTCGCCGGCCCGCGCGGCGTCGGCCGCGTCGGCGTTGGTCGAGCCGGTCTCCGACCGCAGGTCCAGCCGCCGCCAGGGGCCCACCGGCGGGGTCAACGCCCGGGACAGCCGCGCCGCCGACAGCGGCGGTCGATCCAGATCGGTGTACGGCGAACCCGGCATCCCGCCAGCCTACGGGCCGGGGCCGACGCCGCCGCCCGGCCAGCCTCCGCCGGAAGCTACTGAGGCGTACTGCACAGCCGCGTCGGCCTGAACCATCGTTATATTCCCAGGGTGACTACCGAGACCGGGACCAACATCCACAGCACTGCGGGCAAGCTGGCGGACCTGGAGCGACGGGTCGACGAGGCGGTGCACGCGGGCGCGCGCGGGGTGGAGAAGCAGCACGCGCGGGGCAAGAAGACCGCCCGGGAGCGGATCGAGCTGCTGCTCGACGAGGGCTCCTTCGTCGAGCTGGACGAGTTCGCCCGGCACCGGTCCACCAATTTCGGCCTGGACCGCACCCGCCCGTACGGCGACGGGGTGGTCACCGGTTACGGCACCGTGGACGGCCGGCAGGTCTGCGTCTTCGCCCAGGACTTCACCGTCTTCGGCGGCTCCCTCGGCGAGGTCTTCGGCGAAAAGATCGTCAAGGTGATGGACCTGGCCATGAAGATCGGCTGCCCGGTGGTCGGGATCAACGACTCCGGTGGCGCGCGCATCCAGGAGGGCGTCGTCTCGCTCGGCCTCTACGGCGACATCTTCTTCCGCAACGTACGGGCCAGCGGGGTCATCCCCCAGGTTTCGCTGATCATGGGTCCGTGCGCGGGTGGCGCCGTCTACTCCCCGGCGGTCACCGACTTCACCGTGATGGTCGACCAGACCTCGCACATGTTCATCACCGGCCCGGACGTCATCAAGACGGTCACCGGCGAGGACGTGGCGATGGAGGAGCTGGGTGGCGCGCGTACCCACAACACGCGCAGCGGCAACGCGCACTACCTGGCCACCGACGAGGACGACGCGATCGACTACGTCAAGGCGCTGCTGTCCTACCTGCCGTCGAACAACCTGGACGAACCGGTGGTCCTCGACGCGCCGGCCGACCTCGACGTCACCGACGCCGACCGGGAACTGGACACCCTGGTCCCCGACTCGGCCAACCAGCCGTACGACATGCACCGGGTCGTCGAGCACGTCCTCGACGACGGCGAGTTCCTGGAGGTGCAGCCGCTCTACGCGCAGAACATCGTGGTCGGCTACGGCCGGGTGGAGGGCCGCCCGGTGGGGGTGGTCGCCAACCAGCCGATGCACTTCGCCGGCACCCTCGACATCGCCGCCTCGGAGAAGGCGGCCCGGTTCGTGCGTACCTGCGACGCGTTCAACATCCCGGTGCTGACCTTCGTGGACGTTCCCGGGTTCCTGCCCGGCACCGGCCAGGAGTGGGACGGCATCATCCGCCGGGGCGCGAAGCTGCTCTACGCGTACGCCGAGGCGACCGTGCCGAAGGTCACCGTGATCACCCGCAAGGCGTACGGCGGGGCGTACGACGTGATGGGCTCCAAGCATCTCGGGGCGGACCTGAACTTCGCCTGGCCGACGGCGCAGATCGCGGTGATGGGTGCGCAGGGCGCGGTGAACATCCTCTACCGGCAGGAGCTGGCCGCCGCCGAGGATCCCGCCGCCGTCCGGGCCGAGCGGATCGCCGAGTACGAGGACACCCTGGCCAACCCGTACGTCGCCGCCGAGCGCGGGTACGTCGACGCGGTGATCCCGCCGCACGAGACCCGGACCCAGATCGTCCGGGCGCTGCGGGTGCTGCGGACCAAGCGGGAGACGTTGCCGCCGAAGAAGCACGGCAACATCCCGCTGTAGCCGACCCGGCCCCGGGCGTGCCGACGGTGGGCCGGGCAGCCGCCCTGGCGCGCACCGGGCAGCAGAGCAGGACCCCGCCGGGGGCAAGCGGGCCGGTCAGGGCCGGCAGCCAGTAGGCCGGTCAGCAGGGCCCGGGGGAACCCGGGCCGGTCAGCAGGGCGCGTCGGTGGCCGGGCAGAGGCGTTTCGCGGCTCTCCCGCCCAACGCGACGAGGGCGGCCTGGGTCAGCTCCGGACCGGTGCCGTCGGCCCGGTCGGCGACCGTTTCCGGGGCGGGCGCGACCACGGTCACCAGGTCACCGACCCGGACCACCAGGGTCGCCTCGACGGCTGTCGGCCGGCCGGCCGGCTCCCCGTCGGCCTGCGCCCGGGGCTGCGACGTCACGTGCCGTAGCAGCACCGACTGGTCACCGGCGAAGTCTCTCGCCGCCGGCTCCCAGCGGTGCTCCTGCCCGGTGCGGGCCGGCTGCTGATCGGCGGTCAGCAGGGACGCGCCGAGGGTCCACGTCGCGCAGGCGTCGAGCAGCCGGTAGATCTCCCCGAACAGCCACCGGCCCCGGGGTGGTTCGATCCGGTAGACGTCCTGGCTCAGCACCTGGGCGACCGGGAGGTCGGTGCGGGTTCCGGGACGCAGCAGGGTCTGTGAACGGGAGGCGCGGGACACCGGCAGTTGGGCGGCGACCGCACGTTCCCGCCCGCACGATTCGAGCAGCGGGTCGACCTGGACGGTCTCGGCCAGCCCCGTCCCGCCCAGCCGGGCCCCGGTCCGCACGGGCAGGTCGGCGGGGGTCAGCAGGGCGGCGAGGGGGATCTCCGTCCGGGCCGGGTAGACGACCGGTGCGGAGTCCGAGGCCGCCACCGGGGCGGTGGGTGACGGCAGCCCGGCGGACCGCCCGGTCACCAGCGCGGCGGAGCCGGCCAGCACCACGAGCACCGTCACCGCCGACAGCCCCGCCGTCCGACGGGCCCGACGACGGGCGCGGGCCCGGATCTCCGCCGGCTCGGGCCAGTGGACCGCACGCAGGTCCCGGTGCAGCCGGTCGACGAAGGTCGGATCCTCAGCCATCAGACCTCCTCCAGGTCAGCAACGGTGAGCAGCCCGGCGAGCGCGGCACGCCCCCGGGAGAGCCGGGCCTTGACCGTGCCCACCGGGGCTGCGGTCTGCCGGGCCACCTCGGCGACGGGCATGCCGACCAGGTAGTACAGGGCGAGCGCGATGCGCTGTTCCTCGGGCAGTTGCCGCAGGGCGGCGACCACTTCCAGGGTGTCGGTGCCGGGGCCGGGTACGCTCTCGGTCGCCCCGTGCCGCAGGTAGGCGCGGGCCCGACTGCGCAGGCTGCGCCAACGGCTGACCGCGATCCGGGAGGCCACCACCCGTACCCAGGCTTCCGGGTCGTCGTACCCGCTCACCGTCGACCAGCGTTGCCAGGCGCGCACGTACGCCTCCTGCACGGCGTCCTGCGCCTCGGCCAGGTTGCCGGTGAGCGCGCAGACGAAGCCGAGCAGCCGGTGTCGGCTGCCCCGGTAGAACTCGTCGAACCCGTCGACGTCCGGCACCCTGGTACCTCCCCGTGGCGGTCGCAGGTGACACGCGCGCCGCACACCGGTGGGTTGCGTGGTCAGCCGATCATTCTGGTCGCTGCACCAGGTCGGTCAGTTCGGCCAGCGGGAAGGTGCCGGCGGGCAGTCGTTCCCGCGCCAGCCGGCGGACCGCGATCTGCACGGCGGTGTTGGCCGGCGTGGGCACCCCGTACCGGCGGCCGAGCTGCACGATCTCACCGTTGAGGTGGTCGGCCTCGGTGGAACCCGCCGCCCGGGTCAGGCTCTGCCAGGTCGAGCTGCCGCTGCGGGGTTGCCCGTCGACCGGCCGGGTGCCGACCCGGTCACCCCGCTCGGTCCGTTCCTCGTCCTCGCTGGAGTGCGCGATGCCGGCGGCGGCGAGCACGGCGACGCCCTCGGCCCGGACCCGGTCGAGCAGCCAGCCGGGAAGGTCGCCACCGAGCAGGGCCTGCACCCCGTTGCCGAGGTTGTTCAACAGCTTGCCGTACTTCCACCGCATCACGTCGGGCCGCACCGGGGCGACGAAGCCGGCGGCGGTCAGGTCCGCCGACACCGCCACGTCGGTCTCGTCGGCACCGGCCGGATAGCGGCCCAGGTGCAACATCCCCGGGTACGGGTGACCACTGGCGATCACCCGTCCCGGGTCGAGATGGGTCGCCGGCAACCACACGCAGACCGGGTGGACATGGGCGAACAGGCGCAGCGCGGTCGGCTCGTTCGCCACCCCGTTCTGCGCGGTGAACAGGGGCAACCGTTGCCCGGCCGTGCCACCGCCGACGACCGGGGTGTCCGCCCAGGCGTCCAGGGCGGCCCAGGTGTGCTGCGACTTGACGGTCAGTACCAGGGCGGTGTCGGCCGGCAGCGGCTCCGGGCCCGGCCCGCCGGTGGCCGGCCCACGCCAGGTCACCGACCGGTCGGGGGTACGCAGCGTGAGCCCCCGGCGGCGGATCGCGTCCAGGTGCGCGCCCCGAGCCACCAGTGTGACGTCGCGCCCGGCCTCTCCCAGCAGTACGCCGATGGTGCCGCCGACCGCGCCCGCTCCGATGATCACGTATCGCATCGGACCGATTCTGCCCGCATCCGGCCAGGTCGGCGAACCGGCGTCGTCCGCAGGTGCGGGTACCGCACGGCCCCCGACGGCTCGACGCGGGATGCCGCTGGAGGTGCGGTCGCGGTGCAGCGGCCCGGGTGGACGGCCTCAGAGCGGAATGCCGGCCCTGGTGAGCAGCGGCCCGGCGAGCAGGACCGCGCCGACGGCGAGGGCGAACAGGTTGACCAGCCCGAAGACGAACACCCAGAGCAACGCCGGGAAGGGCGTCAGGTGGGCCAACTGGTCGGCGTCGGACTCGGGCATCCGGCCCCGGCTACGCATCCGTTGCAGCTCGAAGACCGGCCGGACGCCGCCGATCAGCAGGAACCAGACCGAGGTCCAGGCGAACACGGCCTGCACCTGCGGGGTGGCGTACCAGGAGACCAGCAGCACCACCCCGCCGGTGATCAGCAGGGAGAGCATCCCGAAGACGTTGCGGACCAGCAGCAGCATGGCGAGCAGCAGCGCGACCGCGACCCAGAGCAGCAGGGTGATCCGGTTGCCGCCGAGCAGCCAGGCACCACCCAGGCCGACCAGCGACGGCGCGACGTACCCGGCGAGCAGGGTGAGGATCATGCCGGGGCCGGTGGGACGGCCGGCGCTCAGGGTGAGGCCGGAGGTGTCCGAGTGCAGCCGGATGCCGTGCAGCCGCCGCCCGGTGAGCAGCGCCGCCAGGGCGTGACCCCCCTCGTGGGCGATGGTCACCGCGTTGCGGGCGACCCGCCAGGACGACCGGACCGCGACGACCGCCAGCGCGGCCAGGGCGGTGAGCACCACCAGCAGGGGCGGCGGGTCGGGTTGGGCGCTGAACAGCCGGTCCCAGAGGTCGCCCAGCCCGTCGATCGACACCATGGCCGGGGAGCCTACCCGGCCGGTTCGTGTTGCTCGACGCTCGTCGCCTCGTACCGTGTGAGACTGACCGGGCGGCGAGCGGAACGGGGGGTGAGGGCCGGTGAGCGCGGCTCCCCTGGAACACCACGTCGGTCTCTGGACCGAGGCCGACTACCTCGCCATGGGCGACACCCCGAGCCGGATCGAACTGCTCGACGGGAGCCTGATCGTGCGCCCTGCTCCGAGCAAGCGGCACCAGCTGGTGTCCCGCCTGCTGGCCAACAGCGCCGAGGCTGCGGCGGGCCGGCTGCTGGCGTTCGAGGCGGTGAACGCCGTTCCGTTGGCAGCTCGACCCGGCCGCGCTGCGCTGAGCCGATCCGTTGCCTGATACCGCCGCTGGCCTGCCCTGACCGGTTCGGATCACCAGACATCCACTCGACCGTTGTCGATGAAAGTTTCCTTAGGACCTCTTGCGATCAAGGGCAGGAATCTCCAAAGATTGGCGTCAATCGATTGGCGTCCCTGGAGGAATCCATGACCCGTACCAGATTCTCGTTGCGCCGGCTGTTCGCCGCCGGTCTCACCGTCGCCGCCACCGCGGCCACGGCCCTCGTCGCCACGGCCGGACCCGCGGCCGCCGCCACCACCGCCGGCGTCGACGTCTCCCACTACCAGGGCTCCATCAACTGGACCAGCGCCCGCAACGCCGGAATCGAGTTCGCCTTCATCAAGGCCACCGAGGGTACGAGCTACAAGGACCCGGACTTCAACACCAACTACGTCAACGCCTACAACGCCGGGGTGATCCGGGGCGCATACCACTTCGCCCGGCCGAACATCTCCTCCGGCGCCACCCAGGCCAACTACCTCGCCAGCAACGGCGGGGCCTGGTCGGCGGACAGCCGCACCCTGCCGGCCGCGCTCGACGTCGAGGCCAACCCGTACAGCGGCGGCACCTGCTACGGGCTGTCCACCACCGGGATGCGCAACTGGATCCAGGACTTCCTCAACACCTACCGCTCCCGCACCGGCCGGTACGCGGTCATCTACACCACCACGAGCTGGTGGAACCAGTGCACCGGCAGTTGGACGGGCCCGTGGGCCAACCACCCGCTCTGGGTGGCCCGCTGGGCGAGCGCGCCCGGCACCCTGCCGGCCGGCGCCTCGGTCTGGAGCTTCTGGCAGTACACCAGCACCGGCAGCGTCTCCGGGATCAGCGGCAACGTCGACCGCAACTACTGGAACGGCACCCGGTCCCGGCTGGTCGCGCTCGCGAACAACACCTGACCGCCCCCACAGCCGGCTCGGCGGCAGCGGGACCGGTCATCACCGTAGGGTCGATGGCTGGTCCGGCTGCCGCCGTCGCGA
Source organism: Micromonospora antibiotica (assembly GCF_017599305.1). Lineage (GTDB taxonomy): Bacteria > Actinomycetota > Actinomycetes > Mycobacteriales > Micromonosporaceae > Micromonospora > Micromonospora antibiotica. The sequence goes on from NZ_JAGFWR010000011.1 coordinate 110,404, forward strand.
TTCGTGGAGCCCGTCGGGTCAGGCGCTCTTCCGGCTGGTCAACGGCATGGTCACGGCATCCGTGGCGGTGGGCATCGCGGTCCGTCGGCTCAGCCGCCAGGCGGCGACCCCGGCGGCGGCGACCGTCACGACGGCGATCGACACGACCAGCGCGGCCACGCCGGCGCTCAACAGCAGCAGGACGACATCGCCGAGGGCGACGAGCATCCACAGTGCCAGTCTCGGCCGGGCATCCCTGCGTCGGTAACTCATCTCGCTACCTCCTTCCGTCGTCCCGGGTCAGATACCCCGGATGACGGAAAGTCATGCGAAACGATTTCACCCCTGGCGGGAATCCCCCGGGTCAGTTCCTCCGGTCCGGCACGAACCGGCTGGTGATCAGGGCGAAGTTGTCCAGGTTGGCGTTCCAGTCCTTCGCCGCCACCTCCCAGCGGATCGCGTAGCCCCGGTTGGTGGCGGTGACGAAGCCCCGGTTGCGGACGTGGATGCGGGTGTTGTCCCGGCTCTCCAACCAGTCCCAGTCGGCGCAGGTGCGGTAACCGCCGCACGCCTTGATGTCGAGGTACTGGTAGTTGTTGACGATGTTCTTCCGGGACGGTTCCTGGCCCTTCCAGTCGGCGACCGCGTCCTTCTTCGGACTGGGCGTCCACTGGATGAGCAGTTCCCGCACCCCGTTCGGCTCGGTGATGACCACCGCGTCGGAACGGACGCTGCGCCGCCAGCCCTTCGGCACCGGGACCTTGAACGTCGGCCCCTGGTACATCTCCCAGCCCTCAGGCAGCGCGTTCGGGTCGGTGGAAGGGGTGGCCGACGGCGTCGGGCTGGGCGCGGCGCTGGTCGGGGGCGGAGCCGCCGGAGCCGACGTCGGGGCGGCGGAGGACGCGGCGACGCTCGTCGGGTCGGCCTGCGGGGTGCCGTCCCCCGGCTCGTCGGAGCTGGTCAGCAACGGGACGGCCAGCGCCAATCCCACCAGCAGCACCGCGACCAGCGCGCCGATCAGTAGGTTACGTCGCTTGTGGTCCGGTGGCGTCCCGTCGTACACCGGGACGGAGGCGACCCCGGCGGACCCGGCGGACGGGCTGACCGGCGTGTCCAGCACGGCGGTGGGGTTGGCCGGCGGGGCCGGGTCGAGGCCGGCGCGGGCCGCCGGGGCGACCGCGCCGGACGGCCCGGCATCGGTCGGCACACCGGCCTTCGGCGCGGTTTCCGCAGGCGTCGACCCGGGGACCCGGGTGGTCGGTGCGGCGTCCGCGTCGCTCGACGAGACGGTCTCACCGGTCGGTGCGGCGTCCGCGTCGCTCGACGGGACGGCCCCACCGGTCGGTGCGGCATCCGCAGCCACCGACGCGGCCCCACCGGTGGGCGTAGTGCCGGCCGGCTCCACCAGGCTGGTCGGCGCGTCGTCGACGCCACCCGGTGGGGTGACCTTCGTGGTGGGCCCGGCGTCCACTCCGGCCGACATCTTCGTGGTGGCGTCCGCACCCGTGGTCGACGCCCCGGTGACGACAGTCGCCTCCGCAGCGCCGCCCGTAGCGGTGGCACCACCCGCCGTGGCCCGCGCGGCGGCGCTGTCCGACGCCGCCTTCGCCGCCGCGGCACCGGTGGCGGCCCCCGCCGCGGCGGCCAGGGACGACGAGGTCTTCGCGCCCCCGCCCTGCGCGGGGCGGGGTGCCGGCACCACCGGCGTACGCGGCTCACGTGGGCCGTTCGGCCCCGGCCGGCGTACCCCGTCGAGTAGTGAGATGCCCCTGGCGCGCTTGCCGGCGGCCCGGCGCAGCATGCGCTCCGCGACCTCGGCGGTGATCCGCTCGCTCGGGTCCTTGCGGAGCAGGCCGGTCAGCACCGGCTTCAACGGGCCGGCGTTCCTGGCCGGCGGCAGCGGCTCCGTGGCCAGCGCGGCCAGGGTGCCGATCGCCGACGGCCGGGCGTACGGCGACTTGCCCTCCACGGCCGCGTAGAGCGTCGCCCCCAACGACCAGAGGTCCGCCTCCGGCCCGGCGGTGCCGTCCCGGGCCCGCTCCGGCGCGATGTACGCGGGCGAGCCCAGCACCATTCCCGTCCGGGTGACGTTCGGGTCGCCGGGAATGGTGGCCAGTCCGAAATCGGTCAGCACCACCCGGCCGTCGGTGCCGAGCAGCACGTTGCCCGGCTTGACGTCCCGGTGCATCACCCCGGCCTTGTGGGCGGACTTCAGCGCGCCCAGCACGCCCAGGCCGATCTCCACCGCGCGGGCCGGGGGCACCGGCCCGTCCTCGGCGAGGGTGTCCTGCAACGACCTCGACGCCACGTACTCCATGACGATCCACGGGTCACCGTCGGTACGCAGCACGTCGAAGATGCGCACCACGTTGACGTGGTTGAGCCGGGCGATCGCCCGCGCCTCACGCAGCGACCGCTCCCGCATCTCGCGGCGCTCGTCGTCGGTCAGACTGGGCGGCGGGACCAACTCCTTGATGGCGACGTCCCGGTGCAGCACCTCGTCACGTGCCCTCCAGACCCGGCCCATGCCACCCTGACCGAGCGGCGCGAGCAGCCGGTACCGGTCAGCGACGAGTTGGGAAGGCACGTCAGACATCGGTGAGACGGTACCCGGCCGCACCAACGCGCACACCGCCGGCACGCCACTGTGCGACGTGGGTCAACTTGCGGACGCGTACTCTGGCGGCATGTCTGCCGAAGAGCCGCTGTTCCGGGTAGTCCGGGGGGTTCCCACCGCCGAGGAACTGGCCGCGCTGGTGGGCGCGATCACCCTGCGTGCCCGGCCGGCCGGCACACCCAGGCCCGCCGCAGGGTCCACGTGGGCCCGTAGCGCCCGTCCGGTCGGCGTGGTCCCGGTGCCCGGTCGTGACGCCTGGCGCACCTCCGGCCTGCCCCGCTGACAGCCGACGCCACCGGGCCAGGCTTGCCGGCCGACGGCTGGCGGCCGACGGCGGTCGTCCGGGGCTGTTGACTGGCCGTGGGCGGCCGGGGTCAGTGCCGGGGCTGCTGCATGGCGGAGGGCTGCCGGGGCTGCTGCATGGCGGAGGGCGGCCGGGGCTGCTGCATGGCGGAGGGCGGCCGGGGCCGGTGCCGGGGCTGCCGGGATCGCCGAACAGCCACTAGCCTCACTCTGGGAGACGGTGTCGTGACGTTCGGGAGGACCAGTGATCCCTGAGGAGGGCCGCCCAGCTTCTTGGCTGGGCAACTACGGCGGCATCGAGGCCGACATCCGCCAGATGCGGGAGTTCGCCGACCAACTCCAGACCGAGGTCGAACGGAACTACACGCCACACCTGCGCTACATCGCCGACGACATGACCGCCGCCGTACCCAACCCGTGCGACGCGTTCATCGAGCTGGTGCACTTCCTCCAGGCGCACTGGGAGACCCAGCAGGCCACCTCCGACCTGGTGCACGGCCTGGCCGGCGCCACCGGCCGGCTGGCGACCGCCGCCAACCGGATCGCCACCGACTACCAGGGTGCCGACGCCTTCGCCCACGCCCGGGTGACCGACGTCGAACGCGCCCTGCACGGCGCACAGGTCACCGCGTCCACTCTCACCGGCCGTTCCTCGTGGACCGCTCCCGCGCCCAACAGCCCCGAAAATCCGGGCCCGGTGGTGCTGCCGTGATCGAACGGGGCAGCGGCCGTACCTCCGGCCTCACCGACTGGCAACTGATGGACGTGCTCAGCATGTGGGCCTGCCTCCAGGACCAGGAGACCCAGGGGCACTGGAAGCACGTCGCGGGATGGCGCAAGGTCTGCGACCTCGCCCAGGCTCATCTGCGGAGACTCCAGCAGTACCGCAGCGGCCTCGCCGAGGCATGGCCACCCGCCACCAACGACGCCGCCAAGGCGTACCTCGGTGAACTGGACGAGCTGATCAGCAGGGTGCAGCACACCCACGACACCGCCGCCGCCAACCACGACGCCCTCGCCGCCGCCGCCCGCGCCATCGACAGCACCAGACCGCAACTGAAGCGACTACACGACGAGTACGCGACGAAGCTCCAGCAGAAGCGGGGGTACGAAGCGACGCTGGCCGACCCCAAGGCGGCGATGGGCAGCCGGGTGGTGGACCCACCGGTGAGCGATGGCGACCTGGAGCGGCTGAACGTGCAGGCACGCGCGATCATGTTCGGGCTCAGCGGTGAACTCCAACAAGCCCAAGCAATGCTCCAAAAACCCCCAGTCACACGACCAAGTCCTCGGATCGAGCAACTCGGTACCGACCCTTACAGCACCGTCAGTCCAGTTCCAATCATTCCACCAATCACACCTGCACCCATAGCACATCCGTCTAGCCCGAAGAAACCAGTTAAAAGGCTGCAGTTGCCTCCGACGCTGAAGTCGCCATCGGTTGGGTCGGTCATCGGAGATGGTCCAACCCTCGGAGGAATCGCATCGAATCCACCGCCACCCACTACCACCTCACCGACAACACCTACAAACTCTCTGAACACTACGACTGCCGCCGGAACTAAAATGCCACACCTTCCGCCACCAACACCCATAGCGCGAGCATCCAATCCGCCAATTCGGTCAAACCAGGGCCAGAACGCCGAAGTAAACACCCATCCCCCCACAAGTGCAGCCCGCCCAAATTTGCCCGGTGGATTAATAGGGAGCACGCCAACCTACGGTGCCGGGCAACCAGGAGGGCCCCCAACTCGCAGGGTCAATCCCATCGGCGGAGTAATCGGCGGAGGATCTGCCGGCACCGCGCCAACCGGCGCCGCTGGAACTCGACCAGGCGCTGGACGAGGTTCACAATTCTCCTCCGTACACGGCCTTCCACCCATAGGCGGTGGTCCCGGACAGGGATCTTTCTCGGGTTTGAGCGGCACGCCCACACAATTCCCGAAAAGCCGATTCGACACAGAAAGCCGGCGCTGGGATCCGGACAACCCGTGGGAAACCGACCATGGGGTAGCTCCAATCGTCAACCCTCCCGACGAGGGCGGCCCCATCGCCCCGGGGCCAGCAATCGGCTTTACTCGGTGAATCGCCCATGAGAAAAGCCCTCACAATTTCAATTACTTTGCTAATCTATATCATTTCAATCCCACCCTCGACCGCCATTGCAGGAACCCCGCGCCCCGATGGAGCAGAGCGCGTACGGAATGACCAGTGGCATCTAGACTACTTAAACGTGAAGGCTGCACATGCAGTTGCTCGCGGCAAGGGCGTAGTCGTAGCAGTCCCCGACACAGGGGTAGACCCCCACGTCGATTTGCGCAGAAATCTACTTCCAGGATCAGACATGATCCCCGGAGGCCGCGGGGACGGCCAAAAAGATCGCAATAGCCACGGTACGTGCATGGCGGGCCTCATCGCCGCACATGGCAGACCGAACAGGATAGGCGCCTTGGGAGTAGCACCCGAAGCTAAAATACTACCCATTTTTGATACCCCACCAAGCGGCATGGGTGATCCGGACGACTTAGCAGCCAGCATCGATTTCGCTGCGCGAAACGGTGCCGACATAATCAGCATATCGGCCGCCAGTTCGCCCACCAAAGAATTGCAACAGGCAATATCTAGCGCACGAAATGCAGATATACTAGTAGTGGCAGGCGTCGGCAATGCACCCAGAGAAAGCCGCGTCAGCTATCCAGCTTCAGCAGAAGGCGTATTGGCAGTTGGAGGAATAGATCGCAATGGAAGGCACCTCCCGGTATCAGTGACTGGACGGGAAGTAGATTTGGTCGCGCCTGCGATTGACATTTACTGCCCCAGTCTTGGTGGTCGTTACCGCAAGAGCACCGGTACGTCCGATGCGACGGCCATTGTTGCCGGGGCGGCGGCGCTGGTCCGCTCGAAGTACCCCTACCTTCCCGCCGCCGAGGTCGTACACCGGCTGACGGCCACCGCTGTCGACAAAGGTCCTCCCGGCCGCGACGACGAGTACGGCTATGGCGTCATCGACCTGGTGGCCGCGCTCACCGCCGATGTCCCACCCCTCGGCTTCGAGAGCGTCACCGCCGCTCCCCCGCAGGCAGGGACGACGAGCGCAGCCACGTCATCGTCCGGCGGGAACGACGATGGCGGTGCCGCCGTACGGGGGTGGGCGACGTTGGGGGTGATCGTGGCTGCCGGGTGCGGGTTCCTGGTGTGGCGTCGTCGCCGACGTGCCGACGACCCGCCACCACGGATCAGCCGGTAGCGTCGGCCCGTGTCCAATTCTTTGCCGCTGCGCCTCGTACTCGCCTCGCAGAGCCCCGCCCGCCGCAAGTTGCTTCAGGCCGCCGGAATCGAGCCGGACGTACTGGTGAGTGGGGTCGACGAGTCCCAGGTGGTCGCGGATCGGGCCGAGGATCTCTGCCTGGAGTTGGCCCGGCTGAAGGCGCAGGCGGTGTCCGACCGGCTACGTACCACTGCCGACGAGCGGACTCTGGTGTTGGGGTGCGACTCGGTGCTCGCGTTCGACGGTGAGATTCTCGGCAAGCCGGCGGATGCGGCCGACGCCACCCGACGGTGGGAGCGGATGCGTGGGCGCAGCGGGGTGTTGCACACCGGGCACTGTCTGCTCGACGTGGTGCGTGAGTCCCGCGCGGAGGCGGTGGCCTCGACGGTCGTGCACTTCGCGGACGTCACCGATGCGGAGATCGCCGCGTACGTGGCCACGGGTGAGCCGTTGGCGGTGGCGGGGGCGTTCACCATCGACGGGTTGGGCGGGGCGTTCCTGAACGGGATCGAGGGTGATCCGGGAACGGTGGTCGGGTTGTCGTTGCCGCTGCTCCGTGGATTGTTGCGCGATCTGGAGCTGAGCATCACCGACCTGTGGTCGAAGGTCGCGCCGGGCGCCCAGGAGATCGAGCCGCTGGGCTAACGTCCGGTCATGACCACGAAGTCGCTGCCGCTGACGCCGGAACTGCACGCCTACCTCGTCGCCCACGGGTCTCCGCCGGACGAGATCATCCGCGATCTGGCCGAGGAGACCCGCGCGGTGCTGCCGGCGCACGCCGAGATGCAGGTGGCGCCGGAGCAGGCGGCGTTCCTCACCTTCCTGACCCGGCTGCTGGGTGCCCGGCAGGCCGTCGAGGTGGGCACGTTCACCGGGCTGTCGTCGCTGGCGATCGCCCGTGGGCTGCCCGAGGACGGTCGGCTCACCTGCTTCGACATTTCGGAGGAGTTCACCGGTATCGCCCGGTCCTACTGGCAGCGCGCCGGGGTGGCCGACCGGATCGAGTTGCGCATCGGCCCGGCCGCGGAGACGCTCCGGGACTTGCCGCACGAGCGTTACCTGGACTTCGCCTTCATCGACGCCGACAAGACCGGCTACCCGGTGTACTGGGCGGAGTTGGTGCCGAGGATGCGGCCCGGCGCGGTCATCGCGGTCGACAACACCCTGCGCGGCGGCCGGGTGCTCGCCCCCCGTGACGCCGCCGACCGGGCGATCGCCGCCTTCAACGACGAGGTGCTGGCCGACGTACGCGTCGATGCGGTGCTGCTCCCCCTGGCCGACGGCGTCACCCTCGCCCGGGTGCACTGACCGGCCGGCCGGGGGAATGGCGAGTTCGACTCCCCTGGGCCGATGTTGCGGTGTCCACCGCGCACCGATACCGCTCGGCGGCACACAGTCGATCACCTCCCCACGGCATCCGGCCGGGAAGCCGGGATGCCGTGGGGAGGTGGGGTGACGCCGGGAAGCCGGGATGCCGTGGGGAGGCGGGGTGACGGTCTGACGCGACGAGCGCGTGACCGGGCCTCGCCCGGGGTGGGGATCGTCAGCGGACGCTGCGGGCGAACTGTCGGGCCGCCCAGAAGACCCCGGCGGCGGCGAGCACCGCGATGATGCCCAGCCCCTGCCACACCTTGTCGTTGGCGAGGTCACCGGCGAACAACGCCCGGGTGCCGTCGACCGCCCAGGAGAACGGGTTCCACTCGGCGACCCCCTGGAGCCAGCCGGGGGCGAAGGTGAGCGGCAGCAGGATGCCGGAGAGCAGCAGCACCGGCTGGGCCACGGTGTTCATCAACGGGGCGAGCGCGTCCTCGCTCTTGACCTTGAGTGCGACGCCGTACGAGACGGCCGAGGTCATCAGCGCGATCAGGGCCAGCATGAGGTACGCCAGCAGCAGGTCCCCGATGAAGACCCGCAGGTCGAACAGGAGCGCCAGCAGGGTGATGATGATCGCCTGCACGATCAGCGAGACGACGTCGCGCAGGGAGCGGCCGAGCAGCAGGGCGAGCCGGCTGATCGGGGTGACCCGGGACCGCTCGATGACTCCGGCGCGCAGTTCGGCGATCAGGCCGAAGCCCTGGAACAGTCCGCCGAAGATGGCCAGCAGCACCAGCAGGCCGGGTACGAAGATCTTGTACGCGGCGGCCTGGGTGGGCGCGTTCAGCGCCGGCTTGAGCAGCGGGGCGAAGAGCAGCAGGTACATCACCGGCTGGAAGACGCCGACGAAGACCCAGACCGGGTTGCGCAGCAGCAGTTGAAGTTGGCGTTGGAAGATCAGCCAGGTGTCGCGGGCGAATTTCATCCGTGGTCTCCGGTGTCTCAGGACTCGCGCAGCGAGCGGCCGGTCTTGGTGAGGAAGACGTCGTCGAGGCTGGGGCGGTGCAGCTCGATGGAGCTCATGACCAGCCCGGCGTGGTCGAGCCGGCGCAGGACCTGCGGGATGGCGGTGGTGCCCTCGTCGACGTAGAGGCGCAGCCCGCCCTCGTCGACGGTCTCCAGCTTGTTGAGGTATTCCTCGCTGTCGAGGAGTTCGGCGGCCTGCGGGGTGCTCGCCACGTCGAGGCCGACGAGCACGACGTCGCCGGAGATCTCCCGCTTCAGCTCGGCCGGGGTGCCCTCGGCGACCACCTCGCCGTGATCCATGATCGCGATCCGGTCGCAGAGCGCGTCGGCCTCGTCGAGGTAGTGCGTGGTGATGAAGACGGTCATCCCCTCGGTACGCAGCCGGCGGATCTCGTCCCACATGTGCGCGCGGCTCTGCGGGTCGAGGCCGGTGGTCGGCTCGTCGAGAAAGACGATCTTCGGCTCGTGGATGATGCCGAGGGCGATCTCCACCCGTCGCCGCTGGCCGCCCGAGTAGGTCTTGCACTTGCGGTCCGCGTACTCGGTGAGCTGGAAGGCCTCCAGGGCGCGGACCGCGCGGCGGTGCGCGTCGGCCTTGCCGATGCCGTACATCCGGGCGTGCAGGACGAGTTCCTCGCGGGCGGTGCTCTCGTCCCAGGTGCTGCCACCCTGGGCGACGTAGCCGATCCGGCGGCGTACCTCGGCCGGGTCCTTGCGCAGGTCGGCACCGGCGATGGTGGCCTCGCCGCCGTCCGGCTCGATGAGCGTGGCGAGCATCCGCAGGGTGGTGGTCTTGCCGGCGCCGTTGGGGCCGAGGAAACCGAAGATCTCTCCCGCCGGGACCTGAAGATTCACCCCCCGGACGGCGTCGACCGTTTTCGTCTCCCGACCCTGCCGGGAGCGGAACGACTTCCGCAGCCCTCTGGTCTCGATCATCTCTGCTCCTGGTCGTCCGGGCCGGGTGGTGCCGGCCGTCGTCTGCCCCCGTGACGCCATGCGGCGCACTCCCGCAACGGGCCGGAAGCAGGCTAACGCGATATAGCTTCTATGGTCAACGTTGATTATTACTTTTCTCGGCGGGCGGCAGAGCACCGTCGGCCGTGCCGGGCGGCAGAGCGCCGTCGGCCGCGCCGCGCTGCGGAGCGCCGTCGGTCCAGCCGGGCCAGACGCCTGCCCCCGTCAGCCCAGCAGGCAGGTACGACACTCCGGAGTCGATCCGCTCGGCGATCCGCCCGCACCACGCCATCTCCGCCTCGGCCCGGGCCAACCACAGCTCGAACATCCAGGTCACGTGCACCGGCCTGCTGTTGCGCACCCAGTCGGAGTCCAACGAGGCACGCATCGACTCGACACCGGCACGCAGCAGATTCGCCCGGTTGCGCAGCGCCGCCGCCGCCTCCTCGCGGGGCATCGCCGGCAGGAACGAGAAGGCCGACGCGAACGGGTCCGGCACCTCGTGCAGCTGCCACCACTGCGCCCGCAGCAACGTCTCGAACTCCTCGTCCCCCTTGGGCGTCACCTCGTACGTGGTGCGCGCCGGACGGGCACCGACCTGCTCGGTGGCGACCGCCCGCAACAGTCCCTCCTCGGTCAGCTTGCGCAACGCGTGATAGATCGAGCCGGGCTGCACGTTCGCCCACTTGTCGGCACCCCAGCTCAACAGCTCGCGGCGTACGTCGTAGCCATGCACGGGCTGCATCCACCGGACCAGCCCCAGGATCATCAACCGAGTCGCAGACACCGTACAAGCGTAATAACCAAGTTTGACTAGTCGACCGCGCCCACAGTGCGGCATCCCACACTGAATGATCGTTAGGGGGCCTCCGGGCTGCCGATACACTCCCGAGGCAACGACCCCGGGAGGAGCACCAAGGTGCGCAAGGTACTCATCGCCAACCGTGGAGAGATCGCCGTCCGCGTCATCCGGGCCTGCCGCGACGCGGGTCTGGGCAGCGTCGCCGTCTACGCGGACTCCGACCGGGACGCCCTGCACACCACCCTCGCCGACGAGGCGTACGCCCTCGGTGGCGACACCGCCGCCGACAGCTACCTGCGCATCGACAAGCTGATCGAGGTGGCCCGGCGGGCCGGCGCGGACGCCGTACACCCGGGTTACGGCTTCCTCTCCGAGAATGCCGACTTCGCCCAGGCCGTGCTGGACGCGGGCCTGACCTGGATCGGTCCGACCCCGCAGGCGATCCGCGACCTCGGTGACAAGGTCACCGCCCGGCACCTCGCCCAGCGGGCCGGTGCGCCCCTGGTCCCCGGCACCGCCGACCCGGTCGCCGACGCCGACGAGGTGACCGCCTTCGCCGTCGAGCACGGCCTGCCGGTCGCCATCAAGGCCGCCTTCGGCGGGGGCGGGCGGGGCCTCAAGGTGGCCCGCACCCTGGAGGAGATCCCCCACCTGTTCGAGTCGGCCACCCGGGAGGCGGTCGCCGCGTTCGGCCGGGGCGAGTGCTTCGTCGAGCGCTACCTCGACCAGCCCCGGCACGTCGAGGCGCAGGTGCTGGCCGACCGGCACGGCAACGTCGTCGTCGTCGGCACCCGGGACTGCTCCCTGCAACGCCGGCACCAGAAGCTGGTCGAGGAGGCCCCCGCGCCGTTCCTCACCGACGCGCAGCGCAACCAGATCCACGACAGCGCCAAGGCGATCTGCCGGGAGGCCGGCTACCACGGCGCCGGCACGGTCGAATACCTGGTCGGCGGCGACGGCACCGTCTCCTTCCTGGAGGTCAACACCCGGCTCCAGGTGGAGCACCCGGTCACCGAGGAGACCGCCGGCGTCGACCTGGTCCGCGAGCAGTTCCGGATCGCCGACGGCGAGAAACTGCGGTTCACCGCGGACCCGACCCCGCGCGGGCACGCCATCGAGTTCCGGATCAACGGCGAGGACCCGGGCCGCAACTTCCTGCCCGCCCCCGGCACCATCACCGCGCTGCGGCTGCCCACCGGCCCCGGCGTCCGGGTCGACACCGGGGTCAGCGCCGGTGACGTGATCGGCGGCAACTTCGACTCGCTGCTGGCCAAGGTGATCGTCACCGGCGAGACCCGCGCCGAGGCGATCGAACGGGCCCGCCGGGTGCTCGACGAGATGGTCGTCGAGGGGATGGCCACCGCGCTGCCGTTCCACCGCCTCGTCGTCCGGGACCCGGCGTTCACCACCGAGCCGTTCACCGTGCACACCCGGTGGATCGAGACCGAGTTCGACAACCCGATCCCGGCGTTCACCGCCACCGCCGGCCCCGCCGACACGGCGGCGGCACGCGAGACCGTCGTGGTCGAGGTGGGCGGCAAGCGGCTGGAGGTCACCCTCCCCGCCGGCCTCACCGGGGGTACGACCACCGCAGCCCCCGCCGCCCGCCGGCCGGCCCGCCGGGGTGGCGGCACCGGCACGGGTACGGCGGTCAGCGGCGACGCGCTCACCTCCCCCATGCAGGGCACCATCGTCAAGATCGCCGTCTCGGACGGGGACACCGTCGCCGAGGGGGACCTGGTCGTCGTCCTGGAGGCGATGAAGATGGAGCAGCCGTTGCACGCGCACAAGGCGGGCACGGTCGCGGGGCTCGCCGCCGAGGTGGGTGCGGTGCTCACCGCCGGTGCGGCGATCTGCACCATCGCCTGACCCGCTCCACGGCCCCGCCGCCTGTTCCGCCTTCCGGCCGTACCCCCTGGTGGGGCTGGCAGATCCCCGGCCCCCCGCCACCGGACGGCCCCCGCAGCGGTGGGGTGGTCTGGGCCACCGACGGCGGCGGGACGGGCCGGAAGCGGGAATGATGGCGGGGTGAGGTTCCTTCATGGCGCGGTGCCCGCGCACGACCTGACCTACAACGACGTCTTCATGGCCCCGGCCCGGTCCGAGGTCGGTTCGCGGCTCGACGTCGACCTGTCCACCGGTGACGGCACCGGCACCACCATCCCGCTGGTGGTGGCGAACATGACGGCGGTGGCCGGCCGGCGGATGGCCGAGACGGTGGCCCGGCGCGGCGCGATCGCGGTCATCCCGCAGGACATCCCGATCGAGGTGGTCGCCACCGTGGTCGACTGGGTCAAGCAACGGCACCTGGTGCACGACACCCCGATCACGCTCGGCCCGACCGACACCGTCGGCGACGCCATCCACCTGCTGCCCAAGAAGTCCCACGGCGCGGTGGTGGTCGTCGACGAGGCCGGTCGGCCGGTGGGGGTGGTCACCGAGGCGGACACCCACGAGGTGGACCGGTTCGCCCAACTCCAACACGTGATGTCGACCGAGCTGCACACGGTGCCGGCCGACGCGGACCCGCGTACCGGATTCGAACGGCTCAACGCGGGACGGCGGCGACTGGCCCCGGTGGTCGACGACGACGGCCGCCTGGTCGGGGTGCTCACCCGGCAGGGTGCGCTGCGGGCCACCCTCTACCGGCCGGCCGTCGACGACCGGGGGCGGCTGCGCATCGCGGCGGCCGTCGGCATCAACGGTGACGTCACCGGAAAGGCCGAGGCACTGCTCGCGGCAGGCGTCGACACCCTGGTGGTGGACACCGCGCACGGGCACCAGGAACGGATGATCTCCGCGTTGCGGGCGGTCCGCAAACTGGACCCCCCGGTCCCGGTGGCCGCCGGCAACGTGGTCACCGCCGAGGGGGTACGCGACCTGGTCGAGGCGGGCGCGGACATCATCAAGGTCGGGGTGGGACCGGGCGCGATGTGCACCACCCGGATGATGACCGGGGTCGGCCGACCCCAGTTCTCCGCCGTGCTGGACTGCGCGGCGGCGGCCCGCGCCCTCGGCCGGCACGTCTGGGCCGACGGCGGGGTACGCCACCCCCGGGACGTGGCGCTGGCGCTGGCCGCCGGGGCGTCCAACGTGATGGTGGGCTCCTGGTTCGCCGGCACCTACGAGTCGCCGGGTGACCTCTACACCGAGCCGGACGGGCGACGCTACAAGGAGAGCTTCGGGATGGCCTCGTCGCGCGCGGTCAGCGCCCGGACCGCCGAGGACAGCGCCTTCGACCGCGCCCGTAAGGCGATCTTCGAGGAGGGCATCTCCACCGCCCGGATGTACCTGGATCCGGCCCGCCCCGGCGTCGAGGACCTGATCGACGAGATCATCTCCGGGGTACGCAGCGCCTGCACCTACGCCGGCGCCCGCACCCTCGACGAGTTCCACGAACGCGCCCTGGTCGGCATCCAGAGCCACGCCGGCTACACCGAAGGCATGCCCCTCCCCACCAGCTGGTAACCCCCGCCCCTCCCACCCCCACCCCTCGCCCCCACCCGCCCCGCCCCGGACGAGTTGATCAAGAGGTTTACGTCACCCCACCCGCCCCAACTGACGCAAACCTCTTGATCACCCCACCGTCTGAGTGCCTGAGGCGGTGATCAAGAGGTTCGCGTCAGGAATTCCGTTGCCGGTGACGTAAACCTCTTGATCACCCGAGCAGAGGGGTTGGTGAGGTGGTGATCAAGAAGTTTGCGTCGGGAATCTGGCGGTGGGTGACGTAAACCTCTTGATCAACTCACCCTAGGGCGGGCGGGGCGAGGGGGCGGGGATGAGGGGGCGGGGGTGGGTGGGTGGGTGGGTCAGGGTGGGGGGATTAGGTGGCGGATTACGGTACGGGCGGCGGCGCGGGGGTCGGCGTCGATGTCGGGGGGTAGCGCGCCGGAGAGCCAGAGCGTGGCGAAGCCGTGCACGATCGACCAGGCGGCCAACGCGTCCGTCCGTGACTCGCCCGGCTCGGCCCGGTGCGGTGGCAGGGCCGCCACGCCGAGGTGCAGCGCCGCACCCGCGCGCTCCCGGGCGGCCCGCACCTCGGGGGTGTCGGCCCGGTAGAGGTCGGGTCGGAACATCACCTCGAAGTGCGCTCGGTGACTGACGGCGAAGTCCACGTAGGCCACCCCGACGTCGAGCAGGTCGTCACCGGCTGCGGTCAGCGCGGCGGCCAGCAGGTCGAACCCCTCGACGGCGAGGGCGGTGAGCAACCCGGCCTTGTCGCCGAAGTGGTGGGTCGGGGCGGCGTGCGAGACGCCCGCGCGGCGGGCGAGGTCGCGCAGGCTGAGCGCCGCCGGGCCGGATTCTTCGATCGCCGCCACCGCCGCCGCGAGCAGGGCGCGAGGCAGATCTCCGTGGTGGTAGGCGCGGGTGACGGTCATGACACGATCGTATCTTTACGTTGACAAGAAAGCGATCGGGACGGCATCTTGGCAATATAAAGATTTGCGCCTCAGGAGGTTCGCATGGTTCCGTTCATCGCTCTGCTCGTCGGCACCGCCGTCGCACGCCTGGTCGGTCTGGCGGGCGTGGACGCGCTCGACGGCTGGCACCCCGCGCTCCGCGTCGGCCTGGCACTACTTTTCGTGCTGACCGGTTTCGCCCACTTCACCTCGCCCCGCCGGGAGGGTCTGATCGCCATGGTCCCGCCCCGCCTGCCCTTCCCCGGCGCCCTGGTCACCGCGACCGGAGTGCTGGAGCTGGCGGGCGCGGTGGGCCTACTGGTCCCGGTCACCGCCCGCCCGGTCGCCGCCGGCCTGGCCCTGATGATGGTGGCGATGTTCCCCGCGAACGTCTCGGCGGCCCGACGCCACCTGACCCTGGCCGGTCGACCCGTCACCCCGCTCGGTCCGCGTACGGCGCTCCAGATCCTGTACGTGGGAGCAGCCCTGGCCATTTCGTTTGGCCCCTGACGGTCCGGGGGCTAACATACTCAGCGTGCAGATGGAACCACTGGCTGCCTACCCCGACGTGCTCCGTACCGTGCCGCTCGGGCGGCTGCTGTCGGTCGCCGGCCACCTCGTCGACCAGCACTGGGGTCGTTACCTGGCCGAACACCACGGCCTCACCCCGGCCGGGATGCGGGTGCTGTTCACCCTGAACCACCTCGACGACGCCACCCACCGGGACGTCGCCGACCGCTGCTTCGTCCGGCCCGCCACCCTCACCGGGATCGTCGACACCCTCGAACGGGACGGTTTCGTCGAGCGCCGCCGCGACGACGCCGACCGGCGGACCGTCCGACTGGCGCTGACCGACAAGGGCCGGGAACACACCCGCTCCCTGGTCGACCGGATGCGCACCGACACCCCGCTCACCTCCGTCGACGCCGACCCGGCCCGGCGCGCGGTGATCCGGGATTTTCTGATCGAGGTCATCACGACCATGTCCGACGGGGAGGACAAGAGGTTGACAACACAGCACCAGGACACGACCGACGACCCGAGGCCCGGGAGCCATCCGTGCTGATCAGTCTGCTGCGCCGCTACCTGCGGCCCTACCACCGGCCGCTGGGCGCGGTGGTGCTGCTCCAGTTCGTCGGCACGATGGCCTCGCTCTACCTGCCGAGCCTCAACGCCGACATCATCGACCTGGGGGTGGCCCGGGGCGACACCGACTACATCATCCGTACCGGCGGTTGGATGCTGCTGGTCAGCCTGCTCCAGATCGCCTGCGCGGTGACGGCGGTCTACTTCGGCGCGCGGACCGCGATGGCCTTCGGCCGGGACGTCCGCGCGGCGATCTTCAGGCAGGTCAACCGGTTCTCCGCCCGCGAGGTGGCCCGCTTCGGCGCACCCTCGCTGATCACCCGCAACACCAACGACGTGCAACAGGTGCAGATGCTCGTGCTGATGAGCTGCACCATGCTGGTCGCCGCGCCGATCATGAGCGTCGGCGGGGTGGTGATGGCGCTGCGGGAGGACATCGGCCTGTCCTGGCTGATGCTGGTCAGCGTGCCGGTGCTCGCCATCGCACTGGGCCTGGTCATCCGCCAGATGGTGCCCGGGTTCCGGCTCATGCAGACCCGCATCGACACGGTCAACCGGGTGCTCCGCGAGCAGATCACCGGCATCCGGGTGGTCCGGGCGTTCGTCCGCGAGCCGTACGAGACGCAGCGGTTCGGGGTGGCCAACGCCGATCTGACCGCCACCGCCCTGCGGGTCGGTCGACTGATGGCGCTGATCTTCCCGGTGGTGATGCTGGTGCTCAACGTCTCCAGCGTCGCCGTGCTGTGGTTCGGGGCGCAGCGGGTCGACTCCGGGCAGATCCAGATCGGCGCGCTGACCGCCTTCCTGGCGTACCTGATGCAGATCCTGATGGCCGTCATGATGGCCACCTTCATGCTGATGATGGTGCCGCGCGCGGCGGTCTGCGCCGAACGCGTCACCGAGGTGCTGGACACCGAGTCCACTGTGGTGCCACCGGCCGAGCCGGTCACCCGGGTCGACGGCCACGGTGAGCTGGAGCTGCGCGGCGTGGCCTTCCAGTACCCGGGGGCCAGCGCGCCGGTGCTGCACGACATCTCGTTCCGGGCCACCCCGGGGCGGACCACCGCCGTGATCGGCTCGACCGGCGCCGGCAAGACCACCCTGCTGACCCTGATCCCCCGGCTGGTCGACCCGACCGCCGGCACGGTGCTGGTCGACGGGGTCGACGTCCGCGAACTGGCCCCCGAGGAGCTGTGGCGGCGGATCGGCCTGGTGCCGCAGAAGCCCTACCTGTTCACCGGCACGGTGGCCAGCAACCTGCGCTACGGCAACCCGGACGCCACCGACGAGGAGCTGTGGACGGCGTTGGAGATCGCCCAGGCCCGGGACTTCGTGGCCCAGATGACCGGCGGGCTGGACGCCCCGATCACGCAGGGCGGGACGAACGTCTCCGGTGGGCAGCGGCAACGCCTCGCCATCGCGCGGGCGCTCGTCCGCAAGCCGGAGATCTACCTGTTCGACGACTCGTTCTCGGCGCTCGACCTGGGCACCGACGCCCGGTTGCGGGCCGCGCTGCGCCCGGTCACCGCCGACGCCGCAGTGGTGATCGTCGCCCAGCGGGTCTCCACGATCATCGACGCCGACCAGATCATCGTGCTGGAGGACGGAGGCGTGGTCGGGATGGGCCGACACGACGAGCTGCTCGACGACTGTCCGACGTACGCCGAGATCGTGGCGTCCCAGCAGACGACGGGGGTGCCGGCATGACCGCCGTACCCGAGCAGAAGAAGGCCCCGGAGGAGACCACGCCGAAGCGGCTACCGGCGGCCGGCCGGCGCACCGGCGGGCCGCCGTGGATGAGCGCCGGCATGCCGGCGGAGAAGTCGATGAACTTCGGGCCGTCGGCCCGCCGGCTGCTCGGCCGGCTGCGACCGCACCGGGTGCCGCTGACCGGCATCATCGCCCTGGCGGTGACCAGCGTCGGGTTCAGCGTGATCGGGCCGAAGATCCTCGGCCACGCCACCGACATCATCTTCGCCGGGGTGATCGGCCGGCAGTTGCCTGCGGGCACCACCGTCGACCAGGCGGTGTCCGGGATGCGGGCCGCCGGCAACGACAACCTCGCCGACATGGTCGCCCGGATGGACGTGGTCCCCGGGGCCGGCATCGACTTCGACGCCCTCGGCCGGACGCTGCTGTTCGCCCTCGGCCTCTATGTCGCCGCCAGCCTGCTGATGTGGTGGCAGGGCTGGCTGCTCAACGGGGTGGTGCAGGCCACCGTGCTGCGGTTGCGTGCCGAGGTGGAGGAGAAACTCAACCGGCTGCCGCTGCCCTACTTCGACCGGCAGCCGCGCGGCGAGCTGCTCAGCCGGGTCACCAACGACATCGACAACATCTCGCAGACCCTGTCGCAGACGCTGAGCCAACTGCTCACCTCGCTGCTGACCGTGGTCGGCGTACTGGCGATGATGTTCTGGATCTCGCCGCTGCTGGCGCTGGTCGCGCTGGTCGCGGTGCCGCTGTCGGTGATCGTGACGCAGCAGATCGCCAAGCGGTCGCAGCAGAAGTTCATCGCCCAGTGGACCCACACCGGCGAGCTGAACGGTCAGATCGAGGAGGCGTTCACCGGCCACGAACTGGTCAAGGTCTTCGGTCGCTCCCCGGAGGTGGAGGCCACCTTCCACGCCAAGAACGAGGAGTTGTTCCGGGCCAGCTTCGGCGCCCAGTTCATCTCCGGGATCATCATGCCGGCGATGATGTTCGTCGGGAACCTCAGCTACGTGGCGATCGCCGTGGTCGGCGGGCTGCGGGTGGCGTCGGGGTCGATGAGCCTCGGTGACGTGCAGGCGTTCATCCAGTACTCGCGGCAGTTCACCCAGCCGCTCACCCAGCTCGCCTCGATGGCGAACCTGCTCCAGTCCGGGGTGGCCTCCGCCGAACGGGTGTTCGCCGTCCTCGACGCCGACGAGCAGAGCCCCGACCCGGCCACGCCGGCCCGGGTCGTCGAACCGCACGGCCGGGTCGAGTTCGAGAACATCTCCTTCCGGTACGACCCGGACAAGCCGCTGATCGACGACCTGTCGCTGGTCGCCGAGCCCGGCCACACCGTCGCCATCGTCGGCCCCACCGGCGCCGGCAAGACCACCCTGGTCAACCTGGTGATGCGCTTCTACGAACTGGACGCCGGGCGGATCACCCTCGACGGGGTGGACATCACCACGCTGCGCCGCGACGACCTGCGCGGCCGGATCGGCATGGTGCTCCAGGACACCTGGCTGTTCGGCGGCACCATCCGGGACAACATCGCCTACGGCCGGCCGGACGCCACCGAGGAGGAGATCCTCGCCGCCGCGCGGGCCACCTTCGTGGACCGGTTCGTCCGTAGCCTCCCCGACGGGTACGACACCGTCATCGACGAGGAGGGCAGCAACGTCAGTGCCGGGGAGAAGCAGCTCATCACCATCGCGCGGGCGTTCCTGGCGGAGCCGTCGCTGCTGATCCTGGACGAGGCGACCAGCTCGGTGGACACCCGTACCGAGGTGCTGCTGCAACGGGCGATGGCGGCGCTGCGCTCCGACCGGACCAGCTTCGTCATCGCGCACCGGCTGTCCACGATCCGCGACGCCCACCTGATCCTGATGATGGAGGACGGGCGGATCGTCGAGCAGGGCACCCACCAGCAACTGCTCGCCGCGCGGGGGGCGTACCACCGGCTCTACCAGGCGCAGTTCGCCGCGGCGGTGGTCGACGACGAGGTTGCGCCGGCAGCGGCGGCACCGGCACCGGCCCGGGGCTGAGTGACAGACCGGTGCGGGGGCCGGGGGGACGATCCCCCGGCCCCCGCACCGTCAGCCGGCCGGGAGGAGCTGCGCCGAGCGGGCCGCCACCACCGCGCCGATCAGCCGCACCGCGTCCGCCGCCGGCATCGGGTCGAGGCTGCGACCGTCGCGCAGCCGCAGGGCCACCGCGTCGGCGGCGGCCTCGCGGGCCCCGACCACCCCGACGTACGGCACCCGGCGGCGGGCCGCGTCGCGGACCCGGGCACCCAGCGAACCGCCCGCGTCCACCTCGACCCGCAGCCCGGCGTCGACCGCCCGGCGGGCCACCCGGTCCACCGCGTCGGCCTGCCCGGCGTCGACCGGCAGGAGCAGCAGCTGCACCGGGGCGTACCAGGGCGGGAAGGCGCCCTCGTGCGCCTCGATCAGATAGGCGAACAGCCGCTCCATGCTCCCGACCAGGCTGCGGTGCACCAGCACCGGTCGTCGCCGGGCACCCGCCGCATCGGTGTACGACAGGTCGAACTTCTCCGGCTTGTCGAAGTCGATCTGCACGGTGGAGATGGTCGACTCCCGGCCTGCCGCGTCGACGATCTGGATGTCGATCTTCGGGCCGTAGAAGGCGGCCTCACCGGGGACCTCCACGTGGTCCACCCCGTCGAGGGCGGCCCGGAGCAGCTCTTCGGCGCGTGCCCAGGACGCGTCGTCCCCGACGTACTTCGCGCCCGGCCCGCGCAGCGACAACCGGAACCCGGCCGGGCGGACGCCGAGCGCCGCGTGCGCCTGGCGGATCAGCCGCAGGATCTCCCGCACCTCGTCGCCGACCTGCTCCAGGGTGCAGAAGTTGTGCGCATCGTTGAGCGAGATCGCCCGCACCCGGGCCAGCCCGCCGAGCACCCCGGACCGTTCCGCCCGGTACATCCCACCCAGCTCGCCGACGCGCAGCGGCAACTCCCGGTAGGAGCGGCCCCGGGCCCGGTAGACCAGCGCGTGGTGCGGGCAGAGCGCCGGCCGGAGCAGCAACTCGTCGTCACCCATCCGCATCGGTGGGAACATCTCGTCGGCGAAGTGGCCGAGGTGCCCGGACAGCGCGAACAACTCGCGCCGGCCCAGCGGTGGCGAGTAGACGTGCTGGTAGCCGGCCCGGCGTTCCAGCTCGCGGACGTACTCCTCGACGGCGTGCCGGGCCGCCGCGCCGGCCGGCAGCCAGATCGGCAGCCCGGCCCCCGCGAGCGGATCGGAGACGAACAGGTCCAGCTCCCGGCCGAGCCTACGGTGGTCGATCATGTCGCGCTCCTTGATCGGGTACGACCCGGAGGCGACCGTGCCCGCGACGCCACGAGGCCCCGGGCGGATCGCCCGGGGCCTCGTCGACGGTGAACGTCAGTGCGGCACGCCGGGATCTCCCGGCGTCGTGGTCACCACAGCACTGCGCATACCGTCACCGTACGACCCCGGCGACGCCCGGGGCGAACGCTTTACGGCCGACCGGCCTCCGGCGCGGTCCCCCGGCCCCGCGCGGTCCGGCACGGCGCGCGGCGCGGCGCGGTCCGGCACAGCGGTCCGGCGCTGCGGTCCGGCGCTGCGGTCCGGCGCTGCGGTCCGGCGCTGCGGTCCGGCGCTGCGGTCCGCTGCGGCGCGGTCAGCGCTTCTCGCAGGCGACCTTGTCCTTGTCCCGGTCCAGGTGGGTGTTCTTCGCGTAGACCGAATCCGACACGGTGAAGTTCGTGACCGGCTTGGTGCTGCCCCGGACCTTGTCCTTCGCGCCCTTCTTGCCCACCCCGTGCTTGTACTTCTTGTTCAGTTCGGTGCAGTTCTTGTACTTCGTCGCCGCCGCCTCGGCCGGGCCGGTCACGACGACGAGGGTGCTGCCGAGCGCCAGGGTCACGGCGAGCGCGCCCCGCACCAGGATGGAAACCATCTACGAGCCTCCGAAAGGAATGTCGGTTGAGCCCGGAACGCTATCCGGGCGACACCGGCGGGTGGGGCGTCGTGTCCCCGGGCCGACAGCCGGTGTGTCCGAACGATGATCACCGGTCGGCCGGTAGCGGCGCGACGCCGCTGTGACGGCCGTGAGACGTCGTACGACCCGCGCGGCCGACCGCCGGGAAGGGGGAGGGTGCCCGGCTCGACCGGGGTGCGGGTGACCGGCGCAGCCGGGGTCGGGCCGGCGGCACCGGTCCGACCCGCCGGGGTCGTCGCCGCGCGGCTGGGGTCAATCACCGGGTCCGGGCCGGTGACGGCGATACGGTTGGCTCAGTTGCCATCGTCAGAATCGACAGCCGTCATGATCAACGATCATCATCCGTGGCCGGCGCAGAGCGGGGGACCGGACCGGATCCGACGCTCACCGGTGAGGCGTTCCCGCTGGTCAGCACGCGGCTGTCCGGGTTCACCGGGGCGGAGATTAGGAGGGTCGCCGGCACGGGACCTGCCGGCGACCCACGGCGGCCCGCTCGTCAGGAACGGGGGACCCGACGGGTGGGGGGCCGCGTACCCAACGGTACGCCGACGACCGACGATCCGCCGACCCCCTCCGGGCGGCGAGCGGCGAACGGCGGACCGCGAGCGGCAGACGGCAGGCGGCCCATCACGCTGCTACCGGCGGCACACGGCGCGCAGTCGCGCGGTCTCCCCAGCAGGCCCCGGTGGTGTCCGTGGTCACCACCTGCCGGTCCGGATGCCGGTGCGGGTGAAGCCACCGGGAGGCTCGGTGCCTGGAATCGGCCCTGACCGGCGAGGTGGCAGTCGTGCCCGAGCTACTCACTGACGTCGCATCACCCCTGCTGGCGTACCTGCTGCTGATGGGCCTGCTCGTCGCGGACGCCTTCGTGCCGGTCATCCCCACCCAGGCCGTCATGATCACCGGCGGTGCGCTCACCGTGGTGGGTGGGCTGAGCCTGCCGTTGACCATCGGCGTCGGGGCGCTCGGCGTCTTCGTCGGCGACCTCGCCTGCTACCTGCTCGGCCGCAGCGCCCCGCACCGGCGACCGGCCCGGCACATCGCACCCGGTCGGGCCCGCCGGGTCGCCGGACGGGTCACCCGAGGGCTGCGCCGCCCCGGACCGCTGACCATCCTGCTCTGCCGGTTCGTGCCCGGCGGCCGGATGGCGGCCTGCTTCTCCGCCGGCCGCAGCCGCTACCCCTACCGGCTGTTCCTCTGCTACGAGGCGCTGGCCGCCGTCGGCTGGGCCAGTTACGGGGCCATGGTCGGCCACCTCGGCGGCACCGCGCTCACCGGATCGGCCTGGCGGTTGGGGCTGATCGCGGCCGCGGCGGCGGTCGGGTTCGGGGCGGCCGGCTGGACGATGACCCTGCTCAGCGCCCGCGCCGCCAGCCGGGACACCCGCACCGACCTGAGCGCGTCCACCCCGAACCCTGACCACTCGACAGCGCCGATGTAGCGGCATCCAGCACACCCTGACACCGCTGGATCGGCACACCGGCGCGACGCCCCCGCCGGGTCATTCGAGTTCGTGCAGCATGAGTTGGCGGGCCGCCTCGGTGATCGAACCGGACAGGCTCGGATAGATGGTGATGGTCTGGGCCAGCTCGTTGACGGTGAGGTTGTTCTCGATCGCCATGGTGATCGGCAGGATCAGCTCGCTGGCCTTGGGGGCGACCACCACGCCGCCGATCACCTGACCGGTCGACGGACGGCAGAACAGCTTGACGAAGCCGTCGGCCAGGTCGTCCATCTTCGCCCGGGCGTTGCCGGTCAACGGCAGCATCACCTGACGGGCCAGGGTCCGGCCGGCGTCCGCCTCGTCCTGCGAGACACCCACGGTGGCCAGCTCCGGGTCGGTGAAGACGTTCGCGGCGACGGTCCGCAGCCGCAGCGGCCGGACCGCCTCGCCGAGGGCGTGCCACATCGCGATCCGGCCCTGCATGGCTGCCACGCTGGCCAGCGGCAGCACGCCGGTGCAGTCGCCGGCGGCGTAGATGCCGGGGACGTTGGTACGCGACACCCGGTCGACCGTGACGTAACCGCCCTTGGCCAGCTCGACGCCGTACTCGGCCAGGCCGAGGCCGGCGGTGTTCGGGATCGAGCCGACGGCGATCAGGGCGTGCGAACCGGTCACCACCCGCCCGTCGGAGAGGACCACCTCCACCCCGTCGTCGACCCGCCGGACCGCGTCCGCCCGGGAGTTGTTGAGGATGCTCATGCCCCGGCTGCGGAAGACCTGCTCGATGGCCATCGCCGCGTCGGCGTCCTCGTGCGGCATCACCCGGTCCCGGCTGGAGACCAACGTCACCTCGACCCCCATCGCCTGGTAGGCGCTGGCGAACTCGGCACCGGTGACGCCGGACCCCACCACGATCAGGTGGCTGGGCAACTCGGGCAGGTCGTACACCTGCCGCCAGGTGAGGATGCGCTCCCCGTCGGGCAACGCGGTGGGCAGCTGACGCGGGGTGGCACCGGTCGCGACCAGCACGGTGGACGCGGCGATCGAGTATTCCTCGCCACCGTCGGTCGGGGTGACGACGACCCGGTGGGTGTGACCCAGGGTGTCCTCGCCGAGTCGAGCGGTGCCCGCGACGAAGGTCACCCCGGCCTTGATCAGCTTGGCGTGGATGTCGGCGGACTGGGCCAGGGCGAGCCGCTTCACCCGCTCGTGCACGGCCCGGGCGTCGACCGTGACCGCCTCCAGGCCGTCGGAGTGGATGCCGAACGCCTCGGTGTCCCGGTAGCCGGTCACCACCTCCGAGCTGGCGATGAAGGTCTTCGACGGGACACAGTCGGAGAGTACGCAGGCACCTCCGGCGCCGTCGGCCTCCACCACGGTGACGTCGGCGTCCAGCTGGGCGGCGACCAGGGCCGCCTCGTAGCCGGCCGGCCCCCCGCCGATGATCACGATGTGGCTCACAGCCCTCGCCCTCTCTCGGTGTTCACAGTGACTTTCTTCTCCCGAACCCGTGCGACACGCACCGTCGTATTCTCCCCCACCCGTCTGCCGGGCTATCGTCATCGCCGTGCGTCACTACGCGGCCTACGGCTCAAACCTGGACCCTGCCCGGATGCGTGCCTACTGTCCGCATTCGCCGATGGTGGGCGTCGGCTGGCTGGAGGGGTGGCGGCTGACCTTCGCGGGCGAGGACGTGATCGGCTGGGAGGGGTCCGTCAGCACCGTGGTCGAGTCCCCGGGCGACCGGGTCTTCGTGGCGCTCTACGACATCGACCCGTACGACGCCGCCCAGCTCGACGAGTTGGAGGGCGTCACCGCCGGCACGTACCGCAAGCTCACCGTGCGGGTCCTGACGCTGGACGGTGACGTGACCGCCTGGGTGTACGTCTTCGACGGCTACGAGGGCGGCCTGCCGACCGCCTGGTACCTGTCGGAGATCGCCAACGCCGCCGAGAAGGCGGGCGCACCCGACGACTACGTCTCCGAGCTGCGGTCCCGCCCCACCGGCACCGCCTCGGCGTAACGCGTGTCGCACCCGTCCAGTGTGCTACCGGCGTCGCTGACGCCCGACGGCGACCCCGTCGGGCGTCAGCTCCGGCACACACCGGGCCGGCCGGGGCAGCCGGTGCACACCGGGGCGGCCGACGCGTGCCGGGCCGGTCAGGTGGCGGGCACGCTCCGCTCGTACAGATCGATCCAGCGGGTCTCGCGTAGCCCCACCGCGCGGTAGAGGGTGACCGGCGTCGTGGGGTTGGCCAGGTCGAACCCCAGCCCGGCGTGACCCCGGCCCTTGGCCGCGTAGACGGCGAACGCCCGCCGCAGCAGCGCCGCCCCCACCCCGCGCCGCCGGTACGCGGGCAGCACCGACAGCGTGCGCACCCAGCCCATGTCCTGTTCCAGCGCCTGGTCGGACGAGTTGAGCGCGCCCGCCGGCTCGCCGTCGACCTCGGCGAGGAACCACTCGTCCCAGACCCGCCCGCCGTCGGTGAGCCGGTCCCGCCAGCCCTCGAAGCCGATCGGCTCGTAGTCCGGGGTGTCCCGGAACGCCGTGTCGTGGATCCGGTGGAACAGCCGTAGGTCGGCCTCGTCGTCGGGGCGCAGCGGCCGGACGGTCACCCCGGGTGGGGGTGGCGGTTCGGCGGGCAGGTCGGCCAGTGACCGGCTCATCCGCAGGTACCGCTTGGCCCGGGTGAAACCGGCGGCGGTCAGCTCACCGGCCCAGCGGGTCTCCGGCGGGCAGGCGGCGGCGCGGACGGTCAGCGCGGGCCGGCCCCGCTCGGTGGCACGTTCGGCGATCCGGCGCAGCATCCGGTCGAGCAGTACGGCCCGCTGCTCCGTCGCGCGCTCCGGATCGACGAAGACGTCCAGGTATTCGCGGCCCACCCCGGTCGGGTTGTCGACAAGTGTCCAGCCGACCACCTGCTGATCAGGATCGGTCAGGACCCAGGAGTCGTGCTGCGGGTCGAAGAACGGCGCGGTCAGCGCGGCCCGGACGTCGTCGGCGTCGAAGTCGGGGTGGCCGATGGCGAACGTGTCGGCGGCGTGCACCACGGCGAGCAGCGCGGGCACGTCGTCCAGGGTGGGGCGGCGGGCGGTCCAGCCGGCGGGGAGCGTCACGCCGCAGATCCTGGCAGCCAGCCCGCCGCCCCGCCGCTGATTTTTCGGGTCGCCGACCGGCCGCACCGAACTGCCGCCCGCACCGGCCACACCACACCGCACCGCACCGCACGGGCCGGGCCGACTCGGACCGGCCGCACCGCACCCGGGCCGGGCCGACTCGGACCGGCCGCACCGGGCCGGGGCCGGGCGCACCGGGCCGGGGCCGGGCGCACCGGGCCGGGGCCGGGCGCACCGGGCCGGGGCCGGGCGCACCGGGCCGGGGCCGGTCGCACCGGGCCGGGCCGGCCGGGAGTCGGTCAGCCGTCCGCTTCGGCGCGGAGCCGGGCCCGCACGTCGGTGAGCAACTCGATCAGCTCCCGGCCCTCGGCCGGGGGGAGCGCCCGGAACCCGGCCGAGGCCAACCGGTCGGTCACCGCCTCGGCCCAGAGCCGACGCCGTACCAACGGCCCGACCGGCGGGTACGGCGGGGACCACCCGCACGCCGCCGCCCCGGCCTCCCCCTCCGGCCCGGCCAGTACGGCCTCCAGCGGTGTCATCCCGGCTGCCCGCACCGCCAGCAGGTAGGCCCCGACGAAGTGTTCCCGCAGCAGCAGCAGTGCCACGGCAGCGCGGGCCCCCTCGGTGTGCTCGGGCAGCGGCATGGCCCGCCAGGCCGCGAAGAGCGGCATGCCGGTCGCGTCGGCGGCGGCCACCACCCGTTCCAGCAGGGCCGTCAGCCGGGGTGTGTCGGGCAGGTCGTCGAGGTGTTGGGCACCCCACCGGCAGCACTCGGTCAGGTTCGCGGTGGCCACCTCCAACGGTCGGACCACCCGCACGGCGGTGTCCCACCCGTCGGCGACGGCCTCCGGGGCGAGGAACCCCAGCGCCGCCGCCACCGTCTCGGCGCGGATGTCACCCAACGCGCCGGCCCGCCCGGTGACATAGAACGCCCAGCCGGGAATGCCCATCGTCCTGGCCCGCCGCAGGGTCCCCGGGCAGCGGCTGAACAGCTCCCCCAGCTCCAGCACGGCGGGTTTGCTGCCGGCGGCGACCTGTTCCGGCGTCATCCCGACCGCCTGATGCACGCATTCATCGTGTTCAGTCTGCCCCCTCAGCGTCCGCCGTGGGGTCCGCCTCCTCGGCGTCCGCCGCCTCGATCACCCCCTCGACCTCCCCGGTGCGGCGGCGGGCGGCGGTGAGTGCCCGCTCAGCCGCCCGACGGGCCAGTTTGGCCCGGCTCAGCTCCTGTTCGGCGGCGGCCCGGCGGCGTTCCAGTTCAGCCAGTTCCCCCTCGATCCGGTCGAGCGCGTCGGCACCCGCCCGCTCGGCCGTCGCCGCACCGTCCAGGTCCTGCTCCGCCTGCCGCTGGGCGACCCGCGCCGCCGCCAACTCCCGGTCCAACGCGCGGCGACGCCTGGCCCGTTCGGCCTGGGCGGCCCGCGCCGCCACCCGCTCGTCACGGGCCCGTCGCGCACCGCCCTGGTCCGCCTCCCGCGCCGGTACGCGGCCAGCCGCCGCCCCGGCACCACCGGCCGTCGCCCCGGCACCACCGGCCGCCGCCCCGGCGCCACCGGCCGTCGTCCCACCCCCGGCCGCCCGCGCGCCACCACCAGCCGCCGCCCTGCCACCGGTCGCCTCCTCGGCGACGCCTCCGGTGACCAGCCGCAGCTGGGGGCGGGGCACCTCGCCGAACCCGGAGTGGTGCACCGCCCGCAGCAGCCGTCCGGACCGGACCTGCCCGGCCACCCCGGTGTCGGCGAGCGCGGCGTGCAGGGTGGCCTCGACCTCGGCCAGTGGTAGTCGGGTGGCCGGCGGTGCGTCGGGAATGTCGGCGGCGATCCGGCGTACCTCGGTGACCAGCGCGGCGACCAGTTCCCGCCGCTGGGCGGACAACTCCCGCAGCCGGGCCCCCTCGAGATCGCGTTGGGCGGTGCGCAGCGCCTCGGCCAGCGGCCCGAGGTCGGCGACCAGCTCGGGCCGGTCCAGGGCGAGCAGGTTCACCAGCCAGGCCGCCACCGTGGGCCGCTTCCATCCGGCGATCCGCCGGGCGGTGGCGACGTCCCCGACCCGGCGGGCCTCGGCGACGGCGGCGTCGCGGGCGGCCACGAACCGGTCGGGCGGGGTGCGGTAGAGCTGCCGGGCCAGCGTGGACTCGTCGACGGCCACGGCTCAGGCGTCGATCCGGCTGCCCGGCTCCAGCCGCTGGTATTCGGTGCGGGACAGCGCGGTGTACTGCCGGTCGAGCACGCCGTACCCGTTGTCGTTGAGCAGCGCGTCGTGCAGGGCGTACGCCCGGCGCGGGGCGACCGCCCGGATGAAGTCGACCACCTCGGAGAACTTCGACCAGGGTGCGTGGATCGGGGCGAAGAGCGTGTCCACCTCGACCCCCTCGGGGACGTACAGCGCGTCGCCGGGGTGGTAGACCGTGCCGTCGATCAGGTAACCGATGTTGTCCACCACCGGGATGTCGGGGTGGATCACGGCGTGCCGGCCACCGACGGCGCTCACCGGGATGCCGGCGGCGGTGAACGTGTCACCCGGGGTGACCGGGGTCAGGGCCGCCGCGGCGTCGCCGAGGACGGCACCGAGCGCCGCCGGGCCGTACACCGGGACGGGTTCCCGGTCCAGCCGGCGGGCGAGCGCGGCCGTGTCCAGGTGGTCGGGGTGTTCGTGGGTGACCAGCACCGCGTCCGCCCCGTCCAGCGCCGCCGCCTCGCTGAACACGCCCGGATCGACGACCAGCACCGCCCCGTCGCGTTCGATGCGCAGACAGGAGTGCGAGAACTTGGTGAGTCGCATCGTGACTCCTCGCTTATCGAATCGTGATGTCCTCAGCGCAGTCTGCCGGAACCGGGGCGGCCGTGCGCCGCGTCCGAGCTATCGCCCCGGAACCGGGGGGACGGACGACGACGGGAGCGGGGATGACACTGAGGACAGCGGCCGGTGGGGCGCGGGCCCTGGCGGCGATCGGGTTGGCGGCGCTGCTGCTGGCCGGGTGCGGGGCGGACGACCGCGACGGCAGTTCGGCCGGTTCCGCGCCGCAGGAGAAGGCGCCGGCGCAGGGGGCGCCGGGCGGCGCGGCGCCGGACCGCGACGCGGCGAAGGGACAGGCCGGTACGGGCGCGGCCGACCTGCGGGTCGACCAGCGCGCGATCATCTACACCGGAACGATGCGGGTGCAGGTCGACGACGTGGAGGCTGCCGCCCGACGGGCGGTGGACGCGGTCACCGCCACCGGCGGGTTCGTCGGCGGCGATCAGCGGCGCAGTGTCGACGCGTCCGCCCAGGCGGAGCTGCAACTGCGGGTGCCGGCGGCGAAGTTCACCGCGCTCGTCGACGAGTTGGCCACCTACGGTCGGCAGCAGCGCCGGGAGATCCGTACCCAGGACGTCACCGAGGAGACCGTCGACCTGGACGCCCGGATCGTCACCCAGCGGGCCCGGGTGGACAGCGCCCGCCGGCTGCTGGCCCGGGCCGACACGGTGGCGGAGCTGGTCTCGTTGGAGAACGAGGTGACCCGCCGGGAGGCGGACCTGGCCTCGCTGGAGGCGAAGAAGCGTCGGCTGGCCGACCTGACCGCGCTCTCCACGATCACGGTGACCTTCGTCGGCCGGGACGCCTCGACGGCCGACGACGAACCGGCGGACCGGACCGGGTTCATGGTGGGCCTGCGCGGCGGCTGGACCGTCTTCCTCGCCTCGATGGGCGTACTGCTCACCGTGCTCGGGGCGCTGCTGCCCTGGCTGCTGATCATCGGGGTGCCCGTGACGGCGCTCGTGGTGGTGCTGCGGCGGCGGGGCCGGCGGCGGCAGCCCCCGCCGCCGACGGGTCCGGTCGGCGGGGGACGCGCACCGATGCCTGGTGGACCGGGCGGCGGGGGTCACCCGCCGGCTCCTACCGGGCCGCCGCCAGTGCCCGCAACGCGGTCTGCACCATGACGCGCACGCCGACCGGGATGGCCCGCTCGTCGACGTCGAAGGACGCCCGGTGCAGGTCCATGGTGGGGCCCCCGGCGCGGCCCACGCCGAGCCGGGCCAGCGCACCGGGGACGTGTTCGAGATACCAGGAGAAGTCCTCGCCGCCCATGCTCTGCGGGGTCTCCGCGATCCCCTCCGGGCCGAGCGCGGCGGCGGTGGCGGCGGTGAGGATGCCGATGGCGCGAGCGTCGTTGCTGACGGGTGGCCGGCCGCGCAGGTATTCCAGGTCGACGGTGGCGCCGGTGGGCGCGAGGACGTCCCGGACGACCTGAGCGACGATCTCCGGGGCCCGTTCCCAGGTGTCGCGGTCCATCACCCGCAGGGTGCCGGCCGCACACGCCTCGGACGGGATGACGTTGTACCGGGTGCCGGCCGAGGCGTGGCCGAACACCAGCAGCAGCCCGCTGTTGGCCGGCACCCGGCGGGTGACCAGGGCCGGGACCTCGGTGACCAGCCGGCCGAGCGCGTCGACCAGGTCGACGGTCAGGTGGGGGCGGGCGGTGTGCCCGCCCGGCCCGGTGAGCTTGACGGTGACGTTGTCGGCCGCCGCGGTGATCGGACCGACCCGCAGCCCCACCCGGCCCACCGGCTGGTTGGGGTCACAGTGCAGGGCGAAGATCTGCACCACGTCGTCCAGGCCGCCGGCCTCGATGACCTCCAGGGAGCCGCAGGGCAGGATCTCCTCGGCCGGCTGGAAGATCATCCGGACCCGGCCGTCGAGCTGGCCGGCGTCGGCGAGCTGGGCCAGCAGCATGCCGACGCCGAGCAGCACGGCCGTGTGCACGTCATGGCCGCAGGCGTGGCACACCCCGTCCACGGTGGACCGGTAGGAGACGTCCTTGACGTCGGTCAGCGGCAGGGCGTCGATGTCGGCGCGGAGCGCCACGACCGGGCCGTCGGGCCGCCCGTCGATGTCGCAGATCACCCCGTTGCCCTTGGGCAGCAGTCGGGGATGCAGCCCGGCGAGGGTGAGTTCCCGGGCGATCAGCGCCGCCGTCTCGAACTCCTCACCGGAGAGTTCCGGGTGGGAGTGGAGGTGGCGGCGGGTGGCGATCAGGCCGGGTACCCGCAGCGCGAGCAGGTGATCCAGATCGTGGGGCAGGGGCTGGGACCCGGACGGCGCCTCCGCCCAGGACGACGCCAGCTGGCTGCCGTTCGGCAGCGTCAACGCACTCGTCACGTCGAATTCTCGATCACTAGAAATGGATGGATCATCGGGGAGGACAGCAGACAGCCTAGACCTCCGACGGTGACGCTGCGCAACCTCGTTACGGTAGTGATCGGAGCGCACAGCGTCACGTAAGCCCTGGTGGGAGGGGTCGAATATCTGCGGGACAGCAGGTAGATCGCGGTCGGACGCCGTCATCTGCCCCCCACCTCCTACAACGCGTAACCGATTGGGCGGTCGCGAAATCGGCGTCGATCCGGGGCCGTCGTACCCGAATTGTCGCATTGGTCGCCCCGGGCGGCCGACAGTCCGACAATTAGCCGACGCCGCCGGGTGAGCAGCCGGTGCCCGACGGTGACACGGCGTCTCCGGGCCCGCGCGGACATGCTGTCCGTCCCGTCCACCCGTCCGGGTTTACCCACGAACCCCGTACCGCACGCCAGGCCAGCCGAGCCGCCCCGCCGCCTGCCGGGCCGACCTGGCACACCACCGCAGGCTGTCACCGACGGTAGCCCCGGGCGCGTCGGCCTGGCGACCCCTAGCGGCCCCGACCGGACGACGACGGCGACCCCTGCCGGCAGCGGACTGCCGGCGGAGGTCGCCGTGCGGATCAACGTGGGGCCCGGCCCGCCCGCCGGGTCGCGGGCGGCACACCGGCCGGGTCGCGGGCGGCACACCGGCCGGGACCGCAGCGGTCGGACCGGGGTCAGAAACGGTCGCTCGGGCGGTACGTCCCCCAGACCTGGCGCAGCAGCCCGCAGACCTCACCCACCGTGGCCCGGGCCCGCAGCGCCTCCTTCATCGGGTAGAGCACGTTCTCGTCACCCTCGGCGGCGGCCCGCAGCTCGGCCAGCGCCCGCTCGACCGCCCCGGCGTCCCGCTCGGCCCGCAGCCGGGCCAGCCGCTCCGACTGGGTCGCCTCGATCGTCGGGTCCACCCGCAGCGGCTCGTACGGCTCCTCGGTGTCGATCTGGAAGCGGTTCAACCCGACCACCACCCGCTCCCCCGCGTCGATCTGCTGGGCGAACCGGTAGGCCGACTGCTCGATCTCCCGCTTCTGGAACCCGGCCTCGATCGCGTCCACCGCCGAACCGTGGTCGAAGACCCGGTCCATCAGGTCGTTGACCGCCGCCTCGATCTCGGCGGTCATCGCCTCCACCACGTACGACCCGGCGAACGGGTCGACGGTGGCGGTCAGGTCCGTCTCGTACGCCAGCACCTGCTGGGTACGCAGCGCCAGCCGGGCGGCCTTCTCGGTGGGCAGCGCGATCGCCTCGTCGAAGCTGTTGGTGTGCAGCGACTGGGTGCCGCCGAGCACCGCGGCGAGCCCCTGCACCGCCACCCGGACCAGGTTCACCTCGGGCTGCTGGGCGGTCAGCTGCACCCCCGCCGTCTGGGTGTGGAACCGCAGCATCATCGACTTCGGGTCCTTCGCGCCGAAGTCGTCACGCAGCAGCCGGGCCCAGATCCGCCGGGCGGCGCGGAACTTCGCGACCTCCTCCAGCAGGGTGGTGCGGGCCACGAAGAAGAACGACAACCGGGGGGCGAAGTCGTCGACCGCCAGCCCGGCGGCCAGCGCCGCCCGGACGTACTCGACCCCGTTGGCCAGGGTGAACGCGATCTCCTGCGCGGGCGTCGCCCCGGCCTCCGCCATGTGGTAGCCGGAGATGGAGATGGTGTTCCACTTCGGCACCTCCTTGCGGCAGTACGCGAAGGTGTCGGCGACCAGCCGCAGCGACGGCTTCGGCGGGAAGATGTACGTCCCCCGGGCGATGTACTCCTTGAGGATGTCGTTCTGGATGGTGCCGTTGAGCGCCGAGCCGGACAGGCCGTTCTCCTCGGCGACGAGCTGGTAGAGCAGCAGCAGCACCGAGCCGGGCGCGTTGATGGTCATCGAGGTGGAGACCTTGTCCAGCGGGATGCCGGCGAAGAGCAGCCGCATGTCCTCGATGGAGTCGATCGCCACCCCGACCTTGCCCACCTCGCCGCTGGCGATGGCGTCGTCGGAGTCGTACCCCATCTGGGTGGGCAGGTCGAAGGCGACCGACAGGCCCATCGTGCCGGCCTTCAGCAGCTGGTGGTAGCGCGCGTTGGACTCGGTGGCGGTGCCGAAGCCGGCGTACTGGCGCATCGTCCACGGCCGGGAGGTGTACATCGTCGGGTAGACCCCCCGGGCGTACGGGTACTGGCCCGGTTCGCCGAGGCGGGAGTCCAGCTCCGGGGGGAGGTCCGCAGCCGTGTAGACGCCCTTGATGGGGAACCCCGACTCGCTCGCCCGCGCTTCACTCATCCAGGGATGGTAGGACGCCCGGCGGCATCGGTGGGGTGAGGGATGGCGCACATCTCGGTTCGGCATCGGTCGACGGCAGGTGAACGGCCAGGTACACACCGTTCGGCAGGGCGGTCGGTAGCGTCGGATAGGACAAAGGTCCGCCGCGTCGGGTTTCGCATCGGGCGTCGGAACCAGCAAGATAGAGACGTTGTGTCCCAGCCCCCTCGACTTTCCCGGTGGCTTTTCCTGTGACTCAGATCCCGACGTGGAGCGGCGGACCAGTGAGTCCTCCCAACGGACGCGCAGCACCCGGCACCATCATCGGCGGCCGGTACGAGTTGCGCTCCTCGGTGGGCAACGGCGGCATGGGCACGGTCTGGCGCGCGACAGACACCCTGCTGCGGCGCGACGTGGCGGTCAAGGAGGTCGTCCTGCCGCCCGGGCTGGCCCCCAGCGACCGGGACGCGATGTACGAACGCACCCTGCGCGAGGCGCGCGCCGCCGCCGCGATCCAGCACCCGGCCGTGGTCCAGGTCTACGACGTGGTCACCGAGGGTGGCCGGCCGTGGATCGTGATGGAGCTGCTGGACGCCCGCAGCCTCGCCGACATGGTGATCGAGGACGGCCCGGTGGCCGGACGCGCGGTCGCCAAGATCGGCATCGCGCTGCTCGGCGCGCTGGAGGTGGCGCACGCCAACGGGGTGCTGCACCGTGACGTCAAGCCGGCGAACGTGCTGATCTGCACCGACGGCCGCTGTGTGCTGACCGACTTCGGGGTGGCCCGGATGCCCACCGACGTCCAGCTCACCACCCCCGGGATGGTGCTCGGCTCGCCGCACTTCATCTCCCCCGAGCGCGCCATGGGGCAGGATTTCGGCCCACCCAGCGACCTGTTCTCCCTCGGTGTGACGCTCTACACGGCGGTCGAGGGGCGGCCCCCGTTCGACAAGGGCGACCCGATCGAGACCATGCACGCGGTCGTCGAGGACCCGCCGGCCACCCCGCAGCGCAGCGGCCCGCTGACCCGGGTGCTGATGGGCCTGCTGGAGAAGGACCCGGCCCGCCGGCTCGACGTGCACACCGCGCGGGCGATGCTGCGCGAACTGCTCGCCGGCCCGCTGACCAGCACGGCGACGGCGGTCAACTCGATCACCGACCCGTACTCGGTGGTGCCGGTGCAGCGCCCGTCGGGGCCGCCGGCCGTAACCGCGCCGCCGGCCGAGTCGAAGCCGAGCGGGCAGATCGGTGGCCGGGCGATGCTGGCCGCCGGTGAGTCGCTGACCGACCGGCTGGCGAAGCTGCGCCGGGGTGAACGCCCCGAGCCGGTGGCGACCTCGGCCGCCGCCCTCGACGACACCAGCGCCGACGCGTTCGCCGGCCCGCTGCACACCCCGACCGATGCGATGCCGGCATCGGGCGGGCCTACCGTCGACCCGCTGCCGACCCGCCCGACCGCCGGGACGTACGGCCGGCCGGAGGCCACCCAGCGGATCACCCCGAGCGCCGCCCCGGAGGCCACCCAGCGCATCGGTGGCGGCACCACCGACGCCACCCAGCGCATCGGCGGGCACCCGGACGCCACCCAGCGGATCGGCGCGGGCACCGAGACCAGCCGGGCCGGCTACGGGGCCGCCGAGCCGACCCAGGCCATCTACGGCGGTGGCGGCAACTCCGAGCAGACCCAGGCGGTGTACGGCGGACAGTGGTCCATCCCCGGCACCGGCCAGTCGTGGACGTCGCCACCCGCGCCGCCGGGCGGGGCCGACGGTGGCGCGCTCGGCCGGGCGAAGGGTGCCGGCGGTCGACTCGTCGGCACGGTCAAGGGCTGGCCGCGCAAGCTCCAGCTCGCGGCGGCCGGCGGCCTGGCCGTGGTGTTGCTGATCGGCGCGGTGGCGCTGTTCAGCGGCGGCGACCCGGAGCCGACCCCACCCCCGCAGGCCGGCCCGAGCGCACCGGCTGCCGGTGGCGGCGAGCTGCCGCCGATGCAGGAGCACAGCGCCCGGGGCATCCGGGTGAACGTGCCGAAGGGTTGGCAGCGGGCGACCGGCGGGGTCTACATCGACTACGTCGACCCGCAGGACAAGGGGCGCAAGGTCCGCATCCTCACCGAGAAGTTCGGCGGCTCATCGAGCCGCTGGGTCGAAGTGGCGGCGGACGGCCTCCGCAAGCGGACGAGTTCCTGCGCCAAGCCCTACGAGCAGCTGGCGATGGGCGAAAAGAACCTCGCCGGCAAGTCGGCCGCCGAGTTCGAGTACACCTGCGGCGAGGGCGACGACAAGCGGCACGGGGTGTGGCGCGGGGTGGTGCACGAGGGGAAGGTCTACTCGTTCTACCTCACCGCCAACGACGCCAAGTTCACCGAGAGCAAGCCGATCTTTGACGAGATGGTCAAGTCGTTCCAGCTCACCGGGGCCAGCTGAGCCGGCTCGCGGGGCGGGCCGGACCGGACCGCCCGGCAAGGTGATCCGGGTCGACCGGACCCGGTGATCCGCCGCCGTGCTATCAAGGGGCATGGCGGCGGAAAGCACTGACCTCGACCGGATGCGCGACCAGGCTCGACGCTGGCTCGACGACGACCCCGACCCGGCCAGCCGGGACGAGCTGCGGGCCGTGCTCGACCGGCTGCCGGCCAGCGCGCCGGAGCTGGCCGACCGGTTCGCCGGCCCGCTGACCTTCGGCACGGCCGGGCTGCGCGGCCCGCTGCGCGCCGGGCCGAACGGCATGAACCTCGCGGTGGTCACCCGGGCGGCGGCCGGGCTGGTCGGCTGGCTCGACGCCGAGGGCGGCGAGGGTCCGCTGGTCATCGGGTACGACGCCCGGCACGGTTCCCGGGAGTTCGCCGAGCGCACCGCCCAGGTCGCCACCGGCGCGGGCCGGCCGGCGCTGCTGCTGCCCCGGCCGCTGCCCACCCCCGTGCTGGCGTACGCGGTGCGCAGGCTCGGCGGGGTGGCCGGGGTGATGGTGACGGCCAGCCACAACCCGCCGCAGGACAACGGCTACAAGGTCTACCTGGGTGCCCAGCTCGGTGGGGCGCTCGGCGCGGGGGCGCAGATCGTGCCGCCGGCGGACGCCGGGATCGAGGCGGCCATCCGGGCGGTCGGCCCGCTGGCACAGGTGCCGTTGGGGCCGCCCGGCCAGGTGCTCGGCGACGACCTGGTCGCCGCGTACGTGGAACGGGCCGTGGCGGTGATCGAAGCGGGCGGGCCGCGTGACCTGCGGGTGGCGTACACGCCATTGCACGGGGTGGGGGCGGCGGTGCTGACGGCGACCTTCGCGCGGGCGGGTTTCCCGACCCCGGGGGTGGTGCCCGACCAGGCGGAACCGGATCCGGCCTTCCCCACCGTCAGCTTCCCCAACCCGGAGGAACCCGGCGCGGTGGACCGACTGGTGGCCCTCGCCCGGGCCACCGACGCCGACCTGGCGATCGCCAACGACCCGGACGCCGACCGCTGCGCGGTGGTGGTCCGCGAGCTGTCGGGTGCCGTGGCGGGCCCGTCGGGTGCCGAGCCGGTGTCCTCGGGCACCGGGACGGGGTGGCGGATGTTGCGCGGGGACGAGGTGGGGGTACTGCTCGCCGACCACCTGATGCGGCGCGGCGTCGACGGCCTGTACGCGACCACGATCGTGTCGTCGTCCCTGCTCCGGGCGATGTGCGCGGCCCGGGGCCGGGCGTACGACGAGACGTTGACCGGGTTCAAGTGGATCGTCCGGGCCGGGGGTGGGACGCCACCGCTGGCGTACGGCTACGAGGAGGCGCTCGGCTACTGCGTGGCCCCCGAGCACGTACGCGACAAGGACGGCATCACCGCCGCGCTGACCGTCGCCGAACTGGCCGCGGGGTTGAAGGCGCAGGGGCGCACCCTGACCGACCGGCTGGACGAGCTGGCCGCCGAGTTCGGCGTGCACCACACCGACCAGTTGTCGGTCCGGGTGGACGACCTGCGGATCATCGCCGACGCGATGGCCCGGGTCCGGGCGGCCACCCCGACCACGCTGCTCGGTGCACCGGTCACCGAGACGCAGGACCTGCTGCCCGCCGCCGACGTGGTGATCCTGCGTACCGCCGCCGCCCGGGTGGTGATCCGCCCCTCGGGCACCGAGCCGAAGCTCAAGGCGTACCTGGAGGTGGTGGAGCCGGTCGCGGACGGGGACGTGCCGGCGGCCCGCACCCGGGCGGCGGCGGCGCTCACCACGCTGCGCACCGAGATCGCCACCGCCCTCGGCATCTGACCCCGCCCACCACGCACCGCGCCGCATTCTCCGCCCACGCACCGCACCGCATTGCCCGCCACGCGCCGCGCCGCATTCTCCGCCCACGCACCGCACCGCATTGCCCGCCACGCGCCGCGCCGCATTCTCCGCCCACGCACCGCGCCGCATTCTCCGCCACGCGCCGCACTGCATGATCAACTCAATTTCCATGTTGTAGCGGCATCCGTCCCCCTCGGAGGCCACTACAACATGGAAATTGCGCGCCTCGCCCGCAGCCCGCATCCGGACGGGCGAATTGGCGGTAAGGGCTCGACAGGTGGGTGGGAGAGGCGGTCGGCGGGACGGTTCGGGCAGCCACCTGGCCGCCCCGCTCGACCGGCAACAGGGCCTCGCCACCCACCAGCACCAGCGCCAGCGCCAGCGCCAGCGCCAGCGCCAGCAGGTCATACCGATCGTTTCGGGGCGGGCGGTCGACCGGGACCGATCACCCGCGTTCGCGGGATCGATCCACCCCCGCACCCCCGTCGCCACGAATCTCACCTGGCGTCACACCTTGCTCGCAAAGCGCTCGCATGATTAGCATCAGCGCATCACTCTCACCATTTATCCGACGCCACCGAAATGCGTTCTCCCCGCTGTTGCATCGGCGGCGGCCCGTTGTTTCATTCAGGACGGAAAGGTGTTGCACGGTGCGTGAAACAAACAGTTCGACGGTGCCCCGACGGCAGCTCGGCAGGTTGCTCACCCAATTGCGGGAGGACGCCAGGCTCAGCATCGAGTCGGCGGCCGGTGAGCTGGACTGCTCACGACAGAAGCTCTGGCGCATCGAGCGGGGTCTGACGTCGGCCAAGACGCCGGACGTCCGGATGCTCTGCGAGCTGTACCGGGCCACTCCGGACCAGGCGAGCGTGCTGCTGGGGCTGGCCGAGGTGAGCCGGGCCGAGGGGTGGTGGCACGCGCACGGCAGCGCGGTGCCGTCCTGGTTCTCGCTCTACGTCGGCCTGGAGAACGTCGCCAGCAGCATTCGTCATTACAACGCCGAGCTGGTGCCGGGGCTGTTGCAGACCCCCGGCTATGCCACCGCCCTCTTCCAGCACAACCGGCCCGAGCTTGGCGAAGAGGAGCAGCAGAGGGCGGTGAGTTTCCGCATCCAGCGGCAGGGGTTGCTGGCCCGACGACTGCCGCCGGCCCCCTCGCTGACGGTGATCCTCAGCGAGGCGGTGCTGCGCCGCCCGGTGCCCGGCCGGTCGGTGATGGCCGACCAGCTCCGGCACCTGGTGGCCGTCGGCGAGCGGCACAACATCACGATCCGGGTGCTGCCGCTGGCCGCCGGGCCGCCACTGGCCGCCGAGGCCGGCACCTTCGTGCTGCTCGACTTCCCGCCCTCGGCGCTGGGCAGCCCGAGCGAGCCGCCGACCGTCTACGTCGAAGGGCTCACCGGGGCGCTCTACCTCGACCAGCCGGCAGAGATCGCCGCCTACGAGCGGGTCTGGAAGGGGCTAGATTCCCTCGCCCTCGACCCGGGACAATCGACCGAGCTGAT
Source organism: Micromonospora antibiotica (assembly GCF_017599305.1). Taxonomy (GTDB): domain Bacteria; phylum Actinomycetota; class Actinomycetes; order Mycobacteriales; family Micromonosporaceae; genus Micromonospora; species Micromonospora antibiotica. Next base: position 149,547 of record NZ_JAGFWR010000011.1, read on the forward strand.
TGACGCGATCCGGGGAGAGTGCCATGCCTGACCTGACCGACGCCCGCTGGCGCACCAGCACCCGCAGCGGCACCAACGGCGGCGACTGTGTCGAGGTGGCCGACAACCTCCCCGGGATCATCGGCATCCGGGACAGCAAGGACCCGACCGGCCCCGCCCTCACCGTCCCACCCGCCGCCTGGTCCGCCTTCGTCACCGACCTCAAGGCGCACCGGCTCACCCGCTGACGGCGCTCACCGCCCCGCGCACCGAGACCGCCACCACCCTGGCCGTCTGCCGGCCCTGGGCACACACTCCGCACAGCATGATCGACTCAGTTTCCTGGTTGTAGTGGCATCCGAGCGGGATGGATGCCACTACAACCAGGAAACTGCGAGGCTCCCGCGCAACCAGCGGGGTCGCGTGTGGTGGCGGTCAGCTCACGGCGCGCTTGCCGAGTGCGTGGTCGACGGCCTGGCCGAGGGCGGTGACGACCAGGGCCACCGAGGGGCGGACCACCGACTCCTCCAGGCTGATCGTGCCGGAGAAACCGGCCCCGCCCGCGATCTCCTCCAGCCGCCGCCGGGCGTCCTGCGCCGCGCTGCCGGTCAGGCCGAGCGCCGGTTCCATCCGCAGCACCGCAACCAGCGTGGCCAGCGCCGCCGTCCGCTCGTCGGGCAACTGCTCGCCGGCCAGCGCCTCGGCCAGCCGACGCCGGCTGTCCTGCTCCACGGACGGGTCGGTGGTCGGGTAGCGGTGCACCACGATGAAGTCCAGCTCGGTCTCCTCGACGTCACGCACCACGCCCCGGTCGACCAGGTCGCCGAGGATGCGGTCACGCAGGCCGTGCCGCAGCCGCTGCACCCAGGAGGACGGGCTGTGCGGGGTGTCGGCGGCCATCCGGCCCAGCACCCCGTCCAGGATCGGTTCGCCGACCGGCGTCGGGTCGGTCACCACCAGGTTCCCGTCGACGTACGCGATCCGGCCGGCAAGGGCCAGCTCGACCAGGACGGCGGCGGCCATCCCCAGGTCGAGGCTGATCCGGGGCATGGTCGCCTTGCCGGATTCATCGTCATACGCGAGGAGCAGCAACTCCTCGGCCAGCGCAACACCAGTCATGGCCCGAGACGGTAGCGCCTGAACGCACCCCGCGCTCACCGACTCGCTCTGGGTGGGAAGGCAACCCCCGCGACCGACCCGACCACCCGCCAGCTCAGCCCGGAGACACCGGAGCTGGGCGGGCCGGAAACGGAGCATGCCGGCCGCAAGCTGAGCGAGGCAGCCGCCGCACGCCGGGGCGAGGCAGCCGCCGCACGCCGGGGCAAGGCATGCCGCCGCACGCCGGGGCAAGGCATGCCGCCGCACGCCGGGGCGAGGCAGCCGCCGCACGCCGGGGCAAGGCATGCCGCCGCACGCCGGGGCGAGGCAGCCGCCGCACGCCGGGGCAAGGCATGCCGCCGCACGCCGGGGCGAGGCATGCCGCCGCACGCTGGGCGGGCCGAGCGGGGCATGCCCCGGCGAGATGGGCCGGTCAGAACCGGGGCATGCCGCCGAACTGGCGGTCACCGGCGTCGCCGAGGCCCGGCACGATGAACATGTTGTCGTTCAGCCCCTCGTCGATCGACGCGGTGACCAGGCGCAACGGCAGCCCCGACCGCTCCAGCCGGGCGATGCCGACCGGCGCGGCGAGCACGCAGAGCACGGTGATGTCGGTGCAACCCCGGTCGGCGAGCAGCCGGCAGCAGTGCTCCAGCGAACCGCCGGTGGCCAGCATCGGGTCCAGCACCAGCACCGGCAGGCCGGCCAGGTCCCGGGGCAGCGACTCCATGTAGGCGCGCGGCTCGTACGTCTCCTCGTCGCGGGCCAGGCCGACGAAGCCCATCGACGACTCCGGCAGCAGCCCGAGCGCCGCGTCGGCCATCCCGAGCCCGGCCCGCAGCACCGGCACCAGCAGCGGCGGGTTCGCCAACCGGGTGCCCTCGGCCCCGGTGACCGGGGTCTGCACCGGGTACTTCTCGACGGGGAAGGTGCGCGCGGCCTCGTACACCAGCATGGTGGTGAGTTCGTGCAGCGCGGCCCGGAACGACGACGAGTCGGTCCGGGCGTCCCGCATGGCGGTCAGCCGGGACTGGGCGAGCGGGTGGTCAATGACGTGTACGTCCACGATCGCTCAACCTACCGGTCCCGGTCGGTCGGCAGTACGGATGCGTGGCGGGCGGCGACGCGGCTCACCCGGGGCCGGCGGGCCGGGGCGTCCCACCCGCGGCCGACCGGGGCACCCGGCCCGCCGGGCCCTGCGGCGACGCCAGGCAACCCGACCGCCCCCGAACCGGGGTGCTGTGACCAGGATCACCGGACTCGTGGCTGCGTAGTATTCGGGGCATGACGGCGACAACGACGTCGGCCCGGTCGGACCTGTCCGAGCTGGGGCGATCCGAGACCGCGTTGCGGACCTTCCTGCACGGCCTGCCCGGGGTGGACCAGGTCGGCGCGGAGCAGCGGGCGGCACAGCTCGGCACCCGCTCGATCAAGACCACCGCCAAGGCGCAGGCGATCGACCTGGCCATCCGGATGGTCGACCTGACCACCCTGGAGGGGGCCGACACCCCGGGCAAGGTGCGTGCCCTGGCCGCCAAGGCGCTGCGCCCGGACCCAGCCGACCCGACCTGCCCGCACGTCGGCGCGGTCTGCGTCTACCCGGCGATGGTGCCGCACGTGGCCGAGGTGCTGCGCGGCAGCGCCGTGCACCTGGCCAGCGTGGCGACCGCGTTCCCGTCGGGGCAGGCGCCGCTGGACGTCAAGCTCGCCGACACCCGGGCGGCCGTCGCCGCCGGGGCGGACGAGATCGACATGGTGATCAACCGGGGTGCGTTCCTGGCCGGTCGTTACGCCGAGGTCTACGACGAGATCGTCGCCACCAAGGAGGCCTGCGGGGACGCCCACCTCAAGGTGATCCTGGAGACCGGCGAACTGGCCACCTACGACAACGTCCGGCGGGCCTCCTGGCTGGGGATGCTGGCCGGCGGCGACTTCATCAAGACCTCCACCGGCAAGGTCCCGGTCGCCGCGACCCTGCCGGTGACCCTGGTGATGCTGGAGGCGGTCCGCGACTTCCGGGCCGCCACCGGGCGGCAGGTAGGCGTCAAGCCGGCCGGCGGGATCAAGAACACCAAGGACGCGATCAAGTACCTGGTGATGGTCAACGAGACCGTCGGCGGCGACTGGCTGAGCCCGGACTGGTTCCGGTTCGGCGCGTCCAGCCTGCTCAACGACCTGCTCATGCAGCGCACCAAGCTGACGACCGGCATTTACTCCGGTCCCGACTACTTCACCCTGGACTGAGCATGATGTTCGAATACGCCCCTGCGCCCGAGTCGCGCGCGATCGTCGACATCAGGTCGTCCTACGGTCTGTTCATCGACGGCAGGTTCGTCGACGGCGAGAACCTCGACAAGACGGTCAACCCGGCCACCGAGGAGGTGCTCGCCGAGGTCACCTGGGCCGGCGCCCAGGACGTCGACCGCGCGGTCCGGGCCGCCCGCAAGGCGTACGACAAGGTCTGGGGTCCGATGCCGGGCCGGGACCGGGCCAAGTACCTGTACCGGATCGCCCGGCTCATCCAGGAACGCTCCCGTGAGCTGGCGGTGCTGGAGTCGCTGGACAACGGCAAGCCGATCCGGGAGTCCCGGGACGTCGACCTGCCGCTGGTCGCCGCCCACTTCTTCTACTACGCCGGCTGGGCCGACAAGCTGCCGTACGCCGGGTTCGGCGCGGACCCGCGACCGCTCGGGGTGGCCGCGCAGGTCATCCCGTGGAACTTCCCGCTACTCATGCTCGCCTGGAAGGTCGCCCCGGCGCTCGCCGCCGGCAACACGGTGGTGCTCAAGCCCGCCGAGACCACCCCGCTGACCGCGCTGCTGTTCGCCGAGATCTGCCAGCAGGCCGACCTACCGGCCGGCGTGGTCAACATCGTCACCGGCGCGGGCGACACCGGCCGGGCGCTGGTGGAGCACCCGGGCGTGGACAAGGTCGCCTTCACCGGCTCCACCGAGGTGGGCAAGGCCATCGCCCGGTCGGTGGCCGGCACCGGCAAGAAGGTCACCCTGGAGCTGGGCGGCAAGGCCGCCAACATCGTCTACGACGACGCGCCGGTCGACCAGGCCGTCGAGGGGATCGTCAACGGCATCTTCTTCAACCAGGGCCACGTCTGCTGCGCCGGTTCCCGGCTGCTGGTCCAGGAGAACGTCGCCGAGCAGGTGCTCGACGCCCTCAAGCGGCGGATGGCGCTGCTGCGCGTCGGCGACCCGCTGGACAAGAACACCGACGTCGGGGCGATCAACTCGGCCGCCCAGCTGGCCCGCATCCGGGAGCTGTCCGACGCCGGGGCCGCCGAGGGGGCGCAGCGCTGGTCGCCGCCGTGTGAGCTGCCCGAGCGGGGGTTCTGGTTCGCGCCGACGATCTTCACCGGGGTCACCCAGGCGCACCGGGTGGCCCGCGAGGAGATCTTCGGCCCGGTGCTGTCGGTGCTGACCTTCCGCACCCCGGCCGAGGCCGTGGAGAAGGCCAACAACACGCCGTACGGGCTGTCGGCCGGGATCTGGACCGACAAGGGCTCGCGCATCCTGTGGACCGCCGACCGGCTGCGCGCCGGGGTGGTCTGGGCCAACACGTTCAACAAGTTCGACCCGACCTCGCCGTTCGGCGGCTACAAGGAGTCGGGCTACGGCCGCGAGGGTGGCCGGCACGGGCTGGAGGGGTACCTCAATGTCTGAGCGGGTCGCGGTACGCAAGACGTACAAGCTTTTCATCGGCGGGAAGTTCCCGCGCAGCGAGTCGGGACGGTCGTATCTCGTGCAATCCGCGAACGTGTCTCTGGCCTCCCGCAAGGACGCGCGGGACGCCGTGGTCGCCGCCCGCGCCGCCGTCAAGGGGTGGTCCGGGGCGACCGCGTACAACCGGGGTCAGATCCTCTACCGGGTGGCCGAGATGCTGGAGGGCCGCCGCGAGCAGTTCGTGGCGCTCGGCGTCCCCGGCGGCGAGGTGGACGCGGCGGTCGACCGCTGGGTCTGGTACGCCGGCTGGGCCGACAAGCTCCCCCAGGTGTACGGCGGCGCGAACCCGGTGGCCGGGCCCTACTTCAACCTGTCCGCGCCCGAGCCGACGGGGGTGGTGGCCGTGGTGGCACCCGAGTCCCCGGCGCTGCTCGGTCTGGTCGGCGTGATCGCCCCGGCCATCGTCACCGGCAACACGGTGGTGGTGGCGGCCTCCCCGTCGGCCCCGTTGGCGGCGGTGACCCTGGCCGAGGTGCTGGCCACCTCGGACCTGCCGGGTGGGGTGGTCAACCTGCTCACCGGCCGGATCACCGAGACCGCGCCGACGCTCGCCGCGCACCTGGACGTCAACGCGATCGACCTGGCCGGGGTGACCGACCGGGAGTTGGCGACCGAGCTGGAGGCCGGGGCGGCGGAGAACCTCAAGCGGGTGCTCCGGCCGGTGCCGGCCGACCACGACTGGGCGGGTGACCCGGGCCTGGGCCGGATGACCGCGCTGTTGGAGACCAAGACGGTCTGGCATCCCAAGGGGGTCTGACCGGCCGGGTCGCCGGTGGGCCGGGGCGGCACGGGCGGCCGGGGTGTCGGCCCGCCCGATGGTCCGACAGCCGGTCGTACTACCGGGGGTAGGATTGCCTGGTGACGCGGTTGGGTGATCTTGAGCGGGCGGTGATGGACGTGCTGTGGGACGTGGTCCCGGGCACGTCGGACGGGGTGACCGTGCGGGAGGTCGCCGAGGCCCTGGACGGGCGCGAGTTGGCGTACACGACGGTGATGACCGTGCTGGACCGGCTCGCCGGCAAGGGCATGGTGCAGCGGGAACGCGAGGGGCGGGCCTGGCGCTACCGGGCCGCCGCCAGCCGGGAGGCGCACATCGCCCGGCTCATGCTCGACGCCCTCGACCTCGGCGGCAGCCGGGACGCCGCGCTGGTGCGCTTCGCCCGTTCGGTGACCGGCACCGAGGCCGAGGTGCTGCGGGCGGCGCTCGGCGCGGAGGCGGGGCTGACCGGCCCCGCACCGGCCGGACCCGACGTCGGCACGCCGGCCGGGCAGGACGCCCGGCCGGGCTCCGGGACCGGGCGGCACGAGGCCGGGCTGACCGACCGGGTCGGGGACCCCCGCACCGGCCGGGCCCGGACCGCCGACGAGGCGACGGACCGGTAGGGCGGCCACCATGGCGTACGCCGTGCACTTCGCCGGGGCGATCCTGGCCTGCTGGCTGACCGCGCAGGTGTTGGCCGGGTCCACCTGGACGTGGCGGGCCCCTCGGGTCGCGATCGTCTGCTGGCAGGCGGTCGGGTTGGCCCTCGGCCTGTCCGCGATGGGCCTGCCGATGGCGCTCGGGCTGACCGCGTACGACCGGCCGACCGGCGGGGCGTTGCTGGCCCTCGCCGACGACCTGGCCCACGGCACCCTGCCGGCCGGGGTGACCGCCGTCCACCTCGGCCTGGTCGGGGTCGGCTTCGGCATCGGCGCGGTGCTGCTCGGCACCACCGTCCGCAGCGTGCACGCCGCCGTGAGCGCCCAGCGTCGGCACCGGGACCTGCTCACCCTGGTCGCCCGCCGGGACCCGACGATTCCCGGCGCGCTGGTCCTCGACCACCCCGGCGCCGCCGCGTACTGCCTGCCCGGGGTGCGCCCCCGGGTGGTGGTCAGCGCCGGCACGCTCAGCCTGCTGGACCGGGCCGAGCTGGCGGCGGTGCTCGCCCACGAGCGGGCGCACGCCCAGGAGCGCCACGACCTGGTGCTGTTGCCGTTCACCGCGCTGTGCCGGGCGCTGCCGTGGTTCCGGTGGGTCCGCGCCGCCCACGAGCGGGTGGCCCTGCTGGTCGAGATGCGGGCCGACGACAAGGCCCGCGAGCTGCACGCCGACGCCCCGCTGGCGGGTGCGCTGCGCCGGTTCGCCGCCGCCGGGCACCGGGTCACCCCGGCCGGCGCGCTCGGCATGGGCGACCGCGACCTCGACGTCCGGATGCAGCGGCTGCTGGTCGCCGACCGGCCGCCCCGGCTGCTCGGGGCCGCCGCGCTGGCGGTGACCACCACCCTGGCCGCCCTCCCGATCTCCCTCTTCCTGAGCTGACCGCAGCCGGCCGGCCCGACCGCGCGCCGCCGGACCGCCGCACGCCGCCGGACCACGGACCAGGGCGGCGGCCCGGTCGCGCTGGTCGGTCAGCAGACCGCGCAGCCGGCGGCCACCCGGCTGGATCGGCTGCGCCCTGCCCCGCCGATCCAGCCCTGCCTGCCTGATCCGTCCCGTCCGCCGGAGTTGGCGGCGATGCCGTGCGGATGTATAGGTAGCGGGGCTACGTGTAGGCTGCCTACGAAAAGCGGGACTACGTTAGAGAGCGGTCATGGACACCCTGCTCCTCGCGCGCCTCCAGTTCGCCACCACCACCTCGATCCACTTCCTCTTCGTGGCGGTCACCCTCGGGCTGGTCACCCTGCTGGTCGGCATGCAGACCGCCTGGTTCGTCACCGGCAACCCGCAGTGGGAACGGCTGACCCGGTTCTGGGGCCAGCTCTACGTGATCAACTACGTGCTCGGCATCGCCAGCGGCATCCTGCTGGAGTTCCAGTTCGGGCTGAACTGGAGCGGGCTGTCGCGCTACGTCGGCAACGTCTTCGGGGCCCCGCTGGCGATCGAGACGCTCGTGGCGTTCTTCCTGGAGTCGACGTTCCTCGGCATGTGGATCTTCGGCTGGCACCGGCTGCGGCGCGGCGTACACCTGGCGCTGCTCTGGGGGGTCGCACTCACCGCGTACGCCTCGGCCTTCTGGATCATGGTGGCGAACGCCTGGCTCCAGCACCCGGTCGGCTTCCGGGTGCGTGACGGGGTCGCCCACCTGACCGACTTCGGAGCGTTGCTCACCAACCCCACCCTCGGCATGGCGCTGGGCCACGTGATCGCCGCCAGCCTGCTCACCGACGGCATGCTGATGGCCTCGGTCAGCGCCTGGCACCTCATCCGACGGACCGCCGACTTCGCCCTGCACCGCACCTCGCTGCGGATCGGGCTGGTCACCGCAGCCCTGTCGGTCAGCCTGGTGCAGGGGTTCGGCTTCGCCCAGTTCGGCCCGGTCGGCGACCTGCAACCCACCAAGTTCGACGCCGGCCCGACCGCCGACGCCCGGATCGCCGAGTGGACCACCCGGTTCGGCCCCGGTGACTACACCCCGCCGGTGCTGTCCAACGTCGGGCTCGGCTTCATGATCCTCATCGGGTTCACCCTGGGCTGCGTCTGGCTGCTGCTGCCGCTGCTCTGGCGGGACCTCGTGATCCGGCTGCGCTTCCCGCTCTGGCTGACCCTGTGCGCCCTGCCACTGCCCTTCGTCGCAGTCATCCTCGGCTGGCTCGCCCGGGAGGTCGGCCGGCAGCCCTGGGCCGCGTACGGGTTGCTCCCCACCGACCGGGCCGTCTCCGACGTCGACCCGGGCCTGATGCTCGCCTCGCTGATCGGTTTCAGCCTGCTGCTCGGCACTCTCGCCGTCACCAACTGGACGCTGCTCGCCCGGCACGCCGCCCGGGGCGCCACCGACCCGGCGCTCGGCCGCCCGCCCGGCGTCCTCGACGACGACGAACCCCGGCCGGCCCGCGCCTTCGCCTGAGAGGACCCCGATGCCCCTCCTCTGGTACGCCCTGCTCGGCCTCCTCTTCGCCGGCTACCTCGTCCTCGCCGGCTACGACTACGGCGTCGGGCTGCTGCTCGCCCGACGGGACACCCCGGCCGCCCACCGCGCCGGGCTCACCGCGCTCGGCCCCTTCTTCCTCGGCAACGAGGTGTGGCTGGTGGCCGCCGTCGGCATCCTCTTCGGCGTCTTCCCCACCCTGGAGGGCGAACTCCTCTCCGGCTACTACCCCGCCGTGGCCGCAGCGCTGGCCGGGGTGATCCTGGTCACCGCCGGGGTGCAGCAGCGCAGTCGGCCGACCGGGCCGGCCGACCGCCGGCGCTGGGACCGGGTGGTCGTGGTCGGCAGCGCACTCGCCGTGTTCGGCTGGGGCGCACTGCTCGCCGGGCTGCTCCAGGGCCTGCCGATCGACACCTACGGTCACGTCGCCGGGCAGAGCCACCTGGCCACCCCGTTCGTCGCCGCCACCGGGCTCGCCCTGCTCGTCCTCGTCGCCGCGCACGGTGCGACCTTCCTCACCCTGCGGCTGCCGACCGCCGACGCCCCGGTGACCGCCCGGCTGGCCCGCCGACTGCTCGCCGGGTCGCTCGCCGCCGTCACCACGGCCGCCGCGCTGGGCCTGCTCTCCGACCGGGTACGCGCAGCGACCAGCCAGCCGCTTCCCGCCGTACTGCTGCTGGTGGCGCTGGTCGGGGCGCTGGTTGCGGCCCGCGCGGCGCTGCACCGGGGCCGACCCGGGGTGGCCCTGGCCGCCACCGGCACGACCCTGGCGCTGCCGGTGGCGCTGGTCGGGGTGGCCCGTTGGCCGGCCGTGCTGGTCTCCACGGTCGACCCGGCGGCCACCGTCGGCGTCACCGACGCGGCGGCCAGCGGGCCGACGTTGCAGCTGCTGGGCTGGCTGCTGCTGCCCCTCCTGCCGGCCCTACTAGGCTTCCAGGCAATGTGCTGGTGGGTGTTCCGGGGACGGACCGACGGCAGGGCACCGGTGTACTGGTGAACCGCCGTCCCTTCGACCCGCGTCTGCTGCGCCGGGTCCCCGCGGCCCGGCGCGACCTCGCCGTGCTCGCCGCCCTCGGCGGGCTCACCGCGCTGCTGGTCGTCGCGCAGGCCACCGCCCTGGCCACGGTGCTCGCGACCGCCATCGACGGCCGGCTGGACACCACCGCGCTGGCCGGTTTCGTCGCCGCCGTCGGCGGTCGGGCCCTGGTCACCTGGGGGCAGGGCACCGCCGCCGCACGGGCCGCCGCCACCGTGAAGGCCACCCTCCGCGCCGACCTGCTGGCCGCCGTCGGCCGGCACGGGCCCGGCTGGGTCGCCGGCCAGCGGGCCGGCCAGCTCGCCACCCTCACCGGGCGCGGCCTCGACGCGCTGGACGCCTACTTCACCGGCTACCTCCCCCAGCTCGTGCTCAGCGTCACCGTGCCGGCCGCCGTGCTGGCCCGGCTGGTCTTCGCCGACTGGAGCTCGGCCCTGATCATCGTGCTCACCATCCCGCTGATCCCGGTCTTCGGCGCGCTGCTCGGCTGGCAGGCCCAGGCCGCCACCGAACGGCAGTGGCGGCGGCTGTCGATGCTCGGCGGGCACTTCCTCGACATGGTGGCCGGGCTGCCCACCCTGCGCGCGTTCGGCCGGGCCCGGACACAGACCGAGGTGGTCCGCCGGATGGCCGACGGGCACCGGGTCGCCACCATGAAGACCCTGCGGATCGCCTTCCTCTCCGCGCTGGTGCTGGAACTGGTCGCCACCCTGTCGGTGGCGCTGGTCGCGGTGCCGGTCGGCATCCGGCTGCTCGACGGCGGCATCACCCTGGCCACCGCGCTGCTGGTGCTGCTACTCACCCCGGAGGCGTACCTGCCGTTGCGGGCCGCCGGCAGCCGGTTCCACGCCAGCATGGAGGGGCTCACCGCGCTGGACGAGGCGCTGACCGTCTCCGCCGTCACCACCGGCCCGGCCGGCGCGGCGGCCCGGGGCCCCGCCGCCGGGGTGCCGGCCGGCCCGGCGGGGGTCGGGGCACGCGTCGGCACGCCGTCCGGGGCGGGCGAGATCGTGTTCACCGACGTCACCGTCGCCTACGAGCGGACCACCGCCTTGCGGGACGTCACGCTCACCATCCGACCGGGCGAACGGATCGCCGTCGTCGGGCCGAGCGGCGCCGGCAAGAGCACCCTGCTCGGCCTGCTGCTCGGCTTCGTCACGCCCACCGCCGGCCGGATCACCGTCGCCGGGGTCGACCTGGCCGACGTCGACCCCGACGACTGGCGTCGGCAGATCGCCTGGGTGCCGCAGCGGGCCCACCTCTTCGCCGCCACGCTCGCCGACAACATCCGGCTGGGCACCCCCGACACCCCGGACGCCACCCTGGCCCGCGCGGTCACCGACGCCGCACTGGACGACGTGGTGACGGCCCTGCCCGACGGGCTGGGCACCCTGCTCGGCGAGCGCGGCCACGGGCTGTCCAGCGGTCAACGGCAGCGGGTCGCCCTGGCCCGCGCCTTCCTCCGGGACGCCCCGCTCGTGCTGCTCGACGAGCCGACCGCCCGGCTGGACACCGCCAGCGAGACCATCGTCCTGGCGGCCACCCGGCGGCTGGTGGCCGGTCGCACCGCCCTGCTGGTGGCGCACCGGCCGGCCCTCCTGGCGGACGCCGACCGGGTCCTGCACGTCGCCGCCGGGCGGGTGACCGAGCTGACCCCGGCCGCAGAGGCCGGCCGATGAGCGCCCGACCCGCCTCCGTCACGCCGACCCGACCCGCCCCTTCCCTGGCGCGGGAGGCCCGCCGATGAACCCCGGACCCGTCCCTGCCGCGCGGCCCGAGCGGGTGGTGCTGCGGTTGGCCCGGCCGTACCTGGGCCGACTGCTCGGGGCCGGACTGCTCGCCTCGGCCACCGAACTCGCCGGACTGGCCCTGATGGCCACCGCCACCTGGCTGCTGATGAGCGCCGCCGGCCAGCCACCGCTGGACCGGCTGACGGTCGCCATCGTGGCCGTCCGGGCGCTGGCGGTCAGCCGGGGCGTGCTGCGCTACACCGAACGGCTCGCCGGGCACGACGCCGTGCTCCGCCTGGTCACCGACGTCCGGGCCCGGGTCTTCGCCACCCTCGCCGCCCGGCCCACCCCGGCCGGCCAGCGCACCGGGGACGCCCTGAGCCGGCTGGTCTCCGACGTCGAGGCGGTGCAGGACCTGCTGCTCCGGGTACTCGTGCCCGGGGCGGCAGCCGCCCTGGTCGGGGTGCTCGCCGTCGGTGGGGCCGCCCTGATCTCGCTGCCCTCGGCCGGGGTGCTCGCGGTCGGGCTGCTGGTCACCGGGGTGGCACTGCCGGTGCTGGCCACCGCGCTGACCCGCCGGGCCGCCGACGAGGTGGCACCGCTGCGCGGGGCGCTCGCCACCGACGCCGTCGACCTCACCCACGGTGCCGCCGACCTGGCCGCCTTCGGGGCCACCGGCCAGGCGCTGCGGACCGCGACCCGCCGCGCCGACCGGCTGGCCCGATTGGAGCGCCGGCTCGCCGCGACCGGATTCGCGGTGGACGCGGCCGGGGTGCTGGTGGCCGGACTGACCGCCGCCGGGGTGGTGCTCGCCGCCCTCCGCGCCGACGTGGCCGGGGTGCTGGTGGGGGTGCTCGCCGTCGGCACCCTCGCCGCGGTGGAGATCACGTTGGCGCTGGTCGGCGCGGCGCGGCAGTGGACCCAGCTCCGCGCGGGCCTGTCCCGGGTCGCCGCCCTGCTCGACGACCCCACCGGCGCGGCCGGCCCGGGGGCCGCCGATGGCCCGGCAGTCGCCGGTGGTCCGGGGGACGGCGGTGCTCCGGGGGACGGCGGCCTGGTGGCCGCCGATGGCCCGGGGGGCGTGGGGGCGGCGGCGCGCGACGTGCGGTTCGACGGGGTCGTCGTGCGGTACCGGGAGGGGGCCGCGCCCGCCCTCGCCGGATTCGACCTCGACCTGCCCGCCGGCCGCCGGATCGCGGTCGTCGGGCCGAGCGGCGCCGGCAAGAGCACCCTGGCCGCGGTGCTGACCGGGGCGGTACGACCCGACACCGGCCGGGTCACCCTGGCCGGTCGGGACGTGTCGGCGTACCCGCCCGAGGAGCTGCCCCGGGCGATCGGCGGCCTGTTCGCCGAGGCGTACGTCTTCCACGCGTCGGTGCGGGAGAACCTGCTGCTCGGCCGGCCCGACGCGGACGAGGCCGAGCTGGCCGCGGCGACCCGCGCCGCCGGCCTGCTGGACTGGGTGACGGACCAGCCCGACGGTTGGGACACCATGGTCGGCGAGGAGGGCGGTCAGCTCTCCGGCGGGCAGCGGCAGCGGCTCGCGCTGGCCCGGGCACTGCTCGCCGCGCCCGGCGTCCTGGTGCTGGACGAACCGACCGAGGGTCTCGACCCGGTCGCCGCCGACGCGGTACTCGCCGGAGTGCTGGCAGCCACCCCCGCCGGGCACTCCGTGCTGCTGATCAGCCACCGGCTCAGCGGCCTGTCCGGGATGGACGAGGTCGTGGTCCTGGACGCCGGCCGGATCATCCAGCGGGGGCGGCACGCCGATCTGGTCACCACCGCCGGCTGGTACCGGGACCAGTGGGTGCTCCAGGAGGCCGCCGAGCGCGGATACCTGACGCTGACGCCCTGAACGAGCCGACCCCGGCCCGCGTCCCGGAGCCGCCCCACACCGGAGCCCGGGTCCGGGAATCTCCCCGACGCGCGGCCCGCCCGGTCGTGGCAGGGTGATGCCATGCGCGCCTGCGACGAGGTAGGAATCGACGAGCGGCTGCGGGATCTGGAGTCCCGGCTGCACGGTCCGACGCGGCTACGGACCGAGCTCATCCGCGAGGTACGGGACGCGCTGGACGACGCCGCCGAGGCGTACCGGGACGGTGGCCTGCCGGCGCGGGAGGCCGAACGACGGGCCGTGGTCGACTTCGGCTCGCCTGCCGAACTTGCTCCGGCCTACCAGGCGGAGTTGGCCGCCGGGACGCTGCGCGGGTTGGCCCGGCGGGCGCTGGTGATCGCCGTGCTGCTGGCGGCCTGCGGTGACCTGACCTGGCAGGGGTCGAGCTGGAGCGGTGGGCCGCCCCCGCCCGCCGGCTACCAGGTGCTCGCCGGATCGATGCACGGCATCTGGCTGACCGTGGCCGCGGTCGCGCTGGCCGCCCTGGTGTCCGGGCGTTGGGCGGCCCGTCGCGGTCGGGCCGGCACATCCGTGAACCGGCTGCTCGGCTGGGGACTGACCGGCACCCTCACCCTCGGCGCGGTCGCCGGGGTGGCCCTCTTCGGCTGGTCGATCGCGCTGTGGGAGGCCGCCCTGACCTGGCCTCCGATGATCGTCGGCGCGGTGCTGGCCGGTGCCGCCCACTTCGCGCTCTTCCGGGCCACCCGCTTCTGGCTGGTCGCCACCCGCTGACGCTGCGGGGTCAGGCCGGCGTGGCGGGCGGGCCGGCAGGGTCGAGGAACCGGCCGACGGTGGCACTGAACTCGCGCCACCCGGCCCGTTCGCCGGCCAGCGACGCCCGACCGGAGTCGGTGAGCCGGTACGTCCGCCGCTCCCGACCGTTGACCGTGCTCCAGGAACTGGCCACGTGACCGGCCCGCTCCAACCGACGCAACGCCGGATAGATGGTGCCGGTCGGCAGATCGAGCTGGCCCGCGCTGCGGGCGCGCAGCGCCTCGATGACCGCGTAGCCGTGCAGTTCGCCCTGCTCCAGCACGGCCAGCAACAGGGCGTCGAGGTGGCCGTGCAACGCCTGAGCCTTCATACGTAGCAACGCTACTTGTCAGCTGCCCGGACCGCCAGCAGGCACGGGTTCCGGGCCTCGCCGGGGTGCGGGGTCGGCCCACGGCCGGCCGCCCATTAGGGTATGTGCCCAGAGTCACTCGGCGACCGCATGCCGCCGAGTGGGTAACCCGACGCACACGGAGGTCAGCGTGGCCCGCCAGTCGCCCCAACGGCCCGACGCCGACGAACCCGAGCTCGGCGACACCGATGGGCCGACCGGGCCCGACGTGGAGTCCGGCCCGGCCGACCGCTCGCTCTGGGACGAGCTGAGCATCGATCCGGTCGAGATCGCCCTGCCCGCCGGCACCGGTTTCACCCTCCGGGCGTACCGGGCGGCACGCGAGCTGACCCCGACGGACGTCGCCGAGCGCGACGAGGACGACCCCTTCCTGGCCCGCCGCCAGGTCGTCGAGGCCGAGGACGACGACGAGGTGGTGATCCTCGACGAGGAGTTCGCCGCACTCTCCGCCGAGGACGAGGACGACGCGGACCGCAAGGGCGTGAGCGACGGCAAGCGCGCCGGTGGCAAGGGCACCGACACCCTCGACGCCGACGCCTCGGACGCCGACGACGACACCGACGCCTCGGACGCCGACGAGGACGCGGATGCCGACGACGACACCGACGGCGACGAGGAGGTGCCGGTCTTCCTGAGCCACAAGGGCCGGCTGCTGCTGTTCAAGACGCCCGAGTCGCTCGTCAGTTTCATCCGCTCCGGGGCACCCAACGACCTGTCTCAACTGGACGGTTGGAATGAACTGTCCGAACGGGTGGAGCCGGCCGACATCGCCCCGCGCGACGAGGACACCTACGAACTCGACCTGGTCGTGGAGAACCTGCGCGGTGGGCACGACACGTGGGACCCGACCCTGCTGATCGAGGCCGGCGAGGTCGCCCGTGACCTGTCGTACGCGCTGCGGCTACCCGCCGTGCTGGACATGCTCTCGGCCGGCTCCAGCCTGGACGATCTCGACGAGGCGCTGCGCGCTTCTGTCAACGGCGGAGTCGGTGGATTTCTCGGCCGTAGGCGGCTGAAGAAAATCGGTGCCCAGACCGCAAGCTTGGGGTGGCGCACCATTGTCGGCAAGATCTCTGCCGTCGTGGACTGGCGCGACTGACCCCGAACGGGGAGCATCAGTGGCTGGCAGAGAATAGACCTGTGTCCCGGGAGGAGGACGACGCCGTGGCGCTCGTGCGCGTGTACTGCGGTCTGGCCTCGGCAGATCCGGCCGACCGACCGGCCTCGGCCGGATCGACGCTGACGTCCGCCGTGGTCGACGACGCAGGCCGTCTGCTGCACGTCTACGAGATCAGCGACGACGCGGCGGGTTACGCCCAGCTCGTCACGCTGCTCGTCGAACGGTCGGGCGGGCCGAGCGGCGTGGCGATCGCGGCCGACAGCGACGACCACACGGTCACCTCACTGCTGAGCGCGGCGGGCCGTCCACTGGCGATCGCCGACGACGACTCGGTCGACGACTTCGCCGAGCGGTTCGCCGACGACGACTCCCTGGAGGAGATGCAGTCCGCGCCGGCCGAGCGGCGGGCGGTGGGCCTGGCCCGCGCCCTCCAGGCCGGCGCGCTCTCCGCGGTCACCCTGCCCGCTCCCCGGGACCTGGCCGGCTTCAAGCAGGTCCTCGCCGCGCACGCCGCCCTGTCCAGCGGCCGGCACTCCGCCGCCGTGGCCCTACGCGAGGTGCTCCGCGAGTTGTATCCGGCCGCCCTGCGGGCGTACCCGGACCCGGCTGATCCGGTGGCGTTGGCCGTCCTCGACGCGCTGCCCGAGCCGAACATGCTCACCGGCACGGCGGCCCGGGGCCGCGACATGTCGGTCGCCGCCGAGGCGGTCACCGCACACCTCACCGCCGACGGGGTGGCCGAGGCCGGGGAGATCGAGGCGGCGGTCACCGCGCTGCGGGTCGCCATCTCCGAGACCCCGCGCCGGGCCACCGTCAACCGGGCGCTCACGTCCGCCGTCGCCGAGACCGTCCGGCAGTCGGTCGCTGCGGTGCGCGCCTGTGACGCCGGCTGCGAGGCCCTGGTGGGCGCGCTCAGCACCCGGGTCAGCGCCCCGAGTCCCATGCCCGGCCGCCGGGCTGCCGCCCGCCGGGGCGAGCAGGTCGGCGAGCTGACCGGCATCAGTGGCACCGGTCCCGGCCTGCGGCCGGTCCGAACCGCAGAGCCGGCCCCGCCGGTACCGACCGGCCGGCGGAGCCGTCCCGAGCCGGTCCCCGGCGGGGCGATGCCGGCCGCGCCCCGACCGCTCGGGCCCCCGCCGGTGGCCCCCGCCCCGATCGCCCCACCGCCGGTGGCCCCCCAACCGGTGACCCCGGCTGCCGCCGCCAACCTGCCGACCTCGGCACCACCCGCGCGTACGGACCAGGGCATGCCGCCGGGCCGGCGTGGGGGTTCGGACGCGCCGACCACCATGATTCCGCCGATCCGGCGCGGGATGGACGCCCCGGCGAACCGGCCCGTCTCGGCTCCGCCACCGCCTCCTCCGGGGATCACCCCGATCGCCCCGGCACAGCGCGGCAACGTGCCGCCCGCCGAGGCCGGTGAGCCGTTCCGGCCCACGCTGACCACCGCCGCGATCAACAACGCACGGGCCGAGCGGCAACGCACCGTGATCCCACCCCGGCCCAAGACCACCGGCGCCCTCTCGACGCCCACTGGTGGGTTCAGCGCGACCGACCTGAACGTCCCGGTGCCGATCACCCGCCCCGAGCCGGAGCCCACCGCTGCGCCGGGTTCGCGGGCGAACTGGCCCCTGGTCAACAACCCGGAGAATCCGGGCGACAGCTCGGCCAACAACCCGGTGGTGCCGGCCTATGGTGAGCGGGCCGGGCGGGCGGGCGACGCCCCCGCCGACCCGGGTGCCGGACGCCGGATCACCCCGCCCTGGCTGGCCGACGACCTGCCCCCGGAGCCGCCGATGTTGCGGCTGGTGGAGCCGCCACCGCTGGCCGACCGGGCGTTGCGGGACGGCTTGGACGCCCCCGCCGATCCGCACCTGGACACTCCCCCGCTGCGGTTGGTCGACCGGGAGGAGGCCGGCCGTCCCGGTCGGCCCAGCCGGGTCGACCGCGCCGAGCGCCTCGACCGGCCGGAGCATCTGGACCGCCCCACCCGGGTCGACCGTCCGGCCCGCCTGGACCGACCCGAGCGGGCCGAACGCCTGGACCGGCCGGAGCGTCTCGACCGGCCGGAGCGGTTGGACCGGCCCGAGCGGTCCGAGCGGCCGGAACTTCTCGACCGGCCCGAGCGGCCGGCACGCAGCGAGCGGCCGGGCCTGGAGCGGCGACCGGAGCCGGTCGAACGCCGTCCCGCGCCGATGGAGCACCGCCCGCCACCGGTCTCCGACGAGGGCGACGGCGACCTGTTGATCTTCGCCCAGGCGAAGTCGGCGTGGTTCGTCGGGCACGGCGACGAGAGCGACCTGGAGTGGTCGTCCACCGCGGACACCGGCTGGCAGGCCGCCGAAAAGGTCGCCCAGCCGGCGGTAGGTGCGGAAACCTCGGCCGGGCTACCCAAACGGGTCCCCCAGGCCAACCTCGTTCCCGGCTCGCCGCTGCGCGAGGAGCGTCCGCTGCGGATCGTCCGGGACGCCGCGAGCCTCGCCGAGAACACCACCGGCTACTTCCGGGGTTGGCGTCGTGGGCAGGAGATCGGCGGTTTCGCCGTCGGCGGCCGGCCCGGCCGTGAGGCGGCCGGCGGCTGGGACTTCAGCCGCGACCCGACCGAGCGGGAAGACGATCGGGAGTACGAGTTCCGCTCCGCCGGATACCGGTCCTGACAGTCTGATTGGTTCCACCCTGGCCCGGCCCGGTTCTTCCGGCCGGGCCAGCGTCGTCGTACCGACCGTGCGGCACCGCGTCCGCATCCTGGTGACCCCAGGGGCATCGAGGTCGCCCAGGTGGCCCCACAGCGGTCGCACGACCCGCCCGCGATCACCGCCGGGAACGCGAACGCGCCCGGTAACGGCCAGGGGCCGCCACCGGGCGCGTCGGAGCCGGTCAGGCCGGCGCGACCGCGCGCGACCGCCGCATGGTGAGGACGTACTCGACCAGCGAGATCAGCACGTGCTTGGTCGACTCCCGGTTACGGGCGTCACAGGCCACCACCGGGACGTCGGTCGAGATCGCCAACGCGTCCCGGACGTCCTGCGGGTCGTGGTACTGCATCCCGTCGAAGCAGTTGATGGCCACCAGGTACGGCAACCGCCGGTGCTCGAAGAAGTCGATCGCCGCGAAGCAGTCGGCCAACCGGCGGGTGTCGACCAGCACCACGGCACCGATCGCGCCCCGGACCAGTTCGTCCCACATGAACCAGAACCGCGTCTGACCGGGCGTACCGAACAGGTACAGGATCAGATCCCGGTCGATCGAGATACGGCCGAAGTCCATCGCCACCGTGGTCGTCGTCTTGCCCGGCACCTGCCGGGTGTCGTCGACGCCCACACCGGCGGAGGTCATGATGGCCTCGGTGGTCAGCGGCGTGATCTCCGAGACCGAGCCGACCAGCGTCGTCTTGCCGACGCCGAACCCACCGGCGATAACGATCTTCGCCGACGTCACGCGCCCGTTCGGGGCAGGCGGCCGCTGCGACATGTCAGAGCCTGCGAAGTCCACTCAGCACCCTCTCCAGCAGTTCAGTGCCCACCGCGTCGTCCGAGTCGTCCAGAATGGTCGGCTCGTGGACCGCGACCAGGCCGTCCGTCGCCATGTCGGCGATGAGCACCCGGGCCACACCGAGCGGGAGTTGCATCCGCGCCGCGATCTCGGCCAGCGACTGCACACGTCCGTCACACAGCGCGGCGATGTACTGGTGCTCCCGGCCCTGACCGCCGTTGCCACCGGCAGCAGCGCGACCGCGCACCGTCGTCTCGACGAGCGCCTCCAGGGCGATGTCGAGCCGGGGACGGGTGCGACCACGGGTCACGGCGTACGGCCGGACCAACGCACCTGTCGGTTCGTCACGATCGACCATCTCGCCACTCACCTCCTTCGCCCCCGGCACCGGCTCTCGCCCGGTGGAACCCGTCGTTGTTGTCGTCGTTCCGTGCCGACCAACTGGTCAGCCCGGTCAGCCCATCATCCCGACGGCCGTACGGGCCTGCGGGGTGAGCGCGTCGCCCACCCGGTCGACCAGCAACGCCATCTCGTAACCGACCTGACCGACGTCACAGCTGCGGGCGGCCAGCACGGCGAACGACGAGCCGTCCGAGATGGACATCAGGAACAGGAAGCCGTTGTCCATCTCGACGACGGTCTGCAACACCGCGCCGCCCTCGAAGCAGCGGGCCGCCCCCTGGGTCAGGCTGACCAGGCCGGACGCGATCGCGGCCAACTGGTCGGCCCGGTCCCGGGGCAGGTCGCGCGACGAAGCGAGGAGCAGGCCGTCGGCGGATACCGCGACCGCGTGCGCGACACCCGGCACCCGGTCGGCGAAGTTGGCCAGCAGCCAACCAAGATCCTGCGTAGTTGTCATCCTTCTTGCTCCTTCTGCCCGCTCCCGCCCGCCGGGCCGAAGCCAGACGGCGAGGATTGCTGCCCGCCCGGAGTCGCGTCCGGGTTGGTGGGGTTGTCCGAGGTGGTCCGGCCGCGTTGCACACCTCGATGGTAGGCCGAGAGCAGACCCCTGACTGCCTCCGGCGTACGTCGCTGCACCGACGCGGCCGGCTTCTCGATCGCCCCTGGCACCAGCTGCGCCATCGGCGTCCGCTTCGGCAGGCCGGTCTGGGTGGTCCCGGCCACCGGTGCCTCGGTCGCGGCCACCGCCGCCCGCCAACCGTCGTCGGCGGCGGTCTGCCAGGAGTGGGGTTGAGGGGCGGGGCGGCGGGCCGGCGGGCCGTCGCCGCGACCGGCGAATCCCCCGTTCGCTGTCGACCCGTTGTCACGCGGCACGCCCCCGGCCGGCGCGGTGTCTGCCATCGGTGCGCTACCTGTCGTCCCTGGTGCGGTGTACTGGGCCGGGTGGATGGCGGTGTCGACGGCGGACTGCGAGGCCCCCGCGCCGTTGGTCAACGACTGTCGGGCACCGGTTGACTCCTCCGGCCCCGGCTTGCGGGTGCGGAACCAGGCCGACTCCAGCTCCCGGAAGATCGGCAGTTCCATCGTCTCGTCCGCGTACCGCTGCTGGGGGACCTGCTGCGGCGCTGACGGCCGGTTGGCTGCCGGCTGCGCGGCCCGCACCGGCGGCGGCGTCGGCTGGCGGGGGGCCGGCGTCGGCTCGGCGCGCGGCACCCGGGGCAGCTCGGTGGTCATGTCCAGGGCGGCGGAGAGCCGTTCGGGGACCGGCGGGGTGGCCGTGTCCCGGTCGGGATTGGCCACCGGCGGCCAGGCCGGCGGGGCACCGGCACCCGGGGCAGCACCGCCGGAGGTGGGCCGGGACGGCAGCGGGACACCGGGCGAACCGGACACCGGCGCGGCCGGGCCGGGGTGACCGGCGTACGGGGACGCCGACACCGGGTAGCCGGACATCGGCTGACCGGAGACCGGGTAGCCGGAGACCGGCTGACCCGACACGGGGTGACCCGACACGGGCTGGCCCGACACCGGGTGACCCG
Organism: Micromonospora antibiotica; assembly: GCF_017599305.1. Taxonomy (GTDB): domain Bacteria; phylum Actinomycetota; class Actinomycetes; order Mycobacteriales; family Micromonosporaceae; genus Micromonospora; species Micromonospora antibiotica. The sequence goes on from NZ_JAGFWR010000011.1 coordinate 170,535, forward strand.
ACACGGGCTGGGCGGAGACCGGTGCGACCGGGTACGCCGGCGGCAGCGGCGGTGCCGACACCGGCGGGACCGGCGGAGAGCTGTACGGCCGGGCCTCCGGGCTGCTCGGCAGCTGACGCGGGATGACCGGCTGCTGGGCGGTGTTGTCCGGGTCGTCGGTGCTGCGTCGTTGGGGCAGCGGATCGATCGACTGCCCGTTGGTGGGTCGCGGGGTGAACCCGTCGCTGCCGTTGATCCCGCTGGCACCGGTGAGGTCCGACCAGGCGGGCAGACCGCGCCCGCCGTTGGCCGGGCCGGCCGAGCCGTTGCGCGGAGCCGGGTCGAAGGGCCGGCCGCCGAGGGTGACCTGGTTGCCGGAATCGCCCTGTCGGGGGGCGGGCGGTTGGCCGTTGCCGAGCGCGGGCAGCGCACCGAAGGCCGGCGGGGCACCGGCACCGCCGAAGGCCGGGGCCGTGCCGGCGCCACCGAAGGCGGGCGACGCGCCGTTGCCACCGAAGGCCGGCGAGGTGCCGCCGCCGAACGCCGGGGTCGGGGCGGAACCACCGAAGGCCGGCGCGGCACCGCCGAACTGGGGGCCGGGGCCCGGCAGTCCTGGGGTGCCCGGGGCCCGGCCGGTGAGGGCACGCGGCACCAGCACCGAGGTGGGCAGGACGACCTCGGCCACGGTTCCCCGGTCGGTGCCGGGCCGCAGCTCGACCTTGACGCCGTGCCGGGAGGCCAGCCGGGCCACCACGACCAGGCCCATCATCCGGGAGACGGCCACGTCCACCTGGGGTGGGGTGGCCAGCCGCTCGTTGAGGTCGGACAACTGCTCGGCGCTGATGCCGATGCCCCGGTCCTCGACGTAGAGCGACGCGCGGTCGCCGACCCGGCGGGCCTCGACCATCACCTGGGAGTCCGGCGGGGAGAACGCCGTGGCGTTGTCGAACAGCTCGGCGACCAGGTGGACCAGGTCGTTGACCGCGTGCGCGGAGACCTCGATGTCGCGGTCGATGACCCCGAACTCGATCCGGGTGTAGTGCTCGACCTCGGACTGGGCGGCACGCAGCACGTCGATGAGGGCGGCCGGCTCGCGCTGCACCCGGGTGGAGTCGGCACCGGCGAGGACCAGCAGGTTCTCGTCGTTACGGCGCATCCGGGTGGCCAGGTGGTCGAGCTGGAACAACTCGGCCAGGCGGTCCGGGTCCTCCTCGCCGCGCTCCAGCCGGTCCAGGTGACCGATCAGCCGGTCGACCAGGATCTGCGAGCGGCGGGCGAGGTTGACGAACATCGTCGCGACCGAGGAGCGGAGTGCGGCCTGCTCGGCGGCGGTCCGGACGGCCTCCAGGTGGACGGCGTTGAACGCCTCGGTCACCTGGCCGAACTCGTCGCGGCTGCGCACCGGCAGCGGCTCGGCGATCTGGTTGGCCAACTGGGCCGGGGACTGTTGCCCGGTGAACTGCGGGTCCCGCAGCCGGGCCACCGCCTGCGGCAGCCCGAACTGGGCGATCGACAGGGCACCCTGACGCAGCTCGCGCAGGGAGCGGGCCATCGAGCGGGCGACCAGGTAGGCGAACAGGATCGCCAGCAGCAGCATGCTGAGCAGCAGGCCGGTCTCCAGGAAGACCTGACGCTGGACGTCGGAGCGCAACTCGTCGGCCTTGGCGACGACGTCGCTGTCGAGGCGTACCTCCACGGACCGGTTGAGCTGGGCGTACGCGACCATGGCCGCGTCCCACTGGTCGGTGCTGAAGGTGAGGCCGTCGAGCTTGTCGCTGTTGAGCGCGCTGACCTGGCCGGCGTAGATGTCCGCCTGACGCCGGTCGGAGCCGGAGATGGTCTGGTCCTGGAACTCGCGCTCGGCGCGACTGGCCACCGCCTGGAAGCTCTGCAGGGCCTGCTGCTCACCGGTGTTGCTGGAGATGTACAGCTCCCGCAGGGCGGGCGTGTAAGCCTTCTGGAGCAGCACCTGGTGCACCGCGATCCGGCGGACGGAGGCGTACTCCTTGGCGCGGGCCATCGCGGCGGCGGCGCGCATCTGGTCGCTCAGGTCGTTGTCACCGGCGAGCTGGGTGGCCGAGTCACGGATGGTGATCAGATTGTTGATCAGGCCGGTGTACCGGCTGACCGCCTCGCTGAGCCGGAGCTTGCCGTTGTAGACCTGGCTGCGGATGCCGGGCATCTCCGTCAGGTCGCTGTCGATCCGGTCGAGCTGCGCCTCCAGGGTCGCCGGCAGGCCCTCGATCTCGGCGCGCTGTTGCGAGTAGGGCGACTTCGACTGGTCGACCCGCTGGTTGACCCGGTTGTACGCCTCCTGGTATTGCGCGCGGGCCTGCCCCTTCGGCGACCCGAGCAGGAGGACGGCGTTGGTGCGCTCGTCCTGGAGGGTGTTGACGAGGTCACCGGAGTAACCCACCAGGTTGGCCAGGTCGCCGGCCCGGTTGGCGTTGTTGAGCGTCTGCAGGTGGTCCACCAGCCCACTGGTGCCCACGACGACCGTGGCGATGGTCGGCACGATCATGATCAGCCCGAGCTTGGACCAGATCGGCATGTCGCGGAGCCGGCCGGCCGGCCGACGCAGACGCGACAGGAAGGAGTTCGCCGTCGTTGGCCGTTTGCTCACGTCACCGCCCTCGCGATTACAGCGTCTCCGCGTTGCCACGGGCAACGCCCAGCAGCCGACCCGGCGGGTCGGACCTCCGAGATTCCATCACGCCTCCCCTGAAAGAGAAAGCCCAGGTTGTCGGTCGCCGGAGGTGTGATGAGATGTTGATGCAATTTGATCGCAATCCGTCTTTCCGGAGTTACCCAAAGTAATGGATTATCGCCACCGCGTCGTGCTCCTCGCCGGCCCCTCCGGGTCCGGAAAGTCGTACATAGCGCAACGAACCGGTCTTCCCGTGCTCTGCCTGGACGACTTCTACAAGAACGGTGATGACCCTACGTTGCCGCGACGAAACGGACTGGTCGACTGGGACGCGCCCGAGTCGTGGGACGCGGGAACGGCCGTGGAGACAATTGACCGACTGGCCCAGCAGGGCCGGGCCGAAGTGCCCGTCTATGCGATCGGTGCGGATCGCCGGGTGGCCACCCGGCCATTTGACGTGACCGGATCGCCACTTTTCATCGCCGAAGGGATTTTCGCCGCCGACATCGTCGAGGAGTGCCGCCGACGAGGGCTGCTCGCCGGGGCGTACGCGCTGCGTCGACCGCGCGGGGCGACCTTCGTCCGCCGGCTGGCCCGGGACCTGTCCGAGCAGCGCAAGGCACCGAAGGTGCTGATCCGGCGCGGGGTGTCGCTGCTGCGCGCCGAACCGGCGGTGCTGCGCCGGCAGACCGGCCTCGGCGCCGAGGCGGCCCACGCGCGGGAGATCCTGCGCCGGGTGGCCGACCTGGTCGCCGGCCACCCGCACCGCTGAATCAGCCGATCAGCTTCGCGTACGCCGGCTTGATCACCTCGTCGATGATCGCCAGCCGCTCGTCGAACGGGATGAAGGCGCTCTTCATCGCGTTGACCGTGAACCACTGGAGTTCCTTCCAGCCGTAGCCGAAGTTCTCCACCAGCAGCGCCATCTCGCGCGACATCGACGTGCCGCTCATCAGCCGGTTGTCGGTGTTCACCGTCACCCGGAACCGCAGCTCGCGCAGCAGCCCGATCGGGTGTTCGGCGATCGACGCCACCGCGCCGGTCTGCACGTTCGACGACGGGCACAGCTCCAGCGGGATCCGCTTGTCCCGCACGTACGCGGCCAGCCGGCCGAGCGTCGGCACCGGACCCGGGGTGATGTCGTCGACGATCCGCACCCCGTGGCCGAGCCGGTCCGCCCCGCACCACTGGATCGCCTGCCAGATAGACGGCAGGCCGAACGCCTCACCGGCGTGGATGGTGAAGTGGAAGTTCTCCCGCTGGAGATACTCGAAGGCGTCCAGGTGGCGGGTGGGCGGGAAACCGGCCTCGGCACCCGCGATGTCGAAGCCCACCACCCCGGCGTCGCGGTGCCGGACGGCCAGCTCGGCGATCTCCTGCGACCGGGCGGCGTGCCGCATCGCGGTGAGCAGGGTGCCGACCCGGATCGGGGTGCCCGCCGCGGCGGCCTCCGCGCTGCCCTCCACGAACCCGGCGACGACCGCCTCGACCACCTCGTCCAGGGTGAGGTTCTGCTCCAGGTGCTGCTCGGGGGCGAACCGGACCTCGGCGTACACCACACCGTCGGCGGCCAGGTCGAGCGCGCACTCACGGGCCACCCGGCGCAGCGCCGCAGCGGTCTGCATGACCGCGACGGTGTGCGCGAACGTCTCCAGGTAGCGCTCCAGCGAACCGGAGTGCGCCGCCTCCGCGAACCACCGGCCGAGCGCCTCCGGATCGGTGCTCGGCAGCTCGTGCCCCACCTCGGCGGCCAGCTCGACGACCGTCGCCGGCCGCAGGCCGCCGTCGAGATGATCGTGCAGCAGCGCCTTCGGGACCTTGACGATGTCCTCGTATCGGATTGCGACCATCCCCCGACCCTAGTCACGCCCCCCAACGGACCGCGATCAGGCTCACGCCGACCCGCCGACCCGCCGACCCGCCGACCCGCCGACCCGCCGACCCGCCGACCCGCGTGCCCGGCACGGCACGGCTCGCGTGCCCGGCACGGCTCGCAACATCGCCGACATAGCGGTGTCAGCGCGATCGGATACCGCTACCTCGACACACTTGAGTTGATCAGACACACCACCGGCCCGACCGGCCCGCGCCGTAGGCTGCTGCGGGTGACCGCGCCGCACCCGTTCGAGCAGCCCGTCGACGCGACGCACCCGCAGATCGTCGCCCGGCTGCGCTGCCCGGTCTGCACCCAGCCGCTGGCCGCCGCCACCGACACCCGCGCGTTGCGCTGCCCCCGTCGGCACAGCTTCGACCTGGCCCGCCAGGGGTACGTCACCCTGCTCGCCGGCCGGGCCCCGCACGTCGGGGACACCGCCGAGATGGTCGCCGCCCGCGCCGACTTCCTGGCCGCCGGGCACTACGACATGATCTCGTCCACCCTGGCCGAGGCGGCGGCATCCGCCCTGTCAACGCCCGCCGGCCCCGCCGAAGCCAGCGAACCGGCCGACCCGACCGGACCGGCAGCCGCGAACAGGCTGCCAGCATCGACCCCGGCAGCGGGAAATGGGCCGGCCCAGGTCAGCGGACCGGCAGCCCAGGTCGGGCCGGCAGCCGCGAGCGGACCGGCCGAGGCGAGCGGACCGGCCGAGGCGGGCGGGGAGGTGGACCGGGCGGCGGGCGGGGAGGTGGACCGGGCGGCGGGCGGGTCGGAGCGGGTGGGTTTCGGGGCGTACCCGCTGGTGGTGGAGGCCGGGGCGGGCACCGGGCGGCACCTCGCGGCGGTGCTGGCGGCGCTGCCCGACGCCGTGGGTCTGGCCCTGGACGTCGCCAAGCCGGCGCTGCGCCGCGCCGCCCGCGCCCACCCCCGGGCCGCCGCCGCGCTCGCCGACACCTGGCAGCGGTTGCCACTGGCCGACCGGTCGGTGGCCGTGCTGCTCGACGTCTTCGCCCCGCGCAACGGCGACGAGTTCCACCGGGTGCTGCACCCCGCCGGGGTGCTGCTGGTGGTCACCCCCACCGCCGCCCACCTCGCCGAGCTGGTCGACGTGCTCGGGCTGCTGCGGGTCGACCCGGCCAAGGCCGACCGGGTCGCGGACAGCCTCGCCGGGCGGTTCACCCCGGAGCACACCGCCGTGCACACCGCCCGGCTCACCCTCGACCGGGCCGAGGTGGCCACCCTGGTCGGGATGGGGCCGAGCGCCTGGCACACCGACCCGGCACGGCTCGCCGCCGCGATCGAGGCACTGCCCACCCCGGTCACCGTGACCGCCTCGGTACACCTGACCACCTGGCGTCCCCGCTGACCACGGCGTCACCAGGGGAACCGCCCTCGTCGACCACGACGTGCCCGGGGACCCGCCGGCCCACTGGCCCACCGGGCCACGGGGGCCTGGCGGGCCACCGGCTCAGGTGGACAGGTCGACCTCTTCCCAGCCTGGCGGCTCGTCGTGGTACGGGCCGCGCAGCATCACCGCCCACTCCAACGCCCACCGGCGCTGACCGATCGCGTTCGCGTCCACCAGACCGGGCAGCCGGTGCCCCGACTTCTCCACCTCCAGGTACGCCCAGTCCAGGCAGTAGTGCAGGTCGAGCAGGGCGGCGGCGTCCGCCGGGTGCTGCGGGGCCGCCAGGATACGGGCCCGCCACTGGCCGAAGGTCTCCCCCCCGGCCAGGTACGGCATCCGCTCCACCAGCCGTTCGTCCACCGGGATGGTCGGGTCGAGCTGCTTGCTCAGGCCCAGCACCCAGGACAGCGAGAAGAGCGCGTCGTGGTGCAGGACGAACGAGCGGTGGTCGCCCTTGCCGCCTACCACGAACTGCCACTCGGGCGGGGTGACCATGTCGACCAGGTGGGAGTCGAGCAACCAGCTCATCGCCGTCTGCGCCGGCATCCCGAAGCAGCGGGCCAGGATCAGGTGCAGCACCGCGATGCGGGCCTCGATCTCCACGGTGGGACGCAGTTCGATCTCGTCGCCCGGCTCCCAGACCAGGGGAAACTGGGTCGGTGGCAGGGGCAGGCGCAGCCGGGACAACTCGTCGAGGCTCGCCTCGCGGACCTCGCGGGGATCGGGCGCGGCTACCAGCACGATCGGATTCCCTGTCTGCTCACGCGGCGTCACCGCCGTTCGGTCCCCCTGACCAGGGAGGATAGCGTTCCGTCGCGACCGGCACCATGCCGGCCGACCCCTGTCGGTCGACCCCGCCGCCGGTGACGGCGACCTGTCAGCCGATCCGCTCGATGACCAGCGGCGACGTCGTCGGCGCGACGGTCGACACCCGCACCGCGCGGGCGGCCTCCGCAGCCGCCGCCGGCAGCCGGGTCGCATCGTCGGCGCGCAGCTCGTACAGCGGTTCGCCGACCCGCACCGGGTCGCCGGGCCGCTTGTGCAGCACCACCCCGGCGGCGGCGCTGACCGGGTCCTCCTTGCGGGCCCGACCGGCGCCGAGCCGCCACGCGGCCACCCCGATGGCGTACGCGTCGACCGACTCGACGTAGCCGTCGGTGTCGGCCCGGACCACCTCGGTCTCGTGGGCCGTCGGCAACGGGGCGTCCGGGTCACCGCCCTGGGCGCGGATCATGCTGCGCCAGGCGTCCATCGCCCGCCCGTCGCGCAACGCGGCGGCCGGGTCGGCGTCGGGCAGACCGGCCGCGTCGAGCATCTCCCGGGCCAACGCCAGGGTCAGCTCCACCACGTCGGCCGGGCCACCACCGGCGAGCACCTGCACCGACTCGGTCACCTCGATCGCGTTGCCGACGGTCAGGCCGAGCGGGGTGGACATGTCGGTGAGCAGGGCGACCGTGCGCACTCCATGGGCGTCCCCGAGGGCCACCATGGTCCGGGCCAGCTCGCGGGCGTCGGCCACGTTCTTCATGAACGCGCCGGAGCCGACCTTGACGTCGAGGACCAGCGCCCCGGTGCCCTCGGCGATCTTCTTGCTCATGATCGAGCTGGCGATCAGCGGGATCGCCTCGACGGTGCCGGTGACGTCGCGCAGCGCGTACAGCTTGCGGTCGGCCGGGGCGAGTGCGGCGCCGGCCGCGCAGATCACCGCGCCGACGTCGCGGAGTTGGGCGATGAACTCGTCGTTGCTCAGCGCCGCCCGCCAGCCGGGGATCGACTCCAGCTTGTCCAGCGTGCCGCCGGTGTGCCCGAGCCCCCGGCCGGAGAGCTGCGGCACCGCACCGCCGCAGGCCGCGACGAGTGGGGTGAGCGGCAGGGTGATCTTGTCGCCGACGCCGCCGGTGGAGTGCTTGTCGACGGTCGGCCGGGCCACCGCCGACAGGTCCAGCCGCTCCCCGCTGGCGATCATCGCGGCGGTCCACCTGGCGATCTCCGCCGCCGTCATGCCGCGCAGCAGGATCGCCATGGCCAGCGCCGACATCTGCTCGTCGGCCACCAGCCCCCGGGTGTACGCGTCGACCACCCAGTCGATCTGACCGTCGCTGAGCACACCCCCGTCCCGCTTGGCCCGGATGACGTCGACCGCGGTAAAAGCACTCACCGTTGAGTTCCTTCTGAAGTCGTTGCAGTAACCGGCGTGCGGGCCGGACGGGTCAGGAGGCGGCCCAGCGGGCGGGGATCTCCAGCGGCGGCTCGCCCTCGCCGGCCCAGAAGATGGTGCCCTCCGCGTCCACCACCACGACCCTCGGCGTACGGGCCAGTCCCCAGGTGATCGCCTCCGCCGGGTCGCCCCAGCTCGGCCCCTCCTCCAGCACCCCGGGCCCCGCCTCGTCGGTGTCCCCCGCCGACCGCTCCCAGTACGCCGTCCAGATCTGCTGCCCGGCGGAGAGGTCCGGGTGCACGAAGACGGTGCCCCGGCCCCGCCAGGCGGCCAACCGGTCCGGCACCACCGGCACCGGGGTCCCGCCGACGACCGCCTCGATGTCGGCCACGTCGAAGGCGTGCGGCAGCAGCTCCGCCATCCGCAGCGGACCGGTCCTCGACTCGACCAGGCACTCCGGGCCGCCGTTCTCCCAGAGCAGTTGCCGGCACCGGCCGCACGGCATCAGCGGCTCACCGTTCGCGTCGACGCAGGACATCGCGACCAGCCGCCCGCCGCCGGTCGCGTGCAGCGCCGACACCACCCCGCACTCGGCGCAGAGGGTCACCCCGTAGCCGGCGTTCTCCACGTTGCAGCCGACCACCACCCGGCCGTCGTCGACCAGGGCCGCCGCGCCGACCGGGAACTTCGAGTACGGCACGTAGGCGTGCCGCATCACCTCGGTGGCGGCGGCCCGCAGACGCTCCCAGTCGATCTCGTTCATCCCCTCATTCTGCCCAGGTCACCCCGCCCGGGTGCGGGAAGGGTGCCGGTCAGCCGCCCGTCGTCCACCGCCGCCCGGCGGGCCGTACCCGGAGGGCGTCGTCGGGAACGGTGCGGGCCCGGCAGGGAGGTCCCCGCCGGGCCCGCACCGGGCCGGTCGCTCAGCCCTTGACGTACGGCTTGCCGTCGGCGGCGGGCGCCCGGACCCGACCGACCAGCCCGGCCACCGCCAGGATGGTCGCCAGGTAGGGCAGCATCGCCAGGAACTGGCTGGGGATGCTGCTGCCGATCGCGCCGAGGTAGGTGGCGAGCTGGTCGGCGAAGCCGAAGAACAGCGCGGCGAGCAGCGCCCCCGTCGGGCTCCACCGGCCGAAGATCAACGCGGCCAGGGCGATGAAGCCCTTACCGCCGATCATGTTCTTGGTGAAGCTGTAGAGCGCCAGCGTGTACGACGCGCCACCGATGCCGGCGACCACCCCGGCCAGCAGCACGTTGCGGTAGCGCAGGCCCAGCACCTTGACCCCGAGGGTGTCGGCGGCGGTCGGGTGCTCGCCCACCGACCTGGTCCGCAGACCCCACCGGGTCCGGAACAGCGCGAGGTGGATGACGAGCACCAGCAGCAGGCCGAGGTAGAGGAAGATGTTGCCCCGGAACAGCGCCGGGCCGAGCAGCGGGATGTCCTTCAGCAGCGGGATCTCCCAGTTGCCGAAGCGCGGCGCGCTGTTGTACTTGTCCGCGTTGGTCTGCATCAGCCGCTCGTAGAGGAAGCCGGTGACGCCGACCGCCAGCAGGTTGAGCACCACCCCCATGACGACCTGGTCGACCAGGTAGCGGATGGCGAAGACGGCCAGCAGCAGCGAGATGAACGCACCACCGACCGCCGCCGCCACCAGGCCCACCCATACGTTGCCGCTGAGGCTGCCGAACAGCGCGCCGCTGAACGCGCCCATCAGCAACTGCCCCTCGATGGCGACGTTGACCACGCCCGACCGCTCGCAGAGCACCCCGGCGAGCGCGCCGAAGACCAGCGGCAGGGCCAGGATGAAGGTGCCCCGCACGATGTTGACCATCGGCATGAAGTTGCGGCCCTCGGGGGCGGCGGAGACCTGCCAGCACAGGAAGCTCAACACGAAGCCGACCAGCCCGACCCCGAGGACCAGCGTGAACCAGCGCTTCGGGACCCCGGCCAGCAGCGCGCCGCCGGCTGCGGCGGCGACGACCCCGAACAGGATCGCGCCGAGGGTGCCCTGGATCTCCAGCGCCGCGCCGCCCTCGGTCTCGCTGAGGGTGAACCGGGCCTGCTGGCCGGTGGCCAGCGCCCCGAACAGCACGGTGGCGAGCACGCCCAACGCCAGCAGGACCAGGCCCACCTTGCGGGGGCGGGTCCAGAAACCCTCGTCGACCGCGGCCACGGCGACGTCGGGAACAGCGGTGGTGGACATGCCTCACCAGCCCTTCGCGAGGCTCGTCTGCAACCGGGCGGCACGGGCGGCCCGGAGCTGGAAGATCGCCTTCACCAGGGCCGGCGCGGCGATGAAGATGACGATCAGCGCCTGGAGCACGGTGACCAGCTCCAGCGAGATCCCGGAGTACGACTGCATCCGGTTGCCACCGGCCTGGAGCGCGCCGAACAGCAGCGCCGCCAGCAGCACCCCCCACGGCTTCACCCGGCCGAGCAGCGCCACCAGGATGCCGTCGAAGCCGATCTGCGCGATCACCAGCGGGGTCAGCGCGTTCGCGGTGGAACCCAGCACCATCTGGCTGCCGCCGAGGCCGGCGAGCATCCCGGCGATCACCATCACCAGCACGTACGTCTTGGTGACGCTGATGCCGGCGGTCCGCGCCGCATCCGGGTTGGCCCCGACGGCCCGCAGCTCGAAGCCGAGCGTCGACCGGTTGAGCAGCCAGGCGATGGCCCAGGTGGCCAGCACCGCGAGCAGGATTCCGGCGTGCACCCGCAGGTTGTCGCCGAGCAACCGGGGCAGCGCGGCCGAGGAGTCGACCGGGCGGCTGATCGCGTCCGCCCGGTCCGGGTTCTGCACACCGTTCTGCACGATGATCCAGGACAGGAAGTAGACCGCGACGTAGTTGAGCATGATCGTGTTGATCACCTCGTGCGCGCCGGTCCGGGCCTTGAGGATGCCGGGGACGAAACCCCAGACCGCGCCGCCGACCGCACCGGCGATCAACGCGACGACCAGGTGCACCACCGGCGGCAGCGGCAACGCGAACCCGGCCACGGCGGCCAGGATCACGCCCATCGTCGCCTGGCCCTGCGCGCCGATGTTGAACAGCCCGCCCCGGAAGGCGAGCGCCACCGACAGGCCGGTGAACACCAGTGGCGCGGTGTAGGTGAGGGTCTCCGAGATCGGGCTCAACGCGGCGGTGAAGCCGGACGCCTCCGGGTCGAAGACCGCCCCCTTGAACAGGTTGGCGTACGCCTCGCTGACCACCGTCCAGCTGGCATTGAGCGCGTCGGCCGGGCGGGCGGTGATGTAGCCGTAGGTGGCCAGCACCTCCGGGTCCGACACGATGATCAGGACCGCGCCGACCAGCATCGCCAGCACCAGGGCGAGGACCGTCACGGTCACCGTGTTGGCGGCCCACAGGTTGTCCAGGAAGAGCCGGCCCAGCGTGGGCCGGGGCCCCGGCGCGGGCTGCTTCGGTGAGGTCATCGTGGCGCCCCGGTCGGCCTTGCTGGTCGCGGTCAGCTCCGCCTCGGTCGCCGGTTCCTTGTCCGGCGAGCCGGACACCGGGTTGGGGTCGCTCATGCCGTCACCTCGCCGCACGCGGTGCCGGCGGGAGGCACCGGGGCGCGGTGTCGATGATTCACTCGCTGCCGCTCGCTCATGCCTCGTCCTCGTTGCCAGGGCTCTCGGGGGTCGGTGCCGCGTCGCCGGTCGTACCGTCGGCCACCCCGGTCGGGTCGCCCGCCGGGGCCGACCCGGCGGCGTCGGGGGTGATGCCGGCCATCAGCAGGCCGATCTCCTCGCGCGGGGTGTCCGGGCCGACGATGCCGATGATCCGGCCCCGGTACATCACCGCGATCCGGTCGGCGAGGCCGATCACCTCGTCCAACTCGCTGGAGACAACCATGACGGCGGTGCCGACGTCGCGCTCGCGGATGACCCGGCTGTGGATGAACTCGATCGAGCCGACGTCCACGCCCCGGGTGGGCTGGGCGGCGATGAAGAGCTTCAACGGCCGGGACAGCTCCCGGGCCACGATCACCTTCTGCTGGTTGCCGCCGGACAGGGTGCCCACCGCCGCGTCCGCCGACGAGGTACGCACGTCGAACTGGGCGATCCGCTCCTTGGCCGAGGCCGCGATCGCGTCCGGCCGCAGCGCCAGGCCCTTGCCGAACGGCGGCCGGTCGTAGATGTCGAGGACCAGGTTCTCCGCGACGCTGAACTCCTTGACCAGGCCGTCGACGCTGCGGTCCTCAGGGACGTAGCCGACCCCGGCGCGGAGCACCTTCTTGGTGGACCAACCGTGGATCGGCTCGCCGTCGAGGGTCACCGTGCCGGCGAGCGTCGGGCGCAGCCCCATGATCGCCTCGATCAGCTCGGTCTGCCCGTTGCCCTGCACGCCCGCCACACCGAGCACCTCACCGGCGCGTACGGTCAGGTCGATGCCGTCCACCGCGCGGATCTGCCGGTCGTCGTCGACTACCAGGCCGGCGACCTCCAGCATCGGCCGCCCCGGGGTGGCGGGCTGCTTGTCGACGGTGAGCCGGACGTTGCGGCCGACCATCAGCGCGGCCAACTCGTCCCGGCTCGCCTCGGGGGAGGCGGTGCCGACGGTCCGGCCCCGCCGGATCACGGTGATCCGGTCGGCGATGGCCTTGACCTCGCCGAGCTTGTGGGTGATGAAGACGATCGACTTGCCGGCCGCCTTGAGCGACCGCATGACGGTGAGCAGCTCCTCGGTCTCCTGCGGGGTGAGCACGGCGGTCGGCTCGTCCAGGATCAGCAGGTCGACGTCGCGGGTGAGCGCCTTGACGATCTCGACCCGCTGCTGGATGCCGACCGGCAGGTCCTCGATCACCGCGTCCGGGTCGACCCGCAGATTGTACCGGGCGGAGACCTCCGCCACCTCGCGGCGGGCCCGCCGCCGGTCGAGGAAGCCGACGATGCCGCCCCGGACCTGCTCCGCGCCGAGCATGATGTTCTCGGTCACGGTGAAGACCGGCACCAGCATGAAGTGCTGGTGCACCATGCCGATCCCGGCCCGGATCGCGTCCGAGGGGCCCTTGAGCCGCAGCGGCTGGCCGTCGACCAGGATCTCGCCCCCGTCGGGCTGGTAGAGCCCGTAGAGCACGTTCATCAGGGTCGACTTGCCGGCGCCGTTCTCGCCGAGCAGGGCGTGGATCTCTCCAGGCTCCACCGTCAGGTCGATGTGATCGTTGGCGACCAGATCACCGAACCGCTTGGTGATGCCGCGCAGTTCGAGTCTCAGCGCAACCTCCTGGAGTGCGAGCGATGGTGCAGCCTAGCTGCCGGTCGACCGGCCACCGGGGTGCCGGCCGGCCGGTGCGCGGACCGGCCGCCCCGACGCCCGTGGATTGCCCACGTACGCCGGGACGGCCGGTCGTCATGCCTGGTGCCCGCCGGCCGCCGCTGCCGATGATCCCATCGCGGCGGCCGACGCGGCGGTCACTTGGTCGGCTGGGCCTTCGAGGTGACCGTGATGGTGCCGGCGGCGATGTCCGCCTTCAGCTTCTCGACCTCGGCCTTGAGCTCCGCCGGAACCTTGCTGTCGAAGTCGTGGTACGGGGCGATCGAGACACCGTTGTTGGCGAGGTTGCCGACGAAGCCCGGGGTGGCGGCGAGCTTCTCGCCACCGGCGGCCTTGAGCACGGCGTCCTTGACGGCGTCCGGGATGTTCTTGACCACGGTGGTCAGCAGCGCCGCGCAGTCGGGGGTGCTCTCGCAGCCGTCGACGTCGACCCAGACGACCGAGTACTTGCCACCCGACGCCTTCGCCGCGGAGGTGGTGCCGAGGCCCGCGCCTCCCGCGACCGGCATGACGATGTCCGCGCCCTGGGCGACCAGCGCGTCGGAGACCTTCTTGCCCTCGTCCTGCTTGGCGAAGTCGTTGGTGAAGGAACCCTTCTGGGTCGCCTTGTCCCAGCCGAGCACCTGGACGTTCTTGCTCTTGGTCTTGTTGTAGTGCGCCACGCCGTCGGCGAAACCGTCCATGAAGATGGTCACCGGCGGGATCGGCAGGCCACCGTAGGTGCCGACCTTGCCGCTCTTGCTCATCCCGGCGGCCAGGTAACCGGCCTGGAAGGCGGCCTGGGCGGTGTCGAACTGCATCGGGTAGACGTTCGCCGTGCCCGGGTTCGCGTCCACGATGCCGAACTGCTGGTTCGGGTTCGCGGCGGCGATCTTCTTGGTGGCGTCCGACATCAGGCCACCGACGGCCAGGATGAAGTCGCACTTCTGGTTGACGTACCCGGTCAGGTTGACCTCGTAGTCGGCCTCGGCCTTCGACGCGACGTACTTGATGTCGATGTTGTCGTTGGCCTTCTTGGCCTCCTCCAGGCCCTTCCAGGCGGAGGTGTTGAACGACTTGTCGTCGATGCCGCCGACGTCGGTCACCATGCAGGCGCTGTACTTCTTGTCACCGCTGCCACCGGCGTTGTTGTCGTCGTCCGGCGCCTCACCACACGCGGCAGCACCCAGCACGAGCCCACCCGCCGCGATGGCAGAGGCGATCCGCATCCCACGCACAGAGCGCAAGACGTCTCCTTCCATTGCACACCGCCTCGTGCGGTGGCAGCCCTTGAACCGACGAGCGTTGTGCCGCCGGCATCCCACGTTACGGACGGGAGCGTAGCCCGCCGTCCACCCACCGGCCGCCAATCGTGCACGACTGTTGAACGCTCGTTATCCCGGCGTAACCCGGGCGTGGGGCACATCACTCAGCGTGCCAGTGCCGACCGGCCCGGTGTCGCGAACGCCCGTTTCCCGGCGGCCCCGCCGACCGTCGCCGGCTACCGCCAGAACACCGCCACGGCAGCCGTGACCAGGGTCAACCCGACGATCGCCAGGAAGTGACCACGGGCCACCTGCTCCCGCTTCCGGGAGAAGAAGACCATGACGAAGATGAGCAGGGCCAGCACCAACTTGGTAACAAGCTTCGCGGGGGCCGGCTCGTCGCCGTCACGCAGCGGCGCGGACAGGCCCACGCCGGTCAGCAACTGGATCACCGAGCCCCAGAGCATGGCCGCATTGATCCGCAGCCGGCCGCTGACGTACTGGGCGACCGCACCGCCGAGGAGCAACGCGAAGCCGATCAGATGGACGTAGAGAAGGATCAGTCGGAGAGCTTCCACGCGAGCCATCCTCCCCCATCAACGACACTTTGTAGTAGGTGCCCCGCCGGCTGAGCTCAATCCGTGATCTCCCCCGGCCACGGCAGGCCGCCCGCCCTTCGCTCCACGGCTCCACGGCTCCACGGCTCCACGGCTCCACGGCTCCACGGCTCAAGATCGTGCTCGAACCATGTTGTAGTGGCCTGCTCGCGCACGAAAGCCACTACAACCAGGTTCGAGCACGATCTTCCAGGAGACCCCCCACGGAAGGGCAAGACGGGCGCGGGTGGGGTGCGGGAGCGGGTGAGGGCGGGTGAGGGCGGAAGCGGGTGAGGGCGGGGTTCGGGGTGGAGATGCGGGGCGCGGGGTGCGCGGTGGTGCGGGGTGCCGGGTGGTGTGGAGCTGCGGGGGGCGCTAGGTGGGGTGGGGGTCAGAGGTGCCAGAGTTGGAAGGTGGGGCCGTCGCCGGGAAGGGTGGTGCTGCCGTCGGCGGTCGGGCGCAGGGCCGGGGCACCCCCGTAGACGTTCTCACCGGCCGGACGGGATGCGGCGCTGCCCCCGTACGGCAGGCCGGTCAGCCGCACCGGTGGGCCGGCGGCCCGACGGGCCAGCACCAGCACCGTGCCGGCCGTCGCCTCGCGCAGGAAGACCAGCGTGTCGGCGTCGGCGTACACCCAGCGCAACCCGCCGTGCCGCAGCGCCGGGGTGTTCCGCCGCAGCGCCAGCAGCGCCCGGTACGCGGCGAACGTCCCGGCATCCCAGCTCTGCGGCCGGTGCCACGGCATCGGGGTACGCGAGCCCTCGCCGTTGCCGCCGGTCAGGCCCAGCTCGTCACCGGCGAAGACCACCGGGGTACCGGGCATGGTGGCGAGCAGCCCGGCGGCCACCTCCTGGCGGGCCGCGTCGCCCACCACCGTGCGGATCCGGGCCGAGTCGTGCGAGCCGAGCAACTGCCACGAATGGGTGTACGACCGCCAGGAGATCAGCGACCGGAAGCTGTCCATGGTGGCGAGCATCGCGTGGGCGTCCCGCCGCCGCACCCCGCCCGGCGTCCCGAGGAAGTTCGGCACCGGCTCACCGCCCTGCCCCGACAAGCCCCCCGACCCCGACCCCCGCCCAGCCCCAGGACCCCCAGGACCCGCAGGACCCGCAGGACCCGCAGGACCCGCACCAGCAGGACCCGGTGCGCCGGCCGGTCGGCCGGCGGCGTCCTCGCGGCGCAGCCAGGACCAGACCGGGTCGGTGAAGCCGACGTAGTTCATCGTGCCGTGCCAACCGTCGCGGTCCAGGTCACCGGTGTGGTCGTGACCGTGCTCGGCGAGCAGCAGCCCGTCGGGGCGGGTCTGCACGACCACCTCCCGCAGCAACCGCGCCACCTCGTGGGTGTACGCGTCCGCGCCCCGCCGCCCGGTCATGTTGGCCACGTCGACCCGCCACCCGTCCAGCCCGTACGGCGGGCGCAGCCAGCGGCGTAGCGGCGAGTCCGGATCGGTGGCGAAGCGGCGGCGCAGTTCGGCGCTGCCCCAGTTGAGCTTGGGCAGCGATCGCACCCCGTTCCACGACTCGTAGCCGGTGGCCGGGTCGAAGTAGTACAGCTCCCGTTCGGGGGCGTCGGCGTCGGCCAGGGCGCGGGT
Source organism: Micromonospora antibiotica (assembly GCF_017599305.1). GTDB lineage: Bacteria > Actinomycetota > Actinomycetes > Mycobacteriales > Micromonosporaceae > Micromonospora > Micromonospora antibiotica. The sequence continues at coordinate 187,317 of NZ_JAGFWR010000011.1, forward strand.
GAACCACTCGTGCGCGTCGCCGGTGTGGTTGCTGGTGATGTCGCCGAGCAGCCGCCAGCCCCGGGCCCGGACGGCGTCGGCCAGCCGGACCAGCGCCGCGTCCCCGCCGAGCAGCGGGTCGACGGTGTCGAAGCCGGCGGCGTCGTAGCGGTGGTTGGAGCGGGCCGGGAAGACCGGCGTCAGGTAGACGGTGTTGACGCCGAGCCGGTCCAGGTGGTCGAGCCGTTCGGTGATGCCGTCGAGGTCGCCGCCGTAGAACTGGCGTGGGGTCTGCGGGCCGTACCCGCTGACCGGGGTGTCCCAGTCGCAGGCGATCGCCCAGTCCGGGGGGGTGCGGCCGTCGGCGGCGGCGGACCGGGCGAACCGGTCGGGGAAGATCTGGTAGATCACCGCGTCCCGGGCCCAGGCCGGCGGCGGGGCGTGGCTGACCAGCTTGAAGTCGCCGTGGTCGGGCACGTCGTGGTCGACCTGACCGGCGGCGTTGAGCCAGCGGTAGCCGGTGGTTCCGGTGAGCATGAACCGGTAGTTGCTGACCGGGTTGCGGACCTCGACGTCGGCCCGCCACCACACGTCGTGGCCGTCGCGGCGGTCGACGGTGGCCTCGACGAAACGCGGCTCACCGTCGCCGGTGGTGCGGACGTGCACCTGCCGGACGTCGGTGCCGTCGGGTACCCGGACGAAGACCGGCACGGTCTGCCCGAGGGTGGGTTCCTGCTCGGGCACGTACAGCGCCGAGCCGTCGTGGTGCGGCGACAGGGACATGGCGTGGCCTTTCGGTTCAGCCCTTGACGGCCCCGGCGGTGAGGCCGGAGACGATGTAGCGCTGGAGGAGCTGGAAGACCAGCACGGTGGGGATCGCGGTGAGCAGGGTGCCCGCCGCGAAGATCCCGAAGTTGTTGTTCCGCTCCCCCGCCACCAGGCCGAACATGCCGACCGCGAGGGTCTTGGAGCCGGTGTCGGTGAGGAACACGTTGGCGATCATGAACTCGTTGATCGTGCCGATGAACGACAGCAGCGCGGTCACCGCCAGGATCGGCGCCACCAGGGGCAGCATGATCCGGAAGAAGACCTGCGCGTGGCTGGCGCCGTCCATCGTGGCCGACTCGTCCAGCTCGCGGGGCAGGGTGTCGAAGAACCCCTTCATCAGCCAGGTGTTCATGCCCAGCGCGCCGCCCATGTAGAGCAGGAACAGTCCCCACGGGGTGTTGAAGCCGATCGACGGCCACAGGTCGGTGACCCGGGTGAAGATCAGGAAGATCGCCACGATCGCCAGGAACTGCGGGAACATCTGGATCAGCAGCAGGGTCAGCAGCCCGACCCGCCGCCCGGCGAAGCGCATCCGGGAGAACGCGTACGCCGCCAGCGCGGACAGGAAGATCGACGCGAAGCTCGCCCCGCCCGCGATGAGCAGCGAGTTGAGGAACCAGCGGCCGAACTCCGTCCGCTCGAACAGGTCGCCGAAGTTCGCCAGCGACGCCCCGGTGGGCAGCAGCTCGGTCGACGAGAGGGTGCCGAGCGGGTTGAGTGCGGCGGAGAGCACGAACAGGATCGGGAAGAGGCTGAACGCCACCGCCAGCACGCCGACCACGTGCCGCCAGCCGACCTGGGTGAACCACCGGCCCGGACGTCGGCCACCGCGTACCGCGGCACCCGGCCGACCGGCACGCGGGCCGGCGGCATCCGACCGGACGACGGGTGCGGCGGGGGCCGCTGGCCCGGCGGCGTGGGGACGGGTCGTCACGAGTAGACCTCCTCCTGCTGGCGGGTGCGCCGGAAGCTGACCGCCGAGACCGTGGCCACGATCGCGAAGATGAAGATCGACACCGCGGCGGCCAGGCCGAACTCGGCGCCCTGCGCGCCGAAGGCCAGCCGGTAGGTGTACGTGATCAGCAGGTCGGTGGCCCCGTTGGTCGGGTTGTCCGGCGCGAACGGGCCACCCTCGGTGGTCAACCAGATCGCGTTGATGTTGTTGAAGTTGTACGCGAACGACGCGATCAGCAGCGGCGAGAGGGCGACCAGCAGCAGCGGCAGGGTGACCGCCCGGAACGACTGCCAGGGCGACGCGCCGTCGACCGAGGTGGCCTCGGTCAGCTCCTTGGGGATCGCCTGGAGCGCGCCCGTGGTCACCAGGAACATGTACGGGTACCCGAGCCAGAGCTGCACCAGCAGCACCGCCAGCCGGGCCGACCAGGCCTCGCCGAACCAGTCGACACCGAGCCCGAACAGGTTGTTGACCAGGCCGAAGTCGGTGTTGAACATGTCCCGCCAGACCAGCAGCATCGCGAACGACGGCATCGCGTACGGCAGGATCAGGAAGACCCGGTAGAGGTTGGTACCCCGCATCCGGGGCGAGTGCAGGGCCAGCGCGATCGCCATACCGAGTCCGAAGGTGAACCCGGTGGAGCCGACCGCGAAGGCGAAGTTCCACAGCAGGGTGCCGAAGAACGGGCCGGAGATGTCCGGGTCGGTGAGCACCCGGGCGAAGTTCTTGAACCCCACCCCGACCTGCCAGCCCTGGGCGAGCCGCTCGCCGTCGGCGGCGACGAAGGCACCGGTCTCCGCGTCGGCCGTCCAGGTCCTGCCGGTCTCGCCGTCGGTGACGCAGTCGCAGCCCCGGTCGTACGCCCGGACGGCCCTGCCCTCGTAGGCGCGGGACAGGCCGTTGGAGCGCACCGCGCCCCCGGAGGTCGGCACCACCAGGGCGGTGATCTCCTCGCTGCGTACGCTGGCCTGGCCGACGTTGAGCACGGTGTAGCCCTTGGCGGCGGTGACCCTGCCGCTGCCGGCGACGGTCACGTCGGCGGCGTCGAGTGGGCGAAGCCCGTCGGCGTTCCCGGCGGAGACCCGGCCGGTCGCCGGGTCGGTGAGTAGGAAGACCAGCGGGCCGGTGGCCGGGTCGCCGGTGGTGGCGATGGCGAGGGCGTACTCGGCGGAGCCGGGGACCTGCTTGACCGAGGAGGTCTCGATGGCGACGATCGCGTCGTCCTTGGAGCCCCGGTGGCCGTCGCCGAAGTTGGTGAACGCGGTGCTCGCGGTGTAGAGCACCGGGAAGACCTGGAAGGCGATCAGGAAGATCGTTCCTGGCACCAGGTACTTGGCCGGGATGTGCCGGCGGGTGAGGTAGAGGTAGCCCAGGCCGGCGGTGGTGGCCACCAGGATGGCGAGACCGACCCAGAGCCGGGCGGCGACGAGCGGGAAGGCCGCCCAGATCGCGATCCCGGCCACCAGGCCGAGCAGGACCACCTTGACGGCGAGGCCGGTCGCGGTGATCGGCGCGTGCTGGCGCGCGGTACGGGAGGTTTCCGGGGGCCCGGAACGCGCAGGCCCCCGGCCCAGGGCCTGCGGGGCAGGTCCCGGGCCGGACAGCGTGCTCATTACTTGATCTGACCCGAGATCGTCTTGCCGGCGGCGGTGACGGTCTTCGCCGGGTCGGCACCGCCGATGACTGCCGCTTCGGCCTTGCCGAACGGGTCCCAGATCGCGGCCATGGCCGGGATCGCCGGCAGCACCTGGCCGCCCTTGCCCGCCTCGGAGAACTTGGCCAGGTCCGGGTCTGCGCCCTTGACCTGGTCGAACGCGGCGGTCAACGCCGGTGGGCGCGGCTCGGCCTGGTAGAGCGCCACGGCCAGCTCGGGGGTGGTGACGTAGTTGGTGACGAACTCCTGGGCCAGCGCCTTGTTCTTGCCCTTGGCGGCGACGTAGAACGCCTGGACGCCGACGAACGGCTGGGCCTGCTTGCCACCGGCGAAGCCGGGGACCGGGGAGATGTCGTAGGAGATGCCTGCCTTCTTGGCGTCGGCGATCGCCCACGGGCCGGAGACCAGGAAGGCGCACTTCTTACCGGTGAAGGTGGCGATCGAGTTCTCGCCGGTGATGGAGCGCTTGAGCGCGCCGTCGCCCTTCTCGCCGAGCTTGCCGATCTTCTTGAACGCCTCGATCGACTCCGGCTTGCCCACGCCGAGGTCCTTCGGGTCGTAGTCGCCGTTGGCGGCGGTGCCGAAGAGGTAGCCGCCGGCCGAGGTGTACAGCGGGTAGATGTGGTAGGCGTCGCCGTTCTGTCCGGACTGGAGGCAGAGGATCTCGCTGGCCTTCTTGTCGGCCTTGAGCTTCTTGCCGGTGGCGACGAGGTCCTCGATCGTCTTGGGTGCCTCGGGGGCCAGCGCGGTGTTGCGGATCAACGCGACGTTCTCGGTGGCGTAGGGGACGCCGTAGAGCTGCCCGTTGAACGTCACCGCCTTGATCGCGGTCTCGTTGAAGCCGGACTTCTGCTCGGCGGCGAGCTGCACCGGGTCGATGGCCCCGTTCTGCACGAGGTTGCCGATCCAGTCGTGCGCGCCGACCACCACGTCCGGGCCGCTGCCCTGCTGGGAGGCGGTGACGAAGTTGGTCTGGAGGTCCTTGGAGACGGCCTGCACCTCGACGGTGACGCCGTTGTCCTGGCCGAACTTCTCGGCGAACGGCTTGAGGGCCGCGGTGCGCTTGTCGTCCGCCCAGATGACGAGCTTGCCGCCCGCCGCCTGGGAGGTGGCCTTGGTGGCCGGTTCGTCGTTGCTGTTGTCGCCGCCGCAGCCCGACGCGGCGAGCGCCAGGCCGAGAACGGTGACCACACCCGCGGTACGGATGCGCATCGGTACTCCTGTCGTCATGGCGAAGCCGACCACCGGGGGGAAGGGCGGCCTCGTCGTGGGAAACACTGAAAGTTCTTGCTACCGGCGCCGGGCAGGCCGCGCCGCTGCTGTCGCGTGTTGCCGGGACGTTAGCAAGAGGTTGCATATTATGGAAGGGCTTGCAGAGACGTACGCAAGAACTTGCCCTTGGGTTAAAGTTCCGCCATGCGCGCTCGACTGTCCGACATCGCCCAACAGGCCGAAGTCAGCGAGGCCACGGTGTCGCGGGTGCTCAACGACCGCCCCGGCGTGGCCCCCGAGACCCGGCAGGCCGTCCTGACCGCCCTCGACGTGCTCGGCTACGAGCGCCCGGCCCGGCTGCGCAAGCGCAGCGCCGGGCTGGTCGGGCTGGTGGTGCCGGAGCTGGAGAATCCGATCTTCCCGGCGTTCGCCCAGGTGATCGAGTCGACCCTGGCGCAGAGCGGGTTCACCCCGGTGCTGTGCACCCAGACCCCGGGCGGGGTCACCGAGGACGAGTACGTGGAGATGCTGCTCGACCGGCAGGTCTCCGGCATCGTCTTCGTCTCCGGCCTGCACGCCGACACGGCGGCCAACCACGACCGGTACCGCGCGCTGATCGCCCGGCCGCTGCCGGTCGTCATGATCAACGGGTACGCCCCCGGCATCGCCGCACCCTTCGTCTCCTGCGACGACCGGGAGGCCACCGAGCTGGCCGTGGCGCACCTGGTCGCGCTCGGGCACCGGCGGATCGGCCTGATCACCGGCCCGGACCGGTTCGTGCCGGTGCAGCGCCGGGTGGCCGGCTTCCGGGCCGCGATGACCCGGCTCGGCTCCACCGGCAGCGAGCTGGACGCGCTCGCCGAGCTGTCGCTGTTCGGCGTCGAGGGTGGCGAGGCCGCCGCCGGGCGACTGATCGAACGCGGGGTCACCGGGATCGTCTGCGGCTCCGACCTGATGGCGTTGGGCGCGGTCCGGGCCGGCCGGCAGCGCGGCCTGTCCGTCCCCGGCGAGCTGTCGGTGGTCGGCTACGACGACTCACCGCTGATGGCCTTCACCGACCCGCCGCTGACCACCATGCGGCAGCCGGTGGCCGCGATGGCGGTGGCGGCGGTCCGGGCCCTGGTCGACGAGATCAACGGGCACGCCGCCCCGCACTCGGAATACCTGTTCCGCCCGGAGCTGGTGGTACGCGGATCGACCGCGGTGGCCGGCCAGGCCGGCCCGGGCCGACCCCGCCCGGCACCCACCGCCCTCGCCGTCCCCGCCTGAGCCACGCTCCAGTTCCACTGCCGCTCCGCCTCCGCCTGAGCTGCGGAGCCCGCGTCTGCACCCAGGCCGTGAGCCCGCCCGACCTGCCAGCCCGCCCGGCCCACCTGATCCGCCAGCCCGCCTGATCCGCCATTCCACCTGATCCGCCAGCCCGCCCGGTCCGGCGGCGAGCCGACGCCGGACCGGGCGGATGCGGCGCTCCGTCGCCGGGCCTACCTCCCGGCTGCTGGGACGGGGGCGGGCCGACCCCACCCTGGCCGCGGGTGACGGGCGTCATTTCTTGCGCAAGCCCTGCTTGACTCTTGCAGCATTCGGCCGGCATTCTCTCCACACCCGCGTCCGTCACCCACCACCGCGCGGGTGCCACCGTCCCGCCACAGAACGGGGAGCTCCGCCGATGACCGCCGCCACCGACCCCACGCCGCAGACCTCCGACGACTGGTGGCGTGCCGCGGTCGTCTACCAGGTGTACGTCCGCAGCTTCGCCGACTCCGACGGCGACGGCGTCGGCGACCTCGGTGGCATCCGGCAGCGGCTGCCCTACCTGCGTGACCTCGGCGTGGACGCGCTCTGGCTCACCCCGTTCTACACCTCGCCGCAGATCGACGCCGGCTACGACGTGGCCGACTACCGCGACGTCGACCCGCTCTTCGGCAGTCTCGCCGACTTCGACGCCATGATCGCCGACGCGCACGCGCTGGGCCTGCGGATCATCGTGGACCTGGTGCCCAACCACACCTCCAGCGCGCACCCGTGGTTCACCGCCGCCCTCGCCGCCGGCCCCGGCTCCCCGGAGCAGGAGCGTTATCTGTTCGCCGACGGTCAGGGCGCGCACGGTGAGCTGCCGCCGAACGACTGGGAGAGCATCTTCGGCGGCCCCGCCTGGACCCGGCTGCCCGACGGCCAGTGGTACCTGCACCTGTTCGACCCCGCCCAGCCCGATTTGAACTGGCGGCACCCGCAGGTGCGCGCCGAGTTCGAAGACGTGTTGCGGTTCTGGCTCGACCGGGGCGTCGACGGGTTCCGCATCGACGTCGCCCACGGGATGATCAAGGCGGAGGGGCTACCGGACGTCGGCTTCAACTCGATGACCACCGGCCGCCGCCAGTCGGAACTGCTCGGCAAGGGCCGGCTGCCCTACTTCGACCAGGACGAGGTGCACGACATCTACCGGGCCTGGCGGCCGATCCTGGACAGCTACCCCGGTGGCCGGATGGCGGTCGCCGAGGCGTGGGCGGAGACCCCGCAGCGACTGGCCCGCTACATCGGCCCGGACGAGCTGCACCAGGCGTTCAGCTTCGACTTCCTCGACGCCACCTGGTCGGCGGACTCGTTCCGCAAGGTGATCGACACCGCGCTGGCCGAGTCGACGATCGTCGGTGCGCCGACCACCTGGGTACTGTCCAACCACGACCGGCAGCGGCACGTCACCCGGTACGGCGACGGCGAGATCGGCCTGCGCCGGGCCCGCGCCGCCGCCCTGCTGATGCTGGCCCTGCCCGGCTCCACCTACCTCTACCAGGGTGAGGAACTCGGCCTTCCCGAGGTGCTGGACCTGCCCGACGCGCTCCGCCAGGACCCGGCGTTCCTGCGTACCGGGGAGAGCCGCGACGGCTGCCGGGTGCCCATCCCGTGGAGTGGCGAGCTGGCCCCGTACGGCTTCGGTCCGCAGGGCAGCGCGCTGAGCTGGCTGCCGGCCCCGGCGACCTGGCGGGCCCTCTCGGTGGCCGCCCAGACCGGGACGCCCGGCTCGACGCTGGAGCTGTACCGGGCCGCGCTGCGGGTGCGGCACGAGCACCCGGCGTTGGCCGCCACCGCCGGCCCGGTGGTCTGGTTGGAGACCGGGCCCGGCGTGCTGGCGTTCCACCGGGCCGCCGACGACGCCCGGCTGACCTGCGTGGTCAACCTCAGCGGCGCCCCGGTCCGGATCGACGGGTACGGCCGTCCCCTGGTGGCCAGCGCCGACCTCACCGAGCAGGACACCGGACACGTCCTGCCGGTGGACGCAGCTGCGTGGTTCGAACGGCGCTGAGCCGGGTAACCCGCCTTTGACCTGGTCGTCCGTTGTGCCCCGCGCCGACGGGCGACTGGGCTGCCGACCCCTTGTGGTGGGGGGTGAGGTGGCACCGGCCTCCCGGGGAGTCCGCTCCCCGGGAGGCCGGAGCTCCATCGCGTACCGGGCACGCCCCCTGGGTCTGCGCCGGCGCTGCCGGCCGGCGTCCGACAGTTGCAGGGTGGTGCGGGTGTCCGGCCCGGTCGACGAGGGCCGGCCGGCTCTCGGCGGGTGGAGGCGTCACCGCCCGCGCAGCAGCCCGGCGATCCGACCGAAGCCCGCCCGCACCTGCGCCACGGTCGGTACGGGCGGCGGCTCCGGCCGGTCCGCCCCGTCGACCGCCGGCTCCTCCTGCTCGTCGAGCACGTCGTCGAAGTCGCCGTAGAGGTCGGCGGCCTCGATCCGGGCCTCCTCGTCCTCGGCGGCGAGCTGCGATGCGGTGATCTCGCCCCGGATCTCCTCGGCCGACAGCGCCGGCAACAGCGGCTCGACCACCGCCAGCAACTGCTCGTCGGCCACCACCGCCTCGGCCAGGGCCAACGCGTGCGGGCGCTCGTACGGGCCGCAGACAACAGGCTCCCACTCCGCCGGGTCGCCGAGCGGGCCGACCGTGATGATCCACGGCAGGCCGAGCATCGGCGAGTCGTCCGGCAGGTCCAGCGTCACAAGTGCGCCCACCGGCTCATCATGGCCGGTCCGGGCGGCACTCAGCGCGGCATTTGCCCCTTTCATCTTTTTCGACGACTGTCGGGCTCCCGCTACCGGGAACCGTCGTCAGGCGCTGTCCAGGGCGGCGCGGACCAGGGCCAGCGCCCGGTCGGACGACACCCCCAACCGGGCCGCCTCCTCGGCGTACCGGGTGGCCGCCCGCTGCAACCGGTCGACCGCGTCGTCCCGGCCCGGGGCGACGAAGCTGCCGTGCCGGCCCCGGGTCTGCACCAGCCCGGCCGACTCCAGCTCCCGGTAGGCGCGGGCCACCGTGTTCACCGCCAGCCCCAGCTCGGCGGCGAACTGCCGCACCGGGGCCAGCCGGGTGCCCACCGCCAACCGGCCGTCGCCGATCATCGCGGCGAGCTGCGCCCGCACCTGCTCGTACGGGGGCACCGCCGAGCCCGGGTCGATCTCGATCAGCATCAGCCCGCCCCTCCCGGCGTACCCGGATCGGTCTCGGTCTCGACGTCGGCCTCGACGTTGACCTGCCGCATCACCGCGCCCTCGGAGAGGTCGACGACCCGGCCGTGCCGGCTGGTGGCGGCGAGCGCGGCACCGAAGAGCACCAGCTGGTTGAGCAGGTAGAGGTAGAGCAGCACGGCCACCGCACCGGCCACCACCGCGTACGCCGGGTTCCGCTCGGTCCGCACGATGTAGAACCGGCCGACCGTGTTGAGCAGGGTGATCCCGACCGCCACCAGCAGCACCACCGGCCGCAGCCGTCGCCGGCTCATCCGCAGCCGGGGCACCACCACCAGCAGCGCCGTCGCCAGCACCGCGTTGACCAGCACGCTGAGCACCGCGCTGACGGTGGTCAGCCCCACCGAGCCGGTGGCCCGCAGCAGGAACCGCAGTACCGACTCCAACGCGTCCACGGCCGCCACCGAGACGCCGAGCATGACGAAGACCAGCAGCAGCACGCCCAGGTCCACCAGCGGGCGGACCAACAGGTTGCCCGGCTGCTGGTTGAAGCCGTACATCAGCCGCTGCGACGACCGGATCGCCTCCACCCAGCCGATCCCGGTGAAGACCAGGATGACCAGGCCCACCACCCCGACCGCGTTGCTGCTCTCGGCGATCTGCTGCGGGTCGAGGAAGGGTAGGTTGTCCCGCAGGAACGCCGCCACCGCGTCGGAGACCTCGTCGTTGTCCTCCAGGATCGCCCCGAAGACCGAGTACGCCACCAGGGCGAGGGCGAAGACCGCGAAGAAGCCGTAGTAGGCGATGGCGGCGGCCAACCGTCCGCCCAGCACCTCCCCGTAGAGGTCCACCGCCCGCCAGACATGGTCGAGCCGCGGCCACCGGCTCCGGGCCACGGCGAACCGGCGGTCCATGCCGGCCGTCCACCGGCCCCACGCATCCACCACGTCATCCTCGCCGATCTGTCGTCACCGGGCCCGCCAACCGGCTGCCGGCGGAAGGGGTGCCGGCCGTGCTGGCGCTGCGACCGGACACCGGCGGGCGGGTCAGCCGCCGAGCCGGAAGTCCCGGCGCGGCTGCCACCGGGTCTGACCGCTGTGCGAGAACAGGGTGAACGCCTCCACCTCGAACATCGCCGAGAAGTCCGCCAGGTCCTCGTAGGCCCGGTCCAGCGCCTCGGGGGCGACGTCCTGCGCCACGGTGACGTGCGGGTGGTACGGGAAGCGCAGCTCCCGGTGCAGCTGGGGCGCGGCGTTGATGGCGGCGGCGAGCAACTCGCACTCGCTGATCCCGGCCGCCACCGCGACGAAGACCACCTGGGTCACCGGCCGGAACGTGCCGGTGCCCCGCAGATGCAGGGTGAACGGCAGATGGGTGGCGGCCACCTCGGCCAGATGCGCCTCGACCGCCCCCAACGCGGCCACCGGGATCTCGGTCGGACCGAGCAGTGTCACGTGCGCCGGGACGACCTGCGGGTCACCCGTCTGCACCCGCCGTCGGGTGAGCAGCTCACCCCACGGCTCCGGGATGTCCACCGCGATCCCGATCTGGATGGTGTCGCCGGCCACCGGAACCTCGTCCCTGCGATCCACGCTCCGCGCCACCCCTCCGGCCATCGTCTCGACCCGTACCGCCGCCCCGCCCATGACTACTCGAAGCGGACCGGCGCCAGGAACCCGACCCGCTCGTACGCTGTGCGCAGCGTCGGCACGGTGACCTCGCGGGCCTTCTCCGCACCGGCGGCGAGCAGCTTGTCGAGCTGGGCGGGATCGTCGAGGTACCCCCGGGTGCGTTCCTGGATCGGGGTGACGAACTCGCGGACCACCTCGCCCAGCTCCTTCTTGAGATCGCCGTACCCCCGGCCCGCGTACGCGGCCACCAGGTCGTCGATGCTCCGGCCGGAGAGCGCGGAGTGGATGGTGAGCAGGTTGGACACCCCGGGCTTGGTCTCGGTGTCGAAGACGATCTCCCGGCCGGTGTCGGTCACCGCCGAGCGGATCTTCTTGGCCGAGCGGGCCGGATCCTCCAACAGGTCGATGATGCCGGTCGGTGAGGACGACGACTTCGACATCTTCGCCGTCGGCTCCTGCAGATCGGTGATCTTTGCAGTGTCCTTGACGATGTGCGGGGCGGGCACCGTGAAGGTCGGCCCGAACAGCGAGTTGAACCGCTGGGCCAGATCCCGGGACAGCTCCAGGTGCTGCCGCTGGTCCTCGCCGACCGGCACCGCGTCGGCCTGGTAGAGCAGGATGTCGGCGGCCTGGAGGATCGGGTACGTGAACAGGCCGACGCTGGAGCGGTCGCTGCCCTGCTTCTGCGACTTGTCCTTGAACTGGGTCATCCGGCTCGCCTCACCGAAACCGGTGATGCAGCCCAGCACCCAGGCCAGCTGCGCGTGCTCGGGCACCTGCGACTGGACGAACAGGGCGCTGCGCTCCGGATCGATACCGACCGCGAAGAGCTGCGCGGCGGCCACCCGGGTGCGCTGGCGCAGCACCGCCGGATCGTGCCCGGCGGTGATCGCGTGCAGGTCGACCACGCAGTAGAACGCCTCGTGGGTGTCCTGCAACGCCACCCAGTGCCGCACCGCGCCCAGGTAGTTGCCGAGGTGGAACGAGTCGGCCGTCGGCTGGATGCCGGAGAAGACGCGGGGGCGGGCGGGAACGTCGGACATGCCGGCAATTCTGTCAGCAACCTCCGGCGTACGTCATGACGGGCCGGCGGGTCGACTCGCCGCCGGTTCCGCCGCGGCGGTGACCTCCCGTACCGACGCCCGCGCGACGTCGGCCGGTGCCGCGGCAGCGGCGGCCTCCCGGCGCGGCTCGGGCAGGCGGGCGGCGGAGACCGCGACCCGGGACACCCGACGCCCGTCGAGGGTGAGCACCCGCAGCAGCCACCCGTCGGCCGGGTCCGTCGCCGACGGATCGTCCGACGCGGTGACCGGGACCTCGTCCCCGGCCACCGGGAGCCGGCCGAGCGCCGCCATCACGTACCCGCCGACCGTCTCGTAGGGGCCGGTGGGCAGCGGCACCCCGGTCCGTTCGGCGAAGTCGGCCAGGTTGAGCCGGCCGTCCACCACGGCCGGCAGACCGGCCGACACCGGTTCGGGTGGGCCGGCGTGCTCGTCGTGGATCTCCCCGACCAACTCCTCGATCAGGTCCTCGCAGGTGACGATGCCGGCGGTGCCGCCGTACTCGTCGACCACCACGGCGAGGTGGTGGCCCTCCCGGCGCATCTCGGTCAGCGCGGCGAGCACCCGCTTGCTGCCGGGCAACCGCTTCACCTCCCGGCTCACCCGGCCCACCGTGGTCGCCCGGTCCAGGTCGGGGCGCAGCAGCACGTCGCGAAGGTGGACGAAGCCGACCACGTCGTCGTGGGTGCCGTCGACCACCGGGTAGCGGGTGTGCGGCTCGGCCCGGACCAGACGTTCGGCCTCGGCGAGGGTCAGCCCGGCGGCGAGGAAGACCACCTCGGTGCGGGGCATCATCACCTCGCGGACCAGGCTGGCCCCGGCGACCAGCACCTCGTCGATGATCCGCCGTTCGTCGGGGTCGAGCACGGTGTTCGCGGCGACCAGGTCACGCAGTTCGTGCTCGCTGATCCGTTCCCGACCGGCGGCGGGGCTGGCGCCGAGCAGGTCGGTGACGAGCCGGGTGGCGCCGTCGGCGGCCCGGACGACCAGCCGGGCGACACCGCGGGCCACCGGCCCGGGTGCGCGTCTGGTCCGCCCCGGCGCGCGTCTGCGGGGCCCGGGACCGCCCGCTTCCCGCATGGAAGTGATGGTAGGGCCGCCGACCACGAACGGTGGACGATGTGCGGATCTGTTCAACTATGAAGGTTCGTGATGGAATAGCGCCGACCCCGCGACGCACAGCGCGACGACAGCACCCGCCCGTAGGGTGATCACGAACGGCCGCAGCGGGCGCGGCCAGGCAGGAGGACCGACGTGAAACTGCTCGTCACCGGCGGCGCCGGGTTCATCGGCAGCGTGGTGACCCGGATGCTGCTCGACGCCGGCCACCAGGTGACGGTCCTGGACGACCTGCGCACCGGCCACCGGGCCGCACTGGCCCCCGACGCCACCCACGTCGACCTGCCCGTGCACGAGGCCGCCCAGGTCCTCACCCCCGACGCCGGCTACGACGCCGTGCTGCACTTCGCCGCCCTGATCGCCGCCGGCGAGTCGATGGTCCACCCCGAGCGGTACTGGCACGCCAACACGGTCAGCTCCATCGCGTTGGTCGACGCCGTCCGGGCCGCCCGGGTGCCGCGCCTGGTCTTCTCCTCCACCGCCGCCGTCTACGGCAACCCGGTCGAGGTGCCCATCCCGGAGACCGCCGTCAAGGCCCCCACCAACACCTACGGAGCCACCAAACTCGCCGTCGACCTGGTGCTCACCTCCGAGGCGACCGCACACGACCTCGCTGCCGTGTCGCTGCGCTACTTCAACGTCGCCGGCGCCTACCTGCGTGACGGCGTCGCCATCGGCGAACGGCACGACCCGGAGACCCACCTCATCCCCATCGCCCTCGACGTCGCCGCCGGCCGCCGGGAGAAACTCCAACTCTTCGGCGACGACTACCCCACCGTCGACGGCACCTGCGTGCGCGACTACATCCACGTCGAGGACCTGGCCCGCGCCCACCTGCTGGCGCTCACCGCCGCCGTGCCCGGCCGGCACCGCATCTACAACCTCGGCAACGGCAACGGCTTCACCAACCGGCAGGTAGTCGACGTGGTCCGTGAGGTCACCGGCCATCCGGTGCCCGTCGAGACCGCTCCCCGCCGCGAGGGCGACCCGGCCGAACTCGTCGCCTCCTCGGCACTGGCCCGCCAGGAGTTGGGCTGGGTGCCCGAGAAACCGACCCTGACCGACATGGTGGGCGACGCCTGGGCGTTCTACCGCTCGCACGTGCTGGAGCAGTCGTGACGGGCCGACCCGACGTCGCCGACCGCGCCACCGCCGGCTTCTCCTCCGGGTACGACGCGACGCCCGCCGGACGCTGGGCGGCACCCGGACGGGTCAACCTGATCGGCGAGCACACCGACTACAACGACGGATTCGTGCTGCCCTTCGCCCTTCCGCTGCGTACCGTGGTCGCCGCCGGCCCGCAGCCCGGCGAACGCTGGACGGTCCGGTCGGAGATCGCCGACCGGCCGGTCGACTTCGGCGCCACCGAGGCCGACACCCCGGGACGGGTCACCGGCTGGGGTGGGTACGTCGCCGGCGTGGTCTGGGCCCTGCGCGAAGCCGGGTACGCCGTCCCCGGTGCCCGGCTGGCCATCGCCTCGGACGTGCCGCTCGGCTCCGGGCTCTCCTCCTCGGCGGCCCTGGAAGCGGCGGTACTCACCGCCCTGGTCGACCTGGGCGGGTTGGACCTGCCCGACGAGCACCGCCCCCGCCTGGCCCAGCGCGCCGAGAACGGCTACGTCGGTGCGCCGACCGGCATCATGGACCAGTCGGCGGTGCTCCGCTGCCGCGCCGGCCACGCCCTCTTCCTCGACTGCCGGGACGAGTCAGTCGAACACATCCCGTTCGACCTGGACGCCGCCGACCTGGCCATCCTGGTGATCGACAGCCGCGCCCCGCACCGGCACGCCGACGGCGAGTACGCCTCCCGCCGCGCCGCCTGCGAACGGGCCGCCGCCCTGCTCGGGGTGCCCGCGCTGCGCGACGTGCCGGCCGCCGGCCTCGACGACGCCCTGGCCCGGCTGCCCGACGACGAGACCCGACGCCGGGTCCGGCACGTGGTCACCGAGAACCAGCGGGTGCTCGACACCGTCGCCCTGCTGCGCGCCGGCCGGGTGCCCGAGATCGGGCCGCTGCTGACCGCCTCGCACGCCTCCATGCGGGACGACTTCGAGATCACCGTCCCCGAGGTCGACACCGCCGTCGAGGCGGCACTCGCGGCCGGCGCGCTGGGTGCCCGGATGACCGGCGGCGGCTTCGGCGGCTGCGTCCTCGCCCTGGTCGAAGCGGCGGCTGCGGAACCGGTGGCGGCGGCCGTCCGTACCGCCTACGCCGAACGCGGCTTCTCCACCCCCACCACCCTCACCGCCCACCCCGCCCCCGGCACCACCCCCCTCCCCTAACCCCACCCCCACCCACCCCCGCCTCGCCCTCCTTCGCCCCGCCCCGCCCGCGCCCGCCTTCGCCCCGTTGATCAAGAGGTTTACGTCAACCCACCAGCAAAATCTGACGCAAAGCTCTTGATCAACGGGGCGAGACGGGCAGCCGGACATGAGGGCGCGGAAAGGCGCGGTGGGGCGCGGTGGGGCGGGGAAGGGCGCGGTGGGGCTCGGTGATCAAGAGGTTTGCGTCGTCTGCTGGGCGGAAACTGACGCAAAGCTCTTGATCACCGAGAGCCGGTGAGGTGGGACGGGGTGGGGCGGGGCGCTGGGGGTGGGTCAGGCGGTGTCGACGATCATGCCGGAGGCTACGGTGCGGTTGGTGGCCTCGTCGATGATGATGAAGCCGCCGGTGGTGCGGTTGCGGCGGTACTCGTCGGCCAGCAACGGGACGGTGGTGCGCAACCGGACCCGGCCGATCTCGTTGAGTCGCAGCTCACTGGCGGTCTCGTCGCGGTGCAGGGTGTTGACGTCGAGGCGGTAGTACAGGCCACGCACGATCGTCCGCGCCGTCCGGGTGGTGTGCTTGATCGTGTACTTGCCGCCGACCTGGAGCGGGCGGGTCTCGTCCATCCAGCAGACCATCGCCTCGATGTCCTGCGAGACGGTCGGGGCGTTGTTCGGCCGGCAGATCATGTCCCCGCGCGAGATGTCGATCTCGTCTTCGAGGCGGACGGTGACCGACATCGGCGGGAACGCCTCGTCGACCGGGCCGTCGGCGGTGTCGATCGAGGCGATCCGGCTGGTGAAGCCGGACGGCAGCACCATCACCTCGTCGCCGGGCTTG
>NZ_JAGFWR010000012.1 GCF_017599305.1 Micromonospora antibiotica
CCCTCAGATGACCCAAACCTCTTGATCAACTGACCCAAACCTCTTGATCAACGCGGGCGGGGCAGGGGGTTGGGGGTTGGGGGTGGAAAGGCCGGGGGGAAGGGTGGGGCGGGGATCGGGCTAGAAGCCGAGGGCCTGGGCGCGGCGTTTCACCTCGCGGGCGTGGTCGCCGCCGAGGGTGACCGCGCCCGTGCCGCCGGAGAGGGTGTCGTCGGGCTCGTAGAGCCAGCGCAGGGCGGCCTCGTCGTCATAGCCGGCGTCGGCGAGCAGGTTGAGCACGCCGGGCAGGTGCTTGAGCACCGTCTTGTTGGCCACCAGATCGGCGGGGATCCGGCGGACGCCGTCGCGACGGACGGCGATCAACTCGCGGTCCCGGATCATCTGGTGGACCTTGCTGATCGACAGGTCGAGCCGCTCGGCGACGTCGGGGAGGGTGAGCCACTCGGCCGGGTCGCGGGGGCCGCCGAGGTCGCTGTCGGCAGGCTGGTCGGCGGGTACGGAATCGGTCACCGGACCACCCTGCCACGTCACCCGGCCACCCGTGCAGCGGCACCCCGTCGGGCCTGGGTGAGCGCGCCGGGACGGACCGGCGGGGAGCCCGGCTGTAGCATCCTGTTCAACCTTCACCCTCAGGACACATAGACTCCCTGCCGATGGACATACAGGTCGCCGACACGTTGCTGGGCTCGCTGCTCGACGGGCGCTACCGCATTCGCGGCCGCGTGGCCCGTGGCGGCATGGCGACCGTGTACACCGCCACCGACGAGCGCCTGGAGCGTACCGTCGCGGTGAAGATCATCCACCCGTCCCAGGCCGCCGAGGCGCGGTCGCGGCTGGCGGGCTTTCCGGACCGGTTCACCGACGAGGCCAAGGCCATCGCCCGGCTGACCCACCCCAACGTGGTCGCCGTCTACGACCAGGGCACCCACCAGGGGCTGCCCTACCTGGTGATGGAGTACGTCCGGGGTCGCACCCTGCGTGAGGTGCTCGCCGAACGCCGCCGGCTGAACCCCGACGAGGCGCTTGCGATCATGGAGCAGATGCTCGCCGCGATCGCCGCCGCGCACCGGGCCGGACTGGTCCATCGTGATGTCAAGCCGGAGAACGTGCTGGTGGCCGAGGCGCCCACCGGCGGGGTCGCCAATCTGGTCGACAGCGTGGTCAAGGTCGCCGACTTCGGCCTGGCCCGCGCGGTGGAGGCCAGCGCCGAGGAGGGCGACGGCAACCAACTGATGGCGACCGTCGCGTACGTGGCACCGGAGCTGGTCACCGACGGACGCGCCGATCCCCGTACCGACGTCTACTCGGCCGGCATCGTGCTGTTCGAGATGCTCACCGGCCGGGTGCCGTACGACGGGGACCGCCCGGTCGACGTGGCCTGGCAGCACGTCGACCGGGACGTCCCGGCCCCGTCGGTCCTGGTGCCGGGCCTGCCCCGGGTGCTCGACGAGCTGGTCGCCCGGGCGACCCGACGGGACCCGGGCGCGCGTCCGGCCGACGCGGGTGCCCTGCTGGCCGAGGTGCAGGTGGCCCGGGACGACCTGGGCAACCCGAACGCGCACACCGCCGTGCTGGGTCGGGTGGCCGAGGAGTTGCCGGCGGTGGCCCAGCCGACGATGGTGGTCGCGGCGGTCACCCCGGTCACCCGGCCGACCTGGGCGCGGCTGCCCGAGCCGGCCGCCCCGCAGCGCCCGCACCGACGCCGGGCCACCGAGAGCGCCGGCCTGGGGTCCCGCCTGGCGGAGCTGCGTACCCGGGTGATGGGCACCCCGCGCGGCCGGCTGTCGGTGGCGGCGGCCGTGGTGGTGGTCGGCCTGCTCGCCGCGATGGGCGGCTGGTGGGTGGGGGTGGGCCGCTACACGGTCGCGCCGCAGCTGGTGAACCTCAGCCGGGCCGATGCGCAGGCGCAGGCGGACCGGGCGGGTTTCCAGCTCGACTTCGCCGCGCCGCGCTACGACGAGAAGATCCCCCGCGACGGGGTGGTCGCCCAGGACCCGGGTTCGGCCGCCAAGATCCTCAAGGGTGGCACCATCACGGTGACCCTCTCCCTCGGCCCGGAGCGGTTCCCGCTGCCGGACGTCGTCGGCAAGGAGTTCGGCCTGGCCGAGGCCGACCTGACCGGCGCGAAGCTGGTGGTCGCCAAGGGCAGCCCCCGCTATGACGACAACCTGCCGGCCGGGGTGGTGGTGGACACCAACCCGAAGGTGGGCACCGAGGTCAAGCCGGGCACGAAGGTGACCGTCATCCTCAGCCGGGGCCGCGCCCCGATCACCGTGCCCGACCTGGTCGGCAAGAGCCTCAACGACGCCCGGTCCGCGTTGTCCCAGCTCGGGCTGGTGGTGGCCGAGACGACCTACAAGGAGTCCGACAAGCCCCGCGACGAGGTCCTCGGGCAGAGCCCGGCCGACGGCGCGGGCGTGGAGAAGGGCACCAAGGTCAAGCTGGAGGTCAGCAAGGGCCCGCCGCAGGTGACCGTCCCACGGGTCGTCGACCTGCCCTGCCAGCAGGCCAAGCAGCAGCTGGAGGGGGCCGGGTTCACGGTGAACGTCCAGTTCAACCCCAACGGCACCGTCCGGTTCCAGAACCCGGGCGAAAACTCGCAGGTGCCGCCGGGCACCCCGGTCACCCTGGGCTGCCTGTGAGCACCCACCGGCCGGTCGGCTCGCACACCCCCACCTCTGGTGGGCTGGCCAGGGCCGCCCTGCCGTACGTGGACGCGGCCGGCTCCCAGGTGGTGCAGGTCTACGTCGCCAACTCGCGGGGCTGGGCGTTGCCGCCGGGCGACCCGGCTCAGGACGCACTGTTCGCCGAGGGTTGCGCCGCCCGGGGCGTGCCCGTCTACATCCACGCGTCGCTGCTGGTGAACCTCGGCTCGCCCACCCCGGCGACGGTGGAGAAGTCGACGCAGACGCTGGCGCACGCGTTGCGCCGGGGGCGGGCGATCGGTGCCCGGGGCGTGGTGTTCCACGCCGGTAGCGCGGTCGACGCCGGTTACGCCGAGACCGCCCTGCGGCAGGTACGCGAGTCGCTGCTGCCGCTGCTCGACGAGATCACGGCCGGCGGCGGTCCGCTGCTGCTGGTGGAGCCGAGCGCCGGTGGCGGCCGGTCACTGGCCTCCCGGGTGGAGCACCTCGGCCCGTATCTGGACGCGGTCGACCGGCATCCGGGGCTGGGCGTCTGCTTCGACACCTGCCACGCCTGGGCGGCCGGGCACGACCTGGCCGTGCCCGGCGGCATGACGGCGACCCTGGACACCCTGGTCGCCACCGTGGGGGCGGACCGGCTGAAGCTGATCCACGCCAACGACTCCAAGGACCTGTGCGGCTCCACCCGGGACCGGCACGAGAACATCGGCAAGGGCAACATCGGCGAGCCCGCCTTCGCCGAGCTGATGACCCACCCGGCGACCGCCGGCATCCCCGTCGTCGTGGAAACCCCCTCGGACAAGCACGAAGGCCACGCCACCGACATAGCCACCCTCACCCGCCTCCAAACCCCCTGACCCCTCCCCCGCACACCCTCCCACCCGCCGCCCCGACTCGCCGTCGCCCCGCTCAGCGTCCCGGGCTCGCCGCCCCCGACTCGGCGTCCCCGGCTCGCCGCCCCCGGTGATCAAGAGGTTCGCGTCAGGTTTGATCTCCAGGCTGACGTAAACCTCTTGATCAACGCCCGGAGGCGCGGAGGGTGCGGAGGGGGCGGATGGAGGTTAGGGGGTTAGGAGGTGGGGGAGGATCTTGGTGGCGTGGTCGATGGCGGCGTCGTCGAGGTCGAGGTGGGTGACCAGGCGGGCGGTACGGGGGCCGAGCACAGACAGCAGCACCCCCTCGGCGCGGGCGGCGGCGGCCAGGGCCCGCGCGTCGAGCCGGTGCCCGGTCAGGTCCAACGGGACGATGTTGGTGCGTACCGGACCGGCGAGCACCCCGCACGGGGCGAGCGCCTCGGCGAGCCGGGCGGCGCGGGCGTGGTCGTCGGCGAGCCGGTCGAGATGGTGGGTCAGGGCGTACCGGCCGGCGGCGGCGAGCACCCCGACCTGCCGCATCCCGCCCCCCATCCGCTTGCGCAGGAACCGGGCCCGGTCGATCCGCTCGGCGCTGCCCACGACCAGCGAGCCGACCGGTGCGCCGAGGCCCTTGGACAGGCAGACCGACAGGGTGTCGAAGAGTGCGCCGTACTCGTGCAGCGGCACCCCGTCGGCGACGTGCGCGTGCCAGATCCGGGCGCCGTCGCAGTGCAGGGCGAGGCCGGCGGTGTCGGCGACCCGGCGCAGCTCCCGCAGGGTCGCCAGCGGGATCACCCCACCACCACCCCGGTTGTGGGTCTGCTCCACGGCGATGGCCCGGGTCGGCACCGCGAAGTAGCCGTCCGGCCGGATCATCGCCGCCACCACGCCCGGGTCGAGGTCCGCGCCGACGGCCGGCCAGGTCCGGGTGGAGATCGCACCGTACGCCGCCGCCGCGCCGACCTCGTACGTGACCACGTGCGCGTCGGCGTCGCAGAGCAATTCGTCACCCGGTGCGACGACCAGTTGCAGGGCGATCTGGTTGGCCATCGAGCCGGTCGGGGCGAAGAGCGCCGCCTCGTGCCCGAAGAGCGCGGCGACCTCGGCCTCCAACGCGTTGACCGTCGGGTCCTCGGCGTAGACGTCGTCGCCGACCTCGGCGGCGGCCATCGCCTCGCGCATTCCGGCGGTGGGCCGGGTCACCGTGTCGGAGCGCAGGTCCACCACCGGGCCCGGGTCGCCGGGGCGGCCGGAACGCGCCGGGCCCGGCCCGCCCGTCGGGGCACCGGCGAGGTCGGCCGGATGGTCAGCCACGGAGCATCTCCGCGACCAGGAAGGCCAGCTCCAGCGACTGCTGGGTGTTCAGCCGGGGGTCGCAGGCGGTCTCGTACCGGCCGGGCAGGTCGAGGTCCTCGATGCCCTGGGCGCCGCCGAGGCACTCGGTGACGTCCTCACCGGTCAGCTCGACGTGGATGCCGCCGGGGTGGGTGTCCAGCCCCCGGTGCACCTCGAAGTAGCCGAGCACCTCGTCGACGATCCGGTCGAAGTGCCGGGTCTTGTAGCCGTTCGACGACTCGTGGGTGTTGCCGTGCATCGGGTCGCACTGCCACACCACCTTCGCCCCGGCGGCGGTGACCTTGGCGACGATCGGCGGCAGCGCGTCGCGGACCTTGTGGTTGCCCATCCGGCTGATCAGGGTGAGCCGGCCCGGGATGTTCTCCGGGTTGAGCTTCTCGCACAGCTCGATCGCCTCGTCCGGGGTGGTGGTCGGGCCGAGCTTCACCCCGATCGGGTTGGCGATGCGGGAGATGTAGTCGATGTGCGCGCCGTCGAGCTGCCGGGTCCGCTCGCCGACCCACAGGAAGTGCCCGGACAGCCCGTACGCCCGGCGGTCGGAGACCCGGGTGAGCGCCCGGTCGTACTCCAGGGCCAGCGCCTCGTGGGAGCAGTAGAGGGTGACGGTACGCAGCGCGTCGTCCTCGGTCATCCCGCAGGCCCGGATGAACGCGATGGCCCGGTCGATCTCCCGGGCGATCGCCTCGTAGCGCTCCCCCGCCGGGGAGTTCTTCACGAAGCCCTTGTTCCAGTCGTGCACCGCGTGCAGGTCGGCCAGTCCGCCGGCCAGGTAGGCGCGCAGCATGTTCATCGCGGCGGCCGAGTTCGCGTACGCCCGGATCATGCGCTGCGGGTCGGCGACCCGGGCGGCCGGGTCGGCCTCCAGCGCGTTGATCATGTCGCCGCGGTAGGCGGGCAGGCCCCGGGCGTCGGTCGGCAGCGACCGGGGCTTGGTGTACTGGCCGGCGACCCGGGCCACCTTCACCACCGGCAGGGACGCGCCGTAGGTGAGCACGATCGCCATCTGGAGCAGGGTGCGGGCGTTGGCCAGCAGGTGGCTCTCGGTGTTGTCGGCGAAGGTCTCGGCGCAGTCACCACCCTGGAGCAGGAACGCCTTGCCCTCGCAGACCAGGGCGAGCTTGCGCCGCAGCTGGTCGACCTCGTAGGGGGCGACCACCGACGGCACGGTGTCGAGCACCTTGCACACCTCGGCGACCTGGGCCGGGTCGGACCACGGCGGGGTCTGCTGACGGGGCAGTTCGCGCCACCGGTCGAGGCCGAGCGCGGCGTCCTCGGCCGAGTCGACGGTGGGACGGCTGGTCTGCAGCCCGGGGCTGCTCACGGCGGGGTAGCTCAGCTGATGCCACTCATGGCGCATGGGAGAAAGCGTACGGCGACGGTCCGGACGCTGCGCCCCCGAGGGGCGGGGTTCCGGAAGGTGGGAGTCAGGGGGTGACCGACGGTGCCGGGGTGTGCCCGCCGGGCTCCTCGCCCGCGATGCACCAGTCCGCGCCGTCGCGGGTGACGGTGAACAGCAGCGGCCGGGTGGTCTTCTTCGACCCCACCGACACGGTCACGGTGGTGCTGACCTCCTGGCCCTTGGCGCCGGTCCGGATGTCGGTGATCGTCGTGGTGGGCACCGTGAAGTGGTCGGCGAAGTCACCGTTCGGCCCGGTCGCGGCGGCGTCGAAGCCCGCCTGCATCGTCGCGCAGAGCTGGTTGCGGCCGGCGGCGGGATCCTTGGCCGCCATCGCGTCGAGGTACGCCTGGACCCGCTCGCGGGCCTTGGTGGCCGCTTCCTGGGCGGGGACCCGGGTGGGTCCGCCGTCGGCCTCGTCGTCCCCGCCGAGACCGCAGCCGAGCAGGGCGAACGGCAGCAGGGCCAGCGGTACGACGCCGGCGGTGCGGAACCTGCGGCCCATACGTCCTCCCCGGGTGCGGATGTCGACCGGCCCCTGGGGCGGCTGTCGACCGGATGCCGAGCGGCGAGTCTGCCACACCGCACCCGTGCGGTGGCAACCCGTCACGGCCGCGCCGCCCGAGCCGGCCGGCGTTTCGTCCGACGGGACCGCCCGACGCCGGAAGCTGACCACCCTACCCGGCACGGGCCGACCCGGGCGGGCGTCGGACAGGCCCTGGCCGCAGCCGGGCGGGGAGGGACCGGTGGCCGGTCCCTCCCCGCGCGGGTGGTACGTCGGGCGCTCGGCTCAGCCGAGGCCGCCCTTGATGGCGCCGATCAGCTCACCGTTGCTCGTGTCGCCGGAGAGTTCCCAGAAGAACGCGCCGCCGAGGCCCTGGTTCTTCGCGTAGGTCATCTTGCCGCCGATGGTGGCCGGGGTGTCGTAGCTCCACCAGTTGCTGCCGCACTTGGCGTACGCGGTGCCGGCGATGGTGCCGGTGGCCGGGCAGGTGTTCTTCAGCACCTTGTAGTCCTCGATGCCCGCCTCGTAGGTGCCGGGGGCCGCGCCGGTGGCGGTGCCGCCCGGGGCGGCCTGGGTCACCCCGGTCCAGCCCCGACCGTAGAAGCCGACGCCGAGCAGCAGCTTGTTGGCCGGTACGCCCTTGGACTTGAGCTTCTGGATCGCCGCGTCGGAGTTGAAGCCCTGCTGCGGGATCCCGGTGTACGAGGTGAGCGGCGAGTGCGGGGCGGTGGGGCCCTGGGCGTTGAACGCGCCGAAGTAGTCGTACGTCATCGGCATCAGCCAGTTGAGGTTGCCCACCGCACCGGCGTAGTCGGTGGCGTCGATCTTGCCGCCGTTGCTGCCGTCGGCGGTGATCGCGGCCGTGACCAGGGCCGACGAGCCGAACTTGGCCCGCAGCGCGGAGATCACGTTCTTGAACGCGTTCGGGCCGCTGCTGTCGCAGCTCAGACCGCAGGCGTTGGGGTACTCCCAGTCGACGTCGATGCCGTCGAAGACGTCCGCCCAGCGCGGGTCCTCGACCAGGCTGTAGCAGCTGTCGGCGAACGCGGCCGGGTTCTGCGCGGCCTGGGTGAAGCCACCCGACCAGGTCCAGCCGCCGAAGGACCAGATCACCTTCAGGTGCGGGTACATCTTCTTGAGCTTGCGCAGCTGGTTGAAGCTGCCGCGCAGCGGCTGGTCCCAGGTGTCGGCGACGCCGTCGACGCTGTCCGCCGCCGTGTACGCCTTGTCGTAGTCGGCGTAGCTGTCCCCGATCGTGCACCGACCGCCGGTGGTGTTACCGAAGGCGTACAGGATGTGGGTGAGCTTGGCGGCGGAGCCGCTGGTGGCGATGTTCTTGACGTGGTAGTTGCGGCCGTAGACGCCCCACTCGGCGAAGTAGCCGACGACCTTCTTGTCCCCGCTGGGCGGGGTGGTCGTGGGTGGCGGGGTCGTCGGGGGCGGGGTCGTCGGCGGGGCGGTGGTGGGCGGGGCCGTGGTGGGCGGCGGGGTCGTCGGCGGCTTCGTGGTGGGCGGGGTGCCGCCGCCGCACGACGCGCCGTTGATCGTGCAGTTCAGCGGCGCCTTGTACGGCCCGGTGCCGTTGTAGCCCCAGCTGAAGCTGGCCCCCGGGGCGAGCGGCCCGGCCCAGCTCTTCTTCACCGCCACGTAGTGGTTGCCGCTGTTGGTGACGTCGGCGTCCCAGAAGCTGCTGATGGTGGTGCCGGACGGCAGGTCGAACTCGATACGCCAGGTGCTGACGCTGGCGCTGGAGCCGTTGGCCACGGTGACCCGCCCTTCGTGGCCGGTCCCCCAGTCCTGGGCCGAGGCGAATGTCGCGGTGACGCTTCCGGCGCCGAACGCCGAGGTCACCGGTACCGCCGCCACGGTCAGCGCGACGACCGCGCCGGCCCAGAGGGCGCGGCGGAGCGATCTCTTCATGGGGCGCCTCCTCAAACAGTTAGGAAACTTTCCAAATCGATGGGGAGACGCTACTCACACCGTCATCACTTCGTCAAGATGCGCATCCGTCGATTCATCACCGGCCCGGGGCGACGGAACGAGCAGCGGACCCGCCGGCGGGACGAGCAGCGAAGCGGGCGGCGGCCCGGGCGCTAACCTCGCCACATGACCGTCTTCGACATCGAGATCGACGCCCTGGCCGGCGGGCCGGCCGACCTGGCCGGCTACCGGGGCCGGGCACTGCTGGTGGTGAACGTGGCCTCCCGCTGCGGCCTCACCCCGCAGTACACCGCCCTCCAGGCGCTGGCCACCGAGTACGCCGACCGGGGCCTGGTGGTGCTCGGCGTACCGTGCAACCAGTTCGCCGGGCAGGAACCGGGCACGGCCGCCGAGATCGGCGAATTCTGCCAGGTCAACTATCGCGTCACCTTCCCGCTGACCGAGAAGGTCGACGTCAACGGCCCGGCCCGGCACCCCCTCTACGCGGCGCTGGTCGACACTCCCGACGCCGAGGGGCACACCGGCGACGTCCGGTGGAACTTCGAGAAGTTCCTGGTCGCCCCGGACGGCACGGTCGCCGCCCGGTTCGCGCCGACCGTCACGCCGGACTCGGCCGAGCTACGCGCCGCCGTCGAGAAGGTTCTCCCCGCCTGACAGCGCGTCCCTGCCCCTCCGGAGCCGGCCACCGTCCCGACCACACGCAATGGTCGCGACGGTGGCCGGCTGAGCCACCCTCGGCCGGCGCACCCCCAGCTACCGAGCCCCGCCCACCGAGCCCCGCCCACGACGCGGACCGGCCGCGCCGGCCACGAAGACCCCTTCCCGCCCTTTCGAGCTGACGACACCAACGAGTCACCCCTCGAACAGGGCCGGGTCGCTCCCCTGCGGACACGGCGAGTCACGTCCTTCCCTCGCCCGGGCACCCGGGGTGGTCAAGGGGTGCCGCTGGCCGAGGAAGGTGTGCCGGACCGACGGCGAAACCCACCCCCGCCCGGCAGCGCCGTCCGCCCCGGCCCCGGTGACGACACGCCACGTGATCCCCTACCGGGCACGACACCCCACCCGGCCCGGATGGCAGCCAGGGACCCGGGACCGAGCAGCGAGCCGGCAACGTCATCAGGCAATCAGGGATCCGGGACCGAGCAGCGAGTCGTCAACGTCATCAGCTCGAAAGCACCCGCAACGACATCGGTAGGTGGGCCGGCGTCCGGCACTCGACCGGACGGCCCACCCACGCTCGGAAGCCGGCGCACCTGCGCCCGGGGAGCAGACCGGAACAGGGACACCCGTGGACCCGACCCCGCCGGACAGGATGCCGCAGACCCCCCGACGGCCGTGACCGCGCCGACCCTGGCGGGGCGACGCGGTCACGGTGGAGCCAACGGGACGCGGTTCAGGTCAACCGGCGGCGGAGCGGAAGACCGGGTAGTAGCCGCCGGACTGCCCGGCCGCCGTCGGGTGGTACGAGACGCCGAGGTTGGCGAAGTTCAACGCGTGCAGCCACTTCTCGCCGTAGCTGCACAGCTGGTGACCGACGAAGATGGACCGTACGTCGGCGAACGTGAAGCCGGCCGAGGTGGCGGCGGTGCGGGTGATGTCGTCGATCAGGTTGATGCCTTCGTTGATCTTCGCGCGGGAGTTCGCGCTGAGCCCCACGCAGACCGTGCCGAGCTGGTAGAAGACCGGGTAGCCGACGACCACCACCCGGGCCGACGGCGCACGCGACCTGATCCCGTTGTAGACGGTGGCGAGCTTGGCGGGCAGTTCCGCGCGGGCCTTGTTCTCGGCGGCCTGCACGGCCGCGACGCACTGGGTCTCCCCCTGGAGCACGCAGGTCGACATGATCGTGGTGAACCCGACGTCGTTGCCACCGATGGTGACGCTGACCAGGGTGGTGGTCGAGGTCAGCGCGGAGAGCTGGTTGTTGACCACGTCGGTGGTGGTCGCGCCGGAGCAGGCCACCGACTTGTACGAGGCCGGCTTGATGTTGGTGTTGTACAGCGCCGGATACGCGTTGCTGCTGCGCTGACAGGAGCCGCTCTCGGAGGTGTAGCTGCCGGCGCCGACACCGGAGGCGTACGAGTCGCCGAGGGCCACGTACCGGTCGGTGGGGGCGGCCTGGACGGGCACCGCCGCGCCGAGGGTCACGCCGATGGACGCCGCGAGACTCACGGCGAGGGTCACGAGTCGGGATCTCCGCACGTCGCACTCCTGGGGGTTAGGAAGTGGTGGTGGGAGATAGATATCACTCAATCACGTGTTTGGGGAAGGTTGTCGATGGGTAACAGGGGTGACTAGGGGTTCATCCGCACGTGACGTCGCCGTCGGACAGACGACCCGGCCGGGCCGACGTGGACGGTCGACATCGGGCGCACAACCCACCGGTCAGGTCGGGAATACGCACCCACACCGGCCGGTTGGTCACCGGCATGACAACTGTGGGACTCATCGGCAGCGGCAACATCGGCAGCACCCTGGCCCGGCTGGCGGTCACCGCCGGACACGACGTGGTGCTCAGCAACTCACGCGGCCCGGAGACGCTCAAGGACCTGGTCGACGAGTTGGGCATACGGGCCCGGGCGGCCACCCCGGCCGAGGCGGCGGCAGCGGGCGATCTGGTGGTGGTCACCATCCCGCTGCGCGCCTACCGGGACGTGCCGGCCGCGCCGCTCGCCGGCAAGACCGTCATCGACACCAACAACTACTACCCGGAGCGCGACGACAGCTTCCCGGAGCTGGACGACGAGTCGACCACCACCAGCGAGCTGCTCCAGCGGCACCTGCCGGAGTCGCAGGTGGTCAAGGCCTTCAACAACATCTACTTCAAGCACCTGCTCGCGCTGGCCCGCCCGGCGGGGGCCGCCGACCGCACCTCGCTGCCGGTAGCCGGGGACGACGCCGGGGCCAAGGCCGAGGTCACCGCGTTCATCGACTCCGTCGGGTACGACACCGTCGACGTGGGGCCGCTCGCCGAGGGCTGGCGGTTCCAGCGGGACACCGCCGCGTACGGCGTCTTCTACACCGCCGACCCGGCGGCCGGCTACGAACAGCCGGGCCTGCCGACCGACGCGCAGCGGCTGCGCGACGCCCTGGCCGCCGCCCGCCGCTACGCCGACGCCTGACCGGTACCACCACCGCACCGGCCGGGACGGCAGCCGCGAGGCCCGTCCCGGCCGGTGCGGCCGGCGGGCGACCCGCCGTGGTCAGCGAGGAGCCTGCCACTCGTCGGCCAGCACCGCCCACACCTCCATGTCCACCCGGCCCGCCGGCCCCCGGGCGACCTGACGCAGGGTGCCCTCGTGCCGCATGCCGAGCCGCCGGGCCACCGCGATGCTGCGGACGTTGCCGACGCTGGTCCGCCACTCGACCCGGTGGATGCCGCGTTCCCGGATCGCCCAGTCCACGATCCGGGTCGCCGCCCGGGTCACCAGGCCCCGACCCTCGGCGGCCGGCTCCAGCCAGCAGCCCGCCTCCGCCACCCCCGTCGCCGTGCTGAACGACACGAACAGCACCCCGCCGACCAGGACGCCGTCGAGCCAGATCCCCCAGATGCCCCCGGCGTCGTCAGCCCACTTGTCGGCCGACCGACGCAGCACCCGGCGGGCCGCCTCCAGGTCGGTGGCCACGAAGGACGCACCCACCCACGGGGCGATGTGTGCCCGGGCCCGGTCCAGGTGGGCCAGGAACTCCTCGGCCTGCCACGGTGCGAGCGGACGCAGCTCGGCGTCCCCGGTCAGCGGTAGTGCGAACATCCGTCAGTTCCTCCGGTATGCGACGGGCAGGCTCAGCCGCAGCGTGGGCCCGGGAGTGGGGACGAAGCCCAGCGACCGGTAGAGCGGCTCGCCGTCGGTCGAGGCCCGCAGGTCGACCTTGCCGACCCCGCGCTGCCGGTACCAGTCCAGCAACGCCTCCAGGCAGGCCCGGGCGTAGCCGCGCCGACGGTGCACCGGCTCGGTGGCCACGTTGAAGACGTACCCGGTCAGGCCGTCGGGGTTGCCGGGGCCGCCGAGACGCTGCTCGATGGTCCCGGTCGCGCAGGCCGCCAGGACGCCGGGCCGGGCCGGGTCGTCGACGACGAAGACCGCCATCAGGTCGGCCGGCTCGGCCAGCCGCCGGTGCAGCACCTCCCGGGACGCCTGCTGCCAGGGCCCCGGTGCCGGGTCCAACTGGTCGATGTCGGCCAGCATCACCCCACGCAGGCGAACGATCTCACCAGCGTCGGCGACCACGGCCCGTCGAACGTTGATCACGAACGGACGGTACCGGATGCCCCGGGCGGACCGCCGACCCGAACCGCGCCGACCCGGGACCGCCGACCGGAAACGACGGAGCCGGCCCGGAACCGCGCCGACCGGAAGGTGCCGGAACACGACGTCCGGCCAACTTGCCATCGGGTCCCGCTCACGGGACGCTGGGGGTCGGGACCGACACCACCTCGGAGGCGAGATGCCCCAGCTCCCCACCGTGCCGCGTCGGCTGCTCGCCGCCGCCGGCACGCTCCTGCTCGGCACCGCGCTGGCCACCGTCGGCATCGCGCCGGCCGGGGCGGCGGCCGGCGACGTCGGCTACGTCCGGCTCGCCCACCTCTCCCCCGACACCCCCGCCGTGGACGTCTACCTCTCCGCCCCCGGCAGCGCCGCACCGCAGGTCTTCCCCGCCGTCGGCTACGGCGTCGTCTCCCGCTACCTGCCCCTGGCCGTCGGCCGCTACGCGGTGGCGATGCGGCAGGCCGGCACCCCGGCCAGCGAACCCCCGGTGCTCACCACCGAGGTGGACCTCGGCGCGGGCGAGGCGTACACGGTGGCCGGGGTGGGCCGTTACGCCGACCTGGGCCTGCGGGTGCTCGCCGACGACCTCACCGCCCCGGCCCCCGGCCAGGCGAAGGTACGGGTCGTCCACGCCTCCGTGCGCGCCCCGGTGGTCGACGTGACGGCCGACGACGGGCCGACCATCGCCGACGCCGTCCGGTTCGCCACCACCACCAACTACCGGCAGGTCGAGCCGGGTCGTTGGCGGCTGCGCCTCGGCGGCGGCAGCGGCCCGAGCACCGACGCCGAGGTGACCCTCACCGGCGGGCGGGTCTACTCGCTGCTGGTGCTCGACGGCAAACGGGGCGGACTCACCACCGAGCTGCGCGAGGACGCCCGGGGCGGCGGGGTCGCCCCGGCCGGTGGCGTGCCGGCGGGAGCGGGAGGGCTGGCCGGGGACGGGCCCGGGGCGTACCCGATGGTGGCCGGCGGGGTGCTCGCGGGGGCCGTGGTGGTGGGGGCGACGGTGCTGGTGCGGCGACGGCGGCGACCGGTCTGGTGACCAGGCCCGGCTTTGCGATCCGCCGGCACCGCGCCCGCCGGACGCCGGCCGCCGCCCTGGTCGCGGCCGGGGCGGTGCTCTGCCTGGCCGCCGGCACCGGCGTCGGCCTGGCCACCGACACGCGCCTGACCGGCGACTCCGCCCGCCCGGCCGACCCGGCCGGCACCTGGCAGCCCGGCTGCGCGGCCGGTTGCGCCACCAGCGCCGGCACCCCCCGCGCCACCCCGACGCCGCCCACCCGGGTACGCGTGGCGCGGATCGGCGTCGACTCCCCACTCACCGCCCTCGACCTCGACCGGGCCGGCACCCTGGTCCCCCCGGCGGACTTCACCCGGGCCGGCTGGTACGGCGGCGGCCCCGCGCCCGGCGACCCGGGACCGGCGGTGATCGCCGGGCACCTCGACTCGCGGCGCGGCCCGGCCGTCTTCGCCCGCCTCGGCGAACTGCGCCCCGGCGACCGGATCGAGGTGTGGCGGGGCGGACGACGGGTGCCGTTCCGGGTCACCGGCGCGCTGCGCACCCCGAAGGACGCCTTCCCCACCGCCACCGTGTACGGCCCGACGCCCGGCCCCGAGCTGCGCCTGATCACCTGCGGCGGCGACTTCGACCGACGGGTCGGCCACTACCGGGACAACGTGGTGGTCTTCGCCGTCGCCGACGCACCGGCCGACCCCCTCCCCCGCTCCGCCGCCGACTGACCCACCCGGCCACCCGCCGAGCTGGCCTGCCCCGGGTGACGCGCGCGATCTTGGAGTTCTGGTGCCGATTTCGCGGTGATACACCCCTTTTGCAACCCACCACAACTCCATGATCGACGCGGAGGGTTGGGGGTGGGGGGGTGGGGTGCGGGGGTGGGGGTGGGGGTGGGGGGGTTAGCGGATGGGGCGGCGGCCGGCGAAGCCGCACTCGACGCGGTGGTACCAGCGGACGTCGGGGTCACCCTCCAGCCAGCACCAGAGCACCGCCCGGCCCTCGTGTTCGCCGGGGAAGTCGAGCAGCACCGGGGCGATCCCCTTGACCTGGATGTCGTGCGAGTTCAGGTCCTCCAGCACGCCGTGCAGCCGGGCCTCCAGGGCCTTGACCTCGGCCCGGCCGCCCAGCGCCGACATCCCCGGGCCGGCCAGGTCGGCCCGCAGCTCGGCCAGGTCGGCCCGGATGCCGATCAGCTCGTCGATGCGGGGATGCAGGGTGGCGACCAGGTACCGCGCCTGGGCGAGAGTGAACACGGGGCCAGTATGGGGCACCCGGGTGATCCGCACCGACCCGCCCGCCGGCTTCAGTACCCGTTCGGGCGGCGGGCCGAGATCCGCGGTGCCGTCGGCCCCCGCCCCGGACACGGCGAGCCCGGGTCAGTCGGCCTGGGCGGCGAGCTCGCGGGCACGGTCGCGGGCGGCTTCCAGCGCCGCCAGCAGCGCCGCGCGTACCCCGTGTTTCTCCAACTCGCGGATGGCGGAGATGGTCGTGCCGGCCGGCGAGGTGACGGCCTCGCGGAGCTTGACCGGGTGTTCGCCGGAGTCGCGCAGCATCACGGCCGAACCGATCGCGGTCTGCACGATCAGCTCGTGCGCCACCTGCCGGGGCAGGCCGAGCAGGATGCCGGCGTCGATCATGGCTTCGACCAGCAGGTAGAAGTAGGCCGGGCCGGAGCCGGAGAGGGCGGTGACCGCGTCCTGCTGCGACTCGGGCACCCGCAGGGTCGCCCCGAGCGGGGCGAACATCTCCTCGGCCAGAGCCAGGTGTTCGCCGGTGGCGTGGGCGCCGGCCGAGATGGCGCTCATCGCCTGGTCGACCAGGGCCGGGGTGTTGGTCATCACCCGGACCACCGGGGTGCCCTCGGGCAGCCGGCGGCTGAAGAAGCTGGTGGGCAGCCCGGCGCAGAGCGAGACGACCAGCTTGTCGGCCGGCACCTTGGGGCCGATCTCGTCCAGCAGGACCCCCGCGTCCTGGGGTTTCACGGCGATCGCCAGCACCGCCGCCTCGGTCACGGCGGTCAGGTTGTCGACCACCCGTACGCCGTACCGGGTGGCCAACTCCTCGGCCCGGACGGGTCGGCGGGCGGTCGCCAGCAGGCGCTGCGCCGGCCACCCGGACCGTAGCAACCCGGAGAGCACCAGCTCGCCGATCTTTCCCGCCCCGATCACCGCGACGGTGTGCCTCGCCGACCCCATGTCACCCTTCCGTCCCGCTCGTCCGGTCCCGTGCCCCTTCCCCTCCGGCGCTGCGGAGGGGAAGGGGATGGGCTGCGATCAGCTGCCGAAGAAGACCTCGGCCTCGTCGTAGCGCTCGATCGGGACGGTCTTCAGCTCGCGGGTGGCCTCGGCCAGCGGCACCCGGACGATGTCCGTGCTCTGCATCGCGACCATCTTGCCCCAGTCACCCTCGTGCGCGGCGTCGATGGCCTGGAGGCCGAGCCGGGTGGCGAGCACCCGGTCGAACGCGGTCGGGGTGCCACCGCGCTGGATGTGCCCGAGCACGACGGTGCGGGCCTCCTTGCCGGTCTTGGCCTCCAGCTGCTCGGCCAGCCACTGGCCGATGCCACCCAGCCGGACGTGCCCGAAGGCGTCCAGCTCCTGGTTGTGCAGGACCATCTGGCCGTCCAGCGGCTGGGCGCCCTCGGCGACCACGACGATCGGGGCGTACTGGTGCTGGAAGCGCTTCTCGACGTAGCCGGCGACCTGGTCGACGTCGAACTTGCGCTCCGGCAGCAGGATCACGTTGGCGCCGCCGGCGAGGCCGGCGTGCAGGGCGATCCAACCGGCGTGCCGGCCCATCACCTCGACGACGAGGGTGCGGTGGTGGCTCTCCGCGGTGGTGTGCAGCCGGTCGATCGCCTCCATGGCGATGTTGACGGCGGTGTCGAAGCCGAAGGTGTAGTCGGTGGCGCCCAGGTCGTTGTCGATCGTCTTCGGCACGCCGACCACGTTGACGCCCAGCTCGTGCAGCTTGGTGGCGACGCCCAGGGTGTCCTCGCCGCCGATCGCGATCAGCGCGTCCACGCCCTGCCCGGCGAGGTTCTCCTTGATCCGCTCCACGCCGTTCTCGATCTTGAACGGGTTGGTGCGGGACGAGCCGAGGATGGTGCCGCCGCGCGGGAGGATGCCCCGCACCTCAGGAATGCCGAGCGGCTTGGACAGGCCCTCCAGCGGACCCTTCCACCCGTCCCGGAAACCCACGAACTCGTGACCGTAAGTAGCGACGCCCTTACGGACCACCGCTCGAATGACCGCGTTGAGACCTGGGCAGTCGCCGCCGCCGGTGAGCACGCCGATACGCATGATCTGCTCATCCTCCTGGAACGTCAGGTGAAGCCCGGATAAGCCCCAGGATATGTGTCCGCTCAGACCATCGGCGTCGTTGCCGGCCCGGGGCGGGCCGTCAGTGCGCACTGTAGTCGGCTCAGCTGCACGCCGACACCGCGCCCCGGCCGGTCCCGCCCACCCCGGCGACTACCGGTCAGTAGCTGACCTCGTGGTTCTCCCCCGCCTCCGGCGGCCTCCCGGTGACCGCTGCCCTGGCGAACCCGAGCAGGTTGACCACCGTGCCACCCGGGGAGTCCCAGTACTCGGCCGAGCTGGCGTGCACCTTGAGCAGGGTCAGCCCGGGGGTGTCCAGCCCGTCGGGGAACCAGGCCTTGAACAGCGGGTTCCACAGCCGCTCGGCCCGGCCCCGGTCGTACGCCTCCTGTGCGGTGCCGGCGATCGACACCCAGGCGTGGTGGCGCTGGTCGGAGAAGGCGACGTTGACCTCCGGGTTGACCCGGATCTGACGCACCTTGGCGGAGTCGGCGTAGGCGAAGAACCACAGGTCGCCGTCGAACTCGGCCGCCTGGAGCGCCATCGGCCGGCTGAGCATCCGACCGTCCACGCCGATCGTGGTCAACATGCAGATCCGGGCGTCCCGGATCAGCTCGGTCACCCGCCGCCGGGCGTCGGTGATGGTGGTCGCGTCGTCGGCCATGGCGCACTCCCTCGGATCGGCTCGCCCGGACCCGGTGCCCCCGACGGGACCAGCCAAACCTGCTGATCGTCACGGGCTGTCATGAGCCACCCGGCCAGCCAGGGAGCGGCCGGGCCGCCGGCCGGACCCGACGGACCGGGCCGGGGCTCAGACCGGGCGGGCCGTCATCGCCCGCCAGCGGGCCAGGTTGTGCCGGGCGTCGACCAGCGCGTCGTGCCGGTCGGCCGCCGCGTCCGGCAACCGGGGACGGCCGACGTCGTCCCAGAGCTGCCGCAGCTCCTTGGTGAACCGGGGGATCTCCCGGGGCAGCGCCGGCATCGCCCCCCAGAGCTGGGCCAGCACCACATGGTCGTACGCGGCGTACCAGGCCCACAGCTCCAGCTGCTCGTTCGGCCGGTCGCGGACCGGCTCCAGCAGGAACTCGTGCAGGTCGTCGCGGATGCGGGCCCGGGAGCGCCAGGCCCGGTCGGCCGGCGACGGGAGCTTGTCCAGCACGTTACGGCGGACCCAGGGCACGGCGCGGGAGTCGTCGAACTCGGTGGAGACCGCGTAGAACTCGCGGCCGTACTCGTCGACGACACCGATCGACACGAGGTCGACGCTGCGGCCGTCCTCGATGAATTCGCAGTCGTAGAAATAGCGGTAGACCATCGCCGTCCATCCTCGCCCACCGCCGGTGACCGCCGACGGGCGGGGCGGCACCGGAGCGTCCGGGTGGGCGGTGCCGGAGCGTCCGGGTGGGGCTCCAGGGCCGTACCCTCGGCGTCCGCCGCAGCTCCGGAGTGTCACGGAAAGGTTTACAGGGGTGTACAGCAAGCGACTGGGCCGTCATGATCTGATGTGTACCGCTACCGGACGCCGAACCGGTGTCAGTTCACCTCTGCAGGGGCCGTCAGGGTTCACCCGGTGAGCGAAATTTGTGGTCCTTGACCGGGGAGGGGTGGGGCGGTGGAGATGCGCCTACCGGAGCCGGGTGACGCCCTCACGGGGGTGGAGATGTTCGCCGGGTTGGAGCCCGAGGTCCGCCAGCGGGTGATCGCCGCAGCCGTGCCGCGCACCTACCGTAAGGGTCAGCTGCTCTTCGTCGAGAACGATCCCGGTGAGTCGCTGATCGTCCTGCGTCGGGGGGCGGTGGCGGTGTTCCGCACCGCGCCGACCGGGGAGCGTGCCGTGTTGTCGGTCATCCGACCACCGGACGTGCTGGGTGAGGTCTCCCTGCTGGACGCCTCCACCCGGTCCGCCTCGGCCGAGGCGATCGAGGACTGCGCGGCGCTCGCCCTGTCCCGTCCGGCCTTCATGGAACTGGTGCACTCCAACCCGCGCATCCTGGACGCGGTGATGCGGTCGCTGGGCGCGCTGATCCGGCGGCTCACCGAGCAGAACGCCGACCATGTCTTCCTCGACCTGCCCGGTCGGGTGGCCAAGACGCTCGTCCGGCTGGCCGGCGAGAGCCAGGCCCCGATGATCACCATCGAGCTGAACCAGAGCCAGCTGGCCGAGATGGCCGGTGGTTCCCGACAGAGCGTCAACCAGGCGATCGGCTCCTTCGCCAACCGGGGCTGGCTGCGTACCGAGGGACGCCGGATCGTGGTCACCGACGTGGCGGCGCTGCGCCGACGCGCCGGCATGAACGACCGCTGACCGACGCTCCCCGGCGGACGCCCGCATCCCGGCGACGGCGGCCGATTTCCCGGCGGGGCCGGATGCGTGACGGTGACATCGACAGCGGCGTGGCCGGCGGACCTGGTCCGCCGGCCACGCCGGTCACTCACTTGCCGCTGTCGTCCGCGGGCGGGGCACCCGGTCCGGGCCCGATCTCGTCCGGCGGTGTGCCTGGTCCGGGCCCGATCTTCTGCGGCTTTGACGGCGAGGTCGTGGTCGTGCCAGTGTCCGAGGACGCCTTGCTGTCGGGATTCTCCACCATGCCCTGTTCCTCCATTCTGGCGAGAGTGACCGCGTCGACGTCGACCGTCTCCCCGGGAGACCGGACGGTACCGTTCGGGTCGGTCCAGTAGCCGGACAATCGCACCTGCACGGCACTCTCCTGACAGTGAGTTTTCCTCGTGAGGAACACTAGTGGCGGCCGACCAGCGGCAGGGTCCGCCCGCACGTCGGGTACCCGACTGGCCCGCCGCAGCGGGATAATGGGACCTCCTCACGTACGGAGTTCGTCATCGACCTCAAGTGTGGACACTGCTCCCGGGCGGCGGGACCGGACGACCGCTTCTGCGGCGGCTGCGGACAGGCGCTGTCGCTCGGCTGTGCCTCCTGCGGGCACGGCAACAACCCCGAGGCCAACTTCTGCACCAACTGCGGGCAGCCGCTGCGTGACCACGGGGTCACCGTGCAGGAGGACCGCCGCCAGGTCAGCGTGCTCTTCATCGACATCGTCGACTTCACCACGTACGCCGAGCGGGCCGACCCGGAGCAGGCGCGCAGCCTCCAGCAGGCGTACTTCGCCACCGTCCGCAAGCTGGTCCACCAGTACGGCGGGGTGGTCGAGAAGTACATCGGCGACGCGGTGATGGCGCTGTTCGGTGCCCCCGTCGCCACGGACAACGACGCGCTGCGCTGCGTACGGGCCGGTCTGGAGCTGCAACGCAATCTGGCCCGGCAGGCCGCCGGCCCGCACCCGCCGCTGGGTTTCCGGGTGGGCGTCGCCACCGGTGAGGCGCTGGTGGACCTCTCCGCCACCCGTGACGGCGGCCAGGCGTTCGTCACCGGCGACGTGGTGAACACCGCCTCCCGGTTGCAGGCGCTGGCGCCCACCGGCGGGGTGGTCGTCGACGAGAGCACCTGGGCGGCGACCCGACACGAGTTGGAGTACGTCGACCGGCCGGCGGTCACCCTGCGGGGGCGCTCGGCGGTGAGCCGGATCTGGCTCGCCGTACGGGCCCGGCCGCGCAGCGGCCCGCAGGCCGCCGAGCTGACCCCGATGGTCGACCGGGAGCACGAGCGCGGGCTGCTGGTCAGTGCCCTGCACCGCACCGTCAACGAGCGCACCTCCCAACTGGTGACCGTCTTCGGGCCGGCCGGGGTGGGCAAGAGCCGGTTGCTGCGCGAGTTGTCCCGGCACGCCGCCAACCTGCCCGGCCACCGGGTCACCTGGCTGGTCGGGCAGTGCCCGCCGTTCGGCGAGAACGTCACCTACGCCGCCCTGGCGGACATCGTCAAGGGGTGGCTGGGGGTGCCGGAGGGCGACGACCCGGAGCCGCTGCGCGACCGGCTGCGCCAACGGCTGGGCCAGCTCGGCGATCCGCACGCCGCCCGGTTGGCCAACGCCCTGGGGCCACTGCTCGGGGTCGCCGCCGGCACCCGGCTCAACTCCGGGGAGACCGAGGCGGCCTGGCGGCGGTTCCTGCTCGCCCTGGCCGCGCAGGGGCCGACGGTGCTGGTGTTCGAGGACATGCACTGGGCCGACCAGGCGATGCTCACCTTCGTCGAGCAGCTCGGCGCGGCGGCCCGGGGCGTACCGCTGCTGGTGGTGGCGACCGCGCGGCCGGAGCTGCGGGAGCGGCAGCCGGCCTGGACGGGCACGATCAGCGGGGCGATGTCGATCTCGGTGCCGCCCATGCACGACGCGGACATCGACACCCTCTACTCGCTGCTGCTCGGGCAGGCCGCGCTGCCGGCGGCGGCCCGTGAGCCGCTGATCGAGTTCGCCGACGGCAATCCGCTCTACGCCCAGGAGTACGCCCGGATGCTGATGGACGGCGGGCTGCTGGAGCCGGCCGCCCGGTTCGCCCCGGCCGGCACCAGCGACATGCCGCGCACCGTCCAGGCCGTCATCGCCAACCGGCTCGACCTGCTCGACCCGGCGGACCGGGCGGTGCTCCAGGCCGCCGCCGTGGTGGGGGTGCAGTTCTGGCCGGTGCCGGTGGCGACCGCGCTGGGGCGGACGGTGGAGTGGGTGGAACGGGCGCTGGACCGGTTGCAGCGCCGGGACATGGTCTTCGAGCTGCCCGCCTCCACCATGGCCGGTCAGCCGGAGTACCGGTTCCGGCACATCCTGGTCCGCGACGTGTGCTACCAGCGGCTGCCCCGGGCGGAACGGGTGCTGCGCCACCAGCGCACCGCCGACTGGCTAGCCCAGCTCACCGACGCCGGGCAGCAGGACCTGGCCGAGGTGCTGGCCAACCACCGCTGGACCGCCCACGAGATCGCCCGGACGGTCGGACTGGACCCGACCCCGTACGCGGTGGCGGCCCGGACGGCGTTGCACCAGGCCGCCCGCCGGGCGTACGAGCTGCACGCGTTGGAGAACGCCGCGACGTTGGTCGGGCGGGCCCTGGCCGTCGGCGGGGACCCCGACCCGGGGCTGGAGCTGTTCGCCGCCGAGCTGGCCTTCTTCCGGGACGGGGACGCCTTCCTCGTCGACGGGGGGACCGAGGTGCTGGCCGGGCTCACCGAGCGGTTGGCCGCCGTCGGGGACCGTGCCGGCGCGGCCCGCGCCTGGACCCGGCTCGCCACCGCCGCCTGGAGCCGGGCCGACCGGTCCGAGACGCTGCGTTGCCTGGACCGGGCCAACGCGATCTACGCGGAGTTGCCGGAGTCCGAGGAGAAGGCGGAGGCCCTGCTGGAGCTGGCCCGGGTCCGGATGCTCAACGCCGAGACCGATCAGGCCTGCGTGGCGGCCCGCGCGGCGGTCGAGCTGGCCGAGCGGCTGCTGCTGCCCGAGGTACGCGCCAACGCGCGGATCACCCTGGCGGTGGCCCGGTACATGGCCGGCGAGCAGCAGGCGTACGCGGAGCTGGCCGAGGTCGCCGAGCAGTGCCGGGTGGACCGGTTGGCCAGCCGACGCCGGGCGGTGCACAACCTGGCCTGGGCGGCGCAGGAGGAGGGTGACCTGGCCCGGTCGGCCGAACTGGTCGACGAGCAGCGCACGCTGGACCCGGGTGGCGGGCACAGCCTCGCGACCAGTTTCGCCGACAAGTGGGCCCGGGCGTACTACGCCGGCGACTGGGTGGCGGCGCTGGAGCTGGGCACCGAGTCGACCCGGCTGCCGACCGCCGAGTGGGACCTGCACATCGTCGCGATCTCGGGGTGGATGCGCGCCCTGCGCGCCGACGACCCGCCGACCCACCCGACGGCCCGCCCACCGGCTCGTCCGCCGGCCGGCCAGCCGGCTCATCCGCTGGTGCCGATCCAGCCCGGCCCGGCCGACGAGGGGCCCCGGGCGTCGGCCCCGACCCGCCACACGCCGAGCGGTCCCGGGACGTCCGGCCCGGAGGCACCCGACGCCGGGGCAGCCGGCCCGGGGTCGGGCGACGCCGGGGCGGACGATCACGATCTGGTGTCCCGGGCCCTGGTCGCGGCGCGGCGCAGCGGTTTCCACCGGGTGTTGCAGTCGACGCTGGCGCACGCCGCGCTCTGCCGGGCGGTCCGGGGCCGCCGGGACGAGGCGATGCGGCTGCTGGTGGAGTTGGACGAGGACTGGGGCCGGACCCGGATGATCCCGTTCGCCGAGTGGGTGCCGGCGGTCGGTCACGTCGCCGCGGTGCTCGGCCCGCAGGCCGCCCGGCTGGTGCACGACATGCTCGACCGGTCCCCCCGGATGACCCCCTGGGCGGAGGCCGCCGGGCAGGTCGCCGACGCCACCCTGGCGCTGGCCGACGGGGACGCCGAGCGGTCCGCCCGGCTGTTCCGCACGGCGGCGCAGAGCTACGCCCGGATGACCGACACCACGGACCACGTGCTGACCACCGCGCTGTCGGTGCGGGCGCTGGCCGTCGCCGACCCCGCCCAGGCGGCGGCCACCATCGACCGGGTACGCGACTTCGCCGACCGCAACGACGTGCCCGGTCTGCTCCGGCTCGCCACCCCGGCCCCCGCGACCTGACCCCGCCCACCACCCGCCCGGTCCGGGCCGACCCGGGCCAGGACGGGCCGGGCACCTTGATCGACTTGCTCGGGCCGTTCGCGGTACGGGGATACCCGGTGAAGTATTCCGTTTCGCGCCGGATGTGAGTTCTTGCAGACACTGCCCCGGAACGGGCCGCTGGAGAGCGTTCGGACCCGCCGCCGACGCGGGGCACCGGACCGCCGACGGGCAGGTCGACGGCGCCTCCCCCGGCAGCGGATGGCCCCGCCCCGCACGGCGCAACGACGCCCAGTTGCACTACCAGCCGGTACGGCCACGGTTCGCGGCCCCCCACCCGGGCCGGGACTCCCGGTCCGGAGAGTCCGGACAGCTCGCCCGGGGCGGCCGGACGATCGTCCACGACGGTGACCGACGGGGACGCGGCCGGCCCGGAGCCGACGAACCACGAGCGGCACGCCACAACGCACTCCCGGAACGGGGTGCCGACGTGTCACGATTCAGAGCACGGCGTACGGGGCGCCGACACGACCGCACCGGGAGGTGCGCGGAGGAGGATGTCCGGTGTCAGCGGGTGGTGCCCGCCGGGGACGGCGGGACAACGGGCTCGACGCGAGCGAGTACGCCGTCGCGGGCGACGTCGATCCGCGCGTCGGCGAGCACCTGCTCGACGTGCTCGCCGCGGGCGGGATCGCCGCCTACCTCCAGCCCTCCGCCGACCTGAACCCGATCACCCGGACCACCACCGTGCCGTCCCGGCCGGTCGACCGGCTCTACGTGGACCGCTCGCACCTGACCACCGCCCGGGACTACCTCACCCAGCTCGCCGACGAGGCGACGCCGGAGCCGGCCCGGGCCGAGCCGGACGTCGACGCCGAGTGGGAACGCCTGGTCGCCGCCTTCCACACCGCCCCGACCGCCGGTAGTCATCCCTGGCCGGCCGCCGAGGACGTCGACGACGAGCCGACCGACCCGACCACCCGGGCCGGTGGATCGACGACCCGGGCCGACGAGCCGACCGGCCCGACCGCCACCGACGTGCGGCGGCTGCCGTACGCGGCTGACATCTCCGGCATCTCGGTGACCCCCCGGGGCCGGCAGGACGAGCCGTCGCTGCTGGACGGCCTGGACACCTTCGGGGCGGACCTGCCGGACGATCCGGAGGAGGGGTACACCCCGCCGCCACCCCCGCCGCTGCCCCGGATCTCCAAGTACGCGGTGGTCGGCGTGCTGGGGATCGTGCTCGGTTTCGTCCTGTTCCTCAATCCGTCGTTGCTGCCGGTGGACGCCTCGGTGGTGACCCTGCTCGGTTTCACCGGCATCCTCGCCGGGTTCGTCACGTTGATCTGGCGACTGCGCCCCGGTGACGAGGACGACCACGACCCCGACGACGGCGCGGTCGTCTGAGTCCCCACCCCCTGCACATCACCGCCCCCGCCGTCGACCTTCGCCCGCATCCCGGGACACCGTCGCCCCCACGCCGGGCGTAACAGTGGTGTAACTTACGGTCAGTAGGAATACCGCTGTAGGTCACTTCGCCCACCGACTGCCCGGTTGTTCCTTGCTCGCGTGGTCGGTCCCCTGCCGATCGGAATGCCCGAGATGCGACAGAGTTCCCTGGTGGTGGTCGCCAACCGGCTCCCCATCGACGACAGCGTGGCGCCCGACGGCGCCTGCGAGTGGCGCCGCAGCCCCGGCGGGCTGGTGAGCGCGCTGCACCCACTGCTCCGACAGACCCCGGCCACCTGGGTGGGCTGGGCCGGCGGCACCGGGCCGGCGCCCGTGCTGCCCGACGTGGACGGCGTGCACATGCAGACCGTCCCGCTCAGCGCCGACGACCTGCGCGACCACTACGAGGGCTTCGCCAACGCGACCCTCTGGCCGCTCTACCACGACGCCGTCGAGCAACCCGAATACCACCGCCGCTGGTGGGAGGCGTACCAGCGGGTCAACCAGCGGTTCGCCGAGGCGACCGCCGAGGTGGCCGACCCGGGCGCGGTGGTCTGGGTGCAGGACTACCACCTGCAACTGGTCCCCGGCCTGCTCCGCGAACTACGGCCCGACCTGCGGATCGGCTTCTTCCTGCACGTGCCGTTCCCACCGCCGGAGCTGTTCATGCAGCTGCCCCGCCGGGCGGAGCTGCTACGTGGGATGCTCGGTGCCGACCTGATCGGTTTCCAGCGGGCCCAGGCGGCCCACAACTTCGCCCAGCTGGCCAGCAAGGTCCTCGGGCTGCCCGCCACCGACCGGCGGATCGGCGTGCAGGACCGGGTGGTGCGGATCGGGGCGTACCCGGTCTCGATCGACACCGCCGAGATGGCGGCGCTGGCCGGCCGGCCGGACGTCACCGCGCGGGCCCGCCGGCTGCGGCACGACCTGGGCGATCCCGAGCGGGTCATCCTCAGCCTCGACCGGATGGACTACACCAAGGGCATCGAGCAGCGGCTGAAGGCCTACAGCGAGCTGCTCGCCAGCGGTGACGTCAAGGTCCGCGACACGGTGCTGGTGCAGGTCGCCATGCCGAGCCGGGAACGCGTCGGCCAGTACCAGATCCTGCGCGAACGGATCGAACGCGAGGTCGGCCGGATCAACGGCGAGTTCGGCCGGGTCGGCGAGCCGGCCATCCACTACCTCACCCAGCCCTTCGACCGGGCCGAGCTGGCGGCGCTCTACCGGGTCGCCGACGTCATGGCGGTCACCCCGCTGCGCGACGGGATGAACCTGGTCGCCAAG
This sequence comes from Micromonospora antibiotica, assembly GCF_017599305.1. Lineage (GTDB taxonomy): Bacteria > Actinomycetota > Actinomycetes > Mycobacteriales > Micromonosporaceae > Micromonospora > Micromonospora antibiotica. The sequence continues at coordinate 26,516 of NZ_JAGFWR010000012.1, forward strand.
GAGTACGTGGCCGCCCGGGTCGACGACACGGGTGCGTTGCTGCTCAGCGAGTTCGCCGGAGCGGCGGCCGAGCTGGACCAGGCGTACCTGGTCAATCCGCACGACCTGGAGGGGCTCAAGCAGGGGATTTTGTCGGCGTTGCGGGCCGGGCCGGACGACGTCGGCGACCGGATGCGGGCGATGCGCGACCACCTGCACCGGCACGACATCCGGGCCTGGGCGCGCTCCTACCTCAGCGCCCTGGACGACACCGGCTCGCTGCTCACCCGGCTCAGCAGCACCGGCTGACCCGCCGCCGGTCCGGCTACCCCGCCCGGCGGGGTAGCCGGTGTCCGCCGAGCCGCCGAGCCGCCGACGGGGCCACGGGGCGGCGGTCAGCGGCGGCCCGGCTCCTTGACCAGCCAGTCCAGGAGGGCGTCCAGCGGCTCCTGCCACCGGGTGTCCAGCATCAGGTCGTGACCCATGCCGGGGAAGAGCAGCGGGGCCGCGCCGTACCTGCCGGCCGCCCGGGTCAGGGCGGCCGGCGGGACGACCCGGTCGTCCGGGCTGCCCAGCACCAGCACGGGTGGGTGACCCACCGCCGGCTCGGCCGGTCGGCCGGCGAGCAGCTGCCACTGGGCCCGCCGGTCGGCCCGCCCCAGCCGGGCCAGGTGCCGCCGGGCGTCCGCGTCGGGCAGTTCCCGGCCGAACAGCTGCCGGCGGTGCAGCCGCAGCGCCCCGCCGAACAGGGCGGGCAGCGTGCCGACCGGGTTGGCGCGCAGCGCCGCGAGGGCCGTGGCCGGGCCACCGAGCACCGGCGCGACCAGCACCGCGGCCCGGGCCGGATACCGGGCCAACGCGTGCGACACCACCAACGCCCCGGCGCCGTGCCCCACCAGCACCGCCTGACGCGGCAGCTCCGCCGCCGCCTGGACCACATCATGGGTGTACGCCCGCAGCGTCGCCCCCGGCGCAGGTTCGCTGCCGCCGTGCCCGCGCAGGCTCACCGCGTACGCGGGAAAACCGCGCGACGCGGCGTGCTCCAGCCAGTGCTCGGCGAACGCCCAGGCCCCGTGCCCGAACCCCGGGACGAACAGCAGCGGTGGGCATCCCTCGTCCAGCTCGGGCACGGCGCTGAGCACCTCCCGGCGGGCCGCACGGACCGGGTGCGCCCACTCCCGGCCCCGCAGGATCCGTACCCGCTCCTCGGTCGTCCCGCTCACTTGCCCTCCAAGTCGTCGAGGGCGCGCTGCACCGCGCGCAGGTAGTCGACGTGGCCCACCTCGAACCAGTGCCGGCTGCTGTCCTTGACCCTCCCGGCGTACCGCTCCCCCGCGCCGGCCGCCACCCGGGACGCGAACGCGGCGGCCCGCTGCGGCCGGTCCCGACGCAACCGCAGCGACCGGGCGAAGAGCACCGTCTGCCAGTGCGCCAGGGTGAACAGGCCCGAGTCGGGCTGCAACAGCCCGGCCACCGCCAGGGTCGGGTGGCCCGGCGGGAAGGCGTGCAGCCAGAGCCGGGGCCGGCCGGAGCCGTCGGCGTCGCCGAGGATCTGCGGGTCGAGGAACTCGAAGCGGGGCAGGTAACCGGTGGCGAAGACGACCAGCTCGGGGTCGATCTCCCGGCCGTCGGTGAGGCTCACCCCGCCGGGATGGAACCGGGCCACCTCCGGGACCGGGGTGATCTCGCCGTGGCCGACGTAGTAGACCAGTTGGCTGTTGGCGATCGGGTGCGTCTCGTAGACCCGGTGGTCGGGCTTCGGCAGCCCGAACCGGGTCAGGTCGCCGACGGTCAGCCGCAGGGTCCGGTGGTAGAGCCACTGCCGCAGCCGCAGCGGCACCCGCCACGACAGCAGCGCGTCGTTGACCTGGTCGGCGGGGCGGCCGAGGACGTACTTGGGGGCGTACCAGTAGCCGCGGCGGGTGGAGTGCCAGCAGCGGGACGCCTGCTGGGCGGCCTCGACGGCCAGGTCACAGCCGGTGTTTCCGGCCCCGACCACCAGCACCCGCTTGCCGCGCAGCTGGGCGGGGTCCTTGTAGGACGAGGCGTGCATGACCTCGCCCCGGAACTCCTCCAGCCCTTCGTAGCGGGGCAGCTTCGGTGACCAGTTGTGCCCGTTGGCGACCAGCACGGCGGCGTACCGGGAGGTGCGTTCGGGGCCGTACCCGCCGGTGCTGCGGGTGGTGACGTCCCACCGGTCGCCGTCGACGGGTTCCACCCGGACCACCTCGGTGCCGAACCAGATGTGCCGGCGCAGGTCGAAGTGGTCGGCGTACCGCTCGAAGTAGGACAGCACCTGACCGTGGTGCGGGTAGTCCGGCCAGGAGTCCGGCATGGGGAAGTCGGGGAACTGGGTGAACGGCCGCGACGAGATGAGGTGGGTGCTGGCGTACACCGGGCTGCGGTCGTGCCGCCAGTTCCAGGCACCGCCGACGCCGGTTTCCCGTTCGTAGCAGTCGACGCCGAAGCCGTGTTCGGTGAGGTTCTTGACGGCGGTGAGGCCGCTGGCCCCGGCCCCGATCACGCAGACCGTGTCGCCCCGGTCGGAGACCGGCCGGCCGTCCCGGCTCGGGGCGGGCGTCGTGGTCTCCGGATCGGGCCGGCCGTGCTCGGTGGAGGAGGGCACCGGAAATCTCCTTTGATGCGGCCAGGTACGCCGGTTCGACGGGCATCCTCCCCGTACCCGCGTCCCGTTGTCCAGCCCGGCTCGCGGGGGCCCGGACCCGGCGACGGCTGCTCCCCGGCCGGCGGCGTCGGCCCGCCGGGGAGGCCTGCCGGCCGGTCAGCCGGCGGCGGGCAGCAGCAGGTCGACCAGGACCGGGAAGTGGTCGCTGGCCCGGCGGGTCGTCGGGGTGTCCACCACGTCGTAGCCGACGACCTCGACGCGTGGGTCGACGAAGAGGGCGTCGATGCGCCGGCGTGGGTTGGTGCACGAGTAGGTGTGCCGGTCGGCCGCGTCGGCGGCGACCGCGGCGTCGACGAGTCCGCTCGCGACGGTGCCCCAGGCCGGGCCGTCCGGGCCCTCGTTGAGGTCGGCCCCGAAGACCACCGGCAGGTCGCTCGCGGCCAGTTCCCGCTTGAGCAGCGCGGCCTGGCCGGGGCGTTCGGCCGGGTCGGTGGCCAGGTGCGAGCCGGCCAGCAGGAACCGGGCCCCGCCGACCTGACAGCGGGCGTACGCCGCGCCACGCAGGTGCCGGCCCGGGGTGAGCGGGAACCGTTGGCAGTGCGTCCCGGTCACCCGGACCCGCAGGCTGGTCAGCAGCAGGTTGCCCAGCGAGGGCAGGCCACCGGCGGCCACCACCAGGCCGAACGAGTCGGCGAGGGTGGCGGACTTCTGCCGCCACCGGAACCGGCGCGGCGCCTCCTGCACGATCACCACGTCCGGGGCGGCCTCGCGGACCACGCTGGCCAGCGCCGCGGTGTCGTCGCGCTGGCTGTGGATGTTGTACGACACCACCCGCAGCGGCACCCGGGCGGCACCGGTCGGGGCGGCCCCGGCGGGGGCACCCGACCCGGCGGCCCCGGCGGCGGCGAGCCTGTCGGCGGTGGGGCTGTCGGCGCTGGTGCTGGCGGCGGTGGGGCCGGCGGCGGCCGGGGCCGGCGGTGCGGCGGTCACCGGCGGCGGGCCAGGTCGGCGGCGCCGATGACGCCGGCGGTGTTGCCCAGCTCGGCGGGGCGCACCTGCGCCACCGGGAGTCGGCTGCGCTGGGCCAGCGCGTCGGCGAAGGACCGCCGGGTCGGGCCGAGCAGCAGGTCACCGGCGTCCACCACGCCGCCGCCGACCACCAGCACCTGCGGGTCGAGGATCTGGGCCATGTCGGCGAGGCTGGTGCCGAGCCAGCGGCCGATCTGGGCGAACGCCTCGGCCGAGATCGGGTCGCCGGCCTGCGCGGCGGTGGTGACCATCGGCCCGGTGATCGCCTCGGCCTCGCCACCGGCCAGCTCCAGCAGGGCGGTGGCCCGCTGCGGCTCCTGTCGGGCGCCGGCCCGGGCGAACCGGACCAGGGCGCTGCCGCTGGCGTACTGCTCGATGCAGCCGAGCCGGCCGCAGCCGCACTGGTGGCCGTCGGGGACGGTGAGCATGTGGCCCAGCTCGGCGGCGATGCCGTTGGCGCCACGGACCAGCTCACCGCCGAGCACGATGCCGCCGCCGACACCGGTACCGATGGTGAACATGACCATGGAGTCGTCGGCGTCGCGGGCCGCGCCGTGCCGGAACTCGGCCCAGGCCGCCACGTTGCCGTCGTTCTCGACGATCACCGGCAGCCCGGTGGCGGTGCTGACGTAGTCGCGCAGCGGTTCGTCGCGCCAGGCCAGGTTGGGGGCGAAGAGGACGGTGGAGCGGGAGGCGTCGATCCAGCCGGCCGCGCCGATCCCCACCGCGTCCACCTGGTGGCCGGTGGACAGCTCGGTGACCAGCTCGATGATGACGTCGCGGGTCTTGCCGACGTCGTCCGCGGGGGTGTCCCGCCGGGCCTGCACGAGAACCCGGCCGGTGTCGTCCACGACACCGCCGGCCACCTTCGTGCCACCGACGTCGACTCCGATGGTCAGCGTCACCGCGGCCACTCCCCTCTGCTGTGCTGCCCGGCATCGACCGAAACAGGCCGTACGCTGCCGGGATGTCCGGTAGTCAGGCCCCGTCGCCTGGTGCGTCCCCGTCCGCGCCGGCCGGCGCGCGCGAGGCGGGCACCACGTGACCGTCGGCCGTGGGCCGGACCTGCTGGGCCGGCGCGGCCGGCCCGGCGTCGTCGACGGGCGGTGCGGCGACGGCCGGTGCGACCGCGTCCTCCGCCCGGGTGGCGGCGGACCAGACGTCCCGCTCCGGCGCCGACGCAGAATCATGCCCGGTGCGGGTGGCCTCGCGCCACACATGATCGGCCTCGGAATCGGAAGGGCCGCCCCGACCTGTCGTCGCGCTGGCGTCACCGGGCGTCCCGTGGGATGCTTCCCCGCCTGCGGGCGGGGCGAACGCCCGCATCAGGCTGGCGATTCCGGCGGCCAGGTCCCCCGCGCCGGTGGCGAGCCGCTCGGCGAACTCGGGACTGGGATCGCGCAAGGCGGTGACAGCCCGGCAGATCGGACAGATGCAGCACTCGGGTGATCCGGTGGCGAAACCCTCCGCCCGGTGGGTGCCGGCGGTCGGCCGGGCCGCGCCGGCACTGTGACCGAGGACACCCGAGACGATCCCACCGAGCGGACCCCACGGTCCCGCCCCCGACCCGGTGCCGGCGGAGGCCAGCCGGGCCGTCGCGAGCAGCGTGGCGACCAGCCGTTCCGCTTCCTCCCGGGCCGAGCCCGGTTCCGTTGCGCCCATGGTCGGCTCCTCCGTCGTGTCGCCGGCCGTTGTGTCGCTACGCCGCACCGGGTGCTTCTACCCGGCGCTTGAGCTGCTTCAACGCCGTATCCATGATCATTTTCTCGGCCTTGCGGCGAAACATGCCGAGCATGCCCACCGACAACTCGACCTCAAGCGTGTAGGTCACCGTGCAGGTGCCGTCCGGGTTGCCGACCAGGTCGTACGAGCCACGCTGGGTCTTCTGCATCTTCGAGGGTGCCACCAGGTGCCACTCGACGCGGGAGAGGTCCTCGGCGTACTCGTAGGCCAGCACGTACTCGTCGGCCATCACCCCGGCGTCGATGGTGAACCGGACCTGGCTGGCGTAGCCGTCCTCGTACTCCTCGACGACCTCGGCCCGACGCACCGCCTCGGTCCACCGGGGGTAACTCGCGAAGTCACAGATGACCGCCGCCACCCGGTCCGGTGACGCGCCGATGATGATCGACTGGGTGGAGGAGTCCGCCATGGGGGGAGGCTACCCGCCGCCTCCGCCGGCCGCCCCGCTCCACCCCCGAAGCCGGGTCCCGGGCCGCCCCGCAGCGGGGCCGGGGGTGGCCCGCCGCGGGCTCCCGGGCCGTCCCCGACGGGGTCCGGGCCGGTGGGGCGGGCAACCTGCCTGGGGCGTTCGGTGGGCCGGCCGGGTAGGTTTCGACCATGCCGGCCCGAGGTCGGCCCGGCCAGTGCGAGCACGAGGGAGTGCAGGTGCGCGAGTTCTCCGTTCCGCCGATCGTCAGCATCGGCGACGCGGCAAACCTGACCGACCCGGTCTGGGACAACGCCGAGGCGGCCCCGGACGCGGTGCAGTTCGTCCGGCCCGCCGCCGACGGCAGCGCCGGGACCGACGTCACCTGCCGGCAGTTCCGCGACGAGGTCGTGGCGGTCGCCCGGGGCCTGGCCGGCGCGGGGGTGGCCCCCGGTGACCGGGTCGCCCTGATGAGCCGCACCCGCTACGAGTGGACCCTGCTCGACTACGCCATCTGGGTGGCCGGCGCGGTCACCGTCCCGATCTACGAGACGTCCAGCGCCGAGCAGGCCGCCTGGATCCTCGCCGACTCCGGCGCGGTCGCCGTGGTGGTGGAGACCAACAGCCACGCCACCCTGGTCGCCGGGGTCCGCGACCGGCTGCCCGAGCTGCGCGACGTCTGGCAGATCGAGCTGGGTGGGGTGAACGAGATCGTCGCCGCCGGAGCGTCGGTCGACCCCGCCGAGATCGAGCGCCGCCGCACCTCGGTCAGCGCCGACGACGTCGCCACGATCATCTACACCAGCGGCACCACCGGCCGCCCCAAGGGCTGCGTGCTGACCCACCGCAACATGTACGCCGACATCGCCAACGCGGTGCCGGTGCTGCCGAACCTGTTCCGGCCGGGGGCCTCGACCCTGCTGTTCCTCCCCCTGGCGCACGCCTTCGCCCGGCTCATCCAGATCGGGGTGGTGCAGGCCCGGGCCACGATGGCGCACTGCGCCGACACCCGGGACCTGGTCGCCCAGCTCCAGGAGTTCCGGCCGACGTTCGTGCTCTCGGTGCCACGGGTCTTCGAGAAGGTCTACAACGGCGCCCGGCAGAAGGCCCAGGCCGACGGCAAGGGCGCGATCTTCGACCGGGCGGAGAAGGTCGCCATCGCCTGGAGCGAGGCGCAGGAGACCCCGGGAGGTCCCGGGTTCGCGCTGCGCGCCCAGCACACGGTCTTCGACCGGCTGGTCTACCGGAAGCTGCGGGCCGCCCTCGGTGGCCGGTGCCGGGACGCGATCTCCGGCGGTGCCCCGCTCGGCGCCCGGCTCGGGCACTTCTTCCGGGGCATCGGGGTGACCATCTGCGAGGGGTACGGCCTCACCGAGACCTCCCCCGCCGCCGCGGCCAACCTGCCCACCGGCACGAAGATCGGCACCGTCGGCCGGCCGCTGCCCGGCGTGACCATCCGGATCGCCGACGACGGCGAGATCCTGATCGCCGGTGACCTGATCTTCCAGGGCTACTGGAAGAACGAGTCGGCCACCGCCGAGGCGCTCGTCGACGGCTGGTTCCGCACCGGCGACCTGGGGCACCTCGACGACGACGGTTTCCTCAGCATCACCGGCCGCAAGAAGGAGATCATCGTGACGGCCGCCGGCAAGAACGTCGCCCCGGCCGTGTTGGAGGACCAGGTCCGGGCGCATCCGCTGGTCAGCCAGTGCGTGGTGGTCGGTGACCGGCAGCCGTTCATCGCCGCCCTGGTCACCGTCGACGAGGAGGCCCTGCCGAAGTGGCTGGCCGGGCACGGACTGCCCGAGGACACCCCGGTCGAACAGCTCGTGACGCACGACGGGCTGCGGGCCGAGATCCAGGGGGCGGTGGACACCGCCAACCTGGCCGTCTCCAAGGCCGAATCGATCAAGGTGTTCCGCATCCTGCCCCGCGACTTCACCGAGGCGACCGGCGAGCTGACCCCCTCACTCAAGGTCAAGCGGCAGGTCGTGCACAAGTCGTACGCGGCCGAGATCGCGGAGATCTACCAAGGCTGACTACGATCCGTCACGTGTCCGCCTCCACAGCTGTCCGCCCCCAGACGCGACCCGTCGCCGCCGCCGCGCGTGCGGTGATGCTCGCGCTGGTCGGCGCACTGACCCTGATCGCCACCGGCGATCCCGCCCAGCTCTGGTGGATCGCCCTGTTGGCGGTCGCCGGCGCACCCGCCCTGCTGGCCCCCGATCACCGGTTGATCGGCCCGTTGAGCCGGCTCGCCGAGGCGGTGGTGATCGGGCTGGCCGCCAGCCAGGTCGCCGTCTCCTCCACCCTCGGCTCGTCGGTCGGCGGGCTGGGCGCCTCGGCCGTACTGCCCTATCTGGCGGTGCCGGTGACGGTCACCGCGCTGCGCCGGCAGTTCCGTGAGGGGGCGGTGCTGCTCGGGGTCACCGCCGCCACCCTGGTGGTCGCCGGTGGTTTCACCGAGGTCGACGGCGGGCGGCAGTTGGGCCAGCCGGGCTACCTGGCGGTCTGCGCGCAGTGGTTGATCCTCGCCGGGCTCGGCCTCTACGCCGCCGGCACGCTGCACCAGGTGATGCGGGTCCGGGCCGAGGGCAAGCCCCAGCCGTACGCCGAGGCGACCCGGCTGCTGACCCAGCTGCGCACGGTCGCCCGGCAGCTGCCCGGGGCCACCCTCGATCCGGGCGGCATCTCCGAGCACCTGCTGGAGGAGCTGCGGACCGTCGCCCCCGTCAACCGGGGCGCGGTGCTGTCGGCCAGCGGCGGCGGGCGGCTGGTGGTGCTCGCCCAGATCGGCGTGGACCGGGTCGACTGGGAGACGACGCTGGACTCCGACTCGGCGATCGCCGACGCCTGGGCCAGTCAGCAGCCCCAGACCGCGGCCCGGTCGCAGGCCCGCTCGCACACCGGCGGGGACGTCTCGTCGCTGATCGTTCCGCTGGTCGCCGGGGTCCGCACGGTCGGCCTGGTGGTGCTGGAGGCGGACGCGGCACACGCGTACCCGCCGCCGGTGGTGTCCCGGGTGACCGCGCTGACCGGTCCGGCGGCGCTGCGGCTGGAGGCGGCGCTGCTCTTCGACGACGTGCGGTCGCTGGCCACCAACGAGGAGCGCCAGCGGCTGGCCCGGGAGATCCACGACGGGGTGGCGCAGGAGCTGGTGATGGTCGGCTACGGCATCGACAACGCGCTGGCCTACGTCGACGAGGACCCGAAGGAGACCGCCGAGGCGCTGCGCACCCTGCGCGGCGAGGTGACCCGGGTGATCACCGAGCTGCGGTTGAGCCTGTTCGAGCTGCGCAGCGAGGTGGACCGGCACGGCGGCCTGGCGGCGGCGATCGCCGAGTACGCCCGGACCGTGGGTTCGGCCGGCGGGCTGCGGGTGCACCTGTCGCTGGACGAGTCGACCGCCCGGCTGCCGGCCGCCACCGAGGCCGAGTTGCTGCGCATCGCGCAGGAGGCCGTGACCAACGCCCGCAAGCACGCCGGGGCGTCGAATCTCTGGGTCACCTGCGAGGTGGACCCCCCGTACGCGCAAATTGAAGTGTCGGATGACGGTCACGGCATCGGTGACCAGCGCACCGACGGTCACTACGGCCTTGCGATCATGGCGGAGAGGGCGGAACGTATCCGGGGCCGGTTGGAGATCAGTCCCCGGCAACCCAGTGGTACGACCGTGGCGGTGGTGGTGGGTTCGTCGCCCCGGCGCGATAACGTGCGTGGCAGCGCAGCAGCAGAAGTGGAGTAATTCGAGGATGACCACAAGCCCGACACCGGCCACCCGTACCAAGGTCCTCCTTGTCGACGATCACGACCTGATCCGCAAGGGGCTGCGGCACGCCTTCGAGCGTGACCGTCAGTTCGAGGTCGTCGGCGAGGCCGCCACGGCGGCGGAGGGCGTGCGCCAGGCCGGCGCGCTGCAACCGGACGTCGTGATCATGGATCTGCGGCTTCCCGACGGCAGCGGCCTGGAGGCCACCCGGGCGCTGCGCAAGTCCAGTGCGTCGATGGGCATCGTGGTGCTCACCATGTACGCCGGTGACGACCAACTCTTCGGCGCGTTGGAGGCCGGGGCGAGCGCGTTCGTGCCGAAGACCGCGCCGGCCGACGAGGTGGTCGCCGCGGCCCGGCACGCCGCCTCCTCGCCCAGCGCGTTCACCGCGGCCGACCTGGCCGAGGCGATGAAGCGTCGGCTGGCCCCGTCCGGCCCGCAGCTCTCCCCCCGCGAGGGGCAGGTGCTGCGGCTGCTCGCCGACGGCATGAGCGTGGCCGGCATCGCCAAGCAGCTCTTCGTCAGCGAGTCCACCGCCAAGACCCACATCTCCAAGCTCTACGAGAAGCTGGGTGCGGCCAACCGGGCGCAGGCGTTGATGACCGCCCTGCGGTTGGGTCTGCTCGAGGCGCCGGACGCCCCGAAGTTCTGAGCGGGTCCCCACCCACAGGCCGGCAGGCCCGGATCCCTCGTCGGACCGGGCCTGCCGGGCGATCCACAGGTTTCGATTGCACCCGGTGAGGGGATGATCGCGCACAGATCGCGGTCTTTGCACCTGGGCAACGGGCGGGCACAATACCCGGGTGAACCGCGCAGGCGACAACCCACGTGGTGATACTCGACAAAGGGGTTGGGGATGCAGCGACCGGACTGGGCACCCGACGACATCGACGTCGAACGCCCCAGCGTCGCCCGCATGTACGACTACTACCTCGGCGGCTCGCACAACTTCGCCGCCGACCGGGTCGCCGCCCGGGCGATGGTCGAGGCGGTTCCCGACGCGCCGCTGATGGCCCAGGCCAACCGGGCGTTCCTGCGCCGGGTGGTGCAACATCTCATCGACGCCGGCATCCGGCAGTTCCTCGACATCGGCTCCGGCATCCCCACCGTCGGCAACGTGCACGAGATCGCCCAGCGGGCCGCCCCGGAAGCCCGGGTGGTCTACGTCGACGTCGATCCGGTCGCCGTGGCGCACAGCCAGGAGATCCTCGCCGGTAACCGCAACGCCACCGTCGTCCGGGAGGACCTGCGCCGGCCGGAGGCGATCCTGACGCACCCCGAGGTGACCCGGCTGATCGACTTCTCGCAGCCGGTGGCCGTGATGGTGGTGGCGGTGCTGCACTTCATCCCGCACTCCGACCATCCCGAGCAGACCCTGCGGACGTTGCGCGCGGCGCTGGCCCCGGGCAGTTACCTGGTCCTCTCCCAGGCCAGCGACGACACCCGGGGCGGGGCGGAACGGGTCGAGGCGGAACGGGTCTACCGGCGTACCGACAATCCGCTGTGCATCCGCAGCCGGGCCGAGCTGACCGAGTTCTTCGACGGTTTCACGCTCGTCGACCCCGGGGTGGTCTGGGTGCCGCAGTGGCGACCCGAGACACCGGAGAGCGCCGAAGACGCCGAGCAGGCCGTCTTCCTGGGTGGCGTCGGGCGTCTCGATGGGTGAGCCGGCGGCGTCCGGGGCGTCCTGCCCGGGCACCTTCGCCCGGGCCTGGGCCAAGGCGGTCTCCGGCACCAGCTACCTGCCGATGACCCAGGCCCAGCTAGAGGAGCTGCTGCAACGGCTCACCCACCGGTTGGCCGCCGCGCTGCGGGCCGAGCCGTTCGACCCGCGCGTCGGCCACCAGGTGGGCGCGGAGCTGGTGGCCGCGCACATCGCCTCGGCCGAAGGGCTGGGGCGCACCGTCGAGGTCATCCAGCTGCGCCTGCTGCGTGATCTCGGCCTCGTCGGCGACGACATCTCCGACCGGCTGGCCCGGCTGCTCGCCACCATCACCACCGGGTACGCCCGCGCGCTGCGTGACCGGACGCTCGACGAGCAGGAGTCGATCCGGCGGGCCGCGATGGTGGCCCGCGCACAGGCCGAACGGGCGCTGCGCGACAGCGAGTCCCGGTTCCGCCACCAGGCCACCCACGACCCGCTCACCGACCTGCCCAACCGCACCCTGTTCACCGAACGGCTCGCCGCCGCCATCAACGCGCCGGGGCGGGGCGCCGACCGGGTCGGGGTCTGTTTCCTCGACCTCGACCGGTTCAAGGTGGTCAACGACTCGCTCGGGCACCAGCTCGGCGACGCGCTGCTGGTGCAGATGGCGCAACGGCTGCGTCGGGCGCTCGGCGAGCACCTGGTGGCCCGGCTGGGCGGCGACGAGTTCGTGATCCTGGTCGAGCGGACGGGCGGCACCGACGACGTGGTCAAGGCGGCCGAGGCGGCGCTGGCGGCGGTCAGCGAACCGGCCCTGGTCGACGGGCACGAGCTGAGCGTCACGGCCAGCGTCGGCATCGTGGAACGACCGGTCGCCGGCACCACGCCCGGCGAGTTGATGCGGGCCGCCGACAGCACCCTGCACTGGGCCAAGGCGGCCGGCGGTGCCCGGTGGGCGCTGTTCGACCCGGCCCGGCACCGCACCGAACTGGCCCGGTACGCCCTGTCGGCGGCGATCCCCGCCGCCCTGGACCGGGGTGAGTTCTTCCTGGACTACCAGCCGTTGACGTCGCTGCGCGACGGCACCCTGCTCGGGGTGGAGGCGCTGGTCCGCTGGCGGCACCCCGAGCTGGGGGTGCTGCGCCCGGACAGCTTCATCGGGCTGGCCGAGGAGACCGGGCTGATCGTCCGGCTGGGCGGCTGGGTGCTCGCCGAGGCGTGCCGGGAGGCGGAGAGCTGGGGTGCCGACGGTGGGCCGGCGCCGTTCGTCAGCGTCAACCTCGCCGTCCGACAGGTCAACCGCCCGGACCTGGTGCAGGAGGTACGCGGCCTGCTGGCGCAGACCGGCCTGCCACCGCAACGGCTCCAGCTGGAGATCACCGAGAGCACGATGATGAGCGCCGGCGCGGAGGACCCGGTCCGGGCCCTGCGGGCGCTCAACGACCTGGGCGTGCGGATCGCCATCGACGACTTCGGCACCGGTTACAGCAACCTGGCCTACCTGCGGGACCTGCCGGTGACCGAGCTGAAGATGGCCGGCGAGTTCGTGACCGGGCTGCGTGCCCCGCAGGTCGACCCGGCGAGCCGTACGGACGAACGGATCCTGGCCTCGCTGGTGTCGTTGGCCCACGCGTTGGACCTGACCGTCACCGCCGAGGGGGTGGAGACCGCCGACCAGGCCGACCTGCTGCGCGCCATCGGCTGCGACGCCGGCCAGGGCTGGCACTTCGGCCGGCCCGCCCCTGCCGCCCGCATCCTCGAACAGATCCGCTGACCCGCCGGCCGGTGTGGCCCGGCCGGGCACCTGCCGCTGCGGCGACGCCGGCCGGGCCACACCGGTGGGCGGTCAGTGCCGGCTCAGCCGGGTGCGGTGGTGCCGGTGAGCAGGTCGGTGAGTCGTCGGGCCTGGGTCTCCCAGCGCCACTCCTTCTCCACCCAGGCCCGGCCGGCCGCACCGAGCTGGCGGGCCAGGTCCCGGTCGGCGAGCAGGGTGGCCACCCGGTCGGCGAGTTGGGCGACGTCACGGCCCGGGACGACGTATCCGGTCTCGCCCTCGCGGACCGCGTCCGGTGCGCCGCCGGAGTCACCGGCCACCACCGGCAGCCCGGTCGCCGACGCCTCCAGGTAGACGATGCCCAGCCCCTCGACGTCCAGGCCCCGGTTGCGGGTGCGGCAGGGCATCGCGTAGACGTCACCGGCCGCGTAGTGGGCGGGTAGCGCCTCCCACGGCACCGAGCCGGTGAACACCACGTCCCGTTCGACACCGGTGGACCGGGCCAGCTTCTCCAGCGTCGCCCGGTAGGGCCCGCCCCCGACCACCAGCAGCGCCGCGTCGGGCACCCGGCGGCGGATCGCCGGCAGGGCCCGGATCAGCGTGTCCTGGCCCTTGCGGGCGACCAGCCGGGAGACGCAGACCACCACCGGCCGGTCGGTCAGCCCGAGCCGGGCCCGCACCGGTGCGCCGTCCACCGCCGGGTGGTAGGTGTCCACGTCCACCCCGGGGGCGAGCCGGTGCAGCTCGGTGACGCCGTGCAGGGCGCGCTCCAGGCGTACCCGGGTGTAGTCGCCGAGGTAGGTGACCACGTCGGTGTGCCGGCCGATCCGGCGCAGCGCGGCGCGGGCCCCGGGCAGGGTCGCCCAGCCGGCCTCGTGGCCGTGGGTCAACGCGACCGCCCGACGGATGCCGGCGCGTCGCCGCAGCCCCCCGGCGAGCAGGCCCAGCGGGGCGGCGGCACCGAACCAGACGGTGTCGCAGCCGTGCTCGCGGGCCAGCCGGGCAGCCCGGCGGGCGACCCGTGGGGTGGGCAGCAGCACCCGGGTGGCGTCCCGGATCACCGGGAAGGGTTGCGCGGCGTCGAACTCGGCGGTGTCGCGCCAACTGGAGGCGTAGACCACCACCGACCCGGGCGGCTGACGGACCGCCAGGTGGTGCACGAACGACTGGATGCCGCCGGGTCGGGGCGGGAAGTCGTTGGTGATCAGCAGGGTGCGGCTCATCGGCCGACCTCCCGGGCGTAGGCACGGGCGGCGGCCATCCGCTCCACCGTCGACGGATGCGACGCCGCCCAGAGGTACTCCCAGCGGGGCGGGTCCGGGTCGGCCCGGTTGACCCCGGCGAGCCGGCGTTGCATCGCCTCGAAGGTGGCCGGGTCACCGGTGAGCGCCAGGGCGTGCGCGTCGGCCCGCGCCTCGACCCGACGCGACATCAGCGCCTGCACCGGGCCGGCGACCAGCCCGACGACCGTCACCAGGGCGATCAGCAGCGCGAACGCCCGGGGCTCGGCGATCGAGTCGACGCCGGCCCGGCGCAGCAGTGGCGTCCAGGAGCCGAGCAGGTAGAGCGCGACCACCGCGGCGGCGGCACCGAGCGCGCCGGTCAGCGTGCCGGTCCACACGTCCCGGTCCTTGGCGTGGCCCAGCTCGTGCGCGACGACGCTGGTCACCTCGGCCGGGGTGGCCTCACGCAGCAGGGTGTCGTAGACCACCACCCGCCGGGTCGGCCCCAGCCCGGACACGTACGCGTTGACCGCCGTGGTGCGCCGGGAGGCGTCGGCGACCAGCACGTCCCGCACGGGTACGCCGTCGCGGGCGGCCAGCGCGGTCAGCTCGGTGCGCAGCGGCCCCTGCTCCATCGGGGTGAACCGGTTGAACACCGGCTCCACCAGCACCGGCAGCACGAAGGAGAGCAGCACCACCAGCCCGGCCGCGCCGGCCGCCCCGAACGCCCACCACCAGCGCGGGGCCAGCCGGGTGACGGTGTAGAAGCCGAGCAGCACGGTCGCGGCGAGCACCGCGCTGAGGGCGTACGACTTGAGCAGGTCGACCGTCCAGCCGCCCCAGCCCTGGGTGCTCAGCCCGTAGCGGGTCAGCACCGACTGCCGCCAGGCGGCGAAGGGCAGGGTGAGCAGGTCGGCGACGAGCACCACGGCGATCCCGCCGAGCACGGCGCGGGCGATCCAGTGGTCACCGAACGGCCGCCCGGCCAGCTCGACCAGCCGGGCACCGAGCGGGGTCAGCCCGAGCAGCAGCGCCACCAGCAGACCGACGGCCAGCCCGGTGTAGCGGCCGGGGCGCAGGGCCGCCTGCAACGCCCGGCCCCGGGCCACCTGGTCGGCGGGCAGGTCGCGCAGCGCGGCGAGCTGGTCGGAGCGGGGTGCCGGGGGGCGGCTCCACGGGACCAGCAGGGCCGCGACGACGAGCAGGGCCAGCACCAACGCCGCCAGGGTGAGCACCGCCCAGCCGCGCGGGGTCACCTCGACACCCCGGGGGCGGGCCTGCGGGTGTGGCGTCGTACCCGTGTCATGCCGCCGCTCCTCCCGCCGTGAGCGCCCATCCTATGGCCCGCCGACGCGGCCCCGCCGTGGTGTCTGCCCGGACCCACCCGGCCCGCGCGGAGCGACCGTCGGCCACGGACCTCGGCGGACCCGGCGGGCCTGCTCCGGCGGGACGGCGGCGGTCAGGCGACCCGGCGGCGGCGGGTGGGCCGGGCCCGGCGGGTCTCGTGGGCCAGCACCTCCACCTCGAAGCCGGAGCGGGTGAGCACCTCGATCGCCCGGTGCTCGGCAGCACCCAGGGCGGCGGCCGGCGAGTCGGTGTCAAGCAGGGCCGTCACCAGGCAGCCGGCGCAACCCGCGCCCCGGACCCGGCAACCGTCGCAGTCGATGAGCATCGTGCCTCCTGACGCAGTGCGGCGTCGGGCGGAGGACCATCGTCACCACCCGAGCACCGTCGGTCAGGTCGGACACTAGCCATCGGGTACGACACAATCGGACAACCGGTGATCAACCCGGGCCCAGCCGGTGGACACGGCCTATCCGAACCGGCCACTCATCCGGCGACCACCTCCTGCACAGTCACCAGCTGATCAGCGCCGATGAACCGGCGGGCCACCAGCAGGCCCGCGTCGTGGGCGGCTTCGCCACCATGACTGCCGCAGGCATCCACCACCAACCAGGGGGTGAGGTCCCGTTCGAAGGCATCCACGGCTGATTTCAGCACACAGCTTTCGGTGGCAATCCCGCAGAAGACCAAATCCGTCCAGCCCTCGTGCTCCGCCAACGCAGCGCCCTCGGGCGAGAAGTACGAATAGATCGTCTTGTCGACGATGCCTTGCGCCCTGCGTGCATGTGCGGCCAGTTCGGGCACGATCTCCGTCTGCGGCGGCCCCTGCACGGCGGACCAGTGGATCAGCCGCTCGAAAGGGCTCCCAGGGTAGTTGTGGTAGCGGGTGAACACCACCGGCCGACCGGTAGCCTCCCAGCGCTCGACCAGTTCGACCACCTTGCGGACGACATGCCGACTCCGATCGTTGATGAAGCCGTTCTGCATGTCGATGACGATCAGGGCGGCGCGCGTCTCACTCATGCGAAAACTCTGCCACTCTGGCCCTCGGTCTCCCGAAGCGCGGCCTGTGCCTGCGCCAGGCGTTCCGGTAGCCCGCTCGTTGTCAAGGCGGCCTCCCGCATCATGCAGTGCTGTGCCGTCTCCTGAGCCCGCGCCGTGGTCAGCCGAGAGTGAGCAGCCCGGAGGAAACGCCAACCGTAGGGCTGCGGCATCAACGGATCGCGTCCCGCTTCGACTTCTCGCTGGATGTGTCGGCAGTACGCCCAGAGCATCTGCACATCAATCTCGAACGAGACCAAGTCGTCCGGCATCAGCGCTCGCTCCGGGGAGAGAGGGTAATAGGCGAGGCCGGACCAGCTTGCGTACCCAACGGACACACCCGCTACTCCGAACGGTTCGACGGCAGGCTGGTCGAAACCCTGCACCAGGAGCCGACGTTCGACGTGGGTCCCGACCGGCTCGGGCTCAGGCCGCGCCTGTCGGTTGACCAACACCGACGGCAGGCTCATGAGACGGAGGGCGTTGTCCAGTTCTTCTCCAGCCCACATCGTGTTCCGCAGGAGATACATCGACAGGACGTATTCGGGTGGCTGCCAGGCGGCGTCAAGCGGCAGAGTCTGCCGGAGGTACTCGGTGGCCCATGGCAGATCGCTCTCGTAGGTCGCGTAGCGCCATGCGGCCAGGGTCGCTAGCCGCGTCAGGTCGAGATCCTGCCTGAGATGCAGCACCACCACGCCGCAGCGGAACACATAGGCGGTGCATGCCCCGTTCGCATGTGGTATCTGCGTCGAGGAGACATCCAGCCATTCGTGGAGTTGAGACTGGCAGGAGAACGCGAAAGCCTGCGCTGCTTTCGTCCCCACGAAAGCCGGGATGAACTTGTGCGACTCGACGCGGTAACTGTCGGCGAACGTCTCACGCGGGGATTCCTTCGAGCCGACCACCGAGGCGAAGCGAAGCGCTGCGTCCGGAGGTGCCATACCCAACGCGGTGTCAAGGGCCGCCTGAATCTCTGGACGAGGTCGTACCGCCGCCCGTCCCGCCTCCCATTTAGAGACGGTACGTTCGCTGACTCCGAGGTGTTCGGCGAAGTCACGAATGCTCATCCGGAGGGCGTGCCGTAGCACCCGCGTCTCGTGTCCAGTCCAGGCGTGGACGGTGTGCATCAACACGCCTCCGCTCGCTATGAGACCGATCCACGGGATTCTAAGTGATCCCGGTGCAGCTCAGGTACAGCACAGGTGCGGGGAGTAGTCGTACCGAATGCTCGCTCGGCTGGCCAGGGTGGATGCAGGGCCCGGGGCGGGTGCCGGGCTCCGGGATGGTGTCGACCCGAACGACGCGACCTCGTCCCCGCCCGCCCCGGTGCCTATCCACCTTCCGCGAGTCCAGGGGCGCAGACACGATGACGACCGCAGCAGACATCCCCGACGGGGACCGGCCATCCTGTGACGGTCGGCCGGCGCAGGGCGGGTGCGGCATGGCACCGGCCGAGATTGTCCGCCGCTGGTTGCGGCTGGTGACGGCGGACGCGGAGCTGTCGCCGTACCTCGTCGGGGTGGATCGGGTCCGGCTGGCCGCGCACCTGACGGCGAGCGTGACCGCCGCGCTCGCTGGGGAGGCGGCGGACGCCTGGGGTGGGCTCGGCCTGTCGGAGGAGCAGCACCGGCGTATCGGTGACTACCTGGTCGGGGTGTGCTGGGCGGCTGACCTGCCCGACGAACGGATCGCCCGGGTGCGCCGGGCGGTGGCCCGATGAGCGCCGTGCACCGCCCGCCGGCGTGGTCCGTCGCACCGCCGGAGGCGACGCCCAGCGATCCCGCCATGACGGCGGAATGGGCCGGTGACGGCGTGCCGGCCAGGGTGATCGATCACGACCGGCCCTGCCCCGGCATCGCCATCCTGACCCTCCGCCCCTGGTCCCGGCTGGCCTACCGCCCCGGCCAGGCCGTCCCCGTCCACATCGCACACCACCCCGGCCGGTGGCGCTGGTACTCCCCCGCCAATGCACCCCGCCGCGACGGCACCATCGAGCTGCACGTCCGCGCCGTGGCCGCCGGCACCGTCTCGGCCAGCCTCGTGCACGAGGTACGCCCCGGCGACCTGTCGCACCTCGGCCCGCCCCGCGACACCGGCCTGCACCTGCGCGACGGTGACCTGCTGCTGGTCGCGGGCGGCACCGGCCTGGCCCCGCTGCGCGCCCTGGTCGAACAGGTCGCCGCCACCCCCGAGGGCCACCGGGTCACCCTGATCGCCGCCACCCGCACCTTCACCGAGCTGTACGACGCTGTCACCCTCGACACACTCCAGCAGGCCCACGACTGGCTGACCATCGTGCCCGCCTTCTCCCACGACCCGCACGCCGCGCCGGCCGAGCAGGGCGACGCGCTCACCCTCGCCCTCTACCACCACCAACCCCACCACCAGGTGTACGTCTGCGGCCCACCGGCGCTGCTCGACGACGCCCGCCGCTGGCTACCCCTGGCGGGAGTGCCCGAGGACCGCCTCCGCCTGCCCCACCCGATGGCCCCGGAGATCCCCGGCTGACACTGCGGGCCAGCCCGGACCGGACGTTCGCCCGGTCCTCCTCACGGGGTACCGCAGCACGCCCGCCCGGTTCGGCGTGCTCGCCGCCGAGACGGTGCCCGCACCCCCGGTCGACGGCCACCGCACCGACGCCGTCCGCGTCGCTCAGGAGCGGGCCAGCCGGCGCAGCAGCGAGTCGGCCCCCAGCGGGTACGCCCCGTGCCGGCGTACCCCGTCGGCGACCTCCCGGTCGGAGGAGACCACCACCACCGGGCGGCCGGGCGGTTCGGCCCGGACCAGCCGGCGGATCAGCTCGTCGGCGGTTTCGCCCTTGCGGGAGAAGAGCACCCGCACCCCGCGCGGGGTGGGCGGCAGCCCGTGCATCCGTTCCGCCCCGTCGAAGACCACGGTCACCTCGTCACCGGTCTGCGCGGCGATCCCGCCCAGCCCGGTGATCAGCCGTTTGCGCTGCTGTTCCAGGGACATCTCGCCGAATCCGCGCTTGGTGACGTTGTAGCCGTCGACGACCAGGTGGGCGCGGGGCAGGGCGAGGAGTTGGTCCAGTCGGGCCGGGTCGTCGGTGTCCCGGGCGCGGGCGGCCGGCCCGCCCTGGGTGGTGACCGGGGTGTCGGTGAAGGCGTCGGCCACGAAGTCGGCGGGGAGCTTGTCCACCGGGTCCAGGGCCAGCTCCCGGCGTAGCCCAACGGCGGCCTGACCGATCGTCTCCAGCAGCAGCCACAGCCGGGCGTCGTCGACCGAACGGGCTTCCTTGGCGCTGGCCTTGGCCACCCCCGCCGCCGCCTCGGCCTCGGCCAGCCGGGCCCGCGCGCGGCGCAGCTCGGCGTCGGTGTCGGCGGCGGCCCGGGTGGCCCGGCCGCGTTCGGTGGCGAGCAGCTCGTTGGCCCGGCGTTCCCGGGCCTGGGTCTCCCGCAGGCTGCGCTGGAGCTGGCGGCTCTCCTCCCGGAGCTGGCCCAGCTCCTCGCGGACCCGGGCCAGCTCGTCGCGGAGCTTGTCCGCCTCCACCCGGGCCACCGCCCGGTCGTGCTCGGCGCGGGTGGCCCGCTGCTCGGCCTCGCGGACCAGCTCGGCGACGACGGCACTGTCCGCCTCGGCGCGGACCGCCGCGCCGCTGGTGTCGATCAGCTCCCGCCAGCCCCGGGGACGGACCAGGTAGGCCAGGGCGGCCACCTCGACCGGGTCGGCGGCGGCCGGCGCGGTGCCCTCGACGACGGCCGCGCCGAGGTCACCGGCGTCGGCCAGCACCCGGGCGGTGACCCGCTGCCGGAACAGCGGGTCGGCGGTGAGCTGGGCGGCGATGACGGAACCACCGAGCCGGGCCCGGCGGTTCGGGGCGAACTTCGCCACCCGGCGCAGCGGCACCGGCACCTCGTCGGCGGGCAGACCGGGCAGGACGGCGGCGGTGAGGGCCACGATCCGCTGCCGGACCGGCTCGGGCAGGACGGGCTCCGGCTCCGGCAGCCCGGCCCCGGGCTCACCGTCGTCGGATTCGTCGGGCGTGGGCAGGACCGGCTCCGGCTCGGGCAGGCCGGGCTCGGACTCCGGCTCGGGCAGGGTGGGTCCGGGCTCGGATGCCCCCGCACCCAGGTCCCCGCCGGCCTCGGGCACGGCGGCGGACGACCCCTCCTCCGGGAGGTGGTCGTCGTACGGCTCGGTGAGGGGCATGGGGCAAGTCTCCCACCGCGACCGGGCCCACCGCCGGTTGAGTGAGCCGATCTCTCATCCTATGCCGGCCGGGGCCCCTGGGGCTGCGGTGACGCGAGTGTCGCACCGAACGGTTAGCCTGCCGCCCGTGGCACCTGGGGAGTACGTCCAGCAGACCCTGGCCGGTCTGGACCAGTCGGCCGGCGGCGTCGATCCGGCCCTGCCGCTGTACGCGACGACGTTCGTGGTGGTCGACCTGGAGACCACCGGCGGCTCACCCGACGGCGGGGGCATCACCGAGATCGGCGCGGTCAAGGTGCGGGGCGGCGAGGAGCTGGGGGTGCTCGCCACCCTGGTCAACCCGGGGGTGCCGATCCCCCCGTTCATCACCGTGCTGACCGGCATCACCCAGGCCATGCTGATCCCCGCCCCGCCGATCGAGGAGGTCCTGCCGAGCTTCCTGGAGTTCGTCGCCGACGCGGTGCTGGTGGCCCACAACGCGCCGTACGACGTGGGTTTCCTCAAGGCCGCCTGCGCGAAGCACGGCTACCGCTGGCCCAACCCCCGGGTGCTGGACACGGCGGCCCTGGCCCGCCGGGTGCTCAGCCGCGACGAGGTGCCCAACCGCAAGCTGGGCACCCTGGCCGCCTACTTCCGCACCGCCACCCAGCCCACCCACCGGGCGCTCGACGACGCCAAGGCGACGGTGGACGTGCTGCACGGGCTGATCGCCCGGCTCGGCGGGCACCGGGTCGACACGGTCGGCGACGCGATCGAGTTCGCCCGCGCGGTCACCCCCACCCAGCGGCGCAAGCGGCACCTCGCCGACGGGCTGCCCAAGGCGCCCGGGGTCTACATCTTCCGGGCCGCCGACGACCGGCCGCTCTACGTCGGCACCTCCGGGGACATCGCCACCCGGGTGCGCAGCTACTTCACCGCCGCCGAGAAGCGGGCCCGGATGTCGGAGATGCTGGCCGCCGCCGAGCGGGTGGAGGCGGTCGAGTGCGCCCACCCGCTGGAGGCTGAGGTACGCGAGCTGCGCCTGATCGCCGCGCACGCGCCGCCGTACAACCGGCGGTCGAAGTATCCGGAACGGATGGTGTGGCTCAAGCTCACCGGCGGGCCGTACCCCCGGTTGTCGGTGGTGCGCGGCCTGGCCCCCGGTGACACCGCCTACCTGGGTCCGTTCCGCTCCACCCGGGCCGCCGAGCTGGCCGCCGCCGGGTTCCATGACGCGGTGCCGCTGCGCCAGTGCACGCACCGGCTGTCGCTGCGCACGGTCACACCGGCCTGCGCGCTGGCCGAGCTGGGTCGCTGCCCGGCGCCCTGCGAGCACCGGATCACCCCGCAGGAGTACGACGACCGCGCCGTCGCGCCGTTCCGCGCCGCCACCACCAGTGACCCGCAGGTGGTGGTGGACGCCCTGCTGGCCCGGATCGAGGCGCTGTCGACGGCGCAGCGCTACGAGGAGGCGGCGGTGGTGCGGTCCCGGCTGGCGGCGGTGCTGCGGGCCGCCGTCCGGATGCAGCGGCTGGCCGCGTTGACCCGGATCGCCGAGGTGGCCGCCGCCCGACCCGCCGCCGGGGGTGGCTGGGAGCTGGCGCTGATCCGGTACGGGCGGCTCGCCGGTGCCGGGGTTTCCCCGCCGGGTGTCCATCCGCGACCGACGATCACCGCGATCCGGGCCACCGCCGAGACGGTGGAACCGGGTGGGCACGGGCCGGTGCCCCGGGCCACCGCCGAGGAGACCGAGCGGATCCTGTCCTGGTTGGAGCGACCGGAGACCCGGCTGGTGGAGATGACGTCCGTTTGGTCGTCCCCGGTGGCCGGCGCGGGGCGGTTCCGTGACCTGCTGGTCAAGGCCGAGGGCGGCGGGTCCCACCAACTCTCGACCGAACGCCCATGAGCAAGTGACCGATCGGACGACCTCGCCTCGCTTAGTCTGTTAAGGGAGTGCAGTCCTGCCCGTTTCGTGGGCCTGCTTCCGGTTGCCGGTGACGGTGACCGTGGAGCCGGGGTGAGGAGGTGTCCCACGTGGACGTCGACGCCGGACACGGCGCCGCCCTGGGGGGTGCGCTCCCGGCCCAGCCGGGTGAGTTGCCCTTGGCCCGGCGGCTCCGGTCCCTGTTGAGTTGGCCGGCCAACGACGCCGACCCGGTGACCCAGCTCGTCCGTACCCACCGTGGCATCCACTCCAGCGCGGACGCCTCGGTGCTGCGCCGGGCGTACACGATCGCCGAGAACATGCACCGCGGTCAGTTCCGCAAGAGCGGCGAGCCCTACATCACCCACCCGCTGGCGGTCGCCCAGATCTGTGCCGACCTCGGGATGGACACCACCACCCTGGTCGCGGCGCTGCTGCACGACACGGTGGAGGACACCCGCTACACCCTCCAGGCGCTCAGCGAGGACTTCGGCCACGAGGTGGCGCACCTGGTCGACGGGGTGACCAAGTTCGACAAGGCGTTCTACGGCAAGGCCGCCGAGGCGGAGACGATCCGCAAGATGATCATCGCGGCCGGCAAGGACGTCCGGGTGCTGATCATCAAGCTGGCCGACCGGCTGCACAACATGCGTACCCTCGGGGTCCGCTCGGCCGCCTCCCGGGAGCGGATCGCCCGCAAGACCCAGGAGGTCCTGGTCCCGCTCTGCGACCGGCTCGGCATCCAGACCCTCAAGCGTGACCTGGACGACGTGGTGCTGCTGCACCTGGAGCCCGACGAGCACGCCCGGCTGGCCCGGCACGTGCACGACCGGCCCGGCTGGGACGCCTATCTCGACGACGTGGTGGCCCAGGCCAAGGTGGCGCTGCGCCGCAGCCGGGTGGACGCCGAGGTGAGCGTCCGCCCCCGGCACCTCTACTCGATCTGGAAGGACACCGTGGCCGGCGGGCACGCCCAGCCGTACGACCTGCCCCGGATCGTGATCGTGGTCGACGGCCCGGCCACCGACTGTTACGCCGCCCTCGGTGCGGTGCACGGCCGCTGGCGGCCGGTCTCCGGCCGGTTCAAGGACTTCATCGCCTCCCCCAAGAACAACCTCTACCGCTCCCTGCACACCAGCGTCTGCGGCCCGCAGAACCGCACCGTCGAGGTGCTGATCCGCACCCGGGAGATGCACCGTTGCGCCGAGTACGGCGTGGCCGCCGACTTCCGCTTCCCCCGCGCCGCCACCGGGGCCAGCAACACCGACCAGCTCTCCTGGCTGCGCCGGGTGCTCGACTGGGAGCAGGAGGCCCCCGACCCGGCCCAGTTCCTCCAGTCGCTGCGGTGCGACCTGGCCGAGGCGCAGATCCAGGTGGTCGCCGACGGCCGGCAGGTGGTGCTCCCGGCCGGGGCCACCCCGATCGACCTGGCCTACGAGCTGGGCACCGAGCGGGGCGACCACTGCCTCGCCGCGCGGATCAACGGCCGGCTCGCCCCACTGGCGTCCGAACTGGACGAGGGCGACGTGGTGGAGATCTACTCGGAGAGCAGCGTCGCGAGCGGCTTCGAGGCGGACGTCGCACCCCGGGGCCCCCGCCGCGAGTGGCTCGACTTCGTCAAGTCGCCGCACGCGCAGATGCAGATCAGCCGCTGGTTCACCGAGCACGTCGAGCCGGGCATCTCCATCGCCGACAAGGTCCGCCTCGGCCGGGCCACCATCGGCCTGGCGCTGCGTACGCACAACCGGGGGCTGGCCAGTGACCTGCCGTTGCTGCGGCTGTCGGAGGAACTCGGCTACCCCGACCTGGAGACCCTGTTGGTCGCGGTCTTCGACCGGGCGGTCGAACCGGACACCGTGGTCCGTCAGCTCATCGACCTGGTCGACCATCGACAGTGAGTCCCTGGCCGGGTGACCGGTCGCCCCGCACCCCACGGCAGCACGCCGACGGCCTAGCCTGGAGCGATGATCCTCCGTTCCCGCGCCACCGGCCGGGCCGTGGCGTACAAGGTCTTCTACCGGCTGCCGGTCTCGGTGCGGCGTCGCCTGGTCCGGCTCGCCGGGCCGAAGTACGTCGTCGGCGCGGTGACCCTGGTCCGGGACAGCGGGGCCGACGGCGCCGGCCGCCTGCTGCTGCTGCGCCAACCCCCCGGGCACAGTTGGACGCTGCCCGCCGGCCTGCTCCAACGCGGTGAGACCCCGGTCGTCGGCGCGGCCCGCGAACTGCACGAGGAGTCCGGGGTGCGGCTCGCCCCGGAGCAGCTCCGCCCGGCCGTGCCGAACGCCGTGGTGCACACCCGGGGTTGGGTGGACATGGTCTTCGAGGCGGAGGTGCCCGCCGCCACCACCACCCTGGCCGTCGACGGCGCGGAGGTCTTCGAGGCCGCCTGGCACCCGCTGGACGACCTGCCCCGGCTGAGCCGGGCCACCGCCAACCTGCTCGGCCACTACGGCATCGGGCCGCAGGCCGGCCAGCCGACGACGTGACCGCCCCGGACGGCCTGTGCGCGGTGGTGCTCGCCGCCGGTGAGGGCACCCGGCTGCGCCCGTTGACCGCCCGGGTGCCCAAGGCGCTCTGCCCGGTCGGCAACGTGCCGCTGCTGGACCGGGCCCTGCACCGGCTCGCCGGGCTGGGCCTGACCGGGCCCCGGCGGGTGGCGGTGAACGCCTGTTACCTGGCCGACCAGGTGGTGGCGCACGTCGGCGACCGGGCGCACCTGTCGGTGGAGCCGGGTGACCCGTTGGGCACCGCCGGTGGCCTGGGCAACCTGCGGGACTGGATCGCCGGCCGGGGGGTGCTGGTCGGCAACGCCGACGCCTACCTGGCCGATCCGGGGGCCGCCCCCGGCCCCGACATCGCGGTGCTGCTGGCCGGGTGGGATTTCCACTCCGTACGACTGCTGGGTCGGCCGGCACCCGACCCGCGCGCCCCCGGCACCTTCGACGGGCACGTCTTCACCGGCTTCTCCCTGCTGCCCTGGCACCGGGTGCGCGAGCTGCCGGCCAGCTTCGGTGACCTGGTCCGCACGGTGTGGCGGCCGGCGGAGGCGGCCGGCGAGCTGACCGTGGTGCCGTACCCGGGCACGTTCCTCGACACCGGCACGCCCGCCGACTACCTGGCGGCCAACCTGCACGCCGCCGGCGACGGCGCGCTGGTCGCCCCGACCGCCACCGTCACCGGTCGGGTCCGGCACGCGGTGGTCGGCTCGGGCGCGGTGGTACGCGGCGACGTGGAGCGCGTGGTGGTCTGGCCCGGCGCGACGGTCGGCCCGGACGAACGGCTCCGCGACGCGATCCGGGCCGACGGCGCGCTCACCGTCGCCGCCTCACCGGGCGGACGTTGATCACCGGTGTCAGAATCACCAGCATGCAGCCCTCCGCGCCCCGGATCCCCCTGTCGGTCGGCTACCGGTCGAGCCGTACCGGTCGGGTCGTCTCGTTGCTGGTGCTGGGTGTCATCCTGACTGTCGGTTGCGGTTGTGTCGGCGCCTTCATCGGCACCGGCATCAACGCGGCCGGCGGCAACGACACCTCGGGCAGCGCGGCGGTGCCGGCGATCGCCGCGCTGGTGTCGGCCGGGCTGGTCCTGCTCCTCATCGGCCTGCTGGTGACCAGCATCGTGCGCAGCGGCGCCTGGTTGGAGGGCAGCCGGCTCACCGTGGTCGGGCTCACCACGAAGAGCGTCGACCTGCGGGCCGCCCGGTCGGTGTCGCTGCACGCGGCGGCCGTCGCGCAGACCGGCGTCTCCAGTGACGGTTCGCTGGTCGCCACCGGCGCGGTCACCCGCACCCCGGTGCTCACCGTCACCGCCGACTCCGGCACCGTCAAGCTGGGGCTGCGCAGCAGGGAGAGCCTGCTCATCCCGCCGCCCGAGATGTACGCCCTGGCCGCCGCGCTGGACACCGCCCGCTGCCCCGGGGCGGCGGAGGCGGCCGCCTGGCTGCGCGCCATGGCCGCCGACCCGCGCACCATGCTGCTCTGACCGGCAGCCGCGTCCACCGGAGGGCAGCCCGCGGGCGGCGAGGGCGGCACTAGCATGGTCGACGACACCAGGCCGGCGTCGCGCCGGGCACGACGAACGGAGAAGCGTCCAGTGATCACCGCGATCGTCCTGATCGACTGCGCCACCGACTCGATCCCCGAGGTGGCCGAGAACCTGGCCAACCTGCCCGGTGTCAGCGAGGTCTACTCGGTGGCCGGACACGTCGACCTGATCGCCATCGTCCGGGTCCGGGAGTTCGAGCAGATCGCCCAGGTCATCGCCGGCAGCATCTCCAAGGTGCCCGGGGTGCTCAACACCGAGTCGCACATCGCCTTCCGCGCGTACTCCCAGCACGACCTGGAGGAGGCGTTCGCGATCGGCCTGGCCAGCGCCGACTGACCGACGCCCGGACAGACGACGGTGGCCGGCCCCTGGGGACCGGCCACCATCAGGTGGTACGAGACGTCAGCTGTTGCCCGGAACGGGCGTCTCGGTGGTGCCGCCCGGTTCCGGCGACTCCGTGCCGCCGCCCGGGGTCGGGGACCCGGTCGTGCCACCCGGTGCCGGCGTACCGCTGCCACCCGGGCTCGCGGTGCCGCTGGCGCTGGTCTGCGGGACCGGGATGCCCAACTCCTGGGCCAGGGCCACCAGCGCGTCGTAGTGCGCCTGCAACACCGGCAGGGCGTCCTGCGCCAACTGGACCACCGACTGCTCGGAGCCCTGCGAGATCTCGGTCTGGGTGGCCTGGATGGCCTGCACGTGACCGGCCAGCTCAGCGGTCACCCAGGCCTTGTCGAACGCGGCGCCCTTGAGGCCGTTGAGCTTGTCGATCACCTTCTGCTGATCGGCTGTCGGCGCGTTCGGCAGGGTCACGTTCAGCTGCTGCGCGGTGCTCTGCACCGTCTGGTCGAGCTGGGTGTGATCCGTGACGAACTGCTGCCCCAACTGCTTGACCTGCTCGTTCTGCCCCTTCTTCTGGGCCAGGTTCCCGGTGACGATCTCCGCCAGGTTGACCTGGTGCACCGCCTGCAGGTACTGGGTGTCCTGCGCCGACGGTTGCGCGGCGGCCTGCGCGGCAGCCGCGGGTGCCAGGCCGACCACCGCCAGCGTGGCCAGCAGTCCCAGGCGTTTGATACCCAACATGTTCCCTCCCCGTTTTCGGTGGACCGCACGGATACCCGACTGGCGAGGGTTAATCCTGGCTTTCCACCCGTTGGGGTCCGACCGCGCCGGCCCGCCGGCCGGAAAACGGACACCGCACCGCACGCCCCCACCGGACCGGAGCGGAAACGGGCGAGGCGGGCTGGGGATACGGACGAGGCGCCCGCCGGAATCCTCCGGCGGGCGCCTCGGTCGAGTGGTACAGGCAGGTCAGCGGCGGGAATCTCCGCTGCCGATCTCCTCCCGCTCCGGGCGGGGTTCCACCGGCGGGTGCCCCGGCGAGACCGGTGCCTCGACCGGCTTCTCGATC
The DNA here is from genome assembly GCF_017599305.1 of Micromonospora antibiotica. Taxonomy (GTDB): domain Bacteria; phylum Actinomycetota; class Actinomycetes; order Mycobacteriales; family Micromonosporaceae; genus Micromonospora; species Micromonospora antibiotica. The sequence continues at coordinate 54,620 of NZ_JAGFWR010000012.1, forward strand.
GGGTAGAAGAAGCCCCGGATCGCCGGGCCGAGCGCCCCGAGCCGGTTCATCTTCTTCGGCACCACCCAGCCGACGTAGTCCAACTCGCCGTGCCCGTGGCCGTCACCGGCGCTGAGCGGCTGGTGGACCTCCTCGAACCGGCCGTCGGGCAGGCGGCGGATGATGCCGGTCTCCACGCCGTGGGCCAGCACCTCCCGGTCGTGCTGCTGGAGCCCGAGGCAGATCCGGTAGGTGACGTAGTACGCCAGCGGTGGGACGATCAGCAGGCCGATCCGGCCCGCCCAGGTCATCGCGTTCAGGCTGATGTGGAACTTGTCGGCGATCACGTCGTTCGCGCCGGAGAGGGTCAGCACGATGTAGAAGGCGACGGCCATCGCGCCCACCGCGGTCCGGGCCGGGACGTCCCGGGGCCGCTGGAGCAGGTTGTGGTGCCGGTAGTCCTTGAGCTGCCGGGCCTCCACGAACGGATAGAGCGTGGAGAGGCCGACCAGGATGCCGGGCAGGACGACCGTCGGCCAGAACAGCGGCGGGATGACGTACCCGTTGCCGATCGGGATGTTGATCTCCCAGGCCGGCATCAGTCGGGTCGAGCCGTCGAGGAACATGACGTACCAGTCGGGCTGGCTCGCGGCCGAGACCACCCACGCCTCGTACGGGCCGAAGTACCAGATCGGGTTGATCTGGAACAGGCCGCCCATCAGCGCGATCACGCCGAAGACGACCATGAAGAAGCCGCCCTGCTTGAGCGCGTAGCGGGGGAACATCCGCTCGCCGACCACGTTGTCGTTGGTCCGGCCGGGGCCGGGCCACTGGGTGTGCTTCTGCTTGAACACCAGGCCCAGGTGGGCGCTGATCAACGCGACCAGCAGACCCGGGATGAGCAGCACGTGGGCGATGAAGAACCGGCTGATGATGATCTCACCGGGGAACTCGCCACCGAAGATCGACGAGGTGACCCAGGAGCCGACAACCGGGATCGACAGCATGATGCCGGAGGCGATCCGCAGGCCGGTGCCGGACAGGCCGTCGTCCGGCAGCGAGTAGCCGGAGAAACCGGCGAGGAAGCCGACCCAGAACAGCAGCGACCCGATGATCCAGTTGGTCTCCCGCGGCTTGCGGAACGCGCCGGTGAAGAAGACCCGCATCATGTGCACCACGATCGCGGCCATGAACAGCAGCGCGGACCAGTGGTGCATCTGCCGCATGATCAGGCCACCCCGGACATCGAACGAGATGTCCAGGCTGGAGGCGTACGCGGCGGACATCGGGGTGCCCCGCAGCGGGGCGTAACTGCCGTTGTAGACCACCTCGGTCATCGCCGGCTCGTAGAAGAAGGTCAGGAAGACGCCGGTCAGCAGCAGCACGACGAACGAGAAGAGCGCGATCTCGCCGAGCAGGAACGACCAGTGGTCCGGGAAGACCTTGTTGAGCAGCTTGCGCAACGGGGTGGCGACCTGGAAGCGGTCGTCCACTCCCCCGGCGGCCTTGCCCGGCACCGCTGCTACGTCAAACTTTCGGCGCTTCATGGCCGCTCCCAGAAGTCGGGGCCGACGGTTTCGGTGTAGTCGGACTTCGCCACGAAGAAGCCTTCCTCGTCCACCTCGATCGGCAGCTGGGGCAGCCGCCGGCTCGCCGGGCCGAAGACCGGGCGGGCGTTGTCGGTGATCAGGAACTGGCTCTGGTGACACGGGCAGAGCAGCCGGTTGGTCTGCTGCTCGTACAGGCTCGCCGGGCAGCCGGCGTGCGTGCAGATCTTGGAGTACGCCGCGTAGTTGCCCCACATGTAGTCACCGTGACCGACCCGCGAGTTGGCCTGCCGGGACTTCTCCGCGTCGGACTCCCGCAGGTGGATCAGCAGCGTCGGCGAGTCGGCGTGCTTGTTGCTCACGCCGTGCTCGATGCCGGGGAAGACGGTCAGCTGACCACCGGTGCTGACGTCGGCGGGCCGGATCGGCCGGCCGTCCTCGCGGACCAGCCGGATCTTCTTGCCGTCGGCCGGCGCGAACCCGGTGGTGAACATCTGGTTGTTCTTGTGCGGGTTGGAGATCAGGCCACCGACCAGCGGGGCCGCCGCGACCGCACCGACCGGCAGCAGGCCGGCGACCAGCGAGACACCGAGCAGCGGACGACGCCGTACCCCCATCTCGTCGGCGAGGTAGAGCATCGTCTCGCCGGTGATCTTCCGGTCCTCCGCCGACCCGGGACCGTCGTGCCGGTCCTGGATCGAGACCTCCTTGGGCAGCAGCTTCTTGCCCCAGGTGAGGATGCCGAAGCCGATGCCGAGCAGGGCGACACCCAGGGTGAGGCCGAGCAGCGGGGTGTACCACTTGTCACCACCGCGACCCGGCTCGTACTCCCAGGGCCACCAGATGTAGACGACCAGGAACGCGGTGGCGGCCAGGCCGGTGAGCAGGAACATCGCCGCGACCGTACGGGTCAGCCGGCGCTCGGCCTTGCTGCCCGGGACGACCTGCTCCTCGTAGTGGACGATCTCGATGTCGTCCCGGCGGGCGCCCTCGGTGACGATGTCGAACCGGGAGAGCCGGGGGTCGTGGACGTCGAGCGGCTCCCGACCCTGCGGGGCGTGCTGCTCGGTCTGGGTGCTCATGCCGTCACCTCGCTACGGGCGGTGCCGGCGCACGGCACCACGGCAATGCTGTTGACGATCCGCTGGGTCACGACTTGCCCGCAATCCACAGGCTCGCGAAGACCAGCGCGACGATGCCCACCAGGAAGATCGCCAGACCCTCGGTGGACGGGCCGTACCGGCCGAGGTTGAAGCCACCCTGGTCCTGGTCGGCCTTCAGGGACTCCTGGATGTAGGCGATGATGTCCGCCTTCTGCTCCGGGGTGATCTGGTTGTCGCCGAACACCGGCATGTTCTGCGGGCCGCTGAGCATCGCGGCGTAGATCTGCGCGTCGCTGGCCGGTGCGAGGCTCGGGGCGTACTTGCCCGAGGAGAGCGCGCCGCCGCCGCCACCGAAGGCGTGGCACTGCGAGCAGTTGATCCGGAACAGCTCGCCGCCGGTGGCGAGGTTGGCGCCCTCGCGGAGGTTGCCCTGCGGAACCTGCGGGCCGCCGCCGAGCTCCTGGATGTACTGGCCGAGCTGGCGGACCTGCTCGTCGGTGAAGACCGGCGGCTTGCGCATGGCCTGCGCCTCCTGCCGGGCCATCGGCATCCGACCGCTGCTGACCTGGAACTCCACCGAGGCGGAGCCGACACCGATCAGGCTCGGGCCACGACCCTCGACGCCCTGGGCGTTGCGGCCGTGGCAGGTCACGCAGCTCACGTCGAACAGCGCCCGACCCTCGGCTGCGGCACCGGTCAGCGGCGGGTTTTCCTGCGCCTGCACGCCGGGGGCGAAGACGGTGTAGGCGCCGCCGGCCAGCGTCAACGCGGCGATCAGCCGGAACGCCGCGCCCAGCCGGCGGCGGCCCCTGCTGCGCGCCGCGGGCCGCCCGCGCAGGCGCGCGAGCAGACCGCGTCGGCGGTCGTTGTCAGAAGTCATGACCTGTGTCCTTAACCGGTTGGACCTTGTCTCAGGGGACGGAGCAGCGGCGCGGAACGTGACACGCCAAGATCACTGAAGCCAGTAGATCATGGCGTAGAGCCCGATCCACACGACGTCGACGAAGTGCCAGTAGTACGACACGACGATCGCCGACGTGGCCTGGGCCGGGGTGAAGCGGCCCATGGTCGTGCGGATCATGAAGATGATGAAGGCGATGAGACCGCCGGTCACGTGCAGGCCGTGGAAGCCGGTGGTCAGGTAGAACATCGACCCGTAACCGTCTTCGTTGATCTTCACGCCCTCGTGCACCAGGGTCAGGTACTCGTTCGCCTGGCCGAGCACGAAGATCAGGCCCATCACGAAGGTGAGCGTGAACCAGCGCCGCAGGGCGTGGACGTCACCCTTCTCGGCCGCGAAGACACCGAGCTGGCAGGTCACCGAGGACAGCACCAGGATCACCGTGAAGGTGGTCGCATAGGGGATGTTGAGTACCTCGGTGTGCTTCTCCCACTGCTCTGGCGCCGCCGCACGGATCGAGAAGTACATCGCGAACAGCGCCGCGAAGAACATGAGTTCGCTGGAGAGCCACACGATCGTCCCGACGCTGACCATGTTGGGCCGCGTCAGAGAGTGGATCCGGCTCTTGTCAATGGCTGGGGCCGCAGTCACGCGGTCATTATTGCCCTTGACCGGGGCGGGCGATCAGCGGGGGGCCAAACCCGGGTGAGGGATGGCCCGATCGTGGCGGTCCGGTTCGCCTGGCCTAGCCTGAAAAGCGTGCTGCACGTCGATTCGATCTTCGCCGCCACCTCGACGGCCCCGCCCACCGGCCTCGCGGCGGGCGGCGTCGAGGTACCGCCGCCGTTCGACATCACCCGGGTCTTCACCGAGACCCGGCTGGACAGCTGGCTCGCCCTGGGCCTGGTCCTCGCCGCCGGCCTCTACCTCTACGGGGTCCACCGGCTCCGGCTGCGCGGCGACCGCTGGCCGGTGGTCCGTACCGTCTGCTTCCTCGGGCCGGGCCTGGGCGGCATCGCCGCGGTCACGGTCAGCGGCCTGCACGCCTACGACACCGCCCTGCTCTCGGTGCACATGGTGCAGCACATGGTGCTGTCGATGGTCTCCCCGATCTTCCTGGCCCTGGGCGCACCGATCACCCTGGCGCTGCGCACCCTGCCGGTCGGCCCGCGCAAACGGCTGCTGGCGGTGGTGCACAGCCGGATCGCCCGGATCTACAGCTTCCCGCTGGTGGCGTTCGCCATCTTCGTGGTCAACCCGTTCGCGCTCTACTTCACCGACCTGTACCGCTACACCCTCGAACACGCCTGGGCGCACGAGCTGGTGCACGCGCACTTCATCATGACCGGCTGCGTGTTCTTCTGGCCGCTGCTCGGGCTGGACCCGTTGCCCGGCCGCTGGCCGTACCCGGCGCGGGCGCTGCTGATGCTGCTGTCGGTGCCGTTCCACACCGTGCTCGGGCTCACCATCATGCAGAGCACCACCCTGTTCGGCGGCGACTGGTACCCGTCGCTCAACCTGGCCTGGTCCGACCCGTGGAACGACCAGGTGGTCGCCGGCGGCGTCCTGTGGGCCGGCGGGGAATTCGTCAGCGTGACGATGCTCGCGGTGCTGGTGGTGCAGTGGGTGAAGCAGTCCGAGCGGGAGGCCCGCCGGGTCGATCGCGAGCTGGACCGGCAGGAGGCCCGCGAACGCGCCGCCGAGGCCGCCGCCACCCCGGCCGCGGCCCCCGGAACCCCATCCTGAGCTGCCGCGACACCCGGTCGGCCCGGGGCCGGCAGGCGGGATGTCGGGTACGCCACACCGCCCGGTACGATCAACGGCAGCAACGAGGAGTACAGCCCATGAGTGAGCGCAGCGAGCGAGTCAGGCTCAGTGCGACGGTGCCTCATCACGGCACGGAGCGAAGCGGAGTGTCGGCATGAGCGAGCGTCTCTGCACCGTCCTGCTCTACAGCGACGACGCGCAGGTCCGGGACCGGATGCGGCTGGCCGTCGGCACCCGTCCCGCCCCCGGGATCACGATCGAGTTCGTCGAGGCGTCCGACTACTTCGGCTGCGTCCGGCTGGTCGACGACTACGAGATCGACCTGATGCTGCTCGACGGCGAGGCCAGCCCCGGCGGCGGCATCGGCATCGCCCGCCAGATCAAGGACGACCGGGAAGACGCCCCGCCCACCTGCGTGGTCATCGCCCGGGCCGCCGACCGATGGCTCGCCTCCTACGCGCAGGTCGACGGCGTGCTGATGCACCCGCTCGACCCGGTGACCACCGGCACCACGGTCGCCGAGCTGCTGCGTACGCACGCCGCCGCCTGACTCAGCAGCACACGGCGGCGCCCAGGCGCCCGGGGTGACGGGCGCACCCGTCCACCCGCACCCCACGCCCGCTCGGGAGGCCCATCATGGGCGAACGGACCTGGCCGCACCTGCTCAACGCGCTGCTGCGCGGCGACGAGCTGTCCACCGCCGACACCACCTGGGCGATGAACGAGATCATGGCCGGTGCCGCCGGGCCGGCGCAGATCGCCGGCTTCGCGGTCGCCCTGCGCGCCAAGGGTGAGACCCCGGCCGAACTGGCCGGCCTGGTCGAGGCGATGCTCGGCAACTCGGTGCCGGTGACCCTGCCGGAGGAGTTGCGGCGCACCGCGGTCGACGTCGTCGGCACCGGTGGTGACCTCGCCCACACGGTCAACATCTCCACGATGACCGCCCTGGTGGTGGCCGGTGCCGGTGTCCGGGTGGTCAAGCACGGCAACCGGGCCGCGTCCTCGCTGTGCGGCACCGCCGACCTGCTGGAGTTCTTCGGCGTACCGCTGGATCTCGGCCCGGAGCAGGTGGCCCGGTGCGTGGCCGAGGCGGGGATCGGCTTCTGCTTCGCGCCCCGGTTCCACCCGGGGATGCGCCACGCCGGCCCGGTCCGGCGGGAGATCGGCGTGCCGACCGCGTTCAACTTCCTCGGCCCGCTGACCAACCCGGCCCGGCCGCACGCCGGCGCGGTCGGCTGCTTCGACGCCCGGATGGCCGCCGTGATGGCCGAGGTCTTCGCCGGTCGGGGCGACTCGGTGATCGTGATGCGCGGCGAGGACGGCCTGGACGAGTTCACCACCGCCGCGCCGACCCGGGTCTGGGTGGCCCAGCAGGGGACCGTCCGGGAGGCCGTGCTGGACGCGGCCGACCTCGGGGTACCCCGGGCCACCCTGGCCGACCTGCGGGGCGGTGACGCCGCGCACAACGCCGCCGTGGCCCACCGGCTGCTGGCCGGCGAGACCGGTCCGGTCCGCGACGCCGTCCTGGTCAACGCGGCCGTCGCGCTCGCCACCCAGACTCCGCTGGACGGTGACCTCACCGAGGCGGTACGCGCCGGCATGGCCCGGGCCGCCGAGTCCGTCGACTCGGGGGCGGCGGCGGCCGTCCTGGAACGCTGGGTCGACGTCGCCCGTTCCCTCTGACCCACCGTTCAGCGCGGCCCGCTCTGACCCCCCGTTCTGCCCGGCCCGCTCCGACCCGCCGTTCAGCCCGGCCCACTCCCCCGGGCCGAGCGGTGTGCCGGACATGGGCTGGCGGGGCTGGCGGGGCTGGCGGGGCTGGCGGGGAAGTGTCGGAGGGGCGTGGGAAACTACATGGGAGTAATTTTCCGTTTCCGGTGATGGCGGCGATGTCCATCGGCGGGTTCCGGAACGAGAGGAGACGCCCGTGTCGGACCGCGAGCTCTACTGCGACACCTGCGAGGGCGTTCAGCCGTTCGAGATGCCGCCCTGCGCCGACGGCCACGGTGCCGACTGCCCCGAGCTGCTCTGCACCGGCTGCGGCACGGCGGTGCTGATCGCCACCTTCGCCTTCCAGCCCACCCGCCTGGCCGACCGTCGCCGCCGCCCGTCAGCCGGCCGTCACGCGGCCTGACCCCTGCCGGCCGCCACGCGGCCCGACCCCTGCCGGTCGCCACGCGGCCCGACCCCTGCCGGGCACCACCGGTTCCCTGGTCCTGACGGGAGATCCGGCCTGCTCAGTTGCGTGGCAGGATCACCGGATGCTCCGACTCACGGATTTCATCATCGACTGCCCGGACACGATGAGGCTGGCGGCCTTCTACGCCGCGGTGACGGGTCGCCCGGTCAGGGAGGGCAGCGACGGGGACTGGGCCGGCATCCGGTTCGGCGAGATCGAGCTGGCCTTCATCAGGGTGACGGATTACCGCGCCCCGCAGTGGCCCGACGGCGGGCACCCCAAACAGTTCCACCTCGACTTCGAGGTCGATGACATCGAGACCGAGCAGGCTCGCGTCCTGGCCCTCGGCGCAACCCTGGCGCAGGATTTCCTCAGCCCCGAAGGCTACGGATGGCGGGTCTACACCGACCCGGTCGGTCACCCCTTCTGCCTCTGCCGCAACAGGGGTGTCACCTGGACCGACCAGGGACCCGTCTGGCCCGAGCCGGCCTGATCCACCCAGCCGGCCTGATCCACCCAGGCCGAGCCGAAACAGCGGCATCAGCCCGCCGGGGACACCGCGACTTCGGCCCCCTGGAGTCGATCACCCGCCCAACGACGACAGGCCCGCCTCCCCGGGTGGGCAGGCGGGCCTGTCGGATGGCTCTCCGGGCACTGACGCGGCGAACGGGGCTCGCCGCGAGCAGGCCGGTGGGTCAGTGCTCGGCGGTGCGGCGGGTGCCGGAGTAGTACTCGAAGAGCAGGCCGCAGGCGGTGACGATGACCAGCACCAGACCGAGGCCGAGCAGCCAGAACTGCCAGAACACCAGGCCCAGGCCGGCGACCGCGGCGGCCAGCGCGAGGCCGAACGGCCAGTAGCTGCCGGGGCTGAAGAAGCCGATCTCGCCCGCGCCGTCGGCGATCTCGCCGTCCGGCCGGTCCTCCGGGCGCAGGTCGATACGGCGGGAGACGAACCAGAAGAAGCCGCCGCACATCGCGCAGAGCAGGAAGGACAGCAGCAGGGCCACCGTGCCGACCCACTCGACCTGGCCACCGGAGTCGCCGTACGTCCAAGCGCCGTAGAGGATCGTCGCGCCGAGGAGGAACCCGGCGATGATGAGGAAGATGCGCCACTCGGTCTTCATGCCGGATACCTCAGTTTCCCGCGCCCGCGGACGCGCCGTCCGGGTTGAAGTTGTCCTTGGTCCGCCGGGTGTCGAACGGCTGGGTGGTCTTCGCGTACGGGTCCTGGCCGATGGCGGTGAGCGCCTCCTGCGTCGACTTGCCGTCCCGCTTGGCCGCCAGGAACTGGTCGTACGCCTCCGGGGAGACCACCCGCAGCTCGAAGTTCATGAAGGCGTGGTAGCTGCCGCACAGCTCGGCGCAGCGGCCCACGTACGCCCCCTCGGACTCCAGCTTGGAGACCTCGAACACGTTACGGATCTTGCCGGGCATCACGTCGCGCTTGAACAGCAGCTCCGGCACCCAGAAGGAGTGGATGACGTCGCGGCTGGTCTCCTCGAACCGGATGGACCGGTTGGTCGGCAGCACCAGCACCGGGATGACCTCGCTGGTGCCCAGCACCGACGCCACGGTGTTGGCCTCGGTGCCCTGGCCGTCGCGGTAGTTGAACTGCCAGTTCCACTTGAAGGCGACGACCTCGACGGTGACGTCGGGGTTCTTGGTCGTCCGCACCACGTCGGTCTGGACCACTGCCGTGTAGTAGAAGAGCACCGAGACGATCAGGATCGGCGCGATGGTGTAGAGAAACTCCATCGGCAGGTTGTAGCGGGTCTGCACCGGCAGCTCGTTGCCGCGCTTGCGGTAGCGCACCACGCACCAGAAGATCAGGCCCCAGACGAAGACACCGACCGCCAGGGCGGCGATGCAGGAGGCGATCCACAGGTCGTACATCCGGTGCGATTCGGGGGTGATGCCGCCCTGCGGCCAGCCGAAGCCGTCGACCGAGCGGCCGACGTCACACCCGGTGAGCAGAACCAGCAGCGCAGCTCCGCCGAGACCGAGCCCGGCGAGCCGGCCAGCACCACGCCGCCGACGCTCACCGGCTCCGGGGGAAGCGCTGTGCCGTACGGCCGACGGCCGTACCTCCGAACTCCTTGCGACCACCTGGTCCTGCCTCCCTAGCGCGCCGCGGTGGGGCTTTCCATCAGCACCGACGGCAAAGGCGTCACCGACGGTCGCAGATTACTCGACCATGGCGGGCTCGACCGTCTTGGGGTCGCTGTCCGACCCCATCGGGGGGATCGTGGCCATCCCGACGCGATAGCGTCGTCAGCCGTGAGTGCCCACCCGGTCTACCTGGACGCGGCCACTGCCGCGCCGCTGCACCCGGTCGCCCGGCAGGCGTTGCTGGCGGCCCTCGACGACGGCTGGGCCGACCCCGCCCGCCTCTACAGCCGGGCCCGCCGGGCCGCCCAACTCCTCGACGCCGCCCGCGAGGCCACCGCCGGCACCCTCGGCGTCCGCCCCGACGAGGTCTCCTTCACCCCCAGCGGTACGCACGCCGCGCACTCCGCCGTGCTCGGCGGCCTGGCCGGGCGGCAGCGCACCGGCGACACGCTTGTGCACTCGGCGATCGAACACTCGGCGGTGCTGCACGCCGCGCAGCGGCACGTGGCGGCCGGTGGCACCGCGACCTCCGTACCGGTGGACCGGCTCGGCCGGCTCGACCTGACCGCCTGGTCGGCGGCGGTGCGCTCCCCCGGGGTGGCGCTGGCGACGCTGATCGGGGCCAGTCACGAGGTGGGCACCGTACAGCCGGTCACCGGGGCCGCCGACGCCTGCGCCACCGTCGGGGTGCCGCTGCACGTCGACGCGGCCCAGCTCGTCGGCCGGGTGCCGGTGCCGGACGGGTGGTCGGTGCTGACCGCCAGCGCGCACAAGTGGGGCGGCCCACCCGGCGTCGGGCTGCTCGTGGTCCGCAAGGGCACCCGCTGGGAGTCGCCGTGGCCGGCCGACGAGCGGGAGTTCGGGCGTACCCCCGGGGTGGTGAACCTGCCGGCGGTGGTGGCGGCGGCGGCGAGCCTGCGCGCTGCGGCGGCCGACGCGGCGGCCGAGGCGGCCCGGCTGACCCCGCTGGTGGACCTGATCCGGGCCCGGGTCGCCGCCGAGGTGCCGGACGTGGAGGTCGTCGGCGACCCCGTCGACCGACTCCCCCACCTGGTCACCTTCTCCTGCCTGTACGTCGACGGCGAGGTGCTGCTGCACGCGTTGGACCGGCGCGGCTTCGCCGTCTCCTCCGGCTCCTCCTGCACCTCCTCGACGCTGCGCCCGTCGCACGTGCTGGAGGCGATGGGGGTGCTGTCGCACGGCAACGTCCGGGTCTCGCTGCACCGGGAGACCACCGAGGCCGACGTCGAGCGGTTCCTCGCCGAACTGCCCGGGATCGTCGCCGAGCTGCGCGCCGACGCCGGCGTGGTGGGCCTGTGACCACCCCGCCCGGCCCGGACAGCCCCCCGCCCGGCGCGGACAACCCTCCGACCGGCCCGGACAGCCCCCCGCCCGGCGCGGACAGCCCCCCGCCCGGGTCGGGCGGTGGCGAGGCCGGGGTGGGCGGCGACGGGGCGGGGCCGGGCGGGGCGGGCGGCGACGGGGCGGGGTCGGTCGAGGTGCTGGACTGTCGGGGGCAGCGCTGCCCGCTGCCGGTGATCGCGCTGGCCCGCCGGCTGCCTGAGCTGCCCGTCGGCGCGGTGCTGCGGGTCCTCGCCGACGACCCGGCCGCCGCCGTGGACATCCCCGCCTGGTGCCGGATGCGCGCCCAGCAGTTCGTCACCGCCATCCCCGACGGCCCGGGCTACGAGGTACGCCGCACCCACTGACCCACCCCGCTCCGCCCGCTCCCGCTCCACCCCACCCTGCCCTGCCCCACCCTGCCCTGCCCTGCCCTGCCCCACCCTGCTCCGCTCCGTCGATCATGGAGTCGTGGTGGCCGATCTGCGGCATTAATGCCGTTTCGAAGGCACCACAACTCCATGATCGACAGGGGTGGTGGTGTCGATCCAGATCAGGCGGAGGCGGCGGCCGGTGCGGGTGAAGAGCCGCAACGCGCTCTCGGCGGTGGCGAAGTGCCCGGTCGACGTTCTCCCGTCGTGGCGCAGCAGGGCGCCGTCCGGGAACGCCACGCCCCAGGCGAAGACCCCGCCGTCGATGCGGTCGCCGTACTCCTCGCAGAGCGCGAACCGGCGTGGGGCGAACTCGGTCGCCAGGTCGACGAGCATCAGGTGGAACTCCTCGGGCGTGCCGAGCGGCGCGGGGTCAGGCATGACCACCTCCAAGAGTCGTTGCTATACGTATAGCCCCTATCCTTGCTCTTTGGAAGACTCGACGGCATGATGTTCTCGTCGGTACACAGTGGTGGAGGCGATACATGGGCAGGCGGACAGATCCCTCGGCGCTGCGCTGGCTGATCGGTGCCGAGCTGGGGCGGTATCGCCGCGAGGCACCGATGACGCTGACCGAGCTGTCGGCCAGCACCGGCATCGGCAAGCCGAAGCTCGGCCACATGGAGACCGGCCGTTACCAGCAGTTTCCCGAGGACATCGCGGCCGTGCTCCGCGCCTGCGGGGCCGACCAGCCCGCGATCGACCGGCTGACCACGCTGGCCGGCCGCTCCGACGCCAAGACCTGGTGGGCACCCTGGGCCGCGGTGATGCCGGACTGGTTCAAGACGTACGTCGGGCTGGAAGGGCTGGCCGACGGGGCGTTCGTGTTCGAGTCGATGGTCATCCCCGGCCTGCTCCAGACCGAGGAGTACGCCCAGGCGCTGACCCTGGGCACCGGATTCGTCCGCCCCGACCACGCCGAACGCTTCGTGTCCTTCCGGCAGACCCGGGCCCGGCGGCTCACCGACGACGACCCGCTCACCCTGCACGCGGTGATCGGCGAGGCGGCGCTGCGGCTCCGGGTCAACGGCGACGAGACCCGGCGGGCACAGCTCCGGCACCTGGCCACCATGTCCGAGCTGCCGAACGTCACCGTGCAGGTGCTCCGCCCCGAGGACGGCCCGCACGCCGCGACGCCACTGGGCAAGTTCGTCCTGCTGGATTTCGCCAACGTACGCCCGATCGCCTACACCGAGGTGCTCGACGGGGCGATGTACGTGCAGGACCCGGACGGGGTACGCACCTATAGCATGGTGGCAGACAACCTGCGCCAGGTCGCCCTCTCACCCGCCGAGTCGCGCGCGTTGATCAGGGAGTTGGCCGGCGCGGCCTAGCGCCCCTCGGAGGCCACCGTGCGTACCCCCGACCACACCACCGCCCGCTGGTTCACCAGCAGCCGCAGCGCCAACAACGGCGACTGCGTCGAGTGCGCCGTGCTGCCCGACCGGATGGCGGTGCGGGACAGCAAGGACCCCTCCGGCCCGGTGCTGATCTTTCCCGCCCGCCAGTGGTCGGCGTTCGTCGCCGCCACCCCGGTCCGCTCCCCCGGTCAGGCCGGCTGACCTCGCCCGGCGCAAGGCGGGCGGCCTTCCCGAAATCAGCCGCCAGCCCCAACAGCCGCACGCCAGGTGCCCAGACCGGGACAGGGACAGCCGGGCCCAGACCGGGATCGGGACAGCCAGCCGGGCCGGGATCAGGTGAGGTAACGCAGGAGCGCCGGGAGCGGGTCGATCGCGATGGCGGTGTCGACCACCAGCCGGGGGCCGATCAACGGTTCGTACTCCGCGCCACGCTGCCGGGTCTGCTCCCAGGTCGGAGCGTGCGGGTCGGCGGCGTGCCGGGCCTCGACCCGGCGACGCAGCTCCGCCTCGTCACCACAGTGCACCTCGATCAGCCGCAGCGGCACCCCGGACCGCGCAGCCAGGTCGAGCCAGAGCCCTCGCGCGCCGGCCACCGGGTTCGCCGCGTCGACCACCACGCCGGTGCCCAGCCCGAGCTGCACCTCGGCCAGCCCGGCCAACGCGTCGTAGCCGGCCAGGCCCGCTCCGGGGCCGGTCAGCCCGTGCCGGGCCAGTGCCCGCTCGATCGGGTCGACAGACAGCACCGGGGCACCCAGGGCCACGCCGACCTGCCGGGCGATGGTGCTCTTACCCACCCCCGGCAGACCGGCGAAGACGACCAGGAGCTGCGTCACGGCACCAGGTGTGGCCGGACGTCCTGGGCGGCGGCGTCCCCGTACGACTCGGCCAGCCGCTTGACGAACACGTCGCGGCGCACGTCGTACTCCTGGGTGCCGACGGTCTCCAGGACCAGGGCGGCCAGCAGCGAACCGACCTGGGCGGCACGTTCCAGGCCGAGGCCCCAGGACAGGGCGGCGAAGAAACCGGCCCGGAAGCCGTCACCGACCCCGGTGGGGTCGACGGCCCGCGCGTCCCGGACGATCGGCACCCGCAACGACTCCCCGTCCCGGGTGGCGATCTCCACGCCGTCCTTGCCGAGGGTGGTGACCCGGACCTTCACCCGTTCCAGGAGCTGGGCGTCGGTGAGGCCGGCCTTGCTCTGCAGCAGCGACTTCTCGTACTCGTTGGTCATCAGGTACTCGGCGCCGTCGATCAGCGCGACCACGTCGTCGCCGTCCATCCGGGCGAGCTGCTGCGACGGGTCGGCGACGAAGGCGTAGCCGCGGTCCCGGCACTCGGCCGAGTGCCGGATCATCGCCTCCGGGTCGTTCGCGCTGACCAGGACCAGGTCGAGGCCGCCGAGCCGGTCCGCGACGGGGCCCAGCTCGATGTTGCGGGCCTCGCTCATCGCACCGGCATAGAACGAGGCGATCTGGCACATGTCGGTGTCGGTGGTGCAGACGAAACGGGCGGTGTGCGCCACCTCGCTGACGTGCACCGAGTCGCAGTCCACGCCGTGCCGCTCCAGCCAGGAACGGTAGTCGGCGAAGTCGGCACCCACCGCGCCGAGCAGGATCGGGCTCAGCCCGAGCTGCCCCATGCCGAAGGCGATGTTGGCGGCCACCCCGCCCCGGCGCAACACCAGGTCGTCCACCAGGAAGGAGAGCGACACCTTGTGCAACTGGTCGGCGATGAGCTGGTCGGCGAAGCGACCCGGGAAGCTCATCAGGTGGTCGGTCGCGATCGAGCCGGTCACGGCGATCTTCATGTCAACCCTCGGGGTCGGGAGCACGGCGCGGGTCAGCCTACCGGTCGCGCGCGAACGACGGTCGACGGTCGGACGGGCACCGGCCACCACCTGCTCATCCGCCCGCCACACGCCGGCCAACCCCATGCCACCGAGCAGGTCGGCACGAGCAGCCCGGCCACCGCGACCGGCACCGCCTCGGCATCGGAACCGGGCAGCCACGTCGGCGGGCTCACCACCGGTGGGCTCGGCTACACCGACAGCGCGCCCGGACAGGTTGCCGGACACACGACGGGGCCGCCCCGTGGTGGGGCGGCCCCGCCGACGGCGACGGTCGCGACTCAGCTGAACGAGTCGCCGCAGGCGCAGGAGCTGCCCGCGTTGGGGTTGTCGATGGTGAAGCCCTGGGCGTCGATCCGGTCGGCGAAGTCGATGGTCGCCCCGGACAGGTAGGGGGCGCTCATCCGGTCGACGACGACGCCGACACCGTCGAAGTCGGTGACGACGTCACCGTCGAGCGAACGCTCGTCGAAGAAGAGCTGGTACCGCAGGCCGGAGCAGCCACCCGGCTGCACCGCGACCCGGAGCCGCAGGTCGTCGCGGCCTTCCTGCTCGATCAGGGCCTTGACCTTCTGCGCCGCGACGTCGGTGAGGACGACGGAAGTAGGGGCCTGGGCCTCGGTCGAGTCGGTCTGCGCTGGCGTGGTCACGTGGAAATCTCCCTGCGCGGTATGGGTCCGGACACCCTGGTCAACAGCACGCGTCGCCCAGTGATTCCCGGTTTGGTCCAGCTTCGATGGTACGCCGCCCCGGCCGACCCCACCCGGCCGGCGTGATCGCCGCTCCAGGCCACCCGCACCACCCCCACCCGCCCGCGCCCACCCGGCGCACGTGTGAGTCGGTCGTACCCCGCTGTCCGGCCCACCCCGGTGGTCCGGTCAGCGGCTCCACTGACGGGCCAGTCGGGCACCGAGCGCCCGCAGCCCCTCGGCGGGCCGGCCCATCGCCGCCGCCACCCCGCCGCGTTCCTCACCACCGAAGTGGTCCACCAGGCTGTACGCCTCGGTCACCCCGGCGGAGGCTGCCTCCCGCCGGCCGGTGCTCACCCGACCCGCCAGCACCACGCAGGGCACCCCCCGGTCGCGGGCCGCCCCGGCCACCCCGGCGACCACCTTGCCGCGCAGCGACTGGTGGTCGAACGATCCCTCCCCGGTGATCACCAGATCGCAGTCGTCCAGCGCGGCTTCCAGCCCGATCGCCCGGCTGACCAGGTCGATGCCGGATTCGCAGCGCCCGCCGAGGGCCAGGATCGCCGCGCCGAGGCCACCGGCCGCGCCGCCACCGGGCAACGTGCCCAGGCCGGGCGGGCAGCCGGGCAGGTCCCGTTCCAGCACCGCCGCCCACCGCTCCAGTGCGGCGTCGAGCAGCAACACGTCGGCCCGGTCGGCGCCCTTCTGCGGACCGTAGACGTTGCTCGCGCCGTGCAGGCCGAGCAGCGGGTTGTCCACGTCGGTGGCGGCGACCAGGGTCACCCCGCGCAGTCGGGGGACGCCGTCGAGGGCGGCGACGGCGGTCAGCGCCGCACCGCCGTACGGCAGGGCCCGGCCGGCGTCGTCGAGCGGGGTCGCGCCGAGCGCGGTGAACAGGCCGGCCCCGCCGTCGTTGGTGCCGGAGCCGCCCAGCCCGATCACCACCGTCCGGGCCCCGTGCTCCACGGCGGCGGCGACCAGCGCGCCGAGGCCGTACGAGGTGGCGGCCTTCGGGTCCCGCTCGGCGGCGGCCAGCAGGTGCAGCCCGCAGGCCTGGGCGCTCTCCAGGTAGCCGACACCGTCGGCGGTGAGCAGGATCTCACCGGTGACGGGCCGGCCCAGCGGGTCGACCGTGGGGACCGGCACCCGCCGCCCGTCGAGAGCGTCGGCGAGCACCGTGACGAAGCCCGGCCCGCCGTCGGCGAGGGGACGGATGAGCAGCTCGCCGGCGTCGTCCACCTCGCGCCAGCCGGCGGCGACGGCCGCCGCCACCTCGGGCGCTTCCAGGGTGCCGGCGAACTTGTCGGGACAGAGCAGCACGCGCATGCCCAGAGTGTGGCAGGCCACATCGGCGCGGGGCAGTGTGGCAGCCCACACCGGCAGCGGTCGTGCGAACGCCCCGTTGTGGGACCATGAGGACGTGACTTCGACCTGGGTGGAACCCTCCAACACGGCGACCGCGCTGCTGCTCCTCGGCCGCGGCAGCGACCCCGCCACCGAGCGTGGCGTGGAGTGTCCGGGAGACCTGCCGGCGCCGAGCGACCCGGACCTGGTGGCCCGGGCGGCGGCGGCGAAGGCCGCGCTGGGCACGAAGGTGTTCGTTCTCGGCCACCACTACCAGCGCGACGAGGTGATCCAGTTCGCCGACGTCACCGGCGACTCGTTCAAGCTGGCCCGGGAGGCGGCGGCCCGCCCCGACGCGGAGTACATCGTCTTCTGCGGCGTGCACTTCATGGCCGAGAGCGCGGACATCCTCACCACCGACGCGCAGCGGGTGATCCTGCCCGACCTGGCGGCCGGTTGCTCGATGGCCGACATGGCGGTGCTGTCGCAGGTCGAGCGGGCCTGGGAGGTGCTGACCGACCTGGGCGTCGCGGCGGACACCGTGCCGGTGACATACATGAACTCCTCGGCGGACATCAAGGGCTTCGTCGGCCGCAACGGTGGTGTGGTCTGCACCTCGTCGAACGCCAAGCGGGCGCTGGACTGGGCGTACGCGCAGGGTTCGAAGGTGCTGTTCCTGCCCGACCAGCACCTGGGCCGCAACACGGCGGTGCTGGAGATGGGCTACTCGCTCGACGACTGCGTGCTCTACGACCCGCACAAGCCGAACGGTGGGCTCACCGCCGAGGAGCTGCGCGACGCCAAGATGATCCTGTGGCGCGGGCACTGCTCGGTGCACGGCCGGTTCACCCTGGACAGCGTGCAGGACGTCCGGGCCCGGGTGCCCGGGGTCAACGTGCTGGTGCACCCGGAGTGCCGGCACGAGGTGGTCACCGCCGCCGACCAGGTCGGTTCGACGGAGTACATCATCAAGGCGATCGAGGCGGCACCGGCCGGCTCGGCGTGGGCGGTCGGCACCGAGCTGAACCTGGTCCGCCGGCTGGCGCTGGCCCACCCCGACAAGCAGATCATGTTCCTGGACAAGGCGGTCTGCTACTGCTCCACGATGAACCGGATCGACCTGCCGCACCTGGTCTGGGCGTTGGAGGAGCTGGTCGCCGGCCGGGTGGTCAACCAGATCACCGTCGACGCGGACACCGCGCACCACGCCCGGGTGGCGCTGGACCAGATGCTCGCGCTGCCGGGTGCCGACACCCCGCCGCCCGCCGCAACCTGATCACCTACGGTCACCGCCGAGGTACGGGAACGTACCGGATTCGCCGGTTCGTTCCGTAACCCGTGCGGTGACCGATTCCTATTTCGTCACGGAGGGCTATGCTGCCGGGGCGACGTACCACGGGGACCGTTTTGAGCCGGCCCCGTCCCGGGTAGCTGGACAGCTCGTACCGGACAGCTGGACAGCATGCCCCATCATCGACTCACCCCGCACCACCCGACACGCGCTGGAGGTTTGCGTTGACGGACGACGTCCTGGTCGTACACGGAGGTACCCCGCTCGAAGGGCGGATCCGCGTGCGCGGCGCGAAGAACCTGGTCTCCAAGGCGATGGTCGCGGCCCTGCTGGGCGACTCGCCCAGCCGGCTGTTCGACGTCCCCAAGATCCGTGACGTCGAGGTGGTCCGCGGGCTGCTCGGCCTGCACGGGGTGAAGGTGACCGACGGCACCGAGGACGGCGAGCTGGTCTTCGACCCGTCCAACGTCGAGAGCGCCAGCACCGACCAGATCAACGTGCACGCCGGGTCCAGCCGGATCCCGATCCTGTTCTGCGGCCCGCTGCTGCACCGGCTCGGCCACGCGTTCATCCCCGACCTGGGCGGCTGCCACATCGGCCCCCGCCCGATCGACTTCCACCTCCAGGCGCTGCGCGAGTTCGGCGCGACGGTGGAGAAGACCCCCGAGGGTCTGCACCTGTCCGCACCCAACGGGCTGCACGGCACGAAGTTCGCCCTGCCGTACCCGAGCGTCGGCGCGACCGAGCAGGTGCTGCTGACCGCGGTGATGGCCGAGGGCGTCACCGAGCTGCGTAACGCCGCCGTCGAGCCCGAGATCATCGACCTGATCTGCATCCTGCAGAAGATGGGCGCGATCATCAAGGTGCACACCGACCGGGTGATCGAGATCCAGGGCGTCAAGCGGCTGCACGGCTACAGCCACCGGCCGATCCCGGACCGGATCGAGGCGGCGAGCTGGGCGGCGGCGGCGCTGGCCACCCGGGGTCACGTCGAGGTGCTCGGCGCGCAGCAGGCCGACATGATGACCTTCCTCAACATCTTCCGCTCCGTCGGTGGCGAGTACGAGGTCACCGACGCCCGGCCGCCGAAGCTCAGCGACCCGGGCCAGGAGGGCGGCATCCGGTTCTGGCACCCCGGCGGTGAGCTGAACGCGGTGGCGCTGGAGACCGACGTGCACCCCGGCTTCATGACCGACTGGCAGCAGCCCCTCGTCGTGGCGCTGACCCAGGCCCGGGGCCTGTCGATCGTCCACGAGACGGTCTACGAGCAGCGGCTGGGCTACACCGAGGCGCTGAACACGATGGGCGCCAACATCCAGGTCTACCGGGACTGCCTCGGCGGCACCCCGTGCCGGTTCGGCCGACGCAACTTCAAGCACTCCGCGGTGATCGCCGGCCCGAGCAAGCTGCACGCCGCCGACCTGGTCATCCCGGACCTGCGGGCCGGGTTCAGCCACCTGATCGCGGCACTCGCCGCCGAGGGCACCTCCCGGGTGTACGGCGTCGACCTGATCAACCGGGGCTACGAGGACTTCGAGGCCAAGCTGGCCAGCCTCGGCGCGCACGTCGAACGGCCGTAACCGACCGTCCCCCCGGCGGCCCCGACCGCCACCCGACGGCCCCTGTGGGCCCGTTCGACCCGCTCCACCGAGCGCCCGGTGCACCCGTGATGTGCACCGGGCGCCGTCGGGTGGCTACCCTTCACCTCGTGCCGTCGCTGTTTCGCCGCAAGTCCGCCGACTCCGACTCCTCCGCCACCGCCACGGTGGTGACCGAGGAGCCATCCGCCGCACGCCCCCGGGGCTACACCCCGAGCAAGAAGGAACTGGGCGTCGAGACCCCGAAACGGCCGGTCGCCGGCCGCCGGCCGGCCGGTCCGATCCGGCCGCTGACCAAGGAGGAAGCCCGGGAGCAGCGCCGCAAGGCGCGCACCGAGGCGGCCGCCGAGTTCCGCCGCGAGGGCGGCCCCCGGGACCGGGGGCCGGAGCGGTTGCTGGCCCGCAACGTCGTCGACTCGCGGCGGACGATCGGCACCTGGTTCTTCGGTGGCGCGTTGATCGTGCTGATCGGGTCGAACGCCGCGATGCCGCAGGCGATCCGGCTCGCCTCCAACGTCGTGTGGGGGGCGCTCGCGCTCGGCGTGGTGATCGACTCGGTGCTGATCTCCCGCCGGATCAAGAAGCTGGTGCGGGAGCGCCACCCCAACAGCGGTGAGCGGATGGGTTCGCTCTACCTCTACGCGATCATGCGGTCGATCACCTTCCGCCGGATGCGCGCCCCGGCACCCCGGGTGAACATCGGCGACCCGATCTGACCGACGTCACCCGACGGCCCCGCCCCGGTGGCGGGGCCGTCGTCGTGTCCGGTAGCCGTCGTCGCGTCCGGTGCTCGGGACGGCGGGCGGGAGCGGGGCCGGTCCGGGACCGGTCACGACGGGCGGCGCGGGTCGGGGGCCGGGCTGCGGTAGAGCCGGGCCACCACGTCCTCGATGTCCGGTTCGACGATCGAGACGTCACGCAGCGCGGCCAGCCCGGCCAGCGCGGAGACCACCTCCGCCACCCCCGCCGACTCCAACGCGTAGACCAACCGGCGGCCGTCGGCCTCGACCCGGTGCAGCGGTGCCCCCACCGGCTGCGGCGGCGTCGACAACGGGGCGTCCAACTCGGCGACGACCAGCCGACGGGAACCGTAGCGGGCGTGCAGGGCGGCGATCGAACCGTCGTGCACCACCCGGCCGTGGTCGACCACCACCAGCCGGGCGCAGAGCCGCTCGATGTCGGCCAGGTCGTGGGTGGTCAGCACCAGCGTGGTGTCGCCGGCCCGGCCCAACTCGGCGAGGAACCCCCGGACCGCCTGCTTGCTCACCACGTCCAGCCCGATGGTCGGCTCGTCGAGGAAGAGCACCTGCGGGCCGTGCAGCAGCGCCGCGGTCAACTCGCCGCGCATCCGCTGCCCCAGCGACAACTGCCGCACCGGGGTGTCCAGGAAGGCGTCCAGGTCGAGCAGGTCACGACAGCGGCGCAGCCGGGCGGCGTGGTCGGCGGCGGGCACCCGGTAGAGGTGGCGCAACAGGTCGAACGAGTCACCCAGCGGCAGGTCCCACCACAACTGGGACCGCTGGCCGAAGACCACCCCGATGCGCAGCGCCAGCCGGGTCCGGTCGGCGACCGGGCGCAAGCCGCAGACCCGGGCCTGACCCGCCGACGGGCTCAGCACCCCGGTGAGCATCTTCAGGGTGGTCGACTTGCCCGCCCCGTTCGGGCCGATGTAGCCGAGCATCTCGCCCTGCTCCACCCGCAGGTCGATGCCGTCCACGGCGGTGACCGTCCGCTTCTCCCGGCGTAGCCGGCCCACCTTCACCCGTACCGTGAACTCCTTGCGTAGCCCGTCCAGTTCGATGACGCTCATGACCCCGTACTCCGGTAGTGGCGGATGCCGGTGCGCCAGGCCGTCGCCGCGAGCGCGGCGGCGACCAGCGCCACCGCCGGCGCCGCCCAGCCGGCCCACGACGGCAGGCCGAGCGGGTCGGCTCGGCCCAGCAGCGCCAGCGCCGGCTGGTAACTGACGAAGGCGAACCCCAGGCCGTACGCGAAGGCGGCCCGGAACCACCCGTCGAAGATGGTCACCGGGTACGTGGTGAAGTCCCGCCCGCCGTAGGTGACCGAGTTGGCCAGCTCACCGGAGTCCACCCACCAGAACGACACGGTGGCGGTCGCCACGAAGAGCGACCCGAAGAAGACCACCCCGGCCAGCGGGGCGACCACCGCCAACGCCACCCGGGCCGGCGTCCAGTCGATCCCGGCCGAGGTCAGCGCCACCACCAGCACGCCCACCCCGAACACGCCCCGGGACACCTTGCGCAGCGGCAGGTTCATCAGCAGCAGTTGGGGCAGCGCGCCGAGCGGGCGCAGCAGCACCGCGTCGAACAGGCCGGTCCGCACGTGGGTGGGCAGCCGCTCGATGTTGCCTACCAGCAGGTCCGCCACCGCGAAGGCGCTGGCCGACAGCCCCACCATCACCAGCGTCTCGCGCAGCGTGAACCCGCCCAACTCCCGGGTCACCCCGTAGATCACCAGGACCGTGACCACGTCGAACACGGTGGCCCCCACGTTGCCCAGCAGGTCCAGCAGGAACGATGCCCGGTACGCCGTCTGCGACCGGGCCTGCGCCCCGAGCAGCGCCCGGTACGCCCGCAACGTCCCACCCGGCCGGACCGCCTCGCCGGTGCACACCCCCTGCTCAACCACCCTGCACCACCAGCCGACGTTCGGCCCGCCGCTGCACCAGCCGGCAGGCGGCCAGCACCAGCACCGCCCAGCCGAGCTGGAGCGCGACCAGGCCGACCTGGACGGCCGGCGGATCCCGCTCCACCAGCACGTCCAGCGGGGTCTGCAGCAGGCTCGGGAACGGGGTGCCACACCACAGCACCAGTTGCAGCCACTCCGGCAGAAACCGCAACGGGAAGTAGAGCCCGGCCAGCACCCCCGACCCGAGGGTCCACAGCAGCAACGGACCCCGCGCGTCCTGCCACCAGTACGCGGTGGCGTTGACCAGGAACCGGCAACCGAAGCAGAGCACCACGGCGGTCACCACGGAGACCACGAAGAGCCCGACGGTGGGCCACCGCGACGGCAGGCAGACGTCGAAGAACAACGGCCCCACCAGGACCGGCGGCAGCAGCCGGGCCAGCGCCGCGTAGCCGGCCCGACCCAGGTCGGTGGCGAGGTAGCTGGTCACCGGGTGCACGGGGCGGAGCAGGTCGGCGGCCACGTCACCGGTGCGGATCCGGTCGGCCAGGTCGCTCCAGCCCCAGAGCAGCACCACGGCGAGCAGCCCCTGCCCCACCCAGACGAAGGTGGCGAGCTGGGCCCGGTCGTACCCGCCGACGGTCCCGGAACCGGCCGCGGCCAGCAGCACCGCGCAGCGCAGGAAGCCGAACACGGTGTTGGTCACGACACCGGCCACGGCCGCCTGCCGGTAGGTGGAGTAACGACGGAAGCCGGCCCGGGATAAAGCCCCGAATGTCCGGAACCATCGGGTAACGTTTGCGCTCGTGGCAGGTGCCACAGTGGCGGTGACCGAGCCCACGCCGCTACCCTCCTTCCGCAGCCCCGCCGTGCCGGACGGGGGACTCTACCGGCATCCCGGAGCGCCCCGCACGACAATTTGCAACGAGGTGACACCGCCGTGAGCGAGCGACGCGAGCCGGGCATCGGACCGCGCCGCACGCGTGGCCACGGAGCCCCCCGATGACGGGCGGTTGGCCCGACCGTTGGGACGCCCCGCCGGAACCCGCCTGGGTGATCGAGCCGACCGGCGAATGGCATCCCCAGTTCCCCGGCCAGCGCTACCCCGGCGACATCGGCAGCCAGTACGCCGACCCCCGGGGGCGGGTCGCCGCCTCCGGTCGCGCCGAGGTGCCCCCGCTCGCCCCGACCCGCCCCGACGGCACCTACCTCGGCCGGTCCTGGGCCGACCAGCAGGACGACCAGACGAACCGCCGTGGCGAACCGCGCACCGACCACGACGCGTACCGGCGACCGACCGACGACGCGTACCGGCGGCTCCCGGACGAGCCGATCTGGCAGCGGGAACGCCGTCAGCCCGCAGCGGACCGGCACGTACCCGACCGGTACGACGCACTGTCGGCCCTGGACCGGCAGACCGGTCGGACCAACTGGTCCGACCGGCGGCGCGGCACCGCCGAGCCGGCCCCGACCGGGTGGCACCGCGACCGGGCCGGCGGCGACCGGCACGACACCGACCGGCACGACGACGTTGGCCGGCACGACGCTGGCCGGCACGACGACATTGGCCGGCACGACGCCCCGCCCCGCCAGGACCGCACCGCCCCCGGTGTCACGCCGGTCTCCCCCGGCCGCCCGCCGGTATCCCCCGCCCCCCGCCACGAGCCGCCCCACGGTGCCCGGCCCGACCGGTCCACCGAACCAGGCTGGGGGGCCGCCCCGACGCAGAACCCGCCCCGCCGCCGGGTCACCGGGGAACGCCCCAGCGCCGACCGTCGCACCACCGACTACGACCGGCTGACCGCCGAGGACTTCGCCGATCCCGACCAGCGGGCCGGCAACGGCGCGCAGCACCGCACCACCGGTGGGTACGAACCTCTCCCGGCCCGGCCGGCACCGACCGGACGGGACCTGCCACCCCGGTTCCGCGACGACGACCCGCTGCGGTCCCCCCGCCGGGAAGACGAACGACCCGCCGCGCACAGCCACGACGACCAGCGGTACCGCCTGCCCGGGGACGCCCCACGGCACCGCCCGCCCGACGGCGGCCGAGGGGCGATGGCCCCCATTCCCGAGGAGCGTTGGCAGCACCCGCGCGGGCCCGACGAGCGCCGGTCGCCGGACCCACGCGAGGCGGCCGTGCGCAGCGAGTCGTACCCCGACCTACGCTCCCGCGAGGTGGTCACACCGCCCCGCGAGCCGGGGAACACCTCCGGCACCGACCGGGCGGAGCCGCTGCGCCCCGCCCGGGAAGCGGAGCACGGTCGCGACGTCCGGCAGCCGTACTCCCGGCCGGAACGCCACCCGGCGGAGCCGACCCGGCCCCCCGCCCCGCCTGCCCCGTCCGGCCCGTGGGGTCCCCGTCCCGGCCCGCCCCCGGCGCAGCCCGACGAGCACCCCGCCACTGCCCGCCCGGGCCACGCCGACGCCACCAACCCGGGCGTCGGGCGGCCCGGCCCGGTGCCGCCGGGCCCGCCCGTACCGCCGGCCGACCTGCCGACCCGGCAGCGCCGCACCGACCGGTGGTCGCCCGCGCCCGACCCGGACGAGACCGCCCCCGTTTCGGCGCCGCCGGCCGCCCGGTTGCACCTCGAGTTCCGCCAGCCCACGCCGGCCACCCCGCCGGCCGACCGGCCCACCACGGGGTCCGGAACCGACCGGGCCGTTCCCGGGCGGACCCCGGCGGCGGCCACGGGTGACTCCGCAACCGACCGGACCGCTCTGGAGATCACCCCGGACCGACCACGCCGGTACGTCCCACCGACGCCGGAACCCGACCCGACCGACCACCGGGACACCGCTGCCCGTACCACGTCCGGGGGTGCCGCAGCCTGGTTCCAACCCGGCCGCTCGGCCTCCGCACCAACCACGCCCGCCGCACCGTCCAGCCCGACCACACCGCCCGGCCCAACCACGACACCGCCCCGCCCGACGCCCACGCCATCCCGCCCGACGCCCACGCCGCCCGGCCCCACGCCCACGCCGCCCGACCAGACCGTGTCGCACAGGCCGACCGCGTCGGGCGGCGCAGCGCCCGCCACGGTCGAGCCGCCGGCACCGCGCACCGGTCGACCGGCCTCCACCCCACCCCCCTCGGACGTGTCACGGGCGGAGGGCACGGAGGTCCGGGCCCCCCGCTCGCCGGCCCCCGCCGCCGCTGGCCGGCCGACCCCGCCCATCGCTCCCCCTCCCGCCGAGGACCGGCCGGAGACCCCGGTAGCCGACGCCGCCGACACCCGTGGGCGGCCGACCGTCGTCGACCGCGAAACGGGGTCGGCCGCCCACGGGCTCGCCGAGCGCGAAACGGGGCCGGTGGACCTGGCGACCAGTTCCGGCGCCTCCGGCATCCGACCCGGTCCCGACCGTGGTCCCCTGCCGACCGCCGGTCGGGACGCCCCGTCCCCACTCGCCGGCCCCCCGGGTGGGACCGGGCTGCCTCCGTCAACTGACCCCGGCACGGCCGGCCCCGGCACGGTTGCCGGCACCCGCCCGACCGCCCCTGTCGCGGACGGCACCGGCACGGACGAAATCGGACCGACCGACGACGATCCGGCCACCGGTACCGCCACGGGCGCGAGTGCCGCCGCGGCGGCGACCACCGCTCCCACGCCGCCCGACACCGCAACGTTGCCGGGCACCACGCCACCGCCCGGTACCCCCGCACGGGCCGGCACCACGCCACCGCCCGGCACCACAGCACCGGTCGACACCACAGCACCGGTCGACACCCCGGCACCGACCAGCGCGGGGGTGTCGAACGCCACGGCAGCGTCGACCGCCGCCGGAGTTCCGCCGGGCGACCTCGCACGGGCAACCGCCGCGCCCGCCACCGACGCGGTGGCCGACGCCGTCGGGCCGGCCGGTGGCACACCGGAGCCGGCCACCACCGGGACCCGACCGGACACCACCGTGGTCCAGCAGACCGCTACCGGGGTCCAGCCGGAGACCACCAGCCTGGCGGCGACGGTCGTCGGCGGCCTGGACCGGACGTCATCTCCGGACCGGCCCCCGGCTCCGGGACGAGCCACGACCACGAACCCGACCACCAGCACGGAACGGAACACGGCTCCCGAAGGGGCCACGACCACCGGGCAGATCACGACCACCGGGCAGACCTCGACCACGGACCGGTCCGGCACTGCCGAACAGGCTGCGGCACCCGAGCTGGTCCCGGCCACGGACGGTGCCGCTGCTGCCCGGCAGGCCGCGTCGACGCACCTGCCCCAGGGCGATCCGGAGCAGGCGCTGGCCGGCTACCGGTGGCAGCTGGACCCGCAGACCCTGCGCGAGGTGGTCGACGACCCGACCGAACTACGACTCATCCGCCGCCGGTTGACCGAGAAGCTCGCCTCGGCCCTGGACAACCGGGCCCGGGCCCGGCTGCTCAGTCTCCGGGCGGTGCTCTCCCGGCTGGTCGGCGACCTCGCCGACGCGGTGGCCGACGGCCGGCTCGCGCTGACCTACGCCGAGGCGACCGGTGAACTGCGGCGTACCGCGCTGGCCCGGGCGCGGCTGGCCGAGGCGCTGCGCTGGAAGGGTGAGTTCGCCGAGGCCGACCGGCTCTTCGCCGAGGCGAACTCGACGGAGCTGCCGGACCGGCTGCGGTCGGCCCTGCACGAACACGCCGGCCGGTGCTGCTATGACCAGGGCCGGTTGATCGAGGCGTGCGGGCACTTCGAGCGGGCCCTCGACCTGCACCGGGCCGACGATCCGGAGCTGACCGAGCGGATCGGGGTGGCGCTGGACGCGGTGTACGCGCGGGCGGTGGCCCGGGAGGGGTTCGGGCCGTACCCACGCAGCCGTGACGAGGTGCGGCACGGCCGCCGCTCCCCGCGGCCCACCCAGGACGGCCGGGGCCGCTGGGGGTACGCGGACACCGACGGTGACCTCGTCGTCGACTACCGCTACGCCGAGGCGCAGCCGTTCCACGAGCGGCTGGCCTGGGTACGCCACCCCGACCAGGCCGGCTGGGAGCTGATCGACGAGTCGGGCGTCACCCGGCTCGACACCGCGTACGCCCGGGTGCTGGCCTTCTCCGACGGCCTGGCCTGGGTGTCGCAGGGCGGCGACGCGGACTGGTCGGCGATCGAGCCCGACGGGACAGTGGTGGTGCCGGCGGGATTCGAGGAGGTACGACCGTTCCGGGCCGGGGTGGCGGCCGTACGGCGGGGCGGCTGGGGGGCGGTGGACCGGCACGGTCGACTGGTCGTCCCCCCGCGCTACCACGGGCTCGACACGATGCTGTCCGACGGTCGCCGGCTCGACGGCTTCACCGACGAGGGGCTGGCCGTGGTGGAGCTGGCCGGCCGCCGGGGCGTGCTCGACCGCACCGGCGCGGTGCTGGTCCGGCCGGTGCACCCGGCGTTGGTGATCCACCCGGTGGCGTTCCTGATCGGCGACGGGATGAGCCACTGGGGGGCGTTGGACCGGCGGGGCGAACCGCTGATCCCCCCGGTGCACCCCGACTGGGACACGGTGGTGGCGGAGATCGACAGGCTGCTCGCCGATACCCACCCGGTGCTCTGACACCCACCCGGTGCGCCGACGCCCATGCGGTGCACTGACACCCACCCGGTGCTCTGACGCCCGACCGCGTCGGCGGGTGCCCGGGGCCGGTCGGGGCTAGGGTCGCAGGATGGAATTCCGACACCTTGGCCGCTCGGGCCTCATGGTCAGTGAGATCTCGTACGGCAACTGGATCACCCACGGTTCCCAGGTCGAGGAGGAGGCGGCGCTGGCGTGTGTCCGGGCCGCCCTGGACAACGGCATCACCACCTTCGACACCGCCGACGTCTACGCCGGCACGCGCGCCGAGACGGTGCTCGGCAAGGCCCTCGCCGGGGAGCGCCGGGAGGGGTTGGAGATCTTCACCAAGGTCTACTGGCCGACCGGCCCCGGCCGCAACGACCGTGGCCTGTCCCGCAAACACATCATGGAGTCGATCAACGGTTCGCTACGCCGCCTCCAGACCGACCACGTGGACCTCTACCAGGCCCACCGGTACGACTACAGCACGCCGCTGGAGGAGACGATGGAGGCGTTCGCCGACGTCGTACGTGCCGGCAAGGCGCACTACATCGGTGTGTCGGAGTGGAAGGCGTCACAGCTGCGCGAGGCGCACGCCCTCGCCCGGGAACTGCGCATCCCGCTGGTGTCCAACCAGCCGCAGTACTCGATGCTGTGGCGGGTCATCGAGGCCGAGGTGGTGCCCGCCAGCGAGGAGCTGGGCATCTCCCAGATCGTCTGGTCGCCGATGGCCCAGGGGGTGCTGTCCGGCAAGTACCTGCCGGGCCAGCCGCCGCCGGCCGGTTCCCGGGCCACCGACGAGAAGTCCGGTGCCAACTTCATCGCGCAGTGGCTGGGCGACGAGGTGCTGACCCGGGTGCAGCAGCTCAAGCCGCTCGCCGAGCAGGCCGGGCTGACTATGCCGCAGCTCGCCGTCGCCTGGGTGTTGCAGAACCCCAACGTCGCCTCGGCGATCATCGGCGCGTCCCGCCCCGACCAGGTGCACGACAACGTCAAGGCGGCCGGGGTGACCCTGGAGGCCGACCTGCTCAAGGCCATCGACGAGATCGTCGCCCCGGTCACCCAACGGGACCCGGCCAAGACCGAGAGCCCGGCCCAGCGCCCCTGACCGGCGCCGGTCCCATCCCGCCCCGTCCGGGGTGGGATGGGATCAGGTCTGCCAGAAGCGGATCAGGGACAGCGCGGTGCTGTAGAGCCACGGCGGCAGGCCCAGCAGGTCGCTGAGCCAGAAGACTGCGGTGAAGAACCAGTTGCCGATGCGCGGGTTCCACAGCAGGGCGAAGAGCAGGATGAAGCCGAACGGCGCGAACATGTCGTACATCCGGCGCCACTGCGGGTTGAGCCACGGCTGGATCATGTTGCCGCCGTCCAGGCCGGGCACCGGGAGCAGGTTCAGCACGCTCGCGGTGAGCTGGAGGAACGCCAGCAGCGCTACCCCGGCCCAGAACTCGATCGGGCCGCCCGCGTCGATGCCCACCCGCAGCACCACCACCAGCAGCAGGGTGAACAGCACGTTGGTGGCCGGGCCGGCGAGGCTGACCAGGGTGTGCCGCAACCGCCCCGGGATGGCGTGCCGGTCGACCCACACCGCCCCACCGGGCAGGCCGATGCCGCCGAGCAGCACCACCACCACCGGCAGCACGATCGACAGCAGCGGATGGGTGTACTTGAGCGGGTTCAACGTCAGGTAGCCCCGGTGGGCGATGTCCCGGTCACCGGCCCGGTAGGCGACCACCGCGTGCGCGTACTCGTGCAGGCACAGCGAGACCAGCCAGCCGGAGACGACGAAGAGGAACACGTCGAACCGGACGTTGCCCACCCCGTTCCAGACCAGCACGCCACTGGTGACGAAGAGCGCCACCAGGGCCAGGAAGATCGGGCTGGGCCGGAACGCCGCCCGGGGCACACCGAGCACCAGCGGCTCGCCCCCCGGG
The DNA here is from genome assembly GCF_017599305.1 of Micromonospora antibiotica. GTDB lineage: Bacteria > Actinomycetota > Actinomycetes > Mycobacteriales > Micromonosporaceae > Micromonospora > Micromonospora antibiotica. The sequence continues at coordinate 84,215 of NZ_JAGFWR010000012.1, forward strand.
CGGTCGTACCCCATCACTCCGCCGTCGGCAGCAGGCTCATCCGGTAGTCCACCCGATCGTCCTCGACGAGCGTGACCGAGGTGACGCCGGACGTCGCGAGCTCCCGCCAGGTCTGACCGATCCAGGACTCGGCGTCCGCCTGGCTGCTGAACGTCTCCGCCGGCCCGTCGACCGGTGCGCCGTCCGTGCCCTCGTACCGCCAGCTCCACGCCATGCCGCGTCTCCCCTCGCCGCTCAACCGTCCCCGGGGGACGGATCCCCGCAAGCGTAGTCGGCCGGTGCGGAGCGCACCGGACGCACGCCCCCTGGCTGCCGGGTTCCGCGCAGCGTGACGGGCCCGGGCCGGCGGGCGGGGCCGGGTCGGGCGGCCTTAAGGTACGGGCATGTCCGTTGACGGGTGGAACACGGTCCTGGTGCTCGGCGGTATCCGTTCGGGCAAGTCGGAGTTCGCCGAGTCCCTGGTGGCCGAAGCCCCCACGGTGCGGTACGTGGCGACGTCGGCCGCCGCCGACCCGGACGACACCGAGTGGGCCACCCGACTGGCCGCCCACCGGGCCCGCCGGCCGGGCAGCTGGACCACCGAGGAGACCGCCGGGGACCCGCGCCGGCTCGCCGACGTGCTCGCCTCGGCCGGGCCGAACGAGACGCTGCTCGTCGACGACCTGGGCGGCTGGGTGACCGTGCTGCTCGACCCGGCCCACCAGCCGGCCGACGACGTCGCCACGATCACCGAGCTGGCCGACGCGGTACGCGCCAGCGAGGCGCGGATCGTGCTGGTCAGCCCGGAGGTGGGGCTGTCGCTGGTGCCGACCACCCCGTTGGGGCGGGCGTTCACCGATGCGCTGGGCGCCGCCAACCGGGCCGTCGCGGACGCCTGCGACGCCGTCGCGCTGGTGGTCGCCGGCCAGCCGGTCTGGCTCAAGCCGGCCACCCCGGCCCGGCCGGTCGACGTACCCACCCAGGCCACCCCGACCACCGGTGCGGCCGCGCCGACCAGCGGTGTGGCGGACCCGACCGGCGGCGCGCAGCCGCCGCTGCCGGACGTGCTGACCCCCACCGTGCCGGCGGCCCCGGCCGCACCCACCGCCGACGGCACCGGCTGGGCGGCACCGACCATGGCGCTGCCGGTGGTCGCCACCGGGCTCGTCATCCAGCCCGGCATGGAACTGCCGATGCCCGACGAGTACGCCGGACCGCAGGCGGTGCAGCGGCTCGGCACCCTGGACCTGCCGGGGGCCGGGCTGGGCGTGCTGGAGCGGGTGGTCGAGTTCGCCGCCGCCACCCAGGGCACGCCGACGCCTACGCCGTGGACCGGTGTCCGGGTGCTGCTGCTGCACGGCGACCACGCCGGTGGCGCGGCGGCCGGGGCACCGGTCGGGGAGTCGGCCCGACTGGCCCGGCAGGCCCGCGCCGGCCGGGGTGCGTTGGCCCGGCTGGCCGCCGAGAGCGGTGCCAGCCTCCAGGTGGTGGACGCCCCGCCGTCCGCGCCGATCGAACACGGGCCGGCGCTGGACGCCGACGCCGTCGAGGCGGCGCTGCGCTACGGCTGGCGGTTGGCCGAGGAGGCCGCCGAGGCGGGCGTACGACTGCTGGTGCTGGGGGCCTGCGGCGCGGGCGCGGAGGCCGCTGCGGCGGCGGTGCTCGTGGCGACGGCCGGCGCGGAGGCCCCGACCGTGCTGGGTCGGGTGCACACCGCCGACGGCGAGATCGACGACGCCGCCTGGATGGTGCGGTGCGCGACCGTACGGGACGCCCTGCACCGCACCCGCCGCTCCCCCCGCGACGCCAAGGACATCCTGGCCGAGCTGGGCGGCGGCGACGTGGCGGTGGCGGCCGGTGTGCTGCTCGGTGCGACCGCCCGCCGGGTCCCGGTGCTGCTGGACGGGCCGGTCGGGCTGGCCGCTGGCATGGTCGCCCGGGACCTGGCCGGCCAGGCCCGGCACTGGTGCCTGCTGGTCGACCACGGCGGCCACCCGGCGGTCCGGCTCGCCGCCGACGTGCTCGGCCTGACCCCGCTGCTGGACCTGCGGCTCGACCTCGGCGAGGGGGCCAACGCGCTGGCCGCCCTGCCGCTGCTGCGCTCGGTGCTGGCGCTGGCCGGGTCGCTGCCCGCGCACCCGCACCATGGTGGCCCCGACGACGAGCCCACCGGCGACCCGACCGGCGACGCCGCCCCGACCACGCCGACCGCCGCCACGGCCACGCCGACCGGTGAGGTCGGGGCCACCACGGTTCCGGCCACCACCGACCGGGCCACCGACCTCCCGGCCGGCGACGCCGCGACCGGGGCGGCGGACCCCGACGCCGGGCCGGCCGTGGGCGAGGTGGCGGATCCCGACGCCGGGCCGGCCGGGGCCGAGGTAGCGGACCCCGACGCCGGGCCCGCCGGGCCGGACGCCACCCCGGAGTTCGCGGAGCCGGTGCCGGCCGGCCCGGGCCCGACCACCACCGACGCCGGGCCGGAACGCGACCCGTCCGGCCGGCGTGCCGGCTGAGTCGGGGCGCGGCGACGGGTTCCGACTGGCGCTGACCACCCTCACCACCGTGCCGGTCCGCGCCGGCCGGATCGACCGGGCCACGGCGGGCACCGCGATGGCGCTCGCCCCACTGGTCGGGGTGCTACTCGGGGTGCTGCTCGGGGCGGTGCTGCTGGTCCTGGGCGCGCTCGCCCCACCCCTGGTCGCCGCCGGGCTGACCGTCGGAGTGGCGGCCCTGCTGACCCGGGGGCTGCACCTGGACGGGTTGGCAGACACCGTGGACGCGCTGGGGTCGTACCGGCGCGGGGCGGCGGCGCTGGAGATCATGAAAAAGCCGGACGTGGGCCCGTTCGGCGTGGTCGCGCTGGTGGTCGTCCTGCTGCTCCAGACGGCGACCCTCGCCGAGCTGGCCGGACGTTCCTGGCCGACGGCGCTCGCCGCGGTGGTCGCCGGCACCGCCGCCGGTCGGCTCGGGATCACCCTGGCCTGCCGTCGGGGCGTGCCGGCGGCCCGCCCCGACGGGATGGGCACGCTGGTCGCCGGGACGGTCGGGCCGGTCGCACCGGTCGTCGGCACCCTCGTCGTCGCGCTGGCGGCGGTGCCGGCCGTGCCGGGCCGCCCGTGGCAGGGGCCGCTGGCCGTGCTGGTCGCCCTCGCCGTCGCCACCGGCCTGCTCCGCCATCTGGTACGCCGCCTCGGCGGGATCACCGGCGACGTGCTCGGGGCCCTCGTGGAGGTGGTGACCACGCTGGTCTACCTGGGCTTGGTGCTGTCCGGCTGAGGACGACGCGGCGTGCCGGGTAGCGTTTGCCCCGACAACACCGGCACGGCCTTCCGGGGGACGACTTGCTCATCACGGACGACTTCCTGCCCGTACCGGTCCCGGAGTCGCTCAGCGCGACCTACCTGGTACCGATGGCGGGGTTGCCACCGGTGAGCCCGAAGACCGCGGTACGGGCGTTGGCGGGCCGGCTCGCCGACCCGGTCTACGGACTGGCCACGCAGATGCTGGACAGCCCGCTGATGTCGGTGGACACCCGCTCGATCGACGAGTTCCCGCAGCTGCCGCCGGACCTGCTCACCGCCTTCGGCGCGACCGAGGCCCAGTTGGGCCGGCTCGCCGCCGCCAGCCACCTGGTGGTGGTGCAGGCCGAGTACCGGCCGGGTTGGCCACCGGCGCACGAGTGGGCGGCCCGCGCGGTGGCCGCCGCCGTCGCCGAATCCGTCGACGGTGACGTGGTGGACGTGTTCGGGTTGCAGTTCCTCGACCCGGCGACGGCGCTGAAGTCGCTGCCGGACGCACAGGGCCGCATCCGGCTGGTCGACTGGGTGCTGGTCCCGTACTCCTCGGACACCGAGGGGCTGTGGTTCACCACCAAGGGGTTGCGCCGCTTCGGGCTGCTGGAGTTGCAGACCCAGGGGGTGCCCGACCACCTCACCCGGGCCTGGGGCGCGGTGCTGACCGGTGCCGCCCGCCGGCTGCTGCGGGACTGGACCGACGGGCTCGCCGGCGAGGAGGTGCCGGCGTTCGTGCAGCTGCCGGTGCTGGCCACGGTGACCGGCCACGACATCGCGGTGGCGTACGGCAATCCGGAGCAGCACGGCGCGACGGCCCCGGTGCTGCTGCGCCTGGAGCTGGACCCGGCGACCGACCCGGAGGCCGACTCGTTCCTCAGCCTGCGCCCGCCGCCCGGCCACCCCGGGCCGGACGGTCGCTACTTCGCGGCGGCCTGCGCGACCCTCTTCTCCGGCATCGAGCCGGACGTCCGGTACGCCCGCTCGGGCGACGCGATGAGCCGGGCCGTCGCCACCGCCCGCGCCGGGTTGGACGACATCCGGGCCCGGTTCCTCGCCGACGGGCTGCCACCGGAGGCCCAACTGGTGGTCAAGTACGGCCTACCCGGCGACGACGGCCCCGAGTACGTCTGGGCCGGGGTCAACTCGTGGGACGCCCCGGAGCGGATCGTCGGCGCGAGCGCCAGCGACGCCAACACCGACCCCACCGTCCGGATCGGCTCCCCGGTCGAGGTGGCCGTCACCGAGGTCGTCGACTGGGCGGTCCTCGACGGCACCGGCGTCATCGAGGGCGGCTGGACCCAGGCCGTCCTCGACGCCGGCGAACGCCCCCACCCCACCCACTGACCCCACCCGCCCCGCCCCGGCCCGACCCGCCCTCGCCCCGGCCCGGCCCGGCCCGGTGATCAAGAGGTTTACGTCAAAATCTCGGCCTGACATGACGTAAACCTCTTGATCACCGAGCCCAAGCCGGGGTCGCGGGAGCTGGCCTCGGGTGATCAAGAGGTTTAGGTCAGGATTTCGGCCCGACGTGACGTAAACCTCTTGATCACCGAGGCCAGCCCGGGGGCCGAGGCCAGCCCGGGGGCCGAGGCCAGAACCGGTGGGTGGGGTCAGCGGACGGAGGGGGTGACGAAGGGGGGGCGGGTGATGCGCATCTGGGCGCGGCGGCCCCGGATGTCGACCTCGACGAGGTCGCCGTCGGCGAGTTTCGGGTCGGTGTCCAGCAGGGCGAGGGCGATGCCCTGCTTGCGGGTGGGGCTGAAGGTGCCGCTGGTGACCGTGCCGACCGGGGCGTCACCGGCGTGGACGGTCATTCCGGCACGGGGGATGGCCCGGTCGACGGCCTCCAGGCCGCGCAGCGTACGGCGGGGGCCGGCGGTCTTCTCGGCGCGCAACGCGTCGCGGCCCCAGAAGGCCGGCTTGTCCCAGCCGACGGCCCATCCGGAGCGCCCCTGCACGGGGGTGATGTCCAGGGAGAGGTCCTGCCCGTGCAGCGGGTAGCCCATCTCGGTACGCAGGGTGTCCCGGGCGCCCAGCCCGCAGGCGCGCAGCTCGACCTGCTCCCCGGCGGCGAAGAGCGCGTCCCAGACGGCGACGGCGTGTTCGGCCGGCACCACCAGCTCGTAGCCCAGCTCACCGGTGTAGCCGGTACGGCAGACGGTCAGTTCGGCACCGGCCAGTGTCGCCGGGGAGAAGCTCATGTAGTCGTGCCCGGTGGGCAGGCCCAGCGCGTCGAGCAGCTCGGCCGAGCGGGGGCCCTGCACGGCCAGCACCGCGTACCGGTCGTGTTCGTCGGTGACCTCGACGTCGGCCGGGGCGGCGGCGCGCAGCCGGCGTACCACCTCGGCGGTGTTCGCCGCGTTGGGGATGAGGAAGACGTGGTCGTCGGCGTACCGGTAGGCGATGATGTCGTCAACCACCCCGCCGGTGGCGTCGTCGCAGCAGAGCGTGTACTGCGCCTTGCCCGCCCCGATCCGGTCCAGGTCGTTGGTCAGGCAGGAGTTGACGAACCGCGCCGCGCCGGGGCCGGTGACCCGCGCCTTGCCCAGGTGTGAGACGTCGAAGACGCCGACCGCCGTCCGGACCGCCGCGTGTTCCCTGAGTACGCCGCCGCCGGCGTACTCCAGGGGCATCTCCCAGCCCCCGAAGGGGGCGAACTTGGCACCGAGCGCGGTGTGCCGCGCGTGCAGCGGGGAACGGCGCAGCCGGGTCGCGGCGGCGTCGGAGGTCACGTCCGTCATGGGTGGCAACTTACCGGTGGGTGCGCCGCTGGTTAGCATCGGCGGGACCCGTCGGCAGTTCGGCGGGACGCACCCGCGCTCCGGCGGTTAGGTTGCCGCCGGAGACCATCACCGCCGGTACGCGACGACGCGGCCGGCCCGGCCCGCCCGGAGTAGCTCAGTGACATCGTCCAGCACCACCCTCAGCCTGGTCGACACCGACCCCGCCGAGCTCACGGTCGACGCGATCGTGATCGGCGTACACAGTCAGACCACCGGCCCGGACGCCACGAGCGGTCCCGCCGGCACCCTGCTGCTGGCCGACGGCGCGGAGAGTATCGCCGCCGCCTTCGACGGCAAGCTGACCGCGACGCTGGCCCTGCTCGGCGCGACCGGCGGCCCCGGCGAGGTGATCAAGCTGGCCACGCTGGGCACCGTCACCGCACCGCTGGTCGTGGCGGTCGGGCTGGGTCCGGAGCCGACCGGTGCCGCTCCCGCCCCGGAGACCCTGCGCCGGGCCGCCGGTGCGGCGGTCCGGGCGCTGGCCGGGGCGCCCCGGGTGGCCCTGAGCCTGCCGCTGCCCGACAACGCCGACGCCCCGGCCGTGCTGCGCGCGGTCGCCGAGGGCGCGCTGCTCGGCGGCTACCGGTTCGCCGGTTACAAGACCAAGCCGCAGCCGTCCCGGCGGGAGCCGGTGGCCGAGGTGCTCATCGCCGTACCGGACGCCGCCGACGCGACCGCCAAGGCCGAGATCGACCGGGCCACCGCGGTGGCCGGTGCGGTGCGCACCAGCCGGGACTGGGTCAACACCGCGCCGAACGAGCTGCGTCCGCCGGCCTTCGCCGACGCCGTCGCCACCGCCGCCCGCGCCGCCGGCCTCGACGTCGAGGTGCTCGACGAGCAGGAGCTGAGGGCCGGCGGGTACGGCGGCATCACCGCCGTCGGGCAGGGCTCCGAGGCCCCGCCGCGCCTGGTCAAGCTCACCTGGACCCCGCAGGGTGAGACGAACGGCAAGCGGGTCGCGCTGGTCGGCAAGGGCATCACCTTCGACACCGGCGGTATCTCGATCAAGCCGGCGCAGGGCATGTGGGAGATGAAGTCCGACATGGCCGGCGCGGCGGCCGTCGGGGCGGCGATGCTGGCGATCGCCGCGCTCAAGCCGTCCGTGACGGTGACCGGTTACCTGCCGATGGCGGAGAACATGCCGTCGGGCACCAGCTACCGGCCGGGTGACGTGGTCACCATGTTCAACGGCAAGCGGGTCGAGGTGCTCAACACCGACGCCGAGGGCCGGATGATCCTCGGCGACGCGATGGCCCGGGCCTGCGCCGACGGCACCGACTACCTGTTCGAGACGTCCACCCTCACCGGTGGTCAGGTGATCTCGTTGGGCAAGCGGATCGCCGGGGTGATGGGTACCCCCGAGTTGTGCGAGCGGGTGAAGGTGGCCGGTGACATTGTCGGCGAGCCGGCCTGGCCGATGCCGCTGCCGGACGACGTCCGCAAGGGCATGGACTCGGACGTGGCGGACATCTCGCAGGTCAACGCGGGCATGGACCGGGCCGGTCACATGCTCCAGGGCGGGGTGTTCCTGCGCGAGTTCGTCACCGACGACGTCGCCTGGGCGCACATCGACATCGCCGGCCCCGGCTACCACTCGGGTGAGCCGACCGGCTACTGGACCAAGGGCGGCACCGGTGTGCCGGTGCGTACCCTGGTGCAGCTGGTCGAGGACGTCGCCGCCAACGGCTGACGGATTCGCGACACGACGACGGGACGCCCACGGGCGTCCCGTCCGCGTTTCCGGGGCCGGGCGCGTCGCCGGTCAGGCGTGACGTCGCCGGCGCCGGGCGGGGCTCAGAACAGCTCGGGTCGGCGTTTGCGGCGTTCGTTGTAGTCGCGCATCCGCTGCGGGTAGCCCATCAGCCGGACGTCGTAGATCGGGATGCCCAGGGCGTGCGCGAAGCGGCGGGCGCCCTCCGGGCCGTCGATGCGCCGCCGGGTCCACTCGCCGTCGTCGGCGATCATGATGACGGTGGTCTCGGTCATCGTGGTCCGGGGTTCGATGAACGCCTCGACCCCCCGGCGGGTGCGGGCGAAGTTGGCCAGGTGATCCAGGTCAGCCCGTTCGGCCGGCCGGTCACGGTTGGCCGGGGTCGGCGGTTTGCGTCGCCGGAACAGCGCCACCGGGCTACTCCTCTCCCCCGTCCGTCGTCGAGGACGGTGCCAAGAGTACGTGTCGGGGACGTGTCGTTGGGCACCTCGGTACGCGCCCCGGACGGGCAAGTGACAAGATGACCGAGGTGGGGTCTGCCCGTGCCGCCCCGCCGTGACCCCCCGATGCAGCGAAGCGACCAGGGAGTTGGACGTGAGCGAGCCGAACGACGCAACCTTCGACATCGTCATTCTCGGAGGTGGCAGCGGCGGCTACGCGGCGGCGCTGCGTGCCGCCCAGCTTGACCTCTCCGTCGCGCTGATCGAGAAGGGCAAGCTCGGCGGCACCTGCCTGCACAACGGCTGCATCCCGACCAAGGCGCTGCTGCACGCGGCGGAGATCGCCGACCAGACCCGGGAGTCGGCGCAGTTCGGCGTCCAGGCCGAGCTGGTCGGCATCGACATGGCCGGGGTCAATGCGTACAAGGACGGGGTGATCTCCCGCCTCTACAAGGGCCTGCAGGGGCTGGTCGGCGGCAACAAGAACATCACCTTCGTGGCGGGTGCCGGCAAGCTGGTCGGCAAGAACGTCGTCGAGGTCGACGGCAAGCGCTACACCGGCCGCAACGTGATCCTGGCCTCCGGTTCGTACGCCAAGAGCCTGCCCGGCCTGGAGGTCGACGGCGAGCGGATCATCACCAGCGACCACGCGCTGACCCTGGACCGGGTGCCCGCGTCGGTGATCGTGCTGGGCGGCGGTGTGATCGGCGTCGAGTTCGCCAGCGTGTGGAAGTCCTTCGGGGTGGACGTCACCATCGTCGAGGCGCTGCCCCGGCTGGTGGCCGCCGAGGACGAGGAGTCGTCCAAGGCGCTGGAGCGGGCGTTCCGCAAGCGGAAGATCAACTTCAAGGTCGGCAAGCCCTTCGAGAAGGTCGAGAAGACCGAGAAGGGCGTCAAGCTGACCATCGCCGGCGGCGAGACCGTCGAGGCCGAGCTGCTGCTGGTCGCCGTCGGCCGGGGCCCGAACACCGCCGACCTCGGCTACGCCGAGCAGGGCGTCAAGCTCGACCGGGGGTACGTGCTGACCGACGAGCGGCTGCGCACCGGCGTGCCGAACGTCTACGCGGTCGGCGACATCGTGCCCGGCCTCCAGCTCGCCCACCGGGGTTTCGCCCAGGGCATCTTCGTCGCCGAGGAGATCGCCGGCCTGAACCCGGCCGTGATCGACGAGGCCGGCATCCCGCGCGTCACCTACTCCGACCCGGAGCTGGCGTCGGTGGGGCTGACCGAGGCCAAGGCCAAGGAGCAGTACGGCGACAAGGTCAAGGTCTACAACTACAACCTCGGCGGCAACGGCAAGAGCCAGATCCTCAAGACCGCCGGTTTCGTGAAGCTGGTACGCGTCGAGGACGGGCCGGTGGTCGGCGTACACATGGTCGGTGCCCGGGTCGGCGAGCTGATCGGCGAGGCGCAGCTCATCTACAACTGGGAGGCCTACCCGGCGGAGGTGGCGCAGCTCGTGCACGCCCACCCGACCCAGAACGAGGCGCTGGGCGAGGCGCACCTGGCCCTGGCCGGCAAGCCGCTGCACGCGCACGCCTGACCCACACTCATTCCGCGACGCCGGCGGCAAGCGGGCGAGGATCGCACCAGGCCACGAAGGAGTTTCAGAACATGCCGGTATCGGTCACCATGCCTCGGCTCGGCGAGAGCGTCACCGAGGGCACCGTCACCCGCTGGCTCAAGCAGGAGGGCGAGACCGTCGAGGTCGACGAGCCGCTGCTGGAGGTCTCCACCGACAAGGTCGACACCGAGATCCCCTCCCCCGCCGCGGGGGTGCTGAGCCGGATCGTGGTCGGTGAGGACGAGACCGCCGAGGTGGGCAGCGAACTGGCCGTCATCTCCGGCGAGGGCGAGTCGGCCGGCTCGCAGGACGACGGCGGGGCCGCCGAGCCGGAGCAGGCCGAGCCGGCCACCGAGCCGACGGCCGCCGCCGAGGGCACCGGCCCGGAGCCGGAGCAGCCGGAGCAGGAGCAGCCGGCGGCGCAGGCCGCCCCGGCGTCCTCGGGCGAGGGCACCGCAGTGAAGATGCCGGCGCTGGGCGAGAGCGTCACCGAGGGCACCGTCACCCGGTGGCTCAAGCAGGTCGGCGAGACCGTCGAGGTCGACGAGGCGCTGCTGGAGGTCTCCACCGACAAGGTCGACACCGAGATCCCGTCGCCGGTCGCCGGCACCGTCCTGGAGATCAAGGTCGCGGAGGACGAGACCGCCGCCGTCGGCGCGGACCTGGCGATCATCGGTGCGGCGGACGCCGCCCCGGCCGAGTCGACGCCGGAGCCGGAGCCCGCCCCGAAGGCGGAGGCCAAGCCCGCGCCGAAGGCCGAGCCGGAGCCCGAGGTCGCCGAGCCGACCCAGGGCGCGGGATACAACGAGCCGGCCGCCGAGGCCGAGTCGGCGGCCCAGCCGGCGAAGGCGGAGCAGGCTGCCCAGCCGGCCGCCCCGACCGCCACGCCGGCCCGGCCGTCCGCCCCCGTCCAGGGCGGCGGCGAGGAGGCCGCCGGTTACGTGACCCCGCTGGTGCGCAAGCTGGCCGGCCAGCACGGCGTCGACCTGGCCTCGGTCACCGGCACCGGCGTCGGTGGCCGGATCCGCAAGCAGGACGTGCTGGAGGCGGCGGAGAAGGCGAAGGCCGCCAAGGCCGCTCCGGCGGCCCCCGCGCAGCCGGCTGCGAAGGCTCCGGCGAAGCCGGCGGCCAAGGCGCAGCCGAGCGCCAAGCGCGGCAGCACCGAGAAGCTGCCCCGGATCCGGGCGACCATCGCCAAGCGGATGCAGCAGTCGCTGCACGAGATGGCGCAGCTGACCACGGTGATCGAGGTGGACGTCACCCGGATCGCCAAGCTGCGCGCCCAGGCCAAGGAGGCGTTCCAGCAGCGGCACGGCGTGAAGCTGTCGTTCCTGCCGTTCTTCGCCCTGGCGACCATCGAGGCGTTGCAGACGTACCCGATCGTCAACGCGAGCATGGACCTCGACGCGGGCACGATCACCTACCCCGACGCCGAGCACCTGGGCATCGCGGTGGACACCGAGCGCGGCCTGATGGTGCCGGTCATCCACGGTGCGGGCGACCTCAACCTGGGCGGCATCGCCAAGCGGATCGCCGACCTGGCCGAGCGCACCCGGACCAACAAGATCAGCCCGGACGAGATCGCCGGGGCGACCTTCACGCTGACCAACACCGGCAGCCGGGGCGCGCTCTTCGACACCCCGATCGTGCCGTCGCCGCAGTCGGCGATGCTCGGCACCGGTGCCGTGGTGAAGCGTCCGGTCGTGGTGAACGACCCGGACCTCGGCGAGGTCGTCGCGGTCCGGTCGATGGTCTACCTGGCCCTGTCCTACGACCACCGGCTGATCGACGGCGCCGACGCGGCCCGTTTCCTGGTCGCGGTCAAGGAGCGGCTGGAGGGCGGCAACTTCGAGGCCGAGTTGGGCCTGTAACACCCGCGTTCGACGGAGGCGCCCCGGTCGGTCGACCGGGGCGCCTCCGTCGTCAGCACGCCAGGTGCCGGCCCGGGCGGACCGACCGGCCACCACCCGCGGGCCGGACGGGGCGAGGCGGACGGAACGACCGGCCACCACCCGCCGTGCCGGGCCGCGCGGGGCGGGGAGGGGGGTGGCGGGCGCACCGACCGGCTACCGCACGTCGGGCCCCTCGATCCGGGCAGGGCCGGCCGGGGCACGGCACCCGGCGGATCGGCGGGTCAGCCGCGCAGGGTCTGCTCGGAGACCGTCCAGAGCCGCTCGGCGGCGGCCGGGTCGAGGGCGTACGCGGCGACGCCGGTGCGGGTGCCGGGCTGGTGCGGGGCGGCCTGCTGGCAGTCCTCGAAGTACCGGCCACCGATCCCGTCGAGCAGCGGCGAGGTGGCGACCAGGACAGAGGTGGCGGCACCCTGCTCGACGGTCTTCCAGGTGGCCGCGCCGCCACCGCTGGCGGCCCGCATCCGCTCCAGTTCCTCGGCGCTGACGTACCGCTGGAGGTTGGTGTGGATCGCGCCGGGCATCAGCGCGTTGCTGAGGATGCCGTCGTCGGCCCAGCGCCGGGTCGCCTCGACGGCGAACAGCACGTTCGCGGTCTTCGACTGCCCGTACGCCGCCCACGGGTCGTAGGGGCGCTGCCGGAAGTGGATGTCGTCGAAGACCACCGGGGACCGCAGGTGCGCCGCGGAGCTGACCGAGACGATGCGGGCGCCGTCGGCGGCGGCGAGGGCGCGGTGCAGCCCGGTGGCGAGGGCGAAGTGCCCGAGGTGGTTGGTGGCGAACTGCAACTCCCAGCCCTCGGGGGTACGCCGCTCGGGCGAGGCCATGATGCCGGCGTTGTCGACCAGCAGGTGCAGCGGCCCGTCCCAGGTGGCCACGAAGGCGGACACCGACGCCTGGTCGGCGAGGTCGAGCGGGGCGACCAGCAGCCGGTCGTTGCCGGTGCTGGCGGTGATGTCCCCGGCGGCCCGCTGGCCGGCGTCGAGGTCCCGGACGGCCAGGGTGACGTCGGCTCCGGCGGCGGCGAGGGCGCGGGCGGTCTCCACGCCGATGCCGGAGGCACCGCCGGTCACCACGGCACGACGGCCGGTGAGGTCGACGTCGCGGACCACCTCCAGGGCGGTGGTCCGGGCGTCGAAGGGGGTGTGGACTGGCGAGTCGGTGGTCATGATCCGTCCTTGTCGGTGCGGTACGGGCCGGACGACCCGACCGCTACGATGAGAAGTGGAGGGCCCTCCGTTACGACTCCGAGCCTAACCGGAGGATCCTCCGTTTGCCACCCGACCCCCGAGCGGACCCGATCCCCGCGCAGACCCGACCCTGAGCAGACCCGACCCTGAGCAGACCCGACCCTGAGCAGACCCGGACCGGGTCAGACCCGGACCGGGCCCTGAGCGGACCCGACCGCCGGAGACACCACCCGTCAGCACCACTGCACCAGACCAGGAGGCGACGTGTCGCAGAACCGCTCAGGAGGCGACGTGCCGGAGCGCGGTTCCCGGCCGCTGCGCGCCGACGCGCTGCGCAACCGGCAGCGGCTGCTCGACACCGCCGTGAAGGCGTTCTCCCGACAGGGGCCGGAGGTGACCCTGGAGTCGATCGCCCGGGACGCCGGGGTGGGCATCGGCACCCTCTACCGGCACTTCCCCACCCGGGAAGCGTTGGTCGAGGCCGCCTACCGCAGCGAACTGGCCAAGCTCTGTGCCGCCGCCGACGACCTGCTGACCCGACTGCCGCCCGCCGAGGCGACCCGGGCGTGGATGGACCGCTTCGTCGACTACCTGGCCACCAAACGGGGCATGGCCGACGCCCTGCGCCTGGTGATCGCCGCCGGCACCAACCCGTACGCGCAGAGCCGGGACCTGCTGGTCGCCGCGCTGACCCGGCTGCTGGCGGCCGGCGTCGCCGACGGCACGATCCGCCCGGACGTCGACCCCGGCGACGTGCTGGCCGGGCTGGGCGGGATGTCGCTGGCGGCGCAGGGACCCGAGCAGCGGGACCTCGCCGGCCGTTTGCTCGACCTGCTCCTGGCCGGCCTACGCCGACACTGACGGCCCGGGTGCCGACGCCCGTCGGCAGGCCAGGACCGACACCCACGGCGATGGGTCGGGTCGACACCCACGGCGATGGACCGGCACCCGTGACGGTGCGCCGGGCCGACAACCGGCGATGGACCGGCATCCGTGGCGGTGAGTCGGGCCGGCACCCACGGCGATGGGCCGGCACCCGTGACGGTGGGTCGGGTCGACAACCGGCGGTGGGTCGGCATCCGTGGCGTTGGAAGGGCGGACAGCGCGGCGGGTGGGTCGTAGGATCGTCGCCAGCGTCGCAGTGCACCCGGCAAGGAGACCGCCGAGGGCATGGAGGCGCGGGACAGCATGGGACACACGTGCACCCCGATTCCACCCCGGCCGACCGGTTGACCGCGCTCGGCCACCAACTGGTAGAGATCCACCTCTGGTTGCTCGACGAACTCGACCAGCTCCGGGCCGGCCTCGACGCCGGTCCCGACGGATCACCCGGGGCAGGCCGGCTGCGCGGCCTGCGTACCCACTGCCTCAGCTTCTGTGCGGCGCTCACCCGGCACCACACCGGCGAGGACGCCGGGGCGTTCCGGGTGCTCGCCGACGAGGCACCCGAGCTGCGGCCCGTGCTCGACAAGCTCAGCCGGGACCACCGCATGGTCGACTGGATCGTCCACCGGATCGAGGCGCTGTTCACCGGCCCACCGCCCGACGACCCGGCGGCCCTCGACCGGGTACGCGTCGAGCTGGACGGGCTGTCCGCCATCCTCGAATCGCACTTCCGCTACGAGGAACGCACCCTCACCGCCGCCCTCGACGCGCTCGGCGACCGGGCGGGCGGCACCACCGAACTGCTCGGGGTGACCCCACCGCCGGACTGGTGACCCCACCGGGGCGCGCAACAGACCCGGCCGGGGCGCGCGGTAGAACCGTCGGGAGCGTGGGCGGTGATTCTCCGGTTGGCAGAATCCGGGGTCGCGGGCTGGCCGGGACGGCACGCGACGGCGAAGCTGGGCCGGTGACCGTCTTCTCGCTCCAGGCCACCCCGACCGACGCGGCGGGCTGGGTCGACCTCGCCCGCCGGGCCGAGGCGGTCGGCTTCGACGCCCTGCTCGCCGCCGACCACCCGGGCGACGTGACGTCCCCGTTCGTCGCGCTCGCCGCCGCCGCGTCGGTGACCTCCACGATCGGGCTCGGCTCGTACGTGTCGAATCTGGGGGTGCGGGAGCCGATCCTGCTCGCCGCCGACGTGGCCACCCTCGACCTGGTCTCCGGCGGGCGGGCCCGGCTCGGTGTCGGGGCCGGCCACACCCCCGCCGAGTGGGCCGCCGTCGGCCGGGTACGCCCCGACGTGGCCGGCCGGGTACGCCGCTGCGTGGCCGTCGCCGAGGCGGTCCGTGCCCTGCTCGACGGTTCCCCGGTGACTGTCGACTCCCCCGACCTGGTGGCGCGGGAGGCCCGGCTGACCTCGCCCCGGCCGGTGCAGGAGCGCATCCCGCTGACCATGGGCACCGCCAACTCGACGCTGCTGCGCTGGGCCGGCGCGCACGCCGACGTGGTCGGGTTGACAGGTTTCGGGCGTACCCTCGCCGACGGTCACCGGCACGAGGCGCGTTGGCGGACCGACCAGATCGAGGCGCAGCTCGCCCAGGTGGCCGCCGGCGCGGCCGGCCGCGACACCCCGCCCGCGGTGGAGGCGCTGGTGCAGACGGTGGTGGTCACCGACGATGCCGAGGCCGCCGCCGCCGAACAGGCGGGCCGGATCGGGCTGACCGTCGCCGAGCTGCTGGCCACCCCGTTCGTGTTGATCGGCACGGTGGACGAGATCGTCGCGGCGGTCGCGGCCCACCGGCGTCGCTGGGGCGTCACCCGCTTCGTGGTACGCCGGGACGCCCTCGAACCGCTCGTCCCGGTCCTGTCCCGGCTGCCCGGCGCCGCACCGACGCGGGACGGGTGAGGTCCCGGTCCGCGGGCACAGCGGAGGGTGCCGGGGCTGGAACACCCACGGTGTCGGGCGTCCGCCGAGGGGCGGAGGCCAACGCTTGACCTGGAGCGCGCTCCAGGTTGAACACTGGTCGGCATGACGACGACACGGACTCTGGGCCGCAGTGGAATCGAGGTCGGCGCGATCGGCATGGGGTGCTGGGCGATCGGTGGCCCACTCTGGGGCGACGACGGTCAGCCGTACGGCTGGGGTGAGGTGGACGACGACGAGTCGGTCGCCACCATCCACCAGGCCCTCGACCTGGGTGTCACCCTCTTCGACACGGCCAGCAACTACGGGGCCGGGCACAGCGAACGGGTGCTCGGCCGGGCGCTCGCCGGCCGGCGGGACCGGGCGGTGATCGTCACCAAGTTCGGCAACCGCGCCGACGAGGCGACCCGGCGGGCGCTGGGCGTGGACGCCAGCCCGGCGTACGCGGTGGCCAGCCTGGAGGGGTCGCTGCGTCGACTCGGCACCGACCACGTGGACCTCTACCTGCTGCACCTCAACGACCTGCCGGCGTCCGCCGCGCTCGACCTGGTCGACACCCTGGAGGGCCTGGTCACCCAGGGCAAGATCCGCGGGTACGGCTGGAGCACCGACAACCCGGGGTCGGCGCGGGCGTTCGCCGGGGCGGGGCCGCACTGCGTCGCCGTCGAACACGACGAGTCGGTGCTGAACGACAACCCGGAGGTGCTCGCCGTCTGCGACACCTTCGACCTGGCCAGCCTCAACCGGGGGCCGCTGGCGATGGGCCTGCTCACCGGGGCCACCCGCACGCTGGGCGCGGACGACGTGCGGGGCCGGGCGCCGCAGTGGCTGGTCTGGTTCCGCGACGGCCGGCCCACCCCCGAGTGGTCGGCCCGGGTGGCGGCGATCCGGGCGGCGTTGACCTCGGACGGCCGTACCCTCGCCCAGGGGGCGCTGGGCTGGCTGCTGGCCCGCAGCCCCCGTACGCTGCCGATCCCCGGCTGCCGGACGGTGGCGCAGGCCCGGGAGAACTTCGCCGCCCTCACCCTCGGCCCGCTCCCGGCGGACGCGTTCGCCGAGGTGGAGCGCCTCCTTGCCGACCTGCGCCCGACCCCCGCCGGCACCCCGGCCACCCGATAGGTCCCACCACCGCGCACCCCACCCCACCCGCCTCCCGCCCGCCCCGTTACCCTCCCGCCCGCCCCGACCTCCCCACCCCACCTCGGCGGATCGCCGGCCGGCCCCGGTGATCAAGAGGTTTAGGTCAGTTGATCAAGAGGTTCAGGTCAAGTTGAAGATCAATCTTGACGCAAACCTCTTGATCACCGGGACGAGGCGGGTGGGGGTGGGGGGTGGGGGTGGTGGTCGGCGCATCTGGTTGGGGGTGCGTAGCCGAAGATGGGGGTATGCGGATCCTGATGGCCGGCGTGTCCGGCTTCCTCGGCACCCGGCTGGTCGACCGGCTCACCGGCGACGGGCACCAGGTCACCCGGCTGGTCCGGCGCTCGCCGCGTACCCCCGACGAACAGCGGTGGGACCCGGCCGCCGGGCAGCTCGACCCGGCCGTGGTGGCCGCGGCCGACGCGGTGGTCAACCTGGCCGGGGCCGGGGTCGGCGACAAGCGGTGGACCGACGACTACCGCCGGGTGATCCGGTCCAGCCGGGTGGACAGCACCACCACGCTGGCCGTGACGATCGCCGGGTTGCCGGCGGCGGACCGGCCCCGGGTGCTGCTCAACTCCTCGGCGGTCGGCTGGTACGGCAACACCGGCGACCGGGTGGTCGAGGAGGACGCCCCGGCGGGTGAGGGGTTCCTCGCCGACGTGTGCCGGGTCTGGGAGGCGGCGACCCGGCCCGCCGAGGACGCCGGGGTACGGGTGGTGCGGCTGCGGACGGGCCTGCCGCTGCACCGCGACGGGGGGCTGCTCAAGCCGCAACTGCTGCCGTTCAAACTGGGCATCGCCGGCCGACTCGGCAGTGGGCGGCAGTGGCTGCCGTGGATCTCACTGTTGGACTGGCTGGACGCCACGGTGTACCTGCTGGCCGCCGGGGAGGTCGCCGGCGCGGTCAACGTGGTCGGCCCGCATCCGGCCACCAACGCCGAGTTCACCCGGGAGTTCGCCCGCCAACTGCACCGGCCGGCGATCGTCCCGATTCCGGCGCTCGCCCTGAAGGTCGCCCTGGGCGGCTTCGCCCAGGAGGCGCTGACCAGCGCGAGGGTCCTGCCCGCCGTGCTCACCCGGGCTGGTTTCCCCTGGACCCACCCCGAGCTGCCCGCCGCGCTACACGCCGCCCTGCACGACGACTGACCGGGCTGCACGATAGGCCGGGCTGCACAATTGGCCCGCCCGGCACGACTGACCGGGCTGCACGATGGACCCGCCCGGCACGACTGGCCGGACTGCTCGCCGCCCGGCGACCGGCCCGGGTGGCGCGGCGGGCATGCGGGCGCGGCGGTCGGCGGCCCGGTCGAACCGGGAGGGGTCGGGGTCGCGGGTCCGACCGGTCGGTCCAGTTCCGGTTGGTAACGTCCGCTCCGTGCCGACTTCCCCGACCCTGGCCGCCGACCAGCCACCCACCGCCGCCCCGGACACAGCCCGGGGTCGGCGGGCCGACCTGATCATGCTGGTCGTCGCGGTGGCGCTGGCGGTCTGGGTGACCAGCGGCCTGTGGCGCGACCCGAACCAGCGGGCGATCACCGTGAACTCCAGCGACCAGGCACTCTTCGAGTGGTTGCTCGCCTTCGGCGGGCACGCCGTCACGCACGGGGAGAACCCGCTCTTCACCCATCTGCTCAACGTCCCGGACGGGGTGAACCTCGCCGTCAACACCTCGATCACCGTGTACGCGGTGGTCTTCGCACCGCTGACGTACCTGATCGGGCCGCCGGCGACGTTCCTGGTGATCCTCACCCTCAACCTCGCCGCCACCGCGCTGGCCTGGTACTGGCTGCTCTCCCGGCACCTGGTCGGCAGCCGGCTCGCGGCGGGCGTCGGGGCGCTGTTCGTCGCCTACTCCCCCGGCATGGTCGCGCACGCCAACGCCCACCTGAACTGGACCGCCGGCTGGTTGGTGCCGCTGCTGGTGGCCGGGGTGTTCGCGCTGCGCCGGCCGGGCCGTTGGTTGCGGGGCGGGCTGGTGCTCGGGGTGCTGGTCGCGGTGGCCTTCTCGATCGCCGCCGAGGGGTTGTTCTTCACCGCGCTGGCAGTCGCCGTCTTCCTCGCCGTCTGGGCGCTGCACCCGGCCCGCCGGGCGCAGGCCCGCGCCGCGTTGCCGGACCTCCTGCGCGGGTTGGCGGTGACCGCGCTGGTCGCCGGGGTGCTGCTGGCGTACCCGCTGTGGTTGCACTTCGCCGGGCCGCAACGGTTCCACGGCACCGGTTTCGACCCGGTCATCCACGCCGAGGACATCGCCGCGTTCGGGGCGTACCCGAGCCGGTCGGTGGCCGGGGCGCTCGGCTGGGACACCACGCTGGCGCCCAACCCGACCGAGGAGAACAGCTTCTTCGGGGTGCCGCTGCTGCTGCTCACCGTGGTCTGCTTCGGGTGGCTGTGGCGTCGGGCCGGCCCCGGCCGGCAGGCCACGCTGACCGCGCTCGGGGTGACCGCCGTGGTGTTCGCGGTGCTGTCCTGGGGGCCGGTGGCGAAGTGGAACGGGAGCCGTACCGGCCAACTGCTGCCTTTCGGGGTGCTGGACGACCTGCCGGTGGTCAACGCCGCCCTGCCGTCCCGGCTGGCCCTGGTGGTCGCGCCGGTCATCGGGGTGCTGCTGGCGTACACCGTCGACCGGCTGCGGGCGACGCCACCGGGTCGCACGGCGGTCTGGGTGTGGGGGGTGGGTTTTGCGGCGGCGCTGCTGCCGCTGCTGCCGACCCCGCTGCTGACCAGCGTCCGCCCGCCGGTGCCGGAGTTCGTCACCGCCGGCACCTGGCGGGAGTACGTCTCACCGGGCGGGGTGCTCACCCCGATCCCGCTGACCCTGGACGTCACGCCCGACGGCCAGCGCTGGCAGGCGTACGCCCTGTCCCACCGGCAGGGTGAGTTCCGGCTGCCCGCCGGCTTCTTCCTCGGCCCCGGCGGCCCCGACGGGCGGGGGCGGATCGGGCCGCCGCCGCGCACCTTCGACACGCTGATGGACCAGGCCGGCCGGACCGGGCTGGTGCCGATCGTCACCGAGGGCAGCATCCGCCTGTCCCGGGCGGACCTGCGGTACTGGGGGGTCGAGGCGGTCGTCCTGCCCGACGAGGTGCACGGGGCCAAGTACGACCTCGACGAGGACGCCCTGCGCCGCACCGCCACCGCCCTGCTCGGCGAGCCCCGCCGGGTGGACGACGTGTGGCTCTGGACGGTCCCCGCCGCCTGACGGTCCCCCTGACCGGTCACGCCCACGGCGCAGGTCCACGCCCGGACGCGCGGGGTCACGCCCAGCGCCTGGGATCACGCAGGGTGGGGCGACGAGGCTCACGGGGCGGAGCGCGGGCGGGCGGGGCTAGGGTGGCGGGGTGAGCGTGACGACTTCCGGGGTGACCGCCGTCCGGGCCGGTGTGGTCGACTACCCGACCGCGTGGGACGAGCAGCGGCGGCTGCACGCCGAGGTGGTGGCCGGTGAGCGTGGCGACACCGTGCTGCTGCTGGAACACCCGAGCGTCTACACCGCCGGCAAGCGCACCGAGCCCTGGGACCGGCCGATGGACGGCACCCCGGTGGTCGACGTCGATCGGGGCGGCAAGATCACCTGGCACGGTCCGGGGCAGCTCGTCGGCTATCCCATCGTCCGGCTGCCCGACCCGGTCGACGTGGTCGCCTACGTCCGCCGCACCGAGCAGTTGCTGATCGACGTCTGCGCCGAGTTCGGGCTGACCGCCGGCCGGGTCGAGGGGCGCAGTGGCGTCTGGGTGCCCGACGACGACCGGGGCCCGGCCCGCAAGGTGGCCGCCATCGGCATCCGGGTCGCCCGGGGCGTCACCCAGCACGGCTTCGCGATCAACTGCGACTGCGACCTGTCGTACTACGACCGGATCGTGCCCTGCGGCATCGCCGACGCCGGCACCACCTCGCTCACCGCCGAGCTGGGCCGCCCCGTGACGGTGGCCGAGGTGCTGCCCGTGGTGGAGCGGCACCTGCCCACCCTGCTCGGCTGAGCCGGTGCGGATCGACCTCGTCACCGTCGTCGTCGCCGACTACGACCCGGCCATCGCCTTCTTCACCGGGATCCTCGGTTTCGAGCTGGTCGAGGACGAGCCGTCGCTGACCAACGACGGCCGCCCGAAGCGGTGGGTGGTGGTCCGCCCGCCCGGCGCGCAGACCGGCATCCTGCTGGCCCGCGCCGACGGGGAGCGGCAGCAGGCGGTGGTCGGTGACCAGGTGGCCGGTCGGGTCGGCTTCTTCCTCCAGGTCGACGACTTCGACGCCGTCCACCGGCGAATGGTCGACGCCGGCGTGGAGTTCGTGAAGCCGCCGCGCACCGAACCGTACGGTCGGGTGGCGGTGTTCCGGGACATCGCCGGCAACCGCTGGGACCTGCTCGGCCCGGCCTGACGCCGCTGCCCGCTGCCTCCGTCGAGCCGCCGCAGCTCCACCGGGTCCGGTATCCGCCGGGCCGGGACCCAGGTCCTACCTCCCGGTCCCGCCCCCGCATTCTCCACCTGTTCCGGGCCCGGCCCGGCCCGGCCCCAACCCTGGTCCCGCTCCCGGCTGCCGATCCCGGGTCCCGCTCCAGCCGCCGCAGCACCTCTCCGTCCGCTACGCAGCGTAAAGACGCCGCCGGGCGTCACTTACCTCACTCGCACACTTTGCTCTGCTGCCCTGGACGCACCGCATGCGGAGAGTGACCGCCGCGTCGATGGCAGCAGAGCAAAGTGCGAATGGGCGGGTAAGTGGGACAGGAAGAGGTGGCAGCAAAACTCCTGTTCAGCGAGGCGTGGGCTGCTACCCGGCAAAAAGCAGCTCCGCCCACACCTCGCATCGATCACGGAGAGCAACCAACAGCGAGTTCAGCGAGACCACTACCCAGAGTGCGTACCCAGACGCCTGGTGAGGGCCCACGGCAGGCCGGTCGCGCGGACACCCGGCGGCTCAGGGGGCCAGCCGGTGCAGGTCGCGGGGGAAGGCGGTGACCTCCCGGACGTTCGTCGCACCGACCAGCCGGGCCACGAAGCGTTCCAGGCCGATCGCGAAGCCGCCGTGCGGCGGCATCCCGTGCCGGAACGCGTCCACGTACCCGGCGTACGGCTCGACCGGCTCGCCGCGCGCAGCCAGCGCCGCCAGGTAGTCGGCGTGGCGGTGCAGCCGCTGCCCGCCGGTGACCAGCTCCAGCCCGCGAAAGAGCAGGTCAAAGCCGTTCGAGTACGCGGGCCGCGCCGGGTCGGGGTGGGTGTAGAACGGCCGCTTCGCCATCGGGTACCCGGTGACGAAGAGGAAGTCCGAGCCGTGGGTGGCACGGGCCCACTCGCTCAGTGTCCGCTCGTGGGCGGGGGCCAGGTCGGGTTCGTCGGCGGGTGCGCCGGCGAGCCGCAGCGCCTCGGTGAAGTGCACGGCCGGGATCTCGACCGGCACGTCGGGCAGGGTCAGCCCCAGGGTCGCCACCGCGCCGCCGGCCCGCCGGGCCACCTCGGCGAGCATCCCCGCGAGGGTGTCCCGCAGCACCGCTATCACGTCCCGGTGGTCGTCGACGAAGCCCAACTCGACGTCGAGCGAGGTGTACTGGGCCAGGTGCCGGACGGTGTCGTGCGGTTCGGCCCGGAACACCGGCCCCACCTCGTAGACCCGCTCGAAGACGCCCACCATGAGCTGCTTGTAGAACTGCGGCGACTGGGCCAGGTAGGCGGGCCGGCCGAACCAGTCGAGGGCGAAGACGTTCGCCCCGCTCTCGGTGGACGTGGCGACCACCTTCGGGGTGTGCACCTCCACGAAGTCACGGGCGTCCAGGGTGGCCCGGAAGCCGGCCACCGCCGCCGCCGAGATCCGCAGGGCCGCCGAGCGGGTCGGGTGCCGCAGCGCCACCGGGGCGTGGTCGAGCTGGGTGGGCAGGGTCGCGGTGAGCGCCGGTCGGTACAGGTCGAACGGCGGCGGCACGGCGGCTGGGCCGAATGGTCGTACCGTCGGATGGGTCACCTCGACCCCGGCGGGCGCGGTGCCGTTCGCGGTGACCGTGCCGACCACCTCGACCACGGTCTCCTCGGGCAGTGCCGTCACGGCGGCCCGGACGGCCGGGTCGGTGACCACCACCTGGGTCAGGCCGGCGGCGTCCCGGACGATCAGGAAGGCCACCGACTTCAACAGTCGGCGGCGGTGCACCCACCCGGCGATCCGCACGGTCTCGCCGACGCGGGTGGGCAGGTGGGAGGACAGGATGCGTTGCACGGCGGTTACCTCCTCGATCAATCGCAACGCGATCCCCGGGAGGTGTGGGCGAGCGGGAACCTCGCGGTGCCACCACACCTTCGCCCCCGCCGCGGCGGGGGCCTCATTCGTCGCCTTTTCACCGGGGCCAGCCGGGCGGGGTCTACTGGGCGCGCGGACGCGCCGTTCTTCCCGCGGCTCGGGAGGGTCTTCGCGCCCCGGCGTCAGACCGCCTTCCAGCAAACCGGCGGCTCTCTGCACTGGCGGATCGGGGCGGTACTCGGCTCCGTCACAGCTCTGCGGCACGCTAACACCCGTTACCCCGGCTGTAACGGGCTTTTTCGGCCCGCCGGTGTCCGGTGTCACAAGACCGGTGACGTGACGCCGGTCGCCCGACGTGCATCGATCGCCGCCGTCGGGCGTAGGCTCGGTTTTGTGACGATCGAGCACTCCGCGCCGACGACCCAGCAGGCAGCGCGCTCCGCGACGGTCGCCCCCGAGGGGCGACGGATGCTGCGGATCGAGGCGCGCAACGCCGAGACGCCGATCGAGCGCAAACCGCCGTGGATCAAGGTCAAGGCCAAGATGGGGCCGGAGTACACCGAGCTGCGCGGGCTGGTCTCGCGTGAGGGGTTGCACACCGTCTGCCAGGAGGCCGGCTGTCCCAACATCTACGAATGCTGGGAGGACCGGGAGGCCACCTTCCTCATCGGCGGCGACCAGTGCACCCGGCGCTGCGACTTCTGCCAGATCGACACGGGCAAGCCGGCCGAGTTCGACGCCGACGAGCCGCGTCGGGTCGCCGAGTCGGTCGCCACGATGGGCCTGCGCTACGCCACCATCACCGGCGTCGCCCGGGACGACCTGCCCGACGGCGGCGCGTGGTTGTACGCCGAGACCGTCCGGCAGATCCACGCGCTGCGGTCCGGCTGCGGCGTCGAGCTGCTGATCCCCGACTTCAACGCGGTCCCCGAGCAGCTCGCCGAGGTGTTCGGCGCCCGGCCCGAGGTGCTGGCGCACAATGTCGAGACGGTGCCCCGGATCTTCAAGCGGATCCGTCCGGCGTTCCGCTACGAGCGTTCGCTCGACGTGATCCGGCAGGCCCGCGCCGCCGGGCTGGTCACCAAGAGCAACCTGATCCTGGGCATGGGCGAGGAGCGGGCCGAGGTCTCCCAGGCGCTGCGTGACCTGCACGAGGCGGGCTGCGAGCTGATCACCATCACCCAGTACCTGCGGCCCACCCCCCGGCACCACCCGGTGACCCGCTGGGTCAAGCCGGAGGAGTTCGTCGAGCTGCGCGCCGAGGCCGAGGAGATCGGCTTCGCCGGGGTGATGAGCGGGCCGCTGGTGCGTTCGTCGTACCGGGCGGGGCGGCTCTACCAGCAGGCGTTGACGGCCCGCGAGGAAGCCTCGGTCACGGTCGGCTGATCCGGGCCGTGGCGCAACGATGCCCGGGGATCGCGCCGGGTCACGGCGACGCCCGCTGGGCATTCGAGTGTGTCGATCTTCCCAGACCTGGGCGACGCCCGCAAGGGGTGGTGAGCGGCAGCTCAGCGTCGATTCGACGACGCTCCCCGGGCAGGGCGAGATCGTGTTAGATTCCGCCAGCCCCGACCCCTAACTCATCGATGGTGGTGTCTTTGATGGCGCAGCCGCACACGGTTGTCATCGGCGCCGGCCCCGCCGGACTCACCGCCGCGTACGAGTTGACGCGGCGGCACGCCCCGGTCGACGTAGTAGAGGCCGACGACGTGGTCGGCGGGATCAGCCGCACCGTGGAGCGGGAGGGCTGGCGGTTCGACATCGGCGGGCACCGGTTCTTCACCAAGGTGTCCCGGGTCGAGGCGTTCTGGCACGAACTGCTCTCCGAAGACGACTTCCTGCTGCGCCCCCGGATGAGCCGCATCCACTACCAGGGGCGGCTGTTCGACTACCCGCTGCGGGCCGGCAACGCGCTGCGCAACCTGGGCGTGTGGGAGGCGTGCCGGTGCGTCGGGTCGTACCTGTGGGCGCGGGTGCGCCCGCCGGCCGACCAGAGCCACTTCGAGGGCTGGGTGTCGGCCCGGTTCGGGGCCCGGCTGTACCGGATGTTCTTCAAGACGTACACCGAGAAGGTCTGGGGCATCCCCGCGACGGAGCTGCAGGCGGACTGGGCGGCCCAGCGCATCCGCAACCTCTCCCTCGGCGCGGCGATCCGCGGCGCGCTGCTGCCCCAGCGGGGCGGCACCGAGGTGACCAGCCTGATCGAGGAGTTCCGCTACCCCCGGCTCGGCCCGGGGATGATGTGGGAACGCTGCGCCGAACTGGTGGTCAAGGCCGGGGGGACGGTCGAGCTGGAGACGGCGGTACGCACCGTGCACCGCGCGGACGGCCGGGCGGTCGCGGTGACCGTCGACGGCCCGTCCGGTGAGCGGCGGATCGCCGCCGACCACGTGGTCTCCAGCATGCCGATCTCGGCCCTGGTCCGGGCGATGGACCCGCCCGCGCCGACCGAGGTACGCGAGGCCGCCGACGCGCTGCGGCACCGGGACTTCCTGACCGTGGCGCTGGTGGTGCCGGCCGAGGCCGGTTTCCCCGACAACTGGATCTACGTGCACACCCCCGGGGTGCAGGTCGGGCGGATCCAGAACTACGGCGCCTGGTCACCGGAGATGGTCCGGGCCGGCGGCACCTGCCTCGGCCTGGAGTACTTCGTCAACGAGGGCGACGAGCTGTGGTCGACCCCCGACCCGGAGCTGGTCGCCTTCGGCACCGCCGAGTTGGAGCGGCTCGGCCTGGTCCGCCCCGGCTCGGTCACCACCGGGTACGTGGTGCGGATGCCGAAGGCGTACCCGGTCTACGACGAGGGCTACGCCGAGGCCGTCGAGGTGATCCGCCGCTGGCTGGCCGAGGCGGTGCCGAACGTGCACCCGGTGGGTCGCAACGGCATGCACCGGTACAACAACCAGGACCACTCCATGCTCACCGCGATGCTCGCCGCGGAGAACATCCTCGACGGCACCGACCACGACGTCTGGGCCGTCAACGTGGAGGAGGACTACCACGAGGAGGGCGGCAACGACGGTGCCGGCCACGCCGGCACGGGTCAGGGTGGCACCGGCCGCGCCGCCCCCGTCATGCCGCGCCCCCGCACCGCACCGCCGGTCGGGGACCGCTCCCCCACCGGCTGACCACCGTCGGGAACAGCCCCGGTCGATCACGGCCCGACCGGCCCCGCCTGCCGTGGATCGACCCCGCTCGCGGTGGTCCCGCCACCCGGGAACACCGCGGCCCACCGCCGACCACCGGCCGGGGATCATCCGTCCTGGCGGCGACCACTAGACTCGGCGGCATGGCAAAGCCCCAGGAGAAGGTCTCGTTCGGCCAACGGCTGAAGCAGATCGGGATGGTGTTCAAGTTCACCGCCAAGCAGGACCGGTGGTTTGCGCCACTGGCCGCCGGGGCGGTGCTGATCCCGCTCGCGCTCACCGTGGTCGCGGTGATCCTCTGGGGCTGGCTGTGGCTGCCGATCGGCATCCTGTTCGCCCTGCTCGCCCTGCTCGTCGTGCTCAACCTGCGGTCCAACAAGGCGATGATGAACGCCGCCGAGGGGCAGCCCGGCGCGGCGGCGCAGATCATGGAGAGCATGCGTGGCGACTGGCGGGTCACCCCGGCGGTCAGCTCCACCACCCAGATGGACATGGTGCACCTGGTGATCGGCCGGCCCGGCGTGATCCTGCTCGCCGAGGGCAACCCGCAGCGGGTCCGTGGCCTGCTGGGCCAGGAGAAGCGCCGGCTGGCCAAGGTGATCGGCTCCGCGCCGCTGCACGACTACGTGATCGGCCAGGGCGAGGGTGAGCTGCCGATCCGCAAGCTGCGGATGACCCTGATGCGGCTGCCGCGCACCCTCAACGGCAAGGACGTCAACTCGCTCGACAAGCGGCTCAAGGCACTCACCGCCCGCCCGCAGATGCCCAAGGGCGCGATCCCGAAGAACATGCGGCCACCGGGCCGCGCGTTCCGCCAGACCCGGGGCCGCTGACACCCCCGTCGTACGCCCGGCCACCTGCCACCGGCCGGCCCCGTGCCCACCCAGCCCCGCCCGTGACCACCCGGCTCTGCCTGTGACCACCCAGATCTGCCGCGCCCACCCGGCGCTGCCCGTGACCACCCGGCTCTGCCCCGTGCCCGCGTGTCCACCTCTGCGCGGGGGCCAACGCCTGCCCGCTCCGCGCCCACCCGTGCCCGCGCCTGCACACGACCCGGCGTGGTCCTCTCCGCAGCGGGGGTCGGCCGTCCATGATCGTGCTCGATCCTGGTTGTAGTGGTCTCACAGCCGTCGGATGCCACTACAACCAGGATCGAGCACGATCATGCGGCGGGCAGCGCGAGCGCCCGGGGCGGCGAGCACCCGCCAGGCAGCGCGGCGAGCACCCGCCAGGCAGCGCGAGCGCCCGGCCGGCAGCGCGAGCGCCCGGCCGGCAGCGCGAGTACCCGGCGGGCAGCGCGGGCACCCGCCGGGCGGGGCGGGCGGGGCGATCAGGTGGTGGGGCGGGGGGCGTCGGCGATGACCGCGCCGGTGAGGCGGTCGTGCAGGCCCCGGCGCTGCCCGTCCATGATCAGCGGCGGTACGACCAGGGCCAGGAGCAGGCCGCGCAGGAGCGCCCGGGGGACGCCGATCCGCCCGCCGTCGGACCAGTCGAGGCAGCGCAGCCGGGTGATCCTCATCCCGGGGGTCTGGGCGAAGAGGCCGAGGAAGAGGCCGTACTCGACGATGAGCACCGCCACCGGGGCCCAGCCGTCGCGGACCGGGTCGGCGAAGAAGTTCGCCACCAGCAGGCAGAGCACCCAGTCGATCACCAGGGCCCCGAACCGTCGGCCGAGGGTCGGCGGGGTGAAGGCGGGATCGGTGGCGGGCGGCACCGGCGCCGCAGGCGAACTCGTCACGGTGTTCAAGGGTAGTCAGCACCGCCCTGCCACCGGCCAGGGCGGCACCGGCACCCGCGGCGGCACGCCACCGCTCAGGGCGGCACGCCACCGCTCAGGGCGGCAACGGCACCCGCTACCGCTCAGGGACGGCGGCCGGCCGGGGTGGTCACCGGGGCCCCGGGTCGGTCGGCGGCCGGTCACCAGGTGGACAGGCAGAGTGTTTCAGCAATCTGTGCACATTCGGTCTAATCACTACGAATGGCAGCACAGCGCTTCAGCCGGTATCGTCCGAACGGACAACCCGGCGGGTACTGAGCGGCGCAGATGACGCTCCGCTAGCGGCGTAACACGGCAGAAACATTGGAGACACGGGCGAGCAACCCCACGGTCATAGCGTCGCCAGAGCCCAGCCACCGGAGTGGACGTGCCAGGAGGACGTGTGTTTGCCAATCCCGAGGAACTCCTGCGATACCTCAAGAACGAGGACGTAAAGTTCGTCGACGTACGTTTTTGTGACCTGCCCGGCGTGATGCAGCACTTCAATCTGCCGGTGGAGTCCTTCGACGACAGCGTCTTCACCGACGGTCTCGCGTTCGACGGTTCGTCGATCCGCGGTTTCCAGGCGATCCACGAGTCGGACATGCTCCTGCTCCCGGACGTCGCGACCGCCTTCATCGACCCGTTCCGCGCGCAGAAGACCCTCGCGCTCAACTTCTTCATCCACGACCCGTTCACCCGTGAGGCGTACTCGCGGGACCCGCGCAACGTGGCCAAGAAGGCCGAGGCCTACCTCGCCGCCAGCGGCATCGCCGACACGGCGTACTTCGGTGCCGAGGCGGAGTTCTACATCTTCGACTCGATCCGCCACGAGACCTCGGCGCACCAGTCGTTCTACTACATCGACTCGATCGAGGGCGCGTGGAACACCGGTCGTGAGGAGGCCGGCGGCAACCGCGGCTACAAGACCGCGTACAAGGGTGGTTACTTCCCGGTGCCGCCGGTGGACCACTACGCCGACCTGCGCGACTCGATCGTGCGTCGGCTGGTCGACGGCGGGTTCACCGTGGAGCGTTCGCACCACGAGGTCGGCACCGCCGGCCAGTCGGAGATCAACTACAAGTTCTCCACCCTGCTGCACGCCGGTGACCAGCTCCAGCTCTTCAAGTACATCGTGAAGAACGAGGCCTGGGCCAACGGCAAGACGGCCACCTTCATGCCCAAGCCGCTCTTCGGCGACAACGGCTCCGGCATGCACACCCACCAGAGCCTCTGGCTCAACGGCGAGCCGCTGTTCTACGACGAGACCGGTTACGCCGGCCTGTCGGACACCGCCCGCTGGTACATCGGTGGCCTGCTGCACCACGCCCCGTCGCTGCTGGCGTTCACCAACCCGACGGTCAACTCGTACCGTCGGCTGGTGCCCGGCTACGAGGCCCCGGTCAACCTGGTCTACTCGCAGCGCAACCGCTCCGCCTGCACCCGCATCCCGGTCACCGGCAGCAACGCCAAGGCCAAGCGGGTCGAGTTCCGGGTGCCGGACCCGTCCAGCAACCCGTACCTCGCCTTCTCGGCCATGATGATGGCCGGCCTGGATGGCATCAAGAGCAAGATGGAGCCGCCGGCTCCGATCGACAAGGACCTCTACGACCTCCCGCCGGAGGAGTGGGGCGACGTCAAGCAGGTGCCGGGCTCGCTGCCGGAGGTGCTCGACGCGCTGGAGGCCGACCACGACTACCTGCTCGACGGTGGCGTCTTCACCCCCGACCTGATCTCCACCTGGGTCGGCTGGAAGCGGGCCAACGAGGTCGACCCGGTGCGTCTGCGCCCGACCCCGCACGAGTTCGCGATGTACTTCGACTGCTGAGGTCCGCCTCGACGGTCACGTTCCACCGGCCGGGCCGGCTCCGCTTCCGCGGAGCCGGCCCGTTCCGTCACCCCGGCCGGCACCGTCACCCCGGCCCGTTCCGTTACGCCGGCCCGCAGCGCTACACGACCGGCACCGTCACATCGGCCCGGCACCGTCACGCCGGCCCGTTCCGTTACGCCGGCCCGCTGCGTTACACGACCCGCACCGTCACCCCGGCCCGGCACCGTCACGCCGGACCGTTGGATGCCACCGGCCCCGTGCCGCGCCGACCAGCAGCACCAGCAGCAGCGCGGTCATCACGATCGCGCCGGGTGCCTTGGTGTACCGGGCGACCGACGTGCCGTCGGGCAGGGTGAGGAAGGCCGCCACCGCCGCCGGCGCCACGAACCAGGTCGTCCGGGTCGCCGACACCGCGAGCAGCAGCAACGGCCAGGTCACGTACCACGGGTGCAGGACCGGGGCGAGCAGCACCGTCGCGGCCAGCGCCGCGCCCGCCGCGCCCAGGGTGACCCGGGGCCGGGCCGCCGCCAGCCGGTGCACCCGCTGCCGGACGTCGTTGAGCCGGCGCAACGCCGTCCACGCCCGCCACCAGAGCAGCACCAGCAGCACCGCCAGGACCAGCAGGCCCACCGCCCGGGTCACCGGCACCGCGTCCGGCCGCCGACCGGCCAGCTCGCCGACGTAGTCGACGACGAAACCGACCGCCGTCGGCGCCGACGTCCACTGCTGTGAGTCACCGCTGCGGGCCAGGCCGGCGACCCAGCCCAGCCCCAGGCCGGACAGCGCCGAGACCGCCGCCAGGGTGGCCAGGACCGCCCCGGCGAGCCGGCCGCCGTCGCGCAGCAGGGCCCGGAGGGTGTAGCGGCCGTGCACCGCCGCCAACGCCGCGAACGGCAGCACCACCAGCGCGGTCGCCTTCACCGCCACCGCCAGCCCGAGCAGCACCCCGGCCACGAGCAGCGCCCCCGTCCGGCCGGGCGACCGGACCAGCACCAGCAGGCCCAGCAGGAGCAGACCGAGCATCACCGCGTCGTTGTGCGCGCCGGCCACCAGGTGCACCCCGACCAGGGGGGAGGCCAACCCCAGCCAGGCCGCCCGGCGGGTGGGTACCCCGGCGGCGCGGGCCAGGCCGGGCAGGCTGAGCGCCACCAGCAGCACCCCGGCCACCGCGTACAGCCGCAGCACCATCAGGGTGCCGACCAGGGTCCCGCCGAGCACCGCGGCGAGCGCGGCCAGCAGCACGAAGGCGGGGCCGTACGGGGCCGGGGTGTCCCGCCAGATCGGCGCGACCGCGTCGACCCACGGGCAGCCGGCCGCCGCCACCCCCACCCGGTACGGGTCGTGCCCGGCCGCGTACGACCAGCCCTGGCAGGCGTACGAGTAGACGTCCCGGCTGGCCAGCGGCGGGGTGAGCAGCAGCGGCAGGGTCCACAGCCCGGCGGTGACGTACGCCCACCGGGTGGACGGGGCACCGGCGCGCAACGCCCACCAGGCACCCACCATCAGCGCCGTCCCGACCAGCCAGCAGAGGATCGCGGCCGGCCCGTGTGGCGCGCGCCACGGCCCGGTCGGCGGCACCTCGGGCAGCACCCCGCCCAGCCAGCCGGCCACGGCGAGCAGCACCGCTCCGGTCAACCCGAGGTGACGCGCCGCACGGGCCCGTCTCCCGGTCGGCACGCCGGGCTCGGTCACCGGCCACCTCTCCTCAGTCGGCGGGCGCGTCCACGGTGGCGGGCCGCCGGCCCGCCCGAGCCGACCGTACCAACCGGACGGCCACCACGATCACCAACAGCGTCATCAGCGGGGCACCGGGCATCTTGGTGTACCGGGGCAGCCCGGTGCCGTCGGGCAGCACCAGGAACGACGAGATCAACGCCACCAACGCGAACCACCGGGTCGTCCGGTGGGTGGTCGCGGCGAGCACGGCCAGCGGCCACAGCCAGTACCAGGGGTGGAACAGCGGCGCGAGGGCCACCGTCGCGGCGAGTGCCAGGCCGGCGTGCCAGAGCGGGTCGCGGGTGCGGGCCCGCCACCACAACCAGACCAGCAGCACCGCCAGCACCAGCATGCCGATCGTCCGGGTCACCGGTAGCGCGTCGATGTCCGCGCCGAACAGGGCCGCGACGTAGCCGGCGGTCTGCCCGACGGCGGTCGGCGGCGACGTCCAGGCGATCGCCAGGCCACCCTGCTGCAGGCCGGAGATCCAGCCGAAGTTCAGTCCGGCCGCCAACGTCGCCCCGACCACCGTCCCCACCGCGCCACCGACCACCCAGCCGCCGTCCCGGCAGAGCCTGCGGATGGAGTACGTTCCGGCCAGCGCGGCCAACGCGGCGAAGGGCACGACGACCAACGCGGTCACCTTGATCCCGGCAGCCAGGCCGAGCAGCACGCCACCGGCCAGCAGCGGGCCGGGGCGGCCGGGATGTGATGCCACCACCGCCAGCCCGGCGACGAGCAGTCCGACCATCAGCGCGTCGTTGTGCGCGCCGGCGACCAGGTGCACCCCGACCAGCGGCGACCCGAGCGTCAGCCACAGCGCCCGTTCCGGTGCCACCCCGCATCGGCGGGCCAGCACCGGCAGCACCGCCGCGAGCAGGGCGACCCCGGCCACCGCCAGCAACCGGAACAGCACGATGCTGCCGACCAGTGAGTCCGTCGCCGCCACCGCCGCGCCGGAGAGCAGGGCGAACAGCGGCCCGTACGGGGCCGGGGTGTCCCGCCAGATCGGCGAGACCGTGTCCAACCACGGGCACGGCAGCGCCGACACCCCCTGCTCGTACGGGTTGAACCCGGCGGCGTAGGTGGCGCCCTGGCAGGCGTACGCGTACACGTCCCGGCTGGCCAGTGGGGGGGCGACGAGCAGCGGGACGAGCCAGAGCCCGATGGTCACCAGCGCCCACCGGGTCGACGGGACGCGATCGCGCAGCGTCCACCACACTCCGGCCATCAGCCCCAGCCCGACCACCCACAGCGCGACGAGCAGGGGCCCGTTCGGGCCCTGCCAGATGCCGACCGGGGTGTTTCCGTGCCGCGAGGAAGGCAGCGCGCCGCCCAGGAACGCTGCGACGGCGAGCATCGTCGAGCCGGCCAGGCCGGTCCAGCGCGCCAAGGGGAGGGGCATGGGAGAACATGCTGCCAGTACCACGGTGACGCCCCCGGGGTGGGCTATGGCGGTGGGCTACGGCGTTGGGCTACGGCGGCCGTGGTCGGGAGCGTCCTGGTGTCGGTACCGGGGCCGGTGGGTCCACTCGGCGGGTGGGCGCGGGCCGGCCAGGTCCAGGCCCGCGTGCCAGTGCGGCCAGGTCGCGGCGGTGAGTGGGTCCGTCAGCAGTGACGCGCGGGCAGGAGGTCGCTCGAGATCGAGAATTCACCCGGGCCGTCCACCCTGATCTCGGTCCACCCGTCGGGTCCCGGCCGCAGACAGCCGGCTGCCCCCGACAGCGAGAGCCAGCGCGACCACCGTATGTGCACCTGCACGTTCCCGGTCCGGTCGGTCGTGAACCGGACCCCGCTCTGATCCGCGGAGACCAGCCGTCCGGGAGCGCTCACCATCGGCGCGGGGTCGGCGACGGCGTACAGCCGCCAGTCGGCGTTGCGCCACACCTCGCGCAGGTAGGGCTGGCCGCCCAGCACCAGGTTGGCCTCGTCGCGCGCCCACCGGTCGGGTGGCGCGTCGGGCGCGACGGCGACGTAGCGGACGGCGTTGGCGCGCAGCCATTGCGCGTACGAGTCGGCGGTCAGCCGGCCGGTGTAGAAGATCGCGTTGCGGTCGGCGTCGACCTGCCGTTCCCACCCGCGGGCCAGCGGGACGGTCGGTGGGAGGTACGCCGACTCCCAGTGGTCGCGCAGCGGCACCACCTCGGCCCGGCCCACCGGTTGCCGTCGGGCCAGTTCGTCGACGAGCGGACGGTAGAAGGCGGCACCGCTCTGCACCGAGCCGGCGCGCGTCACGTCGCTGACCATCACCGGGTTCTGCCACCAGACAACGGCGGCGAGCAGACCGGCCAGCCACGGTCCACGCACCGGAGCGAACCCGGCGAGCAGCGGCAGGCCGAAGAGCATCGGCAGCCGTAGGGCGTTGGAGCCGATCGGGCTGGGCAGGTAGAAGGCGGCGACCAGCAACACCACGGTCAGCAGCGCACCGGTGCGCAGCACCCGGTGTTGCCGGCCGAGGACGGCGTACCCCAGCACGGCCAGCGCCACGTTGATCCGCATCGACTCGGCCGAGTACGGCTGGGTGCCGCCGTTGCCGAACAGCACCGCCATCGGCGCGAGGGCGAGCGCGGGGGTGAGGCTGAGGACGAGGCCGTCGGCCACCGGGCCGGTGGCCCGCCAGCCGCCGGGCAGTGCTCTGCCCGGGCCGTCGCCTCGTCGCAGGGCGGCCAGCAGCACTGCGGCGCCGGCCAGTCCGATGAACAGACCGGCGACCGGGCTGGCCCAGGTGGCGAGGGCGGCGAGCAGGGCGGCCACCACCAGCCGCAGTGGCCGGCCGGGTCGTTGCGCCGCCACCGCGCAGAGGGCGAGCAGCCCGAACGCGAGCCCGACGGCGAAGGTGATCCGGCCGCTCGCCAGGTTCCCGACCAGGACCACCGCGCCCAGGACCGCGCCCAGCAGGCAACGGCGGGCACCGGAGCGGACGAACAGCCAGGCCAGTGCCGCCGACGAGACGACCGCTGCCGCCGCGCCGAGCAGCCGTACGCCGACCAGCGCGCCGAGCAGTTGGGTGTAGAGGCTGTAACCGCCCTGGTGGACTCCGCCGTACCAGGCGAAGTCGATGGGGGCCAGGCCGTTGCGGTCGGCGAAGCCCGCGCGGGCGACCTGGGCCGACAGGTCGGTGCCCATCGGCGGGGCGAGCAGGAATGCGACGGCGAGCAGCAGCGACACCGCCAGCGCCGCGAGGACGGGACGCGCGGACTGCTCACGGCGGGTCGTCGGCACCGGGCAGTCCTACCACGGTAGGCGCGGTGACACCCGCCCGGGGTCGTCGCGCGCACCAGCAGCGCACGCCGCCAGTGCGCCGCCGGCGCGCCGGCACCCGGGCTGCCGGTCAGGGGCGGGTGGGGCGGACCGGGGACGGGCGGGCGCGGACGTGCAGGCGCTCACCCTGGGGGCCGAAGAGGCTGAGGATCTCCGCCGGCTCGTCGTGGGGGTTGCCGAACCAGTGCGGGGTGCGGGTGTCGAACTCGGCGACCTCACCGGCGTCGAGGGTGAGGTCGTGGCTGCCGAGCAGCAGCCGGACCCGGCCGGAGAGCACGTAGAGCCACTCGTACCCCTCGTGCGCCTGCTGGGTCGGCTCCCCCGCCGGCACCTGCGGTGGATAGATCATCTTGTACGCCTGGACGCCACCCGGGCGACGGGTCAACGGCACGATGGTGACGCCGTGGCGGACGACGGGCCGGCGGTGGACCCGGGGGTCGCGGGTCTGCGGTGTACCGACCAGGTCGTCCAGCGGCACCCGGTGGAAGCGGGCCAGGGCGAGCAGGAGTTCCAGGGTGGGCCGCCGGCCGCCGGACTCCAGCCGGGACAGCGTGCTGACCGAGATGCCGGTCGCCGCGCCGAGCTGACCCAGCGTCACGCCGCGCTGCTGCCGCAGCGCCCGCAGCCGGGGTCCGACGGCGGTGAGCACCTCGTCCGGGGGGATGTCGCTGTGGTCGTCGGTCACCGCACCAGTTTGCCATTTCGGCAACCAGATTTGGCAGTACGGTGATCCGGGCGCACGATCCGGGGCATCGGCGGGACGGACCCGCCCGTGAGGAGGCAGTCATGACGTACCCGGTGGTGCACGACGTGGTGGTGGTCGGTGGCGGTGCGGCCGGGCTCAGCGGTGCGCTCGCCCTGGGCCGGTTCCGCCGCGACGTGGTGGTGGTCGACGGTGGTGCCCCGCGCAACGCCCCGGCCGGCCGCGTGCACAACTTCCTGACCAACGAGGGTGTCCCACCCGCCGACCTGTACGCGACGGGCCGGTCCGAGGTGGCCCGGTACGGCGTGACCGTCCTCGACGGCACCGTCACCGCCACCCACCCGATCGACCCGGCCCACCCGCACGACGCCACGGCACCGGCGGGCGACGTCGGTCCGGGGCGGTTCACGGTGACCCTGGCCGACGGCAGCACCCTGCACACCCGCCGGTTGCTGGTCACCTCCGGCCTGGTCGACGAGTTGCCCGACGTGTCGGGCCTGGCCGACCGGTGGGGCCGCGACGTGCTGCACTGCCCCTACTGCCACGGGTGGGAGGTACGCGACCAGGCCGTCGGGGTGCTCGCCACCGGCCCGATGGCCGCCCACCAGGCGCTGCTGTTCCGTCAGCTCACCGACGACGTGGTGGTCTTCACGCACACCGCCGGGCCGTTGCCCGCCGACGAGGCGGAGAAGCTGGCCGCCCGGGGCGTCACCGTGGTCGACGGGGAGGTGGCGCAGCTGGAGGTCACCGGCGACCGGCTCACCGGCGTACGGCTGCGGTCCGGCCGGGTGGTCCCCAGGGAGGCGCTGGTGGTGGCCCCCCGGTTCGGCGCGCGGGCCGCTTTCCTCGCCGGGCTCGGATTGCCCACCGAGGAATTCGTCGTCGGTGGGCACGCCTTCGGTGACCGGGTGGCCGCCGACGCCTCCGGCGCGACCAGGGTGCCCGGCGTCTGGGTGGCCGGCAACGTCACCGACCCGCAGGCCACCGTCATCGCCGCCGCCGCGGCGGGACTGAAGGCCGCCGCCGCGCTCAACGCCGACCTGATCGCCGAGGACACCGACCGGGCGGTGGCCACGCACCGGGCCACCGCCGCCCGCACCGGCGACGAGGACGGCGGACAGGCCAGTGAGTGACCACGGGACCGGCAACGAGGACGGCGGGCAGGACCGCAGTGCCCACGGGACCGGCAACGAGGGCGGGCAGGGCGGCGGGACGCACGGAACCGGTGTCGACGCGGCCATGGACGAGCAGACCGCCCGGCACTGGGACGAGATGTACCGGGCCCGGGAGCGGCAGTGGAGCGGCCGACCCAATCCGCACCTGGTCGACGTCGTCGGGGCGCTGCCGCCGGGCAGCGCCCTCGACCTCGGTTGCGGCGAGGGCGGCGACGCGGTGTGGCTGGCCCGGCAGGGCTGGCGGGTGACGGCGGTCGACGTCTCCGCCACCGCGTTGGAGCGGTCGGCCGCCGCCGTGACGGCCGCCGGGGTGGCGTCCCTGGTCGACTTCCAGCGGCACGACCTGGCCCGGACCTTCCCGGCGGGCAGGTTCGACCTGGTCTCGGCGCAGTTCCTCCAGTCGCCGCTGGACTTCCCCCGGGCGCAGGTGCTGCGGGCAGCGGTCCGGGCAGTCGCCCCGGGCGGACGGCTGCTGGTGGTCGAGCACGGCGCGGTGCCCCCGTGGGGTGCCGCCGAACATCGCCACGTACGGTTCCCCACCCCGCAGGAGACTCTGGCCGAGCTCGACCTCGACCCGGACGGATGGCACGTCGAGCGCCTCGACGCGCCGCAGCGGCAGGCCACCGGCCCCAACGGCGAGGCCGGCACCCTGATCGACCATCTGGTGCTGGTCCGCCGCCGGTGACCGGGCCGCCCTGGTGACCGGGCCGCCGTCGTCGCCCGGCTACCCGGCCCGACTGTCCGGCCCGGCACGGCACGGCTACCCGGCCCGACTGTCCGGCCCGGCACGGCTGCCCGGCACGGCTGTCTGGCCCGACTATGCCGACGGCTTCGGTGCCGGCGGCGGTGGCTCAGCTCTCCAGGACCCGCTGCATGGCGGCCCGGGACCGCCGGGCGGTGCGCAGGTAGTCGTCGAGGAACTCCCCCGGGTCGTCCGCGCCGAGCAACCGCGCCACACCGGCGAGCTCCACCCCGTGCCGGGGAAGCTGGTCGCCGGCCCGACCCCGGACCAGCATCAGCGCGTTGCGGACCTGCGCGGCGAGGGTCCACCCGGCGACCATCGCGGCGGCGTCCGCCGGGTCGACCAGCCCCGCCTCCCGGGCCGCCGCGAGGGCATCGAGGGTACGCGTGCCGCGCAGCTGCGGGTACGCCCCGGCGTTGCGCAGCTGGAGCAGCTGCACCGCCCACTCGACGTCGGCCAGGCCACCCCGACCGAGCTTGGTGTGGGTGGCCGGGTCGGCACCCCGGGGCAGCCGTTCGTTCTCCACCCGGGCCTTGATCCGGCGGATCTCGACCACCTGCTCCCGGGTCAACCCGTCGGCCGGGTAGCGGACCGGGTCGACCATCTTCTCGAACTCGGTGCCCAGGTCGGCGTCGCCGCAGACGAACCGGGCCCGCAGCAGCGCCTGCGCCTCCCACACCCGCGACCAGCGGGCGTAGTACTGGGCGTAGGCGGCGAGGCTGCGGACCAGCGGGCCCTGCCGTCCCTCGGGGCGCAGGTCGGCGTCGACGCCGAGCGCCGGGTCGGGGGCGGGGGCGGCGAGCAGCCGGCGCAGTTCCTCGGCGATCGCGTGGGCGGCGGCGCTGGCGGTGCTCTCCGCCGTCCCGGCCGGCGGGTCGTAGACGAAGAGCACGTCGGCGTCGGAGAGGTAGTTCGACTCGTACCCGCCGAGGCGACCGAGGCCGATCACCGCGAACCGTAGGCCGGGCAGTTCCGGCTGGGCGGCCCGGACGGCGCGCAGCGCGGCGGACAGGGTGGCGTCGGTGACGTACGACAGGCCGGTGCCGACCCGGGTGACGTCGGCCAGCGGGCCGGCCGGCACACCACGCTCGGGTCGCGGGGCCAGCCCGCCGGCCCGGCTGAGCACGTCGGCGCAGGCGATCCGGACGAGTTCCCGGCGGCGCAGCGCGCGTACCGCCCGGGTCGCCTCGACCGGGTCGGCGTGCCGGGCCGCCGCGGCGGCGAACCCGTCGCAGAGCACCTCCCGGGGTCGGGGCGTCAACTCGTTCTCCTCGGCCAGCAGCCGCAGCGCCTCCGGTTCCCGGGCCAGCAGGTCGGCCGCGTAGCGGGACGACGACAGCACCCGGGCCAGCCGCCGGGCCACCGGCCCGGAGTCGCGCAGCAGCCGCAGGTACCACGGGGTGCTGCCGAGCTTGTCGGAGACCTGCCGGTAGTTGAGCAGCCCCCGGTCCGGTTCGGGCGCGTCGGCGAACTCGCTGAGCAGCACCGGCAGCAGGGTCCGCTGGATGGCGGCGGTCCGGCTCACCCCGCCGGTGAGGGCTTCGAGGTGGCGCAGCGCCCCGGCCGGGTCGGCGAAACCGAGGATCTCCAGCCGGTGCCGGGCCGCCTCCGGGGTGAGCCGCAGGCCGTCGGCGGGCACCCGGGCCACCGACTCCAGCAGCGGCCGGTAGAGCAGTTTGGCGTGCAGCCGGCGTACCTCGGTGGCGTGCGCGACCCAGTCGGCGCGGAAGCTCTCCACGGCGCTGCGGCCCGGGATGGCGGCGTAGCCGAGCGCGGCGGCCAGCCAGCGCAGCGCGGCCGGCTCGGTCGGCACGGTGTGGGTGCGCCGCAGCGCCTGGAGCTGGAGCCGGTGTTCGACCCCGCGCAGGAAGCGGTACCCGCGCAGCAGCGCCTCACCGTCGGCCCGCCCGACGTAACCGCCGGCCACCAGCGCACGCAGCGCCGGCACGGTGCCCGGCACCCGCAGCGACTCGTCGCCCCGGCCGTGCACCAGTTGCAGCAGTTGGACGGCGAACTCGATGTCCCGCAGCCCGCCCGGACCCCGCTTGATCTCGCGGTCCAGCTCCTTCGGCGGGATGTTGTCGATGATCCGGCGGCGCATGGCGCGTACGTCGGAGACCGCCTCGGGACGCTCGGAGGCCCGCCAGACCAGCGGGGCGAGGGCGTCGACCCACTCGCCGGCCAACGCCAGGTCACCGGCGGCCGGACGGGCCTTGAGCAGCGCCTGGAACTCCCAGGTGCGGGCCCACCGCTGGTAGTAGGCGAGGTGGCTGGCCAGGGTACGCACCAGCGGCCCCCGGTTGCCCTCGGGGCGCAGCGCGGCGTCCACCGGCCAGGCGACCAGCCCGCAGATGTGGATCAGCCGGGCGGCGACGGTCGTCGCGGCGGGCAGGTCCTCGTCGGTCGCGGCCACGAAGATCACGTCGACGTCGGAGACGTAGTTCAGCTCGTCGCCACCGCACTTGCCCATCGCCACCACGGCCAGCCGGGGCCGGGGCGTGCCCGCCGGCAGCTCACCCACCGCGATCTCGTACGCCGCCGAGAGGGTCGCGTCGGCCAGCGCGGACAGCGCCGACATCACCTGTTCCAGGCCCCGCCCACCGGTCAGGTCGGCCGCCGCGATCCGCAGCAACGCCAGCCGGTAAGCCTGCCGCAGCACCGCCACCGGCGCGGTGGCGACGGTCAACCGGCCGGCGAGCGCCAGGTCGAGTCGACCGTCGGCGGTGGGGGCCAACCCGTCCGGGGCGGTGCCGAGCACCGCCCACTGCCCCGGGTTGGCGACCAGGTGGTCACCCAGTGCGGAGGACGCCCCGAGGACGGCGACCAGCCGACGCCGCAGACCCGGATCGGCGGCGAGCCCGGCCAGCAGGGCCGACCCGGTGGCGTCGGCGGCGGTGCGGCGTTCGGTCTCCACCATCCGGTGCAGTTGACGCAGCGCCAGATCCGGGTCGGCGGCCCGGGAGAGCGCGGCCAGCAGGTCGGCCGCCGCGCGGTCGGTGGGCTCCTGCTCGTCGGCCTGCCACAGCCCGAGCCCGTCCGCGCCGAGCAGGTCGGCGGCGCGGACCCCGCCGTCGCCCTCGGCGAAGCCGTAGCGGGCCAGCCGTCCCCTGGTCGATCTGCTCATCTCAGTGCCCGAGCAGGGGCAGGCTGCGGCGGGTGTCGTCGTCCAGCTCGCCGAGGGCGAGGGCGGCGAAGCGGACCGCGAACGGCTGCCACACCTCCTCGACGTCGG
This sequence comes from Micromonospora antibiotica, assembly GCF_017599305.1. Lineage (GTDB taxonomy): Bacteria > Actinomycetota > Actinomycetes > Mycobacteriales > Micromonosporaceae > Micromonospora > Micromonospora antibiotica. The sequence continues at coordinate 124,820 of NZ_JAGFWR010000012.1, forward strand.
CCATCACCCGGTCGCAGGCGGCCACCACCAGGTCCTCGTCGTAACCCAGTTCGGCGAGCAGTTCGGAGCCGCGCGCCCATTCGGCGATCATCGCGGTGTCGCACTCGATGTGGAACTGCAGGCCCCAGGCCCGGTCACCGAGCCGGAACGCCTGGTGCGGGTAGCGGGTCGAGGCGGCCAGCAGGGTGGCGGCCCGGGGCAGCTCGGTGATCTCGTCGGTGTGCCACTGGAGCACGTCCGGGATCAGCGGCACGTACCGGAACAGCAGGTCACTCTCGGCGGCGTCGCGCCGGCCGACCACGCCCGGGCCCACCTCGGGGCCGGACGGGCTGCGCTCGACCAGGCCGGCGTGCGCGGTGGCGAGCAGTTGCGCGCCGAGGCAGACGCCGAGGGTCGGCACCCGGTGCCGCACGGCCTTACGCAGCAACCCTTCGAGCTTCGGGAACCAGGGTGCGCCGGGGGTGCCGTCGGGGGCCGGGTAGGCGTGCTGGTCACCGCCGAGCACCACCAGCGCCACGTGGCCGGCGAGGTCGTCGGGGAGTTCGTCGCCGGCGTACGGGCGCAGCACCCGCAGCTCAAGGCCCCCCTCCACCAGCCACTCCCCCAGCCGTCGGGGGTCGTCGGTCGGGTCGTTCTCGATCACCAGTGCGGTTCCCACGCCGTCGAGGCTATCGGGTTCGTCGACGGACACCCGGAACGCCTCGGACCGCGCGGCGGGGCGACTATGCTCGGCCGCTGTGATCGCCGACGACCCGTCCGTCCTGCGCCCGCCCGTGCTGCACGAGGGCGACACGGTGATGCTGGTCTCGCCGTCCGGGCCGACCCGTCCGGAGCGGGTGGCCCGGGGTGTCGAGTTACTGACCGGCTGGGGGCTGCGCCCGGTGGTGGCACCGAACGCGTACGCCCGACGGGGTTACCTCGCCGGTGACGACGCGCTGCGCGCCGCGGACCTGAACGCCGCCTTCGCCGACCCGCAGGTGCGCGGGGTGATCTGCACCCGGGGCGGGTACGGCGCGCAGCGGGTGGTCGACCTGATCGACATGGCCGCCGTGCGGCGGGACCCGAAGGTGGTGGCCGGGTTCTCCGACATCACCGCCCTGCAGTTCGCGCTCTGGCGGGGGGCCCGGCTGACCGGCGTGCACGGCCCTGGGGCGGCCTGGGTCGACGAGCGGACCCCGCTGCGCTCGGCGGAGTCGCTGCACGCCGCGCTGATGACCACCGCGCCGGTGACCGTGGCGGCGGTGCCCACGGAGGAGACCTACCCGGTGCGGGTCCCCGGTCGGGCGGTGGGTCGGCTGCTCGGCGGGAACCTCTGCCTGATCACCGCCACCCTCGGCACCCCGGACATGCCGGACCTGACCGGGGCGGTGCTGCTCGTCGAGGAGGTGCAGGAGCCGCCGTACAAGGTCGACCGGATGCTCACCCACCTGCGCCGCGCGGGCGTGCTGGACGGTCTGGCCGGGGTGGCGGTGGGCCAGTTCACCGACTGCGCCGACGGCTGGGACACCACCGTCGTGGACGTGCTCACCGACCGGCTGGGCGACCTCGGCGTGCCGGTCCTCGGCGGCCTGCCGATCGGCCACGGCCCCGGCCAACTCACCGTCCCGGTGGGCACCCCAGCCACCCTCGACACCGAAACCGGCACCCTAACCACCACCCCCGCCGTCCAGTAACCCCACCCCACCCCACCCCGCCCCGCCCCCGCCCGGCCCGGTCCCGCTCCGGTGATCAAGAGGTTCGCGTCACCGGAAAGCGAGTTCCTGACCGAAACCTCTTGATCACCGGGCCGTGGGGCGGGATTTTCAGCTCAGGGACAGGGTCGGGAGGGGGGATTCCCAGGTTCGGTGGTCACTGTCGGTGACGTCAACGCATCACCACCGACGTACTGGAGGACCGATGTCCCGCATGATGTCGAAGAAGCGCCTGCTGGTCGGTTTCGCCGCCGCTGGTGTGCTCGGGGTGGGGATCGCCGCTCCCACGGTCGCCTTCGCCGAGAACGGGGCCACCCCGACGCCGAGCGCCAGCAGCGAGGCCGGTCAGGGCACCGACCGGCAGCAGCAGCGCGCCGACCGGCAGAACGAGTTCGCCGAGGCGCTCGCCAAGGAGCTGGGCGTGGACACCGACAAGGTGACCGCCGCCCTGGAAAAGGTGCGCGAGCAGCACAAGGACCGCGCCAAGGGTGACCGGCCGGAGCGTCCGTCGGCCGAGGACCGGCAGGAGAAGCTGGCCGAGCGGCTGGCCCAGGCGGTCAAGGACGGCAAGCTCACCCAGGAGCAGGCCGACGCGATCACCAAGGCCGTCGAGGCCGGGGTCTTCCCGGGTGCGGGTGGCCCCGGTCACCACCGCGGTCCGGCGGGTACGCCCGGCGAGTGACCCACCTCCGGCCCGCCCGACCCGGCGGGCCGAAGATCGACCCGCCAGGGCCGACGTTGCGGTGTCCGACGCACCGGGACACCGCAACGTCGGCCCTGGCGTCAGGCGCCGCCACCCGAGGAACCGCAACATCGACCCGCTGGCGTCAGGCGCTGCCACCCGAGGAGAAGAGACCGAGGTGGGTGCCCACCGGGTCGCGCACCAGGGCGAGGGTCAGGCCGCTCGGCGTGGTCCGGGGCGGGGTCAGCACCGTGCCGCCCGCCGCCTCGGCCCGACCGCAGGTCTGCGCCACGTCGGCCACCTCGGCGTAGAGGATCGCGTAGCCGGGCGCGTCCTCGGCGAGAGCCCGGATACCGCCGCCGATGCCGGTCGGCTCCCCCGCCGTGGTCGTCCGGTAGGAACCGCCCTCGGCCGTGCCCTCCTCGGTGAAGGTCCAGCCGAACAACTCCGCATAGAAGCTCTGCGCCTCGTCCGGCCGGTCGGTGCCGATCTCGAACCAGGTGACGGGTGTGCTGGTCACGCGTTGCCTCCTGTCCCCCGCCGACCGGGCGGCCGGCGGGCTCGGCAGTCAGCCTCCCGGGTGTCCGCGACACCGTCCTGTCGGTGTTTACCGCCCGGTGCACACGGCCAGCACGCCGATCCGTCCGGACAGCCCGCGCCGACCGGCCTGGACGGCCCGCACGCCGACCCGTCCGGACAGCCCGCGCCGACCGGACTGCGCGGCCGGCCCACACCGAGTCAGACCAGGGTCAGCCGGCGCACCCGGTCGGCCGGGACGTCCAGGTCGGCCGGCGAGAACTCCCGGGTCACCCGCTGCGGCAACGCCTCGACCCCGACGATCCGGTCGGTACGGAAGCAGCGCAGCCCGTCGCGGAGCCGGCACCAGGCGAGCAGGTACCAGTGCCGGTCGTTGCCCAGGTAACCCAGCGGCTCGACCTCACGCGACGAGGGCACCCCGCAGCGGTCGGCGTACCGCAGGCGGAGCACCCGGCGGGCGGAGACCGCGTCGGCGACGACGGCCGGGACGGACGTGCCCGGCCCGGTGCCGACCAGCAGCACCCGGCCGGCGAGCAGGCGTGCGGCATCGGCGTCGGCGGCCGGCAGCACCGCGAGCAGCTTGCGCAGCGCGGTGCTGCCGGCCACGGCGAACGGGGTGCCGGCGAGCCGGTGCAGGGCCACCGCCATCGCCACCGCCTCGGTGGCGGTCAGGTTGACCGGCGGCAGGGTGTGCGACCGGTCGACCACGTAACCGCCGGTGCGGCCGGGCTCGGCCCAGATCGGTACGCCGGAGCCCTGGAGGGCGACGATGTCCCGTTCGACGGTGCGGGTGCTCACCTCGAACCGGGCGGCCAGCCAGCGGGCGCTGCGCGGCCGGGGCGACACCGCCCGCAGCTCCTCCACCAGGGCATAGAGACGATCCGTCCGGTTCATCCCCGCACGCTACGACGGGGGTACGACGCACCGCCCCGTCCACCCCGGCGGGGCGGACGGGGGCGGGCGGTCACCTCAGGTAGGGACCGTCGGTGCCGATCCTGCCGTGCGCCGGGTTGCCGGGCAGGTCCAGCACGTACACCCGCAGGTTGCCCCGGCCGCTGACCGCAGCGGTGAGGGTGCCGTTCGTGACGGTCCGGACGTCCCCGGTCACCGCGTCCCGGTACGTCCCGTTCGGCACCCCGGTGAAGGTGGCCGTGCCGGAGACGGTGACCAGGGCGAAGCTGTCCACCCCACCGCTGGTGAACCGGCGCTTGTAGGCCATCTGGTTGCCGCTGACCCCCTCGGTCGAGTACTGGCCCTTCTGCAGGGCCGGGATGGCCCGCCGGATGCGGTTGAGCCGCTGCACGTGCTTGACCAGTGGCGCGGCCAGCGTGGTCGCCACCGCCCCGCTGGCGCTGCCGACCACCCCGAAGTCGGTGGCGGTGACGCTGCCGGCGAGGTGGTCGCCGTAGTACGCCCGCCCGGTGGTCGCCAACGGGCAGGTCGGCCCGCAGTCGATCTTCGCGCCCTTCTGGAACTCGATCTCGGAGCCGTAGTAGAGCGTCGGGATGCCGCGGAAGGTCCACATCAGGCTCATGTTCTCGGCCCAGGCGTCGGTGCCCCCGGCGTAGCGGGTGTTCGACTTGTTCGGCCCGTAGTCGTGGCTGTCGACGTAGACGACGTTGTAGGTGGCGTCGTTGTAACTGTCGTCGGAGTCGCGGCCGTTGCCGAAGGCGTTGCCGGCGTCGCCGAAGTTCATGTGCATCCGCATGTCGATGACGTTCATGCCGGAGAACTTCGAGTGGTCCGGCGCGTGGTAGGTGTTGCCCCGCAGGAACGCGTTGTCGCTGGTCGGCTGCCCGCCGGTGCCGATCAGCTGCTCGTAGTCGTACTGCTCGATGGCGGCCTTCACGTCGTCCGGGCTGTACTCCCTGCGCTCCTTCCAGGTGAAGAACTGCGCGGAGTGGTTGACCGAGCCCCGGTTCCACTTGTCGTTGACGAACGCGGCCACCTCACCGAAGACGTAGAAGTCCCGGCCCTTTTCGCCGTGCCGGGCGAGGGCGTGTTGCTGGATCGCCGGCAGGAAGCGCCGGTTCCAGGTGACCCGGGGGATGTGCACGGCGGTGTCGATCCGGAAGCCGTCCACCCCCATGTCGATGTACCTGTTGTACGCGTCGATCAGGTACTGCTGGACGGTGGCGTTCTCGGTGTTGAAGTCGGCCAGGTCCTCGTGCAGCCAGCAGCTCCGGGCGTCCTCGCCCTCCAGTTGCCGATCCAGCACTGGTGGTAGAGGTCGGCGGGGAAGAGCTTGCCGGTCGGCACCGGCCACTGGCAGTGGTAGACGGTGTAGCCCTCCTGGCTGTACGCGCCGTTGGGGGTGCCCCAGTTGAGGCAGCGGTTGGCGGTGGGGGCGGTGCCCGACCAGACGTCGCCGTTGCAGGGGCGGCCCTTGGCCTTGGCGTTCTGCGCGGCGGTCAGGGTCGGGTCGTTGCCGTCGTGTTCGACCATCGGGTCGTACTCGCGGCCGGCCTGCGGTTGGTCGTAGTACCACTTCCACTGCTCGTCGCGGACGCCGTAGACGGTGGGGACGAAGAGCCCCTTGGCGCCCCAGCGGGAGCTGTGGTTGTAGACCACGTCCTGGAAGATCTTCATGCCCTTGGCGTGGGCCGCGTTGATCAGCTGCTGGTAGCTGGCCCCGGGGCTCTCCAACCGGGGGTCCACCCGGTGGAAGTCCCAGCCGTGGTAGCCGTGGAAGTCGTAGTCGGAGCGGTTGAGCACCACCGGGGTGATCCAGATGGCCGAGAAGCCCAGCCCCTTGATGTAGTCCAGCTTGTCGACCAGGCCCTTGAAGTCCCCCCGGAACATCGGGTCGTCGTTCGCCGCGTTGCCGGACCTGACGTGCTGGCTGCCGCCCCGGTTGTTGGTGGCGTCGCCGTCGGCGAAGCGGGCGGTCATCACGAAGTAGATGCTGTCCTCGCGCGGGTCACCGCCGAGCGGCGAACCGCCCACCGGCGGGGTGGTCCCGGTGGTCGCGGTGGCGGGCGCACTCGCCGCCGACCGGTTGCCGGCCGCGTCGAGGGCCCGCACCGTCCAGGTGTACGCGGTGCCCGCGGCGAGGTCGTACGCCACGTACCGGGTCGTCGTGGTGGTGACGGTGGTGGCCCCACCGGTGCCGCCGGTACGGGTCAGTTCGTACCCGGTGACCGCCCGGTCGTCGGTGGCGGCCGTCCAGGACAGCGTGACGGACAACCCGGCGGCGGTGGCGGTGAGCCCGGCGGGGGTGGCCGGGGGTGTGGTGTCCGGGGTGACCGGCTGGCACGGGTCGGCGGCGTCCGGGGTGACCAACCCGCCGCGTACGGTGCTGCGCCCGGCGCGCAGGGTGTAGTCGGCCCCGTTGTTGTTGTCCCAGGTGCCGGCGTTGTTGTTGAACGCGGCGGTGAGTCCGGTGGCGGTGCCGAGGTCGACGGTCCGGCGTCGCCAGCCGGCGCAGGCGGCCTCCATGGCGACGCCGGGCACGGCGGTCCAGCTGCCGCCGTCGACGCCGTAGTGGATGTTGACCGAGGTGCCCCAGGCCGCCGGGGGTTGGTAGTAGACGGTGACGGTGTTGGCCGCTGCCGCCGCGGTGAGCGGCAACAGGCTCGCGGCCACGCCGACGACGAGCGCGAGTGCGCCGGCCCGTCGGCGGTGGATGGTGGTGGTCCGCCTCATGATGGCTCTCCTGACACCCGCACCCGAGCGACGGGTGCAAGCTATGAAGGCATTGCAAGAAGTTGCGAACGCGGTTGCCAGGAAGTTAGCAGCTTCGATGCGCCGAAACCAGAGGTTCATCCCGATGAAGGGTGGAGGAAATTTCGCGGCCAGCCCGCAATGACTTTCACCGACGGAAAATTCTTCCCGTCCTGCCGACCGGTGGAGGCGGGGCACGTCACCGGGCATCCGGTGGGCCGGCGGGACCGGGCGCAGACGACGCCAGGCCCGTGGTCTGGACCGTCCCGGCAGGGACAGCTCAGACCACGGGCCTGGCTCAGGTGGTACGGGCCGCGCGGGCGGCCGGGGTCAGGCGATGCAGGCGCAGACGATCAGGGCCGCACCGAAGTGGGTGGCGGCGCTGACCCGGGCCGCCGGGTGCGGCTGGTCCGAGCAGATGACCTCACCGAGCTTGCCCGGGGTGAGCAGGTCCAGCACGCCGAAGGCGAGCGCCATGACAACCAACCCGATCAGCCCGAAGAGCACCGTCGAGGCGAGCCCCTTGGCGAAGTCGTCGTAGCTGGTCACGATCGCGGTGAAGACGATGCCGGCCACACCCAGCTGATTGGCGGCCAGCAGCAGCCCGGCGTTGCCGTTGCGCTGCACCCAGATCAGCTCGCGCAGCTTGCCCGGGGTGAGCACGTCGACCAGCACGAAGCCGGCCGCCATCAGCGCCACCCCGACGATCCCGAACACGACGCTCTGCCATGCTCCGGTGAGCAGATCATCCAGCACCGACGGCCTCCCGACCTCCTGCGCCCGGCGCGGGTGCCGGCACGGTGATCGAGACGATAGCGGCACCGCGCCACCCCCGACACCCCCCGGACCGTCGAACGCACGGACCGTCGGCCGACCCGGCACCGCCGAACGCCCTGAGCCCCGGCGGACCCGTTGACGTCGGGGCCCCGGGGCCGCACGGGCCCCGGGTCCCCGACGTCAACGGGTCACAGCGACAGGTAGCGCTGCCGCTCGTACGGGGTGACCTCGCGGCGGTACTGCTCCCACTCGGCCCGCTTGTTGCGCAGGAAGAAGTCGAAGACGTGCTCCCCGAGCACCTCGGCGACCAGCTCGGAGCCGGCCATCACGTCGATCGCCTCGGACAGGTTCTCCGGCAGTGCCTCGTAGCCCATCGCGCGGCGCTCGGCGCTGGTCAGCGACCAGACGTCGTCCTCCGCGCCGGGTGGCAGCTCGTAGCCCTCCTCGATGCCCTTCAGGCCGGCGCCGAGCATCACCGCGAACGCCAGGTAGGGGTTGGTCGCCGAGTCCAGCGAACGGACCTCCACCCGGGCCGAGTTCGGCTTGCCGTACGCGGGCACGCGGACCAGCGCGGACCGGTTCAGGTGCCCCCAGCAGACGTACGCCGGGCTCTCGGTGATCCGGTCCGGCAACGCCTGCGGGAACAGCCGCTTGTACGAGTTGACCCACTGGTTGGTGACGGCGGTGTACTCCCGGGCGTGCATCAGCAGGCCGGCGATGAACGACTTCGCCACCTTCGACAGTTTCATCGGGTCACCGGAGTCGTGGAACGCGTTGCGCTCCCCCTCGAACAGCGACAGGTGGGTGTGCATGCCGCTGCCCGGCTGGTCGGTGAACGGCTTCGGCATGAAGCTGGCCTGTACGCCGGTGGACAGCGCCACCTCCTTGACCACGTGCCGGAAGGTCATGATGTTGTCGGCGGTGGTCAGCGCGTCGGCGTAGCGCAGGTCGATCTCCTGCTGGCCGGGGGCGACCTCGTGGTGGCTGAACTCCACCGAGATGCCGATCCGCTCCAGCGCGAGCACGGCCTGGCGGCGGAAGTCCCGCGCGACGGCGTGCGTGGTGTGCTCGAAGTAGCCGCCGGTGTCCACGGCGGTGGGCACCGAGCCGTCCTGCGGGCCGTTCTCCAGCAGGAAGAACTCGATCTCCGGGTGGGTGTAGAAGGTGAAGCCCTTCTCGGCCGCCTTGGACAGCATCCGGCGCAGCACGTGCCGCGGGTCGGCCCAGGACGGGCCGCCGTCGGGCAGCAGGATGTCGCAGAACATCCGGGCGCTCTCACCGCTGACCCCGCCCTCGAACGGGAACACCTGGAAGGTCGTCGGGTCCGGCATGGCGACCATGTCGGACTCGAAGACCCGGGCGAAGCCCTCGATGGCCGAGCCGTCGAACCCGATGCCCTCCTCGAAGGCTGCCTCCAGCTCCGCCGGGGCGACTGAGACGCTCTTGAGCGTGCCCAGCACGTCGGTGAACCACAGCCGGACGAACCGGATGTCCCGCTCTTCCAGCGTACGGAGGACGAACTCCTGCTGACGGTCCACTTCCCCAACCCCTCGCGACGTACGTCCGGCACCGGTCGGCCGGTCCGTCCTGACCGCCCAGTCTTCACCGGCCTGGTTAAGCAGACGTTACGCGACCTGCCGCCGCTCGTCCTGCGGTGTCCCGACGGCCGGATCGACGGGCGGCCCCGCCACCAGCGGCGGGCCGGCCGGGCGCGGCGAAAGGGTGGCCGTCGTCTCGTCGCAGCCGCCGGGTCGACCGCCTGCGGCTGGGGCAAGATGAGGTCATGCCCACCCTGCGTCTGGCCCTGTGCCAGGTCAACCCGACCGTCGGCGACACCGTCGGCAACGCCGAGCTGATCCGCGCCTGGACCCGTCGGGCCGCCGACGCCGGCGCCCAGCTCGTCGCCTTCCCGGAGATGACACTCACCGGCTACCCCGTCGAGGATCTGGTCTTCCGCCGTTCCTTCGTCGCCGCCTCACAGGCCGCGGTGCGGCAGCTCGCCGCCGACCTGGCCGCCGACGGCCTCGGCGACCTGCCGGTCGTGGTCGGCTACCTGGACGCCGACGGCCCACCCCAGGTCAGCGGGGACGCCCAGCCGGGCCGGGGGGCCCGCAACGCCGCCGCGCTGCTGCACCGGGGTGAGGTGGTCGCGACCTACTTCAAGCACCACCTGCCCAACTACGGCGTCTTCGACGAGGACCGCTACTTCGTGCCCGGCGACACCCTGACCGTGGTCCGGGTGGGCGGGGTGGACGTGGCGTTGACCATCTGCGAGGACCTGTGGCAGGCCGGGGGCCCGTTCGCGGTGGCCCGGCAGGCCGGCGTCGGCCTGGTGGTCAACATCAACGGCTCGCCGTACGAGTTGAACAAGGACGACGTCCGGCTGCCGCTGGTGCGTCGCCGGGCCGCCGAGGCCGGGGCCCCGATCGCGTACGTCAACATGGTCGGCGGCCAGGACGAGCTGGTCTTCGAGGGCGACTCGATGGTCGTCACCCCCGACGGCAAGCTGCTCACCCGCGCGCCGCAGTTCGTCGAGCACCTGCTCGTGCACGACGTGGAGCTGGCCGGGGCGGGCCCGCACGCCGCCGACACCGAGGATCTCGCCGACGGGATGCGGGTGCTGCGTCGTACCGTCGAGGTGGTGCCGGCGGCCCCGACCGGGCCGGCGGCCGACGGCGGCCTGATGGCGCCGGTGGCCGACGAGGCCGAGGTGTGGCAGGCGCTGGTGCTGGGCCTGCGCGACTACGTCAACAAGAACCGCTTCCCCTCGGTGGTGCTGGGCCTGTCCGGCGGGATCGACTCGGCGGTGGTGGCCGCGCTGGCCGTCGACGCGCTCGGCCCACGGCGGGTGGTCGGCGTGTCACTGCCCAGCCAGCACTCCTCGGAGCACTCCCGGACCGACGCGGAGGACCTGGCCAAGCGCACCGGCCTGGACTACCGGGTCGAGCCGATCCAGCCGATGGTGGACACCTTCCTGGCGAACATCTCGCTGTCCGGGGTGGCGGTGGAGAACCTCCAGGCCCGGGTGCGCGGGGTGATCCTGATGGCACTGTCGAACCAGGAGGGCCACCTGGTCCTCACCACCGGCAACAAGAGTGAGCTGGCGGTCGGCTACTCGACCCTCTACGGCGACTCGGTCGGCGGGTTCAACCCGGTCAAGGACGTCTGGAAGACGCTGGTCTGGCGGCTGGCGAAGTGGCGCAACGCCGACGCGGCCCGCCGGGGCGAGACCCCGCCGATCCCGGAGAACTCCATCGGCAAGCCCCCGTCGGCCGAGCTGAGCCCCGGCCAGCTCGACAGCGACAGCCTGCCCGACTACGACGTGCTGGACCCGATCCTGATCGGTTACGTCGACGGTGACCTGGGCCGGGCCGGCCTGGTCGAGTCCGGCCACGACCCGGCGGTGGTCGACCGGGTGCTGCGGCTGGTGGACACCGCCGAGTACAAGCGTCGGCAGTCCGCCCCGGGTACGAAGATCTCAATGAAGGCGTTCGGCCGCGACCGTCGGCTGCCGGTCACCAACCGCTGGCGCGAGGACGGCTGAGCATCCGAGCCGGCCGACCTGCGGTCGGCTGGGCATCCGGGACCGACCGATCGACCTGGTCGGCTGGGCGTCCGGGACCGATCGACCCGGTCGGCTGGGCAGCACAGCCCGGCCGACCCGGGTCGGTCGGGCACCCCGACGCCGGCCGGCCACGGTCGGTCGGCGTCGCCCCGGCGGAGTGAAATCCTGCACTGTTCCCTGCCGTCGACCGGTCGCGTGGTGCGACGATCGCGACGGAACCCGGGGACCGCGACAGCGGCCTCGAGGAAAGGAGACAGTCATGGTGGAGTCCACCCCGACCGAGGTGACCGCCCTGTACGGCGGGCCGGCCACCCGACGGGTCCGCACCCGCGACCTGATCGCCGCCAAGGAGCGTGGCGACCGGTGGGCGATGCTCACCTCGTACGACCAGTACACCGCCGGGATCTTCGACCAGGCGGGGATTCCGGCGCTGCTGGTCGGCGACTCGGCGGCGAACAACGTGTTCGGTTACGAGACCACCCTGCCGGTGACCGTCGACGAGTTGTTGCCGCTGGTCCGGGCTGTGGTCCGGGCGACCCGGCACACCCTGGTCGTCGGTGACCTGCCGTTCGGCTCGTACGAGGAGGGGCCGACGCAGGCGTTGCGCACGGCGGTGCGGTTCATGAAGGAGGGTGGCTGCCACGCGGTGAAGCTGGAGGGCGGCCGGCGCTGCGCCGACCAGATCGCGGCGATCACCGGGGCGGGCATCCCGGTGATGGCGCACATCGGCTTCACCCCGCAGAGCGAACACACCCTGGGCGGCTACCGGGTGCAGGGGCGCGGCGACACCGCCGACGAGGTGCTCGCCGACGCGCGGGCGGTGGCCGGGGCGGGGGCGTTCGCGGTGGTGCTGGAGATGGTGCCGGGTGAGGTCGCCAAGCGGGTCACCGCCGAACTGGCGATCCCCACCGTCGGCATCGGCGCCGGCCCCGACACCGACGCCCAGGTGCTGGTCTGGCAGGACATGGCGGGGCTGCGCACCGGGAAGGCCCCCCGGTTCGTCAAGCGTTACGCCGACCTGGCCGGGGTGCTGACCGAGGCGACCCGCCGGTTCGCCGACGAGGTACGCGGCGGCGACTTCCCCGCCACCGAACACACCTTCTGAGGTCGCGCCGGAGCCTGGTGGGGCGCTGTCCCCACAGCCCCACCGGGCTCCGCTAGGGTTCCGCTCGTGAATCATGCTCGCTTCTCGACTGTCGCCCTGACCTGTCTCTCCGTGCTGGCACTCGCGGCGTGCAGCGAGGCGAAGCCGTCGACGACGGCCGCGCCGTCGTCCTCCGCCACCGGCGCGGCCGCGCCGGCCGCCTCCCCCTCCGTCACGACCGCGCCGACCACCGACGCCCCGACCGCGGCCGCCGACCCGGCAGCCGACAAGAAGCTCTGCACGGCGGCCAAGAAGATCGCCGAGACGACGAAGGTCGACGTCGTGAAGGCCGCGATGGCGGGTGGTGACCCGAACCCGGCCATCAAGAAGGCCTACAACGAGCTGGCGTCGGGCCTGGCGAAGGCCACGGCCGGCACCCCCGGCAGCGAGGCGGCCACCGCGTTGGCGGCGTTCGGCGTCGCCGCCGGCAGGGTGGCCACCGCCCCGGACATGGACGCCGCCGCCGACGGCCCCGAGTTCCAGAAGACCAGCGCCATGGCGAACGCCGCCTGCAAGAAGGCCGGCGTCGACATCAACTTCTGACGGTGACGAGAGGGAGCGGGTCACCCGGGCGGTCCGACCCACCGTCCGACCACCCGCACCGGGGGCCGGCCGGGGTTCCGGAGGTCACCCGTGACCGCGACGGCAGCCCACGTCGGCACAGCCGGGTGGCCCGCTCCCGCATCCGCACGGTCAGCAACCGAGTCGGGGCAGCCGGGTGATCTGCTCCCACCTTCCCACCGTCAGAGGTCGGTGACCCGGATGCCGGCGTGCGCCTTGTACCGCTTGTTGATGGCGATCAGGTTGGCGGTGAACGCCTCGATCTGGTGGGCGTTGCGCAGACGGCCGGCGTAGATGCCGCGCATCCCGGGGATCCGGGCGGCCAACGCGCCGACGATGTCGACCAGTTCCCGCTCCTCGGTGCAGATCAGCACGTCGAGGTCGATCCGGTCGATCTCCGGGTCGGCCAGCAACGGCGCGCTGACATGGTTGAATGCCGCGCAGACCCGGGAGTCGGGCAGCAGGGCCGCCGCCTGCTGCACCGCGCTGCCCTCGGCGACCGGCAGCGCGTACGGGCCCTGCCTGTCGAAGCCGAGCGGGTTGACGCAGTCCACGACGATCTTGCCGGCCAGTGGCCCGGCCAGCGCACCGACGGTGGCCGCGTGCCCGTCCCACGGCACCGCGATCACCACCACGTCGCTGCGGCGGGCCACCTCGTCGTTGTCCGCGCCGGTCACGTCGACCCCGGCGGGCAGCCGGGGCAGCACGGCGATCTCCGCCGCCGCCTCGGCCGCCCGGTCGGCGGAGCGGGACCCGATCAGCACCTGCTGGCCGGCGCGGGCGAACCGGTAGGCCAGCCCCCGCCCCTGGTCGCCGGTGCCACCGATGATGCCGACGGTCAGCCCGGACACGTCGGGAAGGGTGCTCGCGTCGTATGCCATGGCGTCATCCTCGCAAACCGCCCGCACGGTCAGCGGCACAAGGCGCTGTGACGCTGCCCGCCCCGCCGGGGCGGTCGGGCAGGGCGGGACCCGCCGGGGCCGGGTTCAGGCCCGCGCGAAGAGGACCTTGCGGCCGACCGGGTCGGCGGTGACCAGACGTACGGTGACCCGCTCCCCCAGTGGCAGCTCACCGGTGCAGCGGGCCCGTACCGGCGGATCGTCCAACGCCACCGTCCCGCCGGGCACCCGACCGGGCTTCGACTGACTGTTCGGCGGTGGGTCCACGTCCAGCACCGCCGCCGAGAACGTCTCCCCCACCCGGTGCTCCAGCAGCACCGCCTCGGCCAACTCGATCGCACCCCGGGTGGCGGTGCCCGCCGTCCGGTCGGTCGAGGCCATCACCTCCGGCAGCCGGGGCAGCGCCGTACGGGCCCACTCCGGCACCTCACGGCCCTCGTGCAGGGCCAGGCAGACCTCCGTGGCGTACCGGTCGGCCAGTCGACGCAGCGGGGCGGTGACATGGGCGTACGCGGCGGCCACCCCGCCGTGCTCCGGCTGCTCGGGCAGTTCGCCGTCGAACGCCGTGTACGCCGCACCGCGCATCAGCTCCGCCGCCTGGTCGACGAAGGCGGCGGCCCGGGGCTGCGAGGCGTCCAACCCGGCCAGCACCTCGCCCACCCGTACCCCGTCCGGCCAGTGCACGCCCAGCGGGGCCGCCGCCGCGCGCAGCCGGGCCACCGCCTCCGGTTTCGGTGCCGGCATGGTACGCAGCAACCCGATCCGGCCGGCGAGCATGATGTCCGCCGCCGCCATCCCGGTGAGCAGGGAGATCTGGGCGTTGTGGTCCTCCATCGGGCCGGGGCCGCGCAGCACCAGCCGCCACCCGTCCCCGTCGGGCTCGACGTCCTGCTCGGGCAGGGGCAGGTTGATCGCGCCCCGGCGCAGGCCACGGGCGGTGAGCAGGGCACCGATCTCGGGCAGCAGGGCGATCGGATCGGGCAGCCGACCGGCGTCGGCAGCCACCTGGACGCCCGAATAGTCCAGTTTAGCGCGGCTGCGGACCAGGGCGCGTTCCAGCGCGACGGCGACTATGGCCCCGTCGGCGTCGAGGTCGATGGTCCACAGCACCGCTGCCCGGTCGGCGTCGGGCAGCAGGCTGGCCGCCCCCTCGCTGAGGGTGTGCGGGTGCAACGGCACGTTGCCGTCGGGCAGGTAGACGGTCTGCCCGCGCCGCCAGGTCTCCTCCTCCAGCGCCCCGCCCGGGCGTACGTGGGTGGCGACGTCGGCGATCGCGTACCGCACCCGGTAGCCGCCGGGTCGGGCGCTGAGGTGCATCGCCTGGTCCAGGTCGCGGGAGGCGGCCGGGTCGACCGTGACGAACGGGATGTCGGTACGGTCGGCCGCGGCGGGCGGCGGGGCGTCGGCCGCCCCGTCCGCCTCGCGCTGCGCAGCGGGCGGGAAGCTGTCGGGCAGTCCCAGCTCGCGGCGCAGCGCGCCGAAGTCGATGCGGGGCGCGAGCACACGTCGGATGACCACGGGTCAATCCTGGCAGCGTGCCGGGCGATCCGCTCTCCGGCAGGCGGGCGAGGCGTCCCCGTACGGTCAGCCGGTGGTCTTCCGGGCTCGGGAGCGGGCGCCGGCCGGGGCGGTCGGCCGCGCCGCCGCCGTACGCCCGGGGGCCTTGCGGGCGGTGACCTTCTTGGCGGGCGTCTTCGTGGCGGTCGCCTTCTTCGCCGCCGTCGCGCGGGTGGCCGTCGCGCCCGCCTTGCGGGCCGGGGCCTTCTTCGCGGTGGACTTCGACGCGGGTGCCGTCTTGGCGGTCGACTTGCGGGCCGGCGCCTTCCTGGCCGCGGCGGCCTTCTTCGCGGGCGTGGTCTTCGTCGCCGCAGCGGTCTTCGTCGCCACCGTGGTCTTTCTCGCCGCCGTGGTCCTCTTCGCCGCCGTCGCCGGCGTCGCCTTCCTGGCGGCCGTGCTCTTCGCGGGCGCGGCCTTCTTCGCGGCTGTCTTCTTCGCGGGCATGGCCTTCGCAGCCGTCGTCTTCGCGGCCGTGGTCCGCTTGGCGGTCGTCTTCTTCGCGGGCGCGGTCTTCGCGGCCGTGGTCCGCTTGGCGGTCGCCTTCTTCGCGGGCGCGGTCTTCCGGGCCATGGTCCGGGCGGTCGCGGTGGTCTTCTTCGCCGCTGCCGCGGTCGTCCGTTTCGCCGCGGTGGTCTTCTTCGCCGCCGTGGTCCGGGCGGCGGCCGTGGTCTTCTTCGCCGCCCCGGCGGTCTTCCGGGCGGCGGCGGTGGTCGTGTCGGCGGCTTTCCTCGCCGGAGCCTTCTTCGCCGGGGCCGTCCTCGCGGTCGACTTAGCCGCGGCACTGCGGGAGGCCGGGGCCTTCTTCGCGGTCGACTTCGACGCGGGAGCCTTGCTGGCGGCGCTGCGGGTGGCCGGGGTCTTCTTCGCCGGGCCGGTCGCCGTCGTCCTGGCGGTGCCGGTGGACGGGGTCCGACCCGCGCCGGCACCCGCCGCGTTCGCCGTCGCCCGGCCGGCCGACGCCCTGCGGGCCGCGGTCATGGTGGTGGTGGAGCGGCGGGCCGCAGTGCTCCGGGTCGCGCCTGCGGTCCGCTCCGCCGCGGCGGTCTTCGTCGCGGCCGGGCGGGTGGTGGCCTTTGTTGCTTCGGCCATCTCGGTTCCCTCCTTGGGGACATGCTCCCGCGTGCCTCCTCACGGAGGCACGGAGTCCTCGACGCGGGCCGTCCCGCGCCGTTCAGTTGCCCTCCCCGGCCCAGCGGGCGTCTTCGGCTTCCCACGCCTCGTTGCGCTCCTGCACCTTCTGCAGGGCGTTCTCCGCGTCGGCAGCCGAGGGATACGGTCCGAGAACGTGCTTGGCAGGGCACACGTCGGCATCGGTCTCGACCCGGTGGTGTCGGGTGCACCAGTAGTAGTGCCCACCACTTCCGCTGTCGTTCATGAGATCACTGTGCACCGGGCGCAGCCCGACCGCCACCGGATCGCCGCAATTGGTCGCGACCACATCCACAGTAGACGTGCTCGGCGACGCCGGAGGCGAAACCACGAAATTGGTCCTGACCTGCGCGGAGGCCGTCGCATGCGGCCTGGCGGCACCCACGTCGGGCCGTGTTCGGCAGCGGCCGGGGCGGGCCCACCGACGGCGACGCCACCCCGCGTGATCGGCGGTGGGCGGGACCGGCCGAGCCGAAAAGCCGGTGGTACGACTTCGACGACCCCCGGCAGAATCGAACAGCGTGATCATGATGGGGACGTGTCCGCACTGCGCGTCGGCGACGGTGTCGATACGGGGGCGACGCCCTGGTGCGCGGACTGCGAGTGGAACCTGGACACCTACGACCCGGGGCGTCGGACACCCGAGTTCGGCTGGGGACGGGGCGACCGACGGACCCACCGGATCGCCGCCCGGCTGAACCGTCGGCAGTACGCCGACCTCGTCGGCCGCCCGTTGGAGTCGGCCGGACCGGACTGGCGCACTTCGTCAACGGCGACGTACGCCGGCTGCTGGTCACCCAGCCCGCGCTGACGATGCTCGGCGATGCCGCCGACCTGTTCCGGCCGTCCCCCGGCCGCCGCGCCGACGGGTTGCTGGAGATGGTCGGCGAGGCGGCGGGCCGGGCGATCTCGTGGGTGCTGTCCCGGCTGCTCTTCGGCATCCACCTGCTGCTGGTCTGGACGGCGTTGCGGGACAGCCAGCGGGCCGAGTACCTGGCCGACGAGTTGGCCGCCCGGGTGGCGGGCACCGACGGTGTACGCGACCTGCTCGACGTCCTGCTCAGCGGGGATTCGGTGGCCCGGGTGGTGCGGCAGGCGGCCCGGACCGGCGGCGGGCCGGCGGTGTGGCGGTCGGGGGTGGCGTCGGCCCGGACGGCGGCGGTCGCGCGCATGCCGCTGGTCCGCCAACTGTCGGTCCGCGACGCGGCGTCGCTGTTCGCCTCGCACCCGCCGGCTGGGCTGCGCCACCGGATGCCCACCGCCCGCACCCCGCAGGAGCCGACGGTGACGCTGGACGACAGCCGGATGGAGCGTCTCGACGCGGAGTTGAGCCGGCGCTTCGACCGGACGGCCCGGACCGTCGCCTGGACCGGCTGAGCCGTCGTCCGGGTGTCCACGGTCGGGACAGCCGCCGGGCCGTGGCGCGCGGTGGCCGACGGTTCGGGGACTTCCGGCCCTACCATCCGGACCTGGTACCTGGTATCAGCTCACCCCCGAGACGGACCATCCCTCACCCGGTCCCCTCGACGGGACCGCCGGCCGGCCCGGGTCGGCCGGACAGCCCCGATGCGGCAGCCCCGAGTGCGGCCGGACCGGGTTGTGTGCGAGCCTCGTCAGACCTCTTGCGGCGCTGCCACCGCCCGTCAACCGGGCGGGACGAGGACGACGATGTCAACGGCGCCGCCCTGTCGAACCGGGAGAACACCACCGTGGCTAGCCTGGACGTCGCCCTGAAGAATGCGATGAGTATCGATGGAGCGATCGGCGTGGCGCTCGTCGACTACAGCAGCGGGATGACCCTCGGCGTGGCCGGCGGCACCGGCGAGATCGATCTGACCGTCGCCGCCGCCGGCAACACCGACGTCGTCCGCGCCAAGATGCGCACCCTGGAGATGCTCAAGATCGAGGACGAGATCGAGGACATCCTCATCACGCTCGGCAGCCAGTACCACCTGATCCGGCCGTTGACCGGCCGCACCGGCAAGGGCCTGTTCCTCTATCTGATGGTGAGCAAGAGCCGGGCCAACCTGGCCATGGCCCGACACCAGCTGCGCACGATCGAGGAGAGCCTGGAACTGTGAGCGCCGACAAGACCGAGACCGTCCTGCCCCGCCGCTCCGCGCGCGCCGGCAAACTACCGGCCGCCCGGCCGCTCCCCCCGTCGCTGGCCGGGGACCGCTCGTTGCCGTACCCGGCGATCAGTCGCGAGCTGGCGGAGCTGCGGCACCAGATCCCGGGGGTGCACGGCTGCGTGCTGGGCGGCGTCGACGGCCTGCTCATCACGCACAACCTGCAGACCGAGGTGGACCCCAACGACCTGGCCGCGCTCGCCGCGACCACCTTCGGCCTCGGCCGGCAGGTCGGCATGCGGCTCGACCAGGGAGACTTCCAACAGTCCACGGTACGCAACCAGAACGGCTACCTGAGCGTCTACGCCGTCAGCGAGCAGGCCCTGCTCGCCGTGGTCGGCACGGACGCGGTCAACGTGGCCCGGCTGCACCTGCACGCCCCGGGAGTGGCCGTCCGCCTCGCGGCGCTGCTGACCCGCGTACCGACGGACGCCTGAACCGGGACGGCGGGGGTCGCGGCGGAGCACGCCGCACCCCCGGCGGCCGGCCCCGAGCCCGACCGGCAGGCCCGGCCCACCCGGGCGCAGACATTCTTTACCGGGCGAATCCCGGCCACTGTCCACACTCCACCTCACCACCCGACCAGATATCCCGGATCTGGCTTTTCCGAAATAGCCAACACTGCCGGGAAATAATTATCGCCGATGGGCCGGGACGCGCAAATCAGCAACGATAATTGACCGCGAAAGTAACTACGTCGACACAAGTGTCTGATCAAGTCGACGGATGCCACTCTCGGTGCTCACGCCACCGACGCGGGCCACGCGTCGGCCATTCCTCTTACTGTCCGGACTGATCGCGCTGACCATTCCCCTGGTCGGCACCCCTGCCGAGGCGGAACGTGCCGCCGCCGCCGTCACCATGCCGACCTGCGCCTGGTCGTCGAAGTACGGGGCGACGAGCCTGAACGCCTACTGGCCGGACACCGCAGCAACCTACTGGTCGACCGTCTATCCGGTCACGCCAGGCCTGGAAATCACCATCTCGGGGGTTTTCCCCGACGCCAGATACGCGTCTTTCAACGTCTATGACGACAAGCCCACCTACTTTACGCGCAATGGTGTCAGCTCCAGCATGCCCGATTACCTGATCACCCCGGACGCGGGCAGCCAGAATCCGTGGCAGACCGCCGCCGCGCCGGGCGGCCGGTTCACCCTCACCATCACCCCCGACGTGGCGTTCGGGCAGACCAACCGCCTGCCCCTGGCCCGGGAGGACGCCCTGCCCGGCGCGAAGGCATCGGTGATCTTCCGGGTCTACCTGCCGGCCGGCGGGGACGCGACGGTCGTACTGCCCACCATGACCCTCACCCTCGACGGGGTGGCGCAGACCCTGCCGCCCTGCCCGTCGGGAGGTGGTGGCCCCAGCACTCCCGCGACGGCGAGCGCCCGGGAGGCAGGACCGTCCGGCGCCGGCGGGCCCGGTGGCCCGCCGGGACCTCCCGGAGGTGGACCGGGCGGACCCGGTCATCCCGGCGGACCCGGCCCCGGCGGACCCGGTCACCCCGGAGGGCCCGGGCCCGGCGGACCCGGTCATCCCGGGGGGCCTGGTCATCCCGGAGGGCCTGGCGGGCCTGGTGGTCCTCATGGGCCCGGCGGGCCTGGTGGACCTGGCGGGCCCGGTGGGCCCGGCGGACCCGGTGGGCCCGGCGGACCCGGTGGACCCGGCGGACCCGGCGGACCCGGCGGACCCGGCGGACCCGGCGGACCCGGCGGGCCGGGGCATCCGGAGGAGACCGGGCAGAAGCTCTTCACCCGGACATCCGAGGTGGAGAACCTCGCGCCGAACCCGGACAACGCGTATCTCGGCACCTGGGTCACCCCGCCGACGGCCGATCAGGTGGTGGTGATCCGAGGCCGGGCACCGCGGACGGTCTCCGGCAACCACCCGGGCGTCTGGCCGCGCCGGCACACCGACCTGCGCTACTTCTCGATGTGCACCAACCTCGGTGGCCAGGTCAAGCCCGTCGTGATCAACCGGTTCACCGACGCACCGGCGAGCCTCGGCTGCCGCTACGACGACGACACCCGCCTCGACCGGCACGGCTACTACACCTACGTGCTCGGCCGGGAGCAGCAGCGGACGGCGATCGAGGCGGTGGACGACGCCACCTTCCTGCCGTTCTCCGTCTCCTATCCGGCGGCCCCGCACATGGTCCTGCTGCGCAACCTGATGCCGGTCGCCAATTTCCCGCACGCCACCCAGAACGTGCCGGTGGACAGCACGGCGGAGACCGCTGCGGCCGTCATGGGGCCGCACTACCCGCTGGTGAAGGTGTGCGCGTTGACCGACCTCGCGGCCACCGGGCCGCACGCATGCACGGCCTGACCTGAGCGTCCGGGCGTCGGCGTCGACACCTTCACCGGTGCCGACGCCGACGCCACTGTCGTTCCTCCAGTCCGGACGACGAGCAGAGCCGACCGGATTCCGGCCCGGCCGCAACCTGTCCCGCCCGCCACGGGTGTATCCGGCAGAGCACCGCGAACATCCGGACTGGAGGAACAATGGCCCTGAAGAACCTGCGTGTTCTGGCACCCGTCGCCGTACTGGTAGCCCTGGCCGCCTGCGACCCCAGCCCACCCGACCCGGTGACGGGCTCCGGCACCACTCCGCCCGCAGTCGGCACAACCCCGTCCGCGGCCGGCACCACGGGAGCCACCGACGTCACCCCGTCCCCCGACAGGGCGTCGCCGACGCGCGGCGCGGTGTCCGCCGCACCGACGGCCACCAGGGCGGCCTGTCCGGTCAGCGCCGCCACCCTCCAGAAGGTGGCGGGGTTGGATGTCAAAACGCACCGGATCGACCCCGACCACATCAACTGCGCACGGCAGTGGGCGACCGCCGGGGTGATCGCCGTCGACCCGGGGCAACAGGGCGACGGGCTGCTGGTGTTCGCGCACTCGGCGGGCAGGTGGCAGAAGATCGGCGAGGGCAGTGGGCTGGAGTGCAGCCCGTACGGCATCCCGGAGGAGATCGGCGACCAGCTCGGCTGCCGCGACCACAGCTGACCCGCCCACCCTCGCGGCACGGCCGGCAGGACCGTATACAAAGTCGTGCAGTCAATAGCCGGCGTTGTCCGTCAATGCCATTGTGCGTTGTCTTCCAGCGCCAGTAACACCCCCACGAAACCCGACAGGAATCGTACGAGAACAAAGGCTTTCCATCAGCCGAGCCGATTGCTAGGGTGACAGGCAGTCGTACGACGATACACGGGGATCCTCAATGTGGAATCTCGGCCTCCGCCGAGTTCTTTACCGCAGGCGAGGAGAATAGTAAATGAAAAACTACATGACTGCCGGCATTCGCCGTCAACTCGGACGGGCCGCGGTGGTCGTCATGGTGGGTGCGGCCGGGCTGGTGGCAGCGACACCAGCGCACGCGTTCCCGAGCAACTGCGACGTCTGGACCATCTACGAGGACGGCGTGGGTATCGGCGGCGCGACCAAGTGCACGTCGGGCACCGGTACGCACCGGGTCGGCATCCACTGCTCGAACGGTCAGGACTACTACGGGGACTGGAAGAACACGGGAACGTCTTCGACCCGCGTTTCCCGTCGGGAGTGCCCCGCCGTGGGTGTCATCCTGAGCTACCGCTGGCTGGAAGCACAGAGCTGACCGACCGACCCCTCGGAATCTCTTTTCGGGTGAACAAAGCCCACGATCCCGTCGGGACGTAATGGTGTGGCAAGCCTGAACCGGGCCGAATGCGGTTCAGGCTTGCCGCACCACCGGCACCCTTAGGCCCAGCGATCGGGTGCGGTCACCACAAGGGACATCTCCGCGTCGAGTTGATCCCGTCCGCCTGGGGCAGACCCCACCGGCACCGCCGCCTACAGGGTCGCAAGAAGGCCCACCCAGAACCATGATCACGGCGCTGAGCTGGTGGGCGACGGACGAGTCGACCTGTACGCCGGATTCTGTGCGCGGCGCGTACCCCTTGCGGGGCCCGCACCGGCGGCGGCCATCCATCTCGGCCTACCGTCGCCGGCAGGCTCCTGCGGCCTACCCGCAGACATCGGGCGGGCAGCCCTCAAGCGTCTGCGCCGGGTCGTCAGCTTGCGGTGACGGCCCTTGCTTGGCCTTGCTCCGGGTGGGGTTTACCTAGCCACCCCGGTCACCCGGGATGCTGGTGGGCTCTTACCCCACCGTTTCACCCTTACCGTCCCCGAGTGGGGTCGGCGGTCTGTTTTCTGTGGCACTGTCCCGCGGGTCGCCCCGGGTTGCCGTTAACAACCACCCTGCCCTGTGGAGTCCGGACGTTCCTCGGCGGCGGGCCGCAGCCCGCCGACGCGACCGCCCGGTCGACTCGTCCGTCGCGTCCCCATCCTAACGACGCAGCGGTCCGCGCCGATTCCACCCCACCCCGGCCGGCACCGCGCCGGAGGCGAAAATGGTACGCGGTTGATCCGGTGAAGGGGCTCTGATCAGGGCGTACTAGCCTCTGGGCCCCATGGACCTCTCGGATGCCGTACTGCTGATCATCGCCGGTCTCGCCGCGGGCACGGTGAACGCGGCGGCCGGTGGTGGTTCCCTGATCACCTTTCCGGCGATGATCGCGGTGGGCATTCCGCCGGTGGCGGCGAACGTCAGCAACTCGGTGTCGGTCTTCCCCGGTTACGCGGCGAGTGTGGCGGGCAGCCGGATGGATCTGCCGCACCGGCGGACGCTGTGGCCGTTGCTGCCGACGGCGGTGCTCGGCACGGGGGTCGGCTGTCTGCTCCTGCTGGCCACCCCGGCGCGGGCGTTCGACCTGGTGGTGCCGTTCCTGGTGCTCGGGGCCACGGCGGTGTTGGCGTTCCAGGGGCCGCTGCGCCGGCTGGTCGGTCATCCGGGCGAGTTGGGCCCGCGCCGTCGTACCCTCACGGTGCAGGCGATGGTCGCGGTCGGCACGGTGTACGGCGGCTATTTCGGCGCGGCGCTCGGGGTGATGCTGGTGGCCGGCCTGGCCCTGGTGCTCGATGCGACGCTGGCCCGGGTGTCGGCGGTGAAGAACCTGCTGTCGGCCGTGGTGGGGTTGACCACGCTCGTGGTGTTCGCCCTGTTCGGGCCGGTCAACTGGGCGGCGGTCGCGGTGGTCGCGCCGGCCACGATGCTCGGCGGATACGTGGGGGCGCGGGTGACCCGCCGCCTGCCACCGGTGGTGCTCCGGACGCTGATCGTCTGCTTCGGTACGGCGATCGGTCTCTACCTGCTCTGGCGGGCGCTGGGCTGAGCAGCCCCGGGGCCGTTCAGTAGGCCTCCCCGACGGGTTCGTGCTCGGCCTGCCGGGCGGCCCGGTTCCAGCGGGACCAGCGCAGTCGTTCGCCGTAGCCGGCGGCCATCAGGTGGGCGAAGGCCAGGTAGACGAGCAGGCCGACGGCGAGCACGCCGAAGCCGACCCAGAACGGCAGCGTCAGGCTGTGCTCGGCGAGCTTGCCGGCCAGGATCGGGGCGGGTGCTGCGGCACCCCAGCGGACCAGGTTGAACGCGCCGGTGGCGACCCGGCGGTCGGCGGAGCCGAGGCCGAGGGCCAGGTCGGTGAGGTTGGCGTTGGCCAGGCCCATGCACAGGCCGGCGACGACGAGCACCACCAGCGACTCGGCGGTGCCGGCCGAGGTGGCGAAGAGGACCATGCAGGCCAGCAGGCCCACGAGGGCCACCCCGACGGTCTGCACCGCGCCGATCCGGTGGGCGAGCCGGTGGCCGATGAGCAGGATGCCGGCGGCCAGGCCGAGGCCCCAGCCGGTGAAGGCGAGGCCGAGGGGGATGACGTCGAGGCCGAGGAAGAGCGGCGTGTAGCCGAGCACCACGAAGAAGACGAAGTTGTAGGCGGCGGTGACCACGCAGAGGATGAGGAACGCCGGCCGGCGGTAGGTGGCGAAGATCTGCCCCAGTCGTACGGGCGGCTGCCGGTTGGTCGGCTCGCGGAGCTTGCGGGCGGCGACCAGCAGGGCGAACACCATGAACATGCCGCAGACGAAGAACGGCAGTCGCCAGCTGATCTCGCCGAGTAGGCCGCCGATCAGCGGGCCGACGGCGAAGCCGAGGCCGAGTGCGGTCTCGAAGAGGCCGACCACCCATTCCCGGTCGTTGGCGAGGTTGACCAGGACCACCATGGCGGTGGCGAAGAACATCGCGTTGCCCAGCCCCCAGACGCCGCGCAGCACCGACAGTTGCACGATGTCGTTGCTGAACGAGGCGGCGATGGCGGCCAGCCCGACCACCGAGACGCCGGTGACGAGCACCGGTTTGAAGCCGAAGCGTCCGCTGGCCAGGGTCGCCGGGATCATCCCGACCGCCATCACCGCGATGTACGCCGTGAAGAGCAGCTCGACCTGCCAGGCGGTGACCCCGATCGCGGTGCCGATGGCGGGCAGGATGGGGTCCACCACGGCGATGCCGGCGATGGCGAGGAAGGCCACCAGCGTGGTGGCGTAGATGGCACTGCGGTGGGGCTCGGTTCGCCGGTCCACTCCGCCTCCTGTCGGGCCGAAGCCACAGATAGCTGTATCATACAGTTAATTCTGTTGTATCATACAGCTATGAGCGACGACCAGGCGAAGCGAACGGAGTCGGACGAGGCCACCCTCGGCCGGATCGAGACCGAGGTCGCCCTGTTGATGCGGCTGGGCGAGGCCACCCGCCGGGCCACCGGCAGCGCCGAGCACCGGGTCCTCGACCGGGCGGCGTACGTGATCCTGCGCCACCTGGACGCCACCGGCCCGCAGAACGTCTCGGCGCTGGCCGCCCGGCTCAACCTCGACGGCTCCACGGTCACCCGCCAGGTGTCGGCGCTGCAACGCGACGGCCTGATCGCCCGCGCCCCCGACCCGGTCGACGGCCGGGGCACGGTGATCTCCCCCACCCCCGCCGGCCTGCACCGGATGGCCGCCGTCCGGGCCGCCCGGACCCGGCTCTACGGCGACATCCTGGCCGACTGGACCCCCACCGACCGCGACACCCTGGCCACCCTCCTGACCCGCCTCAACCAGGCCCTGGACACCCGCACCCGCCGCCCCTAACCCACCCCCTCCCCACCTCTCCCCCACCCCCTCCCACCCCCGCCCGACCGGGTTGATCAAGAGGTTTGCGTCAACTTGAAGATCGAACTTGACGCAAACCTCTTGATCACCAGCCCCAGCCGGCCGACCCCGGGCACGGTGACCGGGTCAGTCGCGTGATCAAGAGGTTTGCGTCAGTTCTTGGTCGGATGTTGACGTAAAGCTCTTGATCAACGGGGTCAGACGGGGGGCGGGAGGGGGGAGGGGGCGGGGAAGGGAGGCGGGGGTTAGGCGATTGGTTCGCGGGCCGGGTCGGCGGGGCGGGCGGGGTCGGGGGTGACGCGGGGGTCGCCCTCGTCGGCGAAGTAGTCGTCGGGGGTGGTGCCGTCGGTGCCCTCGGCCACCTTCGCCGCCCGCAACGCCAGCGTGACCAGCGCCGCCACCACCAGGTTCACCAGCACGGCCACGATGCCGACATAGATCGTCTTCTTGGTGTCGAAGCCGAAGTCGGACAGCGGGAACGCCGACCCGCCGAAGTGCGCGCGCTTCGACGCCGGGTTGGGGATCTGGTAGAGCATCCACATGCCCAGCCCCATGCCGGCCGCCCAGCCGGCGATCAACGCGCCCCGGTGGAACCAGCGGGTGTAGAGGCCCAGCGCCACCGCCGGCAGCGTCTGCAGGATGATCACGCCGCCGATGAGCTGGAGGTCGATGGAGAACTGCGGGTCGAGAAAGACGATGCAGGCCACCGCGCCGACCTTGACCACCAGCGAGGCGATCTTCGAGACGTTCGCCTCCTGGGCCGGGCTGGCGTCCCGCTTCAGGTACTCCTTGTAGATGTTGCGGGTGAACAGGTTCGCCGCCGCGATCGACATGATCGCCGCCGGCACCAGCGCGCCGATGCCGATCGCCGCGTACGCCACGCCGGCGAACCAGTCCGGGAACTGCTGGTCGAACAGCACCGGCACCACCGTGTTGCTGTCGACGGTGCCCTCCTTCGCCCCGGGCAGCGGCTTCACCCCGGCCGCGATGGCCATGAAACCGAGCAGCGCGATCAGGCCGAGCAGCAGGCTGTACGCCGGCAACGCCGACATGTTCCGCTTGATCACGTCCCGGTTCCGGCTGGCCAGCACGCCGGTGATGCTGTGCGGGTAGAGGAACAGCGCCAACGCCGAACCGAACGCCAGGGTGACGTACTGGAGCTGGTTGTTGGCGTTGAGCAGGATGCCGTCGTTCGGATTGGGTGAGGCGGCGAACTTCGCGTCCGCCGCGTCGAAGATCGAACCCCAACCCCCCAGCTTGTACGGCAGGTAGATCACCGCCACCAGGATGACGATGTAGATCAGGGTGTCCTTGACGAACGCGATCAGCGCCGGAGCACGCAGCCCCGACTGGTAGGTGTAGGCGGCCAGGATCGCGAAGGCGATGATGATCGGCAGGTGCCGCGCCACCGCGCTGTCCCCGGTGACCCCCATCGTCTTGAGCACCGCCTCGATGCCCACCAACTGCAACGCGATGTACGGCATGGTCGCGACGATGCCGGTGATCGCGATCAGCAGCGCCAGCACCGGCGAGTCGAACCGGCGGCGGACGAAGTCGGCCGGCGTGACGAAGCCGTGCCGGTGCGACACCGACCAGAGCCGGCAGAGCACCAGGAACACCAGCGGGTAGATGACGATCGTGTACGGCACGGCGAAGAACCCGGCCGCGCCCGCCCCGAACATCAGCGCCGGCACCGCCACGAAGGTGTACGCCGTGTAGAGGTCACCGCCGACCAGGAACCAGGTGATCCAGCCGCCGAAGCTGCGCCCGCCCAGCCCCCACTCGTCGAGGTGGGCCATGTCCTTCGGCGCCCGCCACCGGGCCGCCACGAAACCCATGCCGCTGACCAGCAGGAACAGCACCGAGAAGACAATGATCTCGGTCAGATGATCACGCCACATCAGCGGGTTCCCCGCTTCTTGGTCATCTGGTAGACCAGCGTGGTGGTGGCCACGCCGAGCAGGATCCAGACCAGTTGCAGCCAGTAGAAGCGCGGAAAGCCGAACAACCGGGGCGAGTCCGCATTGAAGAACATCGGGATCAGCGGTACCACGATCGGGATGAAGAGCAACCAGTTCCAGGGGCTGTGGTCCTTCGCCCTGGACGACGCCGCACGCGGCGTCTCCGGTTCGGCAGCGGTCATCTGACCCACCTCCGGTAGTCGTGCCGGCCAGTAACGGCCGGACGCTACGACCCGGTGAACCCGATCACGTTCAATCGGCGCGCGACGATGCGCTCAACGGCCGCCCGGCTGCGCCGAACGGTGCGACGCACGGGCAGACACATCGACCCGCGACGAACGATGCGGCGACCCACGATGAACCGGGAAACGACGAACCGGCCCGGGACGTCCCGGGCCGGCCGGCGGACTATCCGTGATCAGCGGGTCGGGAGGTGGGCGGTGTCGTTGACGGAGCGGACCGCGACGCCCCCGTCGGGCCACATGTCGAGCACCGAGATGCCGGCCGCGTCCAGGTAGAGCCGGTGCAGGATGGCGTCGCCGGCCGCGAGGGCGTCGCGCAACGCCAGCTTGATCGGCGAGACGTGCGAGACGACCACTACGGTCTCCCCGGGGTACGCCTCCCGCAGCGCCACCATCGCCCGGTCGACCCGCTGCCCGACCTCGGTGAACGACTCACCGCCCGGCGGGGCGACCCGGGTGGAGGCGAGCCAGGCGTCCAGTTCGCCCGGCCACCGGTCGCGTACCTCGGCGAAGGTGTGGCCGTCCCAGTCGCCGAAGTCGCACTCGACCCAGTCGTCCTGCCGACGGACCGGCAGACCGCCGAGCGCCCCGGCGATCGCCTCGGCGGTGGCCGTACACCGGGACAGCGGGGAGCTGAGCACGGCCGCGACGGACGGGGCCAGCGCGGCCACCCGGGTGGCGGTGGCCCGCGCCTGGGCCTGGCCGGACTCGGACAGCGGCACGTCGGCGCGGCCGGCGTAGCGGTGCTGCACGGTCCACTCGGTCTCCCCGTGCCGGACCAGGATCAGCCGGGTGGCGGTGAAGCTCGGCCTCGGCTCCCAGGAAGCCTTGGCGGTCGCCGGGTCGGTCCCGGCGCTGCGGGTGGCGGCACGGGCGGCCACCTCGCGGGCCTGCGCCCGGCCCGGCGAGTCGACGCCCGCCACCGACCGGGACGGCTCGTCACCGGGAGACCGGGACGCCCCGCCGCCGGCCGGTACGGCCGCCGCGCGGGACGGTTTGCCGGCGGCGGCGTCCATCGCCGCGTTCGCCAGGGCGTCGGCGTGCCGGTTGCGTTCCCGGGGGATCCAACTGAACCGGACGCTGTCGAAGCGGTCCACCAGGGCGGCGGCCCGCGCGGCGAGCGGACGCAGCCCGGGGTGCTTGATCTGCCACCGGCCGCACATCTGCTCGACGACCAGCTTGGAGTCCATCCGGGCGTCGACCTCGACCGCGCCCAGCTCGGCGGCGGCCTCCAGCCCGGCGATCAGCCCCCGGTACTCGGCGACGTTGTTGGTGGCCGTCCCGATCGCCTCGGCGCGTTCGGCCAGCACCTCCCCGGAGGCCGGGTCCCGGACCACGGCACCGAAACCGGCCGGCCCGGGGTTGCCCCGCGACCCGCCGTCGGCCTCGATGACGACCGCGCGTACCGCCACCGGGCTACAGCCCCGACTCGTTGGTACGCACCATGATCCGCCGGCAGTCCTCGCAGCGGACCACCTCGTCCGGGTCCGAACTGCGGATCCGGGCCAGGTCCGCGCCGGACAGCTCAAGCCGGCAGCCACCGCAACGGCCCGCGGTGAGCAGCGCCGCACCGAGGCCGGTGTCCGCGCGGATCTTGTCGTAGAGGGTGACCAGGTCGGCGGGGAGGTCCGCGGCGAGCGGCTTACGCGCGCCCTGCTTGAACTCCTCCTCCTTGGCGATGGCGGCGAGGCTCTCGTCGCGGCGCTGCTCGGCGGCGGCCCGCCGGTCCCGGGTCTCGGCGAGCCGGGACTCGATCCCGTCGAGGGTGGCCTGCGCCGTCTCCCGCTGCTCCATCAGCTCCAACTCGGCGTCCTCCAGGTCACCCTGGCGGCGGTTGAGGGAGACCAGCTCGTGCTGGAGCGCCTCCAGCTCGCGGGCCGGCCCGCTGCCGCTGGCCAACCGGGCCTCGTCCTTGCTCTTGCGGGCCCGGACCTGGTCGATGTCCTTCTCCAACCGGGCGATGTCGCGGTCCAGGTCGTCGACGGCGACCTGGGCGCGGACCCGCTCGTCCTCCAGCGCGGACAGCTCCCGGGCCAGGCCCTCCAGCTCGGCCCGTTCGGGCAGCGACCGGCGGCGGTGGGCGAGCTGGGCGAGGGTGGTGTCGATCGCCTGGAGATCGAGCAGGCGGCGCTGGACCTGGGGTTCAGCCTTCACGGTCGGGGCTCCTTGTCGTCCATCGCGGGTGCGGCGGCGTGCACGGTCCACGGGTCGGTGTCCAGATCGGACACCACGGTCTCGACGCCGAAGTCGGCCCGCAGGTGGGCGGCCACGTCGTCCAGCCAGGGTCGTTCGGTCGCCCAGTGCGCGGCCTCCAACAGGGCGGGCCCACCGGCGGCGAGGTGCTCACCGGAGGGGTGGTGCCGCAGGTCGGAGCTGAGGAACGCGTCCACCCCGGCGGCGGACGCGGCAGCCAGGAAACCTTCGCCCGAGCCACCGCTGACCGCGAGGGTACGCACGATACGCCCGGGATCGCCTCCGGCGCGAACCCCCCAGACCGTGGCGGGTAGGACGGCGGCGGCGTGCCGGGTCAGCTCGGCCAGCGTCAGCGGGGCGGGCAGCTCGCCGATGCGGCCGATGCCCCGACCACCACCGGCGGACGGGGCACCGGGGGCGGACGGCGCGAGGGGACGCAGGCCGGTCAGCCCGAACCGGGCGGCCAGCGCGTCGGAGACGCCCGGCGCGGCGATGTCGGCGTTGGTGTGCGCCACGTAGAGGGCCACCCCGGCGCGGATCAAATCGTGCACGATCCGCCCCTTCCAGGTGGTCGGGGCGACCGAGGACACACCACGCAGCAGCAACGGATGGTGCGCGACGATCAGATCGGCCCCGACGGCGAGGGCCTCGGCGACGGTCTCGGGAACGACGTCCACCGTGCCGTAGACCCGGCGGACCGGGTCGGTGGGCTCACCGAGCACCAGACCGACCCGGTCCCACTCCTCGGCCCAGGCCGGCGGGTAACGGCGGTCCAGCGCGGCGACGACATCGGCGACGGACGGCGGGGACGCGGTTGTGCTCACGGCCGGTCAGCTTACCGGCGCGCACTGGCGGCCACGCCCACGCCCGTCCGGCGGGTCAGGCGGCCGAGGCGGCCCGGGACCGGTCGGGCAGGGCCGCCACCGCCGCCTCCCACGGGAAGGTGTGCAGGTGCCGTTCTCCCGTACCGGGCGGGTGCAGCGGGTAGACGTGGTCGCCGAAGAGCACCGTGGCACCCCACTCGCCCAGCCGTTGCAGACCGGCCCGGAACGCCGGGTGCGCGGCCATCGCCGCGTTGGTGAACGGCACCACCACCACCGGCACCCCCCGGCCCTGCCCCTCGACCAGCAGGCCCAGCGCCAGGGTGTCGGTGATCCCGGCCGCCCACTTGTTGACCGTGTTGACGGTCGCCGGGCAGACGACCATCGCGTCCGCCGGGGGCAGCAGATCCGGGTCGCCCGGATTCTTGTAATGGGTACGCACCGGGTGCCCGGTCTGCCGGGCCAGCTCGGCCCGGTCCACGAACTTGGCCCCGTCGGGGGTGGTGACGACGCAGACCTCCCAGCCGTCGTCCTGGGCGAGGCCGACGAGTCGATCGAGGTGACGGGCCAGCGGCGAACCGCAGGCGATGACGTAGAGCACTCCGCGGTGCTCACTGCTCTGGTGGGGGCTGCCGCTCATCCGGCCGCCGCCGTGTTCATACTCCGACTCCCATCTGCTCAGCCAACTCCGCTATCGGCGCGGGCAACGCACCCCGTGTGCGACGCAGCACGTCGGACATCACTTCGTGGGCGATGGGTCGGCAGCGGATCTCGGACGGGGCGAGCCGGTCGCCGCGCAGCAGCATCTCCCCCGCCTTGGCGACGTCACCGAGCTGGGCGTAGCCCCGGGCGATGTCGAGCAGGTGGTGGGCCCGGCGTTCGGGCAGCAGCCCGTTGAAGCTCGGCTCGGGGATGCGCTGGTGGATCTCCACGGCCCGCCCGCCGTCGCCCAGCTCCACGGCGGCGGCGGCCCGGTGCAGCTCCAGGTTGGTCGGGCCGAACGAGGTCCAGTAGTGGTTCTGGTCGCCGCCGAGCATCAGGGCCGCCTCGTGGGCCCCGTGCAGCAGGTCCTCGACCGTGTCCGAGTCGCCGAACCGGGCCGCCGCCATCGCGCCCTGCAACAGCAGCATGCCGTAGACGGAGAGCCGGTCCGGCGCGCTGTCGTTCATGCCGCCGGGGGCGAGCCGGTTGGCGATGCTGACGTTCAGCTCCAGGGCGGGCCGGGCCCGGCCCATCGCCACCAGCGCGTTGCAGACCCGGGCGGTGGCGACACCGGCCAGCAACTGGTCGTCGGCCCGCTGGGCGACCGCCATCGACCGGTCGGCGGCCAACCAGGCCAGCTCGCACTCGCCCAGCTTGCGCAGCACCGAGGAGGCGATCTGGTAGACCTGCCCGAGCAGGTGGGCGGCTTCCTTGCCCTGCTCCCCGCCGTAGCCGGCGTCGGCCGCCTGGGCCTCCCGCAGCAGCTTCGGCAGCGCCCGGGTGAGCATCCCGTAGCGGCCGTACTGGTAGGTGAGCCAGGCGTGCGTGACGGCCTTGCGCATGTCGGACAGCGGCGGCGGGTACGCCACGGCGTCGAAGTAGACGGTCATCGAGGCGTACTGCTCCAGGGCGGCCCGGATCTCCTGCACCTCGACCTGGTCGATGCAGCTGAACGCGTCGCTGCGCCGTTCCGGGTCCTTGCCGAGCAGCAGCTGCACGTCGATCCGGAGGATCACGGCGATCTCGTAGAGCACGGAGAACTTGTCCAGCCGGCGGACCCCGCGCTCGACCTTGTCGACCCAGCTCTTGGACTTGCCGAGTCGGTCGGCGAAGACCTGCTGGGACATTTTGCGCCGCCCGCGCCAGTAGGCCACCCGCCGCCCTATCGGAAGCTCGTCCATCTTCTCCCGTTCCTCCCCCTCGTGGGTCGTCCGACCGGGCTCCGGACGACCCGCACTGGGCGCCTCCGATCCGTCCGTCCCAGGTATTCGCTGGTCGCACAGGGTGTACGTCGTTCGTACACCTGCTTTTCGTACCTTCGTGCAAGTTGCATGAGCCGTTCGTCAGGTCAACGATCCCGGATCACGACAGTGACGGCGCTCGACGTGAGGGGTGGCGGGTGACCGGTCGAGGCCAGAGGAGAGCACGGGACATGTGGGGGAACGTCGGGCCACGGGTCGCCCAGCTGTCGCCGATCGAACGGGTCCGGCTGCGCCGGATCGCCGTGCGGTACGCGGTGCACGGCTGGGAGGTGACCCCCGGCGCCTGTCTGGCGCGCAGCCGCTTCGTGTGCGGCCGGGCCGGCTGTCCCACCGTCGGCTGCCACCCCGCGCTGGAGAACTGGGAGCGGGGGGCGAGCACCGACCCGGCCCGGGTGGCCACCTGGTGGCGCAGCCGCCCGCACGGGGTGCTGCTGCCCACCGGTCGGGCGTTCGACGTGCTGGAGGTGTCGGCGCACCTGGGCCGCCGGCTGCTCGACGCCGTGCCCGGCCACCCCGCCGGCCCCGGGGCCCGGGGCCCGGTGGTGGTGACCCCGACCGGCCGGTGGATGTTCCTGGTCCGCCCGGGTGACCCGCTGCGCCCCGAGCTGGAACACTGCTTCCACGTGGTCCGGCACGGCACCGGCTCGTGGATCCCCGCGCCCCCCACCAGGCTGCCCGAGGGCCCGGTGCGCTGGGCGGTCGCCCCCGAGCAGGCCCGCTGGCAGCTGCCCGACTCGTACCTGTTGCAGAACACCCTGATCGGGGCGTTGCGGGCCGACGGGGTGACGCTGACCCCGGAGCTGCTGCCCGGCCAGCTCCCGCTGCCCCGCCGCGGCCACTGACCGCCGGGGCGCGGCGGGACGGGCGTCGGCGGGGTCGGGTTCCCGCCAACGTCCCCGCCGACGCCGGACTCGTTGCACACCACGACGGCGCGCACGCGCCACCGGAGCGGGGGTAGGACATGGCCAGGGACGACGAGATGCGGCACACCGGCGGCACCGAACCACCCCACCGGCGACGGCCCCGACACTGGTCGGACACCCGGCCCGCCGGTTCCCGACCCGGCCGCCCCCGGCCGACCGGCTCCCGCCCGGCCGGCACCCACCGCACGGCCCGGTGAACGCCCACACCGGGCACGCTCGGGTGAACGCCCGCACCGCGCCCGGCCGGGTGAAAACCCGCACCCCACACGGCCCGGTGAAAACCCGCCCCCCACACGGCCCGGAGCACCCCGGGCTGCGGGCCGCCGGCCTGTGCGTCGGCGCGCGTCGTCCACCGACCTGGTGACACTCGGCACGGGCGGTCAGTCGGCCAGCGGCAGGGCGGTGGAGCGCAGGAGCCGACCGTCGTCGGTGACCACCGCGTGCAGGTGGCCGGGCAGCCGGTCGAGCCAGCCGATCCCGGCCACGCCCATCGCCACCGCCGCCGTGGCGTACGCGTCGGCGACGCCCAGGTCCGGGCCGACCACGGTGACCGAGCGCAGCCCCCGGGCCGGGCCGCCCCGCCGGGGATCGACGACGTGGTGGCCCCGCTCGTAGACGCCCGAGGTGGCGACCGCCAGATCGGTGCCGGTGAGCACCAGGCAGGTGGCGTACGCGTCCCAGGGGTGCCGGACGCCGATCCGCCACGGCTGTCCGGACGACGAGTGCCCGCGTACCCGGATGTCACCGCCGGCGTTGAGGCAGTGGTCGACCGCCCCGGCGGCCACCAGCCGGTCCGAGGCGACCTGCGCCGCCCAGCCCTTCACGTAACCGGAGGGGTCCAGCCGGCCGGTGGCGTACGCGTCGAAGAAGCCGTCGGTGTCGCCCCACAGGTCGGCGCAGCGGGCCAGCACCGCCCGCAGGTCCGCCGACGCCCCGGACAGCGGCAACTCCCCCCGGTCGACGCGGCGCACCTCGCTGTCCTCGGCGTAGGTGGTGAACCGGGCGTCGACCTCGCGCAGCCAGTGGAACGTGTCGTCGGCCAACTCGCGCAGGGTGGCGGCGGGCAGGTCGTCGGCGAGGTCCAGGCTGATCGCCGTACCCATCACCTGCTCGACCCGGCGCAGGCCGGGCCGGGTCACCGGCGCGGTCATCAGCGCACCTGGTCGAGGGCGGCCTGCAACGACTGCCGGTAACCGTTGCTGGTGGCGGTCGCCTGGGAGACGGTGTCCAGGTTGGCGTCCTGCTGGCGTACCACGGTGCCGGAGGTGCCGCTGTAGGTGTCGTCGACCCGGTTGCTGCGCAGGTCGGACTGGCCGCCCTGGGGCAGTTCCAGGGCCACCGCGTTGACGATCTTCGTGCCGGTGACGGTGATCTGCACCTGCACGTTGCCGAACTCCGTGACGACCACCGGCCCGGTGACCTTGCGGGTGGTCGACTTCGGCGCGGCGGCGCTGGTCCTCGGGGCGGCCGGGGTGCTGCGTGGGCCGGCTCCGGTGCCGGTCCGGCCCGCCCCCGGGGTGCGGGCCGCGGTGGTGCCGGGGCGGCCGGTCGGTCGGGGTTTCGCGGCGGCCCGCTCCGGAGCCGCGCCGGGGGTGGCCGCGGTGGTGCCGCCCGGCGCACCGGCCGGCAGGTCCTGGGCGACCTGGCGGGCGTCCGGTGCACCCTTGAGCACCACCAGGGCGGTGGTGCCGGCGGCCAGCCCGGTGATCGCGAACAGCGCGCGACGCATGTCAGGTGCCTTCCTACAGCTCGAACGGGGCGAGGTGGATCTGCCGGCGGGGCACACCGGCCTGGCGGAGCACCCGCATCGACGACTCGACCAGCCCCTCCGGCCCGCACAGGTACACGTCGCGGCGGATCAGGTCGGGCACCAGCCGGCGCAGCCCGTCCGGGCTCATCACCTGGCGGGGGCCGGGGTCGTCCCGGGAGCCGATGACATACCAGACCGACGTCTGCCGGGCCTGGGCCAACCAGTCCAGCTCGTGGTGCAGCAGCACGTCGGCCGGGGTGCGGGCCCGGTAGATCAGGGCCGCGCCGGGTGGCAACTCCTCCAGCATCGCCCGCAGCGGTCCGATGCCGCTGCCACCGGCGATCAGCAGGGCCCGGTCCCGGGTCCGGTGCGCGGCGGTGAACGTGCCGGACGGGCCCTCCACCCAGACCCGGGTGCCGGGGTCGAGGTCGCGCAGGTCGGCGGTGTGCCCGCCGACCACCTTGACGGTCAGCCGCAGCCAGCGGCCGTTCGCGGCGGCGGAGAGCGAGAACGGGTGTGACTGCCACCAGCAGCCCCGGGTCAGGAACCGCCAGCGCAGGTACTGCCCGCCGAGCAGGTCGAGCTGCTGGAGCCGACGCCCGGTCAGATAGAGCGACACCGTGTCGGGGCTCTCCGCCACCACGTCGGCGACCCGCAGCCGGTGCCGCAGGTTGAGCAGCAGCGGCGCGACCAGCCGGCCCCACACCAGGGCGGCGGCGACCAGCAGGTAGCCGGCGATCCAGCCGGTGCGTACCGGGCCGGGTGGGAAGAGCTGCGCACCGTTGCTGAACTGGTGGCCGAAACCGAGCAGCAGCGCCAGGTAGCTGGTCAGGTGCAGGTGGTACCAGAGTTCGTAGGGCACCGCCCGGCGGACCGCCCGGATGCCGGTGCAGCCGACCAGCACCAGGATGCCGGCCGCGACGAACGCGGACACCATGTCGTCGAAGTCACGCAGCAGCACCCCCACCTGGGCGGTGACCGGGTTGCCCTGGGTGCGCGCGTAGCCGACCACCAGCAGCGACAGGTGGGCCAGCACCGCCACCAGCAGCGTCGCGCCCAGGTCCCGGTGCACCCGGGACAGCCGCTCGCCGCCGACCCCGCGTTCCAGCACCCCGAGCCGGCTCATCATCAGCACCTGCACCAGCAGCAGGTAGCCGGCGACCAGGCCGGTGACCCGACCGGCGGCGGTGAGCACGTCGGCGGTGCCGGCCAGCGAACCGGCCGGGGTGTCGAGCCACCACGGCAGCACCGCGGCCACCAGGCCCACCCAGAACAGCCCGGACACCACCCGCCGACCGGCCGACCCCCGTCGTGGCAGGGTGGGCGGCGGGCGTACGGACGCAGCCGACCGGCCGCCGGACCGGGACGGGTCCCCGGTGCGACGGCCGGCGGCGTGCATGTCCTGATAGGTCACGCGTAGAGCTTCATCGGGGTGTACTTCTTCCTCGGGAAGATCTTGTCGACCTGGGCGGTGGTCAGCCCGAACCGGCCCTGCGCCACCGCACCGTAGACGTCGAACATGTTGTTGTACTCAGGTACGTCTCCCGAGTCCAGATCGCTCAATCCGTCCCACCTGCCGAGCAGCGAGCCGGCGAGCCGACGCCCGGACAGGATGGTGACCACCCCGCCGTGGCCGTGGTCGGTGCCGCCGCCGTTGGAGGCGACCCGTCGGCCGAACTCGCTGGACACCATGATCGTGACGTCGGCGGCCCGGTCGCCCAGGTCGGTGAAGAACGCCGCCATCGCGCCGGCCAGTTCGCCGAGCCGACGGTGCAGCTGACCGCCGGGGCGGGTGCCCTGGTTCTCGTGGGTGTCGTAGCCGCCCATCCCGACCGTGGCGACCCGGACGTTCGACCCGCCCTTGATCAGCTGGGCGAGCTGCTGGAAGGCGTACCCGACGCCCTGGTAGGTCACGCCCTCCGCCGGCTGGTACGGCTTCGCGGCGAGCTGCTGGGCGGTCGCCAACGCGCCCATCCCCTCGATCACCGCCTCCTCGACGGGGTGGTTGATCCCGGTGAACAGGCCCCGGATCGCCTTCTCGGTGGCCGCCCGGTAGCGGTCGTCGCCGTTGAGCCGCAGCGAGCCGACGCTGTTGAGCGACAACGCGCCGTTCGTGCCGACCAGTGAACGGGGCAGCGTGCTGCCGATGCCGACGCTGCGGAACGCGGTGCCCTTGCCGAGGGCGTCGACGAGGCTGTCCAGCCAGCCCCGGCCGCCGGTCTCGCTGGGCAGACCGCCCAGGTTGCAGGCGTCGGCGGCCTGGAAGTGGCTGCGCGACAACCGCTCGTCGGAGACCGCCGGGACGAACCCGAGCTGACCGGCCTTCAGCCACTTCTCCAGCGGGGCGAACGCGCTGGTCAGCTTGAACCCTCGGCCCAGGGCCAGCGAGTCCCCGCCGAGCAGCAGGTCGGGGCGGGCCTTGGCGAGCACCGGGTCGTCGGCGGGGGCGACCAGGCTCAGCCCGTCCAGCCCGCCGTAGAGGAAGACGTGGATCAGGGTGCCGGTCCTCGTCGCCGCGAACGACGCGGAGGTGGTGACGAACTGGGCGGTGGCCAGCGTGGTGGCGGTGGCGGCGGCCCCGGCGACGAACGTCCGCCGGGTCACCCCGCGCCCGTCCTGCTGGGCCTCCTCCAGGTCCTCCAGCCGACGGTAGCGGTCGGCCTCGGCGGCGTTCTCGGCGGCGACCAGGTCGGCCTCGGCGCGCAGCAGCGCCTCGGTCGGGTCGTCGGCGAGGCGGCGCAGGTCGGGGCACTCGGGGTGCAGGGGGAACGCGGGCACGGTCTTCTCCCTCGGGTGCGTCACCGGCTTGTCCATCGTCTGCCTCACCGCAGGTGGTGCTGGGGGGACGCGAGGATCGCCCGCGCGACGGCGGCGATCGCCCCGTCGAACGTGGCGTCGACCCGTGCGGTGGCGGACACCCCGGCCACCCCGAGGATCAGGGTGCGCTCCCGCGCCGACAGCTTCTGGTGCACCAGCCGCAGGGCCAACGCGTCCACGTACGCCCCGGCGGTCGGCGGCGGCTTCGCCACCAGCTTCTCCGGCCGGGTGTACGTGAACTGGGTACGACGGCCGGCGATCAGCTCCGCCGCCTCGTTCCAGCCGTTGACCATCGTGCCGGCCGACGTCCAGGCGACGTAGACGTCCGGGTAGCCGTCGGGGGTGGGTTGGCCCATCGGGTACTGGCCCAGCTCGCGCAGCTTGTCGTGGATCTGGCGTAGCCCCTGGGCGAAGGCGGTGCGTTTGCTGTCGCCCTGCCGGAAGCCCGGCCCGGCCTGCGGCCCGACGCCCAGCGTCCGGTACGTGGCGACCAGGTACTCCATCGGCCGGCGTACCTTCTGGCCGACCGCCGCCCAGAACTCCGACGAGCTGAACAGCGACATCAGCAGCGGCTTCACCGAGCCCCTGTTGACCGTGTAGATGTTGGCGAGCCGGTCCACCAGGGACTTCGGCGGGGTGTCCGAGACGAACCGGGTGGCCAGGCTGCGGGCCACGTACCTGGCGGTCGACGGGTGCAACGCGATGTACGTGATATAGGCGTCGATGACCTGGTCGGCCTTCTTCGGGTCGGTCGAGTCGTTGGGGTGGCTGAAGCCGAGGATCTTCACCTTGCCCCGGTAGTGCCGCTCGGGACGGAAGACGTACCGCCCGTCGTCGACGCCCCGGCCGGTCTGCAGCAGGGCGGCCTGCCGGACGTCCTTCTCGGTGTAGCCGCCGTCGACCCCCACCGAGTACAGCTCCAGGTTCTCCCGGGCCAGGTTCTCGTTGACCGCGTCGGCCCGGGAGTCGTTCTGGTTGAGATAGAGCAGCAACGCCGGGTGCCTGTTGGCCGCCACCAGCATGTCCGGGTAGCTGCCCATGGCGTGCTTGCGGACCACGTCCCGGTCGAACGAGTTCCGGTACGCCTCACCGCCGTCGAAGTCCGCCGCGACGTGCAGGAAGTCGTTCCAGAAGTCGACCATCACCTCGTACAGCTGCCGTTCCGACCAGATCTGCCGGGCCAGCGTCCCGTCGACCATCTCCCGCTCCGGCTGCGCGCCCCGCGCGTTGAGCTGTTCCCGCTGGTCGCGTAGCTGCTGGCTGGTCAGTTTGAGGGTGGGCAGCTCGCCGAGCTTCAGCTCGGCGGCGCTCGGCGCGATCTTCTCCGGGTCGAGCTGCTGGCGTACCCAGGCGTCGATGCCCATCCGCCTGATGTCGGCGAGCACCTTCGGGGTGGCCCCGAAGGTGGCCCGGCCGGCCAGGTGCCGGACGGGATCCTTGGCCAGCACGGTCCGCACCGTCACCGGGGTCCGCGCCGCCGCGTCGGCCGGGCCGGAGAAGGTCCGCCCCCCGCTGGGCGAGTTCTTCTTCAGCGCCGCACCGGCCCGGGAGCCCATGTAGCTCTCGTTCTGCTCGGTGTAGGTGCGTACCGTGCTGGGCTGCTGGCCGCTCGGGCGGGCCGGGGTGCCGTCGGTGGCGGTGACGCCGGTGGCGTCCCCGGCGGCGTCGTCGCCGAACAGACCACGCACCTGGGGGCTCATCGCCAGCGCCGCGCCGCCCGCCACCACGGCGGCGGTGCCGCCCAGCGCGACCAGTGCGCGCCGCCGGCCGACCCGGTCGCGGTCGTCGCCGTCGTCGTCCAGGTGCGGTAGTCCGGTGCCGGCCGGCTGGTGGAACGCCTGCCGACCCAACCCCTCGGGCCCCACCCACTGTGGTCCCCGGGACACCGGCGGGGGTCCGGCGGTCGGCTCGCCGTAGGGTGCGCCGGAACGACTCTCGTCGGTGGCGTGCGGTCGGCGGGGTGGCACCTTCTGGTCGGCCATGTACCGGTCCCGTTTTCTTTCGATGCGTCGTACCACTGCGGCCGGGGGCGGGCAGGGGTGCGGCGGCGGCTGCCGGAGGAGTCGTTGCGGGGAAGGTAGCCAAGGGGTGCGGCGCCTTCAAGGCGGGTCGCGGCGGCCCCGGCGGCCACTTAAGCCGCAGCTCAGCACCCCGGTCAGCCGGGCTGCCACACCCCGGTCGGCCAGCGGCGTCCCCAGCAGGGACGACGTGTCCGTCGGCAGCCCGGCCGTCACGACGCAGCGGTACGCGTCACCGCATCCGACGTTCACCGGCACAGCGAAACTTAAGCCACCGGTAAGCCTGCGCGAAGAGTCACCGAACGCCCCCGCAGCCCGGTTTCACCCGGCCCACCCACCCGCACGCCGGGCCGGGGCCACCCGCAGCCTCGCCGCGCCCGTCCGCCAGGCGGGCCGGGCCCGGTGTCGGCCGGTCTGTCGCGGTGCCGTCGACCGGTCTGCGTCGTTCGGTCGGCCGGGTGCGCCTTCGGTCGGCCTGTCCCTTTCGGCTGGTGGGTGGGACCGAAAGTAGCAGCAGCAGGAGGGCGTGACCCGCAGCCGGAGCGGGTAAGCCGCCGAACCGCTGACAAGCCGCCGAACCGCTGACAGCCGTGAGGGGAAGGCACCGCCATGCTCAGCAAAGAGGATCAGCGCAGATTCGAACAGATCACCCGGCAGCTCCGGGAGAGCGACCCGAAGTTCTTCGCGAGACTCGACCATCGGGTCCGGGCCCGGCGCGGACGCTGGCTGATGTTGCTGACCGTCATCCTGTGGGCGTCGCTGCCCGCGATGACCGTCGTGGCCGGACGGACGGCCGGTGCCGCGTGCGTCGTGCTCGTGGCAGCCAACACCGGCCTGATGTGGCATTTCCGGCACCGCTGGCGTTGACCCGCGTCATGGTCGACACCAGGGTGGCGATGGTGCGGGGTCGACGCGACGGGGACACCCCGACATCGCCCCACTGGTGTCGACCATGAACCGTCACGGGTCGGGGCGGACCACTGGTCAGGACGGGCCGAGGGCCTGGTAGGCCCGGCGCAGGCGTTCCAGCAGGCCGGGGCCGCCGATCGTCGCAGCGGGCGAGCCGAGTTGCCGCAGCAGCAGTTCCGGACCGGTGGCCAGGATGGGCGGCCGGTCCGGTAACGGCACCGGCGGCAGCCAGAACCGGTCCACCGCCTCGGTGAGCGGTGCGTCGGGCAGGTCGGCGAGCACCCGGGCCGCCCCCGCCACGGCGCCCGGTGGCCCGGATGCCACCCCTTCCACCACCGACGACCCGGGCCCCGACGTCCGATCGGGCGTACCGGCGTCCGGTACGCCCGACGCCGGAACACCGGCCTGCCCGCTCGCCGATCCGGCACCCTGCCGCCCGGCAACAGGGTCGACGACGGCGGGCGGAGAAGACCCGACCGCCCCGGCAGGCAGCGGCCGGTCGACCGCCTCGGCGCGCAGGGAGCGGAGCCGGCCCAGCAGGGCGTCGCGACTGCGGCCCCGCCAGTGCAACAGTTGGAACGGGTCGGCGTCGAACGCCTCGGCGAGCAGATAGAACGTCGCCGCGAGATGCTTGCACGGCACCGCGAAGTCGGGGCACCCGCAGCGTTGGGTCAGCTCCCCCACCGAGTCGGGGAACAACGGCGCACCGGCACCGGCGAACAGCTCCTCCAACTCGGCCGGTAGGTCACCGGCGAGCAGCCGGGCGCTGAAGAACGCCTGACCGGCCAGCTCGCGTTCGACCCGGGCCCAGAGCGCCTCCGGAAACGGCGGCAGGGTGATGACCACCGGGTAGGGCCGGGGGCGGGAGCCCTGCACACTCGCCTCGACCCGCCCGGGTGACACGTCGAGCCGGAGCACCTGCCCCCGGCGGGCGTACGCCCGGCCCCGGGTGAGTCGGGTGCCGAGCGCGAACGACTCCAGCACCTCCAGGAACCGCCGGGACCACCAGGAGACCCCGATCGCCCCCCGGGTGCTGCGCGCCCGCAATCCGCCGTCGACCCGACGCGGCGGGCCGAAGTCGGCGAACGCGCCCCCCACCCCTGAGCCCTCCGCCGCCGGACCGGTCGGCCCCGACCCGACCGGGTCAGGATCAGCCGTGCCGGGGCCGTCGGCGGGGGGTCCGGCACGCCGGGGGGTCATTCGACCACCGCCCCGGCGTCCAGCGTGAACAGTTCCCGCAGCTGCCCGGTGGACAGCTCGGTGACCCACTGTTCGCCGCTGCCCACGACCGATGCGGCCAGGGCCCGCTTGTCGGCGATCATCGCGGCCACCTTCTCCTCGACGGTGCCGGCGCACACGAACTTGCGGACCTGCACCCGTCGCCGTTGGC
This sequence comes from Micromonospora antibiotica, assembly GCF_017599305.1. GTDB lineage: Bacteria > Actinomycetota > Actinomycetes > Mycobacteriales > Micromonosporaceae > Micromonospora > Micromonospora antibiotica. Next base: position 167,184 of record NZ_JAGFWR010000012.1, read on the forward strand.
CGATCCGGAACGCCCGGTCGGTGGCCTGGTCCTCCACCGCCGGGTTCCACCACCGGTCGACGTGTACGACGTGGTTGGCGGCGGTCAGGGTGAGCCCGGTACCGCCGGCCTTGAGGGAGAGTACGAACAGGGCCGGTCCGTCCGGGGACTGGAAGCGGGTGACCAGGTCGTCCCGGTCGGCCTTGCCCACCCCGCCGTGCAGGTAGAGCACCTCGCGACCGAAGCGGGCCGACAGATGGCCGCGCAGCAGCGCGCCGAACTCGGCGTACTGGGTGAACAGCAGGGCTTTCTCGCCGGCCGCGAGCACCTCGTCGACGATCTCCTCCAACCGTTGCAGTTTGCCCGAGCGGGCGGCCAGCGGTGAACCGTCGCGCAGCAGTTGGGCGGGGTGGTTGCAGACCTGTTTGAGCCGGGTCATGGTGGCCAGCACCAGGCCCCGCCGTTCCATCCCGTCGCTGGACTCGATCTTCGCGAGCATCTCGTCGACGATCGCCCGGTAGAGCGACGCCTGCTCGGCGGTGAGGTTGCAGACCACCTCCATCTCCAGCTTCTCCGGCAGATCGGAGATGATCGAGGAGTCGGTCTTGAGCCGGCGCAGCACGAACGGGCCGGTGATCCGGCGCAGCCGGGCCGCCGCGTCGACGTCCCCGTGCCGCTCGATCGGCACCGCGTAGGACTGCCGGAAGCTGCTGGCCGGGCCGAGCAGGCCGGGGTTGGCGAACTGCATGATCGACCAGAGGTCGGCCAGCCGGTTCTCCACCGGCGTACCGGTGACGGCGACCCGGTGCCGGGCGGGCAGCGCCCGGACCGCCTCGGCCTGCCGGGTGGCGGCGTTCTTGATCGCCTGGGCCTCGTCGACCACCACCCGGTGCCAGCCCACCGACGCCAACGCGACCGCGTCCCGGGCCGCCACCGAGTAGGTGGTGAGCACCAGGTCGGCGGCGTGCACCGCAGCTTCGAACTCCGCTCCCCGGGCCCGGTCCGCGCCGTGGTGCACGTGCACCCGCAACCCGGGGGTGAACCGGGCCGCTTCCCGCTGCCAGTTGCCGACCAGCGACATCGGGCAGACCAGCAGGGTCGGTCCGGCGTCCGGTCGGTCCCCGGCGAGCAGGGCGAGCAGCTGCACGGTCTTGCCCAACCCCATGTCGTCGGCGAGCACCCCGCCGAGCCCCAACGACTGGAGGAAGGCCAGCCAGGCCAACCCGCGCCGCTGGTAGGGCCGCAGGGTTCCCTGGAAGGTGGGCGGCGGGTCCAGCGGGACGAGCCGCCGTTCGGCCTGCCCGGCCAGCAGGTCACCGAGCGGCCCGTCGGCGGTCACCTGAAGCACCGGCAGCGCCTCCGGGTCGTCCGCCCCGGTCAGGCCCATCTTGAGCAGGTCGGCGACGGTCAGCTCGCCGGGGGAACGCAGCAGTCGCAGGCCGGCGGCCAGCCGCTTCGGGTCCAGCTCCACCCACCGGCCCCGCAGCCGCACCAGCGGGGTCTTCATCGCGGCCAGGGCGGCCAGCTCGTCGGCGTCGACCGTCTCGTCACCGAGCGCCACCTCCCATCGGTAGTCGACGAGCGCGTCCAGCCCGAGCCCCCCGGAGGTGGCGGCGACGGTGCCCGGGGCGGTCCGGCTGCTGGCCCGCAACCGGGTGCCGAGCCGCGCCGACGGCCGCCGCCACCACGACGGCAGCAGCACCCCGAAGCCGGCGGCGTGCAGCACCGGTGCGCCGTCACGCAGGAACCGGTGCGCACCCTCGACGTCCAACTCCAACTGCTCCGGGGCGGGGGTGCGCAACGCCTCGTCCAGCTCCGGCCAGAGCCGCCCGGCCCGGCCCAGCTCGGCCAACAGGGTCTCCTGCGGGTCGTTCCACCGGCCGGCGAGCGCCGGCAACCGCTCCGGCGTCCGCCAGATGTCACCGGCTGCCACGTGCAGGCCCGGCTCGTCGGCGGCCTGGAGGCCGAACTCGATCCGCCACCGTCCACCCTGCCCGATGACGGTCGACGGGTCGGCCGGCACCACGGTCAGGGTTTCGACGATCTCGTCGTCGGCCGGCTCGACCAGCCGGAAACTGGCCCGGACCGGGCCGCCCACCGCGTCGCGCTGCCAGGCGTCCAGCTCGGTACGGAGGGTGGCCAACGCGGTGGGCTCGGCGGTGAAACGCCGCTGCGGCCCGGTCAGGGCCGCCAGCCAAGCGGCCGTCGCGCCGTCGCGCCGACCGCCCCGGACCAGGTCGGTGTCGGCCAGCACCCGGCGGGCGGCGGCATCGGTGAGCAGGTCCACCGCGTCGGCGACCAGACCTGCCGACCCGACCACGGCAAGACCGGACCGCGCGCCCGCCACCGCGTCGGAACCGGACCAGGCCCCGGCCGGCACGTCGACACCGGGTCGGGCCGCCGTGGTGGTGCCGGAACCGGGCGACACCTCCCCGGGTTCGGACCGTAGGCCGGTCGGCCGGCGTGACCCGGAACGGGAGCGGGAAGTGGGCGTGGGGGTGTCGACGGCGGCCCGGGTGGCCGGCGGCAGGGCCAGGGCCAACGACCGGGCCCAGGCGGCGTCCGCGCCGGTGAGCAGGGGTCGCCACACCGCCCATCCGACCGCCGCTCCCGCCGACGGCACCGACCGGCCGGCCGCCCGCCGGCCCGCCGGTGACCGGGGCACCTCCCCCGTCGGGCGGTCGGCCACACCGGGCAGCAACCGGCCCCGGGCCACCAGGTCGGCGGCGAAGTCGGCAAGCTCCGCGAGGTGCCGCAGGCCCGCCCCGACCACGGCGTCGAGCCCGTCGAGGGTACGCAGCAGGGCGAACGCGTCGTCCGGGGCGTACCGGAGGGCGGGGGTCCGCCAGGCGGCGGGGGTGACCGGGCCGCGGACCGGTTCCCCGACGGTGGCCGGGACCAGCTCCGGGGAGTGCAGCGGCGCACCGGCCCGGGTGGGGAGGGTGAGCAGCACGGCGTCGGCCGGGCGGTCACCGAACAACGCGCACAGGGCGGCCGGTTCGGCGGCGAAGGGGTGGGGGCGTTCGCGCGGGGCCCGGCCGGGGCGGCGCGGCACCTGCGTCGGGCGGGTGGAATCCTCCGCCCACACCGCCAGACCGGCCCCGACCAGCCACACCCCGTGGACGACCAGCACAGTTTCCCCCTCGTCGACGCCCGGGGGCCAGGATAGGCGGCGGCGCACCGTTACCGTCGACGCCATGGTGGACCTGCTCGTCGTCGGTGGGCTGGGCGTCGACATCCGCACCCGGGTGCCCGCGCTGCCGCTGCCCCTCGCCGACTCCGTCACCGTTCCCGGGATCGAGCTGCGGGTCGGCAACACCGGGTCGGGGGTGGCGCTGGCCGCCGCAGCGCTCGGACTGACGGTGACCGTGGTCGACGTGCTGGGGGTCGACCCGGCCGGCGACGTGGTCCGCGCCGCGCTGGCCCGCACCGGCATCCGGTCGGTGCTGGCCGACGATCCCGGGGGCACCCGCCGGTCGGTCAACCTGGTCGACCCGGCCGGCCGCCGGATGGCGCTCTACGACCCCCGACCGTGGCGTGGGGAGCCGCCGTTCCCGCGCGCCGAACTGGCCGCGCTGGCCGGCGGCGCGGCCCACATCCACGTTTCGATCATGGACTGGGTCCGGGGCCGGTTGCCCACGCTGCGCGCCGCGCTGGCCCCGGGTGTGCTGCTCTCCACCGACCTGCACGACTGGGACGGCGACGACCCGTACCACCGGCCCTTCGCCGAGGCCGCGGACCTGGTCTTCGTCAGCGGCGTCCGGTTGGGCGACCGGGCCCCGGCGGTGGCCGCGGCGCTCGCCCCCCGGACGGTGGTGGTGACCCGGGGAGCGGACGGCGCGGACGTCCACCCGGGCGACCGGCCCCCGGTGCGGTGGTCGACACCAACGGGGCGGGCGACGCCTTCGCAGCCGGCCTGATCGCCGCCCGGCTGCGCGGGGCGGCGCTGCTGCCGGCCACCGGGTACGCCGCCCGGGTCGCTGCGGCGGCCTGCACCCACGACGGGATGGAGTATCCGACCGGGCTGTTCCCCGCCACGCCCGGCCCACGCCGGACCGGCTGACGTCGTGCTCAGGCAGGGGGTCAGACCGCGCCGGTGCTGCCGTCGGTCAGCTCACGGAGGATGTCGGCGTGCCCGGCGTGCCGGGCCGTCTCCTCGATCATGTGCACCATGATCCAACGCAGCGACACCTCACCGAGCTGCGGCTGCGCGACCACATGGTCCAGGGGGAACCGGGCGGCCAACTCGCGGGACCGGGCACACGCCCGCTCGTAGCCGTCGGTGAGCTGGTCGAGGGGCTCCCCCGGCAGCAGGGCGAAGCTGGCCGCCGCGTCCTCCTCGGAGGTGGGGAAGACGTCGCCGGGGGCCGGGGCGAGCAGGAACGGGAACCAGTTCCGCTCGACCAGGGTGAGGTGCCGCAGGATGCCGGCCAGGGTGGTCGCCGACGGCACCAGCCGACGGGACGCCTCGGCGTCGGTCAAGCCCCGTGCCTTGCGCAGCACGGTCGCACGGTGGAAGTCGAGGAACGCGTCGAGCACCGCCCGCTCGTCACCGGTGCGGGCCAACACCGGAGCGAGCGTCGGGTCGATCTGAATCTCCGCCATCAGCGGACGATACCCGCACCCCGACCCGGCCGGCCGACCGGCGCGGTCCGGACCGTCGGAGCCGTCCCGCTGTCCCGGCAAACCCTGCGGCCCGGCGGCCGGCTTGGCAGGATGGGCGCATGTCTTCGACGGTACGGATTCCCCTGGCGGACGGCCCGGCTGACGGCGAGGCGGTCGACGTCGAGCTGGACAGCAACGACCGGCCCCCGCTGACCCATCACCACCTCGGCCCGCAGGGGCTGGCCGACGCCCACATCTACGAGCTGGAGTCGGCCGGCGACCAGTGGCGCTACCGCTGGCGCGGCCCCGTGCTCTGACCCCACCCCGGTTGCCGGGAACCGACCTGCCCGCCGGTCACGCAACCATCCCGGCCGCGCCCGCCGATCACGCAGCCATCCGGGCCGCCTGCCCGCCGATCAGGCGGCCGTCCGGGCTGCGCGCCCGCCGGTCAGGCGGCCATCCCGGCCGCGCGCCCGCCGATCAGGCAACCATCCCGGCCGCGCGCCCGCCGATCAGGCAACCATCCGGGCCGCGTGCCCGCCGGTCAGGCGGCCATCCGGGCCAGGGTGCGTGAACGCAGACCGTCCAGCACCGCCCGGGTGACCTGGGAGGTGCCCCGGGCCTGGTCGCACACCTCGGCGACGCGGCGGGCGGTGGCCTCGCGGCGGGAGTCCCGTTCGTCCCAGAGCCGGTCGACCTCCGCCAGCAACGGACCCTCCACCTCACGTTCCACGCCGCGCAGCGCCGGCACCCCGAGCCGCTGGGCCAGGTCGAAGACCTTCCCCGCGTACGGCAGGGGCAGGAACGGGGTGCCGACCATCGCCGCGAAGATCAGGAAGTGCAGCCGCATGCCGACCGCCAGGTCGAAGTGCTTCATCAGGCCGAGCACCTGCCGGGGCGAGTAGTCACCGTGCAGGATGCGCCCCCGGTCGGCGGCGATCATGTGGGACAGCACCCCGTGCGAGTGCCGGATGTCGTCGCGTTCCATCGGTACGAACAGCACGTGCGCGTCGATCCGCTGCACCAGGAAGTCGCCGATCTGGGCGAGCAACCGGTGGTACCCGTCGACGTCGAGTCGTTCCGCGGCCCGCCCCGGCTCCCGGACGCTCAGCCCGACCAGCCGCTTGCCGGCGGGCACCCCCTCCTCGCGCAGCAGCCGGGCCGGAAAGTCCTCCGGCTCCAACAGGAACGCCGGGTCGGCGGTGACGGTGATCGGGTTGAGCAACCCGGCCTCCTCCAGCACCATCCGGGACTCCTGATCCCGGACGGTCACCTCGGTCGCCCCGGCCAGCGTCTCCCGGACCATGCCGGTGTCCACCCCGTCGTTGAGCGGCCCGACCCCCACCGCGTACGTCAGCAGGGGCAGCCCACGTTCCTGGGCGACCCGCACGACGCGCAGGTAGCGGCGGGCCTCCTTGTCGTACAGGATGCCGCCCCCGCCGAGGATGAGCAGGTCGAGCTGGGCCAGCACCTCGGCCGAGTCGACCCGGCTCACGCCCTCCCAGGGCACCGCCTCGACGTCGGGGTGGGCCAGCGCGGTGTGCGCCGGATTACGGGAGAACACGATGATCCGGGCGTTCGGCTCCTGTTCCCGCAGGTCGGCCAGCAGACCGGTGAGGATCGCCTCGTCACCGAGGTTCCGACCGCCGTACGAGCCGAGCACACCGATGGTCAATCCGGTGGGACCCCTCATCCGTCACTCCTCCCCAGAACCGTCCCGCCCGCATTCCCCCCCAACCCCAACCCATGCCCCAGCCGAGCCCCGCCCCCAGCCCTGCCCTCCCCTGCCCCGCCCGCGCCCCGTCCCCGCCCCGGTGATCAAGAGGTTTACGTCAATCCACCCGGCCGGAATGACGCAAACCTCTTGATCACCGAAAACAGCGGTGGGGGTGGGCGGGTGATCAAGAGATTTGCGTCAGGTCGGGCCGGCGGGGTGACGCAAACCTCTTGATCACCTGGGCGCGGGAGGGGACGAGGGCGCGGACGGGGCAGGGGAGGGCAGGGCGGGAGGGGGCGAGGGCTGGGGGGACGGGACGAGGGCGGGGACGGGGCGCGGGACGGGGAAGGAGCGAGGGCGGGGTGGGGCGGTGCGTGGGGTGGGTGGGGTAATCGGGTTGCCTGGGGTGTGTGGTGCTCGCCAGGGTTGGGGGATGGCGGATGCGAACGCGGGTGGGGGCAGGATCGGGTGGGATGAGCTGCCCGGGCATGTCCGGCAGGCGGTGGAACGGATCGTCGGTGACCGGGTGGTCGAAGCGGTCTCCCAGCCCGGTGGATACTCCCCCGGCACGGCCGACCGGGTGCTGACGGCCGACGGGCGACGGGCGTTCGTCAAGGCGGTCAGCTCGGCGCAGAACCCGGACACCCCCCGGATGCACCGCGCCGAGGCCCGGCACACGGCCGCACTGCCCCGGTGCGCCCCGACGCCCCGGCTGCTCGGCTGTCACGACGACGGTGAGTGGGTGGCGCTCGTACTCACCGATGTCGACGGCCGGCACCCGCACACGCCGTGGCGGCCCACGGACCTCGACCCGGTGCTGCGCGCGTTGGAGGCGCTGGCCGACACGCTCACCCCGAGCCCGGTGCCGGACGTGCCGACCGCCGCCGAGCGGCTGGCCCACGACTTCGCCGGCTGGCGGCGGATCGCCGCCGACCCGCCGCCCCGGCTCGACCCGTGGGTCGCCGCGCACCTGGTCGAGTTGTGCGCGGCGGCCGACCGGGGGCTGGCCGGGCTGACCGGCGACACCCTGTGCCACCTGGACGTGCGGGCCGACAACCTGTTGATCGACGCGGACGGTGCGGTGACCGTGGTGGACTGGCCGTGGGCCTGCCGGGGGCCCGCCTGGTTGGACACGGCGCTGCTGCTGGTCAACGTGCGGCTGCACGGCGGGCACGACACCGAGGCGCTGGTGCGCCGGTCGCCGCTCACCGCCGATGTCGACCCCGCCACCCTGACCGGCTTCTATGCGGGCCTGGCCGGTTTCTTCACCGACAGCGCCCGCCGCCCGCCACCGGCCGGCATCCCCACCGTCCGTGCCTTCCAACAGGCCCAGGCCGCCGCCCTCGTCCCCTGGCTCCGCCACCGCCTCGAAACCCCCGGAGCAGTCCGGTGATCAAGAGGTTCACGTCAGCCTGCAC
>NZ_JAGFWR010000013.1 GCF_017599305.1 Micromonospora antibiotica
CTCGACGAAGTCGCCCACGAACTCAACACCCGACCCCGCGAAACACTCGACTGGAACACACCAGCCCAACGCCTCGCACAACTCATCGTCCCCTAACGATTGCACTCACCCCTTGACCCCGCCTCGCTGGATTGACGCAAACCTCTTGATCGCCGGAGAGGGTGACGCAAACCTCTTGATCACCGGGGCGGGCCGGGGCGGGGCGGAGGGGTGGGGGTGGGCGGGGAGCGGGGGCGGAGGAGGGGGGTGGGGGGAGAGGGTGGGGGAGTTAGGGTAGCCTTAGTTTTATGGCGGAGCGCTCCAAGATGGTTACTGCGGCGCGGGTGGTGCGGGTCGGACGGCCCACCCCGCACCTGGTCCGGCTCGTTCTCGGTGGGGAGGAGTTGGTCGGGCTGCCGGTGGGAGAGTTCACCGACCACTACGTCAAGCTGGTCTTTCCGCCCGAGGGGGTGGACCTGCCGAGGCCGCTGGACCTGACGGCGATCAAGCGGGAGCTGCCCCGGGAGCAGTGGCCCCGGCTGCGCGCGTACACCGTGCGGGCCTGGGACGCGGCGGCCGGTGAGTTGACCATCGACGTGGTGCACCACGGCGACGAGGGGTTGGCCGGTCCGTGGGCGGCCCGGCTGCGGCCCGGCGACGAGGTGCTGTTCACCGGCCCCGGCGGGGCGTACGCGCCGGACCCGACGGCGGACTGGCACCTGCTGGTGGGTGACGAGAGTGCCCTGCCGGCGATCGGCGCCGCGTTGGAGCGGCTGCCCGAGGGTGCCCCGGCGGTCGTCCTGGTCGAGATCGCCGACCCGGCCGACGAGCAGTCGTTGCCCAGCCCCGGCGCGGTGGCGTTGACCTGGCTGCACCGGGCCGGCCGACCGGTCGGCGAGGCCCTGGTCGCGGCGGTACGGGAGCTGGAGTTCCCGCCCGGCCGGGTGCACGCCTTCGTGCACGGCGAGGCCACGTTCGTCAAGGAGCTGCGCCGGCTGCTGCGGGTCGAGCGGTCGGTGCCCCGGGAAGCGCTGTCGATCTCCGGCTACTGGCGACGCGGCATGGACGACGAGGGCTGGCGCTCCACCAAGCCGGACTGGAACCGTCAGGTGGAGGCCGAGGAAGCCGAAGTTCTGACCTGAGCACCGCCAGGTGAGGGCCGAGGAGGCCGAAGTCCTTACCTGAGCACCGCCAGGTGGGGGCCGAGGGGGCCGAAGTCCTGACCTGAGCCAGGTGGAGGCCGAGAGGGCCGAAGTCCTGGCCTGAGCACCGCCCACGGGTCGTGGGAATGGGCGCAATCGCCTGCTGTCGGGGTCACCGGGCGGGACGATGTGACCATGGCTGAGCGGGCGCGGGACGTGGATGCGCGGGCGGGTGGCAGGCCCGACCCGGTGGTGCTCACCCTGGGCGTCGGCGGGGTGCTGGCGGTCGTTCTCTGGGGGTGTCCGCGCGCGGTTCGCTGGCCGACTTCGGCGAGTCCGGGCTGGCCTGGGTGATCGGCACCTTCGGCTGGTTCTTCGTCGTCGCGGCGGACGCCTTCCTGGTGCTCGCGGTGGTCATTGCGGCCTCCCGCTACGGCCGGATCCGGCTGGGCGCCGACGACGACCAGCCGGAGTTCGACACGCTGGCCTGGGTCGCCATGATGTTCAGCGCGGGGATGGGCATCGGTCTGGTCTTCTTCGCGGTGGCCGAGCCGATCCAGCACTACGCCACCCCGCCGCCGGCCACCGGCGTCGGGGCACAGACCCCGGGTGCCGCCGCAGCGGCCATGCAGTACACGCTCTTCCACTGGACGCTGCACCCGTGGGCGATCTACGCCGTCACCGCGCTGGCGCTGGCGTACTCGACGTTCCGCAAGGGGCGGGACAACCGGATCTCGGCCGCGTTCCACCCGCTGCTCGGCGCGCGGGCCGACGGGGTGGCCGGTCGGGCCATCGACCTGCTCGCCGTGTTCGCCACGGTCTTCGGTTCGGCCACCAGCCTCGGCCTCGGCGCGCTCCAGGTGGCCGCCGGTCTGGACCTGGTGGCCGGCGTACCGGACACCCGGTCGGTGGAACTGACCGTGATCGGCGCGCTGACCCTGGCCTTCGTCGTCTCGGCCTTCTCCGGCCTGCACCGGGGGGTCAAGTGGCTGTCCACCACCAACGTCCTGCTGGCCGTGGCGCTGATGGTCTTCGTGTTCGTGGTGGGGCCGACGATCTACACGCTGGAGGTGCTGCCCGCATCGGTCGGTGACTACCTCAGCAGCCTGGTGTTCATGTCCACCCGTACCGGCGCGTTCTCCGACCCGGCGTGGCTCGGGTCCTGGACGATCTTCTACTGGGCCTGGTGGATCTCCTGGGCGCCGTTCGTCGGCACCTTCATCGCGCGGATCTCACGCGGGCGGACCGTGCGTCAGTTCCTGGTCGGGGTACTGCTGGTGCCCAGCGGGGCCAGCGCGATCTGGTTCGCGATCATGGGCGGCAGCGCCCTGCGTACCCAGGCCAGCGGCACCCGCGATCTGGTGGCGGACGTCGGGGCGGGCAGTGAGCAGGCGCTGTTCGGGCTGCTGGACGCGCTCCCGCTGGGGACCGTCACCAGTGTGCTGGCCATGGTGCTCATCGCGCTCTACTTCGTGACCAGCGCCGACTCGGCGTCGCTGGTGCTGGGGGCGCTCACGTCGGGCGGCGCACTGCGCCCGCACCGCGTACTCGTGGTGCTCTGGGGGGTGCTGATCGGGGCGGTCGCCGCCGCGCTGCTGCTCGCCGGGGGCCTGGCCGCCCTGCAACAGGCGACCATCATGGTGGCGCTGCCGTTCGTGGTGGTGATGCTCGGGCTCGCCGTGGCGCTGCTGCGTGACATGGCCCGGGACCCGGCGGTCAACCCGCACCCGGACCGGGGACGCCGGTCCGGCCTGTCCGCCGCCGTGCGGGCCGCCCGGTCGTACGACGAGGAGAACCCACCCCCGGTCACCCACTGGCTGCACCGTCCTCCCCGCTGAGCCGGGCGTTCGCCAGCCGCCCGTCCCCCGCCCGACGGATCGTCGGTCCGGCAGGGCAGGATGGAGGGCCGAGGGGGTGGCACCGCATGGCTGGGCGGATCAGGGACGAGGACATCGCGTTGGTCCGCGAGCGTGCCTCCATCGCCGAGGTGATCTCGGACACGGTGACCCTGAAGTCGGCCGGTGGCGGCAACCTCAAGGGCCTGTGCCCGTTCCACGACGAGAAGAGCCCGTCGTTCAACGTCTCACCGGCCCGTAACGTCTTCTACTGCTTCGGTTGCGGCGTCGGTGGCGACGCGATCAAGTTCCTGATGGACGCCGAGCATCTCACCTTCGTCGAGTCCGTCGAGCGGCTCGCCGACCGGGTCGGCATCCAGCTGCGCTACGTCGAGGGTGACCAGGCCGCGCCCCGGGCCCGTCCGCAGCAGGGGCAGAAGCAGCGGCTGGTGGCCGCGCACGCCGCCGCCGTGGAGTTCTATCAGGCGCAGCTCACCACGGCCGGCGCCCGCCCGGCCCGGGAGTTCCTGGCCCGGCGCGGTTTCGACCGGGCCGCCGCGCAGCGGTACGGGTGCGGTTTCGCCCCGGACGCCTGGGACCTGCTCACCAAGCACCTGCGTCAGCAGGGGTTCACCCATGACGAGCTGGTGACCGGCGGGTTGTCCCGGCCGTCGCGCTCGGGCACCCTGATCGACCGGTTCCGTCGCCGGCTGATGTGGCCGATCCGCGACATCGCCGGTGATGTGATCGGCTTCGGGGCGCGGAAACTCTTCGACGACGACGACGGCCCGAAATACCTCAACACCCCCGAGACGCCGATCTATAAGAAGTCGCACGTGCTCTACGGCATCGACCAGGCCAAACGGGAGATCGCCAAGCAGGGCCGGGTGGTCGTCGTCGAGGGTTACACCGACGTGATGGCCTGCCACCTGGCCGGGGTCCCGACCGCCGTGGCGACCTGCGGCACCGCCTTCGGCGCCGACCACATCGGCGTGCTGCGCCGGCTGCTGCTCGACACCGACGCGGTGGCCGGTGAGGTGATCTTCACCTTCGACGGGGACGCCGCCGGGCAGAAGGCCGCGCTGCGTGCCTTCGAGGACGACCAGCGCTTCGTCGGGCGTACCTTCATCGCGGTCAGCCCGGACAACATGGACCCGTGCGACCTGCGGTTGGCAAAGGGTGACCTGGCGATCCGTGACCTGGTGGCCCGCCGCGAGCCGCTCGTCGACTTCGCCCTCCGGCACGTGATCAACCGCTACGACCTGGACACGGTGGACGGCCGGGTCGAGGCGATGCGCCGGGCCGCGCCCCTGGTTGCCAAGATCAAGGATCGGGAGAAACGTCCCGAGTACGTCCGCAAGCTCGCCGGTGACCTCGGCATGGAGATCGAGCCGGTGCAGCGGGCGGTGCTGGCCGCCGCCAACTCCCCGGGTGAACGGGAGGCTGCCGCCCCGCCCCGGGGTCGGACCCGTCCGGCCGTGCCCGCCGTGGACAGCCCGGAGTCGATGGTCGAGCGGGAGGCGTTGAAGCTCGCCCTCCAGGTGCCGGTCCTCGCCGGCCCGATGTTCGACGCCGTCGAGGCCGCCGAGTACCGGCACCCGGTGCACGTCGCGGTCCGTACGGCGATCGCGGCGGCCGGCGGGGTGGCGGTGGCGGCCGGCGGCGCGGTGTGGATCGGTGCCGTGCGGGACGCCTGCGAGGACCTGGCCGCCCAGGCGCTCGTCGGTGAGCTGGCGGTGGAGCCGCTGCGGATCGACGGCGAACCCGATCCGAGGTACGTCTCCAGCACCCTCGCCCAGTTGCAGTGGGGCTCGGTGACCGCCCGGATCAGGGACCTGAAGTCCAAGATCCAGCGGATCAACCCGGTCAACCAGAAGGACGAGTATTTCGCCCTCTTCGGGGAACTGCTCTCGCTGGAACAGCATGCGCGGGCCCTACGCGAGCAGGCCGCGGGAGGACTCTGATGGGACTGTTCGGCCGCAAGCCCAAGCTGCCCGCCGCCGCCCGCCCCGCCCTGACCGCCGGGGAACGGGTGCTGGCCTGGGCCGCCGCTGGCAACGGCGCCAGCAACGACGCACCGCCCACCGACGATGTGCCTGCCGGCCCGTCGGCTGTCGCCGGCCCGCCGCCCGCCGACGATGTGCCTGCCGCTGACGGTGCGTCTGTCACTGCCGGCCCGTCGGCTGCCACCGGCCCGCCGCCCGCCGACGATGTGCCTGCCGCTGACGGTGCGTCTTCCGTTGACGGAGGGTCCGCCGTCGCCGGCCCGTCGGCTGTCGCCGGCCCGTCGGTCGTTGGCGGTGCGTCGGCTGTCGGCGGTGCGTCGGCCGGTACCGGTTCCGGTGGCGGCGGGGTGCTGGTGGCGACCAACCTCGGGCTCTGGCTGCCCGGTCGGGCGGAGCGGCTGGGCTGGCACGACATCCTCAAGGCCGTCTGGTCCGAGCGGGAGCTGACCGTCACGGTGGCGGAGACGATCGACGAGCGGGACGGTTACCTGGTGGTCGCCGACGGTCCCGTCGAGACGTACCTGCTGCTCGATCCGGGGGACCTGCCGCACCAGGTGCGGGCGCGGGTGACCCGCTCGGTGGCGTACACCCAGCAGCACCCGGTGCCCGACGGCTCGGGGCGGATCGCGGCCCGGCGGGTGGCCGGGGCGGACGGTCTGACCTGGACGGTCCGCTACGAACCCGGCACCCCGGTCGACGCCGACGGGGTCCGCGCCGAGACCGACCAACTGGTCGCCGCCGCCCGCGCCGCCACCGCCCCGGCCGACCTCTGACTCTCGGCGGGTACGTCTCGCAACTCCGGCCAGGTCGCGTGGTCGCCGCGAGGCGGATGCCGCCATCTCGGCCCCGTTGAGTCGATCATGGTCGCGGGGGGCCGGGGTCGGCGGTGCGGTTCGAGCCCGGCGCGGCGAGATCGTGGTGACCGGCCAGACCGACCGATACCGACCGAGGCCGAGCCAGGCGGACCGATACCGACCGGGTCAGCGGGTTCTTGCCCAGGTCACAAAGCGTGCGGTCAGGTCGGGTGGGGCGACACCGTCGTGCAGGGTGGCGAGATCGCTCATCGCCTCGCCCAACAGGGTGCCCAGATAGAACAGCAGGGCGGTGCGATCCTCGCGGTACTCGCCGAGCAGCGCCAACCGGGCCGGCGAGCACGGCCAGGCCGCCCCGCACACCCGGCAACGCCAGGAGGGGCGGGCCGCGACATGTGGGCGGTACCGGGGCATCAGCGCACCCCTGGCCGGCCGCTGCGGGGGTGGGGGTGACGCGGGAATCCGCAGCGGAGCCGGCTGGTCTGGCGCATGGTCGAGCCTCCGTCACTGGTGGAGGGGAGCGCCCGCCGACGACACCGACGGACGCTCCCGGCCTGGTTCCGCCCACCGTCCGATCCCGGGAGCGGTCCCGCTGGGTGACAGTCTGTTGATGATCCGACTACGGTGGGAGGTTCGACCTGCCGACGGCCCAGGCGTGGACCGGTCGACCCGGAATGGTACGAGGATGTACGGAGGCTGTCTGGTGGAACGTTCGTCCATGCTGGACCACTTCGCGGAGGAGTTGCGGCTCGTGCGGGCCGCCAACGGCATGTCCCAGGCGACGCTGGCCGAGGCGCTGAGCTATTCGGGCGCGCTGGTGGCCAAGGTGGAGACCTGCGAACGCCGGCCGAGCCTGGACTTCGCGCGCCGCTGCGACACGGTGTTCACCACCGACGGCCGCTTCGAGCGCATCCAGAAACGGATCAGCCGGGAAACCGTGGTGCCGTGGGCCCGGGACTGGACGGCAGTGGAGGCGGAGGCGCGGGCGTTCCGCTGGTTCGAGCCGCTCTATGTGCCCGGTCTGCTCCAGACCGAAGAATATGCCCGCGCCATTCTGGTCGGTGCCGGGCTATTCGGTGCCGACGAAATCGAACAGCAGGTGGCTACGCGAATCGAACGCCAGATCGTGCTCACCCGGGACCGGCCGCCGCTGCTCACTGCCGTCATCGACGAGTACGTGTTGCGCCGCCGGGTCGGTGAGCCGCAGGTGATGTGCGAGCAGTTGCAGCATCTGGTGAAGCTCGGCACGACTCTGCCGAGGGTCCGAATCCAGGTCGTGCCGCTCTCCGCCGGTGCCTACCCCGGCCTTGACGGCCCCTTGGTGATTGCCACCGCGCCCACCGGCGAGGACGTCGTCTACCTGGAGGGGCAGCGTCACGGGCAGGTGGTCGACCGCACCGACTACCTGCGCGAGGTGGTCGAGGTATGGGAGTCGATCCGCGGTGCGACACTTTCGCAGCAGCAGTCCATCGAGTTGATATCGGAGGTGGCGGAAACATGGATCTGAGCGACGCCCGGTGGCGCAAGAGCACCCGCAGCAACGGTGGCGGCGGTGCCTGTGTCGAGGTGGCCGATAACCTGGCTGGCGTGGTGGTCGTGCGTGATTCCAAGGATCCGGGCGGGCCGGTGCTGGCCTTCGAGCCGCAGGCATGGTGCGCGTTCGTGGCACGGGTGGGCGGCCGGCCATGACGGCGGAGACTCGTGGCGCTGCGTTCTCCGAGCAGGGCCACCACCCCGGGTTCCCCTCGGGGCCGCCGTCCTTGTGGAGATTTGTTGTCGCTCCAGCGACAATAAATCTCCACAATCCTGCGGAAACCCCTGCCCTCAGCCCGCAGCGCCCAGGCTCCTGTCCGCCAGGGTGAGTTGAGGCCAGCGATGCAGAGCAAGTCCCTGCTACTTGGCGGAACGCCCCCGGGGACGTGACCGGTGCATCGCTTTCGACGGTGGGGAAGGTTGCCCCGGAGTCTCGCCAGAAGACTCAAGGGCTATGCGGTTATGAACTCGACCGCACCGTGGGTGATTTTGATGTCGAAGCTCATGCCGGTCCCTTTGGAGAGCTTCGCCAAGGTGGCGATGGAGGGGGGCTGGTCGCCGGACTCCAAGCGAGCAATGACGGACTGGGTCATGCCCACCATGCGCGCCAGGGCAGTCTGGGTGAGACCGTTGTCTTCGCGGTACTTCACGATGCGGAGAGCCACGTCGCGGGCGAATGCTGTCCGGTCCCACTCGGCGCGGAACGCCGGATCCTTGCGGCGTTCGTCGATGACTTGCTGCGAGGTTTTCAGGTCGGAGAGCTTCATCACGCGTCCTCTATGTCTTTGATCCTCTGTTCTGCGGCTGGCACTGCTCGGTTGAATCTTCGCTGGTTGACGCTGGCTTCAGGGTCGATTGCTCCGACGATGAACGCGGCGCCGGCCTGTCCGTAGATGGCTCGCCATTGGCTGCGTCCACCACGTGGGCGCAGTTCCCGTAGGCCGTTCGCAGTCTTGATGGAGCTTGAGTGGGGGTAGCCGAGGTTCACGCCCTGGCTTTCCAACTTCTCGACCACGTGACCGATTGCTGCTTGTTTGGTGGTGGGGAGGGCGTGAAGCTCGGTTTCGGCCTCAGGGTGGTAGAAGACTGGCCAGGACACTTGCTGACTATAGCAAACTTGCGATGTTGAAACAGGTTGCGCACAGATCAACGCGGCTGGGTTCGATCCCATGATCATGAACCCTCGCCGGAGCGGCTGGTCGAGGGCCCCTGTCTGGGATTGGTCGTCGTCTGCCGGGGAGGTGACGGGTCTGTGCTGCCGGTTTAGTCCGCGGGGTCGGTGGGGCATGTCGGAGGGCGACACCCGCAGATCCCCGAGGAGGGGCGATGGCCTCCGACGAGACCCACGCCGACCGCGACGACGCGGCCACCGTGACCGCAGCCCGGCGTGACCGGGACCGGTCGGGTGACCGAACGGCCGGTGACCGCCCGTCGGGCGAGCGCGTGTCCGGCGAGTCCGTGGCCGATGACCGACGGCGAGGTGACCGGCGGGACGCGGACCTCCGTACCCGGCCGGTGGGTCCCGACGACGGCCCGGACAGCCCCGCCGACCTGCACCGGGCGGACTGGAAGGCGGCGCTCAAGCGCACCGGGCGGGAGTTCCAGGAGGACAGCCTGACCGACTGGGCCGCCGCGCTGACCTACTACGGGGTGCTGTCGATCTTCCCCGGGATGCTGGTGCTGATCTCGATCCTCGGTCTGCTCGGCGAGCGGGCCACCAGCGGGGTCCGGGACACGGTCGGCCAGGTGGTGCCGGAGGAGAACATCCGGACCATCATCGAGACCGCGATCGACCAGGCCGGCCAGTCCGGTGGGCTGGCCAGCGTCGCCGCGATCATCGGTCTGGTCGCCGCCTTCTGGTCGGCCTCCGGCTACGTGGGCGCGTTCATGCGCGCCTCGAACAGCATCTACGACGTGCCGGAGGGGCGGCCGGTGTGGAAGACCCTGCCCATCCGGCTCGGGGTGACCGCCCTGGTGGGGGTGCTGCTGCTCGCCGCCGCGGTGATCGTGGTCTTCACCGGCGGCCTCGCCGAGCAGGTCGGCAACGCCATCGGGCTCGGCTCCACGGCGCTGACGGTGTGGAACATCGCCAAGTGGCCGGTGCTGCTGGTGCTGGTCAGCCTGATGTTCGCGATCCTCTACTGGGCGTCGCCGAACGCCCGGCACGGCGGGTTCCGCTGGGTCAGCCCGGGTGGCGTGCTGGCGGTGCTGCTCTGGCTGCTCGTCTCCGGCCTGTTCGCCCTGTACGTGAGCAACTTCGGGTCCTACAACAAGACCTACGGCGCGCTGGCCGGCGTGATCATCTTCCTGGTCTGGCTCTGGCTGAGCAACATCGCGATCCTGCTCGGTGCGGAGTTCGACGCCGAGCTGGAGCGGGGCCGGGCCATCTCCGCCGGCCACGACCCCGACGAGGAGCCGTACGTCGAGCTGCGCGACGACCGCAAGCTGCGTAAGAAGCGCAACGCCGCCCCCGGCCGCTGACCCACCGGCGACCCCACGCCGCCCCGCCTGCCCCACGCCGCCCCGCCTGCGTCGCCACCCGCGCCGGCCGCGCCCTGCCCCGCCCACCCGCGCCGGCCGCGCCCCGCCCCGCCTGCCCTGCACCGCCCCGCCCACCCGCGTCTGCCGCGCCCCGCCCCGCCTGCCCCGCCCCGCCGCGTCTTCGTGGCGGGGCGGCCACTTGTCACGGTCGGCCTGATCCGGTAGTGCTTCGGCCGCGCGGAGCGGGGCCGGTGTGCGAGGGTCACCCGGTGGTGGTTGCAGGTCGTTGCGGATGTTTCTCAGTCTGTCAACCTTTTCTTGATCCACTAGTAGCTTTTGTTCTTTCGGACAAAAGTTGCCGGCGGAACGACTGAAGGTATGGACATGCGCCTCGGAACTCTCCTACTGTGTCGACCACAACACATCGGCGTGACGTCAATGTGAACCCTGAGACGGAGGTGAGTCCCGTGCGGGCGGCAGATCCCCTGCATGTGCAGCTGTTGCGGCTGCTCCGCGACGAGGGGCCCGCGTCCCGGGCAGAGCTGGGCGACCGGTTGCAGATGCCCCGTCCCCGGCTCCTCGCCGAGTTGGAGCGCCTGGTCGGGCTGGGCCTGGTGGCCGAGGCCGGACTGGCCGCCTCCCGCGGCGGTCGTCGCTCCACCCTGGTCGAGCTGAACCCCGACCTCCGGTTCGCCGCCGTGGACATGGGCGCCAGCTCGATCGACGTCGAGGTGGTCAACGGGCGGCTGGAGCCGGTCGCCGCGTACGCCGAGGTCGCCGACATCCGCTCCGGCCCGAAGGCCATCCTGCACCGGGTCAACGACCTGCTGCACAAGGCCCGGGTGGACGGGGCGTACGAGCGGCTCAACGGCGTCGGCGTCGGGGTCCCCGGGCCGGTGAGCTTCCGCGACGGGTTGCCGGTGTCGCCGCCGATCATGCCCGGCTGGGACCGCTACCCCGTGCGTGAGCTGCTCAGCCGGGAGCACGGCTGCCCGGCGGTGGTCGACAACGACGTCAACATCATGGCGATCGGGGAGCGGCACGGGGGGGTGGCGCACTCGGTCGACGACTTCCTCTTCATCAAGATCGGCACCGGAATAGGGTGTGGGATCTACCTCAGCGGCGACGTCTACCGGGGCACCGACGGGTGCGCGGGGGACATCGGGCACATCCAGGTCGACGCCGGGGGGCCGACCTGCTCCTGCGGCAACGCCGGTTGCCTGGAGGCGCTCTTCAGCGGAGCGGCCCTGGCCCGGGAGGCCGGCGTCGCCGCGCGTACCGGCGCCTCGCCCGCGCTGGCCGAGCGGCTCGCCGCCCGGGGTGCCGTCTCCGCCCGCGACGTCGCCGAGGCGGCGATCGAGGGGGACGTCACCTGCATCCAGCTGATCCGCGACGGGGGTCGCCGGGTCGGGCAGGTGCTGGCCGGGCTGGTCAGCTTCACCAACCCGTCGATGATCGTCATCGGCGGCGGGCTGGCCCACCTCGGGCACATCCTGCTCGCCGAGATCCGCAGCGTGGTCTACCGCCGATCGCTGCCGCTGGCCACCGGCAACCTGCCGGTCGTCCTGTCCGAGCTGGGACCGCGCGCCGGAGTGGCCGGCGCGGCCGTCCTCGCCAGCGACGTCGCCTTCGGGGAGGCATCGTGAGCGCGAGGAGTGAGCCGGTTTTGCGAGCCCCGCAGTCGCGAACGAAGGAGACGCGGGTGAGCGCGAGGAGTGAGCCGGTTTTGCGAGCCCCGCAGTCGCGAACGAAGGAGACGCGGGTGAGCGCGAGGAGTGAGCCGGTTTTGCGAGCCCCGCAGTCGCGAACGAGGCAGACGCGGGTGAGCGCGAGGAGTGAGCCGGTTTTGCGAGCCCCGCAGTCGCGAACGGAGGACGCGCGATGAGTACCGAACCGACCGCCGCCGGGGACAAGGCCCCGCTGGTCGAGGCGCCCGCCGACACCGTCGCCGGTGAGGTGGTGCTCCGGCTGACCGACGTGGTCAAGACCTTCCCCGGGGTACGCGCCCTCGACGGCGTGCAGTTGGAGGTGCGGGCCGGTGAGGTGCACTGCCTGCTCGGGCAGAACGGCGCCGGCAAGTCGACCCTGATCAAGGTGCTCGCCGGGGTGCACCGGCCGGACTCCGGCCAGGTGCAGTGGCGCGGTGAGCCGGTGCACTTCGCCAACCCGCAGGCCGCCATGCGCGCCGGCATCGCCACCATCTACCAGGAACTCGACCTGGTCGAGGACCTCTCGGTCGCGGAGAACGCCTTCCTCGGCCACGAGCCCAAGGTCGCCGGGTTCGTCCGGCGCGGCCACATGGCCCGGCGTACCCGGGAGATCCTGAGCCGGCTCGGCCACGGCGAGATCCCGCCCGGCCGGATGGTGCGCGCGCTGCCGGCCGCCGGCAAGCAGGTGGTCAGCATGGCCCGCGCGCTGTCCCACGAGGCCCGACTGATCATCATGGACGAGCCGAGCGCGGTGCTGGCCCACGACGAGGTCGACAACCTGTTCCGGATCATCCGGGAACTCACCGCCCAGGGCATCGCGGTCATCTACATCTCGCACCGGATGGAGGAGATCCGCGAGATCGGCGACCGGGTCACCGTACTGAAGGACGGCCGGACCACGGCGGCGAACCTGCCGGCCCGCGACACCCCGACCCGCGACCTGGTCGCCCGGATGACCGGCCGGAACATCGAGTACGTCTTCCCGGACCGCCCGACCGCGCCGACCGCCGGTGACGAGCTGCTGCGGGTCGAGGGGCTGAGCCGCACCGGTGAGTTCGCCGACGTCTCGCTCAGCGTCCGTCCCGGTGAGATCGTCGGCATCGCCGGCCTGGTCGGCTCCGGGCGCTCGGAGCTGCTGGAGACGATCTACGGGGCCCGCCGCGCCGAGTCCGGCACCATCCGGATGGGCGGCCGGATCCTGCGACCGGGCAGCGTCGGCGCGGCGGTACGGGCCGGCATGGGCATGGCCCCGGAGGAGCGGAAGAGCCAGGCGTTGCTGCTCGGCGAGCCGATCCACCGCAACGTCACCCTGGCGACCTTCTCCCGGTACGCCCGCCTCGGCTTCACCAACGCCGGGCGGGAGCGGGCCGAGGCGGAACGGATCGCCGACGAACTCCAGCTCCGGCCCAACGACGTGCGCCGGGCGGTACGCACCCTGTCCGGCGGCAACCAGCAGAAGGTGGTGGTCGGGCGCTGGCTGCTCGGCGACACCCGGCTGCTGCTGCTCGACGAGCCGACCCGGGGGGTGGACGTGGGGGCCCGGGCCGAGCTGTACCGGGTGATCCGTGGCCTGGCCGCCCAGGGGGTCGGCGTGCTGCTGGTCTCCAGCGAGGTACCCGAGGTGCTCGGTCTGGCCGACCGGGTGCTGGTGATGCGCGAGGGCCGGATGGTGCGCGAGGCGCCCGCCGGCGAACTGGACGAGAACACCGTGCTCGACCTCGTCATGGCGGGGTCTCTGATGGAAGGCGCGCCGGCATGAGCGAGCGCAGTGGACATAACGAGGTGACGGCATGAGTGAGTCGACCGGGACCGCGACACCGGACCGGCCGGCGGACCTGCCGGCGCAGTCCCCGCCGGTCGACCCGGCGGTGACGGCGTCGCTCAAGGAGAAGCCACGGACGGGCGGGTTGTCCTTCTGGCAGGGCGACGGGGGTGAGGGCGCGAAGCGTAACCTCGGCCTGATCGGCGTGCTGGTGGTGCTGGTCGTGATCGGCGCCGCGACCCGCTGGGATCTCTACTCCAACCCGGACTGGGTGTGGGGCAACACGCTGACCATCCTCAAGCTCGCCTCGGTGGTCGGGGTGGTCACCGTCGGGATGACCTTCGTGATCATCGGCGGTGGCATCGACCTGTCGGTCGGCGCGATCGTCGCCCTCGCCGGGGTGTGGGCGACCACGCTCGCCACCCAGAGCTACGGCGCCGGCGGCATGATCTTCACCGCGATCGTGGTCGGCACGGCGGTCGGGGTGGTCAACGGGATACTCATCTCCTACGGCCGGCTGGTGGCGTTCATCGCCACGCTGGCCATGATGGTCGCCGCCCGGGGCCTGGCCGCACAGATCTCCGGCAAGCAGACCCAGGTGTCGAACAACTCCTTCATCAACGGCATCGCCAGCACCGAGCTGTTCGGTATCCCGCTGCTGGTCTACATCCTGGCCGCCGTGGTCGCCGCCGGCTGGGTGCTGCTCAACCGGACCACCTTCGGCCGGCGTACGGTCGCCGTCGGCGGCAACCCCGAGGCGGCCCGGCTCGCCGGGATCAACGTGCGGCGGCACACCCTGCTGTTGTACGCGCTGTCCGGGCTCTGCTGCGGCATCGCCGCGATCATGCTGACCGCGCAGGCCAACTCCGCCCAGGCGGCCATGGCCAACCTGTACGAGCTGGACGCGATCGCCGCGGCCATCATCGGCGGCACGCTGCTCAGCGGCGGCCGGGGCACCATCGTCGGCTCCCTGCTCGGGGTGCTGATCTTCTCCACCATCACCAACCTCTTCGCCATCAACGGCCTGTCCACCGAGGCGCAGAACATGGTCAAGGGCGGCATCATCGTCGGCGCCGTCCTGATCCAGCAGGTGCAGTTCCGCAGCGTCACCCAGTTCCTCGGCCGCAACAAGGCCACCACCTCCGCCTGACCGGGCACGTCCCTACCCCTTCGCACCAGCGCAATTCCGGCGGCCACCGACGGTGGCCGGGATCAGCACAACCTTTTTCACCCCCACCATCCGTCATTTCAGGAGGTCGTCATGACCCAGCCCCGTGACCTGTCCCGTCGCCGGTTGCTCTTCGGCGGTGCGGCGGTCGGCGCCGGTGTGCTCCTCGCCGGTTGCACCAGCAACGAGTCCACACCGACCGCGGCGCAGACCAAGGCGGCCGACAACTCCGGTGGTGGCAACGCCGCCCCCGGCAAGAAGGTCACCATCGGCTTCTCCGCCCCCGCCGCCGACCACGGCTGGATCGCCGCCATCACCAACAACGCCAAGGCGCAGGCCGGGGCGTACTCCGACGTGGACTTCAAGACCGTCGAGGCGGGTGCGGACGCGGCTGCCCAGCGGGCCGCGCTGTCCACCCTGGTCGCCCAGAAGCCGGACGTCATCGTGGTGCTGCCGCACGACGGCAAGGAGCTCAACGCCTTCGGCCTGGAGGCGATGAAGGCCGGTATCCCGGTGGTCAACCTGGACCGTGCCTTCCCGGACGCACTGGCCTACCGGCTCCAGATCATGGGCGACAACTACGGCATGGGTGTGGCCGCCGCGAACTACATCGTGGCGCAGCTCAAGGCCAAGGGTGTCAGCGCCCCGGTCATCGGCGAGATCCCCGGCATCGACTCGCTGGAGCTGACCCAGCAGCGGTCCAAGGGTTTCGCCGACACCCTCGCCACGGCCGGCTTCAAGGTGGCCAACCGGCGGCCGGCGGAGTTCACCGCCGACTCCGGCCAGCAGGCCGCCACCGGTCTGTTCCAGGCGCTGCCCAAGATCGACGCGATCTGGAACCACGACGACGACCAGGGCATCGGTGTCCTGGCCGCCGTCAACCAGGCCAACCGCAAGGAGTTCTTCATGGTCGGCGGCGCCGGCTCGAAGAAGGCCATGGAGGACATCCAGGCCGACAACACGGTGCTCAAGGCGACCGTGACCTACAGCCCGTCGATGGCCTCCTCGGCCATCTCCCTGGCCCGCCTGATCGGCCAGGGCAAGGGCATGTCCGACCTGGTGGAACTCCAGGTGCCCAAGGAGATCGTCCTCGCCTCGGAGACGATCACCAAGGAGAACGCGAGCAACTACCTCAAGCTCGGGTTCTGATACACGGGGGGAGACCCACCTTGTCCACTCATCACCGCGAACTCCGGGTCGGCATGATCGGATACTCGTTCATGGGCGCCGCGCACTCACAGGCGTGGCGCACCGTGAACCGGGTGTACGAACTGCCTGCCCGGGTTCGGATGGCGCAGATCTGCGGCCGGGACGCCGCGAAGGTCGCCGAGGCAGCCGACCGGCTGGGCTGGGACACGCACACCACAGACTGGCGTGCCCTGGTCGCCTCGGACGACATCGACGTGGTCGACATCTGCACCCCAGGTGACAGCCACGCCGAGATCGCCCTTGCCGCGCTCGCCGCCGGCAAGCACGTGATCTGCGAGAAACCGTTGGCCAACACGGTGGAGGAGGCGCGGGCGATGACCGCTGCCGCCGCCACCGCCGGGGCCTCCGGGGTCCGGTCCATGTGCGGGTTCAACTACCGCCGGGTGCCGGCCGTCGCGCTGATGCGACAACTGGTCGCCGAAGGCCGGCTCGGCACGATCCGGCACGTCCGCGCGACGTACCTCCAGGACTGGATCGTCGATCCGCAGTTCCCCCTGGTCTGGAGGCTGCAGAAGGACAAGGCGGGCTCCGGTGCCCTCGGTGACATCGGGGCGCACATCATCGACCTGACCCAGTTCGTGACCGGCCAACGGATCACCGGGGTCAGTGCGGTGACCGAGACGTTCGTCAAGGAGCGCCCGCTGCCGGGTGCGTCGAGCGGCCTGGCCGCCGAGGTCGACGGCACCGCGACGGCGACCGGCACGGTCACCGTCGACGACGCCGCGATCTTCGTGGCCCGGCTCGACGACGGGGCACTGGCCACGTACGAGGCGACCCGGTTCGCCACGGGCCGTAAGAACGCCCTCCGGGTGGAGATCAACGGTTCGCTCGGCTCGGTGGTGTTCGACCTGGAACGCCTCAACGAGTTGGAGTTCTACGACGCCTCCCGGCCGGCGACCGAGCAGGGATTCACCCGGATCCTGGTCACCGAGGCCGAACACCCGTACATGGCGGCGTGGTGGCCGCCGGGCCACATCATCGGCTACGAGCACTCCTTCACCCACGAGATGCGCGACTTCGTCGAGGCGGTCGCCAACGGTGTCGACCCGACCCCGTCGTTCGCCGACGCGTTGCAGGTCCAGCTGGTGCTGGACGCGGTGACCCGCTCGGCGGATCTCGGTTCACGGTGGACCGACGTCGAGCCGGCCCTGGCCGCGCTCGCCGTCTGACCCAGGCACCTCCGCCGTCGACCGGCGAGGGACCGGCCGTGGTTGCGCCCCGCGGCCGGGCCGGGGTCGGCAGTGGAGGGGCGCGCACCCGGGCCACCCGGCCCGGGGACACGCGCACGATGGCCGTCCGGTGCGGCCGGACCGGGATTCCCCGGCCGCACCGGAGGGCCGCCAGCAGGAATATAGATAAGTATGATTCGGGTTCCCTGGGGAATCCGGTTCACCACCACCCATTCGTCCGGCCGAGGGCGCGCCGCCGCCGTTGGCCGGATGCGGGGAGGCAGGGCCGAGACGCCGAACCGGCCCTGCCTGCCAGCCCCGCCCGCACGCCGTGCGGGACCGGGTACGGCGTCGACGCCGCCGACGTCTACGCCGTCACCGGTGCCATCCCGCACGACCGGGCGGGCGGGGCCACCCCGCGCCCCGCCGGCACGACCGAACCGAGCACGTTCCATCCGGAAGGAGCACCATGCGTACGGGTGTCTGGCTGGTGGGAGCGCGCGGTTCCGTCGCGACCACCGGCATCGTCGGCGGGCTCGCCCTACGGGCCGGCCTCACCGCCCCCACCGGCTGCGTCACCGAACTGCCCGACCTGCGGGGACCCGCCCTGCCCCCCTTCGCCGACCTGGTCTTCGGCGGTCACGACGTGGCCACCACGCCGCTGACCAAACGGGCCGAGGCGCTCGCCGCCGCCGGGGTGCTGCCCGGCCGGCTGGCCGCCGCGCTCGCCGCCGACCTGGCCGCCGTCGAGGAGGACCTGCGGCCCGCGCCGACCGGCGGCAGCCAGGCCGACCGGGCCGCCGCGGTCACCGCCGACCTGACCGCGTTCCGCGACCGGCACCGGCTCGACCGGGTGGTGGTGGTCAACGTCTCGGCCACCGAACCGGCCCCGTCACCGCACCCCGGCCACGCCGACCCGGACGCCCTGCGGGCCGCCCTCGCCGGCGGCGACGAGGTGCTGCCGCCCAGCTCGCTGTACGCGTACGCGGCCGTCGAGGCGGGCTGCCCGTACGTCGACTTCACCCCGTCCACCGGGCTGCGCCTGCCGGCGCTCGCCGCGCTCGCCGCGCAGCGTGGCCTGCCGTACGCCGGGCATGACGGCAAGACCGGGGAGACCCTGGTCAAGTCGGTGCTCGCCCCGATGTTCGCGATGCGTCACCTCGCGGTGCGCTCCTGGTCCGGGGTCAACCTGCTCGGTGGCGGCGACGGGGCGACCCTGGCCGAGCCGGGCGCCAACGCCGCCAAGGTGGACAGCAAGCAGCGGGTCCTCGGCGAGACGCTGGGCTACGTGCCGCAGGGCGGCACCCGGATCGACTACGTCGAGGACCTCGGTGATTTCAAGACCGCCTGGGACCTGATCACCTTCGCCGGGTTCCTCGGCACCGGGATGCGGATGGAGTTCACCTGGCACGGCTGCGACTCCGCGCTGGCCGCCCCGCTGGTGCTGGACCTGGCCCGGCTCACCGCCGCCGCGCACGCCGCCGGGCGGGTCGGCCCCCTGCCCGAGCTGGCCTTCTTCTTCAAGGACCCGATCGACGCACCCACCCACTCGCTGAGCGAGCAGTGGCAGCGGCTGGTCGACTTCACCCGGGAGCTGCACGCCGGGGGTGCCGGGTGACCAGCGTGGCCGACCTGGCCGAGCTGGTCCGGGCACCGGCCGCACTGTCCGTACCGGGGGACCTGGTGGCCGGGGCGGCGGCG
This sequence comes from Micromonospora antibiotica, assembly GCF_017599305.1. Lineage (GTDB taxonomy): Bacteria > Actinomycetota > Actinomycetes > Mycobacteriales > Micromonosporaceae > Micromonospora > Micromonospora antibiotica. Next base: position 18,507 of record NZ_JAGFWR010000013.1, read on the forward strand.
GCCGGGGTGCTCGGCCCGCGTACCGCCGGGCTGGCCGGCGCGTCGGTGCTGCTCTACTGGGCCGGGATGGCCGCCAACGACTGGGCCGACCGGGGGTTGGACGCCGAGGAACGCCCGGAACGGCCGATCCCGAGCGGCCGGATCACCCCGGCCGCCGCCGCCGGGGTCGCCATCGGGCTCACCGCCGCCGGCCTGGGCCTGGCCGCCGCCGTGGGCGGCCGACGGGCCACCGCCGTCGCGCTTCCGCTCGCCGCCACCATCTGGGGGTACGACCTGGTGGCCAAGAACACCGCCGCCGGTCCCGCCGTGATGGCCGCCTGCCGGGGGCTGGACGTGCTGCTCGGCGCGTCGTCCGGCCGACCGGTCCGGGCGCTGCCGGCGGCGCTGACCGTCGCCGCGCACACCTGGACGGTGACCGCCCTGTCCCGGCGTGAGGTGACCGGGGCCGACGCGGCGCTGCCCCGGCGTACCCTCGCCGGCACCGCCCTGGTCGCGCTGGCCGCCACCACCCTGCCCCGCGCCACCACCCCGACCCGTCCCGCCGGCCGGCCGTCCCCGGTGGACGATGCGCCGACGGCGACCGAGGCGCCCGGCCGTCGTACCGCACCGGGCGTCCGCACCGGTGCCGCCGGGGTCGGCCGGTCGCTCGCCGGCGCGCTGCCGGTGGCGCTGGCCGGCTGGTACGTCGCCCGGTACGGCGGCGCGCAGGCCCGGGTGGCCGCCGACCCCACCGCCGGCCGGGTCCGGGCCGCCGTCGGGGCCGGCATCACCGGGCTGCCCTCGTTGCAGGGTGCGCTCACCGCCCGCGCCGGTGCCGGGCTGGTCGGCGCGCTGGTCGCGCTCGCCGCGCCGCTGGGCGGCCGGCTGGCCCGGAAACTCTCCCCGACATGACCGCCCCGGACGCCGTTCCGCCGGCCGCTGCCGGCGCGTCCCGCCGCAGCCCGGCCCCGGACCGTCCGGCCGACGCCGCCGGCCCGCCGGCCGGCGAGGTGGACCGGCTGCGGTTCGGCTACGGCACCAACGGCTTCGCCAACCACCGGCTCGACGACGCCCTGACGGTGCTGGCCGACCTCGGCTACGAGGGGGTCGCGCTCACCCTCGACCACGACCACCTCGACCCGTACGCGCCGGGACTGGCCCGCCGGGTCGACGCCGTGGCGCACCGGCTGGCCGCGCTCGGTCTCGGCGTGGTGGTCGAGACCGGTGCCCGCTACCTGCTCGACCCGTGGCGCAAGCATGCCCCGACGTTGCTGCACGACGACCCGGCCGGCCGGATCGACTTCCTGGACCGGGCCGTCCGCGTCGGCGCGGACCTCGGTGCCGAGGCGGTCTCCTTCTGGGCCGGCATCCGACCCGGTCACGTCGCCCCCGAGGTCGCGTGGGACCGGCTGGTCGCCGGCTGCGCGACGGTGACCGCCGCCGCCGACCGGGCCGGGGTGACCCTGGGCTTCGAACCGGAGCCCGGAATGCTGGTCGAGGACATCGCCGGCTGGCGTCGGCTGCACCGGGCCCTCGGCGAGCCGGCCCGCTTCGGCATCACCCTCGACATCGGACACTGCCGCTGCCTGGAGTCGTCGACCGTGGCGGACTGTGTGCGCCAGGTCGCCGGGCACCTGGTCAACGTGCAGATCGACGACATGCGCCGGGGGGTGCACGAGCACCTGGAGTTCGGCACCGGCGAGATCGACTTCCCGCCGGTGCTGCGCGCCCTGGCCGACGCCGGCTACCGGGGACTGGTCGCCGTGGAGCTGCCCCGGCACTCGCACGCCGCACCCACCGTGGCGGCCCGGTCGCTGGACTTCCTGCGTACCGCCGCCCGGGACGCCGGCCTCGCGGCGGGCGCGGCACCCGTCCCCGCCGGCACCACCGAGGCGGACTGACCACCGCCGGACGCACACACCTGGGGAGGGGAGACGGATGACACCGGATCGACTGCGGGCCGCGCTGGAGGGCGCACCCGATCCCGACTGGCTGGAGACCGCACTGCGCCGCGTCGCGGCCGAGCCCGGCGCGGTCGGACGGTACTTTCCCGCCGCCGCCCGGCGGTGCGGCCGGCACGACCTGCCCGGTGCCCCCGGCTGGACCGCCGACGAGGCGGCGCGGGCGCTGCTGCTGGCCGCGCTCCCCGCCGACCAGGCCGCCGCGCAGGCCGACGAGGTCTACCGGTACGGCGACGCCGCCGAGAAGCGGGCCGTACTCAAGGCCCTTGCGCTGCTGCCGATCGGCGACGCCGGGGTGCCGCTGCTGCACGACGCGATCCGCACCAACGACACCCGGCTGGTCGCCGCCGCGCTCGGCCCGTACGCCCGGCACCTGGCGGCGGACGCCTGGCGGCAGGCGGTGCTCAAGTGCGTCTTCATCGGGGTGCCGCTGGCCGTCGTCGCCGACCTCGACGACCGGGCCGACGGGGAACTGGCCACCATGCTCGCCGCGCTCGCGGCGGAACGGCACGCCGCCGGTCGGCAGCTCCCCGCCGATGCCACCGCACTGCTCGACCGGCTCACCATCAGGGAGGCGTGAATGCGCATCTTCGACCCGCACATCCACATGACGTCGCGGACCACCGACGACTACGAGCGGATGGCCGCCGCCGGGGTCCGCGCCGTGGTCGAGCCGGCCTTCTGGCTGGGGCAGCCGCGCACCAGCGCCGCCTCCTTCGCCGACTACTTCGACTCGCTGATCGGCTGGGAGCCGTTCCGGGCCGGCCAGTTCGGGGTCCGGCACCACGCCACCGTGGCGCTGAACCCCAAGGAGGCCAACGACCCGCGCTGCCGCCCGGTGCTCGACCTGCTGCCCCGCTACCTGGAGAAGGACGCCGTGGTAGCGGTCGGCGAGATCGGCTACGACGACATGACGCCGGCCGAGGACGAGGCGTTCGCCACCCAGCTCGCGCTGGCCGTCGACCACGACCTGCCGGCCCTGGTGCACACCCCGCACCGGGACAAGGCGCGCGGCGTCGAACGCAGCCTCGCGGTGGTCGCCGAGAGCGGCATCGCGCCGGGTCGGGTGGCGCTGGACCACCTCAACGAGGTGACCGTGAAGCTGGCCCGCGACAGCGGCTGCTGGCTGGGTTTCTCCATCTACCCGGACACCAAGATGTCGCCGCCGCGGATGGTGGAGCTGCTGCGCACGTACGGCACCGAGCGGATGCTGGTCAACTCGGCCGCCGACTGGGGCCGCTCCGACCCGCTGCTGACCCGGGCCACCGGTGAGGCGATGCTGGCCGCCGGATTCACCGACGACGACGTCGACCTGGTGCTCTGGCGCAACCCGGTGGAGTTCTACGGGCAGTCCGGCCGGCTCGACCTGACCGACCTGGACACCCCGTCCAGCGGCACCTTCGAGGGCAACTCCATCCTGCGCGGCGGCGACTGATGCGGCTGCGGCACGCCGATGGCAGCACCGTCCACCTCGGCTACTGCACCAACGTGCACCCCGCCGAGGACGCCGCCGGCATCCTCGCCCAACTCGACACGTACGCCCTGCCGGTGCGGGAGGCGCTCGGCTCGGACCTGCTCGGCCTGGGGCTGTGGCTGGCCGCCCCGGTCGCCGCCGAGCTGGCCGCCGACCCGGCCGCCCGTCGCCGGTTGCGCGCCGAGCTGACCCACCGGGGGCTGGAGGTGGTCACCCTCAACGGCTTCCCGTACGCGGCCTTCCAGGCCCCGGTGGTCAAGGGCGCGGTGTACCACCCGGACTGGACCACCGGGCAGCGGCTGCGCTACACCCTCGACCTGGCCCGGATCCTGGCCGACCTGCTCCCCGACGACGCGGCCCGGGGCTCCATCTCCACCCTGCCGCTGGCCTGGCGGCAGCCCTGGGACCCGACGCACGCCGGGGCGGCCCGCCGCCGGCTCGACGCGCTCACCGCCGGCCTGGCCGAGGTGGAACGCGACACCGGCCGCCCGGTGCGGGTCGGTTTCGAACCGGAACCGGGCTGCGTGGTGGAGAGCAGCGGGCAGGCCGCCGCCCTGCTGGGCGGCCTGGACCCGGACCGGCTCGGGATCTGTCTCGACCTGGCCCACCTCGCCTGCGCCTGGGAGGAACCCGTCGCGGCGCTGGCCCGGCTGCGCTCCGCCGGGCTGCCGGTGGTCAAGGTGCAGGTCTCCGCCGCGCTGGAGTCGGCCGACCCGGTCGCCGACGCCGACGCGCTGGGCCGCTGGGTGGAGCCCCGGTTCCTGCACCAGACCCGCACCGCCGGTTGCGCCCACGCCGCCGACCCGGCCGACCCGGCGTACGCGGCCGACGACCTGGACGAGGCGCTGGCCGCGCGGCTGCCCGGGGCGTGGCGGGTGCACTACCACGTGCCGCTGCACGCCCCGCCCGAGCCGCCGCTGACCTCCACCCTGCCGGTGCTGCGCACCGCGCTGGCCGCGCTGCTGGCCGGCCCGACGGCCGGCTGCGACCACCTGGACGTCGAGACGTACACGTGGGGGGTGCTGCCGGCGGCGCGGCGTCCGCGCACCGATGCGGAGCTGGCCCTCGGGATCGCCGCCGAGCTGGCCTTCGCCCGCGACGAACTGGTCACCCTCGGCCTCACCCCGGCCGAGCGAGCCGTCCCGACGACCCTGGGGGTACGACGATGAGCGAGCGTCACCGACCGGGCACCGTGCGGTGCCACCGCCGTGCCGGGCGCAGCGGGATGTCGGCATGAGCCGCCGGTTGGTGGTGCTGGACGTGGTCGGGCTGACCCCCCGGCTGCTGGCCCACATGCCCCGGTTGCGTGCCGTCGCCGAGCAGGGGTTCTCCGCCGAACTGGGTACCGTGCTGCCGGCGGTCACCTGCTCGGCGCAGGCCACCCTGCTGACCGGTGAGCAGCCGTCCGGGCACGGCATCGTCGGCAACGGCTGGTACTTCCGTGACCTCGGTGAGGTGCTGCTGTGGCGGCAGCACCACGCGCTGGTCGGCGGGGAGAAGGTGTGGCAGGCGGCCCGCCGGGTCGAGCCCGGCTACACGGTGGCCAACGTCTGCTGGTGGTACGCGATGGGCGCGGACGTCGACTGGACCGTCACGCCCCGCCCGATCTACTACGCCGACGGGCGCAAGGAACCGGACTGCTGGACCGACCCGCCGGAGCTGCACGACACGCTCACCGCCGCGCTGGGCACCTTCCCGCTGTTCACCTACTGGGGACCGGGGGCGGGGCTGCCCTCGTCCCGCTGGATCTGCCGGGCGGCTGAGCGGATCCTCGCCGACCAGGCCCCCGACCTGACCCTGGTCTACGTCCCGCACCTCGACTACGACCTGCAACGCTTCGGGCCGTCCTCGCCGCGGGCCACCGCCGCGGCGGCGGAGCTGGACGCGGTGCTCGCGCCGCTGCTGGACGCCGCACGGGCCGCCGACGCGACGGTGGTGGCGCTGTCGGAGTACGGCATCACCGACGTCTCCCGCCCGGTGGACGTCAACCGGCTGCTGCGCGCCGAGGGGCTGCTGCGGGTCTACACCCAGGACGGCATGGAGTACCTGGACCCGTGGACGTCCCGGGCGTTCGCCGTCGCCGACCACCAGATCGCCCACGTCTACGTGAAGGACCCGGCGGACGTGGCGGCGGTGGCGAAGCTCTGCGCCGGGCTGCCCGGGGTGGCCGAGGTGCTCGACGCCGAGGGCAAGGCGGCGGCCGGGTTGGACCACGAGCGGGCCGGTGAACTGGTGCTGGTGGCCGAGCCGGACTCCTGGTTCACCTACTACTACTGGCTCGACGACGCCCGTGCCCCGGATTTCGCCCGGAACGTGGAGATCCACCGCAAGCCCGGGTACGACCCGGCGGAGCTGTTCTTCGACCCGGCCGCGCCGGGTGCGGCGAAGCGGCGGGCGGGGGTGGCGCTGGCCCGCAAGAAGCTCGGCATGCGTTACCTGATGAGCGTGGTGGGTCTGGACGCGGGGGCGCGGGCGGTCCGGGGTTCGCACGGCCGGTTGCCGGCCGACCCGGCGGACGGCCCGGTGCTGCTCTGTTCCGACCCGTCGCTGGCCCGGGACTCCTTCGCCGCGACGGAGGTCAAGGCGCTGCTGCTGGACCTCGCCGGGCTGGGAGCGGGTGCCGACGGGGCGTCGACGGCCCCGACCGGCCCGCCGGGCACGGGGGACCGGCGGTGACCCTCACCGCCGCCCCGACCGACGCCAGTGAGCTGCGGACCCGCTTCGACGCCGAGCTGGTGGCGTTTCTCGACCGGCAGGGTCCGGACTGGCCGGACGGTGCCCCACGGGGCATCTTCACCGCCCTGCACCGGTTCGTGCTGGCCGGCGGGAAGCGGCTGCGTCCGCTGTTCTGCTACTGGGGTTGGCGGGGTGCCGGGGGAGCGGACGACCGCCCGATCGTGGTGGCCGCGGCGGCGTTGGAGCTGTTCCACGCGTTCGCGCTGATCCACGACGACATCCTCGACGGCAGTGACCACCGTCGGGGTGCGCCGTCGGTGCACCGGGTCTTCGCCGAGCTGCACACCCGTTCGGCGTGGCGGGGCGACCCGGAGACCTACGGCCGCAACACCGCCCTGCTCTGCGGGGACCTCTGCGCGGCCTGGTCGGACCAGATGTTCCACGAGTGCGGGATGACCTCCGCGCAGATCTGGCAGGGGTACCGGGTCTTCGCCCGGATGCGTACCGAGGTGATCGCGGGGGAGTACCTGGATCTGGTCTCCGGGGTCGGGGACGGCTCGGTGGCCAGCGCGCTCACCGTGATCCGGATGAAGGCGGCCCGCTACACGGTGACCCGGCCGTTGCAGATCGGTGCGGCGTTGGCCGGTGCCCCGGCGGAGCTGGTCGCCGCGCTCGTCGACTTCGGTGACCCGCTGGGGGACGCCTTCCAGCTCCGCGACGACGTGCTGGGGGTCTTCGGTGATCCGGCGGTGACCGGGAAGTCGATCCTGGACGACCTGCGGGAGGGCAAGCCGACGGTGATGATGGCGATGGCCCGCGACGCCGCCGACCGGGCCCAGGCCGCCCGGCTGCGGGAGTTGTTCGGCAATCCCGAGCTGGACGCGGCGGGTGCCGCCGATCTGCGGGCCATCATCGAGGCGACCGGCGCGCGGGAGAAGATCGAGCGGCTGATCCGGGTCCGGGCCGACGCGGCCCGGGTCGCGCTGGCCCAGGTGCCGCTGGCGGAGCCGGCCCGTGCCGCCCTGGCGGGCCTGGCCGACCAGGCCGTGCACCGGCAGCACTGAGCCGGGCCGCTCCGACGGTCCGGGCTGTGGGTCCGGCGCGGTGGGCGGTGCTCCGACCGGCAGGCGCCCGGTCTTTCATCAGATGAATGTGGATTCCCGTACGGCCGGGTCGTCCCCGCCTGCCGGCCGGTGCCGCCGGGCTGCGGCAGGTCGGGGCTACCCGGGGTGGAACTGCTCGTCACCGTTCGGTGACCCACGGGTCGACCGGCCCGCCGCTGCTCGGCGCGGGACCGGGGATGCCCGACCGGTGGGCGGGCTTCATCTGATGAAAACCCACACCGGTGGGCAGAGGGTATAGACATTGACATAGGTCACCATTAATGTTTGTGGCATCACGGGCATGTTTCGTCAAGGTGAACCGGCGGCGCGGTAACCCCTCGGCGAGCGACCTTCCGCCGGCGGTTCGCGCCCCGGCCGAGGGTTCTGACCGGCCGACCGGGGCACCCCGGCCGCCCGGCCTGCCCTGCCACACCCCACCACTCCACCCCACCACCCCGGCATCCGGCGCGGCGGCACGCGTCCCGCCCTGGCCGTGATCCGTCAGGAAGGGACAGCCCTCCAATGTCCACAAAGGACTACACCGGTCACCGTTCCCGACGGTGGCTACCCTCCGCAGCAGCACTGCTGCTGGCCGTCACCGCCGGTGCGGTCGCCGCCACCACCACCGGCCCGACCGCCCCGGCCGCCGCGCACACCATCAACGCCAGCGACTTCCAGCAGGTCGAGCTGGCCCGGGGCGTCAACGAGATGGGCGAGCCCATGTCGCTGGCCGTGCTGCCGGACCGGTCCGTGCTGCACACCGCCCGCAACGGCACCGTGCGGCGCACCGACTCCGCCGGCGTGACCCGGGTGATCGGCACCATTCCCGTCTACACCCACGACGAGGAGGGGTTGCAGAGCCTCGGGGTCGACCCGAACTTCGCCACCAACCGGTTCATCTACCTCTACTACGCGCCGCCGCTGTCCACCCCCGGCGGCGACGCGCCCGCCACCGGCAGCAACTGGTCCGCCTGGCAGGGCGTCAACCGGCTCTCCCGGTTCACCCTCAACAGCGACTTCACCATCAACCAGACCAGCAAGGTCGACGTGCTGGACGTGGCGACCGACCGGGGCATCTGCTGCCACGTCGGCAGCGACATGGACTTCGACGCCGCCGGGAACCTCTACCTGTCCACCGGCGACGACAGCAACCCCTTCGACTCCGCCGGCTACTCGCCGCTGGACGAGCGGACCAACCGCAACCCGGCGTACGACTCCCAGCGCGGCGCCGGCAACACCAACGACCTGCGGGGCAAGCTCCTGCGGATCAAGATGAACGCCGACGGGACGTACTCGATCCCGAGTGGGAACCTGTTCCCCCCGGGCACCGCGAAGACCCGCCCCGAGATCTACGCGATGGGCTTCCGCAACCCGTTCCGGATCAGCGTCGACAAGGCCACCGGCGTCGTCTACGTCGGCGACTACGGGCCGGACGCCGGCAGCACCAACGCCAACCGGGGCCCCTCCGGCCAGGTCGAGTTCAACCGGGTCACCGGCCCCGGCAACTACGGCTGGCCGTACTGCACCGGCACCAACACCACGTCCGAGACGTACAACGAGTGGAACTTCGCCACCAACTCCACCGGCCCCAAGTACAACTGCACCGGCGGGCCGACCAACAACTCGTTCCGCAACACCGGCCTGACCACCCTCCCGCCGGCCAAGCCCTCCTGGATCCGGTACGGCGGCGATGCCGGCAGCCCGGCCGCGTTCGGCGGCGGCTCCGAATCCCCGGCGGCCGGCCCGGTCTACCGGTACGACCCGAACAACCCCTCGGCGACGAAGTTCCCGCAGGCCTTCGACGGGCAGTTCTTCGCCACCGAGTTCGGCCGGGGCTGGGTCAAGCCGATCCACGTCAACTCCGACGGGTCGCCCGGCACCATCGACAGCTTCCCCTGGGTGGGCAAGCAGGTGATGGACTCCGCGTTCGGCCCCGACGGGGCGTACTACCTGCTCGACTACGGCACCGGCTACTACAACGGTGACGCCAACTCGGCCCTGTACCGCTTCGACTACGTCGGCGTCGGCAACCGGGCGCCGGCCGCCCGGGCGAGCGCCGACCGGACCTCCGGACCCGCGCCGCTGACCGTGAACTTCTCCTCGGCCGGCTCCGCCGACCCCGAGGGTGGGGCGTTGACCTACTCGTGGGCGTTCGGCGACGGCACCACCTCCACGGCGGCCAACCCGACGAAGACGTACACCACGGACGGCTCGTACACCGCGACGCTCACCGTGCGGGACCCGCAGGGGGCGACCGGCACGAACAGCGTGACGGTCAGCGTCGGCAACACCGCTCCGACGGTCACCATCACCGGCCCGGTCGACGGCTCGCTGTTCTCCTTCGGTGACACGGTGCCGTTCAGCATCACCGTCACCGACCCGGAGGACGGCACGGTCGACTGCACCAAGGTCAAGATGACCTACGTGCTCGGCCACGACCAGCACGGTCACCAGATCTCCTCGGTCGACGGCTGCTCCGGCACGATCACCATCCCGGTCGACGGCGAGCACGACGACGCGGCGAACATCTTCGCGATCTTCGACGCCGAGTACACCGACGCCGGTGGGCTCACCACGCACACCCAGCACACCCTGCAGCCCCGGCACCGGCAGGCCGAGCACTTCAAGACCTCGTCCGGCGTGACCCTCTACGACAAGACCCCCGCCGAGGGCGGCAAGACCGTCGGCAACATCGAGAACGGGGAGTGGATCGGGTTCTCCCCGTACCAGATCGGCAACGTCACCTCGTTCACCGCGCGGGTCTCCTCGGCCGGTTCCGGCGGCACCCTCCAGATCCGCGCCGGCTCACCCACCGGCACCGTGCTCGGGCAGGCCAGCGTGCCGGTCACCGGCGGCTGGGAAACCTTCACCACGGTCACCGGCACGGTGTCCGGCGCACCCACCGGCACCACCACGCTCTACCTGACCTTCGCCGGTGGCACCGGGCTGCTCTACGACCTGGACGCCTTCACCCTGAACACCGGCACCGTCCCGCCGCCGACCAACGGCACCGGGCCGATCAAGGGGCTGGGCGGCAAGTGCCTGGACGTGCGTAACGCGGCCACCGCCGACGGCACCCAGGTGCAGATCTTCACCTGCAACGGTGGGGCCGGGCAGACCTGGACGGTCACCCCGAACGGCCCGATCAAGGCGCTCGGCAAGTGCCTCGACGTCAACGGCGGCGGCACCGCAAACGGCACCAAGATCCAGCTGTGGACCTGCACCGGCGGCAGTCCGCAGGTCTGGTCGGCGCAGTCCGACGGGACCCTGCGTAACCCCGCCTCGGGCAAGTGCCTGGACGTCTCCGGCAACACCTCGGCCGACAGCACCGTGGTCCTGCTGTGGACCTGTAGCGCCGCCGCAAACCAGAAGTGGACCCTGCCCTGACCTGACGGGCGCGGGACCGGCAGTGTCCGGTCCCGCGCCCCCGGCGTACTGGAGCACGACATGAGACTTTTCCGGCCCATCCTCGGCGCGGCCACCGCCGTCCTCGCCGCCATCGCCTGCACCGCCCCGGCCACCCCCGCGTCGGCCGCCGACGTCGCCTACGACGTGCTGGTCTTCTCCAAGACCGCCGGCTTCCGGCACGACTCCATCGCGGTCGGCACCCAGGCCATCCGTGACCTGGGCGCGGCCAACAACTTCACCGTCACCGCCACCGAGGACGGTGGCCAGTTCACCAGCGCCAACCTCGCCCGGTTCGAGGCGGTGATCTTCCTCAACACCACAGGCGACGTGCTCAACGCCAGCCAGCAGAGCGCCTTCGAGTCGTACATCGCCGCCGGTGGCGGGTACATGGGCGTGCACTCCGCCGCCGACACCGAGTACGACTGGCCGTTCTACGGCAACCTGGTCGGGGCGTGGTTCGCCTCCCACCCGGCCATCCAGCAGGCCACCGTACGGGTGGAGGACCGCGCGCACGCGGCCACCGCCCACCTCGGCCCGACCTGGCAGCGCACCGACGAGTGGTACAACTTCCGCACCAACGCCCGCTCCACCGCGCACGTGCTGGCCAACCTCGACGAGTCGTCGTACTCGGGGGGTGGGATGGGGGCCGACCACCCGCACGTGTGGTGCAAGACGTACAACGGCGGCCGGTCGTTCTACACCGGCGCCGGGCACAACCAGTCGGCGTACTCCGAGCCGGCGTTCCGGGCCCACCTGCTCGGCGGCATCCGGTACGCGGCCGGCCGGACGAAGGCCGACTGCCGGCCCGAGACCGGTTACACCGCCCTCTACAACGGCTCCACCAACGGCTGGTCGCAGGCCGGGCCGGGCAGCTTCACCAACTCCAACGCCACCCTCAGCTCCGTCGGCGGGCTGGGCATGCTCTGGTACAGCGCGAAGCAGTTCACCAACTACTCGCTGAAGCTGGACTGGAAGGTGGACGGCGACGACAACTCGGGCGTCCTGATCGGCTTCCCGCCGTCGAGCGACCCGAACTCGGCGATGGACAACGGCTACGAGGTGCAGATCGACGCCACCGACACGGTCGACCGGACCACCGGCTCGGTCTACTCGTTCCAGGCCGCCGACCAGGCCGCCCGGGACGCGGCGCTGAACCCGCCGGGGGAGTGGAACACCTACGAGCTGCTGGTCGAGGGGGAGCGGCTCCAGGTCTTCCTCAACGGCGCGAAGATCAACGACTTCACCAACACCAACCCGGTGCGCTCGCTCGCCGGCCACATCGGCATCCAGAACCACGGCACCGGTGACGACGCCTCGTTCCGCAACATCCGGATCAAGGAGCTGGGCGGCACCACGCCGACCAACGGCACCGGCCCGATCAAGGGCCTGGGCGGCAAGTGCCTGGACGTGCGCAACGGTGCCACCGCCGACGGTACCCAGATCCAGATCTTCACCTGCAACGGCAGCGCCCGCCAGACCTGGACGGTGACCCCGAACGGCCCGATCAAGGCGCTGGGCAAGTGCCTGGACGTCTCGGGCGGCGGCACCGCCAACGGCACGAAGATCCAGCTCTGGACCTGCACCGGTGGCAGCCCGCAGGTCTGGTCGTCGCAGTCCGACGGCACCCTGCGCAACCCCGCCTCGGGCAAGTGCCTGGACGTCAACGGCAACAACTCGGCCGACAACACCGTGGTCCTGCTCTGGACGTGCAGTTCCTCCGCCCCCAACCAGAAGTGGACCCTCCCCCAGTAACCCACCCACCCACTCCGACCCCGGCTCCCGTCCGTGGGTTCGCATCGGTGATCAAGAGGTTTGCGTCACGCGGGTCGCCCGTCGTGACGCAAACCTCTTGATCGTTACCGGCTCGGTCCGGCCGGCTCGGTCCGGCGGGGCCGGGGTTGACGGGTCCCGCCGGGCCGGGCGGGAGGGGTTTCGTGAGGGGCGGGGCGGGCCTAGAGTGGTGGGCGGCGACCTGCGGGTGGCCGGTGACCCGACGGGAGGCGCAACCCGTTGGGCCCAGGTGCACGTGCACCCACCGGTGATCCGGCACGGCCTCCGACGTACCGGCCCGGCCCGGTCACCCTCGCCCCGGTCCCGCCCAGGAATCCCCACCACAACAGGGGAGAGACAGACGATGGCGCGACCGATCACGCTCTTCACCGGCCAGTGGGCCGACCTGCCGTTCGAGGAGGTATGTCGGCTCGCCTCCGAATGGGGCTACGACGGACTGGAGATCGCCTGCTGGGGCGACCACTTCGAGGTCGACAAGGCACTCGCCGACGACTCGTACGTCGAGCGCAAGCGGGAGACGCTGGCCAAGCACAACCTGAAGGTCTTCACGATCTCCAACCACCTGGTGGGCCAGGCCGTCTGCGACCACCCGATCGACGAGCGGCACCAGGACATCCTGCCCGCCCGGATCTGGGGCGACGGCGAACCCGAGGGGGTACGCCAGCGGGCCGCCGAGGAGATCAAGGACACCGCCCGCGCGGCGGCGAAGCTCGGGGTGGACACGGTGGTCGGCTTCACCGGGTCGTCCATCTGGCACACCCTGGCGATGTTCCCGCCGGTGCCGCCGGCCATGATCGAACGCGGCTACCAGGACTTCGCCGACCGCTGGAACCCGATCCTCGACGTCTTTGACGAGGTGGGGGTGCGGTTCGCCCACGAGGTGCACCCCAGCGAGATCGCGTACGACTACTACACCACCAAGCGGACCCTGGAGGCGATCGACCACCGGCCCGCGTTCGGCCTCAACTGGGACCCGTCGCACTTCGTGTGGCAGGAGCTGGACCCGGTGAACTTCATCTTCGACTTCGCCGACCGGATCTACCACGTCGACTGCAAGGACGCGAAGGTACGCACCGGGGACGGTCGGCGGGGTCGGCTCGCCTCCCACCTGCCCTGGGCCGACCTGCGGCGCGGCTGGGACTTCGTCTCCACCGGCCACGGTGACGTCCCCTGGGAGGACTGCTTCCGGGCGTTGAACGCGATCGGCTACACCGGGCCGATCTCCGTGGAGTGGGAGGACGCCGGGATGGACCGGCTGGTCGGTGCGCCGGAGGCGCTGGAGTTCGTCCGCCGGCTCGCCTTCGACGCTCCGACGGCGGCGTTCGACGCGGCGTTCAGCAGCGGCAAGGACTGAGACGTACTTCGGGCCGGTCGCCACGTGGCGACCGGCCCGAACGACGTACGGACGATCAGAGGGTGCTGCCGTTGGTGCCGGTGCCCGGCGCCTTCGGCTTCGGGGTGGTCACCGACGAGCTGGTCGGGCTGACGCCCGACTTGGCGCCGACGGTGGCGGGGGTGCCCGCGAAGGCGTCGTCCGCCGGGGTCAGCTCCGGCTTGCCACCGTTGCCGGTGTGCAGCTTCTCGCCGAGCTTGGACTGGCCGAGCTTGTCCTTGCCCTCGCTGTAGAGGCGGTTGGCCTGGGCCTGCGCGACCCCGGCCGCCTCCTGGACGGTCGGGTGGTCGAGCACCTTGCGGCCCCGCACCACCAGCTCCTCGTACTTCTCCCGGCCGGCACGGGCGCCCAGGACGAAGCCCGCAGCCAGCCCGCCAAGAAACATGATCTTTCCGCGCATGGCGGCTCCTTCCGTACCTGACGCTCCCGTCGTTCCCGCCCGGTGGTGCCGGTCGGGAACGACCATCGTCGCGCCCCACAATTTCTCGGTCGACAGCTAACTACCCATCCTGCTCCGCAGTCATACCTGCTTGGGTGGGGATGGCGATTTGTCCTTATTGTTGGGGCTGATCGTCCCACCCCGTGGCGGCGTGGTCGAAAGCGGCAACCCCCTGGACCGAACCCCCCCGAAGTCCTGTACTCTTGTGCCGTCGCCGAGCGCCGGAGAGATCCGGTTCACCGCGACACGGCAGTCCCCCGTAGCTCAATTGGCAGAGCAGCCGGCTGTTAACCGGCAGGTTTTTGGTTCGAGTCCAAACGGGGGAGCGCAATCCCCACCACGAGCCCGTCGGCCCCTGCCGACGGGCTTTTCCATGCGCCCGGCCCCGCCGCCCGCCCGTCCCCCTGCGACCCCGCGCCGCCTCGCGACCCCCGCGCGGTCACCGCCGCACTCGCGCTACCGCCACCAGCGCCCCCGCTCTGCTGCCCCCGGGTGACCGCGTTGCCGTTGTTCCGCCCGATGCGTTGCCGCTCTGCTGCCCCCGGGTCGCCACGTCGCCGTTGTGCCGTCCGCCCGGTGCCGCCGCTCCGCTGCCGTGCCGCTTCCGTTCGGTCGCGTGACGTCCGGTTGCTGTCGCCGGTGCCGCCGGGCCGTGTCTGGGGAGACTTGTTGTCGCTGGGGCGACAAGGAGTCTCCACAATCCTCAGGTTCGGATCGTGGATACGCGGGTCGGGGTGGTCAGAGGTCCGGGGTGGCGCAGCTCGGTGCGGGTCCCGCCGACCGCGAAAGCCCGGCGCTGCGGCGCAGTCGGGCGACGGGGTAGTGCGTCGCGCTGCGGCGTCGGCGGCTCCCGGTCGATCCAGCCGATCGTGCACGGCTGAGCCGATCGTGCACGGCTGAGTGGTGCGGATGGGCGGTTTCGGCCCCGGACGGCGTATTCGGACGGCAGGATGACAACTGTCGACCTAGACTCCCGTTGCGTCGATTGCTGCGTCGATTGAGGGGTGGACCGGGAATGGCCGGTGGGCGGAGCCGGGGCGCGGCCACGCTGATCGCCGTGGCGGTCGTGCTGGCGTGGCTGGTCGTCGGTGGGATCGCCGGGCCGTACGCGGGAAAGTTGGGCGACGTCGCGACCAACGACAACGCCTCCTTCCTGCCTGCCGACGCCGAGGCGACCCGGGCGCAGGACCTGGCCGCCGGCTTCGTCGCGGAGCCGACCACCCCCGCCCTGGTGGTCTATGCCCGCAGCACCGGCATCACCCCCGCCGACACCCGGCGGGCGGTCGCCGACAGCGCCCGGTTCGCCCAGGTCGACGGGGTCGTCGGGCCGCTGCCCCCACCGATCGCCAGCCAGGACGGGCAGGCCCTGCAGGTGGTGGTGCCGATCGACGACTCCGAGGGGGAGCGGATCGGCCAGGTGGTCGACGAACTGCGGAGCATCGCGGGGGGCGACCGCGACGGGCTCACCGTGGACGTCGCCGGCCCGGCCGGTCTGCTCGCCGACCTGATCGAGGTCTTCTCCGCCATCGACGGGCCACTGCTGCTGGTCACCCTGGTGGTGGTGCTGATCATCCTGCTGATCGTCTACCGCAGCCCGGTGCTCTGGGTCTTTCCGCTGCTGGCGGCGGGGATGTCGTACGCGTTGGCGTCGGTCTTCGTCTACTCCCTGGCCAAGAACGACGTGATCAAGCTGAACGGGCAGGCCCAGGGCATCCTCACCGTGCTCGTCTTCGGCGCCGGCACCGACTACGCATTGCTGCTGATCGCCCGTTACCGGGAGGAGCTGCACCGGCACGAGCGCCCCTGGGACGCCATGCGCGCCGCCTGGCGGGGTGCCGCCCCGGCCATCGCCGCCTCCGGCGCGACCGTCATCGTCAGCCTGCTCTGCCTGCTGTTGTCCAGCCTGAACTCCAACCGGGCGCTCGGCCCGGTCGCCGCCATCGGTATCGCCGCCACCCTGCTGGTGATGCTGACGTTCCTGCCCGCCCTGCTGGTGCTCGGCGGCCGGCGGGCGTTCTGGCCGCGTACCCCCAGGGTGGACCGGGCGGACCCACAGACCGAACACGGGCTGTGGGCCCGGATCGCCGGCTTCGTCGCCCGGCGGGCCCGGGTGGTCTGGCTGACCACCGCCGTGGTGCTGGCCCTGCTCACCCTCGGCCTCACCCAGCTCGGTGCGACCACCCTCGGCCAGTCGGAGCTGTTCACCGACCGCACCGACTCGGTCGCCGGGCAGGAGGTGATCGCCCGGCACTACCCGGCCGGCACCGGCAGCCCGGCGACCGTCTTCACCCGCCAGCAGAGCGCCGGGCAGGTCGCCCAGGTCGCGCAGGGCGTGCCCGGGGTGGCCGCCGTCCGCCCGGTGACCCGGCGTGACCAGACCGGCCCGCCGGACCCGAACGCCCCGCCCCTGGTGGTCGACGGGCGGGTGCAGCTGGAGGCGACCCTCACCGACCCGCCGGACAGCGACGCGGCCGAGCGGACCATCCGTGACCTGCGTGAGGCGGTGCACCGGGTGCCGGCCGCCGACGCCGTCGTCGGCGGGTTCACCGCGATCGACGTGGACACCTCCGACGCGTCCACCCGGGACCGCAACGTCATCATCCCGGTCGTCCTGGCGGTGATCGCGGTCATCCTGGCGCTGCTGCTGCGGGCCCTGGTCGCGCCGGTGCTGCTGATCGCGACGGTGGTGCTGTCGTTCCTGGCCACCCTCGGCCTCTGCGCGGTGATCTTCCGCTACCTGCTGGACTTTCCCGGCGTCGACGCGTCGTTCCCGCTGTTCGCCTTCGTCTTCCTGGTCGCCCTGGGCATCGACTACAACATCTTCCTGATGAGTCGGGTCCGCGAGGAGTCGGTCCGCCGGGGCACCCGGGCGGGGGTGCTGGCCGGGCTGACCGTCACCGGCGGGGTGATCACCTCCGCCGGCATCGTGCTCGCCGCCACCTTCTCCGCGCTGGCCGTACTCCCGTTGGTGGTACTGGTCGAATTGGGTGTGGCGGTGGCCGTCGGGGTACTGCTGGACACCATCGTGGTCCGCTCGCTGCTGGTGCCCGCACTGTCGTACGACATCGGGCCGAAGGTGTGGTGGCCGAGCCGGCTGTCCCGGTCGGCGCGCAACGACACGGAGGTGCAACGTGCCCGCTGAGACGGACGTGGTGATCGTCGGCGGTGGACTCGCCGGGCTGGCGGTCGCCCGCCGGCTGCACCGGGCCGGGGTGCCCTGGCGGCTGCTGGAGGCCGGCGACCGGATCGGCGGCCGGGTCGCCACCGACACCGTCGACGGCTACCTGCTCGACCGGGGCTTCCAGGTGCTCAACACCGCGTACCCGAGGCTCGGCACCCTGCTCGACCTGGGCACCCTCGACCTCGGGTGGTTCACCTCCGGGGTGCTGGTCCGCCGCGGCGACCGGCTCGACCGGCTGGTCCACCCGCTGCGCGAACCCGGCGGCGCACCCGCCACCGCGCTCGCCGGCATCGGTTCGCTGGCCGACCGGCTGCGCTTCGCCGCCCTCGCGACCGGTTGCGCCACCCTGCCGGCGCACCGGCTGCTGACCGCGCCGGAGACCACCAGCGAGGCGGCGCTGCGCCGGGCCGGCCTGTCCGACACCATCATCGAGGAGCTGATCCGGCCGTTCCTGTCCGGCGTCCTCATCGACCGGGAACTGGAAACCTCCAGCCGCGTGCTGGCGATGATCCTGCGGTCCTTCGTCCGGGGCCGCATCGGCCTCCCCGCCCGGGGGATGGCCGCGCTGCCACAGGCCGTCGCCGCCCCGCTGCCCGCCGACCTGATCACCTGCGACACCCCGGTCACCTCGGTCGCCCCCGGCCGGGTCCGCACCCCGGACGGTGAGATCGCCTGCCGCGCCGTCGTGGTCGCCGCCGACCCGACGGCCGCGACCACGCTGCTACCCACCCTGCCCCGGGTACGCACCCACAGCTACACCACCTACTACCACAGCGCCCCCGAGGCGCCGCTCGACGAACCGATCCTGCTCGTCGACGGCGACCGGCGGGAACTCGTCGCCAACACGGTGGTGGTCAGCCGGGCCGTCCCGTCGTACGCCCCGGCCGGGCGGCACCTGGTGGCGACCTCCGTGGTCGGCCCCGACGCCCCGCCCGAGCCGACGGTCCGGGCCGAACTGGACCGGCTCTACGGATGCTCCACAGCGGACTGGGACCACCTGACCACCGTGTCGGTGCCGCACGCCCTGCCCGCCGCACCACCGCCGCAGGGACGGCTGCGTAAGCCGGTGGCGCTCGGCGGGGGGATCTTCGTGGCCGGTGACCACCGGGACAGTCCGTCCATCCAGGGTGCCCTGGCCAGCGGCTGGCGTACGGCCGGGGCGGTGCTCACGGAACTGCGCGCGGCGGGCTGATCCGCAGGCTCGCGCAACACCGGTTCGGGTGCGTCCGGATCGACTGCTGACTGTTATTCTCGCGTTGCCCATCGTGCCGGGCGGTGACTTCTCGTCCTACCGGTTCGGGTGCTGGCAGGTGGTCTGGCGGGCAGGTTATGATCCGGCGCGGTATCGGGGCGGTAGCTCAGCGGGTTAGAGCAGGGGACTCATAATCCCTCGGTCGCGGGTTCGAGCCCCGCCCGCCCCACCAGCGCAGACATGGTCAGTCGGTGCTCTGCCGGTGCCCGCGTACCCGGGGTTGTCCAGGTTCATCCGTTACGGGCGGCAGGGCCGGCGTCGGGGCGCGTCGGGTCGGTCCGTTCTGTGCCGTCGTGGCCGTTCTGCTGGGCGGCACGCTGTGCGGCGTGCATCTCCCAGGGCGCCTGGGGCAGCACGCGGCCGGTTTCGAGCAGTGACTTCAGGTTGGCCATGACCGCGGGCCAGCCGGCGGAGACGGCCTCGAAGTCGTCGTCGGACGGCAGGTTCACGTGCGTGACGGTCAGCCGGACGATGTCCCGGTGCGGTTCGATGAGGAAGGTGACCGTGGAGGCGTCCGGCCCGGCTTCGGCGTCGACGTCGCCGAAGGTCATCACCAGCCGGGTCGGCGGGGTCGCTTCGAGGATCGTGCCGCCGCCGTCGGCGATGCCCGAGCCGTCGGTGCGTTGGTGTTCCCACCGGGAGCCGGGCCGCCAGTCGGAGACGTTGCGGTGGCCCCAGTAGGTGCCGGTCAGGTCGGCATCGGTCAACGCCTCCCAGACCCGTTCCGGGGTGGCGTGGATGTAGGTCACGTAAACGAACGTGGGTCTGGTGACGTTCATCTGCGGCTCCTCTGCCTGTCGGCGGATCCCGTCGAGCACCCGCAGTCGAGGTTCCTCGAAGGCGGCGATCCAGCGTTGCGGCAATTCGTGGATGGGGACGGGGTTGAGATAGTGCCACTTCTCCCGGCCTCGCCGGACGGCGTTGACCAGGTTGGCCTCCTGCAACACGCCGAGGTGCTGCGTCACCGACTGCCGGGTCATGGCCAGCTGGGCACAGAGTTGGCCCAGGGTCTGACCGTCTTCCCGGCGAAGGCTGTCGAGCAGGCGGCGGCGGGTCGGGTCGGCGAGCGCCTTGAACACCTTGTCCATGTCACCGGCCATGACCAGGATTATGCAGGCATCTGCCTGCCTAATGTCAAGCGCTCTGCCCGGGGGTGTACTGGCGGATGATCGTGATCGTTCGGCTGCGATTTCGCACCCTGCCCGACCGGGCCTTGCCCAGCAGCCACAACGGCCCTCCGAAATGGCTTCCGGAGGGCCGCCGCGCGCGCTGTGGAGGCACTGAGGCCGGCAGAGGCGGGGGACCGACGAAGGCAGGGGGTCGGCGAAGGCGGGGGGTCGGCGAAGGCCGGGAGCGGGCAAAAGCAAAGGCAGGGAGTACACGCCTCCCTGCCACTTCTAACGTATATCGCACCCCGGGGCTTGTGGCAAGACCCCGGTGCTGGTGCAGAATCTCCACTCGACGCCAGAACCTGGCGAAATCTGTGATTCGCGAAGCATGTGTTGGTATCGACGCAGCGGGCGGCGCGAACAACCGAACGGGGATTCCATGATCGACGTCATCGTCGTGGGCGGCGGACCGACCGGCCTGATGCTGGCCACGGAGCTGCGGCTGCACGACGTACGGGTGGTGGTGCTGGAGCGCGACGCCGAACCGACAAGCGTGGTGCGCTCGCTCGGCATGCACGTACGCAGCATCGAGGTCCTCGACCAGCGGGGCCTGCTGGAGCGGTTCCTCGCCCACGGCAAACAGTTCCAGTTCGGCGGCTACTTCGCCGGTATCGCCAAGGAGTGGCCGTCGCGGATGGACACCGCGCACGGCTACATCCTCGGCATCCCGCAGCCGGTCACCGAGCGGCTGCTGACCGAGCACGCCACCGGGGTCGGCGTCGAGATCCGGCGGGGCACCGAACTGGTCGGGCTGAGCCAGGACGCCGACGCGGTGACCGCCGAGCTGGCCGACGGCACCCGCCTGCGTACCCGCTATCTCGTCGGCTGCGACGGCGGTCGCAGCACCGTTCGCAAGCTGCTGGGTGTCGGCTTTCCCGGTGAGCCCACCCGGAACGAGACGCTGCTGGGCGTGATGGAGCTGACCGCGCCGCACGACGAGGTCGTCGCGGTGATGACCCGGGTACGCAGGACGCAGCTGCGGTTCGGGGTCGGCCCGGTCGGGGACGGCGAGGGGCTGTACCGCGTCGTCGTACCCGCCGCGGGGGTGAGCGAGGACCGGGCGGTCCCCCCGACCATCGAGGACTTCCGGCAGCAGTTGCAGGCGACCGCCGGCACCGACTTCGGGGTGCACTCGCCCCGCTGGCTGTCCCGCTTCGGCGACGCCACCCGGCTGGCCGACCGGTACCGGGTCGACCGGGTGCTGCTGGCCGGCGACGCGGCGCACGTGCACCCGCCGCTGGGCGGACAGGGGCTCAACCTCGGTATCCAGGACGCGTTCAACCTGGGCTGGAAGCTGGCCGCACAGGTCGCCGGCTGGGCACCGGACGCGCTGCTGGACACGTACCAGGCCGAGCGCCGGCCGGTGGCGGCGGACGTGCTGGACAACACCCGCGCGCAGACCGAGCTGATGGCGCTGGAGGCGGGCCCGCAGGCGGTGCGGAAGCTGGTGGCGGAGCTGATGGACTTCGAGGAGGTCAACCGGTACCTGATCGAGAAGATCACCGCGATCTCGGTCCGGTACGACCTCGGTGCGGGCCACGACCTGCTCGGCCGGCGGCTGCGCGACGTGGGCCTGAAGCGGGGACGCCTCTACGGGCTGATGCACCAGGGGCGGGGGCTGCTGCTGGATCAGACCGGCGGGCTCTCGGTGGCGGGCTGGGCGGACCGGGTCGACCGGGTCGTCGACGTCAGCGAGGAACTGGATGTGCCCGCGCTGCTGCTGCGCCCGGACGGACACGTGGCGTGGGTCGGCGACGACCAGCAGGAACTGCGTGCCGAACTGGCCCGGTGGTTCGGGTCCGCCACCGCTCACGCATCGTGAGTCGGCTCGGTGTGGGTGAAGAACTGCACCACCACGAAGCCGAGCACCAACGCGGCGGCCGGCAGGAAGATGCTCGTGCCCATCGCCTCGGCGAATGATCCGCGCAGCACCTCGGGCAGCGGCCCGGTGGACTGGGCGGCGGCCCCCGCCGACACCGTGCCGCCGGACTGCCCGAACCTGCTCTCGACCTGGTGCTGCATGAGTACGCCGACGGCGGCGCTGCCCAACACGGCACCGACCTGACGGGTGGTGTTGTAGACACCGGAACCGGCGCCGGCCAGCCGCAGCGGAATGTTGCGGTTGGCCGTCGCCGTCAACGGCCCCCAGATGAACGCGTTGCCGACACCGACCAGGGCGAGCGGTGCCAGGACGGTGCCCACCCGGGTGTCGTCCCCGGTCACCAGACCCAGCCAGAAGAGGGCGCCGGCGTTGGTGGCGAAACCGAACCCGGTCAGGTAGCGGGGGTGTACCCGGTCGGCCAGCTTGCCCGCCGGCAGCGCCAGCGCCCCGGCGAGGACGGCCAGGGGGATCAGGAGCGCCGCCGACCCGGTGGGGCTCAGGCCCATCGATTTCTGCGCGAACAGCATCAGCGGGACGGCCATGCCGGTGATCGAGAAACCCATGCAGGCGACGGCCACGTTGGACAGGGCGAAGTTGCGGTCCCGGAACAGCGCCAGCGTCATCAGCGGGTGGGCCGCCCGGGTCTGCCACCACACGAACAGCAGCAGGGTGGCGACGCCGGTGCCGATCAGGCTCCACACCGTGATCGGCACCGGACCCACCTCACGCACGAGCCCCCAGTCGTACCGTTGCCCCTGCTGGAGCCCGAACGCCACCAGGAACAGCCCGACCCCGCTCAGCGCGATGCCCGGGTAGTCGACCCGCTGCCGGTGGGTCGGCAGCGTCGGCACCAGCACCGTCGCGGCGACGAAGGCGGCCACGCCCAGCGGAAGGTTGATGAAGAACACCCACTGCCAGCCGAGCCCGTCGACGAGGAGGCCACCCGCCAACGGCCCGACCAGGATCGCCACCCCCGCCACCGAACCCCACACCGCCATGGCGGTGCCGCGCTGCTGCCGGGGGAAGGTGCGGGTGATCACGGCCATCGTCTGCGGCGCCATCAGCGCCGCGCCGAGGCCCTGGACCACCCGCGCGGCGATCAGCACCTCCGCGGTGGGTGACAGCCCGCACCACACCGAGGCGGCGGTGAACAGCAGCAGACCGAGCAGGTACGGGCGCTTGGGGCCGAACATGTCACCGAGTTGGCCGGCCAGCAGCAGCGGCACCACGTAGGCCAGCAGGTAGCCGCTGGTGACCCAGACGACCGCGTTGAGGTCGGTCTCGAGGTCCACCCAGATGGCGTCGGCGGCCACCGAGACGATGGTGGAGTCCAGCAGGATCATGAAGATGCCCGCCAGCATCGCCCACAGCGCCGGCCAGGGGCGGTAGCCGGGGGGCAGCCCCGACGTGTCGTCCGGCGTGGGCGTCGGCCCGGTGGTCGGCCCGGGGTCGGCTGCCCGGTCGGGTTGCCGGCCGACCGGTGCCCCGCCGGCGACGTCCGGCCGCGCCTGCCGTCCGGCTACCTGATCGTGGTCCATATGGGCCTCCAGTGGTGACTGTCATCGCTGCCGGGAGGTCGGCTGCCGCGGCCGGGCCCGATGACGGCAACCGGCGGGCCGCCGGGTGCCACCGACCGACGGTCGGCCGGAGCCGCCCGGGCCGGCCGTTTCCGCAGCACGTTGGGGGCCGGCCCGGCCGGTCGCCCCCGCCGCACGGCACGTCCGCCACCGCAGGCTCCCACAGCCGGTGGCCCCGCGACCACGACCACGACGCCGTGTGTCGGTGCGGGCCGGTGCGGTCGGTCATGGCTAGCTGACCAGTGGCTCGGGCTCACCCGAGTGCCGCGCGACCGGGGCCAACTGCGCCGGACCACCCGCGTACGGGAGCAGGCACGCGTTGCCACCGGGCAGGTCGCGGACTGCCCGGCCGGCGGGCTGCCGGGTGTTCTCCCGCCCCGGCAGGACCGGGGCTGTCGGCTGCCCCTGCACGGTGACCTCGGTGATCTCGTAGAACCAGTGGATGGTGTCGCCCTTCGTCACGTAGCTGGCGGCGTACTCCTGCCGCCCTTTCTCGAACTGGGCCAGCAGCGAGTTCTTCACCTGCAACCACTCGTCGGTGTAGAACAGCAGCGGGATCTCGATGCGTTCGAGCAGCCGGGACCGGATGACGCTGCCGTCCTGGGGCGGATGCGTCGACCGGGAACGGGTGAAGATGTCGGCGATGCCGATCAGCGAGTTCAGCCCGATGATGGCGCGTCCGTTCGCGGTCAGGTGGTTCGGCAGTTGTTGCAGAAAGCGCAGCAGGACGCTGTCGCCGTAGAACATCGCCTCCAGGCCGAGCGAATGGTGCTTCTCGTCGAGTTCCGCGATGAGATTGTCCGACGGGGTACGCCAGCCGGGCGGGTTGAACACGATGAGGTCGAACAGGGCCGGCTCCCCGTCCACGGCGGGCGGAAAGAGGTCGCTGTGCCAGAAGTCGATGGTCGGGACACCGAAATTGGCGAGTTCGTTCTGTCGGGCGGTGGCGACGGCCGAGGCGGAGATGTCGGTGGCGGTTACCGAGGTGGCGCCCAGGTGGCGCAGCAGCAGCGCGATCGCGCCACTTCCGGTGCCGATCTCCAGGATGCGGCCGGTGATGTCCCGTCCGCGCAGGCTGCGGACCAGGTAGTCGCCGAGGGCGATACCGGCGCGGCTGACGTGGAAGGTCCCCGGCCGGTCGAACAGGCGGAAGTGGTGCCCGCACCCGAACTCGGCCTCGTAGGTGTCACCGTCGGTGCCGCCCACCGGGGGGACGTCGGTGCCGGTGGGCGGTGCCTCAGCCATCGGACCCACCGGGGCGTGCGCCGCCCTGCGGGACTCCGTCGGTGGACGCGGTCACGCCGAGGGATCCTCGGACGGTCATCCGTCCCGTGGGGCCAGCACTGACGATGAACAGACACCCGGCATTGGTCATGGCCATTTCCCCGATGTGTGTGGCGATCCTGGTGCGACTGCCGGGCCGAGGTGCGCGGTCTGTGGTTCAGCGGATCGCGCCCGTGGACCGATGGTGACTCGACCGGTGGGCAATGGGATTTGCGACGAGCCGTACCCCCCGGTCACGGCAACGAACGGTGTCACATAGACATTCATGATCACAAGCAGATGAATGTCTGCAATTATTGCCCCCAATGACGTGATGTCGGGCGGGCAGGTGTGGGGTCGCCGTCCGTACGGACGGCGACCGACGGATTTCCCGACCGGGTCCACCGTGGCCGGGGAACCGGCACCCGCCCCCCGGGGCGACGGCACACCGTCCGGACCGGGCCCGCCGCGAGTGGCGGTACCCGTTCGGTCAGAGCGCATTCTCGGCATCGATGAACCTCACGAGTTCCGCGAGCGGAACGGCGCGCTCCGGCGCGGCGGTACGGACGAACCGCTTTTCCCTGCGCAGGTACTCGGAGAAGAAGTCGATCCGCTTGGCGAAGAAGCGCTCCAGGGTGGAGGGGTCGTCGAAGCTCTCGTTGATGACGAACAGGCGGTCCTCCAGCCCGAGCAGTTTCAGCATGTAGTCGAGGATGTCGCCGGTCGCGGCCTCGGAACGCCCGCTGACGTGGTAGATGTCCTGCCGCGGCGACGCCATCTCGGCCGCCACGATCGCCCGCAGGTCCGCCACGACGTGATCCACCGGAATGAAGGACAGCCGGGTGCTGCGGTCGGCGGTGAAGCGGACCGACTCGTCGGAGTCGCCGAGCATCTCCCGGAACTTGCGCAGTTCACTGAGGAAGCCGTAGAGGCCCGTGTAGCTGCCGCTGGGCCGGTAGTCGTGCGAGGTGCCGGTGATGATCGAGGGACGCAGGATCAGCCGCCGTGGCCCGTCGAAGCCGGCCACCAGGTGCTCGGCCGCGCACTTGCTCTCCTCGTAGACGTTGCTGAACCGGGGCGGCCGGTGCAGCGCCTCGGGCACCTCGCCGTGCAGCGTGCCGCAGGTGAACGCCGTCGACACGTAGACGAACAGGTCGGCACCGAGCTCCGTCGCCAGCTCCAACGCGTGCCGGGTGCCCTCGACGTTGGTGCGGAACACCTGTTCGCGCTGTCCCCGCCGCCACTGCAACGACGCCGCGAGGTGCCAGAAGACCAGCGGCCCGGCACCGCGCCGGACGGCGTCGGGGGCGACCCCGCAGCGCGGTTCGGTCAGTTCCGACTCCACCACGGTCATCCGGCGGCGGGCCGGTGGCAGGTCACCCCCCGCCTCGTCCAACGCCGCGTGGACCCGGTCGCTCGCCGGTTGCCGCGAGTTCCCCCGGGCCAGCGCGGACACGTTAAGGGCGGTGTCGTCCAGGAGAAGGTCGGTCAGCAGGTGGCTGCCGACGAACCCGGTCGCACCGGTCAGCACATGGTCGGTCATCTCAGATCGCCCGCTCGACGGCCCGCGCCAGATCGGCTGCGGAGCGGGACTCGATGTCGTCGGACTGCGGCACCCGACGGTCCTTGATCCGGGCGGTCTTCCAGCTCACCCAGCCACCGGTGGCGCTCTTCAGATCCAGCAACGGATGGATGGTGACCTCGGTGGGGACGCCGAACGCGGCGGTGACCCGGTCCGCGACGAGCGTCTTGAGGTGGTCGTGGTCGGCGCCCTCCTTGGCCTTGATCCGGACCTGCACCCGGTCCTGGCCGTCGACCGAGTCGACCTCCAGCTCGTACCCGTACTTGAGCTCCGGATCGGCCAGGATGGTGTCGTCGATCTCGGCGGCGCTACGCCTGCGGCCACCGAGTTCGGTCATGTCCTTGACCCGGCCGAGCACCTTGACGATCCGCCGGCCGGAGTCGTCCGGCACGATCGAGACCAGGTCGCCGGTCCGGTAGCGGATGAGGGGCTTGAGGCCGGGCACCAGGGTGGTGAGGCAGAGTTCGCCGTAGCCCTCCAGCCCCAGCGTCTGCTCGGTCTCCAGGTCCAGCACCTCCAGCAGGTAGGTGGGCTCGATCGCCACCACCGTGCCGTCCGGGCGGGTCACCGCCGGACACCCCGCCTCCTGGGAGCCGTACATGAAGTTGTAGGTCTCGGCGTTCCACGTCTGGGCGAGCAACCGGCCCATGCCGTCCGAGCACATCTCGCCGGTGGTGAGCAGCACCTTGACCGCCAGGTCGTCCGGCACCTCCACACCGTAGGAGGAACTCATCTCGGCCAGCGCCATCAGCAGCCCCGGCGAGCAGAGGATCATGTTGACCCGCAGCTCGACGAGCACCTCGAAGAACCGGGGGAACCCGAGGGTCGGGGTGATCGGAAACAGGTCCAGCTTGGCGATGCCGATCTGCTTCGCGGCGAAGGACAGGCTCAGGCAGGCCGCGTGGACGTCGTTGGGGGCCACCACGGCCAGGATGGGGCGCTCGCCGCCGTCCGGGAAGTGCTTGCGCACGATGCGGTCGAGCGCGTGCGCCAGCGGCAGCACGTTGAGGTCGAAGTCGATCGCCGCCCGGGGGCACGGGGTGGGTCGGCCGGTCGTCCCCGTGGTCTCGAAGTAGAACTGCGCGTCGCCGACCGGCCCGCTGAGCATGTCGTGCATGGCTTCGCGCAGGTCGTCCTTGGTCGTGTAGGGCAGGTGCGCCAGGTCCGCGAGCTCCTCGATGTCGAGGTTCGCGCCCGCCAGGTGCCGTCGGTAGAAGGGCGATCTGTCGTGAACGTGGCCGAGCACCGTCCGCAGCGCCGTCGTCTGCCAGTCGGTGAGCTCCGCCGCGCTCACGCGTCCCTCGTTCCATCGTTCCATGAAGTCAACCCACGGGGCGGTATCCACGTGTCGGGACTCTCTCTGTGAAGGGTTTCGGATGGGGACGGGCGGTACGGAGCTGGCTGCACCCGGGTTCGGCTGGTCGCCCGCCGGGTCCGGCGTCCCGTCGGTGTCGAGGCGTCGCAGGAGCCTGGTCGTTTCCACAATTCGGTGCTGCGTCGCGCCTCGGCACGGCCGGGTCGATCCGCCCGGGACGGACCGGCTGCGACAGGTCGCGTCCCAGGTAATGGCACAGAAGGTTTCACGCTCCATCCAAGATCACAAGTATCTGGAATCCGACATGGACGGTGCTGGGGCGCCCGCCGCGCCGGGTGGCCGGCCCACCGCCGCCGAATGGTCGTGTAACTTTCTGTCCGAACATTGACGTCCATGGTTGTGGAGGTCCGATGCAGACAAACGGGGCACTGCTGTTTCGTGAGCACGTGGTGGCGACTCCGGATCGGATCGCCTTCATCGCCGAGTCCGACGGCACCGAGACCCGGGTGACCTACGCCGAGTTCGACGAGGCCGTGCACCGGGTCGCGGCCGGGCTGTCCGCGCTCGGACTCGCCCCGGCCGACCGGGTGCTGATCTCGACCCGGCCGGGACCGGGGCTGCTCCAGGCGGTCTACGGCACCATCCGGGCCGGCCTGACCGCCGTGTTGTGCGACCCGGCGCTGCCGAGGCCGACGGCTGAGGCGTACCTCGCGGACGTGGGGTGCGTGGCGGCGATCGTCGAGGGCGTCGGATCGGGGGTGGACGACGCGGTCGCCGACTCCGCCGTGCCGCACCGGTTCACGGTCAGCGGGCGTTGGGGGCGACCGTTCGCGGAACTCCTGCGTGCCGAACCGGTGGCGCTGCCGGAGCAGGTGCCGCCCCGGCATCCGGCGGTCGCCTTCTCGACGTCGGGCAGCACCGGACGACCAAAGATGATCATCAAGACCCACGAGCACTTCCACCTGCTGTCCCGCTACCGCAGCGGCGCCTACACCGCCTCGTCGCCGGGGGAGCCCGGCACGCCGACGCGCTACCTGGTGGCCACGTCGCTCTACCACACGGGAGGCATGAACGCGGGCGTCATGCTCGGTCTGCTGCGGGGCTGGACGGGGGTGCTCGCCGGTGCCTTCCACCCGGCGCACGTGCTGCGTCAGCTGGCCCGCCACCGCTGCTCGACCGTGTTGTTCACCCCCTCGCAGGCGGCCGTGCTGCTGCGGGAGGTGGCCCTGCTACGCGACCTCGACCTGCGCCACCTGCGCTCGGTCCGGGTGGCCAGCGGCCCGTCCACCCCCGAGCTGCTCCAGCGCCTGCGGTCGGCCTTCGGCGGCACCGAGATCCTCAACGTCTACGCGCTCACCGAGTGCGCGCCGTGCCTCGGGCAACCGCCGGGGGAGCAGCAGCCGTTGGAGAGCTGCGGGCGGCCCTGGGTCGGGGTCACCGCCCGGGTCCTGGACGACGCCGGCCGCGACAGCGCCGAGGGGGAGCTGTGGCTGCGCAGCGACCTCATCTCCGAGGGCACCATCCTCGACCCGGTGACGACGCGCGAGCGTTACCTCGACGGCTGGCTGCGGACCAAGGACATCTTCCGGGTGGTCGACGGCTGGTACTTCTTCGTCGGCCGCATCGACGACATGTTCGTCTGCGGCGGCGAGAACGTCTTCCCGTTGCAGGTCGAGCAGATCCTCGTCGCCCATCCGGACGTCCTCGACGCGTGCGTCGTCGGCCTGCCCGACCCGGCCCTGGGCGCGGTCGCCGGCGCGCACGTCGTCCTGCGGCCGGGGGCGACGGCGAGCGCGGTCGACCTCGTGGACCACGTGCGCCGGCACGCCCCGGTGCACTGCGTGCCGCACCGGATCGAGCTCGTGCCCGCGATCGCGACGCTCGGGCCGGGCAAGGCCGACCGGCGTACCGTCCGGTCCGCGCTGGAGGGCGGCGGCACGGTCACCCGCCAACGGGCGGACGGCGACGACGTCCGCGCCCGGATCGTCGAGACCTGGAAGTCGGTCCTGGACCTCGACACCGTCGACCCCGACGTGCCGTTCCTGGAGTCGGGCGGCACCTCCCAGCTGGCGGTGGAGATCGTGACCCGGATGAACGCCCTCGGTGTCCCGGTCGACCTGGGGGAGTTCTTCGTCGACGGCAGCCTGCGGCAGCTGCTCGACAGCGCGGACGCCGATCCGGTGCCGGGCGGGTGACCGCGCCAGGCATCGATGGCGGAGATTGTCATCCCGGGGTCACGCATCGATAATCCTGCAATGGATCTCGACGGCCGGGTGCTGGCGGAGGCGGTCGCCGAGCTCGTCCGCATCCCCAGCGTCAACCCGCTGCACACCGGGCCGAGAGCCGAGGAGCATGGTCCGGTCGGTGAGGGGGCGATCGCCCGGCACCTCGCGGACCGCTTCGACCGCTGCGGTGCCGCCGAGGTCGTGCTGGACGAGGTCCGGCCGGACCGACCCAACGTCTACGGCCGCTTTCCGGGCCGGTCCGACCGGCTCGTGGTGCTGGACGTGCACACCGACACCGTCGCCGTCGAGCACATGACCGACCCGCCCTTCGACGGACGCATCGAGCACGACGCCGTCTGGGGCCGGGGCGCCCTGGACACCAAGGCGACCATGGGGGTGGTCCTCGCGCTGCTCGCCGCGATGCACCGCGACGGCCGCCGCCCCGACCCCACCCTGCTGCTGGTCGGCTCGATCGGCGAGGAGGCCGGCGGCCTGCTCGGGGCGACCCGGTTCGCCCCCTGGGCGAGACAGCAGGGCCTGCGGATCGACCAGCTCCTGGTGGCCGAGCCGACCGGGTTCCGGCCCGTGCACGGGCTGAAGGGACTCGTCCTGATCGAGGTGACGACGCACGGGGTGGCGGCGCACTCGGCGCGACCCGACCTCGGGGTGAACGCCATCGACGCGATGGTGCCGGTGCTCGCCGCCTTCGCCGCCGCCCACGAGCGGCTGAGCGCGACCCCGGGGCGCACCGAGCTGGGCGGCGGCACGCTGTCGGTCACCCAGATCACGGGCGGCTCCGGCAGCAACGTGATCCCCGACCGCTGCTCGATCACCGTGGGCCGGCGCATCGTCCCCGGTGAGGACCCGGTCGACGTGCTGGCCGAGCTGACCGCCATCGCCCGGGCCGCCTGCCCCGTGCCCTGCGACGTGGTGTCGCTGCTGCCGCGTACGCCCGACGGCAGGCCCGCCTCGCCCGCGTTCTACCAGCGGCCCGACAGCGGACTCGTGCAGTTCCTGGCGCGGACCTGCGGCACCCGACCCACGGTCGCACCCTTCGGTGCCAACGCGTTGCGGTACTCCGGTCTGGCCGAGGAATTGGTAGTCTTCGGCCCTGGATCCATCGAGGACGCTCATCAGGCCACCGAGCGGATCGACATCCCGGACCTGCGACGGCTCGCCGACGTCCTGACGTCGTGGCTCTCGCCCGGCTGACCGGGCCGGCGGGATCGGCGGGCCTGCCCGGCGTCGCGACCCGCGCTGCCGCACCCCGGGCGCGTCGGCGGTCGTCCGGCCACGCGGCAGAGCCGACGCGGTACGCCATCCCCGCCCCTGCCAGGCGGGTGGCCAGGGAGGGAGGACAGATGGCGACAGCCACGGCTGCGGAGACCATCGACCGGGTGTGTGAGCCGGTGCAGCAGTTGAGTCGCAGCTGGATCATGGCGAAGTCCACCAACGCGTACGGGGTGGAGCTGGGATTCGCGACCGGGGTTCAGTTCTGGATCGTCGGTCGGGCCGGCGTGCTCGGCAGTTGCCCGGTCGAGGTGGCGGCGGCGGCGATCGCGTTCGAGCCGGTCGAGGAGGTACGCCGGGCGTGGCTCGCGGTGCCGGCGGGCCTGACCCACCACGACGTGGCGCTGCACTACCGGGACCGGATCACCGGCTGGGGCGAGCGGGTCTTCGCGGACGTCGACCCCGACACGCTCGGCGTCATCGACACCCTGGGCCGCCGCGTCGTCGAGGCGGCACCTGCGGCGGTGGGTGCCCTCTTCACCGGCTGGCGGGGACTCCCGCCCCCGGTGGCGTTGCCCGGCCGGGCCGCGTTGACGATCCACCTGATCCGCGAACTGCGCGGCGCCGCCCACATCGCCGCGATCCTGGCCTGTGGCCTCACGCCGCTCGACGCGATCCTCGCCGCCCCCCATCCGCCGCCCCGCACCGGGCCCGCCTACGCCGAGCGGATGGGCTACCGGGGGCCGTTCCGGGACCCGGCCGAGGTACGCGAGCAGCGGCTGGAAGCCGAACGGTTGACCGCGGCGATCATGGTCCCGTACTTCTCCACGCTCGACGCGGCGGAACTCGCCCGGTTCGGTGAACTCGTCGAGACCGTCGGCCACCTGGCCGTCTAGGTGACCGGGTGGGGGTCGGCCGCGTCGCCGGCCCGCCGAGTCCCCGTGACCCGTCGGCCGGCGACGACCCATCCGGCTGGAGACAGGAGACCGTCATGAAGTTCGTCATCCCCGCCAAGCGTTCGTCGACGAGGGTGCCCGACAAGAACTACCGTCCGTTCGCCGGGGGGAAGTCGTTGCTCGACATTCTCGTCGAGAAACTCGCCCGGCTGGCCGACGATCCGGGCGACGTCTGCCTGTCCTCCGAGGACGCGTCGACCCGGGAGTTGGCCGACCGGTACGGCGCCACCTATCTGCCCCGGCCCCGGCACCTCACGGAGAACTCGTACCCGTTCCAGTCCGTGGTCAACGAGGTCTGCAAGCAGGTGCCCGGCGACGACGACGTGATGTGGTGCCACGCCACCGACCCGTTCTTCGACGAGCACGGGGAGGTGGTGCGTACCTGGCGGGCCCGCGACACCGCCGCTGCGGACTCGATCGTGGTGGTGTACCCGATGAAGGAGTACCTCCTCGACCCGAACTTCAACCCGATGGGGTTCGGGTTCGGCCCCTGGCACCGCCCCTCGCAGGAGCTGCCGACCTATTACCAGCTCGGGTTCTCCTGCTCGATCATGACCCGGCACGTGGCGACGACCATCGGGTTGGTCGGCGCCCGCCCGATCTGGCACCAGGCGACGAACCTGACGATCGACATCGACACCCAGGCCCAGTTCGATCTCGCCGCCCGGCTGTACGAGCTGAGCAACCCGGCCTGACCGTCCGGGCCCGCCGCCGGGGCGGCATCGGGTGGATGGTGGGTCCCCACCGTCCACCCGCCGGCCCCGGGCGGGTTCGTCGGGCGGCGCGGCCGGGAGGTCGGTTCACGGCGTGCGGGTCGGGACCTCGGTGGTGGGCCGTCGGGCCGTCGGGGTCGGACCGGCCGCACCGGCCGCGTCCGTGACGATGCGTTTGTACGCCTCGGCGTACTCGCAGCCGATGGCCGTGCCGTTGCCGCGCATCCGGTCCACCACCCACTGGACGTCGGCGCGGGGATCCGGTGAGCTGCGGAACTGGCTGCGGTGGGCGAGGATGGCCGACACCTTCAGCTCGGCGGTCTCCCCGACGTCGACGAGCAGGTCGGTGTGCTCGTGCCCGGGCACCCAGACCTCGGCCACCCGGTGCGCGGGCAGATCCTCGGCCAGCAGCTCGGGGAAGGCCCGGGGGTTGCGGGCGTCGGGGTAGACGGCGTTCAGCGCGGCCTGCCCGACGGCGAGGTGGTCGGGGTGGGACGCACCGATCGGGAACTGCAGCGACCGCAGCGGTTGGTGGGTGAGGACGAGTTCCGGCCGGTGCCGCCGGATCTGGCGGGTCAGGGCGAGTCTGAGCGCGGGGGTGTCCGTGAGCAGGCCGTCGGGCAGCCCCAGGAAGACCACGTCGGTGACCCCGAGCATCCGGGCCGCGTCGCGCTGCTCGGCGTACCGGGTGGCGGTCAGCTCGGGGGCCGGCACGGTCGGATCCTCGCCACCCTGCGCGCCGTCGGTGACGACCAGATAGGTCACCTGCGCGCCCTCGCCGGTGAGGCGGGCGACGGTGGCGCCGAAGGCGAATTCGGCGTCGTCCGGGTGGGCGGCGATCACCAGGACCCGGTGGAAGCTGCGGGGCAGCGGCAGGAGTCGATCGGAATCAGCCGGGGAGGCGGGCGTCATGGCGGCAACATACACGCTACGGGCGACATTGATCGACGCCGTGCTGGTTGCGGCCCAGGTTATTGACGTTTAGCATTTGACGGCGGTGTTCTCTGATCTGTCGGTCGACACCGCAATGCGCAGCGCAGCATCGGACATGACGCACCACGGCACCGACTTCGCCTCACCGAACACCACCCTGAGTGCCACTTCTGCGCGACGAATCCTCCTGGAAGGCCGACCCGCTGGAACTGTCGCCACCCTTCGTGCCGATCACGTCCATTCCGGCGAATTGTGGCAGTCCGTGGTGCGGGACGCGTCGACGTGCCGGGTCCACAGGTGTGCGCCGGACGGCGGCCGGGCCGGTGCGGCCGGGTGTCGCGGCCGGGCGGTGGACACCGTCGCCGCCGGCAACCGGCCGGGAAGTCCGAGATCCGTCGGTGCCGAGAGCGATTGGTGAGGCCGCATGAACGTCGGAGAGCACCTCGTCGCGAAACTCGTCGAGGAAGGGGTGGAGGTCGTCTTCACCGTGCCGGGTGAGCAGCACGACGCCATCTTCGCGGCGCTCGCCGACACGACGATCCGGGTGGTGCACACCCGGCACGAGCAGGCCGCCGCGCTGATGGCCTACGGGTACGCCCGGGCCAGCCGCCGGGTCGGCGTGTACCTCGTCATCTCCGGGCCGGGCGTGCTCAACTCGTTGACCGGGCTGGCCACCGCCTACGCGGGCGACGCCCGGGTGCTGTGCGTCGCCACCCAGATCCCCACCCCGGTGCTCGGGCGGAACCTGGGTGTCCCGCACGAGATCCCCGACCAGTTGGGCGTGCTCCGGTCGCTGACGGGGTGGGCGGCCCGGGTCGAGGAGCCCGCCGCGATCACCCACGTGCTCGGTGAGGCGTTCCACCGGTTGGGCCACCACCGCCCCCGGCCCGTCGCGATCGAGATCCCGACCGACGTGCTGGCCGCGGAGGTCACCGCCGCCCCACCGTGGCCGGCGTCGCCGCCCCCCGCGCCGCCGGACCCGCGCGCCGTCGAGGCGGCCCGCGCGGAGCTGGTCGCCGCCCGCGCGCCCGTCATCTTCGTCGGCAGCGGGGCGCGCGGCGCGACGGCGGAGGTCGCCCGGCTCGCAGAGCTGCTCCAGGCGCCCGTCACGACGGAGCTGGGCGGGCGCGGGGTGCTGCGTGACGACCATGAGCTGTCGGTGTCGTTGCCCGTCGCACACCGGTTGTGGCCGCACGCCGACGTCGTCCTGGCCGTCGGGACCCGGCTGCTGCGGCCCCAGGTCGAGTGGGGCACCGAGGGTCTGCGGATCATCCGCGTCGACCTCGACGAGGAGGAGATCCACCGGGTGTCCCCGCCGGCGGTGTCCCTGGTGGGGGACGCCACCGAGGTGCTCCGCGCGCTGCTCGACGGGCTGCCGCCGGTGGGGCGGCGGCCGCAGTGGCGGGCCGCGGTCGAGGACGCCCGGCACGCGGTGGACGCCGAGCTCGACAAGCTCGCCCCCCAGGTCGACCTCGTCCGGGCGATGCGGGCCGCGTTGCCCGAGGACGGGTTCTTCGTCGACGAGATGACCCAGGTGGGTTACGTCGCCCGGCTGATGTTCCCGGTGCTGCGCCCGTCGACCTACGTGCTGCCGACGTACGTCGGGGCGCTCGGTTTCGGGTTCGCGGCGGCGCTCGGTGTCAAGGTCGCCTACCCGGACCGCGCGGTGCTGTCCATCTCGGGTGACGGCGGTTTCCTGTTCACCGCGACGGAGCTGGCGACGGCGGTCCAGCACGGGATCGGGGTCGTCGCCGTCGTCTTCGACGACGGGTCCTACGCCAACGTGAAGCGCGCCCAGCGCAAGTTCCTGACCCAGACGATCGGCACCGAACTGCACAACCCCGACTTCGTCAAGCTCGCGGAGGCGTTCGGCGCGGTCGGTGTCCGCGCCCACGACCCGCAGGAGTTGCGGGCCGAGATCGAGAAGGGCCTCGCCCGGGAGCGGGTGCCGACGGTGATCGAGGTTCCGGTCGGGGAGATGGCCAATCCGTGGCCGTG
The DNA here is from genome assembly GCF_017599305.1 of Micromonospora antibiotica. Taxonomy (GTDB): domain Bacteria; phylum Actinomycetota; class Actinomycetes; order Mycobacteriales; family Micromonosporaceae; genus Micromonospora; species Micromonospora antibiotica. The sequence goes on from NZ_JAGFWR010000013.1 coordinate 54,007, forward strand.
GATCCGATTGCCGCGGGTGCGCTGACAACGCCAGACTTCGATGCGTCGCCCATTCCCCGCGCCGGACGTGCGCCCCAGCCGTCAAGGAGACCCACCCATGCCGACCGCCCCGCGCAACGACGTCCCCCCGTTCCGCGCCGCCCTGGCGCACATGCGGACGCAGGAGATCGTGGCCGTCGCGCGCCTGTGCCAGGACTATCCCGATGCCGTCAGTCTCTGCTTCGGTGAGTCGGATCTCCCCACCCCGCTGGTCGTACGGCAGGCCGCCGAACTCGCCATGGCCCAGGGCAAGACCCGCTACGCGGACCGCCGGGGCATCGCACCGCTGCGGCAGGCGATCCAGGAGTACCACCGGCGTACCAACGGGGTGGAGGTCGAGCTGGAGCGGTTGTCGGCGACCTCGTCGGGGATGACCTCCATCATGATCTCGTTGCAGTGCCTGGTGGAGCCGGGGGACAACGTCGTCGTCGTGGCGCCGGTGTGGCCGAACATCGTCATCGCCGTCGAGTCGATGGGCGCGACCGTACGGTTCGTCAACCTCGAAGCCGACCCGGACGGCTGGTCGCTGGATCTCGACCAGGTCGAGGCGAACTGCGACGACCGGACGCGCGCGGTGTTCCTGGCCTCACCCGGCAACCCGACCGGCTGGACGATGACCTCGGCCCAGCAGCGGGAACTGTTGGAGCTGACCCGGCGCAAGGGCATCTGGATCATCTCCGACGAGGTCTACAACCGGCTGGTCTTCGACGGGTCCGTCGCGACGCCGTCGATGCTGGAGGTCGCCGACGACAACGACGCGCTCTTCGTCGTGCAGAGCTTCTCCAAGACCTGGTCGATGACCGGCTGGCGGCTCGGCTGGCTGGTGCACCCCGCCGGCCTGGCCCACCAGGTGGGCAACCTCAGCGCGATCAACAGCACCGGGTCGGCCACCTTCGTGCAGCACGCGGGGGTCGCGGCGATCCGCGAGGGTGAGCCGTTCGTGGCCGAGATGGTGGAGCGCAGCGCGCGGGGCCGGGAGACCGTGGCGGACGCCTTCCAGGGCCACCCGCGCATCCTCGCGCCGGACGTCCCGGCCTCCTTCTACTCGTTCTTCCGGATCGAGGGCGTCGACAACTCCCTGGCGTACGCCAAGGAGCTCGTCGCCCGTGCCGGGGTCGGCATCGCGCCCGGCTCCGCGTTCGGCGACGGATTCGACGGCTACTTCCGGATCTGCTTCGCCCAGGACCCGAAGCGCCTGCAACTCGCCCTCGAACGCCTCATCGCCGCGGTCTGACCGGTCCCGCACGGGCCACCACTGCGGGTGGTCGGGTCGGGGCGCGCACGGCGCGGCTCGACCCGGCGGGGCGTCAGAGCCGGTCGGGGCTGAACGCGGCGATGTCCACCGTCGACCGTCCGTCGAGCGCGAGCTGCGCCAGGACCTCCCCGATGCCCGGGGCGAACTTGAAGCCGTGGCCGGAGCAGGCGCTGGCGTAGCAGACGCCGTCGAGTTCCCGGGAGCGGCCGATGAGGAAACTCTCGTCGGCCGACATCGTGTAGATGCAGGAGCGGCCCCGGCCCGTGGGCTGGACGGCGGGCAGCACCGGGCTGATCGTCCGCCACAGCTCATGCTGCTCCGCGTCGCTGGGTGGACGCCGGTCACCGTCGACGTCCTGCGGTGACAGTTGCCGGTTGTGGAAGCCGATCTTCAGCCCGCCGTCGACCGACCGCCAGCGGGGGAGCCCGTAGACCAGGGCTCCCCCGGCGTCCTCGTAGAGGAAGACCGGGAAGCGTCCGGGCAGGTGGTCGCGTTCCCGCGCCTCGGCCACGTCGAACTCGAAGACGGGAATGCGCATCGGGGTGACGGCGGGGGCGATCTCACCGGGCAGGAAGCGACCCACCCAGCCGCCGACCGTCAGCACCACCGCGCCGCAGCTCACCTCCCACCCGTCGCCGACGACCGTTACGGTGCCCCCGGAGCCGGGGGAGAGCGTACGCACGGCACGTCCGTGGACCAGGTGGGCGCCGGCGGCGGTCGCCCGCGTCAGGTAGGTGAGCCGGGCGTTGTCGGCGAAGAGCATCAGCGCGTCCGGCTCGTGGACGGCGACCGCGTCGGGCTGGACGTGGAAGGCGGGAAACCGGCTGGTGATCTCGCCCGCGTCGAGGTACTCGTGGTTGATCCCGCACCGGAGCGCGGTGTCCCGGGAGCCCTGCACCAGCTTGGAGTCGGGGGAGCCGACGAACAGGCCGCCGGTGCGCAGCGCGATCGTCTCGTCGGTCGCGGCGTCGAGTTCCCGCCACCCCTGGTACGAGCTGTCCAGCAGCGGGACGTACTGCTCGCCCTCCCAGTACGCCCGCCGGAAGATGCGGGTCTGGCCGTGCGAGGAACCCAGGTCGTGCAACGGTCCGTGGGCCTCGACGCCCAACACCCGCGCTCCCCGCCGGCTGAGCTGGTGGAGCGCCGACGCACCCATGATCCCGAGCCCGACGACCACCACGTCGTACGTGGGGGACACCTCACCCCACCGCGCATCCGGGCCCGTGGGGGCGGGCCAGTTCCCGTGAGCGCTGCGCGGCGGCGGTGAGCGCGGTCAGGATGGAGCCCTTCAGCCCGGCGGCGTCGAACGCGGCGATGCCGCGCTCGGTGGTGCCGTTGGGCGTCATCACCTCGTGGCAGAGTTGCATCGGCGGTTTCCCGCTCTCCGCGATGAGGGTCGCGGTCCCGCCGAACACCTGCACCGCCATCTCCCGGCCGGCCGCCTCGCCGAAGCCCCGGGCGGCGGCGAACTGGCAGAAGGCGTCGACGATGTAGCTCACGAACGCTGGTCCGCCGCCGCAGATCGCGGTGGCGTCGTCGACCAGTTCCTCGCGGTCGACCCGCAGCACCCGGCCGATCACTCCCAGCAGGGCCTCCGCCTGGGCAGTGGTCTCCGCCGACACCTGCGGGCCGGCGTGGTAGACCGACATCCCCTGGAACACCTCGGACGGTGTGTTGGGGATGGACCGGACGACCTGCGTGGTGCCCAGCGCTGTGGCGATCGTCTCGGCGGTGAGGCCGGCCATCACCGACAGCACCGGCGTCCCCGGGGTGAACCGGTGGCGCTCGGCGTCGGCGAACTCGGCGAAGACCTGCGGCGGGACGGCCAGCACGACGAAGTCGCCGTCGGCCAGATCCAGGTGGGCGACGACCGTGAGCCCGTCGAGTTCGGCGAGGAGTTCGCGTCGGGCGGCACTGCGCTCGACCACGACGAGTTCCGGACCGGCCGGTCCGCCGAGCAGCCCCCGGATGATCGCCAACCCCATGTGACCACCGCCGACGATGACCAGCCGCCGGGTGGCGGTCATCCGCGAGACTCCGCGTGCGCCATCGTCACCTGGTAGTTGGTGACGACGTCGGACACCGTCGTACGGTGCAGGACCCGCCGTTGCCGCAGGTCGTACGGGCGGCCGCGGTGCATGGTGCAGCGGTTGTCCCATACCGTGAGGTCGCCGACGCGCCAGTGGTGGGTGTAGACGAACTGGTCCTGGGTGGCGAACTCGATCAGCTCTTCGAGCAGGGCCCGCCCCTGTTCGACCGGCCAGCCGACGATGTGTGAGGCGTGTGAGGCGAGGAAGAGGCTGCTGCGGCCGGAACCCGGGTAGTGGTCGACGACCCGCTGCGGCACCGGCGGCAGCGCGGTGGCGATGTCGGAGTTGAAGCTGTCGAACCCGGACTTCGCCCGGGAGTGGGCGATGCTGTGTTCGGCGACGAGGTTCTCGACCTGGCGTTTGCGCTCCGGCGGCAGTGCGTCGTAGGCGGCGCGCATGTCCGCGTACTGGGTCTCGCCTCCGGTGGGGGGGATCTCCCGGGCGGACAGCAGCGAACACTTCGCCCGGACGGCCTTGAAGGAGCTGTCGGTGTGCCACATCTGGTTGCCCAGGTTGTAGCGGGTGAGGCGGTCCTCGGGGTCGAGGAGCTTGCCCTCGTGGTCGAGGTTGGAGATGTCGGTGAACTCGTTGCTCAGCCGCAGCGCCGTGCCGGCGAAGTTCGGGGCGGTCTCCAGCGGCCCGAACAGCCTGCTGAAGCTGGTCTGCTGCTCGTCGGTGACCGGTTGGTCGGGAAAGACGAGGACCGCGTAGCGCTCGAAGGCCGCGTGGATCTCGGCGAAGACGTCCTCCGGTACGGGCGTGGTCAGGTCGACGCCGGTCACCTCTGCGACGAAGAGCGGATGGAGTGGCTTGAGGGTTATCGCCACGGATGTCTCCTTATCAGCGGTCAGGGAAGACGTCGGCACAGATCACAGGGAGGACACAGGCATCGAAGGCCGACATTGGCACGCATTCGACGCCGAATGTGAATAGGTGGTTTCCTGGACACCATTTTCCATGCCCCGGCAACCCTCTCAAGTGGATGAAATCTCCCAAGTTGGGGCAGCGTTACCGGATCGTGACCTAAATCTATATGTAAGAACGTCGATAGTGTGGACGACTGTCGGATGGCCGTCCGCCCAGCCGGGAGGGGTCGGCGACGGGTGGATCGTGGGGTACCTTCCCTGACGCACCGGTAGATGTCGGTCGATATATGGGGGTGTCGGTTCATGGGCGTGGGGACCGCCGTCGACCTCGCCGGGTTGGTGCGGCGATCGGTTGCCGACCATCCGGAGGCGGTCGCGCTGGAAGTCGGCGACCAGTTCCTGAGCTACCCGGAACTCTGGCGACGCGCGGGCCTCCTCGCGGCGCGGATCGCCGCCACGGCCCCCGGCGCCACCCGCGTCGGGCTGTTCTCGACCCGCTCCGTGACCTCGTACCTCGCCTATCTGGCGGTGCTCCGGCTCGGCGCGACCGTGGTGCCCCTGCACCCCGGCGCTCCCGTGACGCGCAACGCCGGCATCGCGCGCCGGGCCGGCCTGGCCGCCGTCGTCGTCGACGAGGTCGATCCGGCCCTCCTCGGTGCGTTGGCCGACGTGGGCGTCCGGCTGGTCCACCCGGACGACGACCGGCCGGTGGCCGGCGGCGGACCCGACGACGGCGGACGGACGGTCACCGGCGACGACGTCGCCTACCTCCTGTTCACCTCCGGCTCCACCGGAGTGCCCAAGGGGGTGCCGGTCGCCCACCGCAGTGCCGCCGCCTACGTGCAGCACGTGGTGCGCCGCTACGACATCGGCGTCGGCTCCCGGCTCACGCAGAACTTCGACCTGACCTTCGACCCGTCCGTGTTCGACCTGTTCGCGGCCTGGAGCAGCGGCGCGACGCTGGTGGTCGCCACCGCCAGGGAACTCCTGCGTCCGGCGACGTTCGTCAACGAGCGACGGATCACCCACTGGTTCTCGGTGCCGTCGCAGGTCTCCTACGCGCGCCGGCTGCGGCTGCTCGCCCCCGACGCCATGCCCGACCTCGGCTGGAGCATCTTCATCGGGGAGCCGTTCACCCGTGAGCAGGCGGCCGTGTGGCACGCGGCGGCGCCGCGCAGCGTGATCGAGAACGTGTACGGTCCGACCGAACTCACCGTGAGCTGTGCCGAGTACCGGCTACCCCGGTCACCGGCCGACTGGCCGACGACGAGCAACGCGACGGTGCCCATCGGGCTGGTGCTGCCCGAGCACGACTGGATCCTGGTCGACCGCGACGGCCGGGCCGGGCGCGACGGCGAGCTGTGCGTGCGGGGCGTCCAGCGGTTCGCGGGCTACCTCGATCCCGAGGAGAACACCGCGCGCTTCCTCAGCTTCGACGGGGGCGACGACCGTGCGCGGGTCTACGACGGGACCGGACCGCTCACCCCGGCGCACTGGTACCGCACCGGTGACCGGGTCCGGGTCGAGAACGGCCACCTGGTCCATCTGGGCCGCCTCGACCGGCAGGTCAAGATCCGCGGCTACCGCGTCGAACTCGGCGAGATCGAGGCGGCGCTGCGCGGGCTGGACGGCGTCATCGACGCTGCCGTCGTCCTGCTCGGGCAGGCCCCGGCCGAGTCGCTGGTGGCGTTCTGCACCGGCGACACCGAGCCGGCGCGGGTGGTCACGGAGCTGCGCGGGGTGCTGCCGCCGTACATGACGCCCACCCGGGTCGAGTGGCTCGAGGCGATGCCCCTCAACCAGAACGGCAAGGTGGACTACCTGTGGTTGGCCTCGGTCGCCGCCGACGGACCCCGCTGAGGTGCGGGAACCGCCGAATGCGGCGAGTCCAGTCACCACCTGCTGCGATACCGGGCCTAGCCGACGACCTCGGCGTCGATCACGGCCCAGGAGTGCGGTCCGGTGGCCACGAGCGCCAACCTGTCGCCGGCGGTGAGCACGCCGTCGGCGGCCAGCAGGTCGGCGTTGACGAGCAGGTCCGCGGCGAACTCGTGGGCGTGCGCGGCCAGGCGACCGGGCAGCAGCTGGTCGAAGGAGTAGCCGGCCGCGCCGGTGAGGAACCGCTGGGCGGGCAGCCGGTAGTTGTTGAACAGGGCGTGGGTGAAGTCGCGCGGACCGCGACCGGTGGCCTCCCGGGCGGCCTTGACGGCCGACCGGCCGAGCAGCACGTTGCGGCGCTGCGCGGCGGGGCTGTTGTCGGTGAGGTCACCGCGCCAGTCGCTGCGCAGCGCCATGCCGTTGACGAGCAGGACGAGCCCGTCACCCGCCGGCCGGTGCCGGGTCACCAGGGCTGCGGCGGCACCGTCGCTGAGGACCGACAGCTCCGCGTCCATCATCCGGCCGCGACCGACGACACGGTCCGCGGTGACGACGAGGACGGTGTCGACGTCGGTCGTCGCGAACAGCCCCTGCACCGTGCCCAGCAGCAGGCCGAGGTTGGCGCACCCGTGACCGGCGACGGTCTGGGTCGCGGCGCCGGGTGCGTCCACGGCCCGGGCGAGGCGCACGTTGTTCCTGCGTACGCCGTCCCCGTCGGCGGTCTCCGTCGCGTAGACGATCGCGTCCGGCACCAGCCCGCCGGCGAGCGCACGCGCACCGACCTCGCCGGCCATCTCGATCGAGGACATTGTCGTCACTCCATACGACTCCAGCCCGTCGTCGAGCAGCCGTGGATTGTCGGCACCCACCTCGTCCAGCTCCCGGACGAGGTGTTTCGTCCCGTGCAGATGGGCGATGGAGGAGAGGTAGAACGCCGCCACGGGAGGTCCTTCCGCCTTGCCGGAACGCTGGCCGACAGGGTACTACGACGGGGGTGTCGCACCGGCCGCGTACGTTTTCCGAAATGGCCGGGGTCGATGTCGGAGTGCTTGTCGCCGCCGGACCCGCCGCCACCGCGCTCGGCGCTTCCCACCCGCTGCCGTGCTTGCCGCACCGCCGTCGTGCTTTCCGCACGGCTGCCGTGCTTGCCGCACCGCCGTCGTGCTTTCCGCACGGCTGCCGTGCTTGCGGCACCGTCGTCGCGCTCTCCCCCGCCCGACGGCGGGCGGGGGAGAGTCGTGGTGGCGGTGTGGTCGGGCGGGGACCGTCCCCGCACCCGTAGGCGGGGTCAGGCGACCGTGCAGGCCGCGCCGTTGAGGGTGAACGAGGTGGGCTTGGCGGTGTTGCCGGTGTGGTTGGCCTGGAATCCGATGTCGACCGACCCGCCGGCCGGGATGGCGGCGTTGTAGCTGGCGTTACGGGCCGTCACCTGGCCGGACGAGGGGGAGTAGGAGGCGTTCCACCCGGAGGTGATGCTCTGCCCGCCGGGCAGCGTGAAGACCAGCGACCAGCCGTTGACGGCGCTGGAACCGGTGTTGGTGATGGTCAGGTTCTCGGTCAGGCCGCTGTTCCAGGCGTTGACGCTGGCGGTGACCCGGCAGGCCCCGGAGCTGGGCGGCGGGGTGGTCGTCGGCGGCGGGGTCGTCGGCGGCGGCGTGGTAGGAGGCGGGGTGGTCGGCGGCGGGGTGGTCGGCGGCGGCGTGGTCGGGGTCGGGTTGGTCAGGCCGAAGAACCCGAGGGCGACGGCGGCCATCCCACCGGAGGGCAGGCTGTGCCCGGCACCCTGGACGCTGTACGCCTCGACGAGGACGTTGCCGCTGGCGTCGGCGTAGCGGCGGCGGTTCCAGTTGGCCTGGGGGGTGTCGGTGGAGGTGGGTGTCTGGCTGAGCCCGAACACGTTGGTCCACTGCTCGATGGTCTCCTGGAGCAGCGAGTACGGCACCAGGGTGTCGGCGGTGCCGTGCCACAGCTGCACCTTCGGCCGGGGACCGGAGTAACCGGGGTACGCCTGCTGGCGGACCGCGTCACCCCACTGCTGCGGGGTGCGGTTCATGTTCCCGCCGGTGCACTGGCTGGCGCCGGGCGGGTAGTCGGCGGCGTTGGCGAAGCAGTTGTAGGGCACCCCCATGAAGGCGGCCCCGGCGGCGAACACGTCGGGGTAGAGCGCCAGCATGTGGTTGGTCATCATGCCGCCGGAGGAACTGCCGGTGGCGAACACCCGGCGGGGGTCGCCGCCGTACTGCCGCTGGGCATAGTTGATCATCGAGACGATCGACACCGGGTCACTGCCACCGCCCCGGCGCTTCGCGGCGTCCGACCAGGTGTCGAAGCAGTTGCCGAAGCCGGCCTGCTGGGTCGCGGACGGGTAGATCACGATGTAGCCGTACCGGTCGGCCAGCGAGGCGAACTCGCTGCTGGAGTAGAAACCGGGGCCGGTGCCGCCGCAACCGTGCATGGCGACCACGACCGCCGGGTTGGTCGGGCGGGTGTTCGGTACGTAGATGTGCATCCGCATCCGGCCGGGGTTGTCGCCGAAGTTGGTCACCTCGACCAACGACGCGGCGTACGCCGGTTGGAGCGTCGGTACCACCAGGGCGGCGGCCGTCAGCGTGGCCACCAGTGGCGCCGCCAGGGCGAGTAACAGTTTCCGTCTGATTCTCATGGGGCGTGACTCCCTCACAGGTTGAGATCGGCCGCGCGGCACGGGTGCGCCCGGATGCCCGTGTCGTCCGCGCCGGCCCTTGGCGTCCGGCATGCCCTGCCCCGGCCCGAGGTGGCATTGCATGGCACTTAGTGTTCTCTTCGGTCCGACAAGTGTCAATCGAATAGCCTCGATACACTGGTCGATCACCGACGTACGCCCGGTCCACCGTGGAACCACGCCCGGTAGGCGGGCCCGGGTACGCCGTCTACAGTCGGTGCCACCGTCGCCGAGCCGAGCCCGGAGCGTCCCGTGCCACACCCGTTCGACATCGAGGAGATATTCCCCGACGACGGGGACCACCCGGTACGGCTGCCCCGGCGGCAGGCCGGCAACTCGCCCCAGGGCGTCGCGGTGACCCTGCTGGCCGACTACACCCTGCGTACCCGCGCCTGGTTGCCGTCCGCCGCCATCGTCGCGCTGCTGGCCGAGTCGCACGTCAGCCTCGCCGGCGCGCGGACCGTGATCAGCCGACTGGCCCGCCGGGGCGTCCTGGAGGGCAGCCGGCAGGGGCGGCGCAGCTCGTACCGGCTCAGCCGGTCCGCCGCCGTCAGCCTCTCCGTCGGCGGCAGCTGGGTGATGGCCGCCACCACCACGACCCAACCGTGGGACGAGTGCTGGACGCTCGTCGCCTTCTCCCTGCCGCAGGAGCGCAGCGCGCAACGGCGGGCCCTGCGTGGCCGGCTGCGCTGGCTGGGCTACGCGCCGCTGTACGACGGGCTGTGGATCTCCCCGCACGAGTTGACCCCGAAGGCCCGGGCCCAGCTCACCCAGCTGCACCTCGGCGCGGTCACCGTCTTCCGGGGCCGGCGGGTCGACCTCGACGCGGTCGCCGGGCGCGACCCGCTCGACGCCTGGGACGTCGCGGCCGTCGCCGCCCAGTACGAGAGCTTCCTGCGGCGCTGGCGGCCCCTCCTGCCGCGGATCGCCGCCGGTCAGGTCGACGGCGCCGAGGCGGTGCGGGCCCGGACCGAGGTGATGGACACCTTCCGGCGTTTCCCCACCCTCGACCCGCAGCTACCGCTGCGGCTGCTGCCCGCCGGCTGGCTGCGCGGCCCCGCCCGGGAGACCTTCGCCGCCGTCTACGACGGGCTCGCCGACACCGCCGAGCGGCACGTCCGGGCCGTCGTCGCCCGGTTCGCCGACGGCACGTACGCCGACGTGCGGGCGCACAGCACCGCCGACCTGCTCGCCGGGGTGTGCGCCACCGAAGCCCGCAGCTCCGCCCCACCCACAGCCGACACCGACCTGGCGGAGTCGTCCCCGTCGCACTGACCCGGCCACTGCCGGCGCCTCGGCCCGCTCAGAGTTTCAGCCCCTCCACGGTGCCCAGGTCGTACCAGGTGAGGGAGAAGGGGCTGTCGCCGGACGGCACGACCGGGAACACGCCCCAGCTCTCCAGGACCGCACCGGGCCGCAGGGTGAAATCCGTGCCGGGCCGCTGCGACGCGCAGTACGTGTCGACCGGGAAGACCTCCCGGCCGTCGCCCAGCGTCAGATGCGACGACTGGAGATCCGCCGCCCGGGCCGGGCAGCTGAGCACCCAGCCGCCGGGGGACCGGGTCGCATAACGCAGCTGCACCCGCACCGTACCCGCCGTCACCTCCAGACCCGTGACGGTCGCCGTGTTCTGCCCGTCGTCGTAGAGGAGGCGACTCATCCGCCGTGGGCCGGCCTCCGGCGACGCCGAAGCGGCCGTGCCCGCGTCCGCGTCGGGCCCGTCGGTCGCCGGGGCGGGGCTGCCGGACGCCGGCTGCGTGGGCCCGGCGGCGGTTGCCCCGGCCGGTGCCGCCGCGTCCGAACCCGGCCCGGTCGACTCCGGCTTGTTGAGCGTGAGCCAGACCACGGCGGCGGCCCCCAGCCCGACGATGACGACGACGCCGACGATCAATCCGACCAGATGCTTGCGCAACATCGATGATCCTTTACTGCCGGTGGACAGGCTCCTTCCACGCTAGATCCCGATGGCAAGATCCGCAGGTCGGCGGCCGTCGGCTCACCGGCGGCGGGCCCGTTCCAGCACCTCCTCGGCGGTGAGCGGGCTGCGCGGATGGTGGCTGAGCGACAGCGGGGTACGGATCTTCACCGGCGCGGCACCCTCGGCGGCGAGGTAGAACTCACCGGTGCCGAGGCGGGAGATGTCGGCGACGTCGCCGCCCTTCGCCTTCGCCATCTCCCGGGCCGCCTCCAGCTGGATCGGGCTGTTCAGCCGGCCATAGAGCTGGGTCGCCGCGTTGCCCGGGATGCGGTTGTGCAGCCCCTTGGGGGACTGGGTGGCGAAGATCAGGCCCAGGCCGTACTTGCGGGCCTGGGCCGCCAGCGCCAGCGTGCTCTGGGTGCACGCGGTCATCGCGCCGGACGGGGCGAACGTCTGCGCCTCGTCCATCACCAGCAGCCCGAGCAGCGGCCGGTCGTTCGCCGGATGCTGCTTGATCCAGGCGAACAGCGCCATCTGCAACTGGTTGACGAAGCCCTGCCGGGCCTCGTCGGATTGCAGGCCGACCAGGCTGATGACGGAGATCCGCGCCCGCCGACCCGGCTCGGGGGTCAACAGCAGCCCCGGGTCCATCGGGCTGCCCTCGCCACCGAACAGCGGATCGTTGACCATCGCCGCCGCCAGCGACTGCGCGATCCCCACCCCGATCTTGTCCGCCCCGTCGATGTCCAGCAGCCCGTCCGGCAGGTCGGCGAGAGTGTCGATCAGGCCCTGCACCCGGCTGCCGCCGCGCCGGCCGTAGTGCTCGACGGCCTTACGCAGCACGGCGAGCCCCAGGTGGACCTTGTTGGTACGACCGGTCAGCTGGGCACGGGGCGCCAGCGCGGCGACCGCCGCCTCGACGGCCTCGTGGAACTCGTCGGGGTCGTCGCGCACACCGCGGAAGTCCGGTAGCGGCTGGAAGCTCAGCGGACGTCCCGACGACCGGCGCGGCGTCCACACCAGTACGTCGGTCCCGGCGAGGTACGCATCGGCCTTCTCCGCGTCCCCGGCACGCCACTGCGGCGGTGGCTCCGGCCACCCGTCACCGAGCCGGGCCAGGTCGTTGTTGGGGTCGAGGACGATGGCGGAGACCCCGGCGAGGGCACACTCCTCCAGGATCCGCCGGATCAGCACCGTCTTGCCGGACCCGGAGCCGGCGAAGAGGGTGGTGTGCTTGCGGAGGGCTTCGAGGGAGAGCGGCACGGGTGCACCGGTGCGGTGGTCGTACCCCACGATGAGGTGCGGACCGGCCTGCCCACCGTCGGCCGGCGGCGGATCACCCCGCCCCGCCCCGGAGCGCCCGTCACCCGCCCCCACGGCACCCGCCCCCGCCGGTGCCGTCTCGGCCGGTGCCAGGTCGGCCGGTGCCAGGTCGGCCGCCGTCGTCTCGACCGGTCCGGCGGCGACCGGTGCGGTGCGTTCCGGTTCGGTGCGGTGCGGTCGTACCGCCGCATCGGTTGCGTCGCCACCGGGAGGGTCGGGGAGCCAGTCGGCCACGGAGCCCAGGGCCTGTCGCAACACGGTGACGTTCCGGGTCGGCCGACGGGCGGTCAGCCAACCCCGCAGGTCGACGGGTGACTCGGCGAGCATGACCCGCAGGGCCCCCAGGATGCGGAGATCCTCGGGGTCCAACGGGAGGATCGTCCCGCCGGCCCGGGTGAAGGCCGCGATCGCCTGCCGGGTCTTGGCCCCGCCCGACCAGGCGCCGTTGCGGAGCAGGAAGAGCTTGCGGCGGGTCACCCGGGCGTCGAGCCCCGCCACCGTGCACGCCTTGCGGAGCCGGGTGAGCGCGGCGATCGCATGGTGCTCCTCGCTGATCGCCCGGAAACACCAGTGGACCTGGTCCTCGGTGGCCTCGTCGAGGGTGAGCCGGAGCCGGGCGTGCAGCGGCGGCTGGGCGCTCGGCGGCGGATCCACGCTGAACGATCCACCACCCTCGCCGCGCTCCATCACCCAGGCGGTCAGGCCCGCCGCGAGCAGGGCGGGGACCGTGCTGTCCTCGCTGTCACGGGTCAGCGGGCCGGACACGTCGACCTCGCTCCTGAGCTGGGCGAACCTGGTGTCGAAGCGCTCCAGGTCCCCCACGGGGGACAGGCGCGGGCGGTGGGGTCGCGGTTCCGCCGTGGCACCGAGCCGGGTCAGCTCCCGCACCTCACCGGCGGCGACGCAGGCCCGGACGTGCCGGTCGATGTCGATCAGCAACTGCCGGGGTGTCATCTGCGCGGCCTGCGCGAAGGCTTCGGGCCGCACCGGCCACGACGGATACGGGGGTACGAAGCCGCGCTCGGCGAACCGGGCGGCGAACCGCCGCTCGACGATCTGCCGGGCCAGGGTGGCGTCGTGGATGGTGGTGAGCCGGGGTGCCACCCGGAACCGGTCGCTCACCGTGTCCACCGTCCGGCTCGTGATGATCGTCCACGAGGTCGGCAGGCAGGCCACCAGGGTGAGCGTGCGGCGGGTGAGCTGGCGCAGTGACATCAGGCCGTCGGCGATCCGGGCGTGCACGGCGGCCTGCTCCGGGTCGTCCTGCCCGCCCGACCGGTGGCGCAGGACGTCACCGGCGGCCACGGACTGCGCGATCAGGGTGTCGATCTGGTCGACGGCGATCACGGACGGGCCGGTGAGGGCCAGCAGCCAGGAGATCTCCTGGACGATCTGCTGCGCGTTGCGGGGTGCCCGTCGCATGCCCCAGGCGCCACGCTCGCCCGGCTCCCCCTCCTCACCGGAGGTGAAGTAGTTCTCCGCGATGTCGCGGTGGGTGCCGTCCTCCGAGGCGCTCAGCGCGAGCGCCCGGGCCGTCTCCCGGCAGGCGCGCGCCACGTGCGGGGCGTACCCGACGAGCCCGTCGACGAACGCGTCCAGGGCCGGCCGGGTCAGTTCGGTGTCACCCATCACCGCCCGGCGGGCCGAGCGGGGCGCCCCGACCATCGAGGAGAGCCGGCGCAGCAGCAGCCGGAGCTGGCTCTCGGCGTCGGGCACCGGGCGGGACAGCCCGTCGAGCATGCAGGCGAGCACACTGTCCCAGAAGCCGTGCGCGTCGAGCAGCCCGACCAGGAAGAAGTAGCCGCCCTGCTGCTGCACCTGCTGGCGGATCCAGCCCAGCAGGTGGGTCTTGCCCGAGCCACGCTGACCCTGCAGCACCAACCCGATCGGGCTGCTGTCGGCGCTGTCCCGGGCGTCGGCCACCCCGGCGAGGACGTCGCGGGCCACGGCGGTGTGCAGACCCTCCACATGGAACGGCGAGGGCCGCCAGACGTCGTCGGGCACCGGCGCCCAGTCGAGCCTGAGCGCCGCCAGGGCCGCGTGCTCCGCCACGGTCATCCCACCCCGATCGCCAGCAGGTGCTTGTCCTGGCCGCCCAGCCGCAGGGCCGCCGCCACGTCCGCCGAGGTGAGCGCCTTCTGGTTGGATTCCGGGACGATGTCCACGTCCGGCTCGCGCTCCAGGTCCCGCAGCGCCTCGTCGAGGTCGGCGGGGTCGACGTCGCCGAAGAACGGCCGCAGCCGGGTCAGGCTGACCCAGGCCCCCGGCTCGGCGGCCAGCGCCGTGTACGCGTGCCGGACGCGCAGACCCAGGGTGCGCCGCAGGTCCGGTTCCGCCGTACCGGCCCGTACGTCGGTCAGCGCGAACAGCTCACCGAACGAGCGGTAGTCGCTGCGGACCATGACCCGGTCCCGCAGGTTGACCTGCAACGCCGTCAGCGCCCCGCCGAGGATGCGGCCCTGCGCCGACTGGAAGGGCAGATCCTCCTGCACCCGGACCCAACCCTTGTCGGCGAGCTGGTGCAGGAAGGTGTTGCCCTCCCGGCGGCTGTCGACGAAGCCGAGGCGGTTGAGCTTGTCCCGGTAGGACTTGCGCACGTCGACGCCGTACCGGTTGCGCAACTCGGTGTTGGGCACCTCCCGGGCCTCCGCCATCAACACGAACAGGATCGCGGCCTCAGAGGGGGTGAGGTCGTCGCCGGCCATGGGATCTTCCTTCCGCCAGGTCACGTCGCCGGGCCCGGATCAGGGTGCCGATCTGGTGCACCACCGCCCCGACGTCGTGGTTGATTCGGGCATTGGTGAAGCGCAGGACGGCGTAACCGTCCAGCTGCAACCGCACGTCGCGTTGCCGGTCCGCCTCGAACCGGTCCGGCCGGCAGTGCTCCGGGCCGTCGATCTCGACGACACACCGCTCATCGGGCCAGAGCAGGTCCAGGCAGACCGCGGGTGAGAGGGGGTGCGGCTGGTGGTACCGGTTCCAGACCCGGCCCGCCGACCAGCTCTGGCCGGCCAGGGCGGCCTCCAGCAGCGCCTCGGTCGGGCTGCCGGGGTGGGGGCGTCCGACGACCTGCGGGGGTGTCGTCGGCACCGCCGCGGGGTGTTCGTCCGCCGCCGGGGTGAGCGGGACGGTGACCACCCGGTCCTCGTGCCGTAAGGGTGCGCCGGCCAACCACACGCCGACCCGGCCGTGGTGACACAGCCACTCCGCGCCCGCCACGACGGCCTGCTCGCCGGCCGGGTCGAGGCCGGCGGGCACCTCGATCAGCAGATTCGCCCGGGGGCGTCCGAACCCCTGCGCCACCACCCGGGTCAGCCCCGGACACCGGATCTCCGGGGGGAACGGGTCGACCGGTGGTCGTCGGCCGGACAACGCCACGGTGGCCAGGTGCGCCAGGAACGCGGCGGAGTGCGCGGAGCCCCGCGCCCGGGCGACCGCGGCGGCCCGGGCGGCGGCCAGGCCGTACGGGTCGGCGCGGGGGAGGTCGGCGACCTCGGGGAGCCACCCCGGCAGCAGCCCCACCGCCACCCGTTCCAGCTCGTCGAGGACGGCTTGGACGAAGGAACCGGCGGTACGGGTCGGGCCGGGTTGCAGCACGACGGCGGCCGAGCCGACCGGTTCCCCGGTGACGGTTGCCGCGACGGTGCCGGTGGGCACCCCCGGAATCTGCACGACGCGATCCGTGGGCAACGCGGCGAGTTGACGGACGAGACTCATGGCCGGTCACCGGCGCGGACCGCGACGACCCTCTCCGGAGGGGGAGCGGATCGGGTGGAACTCAGCGGTCCTCATCCTCCCCGGGCGGCCATCGGACGAACCCGAACACACTACGAAGCGGTTCACCGCCAGCGCCATAGCTGTCCCCGGTCAGTCGTGCTTCGGACACCCGACCGCGCGACGGAACCGGCAGGAGCTAGCTCTTCTCCGGCTGCGCGTCGTGTCGCTCCGGTTGTTTGTCGGCGAGCGCCTGCGCCCGGCGGCTCAGCGACTCGACGTGGGCGGTCAGCTTCCCGACGGCTGCCTCGTCGGTGTCGTCCAGGGTCGCCAACCGGTCGAGCAGGGCGGCATGGTCGGAGGTCAACTGCCGGTAGCGTCGGGCGAAGCCGCTGTCGTCGCCCTGACGCCCGTACAGCAGGGCGTACTGCGGGTCGAGGTCGATGATCTGCTGGGCGAGCCCGGCGGTGGCGGCGCTGAGCGCGCTGCGGCTGTCGGTGAGCCCGTCGCGGCGGACCCGCCGGGCCGCCGCCAGCCGCCCGGCCCGCCGGCCGCCGAGGTAGAGCAGCGATGCTCCGGCGACGACCCCGGTCACCGCCGCGGCGGCGAGTAGGAACCGGGGCAGCGACGGGCTGATCGTGCGGGCCCCGTCGGGTACGGTGCCGGCCTTGACCAGCCGGTCGTAGTTGACGGCGATGACCTTCACCGCCTCCAGCGGGCGGTCGGCGAAGGTGTCGATGCCCCGGCCGATGATCATTTCTGCGGCGGCGGCCTTGCCCAGGTTCTTCTTGTCGTATCCGGGCACCAGGGCGCAGCCGTAGGTGTCGTAGTCGTCGCCGTCGCGGCTGAGCACCAGCACGACGGTGCCGTCGGCGGCCCGGTGCACCTGCTTGCAGGTGTCGCGCAGGTCGGCCCCGGGGGAGCGCAGGATCACCACCAGCCGGCGGTTGCCGATGATCCGTTCCGCCGCGGCCCGGTCCACGTCGAGCCCCGGGTCGGCATAGAACGACGTGGTGCGCACCTGCCGGGCGACCGGCCCGTCCAGCGCCCCGCCGCTCCACACCGCCCAGCCGGCCAGCGCCAGGCAGGCCAGCACGGCCAGGCCGAACGGGGTACCGAGCAGGCCGACGACCCGCTGCCGCCGGGAGGCACCGGCACCGGTCCGCCGGGACGGATCGGCGCGCTGCCGCCGGGAGGGGCCGGCACCGGTCCGCCGGGAGTCGGAACGGGTCATGACAGCCGGCCTCGCAGGTAGTTGTCCGGGCGGTAACTGGCGATGCCGACCTGGCGGGCGGTGTCGTCCAACTCGGCCGTCGCCTCGTCGAGCAGCGTACGGACGTGCCGGGCGGGCAGCTTCTCCTCCCACGCCGACCGGGCGGCCTGGAGCGCGACGATGCCCCGGGTCAGTGCCGGGTTGCTGCGGGCGTCGGTCAGCAGGGACACCTCGACGGCCAGCGCGGTCAACCCGGCCAGCCGGACCGGGGCGGTGTCCCGTCGGCGGCCCAGCCCCCGGTCGGGGCGGCGCAGCGACCGGGCCGACAGGATCAGGAACGCCGCCACGCAGCCCGCGAAGAGCCACGGCAGCGCCGGCAGCGCCACCCGCAGCGGATCGGCCGGCCGGTAGGGCAACGGCCGCTCGAACAGGCCCGCGTAGCGCAGGTCGGTGACCCGGTTGAGGTAGACGCCCAGCACGTTGCGCTGCGGATAGTCGGAGCGGCTGAGCACGCTGGCGAACTGGCCGTAGAAGCTCGCCCCGGCCAGCTCCGCGAAGTCCGCCGCGCCGGGCCCGTGGTATTCGATCCAGAGCCCGTACATCACCACGATCGGCTGGTCGGGGAACTGGGCGCTCAGGGCGGGGCCGTACCGGGGCAGGGGTTCGCCGTAGCGCTGCACGGGCAGCGCGACGTACCAGGCGCCGTCGGGAAAGGCGTTGCGGGCGGCGGTCTCGGGCACGTCGGTGAGGGTCGCGCCGGGCGCGACGTGCCTACCGGTCGCCCGCAGGTCGGTCAGGACGGCGGTCAGCTCCGGCCCGCTCGGCTCGCGCCAGCGCAACTCGTCCCGGTCGGCCGGGGTGGACTCCTTGCGCAGCGCGGTGATCAGGGCGATCAGCAGGTCGGTCACGTCCCCGGTGGCGAACTGCGCCCGCCAGGCGGGCAGCGTGTCGGAGCTGGCCTGGTAGAAACCGCCGCTGACCTCGGTACCGATCACCCGGATCGTGGCGTTCTCCACGTCCCGGACCCGCTCGCGTTCATCTTTGTCGAGGCCGGGTGGGGCGACCAGGATCCGGGTGTCGCCGGCCACCTCCCGGACCCGCTGCTCGTTCCAGTACGCCACCGCCCCCGGTAGGCGTACCACCGGCGCGGCGGCGACCAGCGCGGTCATCTCGTCCACCGACGGCACGGTGGCCCGGTCGGCGGTGCCGGCGCTGTCCGTGGCGACCCCGGCCGTCGACGCCGGTGACCGGCCGTAGCTGACGTCGATGCCCTGTTGCCGCTGGGCGAGCAGGAAGACCACCAGCACGAGCACGGCGACCCCGAGCACCGCCCAGCGCAACGGCTCGGCCAGGCGGCGGTATCCGCGGGCGCTCATCGCTGTCCCCGCCACAACCGGTCGGCCTGCCGGGCGTGTTCGGCCGCCGCCCGCGCCGCGTCCACCCCGCCGCGGGCGAGCGACTCGGCGCGGGTCAGCAACCGTTCCGCCTCGGGCACCCGGTCCGGCGCGGCGTCCCGGCTGACGGCCGCGCTGTCGATCGCCGCCCGCGCGACCGACCAGGCGGTCCGCCGCTGCTCGGAGCGGGCCCGACGGTGGGGCAGCAGGGTGGTCACCACGCCCGCGGCCACCAGCAGCACCGCGCCGGCCAGCCAGAACAGGTAGGGGTGTGCCATGGGCTCCAACCGTTCGCCGGGGTCCGGGGGGACGGCCCCCGGGGGTGGTCCGACCGAGTCTCGCTGATCGGGTCAACCCGCGCCACACGGGCCCCGACCAGGGCAGTTGTCGCTGCGATGGGTGGTGTGACGGTGATCGTGAGTACGGGTGCTCATCCGGTGACCCAGCCGGCGGACGATGATCGGGGCGTGCAGATGACGCGTACCCGTACCCTGCTCGGCGGTGTGCTCCTCGCGGCCGCGACGATCGGCACCTGGGTGGCCTGGCTGGGGTGGGAGAGCGGCTACTCGACGGACCCGCGGACCGGCGCGACCAGCGGCCCGTACGCGGTCTGGCAGGTCGTCGGCGCGGTGCTCACCCTGGTCGTGGTCGCCGCCGTCGCCGGGTGGCTGCTCAGCCCGGTGCTGGTCGTGCCGGTGATGACGGTGGCGTTCACGGCCTGCTGGTCGGGGCACGCGGCGGCCACCGACGACTCGGGGCTGTGGGTGGTGGGGGCGGTGCTGGTGCTGCTCGGCACCGGCGTCGGCAGCACCCTGGTCAGTCTCGGCAGCCGGCTCGTCCGCCGCCGCGCCCGCTGACCGCCGCCCGCGCCCGCTGACCGTCGCCGCGCCCGCCGCGCCCCCGCCCCGCCCCCGCCGCCGTCCCGCCGACCGTCGCCCTGACCGCCGACCCGGTGGCGGATAGCCGACAGGACGCCCGGGGGCGGCAAGAGGCATTGTTTACGCAGGTGAATGGGGGTGTGGCCGGGGAGGCGCGGCCCACCCGTCCGGCCGGTCGGGTGACCACAGCGCCCCGCTGGCCGCCGTCCCCGGTCCCGGACAACGACGTCCCCACCGCCGGTCGGAGCGTGCCGTGACCGTCGCCCGCGTCCGACCGGACGAGCCAGGAAGGAGGGGCCGCGATGGCCGCTCCCACCGTGACCGCCAGCCTCGACGCGTCGACCTACTCCCCGGGTGACCCGATCACCCTCACCGTCGGTTACGCCGACCCGGACACCCGACCGGTGACCCTCACCATCGTGCTGACCGACCCGCAGGGCAACAGCAGCGCCCCGGTGCGGGTCACCGCCGTCATCGACCCGCTCACCGTCGGCGTCGCCGACGACTCCGGCCGGGCCTGGGTGAAGGTCTCAGACACCGGGACGACCGCCGTCTACCGGGCGGTGGCCTGATGCCCCGGGTCACCGTGACGGTGCGCGACAACGGCGGACGCACCGCCAGCGTGACGGCCGACTACGCCGTCGCCCCGCCGGTGTGGGGCGGCTACTACCTCGCCGGCAACGCCGACCCGACGGCGGACCTGGTGGGCGGGAACTTCCGCTCGCTGACCCAGTACCGCAGCCTCGCCGACGGGTACGTCTTCCCCGGTTACGGCATGACCTGGCTGGCTGACCTCGGGCGGGCCGGGGTCGCGCCGAACATGGTGCTGGAGCTGAAGCACTACGGCACCGGCAACCCCGGCGCGCAGACGTTCACCGTCGACGGGGTGACCTGGACGGTGCCGGCACCGGCGATGACCATCCAGCAGCGCCCCGGCACCACCTGGCCCCGGGCGTACGGGTACGGGCAGGTGCTCGCCGGTCAGTGCGACGGGCTGCTCGCCCGAGCCCTGTCGCAGTACCGGACGCTGGGGTTCCCGGTGAACCTGCAACTCGCCTCGGAGTTGGACACCGACCACGAGTTCGGCACCACCGAGGCGGGGGTGTCGTACACCTGGGCCGAGTCGGACGCCCGTGCGGTGCAGGCGTTGACCTACGTGGTGGACTGGTTGCGGGCCCGGGGTCTGCCCGCCGGGACCACCTTCTCGGTCGGCGCGGGCGGCTTCGACCGGACGGCCTTCCGGCGTACCCATCCGGAGGCGTTGATGTCCCGGTTGGATTTCCTCCAGTGGAACGTCTACGCGACCGACCCGGCCCACACGGCGCTGGGGAGGTTCCGCCGGACGCGGGACTGGGCGGTGGCCGACCTCGGGCCGGTGGCGCTGTCCCGACCGGTGATCGTCGCCGAGTGGGGGGTGCAGGTGTCCGCCTTCCCCGACCAGGCGGCCTGGATCGCCACCGTGCCGGCGGCTCTGGCCCGGCTCAACGCGGAGCGGGGGCCTCGGATCGTGCGGGCGAACTACTTCAACTCCGGCTGGGGCACCCTGACACCGAAGCAGCCGGGCCTGGCCGCCCTGCGTGCCGCGTACGCGACCAGGCCGTTCGGCTGAGGCGGGGCCCGAGCGGGTGCCCGCCCGGCTCCCTATGCTCGGGGAATGGAACTGCGGATCTTCACCGAGCCCCAGCAGGGCGCCACCTACGACCAACTGCTCACGGTGGCCCGCGCCGCCGAGGACGCCGGCTACGGCGCGTTCTTCCGTTCCGACCACTACGTGGCGATGGGGTCGTCCACCGGCGAGCCCGGCCCCACCGACGCCTGGACCACCCTGGCCGGGCTGGCCCGGGACACCTCCCGGATCCGGCTCGGCACGCTGGTCACGGCGGCCACCTTCCGGCTGCCCGGCCCGCTGGCGATCACCGTCGCCCAGGTCGACCAGATGAGCGGCGGCCGGGTCGAGCTGGGCATCGGCGCCGGCTGGTTCGCCGAGGAGCACACCGCCTACGGCATCCCGTTCCCGTCGGTGGGGGAGCGCTTCGACCGGCTGGAGGAGCAGCTCGCCGTCATCACCGGGCTGTGGGCGACCCCGGCCGGTGAGCGGTTCGACCACGCCGGGAAGCACTACCCGGTCGTCAACTCCCCGGCGCTGCCCAAACCGGTGCAGCAGCCCCGCCCGCCGATCCTGCTCGGCGGCAAGGGCCCCAAGCGCACCCCGCGCCTGGCCGCCCGGTACGCCGACGAGTTCAACCTGCCCTTCGTCTCGGTCGACGAGACGGTGGCCCAGTTCGGCCGGGTCCGCGCGGCCTGCGCCGAGGCCGGCCGCGACCCGGGCACCCTGCGCTGGTCCAACGCGCTGGTGCTCTGCTGCGGCCGGGACGACGCCGAGGTGGCCCGTCGGGCCGCCGTCATCGGTCGGGAACCGGCCGAGCTGCGGCAGAACGGGGTCGCCGGCACCCCCGCCGAGGTGGTCGACACGATCGGCCGCTACGCCGAGGCCGGCAGCGAGCGGATCTACCTCCAGGTGCTCGACCTGGCCGACCTGGACCAGTTGGAACTGGTCGCCGCCGAGGTGATGCCCCAGCTCTGACCCCGGCGGCCACCCACCGCAGGCAGGCGGGAGTCCGGGGCCGGCCGGCCGGAGGCGGGGACCGGCGGGTGGTCAGCGGTGGCGGCGGCCACCCGGCTCGCGTACCACGGTGTCCAACCGGCCGTCCCGGTCGCTGTCCAGGTAGGTGATGTCCGCGATGCCGTCCCCGTCCAGGTCGAACTGGACCACGTCGGCGATCCCGTCCCCGTCCAGGTCCGTCACCACCTGCGTCGACCCGTCCAGGTGGTGGGTGACGATCGAGTGCGCCCCGGTCGCCGCCACCGGGGGCGTCGGCGGGGGCTGCGGCGCGGGCGTCGGCACACCGCGCTGCGGGTACGCCGACGGCGGGGCGCTCGCCGGCTCCAGGCCGACCCCGGTCGGGTCGATCTCCTCCTCAGACGGGTAGACGTCGCCGTGCAGGATCGGGTCGCGGTAGCTGCTCATCGCGCCATGGTTCCCCGTGGACGCCGTCGACAACCGTGCCGGATGATGCACCGGGACCGCGCTCATCGACGGGGAGACGACGTGGAGCTGCACCGGGAACGGGGCCGGCAGGTGCTGGCGGCGGTGTGCGTACTGGCCGGGACGGTGCTGCTGGCCACCGGCGGCGGGCCGCTGCGGACGACCACCGCCCTCGGGGGCGTCGCGCTGGGCGGGGTGGGGCTGGCCAACAGCCTGCGACCGTTCCGGTTCGTCATCGACGCCGACGGCCTGACCGTACGCCGACGGGGCCTGCGCCGGCAGCTCCGCTGGGCCGAGCTGGCCCTGGTCGTGCTGGACCGCCCGGCACCCGGCACCGGCGGGGTGCGGCTGCTCGGCGTACCCGTCGAGGGTGTGGGGTTGCCGCCCGACGCCCGGGTCGACGGTCGGCCGGCGACCGAACTGCTCGACCTGGGTCAGGTGCGGGAGAACCCCGACGAGATCGCGGCGGCCCTGGCCCGGTACGCCGGCGACCGGTTCCGCGACGACCGCGACGTCGCGGTCCGTTCCGGTGCCGAGTTCAGCGTCGGACTGCGCGGGTACAGTTCCGACGTGGTCGACACACTGGTGGGACACGCCCGGGCGGCACTGGACTCGGACGACCCGGCGCGGTGCCGGGCGGTCCGCGACGAGGTGGCCGCCGCCAGGGCGCAGGGCCTGCCGGTCGCCCTGCGCGGCTACGACGTCAGGCAGGTCGACGATGCGTTGGACGATCTGCACGCGGCGCTGACCGAGGGCGGCGACGCGTGAGCGGGGTGCCCCGGCACAACTGGGCCGGCAACGTGCACTACGCCGCCCGCGCCTTCCACCGGCCCACCACCCTCGACGAGCTGCGTCGGCTGGTCGCCGGCAGCGACCGGGTGCGGGCGGTCGGCAGCGGCCACTCGTTCAACCGGATCGGCGACACCACCGGCGACCTGGTCTCGCTGGCCGGGTTGCCGCCCACCGTCGAGGTCGACCGGGAACGCGGCACCGTGACCGTGGCCGCCGGGCTGCGTTACGGGGACGTGGCGACCCGGCTGCACGAGCAGGGGCTGGCCCTGGCCAACCTCGCCTCGCTGCCGCACATCTCGGTGGCCGGTGCGGTCGCCACCGGCACCCACGGTTCCGGCGACGGTAACCGCAACCTGGCCGCCGCCGTGGCCGGCCTCGAACTGGTCACCGCCGACGGGGAGGTGCTCACCGTCGACCGGTCCGCCGGCGACCGGTTCGCCGGCATGGTGGTGTCGCTCGGCGCGCTGGGTGTGGTCACCCGGGTCACCCTGGACGTGCTGCCCACCTTCACCGTCCGCCAGTACGTCCGTGAGGGCCTGCCCGTCGCTGCCCTGGACGCGGCGCTCGCCTCGGCGTACAGCGTCAGCGGGTTCACCACCTGGCGGTCGACGGACATCGACCAGGTCTGGCGCAAGCAGCTCTCCGACGCCCCGCCGCCGGAGCCGGACTGGCTCGGCACCACCCCGGCCGACCGGCCGGCGCACCCGGTGCCCGGCATGGATCCGGTCAGCTGCACCCCGCAGTTCGGCGAGCCCGGCCCGTGGCACGAGCGGCTGCCGCACTTCCGGCTCGGTTTCATGCCGAGCAGCGGCGACGAGATCCAGTCCGAATACCACCTGCCCCGGTCGGCGGGGGCGGAGGCGCTTGCCGCCCTGCACGAGATGCGGGACCGGATCGCCCCCGTGTTGCAGATCTGTGAGCTGCGCACCGTCGCCGCCGACGAGCTGTGGCTCAGCCCCAACCAGGGGCGCGACACGCTGGCCGTGCACTTCACCTGGGTCGACGACGCGGCGGCGGTGCAGCCGGTGCTGGCCGAGATCGAGGCCCGGCTGGCCCCGTTCGACCCCCGGCCGCACTGGGGCAAGGTCTTCACCCTCGACCCGGCCGTGGTCGCCGCCACCTTCCCCCGGTACGCCGACTTCGCCGCCCTGCTCACCGAGCTGGACCCGGCCGGGGTGTTCCGCACCCCGCTGCTGGACCGCTACTTCCCGCGCGACTGACGGGGTCGGCTGTCGGGGCCGACGCCCCGGTGCTGCGGGTGGCGGGT
This sequence comes from Micromonospora antibiotica, assembly GCF_017599305.1. Lineage (GTDB taxonomy): Bacteria > Actinomycetota > Actinomycetes > Mycobacteriales > Micromonosporaceae > Micromonospora > Micromonospora antibiotica. The sequence continues at coordinate 78,381 of NZ_JAGFWR010000013.1, forward strand.
CTGTCCGGGGTGTGGGAGTGTCCCGCACCCACCCCCGTCGCGGCACGGGACACTCCTACACCCCGGACAGCGCGCCACCTGTCGACGTGTCGCTCAGACGACAGCCAGGTAGAACCCCGCCGCGAGCACCGTCCCTGAGACCGCGCCGGCGAGCACCTGGGCGACGGTGTGCGCACCGAGATGCACCCGGGACCAACCGATCAGCGCCACGACGAGCACCCCGACGGCCAGCGCCGGCCCGACCAACAGGACCAGGACGGTGCACGCACCGGCGGAGACGGCCGTGTGGGCGCTCATCTTCCACACCTGGTTGACAGCGGTGGTGCCGGCCAGCACGGCCAGCATCACGGCGATCACGGCGATCAGCGGCCGGGGAGCGCCCAGGGCCACGAACAGGGCCAGACCCACGGCGACCGATGCGATACCCACGAGCAGCACTCCTCTGCGCTGCTCCCGGCGGCTGATGTGATGGTCGGTGACCCGGCCGGTGCGCTTGGCGTAGAGGATCGCCCCGAACGGCACGACGGCGGTGAACAGCGCCGCGAGCGCTCCCCAACCGAGGCCGGCGGGGACGGTCCGGGCGGCGAGCACCGCCACGACGACGGGCATGGCAGCCGCCCACACGGCGGGCTGGAGTACCTCGGTGATGGCCTGGGCGATCCGCGTCGAGGTGCGGGTGCCGCCGGTGGTGGCGTGTTCGGTCACGTGCTGCCCTATCTCATTCTGACGTGGTGGACGGTGCGGGAGATCCGTTGGCGGGGGCGGCGCGGGCGTGGGCCTGCTCGGCGCGGACGCTCACCACGACCGGGGATCGTGCCAGGGCCTGCGACACCCGGCCCAGCCAGACCACCTCGCTGGTGAGATCTGTCCCCCCGGCCTCGACCCGGCCGGTGTCGACCGGATCGTCCCCGGCGGCCTTGGCGTCGAGGGCGACCACGACGACCGTGGCCTCCACGGTCGCCATCAGGTCACTTCCGGTCATACCGGCCCGTTGGCCGAGTTGCAGCGCGCGGTCCCGCACCGCGCCGTCGAACCACGGGGTGAGCTGGAGGTAGCCGTCGCGGATCTCCAGGACCCGGCGGGACAGGCTGCGCCCGTCACCCAGCCAACTGGTCGTCCAGGCGAGCCCGCGTCCCCACCAGTGCGTGGGGTGGGGCTGCCGTCGGGGGATGGCCGGGTGGGCCTGGACGATCGCCCGCCAGAGCAGCTCCATCCGCTCGCACTGGTGTGCGTCGTGGGCCCGACGCAGGGCGGCCGAGGCCGCTGCGGTGGTGCCGGGCACAGCGGAGCCGGCAGCGATGAGCCCGATGCCGGTCAGTTGACTGGTCATGGTGACGTACGTCCAGGCGGTGCCGACGTCGATGCCGAACTGCCCGGCGATGGCCACCGCCACGATCGTGACCGAGTAGCCGAGGCTGATCAGCCCACCGGCGGCGAACATGCGCAGACCGACGCGGGTGACCGGTCGGGTGGTGACGCGGGTGGCGTAGCGCAGCGACAGGCGGGCCAGGTCGATCAGGGCGTAGGTGAGGATCCCGCCGAACAGCGTCATGTAGATCATGACCGGCGGCCGTCGGTGGTAGGTCGCGAACCAGTCGCCCGGCGCGGCGGGTGTCCGGGCGATCAGGAACAACGCCGCGAGGGCGACCGTCGCCGAGCCGGCGAGGAGCAGCCGCCGCCGGACGGCCCGTCGGGTGGATTCGGGGCTACGCGTCCAGTACACGAGCATGCATGACACCGCGATGGCCGCCCACACCGTGAGGACGTGGGCGATGAGCCGGCTGACGTGGGGAACCCCGACCAGGCCGTCGACAGCGTCGTTTATGCCGGGGGCGACGGTGGCGAGGGCGAGGGCGAGGCAGAAGAGACTGCCGCCCATCCAGGCGCGTGCGGGGCCATGCTCACGACCACCGAGCAGGGTGAAGGCGGTGTACCCGGCGGCGCACAGCGCCACGGAGGCCACGAGGATGGTGAAGATCATCGGTGGGGGTGCCCGTTCCGAAGGTGTCGATGACGCGGAGTACGTCGTCCGGTTCCATGGGTGGCGGTGCCGGGGGTGATGCCGCGCGCCGGAGGATCGTCTCGGCGAACTCGTCGGCCTCGAACTCGTGCCGTTGGTCGTAGGGGCGGTGGCTGACCCGTCCGTCGAGCTCGGCGAGGTCCCGCGAGGGGTGCCCGAGCCACATGTGTGCGACCTCGTGCAACACGATCGCGGTCTGCTTGAACGGGCCGCTGCGGGCCGGATAGGCGATGTAGTCGGCCCGTGGCGTGGCGACCCACAGGCCGTGCAGGACGCCGCCGTGCATCTCGACGGCCAGGAGATGGACGGGGCGGTCCCGCTGCCTGGCGATCTGCCCGACGAGGGCGGTGAGGTCCCAGGGGGTGGGCAGGGTCAGCCCGGCGATCAGTCGCGCTGCTCGGTGGTCCATCGTTCCCCGTCGACGCCGTCGGCTTCCCCGGTCACCACGTGACCGCCGAGCTGATCCTCGATCCGTTGAATGTGGGCCAGTACGGCAATGACGGTGGCCTTAACCTGGGCGAGGTCCTCGCCGACAGTGTTCATCGCCACGTGCTGCACCCCGAGATCGGCCATCCGGCGACCCAGGTCGCTCTGCGGTGTGCTGGCGGCGGGCAGGAAGAAGTAGTTCGGTTCGACCTCGAAGAACGACGCGAGCGCATTTATGGTCTCCCAGGTCGGGCCGCGACTGCGGTTGCCGCCCTGCTTGGGATTGCGCAGATTGTGCAGCTGGGCGCGGGACAGCCCACAGCGGGCCCCCACCTCGGAGTTTTCCCAGCGCAGGCCACCCGGCCGGCGCGTGACCTCGAACAGGTGGTTGAGTCGCGCAGCGAACAACTCATCAGGATGTTCCTCGAACACACGGCAGATCATTCCAACTGTCCCGCCGTGCGTCAAACGTATTGGACGCATTGACGGGAATCCGTCCAGTCGAGTTGACGGACCGGTTCGCCGGCTGGACGGCTCGCCCGGCACCCGACCGCAGCGGGCAACAGAAGTCGGGCCCACGTCCCCCCGGCTGCCTAGCGTGGATCACGAAAGCGGAAGGAGAATCCCATGCTGGACCGGCTGAACGAGGCCCTGGCACACGTGGAGCGGCACCTCGACGCACCGATCGAGGTGGCGGACCTGGCGCGGATCACGCTCACCTCGGAGTACCACTTCCGGCGGATGTTCTCGGCGCTGGCCGGGATGCCCCTGTCGGAGTACGTCCGCCGGCGGCGGCTCACCGTCGCGGCGGCCGAGGTGCTGGCGGGGGAGCGGACGTTGCTCGACGTCGCAATCCGCCACGGGTACGGCTCGACCGAGGCGTTCACCCGGGCGTTCCGCGCGATGCACGGCATCGGGCCGGGTGAGGCGCGGCGCACGGGGGCCGCGTTGCACTCCCAGCAGCGGTTGTCCTTCCGGCTCGTCGTCGAAGGGAGTGGCAACATGCGGTATCGGGTGGTGGAGAAGCCGGCGTTCCGGCTGGTGGGGCAGCGGGCCCGGGTGCCCCTGGTGCACGAGGGGATGAACCCGGCGATCGTGGCGTTCGTCAAGGGCATCCCGGCGGAGACGACGGCCCGCATCGAGGCCCTGTCCGACCAGGAGCCGGCGGGCATCGTCAACGTCAGCGACCTGCTCGGCGAGGACCGGTCCGAGGGCGTCGAGCTGGACTACTGGTACGGCGCGGTGACCGGCGCGGACGTGCCGGACGACCTGGACGCGCTCGACGTACCGGCGGGGACGTGGGCGGTCTTCGAGAGCTCCGGGGAGTTCCCGGCCGCCGTGCAGTACCTGTGGCGGGACGTGTTCACCCAGTGGTTCCCGTCGAATCCGTACCGGAGCCGGCCGGGGCCGGAGATCTCCAGCGTCCGCATCTCGGCCGGCGGCACCCACGCCGACGCCGAGCTGTGGATCCCGGTGGAGCGCACCGCCGGCTAACGGTGGGGGCGCAGGCTGCTGCGCTGGACGGCGCGGCTGATGTCGCTGGGGGAGACGATGCCGACGAGCTGGTCGCCGGTCACCACCAGGGCACGGCCGTCGGAGCACTCGTTGAGCCGGGGGAGCAGGTCGTTGAGCTGCTCCTCCGGCCGGGCCAGCACCAGGTCGTCGGCCCGGCAGGCGACCTCGGCCAGGGTGGTGGCGGCCCGCCGGTCGGCCGGGATGCCGCGTACCCGGTCCAGGGTGACCAGGCCGACGGGCCGGCCGTCCTCGGTCAGCGGCAGCGCCGTGTGCCGGTAGGCGAACAGATAGTGGTCGACGAAGTCGGCGACGGTCATCTCCGCCGAGGCGGTCTGCGGCTGCGGGGTCATCACCTCACCGACCCGGACACCGGTCAGCGCGCTGCCCAGCCGGGCCTGGCGTTCCTCCATCCCGGCCGCGCCGATCAGGAACCAGCCGATCAGCGCCAACCAGAGCCCGCCCACCCCGTAGCCGGCCAGGAACTGCCAGATGCCCAGGCCGATCAGCAGCACGCCGAGCACCCAGCCGGCGCGGGCGGCCACCACCGACGCCCGGGCCCGGTCACCGGTGGCCTTCCACACGGCGGCGCGCAGCAGCCGGCCCCCGTCGAGCGGGGCGGCCGGCAGGATGTTGAACACCGCCAGCAGCACGTTGATCCCGGCCAGCCAGGACACCGAGCCGAGCAGCAGCCCCTCCTGCCCGGCCAACGCCAGCAGCACCGCGATCGCCCCGAAGAAGACCCCCAGAAGCAGGCTGACCAGCGGGCCGACCCCGGAGATGCGCAGCTCCGCGCCCGGGTCGGAGGGCTCGCCGCGCAGCTCGGCGACGCCGCCGAACAGCCACAGCGTGATCCCCTCCACCTGGAGGCCGTTGCGTTTCGCCACCACCGCGTGCGACACCTCGTGGGCCAGGAGGCCGACGAAGAAGACCACCGCCGCCGCGAGCCCCGCCAGCAGGTACGCCCAGCCGGGCCGGTCGGGGTACGCGCGGGGGAACTGGTTGGCCGACAGCAGCCACGCGATCAGCACGAAGATGACCAGGACGCTCCAGTTGACCCCGACGGGTACCCCCGCGATCCGGCCAAGCCGGAAGCTCGCCCTCCTGTCCCGCTCATACCCGGCGACGCCGCGCCCATGCCAGGACGGCACCTGCCGTTACGTCGAAGTGCCGTCACGTCGGGTGCCGTCGCGTCGGGGTGCCGGCGTCCGGACCGGTCAGTCCGTCGTACGGCCGGGGCGACCCAGGTGGTGGGCCGGCCGGTGCCGGCGGTGCGGGTTGACCGGTCGGGAATAGTGGCAGGGGTGACGCTGATCGATGAGGGTGACGACCCGTACCGCTGGCTGGAGGAGCTGGACGGGGCGGACGCCGCTGGCTGGGTCCGCGAGCGCAACGCGGCGACCGTCGCGGCGCTGACCGATGACGACACGTTCGCCGAAGTGCAGGCGGAGATCCGGCAGGTCCTCGACGCCGACGACCGCATCCCGTACCCCGGCTGGCGTGGCGACGGGTTCTACTACGGCTTCTGGCGGGACGCGGCGCACCCCCGGGGGCTGTGGCGGCGCACCACGCTGGCGCAGTACCGGCTGCCCGAGCCGGCCTGGGACGTCCTGCTCGACCTCGACGCGCTGGCCGCCGCCGAGGATGAGAACTGGGTCTGGGGTGGGGTGACGGTGCTCAAACCCGGCCACCGGCGTTGCCTGGTCAGCCTGTCCCGGGGCGGCAAGGACGCGGTGGTGGTCCGCGAGTACGACCTGGACACCCGCGCTTTCGTCACCGACGGGTTCACCCTCGACGAGGCCAAGAGCGACGTCACCTGGATCGATGCCGACCGGATCTACGTCGGGACCGACCTCGGCCCCGGCTCGTTGACCACCTCCGGCTACCCGAGGGTGATCCGCCGGTGGCGGCGGGGCACCCCGCTGGCCGAGGCCGAGATCGTGTACGAGGGGCAGGCCGATGACGTCTCCGCGTACGCCTCGCACGACCCGACGCCCGGATTCGAGCGTGACTTCGTCGGCCGCAGCCTGGACTTCTACCGGACCCGGAGCTTCCTGCTGACCCCCGACGGCGGGCAGGTCCCGGTCCCGGTGCCCGACGACGCCCGGTGGGACGTGCACCGGCAGTGGCTGCTGGTCCGGCCGCGCTCGCCGTGGGAGGTCGCCGGGGTCACCCACCCCGCCGGGGCGCTGCTGGTGGCCCGGTTCGACGACTTCCTCGCCGGGGACCGCCAGCTCACCGTGCTGTTCGAACCCGACGAGCGGACGGCGCTGAGCTACCACGTGTGGACCCGGCACCACCTGATCCTGGCCACCCTGGTCGACGTACGCCGGCGGCTGGAGGTGCTGACCCCCGACGACCCGCCGGCCCGCGATGTCCCGCCGGCTCCCGGCGGGCCGGGGTCGTTCGGCGCTCCGGGGTCCGGCGACGGTCCGGGGGCGGCAGCCGGTGGGGTCCGGTGGCGGCGGGAGCCGCTGGCCGGGGTGTCGGCCGACGACGACACCTGGATCGTGGACACCGACCCGGACCGTGGCGACGACTACCTGATCGCCTCGACCGGCCACCTGCGGCCGGCGACGCTGCGGCTGGGGCGGATCGGCGGCCCGGTCGAGACCCTCAAGCAGGAGCCGGCGTTCTTCGACGCCACCGGCCTGGCCGTGCGCCAGTTCTTCGCCACCTCCGCCGACGGGACCCGGGTGCCCTACTCCGTGGTCGGCGACCCGACGGCGTCCGCCGGGCCCACCCTGCTCACCGGGTACGGCGGGTTCGAGATCTCGCTGACGCCCCACTACGACGGGGTCGTCGGCCGGGCCTGGCTGGCCCGGGGTGGCAGCTACGTGGTGGCCAACATCCGCGGCGGCGGGGAGTACGGCCCGCAGTGGCACCGGGCGGCGCTGCGCGGGAACCGCCCCCGGGCGTACGAGGACTTCGCCGCCGTCGCCGCCGACCTGGTGGCCCGGGGGATCACCACCCCGGAGCAGCTCGGCATCGAGGGCGGCAGCAACGGCGGCCTGTTGATGGGGGCCATGCTGACCCGCTACCCGACGCTGGTCGGTGCGGTGGTGGCGAACGTGCCGCTGCTGGACATGCGCCGCTACCACCTGCTGCTCGCCGGGGCCTCCTGGATGGCCGAGTACGGCGATCCGGACGACCCGGCCGACTGGGCCTACCTGCGGGACTATTCGCCGTACCACAATGTGCGGCCCGGGGTGACGTACCCGCCGGTCCTGTTCGTCACCTCGACCCGCGACGACCGGGTGCACCCGGGGCACGCCCGGAAGATGGCGGCCCTGCTGCGCGAGCACGGTCACGACGTGGCGTACTACGAGAACGTCGAGGGCGGGCACGGCGCGGCGAGCAACAACGAGCAGCGGGCATTCCTGTCGGCGTTGACCTGGCGCTTTCTGTGGCAACGGCTGGGTGGCCGGTGACGGCTGTGCTGACGGGACGATCCCTCACTTTGCGGGAATAGAGACCATCGACATCGGCGGGCACGGGACTTCCGCGATTGAGATGAATTAGTTTCCTCGACATTATTCACGTTTGTCGGCGAGGCGACTCGATGGGCGGGCTCCTATTGAATTGCGGTACTCGGTTGACTACTATCTGTAGTTGCCGACTTCGGGGGGGGACCGTGAAGATTAAATTCCTCGCTACTTCCAGCAATTCGGGCTCGTGCCCGAGCCTGTACGAGACCGACGACGGTGACATCGTGGTGCAGGGTTACCGGTTGACCGATCCGGAGGCGCTCGCCCAGCTGCGGGACGTGCTGCCCGACGAGACCTTCGTCGTGGTGCCCCGGGCGCTGATGTCCTGGTTCGAGCAGAAAGACTGACATGGGGTCGCTCGTCACCGACCCCGCCACGTTCCTGCGCCTCTTCGAGGACTTCCACCACGCCGCTTTCAAGCTGGAGGTGCGCCGGTCGTACGGCGTGCCGTCCGAGGACGAGCCGTTCCAGGTCTTTCTCGCCGGGGGAGACCCGGGCGTCGAATGGCTGCGGTCGTGGCTCGACCTGATGCGGGCCGAGACGGCGAAGGGCAAGCGGGTGGAGCGGGTGCGGGTCGTCGACGAGCCACCGAGCGACTACCTGCGTTTCGAGATGTCGGTGACGCCCCACAACATCGCGGCGGGCGAGGACATCCGCTACCTCGACCGCCGCCGGGCCACCGAGCTGGCGCTGCCGCGGTACGACTTCTGGTTGTTCGACTCGCAACTGGTCGCGTTCCTGCACTTCACCGACGACGACCGGTTCGTGGGTTTCAGCACCACCGAAGATCCGGCCGAGGTGTTGAAGCACTGCCAGTGCCGCGACCGGGCCTGGACGAGGGCCATCCCCTTCTCGGCGTTGCCGCCCACCGTCGCGGCAGCGGCCTGATCGGCACCACGATGTTGCGGGGTCGACACGGACTGTCGGACGTCAATTCGGTCGGCATCCTCCCGACCCGTCGATTCCCCATCAGACGGTGTCATGAGTGACGACCGGGGCCGGGTGGACAACGATTTTTCCGGCCACAGCGGGGCGGTGATCCAGGCCGGGCTCATTCAGGGCAACGTGAACCTACGTACGGTCACGGAGACGCCATTGCCGTCGCCCCGGCAGTTGCCACCCGCGACCAAGGGTTTCATCGACCGCGAGGTGCACATTCAGCAACTCGACTCGCTTCTCGACGAGGTTGAGTTGATCACCGACAAGTCGCGGTTGCCCGTCGTCACGATCTCCACGATCTCGGGCAGCGCCGGGGTGGGCAAGACGGCGCTGGCCGTGCACTGGGCGCACCGGGTACGGGAGCGTTTTCCCGACGGTGACCTCTACATCAACCTGCGTGGCTATGACGCCGTTCCGCCGCTGACCCCGCACGAGGCCCTCGACGGATTCCTCCGGGCGATGGACGTGCCCGCCGAGAAGGTGCCGCGCGACCTGCACGACCGCACCGCGCTCTACCGGTCGTTGACCACCGGCCGGCGGATGCTGATCCTGCTCGACAACGCCGCCACCGCCGAGCAGGTGCGGCCACTGCTCCCCGCCGCACCGAGCTGCATGGTGATCATCACGAGCCGCAGCCGGCTGTCGGGGCTGACCGTCCGCGACGGCGCCATCCGGGCCGTGTTGGACGTGTTGTCGCGCCACGACGCGACCCGGCTGCTCCGGGTGACTGTCGGTGCCGATCGGGTGGACCGGCAACCCGAGATGGTGGACCGGCTGATCGAACTCTGCTCCCATCTGCCACTCGCCCTGCGCATCGTCGCCGACCGTGCCCGGCTCGACGAGGAACGGCCGCTCGCGGAGTTGGTGGAGGAGTTGACCGCCGAGGAGAGCCGCCTCGACGCGCTGGCCGTCGAGGAGGACGACCTGTCGGCCGTCCGGACGGTCTTCTCCTGGTCCTACCAGGCGCTGGCCGCCGAGACGGCCCGGGTGTTCCGGCTGGTCGGCCTGCACCCCGGAGCCGACATCGCGCTCGATGCGGCGGTCCGCCTCACCGGGCTCGCCCCCTCGGTCACGCGCCGCCACCTCGATTCGCTTGTCGGACTGCACCTGCTCACCCGCAGCGGACCGCACCGGTTCCGCCTGCACGATCTGCTGAGGCTGTATGCGATGGAGCGAGCGACCCTCGACGAGAGCCCGCAGGCCGTCCACGCCGCCCGGGAGCGGCTGCTGAGGTGGTACCTGCACCACACCTATGCGGCCTACCGGGCGATCCTTCCGCAGGGCCGGCCCCTGCCCGACGTCGACGTCCCGCCCGACGCCACACTCGACGACGCGCTGCGGTGGTGCGAACACGAACGGCTCAACCTGCTCGACGTCATCCGTGCCGCGCCCGGGTGGGGCCATCACCGGCTCGGCTGGCAGATCGCGCTCGCCAGCATGGCCTTCTTTGAGCGTAGGTCCTACTGGAAGGCGTGGATCGACAGCCACCTGGCGGGTCTGGACTGCGCCCGTCACCTCGGCGACCGTCGTGCCGAAGGCTGGCTGCTGCTCAGCCTCGGTGACGCCTGGTGGGACCGGGGCGACCTCGACGAGGCCGGGCGCTGCTACGCCGGTGCGCTGCACGCGGCACGGGAGGTCGGGGACGCGTGGACCACCGGGTACGCCCTGCGCGGATGCGGCCTGGTGGACGAGGACCGGGGAGATTTCCCCGAGGCGACCCGCTACGCGCAGGAGGCGCTGCGGACCTTCCGCCAGTTGGGCGAGGAACGCGGCACCGGCCTGGCCCTGATGAGCCTCGGCAACGCGCAACGTGGCGCCGGTCGCTTCGCCGAGGCACTCGTCTCGTACGACGACGCGATGCGGGTGTTCGAGCGACTGGGCAACCGGTGGAGCCAGGGGCTCGTCGCGCTCCACCGGGGGCAGACGCTGCTGCACACCGGTGAGCCCGCGCCGGCGCTGGCGGCGGTGACCTCGGCCGCCGCGTTGTTCCGCGAACTCGGTGACCGCCGGCACGCCGCCCTGGCCCGCGCGTACGAGGGCGACGCCCACCTTCAGCTCCGTCAACCGCACGCCGCCCGCGAAGCCCTGGCCGACGCGCTGCTGACGCTGCTGGAACTCGACGACCCCCTCGCGGCGGACGTACGACGACGCCTGGCGGCCATCGACCACGACGACGCCGCCGGTACGGACCAGGGGGACCAGGATGGATGACCCGATTCTCACGGCGGTCGCCGTGGCACTGTCGACCCGCGCCGTCGAGGGCCTCACCGACGCGGCACGGGAAGCCCTCGCATCGGTGATGCGCCTCGTCCGCCGGAAGGCGGCAGAGCATCGGGCGCTGCGGGCCGCGCTCACCGCCGAGCCCACGTCTGGCGGGAGCGACGACCGGGCCGTCGGGTTGCATCGGGCACTCGTCGACGCCGCCGACCGTGATCCGGACTTCGACCAGGAGCTACGCCGCCGGTGGGAGACCTTCCACCAGACGACCGTACGGGCCGACGCGGTGACCAACACGGTGTCGGGCCAGGTCACCGGGCCCGTGGTGCAGGCGCGCGACATCTCCGGCGGGGTGCACGTGGGGCTGCCCGCGCAGCAGCACCCCCGGCAGTGACTCTGGTAGCCGGGCCGATCCAGGGCCGCCTGCGCTGGTGGCCGCCAGGCGTTCAGCCGAAATGGCCGCCCCGCTCGTGAACGCGCGGCGGTGACGGCGCGTCAGACGTGATGGGCCGATCGTCAGTATGCAGCAGTTATGCTGAGAGTATGACTCGCCGCATCACCATCAGCTTGCCCGACGACGTGGCCGCCTACGTCGAACGCACCCAGGGCAACACGTCCGGTTTCATCGCGGGAGTCCTCCGTCGGAAGATGCGGGCCGACGACCTCCGGGCGCGCTGGGCGCAGCTCGGTTACGTCGTCACCGACGACGACGTGGAGTCGACGAGGAGTCGTCTGGCAGCTCTGCCACCGATCAGTGACGAGCAGCATGCCCGGAATCTCGAATGGCTTCGCCAGTTCGACGAGGACGGCAGCGCCGCGGCGTGAACGGCCTGGTCCTCGACACCTCTGCGCTGCTCGCTTACGCCTCGGGAACCAGTGTCGAGCCTGGTGCCATGCTCACCCTCGCCGAGGAGGACCCGGAGCAGCAGCTGTGGGTGCCCGCGCTCTGCCTCGGGCAGGCGCAGCTCGAACTGGCGGGTACCGCCTCCGCCGCCCTGCTCGACTTGCTGTTCACCGAGGACCGTGACATTCAGGTGGCCGTCTACGACGCCGCCACGAGCCGGCGGGTGGCACGGCTCGCGGCGCGTACGCAGGTGTCGTTGGATGCCGCACATGCCGTCGCCACCGCCGTGCTCTACCGCTGCTATCTGGTCACCCGGGATCCGAAGGCCCTGACGCCGGCGCTACCCCCGGGAATGGAGATCCTCGACATCAGCGAGACCTGGGACTGAGGTCCTCGGGAAAGTGCTCGCTGCGCCGGCCCGACCACGACAGCGAGCGGTTGTCGGCGGTGACGGTGTGCGTGCCGGCCTGCCCGGCGGTAGGCCGGCACGGTCGAACGGTCAGTCAGGCTGGGCCTTCGCTGGTGCAGCCGGGACCGTCCGGTCTCTTTCAGCCCCGGGGCGGCTGCTGCTTGATGCTCGTCAGGAATCGCGTCCACGTTCGGGGCGCGAAGGTGAGAGCGGGACCGGTCGGGTTCTTGCTGTCACGGAGCCAGACAACGCCGGGAAGGTTGTCGGCGACCTCGACGCAATTGCCACCGTTGTTGCTGCGGGTGGACTTGCGCCATACGGCACCGGTCAGGTCAGGCATGGGCGTACTTCCCGGTGGCTTCCGGGCTCAGTGATTCTGCTTTGACGCCGTGGACGAAGGCCGCCCAGGCATCAGGAGTGAAGGCCAGCGCCGGGCCGGTGGGGTCCTTGCTGTCGCGCAGCCCGACGACGGCGGGGAGGTTGTCGGCGACCTCGACGCAGTCGCCGCCGTTGTTGCTGCGGGTGGACTTGCGCCATACGGCACCGGTCAGGTCAGGCATGGGTGTACTCCTCTGCGATCTGCTGGATCAAACTTCTGGACTGGGCTTCGTTCAGTGCGCGGTCTGTCATGTCGGCCCAGATGCTGTTGTAGGCGGAGATCTCATGCGGCTTGTCGAGGTAGATCGCGCCTGTGGCGGCTTCAAGGTAGGTCACCGGGGGCTCTACCTCCTTACCGGCTCCGTCGAGGGGGAAGTTCATGATCGAAAACGCTCCGGTCATGGCGCCGGCATGTAATCCGGCAGAAAATTCGAGCACGCGGACCGTTACGTTCGGTAGCTTCATAGCCTTCAGGATCTGGCGCAGTTGCTCAACCATGATCGAGGCGTTGCCGACCGGACGACGCAAGACTGCCTCATTCATGATTACGCTGAGTTCTGGTGCCGCGAACCGGGTGAGTAGCCCTTGTCGTTCCACTCTGAGTTGGATGGCGCGCTGCTGCTCGTCACGGTCTTTGGCGTCGATCGACCCGCCGGGCATCTGGAAGACCTGCTCCGCGTAGGCGCGCGTTTGGAGCAGGCCAGGTACCAGCTCGGGCTGGTACTTGCGAATGTTGGATGCGGCAGCCTCTAGTCCGATGTAGAGCTGGAACCAGCGCGGCAGGCCGGAGCCGATGTAGTCGTGCCACCAGTTCTTGTTCTCCCGGGTGGCTGCTGCCATGGCGAGCACCAGTTCGGAGTCTTCGTCACCCGCGTCGTAAAGCGAGAGCATCTCCTTGACGTCCGCAGCGCGAAACCGGACGTTCTCGGCACCGTTCTCGATCCGGTAGAGGGTCGCTCGCGCGCGGTCCAGTTGCTCGGCCGCTTGTTCCATCGTCAATCCAGCTGCTTTGCGGAGGGCTTCGAGTTTTCTTCCGAGCTGTCGTCGGAGCATCGTCGATCCCGCTACTGCCTGTGACACCTGTGCCTCCGTGTTCAGTCATCGCTGACGTCCCTTCCGCCCAATTAGACGCCAATGATGTATCAGAAACAATAGACATGTCACTCTGTGTTTGATTTTGATGTCAGCCCTCTGTGATGAGGGTTCTGTTAGACGTTGCATTTAGATGGGACGCGGTGTTTGACTGCTTCGGTGGTCGCTGGGAGTTATCGCTGCTCAGTGGCCATGTGTGGGCCCTGCTGTCGTACTGCTGCGTGGAGGCTGCGGCGGTGGGTGCCGGGGTGGGTCCGCCGGTGCGCGGCGGGTCGGTGGGCCCACCCCTCCACAGGTCAATCCCGAGGAGAGGCAGGTCCTGTCATGCGTGACTTCTTCCGCCGGATTCCGGAGGGCCGACGACCGTTGCCGGCGTCGGTGGGGCGTCGTCCGGGCGTACCCGATCGGTTGTTGCCGTGGCAGGTGCGGCAGCGGCGGTTCCGGCCGGCGCGGTTCGGGCGGCGCGGGTTCGACCCGCAGGAGGTGCGGGAATTCCTCGACCAGGTCGCCGGTGAGCTGGCCGCCGCCTACGACGCGCTGCGGCAGAGCCGGCGGGCGGCCGGCCGGGTCAGGATCGCGCTGTGCCAGCTGCAAGCCGAGCGGGCGTACGGCCGCAACGAGCGGGAGTGGGACCGGTGACCGGGCGCTTCGTCATCCACCTGCCGGTGGTCACCGACGACCTGCTCTCCGCGCAGCGGCTGGCCCGGGTGGTGGCGCACTGGACGCACGTCCTGCCGCAGACCGACCCGGGCGGCACCACCGTCTCCGTCGAGGACGACCAGAACGTCCGCCACTGGGTGTTCTGTGACCGGCTGCTCTCCGGTGGTCGGCGCTGCCTGCTCCGCCCCGACCACGACGGCGAGTGCTCCCGGCGGCGCGGGTGGCGGTGAGCGGGCATCCGGTGCCGCGCTCCCGGCGAGGGTGGTTGAGGGTCCGGCTGGACGACGGACCACCGTGACGCCCGGGGGTCGTCCGGCTCAGCGGCGGGGCGCGTCGCCCGCCGGCACCGGGGGCCGCGCCATCCGGACCGCCCAGTCCAGGGCGTAGTCGGCGACCGCCTCCCAGCCCGGCTCACCCACCGTGAAGTGGGAGCGGCCCGGGAACTCGTGGTACGCGGTCACCGCCTGCGACTTCTGGTAGAGCCCGGCGTTCGCCTTCACCAGCGACGGCGGGGCGACATGGTCCTCGCCACCGGCGATCAGCAGCAACGGCGGCCGGTCGTCGCGGCCGGTGTCGACGGTCGCGGCGGAGTGCGGGTCGAGGTTGGCGAACGCCCCCTCGAAGAGCACGTGACCGGCGGCCGGGACGGCGTAACGCCGCCAGGCCCGGTCGGAGTCGTCCGGCTGGAGGGTGTTGCCGAAGGCGTACCGGAACTCGTCCGGGCTGATCTGCACCCCCCGGTGCCGGTTGACCGGGCTGTGCAGCACCGGGTACGACGCCCGCAGCGTGCTGATCGGCAGCCGGAGCACCCCCTTGACCGGGGCGGACGCGACCGCCACGGTGGCCGCGCCGAGACCCCGGCCGGCCAGCACCTGGGCGACCAGCCCGCCGAACGAGTGGCCGATCACGATCGGTGGGCTCGGCAGCTCGCGGATCACCGCCGCGTAGTGGTCGATCACCTGCCGCAGGGTGGTGCCGGCGATCGTGCCCGGATCGGCGCGCAGCGCGGTCACCTCCCGGTCGAAACCCGGCCAGGCGGGGGCGAGCACCCGGAACCCGCGTGCCTCGTACCGCTCGACCCACCCCTCCCAGCTGCGTGGTGTCATCCACAGCCCGTGCACGAGCACCACCGTGTCGACCCGCCCGCCCGACGCGTTCCCCATGCCGTCCTCCCCGACCTCACCCACCCCACCCCGACCCCGCCCGCATACCCACCTCCCACCCGCCGATGCCCCGTCCTGCCGGTAGCTCCCGCTGATGCGCCCAGTGATCAAGAGCTTTGCGTCAGGTGATCAAGAGGTTTACGTCAAAGTTGATCACCAATCTGACGTAAACCTCTTGATCACCGGGGCGGGCCGGCGGGGCCGGGCGGGGCGGGGGCGGGCGGGGGTCAGGAGGTGGGGAGGGCGTCGACGACGACCAGTTCGGTGCCGGGGCGTACCTCGTCGAGGAGGGTCTGCTGGGCGGTACGGGTGAGTCGGATGCAGCCGTTGGTGACGTTCTCGCCGAGGGTGTCGTCGTCCTGCCAGGTGTGCAGGCCGATGTGCGCGCCCTTGAGGCCGGTGGGCACCGCGTCCAGGTCGTCGGGGATCGCGCCGAGGGCGAAGACGTCCACCCCGCCGTAGACGGGCTCGGGCGGGGGAGTGGTGCCGAGGATGAAGGTCCGGCCGAGCGGGGTCTCCTGGCCGGGCAGGCCGAGGCTGACCGGCCAGGTGTGCTGCGGGCTGCCGTGCCGGTACCAGGTGAGCTGGTGGGTCCGCCGCTGCACCACGAGCTGGTCACGCAGGGCCACCGGGGTCCAGCCGCCCGCCGGCAGCCACGCCAGTCGGCGGCTCGCCGAGGGCAGCAGGACCGCCGTCCAGCCGGTGCGGCGCTCCACCACCGGCATGGTCAGCTCGACTCCGTTGATGGTGGGGGCGAGCAGGGCGCGGGGTCGTCCGCCCGGTGCGTCGTACGCGGCGATGTTCCGGGTCGGGGTGAGCCCCTCGGTCAACGGCGTGACGTCGAGCGGGCGCGGGTCGGCCGGGAAACCGGCGGGTGCCGGCTCGTAGTCGATCACCGGTAACCCGGCGGGGGGCGGTGCGGCGGGCGGCACGGTCTCGTCCTCGGCCGGGGCGGCGGTCGCGGCCGGTGGTGGGGCGGCCCGGCGGGTCGGCGCGGGGGCGTCGTAGCGCAGTGCCGCGCCGACCAGCACGGCCAGCACCAGCAGCGCCGGTACGCCGACGACGGCGGCGAGTGGACCCCGCCCCCACCGGTCGATCATTCGGTCAAACAGCACAAACAAAGACTAACGGGTGTATAGCTTCCGGTCGGCGTGAATCGTCCGGACAGGTTCGCCCGACGGGGCGGCACCGGTCAGCGGATGGACGGCCGTCGCTGCGCCGGTACGCCGTCGACGCGGTGCGCCGGGGGCTACACGCGCGCCGGGCCGGGGTGGTTCGACACTCCGCCGAGAATTTTCACCAGCCGCACTGATCCGTACGCCCCGGAGGTCCGTACTGGAGGTGGGAGCAAGGTCGGCCGGTGGTGGCGCCGCCGTTAGACGATCGAGGAGCAGATGGCCCGGGCAAAGCAGAACGAGAAGGCCGCGACCGTCCGGACCTCCACCAGTAGCCGTGGTGTCCGGACCGTGTCGAAATCCGTGCTGGCCATGATGGTGGCCTCCGCGCTGGGCCTGCTCTGGGCCGGCGTCGAGATGACCGGCAACGGCACGGTGATG
This sequence comes from Micromonospora antibiotica, assembly GCF_017599305.1. GTDB lineage: Bacteria > Actinomycetota > Actinomycetes > Mycobacteriales > Micromonosporaceae > Micromonospora > Micromonospora antibiotica. Next base: position 95,085 of record NZ_JAGFWR010000013.1, read on the forward strand.
TACGCGTACGGGTTCTTCTTCACCGAGTTCTTCGCCGGGGTGGTCGCCCTGGTGGCGCTCAGCCTCACCGTGATGATGGGCCTGCTCGCCACCGACCGGCTGGTCCTGATGATCCGGCACCGGGTGCTGCTCCAGTCGGCGCACCGGGCCACCGGTGTCCTCGGTGTCGCCGGCCTGGTGTTCCACGTCATCACCAAGATCGCGATCGGTCGGGCCGGTCCCACCGACGCCGTGGTCCCGTTCATCGGTGGCCGCGGGCTCTACGTCGGTCTCGGCACGGTGGCCGCGTTCCTCATGGTGAGCGTGTTCTGGACCGGCATCGTCCGGGTCCGCTTCGCCGGTGTCGGCCCCAAGTGGTTCTGGCGCAGCCTGCACTCCCTGGCCTACCTCTCCTGGCCGTTCGCCCTGTTCCACGGCCTCAACGCCGGCCGCGCCGCCAAGTCCTGGGTGGTGCTCAGCTACCTGGCCTGCGTGCTGCTGGTGGTGGTGGCGCTGATGGTGCGGCTGTCGGTCTACCTCGGCAAGCGCACCCGTGAGCAGCAGCAGGCCGCCGCGCTGAACAAGGCGATGACCGCCAAGGCGACCGACGAGGGCAAGGGGCGGACGCTGCTCAGCGGCCTCGGCCGTAAAAAGGAGGAGGAGACCAAGGACAGCCGGACCAGTTGGGCCGAGACCACCCTGACCCCGTCCTGGAACGCGCCGACCGGCACTGCCCGGCGTCGTGACCCCGAGCGGTTCACCGTTCCGGTGGTGCCCGAGCCCGGCACCCTGCGGGAACCCGTCCGGGGCGGCCGACCCGCCCGGGAGACGTCGGCCCCCCGCCGCGAGCGTGACCTGGAACCGGCCGCCCGCCGCCGCACCGCCGAGCGCGACGAGCGCGACGAACGGCCCCGCCGCCGCGACGAGGACGTCGCCCCGGTCTCCGGTGGTCGCCGCTCCCGGTACGAGGAGGACGTGGCCCCGGTGTCCGGCAGCCGCCGCGCCCGCTACGAGGAGGACGTCGCCCCGGTCTCCGGCAGTCGCCGGTCCCGGTACGAGGAGGACGTGGCCCCCGTGTCGGGCACCCGCCGGTCCCGCTACGAGGAGGACGTCGCCCCGGTGTCCGGTGGTCGCCGGTCCCGGTACGAGGAGGACGTGGCCCCCGTGTCGGGCACCCGCCGGTCCCGGTACGAGGACGAGGACATCGCCCCGGTCTCCACCGGTCGGCGGGCCCGCCGAGACGACGACGACCTGGCCGCCCGCTACTCGGCCCCGCCCCGGCGGCGCACCGAGGAGCCCGAGGAGCCGTGGGACAGCCCGAACCGGTGGGAGTCCAGCCGGCCCGTCTCGGCCGAACCCATCTCCGCCGCCCCGCGCAGCGGCTCCGGCCGGCACAGCGTCGAGCCGGACGTGCCCGAGGAGCCGGACTACTGGCGTCCGCCGGCCCGCTACGTCGCCGACGACATCCCGGTCGACGACACCCCGACCCTGGTCGACCTGGCCTCCCGGCGGGCCCGCAAGGCCACCGGCGACGGTCGCAGCCGGCGCAAGGGCAAAGCCAACGCGGACGCCGTCGACGGGGCGTACTGGGCCGGGCTGCGCGGTGAAGCCAAGTGATGCGCACCAAGGTGCCCCCGGTCGCCTGCATCGGCGAGCCCCGGCTCACCGCCGGTTTCGCCGAGTTCGGTCGGCTCGACCTGATGGCACACGAGACGGTGCACGGGCCGATCGGCCCGATGGAACCGGCCAACCTGCTCCGACTGGCCGAGGCCATCCAGCTCAAGGGCAAGGGCGGCGCCGGTTTCCCGTTCTACCGGAAGTTCAAGGCGGTGCTGGAGTCCTGTGAACGGCAGGACCTGCCCGCCGTGGTGGTGGTCAACGCCACCGAGGGGGAACCGGCGAGCTGGAAGGACAAGGTGCTGCTCACCCGGGCCCCGCACCTGATCCTCGACGGTGCCGCCCTGTCCGCCTACGCGCTGGACGCCGAGGAGATCGTGCTCTGCGTCGCCGACGACCTGATCGGCCGGGACTCGCTCACCGAGGCACTCGCCGAACGTCGGATGCCGGTGCCCACCACCATCGTCACCGTGCCGCACCGGTTCATCTCCGGCGAGGGCGGCGCACTGGTCAACGGGATCAACGGCCTGCCGCACATCCCGCCGGGCACCAAGAAGCGGTCCAGCGACTCGGGCGTACGCAACCTGCCCACCCTGCTGTCCAACGCCGAGACGTACGCCCAGGTGGCCATCGCCGCCCGGCTCGGCCCGTACGAGTACGCGGCGCTCGGCACCGACGACGAGCCGGGCACCGTGCTGCTCACCGTGACCGGCCAGGCCAAACGCGCCGCCGTGGTGGAGTGCGCCGCCGGCACCCCGCTGCGGGACATCCTCGAACTCTGCGAGGTGCCGGAGGGGCCGGGCATCCTGATGGGCGGCTACCACGGTCGCTGGATCACCTGGGAGGCGGCGCAGCGGGCCGAGATCACCCGCAAGAGCCTCACCAGCGTCGGCGGCACCCTCGGCGCCGGCATCATCATCCCGCTCGGCCGCGACACCTGCCCGCTCGGCGAAGCCGCCCAGGTGGTCCGCTACCTGGCCGGGGAGTCCGCCGGCCAGTGCGGGCCGTGCAAGCGTGGCCTGCCCGACCTGGCCCGCGCCGTCGACCTGGCGGTCTCCGGCAGCGCCCCGGTGGAGGTCGTGCGGGCCGCCGCCGGTGACGTGAAGGGCCGGGGCGCGTGCAGCCACCCCGACGGCACCTCCCGTTTCGCGCTCTCCGCGATGGAGGTGTTCGCCGACGACCTGCGGCAGCACACCACCGGTGAGGGGTGCGGCAAACGGGTCAAGGGCGTGATGGGGCTGCCCGGTGCCCCCGACGCCAACCCGAAGATGCTCACCCTGGACTGGTCCCGCTGTGACGGGCACGGACTCTGCGCCCACGTCGTACCGGACTTCATCCGGCTCGACGGCAACGGCTACCCCGCCTTCCCGCCTACTCCCGTGCCGACCTGGCTGAAGGAGGGGGCGATGAAGGCCGTCAAGGTCTGCCCCGAGCTCGCGCTGCGGTTGGTCGAGGTCAAGTAGCACCGTCGAGGTCACCCGGCACCGTCCAGGTCACGTAGCACCACCGAGAGGAGATTCGGATGCGGTCGTCGTACCCCAGGACCCGGCCGGGTGGCCGACCGGCCGTCCGGCTCGCCGTCGCCGCCACCCTGGCCGGCACCCTGCTGGCCGCCTCGGCGTGCGCCGTCGGGCCGACGACGGCGCAACCGGCCGCCGAGGTCGCCGTGCCGATCGCCACCTCGTCGCCGCTGCCCGCCGAGCCGACCCCGACCGGGGCACCCGCCCCGGTGCCCGACGCGTTGCGCTTCACCGCCAAGACCCTCGACGGTACGGCGTTCTCCGCCGCCGCCCTGGCCGGCCGGCCGGTGGTGCTCTGGTTCTGGGCGCCGTGGTGCGCCACCTGCGCCAGCCAGGCGTGGACGGTCGCCGAGATCGCCCCGAAATACCGGGACACCGTGCCGATCGTCGGGGTGGCCGGCCTCGGCGAGCAGAAGGCGATGCGCAGCTTCGTCACCGAGTTCGAACTCGGCGGCACCACGCAGATCGACGACCGGGCCGGCGCGTTGTGGCGGCGCTTCGAGATCGTCGAACAGAGCACCTTCCTGATCATCGATCGGGAGGGGAAGGTCGTCCACCAGGGCTTCCTCGACGGTGAGGACCTGACCCGCCGGGTCGCCGCCCTGGCCGGCTGATGACCGGCCCGCTGCTGCTCGCGCTGACCGCCGGGATGCTCGGCGCGGTCAACCCGTGCGGCTTCGCGATGCTGCCGGCGTATCTGTCGCTGCTGGTCGCCGGGCCTGCGGACGGCCGCGGCGCGATCGGCCGGGCACTCACCGCGGCGGCCGGCCTGACCTGTGGGTACGTCGTGGTGTTCGGGGCTTTCGGGTTGGCCGTGGCACCCTTGGCCGACTGGCTGCGCCCCCGGCTGCCGTGGCTGACCGTGACGCTCGGGCTGGGCCTGCTGGCGCTCGGGTTGTGGCTGCTCGCCGGACGCCGCCTGCCCACCCCGCGTCCGTCGGCCCGCGCGCCCCGGCTGACCCGTTCGCTGCCGTCCATGGCGCTGTTCGGCATGGCGTACGCGCTGGCGTCGCTGAGCTGCTCGATCGCGCCGTTCCTGGCGATCGTGGTGACCAGCCTCCAGGCCGGCTCGACCCTGCGCGGGCTGGCGCTGTTCGTCGCGTACGCGCTCGGGATGGGTCTGGTGGTGGCGGTGGCGGCGCTCGGCGTGGCGCTGCTGCGCGGGCGGGTGGTGAGTGGGTTGCGCGGTGCGGGTGCCTGGGTGCCCCGCCTCAGTGGCCTGGTGCTGCTCGTCGCGGGCGGCTACGTCGCCTGGTACGGCTGGTACGAGGTCCGGCTCGCCCAGGGTCGGCACGACGCCTTCGGTGACCCGGTGGTGGTAGGTGCGGCCCGGGTCCAACGGATGCTGGTGACGGCCCTGGACACGGCCGGGCCGGTGGTGCTCACCGGGCTGCTGCTCGGGTTGCTCGCGGTGGCGGCGCTGCTGCACCGCAGCCGCACCCGGACCGGTGACACCGAACGGGTGTGAGACAAACCGGCCGGTGACCCCGCCGGGCTGGTGCGCGGCTGGCCGATGTCGGTCGGGTGTGCGGGGGCCGGGTGGGCGCGGTGCGGGCCGGGTGGTGCGGGGCGGGGCGGTGGCCCGGAGGCCCCGCCCCGCCCCGCGAGCCTCAGCGCAGCGGGGTGAGCCGGTCGGTGCCGAGCCGGTCGCGGAGCACCTCGGGCACCACTACCGAGCCGTCGGGCTGCTGGAACTGCTCCAGGATGGCTGGGAAGAGCCGGCTGGTGGCCAGCGCCGACCCGTTGAGGGTGTGCACGAAGCGGGTCTGCTTGCCCCCCGGCTCGCGGTAGCGGATGGCGGCCCGGCGGGCCTGGTAGTCACCGGCCCAGGAGACCGACGACACCTCCTTGTACTTGCCGGTGCTCGGCATCCACACCTCGATGTCGAGGGTCTTCTTCATCGACGCGCTGGCGTCACCGGCGGACAGCAGGCTGCGCTGGTAGTGCAGGCCCAGCTTCTCGACCAGGCTCTCCGCGTGGGCGAGCATCTCCTCCAGCGCCGCGTCGGCCTGCTCCGGCAGGGTGAACTGGAAGATCTCCACCTTGTTGAACTGGTGCCCGCGCACGGTGCCGCGCTCGTCGGAGTGCGAGCCGGCCGCCTCGCGGCGGTAGCAGGGGGTGTACGCGAACGCCTTCAGCGGCAGCTTCGACGTCTCCAGGATCTCGTCCTGGTAGGCCCCGAGGATGGCCGTCTCCGAGGTGGGCAGCAGGAACTGCCCGCGCGGGGCGGACTCCCGGTCCAGGTGGTAGACGTCGTCGTAGAACTTCGGGAACTGGCCGGCGGCGAAGCCGGCGGTGTCGAGCAGCAGGTGCGGCGGGAGCAGGAACTCGTAGCCGGCCCGCACGTGCTCGTCGATGAACCAGTTGATCAGCGCCCATTCCAGCCGGGCGCCCAGGCCGGTGTACATCCAGAAGCCCGAACCGCCGAGCTTGACGCCGCGCTCGTGGTCGACCAGGCCGAGTGCGCGGCTCAGCTCCACGTGGTCGCGGATCTTCTCGATGACCGGGGACTCGCCGAAGGTCTTCACCACCCGGTTGGCCTCCTTGCCGCCGGGCACCACGTCGTCGGCGGGCAGGTTGGGCAGCTCGCTCATTGTGCCGCGCAGCCGGGACTGCACCTCGTCCAGCTGGGACTCCAGGTCGGCGAGCTGCTTGCGCTCGACCTCCGGCGCGACGGACTCCGGCGTGGTGCCGGCCCGCTTCGCCTGCGCGTACGCCCGGGCGTCGGCCTTGCGGCGCTGCCGCTCGGCGTCGATCTCCGTGATCAGGGCGCGACGCTCCTGGTCGAGTCGCTGGATGTCGTCCAGGACCCGATTGACCTCGGCGGGATCCAGACGCTTCGCCAGCGCGGTCGCCACCGCCTCGCGATCCTTCCGGATCAACTCCATGTCGAGCATGCTGCTCCGTACGCTCCGTCCAGACGGTCGGGGTGGGACCCTCCGATGCTACCGTCGCGCCCGCCGCCACCCGGCCCCGGCCGGAGGCCCGGCCTCACCCGCGCTGCCCCACCGGCCCGACCGGTGCTGCTGGCCCTACCGGTCCCACCGGTCCGATCGGCGCTGCTCTGGCCCCACCGGTCCCACGGGTCCGGTCGGCGCTGCCGTGCGTGGTGTGGCCGGGGTGCTGTCCGGCCGGTGCCGCGCTGACCGCCGTCCCCGGAGCGGTCGTGTCCGCGCCGGTGGGACCGCCGGCCGGCCGCGCCGCAGGGGCCCGGTCGTCCGGTCCGATCCCGACAGATGCTGCCGTCGACCCGAGCGGTGACCTACGGTGACGAGTCGGCGTCGAACCCCTTTTTGTCACTCTGGGTGATCCTGGGGGCGTTGTTCTTACCGTGTCCGGATGGGCTTCCAGCGGCAGATCCCCTCCGAGCTGCTCAAATGCCGTATCGACTCGTCACCCCTCACCACCCCCACTCCGACGCTTTGCTCTGCTGCCATCGGCGCGACGGTTACCCGCCGTGCCTGTTGCTTCGGTGGCAGCAGAGCAAAGCGTGCACGGGCGAGTAGGTGGGGGGAGGGTTGTAGCTACCCTCCGTAATTGGTGGGGGTATCGTTGTCCGTCGATGGCATGCCGGCAGGCCCGGTGCCCGACGCGGGTCACTCTCCGGCAGGCCCGGTGCCGAGGCGGGTCACCCGGCGACCGCCCGGCACCTGATCGTGCTGCGCCGGGGCGGGGCCGGGGCGAGGCGGAAACGGGGGTGCGGCCGGGGCGGGACCGGACCCGCTGGGTCCGAGGTCGACGCGGAACGCCGGCTGGGCTGCCGGCCGGCCGTGACCGTCAGAGGCGGATCGGCATCAGGATCGAGAAGGTGTCCTCGTCACCGGGCCGGCGGACGGCCAGCGGGGCGATCGGGCCGTCGAGTTCCAGCATCAGTTGCGGGCCACCGGCAGCCTCCAGGGCATCGAGCAGGAAGTCCCCGTTCACGCCGACCAGCAGGTCGGTCCGGTCCGGCCCGGCCAGTTCGGTCGCGTCGACCAGGCGCAGCCCGTCGTGGTCGTCCACCCCGAGCACGGTCACCGGCAGCGGCACCCCCTCGTGCACCCGGGTGACCGTGGGGGTGCCGGCCCGCAGCGCGGCGCGCAGCCTCGCCACGTCGACCGGTACCTGCCGGGCCGGTGCGTCCGCCGGTCGGCGCAGCAGCCGGCGGTAGTCGGTGAACTCGTACGGCAACACCGCCGAGCTGGCCACGGCACCGGCGACGGTGACGGCGACCCGGCCCTCGGCGAGCGTCAGGTGCGCCTGCTCCTGCGTGTCGGCATCCAGCAGGGCCCGGAACTCGTCGACCGCCGCCGCCGGGAGCAGCGCCCGCACCGGCGGGCCGTCCACCCGGCCGCCGGCCCGGGCCAACGCCATCCGGTAGCGGTCGGTGGCGACGAGTCGTACGCCGTCGGACTCCACGTCCAACAGCACACCGGTGAGCATCGGCAGGTCGGGGTCGGTGCCGACGGCGAACCGGACGGCGTCGACGGCAGCGGCCAGGTCGGTGCGGGCAAGCACGATCGTGGTGGTCATCGGGTACTCCTCGGGATCGATCAGGGTGCGGACCCGGGAGAGTTCACGGCGGGCGTCGGCGAGACCGTCCTCCAACCGGCGTAGGTGGGCGTCGAACAACCGCCCCACCCGCGCGGGTTCGTGCCGCAGCCGCAGCGCGGCGGTGATCTCGACCAGCGGCATACCGACCCGACGTAGCCCGGCCACCAGCCGGGCCGGCGTCACCTGCGCGTCGGTGTACCAGCGGTAACCGTTCACCGGGTCGACCAGCGTCGGCGTCAGCACCCCGCACCGGTCGTAGAACCGCAACGCGCTGACCGTCAGGCCACTGGCCCGGGCCAGCTCGCCGATACTCAGCAGTTCGCTCTCCACGCCCATGATGCTGTCGCCTCCACCAGGTCGAGGGTCAAGCCGTCGGGTCGTCGCCCCGGTCAGCTCCGCGCCGGGAGGACCCGGAACGTCATGCCGGCCCGCACCAACCGGTCCAGCAGCGCGTCGCCCATCGCCGTCACCGGGGTCAGCTGCCCGCAGGTGGCGGGCAGTTCGTCGTACGCCAGGCAGAGGGCCGACTCGGCGAGCATCTTGGCGGTCTCGTCGTAGCCGGGATCACCGCCGGAGACCTCCGTGCGGACGGTGCGGCCCCCGCCCTCGCCGACGAACCGCACCCGGAACCACGACCGGGCCCGCTGCGCGGCGCTCGGACCCTGCCCGGAGGCGAGCCGGCCGAGCAGCCAGCGCCGGGTCGGTGGCAGCTTCACCAGCCCGGCCACCCCGGCCATCCCCACCCCGGCCAGCAGCACCGTCGGCAGCCGCTTGACGGCGGCGAAGTGCCGGTAGCGGAAGTCCGGGCCGTACTCCGGGCGGGCCGCGGCGGACCGGCGTACCACCTGCGGGTCGATGGTGGGCAGCGGCACCGCCCACATGCCGGTCGCCGCGGACCGGCCCAACTTCCCGGCCACCGCGCGGGCCCGGCGTCCGTCCGGGCGGGGTTCGACCGCCCGCCGGGCCCGCGCCGCCTGCTTCGTCTGCGCGGTACGCGAGAACGCGGTGAGCGCCGAATGGTACGTGCCGGCGGAGAACCTCCCCCCGGCCCGGACGAACCCGTCCACCGTGATCGGCCCGTCCGACGGCAACTGCCGGACCGTGTACCAGACGCCCAGGTCGTGCGGGATCGAGTCGAAACCGCAGGCGTGCACCAACCGGGCCCCGGTACGCACCGCCTCGGCGTGGTGCCGCACGTACATCAGGTCCACGAACTCCGGCTCACCGGTGATGTCGAGATAGTCGGTGCCGGCGGCGGCACACGCCGCGACCAGCGGCTCCCCGTGGTGCACGTACGGCCCGACGGTGGTGGCGAGCACCCGGGTCGCCTCCGCCACCACACGCAGCGACCCGGCGTCGGTGACGTCGGCGGTGAGCAGTGGCAGCCCGGCCAGGGCCGGGTCGATGGCGGCGAGCCGGTCCCGGACCGCCGCCAGCTTCGCCGGGTTGCGCCCGGCCAGCGCCCAACGCAACCCGGCCGGGGCGTGCCGGGCCAGATATTCGGCGGTCAGCCCGCCGGTGAAGCCGGTCGCGCCGAACAGGACGATGTCGTACGGGCGGTCGTGGGACATCCGCCGAGTGTGCCACCCGCACCCGGCCCTCACCTGGGCACCGGGGGTGGACCGGTCCGCACCACGGCGACCGGCACCCACCCGGACGACTCAGCCGTGCGGGCTGAACACCGCCCGCACACAACCGTCGGCGCGGTCCCGGAACAGCGCGTACCCCGTCGGGGCCTGGTCCAGATCGAACCGGTGCGTCGCCAGGTGTTCGGTACGCAGCTCGTCGCGGGCCATCCGGTCCAGCAGCATCGGAATCCACCGCTGACCGTGCTGCCGGGCGCTGCGCAGGGTGAGACCCTTGTGCATCACCGCGCCCAGCGGGAAGGCGTCCACGAAACCGGTGAAGGTGCCCGAGACGAAGACCGTGCCACCCTTGCGGCAGGCGTGCACCGCCTCCCGTACCGCCAGGGGGTCCTCGACCGGGCCGCCCCGGCCGGTGAACCGGTCGGCGAGCGAGACCGGCCGGCCCCCGCCGTCGGCCACCCCCACCGCTTCCACGCAGACGTCGGGTCCCCGGCCACCACTGCGTTCCCGCAGTTCGGCGGGGACATCAGTGTGTTCGTAGTGCAACGTCTCGGCGCCGGTGTGCCGTTCGGCCATCCGCAACCGTTCCGGGTACCGGTCGATCACGATCACCCGTTCCGCCCCGAGCACCGTCGCCGCCTGCGCGGTGAGCTGCCCCACCGCACCCGCCCCCCAGACCGCGACCACGTCACCGGGGCGGACCGCACCCAGCTCGGCACCCATCCAACCGGCCGGGGCGGCGTCCGAGGCGAAGACCGCCCGGTCGTCGCTGACCGGGTCGGGCACGGTGAACGCCCCCACGTCGGCGTACGGCACCCGGACGTACTCGGCGTGGCTGCCGGCGAATCCACCCGCCGTCCGGGGATGGCCGTAACAACCGCCGGTGGGCTGCCCCCAGGCCGCCTCGCCGACCGTCCCGGTGGCCGTGCCGTTGTCGCAGCACGAGTAGAGCCCCTGCCGGCAGTACCAACAGTTCCCGCAGGCCACGGCCGCGCAGACCACCACCCGGTCACCGACGCGGTGCCGGCGTACCGCCGGGCCGACCTCGGCCACCTCGCCGAGGAACTCGTGCCCGAGCACGTCCCCGGCGGCCAGACCCGGCACCCGGCCGGCGAGCATCGGCAGGTCGGCCCCGCAGGTGGTGCTGCGCCGGACCCGCACGATCATGTCGTGGGCGTTGCGCAGTTCCGGGTCGGGCACCTGGCGTACCGCGAGCCGGTCGACGCCCTCCCAGCACAGCGCCCTCATCCGGGCACCACCGGGCCGTCGGTCCCGGGTGGCCCGGTCGCGGGGCGTTCGGCGGCGGGCCGGTCGGCGCGTAGCACCTCACCGGTCTCGGCGAGCTGCCGGACCGTGCGCAACACCTGCCGCAGGTAGCCGTCGGGATCGTCGCCGACCAGGTGGGCGGCCATCCCGGGCAGGGTCGCCACCCCGCCGAGGGGACGGACCGAAAGCTCGGTGCCCCGCCCACCGGGGGCCGGCCGCAGGTGCAGCTCCACCGCGTCAGCCAATGGGCGCAGCGGCTCCGGCCACCGCCCGTCGGGCATCAGCTCGGCCGCCGACACCCCGACCGTGACCACCTGCCAGCGGCCCGACCGGGCGTCGACCCCCGTCCGGTGCGCCCGGAGAAGGGTGAACCCGCCACGGGTCAGTCGTCCCATCCGTACCACCCGCCTCTTCGCCGGGACCGGTGCGCAGCGGCCGGTCACGCCACACCGGCAGCCCGATCCGCCCATCCTCGGTGGGGACCGGGTGAACCGGACTCGTCCCGAAGGGGTGAACCGGTCCGGTCCGGGTAACCGCCGCCGACCGGTCCGGAGCGCGTCGACCGGGGGAGGAACGCGCCGGCCGGCCGGGGCGGAACGCGCTGACCGGGGGAGGGCGGATGCCGCAGCAGCACGACAGCGCCGAGGTGCCCGCCGGCCCGCCGCTGCTGGCGTCCCGGCTCACCCCGCCCGCCCCGCCGGAGCCGATGCTGTGGCGTCCCCGGCTGTCGGCCCGCCTCGACGCCGGGGCTGCCGGCACCCTCACCCTGGTCCGGGCCGCCGCAGGATGGGGCAAGACGACGATCCTCACCGCCTGGGCGCGAGCGGCGGACGAGGACCCCCCGGCCTGGGTCCAGGTCGAGGCGGGCGACAGCGGGGAGCGGCTCTGGGCGTACTTCACGGCAGCCCTGCGGGGCACGGCCGAGCCACCACCGCACGCACGACCCGCCGCCCTGCCGGGCGCACCGCCTGCCGGGCGGCCGGGCGCGTCGGCCGCCCAGCCGTCGGCCGCCCAGCCGTCGGTCGTGCCGGTGCGGTCGGAGCAGTTGGAGGTGCTCGCCGCGACCCTGGCCGCCCGGGAACGCCCGGTCCGGCTCGTCGTCGACGACCTGCACCGGGTCACCGACCCGGCGGTGCTCACCGGCCTGGAGTTCTTGCTGCGGCACGCCGACGGCCGGCTGCGCCTGATCGCCGCCGCCCGCACCGACCTGCCACCGGCCCTGCACCGGCTACGGCTGGCCGGTGACCTGACCGAGATCGGCCCCGACGAGTTGGCCTTCACCACCGACGAGGTGGCCGACCTGCTGGTGGCGCACGGGGTGCCCCTGCCTGCGGCGGCGGTCGCCCGGCTGCGGGACCGCACGGGTGGCTGGCCGGCGGGTCTGCGGTTCGCCGCGCTCGCCGCCCGGGGGCAGGCCGATCCGCAGCGGTGGGCGGCCCGGTTCGGGGGCGACCACCCGGACGTGGCGGCGTACCTGCGGGCCGAGGTGCTGGGGCAGTTGCCGCCGCCGGCCTGGGAAGTGCTGCGGCGCTGCGCCGTCGGCCCGGCGGTCCGCGCCGACCTGGCCGACGCGCTGACCGGTCGTACCGACGCCGGGCAACTGCTGGCCGGGCTGGCCCGCGACGGGGGATTCCTGCACCGCGACGACAGCGACCCACCCTGGTACCGACCGCACCCGCTGTTGGCCGACCTGCTGCGCGAGGAACTCGCCGACCTCGCCGACGGGGAACGCGCCGAGCTGCACGGGCGGGCCGCCGACTGGCACACCGACCACGACCGGCCGGCCGAGGCGTTGCGCCACGCGCTCACCGCCGGGCAGTGGGACCGCGCCACCGGGTTGCTGCTGACCCACTGGCCGGAGCTGCTGCCGTACGACCGGGGGACACCGGACGTGGCCCCGCCCGCGCCGCCGCCCGCCGAGGCGGTGCACCGGGACCCGGAGCTGGCGTTGGCCGCCGGCACCGAGCGGGCGTACGCGGGCGACCGGGAGGCGGCGACCGCCCGGCTGCGCGACGCGGTGGCGGCGGCCCGCACGCTGCCGGCTCCGCGCCGTGACCGGTTCCACCGGCTGGCCCTGGCGTTGGAACTCACCCTCGCCCGGTTGGCCGGCGACCATCCGGGGGTACGCCGGGCCGCCGCCCGACTGCTCGCCACCGTCACCGGGCCCGCCCTGCCGCCGCCTCCGCCGCCCTGCCGGCCCGACGTGACACCGACCCACCGGCCGTCCGCCGTTGGCGACCACCCCGAAGCGGTGGCACCGACCGGCGACGACCCCCGGACCGGCGAGGACGTGGACGTCCTGGCGGTGGCCGGCACCGCGCTCGGCCTGGTCGAGCTGGCCGAGGGGGAACTACGGTCGGCCGGGGCATGGTTCACCCGGGCGCTGGCGGCGGCCCGGCAGGCCGGGCGGCCCCGGACCGAACTGGTCGACGCGACCCGCACCGCACTGCTGCTCGCCCTGGCCGGTGAGCTTGCGCCAGCCGAGGAGACCGCCCACGCGGCGCTGGTCATGCCCCCCTGCCAGGGCTGGTCGAGCCGGGTCGACTGTGGCTACGCCCATCTGGCCCTGGCCCTGGTGGCGCTGCACCGGGACCAGCCCACGGAGGCGACCGCCGAACTGGCGGCAGCCGGCGCGGCCATGCCGGGCGAGGCGTCCGGTGCGGGCGGTACGCCATCCGGCACCCCCACGGCCGACGCGGCGTTCGGTGCGCTGCCTGCCCCGGTCGGGTTCGGTGCGGCGTCCGCTCGGGTCGGGGCCGGTGCGGCGGCTGCTCCGGGCGGGGCCGGTGCGGCGTTCGGCGCGGCGGCTGCTCCGGGTGGGGCGGGGGTGGGGGTCGGTGCGGCATCCGCTCCGGGTGGGGCCGGGGTGGCGTTCGGCGCGGCGTCCGCTCCGATCATGGTCGGGGTGGCATCTGGCGGGGGCACGGTCGGTGCGGTGGTGGCGCTGTGTCGGGCGACCTTGCTGCGTGACGCCGGCGAGCCGGCGGCGGCGATCGAGGTGGTGCGCCGGGCCCGGGACGAGCTGACCGGAGCCCGGACCCTCCCCGGCGCAGCGCTGACCGGGGATGGAGCGCTGACCGGGGGTGGGGTGTCGACCGGGGGTGGGGTGTGGGGTGGAGGTCTGACCGGGGGTGGAGAGTCGGCCGGGGACGTGGGGCCGGCCGGGGTCGGGGTGTGGGATGTGGGGCCGGCCGGGGTCGGAGGGGTGGCCGGAGACGGGGTGTGGGGTGGAGGGCTGGCGGGGGGCGGAGGGTTGGCCGATCGGCTGCTCGCGCTGGAGGCGGACCTACGGGGTGAACAGGGGGACCTGGACACCGCGCGTCGGTTGCTCGCCGAGCGGTCCCGGGAACCGGACCCCGACCCGGTGCTGGGCCTGGCGCTGGCCCGGGTGGAGCTGCGGGCCGGCGACGTCCGGGCTGCCGGTCACGCGCTACCCGACTGGGACGCCCCGGACGCCGCCGGCTGGCCGCTGTCGGTACGGCTCGCCACCGGTGTCCTCGACGCGGTGCTGGCCCGGCGGTCCGGTGACGAGCGCCGGGCCGGTCGGCTGTTGGAACGGGTGCTGGACCTGTCCGGCCGACACGGTTACCGCCGGGTGTTCACCCGGGCCGAACCGGAGGTTCGGGACCTGCTCGCCGCCCACCTGGACTCGGGTACGGCGCACTGGCCGGCGGTCAGCGACCTGGTACGCGACGCCGAACAACCGACCGAGCACGGACCAGGTGACCCGCAGTGGGGGCCGGGCGGTCCGGAGCGGGCGCTCACCGAGCCGCTCACGGAGCGGGAGCTGACCATTCTGCGTTATCTCCAGAGCATCCTGTCCAACGTCGAGATCGCCGGTGAACTCTCCCTGTCGGTCAACACCGTCAAGACCCACGTCCGCAACATCTACCGCAAACTCGACGCCACCCGCCGCCGCGAAGCCGTCCGCCGAGCCCGCTCCCTCCGCCTCCTCTAACCCCACCCACCCTCGCCCCCGCCCCACCCCCACCCCCACCCCCACCCCCACCCCGCCCTGCCCCGTTGATCAAGAAGTTTGCGTCAAGTTCGATCTTCAAGTTGACGCAAACTTCTTGATCAACGGGGCTGAGGTGCGTTGGTTGACGCGAACTTCTTGATCAATGTGGGGCGGGTGGGTCAGGGGGTGGTGGTGTCTACTGCGGTCAGGAGGGTGGGGAGGTCCAAGGGGCCCTCGTGACGGTGGTCGCCGATGAAGAGGGTGGGGGTGCCGTTCACCCCGCTGCGGATGCCGCCGGTGAAGTCGTGGCGGACCCGGTCGCCGTACGCGTGCCGGTCGACCTCCGCGTCGATCTCGTCCGGCGGTAGGCCCACCTGCGCCACGCCGAGCGACAGGTGCACCGGGTCGAGTTGGTCCTGGTGCTCGTAGAGCCAGTCGTGCATCTCCCAGAACCGGTCCCGGCGGCCGGCCGCCTCAGCCACCTCGGCGGCCCGCTCGGCGTACGGGTGGAGGTTGGTGATCGGGAAGTGCCGGTAGACCAGCCGTACGGTGTCCTGGCGCTGCCGCAGCACCTCGGTCAGGTTCGGGTGGGCGGCCCCGCAGTACGGGCACTGGAAGTCGCCGTACTGCACGATGGTGACCGGTGCGTCCAGTGGCCCGCGGATGTGGTCGGTTTCCGTCACCGGCACCCGGAGTCGGGCGGTGACCTGCAACGGGGTGCTCATCGGGCCACCACCTGCCGCTCGGTGCCGAGCTGGTCCAACGCGTCGAGGATGCCGTCGGCACCCGGGTTCACCTCGGCGGGGGACAGGTAGCTCCAGGTCACCGTCCCGGCCGGGTCGAGCACCACCAGGGCCCGACCGGCCTGCCCCTGCGGCGTGTACGCCCCGTAGACCCGGGCCACCTCACCCTTGGGTTCGAAGTCGGACAGCAGCGGAAACCGGACGCCCCGGGCCTCGGCGAAGGCCCGGTGTGACCAGAGGCTGTCCACCGAGACGCCCAGCACCACCGCGTCGTACCGCTCGAACTCCGGCATCGCGGCCTGGTAGAGCGCCATCTGGTCGCCGCAGACCGGGGACCAGTCAGCGGGATAGAAGGCGAGCACCACCGGCCGGCCACGGAACTGCCCGGGGCCGGTCCGTCGCCCGTCCGGGGTGGCCGGCAGGGTGAACTCGGGGGCCGGTGTCCCGGGTCGGATCAGTCCGTCGGGTCCAGTCATGCCTCCCACCCTCCGGCAGCCCGGGTGAGGCCGACTCACCCGACCCGGGTGGTCCTGGTCCACCCGGACCCGCCCCGGATCCGATCCGGTAGTCCGATCCCGTCGCCGTCGCCGTCGCCGTCGCCGTCGCCGTCGCCGTCGGATCGGATTCGGACGACGAAGGGGAGCCCGGGCTGAAAATCGGGCGGGTCGCGGTGTCGACAACCGGATCGGACTCGGGCAGTCTGACGGACGGCAAAGGACGGGGTGGAGAGATGGACGTCGATCAGATTCGGGTCTTCGGCCGCCGGCTGGCGGGCGTGTCGTGGCGGGTGGCCCGGCACGAGTGGACCCTGGCGGCGGTCGCCGCGCTGCTGCTGGCCGTGGTGCTGACCTGGCCGACCCTGCGGGATCCGGCGAGCACCATCCCGCAGGACACCGGTGACCCGACGCTCCAGGCGTGGCAGGTGGCCTGGGGTGGGCACGCCCTGCTCACCAACCCGTTCCAGGTCTGGCACTCCAACACGTTCTATCCCGAGCCGTACACCTACGCCTACTCCGACACCCTGCTGGGGTACGCCCCGTTCGGGATGATCGGGGACGGTCCGGTGGCCGCCGTGATCCGCTACAACCTGCTCTACATGCTGACCCACGCCCTCGCCCTGTTCGGGGCGTACGCGCTGGCCCGGCAGGTGGGGGCCGGCCGGGCGGGTGCGGCGGTGGCCGGGGTGTCCTTCGCGTACGCCCCGTGGAAGCTCGCCCAGGCCGGTCACCTGCACGTGATCAGCATCGGCGGGATCGCCCTCGCGTTGGCCATGCTGGCCCGGGGGCACGGCTGGTCGCTGCGGCACGGCCACCGGCCCGACCGGGTCCGCCCCGGGTGGGCGGTCGCCGGGTGGGCGGTCGCCGCCTGGCAGGTCACCCTCGGCTTCGGCATCGGCCTGCCCTTCGCGTACGCGCTGGGACTGATCTGCCTCGGCGTGGCGGTGACGTACGCCGTGGTGTGGCGGCGGCGGCGGTCCCGGCCGGCGGTGCCGCGTGGCCTGCTCCTGGCCGACCTGGCCGGGGGGATCGGCTTCGCCGTGGTGACCCTGGCGATGGCCGCACCGTACTTCGAGGTGGTGGCCCGCAACCCGTCCGGTCGGCGCACGGTGGCCCAGATCGAGATGTTCTCCCCGCCGTGGCGGGGGTTCGTCACCGCGCCGCCGGAGTCCTGGCTGTGGGGGGAGCGGCACGAGGCGGCCCGGGCCACGCTCGGTTTCCCGGGTGAGATGACCCTGCTGCCCGGGGTGGTGCTGTTGTCCCTGGCGATGGCCGGGCTGTTCTTCTCCGCGTGGCGGCTGCGGCACCGGCTGATGCTGGCCGGCGCGGCGTTGGTCAGCGTGGCGCTCGCGGCGGGCACCACGTTCGGCGGTGACGGTAACCCCGGTTACGTGACGCTTGTCGAGCACGCCCCGGGCTGGGACGGGGTGCGCACCCCGGGCCGGCTGGTGCTGTGGACGACCCTGCTGCTGGGCCTGCTCGCCGCCGGGGCGTTGACGGTCCGCGAGCCGGCTTCCCGGGCCGTGCGGGACGGGGAACCGGCACCGGGGCCGACCGGGGGGCAACCACCGGAGCCGGCGGCGGAGTCGGTCGTGCCGGCGGCGGAGTCGGTCGTGCCGGGGACGGAGTCGGTCGTGTCCGGGGCGGGGCCGGTCGTGCCGGGGGCGGTGGAACCGGGAGCGTCGCCGACGCTGCGACCGGCGGACCCGGCCGTCGCGATGGCGGCGGACCGGGGAGCGCCGGCACCCTCGGCGGAGGGGGCCGTACCGGTGCGGGCGGCGGTGCCGGCGGAGGTGGTCGTACCGGGGCAGGCGCAGGCGGCGGCGCGACCGATGCTGCGGTCGGCGGCGTGGTCCGAACCGGCGGCCGAGCAGACGGCCCCCCGGAAGCCGGCCCCGAAGCGGGACGGCGGACAGTGGCGGCTGGCCCGGTTGGCGTTGCTGGTGCCGCTGGTGCTGGTCCTGCTGGAAGGGGTCAACCGCACCCCGCACGTGCCGGCACCGGTGCAACCGGCGGTGCTGCGCGGGCTGACCGGCCCGGCGCTGGTGCTGCCCAGCGACGGTATCCGGGAGTTGCACGTGATGCTGTGGTCCACCGACGGGTTCCCCAAGGTGGTCAACGGCCTGGCCTCGTTCACCCCGCAGTCCCAGGAGCGGATCCGGGCGGCGAGCATGACCTTCCCGGACGCGACCTCGGTGGCGTACCTGCGGCAGGTGGGGGTGCGCACGGTGGTGCTGCTGCCCGGCTGGGCACCCGGCACCCCGTGGGCGGACGTGGCCGCCCGACCGGTGGACGGGTTGGGCATCAGTCGGGAGATGGTCGGCGAGGACGTCATCTACCGGCTCTAATGGCCGAGTTAGTTGGGAGCGCTTCCTAATTCGGCGGCGTACCGGTTACTGTTGGATTCTTCTTCGGCAGCGGGAGCCAAGCGTGCCGGCGGGGAGCCAGGGCAGCTCTTCGCACCCGTCGACGTCCCCATGGGGCCGTCGCACCCTCACCCTGGCATCCCGAGAGGAACCGCAGATGCGGAGAAGTCTCGTCGGCGCGGTCACCACCGTGCTGGCCGCTGCCACGGCCGTCGTGGCCGTACAGTTCACCGTCGCACCATCCACCGAGGCCGCTGCGGCGGCGGCCGAACCGTACAGCTGGAAGAACGTCCGGATCGACGGTGGCGGCTTCGTCCCCGGCATCGTCTTCAACCAGACCGAGAAGAACCTGATCTACGCGCGCACTGACATCGGCGGCGCGTACCGGTGGGAGCAGGCCAGCCAGTCCTGGACGCCGCTGCTCGACTGGGTCGGCGCGGACAAGTGGGGCTACAACGGCGTGGTCAGCCTGGCCACCGACCCGGTGCAGACCAACCGGGTGTACGCGGCCGTCGGCATGTACACCAACGACTGGGACCCGAACAACGGCGCGATCCTGCGCTCGTCGGACAAGGGCGCCACCTGGCAGGCCACCGCGCTGCCGTTCAAGAACGGCGGCAACATGCCCGGCCGGGGCATGGGGGAGCGGCTCGCCGTCGACCCCAACAAGAACAGCGTCATCTACTACGGCGCCGAGGGCGGCAACGGCCTGTGGCGCAGCACCGACTTCGGGGTCACCTGGGCCAAGGTGGCGAACTTCCCCAACGTCGGCAACTACCGGGCCGACCCCAACGACACCACCGGCTACCAGAGCCAGAACCAGGGTCTGACCTGGGTCACCTTCGACAAGAGCACCGGTACGGCGGGCAACGCCACGCAGACCATCTACGTCGGCGTGGCGGACAAGGCGAACCCGGTGTACCGCTCGACGAACGGTGGCACCAGCTGGGAGCGGATCGCCGGTCAGCCCACCGGCTACCTGGCCCACAAGGGTGTGGTGGACCCCGTCGGCGGCTTCCTCTACATCGCCACCAGCGACACCGGCGGCCCGTACGACGGGGGCAAGGGTGACGTGTGGAAGTTCAACCGGGCCACCGGCGCGTGGACGCAGATCAGCCCGATCCCGTCGTCCAGCAGCGACGCCTACTTCGGCTACTCGGGACTGACCATCGACCGGCAGAAGCCGAACACCCTGATGGTCGCGACCCAGATCTCCTGGTGGCCGGACGCGATCTTCTGGCGCAGCACCGACGGCGGCGCGACCTGGAGCCGGATCTGGGAGTTCGGCAGCTACCCGGACCGCACCAAGAAGTTCAAGATGGACATCAGTTCGGTGCCGTGGCTGACCTTCGGGGCCAACCCGGCCCCGCCGGAGGAGTCCCCGAAGCTGGGCTGGATGAACGAGTCGGTGGAGATCGACCCGTTCGACTCGAACCGCTTCATGTACGGCACCGGCGCGACCATCTACGGCAGCACCGACCTCACCAAGTGGGACACCGGTGGCCAGCTCACCATCAAGCCGATGGTCAAGGGCCTGGAGGAGACCGCCGTACAGGACCTGATCAGCCCGCCCACCGGGGCACCGCTGATCAGCGGGCTCGGTGACATCGGCGGGTTCCGGCACACCGACCTCGACGCGGTGCCGCCGATGCTGTTCACCCAACCGGTCTTCACCACCACCACCAGCCTCGACTACGCCGAGGCGAACCCGGCGACGATGGTGCGGGCCGGCAACTTCACCGACGCCGACCGCCCCAACGACAGCCACATCGCGTTCTCCACCGACGGCGGGGCGAACTGGTTCCAGGGCAGCGAGCCGGGCGGGGTCAACAACGGCGGCACGGTCGCCGCCGCCGCCGACGGCAGCCAGTTCGTCTGGGCCCCCGGTGACGCCGGGCAGCAGGTCATCCGCTCGGTGGGCTTCGGCAACTCGTGGACCGCCGCCACCGGCATCCCGGCCAACGCGGTCGTCGAGTCCGACCGGGTCAACAAGAACAAGTTCTACGGCTTCAGCGCCGGCAAGTTCTATGTCAGCACCAACGGTGGGGCCAGCTTCACCGCGTCCGCCGCCACCGGCCTGCCGGCCACCGGGAACGTCAAGTTCAAGGCGGTGCCCGGCAAGGAGGGCGACATCTGGCTGGCCGGTGAGGGCGGGCTGTGGCGCTCCACCGACTCCGGGGCCAGCTTCACCAGGTTGGCCGGGGTGTCGGCGGCGGTGAACGTCGGCTTCGGCAAGGCCGCCCCCGGGCAGACGTACCCGGCGGTGTTCACCTTCGGCACCGTCGACGGCAAGGCCGGCGTCTACCGCTCCGACAACACCGGCGGGGCCTGGGTGCGGATCAACGACGACCAGCACCAGTACGGCAACGCGGGCGAGGCGCTCACCGGGGACCCGAGGGTCTACGGCCGGGTCTACCTGGGCACCAACGGCCGGGGCATCCTGGTCGCCGACCGGCTCGGCAGCAACCCGACCACGCCTCCGCCGACCACGCCTCCGCCGACCACGCCCCCGCCGACCACGCCTCCGCCGACCACCCCGCCGCCGACCACGCCGCCCCCCACCACCCCGCCGCCGACGACCCCGCCGCCCACCGGTGGGTGCGCGGCGACGTACCAGGTGACCGGGTCGTGGCCGGGTGGCTTCCAGGGCGAGGTGACGGTGCGCAACGCGGGCACCGCGCCGATCGCCGGCTGGACGCTCAGCTGGACGTTCGCCAACGGTCAGACGATCAACTCGCTCTGGGGCGGCACCCTGACCCAGACCGGGGCGCGCGTCTCGGTGCGCGACGCCGGGTGGAACGGCGCGCTCGGTGCCGGGGCCACCACCAGCGTCGGCTTCACCGCCAACGTCACCGGCAGTAACACCGTCCCGGCGGTCACCTGCACCAGCCGCTGACGACTATCAACTATCCGACACCTGCCGGCTCCCCCGATCCCGTCGGGGGAGCCGGCGCGTGTCCGGCCTGGGACCCGCCTGGCCTGTGGCTGATCGACTCAGTGGCGGCGGTGGTGCGGCGTCGACCCCGGGTCTCCACCGCAACATCGCCCCAACGGAGTGGATCGAAGACGGCACAGGCCCCGGTCGGCGCCGAAGGGCGCGACCGGGGCCTGTGCGTGCCGTGGGACGGTCAGTCGTCCAGACCGACCGGGGAGTTGGGCCGGTCCACGTCGACGAACTCGATGTCGTCGGCGGCCCGGTCATCTCTGCTGCCGGCAGCCCGCGCGGCGGTGCCGGCGGCCCAGCCGATCGCCGCGCCGACCAGCGCCGCGCTGATCAGCAGGGTCCAGGGCAGGGCCGGGCGGCGGCCGGCGAGCGCGTCGAAGGCGAGCGTGGCCCGTCGGCGTGCCTCGTCGGCGGTCGAGCCGACCAGGTCACCGGCGTCGGCCAGTCCCGAGTCCCGGACCGACCTGGCGGCGTCCCGCACGCTGTCACCGGCGGAGTCGACCGCCGAGAGCAGGTGGTGCCAGGCCTGGTCGGCGATCCGCTCGGGCTTGCTGCGGCGCTCCAGAAGGTTGCTGCCGAACATCGTGATTACCTCCTCGAATGCCGAAGTCTGCGGCCACTTCGGACTTCGACGTCTCTGCGGCTCGTGACGGTACCCGCCCGCCCGCCCGGTCGTCCGCCCGTCCTCCCAGCAGTGCCCCACCCGACCGGGTCGCAAACCCGACGAGGACGGAGCGTGACCCCGGCCGGTGGAAATCACCCCGCCTGGTCGACCCGGCCCGACCGTGACCTCGGACCGGTGGACGGGACCCGGCCTGTCCCGGCCGTGCCGTCGGCCCGGTGACCGCGGTCACCGGGCCGACGGCACGGGGCTAGCGGACCAGGACCACCGACGTCGCGCGGGCGAAATCGTCGCCGTCGTCGTCATCGTCGTCGTCCCCGCCACCGCCGAAGCCGCAGGCGAGCACGAGAGCGAGCAGTGCGCCGACGCCGGCCAGGCCGAGCAGTCTCTTGAGCATCGATCCGTCTCCTCGATCGTGGTGACCCATCTCTCGCCCAGGCTAGGCACCGGGCACAACCAGCGCCGGGAGGCCGGACGGGGCTCGCCGGACCCTCCGCATCCGGCTCGGAGTGGACCCGGACCGCTACTCTGGGACGGTTGGAACGGCCCAGCTGAGCCGTGCGTCGGAGAGAACAGGACCAGCAACGGTGCGGGAAAGGACGGCCCGGTCCGTCCGGATCCGCGAATTGCTCATCCCGAGGGGTGGCGACCGAGGCCGTCGGAGGAATACTCTCGGTCGCGGCCCGCGTACTGATGAGGCGCCCGGGGACGGGCGAGTGGAGGTGCTCGCGTGAGCCTGTCGATCGTGAAGTCGGTCCTGCCGGCCGGTGTCATCGAGATCGCCCCTCGTGGCGAGATCGATGTCGACACCGCCTACGAGGTACGTGAGGCGATCGCCGAGGTGCTGGCCAAGGGCCGGCCCGGCCGGATCGAGCTCAACATGCGACTGGTCACCTTCATCGACTCCGTCGGGATCAGCGCGATGGTCGCCGGGTTCCAGACCGCCGAGGTCAGTGGGGTCAAGTTGATCGTCACCGAACCGAGCCGGTTCGTGCACCGGCAGCTCTGGGTCACCGGTCTGCTCGGTCTCTTCGGCGCTCCGGAGCCGTACTTCGCCGGTGCCGCCACCCCCGAGGTGCTGCCCGGCGCCTGACCGCACCACCGGCCCCGCCTGAGCCCGCTGGCCTGGGACGTTGCCAGTCCGTCCCGGGTGCGGCACGATCGTGCGACCGACGACGGTCAGGAGGCCCGGTGGTCCGGCGGGAGAGCTTCAGCTACACGGTGCAGGCGCGCTGCGCACAGGCGGACGCGGTGGCGCTGTTGAGCGACCTGTCCCGGCAGGAGGAACTGCATCCCCTGATCGTCCGGGTGCGGCGGTTGCCCGCCCGGCCGGGTGCCCTGGCCAGCTATGCGGTCACCGACCGGCTGGAGTTGGGGCCGCTGCGGTTTCCCGTCACCTATCAGGCGGATGTGCTGCAGGTCGGCGACGACGAGATCGTGACGGTGGCCCGACAGCAGCCGGGCACCACGGTCCGCAACCACACCCGGCTGCGGACGGAGGGTGACCTGCTGCGGATCGACGTGGAGATCACCCTCGCCGCGCCTGCACCGTTGTTCGGGTACGCCTTCCGGCAGGCCCGCTCCGCTCACCTGGGGCTGGCCAGCCGGCTCGGCGCGGTGCTGGACGGCCGGGCCGGCGACCCGTCTGCCGCCGGCTGACCCGGGGCCGACCTGCGACACCGGGCCCGACCCTGCCGTCGGGCGGTGTTCCGGTGGCCCGTATGGCGGTGTTCCGGTTGGCTGTCGGCGGTGTTCCGGTGGCCCGTCGTGGACGGGCCACCGGGCCAGCTCAGTACATCGACAGGTGCACGTGGTTGGTGTGGTCGCTGGACGGGTCGCCGTTGCCCCCGCTGTACGCCTTCCAACCGCTGCTCGGCAGCCAGATCCGCTTGAACCAGATCACGTAGAGCACGCCGAGCCGGTCGGCGTTACGGATGAAGTAGGCGGCGAGGTTGTTGCCGTACGTCCGGTCGCCGCCGCTGGCCACCCCGCCGAAGCCGTTCTTCTGCGCGGCGAAGTCGCACGCGCGGCCCTTGGGGTGTTCACCGGAACCACTGGGACGGTGGCAGGAGACGTACCGGGTGAAACCGGCCGCCTTGGCCTGCTGGAGGGCGTTGAGGGTACGCGGGGTGATGCAGCCGTTGGCCGGGGTCGGGTCGTTGACGCTGCACGACTCGGACGGCCAGGAACCGTCGGAGTTGCGGGGCGCCCCCTTGGCGTTGCTGCTGGACGTGCCCTCCGAACTGCCGGAGTCGTTGGAGGAGGTGGGGGCCGGCTTGTCGGCGGCGGCCACGGCCAGCGCGCGTTCGGCCTGATCCTTCCGCTTGCCCATGGTGGCGACCTGCTTGCGCTGCTCGGTGATCTCCCGACTGACGGCGGCCCGGGTCCGGGCGGCCTGGTCCCGGGTCTCGATCATCTTGCGCAGTTCCTGGTCCTCCCGGGCCGCGACCGTCTCCAACGCCGACGCGCGGTCCATGAAGCCACCGGGGCTGTTGCTGTTGAGCAGGGCGGACATCGGCCCGAGGCGGCCGGTGCGGTAGGCCGCTCCGGCGATCTCGCCGACCTTGCCGGTCTGCGTGACCAGCTGGGCCTCGATGGTCTTGAGCTGGCCGTCCAACTCCTGCTGACGTCGGGTGGAGCGCTCGAGGGCGGTCTTCGCGTCGAGCCACCCCTTGCTGGCCGCGTCGAGCTGGTCGCGCAGGGCCGGGGTGCCGCCCTCCTCGTCGTCGCCGGGGGCGGCGAGGCGGGTGGTGGGCGCGGCGACGGCCGGGCTGAACGGCGCGGACGACACGCCCAGGGCGAGCGCCGTGACGACTGCGGCCAGTAGTCGCGTGGTGGTGCGTACGTGCATGTGATGTCCTTCCGTCAGCCGCCGACCGGGTTAGCTGACGGGTTCGGGACGGAAGATCCCTACCGCTGACGCGGATGCACCCCAGGAACGTGGTTCCCCGGTTCGCCCTGGTGGGCGATTAGGCGGCGGCCACTGCCGGCGCCGGTGGGCGCCGCCTGGCGGTGGCCGGAGCCGAGCCTACCGGTACGCGTGGGACAGCTGCCTACCTCGTGACTGAGGGTACGAGAGTGAATACTGCCAAAAGGTGCGAACAGCGCAAATTGCCGTTGATCTACAGCGCGATTCCCGGAGAGTGAGCCGGACCACCGGGCAGAGACGGCGACCGGGTCGCGGGCGGTGGGCTGCCGGGCAGGAGGCGGTGGCCGGGTCGCGCAGCGCCGGACCGCCGGGCGCGAGACGGCGGCCCGGTCGCAGGGCGGCGGCCGGGGGTCACCAGTGGGTCGGGCCGCATGCTCCGGGGGTCGCTCGGGGCTCGATCTGGAGAGTGGCGTGCTCGATGTGGAAGTCCTCCCGCAGGGCGCCACGGGCGGCGGCGAGCACGGTGCCGGCCTCGGCGTCGCCGGCCAGGGTGAGGTGGGCCGAGGCGACGTCCATGCCGGAGGTGAGCGTCCAGACGTGCAGGTCGTGCACCTCGGCGACGCCGGGCACGGCGGTCAACCGGTCGTGTACGGCGGTCACCGGGAGATGCTCCGGGGCAGCCTGCACCAGGATGCGCACCGCCGCCCGCCCGAGCCGCCAGGTGCGGGGCAGGATGAACACGCCGATCGCCACGGCGACCACCGGGTCGGCCCACCACCAGCCGGTGCCGGCGATCAGCAGCGCCGCCGCGATCACGCCGAGGGAGCCGAGCAGGTCGCCGACCACCTCCAGGTACGCCCCGCGCAGGTTGATGCTCTCCTTGGCCCCCTCGCGCAGCAGGCCGAACGCGACGAGGTTGGCGAGCAGGCCGAGCACCGCCACCACCAGCATCGGGCCGGTCAGCACCTCGGGTGGCTCACCGAACCGGCGGACCGCCTCGATCAGCACGTAGATCGCCACCCCGCTGAGCAGGACGGCGTTGGCCAGCGCGGCGAGCACCTCCAGCCGGTAGAGGCCGAAGGTGCGCTGCGGGTCCTGCGTGGCCCGCCGGGTGGCGGTGATCGCCGCCAGGGCCATCCCGATGCCGAGGACGTCGGTGAACATGTGGCCGGCGTCGGAGAGCAGGGCCAGTGAGCCGGTGCCGAACGCGGCCACCGCCTCGACCACCATGAACACGGCGAGCAGTCCGAAAGCCGCCCAGAGTCGACCGCGGTGCCGGTGTGCGGCGTTACTGACCGTCGCACTGTGGTCATGACCTGCGCCCACGTCCACACCTTCCGTCGCCGCTGCGGACCCGGTCCAATCTATGCTCACATCGCTATGTATGCAAGTGACGGCCGGGCCTTCGGCCAGGAGCGACAGCAGGGGCCTTCCACCCAGCACGAAGCGGGGTCGCCGACGACCCAGCACGACCAGCGGGGTCGCCGACGACCCGGAAACGTCGGTGGGGCCCTCGACCAGGGGCCGGGCCGATCGGGGCCGGTGGCTCAGCCGGTGGGGTCGATGGTGGTGAGGCGCTGGGTGGCCCGGGACAACGCGACGTAGAGCGTCCGTACCCCCGAGCCCGGATCGGCCCGGATCTCCCCGGGGCAGACCAGCACCACCCCGTCGTACTCCATGCCCTTGGCCTGGAGACTCGTCACCACCTGAAGCCGCGCCCCGCCCCGGTCGCCCAACCAGCCGGCGACCTCGTCGCGGCGCGGCACCGGCGTGATCACGCCGACCGTCCCGGCCACCTCGGCCAGCACCGCGTCCACCGCGTCCACCGTCGCCGGGGCCAGCTCCGCCGCCGGCACGTGCAGCGCCACCGGCTCCACCCCGGTGGACCGCACCGCACTCGGCAACTCCAGGTCGGGATAGAGCCGGCGGATCTCCGCCGCCGCCACCGCGAAGATCTCCGCCGAGTTGCGGTAGTTGGTGGAGAGCGTGAACCGGTGCCGCCGCCGCCGGCCCAGCGCCTGGTCCCGGGCCCGGTCCAACTCCTGCTGGTCGCCCGTCCAGGCGGTCTGCGCCGGATCACCCACCACCGTCCAGGAGGCGAGTCGACCACGCCGGCCGACCATCCGCCACTGCATCGGCGAGACGTCCTGCGACTCGTCCACCACCACGTGCGCGTAGTCCCGGTAGTCCTCGGGCCGTTCCCGGGCCGCCGCCCGGGCCGCGCGCTGCCGCTCACCGAACGTGCTCAGCTCCCGCACACCGCCGGCCAGCTGGAACGGGTCCCGGTTCGCCTTCTTCGGCCGCACCGGCCGGCCCAGCAGGGCGTCCAACTCGTCGAGCAGGGCGATGTCGGCCACCGTCAACCCCTCGACGTCCAACGACCGGTACGCCGCGACGAGCAACCCGATCTCCGCCCGGGAGAGGATGCCGGCCGCGTACCGGTGCAGCCGGTCCGGGCGGGCCAGCCAGCCCAGCACGTGCCGGGGATGCAGCCGGGGCCACCACGCCTTGAGGAACTCCCGGAACTCCGGTCGCTCGATGATCTCGTCCTCGAAGGCACGCTGCTCGGGCAGCCCACTGACCGCCGACCGACGGGCCTGCGCGTAGAGCGCGGCGAGCACCCCGTCGAAGCCGACCCGGCGCACCTCGTTACGGCGGGCCCCCCGGTGCAACGCCCGGTCCCGGATGCCGTCCAGCTCACGCCGCTCCAACCGCAGCAGCGTCCCCCGGTAGAGCAGCCGCAGCTCCTGCGGGCCGTCCGGCACCGCCTCCCGGGCCGCCCGCTCCAACACCCGACGCATCCGCAGCGAACCCTTCACCGCCGCCACCTCGGGCCCGTCCGTACGGGTCGCCGACATGCCGGGGAACAGCGACCCCAGCGAGTGCAGGGTGGCGGTCTCCTCACCCAACGACGGCAGCACCGAGGCGATGTACTCCACGAAGACCGCCGACGGGCCCACCACCAGGATGCCGCCGCCGCCGTACCGGCTGCGGTCGGCATAGAGCAGGTACGCCGCCCGGTGCAGGGCCACCGCCGTCTTCCCGGTGCCCGGCCCACCGGAGACGATGGTGACCCCCGAACCGGGGGAGCGGATCGCCTCGTCCTGCTCCCGCTGGATGGTCGCGATGATGTCCCGCATCCCCCGACCGGTCGCCCGGGACAGGGTCGCCAGCAGCGCCCCGTCACCCACCACCGGCATGTCCGGCGGGGCGGCCTCCGGGTCGAGCAGGTCGTCCTCGATCCGGGTGACCTTCTCGTCCGACGAGCTGATCGTGCGCCGCCGCACCACGCCCAGCGGCTCCGCCGGAGTGGCCCGGTAGAAGGCGGCGGCGGCCGGGGCCCGCCAGTCCACCACCAGCGTCTCGGCGTCGTCACCGCGCACCCCGAGCCGTCCGACGTGCAGCACCTGCCGGTCGCGCAGGTCCAGCCGGCCGAAGACCAGCCCCTCGTGCTCAGCGTCCAACAGGTGCCGCCGCTGCGCGGCGTGGAACACCATGGCGTCCCGCTCCACCAGCGCACCGAAGGTACCGACCCCGGCCATCCGGTAGCCGTCCCGCTCGGCGCGGGCCGCCGCGCGACGCAGCTCGGCGAGCCGGGCGTACACCCGGTCGAGATGCCGTTGTTCGGCGGCGATCTCCTGTTCCAGGGTGGTCTGGTCGGTCAACGTACCGGCTCCTGTGCGACGGCGACGCCGGGCACGGGTGCATGCCAGGCGGAATGAGGGTACGGGCACCCACCCACCCCGCGTCGGGGCGATACCCGTCCGGCGACCTCCACCACCTCCACGGGGCCCCCGGCCGGTGGTCCTTCCCCGTCCCGGACCGACCGGGGAAGTGGGTGGACGTGGCCGGGGGCGGGGACCGCGTGCCGCCCGGCGGTTCAGCCGGTCGGCCCGGTCCTCGCCGGGACGACGGCGGGCCGGCGAGGACCGGGCGGCGGCGGCGCGGCGGCCGTGACCTGGTCCGCAGGGTCGCGCCCGGCTCGCCGGCCGGCGGTCAACACCCGGTGCAGCACCCCGGCGAGGGCGGCGTTCACCTCGTCCGGGCGTTCCATCATCAGCATGTGCCCGGCACCCGGGCAGACGGTCAGCTCGGTGGCCGGCAGCGCCGCCGCGATCGACTCCGCGCACGGCGGCGGGGTCAACCGGTCCCGGTCACCGACCAGTGCCGCCGCCGGCAGGTGCGCCAACGCGGCCAGGGTGGCCAGCCGGTGCTGGGCACCGATCGAGGCGCGGAAGCCACCGATCGAGCGCAGCGACGCGCGGGCCACCGCCGAGGTGACCAGGCGGATGTCGGAGCCGGAGCACCGGTCACCGAAGAGCATCCACCGGATGCTCGGCGCGAGGGCGCGCAGCAGCGGACGAGGTGGCCGCCACGAGCCGCACCGGGCCAGCACCCCCGCCCCGGTGGTCTCGGCGAGCCGGATCAGCCGGGCGATCCGCGGCGACAGACCGTACACCGTGTGGGTGTGCCCCTCGGCGGTGGTGGAGACGAAGACCAGCCCGGCCGTACGGGCGGCGAAGTGGGCCGGATGCCGGTGGGCGTACTCCATCACCGTCATCCCGCCCATCGAGTGCCCGACCAGCACCACCGGCCCGGCCGGGGCCACCTCGTCCAGCACCGCCGCCAGGTCGTCGCCGAGCTGGGCCAGGGTCGCCGTGCGCAGCGCCATGCAGCTGGACCGGCCGTGCCCCCGGGCGTCGTAGGCGACCACCCGCACCCGGTCGCCGAACCGGCTACACAGGTCGGCGAGCTGCTTGTGCCAGGCCCGACCGTCCAGCGTCCAGCCGTGCAGCAGGACCACGGTGACCTCGGCATCGGCCGGGCCACTCACCTCGACATGCAGTCGTACCTCGTCGGGTAGCCGCAACTCCCGCTGATCCGGCATCGCCACCTCCCCAGGCCACCGGGACACATTCACCGGTGTGACCCGGCGGTAACACCGGCTACCCGACATCAGACCACGCCAACCGTGGTGGAGAGAAGATTCCCGACCGCCCCGCGCGGGGCCGCCCCGACGGCCAGTCTGGAGACATGCACCGTTCGCCCGCCGGAGCGGCCCGGCCTCCCCGAACGGCCCCCGTGGGCGCTGTCGGGTCGTCTCCGGTGGCATCCGTAGGTGCGGTCGGATCGTCTCCTGCGGGGCCTGCGGGCGTCGTCGGGCTGTCTCCGGTGGCACGTGCGGGCGCTGTCGGGTCGTCTCCAGTGGGACCTGCGGGACGAGCGGGACCTGCGGGACCTGTGGGGCCTGGCGGGTCGCCCGGGTCCGTCCGTCCGCCCCGGGCGGCGGTGGCAGAGCTGCTCGCCGGCAACCGGCGCTTCGTCAGCGGCCGACCGATCCACGGCCACGACGTCACCGCCGCCGCAGCCGTCGCCTCCGGCGACCAGCAGCCCTACGCGGTGCTGCTCGGCTGCATCGACTCGCGGGTGCCGCTGGAGGCGATCTTCGATCAGACCTTCGGCTCGATCTGCGTGATCCGCACCGGAGGGCACGTGCTGGACCGGGCCGTACGAGGCTCGATCGAGTACGTGGTGGACCAGCTCGGGGTGACGCTGGTGATGGTGCTCGGACACGAGCGGTGCGGGGCGGTCGCCTCGACCGTGCAGAGCCTGCGCACGGGGCAGCGGCCCGGCGGCGACCTGGGCTACCTCGTCGACCGGATCGCCCCGGCGGTGGTCGAGGTGGGCGCGCACCACCCGGCAGTCCATCCCCTGGCGGTCCGTCGGCACGTACGGCGTACGGTGCGGGCGCTGCGCACCGACGACCTGCTGGCCGGCCCGGTCGGCACGGGCGATGTCGACGTCGTCGGTGCCCTGTACGCCCTGGACACCGGCGAGGTCACCCTGCTCGAACCCTGACGCCCGGCCCCGCGCTGCCCCGCCCCGCCGCCGTGTTCGACCCCTGACGCCCGGCCCTGCCCCGCCG
This sequence comes from Micromonospora antibiotica, assembly GCF_017599305.1. Classification (GTDB taxonomy): domain Bacteria; phylum Actinomycetota; class Actinomycetes; order Mycobacteriales; family Micromonosporaceae; genus Micromonospora; species Micromonospora antibiotica. The sequence continues at coordinate 125,511 of NZ_JAGFWR010000013.1, forward strand.
CCGCGCTGCCCCGCTCTGCTGCCCGGGAGGCAGCATGCTGCGCACGATCGCATGCTGTCCGGGGACCGCGTGCTGCCCCTGGGGCCGCGTGCTGCCCCTGGGGCCGCGTGCCGCGCCATGATCGCGCTCGATCCAGGTTGTAGTCCCTTCCATCACGCAGGAGGCCACTACAACCTGGATCGAGCGCGATCACCCGAGCGCGATCACCCGAGCGCGATCATCGCAGCGCGATCATCACAGGGCGATCATGGCGCAGCGCGATCGTCACGGCGGGATGAGGATGATCCCGCCGGGGTGGTGTGGGGACGAGAAAGAGGAACCGCCCGCCGGGGTGACCCGACGGGCGGTTCCAGATGTGCTCGGTGAGGGCTCAGCCCTCGAAGACGCCGGCCTCGACGAGACGCTTCTCGGTCTTGTCCCAGCCGTGGTCCGGGTGGGTGGCGGCGAGGTTGTTGATCTCGGCGCGGATCTTGGCGGCGTGGCCGGCGGTGGCCAGCGTCCGGATCTCCTCGACGAAGGCGTCGGAGTCGGTACGCAGGTGCGCGGTCTTGCCGTTGGTCAGGTTCCGCACGTAGGCGTGCTTGCCGCCGTTGAGCGGGATGAGGTACTTGAACTCGCCCAGCACGCTGAGGGCGCCACCCTGGCCAGCCTGGCCGGCCCGGACTGACGCGCGCGCGGTCTTAGAGGTGTTGCCTGCCACGGAGATGCTCCTTGCAAGACGTACGGGAGGACGGGGATCGTCCGGGGGCTGTAGCGGGTGACGCCCGGTCGGATCGTCGAACGCCCAGGTGGGTCATCGAACGCCCGGTTGGATCGTCGGCCCGCGAAGTGGTGCGACGGCGCAGAACCGCCCAGAGAAATATACACGACCACGGTGCCTGGCAGCTCACCGTGCCGTCGGAGAGCACAACCGGGTCACCGGTCCGGGTATTTCCCGGCGGCGAATTTTCCGATTCCCTGGCGCACCATCCGTCACAGGAGTCATCATGTGTGGCAACAGCCACTCGGGTGGTCGAGGTCGTAGGGGAAGACGCACCTCGCTCTCCGGGAGGTCACCGTGCCAACGCGTGGCGTCGTATACGTCCACTCGACCCCGCTCGCCGTGTGCTCACACGTCGAGTGGGCGATCGCGCGCGTCCTTGCCGCGCCGGTCAACCTGCACTGGACGGCCCAGCCCGTCGATCCCGGCGCCCGCCGGGCCGAGTGCGGATGGACCGGCCGGCCGGGGACGGGTGCCGAGCTGGCTGCTGCCCTCAGGCAGTGGCCCATGATCCGTTTCGAGGTGACCGAGGAACCCAGCACCGGCGCGGACGGCGAGCGTTTCATGCACGTGCCCGGCCGGGGCCTGTTCCGGGCCGCGGTGGGCGCGGCCGGCGACATCCAGCTCGGCGAGGACCGGCTGCGCAGCATCATGGCGTCGGTACGCCCGGAGGCGTTGGCGCACGCCCTGGACAAGGCGATGGGCACGGCCTGGGACGCGGAGCTGGAGCCCTACCGGTACGCCGGGGACGGTGCGCCGGTGACCCTGCTCACCCGGGTCGGCTGACCGCAGCGGCGCCGGTGGGCCGGGCGGCCGGTGTCCACCGCACCGGCGCGTCCGTGCCCCGATGCCCCGGGAGGGCGATGCCTGTCCGGCATGATGATGACCGCCAGGCATAGACCTCCCGGGGAAGTGTTGCTCACCTGCGACGCACGCCTAAGCGACTCGGGCGGTGATCGCGCTCGACGGGGCCTGCTGCGATGGGCGCGGGCCACGCCGCCTTCCCGGTCGGCAGGGGCAGGAAGTCCTTCCAGGCCGGCGGCTGCGTGCGGTCGGCGGTCTGAAGTGGGTGAGTCTGCTCACCCGGACCGGTCGTCCGACGGCCAGAAGAGCGGCTCAGCCGGACACCCGGTCGGGACAGGCATCCTCCACCCATCGCCTGACCTGGTCGGGTTGCCGCTGATCTCCGGCGCGGGTTGGATGGGCCGGGTGCCGAACTCCCCGCGACGTGCCGGCGTCGCTGTCGCCGCCCTGACCGCGCTGCTCGCCTCCGGATGTGCGGGGGAGGGGCAGGCTCCCGCGCCGGCCCTGTCCGGGGCCGCCCCGACAGCCAGCCCGACCGTCGCTGCGCCCACCGCCGACGACCCGGCCGGCCGGGCCGCCGCGCTGGCCGGCACGCTCGCCGACGAGGACCTGGTCGGCCAGGTGCTGATGCCCTACGCGTACGGCAGTTCGGCGACGACGGTGACGCCCGGATCAGCCACCGGCAACCAGGCCCTCGCCGGGGTCGACACCCCGGCCGAGATGATCGCGAAGTACCGGCTCGGCGGGCTGATCCTGGTCGGGTTCAGCGCCGACGATCCCACCTCCGGCAACCAGTCCACCACCAACGTCGACAACCCGGCCCAGGTGAAGAAGCTGACCGCCGGGCTGCGCGAGGCCGCCGGGAAGCTGGCCGCCGGCCCGGCCCCATTCCTGGTCGGCACCGACCAGGAGTACGGGGTGGTCACCCGGATCACCGACGGGGTGACCACGCTGCCCAGCGCGCTCGCCGCCGGGGCGGCCGACGATCCGGCCCGGACCGAGGCCGCCTGGAAGGCCGCCGGCACCGAACTGGCCGCGATGGGGGTGAACCTGGACTTCGCCCCGGTCGCCGACGTGCTGGCCACCCGCAGCACGGTGATCGGCTCGCGGTCCTTCGGCGCCGACCCGAAGCGGGCCGCCGGGCAGGTCGCGGGCGCGGTCCAGGGGTTGCAGAGCGCCGGGGTGGCGGCCAGCGTCAAGCACTTCCCCGGGCACGGGCTCAGCGCCGCCGACTCGCACCAGGAGGTCCCGGTGGTGGCGCAGCCCCGGGCCGAGTTGGACGCCACCGCCTTCCCGCCGTTCCGGGCCGGCATCGACGCCGGGGCGATGGCGGTGATGTCGGCGCACCTCGACGTCACCGCCGTGGACCCGGGCACCCCGGCCACCTTCTCCCGCAAGCTGCTCACCGATGTGTTGCGCGGCGAGCTAGGTTTCCAGGGCGTGGTGATCACCGACGGGATGAACATGCCGCCGGCGAAGCGCTACCCGCCGGGCGAGGCGGCGGTGAAGGCCCTGCTCGCCGGCAACGACCTGATCCTGATGACCCCGAACGTCGGCCAGGCGTACGACGGGCTGCTGGCCGCGCTGCGCGACGGCACCCTGCCCCGGGACCGGCTGGTGGCGGCGGTCACCCGGGTGTTGACCATGAAGTTCCGGCTCGCCGACCGACCGACGCCGGCGATGTCCACGCTCGACAGCGCCCCGCACCGGGCCGCCGCCGCCGCGTTGGCCGCCGCGGCGGTCACCCAGCTACGCGGGAAGTGCGGCGTGGCGGTGTCCGGCCCGGTCACCGTCACCACCTCCGACGGGCGGGACAAGACCCGGGCGGCGCTCACCGAGGCGTTGACCGATGCGGGCGTGCGGGTGGTGCCCAAGGGCGGCACCCGGGTGCACCTGGTCGGCTACGGCGACGGCCCGAAGGATCTCGCCGCCGACGCGGCGGTCACCGTGGCGATGGACACCCCGTACGTGCTGGAGAAGGCGGCTTCGCCGACGCTGCTGGCGACCTATTCGTCCAGTCGGGCCTCGATGACCGCGCTCGCCGGGGTGCTGGCCGGCAAGGCGAAGCCGACCGGGCGTTCCCCGGTGCCGCTGACCGGGCTGCCCACCACCACCTGCACCGGCTGACCCCGACTGCGCCCGCTGTCCGCTCTGGCGAGGGATGGGCGGTCCGGGTGCGCGGCCCGCCCCCGGGGGGAGCCGGGCCGCGCGGCGTCCGACGCCGACGTGGCCGGTCGCCGACGGAGGTCGACGACCGGCCACGGCCGGTGCGGTGGTGGATCAGTTCAGCGGGACCTGCTGGGCCACTGCCGCGCCACCGGACTCGAAGGCGGCCAGCAGCGACGTCGGGGTGCCCCCGCTGGTCGGGACCGTCACGGTGACCCGGTCACCGGCGGCCAGCCGTACCGTGTGCTCGCCCTGGGCCGTGTCGCCGTCCCAGGCGTACAGGTAGGCGGTGCCGGCCCGGTCGGCACGCAGGGTGACCTGCACGCCGTCGGTGACCCGGTGGGCCGAGGTCAGCCGCAGCGCCGAGTTCTTCAGCCTCGGCACGGCGGCCGGGGCCACCCCGTCCACGGCCGACTGGGCGATGGTCTGCGGGCTGTGCACGCTGCGCGCCGAGGTGTCCGGGAACACCGGCGTGCTGGGCTGCCGGGCCGCAGGCTGGTAGCCGGGCAGGGTGGTCAGACCGTAGCGGTACGGGTCGGCCCGGACACCGGTGAAGGTGGACCAGCCCAGCCGGGACTGCGAGCTGAGGTCCTGGGTGTCCGAGTCGTAGACCAGCACGTTGAAGCCCATCCGGGCCGGGTCCACGGCGTCCGGCAGCACCGCGAACGGGATCATCGTCTCGATGGTGTAGCCGGTGTACGGGGAGCTGACCTTGCTGACCACGGTCATCCCGGGTGCGGTGGTCGCCCCCGGCCCCTGCCGGTTGTCGGCGTCGCGCTGCCAGCACGGCGGGTCGCCGTTGGCCGGGTCGTCGGTGATCGGGAAGATACCGGCCTTGAACACGGTGGAGGTGTCCGTCGAGTTCCCCTTCGGGTCGACGATGATCTCCACACTGTCGGTGCGGCGCTGCCGCTTGCAGTCCTGCGGGACTACCTTCTTGCCCAGCACGTCGTCGGTGACCTGGACGATCACCTTCAGCCCGTCGGCGGTCCAGGCGATCCGGCCGGTCGCCGAGGCGTCCTGCGGGGTCGTGGCCTGCCCCTCCCAGATGCGGGAGAAGTCCAGCTCCGGGCCGGGGTACTCGCCGGGCGAGGCGACCCCGTCGACGGTGCCGGCCCCGGCGGCCGGGACCTCGGTGGTCGGGACGATCTCCAGTGCGCCGGTCTCCACGGTGCTGCCGGCGGCGCTGGTGGTGGTGATGGTGATGCCGTAGTCCCCGTCCGTGCCGCCCTCGTTGGCGGTCGGCAGGGTGGCGTCGGTGTTGGTGACGGTGAAGGTGACCGCCCCGGTCGCGCCGGGGGCCAGCGCGGGGTAGCTCTTGGTGGCCGCGTCGGCGGTGAAGCCGGCCGGCAGGCCGAGGGTGACGGTGCCGGAGCGGCTGACCCGGCCGTGGTTGCGCAGGTCGATGCGGACCGTGCGCTGCTGACCGGAGCCGATGGTGAGCACCGGCTTGATCAGGGTGTCCAGCTGCGGGTATCCGCCGTCACCGGCCCAGGTGCGGAACGTGCCCACCTCGGGCAGCGGCTCCAGGGTGCCCCGGACGTCGGCGACCACCCGGACGGCCCGGTCGGTGCGCCCGACACCCTGGCGGGTGGTCAGGGTGGCCCCGATGAGCTGCTGCTGGTTGGTGGCGGCATCGGCCGGGACGGTGACGGTGAACTTCCGGGTCCGCTCCTTGCCCGACGGCACGTCACTGTTGAGCACGCCGGAGCCCTTGACCTTCCAGCCGGCCGGCAGCCGCAGGTCGATCCGGGGCTTGACCAGGGCACGGTTGTGCGGGGCGCGCAGGTGCGCGGTGACCTCGACGGTCGCGCCGGGGGCCAGGTCGAACCGGTCGGTGGTGAGGTACAGCTCGGTGCCCTTGGGCAGGCCACCGGTCACCGGCGGCAGCACCGAGCCGCGCAGGATCGCCTCCGGGGAGGTGTCCGCCGGGTCGTACGGGACGCGGCTGTCGATCAGGGTGTAGAAGTCACACCGGATCTTGGTCGGGTCGGTGGGGGCGGCGGCGGTGCCGGCCCAGCCCTGGGTGACGTACTCCCGGCGGGCGTCGACCTCGATCTCGGCCCAGGTCTTCCCGCTGGCGCTCGGGGTGCCCTCCCAGACGCCGAAGACCTGGTCGGTCGGGACGGTGGGGGTGAAGCTGGTCGCGCACTGCGGGCCGGCGGCGGAGCTGCCGGTGCCGCCGCTGCGCAGGAACTTCGCGGCCCGGAACGGGCTGAGGCCCTCGGCGCTGAGCTGCTCGGGGAAGGCGTTCGGGTCGGCGGCGGCGGCGAACGCCTCGGCGGCGAACCGGGCGGCCTGCTGGTGGTTGCCGTGGTTGCCCGGGGTGGGCGACGGGTTCATCGTCATGATGATCTCGGGCCGGGTGGTCCGGATGACCCGGACGATCTGGCCCAGGGTGTCGTCGTGGCCCCAGATCTGCTCGGACAGCGGGGCGGACGCGGTGTACCAGAAGTCGACCCGGTCGAGGTTGTAGAGGTTCTCCACGCCGGCCTTGCCGATCGCGGTGCGTTCCTCGCGTTCGCGGATGATGCCCAGCGGCGGACCCTCTTCCAGGCCGACGGCGTTGCCGCCGCCCTCGCCCCGGGTGATGGTGACGACGCCGGCCTTGGCGCCGTACTTCTCCTTCCACTGGCCGAGGGTGGCGAGGCTGCCGGCTTCGTCGTCGGGGTGGGCGCTGACGAAGAGCACGTCGAGGTCGACGGCCTTGGGCGGGCGGACGTCGGCCGGGGCGGCGACGGCGGTGGCGGGCGCCCCGGCCACGGCCAGGGCGAGTGCGGTGGGTAGCAGGAAACCCTTGATGCGCATGCAGATCCTTCCGGGACCACGGTGTCCGGGCAGCGACGGTCCGCGTCGGACGCGGGGCGTCCGACGAGCGGTCGTCGGTGGACGGTGAGGCGGCGGGAACGGGAACGGTGGGCGTCGTTGGACGCGGTGCACCGGGTACGGCAGCGGTACGGGTTCCGTACACACTGGAAGGCCTTCGCCCGGTGACGCTAGGGACCAGCGTGGCGGCACGTCAATGTTCTGGAAGGTATTTCTTTCTTTGCAGAAGAAATAAAGTACGCCCTGTCCGGGATGTCCGGTGATATTCCGCCACGGCCGGCCCGTCCCGGGCGTCGGCCCCATCGCGGATGTCGTTGCTGCTCCGGTGCTGTCTGCGTGCTGGTCGAGACGGACTTGTTACTTGACTCTTTAATTCGTTCGCCGTAGGAAGGAAGTGTGACAGACGTGGTGACGCCACCAACGAGCCCGGTGAGCCGGGAGCGGTCGAAGGAGATCAAACGGCTTTCCGTGATCTCCACCGCCCGCCAGGTCCGGCTGCTCTCCCGGGCCGAGCTGACCGAGCTGACCGGCCTGAGCCCCGCGACGCTCACCCCGCTCGTGCGTGACCTGATCGCCGAGGGCTACCTGATCGAACGCGGGCCGGGCACCTCCCGGGCCGGCCGCCCCCGGGCGATGCTGGAGTTCAACCCGCGCGCCGAGCTGGTCGCCGCCGTCTCGTTGGAACCGTCCCGGATCAGCTGCGAGATCGCCGACAGCGACGGCGCGGTCGTCGCCCACCGCGCGATCCGGCTGACCGGCGACATTGTCGACACCATCTGCCGCTCGGTGCCCGAACTGGCCGGGGACGGCCTGCCGGCGCTGCGCGGGGTGGCCATCGCCGCGCCCGGCGTCATCTCCGGCGGTGCGGTCCGGCTCGCCCCCTCGGTCGGCCTGATCGAGGGCCGACCGATAGGGGAGTCGGTCCAGCGGACGCTGGGCGTGCCGGTGGTGGTGGACAACGACGTCAACCTGATGGCGGCCGGCGAACACGCCGCCGGGGCCGGCACCGACGTCGCCGACCTGCTGCTGCTGCACGTCGCCGACGGCATCGGCGCGGGCCTGGTGCTCGACGGCCAGGTCCGGCGGGGGGCCCGGGGCGCGGCCGGCGAGGTCGGGTTCCTGCCGCTGGACCCGGCCGGCCGGGGACACGACGGGATCGGCCCGTTCGAGGCCCGCTGGTCGGAGAACGCGATCGCCGAACGGGTGGTCGCGCTGGCCCCGGGCCGCCGCCCCGACTCGCCGGTACGCGCTCTGGTCGCCCTGGCTGTCACCGATCCGCACGCCGCCGGCTACCTCGACGAACTGCTGCACGCCTGGTCCCGGCTGATCGTCTCCTGCGTCTGCGTCATCGACCCGGGGCGGGTGCTGCTCAGCGGTGCCGCCGCCGACCTCGACGACGCCGCCGTCGGCCGGCTCCAGGACCTGGTCACCGCCGCCGCACCCAGCACCACCGAGGTACGCCGGGCCGTCCTCGGCGACCGGGCCGTGCTGCACGGCGCGGTCAGCTACGCCCTCTCCGCCGCCGCAGCCGGGTTGCCCACCCTGTTACCGGCCCCCTGACCTGCCCTGCCTCACTTCTCCCCAACCCCTCGGAGGTACCCCATGAGACGTCGACTTCTGCTCGCCGGAGCGCTCGCCACCGTCCTCGCCGCCGGCACCGCCTGCGGTGGCGGCTCGGACGACACCGCCGCGGGTGAGACGGAGAAGCTGACGATCTACACCGCCCGCGACAAGAAGGTCTCCACCTTCGTCGTGGACAAGTTCACCGCCAAGTACCCCGAGTACAAGGGGAAGGTGGAGATCCTCAACCTGGGCGCCCAGGAGATCCTGGAGCGGGTCCGGGCCGAGAAGGCCAACCCGCAGGCCGACGTCTGGTGGGGCGGCACCCAGCAGGGGCTGTCCGCCGGTGCCGGTGAGGACCTGCTCACCGCCTGGCAGCCCGCGTTCGCCGGCAAGATGGACGCCAAGTACAAGGACGCCGAGGGTCGCTGGTTCGGTGAGATCCTGCTGCCCGAGGTCATCATGTACAACAACAAGGCGCTCACCCCGGAGCAGGCCCCGAAGGACTGGGACGACCTGCTGAAGCCGGAGTGGAAAGACAAGATCGTCATCCGCGACGTGGCCGCCTCGGGCACCATGCGGTCGATCTACGCCGCGATGATCATGCGGCAGTCGCCGGACGGCAGCAACCCGCAGCCCGGCTACGACTGGCTCAAGAAGCTCGACGCCAACACCGGCGCGTACGCGGCCAACCCGGCCGACCTCTACCTCAAGCTCTCCCGCCAGCAGGGCACGCTGAGCGCCTGGAACCTGCAGGACATCCTGCTGCAGGCCAACCAGTCCAACATGCCGTTCGGCTACGTGATGCCGGCCTCCGGCGCCCCGGTGCTGGTCGACGGGCTCGCCGCGGTCAAGGGCGGCAACAGCGCCGGCGCGCAGAAGTTCATCGAGTTCCTCTTCGACGACACGCTCCGCGCCGACCTGGCCAAGGACTACTACCAGATCCCGGCCGTGGAGATCGCCCAGCAGCCGGAGTGGCTGGCCCAGCTCAACCTCAAGCCGCTCGACGTCAACTGGGACATCATCGGCAAGAACGAGACCGAGTGGATCAACCACTGGAACAGCCAGATCAAGAACAAGGGCTGACCCCGTACGGGTGCCGGGGGCCGTCCCGCCCCCGGCACCACCCGTCGCGCCGCCCACCGGGCGGCCCGTCTTCGCAACCGTCATCCGTTTCCCCGTGCCCACGGGCCCGGTCCCGCCACCCCGCCCGGCCAGGTCCGGTACCGCATGAAGGAGAGGACATCATGATCGATGTCACGCTGGAGTCGGTGAGCAAGCGCTTCGCGCGTGCCGGCGACACCGCTGCCGTCGACGACGTCGACATCAGCATCGCCGCCGGGGAGTTCTTCACCCTGCTCGGGCCGAGCGGCTGCGGCAAGACCACCACCCTGCGGATGGTGGCCGGGTTCTACTTCCCCACCTCGGGGCGGATCCGGTTCGGCACGGAGGACGTCACCCACCGGCCGCCGAACAAGCGCGACACCGGCATGGTGTTCCAGAACTACGCCCTCTTCCCGCACATGTCCGTCGCGCAGAACGTCGCGTACGGGCTGAAGATCCGCAAGGTGGGGCGGGCCGAGTCCGCCCGGCGGATCGAGGAGGCCCTCGGCCAGGTGCACCTCGCCGGCTACGGCGACCGCCGGATCGACCAGCTCTCCGGTGGCCAGCAGCAGCGGGTGGCGCTGGCCCGCGCGCTGGTCATCCGGCCGCGTACCCTGCTGCTCGACGAGCCGCTGTCCAACCTCGACGCCAAGCTGCGCGAGGAGACCCGGGTGGAGATCCGGCGCATCCAGCAGGAGGCCGGCACCACCGCCATCTACGTCACCCACGACCAGTCCGAGGCGATGGCGATGTCCGACCGGATCGCCGTGATGGAGTCCGGCCGGGTCCGGCAGATCGGCGCCCCGCAGGAGATCTACCACCGGCCGGCGACCGCCTTCGTGGCCCGGTTCATCGGCCGCAGCAACGTGCTCAGCCTGCCGGTGGTCACCGCCGCCGCCGAGACGGTCACCGTGGGCCTGCCCGACGGCAGCGAGACCGCCGTCGCCGCCCCCACCGACCACGGCCTGCGCGCCGGGGACACCGCCCTGGTCTCGGTACGCCCCGAGCACCTCGGCCTCACCTCGGCCACCGAGGCCGGCGCGCTGACCGGCCGGGTGACCGAGGTGGAGTTCACCGGCATGGCCACCAACCTCGTGGTCGAGGTGGCCGGCGAGCCGGTGCAGGTCGCCGCGATCGACGTCCCGGACGGCATCGCCGTCGGCGACCAGGTCGGCCTGCGACTCAACCGGGACCGCATGTGGGTGGTGCGCCCGTGAGTACCATTCCCGCCGCGCCGAGTGCGGCGACCGTGCCGCCGGTCACCCAGGATCCCGTCCCGCCGAAGGTCGACCGGCCCCGGCGTGGCCTCAACGCCAACTCGCCCTGGTTTCCGTACCTGCTGGTCTTCCCGCTGGCGCTGATCCTCTTCGGCTACGTGGTGCAGCCGATGTTCGCCACCTTCGCCGAGAGCGTCGGGGTGGACGGGGTGGCCAACTACACGGAGTTCGTCACCGGCTCCGGGGTGGCCCGGTCGGCGCTGCTCACCTCGCTGATGATCTCGGCGGCCAGCGTGCTGCTCTGCGGGATCGTCGGGGTGGCGATGGCCTTCCTGCTCAAGCGCTTCTCGTTTCCCGGGCGGCGGCTGATCGAGGCGATCATCCTGGTGCCGGCGGCGCTGCCGCCGCTGATCGGGGCGATCTCGTTCCAGCTGCTCTACAGCGAGACCGGCATCCTGCCGCGCGGCCTGCAGCAGCTCCTCGGCACGGAGAACCCGGTGCTGCCGTTCACCGGCATCGCCGGGGTGCTGGTGGTGCACACCTTCACCATGTACCCGTTCTTCTACCTCGCCGCCTCGGCCGCCCTGGTCGGGATGGACCCGTCGGTGGAGGAGGCGGCCTACAACCTGGGCGCGAGCCGGGTACGGGTGTGGCGCACCGTGCTGCTGCCGATGCTCACCCCGGCGCTGGTCTCCGCGTCGCTGCTGGTCTTCATGACGTCGCTGGCGTCGTACACCGCGCCGTTGCTGTTCGGCGTGGACCGCACGATGACCATGCAGATCTACATCAACCGCACCAACGGCGACCTGCCGATGGCCTCGACCTACGCGTCGGTGCTGGCGGTGTCCTCGGTGCTGTTCCTGCTCGGGATGCGCTGGTACGAGGGGCGGCGCAGCTACCGCTCCCAGTCCAAGGGCGTCGCCTCGCACCGCCGGGAGATCACCAACCCGCTCGGCAAGTGGCTGGCCCTGGTCGCCTCGGTGCTGGCCACCATGGTGCTGCTCGCCCCGGTGGCGACGATCGCCCTGGTCGCCTTCTCCCGGGACGGCTCGTGGACCACGGAGGTGATCCCGTCGGAGTACACGATGCAGAACTTCGTCACGATCTTCTCCGACCCGGGGGCGTACCGGCCGATCCTCAACTCGTTGCAGATGAGCCTGCTCGCCACGGTCGGCTGTGTGGTGGTCGGTGTGCTGATCGCGTACGCGGTGCGCCGGCTCGACTTCCGGGGCCGGGGGCTGCTCGACGTGGCGGTCATGCTGGCCTGGGCGCTGCCCGGCACGGTGGTGGCGATCAACCTGATCTCCGCGTTCAGCACGGGTAACGCGTTCAGCTTCGGTCAGGTGCTGATCGGCACCTTCTGGATCATGCCGTTGGCGTACTTCGTGCGGTTCCTGCCGTTGGTGTTCCGGTCGAGTTCGGCGACGCTGGCGCAGATCGACCCGTCGTTGGAGGAAGCGGCCCGCAACCTCGGCGCCCCCTGGTGGCGGGCGTTCGGCACGGTCACCCTGCGGCTGATGCTGCCCGGTGTGCTGGCCGGCGCGCTGCTCGCCTTCGTCAACGGGGTGGGCGAGTTCGTCGCCTCGGTGCTGATCTACACCTCGGAGACGGCACCCATCTCGGTCGAGATCAACAACCGGATGTACTCGTTCGAGGTCGGCACCGCCGCCGCGTACGGCATGCTCCAGGTGGTGTTGATCTTCTTGGTGATGGTGTTCTCCGGCCGCCTGCAGAACGGCGGCCGGGCCACCCGGGAGGCGGCGAAGTGGACGGCGTGACCTGGCCGACCGGTGGCGGGCTGCTGCCCGCCACCCGGATTCCCGGCGGCGAACTGGCCGCCGTCGCGGCGGCGGCGGACTACGCGGTGCTGCCCGTCGGCGCCGTCGAATGGCACGGCCCGCACCTGCCGCTCGGCACCGACCTGATCCTCGCCGAAGGCTTCGCCGCCGAAGCCGGCGGCACGTCCAGCCCGGCCGCCGGGGCCGGCGGTACATCCGGCCCCGCCGCCGGGGCCGGTGGCGCTGTCGCGTCGGCCGCCGGGTCCGCGCCGGCCGCCGGGTCCTCGGGGGATACGACCACCGGCTTCCCCGGGCCGCGCGGGGTGCTCTTCCCGGCGGTGCCGTATGCGGCCTGCCCGGGGCAGACCCGGCCCTGGCCGGGCACGGTGTCGATCCGGCCGGAGATCGCCGTCGGCTACCTCGCCGACGTGATCGAGGGGATCGTCGCCGCCGGTTTCCCCCGGCTGCTGATCGTCAACGGCCACGACGCCAACATGTCCACCGTGCGGGCCGCGATGGAATGGGTCTCCGGCCGGCGAACCGCCAGCCTGCTGCTGGTCAACTGGTTCCAACTGGTCACCCCGGCGGAGACCACCGAGCTGTACGGGCCGCTGACCGCCCGGGGGCACGGTGGCGCGTACGAGACCTCCGGGGTGCTCGGGTTCGATCCCGGCGCGGTCCGCCTCGACGCCGTGACCGACCTGCCGCCGAAGCCGAAGCTGCCGGTCGGCCATCCCTACGTGCTGGTCGAGTCCCGTCCCGACCCGTGGCAGGGCTGGTCCGGGCACATCTCGCTGGCCTCCGAGGCGGCGGGCCGGAAGGTCCGCGCCACTGCCGGCGCGCGGCTGCGGGAGATCGTCGCCGCCTGGGTGGCCGCCCCACCGCCCGCCCCACCCACCGCCGACCCGCTACCCGACGCGACGACCGACGGGCCGGCCCCGGCCGACGGGCCGACCCCGGCGGCCGGTGACCCGACGACGGTGACCGGGGGAGAGCGGTGAGCGTGGACCGGGGACTCGACATCGTCGACTTCCACCTGCACTTCCGCATCGGCACCGACGAGACGATCCACGCCTGCGAGGACGCCGCCGGGATGCACCCCGGCGGGGAACACGAGCGGGCCGTCCGGGCCGCCGGCTCCGCCCCGTACGCGAAGGCGTGGCGGCAGGCGTGGAGCTTCCCCGACCCCGAGCCGCCCGCCCCACGCTGGCAGGACGAGGCCGACCGGTGGGCCGACGAGCTGCGTGCGGTCGGGGTACGGCGGGCGGTCTTCGTCACCGGCGGCGGCAACGACACCGTCGCCGACGTGGTCGACCGGCACCCGGACCTGCTGCTCGGCTTCGCCCACCACGACCCGTACTCGCCGGGGGCCGCCGCCGAGCTGGAACGCGCGGTGACCGAACGGGGGCTGCGCGGGCTGAAGCTGTTCGCCCCGCTGCTACGCGGCCCGCTGGACCACGCCGACCTGGACCCGCTGTGGTCCACCGCCCAGCGCCTCGGGGTGCCGGTGCTGATCCACATCGGCCACTACGGCAGCGCCGGCGGCCTCTCCTTCGGCCGGTACGGCGGCCCCGACGAGCTGGCCCGGATGGCCCGCCGCTTCCCCGAGCTGAACGTGGTGGTGCCGCACTTCGGCGTCCAGCACGTGCAGGATCTGCTCTTCGCCGCCTGGGGCTGCCCCAACATCCACGTCGACACGTCCGGCTCCAACCAGTGGGTGCGCTGGATGCCGTACAAGCTGACGTTGGAGGACCTGTTCCGCCGCTGCTACGAGACGATCGGCCCGCAGCGCATCGTGTACGGCAGCGACTCGTCGTGGTTCCCGCGCGGCTACGTCACCCGCTACCTCGACGACCAGTTGCGGGTCTGCCGCGAGCTGGGGATGCCCGACGACCACCTCCGGACGATCTTCGCCGGTAACGCCGAACGGCTGCTGGGCCTGACCGACCGACCAGCCGAGAACCCGGGAGCCGGCCCCCGCGCCGCCTCCCGGCCCGGAAGGAAGTAAGGAACCGCCATGAGCGAGCTGACCACCTACCAGCGGCACCACCTGGCCCCCACCTACGACCACCACGTCGGGCACCTCTACCCGGCGATGGTGCGCGCCAGCCAGGCGCACGTGGTGATGCTGACCGAGCAGGGGCTGATCCCTGCCGAGCGGGGCGCCCGACTGTTGCGCGGGCTGGCCACGCTGCGCGCCGACGACAGTCCGGCCCCGGCGTTCGACGGCAGCTTCGAGGACACCTACTACCTGCTGGAGAAGACGCTCGCGCAGGCGTGCGGCGTGCCGGCGTCCGAACTGGACGTGCAGATGGCCCGCAGCCGCAACGACCTCGACGCCGGGGTGTTCCGGATGCTGCTGCGCGGCCAGCTCCTCGACGTGCTGGACCGGGTGCTGACCACCGGCCGGACCGCCCTGGACGTCGCCGACCGGTACGCCGACGTGGTGATCACCGGTTACACCCACCGCCGGCCCGCCCAGCCCACCACCATCGGGCACGCGCTGGCCGGTTACGCCGAGGCGCTGGCCGGTGAGGCCACCGCGTACGCCGACGTGATCGACCAGCTCAACGTCTCGCCGCTGGGGTCCTGCGCGTTCGCCGGCACCGACCTGGACATCGCCCCGGCCCGGGTGGCCGAGCTGCTCGGCTTCGACGGCCTGGTCACCAACTCCTACGAGGCGGTCGCCGGGGCCGACCACCTGGTGCGGGTGGGCACCCTCAACGCCCAGGCCCTGGCCACCGGCGCCCGGCTGGCCCGAACCCTGATGGACTGGCTGACCTGGCAGTGGGTGGCCACCCCCGGCGACTTCACCCAGGGCAGCAGCATCATGCCGCAGAAGCGCAACCCGGTGGTGCTGGAGCACCTGGTGTCGATGGCCGGCGCGAGCGCCGCCGACGCCGCGTCGGTGCTCAACAACGTCGGGGCGGCCTGGTGGGAGGACTCCAACAACGCCACCACCGACGTGCAGGTCCGGCTCTGGGACAGCAACGACCGGGCGGACCGGTTCTTCGCCCTGGTCGGCGGCTTCCTCGCCGAACTGGAGCCGCTGCACCCGCCGACCCGGGAGGAGATCGTCGCGTCCGGGGCCACCACCACCGCGGCGGCCGACGCGTTGACCCGGCACGGGGTGCCGTTCCGGGCCGCCCACTCGGTCGTCGGCCGGCTGGTCCGGGCCGGTGCGCCGGACACCTGGACCGCCGAGGGGGTCCGGGCAGCCGCCGACGGGCTGACCGACCGGCTGACCGACGACGCCGTCGCCGACCTGATCGCCGCCGCCGTCCAGCCCGACCTGGTGCTGGACCGGGTGCAGGTGGACGGGCCGGGTGCCGCCGCCGTCCGCGCCCAGGTCGGCACCCTGCGGGTCGCGTTCGACGCCGTCGCCGACCGGCTCGCCGCGACCCGGGACCGGCTGGCCCGCGCCGACGAGGCGCTGGACACGGTCGCCGCCGAGGTGGCCGGCCGGTGAGCGCGTCGATCCGACGATCCGGCTCCGGTCCGGCCCGGCTGTCCGGCGGAGCACCGGCGCGACCGCGGCCGACGGTGGTGACCGGACGGTGGACCAGGTGAGCATGCGACTGGCCGGCCGGGCCGCCGCCGGCACCCGCACCGACGAGCGGCTGCTCGGCATCGACTTCGGCGGCACCAAGATGGCCGTCGGGGTGGCCGACGGCACCGGTCGGCTGCTGGCCCACCGGCGGATCGCCACCCACGCCGAGCGGGGTGCCCCGCAGGCGTTGGACCGGGCGCTGGAGTTGGCGGCCACGCTGGTCGCCGAGGTCGGCGGGCCGCTGGTGGCGGCCGGGGTGGCCTCACCGGGGGTGGTCCGCCCCGACGGCATCGACCTGGCCCCCAACGTGCCCGGTTGGGAGCGGTTGCGACTGGCCGACGCGGTGTCCGCCGCCCTCGGGGTGGCCCGGGTGGCGGTGGACAACGACCTGAACGCCGCCGCCCTGGCCGAGCTGCGCCTCGGCGCGCTGCGTGACGCCGACCCCGGGCTGGTGGTGGGGATCGGCACCGGCGTGGCGGCGGCGGTCACCGTCGGCGGCCGGGTCCTCGCCGGGCATCGGGGGGCGGCCGGCGAGATCGGGTACGCGGTGGCCGGCGGCCCCTGGCCGGGCACCATGCTGGAGCTGGACTTCTCCGGCCGGGCGCTGGACCGGTTGGCCGACGAGCTGGGGGTGGCCGGGCACGCGGCCGGGCTGGCCGCCGCCGCCGAGCTGCCCGGCGTGGCCCGTGACGCGCTCACCGCCCGGGTCGACGAACTGGCCCGGCACCTGGTCACCTGCTGCCTGCTGCTCGATCCGCAGCGGGTGGTGCTGGTCGGCGGGGTGGCCGGCAGCGCGCTGATCCGGCGGCTGCTCGCCGACCGGCTGGCCGAGGTGCTCCCGAACCGCCCCGACGTGGTGCTGTCCCGGTTCGCCGACGACGCGGCGCTGCTCGGCGCGGTCACCCTGGCCCGGGAGGCGGTGCCGGCACCCCGCTGACCGGCCACCTGTGCGTCCGGCCGCGAGGGGGCGGACCGGTCGGCCCGTGCGTCCGGCCCACCCTCGGGCGGGCCGGACGCACGGCGCGGTCACTTCGGCAGGTCGGCGCTCGACTTCGCCAGCTGGTACGCCGGCAGCATCTCCTCGAACTCCTCGGCGTCCAGGCCGTCGAGGGTGACCATCAGCGTGCCGTACAGGGTGGACACCAGGATCGCCCGGTTGGGTTCGCCGTCCTCGGTCCAGGTGGCCTCGAAGGCGTCCAGCGGGCCGGCCTTGGTCCGCCGGTACTGCTGCTCCTTCGGGCTGTTGAACGCGGCGAGGTACTTGTCCACGGTGACCTGCGGGTTCAGCGGCGCGGCCCCGGTGATCTGCCAGACCCGCAGGAAACCGATGTTCCCGGCCGGCTTCGCGTCGATCTCGCACAGCGGCACGGCCGGGCCGAGCTTGAGATCGGCCCCGCCCTTCACCGCCTTGACCTTCCACTTCGCCGGCACCGAGAAGGTCATCGACAGCGTGCAGGCGCTGCCTTTCGGGCCGACCGTGGTGGCGGCGGCGGCCGGGGCGACGTCGTCGTGCCACGGTGGACCGGCGGCGACCGGCGAGGCGGTCGGGCTGGTCGACGGCGCGGGCGTCGTCGCCCGCTCCGTGGTGTCACCGGCGCAGCCGGCGGTGAGGGTGAGGGTGAGCGCGGCAAGTGCGGTCGTACGTCGGATCATCGTCCCGTTTCCCCGTTGGAGTTGCCGCCGTCGGTTGCGGCGGCCGACGGATGCTAGCCGACGGGTGGCCGGCCCTGCTGACCGTTTGCGGCCACCAAGCCCATGATCACTGTGCGGTTTCCGCGGATCCGCCCCACCGCTCGCCGCCCGACCACGCTGGACGCCGACGGCCCGGCACCCCGAGGGGGCCGGGCCGTCAGACTGCTGCTGCCGTCAGGGGCGGGTGAAGACCAGGGCGACGTTGTGGCCGCCGAAGCCGAACGAGTTGTTCAGCGCCGCCGGCACGTCCAGGTGGCGGACCTTGTTCGCGGCCACGTCCATGTCGAGGCCGTCGTCCGGGTCGTCCAGGTTGATCGTCGGCGGGATGACGCCGTCGCGGATGGTCAGGATGGTGGCGATCGACTCCAACGCGCCGGCCGCGCCGAGCAGGTGCCCGGTCATCGACTTGGTGGCGGTCAGCACCGGATGGTCACCGAGCGCCCGGTGCAGCGCCTTGATCTCGGCCAGGTCGCCCACCGGCGTCGAGGTGGCGTGCGCGTTGACGTGCACGATGTCGGCCTTGGCCACGTCCGCGTCGGCGATCGCCTTGGCGATGGCCCGGATCGCGCCGGCCCCCTCGGGGTGCGGCTGGACGATGTCGTACCCGTCGGAGGTGATGCCCGCACCGGCGAGCCGGGCGTAGACGTGCGCGCCCCGTGCGGCGGCGTGGTCGGCGCGCTCCAGCACCAGGATGCCGGCGCCCTCGCCGAGGACGAAGCCGTCGCGGCTCTTGTCCCACGGCCGGGAGGCCTGCTCCGGCTCGTCGTTACGGGTCGACATGGCCCGCATGGAGCTGAACCCGGCGATCGGCAGTGGGTGGATGACCGCTTCGGTGCCGCCGGCCACCACCACGTCGGCCCGGCCGGACCGGATCATGTCCAGGCCGAGTGCGATCGCCTCCGCGCCGGTCGCGCAGGCGCTCGCCACCGAGTGCACCCCGGCCTGCGCGCCCAGCTCCAACCCCACCCAGGCGGCGGGACCGTTGGGCATCAGCATCGGGATGGTGTGCGGGGAGACCCGGCGCGGGCCGGACGCCTCCAGGATGTCGTCCTGCGCGAGCAGGGTCAGGGCGCCCCCGATGCCCGAGCCGACGCTGGCCCCCAACCGCTCCGGGTCGAGCCCGGAGTCGGCGAGCCCGGAGTCCGCCCAGGCCTGCTGCGCCGCGATGAGCGCGATCGCCTCGGAGCGGTCCAGCCGGCGCAGCTTGACCCGGTCCAGCACCTCGGTCGGTTCCACCGCGAGTTGGGCGGCGATCCGGACCGGGAGCTGGCCGGCCCACTCCTGGGTGAGCGGACCCACCCCGGAGCGGCCGGCGAGCATGGCGTCCCAGGTCGACGCGACGTCCCCGCCCAGCGGGGTGGTCGCGCCGAGCCCGGTGACGACGACGTCGATGCGACTCATCTCAGGACTGCGCCTCGATGAAGCTGACGGCGTCCCCGACGGTCTTCAGGTTCTGCACCTCGTTGTCCGGGATCTTGACGCCGAACTTCTCCTCGGCGGCGACCACGACCTCCACCATCGACAGCGAGTCGACGTCGAGGTCGTCGGTGAAGGACTTCCCCTCGGCCACGTCGTCCGGGTTCACCCCGGCAACCTCTTCGAGGATCTCGGCGAGGCCGGAGGTGATCTCGTCACGGGTCATTGCGGTGGGTTCCTCTCATCGGGGTTTGTTCTCCGCCGGATGGCGGTGCGCCGCGGTCGCCGACCACGGCGGGTCTTCAGGGGCAGCGGACGACCTGACCGGCGTAGGTCAGACCGCCGCCGAAACCGAACAGCAGCACCGGTGCGCCCGAGGGCACCTCCCGGCGCTCGACCAGCTTGGACAGGGCCAGCGGCACGCTCGCCGCCGAGGTGTTGCCGGACTCGACGATGTCCTTGGCGATGATCGCCTGCGGGATGTTCAGCCGCTTGGCGATGCCGTCGATGATCCGCGAGTTGGCCTGGTGCGGCACGAACGCGGCCAGCTCGGACGGGTCGACGCCGGCCTTCTCGCACGCCTGCAGGGCCAGCGGGGCCAGCGCGGTGGTGGCCCAGCGGAACACCGACTGCCCCTCCTGCGCGATGTACGGCCGCCAGCCCTCGATGCGTACCGCGTCGCTCTTGTCCGGTGCGGAACCCCACACCACCGGGCCGATCCCGGCCGGCTCGTCGCCGGTGGTGGCGGTGACCACCGCGGCACCCGCGCCGTCGGCGAAGATGATGCAGGTGGAGCGATCCGTCCAGTCGGTGAAGTCGGAGAGCTTCTCCGCGCCGATGACCAGCGCGTTGCGCGACGCGCCGGCCCGGATGGCGTGGTCGACGGTGCCCAACGCGTAGGCGAAGCCGGAGCAGGCGGTGTTGAGGTCGAACGCGCCCGGGGCGGTGATGCCCAGCTTGGCGGCGACCCGGCAGGCCACGTTGGGGCTGCGGTCGATCGAGGTGCAGGTGGCGACGACCACCAGATCGATGTCGGCGGCGGTGAGGCCCGAGTTGGCAAGCGCCTTGTCGGCGGCGGCGGTGGCCATGTCGGCGACCGTCTCGCCGTCGGCGATGCGCCGGCTGGCGATGCCGACCCGGTCCCGGATCCACTCGTCGTTGGTGTCGACGAACTGGGCGATGTCGTTGTTGGTCACCACCCGGGAAGGCTGGTAGTGCCCGAGGGCGACGATCCGACTGCCGCTCATGCCTGGCCTCCGATGCGGGCGATGGGGCGGCCCGGCGCGACCGGGTCGTCCTGGTGGGCGAGCCACTCGGTGAGCGGGCCGCTGTCGTGGGCGGTCACCTCGACCGGTCCCTGCCGGGTGGTGATCTGCCCGAGCACCTGGCCGGTGCTCAGTTCGGCGCCCTCGGTGAGACCCTCCACCGGGGCGAAGGTGCCCACGGCGGGGGCGACGACGACCCGGGAGCGCGACGTCGGCCGGCGACCGGGCGGGCCGCTGTGCCGGGCGATCAGGTCCCGGGCGGCGGGCAGGTCGGCGGGGGTGTTCAGGGTGACGATCTCCGGTGCACCGGTGGCCTTGAGCTCCCGCTTGACCAGCCCGGCGAGGGTGCCGGCCGGGGGGAGTTCGAGCACGCCGGTGACCCCCAGGTCGGCCAGCGTCCGCATGCACAGGTCCCAGCGCACCGGCGCGGTGACCTGCCGGACCAGCCGGTGGACCAGTTCCCGGCCGTGCGGGACGGCAGTGCCGTCGAGGTCGGAGAGCAGGATCCGGACCGGGGCCGACGGGGTGATCCCGGCGGCGACGACGGCCAGCGCCTCCTCGGCGGGGGCCATGTAGGGGGTGTGGAACGCCCCGGCGACCTGGAGCCGGATGATCCGGGCCTTCGCGGGGGGCTCGGCGGCGAGCTTGTCCAGGGCGTCGAGCGTGCCGGCGGCCACCACCTGGCCACCGCCGTTGCGGTTGGCCGGGTGCAGCCCGTGGGTGGCCAGGGCGGCGAGCACCTCGTCCGGGTCGCCGCCGAGGACGGCGGCCATCCCGGTCGATTCCAGGGAACAGGCGGCGGCCATCTCCCGGCCGCGTACCCCGGCGAGGGTGATCGCCGTCTCGGCGGAGAACACCCCGGCCAGTGCGGCGGCGGCCAGCTCGCCGACGCTGTGCCCGGCGACCAGGTCCACGTCGTGCAGGGGCAGTTGCTCGGCGGCCAGCAGGGCCGAGGCCACCAGCAGCGGCTGGGTGCGGGCGGTGTCGCGGATCTCGTCGGCGTCCGCCTCGGTGCCGAGCCGGACCAGGTCGACCCCGGCCGGCACGGACCACCAACGCAGCCGTGACTCGACGCCACGCAGGGCGAGCCAGGGCGTCAGGAAGCCGGGCTTCTGGGAACCCTGGCCGGGAGAGAGGACGGCGAGCACGTCTATGACTCTTCCCGATACCCCCGGGTAAGCGCTGTGCGGGCTGACACCAAACCGCACTAGAAGTCTTGGAGGTTTCCTACAAACATCGGTGGTGATCGTCGTCCAGCGGTGCTGCTCAGGCTACCCGGGGTCATTTCTGGCTCGGCCCGGGTATCCCGGCCGGCGCGATCGGATCCAGCCGGCCCACCGTCAGCGCGACCTGGAGGGCGAACGCGTCCCGGGGGGTCAGGGGCGAGAATCCGGTCACCTCGGCGATCCGACGCAGTCGGTAACGCACGGTGTTGGGGTGGACGAACAGGGCACGGGCCGCGCTCTCCAGCGTCCCACCGGCGGCGAAGAAGGCGTCCAACGTCTCCAGCAGTTCGCCGCCGGCACGCACCAGGGCGGCGTACACGTCGTGGCGCAGCCGGCGGCGGGCCTCGGCGTCACCGGCGAGGGCCCGTTCGGGCAGCAGGTCCGCCGCCGGCACCGGCCGGGGCGCGGTCGGCCAGGCCGGCGCCGCCCGGTAGCCGGCCAACGCGGCCCGTGCCGAGTCCGTCGCCTCGTCCAGACTGGGTACGGCGGGACCGACCACCACCGGCCCGTCACCGAACCCGGGGAGCAGCTTCTCGGTGGCGGCCATCGGGTCGGCCGCGCCACCGAGCACGATCACCAGCCGGTCGCCGTGCACACCGCCGATCACCTCCACCCCGATCCGGCGGGCGTACCGGTAGACGGTGTGCAGCACGGCGGACACCTCCCCGCCGGGGGACCGCCCGACGGCCACCGCCACCGGTGGGGCGTCCGCCCAGCCCAGTGCGGCGGCCCGGCTGGCCAGCACGTCGGGGGAGTCCCCGCGCAGCAGGGCGTCGACCAGCAGCGCCTGCAACCGGGCGTCCCAGGAGCCCCGGGACTCGGCGGCGCGGGCGTACACCCGGGCGGCGGCGAAGGCGATCTCCCGGGAGAACCGCAGCACCGCCTCGCGTAGCTGCTGCTCCTCGCCGGGCGCGGCCAGGTGCGACACCTGCTCCTCGACCACGTCGATGGTCACCTTGATCAGCGCGACCGTCTGCTGGAGGCTGATCGACCGGGCCAGGGCCAGCGGCGCGGTGGCGAAGACCTCGTCGGACACCTCCTGGGTGCTGTCGGTGGTGCCACCGCCGGAACCCAGCCACTCGACCAGGGACCGGGCCCCGGCCTGCGCCACCAGCATCACCCAGGAGCGCTGCTCGGCCGGCAGCTCACGGAACCAGGGCAGACTCTCGTCCATCCGGGCCACGCTGGCCGTGGCCAGCGCCCCCGCCGCCCGTTCGATCCGGCGCAGGGTGGCCGTCAGTTCCATCCCGTCCGGCTCGCTCACCGCTCCAGCGTGACATGCCCTGAGCAGGGACTCGACGCCGGCTCCGGGGCGACCCGCCGGGGGCGGGCCACCGGCGGGTCGGGGTGCAGGTCGGCGGTGCGGAGTTCAGCTGGTGACGGTCAGGTGCACCACCCAGCGCACCTGGGGGGACGGGCAGGGGGTCGGCTGGTGCCGGCAGAGGTTGTCGGTGATGGTGGAGACGTCGACCCGGCCGGGGGCGGTCGCCACGTAGCGGGCGATGAGCGGCTGGCCGCTCGGGTAGCCGCCGGTCACCTCGGCGGGCACGACGACCCCGGCGGGGGAGAGCGTCGGGGGCAGGTAGTTGCTGGCCAGGCTCACCACGAGCGTGTCACCGACGCGCAGCGTGAGGTCACGCTGGTTGTCGGGCGCGGAGACGACGACGGTCTGCCCGGCGTTGGTCGGCGGCAGCTCGATGACCGCGACCTGCAGCCGCCACAGCACGCTCGCCGGGGCGCACGGCGGGGTGGTGTGCCGGCAGGCGTAGTCGGTGTGGGTGGTCAGCTCGGCGGTGCCCGGGGTCACGGCCCGCAGCGTCGCCACGAGGGGTTGCCCGGTCGGGAAGCCGCCGCTGGTCGACACGGGGGTCAGCGCGTTGCCGGTGGTGGTGACCGGCAGGTAGTCGGCCGGCAGGGTCACGCCCAGCGTCTGCCCGACGTACAGGGTGACGGTGCGCTGGTTGTCGATCTCGCGGACGGTGACGTCGGCCCCGGTCGGCGGGCTGGTGGTGGTCGGCGGGACGGCGTCGTTGGTGCAGCTCGGCGTGGGTGCGGTGGTGGGTCCGGCGAGCTGGACACCGAAGGCGGTCGACGCGCCCGACGGCAGCACCCCGTTGTACGGAGCGTTGGTCGCGGTCGCGGTGCCGCCCGTCGCGGCGATCGAGGTGTTCCAGGACGACACGATCCGTTGGCCGTCGGCGAGCGGCCAGGTGACCGTCCACCGGGTGGCGGTCGCCGACGAGGTGTTCGCGACGGTGAAGGTGACGATCTGGCCGCCACTCTCACCGCTGCCCCAGCGGGAGTCGACCCGGACCGTGGCGGTGCACCCGCCGGCCGGGGTGGCGGTGGCGGGCGTGCCACTGGCGATCGTGGTCATACCGAGGGCGGCGACGGTGGTGGCGGCGAGGATGCCGCCCGCCGTCAGGACGGACCGCCTGGAAGCGATCATCGCCATTCCTCCGATCCGGCTGATCTCCGGCCGGGCGCGGCGTCGGACGACAGGTGCTGGCCGGGAAGCCCCTGGTAACGCACCATATGACCGCCCGGGAGAGCAGTCAATAGATTTACATCAATGCGTGTGAAGCTCTCTGCGTGCCCCTCGCTGACGGACCGGGTGCCACGTCGTCGGGGAGGCCGACCGGGCCGCCCGGGTCACGGCGGCGGCACCGGCAGGGCCAACTCCTGGGCCAGGATCGCCGCCTGCACCCGGCTGCGCAGCGCCAACTTCGCCAGGATCCGGCTGACATGGGTCTTGGCGGTGCTCTCCGCCACCGCCAGCCGGTCGGCGATCTGCTGGTTGGACAGGCCGCCGCCCAGACAGGCCAGCACGTCCCGCTCCCGGGGGGTCAACGCGGCCACGGCGGCCCGCTCCGCCCCACCGACGCCCGGCGCGGTCGCCGCGAAGGCCGCGATCAGACGCCGGGTCAGGGTCGGGGCGATCACCCCCTCACCCCGGGCGACCGTACGCACCGCCGCCACCAGCCCGGCCGCGCCGGTGTCCTTGAGCAGGAAACCGGCCGCCCCGGCACGCAGCGCGCCGAAGACGTACTCGTCGAGGTCGAAGGTGGTCAGGACCAGCACCTCGGCGGTGCCGGCGGCGACGATCTCCCGGGTCGCCGACACCCCGTCCAACCGGGGCATCCGGACGTCGAGCACCGCCACGTCGGGGCGCAGCTCCCGGCAGAGCCGGACCGCCGCCTCCCCGTCGGCCGCCTCGCCCACCACCTCGATCTCCGGCGCACCGGCCAGGATCAACACCAGACCGGCCCGCACCGCCGCCTGGTCGTCGGCCAGCACGACCCGCACCGGGGCGGTCACCCCGACGCCCCGGTGGGCAACGCCGCCCGGACCCGCCAACACCCGTCCCGCAGGCCACCGGTGAACTGCCCGTCGAGCAGGGTGGCCCGCTCCCGCATCCCGATCAGCCCCGCGCCGCCACCCGGCAGCCCCGCACCGACCGCCGCCGAGGCACCGGCCCCGCCGGAACCGACCGGGTTCTCCACCGTCACCACCACCTCCGTCGGCCGGTACGCCACGGTCAGCTCCGCCGTGCCCCTGCCATGGCGCAGCGCATTGGTCAACGACTCCTGCACGATCCGGTACGCCGCCAGGTCGACCCCGACCGGCAGCTCCCGGGACCGGCCCTCGACCGTCGTGCGGACCCGCAGACCGGCCGCAGCCATCCGGTCCAGCAGCTGGTCCAACTCGTCCAGGCGGACCCGGGTGGCCTCCTGCGCCGGATCGACGGACGGCTCCCGCAGAAACCCGATGACCTGCCGCATCTCGGCCATCCCCTGCACGCTGCTCTCCCGGATCACCCGCAGCGCAGCGTCGACCCGGGGCCGGTCCAGCCCGGGCGCGGCGAGCACGGCGGTGGCGTGCAGGGCCACCGCGCTGAGGTGGTTGGCCACCACGTCGTGCAGCTCGCGGGCCATCCGGGCCCGCTCGGCCAGCACCGCCTGCCGCCGGTCCAGCTCGACCAGCCGGGCGGTCTGCTCGGCGCGGGCCCGTTCGGCCGACGCCTGGTCCCGGTACTGCCGCACGCTGACCCCGGTGACCACCGGCAGGACCCCGAGCAGCGCGAACGGCACCCCGACGGCGGCACCCCGAAAACCCCAGACCAGCAGGCCGAGGGCGGTGCTGCCGACACTGAGCCCGACGGTGACCCGCAGCAGCCAGCGCCGCAACGGGGGTGGACCGTACACGCACGTGTCGTACAACACCTGGGTGTAGATCACGGTGCTGCCGACCGAGACGCCGAGCGCGGCGTCGGCCAGCACCGCCCCGGTGCCCACCGCCAGACCGGTCCGGGTCGCCACCCGGCGCAGCCCGACGGCCACGCTCACCGCCAGCAGCGGCAGCAGGAAACACACCCTCGGCACGTCCGGCGCCCAGGGGAACTGGGGTTGCAGACCGGCACCCCACACCGCCAGGCCGCCGATCAGGGAGGCCCCGGCCAGGGCCAGGTCGCGTCCCGGCCGGCCGGAGCCGGCCCAGCCCGGCATCCGCATGCTCCCGATCCCATCACACCCCCGGCCCGGTCCCCTCCGACCTGGGCAGGACACCGCGCGCCCGGCCGTCCGTCGAAGGAGGTACGCCGGGCCGCCGGTCCGTCGAACGATGGACCCGCAACTCGTCCCCGCCGGTGAGGTGGGTGCCGGCCCGCCCCGGCACGCTGGAACCGAACGGGGAGGTGTGCATGCTGCTGACGATCATCATCGGCTGCGAGATCGGATTCTGGGTGCTGCTCGTCGCCGGGCTGATCGCCCGGTACCCGCTGCGTCGACCCCGACTCGGGGCGGCGCTGCTGGTCTGCGTCCCGCTGGTCGACCTGGTGCTGCTGGTGGTGGCGGCGGTGGACCTGCGCCGGGGTGCCACCGCGGACGCCACCCACGGGCTGGCCGCCATCTACCTCGGCTTCTCGGTGGCGTTCGGGCACTCCCTGATCCGCTGGGCGGACCAGCGCTTCGCCCACCGGTTCGCGGGCGGGCCGCCGCCGGTGAAGCCGCCCCGGTACGGCTGGGCGCGGGCCCGGTACGAGTGGCGGGAGTGGGGGAAGGCGCTGCTCGGTTGGGCCGTCGCGTGTGCCCTGCTCGTCACCGCGATCGTGATCGTCGGTGACGACGAGCGCACCCGGGAGCTGTCGGACTGGATCCGAAACCTCACCGTCGGGCTGCTGATCTGGCTGGTCGCGTTCCCGGTCTGGGAGACGATCTTCCCGCGTCGACCCAAGTCCTGACACCGGGGTACGCGCTGCACGACGCGTCGGTGCCGGCCAGTACGGTGGCACTGCCGCGTCGGGGTGTCGTCGCGGCGCGCGACGCGAACGTGAGGAGACCGGGATGGCGCACGGGGAGGCCGACCACGGCTGCGCCCAGGGCGAGCCCTGCCGGCCGGGCCACCACGACCAGCCGGGGGCGGCCCGACCGCACCGCCGGCTGGCGACGGAACAGGTCTGTCGGGTGGCTGAGCGGGCCGACGACGAGGTGGCGCTGCCCCGCCAGCGGGGCACCGAGCCGGCCGACGCGCCGGTGTCCCGACCGGCGGCGGTGGAACCCGGTCCGCCGGGTCAGCCCGACGCGCCGACCCGGCACTGCCGCAGCGACCTGGCCGGATGGGCCGGTGCCCACCGGCACGGGCCGGTGCGGCCGGGCCGGCGTCCGCAGCGTCTCCAACGCCCGCCACAACGCTGGTGCTGACCGCCCGCCGCTGGTGCTGACCGCCCGCCGCTGCTGTTGACCGCCCGCCGCTGGTGTTGACGCGGCGTCCGGCGCGACCTGCGTCGCCGCCGGTCGCCACGCTGAGCGGGTGTCTCGCCGACCGTCGGTGCCGAGGGGCGTCTCGCCGACCGCCGTGCCGAGCGGGCACGCAACCGCCGACCCCCGCCCCCCGAGGGTGCGGAGGTCGGCGGTGTGGATCAGCGGGTGCGGCGGCGGACCAGCAGGGCGATGCCCGCCAGGCCGACGGTGATCACCAGCATCACGCCGACGTTGAGCAGCAGCAGCCGCTGGAGTTCGTCGATCGCGTCGTCGAAACCCCGGCCGGGGTTCAGGGCCTCCTCCGGGAGCGTCCGCTCGCCGCCACCGACGCCACCGGTGACCGTGTCGGGTCGCCGTTCCAGCGGCACCCCGGCGGCGCGCAGCGTCTCGGACATGTTGAGCCGGCCCAGGAACCACCCGGCGGTGGTCTTGCGCGCGTCGGGCTGCTTGGCCGGCCGGAAGGCCCGGGGGCCGCCCTTGGCCAGCGGATAGAGATCGTACGTCTGCTTGGGGACGTCCCCGGCGAGCACCACGATGGTGTACTTCGGACCGAGGTCGGCCGGCTTGGGCCCCTTGGCCTCACCGGTGCGGCCGAACCAGCTGACCTGGTCGATGACCGCGACCACCTGGGTCGCAGCGGTGTCGGTGCGCAGGCGCAACGGCTCGGTCAACCCGACGCCGGTGATGTCCACCCCGGCGGGTGGCGTCTTCGGCGCCGCCCGGTGTGCCCCGGCCGGCTGCGCGGACACGCCGGTGGCCAGCACCGCCGCCGTCACGACCGTGGTGACCACTGAGAGTAGCCGCCTCACCCTGTCGACCATAGCCGCCTCCTCGCCCCGTTCGATGGATGGCTGTGCTGCGGGTCACGTGCGGGTCGGTCGACGTCGGTGATCGACCGGACGACACCGGCCCACCTCATAGACTTCATGGAACATCGCGCGGATGCAGCTCTGGGAACAATATGTGGAACTATCTGTGATCCTGGAACGACCAATGGGAAGCCGCGTGATCAGCGGGCGGATCGTACCTTTGCGGAGGGCTTCATGGGGGGCAGGGTCCCACGGTTGACGCGGGCGGTGCCAGTGCTCGTCGGCGTGGCGCTCGGCGTGGCGTTGCTGCCGGCGACGCCGGCGTTCGCGCATAACTCGCTTACCGGGAGCAATCCCGTCAACGGTGCCAAGGTGGCCACCGCGCCGGCCAAGGTCGAGCTGCGCT
Source organism: Micromonospora antibiotica (assembly GCF_017599305.1). GTDB lineage: Bacteria > Actinomycetota > Actinomycetes > Mycobacteriales > Micromonosporaceae > Micromonospora > Micromonospora antibiotica. Next base: position 153,849 of record NZ_JAGFWR010000013.1, read on the forward strand.
TTCTGGCCAAACTGGACCCCGAACGGACGAAGATCACAGTGGTCGGACCGGACAACGTCCCGGCCGCCGGTGGCGCACCGGCCTTCTCCGGCAGCCGGGTCAGCGTGCCGTTCTCCCCCGGGGCGGCCGGTCTCTACATCGTCGGATACCAACTGCCCTCCAACGACGGGCACCCGGTCAAGGGGGAGGTGCGGTTCACCCTCACCACCGGCACCGCCGCCGCACCCCCGTCGGTCACCCCGACGACCGGCACCACCCCGACAGCCGGCACCACCCCGACGCCGAGCAGCAGCCCGGCTCCCGCCTCCCCGTCGACCACCCCGGTCGCCGCCGCCGGCACCGACGACACCGGTCGGGGCTGGCTCTGGGCGGCCGGCGGCCTGGTGCTGCTGGCCGCGCTTGCCGCCGGCCTGTTCCTGCGCCGACGCCGCTCCGCCCGCCCCTGACCGGCCCCGCCCCTGACCGGGTACGGCGAGGGCCCGCCGGGAAACGGCGGGCCCTGACAGGTGCCGTGGTGGTCAGACCAGGCGGAGTCGGGCGGCGCGCAGCCGGGTCAGGGTGCGTTCCCGACCGAGCACCTCCAACGACTCGAACAGCGGCAGCCCGACGGTGCGGCCGGTGACCGCCACCCGGACCGGGGCCTGCGCCTTACCCAGCTTGAGGCCACGCTCCGCGCCGACCGCCTCCAACGTCGACTTCAGCGACGCCGCGTCCCAGGACGCCAGCTCCGTGTAGCCGGCGACGGCCGCGTCGAGCAGGTCGGCAGCACCCTCCTTCATCGCCTTGGCCCAGGCCGCCTCGTCGATCAGCGGCTCGGCGAGGAAGAGGAAGTCGACGTTCGGCACGATCTCGCTGAGCACCGCGATCCGGGTCTGCGCCAGCGGGGCCACCGCCGCGAAGGCGTCGGCGTCGAACTCCGCCGGCTGCCACGGCGGCGGCGCGATGGTGCCGGTGCCGGTCAGCCAGGGCTGGCAGGCGGCCACGAACTCGTCGACCGGCAGCGCCCGGATGTACTCGCCGTTGAACGCGCGCAGCTTCTTCTCGTCGAAGAAGGCGGGGGAGGGGTTGACCTCGGTCAACCGGAACTCCTCCTCGATCACCGACCAGGGCACGATCTCCCGGTCGCCCGACGGCGCCCAGCCGAGCAGCATCAGGTAGTTGCGCATCGCGGCGGCGAGGTAACCCTCGTCCCGGTACGCCTCCAGGGCCACCTTGTCGCGCCGCTTGGAGAGCTTCTGCCGCTTCTCGTTGACCACCACCGGTACGTGCGCCCAGATCGGCGGCTTGACGCCCAGCGCGTCCCAGAGCAGCTGCTGTTTCGGGGTGTTCGGCAGGTGCTCCTCGGCCCGGATCACGTGGGTGATCCCCATCGTCATGTCGTCCACGACGTTGGCGAGCAGGAACACCGCGGAGCCGTCGCCGCGGGCGATGACGAAGTCCTCGATCAGCTTGTTCTCGAACGTCGGCTCGCCCCGGATCAGATCGACCACCACGGTCGTGCCCTCGTCGGGGGTACGGAAGCGCAACGCCCGCCCCTCGCCCGGCGGCAGGCCCCGGTCCCGGCAGAAGCCGTCGTAGCCCTGGTACTGCGAGCCGGTACGCGCCTGCACCGCCTCCCGGGTGCAGTCGCAGTAGTAGGCCCGCCCGGCGTCGTGCAGCCGCTGGGCGGCGGCCCGGTGCTCACCGGCGTACGCGGACTGGAAGTAGGGGCCCTCGTAGGTGTCGCGGGCGATGCCGATCCAGTCCAGCGCGGACAGGATCCCCTCGGTCCACTCGGGCCGGTTGCGGGCGGCGTCGGTGTCCTCGACGCGCAGCACGAACACCCCGCCCTGCTGCTTGGCGTAGATCCAGTTCTGCAGCGCCGAGCGGGCGCCGCCGACGTGGAACATACCGGTCGGGGAAGGGGCGAAGCGCACACGTACCGTCACGCCGTCCAGCCTACGGCCGGCCGCGACCCGGTTTCCCCAGGGGGCCGGACGCCGTTGCCGGGCCGGCCGCCGACGGGCGGTCCCGACCTGCGGGCGGCGGCGACCCGGCCCGGACCGGCCGGGTCGCCGCCGGGGGTCAGCGCACGCCCCGGATCTTGAGGACCAGGGCGCTGCCGAGCAGGGTGACCACGGCGGTCACGGCGTAGAGCGTGGGGTAGCCGCCCAGGTGGACCACGATCGGGGCGGACAGCGCCGGGCCGAGCACCTGGGGAGCCGAGTTCGCGATGTTGATCACGCCGAGGTCCTTGGCCCGGTCGGTGGCGCGCGGCAGCACCTCGGTGATCAGCGCAGCGTCGACCGACAGGTAGACGCCATAGCCGGCACCGAGCAGCACGGCCGCGACCAGCGCCATCGACCAGGTCGGCGCGACCGCCAGCAGCAGCGCGGCCACCGCCATCACCACCCCGGAGACGATCACGTAGACCTTGCGCCGGCCGGAGCGGTCCGACAGCATCCCGGAGACCACGGCGGTGAGCATCATGCCCAGGGTGTAGAGCAGGATCAGCACCAGCAGCCCACCCTCGGGATCGGGGTAGCGCACCCCGTCGGTGAGGAAGTACAGCAGGTAGAGGGTGCCCAGGGCGTTGCCGATCTGCACCAGGAACCGGGTGATCCAGGCCCAGGCGAAGTCGGGGTGCCGGCGTGGGTCGATCCACATCGAGGCGACCAGCGTGCGCAGCCGCAGCGGTGGGCGGTGTTCCCGGGGCAGCGGGTCGTCGGGGGTGAGGAACGCGAACGGCAGCGACAGCAGCAGCACCGCCAACGCCATCGCCGTGTAGCCGGGGACGGTGCCGCTGACCAGGGCGGTGACCAGCACCGCACCGAGCACCAGGCCGAGCGCCTGCGGGATGCCCACCCACCCGGAGACCCCGCCGCGCTGCACCACCGGCACCCGGTCGGGGATGCCGGCGGTGAGGCTGGCCAGCATCGCGTTGAAGCAGACCTGGGCGGCGACCCAGCCCAGCGCCACCCCGGCGATGGTCTGCTGCCGGGCCAGCAGCACCAGCGCCAGCGCGCCGAGCACCGCGCCACCGGCGGTCCAGACGTGCCGGCGGCCGAACTCCCGCCCGCCGATGCGCAGGCAGGTGCGGTCCGACAGCGCCCCGGCGAGCGGGTTGGCCAGCACCGCCGCGAGCGCGCCCAGCCCGGTGACGACGGCCAGCATCGCCTCCTTCTGGTCCGGCGAGATCCGTTCCACCTGCTGGGGCAGCAGCACCTGGATGGGGGTGAAGAAGGCCATCCACACCCCGAGGTTGGCCGCGAAGATCAACGCGATCCAGTTGCGCCGGACCGGGACGACCGGGTCGGCGAGCGCCGCCGGCAGCGAGGCCGGCGTCGGGTCGACGGTGGTCACCCCCGGCCGACCTGGGACCGGTACCAGGCGTACGAGGACTTCGGGGTCCGGGTGCCGGTGGCGAAGTCGACGTGCACCAGACCGAAGCGCTTGGTGAAGCCCTCCGCCCACTCCCAGTTGTCCAGCAGCGACCAGACGAAGTACCCGGTCACGTCGACACCCTCGTCGATGGCGGCGAGGACGGCGCGCAGGTGCCCGTCGAGGTAGGCGATCCGGTCCGGGTCGGGCACCTGACCGTCGGCGTCCGGGACGTCGTCGTAGGCGCAGCCGCCCTCGGTGACCTGGATCGGCGGCAGCGCGTCGCCGTACCGGTCGCGCAGGCCGACGAGCAGGGTACGCAGCCCGTCCGGCACCACCGGCCAGTCGAACGCGGTACGCGGGTAGCCCTCCAGCGGGACCAGTTCGAACGGCAGCGGCGAGCCCTCCTCGGGGGCGCGTACCCCGGTGGGGTTGTAGTAGTTGACCCCCAGCACGTCCAGCGGCGCGGCGATCACCGCGAGGTCGCCGTCGCGGACCACGCCCGGGTCGAAGCCGTCGGGGTAGCCCCGGCCCAGCAGCGGGTCGGTGAACAGGTGGTTGTGCAGGGCGTCGTACGCCGCCGCGGCGGCGTGGTCGGCGTCGGTGTCGCCGTGCCGGACGACAGGCGAGTAGTTGTTGGCGATGGCCACCGGGGCGGTGCTGCGGGCGCGCAGTGCGGTCACCGCCAGCCCGTGCCCGAGCAGTTGGTGGTGGGCGGCGGGGAAGGAGTCGAAGAGCAGGGTCTGGCCGGGGGCGTGTTCGCCGGTGCCGTGGCCGAGGCTCAGGTGGATGAACGGCTCGTTGAGGGTGATCCAGAGTTTCACCCGGTCGCCGAGGCGTTCGGCGGTCACGTCGGCGTACTCGGCGAAGTGGGCGGCGGTGTCCCGGTTCAGCCAGCCGCCGGCGTCCTGGAGCGGCTGCGGCAGGTCCCAGTGGAACAGGGTGGCGACCGGGTCGATGCCGGTGGCCAGCAGGTCGTCGACGAGCCGGTCGTAGAAGTCCAGGCCGGCGGCGTTGACCGGGCCGGTGCCGCCGGGGCGGACCCGGGGCCAGGCGATCGAGAACCGGTACGCCGACACCCCGAGCCCGGCCAGCAGCGCGACGTCCTCCCGGTGCCGGTGGTAGTGGTCGCAGGCCACGTCGCCGGTGCTGCCGTCGATGATCCGGCCGGGGGTGTGCGCGAAGGTGTCCCAGATGGACGGTCCCCGGCCGTCGGCGGTGGCGCCCCCCTCGATCTGGTACGCGGAGGTGGACACCCCCCAACGGAAGCCGGCGGGGAAACCGGGGATCGGTGCGGTCGTCATCCACCCTCCCAGAACGCGAAACGTGTTCGCACTCTAGGGCGCGCAGCCCGGGAGCGCCATAGGTGCGGGGCAATGCTGGCGCAAGGGCTTCCGGCGTGTCTTTTTCCGAACACGTCCCAGTAAGTCCGATTTAGCGCATAGAGTGCGGAATATCGCGGATGTCCTCAGTGGGGGAAGAAACAGAATGATCCTCGTCGAACGCAGTGCGCACGTGACGGCTCCGGTGGAAGCGGTCTGGGAAGTCGTCCAGCGGGCCGAGCAGTTGCCCGCCTGGCTGGCCGGAGTCCGGGCCGCCGAGGTCCTCTCGGGGGAGGGCTTCGGCCGTCGACAACTCGTCCAGGCCGGGCGCGGCTCGGCGCACGAGGCCGAGGTGATCGCCTACCAGGAGCCCAACCTGATCGGCTGGCGGGAACGCGCCCGGGGGGCCGGTGCCCGCGCCGAGGCGCGCACCGAGATCTACGTGCAGCTCACCGCCGACGAGGAGGAGGGCGGCACGATCGTCCGACTGATCGTGGTCCGCTGGCCGGCCGGCCCGGTCAAGGGCGCCCTGCTGCGCCTCGGGCTGCGGCGGGTCGGCGCCGACCTGGAGGACTCGCTGGCCCGGCTGACCGACCTGGCCGCCGTCGGCTGACCCGACACCCCGTCGGCACCACCTGCGGATCCGGTCAAGATCACGCTCGAACCTGGTGGTGGTGGCCTCGCACCGTCGGGATGCCGCTACCACCAGGTTCGAGCACGATCACGCAGGGGTGCGGAGCGGGCGGAGGACACGAAAGGGCCCGGCGCGAGGCGCCGGGCCCTTCGTCGTACCCGGGAACTAGCTGTCGCCGCCGGTCTCACCGACCGGGGCGGCGTTGACGTCGTCGATCGCGTACTTCTTGGCCGCCTCGGCCGGGACACCGGCCGGGATCGTCCCGCGCAGGGCGAGCTGCCGCAGCGTCGCCACCGCCACCGACTCGGCGTCGACGTGGAAGTGCCGGCGCAGCGCGTGCCGGGTGTCCGACATGCCGAAGCCGTCGGTGCCGAGCGAGGTGTAGTCACCCGGTACCCAACGGGCGATCAGGTCCGGTACCGCGCGCATCCAGTCGCTGACCGCGACCTTCGGCCCGTCGGCCTCGGCCAGCTTCTCCTGGATGTACGGCACCCGCTGCTCCGCGCCCGGGTTGAGCAGGTTGTGCTCCTCGCAGAGCACCGCGTCGCGGCGCAGCTCCGACCACGAGGTCACCGACCAGACGTCGGCGGCCACCCCCCAGTCCTGGGCGAGCAGCTGCTGCGCCTTGAGCGCCCACTGCATGCCGGTGCCGGAGGCCAGGATGTTGGCCCGCGGCCCGTCGACCTGCGGGGCCGGCGCATAGCGGTAGATGCCCTTGAGCAGCCCCTCGACGTCCAGCTCGGACGGCTCGACCGGCTGGTGGATCGGCTCGTTGTAGACGGTGAGGTAGTAGAAGATGTTCTCCTGGTCCTCGCCGTACATCCGGTGCAGGCCGCGCTCCACGATGTGCGCCAGCTCGAACCCGAACGCCGCGTCGTAGGCGACCACCGCCGGGTTGGTCGCGGCCAGCAGCAGCGAGTGGCCGTCCTCGTGCTGGAGGCCCTCACCGTTGAGCGTGGTCCGCCCGGCGGTCGCGCCGAGGACGAAGCCCCGGGCCATCTGGTCGGCCGCCGCCCAGAAGCCGTCACCGGTGCGCTGGAACCCGAACATCGAGTAGAAGATGTACATCGGGATCATCGGCTCGTCGTGGGTGGCGTACGCGGTGCCGGCGGCGGTGAACGAGGCGACCGAACCGGCCTCGTTGATCCCCTCGTGCAGGATCTGCCCGGTCGTCGACTCCTTGTAGGACAGGAACAGGTCCCGGTCGACCGAGGTGTACCGCTGGCCGTGCGGCGAGTAGATCTTCGCGGTCGGGAAGATCGAGTCCAGGCCGAAGGTACGCGCCTCGTCCGGGATGATCGGCACCCAGCGCTTGCCGAACTCCTTGTCCTTCATGATGTCCTTGAGCAGGCGGACGAAGGCCATCGTGGTGGCCACCTTCTGCTTGCCCGAGCCGCGCTTGACGTCGGCGAACCGCTCCGGCCCCGGGATCGACAGCTTCTTGTGGCTGGTCCGCCGGGACGGCAGGTAACCGCCGAGCTGCTCGCGCCGCTCCCGCAGGTAGGCCATCTCGTCCGAGGACTCACCCGGGGTGTAGTACGGCGGCAGGTAGGGGTTGTCCTCCAGCGCCTTGTCCGGGATGTCCAGGTAGAGCCGGTCGCGGAACAGCTTGAGGTCGTCAAGCGTCAACTTCTTCATCTGGTGCGTGGCGTTGCGGCCCTCGAAGTGCGAGCCCAGCGTCCAGCCCTTGATGGTCTTGGCCAGGATGACGGTCGGCTGCCCGGTGTGCTCGGTGGCCGCCTTGTAGGCCGCGTAGAGCTTGCGGTAGTCGTGCCCGCCCCGCTTGAGGTTCCAGATCTCGTCGTCGGACAGGTGCTCGACCATCTTGCGGGTCCGCTGGTCCCGACCGAAGAAGTGCTCCCGCACGTACGCCCCGGACTCCGCCTTGTAGGTCTGGTAGTCGCCGTCGGGGGTGGTGTTCATCAGGTTGACCAGCGCGCCGTCGGTGTCCGCGGCGAGCAGCGGGTCCCACTCCCGGCCCCAGACCACCTTGATCACGTTCCACCCGGCGCCCCGGAAGAACGCCTCCAGCTCCTGCATCACCTTGCCGTTGCCCCGGACCGGGCCGTCCAGCCGCTGAAGGTTGCAGTTGATCACGAAGGTGAGGTTGTCCAGCTCCTCGCGGGCGGCCACGCCGATCGCGCCGAGCGACTCCACCTCGTCCATCTCGCCGTCGCCGAGGAAGGCCCAGACGTGCTGCTGGGAGGTGTCCTTGATGCCCCGGTGCTGCAGGTAGCGGTTGAACCGGGCCTGGTAGATCGCGTTCAGCGGGCCCAGACCCATGGAGACCGTGGGGAACTCCCAGAAGTCGGGCATCAGCCGCGGGTGCGGGTAGGACGGCAGCCCGCCGCCCGGGTGGGACAGCTCCTGCCGGAACCCGTCGAGCTGGTCCTCCGAGAGCCGACCCTCCAGGAACGCCCGCCCGTACATGCCGGGGGAGGCGTGCCCCTGGTAGAAGACGTGGTCGCCGCCGCCCGGGTGGTTCTTGCCCCGGAAGAAGTGGTTGAAGCCCACCTCGTAGAGGGAGGCGGAGCTGGCGAAGGTGGAGATGTGCCCACCGACGCCGATCTCCGGCCGCTGCGCCCGGTGCACCAGCATCGCCGCGTTCCACCGGACGTACGCCCGGATCCGCCGCTCGATGTGCTCGTCACCCGGGAACCAGGGTTCCTGCTCCGGGGTGATGGTGTTGATGTAGTCGGTGGTGGTCAGGGACGGCACCCCGACCTGCCGCTCGCGGGCCCGCTCCAGCAGGCTCAGCATGACGTACCGGGCGCGTTTGGTTCCGCGCTCGTCGATGACACCGTCGAGCGACTCGACCCACTCGCTGGTTTCTTCGGGGTCGATGTCCGGAAGCTGGCTCGGCAGACCAGCGGTGATCACCGGGCGCTTGCGTTCCGTAGCCACAGGCGTTCCCTCGGTTGTGTGTGGGATAGGTCTCTAGCGCCATCCTGCCCTCTGGTGGCACCCGTCGTCACCTCTAGCTCCCCCAGACGCGACGCTGAACACAGGTACCCGCCGGTAACTTTGCCCGGTCGGTCGCGTCGGGGCCGGCCGCCGTCGCCCCGTCGGGGTCGGCCCACCGGGGGCCCGGCCCGACGGCCGGGGACGGCGGCGGTAACGGGTCGGATGCGGCAGAATGCGCCGTATGCGCAGCGAGGTGATCACCGTCCGGACCGGTTCCCGACCCACCGTCGTCGACGTCACGGCCGAGGCCGAGCGGTTCGTCGCCGGGCAGGGCGACGGCCTGCTGCACGTCTTCGTGCCGCACGCCACCGCCGGGGTGGCGATCATCGAGACCGGCGCCGGCTCCGACGACGACCTGCTGCGGGCGTTCGACGACCTGCTGCCCACCGACGACCGCTGGCGGCACCGGCACGGCTCGCCCGGCCACGGCCGCGACCACGTGCTGCCCGCCTTCGTCCCGCCGTACGCGACCCTGCCGGTGCTCGGCGGGCGACTCCAGCTCGGCACCTGGCAGTCGGTCTGCCTGGTCGACCCCAACGGTGACAACCCGTCGCGCCAGCTCCGTTTCTCCTTCCTCCCCGGCTGACCCCGCCCCGCCCGCCCTCGCCGCCGGCCACCCGGCCGCGCCGTCGCCCGGCCGCACCGGCCCCCGGCGCGTCCCGGCCGCCGCGTCGGGGTGGCTCAGCGCAGCCCGGTCTCCGTCTCGACGGTGTACCGGTCCCGGTCCACGCCCGGCGGCAGCGCGCGGGCCGTCGTCGGCGGCCGGTCGCCCGTCTGGTGCAGGCCGGGCACCCGGTCCTCGACCACGAACGACGCCCGTGGGTACGCCGGGGCGCCCGCCCGGCTCACGTACGGCAGCACCATGAAGTCCGCGCTGAGCTGCGCCGGGGTGATCGTGGTCCGGACGAAACCGCGCAGGTCGTTCTGGAACCGCAGGTGCGGATTGGTGCGCAGCCAGGGGTGCGAGCCGCTGGCCGAGTCGAACCCGTCCCCGCCCGAGGTGACCGAGGAGCAGACCAGCTCGACGCCGACCGTCCGCGCGCCCGGGTCGAGGTAGTCCAGCTTCAGGTCGGCGGCCCAGTGCGCGTGCACGTCCCCGGTGAGCACCACCGGGTTGCGCACCCCGGCGTTCACCCAGCCCCGGGTGATCCGGTCCCGGGAGGCCAGGTAGCCGTCCCAGGCGTCCATGCTGGTCAGCCGGGTCGGCCCGGGGTCGCGGTCCCGGGCGGCGAAGAACACCTGCTGGGCGAGGAGGTCCCAGCGGGTGTCGGAGCGGCGGAACCCGTCCAGCAGCCACTGCTCCTGTGCCGTCCCGGTGATGGTGCGGCCCGGGTCGGCCGCCGCCGGGCAGTCCCGGTAGCCGTCCCCGCACGCCTGGTCGTCCCGGAACTGCCGGGTGTCGAGCAGGTGGAAGGTGGCCAGCCGGCCCCAGCGCAACCGCCGGTGCAGCGCGATGTCCGGACCGCGCGGCACCGAGGCCCGCCGCAGCGGCATGTTCTCGTGGTACGCCTGGAAGGCGGCGGCCCGCCGGGCCAGGAAGTTCGGGTCCGGCTCCTCCGGCACCGCGCCGGCCCAGTTGTTCTCCACCTCGTGGTCGTCGAAGACCACCGCCCAGGGGGCCACCGCGTGCGCCGCCTGCAGATCCGGGTCGGTCTTGTACTGCGCGTGCCGCTGCCGGTAGCCGGCCAGTGTCCGGGTCTCCGGCCCCTCGTGCCCGCGCGGCCGGTCCGGGCCGTACTCCCGGGCGTACTCGTACTGGTAGTCGCCGAGGTGCAGGATGAGCTCCGGCGCGCTCTCGGCCAGCCGCCGGTAGGCGGTGAAGTACCCCTGCTCGTAGTGGGAGCAGGAGACGAAACCCATCGCCAGCGCGGCGGGCAGGGACGCCGGGTCGGGCGCGGTGCGGGTCCGCGCGGTGGGGGAGAGGTGCCCCTCGGCCCGGAACCGGTAGAAGTACTCCCGCCCCGGCAGCAGCCCGGTCAGCTCGACGTGCACGCTGTGCGCCGACTCGGGTCGGGCGGTCGCCGTACCCCGCTGGACGACGTGCCGGAACAGCTCGTCGGCGGCCACCTCCCACTGCACCTCGACCGTCCGGTCGGGCATGCCGCCCAACCCGTCCCCGGCCAGCGGCTGCGGGGCCAGCCGGGTCCACAGCACCACCCCCTCGTGGTCCGGGTCGCCGGAGGCCACCCCGAGGGTGAACGGCCAGATCAACGGTCGGTGGCGGGCGGTGCCCACCGGGCGGGCGGGACGCCCGTCGGCGGCGTCGGCGGACGTCGGCAGACCGGCGGTCACGCTGGCCGCGCCGAGCGCCGCGCCGGAGAGCAGGACGGTACGGCGGGACAGTGCCATGGGAACCTCCCGGGATGTGGTGCGTACCTGACCCCGGCAGCGTCGCGACCCACGGTGACCGTCAGGTGACGACTGGAGACCGTCGTCGTCTCCGCCAGCCGAACAGCGGCCGGCGACCGCCCCGGCCGGCGTGTCGGTCGGTCGTTGGTCGGGCGGCGCGGCCCGACGTCGGCATCCGGCGGGCAGCGGTGTCGATCGGCCCGGTGGTGCGGTAGGCGCGGACGTACAGTCGGGGGATGACGCAGGGGGCCGGCCGCACGCAGGCCGACCGGGGCGACCGCGCCGGGTTGACCGGCGAGACGGTACGCCGGTTCCTGCACGTCGCCGACGCGATCCGGCACGACCAGGAGGCCGCTCTCGGTGCGTTGGGACTCACCCCGGCGGTGGCCCGCGCACTGTGCGAATTGGACCCGGACAGGCCGTCGCCGGCGCGTGACCTCGCCGTCCGGTTGGCGTGCGACCGGTCCAACGTGACCGCCCTGGTCGACCGGCTGGAACAGGCCGGCCTGGTCACCCGCCGGGTCGACCCGATCGACCGGCGGCAGAAGACACTGCTGGTCACCGACGAGGGCCGCCGGGTGCGGGAACGGGTGCGCGAGGCGCTGTCGGGTTCCCGGCTGCTCGTCGGATTGACCGTCGAGGAGCTGTCCACGCTGCGGGAACTGGTGGAGAAGGTGTCCGACGGGGACTGCCCGCAGCGGTGCGCGGTGGACTGACTCACCCCGGTCGGGTCGTGTCTGAGTGGGCGACCGTGGCCTCCGTCGGTAATGCTGATCGCGTGACCACCCCGCAAGATCTCGACGACCGGTTCCGGGAGACCCTGGGCGCGTTGCCCGAGCCCGAGCGGCGGCGTGACCCCGGGCAACCGGTACGGCCGGCCGCCGCGCTGACCGGACGGCAGTTGCTCGCCCTCTTCGACGCGCAGGTGACCAGCCGTCAGCTCGACCTGGCCGGCCGCTGGCTGCGCAGCTTCGACGAGGGCTTCTACACGATCGGCTCCGCCGGGCACGAGGCGAACGCGGCGGTGGCCGCGGCGCTGCGCCCCACCGACCCGGCCCTGCTGCACTACCGCTCGGGCGCCTTCTACTGCCTGCGCGCCGCCCAGGCGGCCGGCAGCTTCCCGGGCGGCGACGGCCTGGCCGGCAGCTTCCCGGACAGTGACGCCGTGGCTGTCGACTCCCCGGGCGGCGAAGGTCCGGCCGGCAGCTTCCCGGACGGCGATGGCCCGGCCGGCAGCTCCCCCGGCGGTGACGGCCCGGCCGGCAGCTTCCCGGGCGGTGACGCCGTGGCTGTCGGCTTTCCGGACGGCGATGGCCCGGCCGTCGACCGCTCAGGCGGGGACGGCGTGGCGGCGATCGGTTCCCCGCCCGCCGGCGGTGACCCCGACGACGGCACCGCCCCGGGGGCCGGTGAGCCGGAATCCCTCCACCCGGTCGGGGCACCGGACCGCACAGGTGCGTCGTCGGCCGCCGGGAGCGGCCCCGCCGGATCGTCGCCGACAGCCGGTCCAGCGGCCGACGCCGGGGACGAACGTCCCGCGCCGGTGGGCACGACCGACCCCCTCGACGGTGATGCCTTCCCGGTCGGCCAGCCCGCCCCGGTCGGCCCGGTGGCCTACCGGGTGGGCAGCGACGGCACCACCGAGCCGGTGCCCCGGCAGCGGCCCGCCGCCCCGGAGGGCACCCCCGCCGAGCCCGCCGCCCCGGTGACTGCCGCCCCGGACCCCGCCCCGGGCAGTCCCACCGCCGCCGATCCCGTCCCCACCGCCGTGGGTCCGGTCTCCGCCGGTCCCGGTCCGGCCGGCCCCGGGCTCCCGGTGACCGGGACGTCCCCGGCAACGGCGGTCGACCCGGGACCGGGCGGGGACGACGGGTGGCAGGAGGCGTACGCCGGGGCGGCCCGGGACGTGCTGCGCGGGATGGTCGCCTCGACCCTCGACCCGATCGCCGGGGGCCGGCACAAGGTCTTCGGCCGGGCCGACCTGGCGGTGGTGCCGACCACCTCCACCATCGCCTCGCACCTGCCCCGGGCGGTCGGCCTGGGCCTGGCCCTGGAACGGCTGCGCCGGATCGACACCGCCGGCCGGCGCGACGACCCGGCCGGTCCGCCGCGCTCGCCGTGGCCCCGCGACGCCATCGTGGTCTGCTCGTTCGGCGACGCCTCGGTCAACCATGCCAGCGCCACCGCCGCGTTCAACACCGCCGGCTGGTACGACCACACCGGCCTGCGGATCCCGGTGCTCTTCGTCTGCGAGGACAACGGCCTGGGCATCAGCGTCCGGTCGCCCGACGGCTGGGTGGAGCGGGTCCTGCGGGCCCGGCCCGGGGTGCGCTACTTCACCGCCGACGGCACCGACCCGGTGGCCGTGCACGCGGTGGCTGCCGAGGCCGCCGGCTGGGTGCGGCGGCACCGGCGGCCGGCGGTGCTGCACCTGCGGACGGTACGGCTGCTGGGGCACGCCGGGGCGGACGCCGAGCGGGCGTACCGCAGCACCGCCGAGATCGCCGCCGACGAGGCGCGCGATCCGGTGCTGGCCACCGCCCGGCTGCTCGTCGAGGCGGGGGTGGCCACCGGCGAGGAACTGCTGGCCCGCTACGACGAGCGGGGCTGGCAGGTGCGGCGGACCGCCGAGGAGGTGCTCGACGAGCCGAAGCTGACCGCCCCGGTCGACGTGGTGGCCCCGCTGTCGCCCCGCCGGCCCAAGCGGGTCGCCACGACGGTGGCGCAGGCGGCGCAGCGGGCGGCCGGGCCGGATGCGGCCGACCGGGTGGCGGCGTTCGGTGGCAAGCCCCCGGAGTTGGCCGGCCCGCTGACCCTGGCGCAGAGCATCAACGCCGCGCTCGCCGACGGGATGCTCAGCCACCCGCAGTTGGCGGTCTTCGGGGAGGACGTCGCCGCCAAGGGCGGGGTGTACGGGGTGACCAAGGGGCTGCGGGAGCGGTTCGGGGCGGCCCGGGTCTTCGACACCCTGCTGGACGAGACGTCGGTGCTGGGGTTGGGGCTGGGCGCCGGGCTGGCCGGGATGCTGCCGGTGCCGGAGATCCAGTACCTGGCGTACCTGCACAACGCCGAGGACCAGTTGCGGGGCGAGGCGGCCACGTTGCAGTTCTTCTCGCAGGGGGCGTTCCGCAACCCGATGGTGGTGCGGGTGCCGGGGCTGGCCTACCAGGAGGGGTTCGGCGGGCACTTCCACAACGACAACTCGGTGGCCGTACTGCGGGACGTGCCTGGTCTGGTGGTCGCGGTGCCGGCGCGGCCGGACGACGCCGGTCCGCTGCTGCGGACCTGCCTGGCCGCCGCCGTGGTGGACGGCACCGTCTCGGTGTTCCTGGAGCCGATCGCGCTCTACCACACCCGGGACCTGTACGAGCCGGGTGACGGTGAGTGGTTGGGGTCCTACGCCGAGCCGGCCGACTGGGCGGCCGGTCACGCGCCGATCGGCCGGGCCCGGGTGTACGGCGTCGGCTCGGCCGAGGACGTCACCATCGTCACGTTCGGTAACGGGGTGCGGATGTCGCTGCGGGCGGCGTCGACCCTGGCCGACGAGGGGATCGGCTGCCGGGTGGTGGACCTGCGGTGGCTGGCCCCGCTGCCGGTGGCGGACCTGATCCGGGAGGCGTCCGCGACCGGTCGGGTGCTGGTGGTGGATGAGACCCGGCGGTCCGGCGGGGTCGGTGAGGGGATCCTCGCGACGCTGGTCGACGCCGGATTTGTGGGAGCGGCGCGGCGGGTGGCCGCAGTCGACTCGTTTGTACCATTAGGTCCGGCTGCCCGTCAGGTGCTGGTCTCCGAGGATGCCATTACCCAGGGTGCCCGTACGCTGCTGGCACGGTAAATTCCGTTCCACCCGGTGCGCCACTTGCGCGACGGACCACAACTGTGTGGACTCTGCCTGACGGCGTCACCGCGACGCCGCTGGGCAGGGACGAGATGAGGAGGCACGCGACAGTGAGCGCGACCGCTGGTCAGGCCGCCGACGGGGTACGTCTCCTGGCGGACCGGTTCGGGATCGAACCGGGCATGGTCGTCATGGAGATGGGGTACGACGAGGACGTCGACCAGGATCTCCGGGACGCCCTGACCGACCGCTGTGGAGAACTGGTCGACGAGGACACCGACGAGGTGGTCGACGCGGTGCTCGTCTGGTACCGCGACGGAGACGGTGACCTCTTCGAGCTTCTCGTCGACGCCCTCGGTCCGTTGGCCGACGCCGGAGTCGTGTGGCTGTTGACCCCGAAGGCCGGCCGGGACGGGCACGTCGAGCCGAGCGAGGTCGCCGAGTCGGCGCAGACCGCCGGGCTCCAGCAGACCTCGACCCTCAACGCCGGCCTGGACTGGAGCGCCGCCCGGCTCGTGCTGCGCCGGGGGTCCAAGGGGCGTAAGTAGGCTCCCCGGCCGGGCCGTGGCCCAACTGAGCAATCCCGCACCCGGGGCGTCCGCGCCGGGTGTGGCAGGCTGGACCCACCTCAGACTCGACCCAAGGAGTTCGCATGCCGATCGAGGTTGGTGCCGAGGCGCCCGACTTCCTGTTGAAGGACCAGAACAACCAGGAGGTACGGCTCTCGGACTACCGGGGCAACCGTACCGTGCTGCTGGTCTTCTACCCGCTCGCCTTCACCGGCATCTGCCAGGGTGAGCTGTGCGAGGTGCGGGACAACCTCAACGACTACGTCAACGACGACGTGCAGGTGCTCACCGTCAGCGTCGACTCGATCTACGCCCACAAGATCTGGGCCGAGAAGGAGGGCTACCAGTTCCCGCTGCTGGCCGACTTCTGGCCGCACGGGGCGGTCGCCCAGGCGTACGGCGTCTTCAACGAGCTCGCCGGCATCGCCAACCGGGGCACCTTCGTCATCGACAAGGCGGGCATCGTCCGGTTCGCCGAGATGAACATGCCGGGTGAGGCGCGTGACCAGCAGAGCTGGCGCAAGGCCCTCGCCGACGCGGTCGCCGCCTGACGTTCCGCGGCGACCGCGCGTGCCGCCGTACCGGGTCCGCCGGTGCGGCGGTGCACCGCTCGATCGGCACACCGTTGCGACGGGCCGGCGGCCGGCAGGTAAGCTTGCCAGCCACCGGCCCGCCCGCACGGGCGTTCCGGGCGCGTAGCTCAGTGGGAGAGCACTCGCCTTACAAGCGAGGGGTCGCAGGTTCGAAACCTGCCGCGCCCACCCCGCACCACAGGCACCGTGGCGATCCCGTAGGGCGGGGATCCGGCGGCTGACCGCAGCGACGGTCCCGACCGGCCTCCCGTGGAGACGTACACCGGGCATACTCGCCTGGTGGATCAGGGACGCCGGATCGCCGAGCGCAGGTACGACGCGTTCAACCGCCGGGACGTGGCGGCCACCGAGACCATCTTCGCCAGCACCTTCTACAGCCATCCGTTGCGGGGCACCGGCCGGAGACGCGTGCAGCAGGCCTGGCAGCAGATGTGGGCGCAGCATCCCGACCTGAGGGTGACCCTGAAGGATCTGGTCGCGGACGGAGAGCGCGTGGCGACCCGGACCGAGATGGTCGGCCTCGCCGACGGCTCGACGGCGACGATGCTGGAGATGTTCACCTTCCGCGACGACCGGATCGTGGAGCTGTGGGGCCTGTCGGCCAAGCCGCAGGCTGCCCCCGCCCGGCCCGAGGCGTGAGGCGCTGCCGTCGCGGTGGGCCGGGCGACGCCCCCGGGCCCGAGGCGGGCAGACACCGGTGAGCTACGCGGACGTCAACGGGTTGCGGCTCTGGTACGAGGAACACGGTGACGGACCGCCGCTGGTGCTGTTGCACGGTGGTTACGGCTCGACGGAGACGTTCGCCCCGATCCTGCCGGCGTTGGCCCAGCGTCGCCGGGTGATCGCGGTGGATCTCCAGGGCCACGGCCGGACCGCCGACGTGGACCGACCCCTGCGGTACGAGTCGATGGCCGACGACGTCGCCGCGCTGCTACGCCACCTCGACCTGCCCGGGGCGGAGGTGCTCGGCTACTCCCTCGGCGGCGGGGTGGCGCTGCGGACCGCCATCCAGCACCCGGAACTGGTACGCCGGCTGGTGCTCGTCTCCACCCCGTGCCGGCGGCGGGGCTGGTATCCCGAGGTGCTGACCATGATGGCCGGCCAGGACGAACGGGCGGGCGAGCAGATGCGTGGAACGCCCCCGCACCAGCTCTACCAACGGATCGCCCCCCGGCCCCAGGACTGGCCGCAGCTGTGGGCCAAGTCCGGTGCCCTGCTGCGCCACGAGTACGACTGGTCGCCGGAGGTGGCCGCGCTCGCCGTACCGACCCTGCTGGTCTTCGCCGACGCCGACTCGATCCCGGTCACCCACATGGCCGAGTTCTACCGGCTGCTCGGCGGCGGCCACCGGCACCCGGGCGCAGACGGCACCGGCCGCCCCACCTCCCGCCTGGCGATACTCCCCGGCCTCACCCATCACGACATCCTCACCACCCCCCTCCTGCCCCAGCTGGTCGTCCCCTTCCTCACCCACCAGCTCCGCTGACCCCGACCCGCCGAGGTCACCCCACCACCGGTGCGGTGATCAAGAGGTATTCGTCAGAAAAGCGGTGGCGGTTTCTAGGCTTCAGTGCAACTGATCTTGGGTTGGGTTGGAGGTCCTGGTGGCGAAGCCGGGTGTGTTGACGTTCGGGCATCGGCAGGTGTTGGAGCATCTGTGGGCTTCGGGTCGGAC
>NZ_JAGFWR010000014.1 GCF_017599305.1 Micromonospora antibiotica
CGAAGTCGCCCACGAACTCAACACCCGACCCCGCGAAACACTCGACTGGAACACACCAGCCCAACGCCTCGCACAACTCATCGTCCCCTAACGATTGCACTCACCCCTTGACCCCGCCCGCCCCATTCCGCCCCAAACTTCTTGATCACCGCCCCTCCGGTGCCGTCTCCCGGCGATGCCTCCGGTGATCAAGAGGTTTGCGTCATCTGCGGGCCTGAAATTGACGCGAAGCTCTTGATCACCGGGGGCAGGGCGGGAGCGGAGCGGGCAGGGGGCGGGAGGAGGGCGGGACGGGGCGGGCGGAGCGGCGGGTGGGTGGTGGGGGGGTGGGGGGTGGGGGGTGGGTCAGGGGTCGGTGGTGAGGCGGGCGTGGAGGTGTTCGTCGTGTCGGTGGCCGTCGCCGTAGCGGTGGGATTCGCGCAGGGTCCCCTCCAGCCGGTATCCGGCCCGTGCGGCGACCCGGCAGGAGGCGGGGTTGCCCACGGCGTGACACAGCTCGATCCGGTGCAGGCCGAGCCGGGTGAAGGCCCAGTTGGTGAGCGCATCCAGCGCCCGGCCGGCGACCCCACGGCCCCGGGCCGGGGCGGAGGTCCAGTAGCCGACGGCGGCGTTGCCGTCCCGGATCTGGTGTACGGAGACCGCACCGAGCAGCGTTCCGTCGGTGTCCCCGGTCACCGCGAGGGAGGCGTGGCTGCCGTCGCTCCAGTCGGCGCGGCGGGCGATCCACGTGGCGGCCTGTGTCAGGTCGCCCACCCCCTGCCCGTTCCACCGGACGATCTCGGGGTCGACCAGGGCGGCCAGCACGGCCGGTGCGTCCGCCGCCCGCCAGGGACGCAGCAGCAGGCCGGGGGCGGTGATCTCCACGGGTTCCACCACGGCAGTCTGCCAGCTCGCCGTGGTCGGCGGCCCGCCCTTGTGGCTCATCCTTCGAATTCTGAAATTCCACCTCTCAAGCGATGGTGTCGCCCTGCTCACACGCATCACAGCAAGCTTGTTTAAATTTGAAAGAGTGCTATTGTTCGGGCATGACGGAGAGCCTGGACAGCGAGCGGATGGCTTGCTGGCGTGCCTACATCGAGGCCAGCCAGCGGCTGTTCACCCGGCTGGAGGATGACCTGCGTGCCGACGGGGAGCTGAGCTTCGCCGACTACCACGTGCTGGTCCTGCTCTCCGAGGCGCCGGGCCAGCGGCTCCGGATGGGTGAGCTGGCCGGCCGGCTGGTCTTCTCCCCCAGCCGGCTCACCTACCAGATCTCCACCATGCAGCGGCGGGGCCTGGTCTCCAGGCAGTCCTGCCCCGGGGACCGTCGGGGCAGTGAGGCGGTGCTCACCGCCGCCGGGTTGCTGACCCTGCGCGAGGCCGCGCCGGGGCACCTCGCCTCGGTCCGCCGGCACCTGATGGACGACCTCGACGACGCCGAGGTCACCACCCTGACCCGGGTCTTCGATCGGCTCGGCCGGCGGCTGCGCGCCGACCGGGACGCGTCGTCCACCCACCGCGACACCTGAGGAGAGCCGAGATGCCCGCGATCACCGTCGACGACGTCCTCGTCCTGCCCCGCCTGCCCCGGCTCGACGAGACCACCAGCTACCGGCCGGTCCGCCGGCTGACCACCGCCCCGAGCGGCTACGAGGGTGAGGGGTTCCCGGTCCGCCGGGCCTTCGCCGGGGTGCCGATGCAGGATCTCGACCCGTTCATCCACCTCGACCAGATGGGCGAGGTGGACTACGCGCCGGGCGAGCCGAAGGGCACCCCGTGGCACCCGCACCGGGGCTTCGAGACGGTCACCTACATGATCGACGGGATCATGGACCACCAGGACTCGCAGGGTGGTGGCGGCACCATCACCGACGGCGACACCCAGTGGATGACCGCCGGCAGCGGCCTGCTCCACATCGAGGCCCCACCGGAGCACCTGGTCGCCAGCGGTGGCCTCTTCCACGGCCTCCAGCTCTGGGTCAACCTGCCCCGGGTGGCCAAGATGATGCCGCCGCGCTACCAGGACATCCGGGGTCGGGAGGCGGCCCTGCTGACCACGCCGGACGGCGGGGCGCTGATCCGGATCATCGCCGGTGAGATCGCCGGGCACCAGGGGCCGGGGTCGACCCACACGCCGATCACCATCACCCACGTCACGCTGGAGCCCGGTGCCGAGTTGGACCTGCCCTGGCGGGCCGACTTCAACGCGCTGGTCTACGCGCTCTCCGGTCGCGGCACGGTCGGCACCGACCGGCGACCGTTGCAGGGCGGCCAGTTGGCCGTGCACGGTCCGGGCGACGCGCTGCGGGTGACCGCCGCCGGCAAGCAGGACGGCAACACCCCGGGCCTGGACCTCTACATCATGGGCGGAAAGCCCATCCGGGAGCCGGTGGCGCACTACGGGCCGTTCGTGATGAACACCCGCGCCGAGCTGATGCAGGCCTTCGAGGACTTCCAGGCCGGCAAGCTGGGCGTCGTGCCCGCCCAG
Organism: Micromonospora antibiotica; assembly: GCF_017599305.1. GTDB lineage: Bacteria > Actinomycetota > Actinomycetes > Mycobacteriales > Micromonosporaceae > Micromonospora > Micromonospora antibiotica. The sequence goes on from NZ_JAGFWR010000014.1 coordinate 2,468, forward strand.
CGGCTGCCGCACACCGGCGGCCAGGGCGACCGGCCCTGACCGGGCGTACGCCGGCCTGGAGCCGGTGACCCGTCCACGGGCGTCCCGGGACCATCCCGGGGCGCCCGTTTCGGGCGCGGTGAACGACGCGAAGGGGAGTCCCCGTGCGCCGAGGTGTCCGTTCCGGTGGACCGGGGCGGGCGGTGGTGGCAGGTGGGTGGCGGCCGTCAGGAGACCGCGAAGATCCCGGCCACCCCGAGAATCACCATGAGCAGCACCGCCAGGATCGCGCCGCGTTCGCTCTCGACCGCCTGCGTACGGTCCTCGGTCGCGGAATTCGTCGTCTCGGCGGGCATTGCGGTGCCTCCTCGGCGTTCGCGGCTCTACGGGGTGCGGTAGGCCACCGTCCGGGCATCTGTCGTGCCACCCGGAATGCGCATTCGCGGCGGGGGTCCTACCGTGAGGACGTCGTCGACCTCGGGAGGTGGAGCGTGGCGATCGAGGACTGGTTCCTGACCGCTGAGGAACGCGCCAACCCGGTGTCGGGGATACCCGTCTGGACGACCGGAAACCTCGCCGAGCCACTGATTCACGGTGCGGCGTACTTCGACCGCCTGGTCAGCGCGGTGGAGGCCCTCGGCGCGGGTGACCACCTCTTCTTCACCGACTGGCGGGGCGACCCGGACGAACGGATGCGCCCGGACGGCCCGACGGTGGCCCAGCTCTTCGCGCAGGCCGCCCAACGTGGCGTGGTGGTCAAGGGGCTGCTCTGGCGCTCCCACCTCGACGCGCTGTCCTACAGCGAGGTGGAGAACCGGGACCTGAGCGAGACGGTCAACGCCGCCGGCGGTGAGGTGCTGCTCGACCAGCGGGTGAGGCGGGGCGGGTCGCACCACCAGAAGCTGGTGGTGCTGCGCCACCCCGACGCGCCGGAACGGGACGTCGCCTTCGCCGGCGGGATCGACCTGTGCCACAGCCGCCGCGACGACGCCGACCACCACGGCGACCCGCAGCCGTTGGCCATGTCACCCCGGTACGGCCCGCGCCCGCCCTGGCACGACGTGCAGCTCGCCGTCCGGGGGCCGGTGGTCGGTGCGTTGGACACCACGTTCCGCGAGCGGTGGACCGACCCGATGCCGTTGGACTCGGAGAACCCGCTGGCCTACCTGCGGGACCGGCTGCGCGGCTCCGACCTCCGCCCCGACCCGCTGCCCGCCCAGCCGGCCGACCCGCCGCCCTGCGGCCCGCACCGCATCCAGGTGCTGCGCACCTATCCGGCGGTCCGCCCCCGCTACGCGTTCGCCCCGGACGGCGAGCGCACGGTGGCCCGCGGCTACACCAAGGCGGTACGCCGGGCCCGCCGGCTGATCTACCTGGAGGACCAGTACCTCTGGTCGACCGAGGTGGCGGAGCTGTTCGCCGAGGCGCTGCGGGCCAATCCGGACCTGCACCTGGTCGCCGTGGTGCCGCGTCATCCGGACGTCGACGGCGCGTTGGCGCTGCCGCCGAACATGGTGGGTCGGGAGCAGGCGTTGTCGCTGTGTGAGCGGGCCGCCCCGGAGCGGGTGCACGTCTTCGACGTGGAGAACCGGGCGGGCGAGCCGGTCTACGTGCACGCCAAGATCTGCGTGGTCGACGACGTCTGGGCGAGCGTGGGCAGCGACAACTTCAACCGCCGGTCCTGGACCCACGACAGCGAGCTGTCCTGCGCGGTGCTCGACGACACCCGCGACCCGAGGGCCCCCGCCGACCCGGCGGGTCAGGGTGACGGTGCCCGGGTGTTCGCCCGGGACCTGCGGCTGCGGTTGTGGCGTGAGCACCTGGACCGCGATCCGGACGGGGCCGACGACGCCGACCTGCTGGATCCGGCCGACGCGGTGGCGGCGATCACCTCGACCGCCAACGCCCTGCAACGGTGGTACGACACCGGTCGGCAGGGTCCCCGGCCACCGGGCCGGTTGCGTCCGCACCGGCCCGAGCGGTTGCCCTGGTACACCCGGCTCTGGGCGTTGCCGGCCTACCGGCTGGTCTACGACCCCGACGGCAGGCCGCTGCACGCCCGGCGCAAGGGCACCTGGTGAGCCGGCGCCCCGGTCGGCGTCGGCGCGGTGGCCGGTGGCGACGGGGGCGGCACGGGATACCTGGTCAGTCCGCCCGGGTGAGCGAAGGAGGCCCGCGGGGCGTAGCAGCCCCCGAAGATGAGCAGGGGGTTCTCCGGGCGCAGCGCGTAGCTCGGGTGCACCGGGTCGAAGAACTCGACCGACTCGATCTCGAAGGGGCTGACCGGCTCCGACACGTACGGGTAGACGCCGCTGACCAGGTCGCCGTCGCGGAGGGTGAAGTAGCGGTGGTGTCCGGCGCGTATCTCGTGGCCGGTCTGGCCGACCCGGGCCCGGGTCCGGATCAACGGGGCGCCACCGATCTCGGTGTCGGCGACCAGCACGTCACCGCGTACCCGCAGGGTGGTGCGCCCCAGCACGGCGGGGGCGCCCCGGGCGGCGGCGTAGTCGCGCACCCGGGGGCTGCAGGTGACGTAGTGGGTCCACCAGCCGCCGGGGGTCACCCCGTCGGGCGCGTCGACCCCGGCGAGGGCCACCCCGAGGCAGGTGAGCGTGTAAGCGCCGAAGCCGGAGGTCTGGGCGGCGTCCTCGACGACCTGTTGGTTCATGAAGACCTGGCGGTCGGGCCGGGGGCGCAGGCCCGGGGGGACCAGGGCGGCGACCGCGTCCGGGTCGGCCGGCAGCCAGCTGAAGTGCAGCGTCCGGCTGTCGACGACGAGTTGCGGGTCCGCGGGGTCGAGCACGGTGCTTCCTCCGTACGGGGTGGTCCCCGCGACGGTACGGGCGGGCTCGGCGGCGGGACAAGGACGGAAACCCGACACGGCGTCGTGGTGTCGGGCTCCCGGTCGACGGACCGGTCCACCGGTGGGCCGGGTGGGGCGACCCGGCGGGGCCGTGCCGGCTCCGGTCCCGGATCGGACGACGCTGCGTGGTGAGGGTCACCGCCATCGGTAATCTATGACCGCTTCGGGGCTTTAATGAAGCAAAATCACTTAAGTACATCAGCCTTTCGGCTAGATTTCCCCTCACCGATCAGGCTATGGTGGCTTCCGAACGGCCCATCTGAAGCTAAACCAAAGCGTCACGCCTTTTTCCGCGGACGAGGTGCAGGGAGGACCACCAATGACCGCGTCAACCATGAGCGAGCAGGCGACCACCACGCCGACCACCACCGAGAAGCTCGACCCCCGCGCCCTCACCGACAGCGCCGCCGACCTGCTGAACGCGATGGCCGCACTGCCCGCCAACCACCCGTCGCGGGCCGCGCTGCGGGACCGGGCGATCGAGGCCTGGCTGCCGCTGGCCAACCACCTGGCCCACCGCTACAGCGGCCGGGGCGAGCCCACCGACGACCTGGCCCAGACCGCCGCCGTCGGCCTGATCAAGGCGATCGACAAGTTCGACCCGACGCGCGGTGTCGACTTCGCCGGCTACGCCATCCCGACCATCATCGGTGAGCTGAAGCGGCACTTCCGCGACCGCACCTGGGACATCCGGGTGCCCCGTCGGCTCCAGGAGCTGCGGCTGGCCATCTCCGACGCCAACAGCTCGCTGCTGCAGACCCTCGGCCGCTCGCCGACGGTCGCCGACATCGCCGCCCACCTCAAGATCACCGAGGAGGAGGTCCTGGAGGGCCTGGAGGGTGCCCGCGCCTACAACGCGGTGTCGCTGTCCACCCCGACCGGCGACGGCGACCGGGCCACCGAACTGGGCGACATGCTCGGCGGCGAGGACAACGAGTTCGAGCTGGCCGAGCTGCGGGTCGCCCTCGGCCCCGCGCTGGCCACCCTCGACGAGCGCGAGCAGAAGATCCTCACCCTGCGCTTCTACGGCAACCTGACCCAGTCGCAGATCGCCGACCAGATCGGCGTCTCGCAGATGCACGTGTCGCGGCTGCTCGCCCGGGCCCTGACCAAGCTGCGCGGTCAGCTCGACGGCACCTACTAGGGGGTGGCGGCGGTCACCGACCCGGCGGGTCGGTGACGGCCACGACCACGAGGCCCGGCCGGCGGTTCGCCGGCCGGGCCTTCCCCATGTCCGAAGCCGCCGCGCCCGGCTCCGCAACCGCCGTGGCCCGACCCCGCAACCGCCGCGCCCGGCTCCACAACCCCGCGGCCCGACCCGCAACCCCGTGGCCCGACCCCGCAACCGCCGTACCCGACGTAGGAAGTGCCGCGCCCGACTCCGCACGGCGTGGCGCCACAGCGGAAAAGCCGTGGCCCCGACGCGCATGCGTCGGGGCCACGGTCTCGTCGGTCCGGTCAGCCGGCCGCCGGATCCCGCCACATCGGATAGAACGGCGTGCCGTCCGGCAGTCGGAAGACCTCCCGCAACCGGTAGCCGTGCCGGGCGTAGAGGTCCCGCCCGGCCTCGCTGCTCGCCTCCAGGTAGCCGGGCACCCCGTGGGCGTCCAGCCAGGCGTGGTGGTGCCGCAGCAGCGCGGTACCCAGCCCCTGGCCCTGCCGTCCCGGCCGGACGGCCAGCAGCGCCAGGTGGTGGTGGTCGGGATGCGGATGGTTGGCCGCGAACAGCTCGTCGAGGTGCTGGAACCGGGGGGTCCACTCACCACAGGCGGCGGCCAGCCGGTCGTCGTAGTCCACCGGGGCCGGCGAATCGCCACCGACCTGGGGCAGCCAGACCGCCACCCCGTCCCGGTCCGCGGTGCCGAAGACCAGGCCGTGCCGCATCGCGTGGTCGACCAGGATCTCGAAGTTGTCGGCGAAGACGGCCTCCCGCTTCGCCTCGTCCGGCACCAGCCACCGGGTCGCCGGGAGCACCAGGAACGCCTCGGCGATCCGCTCGGCGACGAGCCGGGTGTCGGCGGCGTCGAGTCGCTCGACGGTGACCGTGTTCACCGCCGGGCCTCCACCGGCACCGGGCCGTCCACCGGCGGGTCGAACAGTGAGGTCGCCGCGCTCTCCGCGCCGCGCCCGATCCGGGCGTAGACATCGGGACGGTTGGACCGCAGCACCATGCCCCAGAGGAAGCCGATCAGCGCGGCCACCGGGTAGACCCCCGGGATGATCCAGCGCAGCGGCGAGTCCGGCGCGACGCCGAGCAGGGTGGCGAAGTTCGTCACCGCCACCGCGACGACGGCCGCCAGCGCGACGGTGGCCAGTGCCGGGGCGATCGCCCGCCGCCACAGCGACTCCGAGGTGTCGGACCGGGCGAAGTAGACGATCACGGCGACGCTGGTGGTGGCGATCAGCAGCAGTACACCGAAGCCACCGCCGGTGCCGGCGTAGTAGAAGAGCTGCACCACCGGGTCCCAGCCGTTGACCGCGTACAGCACGATCACCAGCAGGCCGAGCAGGCTCTGCGCCAGCGACGCCACCCGGGGTGCCCCGGTTCGGGGCGAGGTCTGCCCGAAGGCGGCCGGCAGCACCCGCTCCCGGCCCAGCGCGAAGGCGTACCGGGCGGTGGTGTTGTGGAACGAGATCATCGCGGCCAGCACCGAGGTCATGAAGAGCGCCTGGCCGATGGTGACGGCGGTGTCGCCGAGGTGCGCGGCGGCCAGGTTGAAGATCAGTTCGATGCTCTGCTCACCGGCGGCGGCGGAGATGTTCTCCGGCCCCACGGCCACGGTCATCGACCAGGAGGAGAGGGCGTAGAGCCCAGCGATGATCGCCACCGAGAGGTACGTCGCCAGCGGCACCGTCCGCTTGGGGTCCTTGCTCTCCTCGCTGAACACCACCGAGGACTCGAACCCCACGAAGCCGGTCATGGCGAGCACCAGCAGCGCACCCGCCCCCGGCACCAGCAGGTTGGACGGGGCCAGCGCGGCGAAGCTGGTCGTGCCGCCCGCCGGGTTACTGAGCTGACCCAGGTCGAACACGACGATCAGCACGATCTCGGCGATCAGCAGCACCGCCAGGACCTTGCCGTTGACGTCCACCCGCAGCAGGCCGAGGAAGGCGACCAGCGCCCAGGCCACCAGGGCCACCACGGCCCAGTGCGGCTCGACGCCGAAGAGGGTGCCGAGCACCGGCGCGGCGGCGGCGCCGATGGCGCCGTACAGACCGACCTGGAGCGCGTTGTACGCGATGAGGGCGACCCAGGCCGCGCCGACGCCGGCCGGCCGGCCGATGCCACGCGCGACGTAGGCGTAGAACGCGCCGGCGTTCTCCACCCGGCGGGCCATCGCCACGTAGCCGACGGAGAAGAGCGCCAGCACGGCGCCGACGGCGAGGAAGGCCAGCGGCATCCCGGTGATGCCGGTGACCGCGTAGCCGGTGGTGACCACGCCGGCCACCACGGTCAGCGGGGCGGCGGCGGAGAGCACGAAGAAGATGACCGACGGCACGCCGAGGCGGCCACGGGCCAGGGCGTCACTGACGTTGCTTGGTCGTACGACTGTCGGATGGGGGGGCATGGGGCTGCTCCGGAAGAGGGGGAGATGAGGGGGAAGGTGGTGGCGCGGCGAGATCAGGGGATGCCGCGCAGCACCGCAGCGCCGACCGCGGCCTCGGTGTGCACGACGAGTTCCTTCAGCGGCGGAGGCAGCGACTGGACGAGGGTGGCCAGTCGGTGGTGGGCGCGCGGGCCGGCGCTCCACAGCACCTCGCGGGTCAGCCCGGCGGCGGCCACCAGCCCGAGCAGCGTGGTGTCCGACACCAGGGGCTGCTCCGGCCGCTCGACCAAGGCCCGCAGCCGGGTCGCCGGCCAGGCTGCGGCGTTGAGGTCGATCGGCAGGTAGCTGACCGTGGTCCGCAGCAGCCGGCGGTTCTCCTGCCGGCGCAGCACCCCGGCACGGGCCAGCCGCTCCCCTACCGAGGTGGTGGACGACTGGGCCAGGAAGGCGAGCCAGGTGCGCACCGCCTGGTGCTGCGACTCACCGATCAGTTGGTCGAGCACGGTGTGGGCCAGTGCGTCGGCCGGGGGACGCCGGTCGATCACGCTGACCAGTCCACCCGAGACGGTGATCTGTCCGAAGAGGATCAACTCGGCCAGCAGACCGGCGGCGAGACCGAGGCCGGTGGCGCTCGGATGCAGCTTGGCCTTGCCCCGGCTGTCGTTGTGCGCAATCAGAAAAAACTCGTCGGCGATCAGCAAACGAGCCTCCAACGCATTGTCCACAGGTGATCCACGCCGGGTGACAGGATGCCCCCAGACCTCCAGCTTTGCAACTCCCAGATTCGATGGTTGCACTCCGTACTCATGCGACCTGCGGATCTTGTCGTGACAGACTCGGAGGGTGACTGCCAGCCCCACCGTTCGCCGCCGCCGCATCGCCCGTGAACTCCGCCAACTGCGGGAACGCGCGGGCATGACGCTCGACGTGGCCGCCCGCCAACTCGACATGTCCAAGAGCAACCTGTCCCGGATCGAGAACGCGCAGATCGGGATCAAACCCCGTGACGTCCGCGCCGCCCTGGCCCTCTACGAGGTGACCGGCGTCGATGCCGAGGCGCTCATCGAGATCGCCCGGGGCGCGCAGCAGCGCGGCTGGTGGCAGAACTACAGCGACGTGCTGCCGGAGTGGTTCGAGTTCTACGTCGGCCTTGAGGCGGAGGCGGAGAGCCTGCGCACCTACGAGGCGGAGTCCGTCCCCGGCCTGTTGCAGACGGAGGCGTACGCCCGGGAGATGTTCCGCCGTACGGCCGGCGAGGAGGGGTTGGAACGGAAGGTGGCCGCCCGGCTGCGCCGGCAGGAGGTGCTCCACCGGGAGTCTCCCCCGGTCGAGCTGTCGGTGGTGCTCAACGAGGCGGTGCTGTTGCGCCCGGTGGGCGGACCGGCCGTCATGGCGGAGCAGCTGACCCACATGGCCCGGATCGCCCAGTCACCGAACGTGACATGCCACGTACTTCCGTTCGCGTCCGGCGGGCACCCGGCGATGAGCACTCCGTACGTGATCATCACGTTTGCCGACGCGGCCGACAATTCCGTGGTTTACCTGGACAATCTCACGCTGGGTCTGGCGCTGGAGGAAGCGGGACACGTGCGCGGGTATACCCTTGTGCACGAGGAGCTGTGCCGGATGGCACTGGATCCGGCGGCGTCTTTGGCCCGCCTGGAGGAGGCTGCTCGTCACTTTGCGTGATCGCATTGCGGCACGCCCGGGGGGAACGGAAGGTATGGGAATGCAGGCGCTGCCTCTGTCCATGATGGACTGGCGGACCAGCAGCCGCAGCAGCGGCAACGGCAACTGTGTGGAGATCGCCACCACCGACGACCGGATCGCGGTGCGCGACAGCAAGGACCGGTGCGGTCCCGCGCTGGTCTTCTCCGCCCACGCCTGGACAGCCTTCGTCACCGGCATGGAGGCGGTACGACCGGGCTGACCCCCGGCGTGCCACAGTGGCAGCCGTGCTCCGTGACGTACCACTCGACCTGCCGGTCCGGCCGGCGCTGCCACCGCTGCTGCGGGCGCTGACCGGCACCGGCAGCGCGGTCCTGGTGGCCCCGCCCGGCACCGGCAAGACCACCCTCGCGCCGCTCGCGGTGGCCGACGGGGTGCCCGGTCGGGTGCTGGTCGCCCAGCCCCGCCGGGTGGCCGCCCGCGCGGCGGCCCGACGGATCGCCGACCTGCTCGGCGAGCGGGTCGGCGACCGGGTCGGGTACGCCGTGCGCGGCGACCGCCGGGTCGGCCCGGCCACCCGGATCGAGGTGGTCACCACCGGCCTGCTGGTCCGCCGGTTGCTGCGCGACCCCGAGCTGCCCGGGGTCGACGCGGTGCTGCTCGACGAGTGTCACGAGCGGCAGCTCGACGCGGATCTCGCGTTGGCCTTCACCGTGGAGGCCCGCGCGGCGCTGCGGCCCGAGCTGTGGCTGGTGGCCATGTCGGCGACCCCGGAGGCGGACCGGTTCGCCGCGTTGCTCGGCGGCGACACGCCGGCCCCGGTGGTCCGCGCCGAGGCCGCCCTGCACCCGGTCGCCCGGGTCTGGACGCCGCCGCCGCGCCCGGTCGCGCCGCCGGGCGCGGGACGGGTCGATCCGCTGCTGCTCGACCACGTCGCCGCCACCGTCCGGCGGGCCCTGCACGAGCAGGACGGCGACCTGCTGGTCTTCCTGCCCGGGGCGGGCGAGATCGGGGCGGTGGCCCGCCGGTTGGCCGACCTGACCGACCGGGTGGCCGTCCTGCCGCTGCACGGGCGGCTACCCGCCGCCGCACAGGACGCCGCGTTGCGCCCGGCCGCACGACGTCGGGTGGTGCTCGCCACCTCCGTCGCGGAGAGCAGCCTGACCGTGCCCGGGGTCCGGGTGGTGGTCGACGCGGGCCTGGCCCGGGTGGCCCGCACCGACCTGTCCCGGGGGCTGGGCGCACTGGTCACCGTGGCGGTGTCCCGGGCCGCGGCGACCCAGCGGGCCGGGCGGGCCGGCATGCAGGCCCCGGGGGTGGTCTACCGTTGCTGGTCCGAGGCCGTCCACGGCCGGCTCGCCGCCCAGCCCGAGCCGGAGATCGCCACCGCCGACCTGACCGGCTTCGCCCTGGACCTGGCCGCCTGGGGCAGCCCCGACGGCGTCGGCCTGGCACTGCCCGACGCACCGCCGCCCGCCGCGCTGACCGTCGCCCGGGAGACGTTGACCAGCCTCGGCGCGATCGACGCCGAGGGTCGGGTGACCGCCCGGGGACGGGCCATCGCCGCCACCGGCACCCACCCCCGGCTGGGTCGCGCCCTGCTCGACGGCGCCGCCCGGGTCGGCCGGGACCGGGCCGCCGAACTGGTCGCCCTGCTCGCCGAGGACGGCCTGGCCGGGCGGCACGACGACCTCACCGCCGGGTGGCGGCGGCTGCGCGACGACACCGATCCCGGTGCCCGCTGGCGTGCGGAGGTACGCCGGCTGCGCGCCGCCCTGCCCGCCACCACCGAGCGGGGCGGCGTCGGCGCACGGCTGCCGGACGATCTGGCGGCGGGGCTGCTGGTGGGGCTGGCCTATCCGGAGCGGCTGGCCCGGCTGCGCCGGGCCGGCGGGACGTCGTACCTGATGGCGGGTGGGACCGGGGCGGAGCTGGCGGCCGGGTCGGCGCTGGCCGGGACGGGCTGGCTGGCCGTCGCCGTCGCCGACCGGTCGCCGGGCGCACCGACCGCCCGGGTCCGGTTGGCCGCGCCGGTCGACGAGGCGACCGCCCGGGAGGTCGGCGGTCCGCTGCTGACCGAGGTACGCGAGGTCGGCTGGGTCGACGGCGACGTGCTGGCCCGGCAGGTGACCCGGCTCGGGGCGATCGAGCTGGTCAGCCGCCCACTGGCCCGGCCGGCGTCGGAGCTGCTGGCCGCCGCCCTCGCCGACGGGCTGCGCCAAGTGGGCCTGGACCTGCTGACCTGGACCCCGGCGGCCCGGACACTGCGCCAGCGGCTGGCGTTCTGCCGGCAGGCGTTGGGGGCGGACTGGCCGGAGGTCTCCGACGCCGCGCTGCTCGCCGCCGCCGACCGGTGGCTCGGGCCGGAGCTGGCCGCCGCCCGTCGCCGTGCCGACCTGGCCCGGATCGACGTGACCGGGGCGCTGCGTCGGCTGCTGCCCTGGCCGCAGGCGGGCCGGCTGGACGAGCTGGCCCCGGAACGCATCGAGGTGCCCAGCGGCTCCCGGGTCCGGGTCGACTACGCCGATCCGGCGGCGCCGGTGCTGGCGGTGAAACTCCAGGAGACGTTCGGCTGGGCGGACGCGCCCCGGCTGGCCGACGGTCGGGTGCCGGTGCTGCTGCACCTGCTCTCCCCCGCGGGCCGGCCGGTCGCGGTCACCGCCGACCTGGCGTCGTTCTGGCGCACCGGCTACCCGCAGGTGCGCGGGGAACTACGCGGGCGCTATCCGCGCCATCCCTGGCCGGAGGACCCGACCACGGCCACCCCGACCCGGCACACCACGCACCGCCGACGCTGAGCCGACGCACCGCCGGACGACGCCGAGCCGACGCACCGCCGGACGACGCCGGGCCGACGCCGCAGGGCGGCGGAGCTGTCACTCGTCGACGACGTCGGCGATGAGCACGGTGATGTTGTCGGGGCCGCCGGCCCGCAGCGCCAGGTCGATCAGGCGACGGGCGCACGCCTCCCGGTCGGGGGTCTCCCGGAGCACCTCGGTGAGGGTCTCCAGGCGGACGACGTTGGAGAGGCCGTCGCTGCACAGCAGCCAGCGGTCACCGGCCCGGGGCACCATCGTCGCGTACGACGGGGAGACCTGCTCGCCCTGCAACGCCTGGGTGACCACGGCCCGCCGGGGGTGGCTGGACGCCTCCTCGGGGCTGATCACGCCCTGGTCGACCAGCATCTGGACGAAGGTGTCGTCCCGGGTGACCTGCTTGAGGGTGCCCTCGCGGAACAGGTAGGCCCGGGAGTCACCGACGTGCGCGAGCGCCAGGCAGCTGCCCGTGCGGGAGAAGAGCAGGGCGGTCAGTGTGGTGCCCATGCCCTGCCGCTCCCGGTCCTCCTCGACCGCCTGGTGGATCCGCGCGGTGGCCAGCTCGATGCCGGTCTGCAACGCCGCCACCAGGGCGTCCTCGGGGGTCTCCACGTCCAGTGGGGCGACCGCGTCGATGGCGATCCGGCTGGCCAGGTCGCCGGCCGCCATCCCGCCCATACCGTCGGCGACGGCGACGAGCCAGGCACCGGAGTGCAGGGCGTCCTGGTTTCCGCTGCGGATCAGCCCACGGTCGCTCGTCCCGACGGAACGAAGCTTCAGGGTCATGGGTGGCAGCCTGCCAGGCGGAGGGCGTTGTTGTCTCTAGGAGATCAGGACGACTGCGCGTGGCGCGGCGAATCTCACTACCGCAGGCGTCGATCCGGGCGGCTGCGACCAGCCCGAAGGTCATCCAGTCGAATCGATTGACAGGGACGAGACGCGCTGGAAACATCTGGCTGATAGCTGGGAGCGCTCCCAGTGATGAGCGTCTACGGCACACCCCACCACTGTCCTTCCGCCCGGAAAGGAATCCCGTGATCCTGACCCGACGACGTCGGCGGCATCTCGCGGTATTGGCAGCGACGACCCTGATCCTCACCGGCGCCGGCACCGGCGTGGCCCACGCCGAAGTCCCGCCGGACGCGCCCGAGCAGATCAGCAACGGCGACTTCAGCGAGGGCGTCTCGCCCTGGTTCTCCTACGGCACCGGCCCGCTCGACGTCGTCGACGGCCGGCTCTGCGTCACCGTCCCCGCCGGCCTGGCCAACCCGTGGGACGCCGGCATCGGCCACGACGGGGTCCGGCTCAACGCCGGGGCCGAATACAAGCTCAGCTTCGACATCTCCGCCACCCCCGGGTTGAGCGTCAACGCCGTGCTCCAGCTCGGCAGCGCCCCCTACACGTCGTACGCGAGCGTGCCGGCGGTGGCCGCCCCGACGAGCAAGCGGGTCGAGCAGACGTTCACCGTCCCGGACGACAACCCCAACGCCCAGCTCATCTTCCAGGTCGGCGGGGCCGCCGCCGAGCAGCGGATCTGCCTGGACAACGTCTCGCTGCGCGGTGGCGAGGCCGCCCCGCCGTACGTGCCGGACACCGGCCCCCGGGTCCGGGTCAACCAGGTCGGCTACCTGCCCGGCGGCCCGAAGAACGCCACCGTGGTGACCGAGTCGACCGGGGCGCTGCCCTGGCAGCTCAAGTCGGCCGCCGGCACGGTCGTCGCCAGCGGCCAGAGCACCCCGCGCGGGGTCGACGCCGCCTCCGGGCAGAACGTGCAGACCGTCGACTTCTCGTCCTTCCGTACGCCCGGCACCGGCTACACGCTGGTCGCCGACGGCGAGACCAGTCACCCGTTCGACATCTCCGGCGACCTCTACGACCGGCTGCGGGCCGACGCGATGCAGTTCTTCTACGCCCAGCGCAGCGGCATCGAGATCGACGGTGACCTGATCGGCGAGGAGTACGCCCGCCCGGCCGGTCACCTCGGCGTGGCCCCCAACCAGGGCGACACGCAGGTGCCCTGCCAGCCCGGCGTCTGCGACTACTCGTTGGACGTGCGCGGTGGCTGGTACGACGCGGGCGACCACGGCAAGTACGTGGTCAACGGCGGTATCGCCGCCTACCAGTTGCTGAGTGCCTTCGAGCGGACCAAGACGGCGGAGACCGCCGCCGGTGGCGCCGCACTGGGTGACTCGACGCTGCGGGTGCCCGAGCGGGGCAACGCGGTGCCGGACATCCTCGACGAGGCCCGCTGGGAGATCGAGTTTCTGCTCCGGATGCAGGTGCCGGACGGCAAGCCGCTGGCCGGGATGGTCCACCACAAGATCCACGACAAGGCGTGGACCGGCCTGCCGCTCGCCCCGCAGGACGACGCCCAGCCGCGTGAGCTGCACCCGCCGACGACCGCCGCCACCCTGAACCTGGCTGCCGTCGCCGCGCAGTGCCAGCGCCTGTTCGCCCCGTACGACGCGGCGTTCGCCGCCCGCTGCGGCACCGCCGCGTCGAGCGCGTACGCCGCCGCGAAGGCGCACCCGGCGGTCTACGCCGACCCGAACGACGGCATCGGCGGCGGCGCGTACGACGACACCAACGTCACCGACGAGTTCTACTGGGCGGCCGTGGAGCTGTACCTGACCACCGGCAAGAAGGCGTACCTGGACGACCTGACCGCCTCGCCCCAGCACACCGGCGACGTGTTCGCCACGGGCGGCGCGTTCAGCTGGCAGAGCGTGGGCGCGGTCGGCCGGCTCGACCTGGCCACCGTGCCGAACGGCCTGCCGGCCGCCGACAAGACCCGGGTCCGCGCCTCGGTGACCGCCGCCGCCGACAACTACCTGACCACCCTGCACGCCCAGGCGTACGGCCTGCCGGTGCCGGGCGAGGCGGCAAGCTACGTCTGGGGCAGCAACAGCAACATCATCAACAACATGGTCGTGCTGGCCACCGCGTTCGACCTGACCCGGGACGCGAAGTACCGGGACGGCGCCGTGCAGGCGACCGATTACCTGCTCGGCCGCAACGCGCTGAACATGTCGTACGTGACCGGCTGGGGCGAGCAGAACGCGCGCAACCAGCACAGCCGGATCTTCGGCAACCAGCTCAACCCGGCCATGCCGAACCCGCCGGTCGGCTCGCTCGCCGGTGGCCCGAACGCCGCCCTGCAGGACCCGTTCGTCGCCCAGCTGCTCAAGGACTGCGCGCCGATGTTCTGCTATGTCGACGACATCAACTCGTACTCGACCAACGAGGTGGCGATCAACTGGAACTCGGCGCTGGCCTGGCTCGCGTCGTTCCTCGCCGACCAGGGGGAGGCCAAAGCCGTGGCCCCGCGCACCTGCGCGGTCAGCTACCAGGTGCACGGCACCTGGCCGGACGGCTCCAACACCCAGGTCGTCCTGCGCAACACCGGTGACACCGCGATCAACGGCTGGACCCTGCGGTACGCCTACAACGGCGACCAGAAGGTCACCCAGGCGTGGACGGCCAAGGTGACCCAGTCCGGGGCCACCGTGACGGCGAAGAACGAGTCGTACAACGCGAAGATCGCGCCGGGCGCCAGCATCACCTTCGGTCTGCTCGCCAAGACCGGCACGCTGGCCAACCCGTCGCCGGACCTGATCACCGTCAACGGCGTCGCCTGCACGGTGTCCTGACCGGCACTCCCACCCTCGGGCCCCGGGCTGCCACCCGGGGCCCGAGCGCGCGGGGCGGTCGTCCCCCGACCGTCCGGCGCTCCCCCACCAGGCCCCACACCCCCGACACCACCACCCGGCACCCCATCACCCGGCAGGCCCACCGCCCACCGCCGCCACCCGGCACGCCCAACCACCCGGCTCGCCGACCGCCCACGCCCAGCCCGACCAACCGGCACGGCCAGCCCGCCAGTCCGATCGGCCCGCCGAACCCGACCCGACCGACCGGCACGTCCTGTCCGGTCCAGTAGTGGAGACGAGTTCCATGCCCGAGCTGACCAGGATCTCCGACGCCGAACGTCGGCGCATCGTCCACGAGTTCGTCGACGAGACCGTCGGCGACGCCCACCCCGAGGTCGTGGCGATGGTCCGTGACCTCACGTTCCGGGTCCGCGACACCGTCGAACTGGCCCGCGCCGCCGGCATCACCCCCGAGTCGCCCCGCGCCGGCCACGTGGTGGCCGCGCTGGTCGCCGCGTACGGCGAGGTCTTCGACCGGGTCGACGACGCCGGTTACCGCAGCGCGCTACTGGCCCGCCTGGAGGTGGCGAACGACCCGCGGACCGAGCGGTACTTCCAACTCCTCGCCACGGTCAACGGCTGGACCCCACCCCCCACCCTGACCCCCGTCCTGGACTGGTTCATCGCCGCCCTGCGTCACCATCCCGCCCCCTGACCGCCCTTCGCGCCCTACCCGACCCGGACCCCGCCCTCCGCGCTCCCGCCTGATCGGCGGTGGAGCGGCGCGGGCAACGGAGGCGCAGGGTTGGCGGCGGCGCGCGCGATGCCAGCAGCACGGACGGTACGGGTGGGGGCCGGTGGCGATGGCGCGGCAGGGCCAGCAGCACGGACGATGCGAGCAGACGAGCGGCGCGAGCCGAGCCGGCGGCACGAGCGGAACCGGCGGCGCAGGCAGTGCCAGCAGCACAGGCAGCGCGGCCACCGAGACCTGACGACCCGCGGCTCGGGCTCGGGCTCGGGGAGATCGTCTGCCTACCCACACCATTGCCCGAGACCTGTATGCCTGCTGGGCATTAATATGACGGACAGTCATACCTGTTCCAGGACAGTCATACTCATCTGCCGCTAACGCAAAGTGACGATCACTACAAGGCATGGGGTGGGCGGCGCCGTCTTGTCGATGACCGCGACCAGCAGTCCCAGCCGGCAGGGTAAGAGCGGACCAGGGAGCCGGAGGTCCCACTTGAGCAGCGCGGCCACCTCGTCCCACGCCCGCCTGGCACGAGCGCGTGACACGAACGCGTGACACGAACGCGTGACACGAGCGAGCCGGGCCGGGCCGAGCCGCGCAGTGCCGCGCCGACTGAACCGAGCAGGGCCGAGCAAGGCCAAGCAGGTCTGAGCTGCGCAAAAGCAGGACCGAAGCAGAGCAGGACCGCGCAAGGGCAGGCCAGAAACGGGAGCAGGGCCGAGCGCCCGCTGTCACGGCACGACAGGCGGGCGCTCGAACCCGGCCGGACTCAGCCGGGCAGGCCGCTGACGGCGGCGGGCACAGCGACGTCGCCGCCGGTCCAGACGTAGCTGGCGTCCACGTCCGGTGCGGCGAACCCTCCGGCGAACAGCGAGTTGACCCGGGACGCCTCGGCGGCGCTGGGCTTGGCGTTGCGGCAGGAGACCGGGGCGCTGCTGCCCGACATGAGGTCGGTGCACAGGCCGGTCCGGTTGTCCGGCAGGCCGAGGATGTGGCCGATCTCGTGGGT
Organism: Micromonospora antibiotica; assembly: GCF_017599305.1. Lineage (GTDB taxonomy): Bacteria > Actinomycetota > Actinomycetes > Mycobacteriales > Micromonosporaceae > Micromonospora > Micromonospora antibiotica. The sequence continues at coordinate 18,752 of NZ_JAGFWR010000014.1, forward strand.
GGCGATCCGGGTCCGGTCGTAGCCCTGGTCGACGGCCTGGGTGCCCATCCAGACCCGACCGTTGCCGAGGCTGGTGGTCTGCGCCCGGGGCCAGCCCGTGTCGACGTAGATGGTGATGTTGCCGGGCGTGCGGGCGACCAGCCGGACGTTGCCCACCGAGCTGTTCCAGATCGTCGCGGCCTGGTCGAAGTTGGTGCGGAATTCGCCGGCCCGGCTCGCGTCGTAGTAGACCGTCCGGGCGGCCGCCGACGCGGTGGTGCCGGCCGAGGTGACCGCGCCGGTCGCCGCGAGCACCAGCGCCAGCAGGGTCCCGGCGGTACGCGAGAACTGTCGTCGTCGAATCATCCGACCTCCATCGATAGAAGTTTACCGATGTTATGTGGTTGGTCGGACCCGGGTCGAATAGCGATTACGTCATACCGCCGCGACCGCCCGCCCGGCCACTCCCGCCGCGACCGCCCACCTCAGCCACCCGGTCAGCCGATCTCCTCGTCGAGGAAGCACCAGCGCCAGGACTCCCCCGGCTGGATCGAGCGCATCACCGGGTGCCCGCTCGACTCGAAGTGCTTGGTCGCGTGCTGGTACGGCGACGAGTCACAGCACCCCACCTGCCCACACTCCACACACGACCGCAGGTGCACCCAGTCGTCGTTGCCGACGGCCACGCACTCCGGGCAGGCGTCGGTGACGGTCGGCTCGGCGGTCCCCGCCCCGGTCAGGTGCGCACAGCTCATCAGTCGCTCTCCCGTCGCAACAACGACTCCTCCAGGTCAAGGTCACGGTAGGCCCGCACCAGCACCTCCTCGGGAATCCGTCCCTCGTCGCGGGCGGCCCGGAAGACCTCCCGCTCGGCGTCGATCATCTCCTGCCGCAGCCGACCGTACGCCTGCGACGGGGTCTCCCGGTCGCTGCCACCGAGCCGTTCCCACGCCAGGTTGGTGCGGCTCTGCACCAGCCCGCGCAACCGCTCCACCACGGCCGGCGGCGCACCGTCGGCCAACGCGTCCAGCTTCTCCCGGGCCGCGCGCCCGGCCTGCTGCTGCACCGTGGCGGCGGAGAGCGCGTCGGCCACCGGGTCGTCCGGGGGCAGCTTCAACCGGCGGGCCACCCACGGCAGGGTCGCCCCCTGGCCGAGCAGCGTCGCCATGATCACCGCGAAGGCCAGCCAGATGAATAACGCCCGCTGGTAGGGCTGCTCCCCGGCCAGGGTCAGCGGCAGACCCAGCGCGGCGGCCAGCGTCACCACCCCGCGCATCCCGGCCCAGCCGATGACGATCGGGAACTGCACCGGCGGACCCGGGTCGCGCTGCCGCACCCGGGGTACCAGCCGGGCCAGGTAGGTGGCGGGGAAGACCCAGACGAACCGGGTCAGGAAGACCGCCGCCAGCACCGCCGCGGTGATCCCCACCAGCCGCCCGGTCGGCTCGTCGAGATCCCGCAGCACCTCGGGCAGTTGCAGGCCGACCAGCAGGAAGACCAGCCCCTCCAACAGGAACTGCACCAGCCGCCAGAACGCGCCGGTCTGCAACCGGGAGGCGGCCGACAGCAGCAGAGGCATCTTGTGGCCGATACCCAATCCGGTGACCACCACCGCCACCACCCCGGAGGCGTGGATCTCCTCGGCGGCGAAGACCACCGCGAACGGCACGATCAGCGACAGCGCGTTGTCCAGCAGCGGGTCGGTGGTCCGCTTGTGCAGGTAACCGAAGACCACCACGCCCAGCAACCCGACCAGCACCCCGCCACCGGTGGCGACCACCACCTCCTGCGCCACGTACCCGAAGCTCACCGAGCCGGCGCTGGCGGTGGCCGCGACGATCGCCACCCGCAGCAGCACCAGCGCGGTGGCGTCGTTGACCAGGCTCTCCCCCTCCAGGATGGTCACCACCCGCCGGGGCAGACCCACCCGCCGGGCCACCGCGGTCGCGGCGATCGCGTCCGGCGGGGCCACCACCGCACCCAGCGCCACACAGATCGCGTACGGCAGGTCGGGCAGGAACAGGTGCACCACGGTGCCCACCACGAAGGCGGTGAAGATGACCAGACCCACCGCGAGCAGCAGGATCGGCCGCAGGTTGAGCCGGAACGCCGGCACCGACGTGCCCAACGCCGCCACGTAGAGCAGCGGCGGCAGGATGCCCACCAGCACCAGGTCGGGATCGAGCCGGACGTGCGGGAACCCCGGCAGGAAGGACAGGCCGAGGCCCAGCACCACCAGCAGGATCGGCGCAAGCAGGCCCAGCTTGCGGGCCAGCGCGGCACCGAAGGTCGCGATGGCCAGGAAGACCACGACCTCGAACAGAGCTTCCATGGGGTACGAGCCTAGGGGTACGACCCGGCCGGGGTGATCACCCGGCGGCGCGCAGTTTCGGCAGCACCTCCGCGCCGAACGTGTCGATGAAGGCGCGCTGCTCCTGCCCGACGTGGTGCAGGGCGATCTGGTCGACGCCCAGCGACAGGTACTCCTCGAGCCAGCCCACGTGCCGGCCCAGATCCGACGACACGTTCACCACCTCGGTGACCTGCTCCAGCGGCACCCGCGCGCTGACCGCGTCGAAGTGCTCGGCGGTGTCCAGGTCCCAGCAGACCGGCGGCGGGAAGATGTTGCTGCGCCACTGCTCGTACGCGATCGCCTCCGCCTCGGCCTGCTCCGGCGCCCAGCTCACGTGCACCTGCAGGTGCACCGGTCCCCGCCCACCGGCGTCCCGGTAGGCGTCGATCATCTCGCGCAGGTGCGCGGTCGGCGCGTTCACGGTGATCAGCCCGTCCGCCCACTCGGCGCACCACCGGGCGGTGGCCACGCTGACCGCCGCCCCGATCAGCGCCGGGGGTTCCTCGGGCCGGGTCCACAGCTTCGCGCGGTCCACCCGGACCAGGCCGTCGTGGCTGACCTCCTCGCCGGCCAGCAGCGCCCGGATCACCTCGACGCACTCCCGCAGCCGGGCGGTACGCACGTCCTTACGCGGCCAGCCGTCGCCGGTGATGTGTTCGTTGCTCGCCTCGCCGGTGCCCAACGCCGCCCAGAACCGGCCCGGGTACATCGCGCCGAGGGTGCCGATGGCCTGCGCGATGATCGCCGGGTGGTAGCGCTGGCCGGGGGCGTTGACCACCCCGAACGGCAGCCCGGTGGCCTGCAGTGCGGCCCCCAGCCAGGACCAGGCGAACCCGGACTGGCCCTGCCGGGTGCTCCACGGCGAGAAGTGGTCCGACGACATCGCGGCGTCGAAGCCGGCGCGTTCGGCGTGCACCACCGCCTCCAGCAGGCGACTCGGATGGATCTGCTCGTGGGAGGCGTGGAAGCCGAACACCGTCATGGCGTCCTTCCGTACCCATGACGGTGTCCGGTTAAAGCTCACCCGCGCCGACTTGGCCGGCGCGGTCGTCCGCCGCCCGGCCCGGGTGGCGGCGACGCGGGGTCACTCGGCGTGCGCGCCGGCCCCGGCGGTGGCGGCACCCTCCCCCACCCAGACGGTCTTGGTGTTGCAGAACTCCCGCATCCCCAGCGCCGACAGCTCCCGGCCGTAGCCGGAGTTCTTCACCCCGCCGAAGGGCAGCTCCGGGTACGAGGTGGTCATGCCGTTGACGAAGACGTTGCCGGCGTCCAGGTCGGTGGCGAACCGCTCCTGCTCGGCCGGGTCGGTGGTCCAGGCGTTCGCGCCCAACCCGAAGGGCGTGCCGTTGGCCACCTCGATCGCCTCGTCGTACGACGACACCCGGTAGAGCCCGGCGACCGGCCCGAAGACCTCCTCGGCCCACATCCGCATCTGCGGGTTCAGGTCGGTGACCACGGTCGGCGGATAGAACCAACCGTCGCCGGTCGGCTTCTCGCCGCCGCAGAGCACCGTCGCGCCGTGCTCCACCGCGTCCTGCACCTGGGCGTGGATCTCGTCCCGGCCGCTCTCGCTGGCCAGCGGGCCGACGTCGGTGTCGGCGTCCATCGGGTCGCCGACCCGCAGCGCGGCCATGTTCGCGGCGAACTTCCCGGCGAAGGCGTCGAAGACGTCGGTGTGCACGATGAACCGCTTGGCGGCGATGCAGGATTGGCCGTTGTTCTGGCAGCGGGCGGTGGTGGCCACCTCGGCGGCCCGGTCCAGGTCGGCCGAGGGCATCACCACGAACGGGTCGCTGCCGCCCAGCTCCAGCACCGTCTTCTTCAGCTCCCGGCCGGCGATCTGGGCGATGGAGCGGCCCGCGCCCTCGCTGCCGGTCAGCGTGGCGGCCCGGACCCGGGGGTCGGCGAGGATCCGGTCGACGGCGTCGGAGCCGACCAGCAGGGTGGTGAACGCGCCCTCGGGGAAGCCGGCCCGGCGGAACACGTCCTCCAGGTAGAGCGCGGTCTGCGGCACGTTGGAGGCGTGTTTGAGCAGGCCGGTGTTCCCGGCCATCAGGGCCGGCGCGGCGAACCGCAGCACCTGCCAGAGCGGGAAGTTCCACGGCATCACCGCGAGCACCGCCCCGATCGGCTGGTAGCGGACGAAGGCCCGCTTGGCCTTCACGGCGGCGGCGTCGGCGGGCTCGTCGGCGAGCATCCGCTCCGCGTGCGCGGCATAGAACCGGCAGGCGGTCGCGCACTTGGTGACCTCGGCCTTCGCTGCCGTGTAGGTCTTGCCCATCTCGGTGGTCATCAGCCGGGCGGTGTCGTCGCGTTCGGCGTCGAGCAGGTCCGCGGCGGCGTTCATCCACTGCGCCCGCTGGGCGACCGTGGTGCGGCGCAGGTCCCGGAACGCCAGGTCGGCCCGGTCGATGGCGGCGTCGATCTGCTCGGTCGACATCGGCTCGTACGACTTGAGCACCTGACCGGTGGCGGGGTTGGTGGTGGCGATGGGCATCTCGTACTCCTGTCACTCGAAGAGTGAGTGCCGCGCGCCCGGCTGCTCATGGCGGCGGGCGGCACGGCGGCGCTGGATGACGACCAGGTCGACGACCGCCACGACGGCGAACAGCGCGCAGAGCACACCCAGCCAGGCCAGCCCGGCCCAGAACGCGCCGACCGCGAAGACGGTCATGCTCACCAGGCCGAACAGGGCAAGCGTCAGGCGGAGGTTCAACGCGCTGTAGGCGTGGCCGACCGTGCCACGGGCACGCCGGGGCTGCGATCTCGTCATCGTCTGGGGCTACCCCGGCACGGACACCGTTAACCGGCCCCGACGCCCGGATCACGACGGGTGTCTTACACACTCGTACCAGATTCATGTTTCCAGGTATTTAATCTGCCCGGAAGTCGACACGACCGGGTCGTAGCACCGCACCTGGCCCGTAGAGTGACCGGGCTGTCGCTCTGCGCCGTCTGACCGGGGGAAGACGCATGCCTCGACGCTGGGTCGCCGCCGTGGCCTGCCTGTTCGCGCTGGTCGCGCTCGCCTGCGAGGAGGGTGGCGGGGCGTCGCCCCGCCCGACGAAGAGCGGGTCGACACCGACCGGCCTGCCCACCACGATGGCCGCCCTCGGCGACTCGATCACCACCGGTTTCGGCTCCTGCCTGGTGCTCACCTCGTGCCAACGCAACTCCTGGTCCACCGGGGACGGCATCCGGGTGGAGAGCCACTACCGGCGGCTGCTCGACGCCGACGCGCCGATCCGCAACCGGGCCCGCAACCACGCCGTGCCGGGGGCCCGCGCCGAGGCCCTCGCCGGGCAGGCCGGTGCCGCCGTCAAGGACAAGGCCGACTACGTCACGGTGCTGATCGGCGCGAACGACGCCTGCCGCGCCGACATCGACGCGATGACCTCGACGGCCACCTTCCGCAGCCAGGTCGACCGGGCGCTGCGGGTGCTGCGCGAGGGCCGCCCCAAGGCCCGGGTGCTGGTGGCCAGTGTCCCCGACCTGAACCGGCTGTGGGAGATCGGTCACACCGAGTCCCGCGCGGTGCGGATCTGGAAGACCGGCATCTGCCCGGCCCTGCTGGCCAACCCCACCTCGGACGCCAAGGCCGACCGGGACCGCCGGGCCCGCTTCGCCGAACGGATCGACGCGTACAACAGCCAACTCAAGGCGGCCTGCCGGGCGTACGGGTCGCGGTGCCGCTACGACGGCGGCGCGGTGCACCGGGTGCGGTTCAGCCTGGACGAGGTCAACGCGCTGGACTGGTTCCACCCCAACGTCGCCGGGCAGAACCGGCTCGCCGACGCGACCTTCCCGGCGGCCGGCTGGCGACTGTGAGCCACCCGGGCAGCCGCCGGGCCGGATCCGGCGTGCCCACTGATCAGGGGCGACGCGGTTGGGGCACCCCGCCCCGGTGTTCCCGGTAGAGCGTCTGGGCGCGCTCGGCGAGATCCTTGGTGGCCGACGAGTTGGCCCAGGTGCCGAGGATGATCGCGGCCCCGGGGACGACCTTGGCGAAGACCCGTTTCGCCGCCCGCACCCCGGCCATCCGGGCCAGCCGGACGCCCAGTTGCAGCATCACCCGCCCCAGCGGATTCTGGGCCGCGTGGCCGAACAGCGCACCGGCCCGCTCCCGACCGGCCGCGACGCCCAGCGCCAGCCGGGCCGTCTCGGCCGCCTTGTGCACCTTCTGCAGGACGAGCAGGTCGGTGGCCCGGTCCGGGTGCTCAGGGTCCGCCCCGTACGCGGCGGCGACGTGCAACACCAGGCGGGCCTGGGTCCAGGCCAGCACCCCGACGTCGATGACGGCACCCGGTAGCCCCGCCGCGCCGGAGACCGCCCCGGAGAGCCGGGCCCGGTTGACGAAGCGCCGGATCGCCTGCTCGGCCAACTGGTCGGCGGTCGCGTCGGGTCGTTCCGCCCGCGCCTTGGCGAGCCACTGCGCCGCCTCCGGGCCGAGCCGGCGGACCGCCTCCAGGGCCAGGTGCTCCGGGGCGTACTGCGGATCTTCCCGCATCCGGTCCCAGAGCCGGGCCGGCGGCGCCTCGGGGGCGTCACCCGGGTCACCGGCCGGTGCTCCCGGCACCGCCGTGACCGCCACCCCCGGCACCGCCGTGACAGCCGTTCCCGGGGCCGCCGGTGGTGGCGCGGCCGTCGGGGCGGCGGGCGGCGTCGCGGGGACCGCCGGTGTGTCGGCCCGGACCGGCGGCGTGGGGACGGTCGGTTCGTCGTCGACAGGCACGGCGTCGGTCACAAAGGCTCCCGGGGTGGAATCGGTTCAGGGGCGGTCAGCGGCGGCGGCCCGACAGCTTGCTGGCTGCCTGCTTGAGCCGCGCCTGGTTCTCCGGCTTGGCCAGCTCGCGCCGACCCCGGTCGACCAACTGCTGCCCCTTGGGGGAGCGCAGGAAGGCGCTGATCCGCTGCATCAGTGCTGACATGTCGTCCTCCGATCGGGTGTCCTGCGTCATGTGTACCCGATTCGAGCAACCGCCAACCGTCCACTGTGTCCGGTCGAGGATATCCACCGACCGGTTTCGCCCCGAACGGACCCGACCGCCCCGCACGGCCCGGGCCCGCAGGACGGGACGAACGGGACCGGCCCGCCCGAGCGGGGCTCGGGCGGGCCGGGTCACCGGGGCGGATGCCGCTCCGGCCGGACAGGCGGTGATTCAGACCAGGATGGCGCCGACCACCTCGGTGGCCCGCCACTCGTGCTGGGCGTAGAGGTCCGGGTAGGCCGAGATCTGCACGGCCTGCGCGGCGACGGTCAACGGCAGGTCCTCCCAGCCGGGAATCGCCAGCAGCGCGGTGAGGAACGCCCGGGTGGCGAACGCCGGGTCCATCAGCTGACCGACCTCGCCCCAGCCGCTGCTGGGCCGCTGCTGGAACAGCCCGACCGAGTCGTGGTCCCAGCCGATCGCCTGGTGCGGGTAGTTCTGCGACTCGGGCAGCACGCCGCTTGCGTAGTTGTAGAGGTTGCTCTCCTGCATCGCGGTGGCCACCGCGATGATCAGGGCCCGGCGGGGCACACCCATCGCCCGCCCGGCCTTGACGATCTCCTTGGCGTTGTCCATCTGGGCCTGGTCGAGACCGGCCACCGGGACGATCCGCTTCGGTTTCGGCTTCGGCGTGGGCTTGGGGCGGGGCTTGGGCCTGGTGGTCCTGGTCGCGGTCGGCGTCGGGGCGGCGGCCGTCGGGCTGGCCACGGTCGGGCTGGCGGTGGGGGTGCCGGGAACGATGGTGACCGGGGTACGGATCTCGGCGCGGGAGGCGGCCTGCCGGCTGCGTTCGGCGAGCGCCGCCTCGGTGCCGGCCCGGTCGGCGGTCGGCTCGTCCGGCAGGGCCTGTGCGCCGGCGACGGCGGTCGCGCCGAGGCAGCAGAGCACCCCGGCGGCGAGGGCCACCCGGGTACGCACCGGGCGGCGTCGGAGGTTAAGGAGCCCGCCGAGGCGGGTACGGAAGGAGCGGGGTTCATCGAGAACGCCGACCTGAACGGACGAGGGGGTGTCGTCCGAACGGCCAGTCATGCCCTTGGGGGCGACCTGGTCGTCGATGGTGTCGTCGTCACGCATCCGCCGAGGCTAGACACGCTCCCATCCGGTGACCCACCGTCACAGGGTGGCCCTCATCACAATCGCGCACCTGCGGGTGGGACACCCGTCGTGGACGCGCGGCCAGGGTGACAGACCTCCCGCAACAGGCATTACGGTCAGGAAAACCGGGCGACGTCGTCCCGCGTGGTTAACCGCCCAGAGCGCCGCGGCCGGCCGCATGATCCACTATGTCCGCCTTTCGGATGACAGGCCGGAACCATCCGACCGAGTCGCCCCGGCACTATCGGCGAATTGGTGGCTTCCTCCGGGTTTGATAGCCGGATCGGTCACGACACGCCCAGTGCTGGAATGGATGACGCCGACAGGTACGTTCCCCGAACCGGGTGCCGTCCGCGCACGGTCGCCCGTACGCGCGTGTTTCCTCAGGAGGTCCGACCGGTGCTCGACCCACACGAGCTCTACGAGCTCACCGACGATCTGCCCGACCTCGGCCAGCCGGTGCTGATCCAGGCGCTCACCGGCTTCGTCGACGCCGGCAACGCCAGTCGGCTGGCCCGCGAGCAGCTGCTCACCTCGCTGGACGCCCGCACGATCGCCACCTTCGACGTCGACCAGCTCTTCGACTACCGGTCCCGCCGCCCGGTGATGACCTTCGTCGAGGACCACTGGGAGGACTACGACGCCCCCGAGCTTGCCCTGCACCTGCTGCACGACGACGACGAGACGCCGTTCCTCCTGCTCACCGGCCCGGAGCCGGACCTGCAGTGGGAGCGTTTCGTGGCGGCGGTCAGCGCGGTGGCCGCCCGGCTCGACGTCCGGCTCACCGTCGGGCTCAACTCGATCCCGATGGCCGTGCCGCACACCCGGCCCACCGGGGTCACCGCACACGCCACCCGCCGGGAACTGATCTCCGGCTACGAGCCGTGGTTGCAGCGGGTGCAGGTCCCGGGCAGCGTCGGGCACCTGCTGGAATACCGGCTCGGCCAGGCCGGCCGGGACGCCCTCGGCTTCTCCGCCCACGTGCCGCACTACGTCGCGCAGACCGAGTACCCGGCCGCCGCCGAGGTGCTGCTCTCCTCGGTGTCGCGCAGCACCGGCCTGCTGCTGCCCAACGACAGCCTCCGCTCCGCCGCCGAGGTGGTCCGGGTCGAGATCGACCGGCAGGTCGCCCAGACCGACGAGGCCGCCGCGCTGGTCACCGCCCTGGAGGAGCAGTACGACGCGTTCGCCCGGGGACGGGGCGAGAAGAACCTGCTGGCCGCCGAGACCGGCCCGCTGCCCACCGCCGACGAGCTGGGCGCCGAGCTGGAACGCTTCCTCGCCGAGCAGACCCGACCGGGCGACACCCCGGGCACCTGACCCACCCCTACCACGGCGGCGGCGACCCGACCCGGGACGCCGCCGCCCGGTCATCCCTGAGGCACCGGCACGCCGGGGCGGCCCGGCGTACCGGTGTGCCACCAGGCCCGGCGAGCCGGTGCGCCACCAGGCCCGGCGAGCCCCCACGCCGCCAGGATCGGCGGTGCGGGGAGCCCGCGGCGGGCGGGGTCGGTGACCACGCCGGCGGGCTGCCCGGCGGGGCTGCCCGGCGGGGCGGGCCGGGATGCGGCAGGCTGGGCACATGCGCCTGGCGACCTGGAACGTGAACTCGGTGAAGGCCCGCCTCCCCCGGCTGCTGGACTGGCTGGCCGGCACCGCCCCCGACGTGGTCTGCCTCCAGGAGACCAAGTGCCCGGACGGGGCGTTCCCGGTCGCCGAGGTCGGTGAGCTGGGCTACGAGGTGGCCAGCCACAGCGACGGCCGGTGGAACGGGGTGGCGATCCTGTCCCGCGTCGGCCTGACCGACGTCACCGTCGGCTTCCCCGGCGAACCGGGCTTCCCGCAACCTGAGGCCCGCGCCATCTCCGCCACCTGCGCCGGGGTCCGGATCTGGTCGGTGTACGTCCCGAACGGCCGGGCGGTCGACGACCCGCACTACGCCTACAAGCTGGCCTGGTTCGCGGCGCTGCGGGACGCCCTGGAACCGGAGGTGGCCGCCGGTCGGCCGGTCGCCGTCTGCGGGGACTTCAACGTCGCCCCGACCGACGCCGACGTCTGGGACCCGGCGCTCTTCGCCACCTCCACGCATGTCACCCCCGCCGAGCGGGCCGCCCTGGCCGCCCTGCGCGACCTCGGACTCAGCGACGTGGTGCCCACCCCGATGAAAGGCCCGCACCCGTACACCTACTGGGACTACCGGGCCGGCATGTTCCACCAGAACAAGGGCATGCGCATCGACCTGGTGTACGCCTCCGCGCCGCTGGCCACGACGGTCCGCGCCGCGTACGTGGACCGGGAGGCCCGCAAGGGCAAAGGCCCCTCCGACCACGCCCCGATCGTGGTCGACACCGACCCACCGGCTGTCGACACACCCTGACCCGCCCCGGGACAACGCCGCCAACGGGTCCGGCCCCTGCCCTGCGGGGGCGTCACCTCCTATCGGGGATGCGCCGCCGCCTGTCGCGGGTGCCCTATCGCCGGACGCCCCCACACTTGTCGCGGAAGGGGTGGCCGTCCCTGCAGTTCGGGTATCGCGGGGGTCCCCGGCCTTACCGCAGGGGTGCCCCTGTCTATCGGGGGTGGGATGTCTTGGCGCGGTCGACGAAGCCACGCCACGCTCCCGGCGTGAACATCAGCGTCCCCCCGTCGCGGTCCTTCGTGTCCCGCACCAGCACGATGCCGGGCAGGTTGTCCGCCACCTCGACACACGCCCCACCGTTGTTGCCGCTCCTGGTGCTCTTGCGCCACCGCGCACCGGTCACGTCCATATCGCCGCCACCTTCCGAATAAGATCCAGGGACTGGGCCCGGGGCAGGGCCTCCCCCACTATGCGCGCCCACCGCTGCTCCAAGGTAGCGATATCCTGACGCTGGTCGATGATCTGCGCCCGCACCTGCCCGTCCACATGCGCCACCCGCGTCCCGCTGCCGACATCAGCCCATCACCTGCGGACCGACACCGCCAGCCTCACAGTCAGCCTTACTCGGCCGCCGCGTCGGCCCACAGTGCGTCAAAGTGCTCGAGGTACCTGCTGAACGGCCCGCCGGTCTCCCGTCGGCGAAAATGAAGCGTGACGGAGTCCTGGCCCAGTGCGCCGCCGATATGGGTGGCGACGATGGCGTCGTTGTCGAACACCCACACCGACATCCCGACATGCCGGTCGGACAGCCGGACGGCCAACGGTGTGGCCGACTTGCTGATCTCGGCTCGTGTCATGGCGATCCGCGTAGCGAGGTTGAGCGGCGTCGCCTCGATCCGGTCCCGGCTGGTGGTGACCGGGCTCGCCGGATCACCCAGCAGGAAACGTACGTCCGCGCCGGCCTGGGCTTTCGCGCCGATGGTCTCGGCGGCGTTCGGCACTTCCAGCCAGACGAAATAGCTGGTGTAGCCACCGAACAGGAGGCGGGACCGAGCCCCCTCGATCAACTCTCGGAAGAGCGTTCGGGGCAGTTCGGAGCGACGTGCGTAGACGCCCACCAACTCACGGTCGGCACCCAACTTGACCGCGCGACGCACAGCTTCAGGCCACAGCACGTCCACATCCTTACCCAGAACGCTGGCCACCCGCACACGCGAGCGCGGATGCGGCAGTCGCCCCCGGCTGACCCACCGTTCCACCGTCTTCGCATCGACATCGCACTTCTCAGCGAGCTGGCTGACCGTCAGCCCGGCAGTAGTCAGCGCCTCCCGCAGGAAGTCGTTTCTCGGCACGGGGGGGGACCTTTCCTAGACGTCCCTCGATGGTCGCATACGGGCGGTTAATTCGTCCGTCACTCGCTGCAAAGGTTCGTAGCAGAGCGACGCCGCCGGTCTGGGTGAGATCCCACCGGTCGCGTCTGCCCGAGGGGCCGCCCGGTAGGAGGGGACCGGACGGCCCCTCCTCCACAACCAACGGACATAAGGGACCGCCATGCCTGAGGAGCAGCCGAGACAGCCCACGCCCGCACCGGGCCCGCCCTTTCCACCGCCCCCACCACCCGCGCGCCCGATCGTCCCCGGGCCGATCGGACCGTTCGTCCCGCTCTACCGGGGGCCGGGCCGGATCACCTGCATCGTGCCAGGGCACCGCTGGACGGGCGGGCGGAACCGGGGTCCACAGTGAGGGGGACGGCGGTCGGGGCCGGCGACCTGCTGCACCTGACCAGGGAGGCGAGCGTGCAGTTCAGCCGGCCGATCACGGTCCGGGTCATCCGGGTGCTGACGGACTGGCACACGTACGACGGGTGGGTGTGGATCGACGCATATCAACTGGATGCCGGCGGCGACGCGGTGCGGCGGCGGACCCTGTTCCTGATGCCGGCGGGTGCCCGCCGGCCCACCCCGCAGCCGGGGCGATCCGCCGGCCGGCCGGGGGCGGCCGGGGCGCAGCGCGGGGCGGCGACTGCAGCGCGCGGCACCCGGCCAGGCGCGGCACCGGCACGCCGGTCGGCGGTGGCGCGGTGACCGCACCGCTGCCTGGTCCACACACGCCGGTACGCCCGCTCTGGCTGTGCCGGGTCGACGCGCGGCCCTGGCCGTGCGGCGAGGCGAAACTCGCGCTCCTCACGAGGTACGACGGCGACCGGCCGGGCTTGTTGATCCTGCTCTCCCGGTTGTCGGTGGAGGCGAGCACCCACCTGACGCAGCTCGACAGCGGTCGCCGAGCCGACCTGACCAACCGCTTCCTGCGCTGGGCATACCCGCCCGACGGCTGACCTTCCGCACCGGACGCACTGCACCCCGGCTACCCTGCCGGCGGCTGCCCGCTCCCCGCCTGCGGAGATCAAGATCGGAACAGGTCGGCGAGGGCGGGCGGCGCGGCCGGGGACGGCCGGGCACGACCCGAAGGGGCAGGCAGCTGATTGTGGAGATTTATTGCGCCCCTGGCGACAAGAACTCTCCACAATCAGCTCGGCGCGCTCGCCTCGATCCCCACCCACCGCATCCCGCACCGCACCGCTGCCCGCCCCGCACCGCACCGCACTGCTGCCCGCTCCGCACCACAGCGCACCGCACCGCACTGCTGCCCGCCCCGCGCCACAGCGCCTCGCACCGCACGGCGGCATCGCGCGGGCGCACCGGCCGGTCAGGGGCTCGGGCGCAGGGACAGGGGCGGGCGCAGGGGCAGGGATAGGGTGGTGGGATGGCAGTCGTGAAGATCAACGCGATCGACGTCCCGCCGGGTGCCGGCGAGGAGTTGGAGAAGCGGTTCGCCGCTCGGGCCGGCGCGGTGGAGAACTCCCCCGGTTTCCTCGGCTTCGAGCTGCTGCGCCCGGTCGCCGGGGAGAGCCGCTACTTCGTCTACACCCGGTGGGAGACGGAGGAGGCGTACCAGGCATGGGTCGCCGGGTCGTCCCGGGCCGCACATGCCGGCGAGGGCGGCGAGCAGCGGCGGCCGGTCGCCTCCGGCGCGACGCTGCTGGAGTTCGAGGTGGTCCAGCAGGTGACCGGCAAGGGCTGACCGGCGATACCGCCCACGGCGGTCGCCGGCGGGCGGCTCAGATCCAGGGCAGGACGGGGGCGGTGGCGGGAGCGGCCAGCCGGGCGAGCCAGCCGGCGATCCCGGCGGCACCCTGCATGAAGCCGGGCTCCGGCGGCAGCTGCGGCGGGGTCCTGGTGTGCTCGGTGTTCGACCAGGTGACGCCCGCCGGGGTGGACACGGTACGGGCGAGGACGTCCTCGGCGAGCGTGTCGGCCCAGGTGAGCAGGGCGGGGTCGCCGGCATCCTGGAAGCGGTCGACCAGCATCTGCCCGACCCCGGCGGTGCCACAGCAGCGGGCGAGATTGTCCCAGTACCCCGGGTAGAGCCGCTGCGGGAGACGGCTGTCGCGCAGCGCCCCCAGGCATTCCTCGACGGCCAGCCGCCAGCGGGGCTGCGGGTCGACGGCGTCGAGGAGGGCGAAGAGTCGTACCGTGCCGGTCGGGCCGTGGCACCAGCCGAAGGTGACCGCCGGACGGTCCGGGCGGGACGGAACCAGCAGCGGCAGCGCCCACCCGCCGGGGCGGCGCCCCAGGGCCAGCAGTCCGTCGGCGGCGCGCACGGCGATGTCGCGCAGATCGTCGCGACGCAGGGAGTCGCCGGCTGTGGCCAGGACGTAGGCGACGCCGGCCGTGCCGTGGGAGAAGCCGGGCATGAGGCGCTCGTCGCCCGCCCGCATCCGCCAGTGCAGCCCATCGGGCCGGTCCTCGGCCAGCCCCACCAGCCCGTCGGCCAGGACGTTGGCCGCCTGCGCCACCACCGGATCGGCATCCTCGTCGAGGGCGTCGAGGAGGGCCAGCAGGATGCCGGCGTCGCCGGAGATGACATCGGAACACCGGCCCGGGTCCACCGGACGGCGCAGCAGCCGCTCGGCCATCCGTACCGTCACCGACGCGGCGGTGTCGAGGGCCACCCGGTCGCCGGAGACCCGGCCCCAGGCGCGCAACGCGACCGCCACCCCGGCCCAGCCGCCGAACAGCCCGTCGTCGGGCATCGTCGCGGCGTCCGGCTCGTGCCGGGCAAGATGCACCAGCCGACCCCGGGCCCCGGCCGCGACCCGGCCGAGCGCCGACCCCGCTGCGGTGACGACGCCGCCGTCGGTCGTGGTGACGACGGGCCCATCGGCCGGGTGGCGGCCGGTGGCCGTGGCCTCGGCGCAGCCGAGCAGCACCCCGGCGGTCCCGGCATAGAGGTCGTCGAAGCGTTCACCCGCCTCCTGCCACCCCAGACCACCCTCGGCGGGCACCGCCACCGACTCGATCCACCTGAACGCCTGCCGCACCACGTCCGCCGTCACCGCGCCGATCCTGCCACCGCCGCCCGACGGCGTCCCCGCAATATCGGGCGCACACCCCGGCCACGACCGGTCAGGGTGGGCGGTCCCGGCCATGACCCGGTCAGGACGGGCTCGGCCCCGGTCGAGACCGGTCAGGGTTGGGCGGTCCCGGCCGTGACCCGGTCAGGCGGCGGACCCGGCCGGCGCGGCGGGGCGCGGGGTCAGGGTGAGCGGGGGTCAGGGTGAGCGGGTCTCGGCCAGCGAGGCGAAGGCGATGACGTTGTCGGCGTAGCCGGTACGCCCGCCGACCCACTGGCCACCACAGGTGATCAACCGCAGGGCCGGCGCTCCGCTGTCGCCGTAGACCCGGTCGGCAGGCAGGGCCGACTTGTCGAAGAACTCCACCGAGTCGACCCGGAACACCACCACCCGGCGGTCGTCGCGGGTCACCTCGATCCGATCACCTGGCTTCAGTTTGCGCAGGTCGTAGAAGACCGACGGCCCGTCTTTCGAGTCGACGTGGCCGACGATGATCGCCCGGCCCGGCTCGCCGGGGGTCGGACCCCGGTCGTACCAGCCGGTCTCCTGGTGCCGGTCCAGCGGCGGGACGTCGATCGACCCGTCCCGGGCCTGACCGACCGGGGCCACCGGGGCGGCCACCTTGATCGTCGGAACGGTGAGCCGGACCGGTCGGCTGGCCGGCAAGCTACCCGGCGTGGGGCTCTGCCGGGCACCCGCCGCCGGCCGCTGCGCCGTCGTGTCGGTCCGGTCCAGTGGGCCGACCGTACGACCCAGCCCGGCCCCGGTGGCGAAGACACCCAGCAGCACCAGCAGCACGGCCAGCGGCACCGACCAGGGACTGCGGGTCGACGCCGGGCCCCCGGGCGACGCCGCCGGCCCGGCGACGCCCGGCTGCGCCGTCGGCCCACCGGGCGGTGGGAACGGGCCATCACGCGGCGGGAACGCAGAGACACCCGGCGGGATCAGCCCACCGGGTGGCGGGAACGGACCGCTGCGGGGTGGCACCGGGCCGCCGGGCGACGCCTGGCCACCGGGTAGCCGGACCGGGTCGTGGTGCTGCGGGTTCGGGCCGGCGGACGGTCGGAACGGGCCGCTACGGGGGCCTGAGGGGACGGGCGGTGGGGGCATGGTCAGCTCCCGGCGACGCCACGCGGCCGGCGGGCCGCCACGATCCCGACGACGGCCCCGGCGATGGTCAGCGCCAACCCGCCGGGCACCAGCAGTCCGCCGGGCAACCCGCCGTCCGCCGCGCCGCCGAAGCCGGTGTGCGGACCGGGGCTGGGCTTGACCTTCTTGACCACCTGGAGCGCCGTCGAGGCGGTCGCCCCGTCGGGACATTCCAGCTTGATCCGGTAGTTGCCGGGCCGGACCCGGTCCCTGACCATCGGGGCGGCGGTGAGCCGTCCGTGCTGCGGCTGCACCTGGACCCGGCCGAAGGCGTCCGAGACGACTGTCGCCGGGATCGAGTTGTCGTGACAGCTCGCCTCGATGCCGACCAGGTAGCCAGGCTCGACGGTGCCCGGGGTCACCTCGACGAAGACCACGCCGGGCGGTGGTTGCGGATCTCCGCCCTGGTCCGGCGCGGGTTGCCCCGGGCCGGGGGCCGCAGCAGCGACCGCCGGGCCGACGACCGGCCCGGCGAACAGCAGGGGCGGGCCAGCGAGCAACGGCACAGCCGGCGGGACAGCCGAGACCGGGACGGCCGAGACCGGCGGAACAGCGGAGACCGGGACAGCGGAGACCGGGACGGCCGAGATGGGCGGGGCAGCGGAGGCCGGGGCGGCGTGCCAGAGCGCGGGGGCGAGGGCACCGACGGCGACCGCCAGCGCGGTGCGGTACAGCGCGATCGCCACCATGTCCCCCTCCCGGCGCCCAGGGCAGCGCCGGACGACCCGGACGCCGACCTGCCGTACGGGATGAATCGTCTCACCCCCCGACCGACGGCACATCCGATACGGCGGAACCGTCGCGTACGCTCGGGTCGCTGTGACCTCCATCGACCAGAACCCCGCCGTCCCGGTGGCCCCGTCGGCCACCCGGATCCGCACCTTCCATCCCCGTCGGGGCCGGATGAGCAGCCGGCAGACCGACGCGCTGGCCCGGCTCTGGCCGGCGTACGGGATCGAGATCGCCGACCTCGACGGGCCGGTCGATCCGGCCGGGTTCTTCGGTCGTGGTGCGCCGGTGGTGCTGGAGATCGGCTCCGGGATGGGTGACGCCACCGCGGCGATGGCCGCCGCCGACCCGGACCGGGACTACCTCGCGGTCGAGGTGCACACCCCGGGCATCGCCCACCTGCTCGACCTGGTGCAGCGGCACGGCCTGGGCAACGTCCGGGTCGCCCAGGGTGACGCGCTGGACCTGGTCCGGGCCATGCCGGAGCGCTGTCTGGACGCGGTGCACGTGTTCTTTCCCGACCCGTGGCCCAAGTCGCGGCACCACAAGCGGCGCATCATCCAGCCGGAGCACGTGGCGTTGCTGCGGTCCCGGCTGGCCGGCGGCGGGACGCTGCACTGCGCCACCGACTGGGCCGAGTACGCCGAGTCGATGCGCTCGACGCTGACCGCCGACCCGGAGCTGGTCGACGGGTACGCCGGCTACGCGCCCCGCCCCGACCACCGCCCGGTGACCAAGTTCGAACGCCGCGCGCTGACCGCCGGGCGTCCCGTCTTCGACCTGATTTACCGCCGCCGCCCCTGAGCCCGTCGGACCGCCCACCCGGCGGTACGCGGGCCGAGCAGCACCCGCAGCTCCCCGCCGCGCCGCCGGTCGGCCGGCACGTCCCGGGCGGCATCCGACCGCCGGTGACACCGTCTCCTCGGCCATCCGAAAAACCGGGCGGGCGGCGGGGACCGATCGGGGCGGGCGGGGTGGCCCGGTTGGCGGGCGGGGTGGTGGTGCGGGCACGATGGGGACGCTATGACGCTGACTGCCGCGCTGCCTCGAAGCGCCGACCCCGACACCCTCTTCGACGCGTTCGCCGGCTGGGCGTCCGAGCGTGGGCTGAACCTCTACCCCCACCAGGAGGAGGCGGTCATCGAGATCGTCTCCGGCGCCAACGTGATCATGAATACGCCGACCGGTTCGGGCAAGAGCCTGGTTGCGATCGCGGCGCACTTCACCGCCCTGGCCGACGACCGGACGAGCTTCTACACCGCCCCGATCAAGGCCCTGGTGTCGGAGAAGTTCTTCGCGCTGTGCGAGGTGTTCGGCGCGGAGAACGTCGGCATGCTCACCGGCGACGCCAGCGTCAACGCCGACGCCCCGATCATCTGCTGCACCGCCGAGATCCTGGCCAACCTGGCGCTACGCGAGGGGGCACGGGCCGACGTCGGCCAGGTGGTGATGGACGAGTTCCACTTCTATGCCGAGCCCGACCGGGGCTGGGCGTGGCAGGTGCCGATCATCGAGCTGCCGCAGGCGCAGTTCGTGCTGATGTCGGCCACCCTGGGGGACACCACCCGGTTCGTCGACGACCTGACCCGGCGTACCGGCCGGTCCACCGCCGTCGTCCGGTCGGCCGAGCGGCCGGTCCCGCTGATCTTCTCGTACGCGATGACGCCGCTGCACGAAACGCTCGAAGAGCTGCTGGAGACCAAGCAGGCCCCGGTGTACGTGGTGCACTTCACCCAGGCCGCGGCGCTGGAACGCGCCCAGGCGCTGATGAGCGTCAACGTCTGCTCCCGGGCCGAGAAGGACATGATCGCCACCGCGATCGGGAACTTCCGGTTCACTTCCGGCTTCGGCAAGACGCTGTCGAGGCTGGTGCGCCACGGCATCGGCGTGCACCACGCCGGGATGCTGCCCAAGTACCGCCGGCTCGTGGAGACCCTGGCCCAGGCCGGCCTGCTGAAGGTCATCTGCGGCACCGACACGTTGGGCGTGGGCATCAACGTGCCGATCCGCACCGTGCTGTTCACCGGCCTGAGCAAGTACGACGGGGTACGCACCCGGCTGCTCAAGGCCCGCGAGTTCCACCAGATCGCCGGTCGGGCCGGCCGGGCCGGCTTCGACACCATCGGGCGGGTCGTGGTGCAGGCCCCCGAACACGTCATCGACAACGAGAAAGCGCTGGCCAAGGCCGGCGACGACCCCAAGAAACGCCGCAAGGTGGTGAAGAAGAAACCACCGGAGGGCTCGATCGGCTGGGGCGAGCCCACCTTCCAGCGCCTGGTCGAGGCCGAGCCGGAGCCGCTCACCTCCAGCTTCCAGGTCAGCCACTCGATGCTGCTCAACGTGATCGGCCGGCCGGGTGACGCGTTCGCCTCGATGCGGCATCTGCTCACCGACAACCACGAGGACGCCGCCGCCCAGCGCCGGCACATCCGTCGGGCGATCGCCATCTACCGGGCGTTGCGTGCCGGTGGGGTGGTCGAGCAGCTCGACACGCCCGACGAGACCGGCCGGCGGGTCCGGCTCACCGTCGACCTCCAGCTCGACTTCGCGCTCAACCAGCCGCTGTCGCCGCTGGCGCTGGCCGCCATCGAACTGCTCGACGTCGAATCCCCGTCGTACGCCCTGGACGTGTTGAGCGTGATCGAGTCGATCCTCGACGACCCACGCCAGGTGCTCTCCGCGCAGCAGTTCAAGGCGCGCGGCGAGGCGGTCGCCGCGATGAAGGCCGACGGCATCGAGTACGAGGCCCGCATGGAGCTGCTCGACGAGGTGACCTGGCCGAAGCCGCTGGCGGAGCTGCTGCACGCCGCGTACGAGATGTACCGGCAGGGGCACCCCTGGGTGGCCGACCACCAGCTCTCCCCCAAGTCCGTCGTGCGGGACATGTACGAACGCGCGATGACCTTCGGCGAGTACGTGCAGTTCTACGGGCTGACCCGCTCCGAGGGTCTCGTCCTGCGCTACCTCGCCGACGCGTACAAGACGCTGCGGCAGACCGTCCCCGAGGACGCCAAGACCGAGGAGCTGATCGACCTCATCGAGTGGCTGGGCGAGCTGGTCCGCCAGGTCGACTCCAGCCTGATCGACGAGTGGGAGCGGCTGCGCAACCCCTCCGACGTCGCCGACGCCGCCCTGGCGCACGCGTCGCTTGAGGAGCGGGTGCCGGCGGTCACCCGCAACGCCCGCGCCTTCCGGGTGCTGGTGCGCAACGCGTTGTTCCGCCGGGTCGAGCTGGCCGCCCTGCGCCGCTGGTGGGACCTGGGCGAGCTGGACGGCGCATCGGGCTGGGACGCCGACGCCTGGGCGGAGGCGCTGGAGCCGTACTTCGAGGCGTACGACGGGATCGGGGTGGGGCCGGACGCGCGCGGCCCGGCGCTGCTCATGATCGAGCAGGGGCGGGAGAAGTGGGCCGTCCGGCAGATCCTGGACGACCCGGAGGGCGACCACGACTGGGGGATCAGCGCCGAGGTCGACCTGGCCGCCTCGGACGAGGTGGGGGCCGCCGTGGTCCGGGTGACGGACGTCGGGCAGCTCTAGCGCGGCGACGAGGCGGCGGCATCACCTGGTGGTGACACCGCCACCCCGCCCACGTGCGTCCGCACCGCCAGGCGGACCCGTCGGTCAGGACCCGGCGGGTTCCTCGGCCGGTCCCGCCGCCGTGGCGGCGTGCAGACCGTGCGCCGCGAGATCGTCGGCCACGGCCAGCCCGAGCCGCACACCGCCGACGTTGGGGCCGAGATCGATCCGGTCCTCGTCGTCCACGGCGAACGCGTCGAACACCCAGTGCACCCCGAGGTAGACCCGGCTACGACCGTTCTCCTCGATCATCTGCCACAGCCCACCGGGGAACCGGCGTGCCAGGCGTGGACGTACCGTGCCGGTGTTGTCCACGCTGACGCCGTTCAGTTCGTCGGACACGAACTCCAGCCCGTCGGCGAGGTCGTCCGGGCCGTGGCCGCCCCGGCCATAGAACTGGCGCACCGTCTGCAGTGCCGCCGCGCCGAACGTCGCGTGACCCGACGGGTAGGCGGGGAAGTTCGGGGTGCGGTTCTTCTGCCCGACGTTGTTGGTGTTCGGCGCACCCGACGGCAGCCACCCGATGTCGGTGTCCGGGTCCAGTTCCGTACCGCCCTGTCCGGTCGGCCCCAGCGCACTGTCGTGCTCCCGGATCCCGACCACCGGACGCCACAGGTCGTGGCGGTACTTCTCGGTCCAGCAGAGAATCCCGCCGTCCGCCATCGCGGTGTTGACCAGTGCGAACAGTCTGGCGTTGGCAGCCGGGTCGTTGTCCCGCGCCCGGGCGACCCGCCGGACGATCTGGTTGAACAGCCGTGGTGGCGTGCCGAGGCCCTTGGCAGCGTCGTAGGCCCAGAACAGCCCGATGCCGGTTTCGGTGGGCGTCCGCTGCGGGAACCGGTCGGGCAGCGTACCGGTGAGATGCGCGGCGATGCCCTTGCCGCGGACCTGCCGCAGGGCCCGCCGGTAGGCCCGGTCGCCGGGACGCGGCGGGCCGTCCAGACCGTGGCGGACGCCGACCGCGAAGCAGGCTGAGCGGGCACCGTGGAAGGGCGCGTAGAAACCCTGCCCGGGGCTGTCCGGGTCCTCCCGGTGGTGTTCCGGGGCGAGCGAGGGCACGTAGCCCTCGTCGCCGTGACCAGGGTCGCCCCGGCGCAGCGCCAGCAGTTCCCCGGCCACCCGCCGCCCGTAGTCGTGGCTCTCGGCGGCGTGTTTGCCGTCGACCAGCCCGGCCGCGAGGTGCCGCGCCGCGAAGTGGTCCCGCTGCGCCGGGTAGAGCGCGCTCAGCGTCGTCCGGGCCGCGCCCGCGACGGCGGCGGCCACGTCGCCCCCGGTCGGCGGCGTCGGCAGCCGGTTGCCGAGGTACGGCTCCTGCCCGCCGACGATGCCGAAGAACGCGTCGTGCATGGCGAGGTGGGTGATGGCCAGCGCCCGCGAACTGCCGAGCGGGCCCCGCGCCCCCGCCTCGGTGGGATCACCCGTCGTGTGGGTGACCCGGTCCGCTTCCAGAGCGACCTCGTTCCAGTACATGATTGGGTCCACGATGCTCCCCCGAGGTGTGGTGGACAGACATTTTCTCGACACCCGTACCGCATTTCGGTGGGCGGCCAGAATTTGACGCGCATTGTGGAGACAATGCCGTTGGGTGCAATTCTCGCCGGATCTGAGCTGCGGCGACGCCGGCGATTCGACGCCCCGATCCTGGATGGATGTCGACAATCAATGGTTGCCACCGGCAGCACGACGGGTCAAGCGAAAGCACTGAAATTGTGGGCGACTGTCGGGAGTGGGCATTCGAGAAAACGGTGCAACGGAACCGGGCACGTACGTTGTGCCAGGTGACAGCCCCGCCCGGGGGTCGACCACACGGGGCTGGGCCATGCGCCCCCACTCCGGGGCTTCCGGTCGGCGCGGAGCAGCCCTCCCGGCCGCGTCAGCCCGCGCACGGCCGGAGCCCGGGCGCGGTCGAAGCCCAGGCGCGGTCGAAGCCCGGGCGCGACAGTCCGGTGCGGCGCGACCAGGGGTGACGTGGAGGGCGGGAAGAAGAGCCTGCACGGCGGGAGAGGAACCCGCTCCGAACCCTGGGAGATGTCACCCCCGTCGATTAGAATGTATGTACTAATCGAGTTCCTGACCTGGGAGGACGCTCGTGACCGCGCCCGTCAACGCCCCCCTCACGCCGTACGCCACCCTCCTCGGCTTCACCCGGTACGTCGACCGCACCGGGCCCACCAAGGCAAGCTTCGTCGGCGGGCTGCGCAAGCAGCGAGCCAGCCGGCACGGCTTCAACCCGCACGGCCAGTTCGTCAAGGCGCTCAAGGCCGACATCGCCTTCCACACCGGCGGCACCCACCTGGCCGGCGTGGCCGACGTGGTCAAGCCGCGCTGGCGTCCGCTCTACCAGGCACTGGTGCCCGGCGCGACGGCCTGGCTGGAGTCGCTGGGCGAGCCGGCCGGCATCGACCTGGCGCAGACCCGCGACGCCCTCGCGATGCTCGGCGACCTACCCGTCAAGATCAACCCCCACTTCGGCATCCGGTACGCCGACGGTCACGCCGAGGCGGTCCGGCTGCACTTCGACGAGACCCCGCCGAGCGAGGAGGCGGCGTTGGCCACCCTGCACCTGATGGCCCGGCACATGGACGCGGTGCTACCGCACGCCGAGCCGGTCCTGGTCGACGTGCGGCGGGGGGTGGCGCACCGGACGCCCGAGCACGTCAAGTCGGCACAGGTGGAGCAGTGGTTGGCCGGCGAGGCCGCCGCCTTCCGCGCCATCTGGTCCACCGCCGCCTGACCCCGGGCAACGACCGGTCCGGGAGGAGCAGAGCCCGCCCGGACCGGCCAGCGCCCACCGGCAGCCCACCGACCCACCGCGACCACCCTCCCCCGGCCCCCCAGCAGCGCACCCCCCAGCAGCGCACCCCCCAGCAGCGCACCCCCCAGCAGCGCACCCCCCAGCAGCGCACCCCCCAGCAGCGCACCCCCCAGCAGCGCACCCCCCAGCAGCGCACCCCCCAGCAGCGTCCGAGCCTCGACGAGGCTCGGACGCTGCTGGCTTTCACCACCCCACCCATCCCGCCGCGTGGACGTCCCCGGGACTCGACACCACGGGGACCGGCGTAGCGAGGCCGAGGATGCGGATCCCCACGGCGCAAGATCGTGCTCGAACCAGGATGTAGTGGCCTCCCCGCCGTGGGAGGCCACTACATCCTGGTTGCAGCGTGATCTTCAGCCACTCGGGCCAGCTGCCTCTCGCAGCAAAGACGTCATCCGTCACCTCGGGGTTATCCACAGGGAGTACGGGCGAAGGGGCACCACGGCAGAGGCGGCGACGAAGTTATCCACAGGGGACAGACTGGGAGGCGACGCGCCGGCAAGGTGGGGGTATGCCGAAGGCTCCCCGTCGCCCGCCGCAGTTGCGGGGGCGCATCTTCCGTGGATCGGTGGCCGTGTCGCGCGGGCTGCTCACCCGCAACGACCTGCGCAGCTCCGCCTGGCGACCGCTGTTTCGGGACGTCTACGCCGACGCCCAGCTCAGGGTCACTCACCGCCACCGGTGTACGGCTGCGGCCCGCTGGCTGCTGCCGTCCGGTGCCGCCATCGCCGGCCGCTCCGCCGCAGTCCTGCTCGGTGTCACCGGCGTGCCCGCCGACGAACCGATCGATGTGCTCGTACACCACAGGCGTCTGGTCGGGGGCGGACAGCCAGCGGCCGGGCAGCGACGCGGACCGGCAGTCGGCCTACGGGTGCACCACGGTGATCTCGCGCCCGAAGACGTGATCGACCAGGCCGGGGTACCGGTGACCTCGGCAGAACGTACCTGCTGGGACCTGGCCCGGTGGTGCGATGTGGTGGAGGCTGTCGTCGTCATCGACGCGCTGTTGGCCGGCCGCGTCACCGAGATCCCCACCCTGCGGGATTATGCCCTCGCGCGGGCCGGGCAACGCGGGTGGCGAGCCCTGCTCCGCGCCGTCGACCTGGCCGATCCGGGGGCCGGGTCGCCGCAGGAGTCACGGACGAGGGTCCGCCTGGTGCTGGCCGGCCTGCCTCGACCCGAGACCCAGTGGGTCGTCACGGCCGACGGTCGGTTCGTTGCCCGGCTTGATCTCGCCTGGCCACAGTTCAAGGTCGCCGTCGAGTACGACGGGCTGTGGCACAACGATGCCGACCAGTTCCACCGGGACCGGCGTCGACTGAACCAACTGCTCGGCGGGGAGTGGATCGTGCTGCACCTGACCGCCCGGCGGCTCCGCGAGGACTTTCCCGGCTTCCTCGCCGAGGTACGCGCCGCACTACACCGTCGCGGGCACCGCTCCCGGGCCTGATCTCCCACCACGCCCCGTCCCCCCACCACCCCACTCCCCATACGGCCGCTCTCCGCCTCACCCCACACCCCCACACGGCCGACCGCCCCACACCGCCGCCCTTCACCACACCCCCGCCCCACACCGCAGCCCCCACCAAACTGCCGCCTCCTCCCTCCACACGGCGCCGTTCGCCGCCCCGCCGCATTCCATTCGCGGCTGCCTACCCAGCCCCGTGGTGGACCAGAACAACGACATGCGCAAGATCGCGGCGTGGGCGGCGATCGCGTCGTTGACCCAGCATTTCGCTGGCGCGATGCGCCACCCCGCCGCGCCCGCACCCACTCGCTGGCGCACCCACCCGTGCCCTCGCGCCCGGCCCATGCCCCGGCATCCCCGCCCGCCCCTGCGTGCCACGGTGCCCGTGCCTCCCGCGACGGTCGGAAGATCATGCACGAACATGGAAGTAGTGGCCTTCACCGACAAGAAAGCCACTACTTCGTGGATCGAGCGTGATCTTGCTTGAGCCCCAGGACCCGTGGAGAACTCCCGGCGGTCGGAAAGACGCACCCGGTGCCGGGGAAGGGGCCCAGGTGCCAGGGAAGGGGCCACGGTGCCGAGCAAGGGCCCCCAGGGTTCGGGGCAGGGCCCCCTGGTGCCAAGGAAGGAGACCCGGGTGTCGGGGGGAGACCCGGGTCCGGGGAGGAGACCCGGGTCCGGGGAGGAGACCCGTCCTACTTCGGAGGGCGGGCGAGGTGGATCAGTCCGTCAGGTGCTGGCCAGAGCATCGAGGATCTTGTTGGCGATGCCGACGCGGATCTTCCAGACATCGCCGGAGACATCATGCGCCACGCTTGCCCTGACGGATCGAGGCCCCGACGTCGACACCGAGAACCCACGGTTCGACACCAAGGAGCGACCCACGGGTAGCTACCAGAGGAACACGCGCCAGCCGAGAAGACCGCGCAGGAACGCCGCCACCTAGTCCAGCGACACCAAGAATCGGCCCACGGGTTGACGCCGAGGATCGAGGAGTAGAGAACAGGGGCTCCACACCGAGAAGCCGGGACCGGGAGGGAGCGGGGCTCGACGCCGGGTCAGTCCTCCGAGGCGGGCCGGCTGGCCGGGACCGTCGGCATCGGCCACTGCCCGGTCCGCACGATCGCCGACGCGTCCAGCTGCTGGTCGGCCCAGACGTAGCTGTCCGGCAGCAGGTCGGTCACCGGCAGTTTCCGCAGTGCGTCGATCGGCCCGACGATGACCTGGATGCCCGGGTGGTAGTCGAGCAGTACCTGCCGGCACCGTCCGCACGGCGGGAGCACCCCGCGCCCCCGGTCGCCCA
Source organism: Micromonospora antibiotica (assembly GCF_017599305.1). Lineage (GTDB taxonomy): Bacteria > Actinomycetota > Actinomycetes > Mycobacteriales > Micromonosporaceae > Micromonospora > Micromonospora antibiotica. Next base: position 44,980 of record NZ_JAGFWR010000014.1, read on the forward strand.
CGGCGACGATGGTCTCCAGTTCCGTCTCCCCCTGGGTGGCGGCGGCGCCGAGGGCCACCAGCTCGGCGCAGGGGCCGCCGGTGAAGTGGGCGAGGTTCACCCCGGTGAACACCCGGCCGTCGGCGGTCCGGGCGGCCGCCGCGACGGAGTGGTTGTCGCTGCGGCAGCGCAGCTTGGCGACCGCAGTGGCCGCCTGGACCAGTGCGCGGTCGGTGTCCAGCATCGTCGTCGTCATCCGGCAGCCCCCCGTGTCGCGTCGTCCGGCGGTCAGCGTAGCCCGGCGACGGCCGGTTTCCCGGGCAGCGCTCCGACGGACGCGACGACACCTAGACCGCTCGGCCCGCAGCACCGTGACCTGCGTCTCGACCCCCTCGGCCCGCAACGCCATGACCCGCCCGCACCCGTCGTCGCACAGACACCATGACCTGCCCGGACCGGAGACACCCTGACGGTGGACGCCGCGTCGCGCCCGAAAGCCGCTACCCGGGGCCGCCCCGCAACAGACCGCACGGCGGATGCCGCCCGGGAGGCGCAACCCGGGACGGCCCCGCAACAAACCGCCACCGGGACCACACCCACACGGCGGACACCGCCCGGGAGGCGCTACCCCCGGGCCGCCCCCGCAACAGACCGCCGCCCGGAACACACCCACACGGCGGACACCGCCCGAAAGCCGCTACCCCCGGGCCGCCCCGCACAGACCGCCACCCGGACCACACCCACACGTCGGAGGCGGCGCCGTAGCCCGGGAGGCGTAACCCGGGGGCGGTCCGGCGGCGGGCTGCCTATCCTTGGCGACGACATGCAGAATCCAACCGCCTCCGGCCCCGCCGCGCCCGCCGATGCCGTGTCCGCCCGTGAGCTGCACCGCCGTCTCACCCCGCTGATGTTCCGCGACCAGCGCCGCCTCCAGCGGCGGCTGGAGGGGGTACGCAAGCTGCGTGACCCGCAGCGGCGCGACGAGGCGCTGATCGAGATCGCCGGCGAGGTGTCCCGGGCGGAGGCCCGGCTGGCCACCCGGCGGGCCGCCGTGCCGAGCATCACCTATCCGGCGCAGTTGCCGGTCAGCGAGCGGCGCGACGACATCGCCGCCGCGATCCGTGACCACCAGGTGGTGATCGTTGCCGGGGAGACCGGCTCCGGCAAGACCACCCAGCTGCCCAAGATCTGCCTGGAGTTGGGGCGTGGGATCACCGGGCTGATCGGGCACACCCAGCCCCGCCGGTTGGCCGCCCGGACGGTCGCCGACCGGATCGCCGAGGAACTCGGCACCGAACTGGGGGACGTGGTCGGCTACAAGGTGCGTTTCACCGACCAGGTGAGCGACCGCAGCCTGGTCAAGCTGATGACCGACGGCATCCTGCTGGCCGAGTTGCAGACCGACCGGATGCTGCGCCAGTACGACACCCTGATCATCGACGAGGCGCACGAGCGCAGCCTCAACATCGACTTCATCCTCGGCTACCTGCGGCAGCTGCTCCCCCAGCGTCCCGACCTCAAGGTGGTCATCACCTCGGCGACGATCGAGACCGCCCGGTTCGCCGAGCACTTCGCCGACGCCGACGGCCGGCCCGCGCCGATCGTCGAGGTGTCCGGGCGGACGTACCCGGTGGAGGTGCGCTACCGGCCGTTGGTGGAGGTCGCCGAGGGCGACGAGGACGGGGCCGACGACGAGGAGAACGTCCGCGACCAGATCCAGGCGATCGGCGACGCGGTGCAGGAGCTGGCCGCCGAGGGGCCGGGCGACATCCTGGTCTTCCTCAGTGGGGAGCGGGAGATCCGGGACACCGCCGAGGCGCTGGGCAAGCTGACCCAGTCGAAACGCTCGCTGCTGGGCACCGAGATCCTGCCGCTGTACGCCCGGCTGTCGGCGGCCGAGCAGCACCGGGTCTTCGCCGCCCACCCCGGTCGCCGGGTGGTGCTCGCCACGAACGTCGCGGAGACCTCGCTGACCGTGCCCGGCATCAAGTACGTGGTGGACCCGGGTTCGGCCCGGATCTCCCGCTACTCCAGCCGGTTGAAGGTCCAGCGGCTGCCCATCGAGCCGGTTTCCCAGGCGTCGGCCAACCAGCGTAAGGGCCGCTGCGGCCGGACCTCCGACGGTATCTGCATCCGGCTCTACGACGAGCAGGACTTCGCCTCCCGGCCGGAGTTCACCGACCCGGAGATCCTGCGCACCAACCTGGCCTCGGTGATCCTCCAGATGACCGCGATCGGCCTCGGTGACCTCGCCGCGTTCCCGTTCATCGACCCGCCGGACCGGCGCAACGTCACCGACGGGGTCAACCTGCTGCACGAGCTGGGCGCGTTGGACCCGACCGAGGCCGACCCGGCCAAGCGGCTCACCCCGTTGGGCCGGCGGCTGGCCCAGCTCCCGGTCGACCCCCGGCTGGCCCGGATGGTGATCGAGGGCGAGCGTAACGGCTGCGCCACCGAGGTGCTGGTGATCGCCGCCGCGCTGTCGATCCAGGACCCGCGGGAGCGGCCGGCGAAGAAGCAGGCCCAGGCCGACCAGGCGCACGCCCGGTTCGCCGACAAGGAATCCGACTTCGTGTCGTTCCTCAACCTGTGGCGTTACCTGCGGGAGCAGCAGCGGGAGCTGTCGTCGAGCGCGTTCCGCCGGATGTGTCGGGCGGAGTACCTCAACTACCTGCGGGTACGCGAGTGGCAGGACATCGTGGCCCAGTTGCGCCAGGTGCTGCGTACCCCGGAACAGGGTGACGGGCGGCGGGGGCGGCGGGGCGCGACGCAGGCCCCGGCCGACGGGGGCCGGCGCGGTCCGGCCGCCGACCTGCCGGAGGAGATCGACACCCCGAAGGTGCACCAGTCGCTGCTGCCCGGCCTGCTGTCGCACATCGGGCTCAAGGACGCCCAGAAGCACGAGTACCTGGGCGCGCGGGGGGCGAAGTTCGCGGTCTTCCCCGGCTCGGCGCTGTTCAAGAAGCCGCCGCGCTGGGTGATGGCCGCCGAGCTGGTGGAGACCTCCCGGCTGTGGGGCCGGGTCGCCGGGCGGGTCGAGCCGGAGTGGGTGGAGCCGCTGGCCCAGCACCTGGTCAAGCGCAGCTACAGCGAGCCGCACTGGGAGAAGAAGCAGGCCGCCGTGATGGCCTACGAGAAGGTCACCCTGTACGGCGTCCCGCTGGTCACCTCCCGCAAGATCAACTTCGGGCGGATCGATCCGGCGCTGAGCCGGGAGCTGTTCATCAGGCACGCCCTGGTCGAGGGGGACTGGCAGACCCACCACCCGTTCTGGCGGGACAACGAGAAGCTCCGCACCGAGATCGAGGAGCTGGAGAACCGGGCCCGCCGCCGGGACATCCTGGTCGACGACGAGAGCATCTTCGCCTTCTACGACCAGCGCATCCCCGCCGACGTGGTCTCCGGGCGACACTTCGACGCCTGGTGGAAGAAGGCCCGGCACGAGCAACCCGACCTGCTCACCCTCACCCGGGAGGTGCTGGTCAACGCCGGGCGTGGCGGGGTCGACGAGGCCGACTTCCCGGACGAGTGGCGGGCCGACGGGGTGACCCTGCCGCTGACGTACACGTTCGACCCGACCGCGCCCACCGACGGCGTCACCGTCGACATCCCGCTGCCGCTGCTCAACCAGGTGCCGGCGGAGAGTTTCGACTGGCAGGTGCCGGGGCTGCGCGAGGAGCTGGTGATCGCGTTGATCCGGTCGCTGCCCAAGCCGATCCGGCGCAACTTCGTCCCGGTGCCGGACCACGCCCGCGCGGCGCTGGCCGCGATCACCCCCGGTGCGGAGCCGCTGCTGGACGCGCTCAGCCGGCAGCTGCGCCGGATGACCGGGGTGACCGTCCCCCGGGAGGCGTGGGAGCCGGCGAAGCTGCCGCCGCACCTGCGGGTGACGTTCCGGGTGATCGGTGACGCCGACAAGCCGGTCGCCGAGGGCAAGGACCTGCCGGCCCTGCAACGCCAGCTCCGCCAGGAGGTACGCCAGGTGGTGGCCGCCGCCGCACCGGAGGTGGCCCGGACCGGGCTGACCGGGTGGACCATCGGCACCCTGCCGCGCACCATCGAGCAGGTCCGGGCCGGCTACGCGGTGACCGCCTATCCGGCGCTGGTCGACGAGGGTACGACGGTCGGGGTGAAGGTCTTCGACTCCGAGGCGGAGCAGGCCGCCGCACACTGGGCGGGCACCCGGCGGTTGTTGCGGCTGACCGTGCCGTCACCGGCGCAGTTCCTGCAGGGGCGGCTGAGCAACGAGGCGAAGCTGGCGTTGAGCCGCAACCCGCACGGCGGGGTGCAGCAGCTCATCGCCGACGCCGCCGGGGCCGCCATCGACAAGCTGATCGCCGACGCGGGCGGGCCGGCCTGGGACGCCGACGGCTTCGCCGCCCTGCGCGACCGGGTCCGCGCCGACCTGGTCGACACGGTGGTGGAGGTGATGGGCCGGGTCCGTCAGGTGCTCGCCGCCGCGTACGCGGTGGAGCAGCGGCTCGGCGCGACCCGCAACCTGGCCGTGGTGGCCGCCCTGGCCGACCTGCGCCAGCAGCTCACCGGCCTGGTGCACGACGGTTTCGTCACCGAGACCGGCTACGCGCGCCTGCCCGACCTGCTGCGCTACCTGACCGCGATGGAACGCCGGCTGGACCGGCTGACCGCCAACCCGCAGCGGGACAAGTCCCAGCAGGACCGGATCGCCACGGTGCAGAAGGAGTACCGGGACCTGGTGGCCGGGCTGCCCCCGGCCCGCCGCGCCTCGGCCCCGGTGCGGCAGATCCGCTGGATGATCGAGGAGTTGCGGGTGAACGTCTTCGCGCAGGCCCTCGGCACCCCCTATCCGGTCTCCGAGCAGCGCATCTACCGCGCGATGGACGACGCCGAGGGGCGCTGATCAGGGCAGCGGTTCCACGCCGGGCGGCAGGTCGCTGGTGCTGGTGGCCGCGTGCACGTAGTCGAGCAGGATGCGGCGCAGCTCCCGCCCGGCGTGGGTGGGCACCACGTCGCGGCGGCGGGCCACCGCGATGGTCCGGCGCACCCCGGGCGGGGCGAGCCGGGTGACCCGGATGCCGGGGCGGCGGCTGACCACGATGCCCGGCACCAGGGCGATGCCCAGGCCGGCCTCGACGAAGCTGAGCACGGCGTCCATCTCGCCGCCGTCGACCGAGAAGGTGGGCTCGAAGCCGGCCTCCCGGCACGCCTGGATGGTGGCGTCGCGCAGGTCGTAGCCCTCGCGGAACATCACCAGCGGTTGGTCGCGCAGGTCGGTGATCCGCAACTCGCCGCTGACCAGGGCGGCGGGCAGCGGCTCCACCGAGGCGATCACCAGGCTCTCCCGCAGGATCGGGTCGACCCGCAGCCCGGGGTCGGCCCCCTGCGCGGGCATGATGATCAGGGCGAGGTCGAGGTCGCCGCGCAGCAGGTCGCGGACCAGGTCCTGCGAGCCGCCCTCCTCGACCCGCAGGTCGACGGCGGGGTGGGCGTCGCGGAACCGGCGCAGCACCGGTGGGGCGAGCGAGGTGGCCAGGCTGGGGGTGGCCCCGAGCCGGACCCGGCCCCGGCGCAGGCCGACCAGTTCCTGCACCTCCCGGGTGGCGGTGTCGACGTCGGCGAGGATGCGCTTGGCCAACGGCAGCAGCACCTCACCGGCGGCGGTGAGGGCGATGTTGCCGCGTACCCGCTCGAACAGGGGGGCGCCGAGGGCGGTCTCCAGAGCGTGAACTTGCTTACTCAACGACGGCTGGGTTATGCCGACGAGGTCGGCGGCTTGGGTGAAATGTCGTACTTCAGCCACTGCGACGAAGTACCTCAGCTGATGGAGCTGCATCTTCATAGCTTATGGCTATCGAGACTGCGAGGTCGATGCATTGGACGACTGATTGCAGGGCTCCTAGCGTCGGTCAGGTGGTAATCACGAAAACTCGGTCGCCCATCCGCTCGAACGTCGGCCTCAAGGCCGTCATGGCGGTGACGGGCATCATGCTCGTGCTGTTCCTCGTCGCCCACATGCTCGGCAACCTCAAGGTGTTCACCGGCGAGACCTCGTTCGACCACTACGCGCACTGGCTGCGCGACATCGGCAAGCCGCTGCTGCCCGGGGTCTGGTTCCTGTGGATCCTGCGCACCGCGCTGGTGGTGGCCGTACTCGGGCACATCTGGGCGGCGACCGTGCTGGCCGTCCGGGCCCGCGCCGCCCGCCCGGTGCGCTACGCCCACCGCAAGAAGGTCCAGGGCAGCTACGCCGCGCGCACCATGCGCTGGGGCGGCGTGATCATCCTGCTCTTCGTGATCTACCACATCCTGGACCTGACCACCGGCACCCTCAACCCGGTCGGCGACGCCAGCAACCCGTACGGCAACGTGGTCGCCGACTTCGCCCCGGACCGCTGGTACGTGACGCTGTTCTACACGCTGGCGATCGTCACCGTCGGCTTCCACCTGCGGCACGGGGTGTTCTCCGCGTTGCGCAGCCTCGGCCAGCAGACCCCCCGGGGCGAGCGCCGGGCCCGTACCGCCGCGCTGGTCTTCGCCGTCGTGCTCTGCGCCGGCTACCTGGTGGTCCCGTTCGCCGTACTCACCGGATTGGTGTCCTGACATGGAACTCTTCACCGAGGGCGAGCCGATCGCCGACACGAAGGCTCCCGACGGCCCCGTCGAGAAGCGCTGGGAGACCCGCCGCTTCGAGGCCAAGCTGGTCAACCCGGCGAACCGGCGCAAGATGACGGTGATCGTGGTCGGCACCGGCCTGGCCGGTGGCTCCGCCGCCGCCACCCTCGCCGAGCAGGGCTACCAGGTCCGCAGCTACTGCTACCAGGACAGCCCGCGCCGGGCACACTCGATCGCCGCGCAGGGCGGCATCAACGCCGCCAAGAACTACCGCAACGACGGCGACTCGGTGCACCGGCTCTTCTACGACACCGTCAAGGGCGGCGACTTCCGCTCCCGCGAGTCGAACGTGCACCGGCTCGCCGAGGTGTCGGTCAACATCATCGACCAGTGCGTCGCCCAGGGCGTCCCGTTCGCCCGCGAGTACGGCGGGCTGCTGGACACCCGCTCCTTCGGCGGCGCACAGGTGCAGCGCACCTTCTACGCCCGGGGCCAGACGGGCCAGCAGCTGCTGCTCGGCGCGTACCAGGCGCTGGAGCGGCAGATCGGCCTGGGCAACGTGGAGATGCACACCCGCCACGAGATGCTGGAACTGGTCGTGGTGGACGGCCGGGCCCGGGGCATCGTGGTGCGGGACATGGTCACCGGTGAGATCAGCACCGAGATGGCCGACGCGGTGGTGCTCGCCTCCGGCGGCTACGGCAACGTCTTCTACCTCTCCACCAACGCCAAGGGCTGCAACGTCACCGCCTCCTGGCGGGCGCACCGCAAGGGCGCGTACTTCGCCAACCCCTGCTACACCCAGATCCACCCGACCTGCATCCCGGTCTCCGGCGACCACCAGTCCAAGCTGACCCTGATGAGCGAGTCGCTGCGCAACGACGGCCGGGTCTGGGTGCCGCAGAACAAGGACGACGACCGCGCCCCCCGGGACATTCCCGAGGACGAGCGGGACTACTACCTGGAGCGGATCTACCCGTCGTTCGGCAACCTGGTCCCCCGGGACATCGCCTCCCGGGCCGCCAAGAACGTCTGCGACGAGGGCCGGGGCGTCGGGCCGACCAAGCTCGGGGTCTACCTCGACTTCTCCGACGCGATCGACCGGCTCGGCCGCAAGGCCATCGAGGCCAAGTACGGCAACCTGTTCGAGATGTACGAGCGGATCACCGGCGAGGACCCGTACCAGGTGCCGATGCGGATCTACCCGGCCGTGCACTACACGATGGGCGGGCTGTGGGTCGACTACGACCTCCAGTCGACCATCCCCGGCCTGTTCGTCATCGGTGAGGCCAACTTCTCCGACCACGGCGCGAACCGGCTCGGCGCGTCGGCACTGATGCAGGGCCTGGCCGACGGCTACTTCGTGCTGCCCACCACGATCGCCCACTACCTGGCGTCCGGACCCCGGGAGAAGGTCGACGCCAGCCACCCGGCGGCGGTGCAGGCCCGGCGCGAGGTGGAGGACCGGATCGCCCGGCTGCTGGCCGTGAACGGCGACCGGACGGTGGACTCGTTCCACCGGGAGCTAGGTCAGATCATGTGGGAGCACTGCGGCATGGAGCGCTCCGAGGCCGGGCTGCGCAAGGCCATCGACGAGATCCGGGCGCTGCGCGAACAGTTCTGGCAGCGGGTCCGGGTGCCGGGCGACGGCGAAGGGCTCAACCAGTCGCTGGAGAAGGCCGGCCGGGTGGCCGACTTCTTCGAGCTGGCCGAGCTGATGTGCATCGACGCCCTGCACCGCGAGGAGTCCTGCGGCGGCCACTTCCGGGCCGAGCACCAGACCCCCGACGGTGAGGCGCAGCGCGACGACGACCGGTTCGCCTACGTGGCGGCCTGGGAGTTCACCGGCACCGGTGAGCCGGCCGTGCTGCACAAGGAAGACCTGAAGTTCGAGTACGTCCACCCCACGCAGCGGAGCTACAAGTGAACCTGACCCTGCGCATCTGGCGTCAGTCCGGCCCCCAGGACAAGGGGCGGATGGTGACCTACCCGGTCGACGACGTCTCCCCCGACATGTCGTTCCTGGAGATGCTCGACGTGCTCAACGAGCGGCTGATCCTCTCCGGGGAGGAGCCGGTCGCGTTCGACCACGACTGCCGCGAGGGCATCTGCGGCATGTGCGGCCTGATGATCAACGGGGACGCGCACGGCCCGCAGCGCGGCACCACCGCCTGCCAACTGCACATGCGGCAGTTCAAAGACGGCGAGACGATCGACATCGAGCCGTGGCGGGCCCGCGCGTTCCCGGTGATCAAGGACCTGGTGGTCAACCGGAACGCCTTCGACAAGATCATCGCGGCCGGTGGCTACATCACCGCGCCGACCGGCAGCGCCCCCGAGGCGCACGCCGCCCCGGTGGCCAAGGCCAACGCCGACGCGGCTTTCGAATCCGCCGCCTGCATCGGCTGCGGGGCCTGCGTGGCGGCCTGCCCCAACGGCTCCGGCATGCTCTTCACCGCCGCCAAGGTCACCCAGCTGTCGCTGCTGCCGCAGGGCCAACCGGAGCGCTACACCCGGGTGATCGGCATGGTCGACGCGCACGACGAGGCCGGCTTCGGCGGCTGCACCAACGCCGGCGAGTGCACCGCGGTCTGCCCCAAGGGCATCCCGCTGAACACCATCGGCCGGCTCAACCGGGACTACCTCACCGCCACCGCCAAGCGCGGCGACACCCCCGGTTCCTGACCCCGCCGACGGTCCGACCGGCCGCCTCCGGACCCTCCGACCGCCGCACCCCCGACCGAGGGGTGCGGCGGTCGCTCCGTCCCGCCCCCACGCCTCCGCCCCCCACGCCCCGCACCCAGCGCGCCCCACGCTGCGGGCCCCACGCCCGCGCTACGGGCCCCGCGCCCCGCGCCCCGCGCCCCGCGCTGCGGGCTGCGGGCTGCGGGCTCGATCCTGGATGTAGTGGCCTCCGCACGCCGTGAGGCCACTACATCCAGGATCGAGCGCGATCACGACGGAGACCGGGGACGACCACGGGCAAGGACCGAGAACGATCACGGCAGGGGCAGGGGCAGGAGCAGGAGCAGAAGCAGGAGCCGAGGCAGGGGCAGGGGCAGGGGCAGGGGACGATCACGGCTCGGTGGGCCGCCGACCTTGGCTGGCCGGTGGCCGGTTCAAGCTTCCCCGCTCGGGTAGCAGACCCCTCGACGGCACGGAGAGGGGACAGCAGCGATGAAGGCACTGACCTGGCACGGCAAGCGCGACGTCCGGGTGGACGAGGTCCCGGACCCCCGGATCGAGGAGCCGACGGACGCGATCGTCCGGATCACCTCGACCGCGATCTGCGGCTCCGACCTGCACCTGTACGAGGTGCTCGGGCCGTACCTGAAGCCCGGTGACATCCTCGGGCACGAGCCGATGGGCGTCGTCGAGGAGGTCGGCTCCGGGGTGACCCGGCTCAAGCCCGGCGACCGGGTGGTCGTCCCGTTCAACATCGCCTGCGGGCACTGCTGGATGTGCGAGCGGCAGCTTTTCGCCCAGTGCGAGACGACCCAGGTGACCGCCGAGGGCAAAGGCGCGTCGCTGTTCGGCTACACCTCCCTCTACGGTTCGGTCCCCGGTGGGCAGGCCGAGTACCTGCGGGTCCCGCAGGCGCAGTTCGGCCCGATCGTCATCCCGCAGACCGGGGCCGACGAGCGCTACCTGTACCTCAGCGACATCCTGCCCACCGCCTGGCAGGCGGTGAAGTACGCCGACACCCCGCCCGGTGGCACCCTGGCCGTGTTCGGCCTCGGCCCGGTCGGGCAGTTCTGCGCCCGGATCGGCCGGCACCTCGGCGCGGGCCGGGTGATCGGGCTGGACCTGGTGCCCGAGCGGCTGGAGATGGCCCGCCGGCACGGCATCGAGACGCTCGACGTCAGCCAGCTCGACGACGTGCCCGGCGCGCTGGTCGACCTGGTCGACGGGCGCGGCCCGGACGCGGTGATCGACGCGGTCGGGATGGAGTCGCACGGCTCCACCAGCGGCAAGCTGGCCCAGCACGCCGCCGGGCTGCTGCCGGACAAGCTGGCCGAGAAGATGATCGACAAGGTGGGTGTGGACCGGTTGACCGTGCTCAAGGCCGCCCTCAAGGCGGTGCGACGCGGCGGCACCGTCTCGATCTCCGGGGTGTACGGCGGCGAGGTGGACCCGATGCCGCTGATGGAGATGTTCGACCGGGGCATCCAACTGCGGATGGGTCAGTGCCACGTACGCCGGTGGACCGACGAGATCCTGCCGCTGCTGTCCGGCGACGACGACCCGCTGGGCGTGGAGGACCTGCGGACCCACCGGGTGCCGCTGGTGGACGCGCCGAAGGCGTACGAGATGTTCCAGAAGAAGGAGGACGGCTGCGTCAAGGTCGTGTTGGCTCCGTGAGTCGGGTGGTGGTGGTCACCGGGGCCACCAGCGGCATCGGCCGCGCGGCGGCCCGGGAGTTCGCCGGGCGCGGGGACCGGCTGGTCCTCGCCGCCCGCTCCCCCACCAGCCTGGCCGAGGTACGCCGGGAGTGCCGCACAGCCGGCGCGGACCGGGTACGCACGGTGCCCACCGACGTGACCGACGCCGACGCGCTCGACGCCCTGGCCGACACGGCGGTACGCGAGTTCGGTCGGATCGACGTGTGGGTGCACACCGCGGCGGTGATGGCGTACGGCCGGTTCGAGGAGATCCCGGCGGAGGTCTTCGACCAGGTGGTCCGCACCGACCTGCTCGGCGCGGCCGGCGTCGTCCGGGTGGCGCTGCGCCGCTTCCGGGCGGCCGGCGGGGGCACCCTGATCCTCACCGGTTCGGTCCTCGGGCACGTCACCGCCCCCTACATGAGCGGCTACGTGACCAGCAAGTGGGGCCTTCAGGGGCTGGTCCGTTCGGTGCAGCAGGAGGCCCGGGACCTGCCCGGGGTGCACGTCTGCCTGGTCACCCCGGGCAGCGTGGACACCCCGGTCTACCAACGGGCGGCGAACTACCTCGGGCGGGCCGGCCGGCCACCGCTGCCGATCACCACCCCGCAGCGGGTGGCCCGGGCCGTCGCGCGCCTGGCCGACCGGCCCCGCCGGGAGGTGTCGGTGGGCCGGGTCAACCTGCTCATGCGGGGTGGCTTCACCCTCCTGCCGGGCGTCTACGACGCGCTCGTCGGGCCGTTGATGCGGCGCGGCGGGCTGACCGGGCAGCCGGTCGCCCCGCACGACGGCGTCGTCTTCTCCCCGGACCCGGCGGGCGCGGCCGTCCGCGGCGGGTGGCTGCCGGAGCTGTCCGACCTGCTGCGCCGGGCCGGTGCCCCGACCGGCCGGGCGGCGACGGCGGTCGCGGCGGGGGCGGCGGTCGCGGCCGGGACGGCGCTGGCGGTCGGGACGGCACTCGCGGCGGGTGGGGCGGCCCGGCGTCGGCGGCGGTGAGCAGCCCCCCACGGGCCGGTCCGCCCACCTAGAGTGGTGGCCCGGAGACAGCTCCGGGCACCGCTCGACGGGAGAGACGTGACCAGCAGGGTGAACCGCAGGACGGCGCTGGGTCTCGGCACGGCCGCCACGGCCGGGGCGGTACTCGTCGGCACACCGGCATCGGCCGCCGGCCGCCCCGGCAAGTCCGCTGCCCCTGCGGCGAGCCCCGAGCTCGTCGCCCCGAGGATCGCTGCGGCCTTCCAGCGGGAGAAGTCGCTGACCGGCGGCAACTGGCAGGTCCACCTCAGCCTGGAGAACGGGGTCACCCCGCTGGTCGCGGTCTCCGAGTCCGCCGACCGGCGGGTCGAGGCGTACAGCGTCAACAAGATCGCGGTGGCCGTCGCAGTGCTCGACAAGATCGACCGGGGGCTGCTCGCCCTCGACCAGCGGGTCGAGGTGGCCGCCTCGACCGTGGTGCCCGGCGGTGACGGCATCTTCGTCCTGGACACCGCCTACCCCAGTTCGGTGACGGTGGGGCACGTGCTGGCCAACCTGCTCACCGTCTCCGACGACACCGCGTCGCGGCTGTGCGGTCTGGTCTGCCCGGCCGCCGAGATCAACCGCACCCTGACCGCCAAGGGTTTCCCCAACACCCAGGTGCAGCCGCTGTCCGACCCGCACCGGTTCTATCTGGGCACCAGCACCGCCCGGGAGACGCACGCGCTGCTGCGCGCCCTGGTCGCCGGCACCCTGCTGTCGCCGTCGTCGACCGCCCTCGTACTCAAGCTGCTGCGCGCCCCGGTCGCCTTCACCGACGGCATCCGGCGCACCATGTCCTCGGCGGAGCGGGCCCGGGTGGCCACCAAGGCGGGCTGGTTCGTCGACGCCCGGCACGAGGCCGGTGTGGTCTTCGACACCACCGGGGCGGCCGTGCTGACCTACGTCCTCTTCGCCGACGGCCAGGCCGACCGGGACAACTTCGGCGCCACCCACCCGGTGGTGCAGGCCCGGGCCCGGCTCGGCCGGTTCCTCCTGGACGCCACCGCGCAGCTGAGGGGCACCGCGGACGCGCCCCGGCACCGGGTGGCCCGGCAACGACCCAGCAACGGCGGCTGACCGGCCCTGCCGTCCGTCCCACCACCCGGACCTCCCACGGCCCGGCGTCCGGGCCGCCCCCGGCCCCGACCCCCACCGGCCGGCCCGGGGAAGCGGGGGCGGTCCGAGGGTCGGCGTGGGCGGGAGCCGCCGGTGGTGACTACCGTGTAGTGCGGGACACCGGCGAGGGGGACGACACATGGGGCAACCAGCGCAACGCGCGGTCGAGCGGAGGCTCGGCGGTCGGCTGTGGCAGGTGGCGGGGCTGGCGGCGGTCGCCGGCCTGGCCTGGACGGCGCGGGACGTGCCGGCGGCGCTGGGCGGCCGGCTGACCGGCGCACGCGCGCAACGGGCCGCCCGGTCGGCGCAGTTCCGCGACGGGACCTTCCACAACCGGGTGGCCACCCGCACCATGCCCGGCGGTGACCCCGGTCGCAACCTGCTGCGGGAGCTGCTCTTCGGCCAGCAGCGTCGCCGCCCCACCGCCCCGGTCCCGCTGGTGCGGCCCGCCCCGGCCCCGACCACCGACGTCGACCGTGAGCTGGGCATCGTCTGGTACGGCCACGCCTCGACCCTGGTCGAGATCGAGGGGCACCGGGTGCTGATCGACCCGGTGTGGAGCGACCGGTGCTCGCCGTCGGCCGCGGTGGGGCCGAAGCGGCTGCACGAGCCCCCGGTACGCCTCGACGAGGTGCCCACCGTCGACGCGATCCTCATCTCCCACGACCATTACGACCACCTCGACATGGCCACCGTCCGGGAGCTGGTGCGCCGGCAGTCGGCGCCGTTCCTGGTGCCGCTGGGCGTCGGCGCGCACCTCGACCGGTGGGGGGTGCCGGAGGACCGGATCGTCGAGCTGGACTGGTCGCAGGGGCACCGGGTCGGCGGCCTGGAGATCACCGCGACCGCCGCCCAGCACTTCTCCGGCCGGGGGCTGCGGCGGGACGGCACGCTGTGGAGTTCGTGGGTGGTCGCCGGGGCGCACCGGAAGGTCTTCTACACCGGCGACTCGGGCTACTTCGACGGGTACGCCGAGATCGGCGCGGAGCACGGGCCGTTCGACGTGACGCTGATGCAGATCGGCGCGTACGACCGGGCCTGGCCGGGCATCCACATGTTCCCCGAGGAGGCCGTCACCGCCCACCTCGACCTGCGCGGCGACCTGCTCGTCCCGGTGCACTGGGCCACCTTCAACCTGGCCCTGCACGACTGGTCCGAGCCGGTGGACCGGCTCTGGGCCGAGGCCAAGGCGCACGGCGTGCGGCTGGCGGTGCCCCGACCCGGCGAGCGGGTGGTGGTGGCCGACCCGCCGCCGGTCGACGGCTGGTGGCAGACCATCGCCTGACCGCGCGCCCACCGCCCGCCGCTCAGAGCACGAAGGCGTCGGTCCACAGCGCCCCGGAGCGACCCGACAGGACGTCCAGCATCGCTACGGCCTGACCGTCGGTGAGTTGGGCGACGAAGTCGACGATGGCCCGGCCGCGGGCCCGGCCGATCCGGTCGGGGGTACGCGGGTGCAGCTCCGCCTCGGCCAGCTCGACCAGGTCGGGCAGCCGGCGGGGCAGCCGGGACTCCTCCTCGGGGTCGAGCAGCCACTGCCAGAGCGCGTCGACCAGGGTGTCCAGCAGGCGGGCCTGGCCCCGCTGGTGCAGGGCCAGGTCGGGGCGGGCCAGCACGAAGCGGTGGTGGACGAACTTGAGCACCTGCACCTCGTGCCACTGCGCCGGGGCCAGCTGCACGTGGCCGGAGCGCACGTCCGGGGTGGCGGTCACCGTGATCGCGTCGACCAGCCGGGTGGTCCACCGGGCGGAGAACCTGGCCACGTACTGTTCCGCCTCGATCGACCCGTCGAAGGGCAACGCCAGCAGCCCGTCCACCAGTTCCTCGCGGACGTGCTCGACGGCGGCGGCGAATGCGTCGTCGTCAGCGATCCAGCCGTCCTTGCGGTGCAGTTGCCGGCGGAGCGCCTCGATCGCCGCGCCGGGCCGGCGGGCGGCACCGGTCAGCACCGGGTCGGTGACCGCGCGCAGGTGCCCGCCCTCGCGCTGCCAGGCCATCAGCTCGGCGGCGACGGTGCCCTGCTGGAGCACCCCCACCCGGTAGAAGTCCTCCACGTCGTGGATGGCGTACGCGATGTCGTCGGCGGTGTCCATCACCGACGCCTCGACGGTCTGCTGCCACTGCGCGATCCGCCCGGTGAACGGGGCGCGGGCCTGTCGCAGGTCGGCCAGTTCCGTGCCGTACGCGCCGAACTTCGCCGAGCCGCTGTCCGGGTCGTCCGGTGGGGCGGCGGCGCCCCGGGGGGCGGGACGCAGGTGCCGGGGGTGCGGGTCGGGGTGGTCCAGCCGGGTCCACGGGTACTTCAGCATCGCCGCCCGCACGGCGGCGGTCAGGTCGAGACCGGTGGTGGCGGCCCCCCGGATCTCGGTGCTGGTGACGATCCGGTACGACTGCGCGTTGCCCTCGAATCCGTCGGCCAGCCCGAGCCGCTGCCGGGCCAACCGGTCCAGCACCCGCTCCCCCAGGTGCCCGAACGGCGGGTGACCGAGGTCGTGGGCGAGGGCGGCGGCCTCCACCACGTCCGGGTCGCAGCCGCCCAGTTTCTCCAGCAGGCCCCGCTGGGTCGGGTCGGCGGTCAACCGCTCGGCGATCGCCCGGGCCACCTGTGCCACCTTGAGACTGTGGGTGAGCCGGTTGTGCACCAGCAGTCCGGAGCCGACCGGGCTGATCACCTGGGTCACCCCACCGAGGCGGGCGAAGAAGGGCGAGGCCACGATCCGGTCCCGGTCGGCCCGGAACGGGCTCGCGGCGAGGTCACCGAGGGCTCGGGCACTGCCGCCGAAGAGGCGGCGGGCACGCGGATCCGCAGGTTGCTCCATGATCGCCACGCTAGCGCAGCCGACCGCCCGGCCGCGCCGGCTCGCACCGGGCCGCCGACGGGCGGGACCCGGCGGCGCACGCCGGCCGGCAGACGGCGCCCGGCGGCCGGGCAGGTCGCGGCCGGGCAGGCGGCTGCCGGATAGGTCGCGGCCGGGCAGGCGGCGACCGACGGCACCGTCCCGGCGGGGGTGGCGCACGGCGTCGGGGGTGGGCGGCAGAATGCAGCAGGGAACCCGAAACGAAGGCGGATCAACATCGTGACCCAGTCAGTCCATCAGCGGATCGCCGACGAGCTCGGCGTCGCCGAGCGCCAGGTGCGGGCGGCCGTGGAGCTGCTCGACGGCGGCGCGACCGTGCCGTTCATCGCCCGCTACCGCAAGGAGGCCACCGGCCTGCTCGACGACGCCCAGCTGCGCACCCTGGAGGAGCGGCTGCGCTACCTGCGGGAGCTGGACGAGCGGCGGGCCGCGGTCCTGGAGTCGATCCGCAGCCAGGGCAAGCTGGACGAGGCGCTGGAAGCGCAGATCATGGCGGCCGACTCCAAGTCCCGCCTGGAGGACATCTACCTGCCCTACAAGCCGAAACGGCGGACCCGGGCGCAGATCGCCCGGGAGGCCGGGCTGGAGCCGCTGGCCGACACGCTGCTCGGCGACCCCACCCGGGACCCGAAGGAGACGGCCGCCGGGTTCGTCGACGCCGGGCGTGGGGTGGCCGACGTCGCCGCCGCGTTGGACGGGGCGCGGGCCATCCTCATCGAGCGGTTCGCCGAGGACGCCGACCTGATCGGCACCCTGCGTGAGCAGATGTGGTCGCGGGGCCGGCTGGTCTCCCGGGTACGCGACGGGCAGCAGGCCGTCGGCGCGAAGTTCGCCGACTACTTCGACTTCGCCGAGCCGTACCCGAAGCTGCCCTCGCACCGCATCCTGGCGATGTTCCGGGGGGAGAAGGAGGGCGTGCTCGACCTCACCATGGCCCCCGACGCCGAGGAGGACCCGGACGCCCCGCCGACCGGCCCGACCCGCTACGAGGCGGCCATCGCCGGCCGGTTCGGTGTCACCGACGCTGGTCGGCCCGCCGACCGGTGGCTGGCCGACACGGTGCGCTGGGCGTGGCGTACCCGGATCCTGATCCACCTCGGGGCCGACCTGCGCACCCGGCTGTGGCAGGCGGCCGAGGAGGAGGCCGTCCGGGTCTTCGCCACCAACCTGCGCGACCTGCTGCTCGCCGCCCCCGCCGGCAGCCGGGCCACCATGGGTCTCGACCCGGGCCTGCGCACCGGGGTGAAGGTGGCGGTGGTGGACGCCACCGGCAAGGTGGTCGCCACCGACACGATCTATCCGCACGAGCCGCGCCGGCAGTGGGACGCCTCGATCGAGACGCTGGCGAAGCTGGCCGGGGCGCACCAGGTGGAGCTGGTCGCGATCGGCAACGGCACCGCCAGCCGGGAGACCGACAAGCTCGCCGCCGACCTGATCACGCGGCATCCGCAGCTCGGCCTGACCAGGGTGATGGTCTCCGAGGCCGGCGCGTCGGTCTACTCGGCCTCCGCGTACGCCTCGCAGGAGCTGCCCACCCTGGACGTGTCGCTGCGTGGCGCGGTCTCCATCGCCCGGCGGCTCCAGGACCCGCTGGCCGAACTGGTCAAGATCGACCCGCGCTCGATCGGCGTCGGCCAGTACCAGCACGACCTGTCCGAGGTGAAGCTGTCCCGCTCGCTGGACGCGGTGGTGGAGGACTGCGTCAACGGGGTCGGGGTGGACGTCAACACCGCCTCCGCTCCCCTGCTGACCCGGGTCTCCGGCATCGGCGCGGGTCTGGCGGAGAACATCGTGCTGCACCGGGACGCCAACGGGCCGTTCCGCACCCGCGCCGAGCTGAAGAAGGTGGCCCGGCTCGGCCCGAAGGCCTTCGAGCAGTGCGCCGGCTTCCTGCGCATCCCCGGCGGCACCGACCCGCTCGACTCGTCCAGCGTGCACCCGGAGGCGTACCCGGTGGTGCGCCGCATCCTGGCCAGCACCGGGCAGGACCTGCGCTCGCTGATCGGGAAGTCGGCCATCCTGCGCGGGCTGCGGGCCACCGACTTCGTCGACGACACCTTCGGCCTGCCCACCGTCACCGACATCCTCGCCGAGCTGGAGAAGCCCGGCCGGGACCCGCGACCGGAGTTCCGCACCGCCACCTTCGTCGAGGGGGTGGAGAAGATCGGCGACCTGACCCCCGGGATGCTGCTGGAGGGTGTGGTCACCAACGTGGCCGCGTTCGGCGCGTTCGTCGACGTGGGCGTGCACCAGGACGGCCTGGTGCACGTCTCGGCGATGTCGCACACCTTCGTCAAGGACCCGCGCGACGTGGTGAAGTCCGGTGACGTGGTGCGGGTCAAGGTGCTCGACGTGGACGTGCCGCGCAAGCGGATCTCGTTGACGCTGCGGTTGGACGACGAGGTGCCGACCGGCGGTGACCGACCGGCGGCCGACGGGCAGCGTCGCGAACGCGGTGCCCCCCAGGGCGGGCGCGGTGACGCGCCGGGCGGCCGGCGGAGCGGCACGGGCGGGTCCGGCGGCGCGGGCAGGTCCGGCGGGTCCGGCGGGTCCGGCGGGGCAGGCGGCCAGCGGGAGCAACGGGGCGGGTCCCGGGGCGGGTCGCCGCAACGGCAGGGTCGGGGCGGCTCCGCACCGGCACCCGCCAACGACGCGATGGCCGAAGCGTTGCGCCGGGCGGGCCTGGCCTGAGCGGTCGAGGGGGTGGGCGTACCGTCGCGGCATGGGTGGTGACGGCGGTTCGGGGTGGCGGGAGCAGCAGCAGCGGGCGGCGCGGGCGCACGCGGCGGCCGACGCCCGCCAACGCGACGGTGAGCACGCGCAGGC
Organism: Micromonospora antibiotica; assembly: GCF_017599305.1. Taxonomy (GTDB): domain Bacteria; phylum Actinomycetota; class Actinomycetes; order Mycobacteriales; family Micromonosporaceae; genus Micromonospora; species Micromonospora antibiotica. The sequence goes on from NZ_JAGFWR010000014.1 coordinate 63,749, forward strand.
CGAGGCACTGGTCGCCCGGTTCACGGCCGAGGCGACCCGGCGGGGGCTGCGGACCACCCGGCTGGTGGCTCAGGGCTACGACGGACGGGGCCGCTACCGGACCGGCCTGACCGGCTGGTACGTCGACCGGGCCGGCCTGCGCGCGGTCGCCGTCGACGGCCGGTTCTTCCTGCTCACCGTGCCGCCGGGCGTACGCGCCAGACTGTTCGGCGTGGACGTGCCACCGGCCCGGCCGCCCCTGGTCGTCGGCCGGGGCGGACGCGACGGTGAGTCGGTCCCGCTGGCCGACCTGCTCACCCGTCGGCTGGCCGCCGGCGACGACTGGCCCTGACCGGCCCGGCGGCCACCATCTCGTGCAGGGTCCGCTCGACCCGGTCGGCACCCGTCGCGACGGAGAACATCCGGTCGTAGTGCGCCCGGCCGGCCTGCCCGAGCAGGTCCAGTTTCTCCCGGCCCAGGTCGCAGACCTCCCGCAGGGCGTCGGCGATCGAGTCGGGGTCACCGGGGCGGGCGGTGATGCCCGCGCCGCTGTCCCGGGCCACCGCGGCGGCGTCGCCTTCCGCAGCGACCAGCAGCGCCCGCCCGGCGGCGAGGGTCGACTGCACCTTGCTCGGCATCGTGTACGCGGACATGCCACCGGGCCGCAGGCTCACGTAGTGGACGTCACCGGTGGCCATCAACGCGGGCATCCGGTCCCGGGGCAGCTGCCCGAGGAAGCGGACGTTCGCCGCCCCCACCGCCTCGGCCCGCCGACGCAGTCGCTCCTCGGTGGTGCCGGAACCGGCGATCAGGCAGACCAGGCGGGGGTCGCCGCTGCGGGCGCAGGCGTCGATCAGCGAGTCGAGCCCCTGCGCCTCGCCGAGCGCGCCCGCGTACACCAGCACCACCTGGTCGGGGTGGAGTCCGAGGTCGGCGCGCAGGTCGGTGGCGCGGACGCCCAGGGTCTCGTCCGCCCACATCGGGATGTGCACCAGCTTCTCCCGGGGCACCCCCCGGCCGGCGAGCAGCTCGGCGGCGCCCGGGGAGACGTGGGCGACCCGGGCGGCGCTGCGGTACATCGCACCGCACCAGGCGGCCATCCCCCGCTCGACGGTCCGTGACACCCGACCGGCGCCGAGGAAGCCGCTGGCCAGCACACTGTCGGGCCACAGGTCCAGCACGTGCAGCAGCACCGGCACCCGGTGCACGTAGCGGGTGAACCACATCGGCAGGGCGACGCTGATCGGCGAGTTGCCGACCCAGAGGGCATCCAGACCCCGCAGCACCGGGGTGCCGGAGACCAGCGCGGAGACGGCGAAGGACCCGTAGTTGGCCAACCGACGTGGCGCGGAACGGTCGTGGCTGGGATAGAGGGCGACCCGGCGGACCCGGGCCGGGCCGTCGGTCTCGTCGACCCGGCGGGCCAGCCGGTAGCCGGGGGCCAGCCGGCCGCTCGGATAGTTCGGGAAACCGGTCAGCACCTGGACCTCGTGCCCCCGGTCGGCGAGAGCGCGGGCGAGCATCCCGGGCAGGGCCGCCGGGCCCGGTTCCGGGTCGAACCACTGGGTGAGCAGGCCGATCCGCATCGTTGTCACCCCGCCGCCACGCCGGCCACCGGGCGGGTCTGCCGCACGCCGTCGGTCGCCGGGCCGGTCGGCCGCACGCCGTCAGCTGCCGGGCCGGTCGGCCGCACGCCGTCGGCCGCCCACAGGGCGCGCAGTGATTCGGTCAGGTCGTGGACCGGGGCCCAGCCGAGCACCCGGCGGGCGCGGTCCAGGTCGGCGCACATCCACGGCACCGCGGCCGAGCGGGTGGCGTCGGGCGGGAAGCCGCCCGGCCGGATCTCCCCGGGGAAACCGGCCACGTCGGCCAGCAGCCGCACGACGTCGCGCGTCGCGACCGCACGTCCGCTGCCCACGTTGACGACCCGCTGCGTGGGCGCGGCGCACCGCGTCGCGGCCAGCACCGCCGCCGCCACGTCCCGCACGTCGACGAGATCCCGGTAGGTGTCGTGCAGCCCCAGAGCGAGGTCGCCCGCCCCGTCGGCCGCCGCCGCGCGGACCATCGCGGTCACCCGGGCCAGCATGTTTCCCGCCGGCATCCCCGGCCCGACCGGGTTGAAGACCCGCAGCACGATCGTGTCGAGGCGGCCGGTGTCGCCTGCCAGCTCGGCCAGGCGGGTCGCGGCCAGGTGGCTGAGCCCGTACTCGCTCACGGGGGCGGCCGGGTGGTCCTCCGCGACGGCGAGGCCGTGCGGCACGACGCCGTACTCGGCGGCCGAGCCGATCCGGACCAGCCGGGCCCGGGGTGCGGCGACGGCCACCGCCTCGACCAGTTTCGCCGTGGTCACGACGTGCGCCCGCACGAAGTCGAGCCCGGAACCGACGATCCGGCCGGCCGCGCTCACCACCACGTCCGGTCGTTCCCGGGCGACCAGCGCGGTCAGCTCCGGCAGGTCCATCCGGACCAGGTCGCACTGCGCCCGGGTGGGCGACTGCAGGTCGGTGTGCCCGGCCAGTGCGGCACCGATGTGCCGGCCCAGGAAACCACCCGCGCCCAGCAGCAGCACCCGGCTCATCGGCGGTACGCGGCGTCCCGGTCGTCGACCGGCGACGACACGGGCCCCGGGCCGTCGACCGGCTGAACGTAGACCGGCGACGACGCGTCCGTCCGGGTGTCGGCCGGGGATGACGCGTCCGGCCGGGCGTAGGTCGGTGCCGACGCGTCCGTGCGGGCGTCGGCCGGTGCCGACGCGTTCGCCCGGTCATCGGTCGGTGCCGAGGCGGGCGCAGGGGCGTTGCCGGTGAACTCGTGCCAGGTGGCGGCGCCGGGAGCCGAGATACCTTCCCGGGTGAGCACCACCCGGACGGTGGTCAGCAGGATCTTCAGGTCCAGCAGGAAGGAGCGTCGGTCGACGTACTCGACGTCGTAGCCGAACTTCGCCTCCCAGCTCAGGGCGTTGCGCCCGCGCACCTGGGCGAGCCCGGTGATGCCGGGCCGCACCTCGTGCCGGCGGGCCTGCTCGGCGTTGTAGAGGTCGAGGTAGCGCACCAGGTGTGGACGGGGACCGACCACACTCATCTCGCCGCGCAGCACGTTCCAGAACTCGGGCAACTCGTCGAGGCTGCTCGCCCGCAGCCAACGACCCACCCGGGTGAGGCGTTGGGCGTCGGTCACCAGCCCCCGGTCCGGGTCGGGGTGGAGCATGGTGCGGAACTTCACCACGTCGAACAGTTCGCCGTGCAGGCCGGGCCGGGTGTGCCGGAACAGCACCGGCCGCCCGTGCGTCACGAGCACCACCAGGGCGACGAGGGCCAGCAGGGGTGCGCCGACGGTCAGCACGACGAGCGCGCCGAGCACGTCGAACAACCGCTTCCAGCGGTCGTACGGCCGCCGGTGTGTCGGGGTGGCTCCCCGCCCGTCGGCCCCGGCTCGCGGTGGTGCCGTATGGACAGCAACTTTGGGCATGAAACACACCTACCACCTTTACGAAGGACGATCCGCGCTTTCACATTCGCCACCCCGGACAGGTCGACAATGGAGTGCGCAGCATCCCCGGCAAAGATGAAACATGATTGTTCCTCCCTTTACCGGAAGCCCGCCCGGTCTCGTTATTGCAACAGTATGGTCACCTTTGACGAGATCGCGATTCCCGAGGATGGTCCGCCGGGAAACAGGCAGGAGGAGATATGCTTCCCTCGCTTTCGGACAGGCGTTTCCTGATCACCGGGGGCACGGGGTCGTTCGGCCAGACAATGGTCTCCCGACTGCTCGACGCCGGTGCCGCCGAGGTGCGGGTGCTCAGCCGGGACGAGTCGAAACAGGACGCGATGCGGCACCGCCTCGGCAACGACCGGGTGCGCTACTACGTCGGCGACGTCCGCGACTACGACAGCGTGCTCAAGGCCGCCCGGGGGATGGAGTTCGTCTTCCACGCCGCAGCTCTCAAGCAGGTGCCCTCCTGCGAGTTCTTCCCCCTCGAGGCGGTCCGCACCAACGTGCTCGGCAGCGCCAACGTGGTGGACGCCTGTGAGCGGGTCGGGGTGGAGACGCTGGTCCTGTTGAGCACCGACAAGGCCGTCTATCCGGTCAACGCGATGGGCATGACCAAGGCGCTGATGGAGAAGGTCGCCCAGGCCCACTCCCGCAACAACGCGGCGGCCCGGACCCGGGTCTGCTGCGTGCGGTACGGCAATGTCATGTACTCGCGCGGATCGGTGATTCCACTGTTCATCGACCAGATCCTGCGCGGCGGCCTGCCGACGGTCACCGACCCGACGATGACCCGTTTCCTGATGTCGTTGCCCGAATCGGTCGATCTGGTGGAGCACGCGTTCACCTTCGGCCAGCCGGGGGACGTCTTCATCCGCAAGGCCGACGCCTGCACCATCGGCGACCTCGCCACCGCCCTGTGCAACCTGTTCGGGGTGCCGGCGAAGTTCACCGTGCTCGGCATCCGGCACGGGGAGAAGCTCTACGAGACCCTGGCCAGCCGGGAGGAACTCGCGTTCGCCGAGGACCTCGGCGACTTCCTCCGGGTGCCGGTGGACAGCCGCGACCTCAACTACTCCCTCTATTTCGAGGAGGGTGACGTCGAGCACGGTGGCCTGGCCGACTTCCACTCGCACAACGCCCGCCGGCTGTCCGTACCGGAGATCGAGTCGTTGTTGATGACGTTGCCCGAGGTGCGCGCGCAGGTGCAGGCCCACGCAGCGGCCATGGTGACGACATGAGCGCGGCCGCCGACACCGGTCGGCCCGACCGGGTGCCCCGGCGGCGCAGCGACCACCAGGCCGACCGCCCGGCCCGCCGGGTCCTCGTCGTCGGCGTCACCGGCATGCTCGGCCACGCCGTGCTGCGCGAACTCGCCGACGACCCGGATCTCGACGTCCACGGCCTCGCCCGCACCATCGACGACAGGGCGGGGTGGTTCCCCGCGCACCTGCTCGCCCGCATCGTCGCGGCCGTGGACGTGACCCGGTTCGACGACGTCCGGCGGCTCGTGGACGAGCTGCGACCGGACGTCGTCGTCAATTGCGTCGGCGTCATCAAGCAGCGACCGGACGTGCAGGACGCGGTGCCCACGGTCACCCTCAACGCTCTCCTGCCCCACCTGCTGGCCGACGCCTGCGCACAGCTCGGCAGCCGGCTCGTGCACGTCAGCACCGACTGCGTCTTCTCCGGCCGCCGGGGCGGCTACCGTGAGGACGACCTGCCCGACCCGCCCGACCTCTACGGCCGGTCCAAACTGCTGGGCGAGGCGTCGGGAGCGTCGGCCCTCACCCTGCGTACCTCGATCGTCGGGCACGAGCTGGGCACGAACCGTTCCCTGGTCGACTGGTTCCTCTCCCGACGCAGCCAGGTACGGGGGTTCACCCGGGCCATCTACAGCGGGGTGACGACCGTGGAGTTCGCCCGGCTGCTGCGCACCGTGGTCCTGCCCCGGGCGGAGCTGACCGGCCTCTACCACGTCGCCGCCGCACCGATCGCCAAGTACGACCTGCTCCGCCTGGTCGCCGAGGTGTACGGATGGCCCGGCGAACTGGTGCCGGACGACGAGTTCGTCTGCGACCGGTCGATGTGCGCGGACGCCCTCGCCCAGGTCACCGGCTACCGTCCGCCGAGCTGGCCGGACATGATCGCGGCGATGCACGCCGCCCGGTCCCGCTGGGCGCTCGACCGGGCCCGGCCGGGCCTGGCGGGCGTCCCGCGCTGACGGACCAAACGACCACCGCCGGCACCGCCGGCCTGCCGGAGTCAGAGGACATCACGTGGGGAACCGAGTCGGTCAACTGTGCCTGATCGTCGGGGCGTTCGTCGTCGCGGTGGTCACCACCGTCGCCAGTGTCAACGTCCCGATGGTGGCGGTCGGGGCGGTGGCTCTGCTGCTGCTCGCGCTGTTCGCCCTCGCGCAGCAGATGGACGGCTGGCGGTGGCTGCTGGGTCTGACCATGGTGCTCCTGGTCTGCGCCTCGTCCAAGCTGCCGTCCCTGGTGGAGGCCAGCTTCTATCCCCGGTACGCGGCGGTCGCCGCGCTGACCTTCTGGGGTCTGCGCACCCCCGGCGCGGCGGCGACCCGGCTCGACCCGTGGACCCGCCTGCTCATCGGCGCGCTCTGGGCGATGGCGGGACTCGCCACGCTGAGCTTCACCTGGTCGGTGGTGCCGCTGGAGACTCTCCAACGCGGGGTGGCGCTGCTCCTGCTGGCCGCGCTGGTGCACGTCCTGATCCGCTGCCGGTGGGCGGACCGGGCGGTCATGCTGGCCGACCTGCGCGTGGTCTACCTGGTCCTCAGCGGTTCCGCCCTGCTCAGCCTCGGCCTCGGGCTCGCCGACGGCACCCTCGTCGCCGCGCTGTCGCAGACCGACCGCTTCGAGGGCCTCTACAACAACCCCAACATGCTCAGCATCGTCTGTGCCCTGACCACCCCGCTGGGCTGGGCGGTCTACCGGGCGTCCCGGCGACGGGCGGAACTGCTCGGCATGGTGCCGGCCGTCGCCTGTCTGCTGCTCTCCCAGTCCCGCACCGGGCTGATCGCCGTGCTCGTCGGCGCCCTCTGGGTCGTGCTGCGGCACGGGCTGGGCCGGATGGTCCGCATCGCCGCCGGGCTGGCCGCCGGGCTGTTGGTGGCGTACCTGTTCAACCTGCTGCCGATTCTGTTCGCCGGCCCCTGGATGCGGCAGCTCGTGCTCCGCTTCACCGACCCCACCGGCGGCGACCTGTCCAACGGCCGCACCGAGATGTGGCAGGCGACGCTCGACCTGTGGTGGCAGAACCGCCCCACCCTGGGCTTCGGGTACGCGTCCCGCAACCACCTGTTCGCCCTCGCCAGCCTCGACGAGTCCCTCGGGACCGGGGTGAGCGTGGTGCACAACAGCTACCTGCAACTGCTGCTGGAGCTGGGGCTCGCCGCCGTGGCGCCGCTGGCGCTGCTGCTGCTGGCCGTCGGGCGGGTCGCGCTGCGGGCACCGGTGCGCCGGGCCGACTCGGGTCTGGTCTGGCTCGTCGTCACCGGGGTGCTGATCCAGATCACCGAGTCGGCCATCTTCGGCACCGGGCAGACCTACCCGTACGTGTTCTGGCTGGTGGCCGCCGGTGTGCTGCGGCACCTGCCCGACCGCCGGGCCGATGCGGACGACGGCGTCGAGCCCTCCCCCGCGCCGGCACACCCGCACCAGGTCCACGCCCCGGTGGACGCCGTGCCACGCCGGCCGGTGCCGGTGCTGCGCTGACATCGACCCGACGGCGTTGCGCCGAGCTCACCTCACCCGACGGCGCTGCGCAGGGATCACCCGACCGTGCTGCGCTGAGCTCACCCGACGGCGCCGCACTGAGCTCACCCGACGGCGCCGCGCAACGATCACCCGACGGCGGAGAAACTGAGACCCGGCTTCGGTACCGGGCCTGGGATCGCACGACGGTGGGCGTCCGGTCGGGACGCCCACCGCCTCGTCGGAACGCCCGGGTCAGCTCCGGTCGTCGGCCGCCAGGAAGGCGCTGACCCGGTCCCGCCAGGCCCGGTGGTCGAACGACTCACGGGCCCTCGACCGGGCGGCCCGGCTCATCGCCGTCCAGTCGTCGTCGGTCAGCCGCAACGCACGCTCGACCGCCCACCGCACGTCGTCCGGCCCGTTGCCGTCGAGCACCAGCCCCTCGATACCGTCGTGCACGTAGGTGGCCAGGTCGCTGGTGTGGTTGAGCAGCACCGGGCAGCCGGCGGCGAGACTCTCCGGCACCTTGGACGGGAAGCCGTTGGCGGCGTATCCCCCGGTGGGGCGGACCAGCATCGAGAAGTGCGACTCCGCGAGCAGCGTCAGCACGGTGGCGCGGGGCACCCGACCCAGGAACCGCACCTCGGCGTGGAGCCCGTCGAGGACCGAGACGTCCAGGTCGGAGTGGGCGGCGGCAGCCTCCCGGGTGACCCCGGCGATGGTGAGGCTGACCCGTCGCTGCTGTTCCGGCGTGAGTCGGCCGATGCCGCGCAGGATCACGTCCAGCATGTCCTTGCGGGCGGGGGTGCCGGCGTAGAGCAGCCGCAGGCCGGTGGAGAGGGCGGGCGGCCGGCCGGTCGGGAAGTCGTCGCAGTCCACCTGCGGCGGCACCACCAGCACCGTCAGCCCGTGCGCCGCGAGGTAGCCGGCCAACGTGGTGGACACCGCCGTGGCCCGGCCGACGAGCCGGGTGGCCAGGAACGTCGACCAGCGGTGCCGGACGAAGTACGGGGTCAGCCAGCCGTGCCGGAACTGCCGCCGGTCGTGCCGCTCGCTGGCGTCGACCACGATCGGACAGCGCAGCACCAGACGCAGCACCGTCCAGTTGCCGAGGGTCATCAACGCCATCGGGAGCAGCACCACGTTCACGTCGCCACGGCGTACCCCCTGCCGGCGGGCGGCCCGCAGCACCCGGACCGGGCGGGCCAGCCGGGCCGGCAGCCGGGTGAGCCGGTGCCGGCCACGCACGCGCAGGGTGACCAGGTCGACGCCGGCCGCCTCGGGTGGTCGGGCCGGGAAGGCCAGCTCGCAGGGCCAGTCGTTGACGACGAGCGTGCGGCTGCCCTCGGGGGCGGCGGACCGGGCGAGTTGCAGCAGGCGGTTGGAGGTGGCGTCGCCGTGCGGGAAGGCGTAGGCGCCGACGAGCAGCGGGCGGGGCTGGTCGGCCCGTGCATTCGATCCGCCGGCCGGCCGTGGCTCCCGGCCGACGAGCATGCTCTGATCGGTCATCTCTCTCACCGTCCCGAGCCGACCGGGGGTCGGCTGCTCTCTCGTGGCACCCGGTCCCGCCCGGGGTGGGCCGAGGCCCGCCGTCGGTAGATCTCCAGGTGGATGCTGGCCGCCGTGTCGATGGCGAAGATGCTGTGCTCGAACCGGTCGGCGGCCACCGCCGGGGCGGTCGACGCGGTGTACGCCGCCGCCCGGCCCACCGCCCGCGCCCACACGTGCGGCGGGGCGTCGACACCGACGATGTTCACCCCGGGTAGCCGGTCGCCGATGAAGCGCACGCCCGGCAGGTCGGCGGCGACCGTGCCCACGCCCACCGCGACGGGTTCCAGCACTCCCCCGGGCAACCCCTCCAGGCAGGACGGGTGGACGACGACGTCGGCCTGCCGCAGCAGCCCGCCCACGTCGTCGCGGGGGCCCAGCAGGTGCACCCGGTCGCCGAGCCCGACGGCGTGTGCCGCCGCCCGGACCTGGTCGTCGTCGGCCGGGTCACCCGGCCCGACGAGCACCGCGTGCGCGGACACGCCCAGTTCCCGCAGCGCGGCCAGGATCGGCGGCAACAGCCAGCGGCGTTTCTCGGGCGAGGCCCGGCCCACGGTCACGCAGACCAGGTCGGCCGGCCCCGCGCCGATCAGGGCCCGCAGGTCGTCGGGGCTGGGGCGGCGGAGCCGGTCGAGGTCGAGCCCGTTGAGCACCACCCGGCAGCGGGGGTCGGCACGCCAACCCGGGTGGTAGCCGAACGTCAGCGAACTGGGTGAGACACCCAGGATGTCGGTGGCGCAGCTGCCCAGCAGCCGACCGCAGATCCACCGGTAGACCCGGCGGCGCAGGGTACGCGGCCGGTTGTCGTCCCCCCGGAAGTGCGCGACCCGTCCGGGTACGCCCCGCAGCGCGCCGAGCGCGAGCGGCACCCCGGAGAAGTTGGCGCAGTCGGCGTGCACCACGTCCGGGCGCAGCCTCCCGACCAGGCGCAGGAACCGGGCGGGGAAGCGCAGGTCGAGCGGGATCGCCGTGACGGTGCCGCCGTGCCGGGTGACCATGTCGGCCAGGGGTCCGGGCCCCACCGTGTCGCTGAGGGTCACCAGGTGCAGTTCGGTGCCGGCGGCGGCGAGTCGGGGCAGCAGTTCGGCCGTACGCATCTCGGTGCCGCCGAAGTTCAGCTCACCGACGACCCGCAGCACCCGGACCCGGCCGGTCACGACGGTCCGCACCGGGTGAGGGCCCGCCGGTATCCCACCAGCGCCGCCGGAACCATGGTGAGCAGGTACGCGGCGCAGGCTGCCGCGGGCAGCCCGGCCAGGCCGAACTGTCGCAGTCCCCAGACCTTGAGCCCGGTCGCCAGCACCAGGAACGACGCCCAGCCGACGAACTGCGGCCGGAGCAGCCCGATGCTGTTCTGCACCAGGATCAGCGGGGAGGTGACCGCGACCAGCAGGGACCAGCCGGCCAGCCCGACGAGGACGGGGAGCCGGATCGTCGACCGGTCGACCTGGCCGACCCAGAGTTCGATCAGCCGGTGGCCGTAGCCGACCAGCAGCAGTCCGACCGCCCCGACGATCACGCCGTAGAGCACCATCATGCGTCGGGTGTTGCGGCGTACCCAGGCCACCTCGCCGCGCGCCAGGGCGGCGCCGTTGACCGGCCAGACCGTCATGCCCACCAGCCCGACGAAGATCCACAGGACCCCGAACAGCTTTCCGACGACCGCGTAGTGCGCCGCCACCGTCAGCCCCAGGACGTTCGCGACCAGGGGGTTGTCCACGTTGAGCGCGATCGACGACATCGTGGTGAGCGCGAAGAACTGCAGACCCAGCCGGAGCAGGCCGACGACGGTGGCCCGGTGCACGAGCCGGGGTCCCGGCCGGCCGGCGGGGTCGGCGGACCAGAAGTAGGTGACCGTGTTGAGCAGGTTCGTCACCGGCACGGCCAGCACCGCGCCGCCGACGACCACCAGCGGTCCCCAGTCGGCGGCGATGGCGACCAGCACGACGGCCAGGGCGGCCAGGGCCCCGGCCGACTGCCAGGCGTTGCTCTGCACCATCTGGCCGCGGGCGTACTGGATCCGCTGGATCACCGACAGCGGGATGTTGACCGCGAACGCGCCGAAGCAGATCAGGACCATGGTGGTGGTCTGCGCGGCGACGGCCGGGTCGCGGACGGCGAACAGGTCCACCCAGGGGACCACCGGGGTGACCACCGCGAGTGCCGCCAGCAGCAGCACCGCGACCACACCGAGGGTGGCGAAGGCCCCGGAGATCTCCCGGGCCTGTTGCCGGGGGTCGTCGGCCAGCTGACCGAGCCGGGTGAGCAGCCCGTTGCCCAGCCCCAGATCGGCGAACCAGGCCATCCCGGTGAGCGCGGTGATCGCCATCCAGAGGCCGTACCGCTGGTCGCCGAGATACCGGAAGCAGGCGGGCGTGATGACCAGCGGAGCGGCCAGGCCGATCCCCTTGGCCACCATCGCGGTGGCGATGCCGACCGTGACGGCGCGGTCGCGACCGGGCCCCGACGGTGGGCCGGACGTCGCCACCGGGGTGACGACCGCCGTGCCGGTCCGCGCCGCAGCCGACGTCGGCGCGGGGGCCGGCGGCGGCGCGGAAGCCGGCGGTCCGGCTGCGACCGCCTCGGCGGCGGGCCGGCCCACGGCCCGGGTCACCGGAGGAGGGCGGGGGCGACCCCCAGCCGCGCGGCCAGCCACGCGCCGGTCGCCCGCAACCCCTGAGCCCGGGGGACCGGCGTGACGTCCGGGAACAGTTGCCGCAGGGTGCTGTCGTCCGCCAGCGAGTGGGGGACGTCGCCGGTACGCGGCGGCGCGTGCTCCCGGGCGATCGGCCGTCCGAGCAGCTCCTCCAACTCGTCGAGCACCTGGAGCAGGCTGGCCCGCGCCCCGAAGGCGAGGTTGACCGGATGCGGGTGGTGCACCCGGCGGCGCAGCGCGTCGAGGATGACGTCGCAGACCGTACCGACGTAGGTGAAGTCACGGGACTGGGTGCCGTCGCCGTGCACCACTACCGGTTCGCCGCGCAGGGCGGCGTGGGTGAACCGGGGAATGACGGCCGCGTACGCGTGGTCGTGCCGCTGCCCGGGGCCGTAGACGTTGAAGAACCGGAAGGCCAGGGTGGGCAGCCCGAACGACGCCTGGTGCGCCAGGGCGTACGCCTCGGTGGCGAGCTTGCTGGCCGCGTAGGGGCTCATCGGGCGGGTCCAGGTCTGCTCCGCCTTGGGCAACGCCGGGTTCATGCCGTACACCGACGAGGAGGAGGCGACGAGCACGTGTCCCACGTCGTGCCGGCGGGCCGCCTCCAGCACCATCAATGTGCCGGTGGCGTTCGCGTGGTGGGAGGCCAGCGGGTCGCGTAGCGAGCGGGGCACGCTGGGCAGGGCGGCCAGGTGGACCACCGCCTCCCTACCCGCCATCGCCGCGTCCAGGGCGGCCGGGTCCAGGATCGACCCCTCGACGAATTCGACGTCCAGCCCGTCGAGGTTGCCCCGGAGCCCGACCGAGAGATCATCGAGGACGCTGACCTCCTTGACGGCCGGCTCGTCGAGGGCGGCGCGGGCCAGGTTGGCACCGATGAAGCCGGCCCCACCGGTGATCAGAATGCGCATGGACAACCCCCCGGTACACACCTCACCTGTTCGTCGAAGCAGGCATGCAGCACATTACGGCACAGACGGAATCTTCATCACAATTAGGACAAATTTGTCGGTCGTCAGCCTGCAGCAGCCCGGCCGGGGTCAACCGAACGGCCGGTGGTGCTGTCCGGGAGCCGACCGACACCAACCGCCAGCTGGGCAAACGCGCACAGTGACAGCATCGTCGCAGTTCAACGGTGGAGGTGTGGAGGATGGCCGAGCTGATCGTCTACCGGTCCAACGCCCTGATGTCCGTCAGGTCGCGGATCGACGCCACCCGAGACGTGATCATGCCCGTCAACCTGGCGTACGCGGAGAGCATGGTCGGCATGTGGCACTCCGGCCTGCCCCAGGTGAGCCTGGTGCCCTCGACCGCCACCGACGCCCAGGTGTGGCCGGTCCTGTCCGCCGTCGGCACCCGCATCCACGACACCTCGGACGACAACTGCCCGATCAACACCGGCTGGTCGTACGTCGGCGGCAACCACGGCTACAACGTCGGCAACCAGATCGCGGTGGCCAACCACGGCAAGACGACCGCCGACGTGGGTTCGCAGTGGAGCGACGGCAGCCGCATCTTCACCCTGCTCGCCATCACCAGCGCCAGCAGCCTGCTGTTCGGCAACCCGTACACGATCGTGGACGGCATCGCCCAGGGTGCCCGGGTCAAGCCGACCGCGCCGCTCACCCACGTCTCCGGGGCGACCAACCGGGCCACCGTGCCGATCACCGGCCTCACCCCCGACGTGCAGATCCGCCCGGCCACCCACTCCCACACGGTGGCCGTCGAACTCGACGGCCGGCCGGTGCCCGACGGCCGGTCGACGGGCCAGGAACTGGTGATCCGGGAGTCGTACGTCATCCCCTCCTACCAGGGGATGATCGACACGGCGCGGGCGAACATCGGCACCCCGATCGCCACGATCATGCCGAGGATCCCGTCGCTGTGCCGGATCTCCAACGTCTACCGCTGGTCGCCCGGTGGTGACCTGCTCGTCGCGCAGCAGGTGACCGCCCTGACGCGGTTCACCCTGAACGCGGGGGTGACCCAGTGCGCGCCGTTGACCCCGGTGGCCGGCGGCAGCCGCCGGCAGTTCATGCCCAACGTCGGCGCGGCCGGCGGCCTGAACTGGTCCGCCTGGGCGAACATCGACACCCTCGCCGCGCTGACCGACTTCACCCCGGCGACCCTCACCGACCGGTCGATGCCGGCGAGCAGCATGACCCAGTGGGTGGTCAACGGCGGCGGCGTGCAGCAGTGGGGCATCGCCGTCGGGTTGCTGCCGGTCGCGGACGGGGTGCCCGGCATCCGGACCCGCTACACCACGGCCAAGGGCTGGTTCATCAGTTCCAGTCTCAAGAAGAACTACCCGCAGCTGGTCTGGGGCCGCACCCTGGCCGCCGGGGAGTCGGTGGCCGGCACCGCCTACCGCCGCTACCTGATGCCTCCCTCGACCGCCACCGAGATCGTGGTCTCCACCGGCAGCCAGGACTTCGTGCTGATCGAACGGGTCGGCGCGGCCGCCCAGGCCGAGCTGGACGCGCCGCAACTGTTCCACCGGCTGCTGGTCCCGGTGGGCCCGACGAACCTCACCGTGCCCGACCGGGTCACCGTCGCCGGGGTGCCGTACGCCGTGCCGGTCTCCCCCGGCTACGGGATGTGGCGTGCGGACCCCGACGAGGCCCTGCCGGAGCCGCCGCCGGGGGTGACCCGGGCCCGGGGAGGGTACTTCCTCGTCCGGTCCGGCCCGACGGTGGAGAGCACCTGCACCGGCGCCTACCAGCGGTTGCTGCTGCACCCGTTCTTCCTGGCCGAGCCGACCCCGGTCGACCGGGCCGGTGTGGAGGTCACCAAGGTCGGCACCGGCGTACTACGGCACGGCGTGTACGCCCACGACCCGACCACCGGCCGGCCGGCCCTGCTCGGCCCGCTCGCCGACTTCGGCACCGTCGCCGTCACCACGGTCGGGGTGAAGGAGTCCGTGCTGGGCGCCCCGGTGCCGCTACCCGCCGGCTGGCACTGGTACGGGCAGGTCTGGCAGGTCAGCGGCGTCACCCCGCCCACGGTGCGGGCCAGCAGCGTCGGCTGTGCCGTGCCGCTGCAACTCGGGTCCACCGCTGCGGCGATGACCGGTGACCGGTTCGGCTACGAGGTGACCGGGGTGACCGGGGCGTTGGGGGCGATCACGATCAGCGGGGTGCACCAGTTCCGTCCGCCGCAGGTCGCCTACCGGCGGGCCTGAGCCTGCGGCCGGCGGGCCTGAGCCTGCGGCCGGCGGGCCCCGTGGGCGTCAACCGGTGGGGACGCCGTAGATCCGCTTCATCGCCTCGTGTTTGGCCGGGACGGGCAGGTGTCCGATGCCCAGCGACTTGGCCCGCAGCCGTTCGAGGTACTCGTCGGTGGTGCGCACCGGCCGCGCCGGCACCCCCGCCGCCACGGTGTTGTCCGGGATGTCCCGGGTGACGATCGAACCCGCCCCGATGACGCACCGGTTGCCGATGGTGACCCCGGCCAGGATCATCGCCCGCATGCCGATGTAGACGTCGTCGCCGATCCTGATCGGCGCGGTCCAGTCGAGGTCGGGATAGTCCTTGCGCAGGATCAGGGTGCCACCGTCGTGGGTGACGAACTGCACCTCGGAGGTGACGTAGACGTTGTCCCCGATGGTGATCAGCCAGGGCTCCGAGCCGAACATCGCCCGGTTGACCCCGTAGAACCTGACCCGGCCGGTCAGGTTGACCCCCAGGGACCGGACGAACGCCTCGGGGTCGCGGGACGCGGCCAGATGGTCCCGCACCCGCCGGACCATCGTACGAACACGACTGGGCACTGACTGTCCTCGATCGCAGGGTACGGCTGGGAGAGCACCGGACCGGGGCAGGTGGTCCCGGTCACTGGGGTGAACGAGCCGGGCCCGGCCCTGGTGACGCCGGGCGCGGCTCGGACGGGCTCAGCGGCAGAACTGGCGGGCGTGCTCCAGCACGTTCGGTTCCCGGCGGTGCTGCCGCCAACGCCGGTACCGCTGGCCGGCCGTCGCCTTCGCCTCGGCCCGTTCCTCGGGTGACCGGTCGGCGAGCAGGTCGAGCACCCGGCTGAGGCCGTCCGCCGTCGCCGGCCGCACCACCGTCCCGCCGGTGTCGGCGATCAGCTCGCTGAACGGCGTGTTGTCCGAGCAGATGACCGGGCAGCCCGACGCCAGGCTCTCCAGGATCACATGGCCGAAGTTCTCACCGAGGGTGGGGAAGAGGAAGGCGTCGTACCGGCCGAACGTCGGCATGACGTCCGCCGCCGGGAGTTCGCCGAGGTAGCGCACCCGGGCGTGGCTCGGCATGGCCGCGATGACCCGCTGGCAGCGCGCCCAGTAGTGGGGGTCCTCCGCTGGACCGAAGATGTCGAACTCGACCGGCCGGGTGGTGCCGGCCACCGCCTCCAGGGCGGTGGCGAGGTTCTTCATCGGCGAGATCCGGCCGACGAAGACCAACCGCAGCGGCCCGTCGTGCGGTCGGGCCGGCGGGGCCGGGTGCGCCGGGATCGGGCTCTCGTTGCCGTTCACCATCACCTGCGCCCACGGCATGGTCGCCCGGATCTGTTGTTCCTCCAGCCAGCTGCACGCCTGCCAGCGCACCCCCAGCCGGCGCAGCAGCGGCGCCCACACCGCCAGGAAGAGCCGCTTCTTGGCGGACCGGATCGCGAGGGCGCCGGGCGACAGCTCACCGCGCGGGGCGACCAGGACCGCCCCCACGCGCACCAGGCGCAGCGCCGCCGCCAGGATCGCCACCACCGAGAACAGCGACCAGATGCTGTTGACATAGAGCAGGTCGACCGGGCGGGCGCGGACGTGGCGGATCAGCCGGGCCCAGTGTCGCGGCGCCCACGGGTCCAGGTAGAAAACGGCGGACCGCTCGTCGCGCCGCAGCAGCCGCCCGGACAGACCGGGGTACGGTGCAGACGAGCCGAGATCCCGGTCCCGGGTGACCAGGGTGACGTCGAGATGCCCCGGCAGGGTGTCCAGGATGAACCGCAGCGAGCGGATCGGGCCGCCACCCCGGAAGCCCGGCTCGAACACCCCTGCGGTCGCGACCACCCGGTAGCTGCCCACCGTGTCACCGGTCCGGCGCACGACGGCGGCGTCGTCCAGGGAGGGCAGCCTTGTCAACTTGTCCACCATCGGCCCACCTTCACCGTGCCGTCCGCAGATCGGCATCCCGCAGGGGTGTCTGGCTTGCACAGGCAACGACCGTGGCCGCCGGGGGGCGTAGCCCGTACCGGATGCCGCAGTCGTGGAGGGGGACGCGTCCGCGGGCCGGGAACTCGACCCTTGCCGGTGCCCGCGCCGGGCGGACCCCGGCGGTGCCGCCCGGGGGCGGATGGCGGAGCGCGACCGGTGCTCTGCGTGGCCGAGGGGGCAACGGTTGACCACCGACCTAGTGATCGTAGGTGTGGGCGGGATGGGCCGGGAGATATTCGGGGTAATTCGGCTGTTGAACGCCTACCCGGTCGACGACGCCCGGTGGCGGGTCCTCGGCTTCGTCGATGACTATCCGACCGCGCCGAACGTGGAGCGGGTGCGGCGGCTCGGGGTGCCCTTCCTCGGCCCCACCCGGTGGCTCGCCGGAGCACCGGCGGGCCTGCAGGTGGCGCTGGGCGTCGGGCACCCCCGGCTGCGCCGCGAGACCGACCGGGCCCTGGCCCGCTACGGGTTGCCCGCCGCCACGGTGGTGCACCCGGCCGCCGAGATCGGCCCGGACTGCGTCTTCCAGGAAGGGCTGTTCGCGGCCGGTGGCGCCCGGGTCACGACGAACGTGGTGCTGGGCCGTCAGGTGCACCTCAACCAGAACTGCACGGTGGGGCACGACAGCGTGCTCGGCGACCACGTCTCGGTCAATCCGCTCGCCGCGGTCTCCGGCTACTGCCGGCTCGACGACGGGGTCATGGTGGGCACCACCGCCGCCGTCCTGCCGGGGCTACGGGTCGGTCGGGACGCCGTGGTGGGTGCGGGCGCGTGTGTGACCCGGGACGTCCCGGCCGGCGCGGTGGTCACCGGGGTGCCCGCCCGGCCGGTGGACCGGTCAGCGGCGGATGCCCGCCCAGGCGTGGTGCCGGCGCACGGTCGACAGGATGAAGTCGACCACCCGGCGTGACGTGTCCGGCACCTGGTAGTCGAGCGGGCAGGCGACCGGACCGGCGGCCACCTGGGCCACCACGACCCGTACCGCCTCCACCACCCCGGCCGGGTCCAGCCCGGTCATCACGATCGCCCCGCAGTCCAGTGCCTCGGGGCGCTCGATGGACTCCCGCAGGGTCACCGCCGGGAACCCGAGGATCGCCGCCTCCTCGCTGACGGTGCCGCTGTCGGACAGCGTGCACCGGGCGTGCCGTTGCAGGGTCACGTAGTCGAAGAACCCGAACGGCTCGTGGAAGGTGATGCCGTCCAGCAGCGTGCCGTCGACGGCGAGGGACTCCAGGCGCTTGCGGGTACGCGGGTGGGTGGAGACCAGCAACGGCAGCCGCCACTCGTCGCGTACGGCGCAGAGGCAGTCCAGCAGCCGCCGGAGCCGGTCCGGGTGGTCGACGTTCTCCTCGCGGTGGGCGCTGACGACGAAGTAGCCGCCCGGTTCGAGGGCGAGCTGCGCCAGGATGGTGGACCGGTCGATCTGCGGCCGGTAGTGGTCGAGCACCTCCCGCATGGGTGAGCCGGTGTGCAGGATCCGGCGGGGGTGCAGGCCCTCGGCGAGCAGGTTGCGCCGGGCGTGTTCGGAATAGACGAGGTTGAAGTCGGCGACGTGGTCGACCAGCCTGCGGTTGGTCTCCTCCGGCACGTTGAGGTCGAAGCAGCGGTTGCCGGCCTCCATGTGGTAGACGGGGACCTTCATCCGCCGGGCCATCAACGCGGCGATGGCGCTGTTGGTGTCGCCGAGCACCAGCAGCGCGTCCGGGCGCAGCTCACCGATCGCCTGTTCGGTGCCGACCAGCACGGCCCCGAGCAGGCTACCCAGCGACCGGGTGTCGGCCCGCAGGAAGCGGTCCGGGGACCGGACACCCAGCTCGGTGAAGAAGATGTCCGACAGCGCGGGGTCCCAGTTCTGGCCCGTGTGCACCACCGTGTGCTCCACGGTCCGATCCAGCGTGTCGATCACGCGGGCCAGCCGGATGATCTCCGGTCTGGTCCCGACGACGGTCATCACCCGGGTCATGGACGTCTCCTCATGGTCGGTCGCGGTGTGGCGGGGACCGCCCGGCACCGGTGGGCGCGGTCCGCCCGGCGGTGCGGTGCGGGGTCCGGGTCGGCGGTACGCGGGTCGGCCGGTGTCACGACGGCCGTCCCTGTGGGGGGACCCGGCACGCCGGGGCGCTGACCGCCTGCCATGCCTGGTCGAGGACGCTGATCCGGGGCCGGTCGAGCCACCAGCGGCGGTAGGCCTCCCCCGCCGCCGCCCGGGCCGCCTGCCGCTGCTCGGGCGAGGTGGCGGCGAGCCGGGTGACCAGCGCGCCCAACGCCACCGGGGTCAGCTCGGTGAGCACCTGCCCGCCGCCGTCACGCAGCACGGCCGTCCACGGTGTCCGGTCCGAACAGATCACCGGGCAGCACGCCGCCAGGCTCTCCGCGATCGCGTTGCCGAAGTTCTCCCCCCGGGTCGGCTGGACGGAGGCGTCGTACCGGGCGAAGGTCTCGCCGACCTGGTCGGGGCGCAACTCTCCCCGGTAGCTGACGACGGACGGGTCCGGCAGGGCGGACCACAACTGCTCGCAGCGCTGCCAGTACCGGGCGTCCTCCACCGGGCCGTAGATGTCGAGCCGCACCCGGGCCCGGACGTGGGCGAGCGCGGCGAGCACCAGGTCGAGGTTCTTCATCGGTGAGATCCGACCGATGAAGACCAGCCGGGGCGGGTCGGCCGGCGGCGGGTCGGCCGGTGCGGGGCGCGGTTCGGGGCCGACGCCGATCGCGACGACGCCGATCCGGGCCCGGGGCAGCACCCCCCGGATGTCGGCGACCTCCTGCGGCCCGGTGGCGTGCCACAGCACCCGGGGCCCCCGCAGCATCCACCGCCAGCCGGCCAGGAACATCCGTTTGCGGGCCCGGTGCAGGGCGAGGGCGGCCGAGCCGAATTCACCCCTCGGGGCCACCAGAATGCGATCCGCCCGCAGCAGGCCGAGCCGGGTGGCGGCGATCGGAAGAATGGAGAAGACCGACCAGACGCTGTTGACGTAGAGCAGATCGAAACGTGCCGACCGCAACGAACGCCAGAGCGTCAGCCAGTGCGCCGGGTGCCGTACGCCGAGATAGAAGACCTTCGTCCGGCCGCGTCGCACCCAGGTGCCGGAGAGCCCGGGATAGGCCGCCCGGGAACCGAGGTCGCGATCCCGGGTGAGCAGGGTGGCGGAAACCGCGCCGCTGGCCGTGTCGAGCACGTGCGAAATGGAACGGACCGGCCCTCCGGCACGCCACCCGGGGCTGAAGTAGCCCGCCGTGACGAGGACCCGGAATGTGGTCCCCCCGGCACCCGCCAACCGTTCGTCAACGTTCGTTGCGGGGCTGGTGTCACCGGCCATCCTCGCTCCTCGCTGAAATCTGGGAACTGGGTGGAACAACGAGCGAGTGTCACTTCGGTGACTGCGTACCGCGCTTGGCGCAAATTCGTCGAACGCCACCCGAAAAATCATGATCACCGGTCCGGCAAACGGTATAAGGGAGTCGCGCAACAAATCCCAACCGGCACGAGAGGACCCCCATGTCGCGAGTGGCACTCATATCCGGCACCACCGGTCAGGACGGTAGCTATCTGTCCGAGTTCCTCCTCGACCGGGGATACACGGTGCACGGGATAAAGCGAAGGTCGTCCTCGTTCAACACCGAACGGATAGACCGCGTCGACGTCCATCCCCGCAACGGCGAGGCGCGTCTGTTCCTCCACTACAGCGACCTTTCCGACCCGGCCTCACTGACCGCGCTGATCCGCGACATCCGGCCGGACGAGATCTACAACCTCGGCGCGCAGAGCCACGTCCGCGTATCCTTCGACGTTCCCGGCTACACCGCCGACATCACCGGGCTCGGTGCCCTGCGGATGCTGGAGGCGGCGCGGGCGGCCGACATCGACTGCCGCTTCTACCAGGCGTCGTCCTCGGAGATGTTCGGCTCCGCCCCGCCTCCGCAACGGGAGGAGACCCCGTTCCACCCGCGCAGCCCGTACGCGTGCGCCAAGGTCTACGCCTACTGGTCGACGGTCAACTACCGCGAGTCGTGGGACATGTTCTGCGTCAACGGCATCCTGTTCAACCACGAGAGCCCCCGGCGCGGCGAGAACTTCGTCACCCGCAAGATCACCCGCGCGGTGGCCCGGATCGAGGCCGGCATCCAGGACAAGCTCTACCTGGGCAACCTCGACGCGGTCCGGGACTGGGGCTACGCCCCGGAGTACGTCGAGGCGATGTGGCTGGCCCTTCAGCAGGACACCCCACAGGACTACGTGGTGGCCACCGGCGAGGGGCACTCCGTACGCGAGTTCGTCCAGGCCGCCTTCGACCGGGTCGGTCTTGACTGGCAGCGGTACGTGGAGATCGACCCCGCCTACTTCCGGCCCGCCGAGGTCGACGCGCTCATCGGCGACTACAGCAAGGCCCGGCGGCACCTGGGCTGGGCGCCGAAGACCCTGTTCGGCGACCTGGTACGGGTGATGGTGGACGCCGACCGACAACTCCTGGAAGACGAGCGGATGGGACGTCTCGTGCGGGTGGACCGATGAGGATCGCCGTCGACGCCACCCCGATCCGCCCCGGACACGCCGCCGGGGTCGAGGCCTTCACCTACGGCCTGCTGACCGGCATGGCCGCCGACACCTCCCACGACCTGCGGGTGAACATCCTGCGGGGCACCCTCGACCAGTGGCGTGACCAGGTGCCCGCCGATCAGCTCGGTTGGACCGAGATCGCCCAGCCGCTGCGCTCGGACACTCCTCCCGGGCAGCTGTTGCGCCGCTGGACGCCGACCCGGGTCCGCGACTCGCTCGCCGTCCGCAGGGCGGTCAACGCGGTCCGGCAGCGCTCGGTCCCTCGGCAGCGGGGATCGGACGTGACGTTGTACCCGTTCCACAGCGCCCCGATCGGGCCCGGCCCCTCGGTCGTCGTCGTGCACGACCTGCGGCACCTGCGGGCCGCCTTCCACTCCCCCGGCTTCGCCGCGGTGGTCCGGGAGAACGTGGCCCGTGCGTCCGCCCTCGTGGTCACCTGGCCGCACCCGTACCGGGAGACCCTGCGGTTGTTTCCCGAGGCTGCCGAGCGGACCGCGCTCATCCCGACCCCCACGTTCCAGCCCGCACCCGAACGGGCTGCCGCCCGGCCCGAACCGGGCCTGCTGGTCTACCCGTCCTCCACCGCGACCCACAAGAACCACGCGACCCTGCTGGAGGCGATGGCGTTGCTGCCGCAGTGCCGGCTGGTCTGCCCCGGCCCGCTGGTCGAGCCCGACGCCAGCCGCCTGCTCGCCCGCGCCGCGCAGCCCGACCTGCGGGGCCGGGTGTCCTTCCCCGGGTTCGTCACCCTCGACGAGCTGAACGCCCTCTACGCCCGGGCCGACGCGGTGGTGATCCCGTCGCTCTGGGAGGCGGCCAGCGGTGCCATGCTGGAGGCGTTCAGCTGGGGGCTGCCCGTCGCCTGCGCGGACGCCGAGCCGCTGCTGGCCCAACTGGAGTTCACCGGTGCCGAGGCGACGGTCTTCCGGGCCACCGACCCGGCGTCCCTCGCCGAGGCGGTCCAGCGGCTGCTGGCCGACCGGGCGTACTACGCCGCCGCCGCCCGGCACGCCAACGGCCGGTTGGCCGCCCGCACCTGGGCGGCGACCGGTGCCGACTACCTCGACGTGCTGCGCTGGGTGGCGCAGGGACGACCGGGACCGATACCGAGATCCGCGTTCGCCGCCGAACTCAGCGGGGAGGAAGCGTCGTGAGCATGACGGACGACCGCTATCCGGTGGCCCGACCGAGCCTGTCCGACCTGGAGGAGCGGTACGTGGTCGACGCCCTGAGGAGCGGCTGGGTCTCCTCCCAGGGCCCCTACCTCAACGCCTTCGAGGACCGGTTCGCCCGGCGGTGTGCCGCCGGCACGGCGGTGGCCACCGCCAACGGCACGGTCGCCCTGCACCTGGTCCTCGCCGCCGCCGGTATCGGTCCGGGCGACGAGGTCATCGTTCCCGCGCTCACCTACGTGGCGACCGCGAACGCCGTGGCGTACTGCGGGGCGCGCGCCGTCTGTGTGGACGTGCTGCCGCAGAGCTGGTGCGTCGACCCCGCCGCCGTCCGGGCCGCGATCGGGCCACGCACCCGGGCGGTCGTCGCCGTCGACCTGTACGGCCACCCCGCCGACTATCCCGCCCTGCGCGCGCTGTGCCAGCGGCACGGACTGCTCCTGGTGGCCGACGCGGCGGAGTCCTTCGGGGCCACGGTCGACGGGCACCCGACCGGTTCCCTGGCCGACGCCACCACCTTCTCCTTCTTCGGCAACAAGGTGATCACCGCGGGTGAGGGCGGTTGCGTGACCACCTCCGACGAGGCGCTGGCCGCCCGGATGCGGCTGCTGCGTAACCAGGGCATGGATCCGCAGCGGCGGTACTACTTCCCGGTGCTGGGCTACAACTACCGGATGACCAACCTGGCCGCCGCGCTGCTCTGCGCCCAACTGGAGCGGGCCGACGACATCATCGCCCGGCGGGACGCGGTGATCGCCGGCTACGAGACGCAGCTGGCCGACGAGCCGGCGCTGGCGGCGCAGCACGTGGTCGCCGGTGTCCGGCGGGCACCGTGGATGGCCGCCTTCCTGGTCGGGCCGGCGGGGGACGCCACCTCCCGGGACACGGTGGCCCTGGCACTCGACCGGCTCGGCGTGGAGACCCGGCCCTTCTTCGTGCCGATCCCCGAACTGCCCGCGCACCACGATCCGCAGGCGTACTGCCCGGTGACCGTGGACCTGAGCCGGCGCGGCATCAACCTGCCGACCTATCCGGAGCTGACCGACGCGGGGGTCAAGACGGTGGTGGAGCGCGTCCGCGCCGCCCTGTCGACCGTCGCCTGACGCGGGTGCCGCCCCCGCCCGGTGCCGCGGGGCGGGGGCAGCTCACGTCGGGCGGACAACGTCGGCCAGTTCGTCGGTGGGGTCTCGCCGGACACCCCGCGCGCGGTCCGCCTCGCGTCTGCGCAGCAGCAGGAGATAGCTGCCGCCCCAGGCGACCGCGCTGGCCAGGGCCAGCACCGCGAGTGCGCCGGCCGCACCGGTCGCACCGCACAGGACCGCTGCGGCAACGACCACGGGCACCCGGATTCCGCCGAGCAGGACGCCGAGCAGGATCGCCAGCCGGCTCGCCTGCTCCACCCGCAGCCCGGCGAAGCCGACGGCAGCCGGCGCCGCGAACAGGCTCTCCAGCGCGAGTAACACCAACAGGCTGCGGGCCAGGTCCCAGTTGGCGCCGAGCAGCGTCGTCCCGACCGCGTCGGGCAGCAGGGCGACCGCCGTCGTCATCGGCAGGACACCGGCGGACACCAGCATCGCGAGTCGTACGGCCACCCGGGTCCGCACCGCGCGGGACTCGGCACGGCTGCGGGCCAGGTGCGGCAGGATCAGCGTGGCGGCGGTGGACAGGACCAGGTTCACCGGCCCCAGCAGCGTCCTGCCGGCGCTCAACGCGCCGACCACCGCGGTGCCCGCGAAGGCGGCCAGGGCGGTCAGCGCCAACTGCGCCGATCCGGTGGTCAGCAGGAACTGCGTGCCGAACCCCAACGCGACGCGGCTCTCCGCCCGACCGATGCGCCAGCCGGGTCGCAACGCGTACCGGCGGCGGAGCGCGACGACCACGCCGATGAGCCCGCCACCGAACGCCCAGAGGGCGAACACGTACGGCGCGTCGAGCAGCCGGAACAGGCCGGCAAGCGCGGCGCAGCCGGTGACCGCCGCCCAGGCGGTCTCCTGGGCCAGGGCCCCGGACGGTGTCCCGACGCCGACGGCGATCGCCTTGGTGTAGTCGTAGAGCACCAGACCGGGCAGGGCGAGGCCCACGAACACCAGATAGGACGAGCCAAACGCGATCCCCGCCGCGCCGAGCGCCACGCCGCTGACCGTGCCGAGCAGGATGGCCCGCCGGGCGGCGGACGCGGCCCCCGTACCGGCCGCCAGGGTCGAGTCGGTCACCATGCTGCGTACCAGCCCGGAGCCGAGGATGTAGAACGAGAAGGCCAGCGCGAACTGACCCACCCCACCGATCGGCTCCAGCCTGGTGACGGTGATCGCCACCAGCAGGTTGCCGCCGCTGGACAGACCCCCGACGACCAGGGCGAGCAGGGCACGGCGACCGGTCCGGGGCGGGCCCGGAACGGCCCGGTGCCGGGCCGCGCGAGCACGGACCCGGACGGTCACCGGGCGGCACCCCGCAACAGCGGCACCCGGTCGTCCCGCCCGACGGAGGAGCGACGGGTCAGCCACAGCAGGAGAAAGACCGGTACCGCCGACATCAGGTGTTGCAGGAAGCCGATGGTGGAGTCGGGGTAGGTTCCGGACCAGAGCAGCACATCGGAGAAGACCAGACAGCACAACGTCAAGCGGGCCGGCCCCGGTCGACCCCGCCAGCGCAGCAGCAGCGCCACGAACCCGGCCCAGAAGGCGTGCACGGCCACCACTCCGACGGGGCCGTCGAACAACCATATGTTGCCCAGCAACAGGAAGTTGAAGGCCGACGTCGGCCCGCCGCCGAGGAACTGGTTGATCCGTTGCCCGGTGGACAGCGCCGGCCGGTCCGGGTCGATCACCCGGGGCACCAGCCCGTACCGGAAGTAGTCCACGACACCGGGCTGGCCGATCTCGACCGGCACCTCGAAGCCCGCCACCGCCGTGAGTTGACTGTCCAGACGGAGCCGGTCGGCGGCGGTGACCTGAGTGTCCACCATGACCCCGGACTCCTCCCGGATGGCGTTGCGCTGGGCGAACATGGTGGGCCAGGCGAGGAGGAGCACCACCGTCCAGAGCAGGAGATGACGCAGCCGGAAGACGCCGCAGACGGCTCCGGCGGCAGCCACGAAGAACACCAGTGCGACCAGTGGCGCGGAACGGGCGGTCAGCGCTGCGACGTACGCCTCCACGCCGACGAGAGCGGTCAGCCAGCAGTACAGCTTCGGCCGCGAGAGCCGACCGCTGAGTTGGCTGCCGACCAGCAGTGCGAAGCCCAGCGTGCCCCACCCGGAGAAGAGCGCGCACACCATTCCCAGAGGTGTGTCGACCAGTTCGCCGGACACCTGGGCGACGACGGTTCCCCGACCGAGGTGGGCACCGACGATGTTCGCCGCGATGCCGGTCAGGGTCACCAGCCGGGCCACCGGATAGATCTGGGGGAACCGGGCGGTCGCCTGCCGCATGCCCTGCCGCCACTGCGGATCGGGACGCCCGAAGGACAGGCTGGCCGTCTCCACACTGGCGCTGCCCAGCAACGCCAGGCCCACCAGGAACACGAGGAAGCCGGTACGCGGGTTGTGGTGGAGCACCGCCATCGGAACGATGAACACCGCGTACGGGGCGAGCACCAGGAAGCTGACGGGATAGCACCGCAGCAGCCCGCCGACCAACTCCCGCTGACGTTTCACCCGGATCCCCGCCCCGCTCGGGTCATGCGGGCGCCCGGCCCGGGAATCTGCGGGCCAACCACAGCAGAAAGAAGACCGCCATCGCCGACACCGCGTGTTGCAGGAACCCGATCATCGAGTCGGGGTAGGTGCCGGACCACAGCAACGCATCGGAGAACACCAGACAGACCAGACTCAACCGGGCCGGGCCGGGCCGGCCCCGCCAGCGCAGCAACAGCGCCACGAACCCGGCCCAGAAGGCGTGCACGGCCACCACCCCGACGGGACCGTCGAAGAACCACATGTTGCCCAGCAGCAGGAAGTTGGAGGCCGACGTCCGGCTACCGCCGAGGTACTGGTTGATCCGTTGCCCGGTCGTCAGAGCCGGCCGGCCGGGGTCCAGGAGCCGCGGTACCAGCCCGTACCTGAGGTAGTCGACGCCCTCGGGCTGACCGAGGTCGACGGGGACCTCCGTGGGGGCGACGACCGTCAGCTGCCGGTCCAGGCGCATCCGGTCCGTCGCGGTCACCGCGTCGTCCACCGCGACGCCCTGGTCCTCCCGTATCCCGTTGCGGTAGTCGAACATGGCCGGCCACAACAGGACCAGCACCAGTGTGCCGAACACCAGGTACCGCAACCGGAACACGCCGCAGACCACCCCGGCGGTGACCGCGAAGAAGACGAAGGCGATCAGGGGCGCCGTGAGGGCGGTCAGCACGGTGACGAAGGCCTTGGTGACGACGAGCGCGCCCAACCAGCCGTACAGCTTCGCCTTGGACAGGTGGCCGCCGAGGTGGCTGGCGACCAGCAGCGCGAACCCGAGCGCCGCCCAACCGGAGAACAACTTGGTCAGCGCCACCATCGGCGTGTCGGACGTCTCCCCGGAGATCTGCGCGACGAGGCTCCCCTCCCCGAGGTGCGCCCCCAGCAGTGCGGCCGCGATGCTGATCAGCACGACCAGGCGGGCCACCGGATAGATCCCCGGGTACCGGGCGGTCGCCTGGCGCATGCCGCGCCGCCACTGCGGATCGGGTCGCCCGAGGAGCAGACAGAACGTCTCCACGGAGACACTGCCCAGCAACGCCAGGCCCACCAGGAACACGATGAAACCGGTACGCGGGTTGTCATTGACCAACGCCATCGGCAAGATCAACAGCGCATACGGGGCGAGCACCAGGAAGCTCACGGGATAGCAGCGCAGCAGCCGACCGACCAGTTCCCGATGGCGTCCCGACGACGCTGCCCGGGATTCGACGACATCGATTTCGGAACCAGGGTCGGAGACCGCCCTGGAACAGGTCATCGTCCGCCCCCTCACCCCGTTTTCGGTCGCCTCATGCGCAACGAGCGAGTCGAGGTCCACGAAACGCTCCGGAGCGGAAACTCCGGGCACCGGGGGCAGCACGGCGTGCGCCCCGTCCGATAGCCGGACGGGGCGCAGGGCAGCCGCCGGAACTACTCCAGCACGGCGTCGACCAGGGCCTTCGCCTCCTGCTGGAGCTGGGCCAGGTGCGCCGGCCCGTGGAACGACTCGGCGTAGATCTTGTAGACGTCCTCGGTGCCCGACGGCCGGGCCGCGAACCAACCCGACTCGGTGGTCACCTTCAGCCCGCCGATGGCCGCCCCGTTGCCCGGGGCACTGGTCAGGGTGGCGGTGATCGGCTCACCGGCCAGCTCGGTGGCGGTGACCTGCTCCGGGGAGAGCCGACCGAGCACCGCCTTCTGCTCCCGGCTGGCCGGGGCGTCGATCCGGGCGTACGCGGGTGCGCCGAAGCGTTCGGTCAGTGCGGCGTAGTGCTCGCTCGGGGTCCGGCCGGTGCTGGCGATGATCTCGGCGGCGAGCAGGCAGA
The DNA here is from genome assembly GCF_017599305.1 of Micromonospora antibiotica. GTDB lineage: Bacteria > Actinomycetota > Actinomycetes > Mycobacteriales > Micromonosporaceae > Micromonospora > Micromonospora antibiotica. Next base: position 91,527 of record NZ_JAGFWR010000014.1, read on the forward strand.
GCAGGATGCCGTCCTTGTCGGTGGTCCAGGTGCTGCCGTCGCGGCGCAGGAACGACGCCCCGGCGCTCTCCTCGCCGCCGAAGCCGACCGTGCCGTCGAGCAGCCCGGGGACGAACCACTTGAAGCCGACCGGCACCTCCAGCAGCGGTCGACCCAGGTCGGCGGCGATCCGGTCGATCATCGAGGAGGAGACCAGGGTCTTGCCGACGGCCGCCGCCGGACCCCACTGCGACCGGGTACGGAACAGGTGGCCGATCGCCACCGCCAGGTAGTGGTTGGGGTTCATCAGGCCCCCGTCGGGGGTGACGATCCCGTGCCGGTCGGCGTCGGCGTCGTTGCCGGTGGAGACCTGGAACCGGTCCCGGGCGGCGATCAGCGACGCCATCGCGTTGGGCGACGAGCAGTCCATCCGGATCTTGCCGTCGCCGTCGAGGGTCATGAACCGCCAGGTCGGGTCGACCAGCGGGTTGATCACGGTGAGGTCGAGCCGGTGCCGCTCGGCGATCTCACCCCAGTAGGCGACGCTGGCCCCGCCGAGCGGGTCCGCCCCGATCCGCACCCCGGCGTCGCGGATCGCGTCGATGTCGAGCACCGACGGCAGGTCGTCGACGTAGCCGGCGAGGAAGTCGTACGTGCCGGTGGTGTCGGCGGCGCGCGCCCGCGCGTACGGGATGCGTCTAACCTCCTTGAGCCCGGCGGCCAGGATCGCGTTCGCCCGGTCCTGGATCCACCTCGTGACGTCGGTGTCGGCGGGCCCGCCGTTGGTCGGGTTGTACTTGAAGCCGCCGTCGTCGGGCGGGTTGTGCGACGGGGTGATCACGATGCCGTCGGCGAGCCCGTCGGTGCGCCCCCGGTTGTGGGTGAGCACGGCGTGCGACAGCGCCGGGGTGGGGGTGTAGCCGTCGCGGCTGTCCCGCAGCACGGTCACCCCGTTGGCGGCGAGCACCTCCAACGCGCTGACCTCGGCGGGGGCGGAGAGCGCGTGGCTGTCCCGGGCGAGGAAGAGCGGGCCGGTGAGGTGCTGTTCCCGGCGGTAGTCGCAGAGCGCCTGGGTGACCGCGAGGATGTGATCCTCGTTGAAGGCGTTGCGCAGGCTGGACCCCCGGTGGCCGGAGGTGCCGAAGGAGACCTGCTGCGCCGGGTCGTCCGGGTCCGGGTGCTCGGCGTAGTAGGCGGTCACCAGCCGGGGCACGTCGACCAGGTCGGCGGGCTCGGCGGGCTGTCCGGCACGGGGGTGGGCCACTGCGGAAACCTCCTTGGGGTACGGGTCGGTGCGCTGTCTTCCCCGGCGTCGGCCGGGTCACACCCGGCTCAGGGCTCGACGCGCTGACCCTTGCCGATGACGACGACGCCGTTGTCGGAGACCGTGTAGCGCTGCCGGTCCTTCTCCAGGTCGACGCCGATCTCGGCGCCCTCGGGCACGAAGACGTTCTTGTCGAGGATGGCCCGGCGGATCACGGCGTGCCGGCCCACCTCGACGCCCTCCATCAGCACCGCGCCGTCGACCTGCGCCCAGGAGTGCACCTTGACCTTGGGCGAGACGACCGAGTTCTCCACCAGCGAGCCGGAGATCACCGCGCCGGGCGAGATCATCGAGCCGACGGCCCGGCCGACCCGCTCACCCCACTGGTGGACGAACTTCGCCGGCGGGTACGGCGGCTGGTCGGTGTAGATGGGCCAGTCGAAGTTGTAGAGGTTGAACACCGGGTGCACGTTGATCAGATCCATGTGCGCGTCGTAGAACGAGTCGAGCGTCCCCACGTCCCGCCAGTAGCCCCGGTCCCGGTCGGTGCTGCCGGGCACCTCGTTGTCCTTGAAGTCGTAGACGTTCGCCTCGCCCCGCTCGACCAGCATCGGGATGATGCTGCCGCCCATGTCGTGCTTGCTGGTCTTGTCGGCGGCGTCCCGTTCGACGGCCTCGCAGAGCGCCCGGGTGGAGAAGACGTAGTTGCCCATCGAGGCGTAGATCTGGTCGGGGGCGTCGGGCAGGCCGACCGCGTCGGTGGGCTTCTCCCGGAACGCCCGGATCCGCTTGCCGTCCTCGCCGACCTCGATCACACCGAACTGGTCGGCCATCGACAGCGGTTGGCGGATGCCGGCGACGGTGACCGCCGCGCCGGAGGCGATGTGGTCGTCGACCATCTGCCGGGGGTCCATCCGGTAGATGTGGTCGGCGCCGAAGACGATCACGTAGTCCGGCTGCTCGTCGTTGATCAGGTTGAAGCTCTGGTAAATCGCGTCGGCGGAACCGGCGAACCACCACGGGCCCCGACGCTGCTGGGCCGGCACGGGCGTGACGTAGTTGCCGAGCAGTGTCGACATCCGCCACGTCTTGGTGATGTGCCGGTCCAGAGAGTGGGACTTGTACTGGGTCAAAACGACGATCTTGAGAAAGCCGGCGTTCGCCAGATTGGACAGGACGAAATCGACCATGCGGTACATCCCGCCGAACGGGACGGCCGGCTTGGCCCGGTCCGCGGTGAGCGGCATGAGGCGCTTGCCCTCTCCGCCGGCCAGGACGATCGCGAGCACCTTGGCAGCCATGACCAGACGCTATCCATACCGCTGCGACTTCACCACTCGTACGGGCACAGTTCCGTGACCGGTGCGCGGCGGGTTTCTGCACTAGGGTGCCGGGCATGACCGACTCCGCCCCGCTGCGCGTGGACCTGCTCACCCGCGAGTACCCGCCGGAGGTCTACGGCGGGGCCGGGGTGCACGTCGAGTACCTGGCCCGGGAGCTGCGCCGGCTCGCCGACGTCCGGGTGCACTGCTTCGGCGCGGAGCGCGTCGAGCCGGGCGTCACCGCGTACCCCGAGCCGGCTGGCCTGGGCGGCGCGAACGCGGCGCTGCGGACCATGGGCGTCGACCTGGCGATGGCCGCCGGGTGCGCCGGCACCGACGTGGTGCACAGCCACACCTGGTACGCCAACCTGGCCGGGCACACCGCCAAGCTGCTGTACGGGGTGCCGCACGTGGTGACCGCGCACAGCCTGGAGCCGCTGCGCCCGTGGAAGGCCGAGCAGCTCGGCGGCGGTTACGCGCTCTCCTCCTGGTGCGAGCGGACGGCGATGGAGTCCGCCGACGCGATCGTCGCGGTGAGTGCGGGGATGCGGCGGGACGTGCTGACCGCCTACCCGGCGGTGAACCCGGACCGGGTCCGGGTGGTCTACAACGGCATCGACACCGCCCAGTACGCCCCCGACCACGGCACCGACGTACTGGACCGGCTCGGCATCGACCCCGCCCGCCCCAGCGTGGTGTACGTCGGGCGGATCACCAGGCAGAAGGGCCTGCCCTACCTGCTGCGTGCCGCCCGGGAGCTGCCCGCCGACACCCAACTGGTGCTGCTCGCCGGTGCCCCGGACACCCCGGAGATCGCCGCCGAGGTGCAGGGGCTGGTCACCGAGCTGCGGGCCAACCGGTCCGGGGTGGTCTGGGTGGCCGAGATGCTGCCCAAGCCCGAGGTGATCCAGGTGCTCACCCACGCCACCGTCTTCGTCTGCCCGTCGGTCTACGAGCCGATGGGCATCGTCAACCTGGAGGCGATGGCCTGCGAAACGGCGGTGGTGGCGACCGCCACCGGGGGCATCCCCGAGGTGGTCGCCGACGGCGAGACCGGGTTGCTGGTGCCGATCGAGCAGGCCGGCGACGGTTCCGGCAACCCGCTGGACCCGGACCGCTTCGTCGCCGACCTCGGCGCGACGATCAACGAGTTGCTGGCCGACCCGAAGCGCACCGAGGCGTTGGGTCTCGCCGGCCGGCGGCGGGCCGTGGAGCACTTCTCCTGGGACGCCATCGCCGTCCAGACCCTGGAGCTGTACCGCTCACTCCTGGAATAACCAGGTCAGGTACAGTTTTCTGTACCTACCTCGGAGGTGGTCATGCGGACCGTGAACTTCACCCAGCTGCGGCAGAACCTGGCCGCCGAACTCGACAGCGTCATCAACGACGCGGAGGAAGTGGTGGTGACCCGGTCGGGTCACGAGCCGGTGGTCATCGTGCCGCTGGCGGAGTACGAGTCGATGAAGGAGACCGAGTACCTGCTACGCAGTCCGGGCAACGCGGCGGCCCTGCGCCGATCGATCGCGGAACTCGACGAGGGTGACGCCACCGAGCGGGAACTGGTCGACCCGACGACCGTACGGGACGTCGCGTGAGGCTGGTCTTCACCGCGACGGCGTGGAACCAGTACCTCAGCCACACGGACCGCAAGCTGGTCAAACGCATCAACGATCTCATCGCCGACGTCATGCGCAACGAATACGAGGGCATCGGCAAGCCGGAGCCCCTGCGGGGTGAGCTGTCCGGCTTCTGGTCCCGCCGGATCGATCGCGAACATCGGCTGGTGTACCGCATCACGAAGGACGACGTCGAGATCATCGCCTGCCGGTACCACTACGGCGACAGGTAGCCACCCCGCCCTACGCCAACGACGGACGGGCCAGGCGACGGACGGCCGTCACTCGCCGGGCGCGATCAACTTCAGCGTCGGGAAGTACGAGCGGCAGCGGCTGCTGTCGCGGGTGAGCAGGCGGTAGCGGCAGACCGCCGCGTGTGCGCCGATGTAGAAGTCGGCGATCGGCGAACGTTTGGAGCCGCCCTGCCGGCGGTACCGCGCGTACGCCTTGCCGGCCAGGAAGCCCGCCGGGTGCGGCAGGTCCTCGCGGAGGAAATCCGTGGCGGGCAGCGCATCGTCGAGTTCCTCGACACCGTCGAACCGCACTGACACCTCGGCGTACACGATCGGATTGATCACCAGAATGCCCTCGTCGCGGGCGCTGGCCAGGGCCTCAGCCGACCAGTCGGCCCATTGCGGGTCCTCGGTGAAGACGTCCAGCAGGACGTTGGTGTCGACCAGCGTGGCAACCGTCTCCGGCACCCGAGCGGCGACAGCCCGGATCCGTTCACTCCCCACGGAGCAGGTCCATCAGGTCCTCGGTCGACATGCCCTGCACCTCCGGGGCGCTGCCCCTGCCGCGCATGTGCCGGACCAGACGCTGACCACGGGTCTCAGCGTCACTGACGCGCACGATGCGCAGTGCGCCGCCTTCCTCGATCACGTCGACCTCGTCACCCTCGTGCAGGTTGTACCGGACCCGCAGTTCCGCCGGGATCGTCACCTGACCCTTGCTGTTCAACTTCACGGCAGCCCCCTAGATACGTAATACACATGATACGTGTCGCAGGTCTCTGTCTGGGGCTGTCAGGTGACGTGGAGGGTGGCGGCGAGACGGGTCAGGGCGGGCGGGGCGGCGGGGGAACGGGCCACCACGGCGACCAGGGGGCGTACCGCCGGGCGGTGGTGCACCTCGCCGTGGGCGGTGCGCTCCGCTTCGAGCACCGCCCGGCCGGCGCAGAGCAGGTTGCCGTCGAGCACGTAGGCACGGGCGGCATCGAGCAGGTACGCGGCCCGGTGCTCAGGGGGCAGCCACCGCCACTCGTCGCCGGCCACCAGCCGCTCGTGGCGTACCGTCGCCGCCGTGACCTCGCCGAGGGCGGCCTCGGCGACCACCCGCGCGGCCTCGACCGCCGCGCCGCCGCCCTCGGCCCCGGCCTCCCGGGCGGCCCGACCGGCCCGGTCGAGCAGATCCCGGGCGGCCCGGCCGTCACCCCGCCCGGCGGCGGCCAGGCCGGCCTGGAGCAGCAGCGTGGCGAGCAGCGCGGGGTCGGCCGACCGGTCGTCACCGGGCGTCGACGAGGTCGCCAGGGGCGTGCCCGGGGAACGCCCCGGCAGGAGGCGGTGGGCGGCGACGGCGGCGGCCTCCATCGCGGCCCGCCGCCGGCCGCCGTGGCGCAGGGCCTGGGCCAGCGGCACCGTGGCGGCGGCGGCCACCCACGGGTCCTTCGTGACCTGCGCGGCGGCCACCGCCCGGTCGGCGGCCAGCCAGGCCACCTCCGGCCGGTCGACCTTGAGCAGCACCAGCGCGACCAGGCCGTACCCCCGGGCGAGCAGCCCGTCGGTGGCCCGACCGGGCCGGAGTGCCCGCGCCGCGCGGACGGCATCGACCAGGCCGGGCAGCAGGACGAGCAGTTCCGGGTAGCGGGCGTGCCGGTAGCTCTGCTCCGCGTGGGCCAGGCGGGTGCGCACCTCCGCGACGTCGGGCGGCCGGGCCGGCGGCTCGACGTGGTAGCGGGCGAGCGCGGCCAGCACCGCGTCGACACCGGTGGTGGCGGTCTCCGGTCGCGCCGACTCCCCCGCCGACCCGGCGAGCAGCACCTCCAGGTCGATGCGGAGAGTCTCGGCGACCATCCGGAGGTTGGACACCTGTTCCAGCCGGCGCACCCCGCGCTCAACCTTGTCGACCCAGCTCTTCGACTTGCCGAGATGGTCGGCGAACTGCTGTTGCGTCATGTTGCGCCGCACCCGCCACTGGGCGACCCGGCGGCCCACCGGCAGCTCGTTCACCGCCGCCCCGTCCCGCTCACCGGACGATCCCCACCACGAGCAGCACGAGTACGCACACCGCGACCGCCACCCCGTAGGCGAACCGCCGCCGACGCACCGCCGGGCGGCGTGGCGGGACCGGCACCGGCACCCGGTCGCCGTCGGGCAGCGGAGCAGGGCCACCCGGCACCGGATACGCCCCCCGCCCGAGCCCTTGATGTGGACGGTCATCCATCCCGGCCTCCTCACCGACACGCCAAAGATGCAGTTCGCGCGGCCCGAGCAGGGAACCCGCTTTGCCGAAACGGCAGGGCGGAGTGGCCTGGCATGGAAGCCACCCCGCCCCGGTCAGAGGCACCCCGTTTGCTGACGAGAGAGCCGCTGTCGTCACTCAACATAGAAGGCAATGCCGTCAGAGTCAACTGAGCAGGCACGGTAAGTCACTGTGGGTGCGAAGATCGGGGTGCTGACGAGAGGTGGCTCCACGATGCCGCAAGCACCGCTGTATGAGCAGATCATCGCTGATGTCTCAGCTTCGATCCGGGCAGGCACGCTTCACCCCGATGACAAGTTGCCGTCTATCGCGGAGTTGCGCCAGCAGTATCAGTCGAGCGCCTGGCCGGTCCGCTACGCCCTCCGCATCCTGGAGGAGCGCGGCTGGATCGTCACCCGACAGGGCAAGGGATCGTTCGTGGCATCGAAGCCCCCCGCGTAGCGCGGGAACCGCTGCCGGGCGCCCGACAGCCCGGAGTAGATCGCCCGCCCGCACAATGCGTAACCGCGACGGGGGTACCACTCTCCAGAAGGTCGTATGACTGTCAGGCATAAAAATGCCCGACAGTCATACGGGTCTCCGACGAAAGTACTGCCGGACGGAGGCAGGCTCCATGACCATCCCGACGGGCTACCGGAAGATCGCCGCCGACCTGCACGCCCGCATCCAGCAGGGCGAGTACCCGCCGGAAAGCCGGCTGCCCACCTACGCCGAGCTGGCCCGACTGTACTCGGCAAGCGTCTCGACCGTGCAGCGAGCGGTGATGCTCCTCCAGGCCCACGGGATCGTCGTCGGCGTCCAAGGGGCCGGCCTGTACGTGGCCGAGGCTCCACCCACCTGAGTCACGCAGGGTCCACACCAGGTCGCATTCGGTGAGATCATGTTCAGTCTCCCGAAAGGCGGTCCCCGTGCCACGCAAGCCCGTGTACGAGCAGGTTATTGACGACATCGTCGCATCGGTCCGCAGCGGCATGCTCAAGCCCGGCGACAGGCTCCCCACGATCGCTCAGTTCGCCCAGCAGTACAGCTCTTCCGACAACCCGATCAGGCGAGCCCTCTGGATTCTGGATGAGCGGGGCTGGATCGAGGTGCACCAGGGCAAGGGTTCGTTCGTGGCACCGGAGCCGCCCGCCTAGCGCGGCGCACGCCCGGACCAGCTGAGCGAACGCAACGGTCACGTACGAAGGGTGGCTCGCGTCGAGAGGAAGCGGAAGGAGGGTTGGCGTGGGGCACAGCGCGCTCCACCTTGCCGAGGACCGGAAGCGCCCTGCCGACGGGGAGGCGCGCAACGGGGTGCGGGAGAAGGGGACGCTTGATTGAGCGCGAAGGGATCTCGCACAGTAGGTTGAGCGGGTGAGCGGACGGTTCCCGATCGAAGACGTCTCCCCTGTCGTCGCCTGCGGTCGCTACCCGGCCAAGGCGGTGGTCGACGAGCTGGTGCCGGTGTCGGCGCGCGCCTACCGGGAGGGGCACGACGCCCTCGGCTGCAACGTGGTCTGGCACGGCCCCGACGGCGTGACCCGGCCGTTCACCCGGATGCGGCCCGGCGAGCCGGGGCAGGACCGCTGGCACGCCATCATCCGGCCGGACGCCGTCGGCGAGTGGACCTTCACCGTCGAGGCGTTCCAGGACCCGTACCTGACCTGGCAGAACGCGGTGACCAAGAAGGTCGCCGCCGGGCAGGGCGCGGCCGAGCTGGCCAACGACCTGGCCGAGGGCGTGCGGGTGCTGACCGCCGCCCTGGAGCTCGTACCGGCCGGCGACGTCGGGCGGGTCGAGGCGGCGGTGGCCGCGCTGGGCGACAAGGAGGCCGAGCTGGCCCGCCGGGTCGCCCCGGCCCTCGACCTGGCCGACCTGCTCTGGGCGCACCCGGTGCGGGAGCTGGTCACCACCGGCACGCCGCACCGGCTCTGGGTGGACCGCCCCCGGGCGCTCTTCTCCGCCTGGTACGAGTTCTTCCCCCGTTCCGAGGGCGCGGTCCCGGCCACCGTCGACGCCCCGGCCCGCTCGGGCACCTTCGTCACCGCGACGGACCGGCTGCCCGGGGTCGCGGCGATGGGCTTCGACGTGCTCTACCTGCCGCCGATCCACCCGATCGGCCGGGTCAACCGCAAGGGCCGCAACAACGCGCTGACCGCCGGCCCCGACGACGTCGGCTCGCCGTGGGCGATCGGTGCGGCCGAGGGCGGCCACGACGCCATCCACCCCGACCTGGGTACGCCGGCTGACTTCCGCGACTTCGTCGCCGCCGCCGCCGAGCAGGGCCTGGAAGTGGCGATGGACCTGGCGTTGCAGTGCGCCCCCGACCACCCCTGGGTGACCGAGCACCCGGAGTGGTTCACCACCCGGGCCGACGGCAGCATCGCGTACGCGGAGAACCCGCCGAAGAAGTACCAGGACATCTACCCGGTCAACTTCGACAACGACCCCGAGGGCATCCGGGCCGAGGTGCTGCGGGTGGTGCGGCACTGGATCGGCGAGGGCGTGCGGATCTTCCGGGTGGACAACCCGCACACCAAGCCGTTCGACTTCTGGCACTGGCTGATCGCCGAGGTCAAGCGCACCGACCCGGACGTGCTCTTCCTGGCCGAGGCGTTCACCCGGCCGGCGATCATGCACGGGCTCGGCAAGGTCGGCTTCACCCAGTCGTACACCTACTTCACCTGGCGCACGACGGCTGCCGAGATGCGCGAATACTGCGAGGAGCTGGTCGCCTCAGCCGACTGGATGCGGCCGAACTTCTGGCCCAACACCCCGGACATCCTGCACGAGTCCCTGCAACACGGCGGACCGCCGATGTTCAAGATCCGCGCGGTGCTGGCCGCCCTGCTCAGCCCCTCCTGGGGCATCTACGCGGGGTTCGAACTGTTCGAGCACGTCGCCCGCCCCGGCGCGGAGGAGTACCTCGACAACGAGAAGTACGAGCTGCGCCCCCGGGACTGGGCCGGCGCGCAGGCACACGGCCGCTCGCTCGCCCCGTTCGTCGCCACCCTCAACCGGGTACGCCGCGAACACCCGGCCCTGCACCGGCTGCGCAACCTGGTCTTCCACGACATCGACAACCCGACGCTGCTGTGCTGGTCCAAGCACGACCCGGACACCGGCGACACGGTCATCGTGGTCTGCTCGTTCGACTCCCAGACCGTCCAGTGGGGCAACACCACCCTGGACATGCCGGCACTGGGCTTCGACTGGCACGAACGGTTCACCGTGCACGACGAGCTGACCGGGGCCAGCTACGAGTGGGGGCAGCGCAACGCGGTCCGGCTCGACCCGTACCTGCAACCGGCGCACGTGCTGACGGTCCGCCGCCCGCCGACCCCGCCGGCCGAGATCCCGGCCGGCGCGGAACCGGCCGAGTTGCCGGCCGGCGCGGAACCAGCCGAGTTGACCGTGACGGAGGTGCCCGCCGAACTCTCCGGCGGCACCGCGCCCACCACCCCCGCCCCGGAGGCCGGCCAGCCGACCGGCCCCGCCGCGCCCCGCCCCGCCAAGGCCCGCCGCGCCCGGACCGGTGGCTCCAGGACCGGCCGTGCCCCGCACGGCAGCACCCCGACCGACCCCGCCCCGAAGGACGACCGATGGACCAGCTGATCGCCGGCGCGACGCACGACCCGCACGCCCTGCTCGGCGCGCACCCCGCCGACGGGTGGACCACGATCCGCACCCTGCGGCGGGGCGCCGGCGACGTGACGCTGCTCGTCGGCGACGACCGGCACCCGATGAAGCGGGTGCACGACGTCGGCGTCTTCGAGGCCCGCGTCGAAGGCAGCGTGCTCGACTACCGGGTCGACGTCGACGGCTGGGTCACCGACGATCCCTACCGCCACCCGCCGACCCTCGGTGAGCTGGACCTGCACCTGATCGGCGAGGGCCGGCACGAACGGCTCTGGGAGGCGCTCGGCGCGCAGGTCCGCGACGGCGGCGTCGCCTTCGCGGTGTGGGCCCCGAACGCCGGTGGGGTGCGCGTGGTCGGCGACTTCACCGGCTGGGGTCCCGACGACGGCTGGCCGATGCGCAGCCTCGGCTCCAGCGGCGTCTGGGAGATCTTCGTGCCCGGCGCGCCGGAGGGGGCCCGCTACAAGTACCGCGTCCTCGGTGCCGACGGGCGGTGGCGGGACAAGGCCGACCCGATGGCCGCGTACGCGGAGGTGCCGCCGGCCACCGCCTCGGTGGTGCACCGGTCCCGCTACGAGTGGACCGACGCGCGGTGGCTGGAGCAGCGGGCCCGCCGGCAGCCGCACCGGGAACCGATGAGCGTGTACGAGGTGCACCTCGGCTCGTGGCGGCCCGGCCTCAGCTACCGGGAGCTGGCCGACCAGCTCACCACGTACGTCACCGAGATGGGCTTCACGCACGTGGAGTTCCTGCCGGTGATGGAGCACCCGTTCGGCGGTTCCTGGGGTTACCAGGTCACCGGCTACTTCGCGCCCACCTCCCGGTTCGGTGACCCGGACGACTTCCGGCACCTGGTCGACCGGCTGCACGCCGCCGGCATCGGGGTGCTGCTCGACTGGGTGCCCGCGCACTTCCCCAAGGACGAGTGGGCGCTAGCGCGTTTCGACGGCACCCCGCTCTACGAACACCCCGACCCGCGCCGCGGCGAGCACCCCGACTGGGGCACGTACGTCTTCGACTTCGGTCGCCGCGAGGTCCGCAACTTCCTGGTCGCCAACGCCCTCTACTGGTGCGACGAGTTCCACATCGACGGCCTGCGGGTCGACGCGGTCGCCTCGATGCTCTACCTGGACTACTCCCGCCCCGAGGGGCAGTGGCTGCCCAACCAGCACGGCGGCCGGGAGAACCTGGAGGCGATCGCCTTCATGCAGGAGGTCAACGCCACCGTCTACAAGCACCACGCCGGGGTGGTGATGATCGCCGAGGAGTCCACCGCCTGGCCCGGGGTCACCCGGTCCACCGCCGACGGGGGGCTCGGCTTCGGCTTCAAGTGGAACATGGGCTGGATGCACGACACCCTGCTCTACACCGCCAAGGACCCGATCTACCGGCAGCACCACCACCACCAGCTCACCTTCTCCCTGGCGTACGCCTGGAGCGAGAACTACGTGCTGCCGATCAGCCACGACGAGGTGGTGCACGGCAAGGGTTCGCTGGCCGGCAAGATGCCCGGCGACACCTGGCAACGGCTGGCCAACGTACGGGCGCTGCTGGCGTACATGTGGGCGCACCCGGGCAAGCAACTGCTCTTCATGGGCTGTGAGCTGGGCGACGACCGGGAGTGGAGCGAGGAACGCGGCCTCGACTGGTACCTCCTGCACGATCCGGCGCGGGCCGGGGTGCAGCGGCTGGTCGCCGACCTCAACGCCGCCTACCGGGACACCCCGGCGCTGTGGGCGCAGGACACCGACCCGGCCGGGTTCCGCTGGATCGCCGGGGACGACGTCGCCAACAACGCGGTCTCCTTCGTCCGGATCGCCCCGGACGGCGCGACCCTGGTCTGCGTGGCGAACTTCTCCGCGGGTCCGCTGGAGGACTACCGGGTCGGCCTACCGGCCGGCGGCACCTGGACCGAGGTGATCAATACCGACGCCCAGCACTACGGCGGCTCCGGCGTGGGCAACCTCGGTGCGGTGCACGCCCAGGACGTCCCCTGGCACGGCCTGCCCGCCTCGGTGGCACTGCGGGTCCCCCCACTCGGCGTACTCTGGCTCCGCCGCGACTGACCCACCCGCACCGGGCGTCGGTCGGGCCGGGGATCAGACCAGGCCGGCGTCGCGGAGCAGCTTCCACAGCCCGGCGCCGTCGGGGGCGGAGAGCCACTTCTGCCCCACCGGCCCCGCCGACGACGGCCGGTCGTTCGGCACGGGCAGGCTGCCGGCGAGCACCGACTGGGTCGGGGAGAGCCGGCGGATCGCCACCCCGGCGACGTTCTCCGGGTGGGCGGCGGCGAACTCCCGGTAGATCTCCGGGTCGTGCTGCCCGTCGTCGCCGATCAGCAGCCAGCGCACGTCGGGGAACTCGGCGGCCAACCGGGCCAGGGTGGCCCGCTTGTGCTCCCGGCCGCTGCGGAACCAGCGGTCGGCCGTCGGCCCCCAGTCGGTGAGCAGCAGCGGGCCGGCCGGGTAGAGGTGCCGGGACAGGAACCGGGTCAGCGTCGGCGCGACGTTCCACGCGCCGGTGGACAGGTAGAACACCGGGCTGCCGGGGTGGGCGGTGACCAGGCGTTCATAGAGCACCGCCATGCCCGGCACCGCCGTGCGGGCGTGCTCGTCGAGGACGAAGGTGTTCCAGGCGGCCAGCATGGGTCGGGGCAGCGCGGTGACCATGACCGTGTCGTCGATGTCGGAGAGGATGCCGAGGCGCACCTCCGGGTCGATCACCCGGACCAGGGCCTCGACCGGTTCGGCGTCGGCGACCCGCAGCCGCACCGAGGCCCAGCCGGGGGCGAAGTTGGCCTTGACCATGGTGTCGACGAAGCCGCTGCGGTCGGCGCGGGCGGTGTGTACGCCGTCGCCGGCCTCGATGGTGACCTCGACGTGTTTGGCGGGCAGGGTGGCGAAGCTGCGCCAGCCGCGTACCTTCTCCAGCCGGCCCTGCCGCCGGTCGGGGCGGCTGAGCAGCACCCGGCACAGCACCCGGGCCCAACCGGGTGCGCCGTAACCGGCGTACGCGACGATGTTGGGCTGCCAGCCGGTGCGGCGCAACCGGCGCTCGACCAGTTGGTGCAGGGCGTCCTCGATCCGCGCGGCCCGGTGCAGGGTGGGTACGGCCAGCTGGCTCGCGGTGGTGGAGGGCACGGTGCAACCCTGCCACAGGAGTCCGGCAGCGGCCAGGCGAGCGACCAGGAGCACAGCGGGTCGAGCGCCCAGGTGGACGGCGGGGCACGCACCAGACGTCCGACGCCCCGGCCGGGCGGAAACGAGTCGGGCCGAGCCGGACGGGAAGCGAGTCGGACGGGAGACGAGTCGGGCGGGCGCGGACCGGCATCGGGTCGGCTGGACCGATCCGGCCCGGGAGGCCCGGCCGGCGTGACACACTCCGGTCGGGACGACGACGGGGGCGTTGGTCGTGTCGACACCTGTTCCATCCGACCGCGCACGGCTGGACCGTCCGGCGCGGGTCGCGCTGCTGCTCGGGGTGGCCGGGGTGGGTTACCGGCTGGTTCTGACCCTGCTGACGGTGCCCGCCGCGAACAGCGACGAGGCGACCTTCGGGCTGGCCGCGCTGCACATCGCCGCCGGCCGGGAACACCCGGTCTTCCTCTACGGGCAGCATTACATGGGCATGATCGAGTCCTACCTGGCCGCCCCGCTGGTGGCGCTGGCCGGACCGTCCTGGCCGGTGCTACGGCTGCCGCTCGTCGCGTTGTACGCGCTCTTCCTCTGGTTGTCGTACCGGCTGAGCCGGCGGCTCTACCGGCCGTGGTTCGCCACCTTCACCGTCGGGTTGCTGGCGCTCGGCACCGAACGGGTGGTCCGCGACCAGCTCACCGTGGTCGGCGGGCGGCCCGAGGGTAAACCGATGGTGCTGGCGATCCTGCTGATCGCGGTGGGGCTGGCGGGGCGACGGGGCCGGTGGCGGCGGCCCGGGTGGCGACGGGCGGCGGCGGGGTTGGCCGGGGTGTGCGCCGGGGCGGCGCTCTGGTCCGACTGGCTGCTCGCCCCCTACCTGGCGGTCGCCGGGGTGCTGCTGGTCTACGCCACCCGCCGGGAGTTGCTCGGCTGGTCGGGGCTGCTGCTGGTGGCCGGGTTCGCGGTCGGGGTGGCCCCGCTGGTCTGGGACAACCTGGTCGCCCCGCCGGGCGCGGACTCGTGGTCGGTGCTGCGCCAGCTCAGCGCCGGCACCGGGCCGACGCCGCCGCTGGTCGACCGGGTGCGCGGTGGGCTACTGACCGGGGTGCCGCTGGCCACCGGCCTCTGCCCGGTCACCGGGTGCGCCCGCCGGCAGGAGTGGTTCGGGGCGCTCTACCCGGTGCTGCTGGTCGCCGCCGCCGGGCTCGCCCTGGTCGGCTACCGCCGGACCACGGGCCGGCCGACCGCCGTGCGGGTCCGGCCCGTCGCCCAGCTCGCCCTGATCGCCGGTGCCGCCCTGACCCTGCTGTCGTACGTCCGCAGTCCGCCCGCCGCGACCGACCCGCTGGCCAACGCCCGCTACCTGGCGGTGGTGCAGATCTCCCTGCCGGCGGTGCTGTGGCCGCTGTGGCTGGCGGCGGTGGCCTGCTGGCGGGGCACCGTCGGGGTGGTCGGTCGGCTGGTCGGGGCGAGCGCCACGGCGGTGCTGGCCGGGTTGACCACCACCGCCGTGGTGGCGACCGGGCTGTTCCTGACGGCGCTGGACGCGCCCCGGGCCGACCAGCGGCGGGCCCGGGAGCTGGCCGACGCGGTGCGCCGGACCGGCCTGCGGGAGGTCTACGGCGACTACTGGACCTGCAACCGGTTGACCTTCGACACCGGTGAGCGGGTGGTCTGCGCGGTGCTCGACGGGCAACTCACCCCCGGGCAGAACCGCTACCGACCGTACTGGCGGCGGGTGGAGGGGGCGCAACGACCCGGGTACGTGCTGCCGGTGGACTCCCCGGCGGAGCGCCGGCTGCGGGGGCTGCTCGGGGACGCGGCCGACCCCGCCCGGCTGGTCGAGGTCGCCGGATACCGGGTGTACCACCCGGCGAGTGCCGTCCGGCCGTGGCGCTGACCTCGGCCCGTACGCTTTCCGGGTGCTCATCCTGCTGCCGCCCTCCGAGGGCAAGGCCGACGCCGGCACCGGTCGTCGGCTCGACCTGACCCGGCTCTCCCTGCCCGAGTTGACCCCGGCCCGCGTGGAGGTGCTGACCGCGCTGATGGCCCTCGGTGCCGCCGGCCGGTCGGACGGGCCCGGTGCCGCCGACGCCGCCCTGACCGCCCTGGGGTTGACCGCCGGTCAGCGGGGCGAGCTGGCCCGCAACGCCCGGCTGGACCGGGCCGCCACCGCACCGGCCGGGCAGGTCTACACCGGGGTGCTCTACGAGGCGCTCGGCCTGGCCACCCTGCCGCCCGGGGCGCTGCGGGCGGCCCGCCGTTCGGTGCTGGTCAGCTCGGGCCTGTGGGGCGCGGTACGCCTCACCGACCGGATCCCGCCGTACCGGTGCCCGATCGGGGCGCGGCTGCCGGGGGTGGGGGCGCTGTCGGCGTACTGGCGGCGGGTGTTGTCGCCGGTGCTGACGGCGGCGGCCGGCGGCGGCCCGGTGCTGGACCTGCGGTCCGCCGCCTATGCGGCGACCTGGACGCCGCCGGCGGAGCTGGCCGCCCGGACGGTCACCGTGCGGGTGCTGCACGAACGCCGGCCGGGGGAACGCACGGTGGTGAGCCACTTCAACAAGGCCACCAAGGGCCGGCTGGTCCGCGACCTGCTGGTGGCGGGGGCCCGGCCGCGCACCGCGACCGCCCTGATCGGCGCGTTGCGTGACCTGAAGTACCCGGTCGAGGAGCAGCCGGTGACGGCGGGCCGCCCCCGTCAGGTCGACGTGGTGGTGACCGAACTCTAGGAACGCAAGATTTCCTCAAATCCGGTGCCGATGGCTGGAGGCGGGCGGACCGGCAGGCGACCGTAGGGGAACCCCCGTCGAGAAGGAGCGGTCCGATGACCTCCGAACCCCGCCTGCTCGACCGGCCGCGCCCCCCGGCGTCCCCACCACCGCTGGACTGGTTGACCCTGGCCGACGCGTTCGAGGTGGCCTGCCTGGTGCGCTGCACGCCGACGCCGGCCGTCGCCACGCACCGCCCGACGCCACCCCCACCGCGGGCGGTGGTGGAGTTCAACCGGGAGGACGCCGCGCTGCGGATGCGGCAACTGCTCGTCCGGCTCGGCGTCCCCGTCGAGCACGAGGTGGCCACCGGTGGCCTGCGTCGCCGCTACGAGCTGCACCGGTTGCACGTGCCGACGGCGCAGGTGCCCGGGTACACGGCGTTACGCGAGGCCGGCTGGCGGCAGGGACGGCGGGAACTGCTCGGCCCCGCCGTCGGCTCGTCCACCCCCCGGGCCGCCTGGCGGACCCGGCTCGCCTCGGCGGCCTGGCGCTCGGCGTTGCTGGCCGGCGGCCGGCACGTCCGGCGGCACATCCTCGGTATCCGGCTGGCCGACCGGGAACTGGCCGCCGTGCTGGTCCGGTCGGCGGCCCAGTTGGAGGTGCCGGCGCTGCTGCGACCGGGAACCGGCTGCCTGGTGGTCAGCGTCGCCGACGGGCCGGACCGGCTGCGGATCATGGAGCGGGCCGCGTTGGCCCCCGCCCGGCAGCCCACCCCGGCCTGAGCGCGGCGGACGTCGAGGCGTCCACCCCGCAGCGGGCTGACCCGGCGGTCAGGCCCGGCACCGGCCGTCTGAGCTTGCGCCGACGGCGGTGACGGCGCAGAGTGCACCGCGTGAGCCGTCGCCGGACCGGGCGCGGCCGGCGGTCCGCCTCCGCCGGCACAGCGCTGCTGATGCTGCTGGTCGTGGTGCTCGGCGGGCTGGTCGCCTGCCAGGACTCCCCCGACGAACCGGTCCGGATCCGGATCGCCACCGGCAGCCCGACCGCCGTCTACCACGCCTTCGGCCAGTCGCTGGCCACCGTCCTCAACCGCGAGATGCCCGGTGTCCGGGCCAGCGTGGTGGTCACCGCCGCCTCCGCCGAGAACGTCCGGCTGGTCGGTTCCGGTGCCGCCGAGCTGGGCTTCACCCAGGCCGACGTGCTCGACACCCACCCGAACGGCCCACCGAAGGTGCTCGCCGTGGCGCGCGTCTACGACGACCTGCTGCACCTGGTCACCACTGCCGGCGGACCGATCCGCGACCTCGCCGACCTGCGCGGACGGCGGGTCTCGGTGGGCGCGGCCGGGTCCGGCACCGAGGTCACGGTGACCCGGCTGTTGGAGGTGGCCCGGCTCGGCGGCGACCAGGTCCGGCAGGAACACCTCGGGTTGGACGACTCGGTGGCAGCGCTGCGGTCCGGCCGGATCGACGCCTTCTTCTTCTCCGGTGGCCTGCCGGTACGCGGGGTGAAGGCGCTCGCCGACGCCACCTCGATCCGGCTGGTCAACCTGGGCGAGTGGACCGAGCCGCTACGTCGCGCCTACCGCGAGGTGTACGTCTCCCGGGACATCCCCCGCTCGGTGTACGGCGTGGACCCGGTCACCACGGTCGCCAACCCCAACTACCTGATCGTCCGGGCGGACCTGCCGGAGCCCCTGGTGCGCGAGGTGACCCGGCTGCTGATGGAACGTCGGTCGGAGCTGGCCGCCGCCCACCCGGCAGCCGGCCGGATGAGTCCCCGCTCGGCGATCGCCACCACCCCGCTGCCGCTGCACCCGGGCGCAGCCGCCTGGTACCGGTCCGCCAAACCCTGACTCAGCCCGCCCCGCCGGGCAGGGCGGGGACGACGGCGTCCGACGGGGAGTCGGCGTCGGACGGGGATTCGGTGTCCGACGGGGGGTCGATGTCGGACGGGCCGGGGAACCACAGCTCGGCGACCAGACCGCGCGGTTGACCCGGATGCATGGTGAGCCGACCGTCGGAGGCGTCCACCAGCACCGCCACGATGGTCAGGCCGAGGCCGGCACCCTCGATGTTCTGCGCGTCCGGGGCCCGCCAGAACCGCTCGGTGGCCTGGTGGAGCTGCTCCGAGGTCATCCCCGGGCCGGTGTCGCGTACCTCCAGCGCGGTGCCCCCGTCGACGTGCCGGACCGCCACCGTCACCTCGCCGCCCTCCCCGCTGAACTTGATCGCGTTGTCGATCAGCGCGTCCAGCGCCTGGTCGACGGCGGTCGGCACGGTCCGCGCGTACGCCGGGCCGGACGCCGCCAGGAGCAGGGTGACCGACCGGTGCCGGGCCAGCGGCTCCCACGCGGCGACCCGGGACGCGGCCACCGCCGCCGCGTCCACGGTGACCCGTTCGTTCTGCTCCCGCTCCGCGCGGGCCAGCGTGAGCAGCCCGTCGAGGACCAGCGCCAACCGGTCGGTCTCCTCCAGGGCCAACCGGTGCTCGACCTGGCCGGCCTGGTCGGTCACGCTGGGCCCCAGCTCCTCCACCCGCAGCCGCAGCGCGGTCAGCGGGTTGCGCAGCTGGTGGCTGGCGTGCGCGACGAAGGCCCGTTGCCGGTCCATCACGTCGGACACCACCACCGCCATGTGGTTGAAGCTGGCTGCCAACCGGCGCAGCTCGGGCGGCCCCCACCGGTCCTGCACCCGGGCACCCCGGTCCCCCTCGGCGATCTCGTGGGTCACCGCATCCAGCTCGGTCACCGGGCGCAACACCCAACCGGCCAGCCCGAACGCGGTGGAGACACAGGCCAGCACGGCGAGCAGGCCGATCCCGGCGAGCAGCAGCCACCAGGCGGTGACCGTGCGCCGGACCTTCTCCACCGGGGTGCTGGTGACCACCGCGCCGAGCACCTCACCACCGTCGTTGATCGGCACCGCCACCACCAGCGGGCCGTCCACCCACGGCCAGACCGAGTCCGGCCCGTTGAACTGCTGCCCGGCCAGCGCGGTGTCCAGCGCCGCCCGGGTGTCCCGGCCCGTACGCCAACTCGTCGACACCACCAGCGCCCGGCCGTCCCGGTCGACGACCGCGGCTCCGATGCCGTACAGCTGGTCGTAGCTGACGAGTTCGCCGGTCAACGGCCCGGCACCGCCGCCCCGCAGCGCCGGCCCGGCCAGCGAGGCGAACCGGGTCGCGTCCGCGAGCCGGTCGGAGCGGACCCGGTCGGTCTCCCGGGACGCCAGCGTCGCCGCGAGGGGCGTCTCCAACGCCAGGAGCACCAGCACCATCAGCAGCAGGTAGCTGATCACCAGTCGACGCCGCACCGGCTGCCCCTCACTCGCCCCGGAGCCGGTAGCCGACCCCGCGTACGGTCTCCACCAGCCGGGGGTCGCCGAGCTTGCCCCGCAGCGAACCGACGTGCACCTCGACGGTGTGCCGGTCGGCCCAGGTGGTACCCCAGACGTCGAGCAGGATCCGGTCCCGGGACACCGCCGTCCCGGGCTGGCGGGCCAGCGAGAGCAGAATGTCGAACTCCTTGCGGGTCAACGCCACCTGCCGACCGTCGACGGCGACCGTCCGGGCGGCGACGTCGATACGGACCGACCCGACCTCGATCAGGTCCCGGGCCGGCGCGGCGTGGGCCGCCCGCCGCAGCACCGCCTCGATCCGGGCCTGCAACTCCACCATGGAGAACGGCTTCACCACGTAGTCGTCGGCACCGAGCCGCAACCCGAGCACCCGGTCCCGTTCCTCACCACGGGCGGTCACCGCGATGATGCCGAGCTGGCTGCTGCGCCGCCGCAACTCCCGACACACCTCGGTGCCGTCCCCGTCGGGCAGGGTGAGGTCGAGCAGCACCAGGTCACAGGGGGCGGCCGAGAGCGCGGCGGCGACGGTGGCCGCGTGCTCCACCTCGTAGCCGCGGCGGGTCAGCGCCGACGCGAGGGCGGCGGCCACCCGTCGGTCGTCCTCGACCAGCAGGATGCGCACCGGTGACCCCCATTCGTCGTACGGATGACGAGCGAATGGTGGCAGAAGCACCGGCTCGCCGGAAACCACGGGGAACACGGGTCGGCCGGTGCCGGGCCGGCCGACGAACGGGACGGGGCCCGGGACGGGTGTTCGCCCCGGGCCCCGTACCCCGTCCGGTCAGCGGCAGAGCCGGCCGATCTCCTCCTGGAACCGGTCCATCGGGTTGGCCTCGGCCGGGCCGAGCAGATAGGTCTTCAGTTCCCGCCGGGCGTCGGTCATCGGGTCGTCGCCGGCCCGGGTCAGCGCCAGGATCTTCGGCAGCTCACCACAGTCGCGGGAGAGCAGGTACGCCCCCCGGGAGGTGGGGAACTCGCGCCGGAACTCGTCCTCCGGCAGCCCGCTCGGGTTGGCCACCACGTACGGCCGCTGGCTCTGCACGAAGTCGGAGACCACGCTGGAGATGTCACTGACCAGCAGGTCGGTCTGGTTGAAGCAGTCGAACAGCGCGGGGACCCGGCCGGTGACCACCCGGTGCCCGGGGCCGTCCAGCGAACCGGCGTCCGGGTCACCACCGGCGGCCCGGATCAGCGACACCAGGCGCTCGTGCACCGCCTTGGCCTCCTTGGAGCGGGAACCGGTCAGCGGGTGCGGCTTGTAGACCAGGCGCACCTGCGGCGAGGCGAGCACCCCCCGGACGATCCGCTCCCCCATCAGCACCAGCGAGGTGTGGTAGGGGTCGTCGTCGAGCCAGCCCTCCCAGGTGGGGGCGTAGAGGACGGTGAACGGCCGGTCGGGGGCCGTCGAGCCGAAGGTGTGCACCCCGGCGAGCTGCGGCCGGCCGATCTCCACGATGTCGTCGTCCCGGACGCCCACCGCGGCCCGCGCGTACCGCTCCCGGCCGGCCAGGCCGGCGACCCACACCTCGTCGTACACCTTGCTGTACGGGTTGACGCTGGCCTGCTTGTCGCTGTCGCCGTGACCGACGAAGACGTGCTTCATGCCCGGCTCGCGCAACATGTGGATGTTGGCGCCGACGTTCGCCGCGTAGAGGGCGGCCCGGACGGTGCCCAGTTCGAGGTTCATGAAGTCGGGCCCGGTGGGCACGCAGATCACCGGGAGCCGGGTGTCGGCCAGCTCGAAGAACGCTTCCTTGCTGCGCATCAGCACGACCGCCCGCTGGTGCAGCGCCTCGGTCGGGGCCAGCCACATGTTGGCCTGGTAGACGTCCTTGGCGGGGCCGGCGAAGTAGAGCGCGACCTCGGGCCGGTGGTTGTCGAGCCAGCGCTGCAACACCGGCAGCACCGGGCTCTTGCCGGTGCCCCGACCGCGCAGCCAGGTCACCGCGACCACCGCGCCGATCAGCGCGGCGAGCCCGGCGGCCACCGCGGCGACCGTCAGCACGGGGGTGGCGTCGACGCGGACCGCGGTGACCACGGCGGCCGGGATCAGCAGCACGTTGAGCACCGCGAGCGGCACACCGGCCAGGTTGGCGATCCAGTCCGGCGGGCGGGGCGCCGAGCGGATCGGGCCCAGCTCGATGTTGCGGACCAGGGCGGAGACGGGGTTGCGCCGGTCGATCATCGTGTTCAGGGCACCCGCGAAGACGGCGATCACCCAGACCGCCGCCGGGAGCACCAGCAGCCAGGTCAGCTCGACCCCGGTGAGCGGGACCGTGGCGGCGACCAGCAGCACGGACGCCAGGTCCCGGCTCAGTTGCCGGTAGCCCCGGTTGAGACCGACCTTTTCCAGCAGCGTGTCCGAGGGCGGCGACCAGCGGGTGACGGCGAACTCACCGACCACCGCGGCCAGCCCGGCCACGGCGAACAGGACCACCCATCCAAAGACGCCCGCGACGAGCATGACCAGGTAGAACAGCACCAGCAGTGCGCCTCGGGCGGCGGTGCCGGTGCGTTCCAGTAACGTGCCGAACAAAGGAGGACGCTCCCTACGAGGTCGTTGACGGGCGGGGCCCGGCGGTCGACGGCCTCGTCGTGCGACGGGCGTGACCGCAGCACCGCGACCGAACGTGCCGGTCTGCGGGTGATTGCGACTTTAACGCGAGAGGGCGTCCCGGTGTCGCTCGGGTATCCAGGTCCATTTCGGTCAGACGCGACGATACCCCTCGGGCGACACCTGACGTCCGCCGCTCAGCCCGCCCGGCCGTAGCAGGTCGTCGCGCCCGGTCCCGGTCGGGTCGCGAACTCCTTGAAGCCCAGCTCGACGGCCATGTCCCGGGCGTACCGGTTGCCGTTGTAGACGCAGATGGTGCCCACCCCGAGCCGGTCGACGGCGGCGTCGACCTGGTCCCGGGCGGGTTTTTCCCGCCCGTCGGCGAAGTGCGCCAGCAACAGCCGGTCCTTGGCGAAGTCGGAGTTGAGGTCGTACTCCACCAGGTAGAAGTCGCGGGGCAGGACGACCCGGACCCGGCTGGTGACGATCAGTGAGGTCCGCATGATCGTCGACGGGGCGAGGACCAGCCCCGCCGGCCGGTCCTGCCGGGAGATCCAGAAGGCGATCTCCTGCCGCTGCTGGGGCAGCTTCCAGGTGGGGCGGGTGTGCGTCTCGACCCAACTGTCCTTCGACCACATCGGGGTGGCCCAGACGGCGAACGAGGTGACCATCGCGGCGGCGACCAGCCCGCCGACCGCACCGCGCAGCAGCCGCGACGGCGACGGGACGCGCACCGTGCAGAGCAGGCCGATCAGGGTCGGCAGGGCGAGCAGCCACGGCACCCGCCAGAGCACCACGGAGATGCCGGTCAGCGCGCCGAGCGTCTCCAGCACGCCGGGCACCAGCAGCACGCTCATCACCAGGGCGGCACCGGCGGCCAGCAGGGCCGGGGTGCGCCGACGGGCCAGCAGCGGCCCGCACCACAGCGCCAGGCCACTGATCACGCCGACGATCCCGACCAGCAGCGTCCGCCGGTAGGTGTACTCGGCGTCGAAGAAGGCGTCGTCCGCGCCGGCCGCGTCCATACCGCCCAGCACCAGCCGGGACACCACGATCGCCCCCACCGGGTACGCCACGGCGGCCAGCCCGCCGACCACCGCGTCCTTCCAGCGGCCGACCAGCAGCATCGCCAGCCCGGCCGCGCCGACCAGCATCGGCAGGATGATCGCCGAGGTGGTGGTGAGGCCGGCAGCGGTGACGGAGAGGGCGAAGACGAGCAGCAGCGAGCGGCGCGACCGGGTGTCGAACCACTCGGTGAGGTAGAGCCACATCAGCGGGATGACCGCCGAGACGAACATCCCCTTGCCCTCGTAGAGGCGGGGCAGGTGGAAGGTGCCGAGCGCGGCGTCCGAGCCGGCCACCAGGTAGAGGTAGGTGACCGCGACGCTGAACGCGAGCACCGGCCGGCGTGGGGCCCACCGGTGGGTGAGCCGCCACAGCGCCAGGACGGCCAGCACCGCCATCACGGGCAGCGCCAGGTACCAGGTGGCGGACGCGCCGTGGATGCCGAGCACGTGCGCGAGCGCGCCGTCGAACACCTCGATCGACGGGGTCGGCGGCAGCGAACCCATCGCCGGGGCGACGTTCTCGGTGAACAGGAAGTCGTTGGTGGGCACCAGGTCACGGTCGGCCACCCAGACGGTCTTGCCGACGTAGTAGACGTCGTCCGGGGTGTTGCGGGCCAGGTAGAGCGAGGAGATCGCCACCCCGACCGAGATCAGCAGCGCGTACCCGGACTGGAGGGCGGTGGGGACCGGTGACGCGGGCGGCGCCGCGTCGTCAGCCCGCCACGCCCGCCGGGTGAGCAGCATGGCACCGATGCCCGCGACCGCGCCGGCGGCGGCCGGGACCCACCAGGAGAGCACGTCGCCGGCCGGGGTGCCGGCGAGGCCGGCGGTGACGGCGGCGACCACCCCGGCGGCGACCACGGGCAGCAGCCAGCGGCGCGGCTGGCCCGTGCCGCCCGCCGGGACGGGGTCGGAAGTCGTCGGCGCTCCGGCGGCGTCGGGAGTCGTCGGCGCTCCGGCGGCGTCGGCAGCCGCACCCGCCGGGGCGGGGACCCGGGCCCGGCGCAGGGCACGCACCGCCACCACGGCGGTGATCAGGGCGCAGCCGACCAGCCAGATCAGGAACGTCACCGACGGGCGCAGCCCGAACAGGAAGGACGCGTGGTAGAGCACCGTCCACAGCGCGAAGCCCAGCACGGCCGCGTCGGTGACGACGGCCGGGGCCGCGGCGAGCGCCGACCGCAGCCGGTGCGCGGGCTGCGGCCGTCCGGCGGCAGGCCCGGCGGGGGGTGGTGCGACGGGCGGAGGCGCGACGGCAACGGGGTCGGCGTTCGGCACGGGTCGTCCTTGTCGTCGTGCGGGCACGGTACGCGAGAGTCGTACGGCCGGCGGGCGGCGGACGGTCGCCCGGCTCCGGTCCGGAAAGCAGGGTAACCGCAACCATCGTCCGTCGATGGCCGGTGGGCGGCGTGGCGGTGTCCCGGAGTTGGCCGGGTGGGGTGGGTGCCGGGTCAACCGGACACCGGGGCCGCCCGCGGCCGGGGCACGGTGCCGTTCGCGGTGAGCCCGATGGCCACCGACTCCACCAGCAGGTCCAGGTAGGTCGGGGTGAGCGGGGTACGGGCGATGGCCAGTCGCCAGTACAGCGGCCCGACGATCAGGTCGACCGCCGCGTCGGCGTCGGTGTCGGCGGGCAACTCGCCGCGCTCCACCGCCAGGCCGATCAGCCGGCCGCCGATCTCCTGCTGCTTGGCCCGCAGCAACTGCTGCAGGGTCTCGTCGATGGTCGGGTTGCGGGCCGCCTCGGCGAGCAGGTCGGGGATGATCTGCGAGGCCAGCGGGTGGCTCAGCGCGTGGGCGACGACCTGGAACAGCAGCGTCAGGTCGCCGCGCAGGCTGCCGGTGTCCAGCGCCGGCAGTTTGCTGCCGGCGGCGGCGACCACGGTCTCGATCACCAGGTCGAGCTTCGAGCTCCACCGCCGGTAGATCGCGGTCTTGCTGACGCCGGCCCGGCGGGCCACCGCCTCGATGGAGAGCCGCCCGTATCCGACGGCGGCGAGTTCCTGCATCAACGCGCGGCGGATGGCCCTGGTGATGTCGCCTCTCAGCACTGCGGCACCGGCCGGCGCACGCCTCTTGTCGCTGGTCATCGGGGACTCTTCGCACCTGTCACGTGGGCCAATGTAGCGCAACGACGGTACGGTTGCGTCCCGACGTGTTATGGACTACCGTCCACGCAGCGACGAGGCTGCCCCGGCACCGCGCCGACCCACAGTTCCCATCGTCGCGCGCATCCCGTTGGTACGAAAGATCGGAGCGCCCTTCCCATGGCCACCACCGCGCTGGTCGACCCCGAAACGGGCCTGACCCAGGCGCAGCTGGCCGCTCGGCACGGACTACGGGTCGCCGGTGAGCGCCCCTCCCTGACCGAGTACAGCCGCAGACTGTGGGCCTACCGGCACTTCACCGCCGCGTACGCCAACGCCAAACTGGTCGCTTCGTACAGCAACGCCAAGCTGGGCCAGATCTGGCAGGTGCTCACCCCGCTGACCAACGCCGCCGTCTACTACCTGATCTTCGGCGTGGTGCTCGGGCAGAACAACATCCCGAACTTCATCGCGTACCTGACCACCGGGTTGTTCATCTTCAACTTCACCCAGAGCGCGGTGCTGGCCGGCACCCAGTCGATCAGCGGCAACCTGGGGCTGATCCGGGCGCTGCACTTCCCCCGGGCCTGCCTGCCGCTGGCCGCCACGCTGACCCAGTTCCAGCAGTTGCTGGCCTCGATGATCGTGCTGGTCGGCATCGTGCTGGTGACCGGCGAGCCGCTCACCCTGGCCTGGCTGATGCTGCCGCCGGCACTGCTGCTCCAGGCGGCCTTCAACGCCGGGGTCGTGATGGTGGTCGCCCGGATGGGTTCCAAGGCCAGCGACCTCAAGCAGGTCATGCCGTTCATCCTGCGCACCTGGATGTACGGCTCCGGGGTGCTCTACAGCGTCAAGCTGTTCGACCGGCTGCCGGAGTGGGCCTCGACGCTCATCCAGTTCAACCCGATCCTGGTCTACATCGAGCTGGCCCGGTACGCCCTGCTGGAGCAGGCGCCACTGCTCAACGAGTCGCTGACCCAGCTCTGGCTGGTGGCGGCCGGCTGGGCGATCCTGGGCGGGATCGCCGGGTACGTCTACTTCTGGCGCGGCGAACAGGAGTACGGCCGTGGATGACCGGTACGAGACGTCCAACGACGTCACCGTGACCCTGCCCCGGGTCGTCGAGCGGATCCCCACCGTGGTGGTGGACGACGCGCACGTGATCTACCGGGTGCACAAGGGCGCCGGTGGCGGGAGCACACCGGTGGCCGCGCTGCGCCGGCTGGTCAAGCGCTCCTCCGCGCCCAACATCCAGGAGGTGCACGCGGTCAAGGGGGTGTCCTTCACCGCGTACCGGGGTGAGGCGATCGGCCTGATCGGCAGCAACGGCTCCGGCAAGTCGACCCTGCTGCGGACCATCGCCGGGCTGCTCCCGGTCAACCGGGGCGCGGTCTACACCCAGGGCCAGCCGTCCCTGCTGGGGGTGAACGCCGCCCTGCTCAACGATCTGTCGGGTGAGCGCAACGTCACGTTGGGCTGCCTGGCGATGGGGATGCAGCCCGACGACGTGGCCCGGATGACGCCGGAGATCATCGAGTTCTCCGGGATCAACCAGCGGGGCGACTTCGCCAGCCTGCCGATGCGGACGTACTCCTCGGGCATGGCGGCCCGGCTGCGGTTCTCCATCGCCGCCGCCAAGAAGCACGACGTGCTGCTGATCGACGAGGCGCTCGCCACCGGCGACAAGGGCTTCCGTAAGCGCAGCGAGCAGCGGGTCCGGGAACTACGCGAGGGGGCCGGCACGGTCTTCCTGGTCAGCCACCAGCTCTCCTCGGTACGGGACACCTGTGAACGGACGATCTGGTTGGAGTCAGGGCTGATCCGGATGGACGGGCCCACCGACGAGGTGATCCGGGCGTACGAGGCATTCGCCAACGGCAAGTAGTATTCCGGGCGCACGTACGGCATCGATCCGATGCTCCACGGACCGCGTCGTCCCGTTGGGGCGGCGCGGTCCGCGCGTTAAGGTTCATCCCGTCGCCAGGCTGGCGCAATCTTCCGTTCAGGGTGACCCCCGGGACGCGTGCAGACATCCCCCGAGAGTGAGGATCGGCAATGACGCAGGACCACACCACTGGCCCGGACGCCACACCGGAGACCCCGGCACCGTGGCGGCCCTCGCGGACGGTGGCGGTGGTGCTGGCCGGAGGCACCGGGACCCGGCTCGGCCTGGGCATCCCGAAGCAGTTGCTGAAGATCGCCGGCAAGCCGATCATCGAACACACCCTGGCCGTCTTCGAGTCGGCCCCGGAGATCGACGAGATCATCGTGCTGATGGCCACCGGGCACGTCGCCGACGCCCAGCAGATCGTCGACAAGGCCGGCTTCCGCAAGGTCAGCAAGGTCATCGAGGGCGGCGAGACCCGTAACGCCACCACCCGGGCCGCCCTGGACGCGGTCGGCGACGGCGACGTCAACATCCTCTTCCACGACGCGGTCCGCCCGCTGGTCAGCGCCCGGATCGTCCGCGAGTGCGTGAACGCGCTGTGGAGCTACTCCGCCGTCGACGTGGCGATCCCCTCCGCCGACACGATCATCCAGGTCGACGAGGACGAGTGCATCACCGACATCCCGGTCCGGTCCCGGCTGCGCCGGGGGCAGACCCCGCAGGCGTTCCGCTCGGGCACCATCCGGGAGGCGTACCGGCGGGCCGAGGGCGACCCGGACTTCGCCGCCACCGACGACTGCGGCGTGGTGCTGCGCTACCTGCCCGGCACCCCGATCAAGGTGATCGACGGCTCGGACGAGAACATCAAGGTCACCCACCCGGTCGACGTGCACCTCGCCGACAAGCTGTTCCAGCTCGCCGCCGCCCAGGCCCCCCGGCTGTCGCACCGCAGCTACACCGAGGAGCTGGCCGGCCGGACGATCGTCATCTTCGGCGGCAGCTACGGCATCGGGCACGATCTGGCCGAGCTGGCCCGGGGCTACGGCGCGCAGGTCTTCCCGTTCAGCCGGTCCAGCACCGGCACCCACGTCGAGCAGACCGGCGACGTCGAGGCCGCGCTGAAGACCGCCTTCGAGGCCACCGGCCGGATCGACCACGTGGTGGTCACCGCCGGCATCCTGGAGAAGGGTGCACTGGCCGAGATGGACGAGGAGACCATGGACCGGGTGCTCCAGGTCAACTTCGTCGGCCCGGTGATCGCCGCCCGGCAGTCCCTGCCGTACCTCCAGCAGACCAAGGGTCAGCTGCTGCTCTACACGTCCAGCTCCTACACCCGGGGCCGGGCCCAGTACGCGCTCTACTCCTCCACCAAGGCGGCGCTGGTCAACCTGACCCAGGCACTGTCCGACGAGTGGGCCGAGTACGGCGTCCGGGTCAACTGCATCAACCCGGAGCGCACCGCCACCCCGATGCGTACCAAGGCGTTCGGTGAGGAGCCGGAGCACACCCTGCTGGCCGCCGAAACGGTCGCCCAGTCCTCGCTCGACGTGCTGATCTCCGACCTCACCGGTCAGGTGATCGACGTCCGGCGGGCCCCCGGCGAGGCGGCCCCGGTGCCGGCGCAGCCGACCGCGGCCGAGCAGGACCGGCTGCCCAGCGGCGTCGACGCCGGCTGACCCGACACCCCGGAGACGGTACGACATGCGTGGTGACCTGGTCAGGAAACTGATCGCACGGTGCCTGACCACCGGCCTGGCCGTGGTCGCCTTCCTGGTGGTGGCGTTCACCGGGGCCACCGGTTGGGGCCTGGCCCTGGCGGTGGCCGCGCTGGCCGCCGCCGGTTACGAACGTCGGGTCCGCCCCGACGCCGACATCGTCGCCGAGACGGTGCTGCTGGCCGCCGGCATCCTGGTCGGCTACGCCCGCCGGCTCGACGACGGGTTCGACCCGGTGCTGGCGCTCACCGCGCTGCTGCTGCTGGGCCTGGTGCTGCTGGTGGGGCCGCTGCGCGATGCCGGCAACCTGGAGATCCGGGCGGCGAACCTGCCGGTGCGGGCGTGGACCCCGCTGGTCGCCGCCCGGCTCGGCGGCGTACTGCTGGGGCTGCTCGCCGTGGTGGCGGTGGCCGCCGCGTTCGCCCTGCCCGCCGTGCTGGCGCTGGTCGTCGTGCTGGTGGTCGCGGCCGGCTGCGGTGCGGTCGGCCTGGACCTGGCCCGGCGGCGGTTCCGGCCGTCGGGTGGGGGCGGCCCGGTGACCCGGGCGCTGCGCACGCACCAGCCGGAGTTCCTGCTCTACTTCTCCGCCCCACCCGGCTCGGAATACCAGGTCACCATGTGGCTGCCCTACCTGGAGCGGCTCGGTCGGCCGTTCCTGGTGCTGCTGCGGGAGCCGGAGTTCCTGCCCACGATCGCCGCCGCGACGAGCGCCCCGGTGGTCTACTGCCCCACCCTCAAGGCGATGGACGAGGCGCTGGTGCCCAGCCTGCGGGTGGCGTTCTATGTCAACCACGGGGCGAAGAACAGCCACTGCATCCGGTTCACCCAGCTCACCCACGTGCAGCTGCACCACGGCGACAGCGACAAGGCCCCCAGCGCCAACCCGGTCTCGGCCATCTTCGACAAGATCTTCGTGGCCGGTCCGGCGGCGATCGAGCGGTACGCGCGGGCCGGCGTGGAGATCCCCGCCGAGAAGTTCGTCGTGGTCGGCCGCCCGCAGGTCGAAGCCATCGAGGTACGCCGGGAGGCCCGCCCGCTGACCGCCCCGACCGTGCTCTACACCCCCACCTGGACCGGCCACCACGCCGACGCCAACTACTGCTCGCTGCCGGTGGCCGAGCCGCTGCTGCGCCGGCTGCTCGACCGGGGGGCCACGGTGATCCTGCGCGCCCACCCGTACACCGGGCAGAATCCGGCCTCGGCCCGGCAGTTGGCCCGGCTCACCGAGCTGCTCGCCGCCGACCGGACCCGTACCGGCCGGCAGCACCTGTGGGGGTCGGCGGCCAGCCGCGAGCTGAGCCTGACCGAGTGCGTCAACCGCTCCGACGCGCTGGTCTCCGACGTCTCCGGGGTCATCTCCGACTACCTCTACTCCGGCAAGCCGTACGCGGTGACCGACCTGGGCGTCGACGGCGACGAGTTCCTGGACCGGTTCCCGCTGGCCCGCTCCGGTTACGTGCTGCGCCGGGACATGGCCAACCTCGACGAGGTGCTGACCGGGCTGCTGGACACCGACCCGTTGGCGGCGGCCCGCTGGCAGACCCGCCGCCGTTACCTGGGCGACTTCCCCGCCGACGCGTACGCCGAGGGTTTCCTGGCCGCGGCCCGCCGCGAGCTGGAACCGGGCTGGACCCCGCCGACCCCCCGTACCCCCGCCGCCCCCCTCTCCCCCCACGCCTGACCCGCACCCGCACCCGCCCGCCTCCGCCCGCACCCGCCTCCGCCCGCACCCGCTCGCGCTCGCACCCGTCCCGGACACGCCTCCGCACCCGCCCCGCGCGCCCGCCTCCGTCGGCAAGATCGTGCTCGATCCAGGTTGTAGTGGCCTCCTCGTCGCAGGAGGCCACTACAACCATGTTCGAGCACGATCTTGCTCCGGCCGGTCGGGTCGACCCCGGGACAGCGAACCGCCCCGGCCACCCGTGGTAGGGCGGCCGGGGCGGGTGGGGTGGCTCGGTCAGGCGGAGTAGCCCCGGGTGGCGATCCAGTTCGCCAGGGTGGTCACGCTGACCCAGTAGGCCGGCAGCGACGGGTCGGCCGAGTCGGCGATCCGCACGGTACGACCGTTGTCCCGGTAGCCCACGGCGGCGATGTAGTGGCCGCCGGGGAAGGAGTGCCAGCCGCCGTCGAGGTCGGTGGCGTCCCCGGCCACGTTCGCGACCACGGCCCGCTTGTCGGCGACCGCCGCGACCACGTCGGCCCGCAGCCGGTCGATCTGCGCGTCGCTCGGCGTGCCGGCGAACATCCTGGTCCGGTACGGGTCACCCTTGACCACGGCGTTGAGCACCCGGGTGGTGTCCTCGGCCGAGTTGGTGCCCATCTCGGTGGTGCCCAACTGGGCGGCGAGGTCGTCCTGGCCGCGCTCGATGCCGGCCGCGCTGAGCGCGTTGCGGACCGCCGCCGGGCCGCAGTAGTAGTAGGTGGTCTGGGCCTGGTAGTCGTAGCGCAGGACCTTCGACGACGGCGGCTTCGGGGCCGCCTTGCGGGTCAGGTCCGGGTCGGCGGTGGCCCTTGCCTTCGCCCGGGTGACGCGCGGCGACGGGGCGTCGCTCGCCGACGGGCTGGCCGAGGGGGTGGCCGACGGGCTGGTCGGGGCGGGGACGGCGACCCGGGCTTGGGCGCGGCTGGCGACGTCGTCGAGGCGGGGGGCGGTCTCGGCGACGGCGGTGGCGCGCTGCTGGTCGGTCGGGGCGTCGTCGACCCCGGCGGCCAGGGCGGTGCCACCGGCGGCCAGGGCGAGGACCGCCGCCGAGCCGACGACCATCCGGTACGGGCGTCGGATGCCCAGTAGGCGGAGCTGTCGTTTCATGTGGTGCTTCACAGGGTGTTCCTCCACGGGGCGAGGCGGCGGGCACACCCCATCGGCACGCGGCGGACACGCCGCGCGCGGATCGGGTGTTGCGCCGCTCGTTCGGCAGGGACCGCCCGACGGGGGGCCGGGCGGATCGGCGGCTCGCCCGGCAGGGGCCGGGCGGCGGGGCACAGAGCCGGGTCAGCGCGTCGGGCGCGACGGTCCGGCGGTGCCCCGGCACCGAGGTGGAGGAACTACCGAGGGGGTGGGGTCATGCTGCACGAGGAGGGAACTCCTTCCTTTGCCGCCGACCGGGTTAGCTGACGGATTCGGGCGGGAAGATCGCCCTACCCCGGGCCGTGGCCCGGAGATTCACCCCAGGTGGTGCGTGTGGGTCCCCGGTTCGTGACTGGCACGATTGAGCGGGTCGGCACGGCGTCGCCTCTTGCGATCGGAAACCGCACCGGACCGCAGCGACACTACTGGCCGGTTTCCCCCCTCGCCAAGCCCGTTGAGCTGCACAAACATGGGCTGGACGAGTCAGTTTCGGGGCACTCGGGCACTGACCCGCCACGCGTGGGACGGTCGGAGCGCCCGGGCCCGTCCAGGCGAAAACCCGGACGGCCGGGCACCGACCGCCGATGATCGTCGCAGTCGATGTGACCGACTGTGACCAGGTGTCCGGTTTCCACCCGCAGTGACGGCACCCACAACCCGCAGATAACAATTCAGTCCCGCCGACCCGCCGACCGGTCCGGCTTCGCCGACCAGCCGACCAGCCGACCAGCCGGCCCGCTGACCCGCTGGCCCGCTGGCCCGCTGACCCGCTGACCCGCCGACCGTCCGGCTTCGCCGACCAGCGACCGGCCGACCTGACGGCCGGGTCAGCCGACCCGGGCCGGACGCCAGCGGGTGGCGGGGGCCGGGCGGGTGGCGGACGTCGCCGGACGGGGCAGTGGGACCCGGGTCGGCCGCCACCGTTGCGCCGCCGCGTGTGCCTCGGCAGCCAGCGACCGGGCCGCCTCGGCGGCCAGTTCGGCGTTCCGCCACGCCGCCCGTTCCCGCCCGACCGCAGCCCGGTACGCTGTACGCCGGTCCTCGCGGACCGCGCGGGCCAGCATCACCTCGTGCTCGACCGGGTGCCGACGCGGGTCCCAACCGTCGCGGTGCGCGAAGACGTCCCGCAGCCGCTCCACCGACAACTCTCCCCGCCAGTGCGCCGCCACGGCCTCCTGGTGCAGCCACCGCTCCCGACCGGCGTACTCGGCGGGGGTGCGGGGAGTACGCGGGCTGGGCAGCGCCCGGGCACCGGTGAACCGGCGGGCCAGCGTCTCCGCTTCGTCGTACGCCTGCCAGGCCCGTTCCAGGGCGTCGTGGGCCGCCAGCCAGGCCACGCGGTGGTGGCGGGCCCTCCGGGCGGCTCCGGAGGCGGCGACGGCCACCTCCTCCGCGTAGCGACGCAGGTCGGCGACGGGGGGTGGGGCGTCGGATGCCGGCGCGGCGGCAGTGGCTGCGGCGGCCGGTTGGTCCCGCTCGGGCCGGGCCACCAGGATGGTGATCCCGGTCAGCGCCAGGACGAGCAGCGCGGACCAGATCACGGTGGCGGTCGGGACCTCGATCAGGAACTGGGAGAGCACGGTGTTCACGGTCGACACCTCGCAGGCGGGATGCGGAAGAGGAGGCCGTACCGGCGGCGGGAACATCCGGCCGGGCGGTGCGGGTGTGGTGCGTGGCGCAGGCGGTCGCGGGTGGTCGGCCCCCGCGTGGGCGGTCAGCCCTCCGGGGGTGCCCGGGGGGCGGTGGCGACGGGTGTTCGACCGGCCGGCAGCGCCGGGGGCGGGGCGCTCCGCGCGACGCCGGCCGGCACGACGGCGTCGACCCGGTCTGCCGTCGGCACGGCGAGCACGACGGCGGCCCGGTCCGCTGCCGGCACGGCGAGCACCACGGCGACGGCCCGATCTGCGGCGGCGGCCGGGTCGGCCTCCCGCCCACCGCTGCGGATGTCGGTCGGGGCGGCCGGGGCTCCGGCCGCGGGCAAGGACAGCGACGCGTCGACCGGCAGGGCGGCTGCCGCCGGCCCCGGGTCGAACGACGCCGGGCGCAACGACGCCGGGCCGGGCAGTGCTGGGCCGGACAGTGCCGGGCCGGACAGTGCCGGGCCGGACAGTGCCGGGCCGGACAGTGCCGGGCCGGACAGTGCCGGGCCGGCGACGGCGAACGCGATCGCGACGGCCAGGCCGGTCAACAGCCGGGACCACCAGCGGGCGACCCACCACAGCGGACTGGTGGGTGCGGCCGGGAGCATATGTCCACGTTACCGCCGTGGTGACCGACCCGCAGCACCGCCGGGCGTGTCGCCGCGCCCACCACCGTGGACCTGGTCCGGGGCGGTGCTGCACCAGGTCGCCGCCCAGCTCGGCCCGGGTTCCGGTGCGGGGTGGTCAGTGCGGGTCGCGCGGTCCGACGTACTCGACGGGGAGTCCGGCACGCCGCCCGTCGCCGGCAGCCCGCGGCCCCGGCACGGTGACACCGCCGCTGCCGGCCACGTCGTCCGGCCGAACCCCACCGGCGGCGACACCGGCCGGCGCCCCACCGCCGACAACGGCACCGCCGACAGCGGCGTCGGGGCCAGCGGCACCGCGGGCGGCGGCACCGCGGGCGGCGTCGGGGACAGCGGCACCGCGGGCGGCGTCGGGGGCGGCCGGCACGGGTGGGGTACGGCGGCGGGGAGCGAGCCGGCGCATCATCGGCGTCTCCACGAAACGGTGCAGGGCGGCGGCCAACGCCAGGTTCAGCACCAGGAAACCGAGCACGGCCAGTGGTCCCGACCAGCCGGGCAGCCCCACACCCCAGTGCCCGGTGAGCCGCAGCACCGTCATCATCACCAGCACGTGCACCAGGTAGAAGGCGAACGACACCTCACCGAGCCAGATGAGGGTGCGGTGCCGCCACGGCGACCAGCGGCCCTGCACGTCCGCGCGGGCCGCCGCCGGGATGACCAGGATGTACGCCACCGACAGCAGCGCCGCCCACATCTCGGCCGGGATCCAGTGCGCCGCCACCCAGACGACCACGAACAGCAGGCTGGCCAGCGGCAGGCCGGGCCCCCGCCAGTGGCCCCGACGCAGCAGCTCGGCGGCGGCGACGCCCAGCCAGAACTCGGTGGAGCGGACCAGCGGGAAGACCTGGGTGAACCACCAGTTGCTGCCCTCGGGGAGCAGTTGCTGACCGGGCCAGAGCGCCAGGATGACCAGCGGCACCGCCACCACCATGGCCCAGAGCACGCCGGAGTGGGCCCGCCGGATCGCCGGCAGCACCAGCGGCAGGCAGAGGTAGAAGAACAGCTCGCAGGACAGCGACCAGCTCACGTTGTTGATGCTGTAGAAGTAGCCGGGGGTGGGGTCCCACGCCTGGACGAGGAAGAGGTTCTCCAGGGCGGCGCGCGGCACCACCGGGTCGGCGAACCACCACATCACCAGCAGCGCCGCCGCCCAGGTCAGCACGTGGTTGGGATAGATCTTGGCGAGCCGGCGACGCCAGAAGTCCCGCCGCCGGTCGCCGTCGCGGGTCGACCAGACCAGCACGAAGCCACTGAGGATGAAGAAGAACTGCACCCCGGACAGGCCCAGGGTGAACAGCCAGTCGACCACCGCCCTGGCGTCGGACTGGGTGACGATCCGCATGGTGCCGACGTGGTAGCCGAAGACCAGCATGGCGGCGATCCACCGCAGCCCGGTCAGCGACGGCAGCCGGTTCAGCGCCGGGGACGCGGGGGTGGGCACGCTGGTCACCCGGGGCACCCTACCGGCACACCCCACCGTGGGTGACGCGCCGGGGTGGTGCGGATGTGCGGAAGGTGTACGAAATCCCTCCACTGCCCTAACATCGCGGGACCCGTCGGTGTCGGCGCGCGCCCATGGGGCGGACCGGCGCGGCCCGTCGCAGGCACGCCCGGCTAACGAGGAACGGAGCAGAGTGTGCACCAGCGGATCCTGATGCGGGCCAAGAAGGACCCGTTCGACGTACGCGGCCCGGAGGAGGCGTACGAGGGGAACTGGATCGGGGAGAACAACGGCAACCTGGTCTTCAGTCACGCCGCGCACAAGTTGCTGCGCACCTCCACCGCGCGGATCACGTCGACCGAGTTCAAGGTCGACCTGCGCGACGCCGACCGGATCAACGAGCAGTACGACGTGTACGTCATCCCGCTGGCCAACGCGTTCCGGCGCAGCTACGCCCACCGCATCGAGCTGATGACGAAGCTGGTCGAGCGGCTGCGGATCCCGGTGGTGGTGTTCGGGGTCGGCGTGCAGACCGACGTCACCGGCGACCGGGAGTACCTGCGTCCGATCGACGACGTGGTCAGCCGGTTCGTCCGGGCGGCGCTGGAGCGGGGGCCGAGCATCGGTGTACGCGGGGAGATCACCGCGCGGTACCTGAACACGCTGGGCTTCTCCGCCGTCGACGTGATCGGCTGCCCGTCGATGTTCCTGCACGGCGACCGGTTCCGGGTGGAGAAGTCCGCGCCGGCCCTGAGCACCGACGCCCGGGTGGCGCTGACCGTCTCCCCGTACGTCAAGTCGATGGCGAAGATCATCACCTCGCACCAGGCCCGCTACCCCAACCTGCGCTACCTCCCGCAGGACCTCAAGACGCTGGGCACCCTGCTCTACGGCGACGCCCCCGAGGACCGGGGCAAGACCAGCGCCATCCCGGTGCACACCTCGCACCCGCTGTTCACGCAGGACAAGGTGCGGATGTTCCTCGACCCGTGGACCTGGATGGACTATCTCGCCGGTTTCGACTTCGCCTTCGGCACCCGCATCCACGGCACCATCACCGCGCTGGTCTCCGGCACCCCCGGCTACCTGTTCGCGCACGACTCGCGCACCCTGGAACTGGCCAGGTACTTCGACATCCCGCACCGGCTGATGAAGGACGTGCCGGCCGACGTGGACGCCGCACAGCTCTATGCCGAGGCCGACTACACCGCCCTCAACACCGGGCACCGGGCCCGCTACGAGGTGCTGCGCGCGTTCCTCGCCCGGCACGACCTGGGCAACGCGTTCGACGACGGCGACAGCGCGGCCCGGTTCGACGCGCAGGTCCGCGAGACGGTGTTCCCCCCGGCGGTCCGGCCCGCCGGGGCCACCTCGCCCGAGGAACTGCTGGCCCGCATCCAGTGGCTGCGCGACCGTAACGCGGCGCTCGGCGACGACGTGCGGGAGCTGCGGGAACAGCGGCTGCGGGCCCGGGTCAAGCGGGCGGTCGGCGCACCGGTGCGGCGGATGCTGAACCGTTAACCTGCCGCTCGGCCGCTGTTCAGCAGCTCCATCTCCGCCGGATACGTCACGTTCCGTGGCCGTCCATACCCGTGCACCAGGGTGGCGGGGTGGTCAACCAGCCCGCGCCCACCCCGCTGCTCAGCGTCGTCGTCCCCGTCCACGGGGTGGAGGCGTACCTGCACCAGTGCCTCGACTCGGTGCGCACGGACGTGCCGGCCGACGCGGCGGGCGCGGTCGAGATCGTCGCGGTCGACGACGCCTCGCCGGACCGGTGCGGTGAGCTGCTGCGCGCGTACGCGGCCGAGCATCCGGGCGTACGCACGGTGCACCTGACCCGCAACGTCGGGTTGGGTCCCGCCCGCAACGCCGGCCTGGACGTGGCCGTCGGGGAGTACGTCTGGTTCGTCGACAGCGACGACTGGTTGCCGCCGGGCACCGTCGCGGCGGTGCTGGACCGGCTCCGGGCGCACCGCCCCGACGTGCTGATGCTCGACCACCTGCGGGTGAGCGAGGACGGCCGGCGCGAGGTGGACGCGAGCAGTCACCTGCTACGCGGCATCCCCGGGGTGGTCCGGCTGGCCGACCGACCCGGGCTGCTGCGGGTGCAGCACACCGCGTGGAACAAGGTGGTCCGCCGGGAGTTCATGGTCGACCTGGAACTGCGCTTCCACCCCGGCTGGTACGAGGACATCCCGTTCAGCAACCCGCTGCTCATCGGCGCGGAACGGATCTCCGTGCTGGACCGGGTCTGCTACCTCTACCGGCAGGGTCGGCAGGGCGCGATCACCTCCACCCGCAGCGGTCGCCACTTCGACGCCTTCGCCCAGTACGACAGGCTGTTCGACTGGGTCGCCCGCCGGTATCCCGACGAGCGGCTGCGCGGCGAGCTGTTCACCCTGATGATCAACCACATGCTGGTGGTGGTCGGCAACGACGGCCGGCTGCACCCGCACCTGCGCCGCGAGTTCTTCCACCGCATCGCCGCGCACCAC
Organism: Micromonospora antibiotica; assembly: GCF_017599305.1. Lineage (GTDB taxonomy): Bacteria > Actinomycetota > Actinomycetes > Mycobacteriales > Micromonosporaceae > Micromonospora > Micromonospora antibiotica. Next base: position 129,390 of record NZ_JAGFWR010000014.1, read on the forward strand.
CGCCGGCACCTGCCGCCGGGCGGCTACCCCCGGCCGGGCGGCGTGGCGGGGCTCAAGCACCGGCTGGTCGGCCGGGACGCCTACCTCGCGTACGCGGTGCTGCGCCAGGCGCACCGGCTGGCCGGGTGGCTGCGCAGCCCGGTCGCCGCACCGGAACCGGCCCCGTCGGTCGCCGGGCCGACCCCGCTGGCGGACTCCCCCGCCGACCGGGACGCGCTGGCGGGTCGCGGCAGCCGGTGACCGGCCACCACCGACACGGTACGCCGGCATCGGACCGGTGGCGCTGTCGGCGTGTCGACGACCGGCCACGAGTGACGAGTGACAGGGAACAGGGGTCTTGGGATGACGACGACAGTGAAGATCGGGCCGCACGTGGTGGGGGCCGGGGAGCAGCCGTTCGTGGTGGCGGAGATGTCCGGCAACCACAACGGTGACCTGGGGCGGGCCCTGGCGATCGTGGACGCGGTGGCGGCCAGCGGGGCGCACGCGCTGAAGTTGCAGACGTACCGGCCGGACACCATCACCATCGACGTGGACACCCCGGCGTTCCGCATCTCCGGCGGGCACGAGCTGTGGGGCGGGCAGAACCTCTACCGGCTCTACGAGCGGGCCCACACCCCGTACGAGTGGCACGGGCCGATCTTCGAACGGGCCCGGGAGCGGGGGCTGACCGTGTTCTCCTCCCCGTTCGACCCGTCGGCGGTGGAGCTGCTGGAGGGGCTGGACGTCCCGGCGTACAAGATCGCCTCGTCGGAGCTGGTCGACCTGCCGCTGATCCGGCTGGTCGCGGGCACCGGCAAGCCGCTGGTCATCTCCACCGGCATGGCCACGCTCGCCGAGATCGACGCCGCGGTGCGCACCGCCCGCGACGGCGGGGCCGGTGGCATCGTGCTGTTGGCCTGCACCGCCGCCTACCCGGCCCCACCGGCCGACAGCAACCTGCGCCGGATCCCGGTGCTGGCCGACGCCTTCGGGGTGCCGGTCGGCCTGTCCGACCACACCCCCGGCATCGGGGTGCCGGTGGCCTCGGTGGCGCTGGGCGCCTGCTTCATCGAGAAGCACGTCACCCTCGACCGGGGCGACGGCGGGGTCGACTCCGACTTCTCGCTGCACCCCGACGAGCTGGCCGCCCTGGTGGTCGAGTCGGCGCGGGCACACGCGGCGCTCGGCGGCACCGCCATCGGCCCGACCCCGGCCGAGCGGGAGGGGCTGCGGTTCCGCCGTTCCCTGTTCGTGGTGGCCGACGTCCGGGCCGGCGACGAGGTGACCGCAGCCAACGTCCGCTCGATCCGCCCGGCCGGCGGCCTGCCTCCGGTGGAGATCGACCGGGTCCTCGGCCGCACCTTCACCACCGACGTCCCCCGCGGCACCCCGCTGAGCTGGGACCTCGTCTGACACCGCCCCGCTCTGCCCTGCGCAGCCCCGCTCTGCTTAGCCCCGCCCTGCGCAGCCCTGCTCGGCCCAGCCCCGCTCTGCCCTGCGCAGCCCCGCTAGGCCCTGCCCTGCCCCGCCCTGCGCAAGCCCTGCCCTGCCCTGCCCTGCTCTGCGCAGCCCCGCTCGGCCCAGCCCCACCCCTGTCCAACCCAGGCCGCCCAGCCCTGGCGCTCATGATCAAATGACGAAAATGGCGACGACACGCCGGCAGATGTCGTCGCCATCGTCATCTGATCATGGCCCACCCCCGCAGGAGTGGCACGGCCTCGGCGCACCGGCTGCCACGGCGGAAACCCACCGGGCGGCGCGGCGGATAACCCCTCGGTCCTGCGGGGGCGGGGCGACGTCGGATGTGACGGGACCGGAGCAGGGTCGCGCGGCGGGCGGCGGGCGGCGGGATCACGTGGCGGGCGGCGACGCCACCGGGTGCTGCTCAGGGGGCGAAGGCCACCGTGACCACCAGGTCGGCCAGGTGCAGGGTGCGCCACACCGCACGCGTGTGCGGGGGTACGGCCAGACCGTGCCGCCGCCACCAGGCGGCCACCGGTATCTCGGCCAGTTTGCACAGGCTCTCCGCCCGGGTCCAGCGGGCCCAGAAGTCGACCGGGCCGAAGCGGGCGGCCAACGCGGGCGGGACCTCGGCGGTGGCCCGTTCGGCGTCGATCGCCACCCGCCAACCTGGGGTGACCGGCCCGTACCAGCCGACGCAGCGCCCGTCGTCGAGATGGCTGCGGGTCACCGCGTACCGCAGCTCGGTGGGGGTGCCGACGCGCAGGTGCCGTTCGGCGGCGCCCAGCAGCGCCGGCACCGGTCGCAGCCCGACGTTTCCAGCCGGCCGGACCGGCGGGCCGACCGCGCGCCCCGACTGCCCGCCCGGCCGGGTGCCCACCGACCCGACCGCACCCCCACCGGCCGACTCGGACCGGGCCGTCACGACACCGTCGCCCCGACCGCCGCCGGGCCGGTGGTCGGGGCAGGCACGGTCAGATCGAGGCAGCACCGTCGACCACGATGACCTGGCCGTTGATGTTGGTGTGCTCGCGCAGCAGCATCCGCACCACCGGCACCACCTCGGCGGGCTCGGTCAGGTGCCCGGTCGGGGTGCGGCGGACGATCTGGTCGAGCTGGGTGCTGCCCAGCACGGCGGACATCTCCGAGGCGAAGAAGCCCGGCGCGACGGCGTTGACCAGCATCCGCCCGCCCAGCTCGCGGGCCAGCGACCGGGTCGCCGCGTCCATGCCGCCCTTGGTGGCCGAGTACGCCACCAGGCCGGGGAAGCCGCGCTGCGCGCAGATCGAGGTGACGTTCACGACCCGGCCGCGCCGGCCCTGCCCGAGCATCCGCCGGATCACCAGGCGGGTGAGCTGCAACGGCGCGGTCAGGTTGGTCTCGACGATCCGGGCGATGTCGGCGGTGGCGGTGTGCGTGTGCATCGAGTCCTGCCCGACGGCGGCGTTGTTGACGAGCCCGTCGATCGGGCCGAACCGCGCCTCGACCGCCCGGACGAAGCCCTGTGCCGCCGCGAGGTCGGTGACGTCCACCGCGCCGACGTGCACCCGGTCGGGGTGCGCGTCGGCCAGCTTCTCCAACTCGGGGGTGACGCTGCGGGCGAACGCGGCAACGGTGAGCCCGGCGTCGAGCAGGTCGGTGACGATGGCCAGGCCCAGCCCCCGGGACCCGCCGGAGACGAGGACGACGGTGCTGGGTGGGACGAGCGCGGAATCAGACATCGCTCTTCAGGGTCTCCTTGACGGGAATCTCGGTCAGTAGGCGGATGCGGCGGGGCACCGCGTACTCGGGGAGCCGCTCGGCGCACCAGCGCACCAGCGCACCCTCGTCGAGCAGGGATGCCCCGTCCGGTTGGCCGGCGTCGCCCGGCGCGGTGGCGGGGACGACCTCGGCGACCACCATCCGGCCGAGCACCGGCGCGCGGCGGCCGGTCACCCGGGCCCAGGCCACCTGAGGGTGGGCGGTGAGCACGTCGCGGACCAGCCCGGCGGAGACCTTGCTGCCGCCGACGTTGATCTCGTCGGAGTCCAACCGACCGGTGATCATGACCCGGCCCTCGACGATCTGCGCCCGGTCGCCGGTGCGGACCGGGCCGTCGTGCCCGACGCCGTGGTGCGGCGAGGCGACCACCAGTTCGCCGTCGCGCAGCGAGAGGGTGGGCCGACCGGGTACGGCCCGGTCGAGCCAGTCGACCGGGAAGCCGGCCCGCCCGTCGTGCACCACGATCGACGCGCCCACCTCGGAGGAGGCGTAGATCCAGGAGATCCGGGCGGCCGGGAAGAGCGCCCGGAGCCGGTCCAGGACGGTCTGGTCGACAGGTTCGCCGCCGAGGGTGAGTTGCCGCAGCGGCACCCGGGCCAGCGCCTCCGGGTCGCGGTGCAGGGTGCGCCGCCAGAAGGTCGGGGTGCCGGAGACGGCGTCCACCCGGTGCGCGGCGGCCAGCGCCGGCCAGTCGTCCAGCTCGTCCGGGTCGACCACCACCAGGTGCTGACCGGGCTGGGTCAGCGACAGGGTGACCACCTGCCACCAGGCATAACTGCCGGGGGCGTACGGGCAGAGCCAGGTCCGCTGCGGCTGGGCCGCCCGCACGGTGGTCAACGAGTCCAGGGTGTGCCCGACCCGCTTGGGCCGGCCGGTCGAACCAGACGTGAGCAGCCAGAGCCGGCCGGCCTCCGCTGCCCGCCCGGTGGCCGGCGGCACGGTCCGCGGCACCCCGTCGACGAGCACGGTGACGGCGAACCCGGCGGCGCGCAGCTCGTCCCGCATCGTCGCGTCGACCCGGGTGGGGCCCGCGAGCAGCAGTTCGGTGCCGTCGGTGGCGTGCTGCCGGGCGACGGCGAGGGCGTCGGCGGCTCCGGCGGTGAGGACCGCGCCGGGTGACGGCAGCGCCGGCGCGGGTAGGTCCCGCCAGCTGCGGGGCACCCCGGCGACGACGATGCGGTTGTCCAGCCCGGCCGGCGAGGTCGCGACGGTCACTGCCGTTGGAGTTCGGCGAGGAAGTCGAGGACGTCCCCGACGGTGGCGATCCGACGCAGCCCGGGGGCGTCGAAGTTCAACTCCTCCCCGGTCTCGTCCTCCACCCGCAGCGCCAGCTCGGAAAAGTCCAGGGACCGGAAGCCGATCTCCCGCAGGTCGGCGGAGTCGTCGTCGGGCAACACCCTGCCCTGGTTCCGCACCACCTGCGCCATGAGGTCGCGGATCTGCGCGCGACTCAATTCGTTCATGCGCCGGAGTGTACAGCCCGACAATTACCTCGCCCATTTACCCGGGTAGGGTCGACCCGGGTCCACCAGGTGAATAAAAGGGGTACGAGTGTTGCGCGAGGCCACCACGGAAGACGTTAACCTGATGTTTTCCTGGCGTAATCAGGAAACCAACCGGCAGGTCAGCAAGACCAGTCACGAGATCACCCCCGCCGAGCACGCGGCGTGGTGGTCGCGGGTCCGCACCGACCCGGCCCGCCGCGTGCTGGTCTATCTCCACGACGACCTGCCGGCGGGCGTGGTGACGTTCTTCGACCTGCGCCTGGACGGGCCGACCCGGTCCGGTGCCTGGGGTTTCTATCTGGACGCCGACGGGCTGGCCGAACGGGGGGCAACCCTGCCCGCCTGGCTGGGGGTGATGCGGGCGGCGGTGGACCACGCCTTCGACGTGCTCGCGCTGGACCGGCTCGACGGCGAGGTGTTGGCGCACAACACCGTCGTACGACAGATGAACCGTCGTTTCCGGTTCGTCGAGGGCACCGGGCGGCCCGAGACGGTCGACGGCCGGGAAATCATCGTCGTCCCCATTTCCCTGACCCGGGAAAATCGTCGCCGACGCTAAGGTCGACAGGTGTCCGGTGACGATTCACCGACCGGCCATCCCCCGTTAACCGAATGGCGCGCGCCGGGCGACGGCGGAAACGCACACGACCGGGGCGGCACCGGGTGGCGAAAGCGTGCGGCACCGCGACCCGGCACCGGGTGGCGGTGACGTGCGGGGACCACCCGGATCAGTGGCGACGCCAGGCGGCCCAGTGCTGCGCCGGGTTACCCCCCAACCGGACGAAGCCGTACCGGGTGCCGTCCCAGTCGTCCGGCTCGCCGGGTGCCCACCGGACGAGGACGACGTCCGCGTCGGCCGGCGGGTTGTCCACGAACCACCGCACGTCGGCCCAGGTGACCTGGTGGCTGAGGTTGAACCGGAGCACCCACTGCACGCCGAGCGACGCCCAGACCCGGTCGCCGGGGCGTACCCCCAGGTCGGCCACCCGGGGGGTCGGGGCGGTCGCCGCGACCATCGGCCGGACCAGCCGGTCGGTGATCACCTGCATGGTGCCGATGTTCACCACCACCAGCGCGGCGAGCACCGGCACGCGCATTCGGGGCGACCGCACGGCGGCGACCAGCAGCAGGCAGCCGGCCAGTCCGACGGCCGCGCCGGTGTACGGCCGGAACTCGCGCCAGCCCCCGGTCAGGGCCATCAGGTCGGGTGCGCCGAAACCGCCGTAGCGCAGTTCGTGTCCCCGGCCGGCCACCCAGGCGAGCCGGGCGGCGATCAGCGTCGCCCCGGCCAGCAGCACCGCCGCCGCGACCGCCGCCCGCCGCCACCGCACCCGGGGCGTCGCGGTCACCAGCATCACGACCCCGACCAGCAGCCAGAACGGGGCGAGCATCTGCACGTAGCGGCCGTAGATGGCGTCCAGCGGTTTACCGGTGATGCCGGCCAGGATCACCGACGCTCCGGCGGCCACCCCGACGCTGGTCACCACCGCCACCCCGACCGTCCACCGGGTCGCCGCATCGTCCGCCGCCGACCCTGCTGCGACGGAGGTGCCGACCGTGGTCGCGGCCGGCGCAGAGGCCGGGGTCGGAGCCGGCGCGGAGGCTGGAACCGGCGCGGAGGCTGGAACCGGGGCCGGGGCCGGCGCGGAGGACAGTGCCGGGGCCGGGGTGGAGGACAGCGCGGCGGGACGGCGCAGCAGGAGGCGGACGGCGCCGGCCCAGGCGACACCGGCCAGGCCGAAGGTGATGACCACCAGGTACCAGAGTTGGGTGGCGACCGCCGCGCCGACCCGCAGCAGCCCCGGGCCGGAGGCGACCGCCCGGACGGTGCCGCCGCCGGGCGGGTCCCCGAGCAGGTAGACCCGGTCGCCGAGCAGCCGGATGACCGCCTCGTTGAGCAGGGCCAACGCCAGTACCGGCAGGACGGCGGCGAGCACCTGCGCCGGGCTGATCCGTCGCCGCAGGAACAGCAGCAGCACCAGACCGGCGTGCACCCCCACGATCACCAGGCCCCGCGAGTGCAGCAGGTGGAACACCCCGACCAGGGCACCGGCCCCGGTGGCGACCAGCGGGGCGGGTCGGCGTACCCACCGGTGCACGACGAGCAGCCAGGCCAGCACCAGCGGCGCCAACACGGTGTCGATCATCGCCACGCCTGCGTAGAAGACGGTCGCCGGGAGGGTGGCCGCGACGGCGGCGGCGGCCAGGGCGACCGCGCGGCTCACCGGCGCCAGCCGACGCACCAGCAGGTAGGCCAGCGGCAGCACCGTCGCGTTCAGCACCGCGTTGATCAACTGCACCAGCCGGTAGCTGTCGGTGAAGTCCCGCTCCCCGAGGAACGCCGGGGAGATCAACAGCGGGTAGCCGACCCGGCGCAACGGCCCGTTCTCGCTGCTGAAGCCGCCCGGCCCACCGGCCAACGCGCGGGCGGTGTGCAGGTAGCTGTCCTCGTCGGTGTGGGCGATCGGCAGCGGCACGTGCCGGGACGACCACATCCGCCAGGCGACGCCCACCAGCCAGCCCACCACCAGCAGCACCGGCACCAGCCGACGGCCTCGACCGGCCGGCTGCCCGGGCGGGTCGGCGACCCGGGGTCCTACCTCGGTGACGGCCACCATCGTCGCCTCCTGCCTCGTCGGGGCACCCCGTCGGCCCGCCCGGGACGCGCGACGGTCCCGGCCCGCAGGCCGGGCCGGGCGGGTGCCCGACCGTGGGTGTCGGATGCGCCTGCGGCGGGGGTGCCCACCGGCCGCGCCGGGCCACTGTAGTCAGCGACGTAGCCGCTGGTCAGCCGGCAGCAACCGGGTCGGCAAGTGTTCGCCTGGCGGGGGTCCGGCATTCACGGGAGCAGCGCGGTCGGTTCACCCGGGGGCGTCGGGGTGTTAACCCGACCTGGTTAGCGTCCGTCCGGTCGCCTGGCCCGAGCCGGTGGCGCACCAACCACGAGCTGGGGAGCACCAAATTGAGTGAGTTGAATGGGTCCTCCATTCTGGTCACCGGCGGGACGGGGTCCTTCGGGAAGACGTTCCTCCGGCACGTCCTCGACGTGGCCGACCCGGCCCGGGTGGTGGTGTTCTCCCGCGACGAACTCAAGCAGTACGAGCTGCGCCAGCAACTCGGCGACGACCCCCGGCTGCGCTGGTTCATCGGCGACGTGCGGGACCGGCACCGGCTCACCCGGGCCATGCACGGGGTGGACCACGTGGTGCACGCCGCCGCCCTCAAGCAGGTGGACACCGCCGAGTACAACCCGTCGGAGTTCATCGCCACCAACATCACCGGCTCGCAGCACGTGGTCGACGCGGCCATCGAGGCCGGCGTCAAGAAGGTCATCGCGCTCTCCACCGACAAGGCGTCCAGCCCGATCAACCTGTACGGCGCGACCAAGCTCGTCGGCGACAAGCTCTTCGTCTCGGCCAACCACTACGCCGCCCAGCACCCCACCCGGTTCGCCGTGGTCCGCTACGGCAACGTGGTGGGCAGCCGGGGTTCGGTGGTGCCGCTGTTCCGCCGGCTCGCCGCCGAGGGCAAGAGCCTGCCGATCACCGACAAGCGGATGACCAGGTTCTGGATCACCCTGGACCAGGCCGTGCAGTTCGTGCTGGACAGCTTCGACCAGATGCAGGGCGGCGAGCTGTTCGTGCCGCGTATCCCCAGCATGCGCATCCTCGACCTGGTCGAGGCGATCGCCCCGGACGCCACCACCCACGAGATCGGCATCCGGCCCGGCGAGAAGCTGCACGAGGAGATGATCGCCCCGGACGACAGCCGCCGGACGCTGCGCGCGAAGGACCGGTTCATCGTCCAACCGACGATCGCCACCTGGGGTTACCGGCCGCCCGTCGACTGTGAGCCGGTGCCGGACGGGTTCGCCTACCAGTCCGACGGCAACGACGAGTGGTTGAGCGTCCGGCAGCTGCGCGACATGCTGGGCATCACGGCGTGACGGCGATGCTCCCGTACGGCCGGCAGTCGGTCACCGACGACGACGTCGCCGCCGTGGTCGCCACCCTGCGCAGCGACTGGCTCACCACCGGCCCGCAGGTCGACGCGTTCGAGGCGGACCTCGCGGGCTGGACCGGCGGGGCCGGCTGCGCGGCGGTCGCCAACGGCACCGCCGCCCTGCACGTCGCCTACGCGGCGGCCGGGGTGGGACCCGGCGACGAGGTGGTGGTGCCGCCGATGACGTTCGTGGCGACGGCCAGCAGCGCGGTCGCCCTCGGCGCGCGGATCGTCTTCGCCGACGTCGAGGAGGAGACGTTCACCCTGGACCCGGCGGCGGCAGCCGCGGCGACCACCGCCCGGACGAAGGTCGTCGCCGCCGTCGACTACGCCGGCCACCCGGCCGACTACGACGCCCTGCGCACCGCCCTGACCGGCTCCGACGCGCTGCTGCTGGCCGATGCGGCGCACTCCATCGGGGCCACCTACCGGGGCCGACCGGTCGGTTCGCTGGCCGACCTGACCACCTTCTCGTTCTTCCCCACCAAGAACCTCACCACCGCCGAGGGCGGCGCGGTCGCCAGCCTCGACGCGGAGCTGCTGAAGCGGGCCCGCCGGTTCCGCAACATCGGGCTGGTCCGGGAGCGCGCCGAGCTGCGCACGCCGGACGAGGGCGGCTGGCACCAGGAGGTGCACTCCTTCGGGCTGAACTACCGGCTGCCGGACGTGCTCTGCGCGCTGGGCCGCAGCCAACTGCGCCGGCTCGGCGACTTCCTCGCCGCCCGCGCCCGGCTGGTGGCCCGCTACGACGAGGCGCTGGCCGACCTGGACGGGGTGCTCACCCCGACCCGCCGGTCGTGGGCCGCCCCCGCCTGGCACCTCTACCCGGTCCGGATCCTCGACGGCCGCCGCCGCGAGGTGTACGACCGGATGCGCGCCGCCGGCATCGGCGTCCAGGTCAACTACCTGCCGGTGCACTGGCACCCGGCCTTCGCCGACCTCGGCTACCGGCGCGGGTCCTGCCCGGTGGCCGAGTCGTTCTACGCACAGCAGCTGTCGCTGCCGTTGTACCCGGGTCTCACCGACACCGACCAGGACCGGGTGATCGACGCGCTCGGCGCGGCGCTGCGCGGCGTCACCGCGCCCACCGCCGCCTGACCGGGGGAACCGATGCACCACGCGAACCACTTCTACGGCCACGCCCACGTGCTGGCCCGCTATTGCGGGCTGGGCGACGACCACCCGCCCCGGATCAACGGGTACGTCCAGCACGGCTGGAACATCGGCGACGGCCTCGCCCCCGGCCACCCGTACGCCGAGCGCACCCCCAGCCTGCTCTGGTCGGAGCAGACCCGGCGGCGGGCCTGGTCGGTGGGTCGACGCAACGTGGTGGTCACCGGTGCGCCCTTCACGTACCTGCTCGACCTGCGCCGCGACGACCCGCCGCCGGCCGCCCGGGAGGGCACCATCTGGTACCCGTTCCACGGCTGGGAGGGCCAGCACGTCAAGGGCGACCACAAGGAGCTGATCGCCCGGATCAGGGACACCGAACCCGGCCCGGTCACCGTCTGCCTCTACTGGCACGAGTACGGCATGCGCCGGGTCCGCCGGCTCTACGAGAACGCCGGTTTCCGGGTGATCTGCCACGGCTACCGGGGCCACTGGTGGCGCGACACCGACCCGCTGTTCCTCGACAAGCAGCTCACCGAGCTGCGTCGGCACGCCCGGGTGGCGTCCAACCGGCTGACCAGCGCCATCTTCTACGGCGTCGCCGCCGGTTGTGAACCGGCCGTCTACGGCGACCCGATGATCCTGGCCAAGGAGGACCCCACCTTCGGCGGCACCGCCCGGATCCGCCGGCAGTGGCCGCAGTTGCACGGCGAGACGGTGGACCTGCCGACCGCCGTCGACATCGCCCGCGCCGAGCTGGGCACCGACCACCGCTGCACCCCCGCCGAGCTGCGTGAGCTGCTCGGCTGGGCGCATCCCGCAGGAGGCACGAGTTGACCACTGGAACCACCGCCCCCGTCGTCCTGCCCGGTGGGGAGATGCTGGCCTGGTCCGACCTGCCGGAGCAGCGGCTGGCCGACGGGGGGCCGCTGGGCGCGCTGGCCGCCCGGGTCGTACCGGCGGGGGCGCGGGTGCTGCTGGCCGGGCCGCACGATCCGGCGTTGCTGGACCGGCTCGCCCACGCCGAGGTGACCTGCCTGCTGCGCAGCCACCCCGACGCGGTGGTGTTGACCGACCGGGCGGCCCGGGTGATCGTCGGCGGGCCGGCCGGACTCGACCCCGCCGACACGTTCGACGTGGTGCTGGCCGGGGCCGGCCTGGACGCCGTCGAGTCGGTGGAGGGCGTCCGGCTGGGCTGGGCGGGGGTGCTGGCCCGGTTGACCGCCGCGCTGCGGCCCGGCGGCACGCTGCTGCTGCGGCTGGACAACCCGCTGGGGGTGTCCCGGCTGGTCGCCACCTCCCCCTGGTACGCCGACCGGGCCGACGCGGCGTGGAGCATCGGCGGGGTGCTGGACGCCGGCCGCCCGGCCAACCGGGAGCAGCTGCGGGACCGGCTCGCCGAGGTGGGCCTGACCGCCGACGCGAGCTACGCCGCGTACCCCGATCCGGGTGCCGCGACGGCGCTGGTCGGCACCGACGCGCTGGACCGGTCACCCACCTCGGGGTTGCTCGACGCGGTGCTGCACGGGGCCTGCGCCGGTGGGTTCGCCGGCGGCGCGGTGCTCCAGGACCCGGCCCGGCTGGCGGTCGACGCGCTGCACGCCGGGCTCGGCGCGACGCTGGCCCCCGGCTGGCTGACGCTGGCCCGACGCGCCGGCCCCGACGCGCCCGTCGACCGGCCACTGCCGGTGGTGCTGGTGCAGACCGGGCCGCCCGGGGTCGGGGTGGTCGAGGTGAGCGACGGGCCGGCCGGCTGGCACTGGGCGGTGACCGGCGGCGGGGCCGGCAGGGTCCGGCCGGCGCCCTTCGCCAGCCGGGAGGCCGCCCACCGGGACCCGGCCGCGCTCACCGGCCCGGTGCCGCCGGGGCGGCTGCTGCGGACCCTGCTGCTCGACGGCTGCCTGCGGCGCGACCTGGACGCCCTACGCCGGTTGCTGCGCGGCTACGCCGGGTGGCTCGCCGGGCAGGCCGCCCCGGACGGACGGCTCACCGGCGCGGTCGCGCTGGCCGACCCGGACACCGTGGTCGTCGACGGGGACACCTTCGCGGTGCTCGACCCGAGCTGGCAGGCCAGCGAGCCGCTGCCCCTCGAGGTGGTGCTGGCCCGGGGGCTGTGGCGGTTCGCGGTCACCCTGCTCACCGGCGGCTACGCCCACCCGTGGCCGTCCACCCTGGACGTCGCCGGGTTGACCGTGGTCCTCGGCGGGGTCGCCGGGCAGGACCTGGACCGGGCGACCGTCGACACGGCCGTGGAGACCGAGGCGGCGGTCGCCGCCGCCCTGCGCGGCCTGGACGCCGACGGGCGGGGGGCACTCGCCACCGAACTCCGCGCGGTCACCCCCACCGACCCGCCCGCCGGGCCGCGCAGCTACCAGCAGATGCGCGAGGCCTGGGTACGCCAGCGCGAGGAGCTGACCCGGCTCGCCGCCCTGCTGAAGTGGACGGAGGAGCTGCTCACCTCCCGGGAACGGGCGCTACGTCGCGCCGACGCCACGATCAACCTGCTCAGTGGCTCGCTCAGCTACCGGGTGGGCCGGCTGGCCATCACCCCGGCCCGGCTGGCCAAGCGGGGTGCCCGGGCGGCGAAACGGCGGGCCCGTGAGGCGCTCGGCCCCAAGCCGCCGGAGGAGCAGCAGTGACCGCCCCGCACACCCCGCCGGCGGGCCGACCCGGCGGCACCGGCATGGCGGCGGGCCGGCCCGGCGTCCCGGCGACGGGCCGGCCCGGCCACGCCGACCTCGGCGGACCCGACGCGGTCGCACCGGTCGGCTCCGACCTGCGGATCGTCGGGATCGTGCAGGCCCGGATGGGCTCGTCGCGGCTGCCCGGCAAGGTGCTGCGTCCGCTGGCCGGGCGCAGTGTCCTCGGCCGGGTGGTCCGGGCCGCCCGGGACAGCGGGGTCCTCGCCGACCTGGTGGTCGCCACCAGTGTCGACCCGGTCGACGACGCGGTGGTCGCCGAGTGCGCGCGGCTCGACGTGCCGGTGCACCGGGGACCGGTGGACGACGTGCTGAGCCGGTTCGTCGGCGCGCTCGACGCCCACCCCGGCGACGCCGTCATGCGGTTCACCGCCGACTGCCCACTGCTGGACCCGGAGATCGTCTCCCTGGTGGCGGCGGTCTACCGGGCCGTCCCCGGGCTCGACTACGCCAGCACCTCGATCGCCCGTACCCTGCCCCGGGGGTTGGACGTGGAGATCATCCGGGCGGACGCGCTGCGTACCCTGGACCGGCTCGCCGTCGAGCACCACCGGGTGCACGTCACCTCCTGGGCGTACGCCCATCCGGAGCTGTTCCGGGTGCTCGGGGTGACCCTCACCCCGGACCGGTCGACGCTGCGGCTCACCCTCGACACCGACCAGGACTGGGCGCTGGTCAGCGCGGTCGTCGACCACTTCGGCGACGTCAGCGTGCCGCTGGCGAAACTCGCCGACTGGTTGGACGGGCGGCCCGACCTGCGTACCCTCAACTCCTCGGTACGCCAGAAGCGGCTGGAGGAGTCCTGAAGCCACCACGGATCGGGTTGCGCTGCGACGCCGGCCCGCACACCGGCGTCGGGCACCTGGTGCGCTGCCTGGCCCTCGGCGAGGAGTTCCTGGCCCGGGGTGCCCGGGTCGAGCTGTTCGGGACCGTCGAGCGGGTCGGTTGGGCCGCCGACCGACTGACCGCGCGCGGCATCCCGGTCCACCCCGGTCCGGGCACCCCCGCCGGGCTGGTCGAGGCGGCCCGCGCGCACGCCCTGGACGCGCTGGTGCTCGACTCGTACGAGCTGGACCCGGCGGGGGCCGGGGCGCTGCGGGCGGCCGGCGTGGTCACCCTGGCCATCGTCGACGGCGACACCCGGGGCCAGGACGCCGACCTCTACCTGGACCAGAACTTCGGCGCGGACACCGCCGGCACGCACGGCACCACCGGCACGGACACCGCCAGCCCGCACGGCACCACCGGCACGGGCACCGGCGGCGGCCGGTTGCTGGCCGGGGTGCGGTACGCGCTGCTGCGCGACGCGGTGACCGCCGCCCGGCCGCCGGCCCCACCGCCGGCCCCACCGACGGACCGCCCCCGGGTGCTGGCCTTCTTCGGCGGCACCGACGCCGTCGGGGCGGCCCCGGTGCTGGCCCGGGTGCTGCTCGGCACCGGCCACCCGATGGAGCTGACGGTGGTGGTCGGGCGGCCGGAGATCGAGGCCGAGCTGACGCGGGTCGCCACCGGTCGGGGGCAGGCGCTGCACCTCCTCGCGCCCACCGACACGTTGCCCACGCTGATCGGCGCGGCCGACCTGGTGGTCAGCGCCGCCGGCACCTCCACCTGGGAACTGTGCTGTCTGGGTGCGCCCGCCGCGCTGGTCTGCGTGGTGGACAACCAGCGTGACGCGTACCGCCGGGTGGTGGCGCACCGGCTCGCCGCCGGCCTCGGTGAACTGCCGGACCTGGTCGCGCCGGGGCTGGCCGGCCGGGCCGCGCGGGCCGACGCGGGCCGCACGCTGCGCGCCCTGCTGGCGTCCCCGCAGCGTCGGGCGGCGCTCGCGGCCCGCGCCTGGGCCACCGTCGACGGGCGCGGCCGGGCCCGGGTGGCCGACGCCGTCCTCACCCGGATCGCCGATCGTACGGGTGTACTAAACCCCTGATAGGGTGCCGGGTATGTCGCAGGCCGCCTACCAACCGTCGATGCTCGACCTCACCGACGCCGACCCGACGCTGACCCCGCTGGCCGGGCTGCGCCGCCGGGTGCTCACCCGGGGCGCGTGGGTCGACCACCTGCCGGGCTGGGTGCGCGGCTCGGACACGGTCCTCGACACCCTGCGCACCGGGGTGCCCTGGCGGGCCGAACGCCGCACCATGTACGACACGCAGGTCGACGTCCCCCGCCTGCTCTGCTGGTACGGCCCCGACCGCCCGCTGCCGCACCCGCTGCTCACCGCGGCCCGCACGGCGCTGAGCCGGCACTACGCCGCCGAGCTGGGCGAGCCGTTCGTCACCGCCGGCATGTGCCTCTACCGCGACGGGCGGGACAGCGTCGCCTGGCACGGCGACACCATCGGCCGCTCCGCGCACACCGACACGATGGTGGCGATCGTGTCGTTCGGCTCGCCCCGCCCGCTGCTGCTACGCCCCCGGGGCGGCGGCGACACGCTACGTTTCCCGCTCGGCCACGGCGACCTGGTGGTGATGGGCGGTTCCTGCCAGCGCACCTGGGAGCACGCCGTGCCCAAGACCACCCGCCCGGTCGGCCCCCGGGTCAGCGTCCAGTTCCGCCCGGTCGACGTCGCCTGACGCCGACCGGGCGACCGGCCGTCAGCCCTCACGACGGCCGGGCCGGACTCAGTCGCGTTCGATGAGGTGACCGACGACGGTCGGGCCGAGCATGACGGCGAAGCCGGACCCGTCGCGGCGCGGATCGGCCGGCGGCAGCTCCACCGGGTCACCGGTCGCCGTCGCGCCCACCGGCCGCGCCCCGATCCAGGCCACCACCAGGTCCGTCTCCCCCTTGAGGAAGCGCTGCGCCCGCACCCCGGCGGTCGCCCTGCCCTTCGCCGGGTACGACGCGAACGGCGTCACCTTGACCGTGGCCCCGGTGGAGGTGACCACCATCGGCTCCCCGTGGGCGGCGTCGTCGGTGCGGATCGCGCCGAAGAACACCACCCGGGCACCCGCCGGCAGGTTGATCCCGGCCATCCCGCCACCCTTGGGCCCCTGCGGGCGGATCAGCGTGGCGGCGAACCGCAGCAGGGCCGCCTCGCTGGTGACGAAGGCCAGCGTCTCGGTGTCGTCGGCCAGCCAGGTCGCCCCCACCACCTCGTCGCCCGTGCGCAACGAGATCACCTCGAACTCGTCCGAGCGGACCGGCCACTCCGGGGCGCAGACCTTGACCACACCCTGCCGGGTGCCCAGCGCCAGCCCCGGGGAGCCCTGCGCGGTGGGGCCGAGCGGGGCCAGACCGATCACCGTCTCCCCCGCCGCCAGCGGGACGATCTCGGCGGCGGCCATACCACCACGCAGCGACACCGTGCCGGCCTGCTCGGGCAGCACCGGCAGCGGCAACACGTCGACCTTGAAGGCCCGGCCGGCGCTGGTGACCAGGAGCACCCGCCCCCGGGCCGTGGTGTGCACGACCGCGCGTACGGTGTCGTGTTTGACCCGGCCGTTGCGGCGACGCCCCTCGGACGCCTCCTCCGACTCGGCCGCGGTGCGGGCGACCAGCCCGGTCGCCGAGAGGATCACCTGACACGGGTCGTCGGCCACCTCCAGCGGCCCGGCCGGCACCGACGCGGCGAGCACCTCCTTGAGGTCCCCGTCGACCAGGGTGGTCCGCCGCGACCCGGAGAACTGCTTCACCACGGCGGCCAACTCGTCGGAGACGACCTTGCGGAGCACCTTCGGGTCGTCGAGGATCTTGGACAGCTCGGCGATCTCCCCGCGCAGCTTCTCCTGTTCGGCCTCCAGCTCGATCCGGTCGTACCTGGTCAACCGGCGCAGCGGGGTGTCGAGGATGTAGGTCGCCTGGATCTCGGAGAGCTTGAACTTCTGCATCAGGCCGTCCTTGGCGGCCTGGGCGTCCTCGCTGGCCCGGATCAGCTTGACCACCCGGTCGATGTCGAGCAGGGCGACCAGCAGGCCGTCGACCAGGTGCAGCCGCTCCTGGCGCTTACGCCGCCGGTACGCGCTGCGCCGGGTCACCACCTCGTAGCGGTGGGCCAGGAACACCTCCAGCAGCGCCTTCAACCCGAGGGTGCGCGGCTGGCCGTCGACCAGCACCAGGTTGTTGATGCCGAAGGACTGCTCCAGCGGGGTGAGCCGGTAGAGGTCGGCCAGCAACGCCTGCGGGTTGACCCCGACCTTGCACTCGACGACCAGCCGGGTGCCGCTCTCCCGGTCGGTGAGGTCCTTGACGTCGGCGATGCCGGTGAGCCGCTTGGTCTTGTTCACCTCGTTGGTGATCGCCGCGATGACCTTCTCCGCGCCGACGCCGTAGGGCAACTCGACCACGGTGATCGCCTGCCGCCCCCGGCTGCCCTCCAGCGGGCCGATCTCCACCCGGCCACGCATCCGCACCACACCGCGCCCGGTCTCGTACGCCCGGCGCACCTCGTCCAGGCCGAGCAGCAGGCCACCGGTGGGCAGGTCGGGGCCGGGGACGAACTCCATCAACCGGTCGAGGTCGGCGTCCGGGTGGTTGATCAGCCAGCGGGCGGCGGAGACCACCTCGCCCAGGTGGTGCGGGATCATGTTGGTCGCCATCCCGACCGCGATCCCGGACGCGCCGTTGACCAGCAGGTTGGGGAAGGCGGCGGGCAGCACGGTCGGCTGGGTCAGTGAGCCGTCGTAGTTGGGCTCGACGTCGACGGTGTCCTCGCCCAGCTCACCGACGAGCAGCATCGCCTCCCGGGACAGCCGGGCCTCGGTGTAACGCGCCGCGGCCGGGCCGTCGTCGGGGCTACCAAAATTTCCGTGCCCGTCGATGAGTGGCGCGTTGAGCGAGAAGTCCTGGGCGAGCCGGACCATCGCGTCATAGATCGCGGTGTCGCCGTGCGGGTGGTACTTGCCCATGACGTCGCCGACGATCCGGGCCGACTTCACGTGCCCCCGGTCGGGGCGGTGGCCCTGCTCGTGCATCGACCACAGGATGCGGCGGTGCACCGGCTTCAAACCGTCGCGGGCGTCGGGCAGGGCGCGGGAGTGGATGACCGAGAAGGCGTACTCCAGGTAGGAGTCGGAGACCTCGGTGACCAGCGGGTTGTCGAAGACCCGCGCACCGGCCTGGTCGAAGGCGGACAGGTCCACCTTGGCGCGGTCGTCCTTACGGCGTGCCATCGTTCAGCTCTCTTCCGGGTGTGCGGCGGCCACGGTGCTGGTCATGCGTCGATCGCGTCCCGGTCGACCCGGTCGGAGGAGTCGATGAGCCAGTTGCGGCGCGGCTCGACCTTCTCGCCCATCAGCAGTTCGAGGATGCGCTCGGCGGCGTCGACGTCGTCGAGGGTGATCCGGCGGACCGCCCGGGTGGCGGGGTTCATCGTGGTGTCCCACAACTCGTCGGCGTCCATCTCACCGAGGCCCTTGAAGCGCGGGATCGGGGTGACGATCTGCTTGCCGGCCTTCTCCAGCTTGCGGACCGTCGCCTCCATCTCGGCCTGGGTGTAGGTGTAGGTGGTCTGCGGGCTGCGCCCCTTCGTGGTGATCTTGTGCAGCGGCGGCATCGCGGCGTAGAGCCGGCCGGCCTCGATCAGCGGGCGCATGTAGCGGGCGAACAGGGTGATCAGCAGGGTCCGGATGTGCGCGCCGTCCACGTCGGCGTCCGCCATGATCAGCACCCGGCCGTAGCGCAACGAGGACAGGTCGAAGGTACGCCCCGAGCCGGCCCCGAGCACCTGCACGATCGCCGCGCACTCGGCGTTGTCCAGCACCTGCTGGAGGTTGGCCTTCTGCACGTTGAGAATCTTGCCGCGAATCGGCAGTAGCGCCTGGTATTCCGAGGTACGAGCGACCCGTGCGCTGTTGTGGACGAAGACCCCCGCTTCGAGGGCGAAATTGTGGTAGCCGTCAACGGTCAGGTCGTAGACGTCCGCTGTCTCGTCGAGCGGCTCGACGGACACGACACGGTGGTTCACCAGATTGACCGCCTCCCGGAGGCGGGCGTAGTCGCCGTCGTAGAACGCCAGGAGTCGATCGAACCGGAGTCCCGTGCGTGCAGACCTCAGACGGTCGGCTTCGTACGCCGCACCGAGCTCGGTATTCGGCAGCACCAGCAGCGGAGCGAGCCGCTTGAGCGCGGCCCGCCGCCGGCCCTCCTGTTGGCGACCGACCCGCTCGCTCTTCGGCACGTTGGCCACGTAGGCAGCCCGACCGGCCTGCGCCTTGGCAAGGTGACCGGTGCCCGGGTCCGCCAACCGCTGCTTCATCAAGCGTGAGTGCCGGGCCCCGAATTCGGGGTTCTCCTCGTGCCAGGCCCGCACCGCGTTGCGCTGGCGTTCACGCTCGGCAGGATCACTGAACTGTTCGACGGTCTTTCGCGACCGCCAGGCACGCAGTTCGGAGTTGTCCCACTGCCGTACCGAACGCTCCCGCCAGGCGGAACGACGAGCAGGGTCCGCGAAATAGTTCCGGACGCGCTCCGCAGCGGCCGCACGGTGCTCGGGCTGTGACCAGTACTGGGCCTGCCGGTCCCGCATCCGGTCGGCGTAGGCGGCCTTTTCCTCGTCACCGAGCGCGTCGTACCAGTCCTGAAAGCCCTTGTTCAGCTTGGCTCGGAATTCGGGTGACTCGTTGAGCGCGAACAGCCGGGCGAGGCACGCCTCACGGAATGCGGGATCGCGCCACTGCGCGCTGAGCATGGCCGACTTGAACTCCCGGCCACCGTTGGCAAACCACTCCCGCCAGCCCGCGTGGACGTGTTCGCCCATCATCGCGGCGTGCAGTGCCGAGTGGTCGGCCCAGGTCATCCGTTGGATGTTTCGCGGATCGTTGTTGCGCTTGTTGATGTCGATGTGGTGACGGACGTTGCCGTTGGTGGCGCTGTCGCGACCGTGACGAAGATTCCAGGCGTCCGCGAGGTAGTGGGTGTAGACCCACTCCTCCCGGTCGTTCATCCAGATCCGCTCGTACCCGTGCAGCTTGTGCCCCTCGGCCTTACTGGAAATGCTCCGGTACAGGGGCATCAGTGAGTCACCGGGGGTCAGGGCATCGGCCCGTCGGTAGGAACCGTCGCGCAGCCGGAAAAGGTGATCAGGTGTGCAACGGACCGACGCGCCGTTGTCGAGCTGCACCCGGACCAGCCGGGCAGCTCTCTTGGTGAGACGTGGCTCCACCAGCGGAGCGACCACCACGCGCCCTGCCTTGTTGGTGGTGTACCCGAAATGGGTCACTCCCCGCTGCCAGTCCGCCGCCAGATCGGCAAAGGACCGAGCCTCGCCGGAGGCGAGCGCGACCATGGTGTCGCCGGTAAAACACCCCAGGGCGCTGTCCCCCTCCACGATGAACAGCTCGCTGCGGTCCACCCCGGTCGCGCGGCAGTCGACGAGCTTGGCGGGCATCGACGCGCCCTCCAGGGCGGTCTTGCGCCGGGCGGCGTCCTTCTGCTGCTTCTGGGTCAGCCGCACCCGGGCCGCGTCGACGATCTTCTGGAGCACCGTGCGCGCCTCGGCCTTGCTGCGTTTGTCCTCCAGCCACGCCTTGACGTGCTGCTCGACCAGGGTCTGGAGCACCTTGGTGATGCCGGCGGTGGAGAGCTCGTCCTTGGTCTGCGAGGTGAACTGCGGCTCCGGGATGCGGACGTGCAGCACCGCCGTCATCCCCTCCAGGACGTCGTCCAGGGTGGGCGGGTCCTCCTTGGGCTTGAGCAGCCCCCGGGTGTTGCGGACGGCATCGGCCAGGGTCCGGGTCAGCGCCCGCTCGAACCCCTTGCGGTGGGTGCCGCCGTGGGCGTTGCGGATGGTGTTGGTGAAGCACTCGACGGTGCGCTCGTAGCCGGTGCCCCACCGGAAGGCGATCTCCACCTCGGCCCGGCGCTGCACGTTGGACTGCATCACGCCGTTGGCGTCGGCGGCGTTCTCCCGGTAGGTCCCCTCGCCGGTGACCAGCAGGGTGCCGGAGACCGGGCGGTCGCCGGCCGGGGCCAGGAACTCCACCATGTCGGTGAGCCCGTTGGGGAAGTGGAAGCGCTCCTCGACCGGCTCCTCGGCGGTCTCGTCGCGCAGCCGGTAGTCGACCCCGGGGACCAGGAAGGCGGTGTTGCGCAGCTTCATCCGGACGGCCTCGACGTCGAGGCGGGCGCCGGTCTCGAAGTAGCGGGCGTCGTGCCAGTAGCGGATCGAGGTGCCGGTGCGCTGGCCGCGCTTCATCGACCCGACGACCTGCAGGCCGGGCCCGGCGGTGAACGGGGCGTCCGGGCCGTCACCGGCGAAGACCCCGGGCACCCCGTGCCGGAACGACATCGCGTGCACCTTGCCGCCGCGTCGGACGGTCACGTCGAACCGGCGGGACAGCGCGTTGACCGCGGAGGCGCCCACGCCGTGCAGACCGCCTGAGGTCTTGTAACCGGAGCCGCCGAACTTGCCGCCGGCGTGCAGCCGGGTGAGCACCAGCTCGACCCCGGAGATGCCGGACTTGGCGTGCACGTCGGTGGGGATGCCCCGGCCGTCGTCGTCGACCTGCACCGAGCCGTCGGCGTGCAGGATCACCTCGACCGTACGGGCATGACCGGCGACACCCTCGTCGGTGGAGTTGTCGAGGATCTCGTTGACGAGGTGACCCACGCCACGACTGTCGGTGGAGCCGATGTACATGCCGGGACGCTTGCGGACGGCGTCCAGGCCCTCCAGGTGGGTGAGGTCGTCTGCCCCGTAGAGGGTCTCAGGCTGTGCGGTCAACTGGTCGTACTCCCCGGTCTCGGCGGTGTGGTGCCGCTCACCGTCTCGATCTCTCCACGCGCGGCGTGCCGCAGCGAGCGTAGCCGTACGCCCCGACAGCGGCGTGCAGCCCCACGTCGGACGGCGTCGCGCGTCTGCCGGGCACAACGCCGCCGACCGTCGGGGCCTTCCCCGGCCGGGTGGACGGGACCCGGAAACGACCATTTCCGTGATTCGACGATCATGTTAAGAGGCATTGACGCCCATCTCGCCAAGTGATCTGATCCGGCCCAGCAGGATCTTTCACATTTGCATGGACAGATGGGGGACGTCATGTCCAGGTTCCGTCGGAGCGCCCTCGCGGCACTCCTCACCGTCGCCACGGCCGCCCTGCCGGTCGCCGTCGGCTCCGCCGCACCGGCCGCCGCCGCCCTGCCCACCGCCGCCGTCGCCCTCGGCGACAGCTTCATCAGCGGCGAGGGTGCCGGGGCGTACGCGCCGGTGACCGACCTCAACGGGGTGGCCCAGCCCTTCCCGGGCTGGGCGGCACCGAACAACAACGCCTACTTCTGCCACCGATCACCCAACGCCTCACTGTTCAAGGCGGACCTGCCGGGGATCACCGACCGGTTCAACCTGGCCTGCTCCGGCGGCCAGCCGTACGACATCGCCAACGCCTCGGCCAGCCGGACCAAGGGCCGGCAGGTCGCCGCCCAGCTCGACCAGTTGCGCGCGGTCGGGCAGACCCACGACATCGACCTGGTGCTGGTCGGCCTCGGCTCGAACAACAGCTCGTTCACGTTCGGCAGCGTCGCCGAGAAGTGCGCGAACCGGTTCATCGCCGACGCCTGGACCGGGTGGTGGGAGTTCTGGGCGTACCTGGGCGGTCCGGTGGAGCAGGAGCCGTGCTCGGACGCCGACCTGGCCACCTCCGCCCAGGTCGCCGCCGCGACGGCGGAGACCACGGCGGCGGTCCGGCAGATCCTCACCACGCTGGACCAGATCGACGCCGACGGCCAGCACCGGATCGTCTTCCAGGACTACACCAACCCGCTGCCGCCGGAGCTGGCCTCGACCTACTGGGAGGAGGACAGCCGGGACGACACCCGGGACAAGTTCCGTGACCTGGGCGCCGAGCGGTACGCCGCCGGTTGCCCGATCCACCGGGCCAGCCTCGCCCCCGGCCAGCGTTTCTCGCAGGGCCTGGGCACCCTGGTCAGCTCGGTGCGCAGCACGCTGTCCGCCGAGTTCCCCTCCGCCGACCTGGTCTACCTCAACGTTCAGCGGGCCTTTGACGGGGCCCGGCTGTGCGAGTCGGCGGGCAGCCCCGCCAATGCGCTGGCCACCCCGATCCGGCTCCAGGACGGCACCTCGGGAGTCTTCGTGACCAGCCTGTCCGGCTACGACAAGCTGGACATCCAGCGGATCGCGAACACCTGCGGGACGTACTTCCAGACCTGCCAGGAGTCCTGGCACCCGAGCGCGGCCGGGCACCAGGTTCTGGGTCGGTGCCTGACCGGCGCGGCGGCGACGGCGGCCCGTACGGTCGCCTGCGTCCGGTCGACGGACGGCACGGTCCGGGTCAGCTGAACCGGTGGCCGGTGGGAGCGGGCGGTCGAGCCGCTCCCACCGGCCACACCGCTCCCACCGGCCACAGCGCCCGCACCGCACCCATCCACCCCGCCCGGGACCCGCGCCGCACCCGGCTGCCGAACGGGCCGCGCAGCTCGCCTACGAATCAGCTCGCCTACGAATCGGCCGGGCAGCTCGCCCCACCGACCGGGCCGCTCAGCTCGCCCCGCGCCGGCCGGGTGCGGGGGCACGGGGGGCGCGACGCGGGTTCAGGTCGCCGTCGGAGCGGGCGGGGCGAGGCTGAGCAGCAGGGCGGTCGGCGAGGCGTCGACCAGGTCGCCCAGCGGCACCTCGTCGAGGACGGCGAGGAAGGCCGCCTGGGCGCGGCGGAGCTGGACCCGCAGGCGGCAGCTGGCGCGCAGGGCGCAGCCGGACTCCTCGCAGGAGACCACCTCACCCTCCCCCTCGAAGGCGCGTACGACCCGGCCGACGGTGATCCGCTCGGCCCCCTCGGCGAAGGCCACCCCACCAGAGCGGCCCCGCACGGTGACCAGCACGCCCGCGCGCTGCAACCGTTGCACCACCTTGGCCACGTGGCTGCGGGGCAGGTCCAGCCGGTCGGCCAGCTCGTCGACGGTGGTCCGGGTCGACGCGGGGGCGGTGAGCATGGCGATCCGCAGGGCCATGTCGGTCGACCGGTTGAGCTTCACCGTCCGACCCTAACCAGGGCCGTCGGCGGCGGACAGGGGCGGACGGCCGGAACCGCCGCGTCCACGGACCCGGGACCTTCGGCCCTTAAGAAGACTCTGAGATTCCTGTTTAAGTGTCCTCTGTAGCCGAACAGCAAGGAGGAGCCGTGCTCTCGGAGTCGTCAGCCGCCGTCGTCACCGCCACCCTGCCCGTGGTCCGGGCCCATGCCGACCAGATCACCGGCCGCTTCTACGCCCGGATGTTCACCGCCCACCCGGAACTGCTGAACCTGTTCAACCGGGGAAACCAGGCAACCGGACGTCAGCAGGCGGCCCTGGCCGCCTCCGTCGTCGCGTACGCCGGGCACCTCACCGGTGCCGACACGACGGGGTGGACGGCGATCCTGGACCGGATCGCGCACAAACACGCCTCGCTCGGCATCACCCCCGACCAGTACCCGCTGGTGGGTCGGCACCTGCTGGCCGCCGTCGGCGAGGTGCTCGGCGCGGCGGTCACCCCGCAGGTCGCCGCCGCCTGGGACGAGGTGTACTGGCTGATGGCCTGCGAACTCGTCGCCCGGGAGGCCCGCCTCTACACGGTCTCCGGGTTGGCCGGGGACGGCGCGGTGTGGCGCGACTGGCGGGTCGGCGGGGTGACCCCGGAAGCCACCGACGTCGTCTCGATCGCCCTCGTCCCGGCCGACGGCGGCCCGGTGCCGGGCTTCGTCCCCGGGCAGTACGTCTCGGTCGCGGTGGACCTCGGCGGCGGGCTCGGCCAGCAGATCCGTCAGTACAGCCTCTCCGGCCGCCCCGCCGACGACCACTGGCGGATCACCGTGAAACGGGTCCGGGGCACCGGGGACGCCCCGGACGGTCTGGTCTCCAGCTTCCTGCACGAACGCGTCGCCCCCGGCGACATCCTGCGACTGAGCCCACCCTTCGGTGAGGTCAGCGCGGTCGCCGGGGACGGGCCGCTGCTGCTGGTCAGCGCCGGGATCGGCCTCACCCCGGCGATGTCGGCCCTGGAGCACCTGGCGGCCACCGCACCGGACCGGCCGGTGGTGCTGGCCCACGCCGACCGGGACGCCGCCGCCCACGCCCACCGGGCCGACCTGCTCGCGCTGCACGCCCGGCTGCCCCGGCTGCGCCTGCGGCTCTGGTACGAGCAGGGCACCGCCGGGGACGACACCCCGCCACTGGTCGCCGAGGTGTCCCGGGGCCTGATCGAGCCGGAACTGATCCCCCTCTCCCCGGACGCGCACGTGCACCTCTGCGGACCGCTGCCGTTCATGAACCAGGTCCGGGGCGACCTGCTGCGTCGGGGCGTACCGGCGGAGCGGATCGGCTACGAGGTGTTCGGCCCGGGGATGCTGCCCGAGCCGAGGTGAACGATCCTCCCCACCACGGCCGCCCGGCGG
Source organism: Micromonospora antibiotica (assembly GCF_017599305.1). Classification (GTDB taxonomy): domain Bacteria; phylum Actinomycetota; class Actinomycetes; order Mycobacteriales; family Micromonosporaceae; genus Micromonospora; species Micromonospora antibiotica. Next base: position 154,230 of record NZ_JAGFWR010000014.1, read on the forward strand.
ACCGCCCGACCACCGGCACACGCAGGGCGGTCGGGCCGGTACGGAAAGTTGATGTTTATCGCCTCCGCGCTGGGCAACTGGTTCGGGCATGCAGGGCGGTGCGCGACGTCCGGGCATCGGCTCCTGACCGGCGGCCGGGTGCCCGCCGATCGCCCGGTGCGCGGGACCCGGTGACGACGACCGGGGCCCGTCGTGACCGGGGCCGCCTCGCCGGCGACCGGCCCACGGAGGAGGAAGCATGCGCATCGCGTTGGTCTCGGGGCACGCCAGCCCGCTCGCCGCCACCGGACAGCACACCGGTGCGCAGCACCTGCACGTCGCCGAGCAGGCGGCGGCGCTGGCCGCCGAGGGCCACGAGGTGCGGGTCTACACCCGGCGGGACTCCCCCACCCCACCCGACACCGTGTCGACCGACACCGGGTACCAGGTGTGGCACGTGCCGGCCGGCCCCGCCCGGGAGGTGCCGACCGACGAACTCCTGCCGCACCTGGGCGAGTTCGGCCGCTGGTTGGCCGAGCACTGGCAGCACGGCGGCTGGCGGCCGGACGTGGCGCACGCCCACTTCTGGCTGAGCGGCCTGGCCACCCTGCACGCCGGACGCCGTACCAACACCCCGGTGGTGCTGACCTACCACGACCTGGGCAGCGCGCACCGACGCCGCTCGGCCGGCCGGGACCCCGGACCCCGGGGTCGGATCGGCTACGAACGCGCCCTCGGGCGGGCCGCCGACCGGGTCGTCGTCCAGTCGCACGACGAGTTGGGGGAACTGGTCCGCCTCGGGGTGCCCCGGTCGAAGCTGACCCTGGTGCCGGCCGGGGTGGACGAGACGGTGTTCGGGCCGGCGGGGCCGGTCGTTCCCCGCGACCCGGCCCGGCCCCGGTTGCTCACCGTCGGGTCGCTGCGCGAACGCAGCGGCTTCCAGGACGTCATCCGGGCGTTGCCCGCGGTGCCGGAGGCCGAGTGCGTGGTGGTCGGTGGGCCCCCCGCCGACCTGCTGCCGGCCGACCCGGTCGCCCGCCGGTTGACCGCGCTCGCCGAGTCCTGCGGGGTCGCCGACCGGGTCCGACTGGTCGGGTCGGTGCCCCGCGACGAGTTGGCCGCCTGGTACCGCTCCGCCGACCTGCTGGTCGCCGCCCCCTGGTACGAGCCGTTCGGTCGTACCCCGTTGGAGGCGATGGCGTGCGGCGTGCCCGTGGTCGGCACGGAGGTCGGGGGGATCGCGGAGAGCGTCGTCGACGGGTTGACCGGGGACCTGGTGCCGCCGCGTGACCCCCGGGCGCTGGGCGGCACGATCCGCCGGCTGCTCGCCGACCGGGTACGCCGCTTCGCGTACGCCACCGCGGCCCTGGACCGGATCCGCGTCCGCTACTCCTTCCGGCACTGGGCGGAGCAGCTCACCGCCGTCTACGCCTCGGTCAGCGGGGTCGGTCAGGTCGCCACGGCAGCCGCCTGACCGCCTCCGCCCCGACCACCCCCCGGGGCGCCGGGAGCGGTCGGGGCGGAGCACCGACCCGTTATTACCGGCCGGTAGGATGAGTCGGTGAGCGGGGACGTGGCATACACGCAGGAGTTCGTCGACGTCGACGGGGCCCGGATCGGCATCCAGGTCTACCCGGAGCCCGTGGGGGCGCCCGGCGGCCCGGCGGTGGTGATCTGGCCGGCGATGGGGGTCCGGGCCCGGTACTACCGCCCGTTCGCCACCGCGCTGCACGACGCCGGCCTGGCCGTGACCGTCGCCGACCTGCGCGGCACCGGCGTCAGCACGCCCCCGCCGTCCCGGACCTGCCGGTACGGCTACCGCGAGCTGGCCACCGACGTCGGCGCGGTCCTCGACGCGCTGAAGCCCCGGCTGGACGGCCGTCCCACGCTGCTGCTCGGGCACTCCCTCGGCGGGCAGGCCGCCCTGCTGCACCTGGCACTGCACGGCACGGACCGGGTCGACGGGCTCGCCCTGCTCGCCGTCGGTGTCCCGTACTGGCGCAGCTATCCGGGTCTGCGGCGCTACGGCGTGCTGCCGTACTCCCAGGGGATCTCGGCGGTGGCCGGGGCCCTCGGGGTCTGGCCGGGCTGGGGGTTCGGCGGCCGGCAGGCGCGGGGGGTGATCCGGGACTGGGCACGCACCGCCCGGACCGGCCGCTTCCCCACCCTCGACGGGGTGGACGGCGAGGCGGCCGTGGGCCGGTTGTCCCTGCCGGTGCTGGCGGTCAGCGTGGACGACGACCAGTACACCCCGCACCCGGTCGTCGACCACCTCTGCGCCAAGCTCACCGCCGCACCGGTCACCCGGCACCGGTACACGGTGGCCGAGGCGGGGGCTGCGCTGGACCACTTCCGCTGGGTGCGGGCCGGGTTGCCGCTGACCCGGCGGGTCGCCGACTTCGCCGCCGGGCTGCCGCGCCGCTGATCCCCCGCCTGGCCGCGAGCCGGGCGCGTAGCCGCCGCCGGGGCGGGTATGCCGCTGCGCCCGCACACGGTGGAGGGGGATCAGATGTCTGAACGACACACCGCACTACGCTCGATGCACGACCTGGGCCTGGCGGCCTGGTTCGGTGGCTCCCTGATGGGAGCGCTGGGCGTCAACGGAGCGGCGGCACGGATCAGCGACTCGACCCAACGGCTCCCGGTGGCCTCGGCCGGTTGGTCGCGGTGGACCCCGGTCAACGCGGCGGCGATCGGCGCGCACCTGGCCGGCGCGGTGGGCGAACTGGCCACCGAGAGCCCCCGGATGATGGCCCAGTCCGGGGTGGGACGGATGAGCGCGGTGAAGACGGCGCTGACCGTCAGCGCACTCGCGGTGACCGGCTACAGCCGGTTGATCGGGATGAAGTTGCAGAACGCCGGCAACCCGCCGGTCTCGGGGACCACCGAGCCCAACTACCAGACACCCGCCGAGGTGGCGCACCGGCAGCGGCAGATGAAGGTCCTCCAGTGGACCATTCCGGCGTTGACCGGGGCACTGGTGGTGGTCACCGCGTACATGGGTGAGCAGCAGAAGCCCGGCCAGGTGTTCCGGGGGATGCTCGGTCGCGCCGGTGGGCTGATGGGCGCCCCGATGACGATGGGCCGGCTGGCCGCGACGGGGGCCCGCCGCAGGATGGCGATGGCCAGCTGACCGTCGGGCCGGGACCGGCCGGTGCGGGGCCCGCCGTCGACAACACGACGGCGGGCCCCGCACCGGCGGGTCGGCTACCCGACCCGCCCGCCGACCGTCCTGGCCCGGTCGCCCGGCCCGACGGCACGTCGCGTGGTGGACGGCCCGGGACACACCCGAGGGTCGGTGACCGGGGTCAGTGGCCGGCGACGGCCGTCGTGGGGGTCACCCCGAGCAGCTCCGCCAGCCGGGCGGCGTCCCGCTGGGCCTGCCCCGCGCAGCAGTTGTTGAACAGCACGTGCAGCTCCCCGGACCGGGCGGCCAGGTCGGTGAGCAGGTCGGCCCAGCGACGGAGTTCGTCGTCGGCGTAGGCGTACCGGAACCGGTCCTCCTTGCTGCCGTGTTCCCAGTGCGCGCTGTGGCCGTGCATCCGCACCAGCACCGGCTCGGCGGTACCGATCATGATCGGGGGCACCGAGGACGGGTGCCCCTGCGGCATGTCGACGCAGACCAGGCTGAGGTCGTGGTCGCGCAGGAAGGTGACCGTCTCGGCCGCCGCCGCACCGTCGAACCAGGACCCGTGGCGCAGCTCCACGGCGACTCGCCAGGGCCGGCACCGGTCGGCCAGTTCCGCGATCCGCCGCCGGGCGCCCTCCCCCCGCACCAGCCACGGCGGGAACTGCAACAGCACCGCGCCGAGCCGGTCGGCCGCCGCGAGTGGCGCCAGCGCCGCCCGGAACCGGTCCCACAACGCGTCGTACGTCGCCTCGGGCAGGTCCCGGCGGCGGACCCGGGACGGCCCGGTGGCCGGTCGCAGGTCCCTCGGCAGCACCTGCACCGGGGTCGGGTGTCCGGTAAAGAGGCTGAACGCCTTGACGTCGAAGGTGAAACCCGGTGGTGTGGCCGCCGCCCAGCCGCTGGTGGTCTCCGGCACCGGGACGGCGTAGTACGAGGTGTCCACCTCGACCAGTCCGAACTGCCCGGCGTACCAGCCCAGCCGCTGTGCCGGGGTACGCGCCGACCGGGGATACCAGCCGGAACGCAGCAGCGTCTGATCCGCCCAGGACGAGGTGCCCACCCTGATCGTTCCCATGTGGTCCAGTGGACCGCCCGCCGACGGGATCGGCAACCGCTGGGTTCCGCCGCGTGGCCGCCCGTCGACCGCCCGGTGGTGGTGACGCGGCGGGGTGGGGGCCGGAAAGTGTCGGAGGGTGGCCCTAGGGTCACCCCGACGACATCGACCACGGAGGGTGACGGGGATGACCACTTCGGAGCAGGTGCTCACCGGTGAACGGGCCGACCTGTTGCAGGCTGTCGGCATGCACCGCGGCTTCCTGCGGCACACCGTGCGCGGGCTGACCGACGCGCAGGCGGCGACCCGCAGCACCGCCAGCGAGTTGTGCCTGGGCGGCCTGATCAAGCACGTGACCATGGTGGAGGACCGGTGGGCACGGTTCATGGTCGGCGGGGCCGAGGCGATGGAGAGCGAGCCGGTCGACTGGGCCGGCATGTTCCAGATGACCGACGACGACACCCTGGTCGATCTGCTCGCCCGGTACGCCGAGACGGCGGCCCGCACCGACGAGCTGATCACCACCCTCGACCTGGACGCGAGCCATCCACTGCCGGTGGCGCCCTGGTTCGAGCCGGGTGCCGCCTGGTCGGTGCGGCGCACCCTGCTGCACGTGATCGGGGAGACCGCCCAGCACGCCGGGCACGCCGACATCATCCGGGAGTCGATCGACGGCGCCAAGACGATGGGCTGAGCCTGGCGCGGGCGGGCCCGTCGTCGCCGTCCGGTGCCGTGTGACGGGGGCCACCTGAGCCCCGCCCGATGTGACGCCCCGCACCGGGGTGGCGCTGAGCGACACGAGATGACCGGACACCGCCTCGATCAGGAAACCGCTGAGCGGCTGCTCAGCGGGCCGGGCGATGGGCCGGTGGCGGGCCCCGCGCCGCTCGTGGCGCTGCTGATCGCGATCCGCGCCGCTGCAAACCCGGCTGAGCTGCGCGGGGAGCCGGCGGCGATGTCCGCTTACCGGGCCGCCCGGGCCGGCATGTCGCGGTCGGTACCGTCCGGCCCCACCTCCGCAGACCCGTCCGACCAGCAGAGCGGGTAGTCAACCGCCTGGTCGGCGGGACGACCCGCCAACCAGGCGGACAAGGCGAGTAGTCAGCCGCGCGGTCGGCGGGACGACCCGCCAGCCAGCGGACAACCGGCAGCACGCGACAACCGGGCAACCGGCCGGGACAACCAGGCGACCTGGCAGACGGCTGGACCAATCGGGCAACCTGCCAGCCGGCCGGACAACCGGGCAGGACCGAGACGACCGGGCAGACGGCCCGCTGGCACCGCTGGCGACCAGGGACGGGGCACGGCCGCCAGCGGTGCCACCGGCTGGTAACTTGCGCCGATGAATCTGCGGCGTCGACGCCTGGCGGTGGCCTTCCGGCTGGCGATTGTGATCAGTGTGCTCGCCGGGATCGTGCTCACCGCCCTCGGCCCCGCCACCGTCACCGGTCTGCTGCCGTACTTCACCATCCAGAGCAACCTGGCGGTCGGGCTCTTCGCCGGATACGCCGCCTGGCGGGCCGGGCAGTCCCGACCCGAACCGCCCTCCGCGCTCAAGGGCGCGGTGACCCTCTACATCACCATCACCGGCGTGGTCTACCACCTGGTGCTGGCCAACCCGGCCAGCCCGTTCGCGATGGCCCAGCCGGACCGGGGACCCGCCGAGACGGTGGGCAACCAGTTCCTGCACACCGTCGTGCCGTTGCTCGCCCTCGCCGACTGGACGCTGTTCGACGAGCGTGGCCGGCTGCGCCTGCGGTACGCCGCCTGGTGGCTGACCTTCCCGCTGGCGTACCTGGGTTTCGCCCTGGTACGCGGGCTGATCGTGCACCGCTACCCGTACCCGTTCGTCGACGCCGGACAACTCGGCTACGCCGGTGTCACGGTCAGCGCGGTCTTCTTCGCCGTCGCCTTCTGGCTGCTCGGCCTGCTCTTCGTCGGCGTCGACCGGGCCCTGGCCCGGTGGGGCGCGACCCCGCCGCCCGACCGGGACGCCCCGACACCCGACCCGGACACCTTGACACCCGACCGGGACGCCCCGGCGGAACCGACACCACCGCCACCGGTCGGGCGATCAGCGTAGCCAGATGCGCCCCCACCGGGTGAGGTCGGCGCACCCGGAGCGGGTGGGATCGGCTCAGGGGCGGAGCAGACCCCGCAGGTAGGCGGCCTGGCCGACGTGTTGGAGAGCGTCGGTGACGATGCTGACCAGCCGGACCCCGAGGGTCACCGGCGGGTCCCAGCTCTCGTCGACCACCCGGTCCAGGTCCGTCGGGCGCAGGCCGGCCAGGAACGTGCGGGTCCGCTGCGCCACCGCCCGGTGGTAGTCGACGAGCACCTGGGCGCTTTCCGGTCGGACCGCCGCGACCTGCTCCGCGGTGTGGCCGTAGCCGATGTCGGCGGGGTCGGCGGGAAGTCCGAACCGGGCCGCCCGGTCACCGGCGACCCAGAGTTGGTCGACGCCCAGCAGCTCGGCGATCTGCTGGTCCTGGATCCGGGTGAGGTGCCAGACCAGCCAGCCGACCGGGTTGGCCCCGGGGCGGGGAGCCCGGCGCAGCTCGTCGGGGCCGAGCCCGTCCACGGCGGCGTCCACCAGGTCGGGCAGTTGATCGTAGGTCTCGGTCAGCAGGTCGTCGACGTTCACCGGTGCCTCCTCCGCGCTGGGCGTACACCCGACCCGGATACCGCTGACGGACCCCGACAAACCGCCTCGGCGGGCCCGCGTGGGCGCGGGGGCGGCTCAGGCGGGGCGTTCGGGCCGGGTGATGGCCCAACTGCGGCCGTCCGGGTCGCGTAGCAGCACCTCACGGGGGGTGGCGTTGGCGGCACTGACCTGCGCGCCGACCGCGACGGCGCGGCGCAGCACGGCATCGGGGTCGGTGGACTCCACGGTCAGCACCGGCAGCCGGGGGGTCGTCGCGGGCAGGTCGGCCCACTCGCTGACGGTGAACCGGTGACCGGCCACGACGAGGTCGGCGGTGAGCACCCGCCCGTCGGCGAGGCACTCCCGTGGGTGCGGGACCGCGCCGAAGACGTGGGCGTAGAAAGCGATGGCGTCGGACGCGTCGGTGACCATGAGGTACGGCGCGGCCGGTGGGTGCTCGGAAGTCATGACGTCGGTGCCGCCTTCCCCGTCGACCGGCGACGGATCCGTCTGGATCGACCGTAGGTGGCGCGGCTGGCGCACCGGCACCCTTAACCGACCCCTGAACCGTGCCGGCCGCCGGTGGTGCCCGGGCGGCGGGGTCGACGCGCCGACACCCCGGCGGTCGGGGGTGGTGACGGGCCGGCCGCCGCACTAGCGTCGGCGGCACGGGGCCGCACCGCGCCCTGCCGAACTGCCGGAGAGGGCGGGACCGTGTCGCTGCTGGCCGCGATGTCATCGTCGATGGACGACCGCCCGGACCTGGTACGGGTGGATGACCGGGTGCTGTCCCGGTCCCGGTTGCAGGGGCTGGCCACCGCGGTCGCCGACGACCTGCGCGGCCTGGACCGGGTGGCGGTCGAGGCCACCCCGACGATGGAGACCGTGGTGGGTGTGGTGGGCGCGCTGCGGGCCGGTGCGGCGGTGGTGCCCGTGCCGCCGGACGCGGGACCCCGGGAGCGGGAGCACATCCTGCGCGATTCGGCGGCCCAGGCCCTGCTCGCGCCGGTGGGCGCGGCGGTCGACGGTTCCCCGGGGTCCGGTGCCGGGTTGCCGGTCGTCCCGGTCGACCTGCGCCGGGAGTCGGCGGGTACGCATCCGGAGCCCGCCCCGGAGCGGACCGCCCTGATCCTCTACACGAGCGGGACGACCGGTGCGCCGAAGGGCGCGCTGCTCTCCCGGGCCGCCATCGCCACCTGCCTGGACGGGCTGGCCGACGCCTGGGCGTGGACACCGGACGACCTGCTGGTGCACGGGCTGCCGCTGTTCCACGTGCACGGGCTGGTACTCGGGGTGCTCGGGCCGTTGCGGATCGGCGGCCGGTTGCACCACGTCGGCCGGCCACGCCCCGAGCGGTACGCGGCGGCCGGTGGGACGCTGTGTTTCGGCGTACCGACGATCTGGGGACGGATCGCCGCGGCACCGGCCGCCGCGCGGGCGTTGCGCCGCGCGCGGCTGCTGGTGTCGGGCAGCGCGGCGCTACCCACGGCGGTCTTCGACGGCCTCGCCGGGTTGACCGGGCACCGGGTCGTCGAGCGGTACGGCATGACGGAGACCCTGATCACGGTGAGCGCCCGGGCCGACGGGCCGCGCCGGCCGGGTGCGGTCGGGGTGCCGCTGCCCGGGGTACGCACCCGGATCGTCGACGAGCAGGGCCACGACCTGCCGAGCGACGGTACGGCGATGGGTGAGCTGCTGGTCGCCGGCCCGACCCTGTTCGACGGCTACCTGAACCGGCCGGACGCCGACGCGGCGAGCCGTACCGCCGACGGCTGGTTCCGCACCGGGGACGTCGCCACCGTCGGCCCCGACGGCTGGCACCGCATCGTCGGGCGGGCGAGCACCGACCTGATCAAGAGCGGCGGGTACCGGATCGGGGCGGGTGAGGTGGAGGAGGCGCTGCTGGCCCACCCGGGGGTACGCGAGGCTGCGGTGGTGGGCCTGCCGCACCCGGATCTGGGGCAGCAGGTCACCGCGTACGTGGTCGGCGACGGGGTGACCGGGCCGGAGCTGGTGGACTTCGTCGCCCGGCAACTGTCGGTGCACAAGCGGCCCCGGGAGGTCCGGCTGGTCGACGCCCTGCCCCGCAACGCGCTGGGCAAGGTGCAGAAGAAGCGCCTGCTGGACGGCTGAGGCGTCAGACCTGGATGGGTGCCGGCAGCACCCGCCGCAGCCACGAGTCGGGGCGGGGGCGGGGGCGCCACTCCCGGGGGTAGCCGACGGAGACCTCCTCGAACCGCACCCCGTCGTGCCAGGTCACCCGGGGGATGTGCAGGTGTCCGTAGATCACCGTCCGGGCGTGGAAGCGGCGGTGCCAGTCGGCGGTGAGTTCGGTGCCGCACCACTGGGCGAACTCGGGGTAACGCAGGATGTCGGTGGGCATCCGGACCAGCGGGTAGTGGTTGACCAGGACCTTCGGCACGGTCGGGTCGCAGCCGGCGAGCCGGGTCTCGGTCAGCGCCACCCGGGCCCGGCACCAGGCGTCCCGGCTCGGGTGCGGATCGGGGTGCAGGAACACCTCGTCGGCGCAGACCACCCCGGCGGCGTGGGCGCGGGCCAGCGCCTGTTCCTTACTGGTGACGCCCGGTTCGCGGAACGAGTAGTCGTAACCGACGAACAGCGGTGCCACCAGCAGCGGGCCGTCGGCTCCGGTCCACACCGGGTACTCGTCCTCCGGGGTGCTCACGCCCAGGCTCCGGCAGTGCCGCACGATGGCCTGGTAGCGCTCCTCCCCGCGCAGCCGGACGGGGTCCTGGGAGTGGGTCCACAGCTCGTGGTTGCCGGGGGCCCAGATGACCTTGCCGAACCGTTCGCTGAGCAGCGTCAGCGCCCAGGTGACGTCGGCGAAGAGTTCGGCGACGTCACCGGCGACGATCAGCCAGTCGCCGGCCGCGCGGGGCCAGAGGCTCTCCACGATCTTCCGGTTCTCCGGGTACGCCACGTGCAGGTCACTGACGGCGTAGATGCCGGCGTTCATCGGTGTGTGGTCCCCTCGTTCATCCAGTGCTGCGGGTGCGCGGCTCGACGCCGCTGCCGGCTCGGTGCGGTACGGCGTCGGGTCGGCCTCGTGCGGGTGGCGGCCGGTGAGGTTCCGGCCCGTGGTCGCGCAGCTATGCCGCCGGGATCGTCCAGGTGTCGCCGGTGTGGAGGAGGTTGGTGAGTTGTTGTTCGGGGGTGTCGGTGGTGGTGTTTTTGGCGGTGGTGATTTGGTGTTGGACGAGGGTGTCGTAGGAGGGGCGGTTGAT
>NZ_JAGFWR010000015.1 GCF_017599305.1 Micromonospora antibiotica
TCGTTGGGTGTGGTGGGTTCGGGTGGTGTGGTGGTGCCGACGTTGCGTCGGGGTGAGGGTGGTGTGGGTCGGGTGTTGTTGTCGTTGGGTGAGGCGTTTGTTGCGGGGGTGGAGGTTGATTGGCGTCGGGTGGTGGGTGCGGGTCGGTTGGTGGATGTGCCGACGTATGCGTTCCAGGGGGAGCGGTACTGGTTGGAGGCACCCCGCAACACCGGCGACGACACGACCGCCACCGGCCACGCGCTGCTCGGTGCCGCGGTGGAGTTGCCCGGCTCCGGCGGGGTGGTACTGACCGGCAGGGTGTCCCTGACCGACCAGCCGTGGCTGCGTGACCACGCGGTCGGCGACACGGTCGTCCTGCCCGGTACGGCCTTTCTCGACATGGCACTGCGCGCCGGTGACGAGGTCGGCTGTGGCCACGTCGACGAGTTGACCCTGCACCAACCGCTCGTCCTGACCACCGGTTCCGTGCAACTGCGCGCCGTGGTCGACGCCGCTGACGACGCCGGTCGCCGGCCGGTGTCCATCTTCGCCCGGAGCGGCTCCGGCGAGACGGACTGGACGACGTGCGCCGCCGGTGTCCTCTCCGACAGTGACGACCGGGCACCGGCCGAGGGCCTGGCCGACACCTGGCCGCCGGCCGACGCGGAACCCCTCGACTGCGTCGGGCTCTACTCCGACCTGGCTACCCGGGGCTACCACTACGGCCCGGCTTTCCAGGGCGTACAGGCCGCCTGGCGGCGCGGAAACCAGGTCTTCGCGGAGGTGGCGCTCGCCGCCGAGCAGCACGCCGAGGTGACCGCCTTCGCCATCCACCCGGCGCTGCTCGACGCGGCCCTGCACGCCGGCCTGACCGACCCGGAGGCACCCGCCGCGCCGGTGGAGCTGCCCTTCGCCTGGTCCGGCGTCGCGCTGCACCGCACGGCGGCGACCACGGCCCGGGTCCAGCTCACCCGGACCGCACCCGGTGTCCTGCACCTGGTCGTCACCGACCCGACCGGCGCGGCGCTGGCCACCGTGGACACGCTCGTGATGCGGCCCATCCCCGGTGGCCTGCGGGGGCCCGCCACCGACGGCGGCCTGTACGCCATCACCTGGTCACCCTCCGGTGACCGGGAGCCCGCCGCGGCGGACCCGTCGGACGCACCCGACCGGCAGGTGCTGGATCTGACCGACCGGGGGGTCGGCACCACCACCGACGGCGACGCCGCCGAGGCCGCCCGGTTGCTGGTGCACGAGGTCCACACCGAGGTCACCCACTGGCTGACCGGGGCCGGCACCGACGGGGCACCGGGCGGGGCCCAGCCGTCGAAGCTGGTCGTGGTGACCCGTGGCGGGGTCGCGGTCGGGCCCGACGAGGACGTCGATCCGGCTGCCGCCGCCGTGTGGGGGTTGCTGCGTACCGCCCAGATCGAGCACCCGGACCGGATCGTGCTGATCGACCTGGACGACGACGAGCGCTCCCGGGCCGCCGTCACCGTCGCCGGGTGCGGCACCGAGCCACAGCTCGCCATCCGCTGCGGCGTCGAGCACCGGGCCCGGCTCACCCGGCTCGCCCCACCCGGCGACGCCCTGCGGGCCGCCGCCGGGACGCGCAACGACGGCACCGTCCTGATCACCGGTGCCTCCGGGGTGCTCGGTGGGGTCTTCGCCCGTCACTTGGCCACCCGGTATCCCACCCAGCGGCTGCTGCTCGTCGCCCGGCGCGGTGCCGCCGCACCCGGGATGGACGAGTTGACCGCCGCACTGGGCGACCTCGACGCCCGGGTGGAGGTGGCGGCCTGCGACGTGACCGACCGGACGCAGCTCGCCCGGCTGCTCGACGCGATCCCCGCCGCGTACCCGCTCACCGCCGTGGTGCACGCCGCCGGGGTGCTGGACGACGGACTGCTCACCTCCCTGCGCCCCGAGCAGCTCGACGCCGTCCTGCGGCCGAAGACCGCGGCGTGGCACCTGCACGAGTTGACCCGCGACCTCGACCTGGCCGAGTTCGTGCTCTTCTCGTCGGTGACCGCGACCCTGGGCAACGCCGGTCAGGCCAACTACACGGCGGCGAACGGCTTCCTGGACGGCCTGGCCGCCCACCGACGCGCCCACGGCCTGCCGGCCACCAGCATCGCCTGGGGCCTGTGGGCCACGGCCTCCGGCATGACCGCCCACCTGAGCCGGACCGACCTGAACCGGCTGGGCCGCGACGGGATCGGCGCGTTGGACGAGGCGGCGGGTCTGGCGCTGTTCGAGGCGGTCCGGGCGGGCCACCCGACCGGCCCGGACCCGTTGCCGGCGACCGTGGTCGCCGCCCGGCTGGACGGGGCCGCGCTCCGCGCGAAGGCCACCGCCGGGCTGCTGCCCGCCCTGTTCGGGGACCTGGTCCGGGTCGCCCCACGCCGGGTGCGGGCGACCGCCGGTGTCGACGCCGGTCAGTCCTGGGAGCGGCGGATGGCGGCGCTCCCTGCGGCCCGGCGTCGGGAGGCGGTCACCGAGCTCCTGCGCGGCGCGGTGCTCACCGTCCTCGGACACGACCCGGCCGGGACGATGGAGGCCGACCGCACCTTCAAGGACTTCGGCTTCGACTCGCTCAGCGCGGTCGAGCTGCGCAACCGGATCGGGGCCGCCACCGGGATCACCCTGCCGGTCACCCTGGTCTTCGACCACCCCACCCCGGCCGCGCTCGCCGAACACCTCGACCAGCGGGTCTCCGGCGGCACCGGTCCCGCCCCGACGCCGGTCGCCCCGACGGTCGGGCCGGCCGACGAACCCATCGCGATCGTGGCGATGGGCTGCCGCTACCCGGGTGGTGTCGAGTCCCCGGAACAGCTGTGGCGGCTCGTCGCCGACGGCGTGGACGCGGTGGGCGGGTTCCCCCGCAACCGGGGCTGGGACATGTCCGGTCTGCTCGACTCCGGCTCGGACGGGCCCGGCACCAGCCACGCCGACCAGGGTGGTTTCCTCTACGACGCCGACCGGTTCGACGCCGACTTCTTCGGCATCAACCCCCGCGAGGCCGCCGCGATGGACCCCCAGCAACGGCTGCTGCTCCAGACCGCCTGGGAGACGTTCGAACGGGCCGGCCTGCCGTCGGCCACCCTGCGCGGCAGCCGTACCGGCGTGTTCGTCGGGGTGATGTACGGCGACTACGGGGCCCGGCTCGCCACCGCTCCCGGGTCCTCCGAGGGCTACCTCTACAACGGCAGTGCCGGCAGTGTCGCCTCGGGACGCATCGCGTACACCTTCGGGTTGGAGGGTCCGGCCGTCACCGTCGACACGGCCTGCTCCTCGTCGCTGGTGTCGGTGCACCTGGCGGCGCAGGCCCTGCGTCGGGGCGAGTGCACGATGGCCCTCGCCGGTGGTGTCACCGTGATGGCCACCCCCAAGACGTTCATCGAGTTCAGCAGGCAGGGCGCGCTCTCCACCGACGGCCGGTGCCGGGCCTTCTCGTCGTCGGCGACGGGCACCGGATGGGCCGAGGGGGTCGGTCTGCTGCTGCTCGAACGGCTCTCCGACGCCGAACGCAACGGGCACGAGGTGCTCGCCGTGTTGAGCGGCTCCGCCGTCAACCAGGACGGGGCCAGCAACGGGATGACCGCGCCGAACGGGGCGGCCCAGCGTGCGGTGATCCGGCAGGCGCTCGCCTCGGCCGGGCTCACCGGCGTCGACGTCGACGCGGTGGAGGCCCACGGCACCGGCACCCGGCTCGGCGACCCGATCGAAGCCGAGGCCCTCATCGCGACGTACGGCGTCGGACGCTCCCCGCAGACGCCGCTGTGGCTCGGCTCGCTCAAGTCCAACATCGGCCACGCGCAGGCCGCCGCCGGGGTGGGTGGTGTGATCAAGATGGTGCTCGCGATGCGCCACGGCACCCTCCCGCGCACCCTGCACGTGCAGGAGCCGACGCCGCACGTGGACTGGTCGGCCGGCGCGGTCCGCCTGCTCGACGAGGCCCGGGACTGGGTCGCGGTGGCCGACCGTCCCCGCCGGGCGGGCATCTCGTCGTTCGGCATCAGTGGCACCAACGCCCACGTCATCGTCGAAGCTCCCGCGCCGGCCGGACGCCCCGGCGACGACGTTTCGGACAGCCCGTCCGCCGACGCGGGGGAGGGACCGGCCGGGGTAGCGCCGGGCACGGACGACGGCGGTGCCGGGGCGCCGGCCCTCCCGGTCCTCGTTCCCCTCTCGGCGCGTACCGCCGAGGCACTGCGCGGTCAGGCCCGCCGGTTCGCCGCCGCCCTGGCCGACCTGCCGCCCGGCTCCGACGACCGGGACGGGCGGCGGGCGCTGGTCGCGGACACGGCGTACACCCTGGGTCGGCGGGCGGTGTTCGCGCACCGCGCGGTGCTGGTCTGCCGGGACCACGACGGCCTGCTCGCCGGCCTGTCCGCGCTCGCCGACGGCGGCGTGGCCGGCGGCGTCGTCACCGGGCGCGGCACACCCGGCGGGTTGGCCCTGATGTTCACCGGGCAGGGCAGCCAGCGTCCCGGCATGGGTGCCGAGTTGTACGCCACCGAACCCGTCTTCGCAGCGGCCTTCGACGCGGTCTGCGCCCACCTCGACCCCTACCTGGACCGTCCCCTGCGCGCAGTGGTCTTCGCCGCCCCCGACTCGGCCGACGCCGCGCTGCTGGACCGGACCCGCTACACCCAGGCGGCCCTGTTCGCGGTGCAGACGGCGCTCTACCGGCTGGTCGAGCGGGCCGGCATCGTCGCGGACCGGCTGATCGGCCACTCGATCGGTGAGGTCGTCGCCGCGCACGTGGCCGGGGTGCTCACCCTGCCCGACGCGTGCCGGCTGGTGGCGGCCCGCGGCCGGCTGATGGAGTCGGCCCCCGAGGGCGGCGCGATGATCTCGATCCGGGCCGACGAGGCCACCGTGACCGCCCTGCTCGGGCCGGACGCGCACCGGTTGAGCATCGCCGGGATCAACGGCCCGGAGTCGGTGGTCGTCTCCGGCGACGCCGACGCGGCGCAGCGGGTCGCCGAGCGGTGCCGGGCCGACGGCCTCGGCATCCGGCAGCTGCGCGTCAGCCACGCCTTCCACTCCGCACACATGGACGGTGTGCTGGCGGAGTTCGTCCGCCTCGCCGGCGAGTTGACCTTCCACGAACCCGAGATCCCGATCGTCTCCAACGTCACCGGTCGCACGGCCACCACCGAGGAACTGACCTCACCCGACTACTGGGCCCGTCACCTGCGCGGCACGGTCCGGTTCCACGACGGGGTCCGCACCCTGCACGCCGACGGGGTCCGGATCTTCGTCGAGCTGGGACCGGACCCGGTGCTCGCCGCGATGGTGCAGGGCAGCATCGGCGGTGCGGAGCCGGCACCGGTGACCGTGGCCGCGTTGCGGACCGCCCAGCCGGAGCAGGACACCTTCGCGGTGGCCGTGGCGACGGTACTGGCCAACGTCGAACACCCCGACCCGGTGGCGGTGCTGGCCGCGCGCAATCCGGCCGGCCGACTGGTCGCGTTGCCCACCTACCCGTTCCAGGCCACGCGGCACTGGCTCGACGCCCCGGCCCCGGTCGGGGACACCCGCGCCGCCGGCCAGGACACGGCGGGCCACCCCCTGCTCGGTGCCGTGGTCGAGCTGGCCGACGGGGCGGGTGAGCTGCTCACCGGTCGACTCTCGGTGGCCGACCAGCCGTGGCTGGCCGACCACGCGGTCGGCGGGGTGGTCACGCTGCCCGGCGCGGCGATCGCCGACCTGGCCGTCCGGGCTGGCGACCAGGTCGGGTGCGGGCGGGTCGACGAGCTCACCTTCCGGACGCCGATCGTGCTGCCGGCGCAGGAGGCCGTCCGGCTCCAGGTCACCGTCCGGCCGGCCGACGGGTCGGGGCGTCGGGCCTTCACCGTGCACACCCAACCGCAGGACCGCTCCACGCCGTGGCGGCTCAACGCCGACGGAGTGCTCGGCACCGAGGCGGCCACGCCCGCCGGGTGGCCCGAGGGCGACGCGCCGTGGCCGCCGCACGGGGCGTCGCCGGTGGACCCGGACGCCCTGCACGCCGACCTGGTGGCCGCCGGCCTGGCGATCGGCCCGGCCTTCGCGGGCGTACGGGCGCTCTGGCGGGCCGGTGACGTCCACTACGCCGAGGTGGCCCTGCCCGACGAGGTGTCGTCCGACGCCGCCGGTTTCGGCCTGCACCCGGCGCTGCTCGATGCGGCACTGCGCGCCGTCGCGTTCGGCGTCCCACCGACCGACCGGCTGCACCTGCCGTTCACCGTCGCCGGTTTCGCCCTGCACGCCGGCGGCGCGACCACCGCCCGGGTACGGCTCGCGCCGGGCTCCGGGGCCGGCACCGTCACCGTGTCGTTGGTCGACCCCGCCGGTGCGCCGATCGCCGACATCGACGAGTTGACCCTGCGGCCGTACCAGCCGGACAGCGGGCCGACGGGTGGCCTCTACCGTCTCGACTGGCACCCCGTGGCGCTGCCGGCCGTCGACCCGAGCCCGCACCCCCGGTGGGCGGTGCTCGACGACGGTCGCGTCCTGGCCGACTCGGCGGCGGAGCTGCTCGGCCCGGCCGCCCTCTTCGTCGACATGACGGCCGTCCACGAGGCGGTGACGAACGGGGCCCCGCCGCCGTCGGTGATCGTGGTCGACGCCGTCTCCTCGATCGCCACGAGCCGGGCGATGGCCGCGCTCGCACCGCCGTTGGCCGCCGAGCGGGCCGTCGCCGACACGCTGGAGTTGTTGCAGCAGTGGCTGGCCGACGACCTGCTCGCGGACGTCGGTCTGGTGGTGCTCACCGAGCTGGCGGTCGCCGCGCGCCCGGGTGAGACGCCCGATCCGGCGATGGCCGCGGTGTGGGCGATGCTCGGTAGCGCGCAGAGCGAGCACCCGGGCCGGATCACGGTGGTCGACGTGGACGGCACGCCGGCCTCGATCACCGCCCTGCCGATGGCGCTGGCCGCCCGGGATCCCCGGCTGGCCCTGCGTGACGGCGTCGCCCTCGCTCCCCGGCTCGCCCCGCTTCCCGCCCCGGCCCGGACCGCCGGGGACCGGCCGGACCCGACGGCCACGACGGGTGACCGGCTCGACGCCGACGGCCCCGTGCTGATCACGGGTGCGACCGGCGCGGTGGGGGCCGTGCTCGCCCGGCACCTCGTCGCCCAGGGTGTCCGTCGGCTGGTGTTGACCGCCCGGCGCGGCCCGCAGGCGCCCGGCGCGGCGGAACTGCTCGCCGACCTGACCGCCGCCGGTGCCACCGCCACCGTCGTCGCCTGCGACGTCGCCGACCGGGACCGGTTGGCCGAGGTGCTCGACGCGTACCAGCCGGGTGCGGTCTTCCACGCCGCCGGTGTGCTCGACGACGGGGTGCTCACCGGGCTGACCGCGCAACGCTGTGCCGCCGTGCTGCGCCCCAAGGCCCGGGGCGCGTGGAACCTGCACGAACTCACCCGGGGTCGACGCCTCTCGGCTTTCGTGCTGTTCTCGTCGGTGGCGGCCACCGTCGGGACCGCCGGTCAGGCCAACTACGCGGCGGCCAACGGTTTCCTGGAGGCGCTGGCCGGGCAGCGTCGCGCCGAGGGACTTCCCGGCCTGGCCGTCGGCTGGGGGCTGTGGGGCACCGGCGGTATGGCCGGCGAGCTGGGCGCGGCGGACCGGGCCCGGCTGGCCCGCATCGGCATCTCCCCGATGGCCGCGGCCGATGCGCTGGGCCTGCTCGACGAGGCGCTCGCCGGGGTCGACCCGTACCTCCCGCCGGTCGTGGTGGCTGCGGCGTTCGCGCCGTCGGCACTACGCGCGGCGGCCGGGGCCGGTGGGCTGCCGGACGTCCTCACCGCACTGGCTCCCGTGGTGCCCGTGCCGGCCCGCCGGGCGGCGGCCGTGAGCTCCGTCCCCGGGAACGACCCGGGCAGTCTCACCGACAGCCTGGCCGCCCTGTCGACCCAGCAGCGTGGCGAGCTGCTGCTGGACCTGGTCCGCACGGAGATCCGCGGCGTCCTGGGTTACACCGACGCGGAGGCCGTGGACGACGAGCGCAGCCTGCGCGACATGGGTTTCGACTCGCTCACGGCGGTGGAGCTGCGCAACCGGCTGAACACCGTCACGGGACTGCGGCTGCCGACCACGCTCGTCTTCGACTTTCCGACCGCGGTGGCGCTGTCGGAGCAGATCGGCACCCGTCTGGTGCCGGAGACCGGTGAACCCGCCGGAGCGGTGCTGGCCGTGCTGGACCGGCTGGACGCTCTGCTGGCCACCCGCGACATCCCCGACGGGGAGGAGGACGACATCGGTGAGCGACTGAGGAATCTGCTGTGGAACTGGCAGGGCCGGCAGGGCGGCGACGAAGCCGCCGGGGGCGCCGACGAACTCGACACGATCGACGACGACGACCTGTTTCACACATTGGACCGGGAGCTCAGCGGTCCGCATCCGGATCGGCTCCCCTGACCGGCACGCGACCGTGTGGTCGGCACCGGCAACCGCATCATGAGGCATGGAAGGGAAATATCTTGAATAGGCTGCGCGGAAACCCGTGGGCGGTGCTGGCGACACTGTCGATCGGTTTCTTCATGACCCTGTTGGATCTCACGATCGTCAACATCGCCATCCCGGACGTGATGTCCGACCTGGGCGCCTCGTTCAACCAGGTGCTCTGGGTGATCAGCGCGTACTCGCTGGTCCTCGCCGTCCTGTTGATCACGACCGGGCGGCTCGGTGACCTCAAGGGGCCACGGCTGCTGTTCCTCACCGGCACGGCGGTCTTCACCGTGGCGAGCATCGTCTGCGGCGCGGCGCAGAGCCCCGGCCAGCTCATCGGCGCGCGGGCCGTGCAGGGCATCGGCGCGGCGATGATGGTGCCGCAGACCCTCGCGATGATCATCGGCATCTTCCCGCCGCAGCGGCGGGGGACGGCCATGGGCGTGTGGGGTGCCGTCGCCGGTGTCGCCACCATCTCCGGCCCGACCCTCGGCGGCCTGCTGGTGTCGACCTTCGGCTGGCGGTCGATCTTCTTCGTCAACGTGCCGCTGGGCATCGCCGTGCTGGTGCTGACCCCGCTGCTCATCCCCAACATGAAGCCGGACCGCAAGCACAGCTTCGACATCGTCGGCGTGCTGATCGCCACCGCGGCACTGTTCTGCGTGGTGTTCGCCCTCAACGAGGGCGAGCGCTACGACTGGAGCGTGCAGATCTGGGCGTTGCTCGCCGCCGGCGTGGTGCTGATCGGCGTCTTCATCGCCCACCAGCGCACCAAGCAGGACGACGAGCCGCTGGTGCCGTTCGCGTTGTTCCGGGACCGCAACTACACGATCATGAGCATCAACGCGGCCGTCGTCTCGATGGCGATGCTCGGGCTGGTCCTGCCGATGAACCTCTACCTCCAGCAGGTCCTGGGGATGGACGCGCTGCACGCCGGTCTCACGCTGGCGCCCTCGCCGCTGGTCGCGATCATCGTGTCCCCGTTCGCGGGGCGGCTGTCGGACCGCATCGGCGGCAAGTTCGTCCTGCTGTTCGGCCTCACCATGTACGCCATCGGCATGGTGATCCTGGTCAGCCTGGCCCAGCTGGACAGCAAGTGGTACACCTTCGTGCCCGGTCTGCTCGTCGCCGGCCTCGGCACCGGGTCGCTGCTCGCGCCGATGGCGACCGAGGCCATGCGCGGGGTCAACCCGCGCCTGGCCGGGGCGGCGTCCGGGCTGAACAACACGGTGCGGCAGCTCGGTTCGGTGCTCGGCCTGGCGATCGTCGGCGCGCTGATCCAGAGCCGGCTCGCCACCACGGTCCGGGAGGAGGCGACCGCGCAGGCCGGGCAGTTGCCGGCGGACGTGCGAGACCGGTTCGTCGACGCCGGGGTGCAGGCCGGGGCCGGTGGTCCCGGTGGCATCTTCGGTCACCTGTCGGGCGACCTGCCGGACCAGCTCCGGGCCCAGATCGCGACGGTCTTCACCAACGTGTACGACCATGCCTTCCTGTCCATGTTGAAGACCAACTTCCTCTTCCCGATCGCCATCGTCGTGGTCGCGGCGGTGCTCACCACGTTCGTCCGGCGGCGGCCCCCGGCCCCGACCCCGCCGGGTACCGCGGTGCCCGCACCCGCGCCGGCCGCTGCGGCTGCGGTGGCCTCGACCGAGGCAAGCCGTACGTAGCACGGCTGACACCCGAGACGACGTGTCCCCGGTCCGCAGTCGCGGCCGGGGACACGTCGTCTCGGGTCGGGCGGGGTTCAGAAGACCAGCACCCGGTTGTCGTACTGGAGTAGCCGGTCGGCGCAGTGCCACTCGACGGCTCTGGCCAGGACGGTCCGTTCCACGTCCGCGCCGAGCCGGACCAGGGTGGCGGTGGTGTCCCGGTGCGAGGTGCGGATCACGTCCTGCTCGATGATCGGCCCCTCGTCCAGCGCGGCGGTGACGTAGTGCGCGGTGGCGCCGATGAGCTTCACGCCGCGCTGCCGGGCCCGCTCGTACGGGCCGGCGCCGGGGAACGCCGGTAGGAACGAGTGGTGGATGTTGATCACCGGGACGCCGACCTTCTCCAGGAACCCGCCGCTGAGGATCTGCATGTAGCGGGCCAGCACGATCAGGTCGCACTGCCCGGCCAGCAGGTCGGCGAGGGTGCCCTCGGCGGCGTCCCGGGCGTCGGGCCGGACCGGGACCTCGTGGAAGGGCACACCGAATCCGGTGACGGTGTCGCGCAGGACGGGGTGGTTCGAGGCGACCAGGGTGACGTCCGCGGCCAGCTCTCCGCGCCGCCACCGCCAGAGCAGGTCGACCAGGCAGTGGTCGGCCCGCGAGGCCAGGATCGCGATCCGCTTGACCTGTCGGGCGTCGCTGAACCGCCACCGCATGCCGAACGGCTCGGCGATGGCGGTGGCGAACTGGTCGCTCAGGCCCGCCCGTCGCTCGGGTGCGATGGTGAACTCGGTACGCAGGTAGAACTGACCGCCGCTGGGTTCGCTGGTGTACTGGTCCAGCTCCACGATGCTGGCTCCCCGCAGGTGCAGGAACCTGGCCACGGCGGCGATGATCCCCGGCTGGTCGGGGCTGGACACGATGAGACGAAGGGTGTCGACCGACATCTGCTCTCCTCGACGATCTCGGGGTGCCCGGGAAGGTGACACCCCGACGCCGAGCCTGCCCTGCGGACCTAACGCGGATCCTGCGTCGTGCCGTCGTGCCGCTGTGCCGCTGTGCCGTCGTTCACCCGTCCGTCGGGCTCATCCATCGCTCGCCTCGGTGCCACCGCGGAGCCGCAGGAGCGCCTGCGGGGTGAGGCTGCGGGCGAGGGTCTCCAGGGCGGCGGTGATCTCGGCGATCCGCTGCGGGTCGTCGGTGCCGAGTGCCGTGGCGAGCGCGCCGTCGATCGAGGCGGCCCTGATCTGGACGACCCGGTCGGAGACCTGCTGTGCGGTGTGCAGCAGCAGCCGTCGCCGGTCGTGGGGGTCGGCCACCGCGTCGATGGCACCGGCCTTGCGCAGGCGTGCGGCGCAGACCGACACCTTGCTCTGCGGGAAGCCCGTCCGCTCGGCGATCTCGCTGACCGAGGTGCCCGGGTGGGCCCGGATGTCGCTCGCCACGATGAGCACCGAGCGGTGCAGTGCCGGGTGGGGGTCTACCCCCTCGGTGGGGATCGCCTCTTCGCCGATCTTCATGAGGGTGCGCCCCAGGAGGAACAACTCGATGCCGTTCACCCGTTCAGAGTACATCAGAAACGATCCATCATTCGAGATGCATCTGATACGATGCTTTTATCGGCGCGGGGCCCGCCCGTCCGTCAAGCGCATGGAGATGCACATGTCCGCAACCGACACCCTCCGGACCGGTACGCTCGCCGTCGCCGGCGCCCGCCTCTACCACGAGGTCCGGGGCAGCGGCCCGGTCCTGCTGATCGGCCAGAGCGGTGAGGGTGACGCCCGCCGGACCGCCGACCTGGTCGCACAGCTCGCCGACGCGTACACCGTGGTGACCTACGACCGGCGCGGGCTGTCCCGCAGCGCGCTCACCGACCCCGACCGGCCGGTGACCCTGGCCGACCACGCGGACGACGCCGCCCGCCTGCTGGCCGCCCTCACCGACGAGCCGGCCGCGATGCTCGGGTGCAGCCTCGGTGCCTCGATCGGGCTCCGCCTGGCCGTCCACCATCCCGGTCGGCTGCACACGCTGGTCGCCCACGAACCGGTCTCGCCCCGGCTGCTGCCCACCGGCGAGCGGACCCGCCACGAACGCGAACTGCTCGACGTCCAACGCCTCTACGCCGCCCGTGGGCTGACCGAGGCCATGCGCGAGATCGCCCGGGTGCTCGGCATCGATCCGACCTGCCAGGAGGCCGAGCCCGACCTCACCCCGCAACCGTTCACGCCGCGCCGGGTCGCCAACTTCGACACGTTCATCCGCCGGGACTTCACCGCGATCGTCGGCGACGACCTGCGCCCGGCCGACCTGCCCGGCTGCGGCACCCGGATCGTCCCGGCGGTCGGTGCCCGCACCGCACCGGAGGTCTTCGACCGCCGGTGCGCCGACCGGCTGGCCGAGCTGCTCGGGACCGCACCGGTGGTCTTCCCCGGCGGCCACAACGGCAACACCACCCACCCCCGGGGGTACGCGGCCACGCTGCGCCGGGTCCTCACCGCCGCGCAGCGCTGACCGGCGGAGCCGACCGGCCACCGGCGCGTGGCACCGGGGCGCCGACCACCCGCGGTGCGGCGTGGTACCGGGGGCGCGACCACCCGCGGTGCGGTCCCGCGTGCCGGTGGCGCATCGGCGGCCGGTGCCGGGGTGGGACGGTTCAGCCGCGACTCCACCGCTGGCTGGTCGCGCCGTTGCAGTCCCAGATCTGGGTACGGGTGCCGTTGGCCGTGCCGTTGCCCACCAGGTCCAGGCACCGGCCCGAGCCGACGGCCGTGACGGTGCCGTCGGCGTTGAAACGCCACTTCTGGTTGGCCTGGCCGTTGCAGTCCCAGATGATCACCGAGGTGCCGTTGGCGGTGCCGGCGTTGTTGACGTCCAGGCACTTGGTGCCGTAGACCCGCAGTTCCTGGCTGCCGGTCGAGGTCCACGACTGGTTGGCCTGGCCGTGGCAGTCCCAGACGATGGCGGTCGCGCCGTTGGTCTGCGTCGCGCCGTTGACGTCGAGGCACCGGCCGGCGGAGACGCTGCGTACGGCCGACGTCGTGCCCGGCGGGGGCGTCGTCGGTGGGGGAGTGGTCGGGGGTGGCGTCGTCGGCGGCGGGGTGGTGGGCGGGGGTGTGCCGCCGCCGGTGACCAGGAACATCGCCGCGCCGTGCGCCGGCACCGAGGCGCTGATCGTGCCGGTCGACGTCGAGTTGCTGTGCGCCCACAGGTCCCGCACCGCGTAGGACGACGCGCTGCCGAGGCCGAGCGCGCTGGCCGTGGTGGTGACCGTGGCCGTGCCGCCGCCCCGGTTGAGCAGCACCGTGGCCACCGCTCCGGTGGACATCGGCTTGCGCCAGACCTCCAGGTCACCGCTGTCACTGATCTTGTAGCCCTGCCGGCCGCCCCAGTCCTGGTCGACCGCGATGACGTCGGTGTTGGTCAGGATGGTCCGGGTCGCCGCCGACATGGAGCGCAGGTCGTTGCCGGCCAGCAGCGGGGCGTTCAGCAGCGCCCACAGGCTGAAGTGGGCCCGCGACTCGGTCTCGGTGGGGCCGTTGCCGACCTCCAGCATGTCCGGGTCGTTCCACGCGCCGGGCCGGGCGTACGAGTCCTTGCCGACCTGCTGGTCGAGGATGCCCATGATGGAGTTCCAGTTGCCGCCGATGTCGCCGGTGTTGCGCCAGGAGTTGCCCACCGACGCGCCCCAGGTCCAGACGCTCTCCTGGCCCCAGTTGCACAGGCTGTAGAGGATCTTCCGGCCGGTCGCCGCCAGCGCGTCCCGCATCGCCGTGTAGCGCTGCTGCCCGCTGCGACCGAGGTGGTCGCCGCAGTTGTCGTACTTGAGGTAGTCGATGCCCCAGGACGCCCAGAGGTTGGCGTCGCGCTGCTCGTAGTTGATGCTCGCCGGGTAGCCGGCGCAGGTGGTCGTCCCGGCCGAGGAGTAGATGCCGAGCTTCAGCCCCTTGCCGTGGACGTAGTCGGCGAGCGCCTTCATGCCGCTGGGGAACTTCGCCGGGTCGGCGACCAGGTCGCCGCTGGCGTTGCGCTGTCTGGTCGACCAGCAGTCGTCGATGTTGACGTACTCGTAGCCGGCCGCCGCCATGCCGCTTGAGACCAGCGTGTCGGCGGTCTGCCGGATGAGCGTCTCGTTGACGTTGCACCCGAAGGAGTTCCAGTCGTTCCAGCCCATCTGCGGGGTGCGGGCCAGGCCGTTCTCCAGCGCCTGCGCGGGCGGGGCGCCGCCGAGCACCGCCGCGCCGGTGACCACCGCCGTGCCCAGGGTCGCCGCCAGCAGTACGGGGGACAGCAGGGCGACTCGTCGTCTGAACATGCGCACGCTCCTTGCCGGGGTGCAGGCCACGATTCGTAATGCATCGACGCTCGCCAACGTAATTCGTCTGACATGTGACGTCAATACGCGCCCGTCGGCCGTACCCGGGGCCGGCCTGCGCCGCCCTCGCCGGGCCGCACCGCCCGCCGTCCGGGGCCCGGTCACCGGACGTCCGGGCTGCACACCTTCCAGTCGCCGTCCTGCCGCTCGACGTTCAGCCCCACCGTCCGGGGTGCCTGATCCGAATAGGTGACCTCGGCGGTTACCCACCGCAGGGTCGGTCCCTCGCTCAGGCGCTCGACCGTCACGTCGGTGATCCGGAACCCGGTCACCCCGTACCCGCCCGCAGGACGGTCCAGCCAGTCCGCCCGCGACTCGCGGCGTCGGTCGGCCGCACACAACATGTCGTACGCGCCGTTGTCGTCATGCCTGACCACGGCGGACAGGTAGGCGTCGGCAGCGGCGCGGATGCCGGGCTCCTCCCTCGCGTCCTTGTGGGACAGGTAGAAGCCGGCGATGGGCGTGCCACAGCAGAGCAGCACGCCGATGCCGACGATGGCGATGACGAAACCCCGGTCGGAGAGGTCCTTCTCGGCGGCCACTGCACCGACGGTACGGGCCGGCGGCAAGGTGCCCGCCGGCCCGGTCGCGACGGGTGTCCACCGTGCACCACGGCGGACACCCGTCGACAGCCCTCGTCAGGAGATCGAGGCGGGGAACCGGTCCCAGACCCGGTGCGCGGCCAGCAGGGCCTGCGCGTCGGCGAGCACGCCGGTCGGCGAGTCACCGGCCACCACGCCCACCGCGCCGGCCACCCCGGCCAGCTCCAGCACCCGCACGCCCGCGCCCCATGCGCCGATCACCTTGGCGTGCCGCCAGCACTCCTGCACCAGCAGCAGCACCCGGGGGTCGACGACGCTGGCGTCCGCCGCGCCCGCCTTGGCGTCGCGGGCCGGCAGCGCGTCCGGTGCCGGCGCGGGTGCCCCGGCCAGCAGCAGCGCGTCCAGCTCGACCGAGCGGCCGGTGGCGAAGGTCCGCTGCACCGTCAGGTCGCCCACCGTGCCGCCGTGTGCGGCGATCACCAGCGGCACCATGCCGGCGGCGGACACCTCCCGGCGTACCTGCTCGACGCCGTCGGTGTCGGCGTCCGCGTCGACCACGATGCCGACCGTGCGGCCGTCGGCCGGCCAGGTGCGGCCGAGCTGGGACAGCGCCGGGCTGGGCGCGACGTCGGCCAGCGGCACGGTCGGCTCCGGCGTCGGCAGGCCCAGACCGGTGGCCACCTGCGCGCAGAGCACCGGGTCGATGTTGGCCAGGCACTGCAACTGCCGTTCCCGGATCGCCTGGTGGTAGCACTTGCCCAACTCGAAGGTGTAGGCCCGGACGATGTGCTCCCGCTCCACCGGCGACATGCTCAGCCAGAACAGCCGGGCCTGGCTGAAGTGGTCGTCGAAGGAGGCCGGGTTGGCCCGGACCTTCGGGGCCTCGGCCACGGTCACCGGCACGTCGACGAACGCGTTCTCGGCGTCCCCGGCCGGGAACGGGTTGCCCCCGTCGAGCGAGTTCGGCCGGTACGGCGCGACCCCGGCGTGCACGGCCTGCTGGTGGAACCCGTCGCGGAGCATGTCGTTGACCGGCGCGTGCGGCCGGTTGATCGGGAGCTGCGAGAAGTTCGGCCCGCCCAGCCGGGTGAGCTGGGTGTCGACGTACGAGAAGAGCCGGCCCTGCAACAGCGGGTCGTTGGTGACGTCGATGCCCGGCACCAGGTGGCCGAGGTGGAAGGCGACCTGCTCGCTCTCGGCGAAGAAGTTCGTCGGCGTCCGGTTGAGCACCAGCTTCCCGACCGGCTGCACCGGTGCCAGCTCCTCCGGCACGATCTTGGTGGGGTCGAGCAGGTCGATGCCGGCGAAGGTCTCCTCCGGGGTGTCCGGGAACACCTGGAGGCCGAGTTCCCACTCCGGGTACGCGCCGGCCTCGATGGCGTCGTAGAGGTCACGCCGGTGGAAGTCGGGGTCCATGCCGCTGAGCAGCTGCGCCTCCTCCCAGTCCAGCGAGTGCACGCCCAGCTTCGGCTTCCAGTGGAACTTCGCCAGCACCGTCGCCCCGGCGGCGTCGACCAGCCGGAAGGTGTGCACCCCGAAGCCCTCCATGGTCCGGTACGAGCGCGGGATGCCCCGGTCGGACATGTTCCACATGGTGTGGTGCTGCGCCTCGGTGTGCAGCGAGACGAAGTCCCAGAAGGTGTCGTGCGCGCTCTGCGCCTGCGGGATCTCCCGGTCCGGGTGCGGCTTGCCGGCGTGGATGATGTCGGGGAACTTGATCGCGTCCTGGATGAAGAAGACCGGCATGTTGTTGCCGACCAGGTCGAAGGTGCCCTCGTCGGTGTAGAACTTGGTGGCGAACCCCCGGGTGTCCCGCACGGTGTCGGCCGAGCCCCGGGACCCCAGGACGGTGGAGAACCGGACGAACACCGGCGTCTCCTTACCCTTGCGCAGGAAGCCGGCCCGGGTGATCTCCTCGGCGCCGTACCCGGTGAAGACGCCGTGCGCGCCCGCGCCCCGGGCGTGCACCACCCGCTCCGGGATGCGTTCGTGGTCGAAATGGGTGATCTTCTCGCGGAGGTGGTGGTCCTGGAGCAGCGTCGGCCCGCGCGGACCGGCCTTGAGTGAGTGGTCGGTGTCGCGCAGCCGGGCCCCCTGCGCGGTGGTGAGGAACTCGCCCTGCTGGCCGTTGGCGACGGCCGGTGCGCCGGTGGCCGCGCCGGTCGGGGTACGGGTCTGCGGTGCGCCCTGTTCCTTCTTGGGTGGCAGCGGACCGTGCGGGGTGGTGGGCTCCTCGACGGTCGGCGGGGCGCTGCCCGGTGCGCCGGGCACCTCGGGGGTGATCAGGTGGGACACCTTCTCGGCTGCGGCGTCCACCACGTCCTTGACGACTTCGGTCGGCTTGCGGGATTCCATCTGGGTGGCACCTCTTTGCGGAGCGGGGAACGGGTCTTCTTCCCCTACCCGGGCATCCCACCGCAAAACACGCAGGGCCGTCCGGTACGTTTCCGCCGCCCCCGCCCCCGCCCCCGCCCGCCGGTGGCCCGGGCACCGCGCCGCCGCCCTGGGGTCAGCGCAACGCGCGGAGGGTGACGGCGGTGACCGCGCCGTACGCCAGGTGCGGGACCAGGTCGGCGACCCAGTCGGTGGCCGACCAGGTCCGCGGGTCGGTGACCCGCAACAGGGTCAGCGGGCCGTTGGAACCGATCATCGCCAGGCCGGTCAGCGCGAGGGTGGACACGCCCAGCGGCAACCGGCGACCACCGGCCGCCACGTAGCCGACGGCGGCGGCCACCGAGGTGACGTAGCCGAGCAACGGCCCGAGCCCGGACCGCCGGTTGGTGGCGGTCCGGGCGTCACCGAGGTCGACGTGGGCCAGTTCGGCCAACCGGCCGGCGCTGTCCTCGGCGGTGCTGCTGGCCGGCCGGGCCCGGACCACCATGTCGAGGTAGGTGACGGCGTTGAGGGCGGACGCGCCGGCCGCACCGGCGATCAGGGCTCTGCTGGTCGGCATCATCCCTGCCGCGTACCCGCCTGAGCGGCGGTGACACCCCGGACCACCGCCCGCCAGCCGGGAAACCGGCCGCCGCCGGTCAGGAGACCGCTGCCGTCACCAGTTCCCGGACCCGCTTCTCCACGGTAGGGCTCCAGGTACGCAACGCGTACGACACCGGCCAGAGGTCACCGTCGTCGAGGTGCGCCGCCTCCTGGAAACCCAGGGTCGAGTACCGGTAGTTGAACTTGCCGGCGTCCTGGAAGAAGACGACGATCTTGCCGTCCTCGTTCGCGTACGCGGGCATCCCGTACCAGGTCTTCGGGGACAGCTGCGGAGCCGCCGTGACCACCGTCAGGTGCACCCGCTCGGCCAGCGCCCGGTCCGCCGGGGCCATCTGGGCGATCCGGTCCAGCACCGCCTGCATCCCGTCGGCCTTCTTGGCGCCCTTCTTGCCCTCGGCACGCAACTCGGCGGCGCGTTCCTGCATCGCGGCGCGCTCCTCGGCGCTGAACCCGCCGGCATCGGCCCCGGCGGCCTCTCCGGCGGTGCCGCCGCCGGACGCGGCGGTCGAACTCTTCGTGGACACGCTGTCTCCCTCACTGGGTGGACGAGGCGCGGCGTCCTGCCGGCCACCTGGGAAAAGGCTATGGTCCGGTGCCGCCGCCCGCTTCTCGATTCCTGACCAACGGCAGGCGGCCGGATGACCCCACCGTGGGGCAGGACCGGGGCTGCGCCGGTCCACCCGGGTTGGCGGCCGGCTGGCGGACCCGTCGTCGGGGGGCGCCGGTCGTGGACACGTCGCCGTCGATGCGTCTATGGTCACCGCATCCTCCGCCCGTGCCCGTCGTCCGAGGAGCGCCATGGGTTTCCCGGTATCCCTCGACGACCTGCTCGGCGACGAGGTACGCCGCGACCCGTACCCGTACTACGCCCGGCTGCACGAGCTGGGGGAGGCCGTCGCGCTCGCCCCGACGGCCCCGTACGCCGCGGTGGCCCACGGGTACGACGCCGCCCACCGGGTGCTGCGTGATCCGGTGTTCCGGGTGCTCGACGCGGACCACCTGGACCGGGCCGGCCTGCGCTGGCGGGACCACGCGGTGATCCGGACCCTGCAGGCCAGCATGTTCAACGCCCCGCCCGACGACCACGCCCGGATACGCCAGTTGTTCGGCCAGGCGCTGACCGCCCGCCGGGTCACCGCGTTGGAACCGGCGATCCTGCGCATCGCCGACCGGCTGCTCGACGGGCTCGCCCGGGAGGGCGCGGACGGCCGACCGGTGGACTTCATGGCCGCGTTCGCGTTGCCGCTGCCCAGTGCCGTCGTCGGCGAGCTGCTGGGGGTGCCCGAGCGGGACCGGGGGTGGTTCCCGTCGCGGGTGCGGGCGTTCGACGCGGTGCTGGAGATCGGACCGCGTTCGTTCCGGGAGATCCGGGCCGCCAACGTCGCCGCCGACGAACTGACCGCCTACTTCACCGACCTGCTGGCCGTACGCCGGGCGGAGCCCCGCGACGACCTCGTCTCGGCGCTGGCGGCGATCCGGGACGGACGCCCCGACCAGCTGTCGGAGGCCGAGCTGCTGGCCAACCTGATCGTCATGTACAACGCGGGGTTCCGGACCACGGCCAACCTCTTCGGCACCGGGCTGACCCTGCTGTTGGCGCGGCCGGCGGCGTTGGCCGCGTTGCGCGCCGACCACAGCCTCGCTCCGGCCTACGTGGAGGAGATCCTGCGGTACGAGCCACCGGTGCACTTCGCCGTGCGCTACGCCGCCGAGGACACCGACGTCGCCGGAGTCGCCGTCCCCCGTGGACGGTCCGTGCTGGTGCTGACCGGTGCGGCCAACCGCGACCCCCGACGGTTCCCCGACCCGGACTCCTTCGACCCGTCCCGCCCGGACAACCGGCACCTGGCCTTCAGCGCCGGGCCGCACTACTGCGTCGGCGCGGCGCTCGGCCGGGCGGAGGGGCGGCTCGTCCTGCCCCGGCTGCTGGACCGGTTCCCGGCGCTGGCGCTCGCGGCGGAGCCCGGCGAACGGCGGCAACTCATGCTGCGGGGTCACGACCGGCTCCCGGTGCGGCTCGTCGCTGCGGACACCGATCGGTCCGCCGGCACCGTCCGGGTGGACCTTGCGAATCGGTCTTGATTGAGTAAGGTCGATTCACACGGAGCGGCTGCTCCGGTGACCAGAACGGCGACGGTCACGCCGACGTCGTACCCGGTCTCCGGCCGCGTCCCCGGCCACCTGTCACGCCTCCCGCGCCCACCGGCTGCCGGGCCCGCCGACGCCGACCTCCGGAAAGGAAACAACGGCCATGACCGACGAGATCCGCGCGTTCCTCTTCGCCGCGCTGACCGAGATGAAATACGACATCGAGGGCGCCGACGACGACACGGTGTTCGGTCCGGCCGGCCTCGACGTGGACTCGCTCGGCCTCGCCGAGCTGGCCGTCCGGGTGGAGGACCGGTTCGGGGTGGCGTTCGACGACGACGAGGCCGAGGCCCTGGCGATGATGACGGTCGGCGAGTTCTGCGGCGCGGTGTCCCGGCGCATCCAGCCCGCCTCGGCGCACTGACCGTGCCCGCCGCGCCACCCGCCCGGCCGCCCGTCGACCGGTCGG
Source organism: Micromonospora antibiotica (assembly GCF_017599305.1). Classification (GTDB taxonomy): domain Bacteria; phylum Actinomycetota; class Actinomycetes; order Mycobacteriales; family Micromonosporaceae; genus Micromonospora; species Micromonospora antibiotica. The sequence goes on from NZ_JAGFWR010000015.1 coordinate 20,542, forward strand.
CTGACCGGGCCCGGTGCGGTCGGGCCCACGGTTGTCGTCGGTGCGGCCGGGGAGTCGCCGGGACCGGGCGGGAGGGACGCGCGTGCGTGCGGGTGTGACGGTTACCGGGATCGGGTTGGTGAGCCCCGTCGGCAGCACCGCCGCCGAGGTGTTCGACGCGGTCTGCGAGGGCCGCTCCGGCCTACGCCGACCACCCGAGGGGCACCCGGTCGACGGGGTCGTCGACGTCGCGGCGTTCAGCCCGGACATCGACCCGGCCAGTGTGCTGCCCGGCCCCGAGTCCCGGGTGGTGGACCGCTCGATCGTGATGGTCCTGCGGGCCGCCGAGGACGCGTTGGCCGACGCCGGTGTCGAGGTGGGCCGGGACGTCGACCCGTACCGCGTCGCCGTCATCGTCTCCGGCGTCGGCGGCCTGTCGACCCTGGCGAGCCAGGTGCTCGCGCGGGCCGAGCGGGGCCGGTTCGGGGTCAGCCCGTACCTGCTGCCCGGGACGCTGCCGAACATGGGCGCGGCACGGATCGCCATCCGGTTCGGCATCCGGGGCTACACCTCGTCGATCGGCACGGCGTGTGCGTCAGGTGCCCAGTCCCTCGGCGAGGCGCTGCGGATCCTGCGCGCCGACGAGGCCGACATGGTGGTCTGCGGGTCCAGCGAGGCGCCGCTCTTCCCGGCCTTCGTCGACGCGTTCGGCAACGCCCGCGCGCTCGCCCACGGCTGGTCCGACCCGACGGCCGCGAGCCGTCCGTTCGACCGTCGCCGCAACGGTCTCGTCCTCGGCGAGGGGGCCGGGGTGTTCGTCCTGGAGCGCACCGCGCACGCCGTGGCGCGCGGCGTCCCCCGGCACGCCGACCTGCTCGGGTGGGGGGCGAACAACGACGCCTACCATCCCACCACCCCGCGCCCCGACGGGTCCGGTGCCGCGCACTGCATGCGGGCGGCGCTGCGCGACGCCGGTCTGCACGCCGACGACATCGGCTACCTCAACGCCCACGGCACCAGCACCAAGGCCGGTGACGCGGCCGAGATCGCCGCCCTGCGTGACGTCTACGGCACCGCCACCCCGCCGGTGAGTTCCACCAAGGGCGTCACCGGGCACCTGCTCGGCGTCTCCGGGGTGGTCGAGGCGGCCATCGGCATCGAGGCGCTGCGCCGCGGTCTGCTGCCGCCGACGCACAACCTCGACGACCCGGACCCGGCCGACGAGGTCGACCACATCCGCAAGCAGCCCCGGGCCGTCCCGGTGACCACCGTGATGTCCAACTCGTTCGGCTTCGGCGGCCACAACGTCAGCCTGGTGTTCGGCCCCGCCGGGGGCTGACCGGCCGGGGACGCCCGAGCGGGCACCGGCCGGCCGCACCGGGCGGTTCAGCGGATCGTGAGCACCGTCGCGGTGTCGTGTACGCCGACCGTGACGTCGAAGTGCTGGTGCAGCATGTCGGTCAGGTAGTCGAGGTCCGCCACGAGGGGCACCGGCAGCATCGCCCGCTGGTCCGGGACGGCGTGGGTGGCGACCAGCTCGATCCGGTCGGCCTTGAGCAGCCCCCGGGTCAGGAAGGCCGGCAGGTCCTCGGGGAGGAGACAGCGCCACAGGTCGACGTTGACGATCAGATCGAGCGCACCGGCCTTGAACTGCTGGAGCACGGTGCCGAGCAGGTGCGCGTTGGTCGGGCCGGGCGGCGCGTCGTGGTCGAAGGTCTGCGAGTCGGGGCCCAGCTGCAGGGTGGCCACCCCGTTGCCGATGACCAGGGCCGCGCGGGTGGCCAGCTCCGCGCGCAGCGCGGCGGGCAGCACCGCCGGTCGCCCCAACCCCGCCCGCCGGTACGCGTCGATGGCCTGGCCGTAGAGCCGGATCCGGCCCAGGTGCCGTCCGAACGTGTTGATCGAATACAGCACCTCGACGTCGTAGCGCAGGTGCTTGCGCAGCAGGTACTTCATGTTGTCCATCGAGGCGAGCCCGTTGGACGTCTTGCGGAAGTGCGGCAGATGGTAGGACGTCGCCTCGACGTCCAGCTCGAACAGGTCGGGCCGGGCCCCGTGCAGGTGGAAGATCCGGTAGAAGAACTCCAGATCCTCGAACCCCCACTTGACGATCGTCTCGTCGAAGCCACCCACCCGCAGGAACGACTCCCGGTCCACCGACGCGTTGTGGGTCAGCCCGAGCACCCAGGGCGCGCTGGGGAAGTCGTGGATCCGTTGCGGGTGGGAGATGTCCTCCAGCCGGGGGTCGCCACGCTCGGCGTCGAGCAGCTCCGCCCCGATCGGCTCACCCCGGCGCAGCGCGTCCGCACCGGCCCAGTCGAGGTCGTACCGCTGACCCAGCAGCACCCCGGGCCGGCCGTCGAGGGCGTCGTGGTGGGCCCGGTGCCGGGCCAGCAGGGTCGGGTGGGCCACCGTGTCGGCGTCCAGGAACAGCAGGGTGTCGGCGTGGGCGCGGGCCGCCGCCGCGTTGCGGTTGGCACTGCGGCCCCGGTTGGCTTCGCTGCGTACGCAGTCGATCCGCAGTCGGTCGGCGTAGCTCCCCACGAGGGCGGTGAGCGGTTCGGCCGAACCGTCGTCACCGACGATGACCTCGAATTCCTGCGGCGGCAGGGTCTGCCGGGTCAGGGACGTCAACGTCGTGTCGAGCGCCGTGCCGTTGTTGTGGGCGGGGATCACCACGCTCAGCCGGGGCTGGTCCATGGTCGGCATGTGACTCCTTCGCGAAACGCCGGCCAGGCCCCGTCGCGGGCCGTCAGCGGGGGGTGCAGTGCGCGGTGATGTAGTCGGCCAGGTCGGCGACCGTGGTCATCTGGTCCTCGTCCAGATCCTCCACGTCGATCTGGATCTCCAGCTCGTCCTCGATCTCGAGCAGCAGCTCCAACGCGAGGGAGGAGCTGAGGCCCAGCTCGTCCATCAGCTGGGTCCGTTCGGTGACCGGGGCCGGCGGCCTGAGCATCCGGGTCAGCAGCGTGGTCATGCTGTCGACGACCTGCGCACGCAGCTGCGGCGCAGTGGCCGTGTCGGACTCTGTCACGGGACCCTACGCTCCACCATGGAGCCATCAGAGCAAACGTGATCGTCGGGTGTCAACGGGTGCGACGATCTTCAGCCGGGGTGCCGGCGGGACGATCCGTCCACCCGGTCGGACCGTACGACGTCGCGACGTCGAACGGCGGCTCACCGGCGAGCGCCACCGCGACCCGGTACCCGCCCGGGGTGGCGACGTCGGTGACCCGGTGCACCCCCACCGGGTCGCCGCAGCGCACCACGTCGTCGCGGTGCACCGGCAGCGCCAGCTGGGGCCAGAGCCGACCCCCGGCGGCCTTGACCACCGCCTCCTTACGGGCCCACAGCCGGGCGAACCGGTCGGCCCGGGCGGCGGCGTCGGGCCCCGAGCGGACCAGCCGCGCCTCCTCGGCGGCGAAGAACCGGTCGGCCAGCGCCACCGGGTCCAGCCCCGGCGTCGGATGCTGGATGTCCACCCCGACCGCCCGGTCGCCGGCCACGGCGATCGCGACGAGTTCGTCGGAGTAGGACAGGCTCGTCTGCGGGCCACCCCGGGGGTGGGTCAGCGTCGGTTTGCCGTGCCGGCCCCGCCGCCAGCTGAGCCGCTCGGGTGGCAGGTCCACCGCCCGGCCCACCAGGACGCGCAGCGCGCCGTGCGCCACGGTGAACCGGTCCCGGGTGGCCGCCTGGGCGAGCGTCGCCGCGCGGGACCGCTCGTCGGCGTCGAGCAGCGCCCGGTACCGGGCCAGCTCGTCCGGGGACACCCGGGCCGACACGATCCAGATCCGGACGGCGTCGGGCATGGCCGTACCCTAACGCCACCGCGGCGGCGGCGATTTGTGACGTTGACACGTGCCGATTCGCGTTGCTCTGATGGACCGATGTTCGCGCAGACCGCCGAGGCGCAGGTGCTCGTCCCGTTCGCCGGCCCGGGGGCGGGCACCGCGCCGCTGACCTGGGGTCAGCTCGCGATCATGCAGGACATGCGGGAGACCGGGTGGACGCACAACGTCAGTGGTGCGCACCCGGTGCCGGCCGGGGTCACCGTGGCGGAGGTGGCGGCGCAGCTCGGCGACCTGATGAGCCGGCACCCGGCGCTGCGGATGCGGCTGGGCACCGACGAGCACGGCGAACCCTGCCAGGTGGTGTCCGCCGCCGGGGAGGTCGCCCTCGACGTGCTGGACGTCCCGGACGACGCCGACCCGGCCGACGTGGCGAAGTTCGCCTACGAACTGGGCCACGCCCGGCTGCTGGCCCACTACGACCTCTACCGGGACTGGTCGGTGCGGATGGCGGTGGTCCGGCACCGGGGTGTCCTGGTGCACCGGGTGCTGACCCTCGACCACCTGGTGGTCGACGGCACCGCGACCGCCCTGCTGATGGCCGATCTCGGGCTGGTCGACCTGACGGCCCGGCGGGCGCCCGACCCGCGTACCGTGCAGCTGCTCGACCTCGGCCGGCGGGAGCGCACACCGCCACTGCGCCGGGTCAGCGACCGGGCGGTCCGGCACTGGGAGTCGCACCTGCGCGACATCGCGCCGTCGACCTTCGGCGCGGTCACCAACCCGGCCGGGCGACACGGCCGGCGGTTCTGGCACGGCCGGTTCAGCTCACCCGCGGCCTACCTGGCGGTGCAGGCCATCGCCCGACGGACCAGGACGGACACCTCCCGGGTGCTGCTCGCGGTGATCGCCGTGGCGGTCGGCCGGGCCACCGGGGTCAGCCCGCTAACCGCCAAACTCATCGTCGGCAACCGGTTCCGGCCGGGGTTCGCCGAGGCCATCGCCCCGCTGAGCCAGAACGGCGTGCTCACCGTGGACGCCACCGACACCACCGTGGACGAGGTGGTGGCCCGGGCCCGCAAGGCCTCCGTCGCCGCCGGGATGTACGCCTACTACGACCCGGTGCAGCTCGCCGAGGCCAGCGCCCGGCTCGACGACGAACGTGGGTACCCGGCCCGGGTCACCTGCCGGATCAACGACCGTCGGGTGGTGACCCGGCAGGCGGCGGACGACGGCGCGCGTACCGAGGAGGTGACCCCCGAGCAGATCCGGCGGAAGGCGGCCGAGACGTTCCTGGTCTGGGACGGCACCCTGGACCACCTGCCCGAACAGGCGTTCATCACCGTCGAGGACCAGCCGGAGACCATCTTCCTCCAGGTCATCTTCGACCTGGGCTGTTTCACCGAGACCCAGGCCGAGGCGCTGCTGCGCGGGGTGGAGGAGGTGGCCGTCGAGGCGGCGTTCGACCCGACGGCCCCCACCCGGATCACCGGCTGAGCGCCGGGTCGACGGTCACCCGTCGACCCGGTCCCAGGTCACCGGCAGCGTCTCCAGGCTGCGTACCACCAGGCCGGGCTTGAAGCGCAACTCGTCCTCGGGCACGGCCAGCCGCAGGCCGGGCAGCCGGCGCAGCAGCGCGCCGAGGGCCTCCTGCAACTCCATCCGGGCCAGCGCCGCGCCGAGGCAGTGGTGCGGGCCGGCCCCGAACGCCAGGTGCGGGTTGTCGACCCGGCCCAGGTCGAGGGTGTCGGCCCCGGCGAACACCGAGGCGTCCCGGTTGGCCGAGGCGATCGCCGGGAGCACCGGGGTACCCGCCGGCAGGCACACCCCGCCGAGTTCCACCTCCTCGGTGGTCACCCGGGGCAGCAGCACCCCGTTGTCCCCGAGCTGGATGAACCGGGACAGCTCCTCCACCGCGCGGGCCACCGCGACCGGGTCGTCACCGCGCAGGCCGGCGAGCTGCTCGGGGTGCCGGGCCAGTACCAGCAGGAACAGGTTGAGCTGGTTGGTGGTGGTCTCGTGGCCGCCGACGAAGATGCCGGCGGTCACCGAGACGAGTTCCCGTTCGGTGAGGTCGTCGTGTTCGTCCCAGGCGTTGATCAGGGCGCTCATCAGGTCGTCGCCGGGCTCGCGGCGACGTTCGACGATCATCTCGCCGAACGCGTCCAGGGCGGCCTGCGGGGCGGCCGGGTCGGCGTCCCAGTCACCGACGAGCGCGTCGGACCACTCGCGTACCCGGTCCTGGTCCTGCTCGGGGATGCCGAACAGCTTGCTGATCACATAGATCGGCAGCGGCGCGGACAGGTGCGGGATCAGGTCCGCCGGTGGTCCCGCCGCCACCATCGCGTCGATCATCCGGTCGATCAGCGCGGCCACCGTCGGGCGCAGCGCCTCCACCCGGCGGACGGTGAACGCGTGCGACACCGCCCGGCGCATTTTGGTGTGCCGGGGCGGGTCCATCCCGATCAGCGAGTCCTCGGCCAGCGAACCCAGCTCCCGGGTCGGACGGTCGGGCCCGGCCGCGGCGGCCCGGCTGAACCGCTGGTCGGTGAAGACCCGGCGGACGTCCGCGTGCCGGGTGGCCAGGTAGGCCGACGCCCCGTCGGGCAGCGCGACGGGCGCCACCGGGCAGGTCTCCCGCAGCCGGGTGTAGTCCGGTGACGGGTGGTAGATGGTGGGAGCCGGGGCGAGCGGGTACGGAATGGGCTCTTGCGTCATCGACGACTCCTAGGGTGGTCCGACAGGCCGGTGGGTTCAGCTGCGGGGGTGCGCGGCGAGGGCCACCAGCGCCGGCACCACCTCGGCGGGGGTGGGCATCGCGCGGACCCGGTCGCGCATCGACGCCGCGGCGTCGCGCCAGGGGCCGTCGCCGATCAGCTGGCCGACCAGGTCGCGCAGCGTGTCGTCGTCGGCCCGCTCGGGCGCCAACCAGGTCCCGGCGCCGGTGAGCGCCAACCGCTCGCCGTTGAAGTGCTGGTCGCTGACCTGCGGCAGGATCAGTTGCGGCACTCCGAGGCCGAGCGCCGTCATCGTGGTGCCCGCGCCGCCCTGCTGCACCAGCGCGGCGCAGGTCGGCAGCACCAGCCGCAGCGCCAGCGGGCCGTCGACCAGCCGGACGTTGCCCGGCATCGGGCCCAACCCGGCCTGCTGGGCCCGTTCGACAAGCACGACGACCTCGACGTCCAGCCCGGCGACCGCGCGGATGACCCGGGGGAGGCCCAGCCGGTCGCTGAGCCCGGCACCGGCCATCATGGTGCCCGCCGTGACGCAGACCCGGGGCCGCCGCGGCGGGCGGTGCAGCCAGGACGGCAGCACGGCCGGGCCGTTGTACGGCACGTACCGGACCGGTAGTCCCGGGCGGGTCATCGGCACCTGCATCGGTGGTGGCACCGGGTCGAGGGTCAGCCCGCCGGTGAGGTCCACGTCGGTGGCGGCGAGCCCGAACCGGCCGGCGAGCGGGCCGAGGACCTCCTCCGGGTCGAGCCGGAGGGTGACCGACGAGTCCGGCCCCCACAGGTGCTGCACACCGGGCACGCCGAGCGCGGCGGCGGCCACCGCGGCGGCGAGGTTGAACGGCTCCCAGACCATCAGGTCGGGCTGCCAGTCCCGGCCGAAGGTGACCAGGTCGTCGAGGAGGGCGTCGGCGAACCGGACCACGCCGCCGTCGGCGGTGATCGCCGGCTCGACCGCGTCGACCGGCTCGGCGGTGCGGGCGGCCCCGTCCAGCGCGCCCACCGCGCCGATCCGGCCCGCGAACGCCTCGGCGAAGTCGAGGTCCGCACCCAGCGGCACCGCCGCCAGGCCGGCCGCGGTGATCGCCGGCACCAGCGCGGGATGGCTGGCCACCCGCACCTCGTGACCGGCCGCCTGGAGGGCCCAGCCGAGCGGGGCGAGGCCGTAGAAATGCGACCGCCAGCCCCACGTCGACATCAGAATCCGCAAAGCCGCAGTCAAGTCCGACCCATCCGCGCGCGTCACCGGGCAGTCCTGGTGCACAGATGCTAGGCGATGGATGTCGGTACCCGGAAGATCGTCGGTCGTCCCAATGGATATTGACGACGACGCACCGATGGCCGAGTCTTACCGGTGCCCGATGTGGACCGCCGACCGACAGGTGGGTAGCTCGTCATGACCGTCGTCTCCGAGCTGCGGGACTATCCGTTCGAGCCGTTCACCGGTGACCTGCCGGCCGAGTTGCTCGACATGGTGGTGTCCGACCCGGTCAGCCGGGTGCGCCTGCCCGACGGCCGGCCGGCCTGGCTGGTGCTCGGCTACCAGGACTGCTGCACCGTCCTGGCCGATCCCCGGTTCTCCCGGCTTCCGCCGGGCGCGACCGCGACCCCCGACGGCGTCGGCCCGCGCGAGCTGAACATGGACGGTCCGGCGCACGCCGTGGTCCGCCGGGTGGCCAGCCGGGCGTTCACCGCCCGCCGCATCGACACCTTCCGCCCCCGGGTGCGTCGACTGGTGGACGCGCTGCTCGACGACCTGCTCGCCGGCCCCCGGCCCGCCGACCTGGTGGCGGCCCTGGTGGCGCCGCTGCCCGTGTACGTGGTCTGCGACGTGCTGGGGGTGCCGGTCGCCGACCGGCCCCGGTTCTACGGGTGGATCGAGGGCCTCAACTCGGTCACCGCGTACGGTTCGGCCGATGCCGCCACCGCGCAGGCCCAGCTGCGGGACTACCTGGCCGGGCAGTTGGCCGACAAACGGGTGAGCCCCGGCGACGACCTGCTCTCGGCCTGGGTGCTCGGCCGGGACGCGCACGAGCTGGTCGACGCCGAGCTGGTGGAGCTGGCGATGGGGGTGCTGCTCGGCGGGCTGGAGATCAACTCCACCAGCGCCGGGCTGCGCGCGCTGTTCCAGCACCCCGAGCAGTTGGCGAAGCTGCGGGCCGACCCGGGCAAGCTGTCCTCGGCGACCGACGAGATCCTGCGCTACACGTCGGTGAGCAGCATGTTCCGGGTCCAGGTGGTGCAGGAGGACCTGACCCTCGGCGGGGTGGCGATGCGCGCCGGGGACTGCGTGATGGCGATCCCGTGGGCGGGCAACCGCGATCCCCGGGTCTTCCCCGACCCCAACGTCTTCGACATCGACCGGGTGCCGACCGCGCCGCACCTCACCTTCGGCTTCGGGCCGCACTTCTGCCTGGGCACCGCGCTGGGCCGGATGCAGGTGGAGCTGTCGATCGGCGAGCTGCTGCGGCGGCTGCCGGGGCTGACGCCGGCGGTGCCGATCGAGCAGATCCCGTGGCGGCACGACCGGATGAACGGCGGCATCGCGTCGTTCCCGGTCACCTGGTGAGCCGCCGGGGCGGCCCGGCGGTCAGTAGTTGTCCACCGCGTTGACCCGGTCCGGCCAGTAACGCTGGCCGGGTGCGGGGACGTAGTGGTCCCACCGGGGCGCGTCACCGGTCGGGTGGTCACCGAGCACCGTGATCCGCTGACCGCGCCGCAGGCCGTCGTAGTCGTTGATCGCATAGTGCTGGGTGACCCGGTTGTCCCAGATCGCCACGTCGCCGACGCGCCAGCGGTACCGGCAGGTGAACTGCGGGCCCTCGGAGAACGCGAACAGGTACTCCAGCAGCGCGTCGCTCTCGTTGCGGCTCAGCTGCGGGATGTGCGAGGTGAACAGCCGGTTGACGTACAACGAGCGGCGGCCGGTCTCGGGGTGCACCCGGACCACCGGGTGCTCGGCCCGGCTGGTGAACTCGGTGCCGATCCGGATGACGTGGATGGCGGTCAACCCGTCGAGCAGGTCGCGCATGGGCGCGGACAACGCCTCGTACACCTTGCACTGGTTGGTCCACATGGTGTCGCCGCCGGTCTCGGGCAGCTCGACCAGGTGCAGGATGGAGGCGATCGGTGGGCTCTGGTGGAAGGTCATGTCGGTGTGCCAGACGTCGACCTTCCCACCGTGCTCGGAGTCGATGAGGACGATCTCCGGATGCCCCTCCAGCCGGGGCAGGTACGGGTGCAGCTCGACCTCGCCGAAGCGCCGACCGAAGGCGATGTGCGCCTGCGGGGTCAACCCGGTCTGCCCGGCGACGAAGACCACCTGGTGCGCCAGCAGCAGCCGGTGCAGGTGGGCGAAGCCCTCGTCGGTCAGGGTGTTCAGGTCGATGCCGTGGACCTCGGCGCCCAGGGCGCCCGCGACGAGCCGTACCTGCGGCACGAGGGAAGTGGTCATCGGTGCTTCCTCCGGTCTGGGCCCCGGGCCCGTCGGCGCATTGTTCCACGACGGTGAATGGGATCTCCACCGTCGATGTTGACGCCGTCACGCCGCCCTTGGGAACATTCGGGCCGCCGGACGACGGCCACGGCCATCGTGGACGCGTGGCGCGACAGGAGGCTGTCCGGGTGACGATCGAGACCCCGACCGATGACGACGCGGCGGCCCGGCTGGGCCGGCTGACCGACCTGGCGACCCCGTTCGCGGTCCGTACGGCGGTGACGCTGCGGGTGCCGGAGCGGATCGCGGCCGGCACCACCCGCCTCACCGAGCTGGCCGACGGGTGCGACGCCGACCCGGACGCCCTGGGCCGGTTGCTGCGCTACCTGGTCCACCGGGGCGTCTTCGTCGAGCCGGCTCCTGACGAGTTCGCGCTGACCGATGTCGGTGAGCTGCTCTGCGACCGTGACGGCGGCGGACACGGCGGCTACCTGGATCTCGACGGTCTCGGGGCCCGGATGGACCTCGCCTACACCGGGCTGCCGACGGCGATCCGTACCGGCGGGCCCGGCTACCAGGCGGTGCACGGGCGGGACTTCTGGGCCGACCTGGACGCCCACCCGTCCTACCGGGCCTATTTCGACGCGTTGATGCTCAGTCAGCAGCGGTTCACCGCACCCCAGGTGGCGGCGCTCTACCCGTGGGCGCGGGTGGGTCACGTCGTCGACGTCGCCGGGGGTGCCGGCGGGCTGCTGCGGGAGCTGCTGACGACCCACCCGCACCTGCGGGGCACCCTGGTCGACCGGGCCGAGCCGGTGGCCACGGCGGCGGGCACGTTCGCCGAGCACGGGCTGACCGGGCGGGTCGACACCGTGGTCGGGGACTTCTTCGCCGAGTTGCCGGCCGGCGCCGACGTCTACGTGGTGTCCCGGGCGTTGACCGACTGGAGCGACACGCACGCCACGGCGATCCTGCGCCGGTGCGCCGAGGCGGCCGGGAAGACCGGACGGGTACTGGTGGTGGAGGTGCTGCCGACCGACCCGTACGTGCCGCACCGGTCCCCGTACGACCTGCAGATGCTGGTGTTGGTGGGTGGCCGGGAGCGGGGCGTGGCCGACCACACGGCGTTGGCCTCGGCGGCCGGTCTGGCACCGGTCGGGACCTATCGTGGCACCGACGGACTGACCCTGTTGGAGTTCGCGGCGGACGCCTGATCCGGCGGCGGGCGAGCCGATGTCGTACCTGATTGCTCTATCGGTGTGACACACGGTGAGCAGGTCAGCGGATTTCTCTGGGCATCAACCGATTTGATGGTGAATTGGTTCGTGACATTCGTGTTTCTCCATCGCCGGGGCGGTTTTCCGATGGTTGTTCAGGGCGGGACCGGCAGGTAACGTCTCGCGTGGCGGCTGGGCCGAGCCTTTGCGAAAGGGTCGACACGCTATGACGGTTACTGGCTTTACGCGTTTTCCGCCCTTCATCGACGACCTTGCCCGCAGTGAATCCGGGCGGCTGCTGCACGCGGAGTTCGAGCGTCGGTGGCCCGAGACGACCGACCAGTTGGTGGGGATCGCCCGGTACGCCCTGTTGCCGGCGGGCAAGCTGCTGCGTCCGATGATGACGTTGCACGCCGCCGAGGCGGTGGGCGGGTCGCCGTCCCGGGTGCTGCCGGCCGCGCTGGGGATGGAGTACCTGCACGTCGCGACGCTCGTGCACGACGACATCATCGACGCCGACACGCTGCGGCGGGGTCGCCCGGCGGTGCCGGTGGCCTTCGGGATTCCCAGCGCCATCGTGGTGGGTGACCACCTCATCTTCACGGCCTTTCAGTCCATTGTGGAATCAGGGGTGACCGCACCCCCGGGGCACGTCGCCGCCGCCGTCGCGGCCCTGGCCGAGGCGGGCCGGGACCTGTGCCGGGGCCAGATGCTCGAGACGCAGCTCGTCGGTGACCTGGACGCGGGCGCCCGGTGGTACCCGGAGATGATCCGGCTCAAGACCGGCGCGCTGTTCCGCGCGGTCTGCCACGTCGGCGCGCTGCTCGGCGGCGCCGACCCGCAACTCGCCGCCGGGCTGGCCCGCTACGGCGAGCACCTCGGCATCGCCTTCCAGATCCGCGACGACCTGCTGTCCTACGTGGCCACTCCCGAACAGACCGGCAAACCGGCCACCAGCGACCTCAACAACGGCCGACCGACCCTGCCGCTGCTGCTCGCCTACGACGCGGCCACCGACACCGCCCGGGTCGAGCTGATGGCGGTGCTGCACCGGCGGGGCGCCGGCCCGGGGGACGTCGAGTGGGTCGCCGCCCTGCTCGACGAGGTCGATGCGGTGCAGGCGGCCCGGCGGCAGATGGCGGAGCACGCCGAGCAGGCCCTGGCGGAGCTGACCGCGCTCACCCCCTCCGCCAGCGCCGACGTGCTCACCGGCATCGCGCACTGGATGACGAGCGAGACGGCGTGAGCACAGCCGGTGCCGTACGCGCGCTGCGCGCCCACATCGAAACCTGGCGGCCGTACACCCTGTGGTATGTCGGGCTGGTCGGCCTCGCCGGCGCGGCCCTGGCCGACGGCCCGCACCACCCGTGGCTGCTGGTGTCGGCGTGGGCCGCCCCGACCGCCGGCTGGCTGGGCGGCCACTACCTCGGCGACTACTTCGACCGGGACCTCGACGCCGGCAGCAAGCCGCACCGGCCGATCCCGTCCGGCCGGCTGGCCGCCCGCACGGCGCTGTGGTGCGGCGGGGTCTGCTTCGCGGTCCTCGCGCTGCTGGCGGTGCTCGGCGGCTGGGGCACCACCTCGGCCGCCGCGCTCGCCGCGTTCGGCATCGTCGCCTACAGCCGCTGGTGCAAGGCGCGCGGCGTCGCCGGGAACCTGGTCCGGGGCGCACTCGGCGCGATCGCGCTGCTCTACGGGGCGCTGGCCGTCGGACTCTCCCCGGACCCCCCGTCGGCGGTTCCGGTGCTGCTCGCCGCGATGGTCGCGTTCTGGTCGCACGACACGATGTCCAACCTGGTCGGTGCGTTGCGCGACATCGACGGTGACCGGGCCGGCGGCTACCACACGCTGCCGGTACGCCGGGGTTCGCCGTTCGCGGTGCGCACCGTGCTGGCCCTCTACGCGGTGACCGTCATCGCCGCGCTCACCGCCGGGCTGCTGGCCGGGCCGGACGGCCGGACCGGCTACCTGGCCACGCTGATCGTCGTCCTGGTGCTGGGGGTCGTCGCCCTCGCCCCGCTGGTCGCGCACCGCGCCGACATGCCCGTCGTGGTGGCGCTGCGGGCGCACTCCGTCCTGGTCGTCGAGCGGGTGGTGCTGGCCTCGGCCCTGGTCGGGCTGCGGCTGGGTATCGGCCTGCAACTGCTGCTGGTGCTGCCGATGGTCGGGTTGACCTGGTGGGCCCAGCACCTGATGCGTGCCCGGCACGAACTCGGCACCGGCCGACCGGCACTGGCCCTGGCCACCCCCCGCCGAGCCGCCATGGAGGACGTGTCATGACCGCTGTGCCCACCGAGGCCCTCGACCGGGCCATCAGCGACGGCGCGGAGGCGCTGCTGCGCCGGCAGCGCCCCGACGGGGTCTTCGGCGACGACCCACCGGCCTCGGTGCTGGGCACCGCGGGTACGGTCGCCGCCCTGCACGCCGCCGACCCGCTGGGCAGCGCCGACCTGGTCGACGCCGGCACCTCGTGGCTGCGCCGGCAACAGCACGACGACGGCGGCTGGGGCGGCGTGGTGGGGGCCGACAGCGAGGTCGTCGCCACCGCCGTCGCGGTCGCCGCCCTGGCCCTGACCGCACCGGAGGCCAGCGCCGAGGCGATCACGGCCGGCCGCGCCCGGCTGGCCGCGATGGGCGGTGTCGACACGGTCACCGACCCGGCCATCTCGCTGCTCTGCCGGCAACTGCTCACCCTGGCCGGGATGACCGTCGAGGCGGGCCCGCTGCGCCGGCTGCCGTTGGAGATCGTGCTGTTCGACCGGGTCCGCCGGCAACGGCTGTCGTTCCGTACCTCGCCGTTCATCGGGCTGGCCCTGATGCAGGCCGACCTGCTGCCCACCGGCCGACTGCGCCGGGCCACCCTGCGCCGGGCCCGCCCGGCGGCCCTGCGGCTGCTGCGGGCGATCTACGACCACGAGGGCCGGACCGGCGCGCTGAGCGAGGACCCGTGGCCCGCCGCCCTGGTGCTGCTCGGCCTGGCCCGCTCCGGCGAGGCCCCGGACATCGCCACGGCCGTCGTCGGCTGGCTGCGTCGCGCGGTCCGCCCCGACGGCGCCTGGGACGCGGTGACCAACCTCGACCTGACCCGCTCCGGCTACGCGGTGACCGGGCTGGCCGCCGCCGGCTACGCCGCCGACCCCCGGTTGGCCCCGACCCGGGACTTCTTCCACGCCACCCAGAAACCGACCGCGTTCACGGTGCTCGACGTGCCGCCGGGCGGATGGAGCTACTCCAACGTGGGCGGCTGGCCGGTGACCCTGGAGTCCGCCGAGATCCTCTCGGCGCTCGCCGGCTACCCCGACGCCGACACCGACCCGGTGCTGCGCAGCGGCCTGACCTGGCTCATCGGCCGGCAGGACACCCGGGGCTCGTGGAGCCTGTGGGTGCGCGACACCAAGCTCGCCAACGACGGGCCCTGCCCCGCCATCACCAGCCAGGCCGTCCTCGCCCTGCACGACGCCGGCCACCCCGACGACCACCCGGCGGTCGCCGCCGGGGCGGCCTGGCTGCTGACCGCCGGACGCCCCGACGGCAGCTACGAGAACCTCTGGTACCGCGACCACACCTCCGGCACGGCGGTCGTGGTGACGGCGCTGTCCCGGGTCGGCCACGCCCGGCACGACGTGGTCCGCCGGGCGGCCGGCTGGCTGCGCGACACCCAGCTGCCGGACGGGTCGTGGGGGCCGGGCGACGGCACCGCCGGGTCGGTCGAGGAGACCGGCTGGGCCGTCCAGGGGCTGCTGGCCACCGGCGACCCCGGGCACGCCGACGCGGTCGACCGGGGCGTCGGCTGGCTGCTCGCCGCCGCCGGGCCCGACGGCGGCTGGCCGGCCACCCGGGTCTGCAACTACATCCGCCACCACCTGCGCTACCCCAACGCCGTGATCACCCAGGCGGTCGCGCTGCGGGCGCTCGGCGAATACCGGCGTACCGTCGCCGGGCGGGCGGGCGTCACACCCGGCGCGGTGGCCCGATGAGCGCCGACGTCGTCGTGGTCGGCGCCGGGGCCGGCGGCCTGGCCGCAGCCCGCGCGCTCGGCGCCCGCGGGCTGCGGGTGGTCGTGCTCGACCGGCAACGCACCCCCGCGTCGATCGCCAAGGGCGAGATCCTCCAACCCGAGACGGTACGCATCCTCGACGGCTGGGGCGTGCTCGACGCCCTGCGGGCCACCGGCGCGCGTCCGGTCGACCAGCTGGCCATCCGCGACCCGCAGGGCCGGGCACTGCTCGCCCTCGACTACGGCACCCTGCCGGGCAGCCACCGGCAGATCCTCTGCGCCGACTACGGCGACCTGCGCGGCGTACTCGCCGACGGGCTGCCCGGCACCGTCGAGCTCCGCTGGGGGCAGCGGGTCACCGGCCCACTGCGCGCCGCCGACGGCCGGGTCACCGGGGTCCGGGTCACCGGCGGCGACGGCGAACAGGACATCCCGGCGGCGCTGGTGGTCGCCGCCGACGGGATGTCCTCACCGCTGCGTAAAGCCGTCGGCATCGACGTCGAGCGGCGGGAGTACCCGCACGGCCTGGTCGCCTTCGACGTGCCCGGGGTGGAGGTGGCCGACGAGGTGTCGGCCTACCGCACCGACCGGGGGCTGTGCCTGGTCTACCCGCTGCCCGGCGGGCGCTGCCGGGTCTACGTCCAGGTGACGCCGGGCGAGTTCCGCGGCCACAGCGCCGCCGACCTGGCCGCCTGGTGCGACCGGCTGCTCGCCGGGGTGCCCGCCATCCGGCCGCTGGGGTCGGCGCTGCGGGCCAGCCTGCACCGGCGGCAACTCCTCTCCGTCTACCGGCTGCGCGCGGCGCAGCTGACCGTGCCCGGCCTCGCCCTCGTCGGCGAGGCCGCCCACGCGGTGCACCCGATGGCGGCGCAGGGCGTCAACAGCTCACTCGCCGACGCCGAGACCCTCGCCGCCACCCTCACCGCCGACGGGGACCGTCCGGACGCCACCGGGGTGGACCGGGCACTGCGGAACTACGACACGGCCCGCCGACCCCAGCTCGACCACATCGCCACGGTCAGCCACAACGCCGCCCGCATGATCACCAGCGTGTCGGGGCTGCCCCGGCTGCTCGGGGCGCGGATGATGCGGCGCACCGCGGCCAACCCCCGGCTGCTCGGGCTCACCGCCGGCAACCTGTCCGGCACGAACGTCCGACCGCTGTCCCTGGTCGACCGGATCTACCAGCTCGGGCTGCTCACCGACCGGCACGCCCACCCGCCCGTCCCGCCGGCCCCGCAACGAAGTGAGCGACGATGACCACTGCCACCACCGTCGGCACCCAGCCGCCGGCCGACCTGTCGATGAACGAGACGCCGTACCCGCCGCTGCCGAGCATCCGACGGATCGTCGAGGACGGGGCCGCCGCCCTCCAGCGGTACCCGGACCGCACCGCCGCCGCACTGCGGGGCACCCTGGCCGCACGGTTGGGCGTGGGACCGGAGGCGATCCTCGTCGGGCCCGGCTCGGCCGGACTGTGCCAACACCTCGTCCAGGCGCTCGGGCCGCGCCCCGAGGTGGTCCACCCGGCACTGTCCTTCGAGGGCTACCCGCTGATCATCGGCAACGTCGGGGCCCGGGGCGTGCCGGTGCCGATGGACGGCTACCGCCACGACCTGCCCGCCATGGCCGCCGCCGTGACCGACCAGACCCGGTGCGTGCTGCTGTGCAACCCCAACAACCCGACCGGGGCGGCGCTGCACCGCGACGAGATCGACGACTTCCTGGCCCGGATCCCGGCCGACGTACCGGTGATCATCGACGAGGCGTACCGGGAGTTCGTCACCGACCCGCAGGTGCCCGACGGGACGGACCTCTACCGCGCCCACGACAACGTCTGCGTCCTGCGCACCTTCTCCAAGGCGTACGGGCTGGCCGCGCTGCGCGTCGGCTACGCGGTGGTGCCACCCCGGGTGACGCCGCTGGCCGGCATGGTGGGCGCGGTGTTCTTCCCGAACAGCCTGGCCCAGGCCGCGGCGGTGGCGAGCCTCGACGAGGCGGTCACCCCCGAACTGACCCGACGCTGCGCCGAACTGGCGGCGTCGCGTACCCGGCTGATCGACGGTCTGCGTGGCCTCGGCCTCACCGTGGCCCCCAGCGAGGCGAACTTCGTCTGGCTGCCGCTGGGGGAGCGGGCGGTGCCGTTCGCCGAACGGGCCCGCGAGGCCGGCATCCTGGTGATGGCCCTGCCCGGCGCGGGGGTGCGGATCACCGTCGGCACGGACGAGGCGAACGACCGGCTGTGCGCGTTCGCCCGGACCGCCCTGGCCGCCGGGCTCTGACCGGCCGGTGCGGCGTGCCCACCGTCCGGGCCGGAGTCGTCACCGGTCGGGCCGTCCCGCGCCGGTCGGGTCGGCGTCGTCCCAGCTGACCAGGCAGAGGTAGCGCAGGTCGGGGTCGTAGTCGGCGGCCACCACCGGCCCGGACCGGTCCGGGCCGGCGAGCCGGTCCAGCAGGGTCCACCA
This sequence comes from Micromonospora antibiotica, assembly GCF_017599305.1. GTDB lineage: Bacteria > Actinomycetota > Actinomycetes > Mycobacteriales > Micromonosporaceae > Micromonospora > Micromonospora antibiotica. The sequence goes on from NZ_JAGFWR010000015.1 coordinate 38,156, forward strand.
CAGGCCGGTGACCGGCTGCCCCGGCGGCGTGACGTGCACCCCCTCGACGGGATGCGCCGGCCAGGCAGTGGCGAGGTCGGCGCTCAGCACCACCCGGCCGTCGGGGTGGCCGGCCGACAGCGCGGCCAGTTCGGACCCGGCCAGCGCGGCGACCTCGTCGGCGGCCACGTCCGGGTGCTGGCGTACGACGCCCACCCGGGCCGTGATGTCCAGGACGTCACCGGTGGAGCCCGCCGGGCCGGTGGTGCCGGGTCCACCTCGTACCCCGGCGGCCACCGGCTCCTCCGCTGCGGCGGGAGCCGCGGACGGCACCGGGCCCGGTGCGGGGACCGGCCCGTTGGTGCGGTAGAGCAGGGCGACCCCCTGGTGCCGGGCCGGAGCGGGGGCGGACGTGGCGTAGGGCACGACGGTCTGTTCGACGACGATCAGCAGGACCCGTCGGCACCCGCCCGACGACGCGTACGCCCGGGCGAGCCGCAGCGCACTGAAGGCCGCCGCCGAGCCCTGGTCGCAGACGGCGAACGACAGCGGGGTCCCCGGGCAGACGTGGCTCAGGTAGGTGGCGGTGGCCCGGCCGGGCAGCATGTCGTGCCGGGAGAACGCCAGGACGAGCAGGTCCACCGGTTCGTCCGGCGTGACGAGCGCCCGGATCAACGCCTCGGCCATCTCCGCGTAGGACTGCCCCAGCGACCCGGACGCCGTGTCGAACAGGCCGGCCGGCACCTCCCGCCCGTCCTGGCGGGCCAGGTCCGTCAGGTAGCGCCGGGACTGCTCCCGGTGGGCCGGGTCGTGCAGCAGCGCGGCCGGCCCGGGGAAGGCCCGCCGGGCGGCCCGGATCAGGTGCAGGTCGGTCGGCGGGGCTGCCGGCACGGTTCTCCTTCCTCACACCGGTCGGCACGCGCCGACCGGCTTCGCACCCGTCGGCACGCGCCGACCGGTCCCTGTGGCGCGGTCAGTGGGCGAAGACCATGGCGGCGAAGGTGGCGCCGTCCCCGGCCCCGACGGCGGCGACCAGGTAGCGGTCACCGGGGTCCAGCAGCCCCCGCTCGCGCGCCGTCAGGTAGTTGGCGAACGCGTCCGCGCAGAAGACGTGACCGGTGTCCCGGACGTTGTCCAGCAGCACCCGGTCGCGGGGGAGCCCGATCAGCCGGCACAGCCGGTGCCACGTCACGACGTTGACGTTGTGCGGCAGCACCAGCCGGATGTCGTCCAGGGTGACCCCGGCCACCGCCAGGGCCCGCCCGATCACCTCCGCCAACGCCGGCCGGTACTCGCGCTGGAACTGGGCCCCGGACGCGCCACCGGCGACGTCGAACTCGCCCCGCTGCGCGCACGCGTAGCCGAGCAGCCGGTCCCGGGGCCCGTCGGCGCTGACCAGGCACGCGGACGCCCCCTCACTGAAGACCGAGGTCTCCGGGATGAACTGGGCGTCCCGGGTGAACGCCTTCTCCCCGGTGAGGACCAGCGCCAACGGGCCGTCGCCCGGCCCGTGCCGGCCGGGTGGTTCGGCGGCCAGCAGCCGGCCGGCCATCTCGATCGCGAGCAACGCGCTGGCACACGACTGCTGGGTCAGGGTGAAGGCGACCGCGTGGCCGAGCCCCAGCGCGCGGCAGACGTCGTGCAGCGGGTTGACCGGGTACGGCGTGACGACGGGAAACGCCCGCCCGTACAGGACGAACCGGACCCGGTGTTCCTGCCCACGCAGGGCGGTGAGCCCGGTCGCGGCGTGCAGTAGCAGGTCGTGCAGCGACAGGTCGGGGTCGCGGCGCACCTGGTCCAGGCCGTGGAACCGGCGGAACAACCGGACCTGCATGTCGGTCAGCTCCAGCGGGCCGGCCAGGCTCTCGATCGGGACCCGGCGCTGGGGGAGGTGGACCGCGACCGCGTCGAGGGCCGTCATGCCGACGGTGCCGACCGTGGCCGCTCGACGGCCGGTGCCCGGCGTCGGCCGGCCACCATTGTCGGCCCGTCACCAAACACAGTGGACGACGCCGCCCGGTGTCGTTGCTCGTCGACCGCCACGCGTCGAATCCCATCAGCGGCGTCCGCCGCTGTCAACGCGTGCCACAATATCGACGTGGCCCGCTTCCTGTTCGTCGTCCTGCCGGTGGCGTCCCATCTCAACGCCCCGCTCGCCATCGGTCAGGCGCTCCAGGCGGCGGGGCACGAGGTGGCCTGGTGCGGGCCCCGCAGCGACCTGCGACCGCTGATCGGCCCCGACGCGACCCTCTACCCGACCGGCAAGCGGTACTTCCGCCTCGACGGCGAGACCGGCATGGCCTCGGTGCGCAGCCTCTGGGAGGGGCACGTGTTGCCGGTCAACCGGTTCATCCGCGACGCCGCCGACCAAGCCGTCGCGCACCACCGGCCGGACGTCGTCGTCGTCGACCAGTACGCGCTGGCCGGCGCGCTGGCCGCGTACCGGTACGGGGTGCCGTGGGCCACCTTCTGCGTCGGCACCCTGGAACTCACCCCGCCGGACCTGCCCGAGTTCGACGAGTGGGTACGCGGCCAGCTCACCCGGGTCTGGGCGATGACCGACCTGCCGGTCGACGAGACGATCGACCTGCGCTTCTCGCCGTACCTGGTGCTCGGGTTGACCAGCACGGCGTTGACGGGCGCGACGCCGCTGCCGGCGCGGTGCGTGCTGACCGGCCCGGCGCTGGGCCACCGGCCCGACGCGCCGGCCTTCGACTGGGACGCCTGGGACCGGTCCCGCCGGCACGTGCTGGTCACCGTCGGGACGATGGCCGAGCACCTGGCCCGGGACTTCTTCCAGCGGATGCTGGCGGCCACGGCACCGCTCGCCGACCGGGTGCAGGTGGTGCTCACGGCCTCGACCGACCTGCTGCCCGACCCGCCCGCGCACGTGCTGGTGGCCCCCCGGGTGCCGGTGCTGGAGCTGATGCCCCACCTCGACGCGCTGGTCTCCCACGGTGGGCTGGGCACGGTGACCGAGGCGCTGGCGCACGGCGTCCCGGTGGTCGTCGCGCCGATCCGGCACGACCATCCGATGGTGGCCCGGCAGGTGACCGACGCGGGCGCCGGCATCGAGGTGTCGTTCGGGTCGGCCACCCCGGCGGAGCTCACCGCCGCGCTCACCGCCGTCCTCGACGGGCCGGGCTACCGGGCGCAGGCCCGCCGGGTCGGTGAGTCGTTCGCCGCGGCCGGGGGCGCGACGGCCGCCGCCCGGCACCTCGCCGCCCTGGCCGGTCGACCCGTCGACCATTGTCCTACGGGTACGCCCACACTAGCCTGACCTGACGCACCCGCACGGGTGTCGCCGTCCATGGTCGACACTCCCGTGGCCCGGCGTCGTCCCGCCCGAGGAGGCTCGATGATCGAGGCCACCGGCCTGCGCAAGTCCTACCGGGTCGGGCGTGGCCGCAGCGCCGGCACGGTCGAGGCGGTGCGCGGGGTCGACTTCGCGGTGGCCCGCGGCGAGATCGTCGGCTTTCTCGGCCCCAACGGTGCGGGCAAGTCCACCACCATGCGGATGCTGGCCACCCTGATCCGCCCCGACGGGGGTAGGGCGACGATCGCGGGGGTCGACCTGCTGCGGGCACCCGCCCAGGTCCGCCGGCAGATCGGCTTCGTGGCCCAGGCCAGTGGCACCTACGACGACTCGACCGCCCGCCGCGACCTGGTGCTCCAGGCCCGGCTGTACGGCTTCGGCAAGGCCGAGGCGCAGCGCCGGGCCGAGGCGGCGATCGGGGCGTTCCAGCTCGGCGACTTCGCCGACCGCCGGATCAGGACCTACTCGGGTGGGCAGCGGCGGCGGCTCGACGTGGCGCTCGGGGTGATCCACTCGCCGCAGGTCATCTTCCTCGACGAGCCGACCGCCGGGCTGGACCCGCCCAGCCGGGTGCGGATGTGGCAGGAGGTCCGGCGACTGCGGGCGGAGGGGATGACCGTCTTCCTCACCACGCACTACCTCGACGAGGCCGACACCCTGTGCGACCGGGTGTCCATCATCGACGGCGGCCTGATCGTCGCCGAGGGCACCCCGTCGGATCTCAAGCGGGAGATCTCCGGGGACGTGGTCGCGGTCGACCTCAACCGGGCCGGTGTGGTCGACGACGTCACCGACAATGACCTGCCGGTCGCCACGAAGCTGCTGACCGAGCAGCCCTACGTGCACTCGTCCGAGGTGGTCGACGGCACCCTGCGGCTCTATGTGGACAGCGCCGCCACCGCCATCCCGCAGATCATGCGCACCCTGCTGGGCCGGGGGATCGAGCCCGGGGCGATCGAGGCCCGCCGACCCAGCCTCGACGACGTCTTCCTGGCCAAGACCGGCCGCTCGCTCGAGGAGTGACCACCGGTGCGAGAGGAGCCGCAGTGAAACTGGTCCGCGACACCTGGCTGATCTTCCAGCAGGAGGTCGGCCTGATGGTGCGCAACCCGGTGATGGTGGCGTTCAGCCTGGCCCAGCCGATCACCTATCTGGTGCTGTTCGCCCCGTTCCTCAAGGTGGTGATGGTCGACCGGGGTGCCTCCTCGTACGCGGACGCGTACCGCATCTACGTGCCCGGACTGTTCGTGGCGATGGGCCTGTTCGGTGGGCTGTTCGCCGGCTACGGGCTGCTCAGTGCCCTGCGTGCCGGCATCATCGACCGGTGCCGGGTGACCCCGGTCAGCCGCACGGCGCTGCTGCTGGGCCGGGCCCTGATGCACGTCTGCCTGAACGTGGTGCAGGCGGTGATCATCACGCTCGTGGCGCTGCCGTTCGGGCTGCGGGTGCACCTGGGCAACCTGCTCATCTCCTACGCGTTGCTGTCGGTGATGGTGCTGCTGAGCACCTCGATCTCGTACGACATCGCGCTGCTGGTGCGCAACGAGAACAGCCTCGGTGTGCTGGTGAACACCGTCGGCCAGCCGATCTCGCTGCTCGCCGGGGTGCTCATCCCGCTGGTGCTGGCCCCGCTGTGGATCCAGCAGGTCGCGGTCTGGAACCCGTTCGCCTGGGCCACCAACGGCATGCGGGCGCTGTTCAACGGTCAGATCGGCCAACCCGTGGTCTGGCAGGGTGCGCTCATCATGATCGGGTTGGCGGCGGTCAGCCTGGTCTGGTCGTCGCACCTGTTCAACCGTGAGGTCTCCTGACGCCTGCGGATCGCCGCCTGCCAGGACGGATCGCGGCCCGCGACGGGCGGACTGCGGCCTGCGACGGGCGGCGCGCGGGCCGGCGTAGCCAGGATTGATGTTGGCCATTGTCTGCCGGTGGTCCGCGCTCTAGCCTGAGCGTGTCCCAGATCGGCCGTCGCGCCGAGGTGCGGTGACCGTGAGCGTGTCAGGTGAGGAGACAACTCGTTGGGTGCCGACAACTTCCGGGCGACCCTGGCGGCCGACATGGAGCTGGGGGCCGGAAACGTCCTGCTCCGGCTGGCCGAACACGGTGCCGACCCGGACCTGCCCCGGGTGACCTTCGACGTCGACGTGGACGGGATCCCCGCCTGGACGCCGCTGTCGCTGGCCACCCTGACCGAGCGGGTCGCCGCCCGCGCCGACTGGTTCCGGCGGCGCGGCATCGGCCGGCGTGACCCGGTCGCGGTCTACGTGACGTCCGCGCCCGACGTGTTCCTCAACTACCTGGCCCTCAACCGGCTCGGTGCGATCCCGGCCCTGATGAACGGCAACATGCCGATCGAGCTGGCGGCCGAGTTCATCAGGCGGCTACGCGGCGTCGGGGTCGTCATCGACGCCGACCATGCCGCGCTGCGTGAGCACGACCTCGGGGTGCCGATCCTCGGCGACGCCGCGGAGACCGGCACCGGCGACCCCGACCAGGCCCCACCGCACTACCGCCACCACCCCGAGGACCCGGTCGCCATCACCCACTCGTCGGGGACCACCCGGGTGCCGGCCGCGATCGTCCACTCGCACCACGGGCTGTTCGCCGCCATCCGGGCGGTCCGGCTCACCGAGTCCCGCCCCTACGGTGAGGTACGGGAGCTGTCCGTCCTGCCGGCCGCGCACACCGCCGGCATCATCACCGTCAACCAGGCGCTCTGCAACGGCTACCAGCTGCTCTACCTGTCGGCGCAGGGTGGCCCGTTCGCGCGCAGCGCCGAGACGATCCTCGACGCCATCGAACGCTGGCGGCCGACCGGCGTCTTCGGTTTCGCGGTGACCTGGTCGGAGCTGGCCCGTCACGACCTGACCGCCCGTGACCTGAGTTCGGTGCGCAACTGGTTCAACACCGGCGACTGCGCCCACGAGTCGCACATCCGGCGGCTGGTCGCCGTAGGCAGCCACCCGGCGTACACCCGGCAGGGCATGGTCGACGTGCCCGGTTCGAAGTTCGTCGACATGCTCGGCTCCACCGAGATGGGCCATGGCGCGTTCCGGATCAGCCACCGCCTCGGCAGTGACCGCTACGACCGTTGCGTCGGCAAGCCGTACCCGTTCGCACAGATCGCCCTGCTCGACGTGGTGACGGGCGAGGAGGTCGCCGAGGGGGAGGTGGGCCACGTCGGGCTCAAGTCGCCTACGCTGGCGATCGGGTACTGGAACGACTCGGTCAACACCTTCCGTACCCGGCTCAACGGCTACTACCTGACCGGTGACCTGATGTACCGCGACCCGGAGGGCAACTACCACCACGTCGACCGGGCCAGCGACGCGGTCGACCTGGGCGACGGCAACTGGCTCTACACGGCGCTGTCCGAGGAGCGCATCCTCAAGCACTGCCCGGACGTGCGCGACTGCACGGTCATCGCGGTCCGGGAGGACGACGACCGCATCGTCACCGAGGTGCTGCTGCTGCTCGCCGACGACGCCGATCCGGCGCTCGACCGCGCCGACCAGGTCCGCACCGCGCTCGGCCCGGTGGTCGGCGGGACGCTGCGGCGGGTGGTCACCGTGCCCGACGACGGTGTGGTGATGGGCCCGACGGGCAAGGTCCGCAAGTTCCTGATGCGCCAGCGGCTGCTGGCCGACGCCTGAGCATCCGCCACGCGTTGACGCCTGCGCACCGGTCGCTCGTCGGCCGGCTGCGCTCGGGTCCACCTGCCGGGCTGTGCTCCGGCTGGCTCCGGCGGGCTGTGCTCCGGCTGGCTCCGGCGGGCTGTGCTCCGGCTGGCTCCGGCGGGCTGTGCTCCGGCTGGCTCCGGCGGGCTGTGCTCCGGCTGGCTCCGCCGGGGTGCGCTCGGCCGGTCGGCCGGGGTGCGCTCGGCCGGTCCGCCGGGCTGTGTCGGCCGGCGCTCGGCGGCCAGCCCGGTCGCCGCCGCCTCCGCCACCTCCGCCGCCAGGTGTCCCCGATGGCCGGCTGCTCTGCTGCCTGCCGGCTTCCCACCCCGCCTGCTCTGCTGCCTGCCGGCTTCCCACCCCGGCGGCTGGCCCTTCCTGACGTCAGGATGCGCTGACAGCGTTATGCCGCAGCGTCATATTCATGACGCTGCGGCATAACGCTGTCCACGACAACCACTGCCAGGCCGGCGGCTCCGGCAGCTCGGGCCGCAGCCGTCGACCGTCGGTAGACCCGCCGGACCGGCGATCGACTCCCCGTCTGGTCAGCGATCGCCACGTGGGCAGGTCGGCCAGCGCCCGCCTCACCGCCCGGCCAGCGCCCGCCGCCTGGGCAGGTCGGCCAGCGCCCGCCTCCCCGCCTGGTCATCGATTGCCATGTGGGCGAGTCGGCCAGCGATCGCCATCCCGGCGGGCTGGACGACCGGTGCCGGGCCCGCACTCCCGGCCGGGCGCGACGGGGACGCGGAAGGACGGACCCGGTGGTCGTCCCGTCGGGTCGTTCGGTGGGCGGGGCCTACGGGCCCCGCCCACCGACGTCACCGCAGTCGGGACTCGATCGCCTCGATGATGCGGGGGCGCAGTTCGGCGGCCCGGATCACCGCGTCGACCGAGCCGACCTCCACCGCCCGCTGGATGTTGTGCACCCGGTCGAACTCGGCCGCCACCTCGCCGAGCTTCTCCGCGCGGACCGCCGAGCGGGTCTCGTCGAGTTCCGCGGTCAGCGCCGCCCGCTCGGTGCCGGTGGCCGCCGCGACCCGCGACTCCAGGTCGCGCACCCGCAGGTCGGCAGCGGTACGGGCATTGACGTCGCCGGAGAACACCACCGCCGCCGCCGGGGCGCCGCCGAGCACCGAGGCGAACGAGCCCTCCAGTGCCAGCACCGTCATGTTCGGGTTCAGCGCCTTGGAGAAGACCACGAACGCCCCGCCGTGATAGCGGGAGATCACGCAGAACACGATCGGCCCACGGAAGTTGACGATCGCCCGGCCGATCTCGGCCCCGTACTCCAGTTGCAGTTTGCGCATCGACTCGGGTGAGCCGTCGAAGCCCGACAGGTTCGCCAGCACCACCAGCGGCCGGTTGCCGCTGGCCGCGTTGATCGCCCGCGCGGCCTTCTTGGACGAGCGCGGGAACAGGGTGCCGGCGGTGTAGGTGTCCGGGCCGTCGGTGGGCGGGAAGCCCCGGCGGGGCACCGACCGCGACTCGATGCCGAGCAGGCAGACCGGGATGCCGCCGAGGTGGACGTCCTGCACCACCGCGGTCTCCGCGTCGGCCATGCCCGCCCACCGCTCCAGCACCGGGTGGTCCTGGTCGGACAGCGCCCGCATCACCGTACGGATGTCGAACGGCTTCTTGCGGTCCGGGTTCGCCGTGGCGGAGAAGATCTCGCCGACGGTGGTGAAGTCGCTGCCCGCCACGGTGTGCGGGAAGGCGGAGACGTCCCGGTCGGCCGGGTCGGCGGTGGTCGCCCGACGCGGGGTGTCCTCCCCGGGCGCGACGTACGTGTGGTCGTAGTACGACATCAGCACGTCCCGGGCGGCCGTCAGGTTGGGCGCCCAGTACTGCGCCTGCCCGTTGGGGCCCATCACCCGGTCGTAGCCGCCGATGCCGAAGTTGTCCTCGGCGGAGACCCCACCGGAGAAGTCCAGCGACTGCTTGCCGGTGAGCACCATCGCGGCCTCCGGCGTCATCACCAGGATGCCCCGGGTGTGCATGAGCATCGTCGCCTCGGCGTTCCAGTACGGCTGGGCGCCCACGTTGATCCCCGCGACCACGATGTTGATCTCGCCGCCGTCCTGGGTGAACTCGACGATCCGCTTGAGCGCCGCCGCCACCCAGTCCATGTTCTCGGTGCCCGACGTCATCGAGATCCGGGCACCGGCCGACAGGGCGTACCACTCCAGCGGCACCTGGAGCCGCTCCGCCAGATCCAGGGCGGCGATCACCCGCCGACACTCGGCCTCGGAGAGCGCGCCGAGCGACTTGGTCGGGTCGCCCAGCAGCACCACCCGGGTGACGCCCTGCGGGTGCCTCGGGGTCGGCGTGGTGACCACCCCCGCGACGATCGCCGCCGTGTTGCGCCCCCGGGGCCGGTCCACCGGCACCAGCGCGTGGTCGTCGTCGAGGTCGTGCTCGACGAACTGGCCGAGCATCCCGGTCAACTCGTACGGGTAGACCGTGTTGCGGCTGCTGGCCCGCAGGACCTTCAGCCGGTAGTCGTCGAGCGGCTCGACCGGGTCGGTCGGCGGCTCACCCATGCTCAGCTCGGCCCCACCGGTGGCGTCGAACGAGATCCGTACCGCGATCTTGGTCAGCTCACCGGTGCGGCGGTCGCGCTGGCGCGCGATGAACAGGATCTCCTCCAGCCCCGCGCCGACAGTCGTCGGGCGGACCCGCCCGGCGATCATCTCCATCTCCTCACGGGTCAGGTCGCTCGGCGGCCAGACGTAGATGACGATCCGGTTGGTGTTGAAGCGGGTCTTGGACGGGCGGCGGGTCTGCGCCCGACGGATCGAGTCCAGGCAGGTGGCGACGATGTCCTCGGCCGTGGGCAGGGCGACCAGCCGACCGTCGTGCTCGCGCAGCGCCGTCAGGTCACGCACCTGGGCGAACGCGACGAGCCGCTCGTCGGACGGGTTCTCCCGGGCGACGGCCTGGAAGAGGTAGACCTCCTCGTCCGACGACGGCAGCCGGGTCAGGTCGAACTTGCGCAGCCGCTCCAACTGCATCCGCTGCGCGATGTACGGGTGCAGGCCCCGGATCAGCCGCTCCTCGCTCATCCCCGTGCTCGACGGGCGGAACGTGAAGTGGTGGTGCATCACCGCGCCGCCACGCCCGGCGACGGTGGTGGTGAGCCGACGGACCTGGGCCGGCAGCGGGTGCGCGTTGACGACCTCCAGCAGCGCGGCGGCCATCGCGTCGAAGTCCTCCGGCTGGTTCTCCCAGCCGAGGTAGATGTCGGCGTCGACGGCGGAGCCGTCCCCGGCCAGCTCGGCGAGCCCACGCAGCGCGTCGCCCAACGCGTCGAAGCGTACGGCGGCGGAGAGCAGGCTGGAGTCGGCCCGCTCGGCCACCACGAACGTGCAGTCGGCGACCTGGCGGGTGCGGACGTCGGCGAGACCCTTGTTGCCGTAGTACCGCCGGGTCAGCACCTCCAGCATCACCGCGTTGTCGAGGTGGTCCCGGACGAGCCGCTGGCCGAGCACCCGGACCAGGGGTTCGGTGCTGCGGACCATCTCCGCGACCCGCTCGGCGCGGTCCGCCGCGTCCGGGTGCGCGTCCAGGTGACGCAGGTGGCGGCGGACCGAGGCGTACAGCCGGGCGCGGTTGCGCAGCAGCAGCGGCTGGGCGAACCAGGCGAACACCACACCGCGCGCCAGGTCGGCGACGACCGGGAAACGCACCTGCGTCGCCGCCACCAGCCGCTCCAACGCGAGACCGGCGGGCTCACGCAGCACCGCGTCCGGCGGGGGCTCGCGTAGCCAGGAGCGCAGCAGCGTCGCGACGACCGTGGCGTCGGCGGAGGCCCGCTGCTGGGCCAGGAAGATGCGGAACACGGCGGCTTCGAGGGCGGGGGAGCGGTCCAGCTCGGTGACGCCGTAGTGGCCGAGGGCCTTGGCCAGCTTGGCCTGGAAGGGCGCCGGCAGACCGGCCCGCTCGACGTCGAGGCTCTGCAGGTAGGTGTGGAAGTACTCGCGGGCGCTGGGGACGTGGTTGTCCCCGCTGACGTCCTCACCGGTCAGCCGGTTACGGGTCAGCTCGGCGAGGTCGGCGAAGACGTCGACGAGGTCGATCTCCTCGGCCAGCGGGCGGTGGCCGTCCTCGATGGCGGCCCGCCGCGCGGCGAGGTACTCGTCGAGCACCCGGCCGTCGTCGTGCGGGTCCACGTCGAAGCCCAGCAGCAGACCACGGAGGTCCTCCTGGCCGCGCCGGGACCGCTCGACCGCCGGGGCCTGGTCGGGCGCGACGGGCAGGTCCAGGGCGACCGGAGCGGCGGTGGGGGCGTCCGGGGTGTCGTCGGAGTCGTCGGCGAGGGGCTCCAGCCGCAGCAGCGCCGCTCCGGCCTCCACCTGGCTGCCGACGGAGACACCGCACTCCTTGAGCCGGGCCCGGAACGGTGCCCGCAGCACCGTCTCCATCTTCATCGCCTCCAGCACCAGCACCGGTGCGCCCGCCTCGACCTCGGCACCCACCTCCACCGGCGTCGCGACGACCAGCGCCGGCATCGGGGAGCGGACCACGCCGCCCTCGTCGCGGCCGACCCGGTGGGTCACGCCGTCCACCTCGACCAGGTGGATCGCGCCGTGGGTGCCGGTGAGTAGCCGGTACCGGGCACCGTTGACGGCGATCTGCCCGGTGTGCCGGTCGAACCGGTCCAGCTCGACGTCGGCGGTGTGCACGTCGCCACCGGCCTCGATGCCGACCCGGAACCGGTGCGCGCCGACCCGGGCCACCCGCATCCGGTAGCCCACGCCGCGCAGTTTGAGGTCCAACGGCCGGCCGCTGGCGTGCTGCACCTGGGGCCGCCCGCCGAACGCCGTCGACAGCAGCCGCTGCTGCTCGGCGCGTTCCTGCTCCTCGTACGCCTCGATCGCGGCGGCGGCGAGCGCGACGGCGGAGTGCCGGTGCGAGACGAGCCGGCCCTCGGCGCGTACCCGGTCGATCCAGCCGGTGTCGGCGCTGGCGTCGATCACCTCGGGCTGGTCGAGCAGGTCGAGCACGAAGCTCTTGTTGGTCGCGCCGCCCTCGATGATCACGGTGGTGTTGGCCATCGCCCGCCGCAGCCGGCCGAGCGCCTCGTCGCGGTCCCGCCCGTAGGCGATGATCTTCGCGATCATCGAGTCGAAGTCGGCCGGGATGGTGTCGCCCTCGCTGACCCCGGTGTCCACCCGGATGCCGGGCCCGGCGGGCAGGTCCAGCCGGGCGATCCGGCCGGGGGCGGGCGCGAAGTCGCGGTCCGGGTCCTCGGCGTTGAGCCGGGCCTCGATGGCGTGCCCGCGCTCCAGCGGCGGCACCCCGTCGAGCCGGCCGCCCGCCGCGACGTGCAGCTGCGCCTTGACCAGGTCGAAACCGGTGGTCAGTTCGGTGATCGGGTGCTCCACCTGGAGCCGGGTGTTGACCTCCAGGAAGGCGAACAACCGGTCACCCGGGTGGTAGAGGAACTCGACGGTCGCCGCTCCCCGGTAGCCGACCGCGACGGCCAGCCGTTCGGCTGACGTCTTGAGCTCGACGGCCTGCTCCGGGCTGAGCACCGGGGAGGCGGACTCCTCGATGACCTTCTGGTTGCGCCGCTGCACCGAGCAGTCGCGTACGCCGAGCGCCCAGGCGGTGCCCTGACCGTCCGCGATCACCTGGACCTCGACGTGCCGGGCACCGGTGACCAGGCGCTCCAGGAAGACGATGCCGCTGCCGAAGGCGCGGGCCGCCTCCTGGCTGGTGCGCTGGTAGGCGTCGGCCAGCTCGGCGTCGCTGGTGACGACGCGGATGCCCCGCCCGCCACCACCGGCGGTCGCCTTGAGCATCAGCGGGTAGCCGATCTCGGCGGCGGCGGTGATCGCCGCCTCCAGGGTCTCCACCGCGCCCCGGCTCCACGGCGCGACCGGCACGCCGACCTCCTCGGCGATCAGCTTCGCGCCGATCTTGTCGCCGAGCTTGCGCATCGCGTCCGGGCTCGGCCCGACGAAGGTCACCCCGATCTTTTCGCACAGCTCCGCGAAGGCCGGGTCCTCGGCGACGAAACCCCACCCGACCCAGGCGGCGTCGGCCCCGGTCTCGACCAGGGCGTGCTCCAGCTTCTTGAGGTCGAGGTACGGCCGGGCGGAGGCGGGACCGAGGTCGTAGGCGACGTCGGCCTCGCGGACGAATGTCGCGGTGCGGTCGACGTCGGTATAGAGGGCCACGGTTTCGATCCGCGTGTCGGTCTGCGCGGCCAGCTCTCGGACCGCGTGAATGAGGCGCATCGCGGCCTCACCCCGGTTGACGATGGCGACACGGCTGAACACCCGACCGACTCCTCCGGTAGATCCACGAGTACGCGCCGCAAGGCATCGACCCCCGACAGCGATCACCCTTCCGGCTGCCGGCCGGTAGCGCCATGTCGTAATCACCGAACCCTGAGCGGTGACCGTTGTAGGAACCCCACAAAAGTTTTTGGTCCTCCCCGCCCGCACCGGTGGTGGCGCGGCACCCGCCGCAGGTCGCGGGGGTCAGGCGTCGGCAGTCGCCGTCGCGGCCACCTCGCGGCGGCGGATCACCGCGATCAGCGCCGTGCCGACGGTCAACAACGCCCCGGCCACGACCAGCGCCACCGCCCCGTTCACCCGCAACGTCAGCACCGCGGAGACGAACGCGCCCAGCCCCATCGTGGTGATCGCCCCGAACCGGCGCAGCCAGGCCGTGCCCGGACCGCCGGCGGCCCGGCTGTCGGTGGAGAGGTTCACCATGGTCATGGTCACCACGACCGTGGAGAGGTCCCGGATACCGATGTGCTTGACCGCTGCGGCCTGCGCGCCGAGCACCAGGGCGAGCAGCCCGGTGACGGCCAGCATCACCCCGTGCGTCGGTGGGCCGGTGGCGAGCCAGAGCCCGGCCAGGGCGAGGGTCAGCACACTGCCGCCGACCAGGATGGCCAGCCCGGCGGCGGGCAGCGCCGCCGGCCCCGACGAGCGCCGGGTCAACCGGGCGGCGAGCACCGCGCCGAGCATGAACGCCAGCAGTGCCACCAGGTTGTTGAGCACCGGCAGGCCGGACACCCCGGCCAGCCCGAAACCGATGAAGAGCACGTTGCCCGTCATGTTGCCGGTGAAGACCCGGTCCAGCGCGAGGTAGCTCACGCCGTCGACCGCCCCGGTCGCCGCGGTCAACACCAGCAGCGGCAGCTCGTAGCTTTTCGTCATGGGCCCTTCCGATGATCGTTTCCGGCCGGAGTCTACCCATGACCTGCGGGAACGTCCCGGGCGACCGGGACGGCGGTCCCTGGTGGCCGGGACCTGGCGGCCCGTTGACTGGGCCCATGACCAACGTTCCGGACCACTTCCCCGCCCACGTCAAGGGTTCCTACGTCAACTGTCAGGAGTACGCCCGCGAGGCGCGGCTCACCCCACCGCCGGACCACATCCCCGCCCACGTCAAGAACTCCTACCCGACCTGCCAGGAGGCGGTCCGCCCGCCCCGGCTCACCCTCGTCCCGGCGGCCGGGGCATGACCACGCTCGTCCCGCCCCGACTCGACCCCGCCTGGCGGGAGTGGCTCGTCGAGAACCTCGCCATGGGCGCGTCGGTGCCGCAGGTGCGGGCCGCCGCCGTCGCCGGGTCCGCCGACCCCGAAGCCGTCGATGCCGAGCTGCGGGACCTGGCCGACCACCCGTACCTCGCGGTGTGCCGCCGGCTCGCGTTGCGCTACGACTGGTTGGAGTCGGTGCTCGACACGTACCGGACGCTGCGCGACAGCGACGGCGGTCGGACCCTGGAACGGCGTGCGGACCTCGACCCCGCCGAGTTCTTCTCCCGCTACTACTTCGGCAACCGGCCGGTCGTGCTCGACGGCCTGATGGCCGACTGGCCCGCCCTCGGCTGGACGCTTCCCGGCCTGGCGGCGGCCTGCGGCGACGCCGTGGTCGAGGTGATGACCGGGCGGGAGGCCAACCCCGACCACGCCTGGCAGTACGACCGGCACCGCACCAGCATGCCGTTCCGCGACTACCTGGCGCTGCTCGGCTCGGGCCGGCGCACCAACGACTACTACATGGTGCCGCGCAACGAGAACTGGTCCGGGGCGTTGCGTCCGCTCGCCGCCGACATCCGGGCGCCGGAGGGGATCGTGGACCCGTCCGGGCTCGGGCACCTGCTGCTCGGGCCGGCCGGCACGGTGACCCCGCTGCACGTGGACAACAGTTCGGTGCTGCTCGGCCAGGTGCTCGGCCGCAAGCACGTCCGGCTGGTCCCGTCGTACGAGCGGCACCTGGTCTATCCGCGCGGCGGAACGTTCAGCGCGGTCGACGCGGCGGACCCGGACCTCACCCGGCATCCCCGGTTCGCCGAGGCGACGGTGCTCGACGTGGTGCTGGAACCTGGGCAGCTGTTGTTCGTGCCGGTGGGCTGGTGGCACTGGGTGCAGGCGCTGGAGGTCAGCGCCACCGTCAGCTTCCACCACTTCCGGGTCCCGGGGCAGAACCACAAGATGGCCACCCCGCCGGCAGCCGGTGTCGACCGGTGACGCCGGGGCGGCCCCGCTCGACCGGAGCGGGGCCGCCCGCTGCCGCCGGTGACCGCCTGAGCGTCGGCCACCCCTGCCACCCCTTGCTCGCATGCATTATCGTCGATCGGACTGTGGGGTGATCCGGCGTGCCGGATCTTCGATTGTGAAGGTGGCCGTTTTGCGTTATGCCGATGGACCGGGCGTGACCTACGAGGTCTACGTCGAGGCGATTCCGTCCCGGGTCTGGGAACTGGTGACCGACATCCACCTGCCGGCCCGGCTGAGCCCGGAGTTGCAGCGGGTGGAGTGGCTCGACGGCACCAACGGCCTGGCCAAGGGGGCCAGCTTCCTCGGTTACAACAGCCATCCACGCATCGGTGAGTGGCGGACCGCGTCGTACGTCACCGAGCTGGACCAGGAGCGGGTCTTCGGGTGGGTCGTCACGGACGTGGACGGCGCGTTCGCCGGCCCGGACGGCGCCGGCCGGGCCGACGTGTCGTCCCCGGCGGCCACCTGGCGTTTCGAGCTGGAACCGGAGGGTGCCGGCACCCGGCTGCGGCAGACCGCCCAGGTCGGTCCGGGCCGGTCCGGCCTCAGCCTGGTGATCGACCAGGCCCCCGAGCACGAGGAGCAGATCGTCGAGTCCCGCCTCGGCCAACTCCGCTCCCACATCGAGTCCGTCCTCGACGGCATCAAGGCCCTGGCCGAAAACCGAACCCCCTAGCCCCCCTCCCTCCCCCTCCCCCCGGGGCCTCCGGCCCCCCGGAGCCTCCCGCCCCGCCCGGAGCGTCCCGGTGATCAAGAGGAATGCGTCAGGAACCGCTCGTCGGGTGACGTTTTCCTCTTGATCACCGGGAGTTGGCGGGGTGCTGCGACGTGGCGGGCGTGGTGGGGGAGGGGGCGGGATTAGGGTGGTGGCGTGGATCAAGAGGATCGGATCGCGCTGTTTCTCGACTACGAGAACCTGGCGCTGGGCGCGCGGGACCACCATGGCGGGCGGGCCTTCGACTTCCGCCCGATCGCCGACGCCCTGGCGGAGCGGGGTCGGGTGGTGGTGCGGCGGGCGTACGCCGACTGGTCGTACTTCGACGAGGACCGCCGGATGCTCACCCGCTCGCACGTCGAGCTGATCGAGATCCCCCAGCGGATGGGTGCGTCCCGCAAGAACGCCGCCGACATCAAGATGGCGGTCGACGCGGTGGAGCTGGCCTTCGAGCGCGGCTACATCTCCACCTTCGTGATCTGCACGGGGGACAGTGACTTCACCCCGCTGGTGCACAAACTGCGCGAACTCAACAAGCGGGTCATCGGGGTCGGGGTGGAGAAGTCCACCTCGGCGCTGCTCCCGCCGGCCTGCGACGAGTTCCTCTACTACGACCGGCTGGAGGGCGTCGACGTCCTGCCCGTCCGGGCCCGGCGGGGTCGGCCGGCCCGCGCGGCGGAGCCGCAGCAGGTCGAGGCGGTGGAGCAGGAGCAGGCCGAGGCGGATCGTCCACCGGCCGCCGAGGAGCCGGTACGCGACGCGGACGCGCTCGCCGTGCTGGTCGCGCAGACCGTGGCCGGCCTCCAGGGCAGCTCCGACGGCGAGGTGACCGCCTCCCGGCTCAAGCGCACCCTGCTGCGCAAGGACCCGACCTTCAGCGAGTCCGACTACGGGTTCCGCACCTTCGGCGAGCTGCTGCGTCACCTCGCCGGGCACAACGTCGTCGAGTTGGCGGAAGGGCCGGCCAAGGGGGATCCCGAGGTGTCCCTGCCCGAGCACGGCGACCAGGAGTTGGCCTTCGCGCTGCTGCGCGGCGTGGTGGCGGAGCTGGCCGGGTCCGGCGGCCCGGTGGCGTTGTCCGGACTCAAGAACCAGCTCCGCCGGGCCCGCCCCGAGTTCAGTGAGAAGAAGCTCGGCTACCGCAGCTTCCTCCAGTTCTGCAAGGCCGCCGCCACCGCGAACGAGGTCGCCCTGGCCTGGAGCGCGGAGGCCGACGACTACCTGCTCACCCCCCGGCAGGGGTGACCGGGCCGGCTCCGTGAGGGACCTCGACGAATTCGTGACTCACGTCCTGAGGCCGATTTGCTATACGGTCGAAAAATGATGGTCGAGGAGCACTGGTGGAACGGTGACCCGAGCCCGCGCGGGCGGCGGGACGTGTACATCCGTACCGACGGGGAGGCCTGGGAGGTCCAGGCGCAGATCGGCGGGGCGTCGGGTCGCTCCCGCGTGCAGCAGTGCCCGAGCCGGGCGGCGGCGGTAATCCTCGCCGACGCCTGGCGCGGCAGCAACCCCTCCTGGCGCGGGCTGCATCACTGATCGGCCGGGCCGGTCGGCGGGCGGTCCGCACCGCGTCCCGCCCGCATCCGGCCCCCGGTGGAGTTTCCCGGGCCCGGTCGAAAGTCATCCGCGCCCGGCTGAGGGCCCCTTCGGGTCGGCCCCCCGACGTTCCCACCGCGCGGAAACGCTGATTACTGAGAGTGAAATTCTCGTTACGAAGGTGCCCTGAGCTGCCCGTGGTCACCCGAGTTAATTGGCAACATTCTTGACAGAAGCGCGGCATATCGACATCCTTCGTAGAGAGCGCTCTCCCCCGGTGCGCGCAACCCACCCGCCCCCGATGTCGTCCCCGAGGAGCCTCCCGTGCTCGCAACCCGACCCCTCACCCGCGCGGCGGTCGCCCTGGTCACCCTTGCCGCCGCCCTCGTCCTGCCGGCCCAGGCCGAGCCCGCCTCGGCCGCCATCGGCGGCATCAGCTGGCAGGACGAGTTCAACGCCGCCGCCGGCACCCCCGTCGACCAGAACAGATGGCGCTTCGACATCGGCGGCGGTGGCTGGGGCAACAACGAGCGGCAGTACTACACCAACAGCACCAGCAACGCCGTCCACGACGGACAGGGCAACCTGGTGATCACCGCCCGCAAGGAGAACCCGGCCAACTACCAGTGCCACTATGGCCGGTGCGAGTACACCTCGGCCCGGCTGCTCACCGCCGCCACCTTCAACCAGGCGTACGGCCGGTTCGAGGCCCGCATCAAGATCCCGCGCGGGCAGGGCATCTGGCCGGCGTTCTGGATGCTCGGCAACGACATGGGCAGCGCCGGCTGGCCCGCCGCCGGTGAGATCGACATCATGGAGAACATCGGCCGGGAGCCGAACACCGTCTACGGCACCGTGCACGGCCCCGGCTACTCCGGCGGAGGTGGCATCACCGGCAGCCGTACCATCGGCCAGCCCCTCGCCGACACCTTCCACACCTACCGGGTGGACTGGGAGCCGAACCTCATCGTCTGGTACCTCGACGGCGTCGAGTACCACCGCGTCGACCCGTCCCGGCTCGGCGGCAACCGCTGGGTCTACGACCACCCGTTCTTCATGATCCTCAACGTGGCGGTGGGCGGCAACTGGCCCGGCTACCCCGACGGCTCCACCCAGTTCCCCCAGCAGATGCTCGTGGACTACGTGCGGGTCTCCAGCTACGTCCCCGGCGGCGGCAACCCGCAGCCCGGCACCACCCGGCTGCGGGGCGCGCAGAGCGGCCGGTGCGTCGACATCCCGAGCGCCAACCCGGTCGACGGCGCGAAACTCCAGATCTGGGACTGCAACACCACCGCCGCGCAGGCCTGGACCTTCGCCACCGACGGCACCGTACGCGCGATGGGCAAGTGCATGGACCCCGCCTGGGCCGGCACCGCCAACGGCACCGAGGTCAACCTGGTCACCTGCAACGGCAACCCGGCCCAACGGTTCACCCTCAACGGCGCCGGGGACCTGGTCAACCTCAGCGCCAACCGGTGCGTCGACGTCCGCGACCAGAACCCCAACAACGGCGGCAAACTGCACCTGTGGGACTGCCTCGGCGTGAGCAGCCAGAAATGGTCCCGCTTCTGACCGGCGGCTACCGCAGGTGGTCCCGTCCGAAAGGCGTCGCCTGGTGACCGAGCGGACGGGAATTCCTCACGGCGTGCCCACCGGGGGTCCGGCACGCCGCCCACTGCGGCGGGTACTTGTCCCGCATGGGGTGGCCACCGCGGGAGCGGGCACGGCCTGAGATGACGGATGGCCCCCTCAGCGCACGCTGGGGGGCCATCTGCCGCGTCCCGGGTCAGTGCCGTCCGGCGTGCCTGACGAATGACTTCCAGTGCTGCGGGTCGAAGGTCAGGACCGGCCCCGACAGGTCCTTGCTGTCGCGGACGGCAACCAGA
This sequence comes from Micromonospora antibiotica, assembly GCF_017599305.1. Lineage (GTDB taxonomy): Bacteria > Actinomycetota > Actinomycetes > Mycobacteriales > Micromonosporaceae > Micromonospora > Micromonospora antibiotica. The sequence continues at coordinate 57,791 of NZ_JAGFWR010000015.1, forward strand.
CCGGGCATGACGGCCACCTCGACGCAGTCGGTGTTTCCGCTGCGGCTTGCCTTGCGCCACTGGGCGTTGCTCAGGTCCATGACGTCACTGCCTCCTTCAGGAGTTCCATCGACTGGCGGCGGGGCAGGGCATCGTTGCGGACCGACTCCCACCTCGCCAAGAGGCTAGCCAGGTCACCCTCGCTGTCGATCGTCGTGCCGGCGAGTTGGCTCTCCAGGGTGCCGACCCAGCCACCGTCCAGGCCCCTGGCCAGTGCAAACGGCCCGGACATGCCCACATGGACGCCGATCAGGCGCGGAATGACGTGCACACTGATCTGGGGGCGTTCCGTCATGGCCACCAAGTGGTCGATCTGACGGCTCATCAGGCCCCGGTAGCCCTCGTCGGTGCGGTGCAGTATGGCCTCGTCGATGACAGCGATGAGCTGGGGTGGGTCCGGCTGGTCGAGAACTGCCTGGCGGTCCATCCGGGCTGCCACCTTCCTCTCGACCTCGTCGTCGCTGAGCAGGTCATCACAGCGGATCACCGCGCGGGCGTAGTTCTCCGTCTGGAGCAGCGCGGGAACGAGACCAGGATGGAAACACCGAAGCTGCCGGGCGGCGCGTTCGGCTTCGAGCCACGGTCGAAACCAGCTGGGCTGGCCTTCCTTCTCCATGATCCGAAGCAGGGAGACCAGGAGGCCGCCGGAGTTGAGCACCTCGTCGGCCCGGGAGAGGAACTGCCGGTCGAATGGGCGAGTGCCCGTTTCCACGCTGGACACCATCGACGCCGAATAGTGCACCTGCCTGCCGAAGTCCTCCTGGTTGAGTCCGGCGGCGAGACGCATCCGGCGCAGTTGGGCCCGAATCAGACCGGCGGTCGGTTCCTCCACAGTCCCTCCACAATTCTCACGCGAGATCCACTCGGAATCGCCGCACGGGCGGACGGCTGCGAAGCTGCGGCACGACCGGTCGTTTTGCCTTCCGACAGTAGCGGTCTGCTCAACAAACTGTCATTCATGGCGGGCTCGCTGGTGGCCGGAAGGCGGTAGCGAGTCCTGCCCGGGGCCGCTCCTCTTCCTGAGTGGAGCGGCCCTCTCCAGTCGTGAAGGAGGTCGACGTCGTGGTGGTCCGGCCACCTGTTCCGCACGTTGCCATGCGCCCGGTGTGGCGGTGCCGCAGTTGCGGCAGTGCTTGGCCCTGCCAGCCGGCCAAGCTCTCCCTGCTGCTGGAGTACCGGGACAACCGCACCGGCCTGCTCGTGTACCTCGGTGCCCTGATGATCGAGGCAACGAACCAGCTCACTCAACTCCATCCGGATCATCCGCCGACCCGGATGACCGAGCGCTTCCTGTCCTGGGCGAGAGCCCGAGGTTGAGCCCCTCCACCCGTACCCGGCGCGCCGGCGGGCCGCCGGAGCGGTTCCGGGTCACCCCAGTCGCCGCCGGGGTGACCCGGAGAGTGGCTGCCCACGGTCGAGGTCGGAGCGTCGCGGGCTAGGGGGCGCTCTGGGGGCGGTAGGGGGTTAGTGGTGCGCCGGGCCGCCGTAGGGTCATCGCGAACAACCAACAATCCCCGAAGAAGCTCTCTGTTTCGACAATTGCCGCCGCGCTGACCCGTGAGTCGATATTGACCCGGGTCTGCCCGGCTGGGGCTAGTGGCGGGAGACGTAGATGGAGAACGAGGAGAAGCTTCTCGGGTACCTGAAGCGGGCCACCACGGATCTGCGTGAGGCCCGTCGGCAGTTGCGTCAGGCCGAGCGCCGGGAGTACGACCCGATCGCGATCGTCGGCATGAGCTGCCGCTTCCCGGGTGGCGTGGATGGCCCGGCCGCGTTGTGGCGGCTCCTGGCCGACGGGACCGACGCGGTCTCCGACTTTCCCGACGACCGGGGCTGGAACGTCGAGGACATCTACGATCCCGACGATTCCAAGGCCGGTAAGACGTACGCGAAGACCGGCGGTTTCCTTTCCGACGCCGCCCTTTTCGATCCGGAGTTCTTCGGCATTTCCCCGCGTGAGGCGATCGCCATGGACCCGCAGCAGCGGCTGCTGCTGGAGGCGTCCTGGGAGGCGTTCGAATCGGCCGGTATCGCCCCCGCCTCGGTGCGCGGCAGCCGTACCGGAGTGTTCGCCGGGCTGATGTACCACGACTATTCCAGCCGGCTGCCGGTGGTGCCCGCCGAGCTGGAGGGTTTCATCGGTAACGGCAACACCGGCAGCATCTTCTCCGGCCGGGTCGCCTACGTGCTGGGCCTCGAAGGCCCGGCGATCACCGTCGACACCGCCTGCTCCTCGTCACTGGTCGCGCTGCACCTGGCGATCCAGTCGCTGCGCCGCGAGGAGTGCACGCTGGCGTTGGCCGGCGGCGTGACGGTGATGGCCACGCCTGAGACGTTCGTCGACTTCAGCCGCCAGCGGGGCCTGGCCGCCGACGGCCGGTGCAAGCCGTTCGCCGCCGCCGCCGACGGCACCGGCTGGGCCGAGGGCGTCGGGGTGCTGCTGGTCGAGCGGCTCAGCGACGCCCAACGCCACGGGCACCGGGTGCTGGCCGTGGTCCGCGGCACCGCGGTCAACCAGGACGGTGCCAGCAGCGGCCTCACCGCCCCCAACGGTCCGTCGCAGCGCCGGGTCATCGCCGACGCGCTGGCCAACGCCCGGCTCACCGCCGACCAGGTGGACGCCGTCGAGGCGCACGGCACCGGCACCCGGCTCGGTGACCCGATCGAGGCGCAGGCGATCCTCGCCACCTACGGCCAGGACCGGGAGCAGCCGCTCTGGCTGGGCTCGGTGAAGTCGAACCTGGGCCACACCCAGGCCGCCGCCGGGGTCGCCGGGGTGATCAAGATGGTGTTGGCGATGCGGTACGGCGTACTGCCCCGCACCCTGCACGTCGACCGGCCCACCCCGCACGTCGACTGGACGGCCGGCGACGTACGGCTGCTCACCGACGCCGTCGAGTGGCCGGACACCGGGCGACCCCGACGGGCGGCCGTGTCGTCGTTCGGCCTCAGTGGCACCAACGCCCACGTGGTGCTGGAACAGGCACCCCCGGTCGAGCCCACCGACCCGGCCGAACCCCCCGCCCCGCCCGCGGCCACCGGCTCGGCCGTGCCCGTCGCCACCGAGCCGCCGGTGCTGCTCTGGCCACTGTCCGGGCGGTCGACGGACGCACTGGCCGCGCAGGCCCACCGGTTGCGCGGCTTCCTCACCGACGAACGCCCGGTGGACGTCGGGTTCACCCTCGGTGCCGGCCGGTCCGCGCTGGAGTGCCGTGGCGTGGCCATCGGCGCGGACATGGCCGAACTGGTGTCGGGTCTCGACGCCCTCGCCGCCGGCACCGGCCTGACCGGTCGGGCCGATCACGGCCGCACCGCCGTCCTGTTCACCGGTCAGGGTGCGCAGCGGGTGGGGATGGGTCGCGAGTTGGCGGACGCCTTCCCGGTGTTCGCGGCTGCGTTGGACGAGGTGTGTGCGGCGTTCGGGCCGTTGCTGGGTGGTGATCTGCGGGAGGTGATGTTCACCGATCCGGGTGGTGTGTTGGATCAGACGGGGTGGACGCAGCCGGCGTTGTTCGCGGTTGAGGTGGCGTTGTTCCGTTTGGCGGAGTCGTGGGGGTTGAAGCCGGACTTCGTGGCGGGTCACTCGATCGGTGAACTTGCCGCCGCGCATGTCGCGGGGGTGTGGTCGCTGGCGGACGCGTGTCGGGTGGTGGCCGCGCGTGGTGGTCTGATGCAGGCTCTGCCGTCGGGCGGGGCGATGTTGGCGATCGCCGCGCCGTTGGCGGAGTTGGATCTCGGTGACATCGACGTCGCGGCGGTGAACGGTCCTCGTGCGGTGGTCGTGTCCGGCACGGAGGAGCAGGTCGCGGCGTTGGAGGCGTCGCTTGAGGTGAAGACGCGTCGGCTGCGGGTGTCGCATGCGTTCCACTCGCACCTGATGGACCCGATGCTGGCCGACTACGGGCAGGTCCTCCGCGGAGTGACCGCCAATCCGGCGGCGATCCCGCTGGTGTCGACCGCGACCGGCGACCTCGCCACCGACGACGAACTCGGCTCGGTCGGGTACTGGCAGGGTCAGGTGCGGGGGACCGTCCGGTTCGCCGACGCAGTCACCGCGCTCGCCGCCCGGGGTGTCACTCGGTTCGTGGAGATCGGGCCGGACAGTGTGCTCACCGCGATGGTCGCCGACTGCGTCGAAGACGCCACCGCCATCGCGCTCCAGCGCCGTCGACGCACTCAGGCCGGTCCGGCACAGCAGCCCGACGACAGCGCGCAACGGCACGACGACGGCCAGGTGCCGGCGTACGCGGCCGGAATGGCGCAGGCATGGGCCAGTGGGATCGAGCTGGACTGGTCGGCCGTCGACCCGGGTGGCCGACAGATCGACCTGCCCACCTACGCGTTCCGACACCAGCGCTACTGGCTCGACGCGCCACCCGGGGCCGGCGACACCACCGGCCTCGGCCAGTTCCCCGCCGACCACCCGATGCTCGGTGCCGTCGTCGACCTGCCCGACACCGGTGGCGTGGTGCTCACCGGCCGGCTCGCCCGCACCGCCCAGCCGTGGCTCGCCGACCACGCGGTCTTCGACACCGTCCTCGTCCCCGGCACCGGGCTGGTCGAACTCGCCCTGCGCGCCGGTGACCAGGTCGGCTGCCCGGTCCTCGACGAGTTGACCATCAACGCCCCGCTGGTGCTGCCCACCGACGGCGGCCTGGCCCTGCGGGTCACCGTCGACGCCGCCGACGACAGCGGCACTCGTACCCTCGGCATCTGGAGCCGGCCCGACGACGCGACCGACTGGACCCGGCACGCCGAAGGGGTCCTGGTCCGGCAGGCCGGGGCCGACCCGGCCGCCGCCGACCTCACCGAATGGCCGCCCGCCGGTGCCGAACCCGTCGACCTCGACGGCCTCTACGACCGGCTGCGTGACCACGGCTACGGCTACGGGCCGGTGTTCCAGGGGCTGCGCGCGGTGTGGCGGCGCGGCGACGGCGACGCCGCCGAGGTGTGGGCCGAGGCGGCGCTGCCCGAGGTGGCCGCCGCCGACGCGCCCCGGTTCCTGCTGCACCCGGCGCTGCTCGACGCGGCCCTGCACGCCAACCTGGTCGACGAGGGCGCGGGCGACACCCCACTGCCGTTCTCCTGGCGCGGCGTCACCCTGCACGCCGCGCACGCCGCCGCCCTGCGCATCCGTATCTCCCCGGCCACCGGCGACAAACTGGCCGTCACCGTCGCCGACGGGCACGGCAACCCGGTCGCCACCATCGACCAGGTGGTGGCCCGGCCGGTCGCCGCCGACGCGCTCGGCGCCGCCGCCCGCAGCCGGCACCGCCACCTCTACGAGGTGACCTGGCAGCCCGTCCCCACCCCGGCCGCCGCCACCGACGACTGGACCGCCCTCGACATCGACGCGGAACTGCCCGAACCCGCGCCCCACACCGTCGTGGTCACCCTGGACCCGCCCGGCACCCCGCCGGCCGCCGTGCACGAGGCCACCGAACGCCTGCTGGGGCTGCTGCACCGCTGGCTCACCCACCCGGGGTACGCGCACAGCACGCTGGCCCTGCTCACCCGGGACGCGGTCGGGGCCGGTGACACCCCGGTCGACCCCGCCGCAGCGGCCCTGTGGGGGCTGGTCCGGGCCGCCGAAGCCGAACACCCCGGCCGGTTCGTGCTGGTCGACACCGACGCACCCGGCACCACCCACCTCGCGGCGGCCCTGGCCACCGGTGAACCCGAGGTGGCCGTCCGGGACGGGCAACTGCTGGTGCCCCGGCTGGCCCGGCTGCCCGTCGACACCACCGCCGACAGCCCGTGGCCCGTCGACGGCACCGTCCTGATCACCGGTGGCCTCGGCGGGTTGGGCAGCCTCGTCGCCCGGCACCTGGTCACCCGGCACGGCGTACGCCGGCTGCTGCTGACCGGGCGCAGCGGCGCGGCCACGCCCGGCGCGGCGGAACTGGTCGCGGACCTCACCGCCGCCGGTGCCGACGTGACGGTCGCCGCCTGCGACGTCGCCGACCGGGACGCGGTCGCCGCCCTGCTCGCCGGGCATCCGCTCGGCGCGGTCGTGCACGCCGCCGGCACCGCCGAGAACGCCCTGGTCGACGCGCTCACCCCCGCACAACTGCACCGGGTGCTGCGGCCCAAGGTGGACGCCGCCTGGCACCTGCACGACCTCACCCGCGACCACGACCTGACCGCCTTCGTGCTGTTCTCCTCGTCGGCCGGCTGGGTGGCCGGGGCCGGGCAGGGCAACTACGCCGCCGCGAACCTCTTCCTCGACGCGCTCGCCCAACGCCGCCGCGCCGACGGACTGCCCGCGACCTCGCTGGCCTTCGGCCTGTGGGCCACCGGCACCGGGATGGGCGGTCACCTCGACGACGCCGACCTGCACCGGATGCGCCGGCTCGGGATGCCCGCGATGACCACCGACGAGGGACTGGAGCTGTTCGACGCGGCCGTCGCCGCCGGCCGGGCCACCGCCGTACCGGTGCGGGTCGACCTGGACGCGCTGCGGCGGCGCACCGACGCGCTGCCGGCCGTGCTGCGCGGCCTGGTCCGCACCCCGGCCCGGCCCACCGCCGGTGCCGCGCCGGCCGGCGGCCCCCCGCTGGCGCAGCGGCTCGCCGGACTCTCCGACACCGACCGGGAGACCCTGCTGCTCGACCTGGTCCGCACGCACGCCGCCGCCGTGCTGGGTTTCCCCGGCCCGGCGTCGGTGGAACCCGGGCGGGCGTTCAAGGACCTCGGTTTCGACTCCCTCGCCGCCGTCGAGTTCCGCAACGTGCTCAGCACCGTCACCGGGCTGCGGCTGCCCGCCACCCTCGTCTTCGACCACCCCGAGCCCACCGCCCTGGCCCGCGCGCTCAAGGCCGAACTGGTGGTGCCCGACGCCGACCCGGCCGGTGCGGTCCTCGCCGACCTCGACCGGCTGGAGAAGGCCCTGGCCGAGGTGCCCGGCGACGAGCACGCCCGGCTGACCGCCCGGCTGGAGGCGGTGCTGCGCGGCTGGCAGGACCGGGCCGGCCGCCCCGACGACGACACCCCGCACGACTACGAGTCCGCCACCGACGAGGAACTGTTCGACGTGCTGGAGAACGAGCTCGGCATCTCCTGACGGCAGTCTCGACGAACCTCCGGCGCGGGAAAGATTGGTGTGAACGATGGCGAACGACGACAAGCTCCGGACCTTCCTCAAGCGCGCCACCGCCGAACTGCAACAGGCCAACCGGCGGCTGCGTGAGGTGGAGAGCCGGGACCAGGAGCCGATCGCGATCGTCGGCATGGGCTGCCGCTACCCCGGTGGGGTCCGGTCGCCGGAGGACCTGTGGCGGCTCGTCGCCGACGGCACCGACGCCATCTCCGGCTTCCCCACCGACCGGGGCTGGGACGTCGACGGCGTCTACGACCCGGAGCCCGGCAAACCCGGCAGGAGCTACACCCGGCACGGCGGTTTCCTCTACGACGCCGCCGACTTCGACCCGGGCTTCTTCGGGATGAGCCCGCGGGAGGCGGTGGAGACGGACCCGCAGCAGCGGTTGCTGCTGGAGGCGGCCTGGGAGGCGTTCGAGTACGGCGGGATCGACCCGACCGCCATGAAGGGCAGCGCCACCGGCGTCTTCGTCGGCGTAATGCACCACGACTACGTCGACAGCACCACCTCCGGCAGCCTCGTCTCCGGTCGGGTCGCCTACAACCTGGGCCTGGAGGGGCCGGCGATCACCGTCGACACCGCCTGCTCGTCGTCGTCGGTGGCCGTACACCTGGCCTGCCAGTCGCTGCGCAAGGAGGAATGCGGGCTGGCCCTGGCCGGTGGGGTCGCGGTGATGGCCACCCCACAGCTGTTCGTCGAGTTCAGCAGGCAACGCGCACTGTCCCCGGACGGCCGCTGCCGCTCCTTCGGCGACGGTGCGGACGGCGCGGCCTGGGCCGAGGGCGTCGGGGTGCTGGTGCTGGAGCGGTTGTCCGACGCGCAGCGCAACGGGCACCGCGTCTACGGGTTGATCCGGGGTTCGGCGGTGAACCAGGATGGTGCGTCGAACGGGTTGACCGCGCCGAACGGGCCGGCCCAGCAGCGGGTGATCCGGGCGGCGCTGGCCAACGCCCGGCTCTCCGTCGCCGACGTGGACGTGGTCGAGGCGCACGGCACCGGTACCACCCTCGGTGACCCGATCGAGGCGCAGGCGGTACTGGCCACCTACGGCCGGGACCGGGAGCGGTCGCTCTACCTCGGCTCGATCAAGTCGAACATCGGGCACGCCCAGGCCGCCGCCGGGGTCGCCGGGGTGATCAAGATGGTGATGGCGATGCGGCACGGCACCCTGCCGCGCACCCTGCACGCCGAGACGCCGTCCCGGCAGGTCGACTGGGACGCCGGTGACGTGCGGCTGCTCACCGAACAGGTCGACTGGCCGGCGGTGGACCGGCCCCGCCGCGCCGGGGTGTCGTCGTTCGGGATCAGCGGTACCAACGTGCACCTCATCGTCGAGCAGGCACCCCCCGTGGAGGCCGTCGCGGCGGGACCGACGCCACCGGTCACCCTCTGGCCGGTGTCGGGACGCTCCCCCGAGGGGCTGACCCGCCAGGCCGCCCGGATCGCGGAGTTCGCCGCCGGCACCGATGCGCGTCCGGTGGACGTCGGGTTCTCGCTCGGCGCGGGCCGGGCCGGGTTGGAGTTCCGGGGGGTGGCGGTCGGCCGGGAGGGGGCCGAGCTGTCCGCCGGCCTCGACGCCCTGGTCGCCGGCACCGGCCTGTCGGGTCGGGTGACCGGCGGTCGTACGGCGGTGTTGTTCACCGGTCAGGGCGCGCAGCGGGTGGGGATGGGTCGCGAGCTGGCGGCGGCGTTCCCGGTGTTCGCTGCTGCCCTGGATGAGGTGTGTGCGGCGTTCGGGCCGTTGCTGGGTGGTGATCTGCGGGAGGTGATGTTCACCGATCCGGATGGTGTGTTGGATCAGACGGGGTGGACGCAGCCGGCGTTGTTTGCGGTTGAGGTGGCGTTGTTCCGTCTGGCGGAGTCGTGGGGGTTGAAGCCTGATTTTGTGGCGGGTCACTCGATCGGTGAGTTGGCCGCCGCGCATGTCGCGGGGGTGTGGTCGCTGGAGGATGCCTGCCGTGTCGTCGCGGCCCGTGGTGGTCTGATGCAGGCCCTTCCGGCCGGTGGGGCGATGTTGGCGATCGCTGCGCCGTTGGCGGAGTTGGATCTCGGTGACATCGACGTGGCGGCGGTGAACGGCCCCCGTGCGGTGGTTGTCTCCGGCACGGAGGAGCAGGTCGCGGCGTTGGAGGCGTCGCTTGGGGTGAAGACGCGTCGGTTGCGGGTGTCGCATGCGTTCCATTCGCATCTGATGGACCCGATGCTGGCCGACTACGGGCAGGTCCTCCGTGGAGTGACCGCCAATCCGGCGGCGATCCCGTTGGTATCGACCGCGACCGGTGACCTCGCCACCGACGACGAACTCGGCTCGGTCGGGTACTGGCAGGGTCAGGTGCGGGGCACGGTCCGGTTCGCGGACGCGGTGGCCGCGCTGGCCGCCCGTGGGGTGACCCGGTTCGTGGAGATCGGGCCGGACAGTGTGCTCACCGCGATGGTCGCCGACTGCGTCGACGACGCGGTCACCATCGCGCTCCAGCGCCGGGACCGGGACCAGGTCACCGGTTACGCCACCGGGATGGCGCAGGCGTGGACCACCGGCGTCGACCTCGACTGGGCGGCCGTCAACCCGGGCGGTCGGCAGGTCGACCTGCCCAGCTACGCCTTCGCCCGGCAGCGGTACTGGCTGGCCGCCCCCACCGCCGCCCCGGCCACCGTCACCGACGACTGGCGGTACCGGGTCGTCTGGCGGGGCACCGACCTGCCCGCCGGGCCGGAACTCACCGGCGACTGGTGGCTCGTCACCCCGGACCCGCTCACCGACGACCCCCGGGTCACCGCCATCGCCGACGCGCTCGCCACCCGGGGCGCCACCGTCACCAAGCTCACCGGCACCGACCTGCTTACCGGCACCGACGCGCTCGCCGGCCGGGGCACCCCGAGCGGGATCGTCTCGCTGCTCGGCCTCGACGACACCCCGGACCCGTACGACGCCGGGCTGTCCGCCGGGGTCACCGGCACCGTACGCCTGGTGCAGGCCCTCGCCGCCGCCGACATCACCGGTCGGCTGTGGTGCCTGACCACCGGCGGGGTCGCCGTCGACCGGTACGAGGACCTGCCGCACGCCGCACAGGCCGGCCTCTGGGGTCTCGGCACGGTGCTCTCCCTCGACTACCCCGGCTGGTGGGGTGGCCTGGTCGACCTGCCCGCCGACTGGACGCCCGACACCCTCACCCGGCTCGTCGACGTGCTCGCCGACGGCAGCGAGGACCAGGTCGCCCTGCGTACCGCCGGGGTGCTGGCCCGGCGGATGGTGCGCTGGCCCGTCGCCGGCAGCCCCGACCGGCGCTACACGCCCACCGGCACCGTGCTCGTCACCGGCGGCACCGGCGGCATCGGCGCGCACCTCACCGAATGGCTCCTCGACCAGGGCGCCGAGCGGGTGGTGCTGGCCAGCCGGCGGGGCCCCGCCGCCCCCGGCGCCGCCGACCTGGCCGCCCGCCTGCCCGGCGTCCAGGTCGTCGCCTGCGACGTGGCCGACCGGGACGCGGTCGCCACGCTGCTCGACGGGATCGGCGACGACCTGACCGCCGTCTTCCACGCCGCCGGGGTGCTCTACGACCCGGCACCCCTCGGCGAGACCGACCTCGACGACTTCGCCGCCGTGTGCCGGGCCAAGGTCCTCGGCGCGACCCACCTCGACGCCCTGCTCGGCGACCGGCCGCTCGACGCGTTCGTGCTGTTCGCCTCCGGCGCGGCCGTCTGGGGCAGCGCCGGGCAGGCCGCCTACGGCACCGGCAACGCCTGGCTCGACGCGTTGGCCCACCAGCGCCGCCGCCGGGGCCTGACCGCCACCTCGGTGGCCTGGGGCACCTGGGGTGGCGGCGGGATGGTCGACGACGAGGCCACCGGGCAACTCCTGCGGCAGGGCACCCCGCCGATGGAGCCGCGCCTCGCCCTCGGGGCGTTGCGGCAGGTCCTCGACCACGACGAGAGCCACCTCGTGGTCACCGACATCGACTGGGCCCGGTTCACCCCGATCTACACCCTGGCCCGGCCCCGGCCGCTGCTCGCCGCGCTCCCCGAGGCCCAGCAGACCCCGGCCGCCGCCGCCCCGACCGCGCCCACCGACACCTCCGTGCTGGCCGGGCTGCCCGACGCCGAGCGGCTGCCGTACCTGCTGGACACCGTCCGCGCCCAGGTCGCCACCGTCCTCGGGTACGACGCGGCGACCACCGTGGACGTCCAGCGGCCGTTCCGGGAACTCGGGTTCGACTCGCTGACCGCGGTGGAGCTGCGCAACGCCCTCGGCGCGGCCGTCGGGCTGCGCCTGCCGGCCACCATGGTCTACGACCACCCGACCCCCGCCGTGCTGGCCCGCCACCTGTACGACGAACTCGTCGGCACCGCCGCCCCGACCCCCGTCGCGTCCGGCGTCGGCGGGTCCGACCCCGACGAGCCGATCGCCATCATCGGGATGAGCTGCCGCTACCCCGGCGGCGTCCGGTCCCCGGAGGACCTGTGGCGGCTCGTCGACAGCGGCACCGACGCGATCAGCGCGTTCCCCGTCGACCGGGGCTGGGACTCCGACGCCCTCTTCGACGCCGACCCGGACCAGCCGGGCACCAGCTACGTCCGCTCCGGCGGTTTCGTCTACGAGGCGGGCGCGTTCGACGCCGAGTTCTTCGGCATCTCGCCCCGCGAGGCGATCGCCATGGACCCGCAGCAGCGGCTGATGCTGGAGGTCACCTGGGAGGCGGTCGAGCGGGCCGGGCTGGACCCGGAGGCGTTGCGTGGCAGCCCCGTCGGGGTGTTCGTCGGCTCCGGCGCCCAGGACTACGGTGACCTGCTCGGTCTCGCCCCCGCCGAGTCGGAGGCGTACCTGAGCACCGGCAGTTCCGCGTCGGTGATCTCCGGCCGGGTGTCGTACGCGTTCGGGTTCGAAGGGCCGTCGATGACCATCGACACGGCGTGTTCCTCGTCGCTCGTCGCACTGCACCTCGCCAGCCAGGCGCTGCGGGCCGGGGAGTGCGCGACCGCCGTCGCCGGTGGGGTGCTGGTGATGTCGAACCCCACCCCGTTCGTGGCGTTCAGCCGGCAACGGGGGCTCGCCCCGGACGGCCGGTGCAAGTCGTTCTCCGACGACGCCGACGGCACCGGCTGGGCCGAGGGCGTCGGGGTGCTGATGCTGGAGCGGCTCTCCGACGCGCAGCGCAACGGGCACCGCGTCTACGGGTTGATCCGGGGTTCGGCGGTGAACCAGGACGGTGCGTCGAACGGGTTGACCGCGCCGAACGGGCCGGCCCAGCAGCGGGTGATCCGGGCGGCGCTGGCCAACGCCCGGATCACCCCCGACGCGGTCGACGCGGTCGAGGCGCACGGCACCGGCACCACCCTCGGTGACCCGATCGAGGCGCAGGCGCTGCTCGCCACCTACGGTCGGGACCGGGACCGCCCCCTGTGGCTCGGCTCGATCAAGTCCAACATGGGTCACGCCCAGGCCGCCGCCGGCATGGCCGGTGTGATCAAGATGGTGATGGCGATGCGGCACGGCACCCTGCCGCGCACCCTGCACGCCGAGACGCCGTCCCGGCAGGTCGACTGGGCGGCCGGTGACGTACGGCTGCTCACCGAACCGGTCGACTGGCCGGCCGGGGACCGCCCCCGCCGGGCGGGGGTGTCGTCGTTCGGGATCAGCGGCACCAACGCCCACGTGATCGTGGAGGAGGCCCCGCCGGCCGAGCCCACCGCACCGGCCGCGACCCCCGAGCCGCCGGTGGCGCTCTGGCCGCTGTCCGCCCGGTCCGCCGGTGCGCTGGCCGAGCAGGCCGCCCGCCTGCGGGACTTCCGCACCGAGGAACGGCCGGTCGACGTGGGGCACTCGTTGTCCGCCGGTCGGGCGGCCCTGGATCACCGGGCCGTCGCCGTCGGCGGTACGGCCGCCGAGCTGGCCGCCTCCCTGGAGGCCCTGACCTCAGGCAGCGGCCTGTCGGGTCGGGTGACCGGCGGTCGTACGGCGGTCCTCTTCACCGGTCAGGGTGCGCAGCGGGTGGGGATGGGTCGTGAGCTGGCGGCAGCTTTCCCGGTGTTCGCTGCTGCGTTGGATGAGGTGTGTGCCGCCTTCGGGCCGTTGCTCGACGGTGATCTGCGGGAGGTGATGTTCACCGACCCGGATGGTGTGTTGGATCAGACGGGGTGGACGCAGCCGGCGTTGTTCGCGGTTGAGGTGGCGTTGTTCCGTCTGGCGGAGTCGTGGGGTCTCAAGCCGGATTTCGTGGCCGGGCATTCGATCGGTGAGTTGGCTGCCGCGCATGTCGCGGGGGTGTGGTCGCTGGCGGATGCGTGTCGGGTGGTGGCGGCTCGGGGTGGTCTGATGCAGGCCCTTCCGGCGGGTGGGGCGATGCTGGCGATCGCCGCGCCGCTGGCGGAGTTGGATCTCGGTGACATCGACGTCGCGGCGGTGAACGGACCTCGTGCGGTGGTCGTGTCGGGGACCGAGGAGCAGATTGCGGCGTTGGAGGCGTCGCTTGAGGTGAAGACGCGTCGGTTGCGGGTGTCGCATGCGTTCCATTCGCATCTGATGGACCCGATGCTCGCGGAGTACGGGCAGGTCGTCGACGGGGTCACCGCCAGTCCGGCAAACGTTCCGCTGGTGTCTACTGCGACCGGTGACCTGGCTACCGACGACGACCTGGGTTCGGCGGCCTACTGGCAGGGTCAGGTGCGGGGGACCGTGCGGTTCGCTGACGCGGTGGCCGCGCTGGCGGCCCGTGGGGTGACCCGGTTCGTGGAGATCGGGCCGGACAGTGTGCTCACCGCGATGGTGGCCGACAGCGTCGACGACGCGGTGACCATCGCGTTGCAGCGCCGGGACCGGGACCAGGTGACCGGGTACGCGGCCGGGATGGCGCAGGCGTGGACCACCGGCGTCGACCTCGACTGGGCGGCCGTCAACCCGGGTGGTCGGCAGGTGGAACTGCCCACCTACGCCTTCCAGCACCAGCGGTACTGGATCGAGCCCGACACCACCGCCGGCACCGGCACCGACGAGGCCGACGGCGGGTTCTGGGACGCCGTCGACCGGGGCGACACCGATCTGCTCGCCGACGGTCTCGGCGTCACCCCCGGTGTCGTCACCGAGGTGCTCCCCGGCCTCGCCGCCTGGCGCGACCGGCAACGGGACGCGGCCACCGTGGACGACTGGCGCTACCGGGTGGTGTGGCGCTCCACCGAGCTTCCCGACGGCGGCGAACTCACCGGCACCTGGTGGCTCGTCGTACCGGCCGCGTCGACCGGTGACGGGAGGGTGACCGCCCTCGCCGCCGGACTGGCCGACCGGGGCGCCGACGTCGTCACCGTCACCGGCACCGAGCTGCCCGCCGGGGACACCCCCGCCGGGGTGCTGTCCCTGCTCGCCCTCGACGACACCCCCGACCCCACCGACGCCGGGCTCTCCGTCGGCGTCACCGACACCGTCGCGCTGATCCAGGCCCTCACCGCCACCGACTTCGCCGGCCGGATCTGGTGCCTCACCGCAGGCGGCATCGCCGTCGACCGGTTCGAGGACCTGCCGCACCCCGCGCAGGGCGCGCTCTGGGGCCTCGGCACCGTACTGTCCCTGGAGTACCCGCACTCCTGGGGTGGCCTGGTCGATTTGCCCACCGACTGGACCGACGAGCACGTCGCGCGGCTCGCCGACGTCCTCGCCGCCGGTGCGGAGGACCAGGTGGCCGTCCGTACCGCCGGGGTGCTGGCCCGACGGCTGGTCCGCTGGCCTGCCGCCGGCAACGCCGAACGCCGCTACACGCCCACCGGCACCGTGCTGGTCACCGGCGGCACCGGTGGCATCGGCGCGCACCTCACCGGATGGCTGCTCGACCAGGGTGCCGACCGGGTGGTGCTGGCCAGCCGGCGCGGCCCGGACGCCCCCGGCGCGGCCGAGCTGATGGCCCGGCATCCGGGTGTCGAGGTCGTCGCCCTCGACGTGGCGGACCGGGACGCGGTCGCCGCGCTCCTGGCCGACCTCGGTGACGGGCTGACCGCCGTGTTCCACGCCGCCGGGGTGCTGCACCAGGAGAGGTCGCTGCCGGAGACCAGCGTGGCGGAGTTCGCCGACGTGTGCCGGGCGAAGGTGCTCGGCGCGGTGCACCTCGACGAGCTGCTGGCCGACCGGCCGTTGGACGCGTTCGTGCTGTTCTCCTCGGGTGCGGCGGTGTGGGGCAGCGCCGGGCAGGCCGGGTACGCGACGGCCAACGCGTACCTCGATGCGCTGGCGCACCGGCGGCGGACCCGGGGTGCGGTCGCCACCTCGGTCGCCTGGGGCAGCTGGGCCGGCGGCGGGATGGCCGACGGGGAGGCCACCGCGCACCTGCGCCGGCAGGGCACCCCGCCGATGGAACCCCGGCTCGCCGTCCGGGCGCTGCGGGAGGCCCTCGACCACGACGAGAACCACCTCGTCGTCGCCAACATCGACTGGACCCGGTTCACCCCGGTCTACACCCTGGCCCGGCCCCGGCCGCTGCTGGCCGCGCTGCCCGACGCCCAACCCGAGGCCGAACCGGCCGCCCCGGTCGCCGCGACCGCCGACCTCGCCGGCCGGCTCGCCGCGATGCCGTCACCGGACCGCCTGGACACCGTCCTGGCGCTGGTCCGCGACCAGGTCGCCGCCGTCCTCGGGTACGCCTCCGGCGCGGACGTCGACCCGGAGCGGGCGTTCAAGGAGGCCGGGTTCGACTCGCTGACCGCCGTGGAGCTGCGCAACCGCCTCACCACCGAGACGGCGCTGCGGCTGCCCGCCACGCTGGTCTTCGACTACCCGACCCCGACCGAGCTGGCCCAGCAACTGCTCACCGAGCTGGTGCCCGCCGACGCCGGGGGCGTCACCCTGCTCGACGACCTCGACCGGCTCCAGGCGGCGCTGTCCACCCTGGACGCCGACGCGGTCGCCGCGCTCGACGAGAGCACCCGGGCCGGGGTGGGGGAGCGGCTGCGCACCATGCTCGCCGCGTGGACCGCCGGTCAACGCCCGGCCGAGGTCGCCAGCGTCACCGAGGATCTCGACACCGCCTCCGACGACGACCTCTTCGACTTCATCGACAGCAAGTTCGGCACCTCATGATCCGTCCGCTCCGTCGGCGCCGTCCGGGAATGGGTTCCTGATGTCCAACGAACAGAAGCTTCGTGACTACCTGCGGCGGGTCACGGCCGACCTGCACGAGACCAGCGAGCGGCTCCGCGACATCGAGGAGCGCGCCGCCGAACCGATCGCCATCGTCGGCATGGGCTGCCGCTACCCCGGTGGCGTCGACTCGCCCGAGGCCCTGTGGGACCTCGTCGCGGCCGGCACCGACGCGATCTCCGGCATGCCCACCGACCGGGGCTGGGACCTCGACCGGCTCTACGACCCTGACCCGGACCACCCCGGCACCAGCTACACCCGCGACGGCGGATTCCTCTATGGGGCCGCCGACTTCGACCCGACCTTCTTCGGCATCTCGCCCCGCGAGGCCGCCGAGATGGACCCGCAGCAGCGGCTGTTCCTGGAGACGTCCTGGGAGGCGTTGGAACGGGCCGGCATCGACCCGCTGTCGCTCAAGGGCAGCCCCACCGCCGTGTTCACCGGCGTCGTCTACCACGACTACCCGAACAGTTGGGGCGCCGGCAGCATCGTGTCCGGCCGGCTGTCGTACACCCTCGGGCTGGAGGGGCCGGCGGTCACCGTCGACACCGGCTGCTCGTCGTCGCTGGTCGCCCTGCACTGGGCCTGCCAGTCGCTGCGCTCCGGGGAGTCGTCGCTCGCCGTCGCCGGTGGGGTCACCGTGATCGGCACCCCCGACGCGTTCGTCGAGTTCTCCCGGCAGCGGGCGCTGTCCTTCGACGGCCGGTGCAAGTCGTTCGCCGCCGCCGCCGACGGCACCGGCTGGGCCGAGGGCGCCGGGTCGCTGGTGCTGGAACGGCTCTCCGACGCCCGCCGCAACGGGCACCCGGTGCTCGCCGTCATCCGGGGCTCCGCGATCAACCAGGACGGTGCGTCCAACGGCCTCACCGCCCCCAACGGTCCCTCCCAGCGTCGGGTCATCCGGGCCGCGCTGGCCAACGCCCGGCTCGCCGGTCAGGAGATCGACGCGGTCGAGGCGCATGGCACCGGCACCCGGCTCGGCGACCCGATCGAGGCACAGGCGCTGTTCGCCACGTACGGCCGGGACCGGCCCGCCGACCGGCCACTGTGGCTCGGCTCGCTGAAGTCCAACATCGGCCACTCGCAGGCCGCCGCCGGTGTCGGCGGGGTGATCAAAATGGTGCAGGCGATGCGGCACGGGGTGCTGCCCCGCACCCTGCACGTCGATGAGCCCAGCGGTGAGATCGACTGGTCGTCCGGGACCGTCAAGCTGCTCACCGAGCCGGTGGAGTGGCCGCAGACCGGCCACGCCCGCCGCTGCGCGGTCTCCTCGTTCGGCATCAGCGGCACCAACGCCCACGTCGTGCTCGAAGAGGTGGCCCCGGCCGAGGAGGACGAGCAGCCCACCACCCCGGCGGTGCTGCCGTGGGTGCTGTCCGGGCATACCGACCGGGCGCTGCGGGCCCAGGCGCGGCGGCTGCTGTCGCACCTGGACGCCGTACCGGCCGACCCGGCTGCCGTGGGGCGGACGCTGGCCGGTCGGGCCCGGCTCGACCACCGGGCCGTGGTGCTCGGCGGTGACCTGCCGCAGCTGCGGACCGCGCTCGGCGCGGTCGTCGACGGGTTGCCCGCCGCGACCGCGGTCACCGGCACCGCCGACGCCGCCGGTCGGGTCGTGTTCGTCTTCCCCGGCCAGGGCGCCCAGTGGGTCGGCATGGCCGCCGCGCTGCTGGACTCCTCGCCGGTCTTCGCCGAACAGATGGGCCGCTGCGCCGCCGAGCTGCGCGCGTACGTCGACTGGGACCTGCTGGACGTGGTCCGGGGGGTGCCCGGCGCACCTTCCCTGGAGTGGGTGGACGTGGTCCAGCCCGCCCTGTGGGCGATGATGGTCTCCCTCGCCGCCACCTGGCGCAGCTACGGCGTCGAACCCGACGCGGTGGTCGGCCACTCGCAGGGTGAGATCGCCGCCGCCTGCGTGGCCGGCGGACTCTCCCTGGCCGACGGGGCGCGGGTGGTGGCCCTGCGCAGCCGGGCCATCGGCGAGAAGCTGGCCGGCCGGGGCGGCATGGTCTCGGTCGGGCTGCCCGCCGACCGGGCGCAGGAGCGGATCGCCCGGTGGGCGGGCGACATCTCCCTCGCCGTGGTCAACGGCGCGGGTTCGGTGGTGGTCTCCGGCACCCCGGAGGCGCTGCGGGAACTCATCGCCGAGCTCACCGGGGAGGGGATCCGGGCCAAGCAGGTCGCCGTCGACTACGCCTCGCACTCCGCGCAGGTGGAGCTGCTGGAACACCGGCTGCTGGAGGACCTGGCCCCGATCAACCCGAAGACCGGGACGATCCGGATGCTCTCCACCGTCACCGGCGACTGGGTGGACACCGCCACCCTCGACGCCCGCTACTGGTATGACAACCTCCGCAACACGGTTCGGTTCGACCCGGCGATCCGCTCTCTCGCCGGGCAGGGCTGGACCGGGTTCGTGGAGGTCAGCCCGCACCCGGTGCTCGGCATGGGGATGCAGGAGACGCTGGAGTCGGCGGACCGCCCGACGGTGGTCACCGGCACCCTGCGTCGCGACGACGGCGGCCTGGACCGGCTGCTCACCTCCCTGGCCGAGCTGCACGTGCGTGGCGTCGACGTGGACTGGGCCGTCGCCCTGCCCGGCACCCGCCGGGTGGACCTGCCCACCTACGCCTTCCAGCACGAGCGTTACTGGATCGCGCCGACCGTCACCGCCCCGACCGGCGGCGGCACCGACGCCGGGTTCTGGGACGCGGTGGAACGCGCCGACGTCGACCTGCTCGCCGACGGCCTCGGCGTCGACACCGCACTCGTCGGGGAGGTGCTGCCCGGCCTGACGTCGTGGCGGTCCCGGCAGCGCGACGTCGCCACCGTGGACGGCTGGCGGTACCGGGTGGTGTGGCGGCCGACCGAGGTGCCCACCGGCGGGCAGCTCAGCGGCGTGTGGTGGGTGGTCGCCCCGGCGACGCTGGCCGACGACGAGCGGCTGCGTACGCTCGCCGACGGTCTGACCGCCCGGGGCGCCGAGGTGGTCACCGTCACCGGCACCGACCACGCCGGTCGGGAGGCCCCCGCCGGGGTGCTCTCCCTGCTCGCCCTGGACGACGGCCCCGACCCGCTGGGCGTCGGCCTGTCCGCCGGGATCACCGCCACCGTGTCGCTGGTGCACGCGCTGGCCGCGTCCGACTTCAGCGGCCGGCTCTGGTGCGTCACCGCCGGTGGGGTCGGGGTGGACCGGTTCGAGCCGGTCGCCGACCCGGCCCAGGGCGCCCTGTGGGGCCTGGGCACGGTGCTCTCCCTCGACTACCCCGGCTGGTGGGGCGGCCTGGTCGACCTGCCCGCCGGGTGGACGCCGCAGACCGTCGACCGGCTCGCCGACGTGCTGACCGGCGGCGGCGAGGACCAGGTGGCGTTGCGGGCGGCCGGCACGCTGGCCCGCCGGATGATCCGCCACCCGGCGACCCGGGCGCCCGAACGGCGCTACACGCCCACCGGCACCGTCCTGGTCACCGGCGGCACCGGCGGGGTCGGCGGGCACGTCACCGAATGGCTGGTCGGCAACGGCGCGCAGCGGGTGGTGCTGGCCAGCCGGCGCGGCCCGACCGCCCCCGGCGCGGCCGAGCTGATGGCCCGGCACCCGGGTGTCGAGGTCGTCGCCCTCGACGTGGCGGACCGGGACGCGGTCGCCGCGCTCCTGGCCGACCTCGGTGACGGGCTGACCGCCGTGTTCCACGCCGCCGGGGTGCTGCACCCCGAGGTGCCGTTGGGGCAGACCGGCCTCGACGACTTCGCCGACGTGTGCCGGGCGAAGGTGCTCGGCGCGGTGCACCTCGACGCGTTGCTGGCCGACCGGCCGCTGGACGCGTTCGTGCTGTTCTCCTCCGGTGCGGCGGTGTGGGGCAGCGCCGGTCAGGCCGGGTACGCCACGGCCAACGCGTACCTCGATGCGCTGGCGCACCGGCGGCGGACCCGGGGTGCGGTCGCCACCTCGGTCGCCTGGGGCAGCTGGGGCGGCGGCGGTGGCATGGCCGGCGGCGAGGTCGGGGCACACCTCGACCGGCTCGGCGTCGGCGTGATGGACCCCCGGCTCGCCGTCGACGCGCTCGGGCAGGCACTCGACCACGACGAGAGCCACCTCGTCGTCGCCGACGTCGACTGGGCCCGGTTCGCCCCCATCTACACCCTGGCCCGGCCCCGGCCGCTGCTGGCCGAACTCCCCGACGCCGCCCCCGAGGCCGCCGAGACCACCGAAACGGGGGCGTCTTCGGCGCTCGCCGACCGGCTCGGCACCCTGCCCGAGGCCGAGCAGCGCGCCCTGCTGCTGGAGACCGTCCGCAGCAACGTGGCCGCCGTCCTCGGCTACGGCGACGCCGAACTGGTCGAGCCGCAGCGCGCGTTCAAGGAACTCGGCATGGACTCGGTGACCGCCGTCGAGCTGCGCAACCGGCTCAGCGCCGCCACCGGCGTACGGCTCTCCGCCACCCTGGTGTTCGACCACCCCAACCCGACCGCCCTGGCCGACCAGCTCCGGGCCGAACTCGGCTACACCGGTGACACCGCCGGCGGCCTGCTCGCCGAGCTGGACCGGCTGGAGGTCACCGTGGCCGGCCTGACGCCGGAGGAGATCGAACGCAACCGGGTCACCGCCCGGCTCCAGTCGCTGCTGGCGAAACTCAACGAAACCCTCAGCACCACCACCGGCACCACCCTCGTCGACCGGCTCGAAACGGCCTCCGCCGACGACGTGTTCGACCTGATCGACAAGGAACTCGGCATGACCTGAGCCGCCACCGCGCTCCCGGAGCAACGTGTCCCGCTGGCAACGAGTTTGGTGAGGTTCGGATGGCGAACGAAGAGAAGCTCCTCGAGTACCTGAAGCGGGTCACCGCCGATCTGCACCGCACCCGGGAGCGGCTGCGCGAGGTCGAGTCGCAGGAGCAGGACCCGATCGCGATCGTCGGCATGGCCTGCCGCTACCCGGGTGGGGTCAACTCACCCGAGGACCTGTGGCGGCTGGTCGCCGACGGCGTCGACGCCATCGGTGAGTTCCCCACCGACCGGGGCTGGGACACCGCCGCCCTCTACGACGCCGACCCGGACACCGCCGGCAGCAGCTACGTCCAGCAGGGTGGGTTCGTCCACGACGCCGACGAGTTCGACGCCGAGTTCTTCGGCATCTCGCCCCGCGAGGCGCTGGCGATGGACCCGCAGCAGCGGCTGGTGCTGGAGGCGAGCTGGGAGGCGTGCGAGCGGGCCGGCATCAACCCCGACACGTTGCGCGGCGGCCCGGTCGGTGTCTTCGTCGGCTGCGGTGGCCAGGACTACTGGGACCGGCTCACCGTGCTGCCCGAACCGGTCGAGGCGTACATGAGCACCGGCAGCTCCGGGGCGGTCATCTCCGGTCGGGTCGCGTACAGCCTGGGGTTGGAGGGGCCGGCCGTCACCGTCAACACCGCCTGCTCGTCGTCGCTCGTCGCGCTGCACCTCGCCGCGCACGCGCTGCGGCAACGGGAGTGCGGGCTGGCCCTGGCCGGTGGCGTCACCGTCATGTCGACGCCCGGCGCGTTCGTCGCGTTCAGCCGGCAGCGGGGGCTCGCCTCCGACGGCCGCTGCAAGCCGTTCTCCGACGACGCCGACGGCACCGGCTGGGGTGAGGGCGTCGGCATGCTGCTGCTGGAACGCCTCTCCGACGCCCAACGCAACGGCCACCGGGTGCTCGCCGTCATCCGGGGTTCTGCGATCAACCAGGACGGCGCGTCCAACGGCCTGACCGCCCCCAACGGGGTGGCGCAGCAGCGGGTCATCCTCCAGGCGCTCGCCAACGCCGGCCTCACCTCCAGCGACGTCGACCTGATCGAGGCGCACGGCACCGGCACCACCCTCGGTGACCCGATCGAGGCGGAGGCGCTGATCGCCACGTACGGGCGCGACCGGCCGGCCGACCGGCCGCTCTGGCTCGGCTCGGTCAAGTCGAACATCGGCCACGCCCAGGCCGCCGCCGCCGTCAGCGGTGTGATCAAGATGGTGATGGCGCTGCACAACGGCGTCCTGCCCAAGAGCCTGCACGTGGGGGAGCCGTCCACCCACGTCGACTGGTCCGCCGGCACCGTGCAGCTGCTGACCGAGGCGCGGCAGTGGCCCGACCACGGCCAGCCGCGCCGGGGCGGGGTGTCGTCGTTCGGGGTGAGCGGCACCAACGGGCACGTGATCCTGGAGCAGGCACCCCCGGCGGAGACCGTCGCGTCGGACGAGACCGCCGAGCCGCCGGTGGTGCTCTGGCCGCTGTCCGGCCGGTCGGCGGCGGCGCTCGCCGGGCAGGCCGATCGGCTGCGGGAGTTCCTCACCGACGAGCGTCCGGTCGACGTCGGGTTCTCGCTGGGCACCACCCGGGCCGCCGGGGCGTACCGGGGTGTGGTGCTCGGTGACGACGTGGCCGGCCTGGAGACCCTGGCCGCCGGCGGTGGCCTGTCGGGTCGGACCGTCGCCGGTCGTACGGCGGTGCTGTTCACCGGTCAGGGCGCGCAGCGGGTCGGGATGGGTCGCGAGTTGGCGGCGGCTTTCCCGGTGTTCGCTGCTGCCCTGGACGAGGTGTGTGCGGCCTTCGGGCCATTGCTCGACGGTGATCTGCGGGAGGTGATGTTCACCGACCCGGATGGTGTGTTGGATCAGACGGGGTGGACGCAGCCGGCCCTGTTCGCGGTCGAGGTCGCCCTGTTCCGTCTGGCGGAGTCGTGGGGGTTGAAGCCGGATTTCGTGGCCGGTCATTCGATCGGTGAGTTGGCTGCCGCGCATGTCGCGGGTGTCTGGTCGCTGGCGGACGCCTGCCGGGTCGTCGCGGCCCGGGGTGGTCTGATGCAGGCCCTTCCGGCCGGTGGGGCCATGTTGGCGATCGCCGCCCCGCTCGAAGAGCTGGATCTCGGTGACGTGGACGTCGCGGCGGTGAACGGTCCCCGGGCGGTGGTCGTGTCCGGCACGGAGGAGCAGATTGCGGCGTTGGAGGCGTCGCTTGAGGTGAAGACGCGTCGGTTGCGGGTGTCGCATGCGTTCCATTCGCACCTGATGGACCCGATGCTCGCGGAGTACGGGCAGGTCGTCGACGGGGTCACCGCCAGTTCGGCAACCGTTCCGTTGGTGTCGACCGCCACCGGTGATCTCGCCACCGATGCCGAACTCAGCTCGGTCGAATACTGGCAGGGTCAGGTGCGGGGCACGGTCCGGTTCGCCGACGCGGTGGCCGCGCTGGCGGCCCGTGGGGTGACCCGGTTCGTGGAGATCGGGCCGGACAGTGTGCTGACCGCGATGGTCGCCGACTGCGTCGAGGACGCCACCGCCATCGCCCTCCAACGCCGCAAGCGTGAGCAGGTCGAGGCGTACGCGGCCGGGATGGCGCAGGCCTGGATCAGCGGCGTCGACCTCGACTGGGCGGCCGTCAACCCCGGCGGCCGGACCGTCGACCTGCCCACCTACGCCTTCCAACACCAACGCTTCTGGCTGGACGCCCCGGCCGACCCCGGTGACGCCACCGCGATGGGGCTGGACTCCGCCGACCACCCGCTGCTCGGCGCGGCCGTCACCCTCGCCAACGCCGACGGGGCCGTCCTCACCGGCCGGCTCTCCCTCGACCGGCACCCGTGGCTCGCCGACCACGCGGTGGCCGGCGCGGTGGTCTTCCCCGGCACCGGCTACGTCGACCTCGCCCTGCACGCCGGCGCGCAGGTCGGTGCCGAAACCGTCGACGAACTCACCATCGAAGCCCCGCTGGTGCTGCCCGAACGCGGCGGCGTGCAGCTCCAGGTCGTCGTCGGCCCCGCCGACACCGGCCACACCCGCACCCTCCAGGTGTACGCCCGCAGCGCCGACACCGACGCCCCGTGGACCCGGCACGCCAGCGGGGTGCTCGCCGCCGGTCGGCGTACCACCGGGACCGCCCTCACCGAGTGGCCGCCCGCCGGTGCGGAAGCGGTGCCCACCGACGACCTCTACCACCACCTGGCGACGGGCGGCCTGGTCTACGGCCCGGTGTTCCGGGGCCTGCGCCGGGTCTGGCGGAGCGGCGACGAGTTCTTTGCCGAGGTCGCCCTGCCGGAGGGGGTGGACGCCGACGGGTTCGGCCTGCACCCCGCCGTGCTCGACGCCGGCCTGCACGCCCTCGGCTTCGCCGACGGTGACACCTTCCGGGGGTTGCCGTTCGCCTGGTCCGGTCTCACCCTGCACGCCACCGGCGCGGCCGGCGTCCGGGTCCGGCTCACCCCGGTCGGCTCCGGGGTACGGGTGGCGGTCGCCGACGCCGTCGGTGCCCCCGTCGCCACCGTCGACTCGCTGGTGCTGCGGCCCGTCCAGGTCACCCGCCCCGGCGGGGTCACCGACGCGCTGTTCGACCTGACCTGGCAGGAGATCGGCACCCCCACGGCCACGCCCACCCCGCACTGGGCCTACCACCCGGCTGTCCCGGCCACCGGCACCGCACCGGTCCCCGCCGACCCGGCGGGCCGGGCAGCCCCTGCCGCCGACGCCGGCGCCCAGGTGCCGGCGACGTCCACCCCCGAGCTGCTCGTGCTGACCGCCGGTGGTGCCGGGGACGTCACCGGCCCGGAGGCGGTGCACGACGAGGTGAACCGGGTGCTCGGCCTGGTGCAGGAGTGGCTGGCCGGCCCCGACACCCACCGGCTGGCGGTGCTCACCCGCCGCGCCGTCGGCGACGACGGGACCGACCCGACCGGGGCGGCCGTGTGGGGGTTGCTCCGCTCCGCGCAGGCCGAGAACCCCGACCGGCTGCTGCTGGTCGACACCGACCCGGACGCGGACGTGGCCGGCTCCCTCACCGTGGCGGTGGCGACCGGTGAACCGCAGGTACGGGTCCGCGACGGTGTCGTCTCGGTGCCCCGGCTCACCCGGCAGATCATCGAACCGTCCGTCCCGGACGCCCCGCTCTACGGCACCGGCACGGTGCTGGTCACCGGTGCGACAGGTGCGCTCGGCGCGGCGGTGGCCCGGCACCTGGTGACGACGCACGGGGTGACCCGGCTGCTGCTGGTGTCCCGTCGGGGCCCCGCCGCGCCGGGTGCCGACGACCTGGTCGCGGAGCTGACCGGGGCCGGTGCGCAGGTCGAGCTGGTCGCCGCCGACGTGGCCGACCGGGCCCAGGTCACCGCCCTGGTCGACGGTCACCCCGACCTGTCGGCGGTGGTGCACACCGCCGGGGTGCTGGACGACGGCGTGGTGTCGTCGCTGTCCGCCGCCCGACTCTCCGCGGTGCTGCGCCCCAAGGTGGATGCGGCGTGGCTGCTCGACGAGCTGACCCGGGGTCGGGACCTGTCGGCGTTCGTGCTGTTCTCCTCGCTGTCCGGGGTGCTGGGTGCGCCGGGGCAGGGCAACTACGCGGCGGCGAACGCGTTCCTGGACGCATTGGCGGTGTCCCGTCGGGTGGCCGGGTTGCCGGCGGTGTCGTTGGCGTGGGGGTTGTGGGGTGAGGGTTCGGCGATGACCGACCGGCTCGCCGACGCCGACCGGGAGCGGATGTCCCGGGGTGGGGTGCTGCCGTTGGCCACCGCCGACGGGTTGGCCCTGCTCGACGCGGGCGTCGCCAACCCGTACCCGACTGCGGTGCCGGCCCGGCTCGACCTGGCCGCCCTGCGTGCCCTCGGCGACGACCTGCCGTTGCCGTTCCACGGTCTGGTCCGCCCGGCCCGGCGCACGGCCGCCCGCGCCGCCACGGGGGGTGCCGCGACCGGCTGGGCGGCGGACCTCGCCGTGCTCTCCACCGAGGAGCGTGAGCGCGCCGCGACCGCCCTGGTCCTCAGCCAGGTGGCCACGGTGCTCGGGCACGCCTCCGCCGAGCGGATCGACGCCGGCCGCGCGTTCCAGGAGCTGGGCTTCGACTCGCTCACGGCCGTGGAACTGCGCAACGGGCTCGCCGTCAGCACCGGCCTGCGGCTGCCCGCCACCCTGATCTTCGACTACCCGTCCCCGCGTGACCTGGCCCGGCACCTGCTCAGCGAGATCGCCGGCCCGGACGACGCCGACACCGTGCAGAAGGTCACCACGACCGTCGCCGACGAACCGGTGGCGATCGTCGGGATGGCCTGCCGCTACCCCGGCGGTATCACCTCGCCGGAGGACCTGTGGCGGCTCGTCGCCGAGGGCGCCGACGCGGTCGACGGCTTCCCGACCGACCGGGGCTGGGACCTGGCCCGGCTCTACGACCCGACGAGCACCCGCCCCGACACCACGTACGTGGACAAGGGCGGGTTCCTCACCGACGCCGCCCAGTTCGACCCGGTCTTCTTCGGCATCTCCCCCCGCGAAGCGGTGATCATGGACCCGCAGCAACGGTTGCTGCTGGAGACGTCCTGGGAGGCGTTCGAGCGGGCCGGCATCGACCCGGGCACCCTGCGCGGCTCGTCCACCGGTGTGTTCGCCGGGGTGATGTACCACGACTACGTCTCCGGGCACAGCTCCGGCAGCATCGTCACCGGCCGGGTGGCGTACACGTTCGGCTTGGAGGGGCCGGCGGTGTCGGTCGACACGGCGTGTTCGTCGTCGTTGGTGGCGATGCATCTGGCGGGTCAGGCGTTGCGGTCGGGTGAGTGTGATCTGGCGTTGGCCGGTGGGGTGACGGTGATGGCGACGCCGGAGACGTTTGTGGAGTTTTCTCGGCAGCGGGGGTTGGCGCCTGATGGTCGGTGTAAGCCGTTTGCGGCGGCGGCCGACGGGACGGGTTGGTCCGAGGGTGTCGGTGTGTTGGTGCTGGAACGTCTCTCCGATGCCCGTCGGCACGGACACACGGTCCTCGGTCTCGTGCGGGGTTCGGCGGTGAATCAGGATGGTGCGTCGAATGGGTTGACCGCGCCGAATGGTCCTGCTCAGCAGCGGGTGATTCGGCAGGCTCTGGCGAATGCCCGGGTGTCGGCGGCTGAGGTGGATGTGGTGGAGGCGCATGGTACGGGCACCACCCTTGGTGATCCGATTGAGGCGCAGGCGATTCTGGCGACGTACGGTCGGGATCGGGAGCGGCCACTCTGGTTGGGTTCGGTGAAGTCGAATCTGGGTCATACGCAGGCTGCTGCCGGTGTGGCGGGTGTGATGAAGATGGTGTTGGCGATGCGGTACGGGGTGGTGCCGCGGACGTTGCATGTGGATGCGCCGAGTCCGCACGTGGACTGGTCGGCGGGTGAGGTGCGGCTCGCGACTGAGGCTGTCGAGTGGCCTGCCGAGGGTCGTCCGCGTCGGGCGGCGGTGTCGTCCTTCGGCATCAGCGGCACCAACGCCCACCTGATCCTGGAGCAGGCCCCCGCCGCCGCGCCGACGACCGTACCTGCCGCCACGACGGTGACCGCCCTGGCGGACGCTCCGGTGTCGCTCTGGCCGGTGTCCGGCCGCTCCGCCAGCGGCCTCGCCGCCCAGGCGGCCCGCCTCGCCGACTTCCTCACCGACGCCGACCTGCACCCCGCCGACGTCGCGTTGACCCTCGGCACCGGCCGGGCGGCGCTGGAACACCGGGGCGTGGCCGTCGCGGACGGTGTCGCCGGTCTCCGCGCGCTCGCCGCCGGCCACGGCGTGCACGGCCACCTCACCGCCGGACGCACCGCCGTGCTGTTCACCGGTCAGGGTGCGCAGCGGGTGGGGATGGGTCGCGAGTTGGCGGATGCCTTCCCGGTGTTCGCTGCTGCCCTGGACGAGGTGTGTGCCGCCTTCGGGCCGCTGCTCGACGGTGATCTGCGGGAGGTGATGTTCACCGACCCGGATGGTGTCCTGGATCAGACGGGGTGGACGCAGCCGGCGTTGTTCGCGGTTGAGGTGGCCCTGTTCCGTCTGGCGGAGTCGTGGGGTCTCAAGCCGGATTTCGTGGCCGGTCATTCGATCGGTGAGTTGGCTGCCGCGCATGTCGCGGGGGTGTGGTCGCTGGCGGACGCCTGTCGGGTCGTCGCGGCCCGTGGTGGTCTGATGCAGGCCCTTCCGACCGGTGGGGCCATGTTGGCGATCGCCGCGCCGCTGACCGAGTTGGATCTCGGTGAAATCGACGTCGCGGCCGTGAACGGCCCCCGTGCGGTGGTTGTCTCCGGCACGGAGGAGCAGATCACGGCGTTGGAGGCGTCGCTTGAGGTGAAGACGCGTCGGTTGCGGGTGTCGCATGCGTTCCATTCGCATCTGATGGACCCGATGCTCGCGGAGTACGGGCAGGTCGTCGACGGGGTGACTGCGAGCCCGGCGACCGTTCCGTTGGTGTCGACCGCGACCGGTGATCTCGCCTCCGACGACGAGTTGGGTTCGGTCGGGTACTGGCAGGGTCAGGTGCGGGGTACGGTCCGGTTCGCCGACGCGGTCGCCGCGCTGGCCGCCCGTGGGGTGACCCGGTTCGTGGAGATCGGGCCGGACAGTGTGCTCACCGCGATGGTCGCCGACTGCGTCGAGGACACCGCAGCGATCGCGCTCCAGCGCCGGGACCGGGACCAGGTCACCGGTTACGCCACCGGGATGGCGCAGGCGTGGACCACCGGCGTCGACCTCGACTGGTCCGCCGTCCACCCCACCGCCCGGCAGGTCGACCTGCCCACCTACGCCTTCCAACGCCAGCACTACTGGCTCTACGACCCGGCCCTGGTCGGTGCCGGCCTGCTCGCCGCCACCCACCCGCTGCTCGACGCCGCCGTGCCGCTGGCCAACACCGACGGTGTCGTCTTCACCGGCCGCTGGTCGCTGCACACCCACCCGTGGCTGGCCGACCACGCCGTCGGCGGCACCGTCGTGTTCCCCGGCACCGGCCTGGTCGAACTCGCCATCCACGCCGGTGACCAGGTCGGCGTCGGCCTGCTCGACGAGTTGACCCTGCACGCGCCGCTCGTCGTCCCCGCCGCCGGCAGCGTCGAGGTGCAGGTAGCCGTGGAGACGCCCGACCCGACCGGCCGCCGCGCCGTCCTGGTGCACTCCCGGGACCGCGACGACGCCCCGTGGACCCGGCACGCCACCGGCGTCCTCACCCCCGGGGACACCCCCGGCGTCGCGCTCACCGCGTGGCCCCCCGCCGACGCCGAACCGCTGCCGCTGGCCGGCCTCTACGACGACCTCGCCAGTGGCGGGCTCGACTACGGCCCGGTCTTCCAGGGCCTGCGCCGCGCCTGGCGGGCCGGCGACGAACTCTTCGCCGAGGTCGACCTCCCCGACGGTACGCAGACCGACGGCTACGGCCTGCACCCGGCCCTCTTCGACGCCGGCCTGCACGCCCTCACCCGCGCCGACGGCGACACCCCCCGGGGACTGCCGTTCGCCTGGTCGGGGGTGGCGCTGCACGCCACCGGCGCGACCAGCCTCCGGGTCCGGCTCACCCCCGCCGGCACCGGGGTACGGATCGCGGTCGCCGACGCGGTCGGCGCACCCGTGGCCACCGTACGGTCGCTGGTACTCCGCCCGGTGCAGGTCACCGCCGGGACCGGCGTCGCCGACGCGCTGTTCGGCCTCGACTGGCAGCCCGTCGCCGTCACCCCGACGGCCACCGCCCCCGCCTGGGCGTGGCACCCCGACACCGCCCGTGCCGGCGACGCCACCTCCGCGACCGCCGCCGGGGAAACCGGTGACGGGCACACCCCGACCGCCCTACCGGGTGGTGGCACGGCGACCGCCGACGGCGCGGCCGAGCTGGTGGTGCTGCGCGCCGGAGGCACCGACGACGTACACGCCGAGGTGAACCGGGTGCTGGGGATCGCCCAGCGCTGGCTGGCCGGGGAGGACCCCGCCCCGCTCGTCGTCCTGACCCGGCACGCCGTCGGTGACGACGTGACCGACCTGGCGGGCGCGGCGGTCTGGGGGCTGCTGCGCTCCGCGCAGGCGGAGAACCCCGACCGCATCCTCCTCGTCGACGCGGACACCGACCGGCTCGACGACATCCTCCCGGCGGCCCTGGCTGCCGGCGACCCGCAGGTGTCGATCCGCGACGGCCTCGTCCGGGTGCCCCGGATCGTCAGGCGTCCCGTGCCGGTGACGCCGTCGGACGCCCCGCTCTACGGCACCGGCACGGTGCTGGTCACCGGTGCGACAGGTGCGCTCGGTGCGGCGGTGGCCCGGCACCTGGTCACGGCACACGGGGTGTCCCGGTTGTTGCTGCTGTCGCGCAGCGGTACGGCGGCGGCCGGCGCCGACGACCTCGTCGCCGAACTGACCGGTTCCGGTGCCCGGGTCGACCTGGTCGCCTGCGACGTGGCCGACCGTGACCAGCTGACCGCCGCCCTGGCCGACGTGCCGGACCTGTCGGCGGTGGTGCACACCGCCGGGGTGCTCGACGACGGCGTGGTGTCGTCGTTGACCCCGGACCGGGTCTCGGCGGTGCTGCGGCCCAAGGTGGACGCCGCGACGCTGCTCGACGAGCTGACCCGGGGTCGGGACCTGTCGGCGTTCGTGCTGTTCTCCTCGCTGTCCGGGGTGCTGGGTGCGCCGGGGCAGGGCAACTACGCGGCGGCGAACGCCCACCTCGACGCGCTCGCGGTCACCCGGCGGGCCGCCGGGCTGCCAGGGGTGTCGTTGGCCTGGGGACTGTGGGGTGAAGGCTCCACGATGACCGAAGGACTCGCCGACACCGACCGCGAGCGGATGTCCCGGGGTGGGGTGCTGCCGTTGTCCACCGCCGACGGGTTGGCCCTGCTCGACGCCGCGGTAGCCGGCGGGTCGGCCACCC
Organism: Micromonospora antibiotica; assembly: GCF_017599305.1. Lineage (GTDB taxonomy): Bacteria > Actinomycetota > Actinomycetes > Mycobacteriales > Micromonosporaceae > Micromonospora > Micromonospora antibiotica. The sequence continues at coordinate 88,667 of NZ_JAGFWR010000015.1, forward strand.
TCGTCCCGGCCCGGCTCGACGTGCCGACGCTGCGTACCCTCGGCGACCGGTTGCCCCCGGTGCTGCGCGCCCTGACCGGGCCGACCCGGCGCACGGCCACCGCCGCCAGCACCGTCGACCGGTCGGGCGGCGACTGGTTGACCGGCCTGCCGGAGCAGGAGCGCGCCGGTGCCGTCCGGCACCTGGTGCACACCCACGTCGCCGCCGTGCTCGGTCTCGCCGGGCCGGACGCGGTCGAGGCGGACCGCACCTTCCAGAGCCTCGGCTTCGACTCGCTCACCGCCGTCGAGCTGCGCAACGCGCTCTCCACCGCGGCGGGCCTGCGGCTCCCGGCCACCCTGATCTTCGACTACCCGACGCCCGTCGCCCTCGCCGAGTTCCTGCACGGTGAGCTGATCGGCGCACTCGACGTACCGCAGGCCCGGCAGACCGCCACCACCGCGATCGGTGACGACCCGGTGGCGATCGTCGGGATGGCCTGCCGCTACCCCGGCGGGGTGTCCTCGCCGGAGGACCTGTGGCGGCTCGTCGCGGACGGCGTCGACGCCATCGACGGCTTCCCGACCGACCGGGGTTGGGACCTGGCCCGGCTCTACGACCCGACCGGCGTCCGCCCCGACACCAGCTACGCCGACCAGGGTGGGTTCCTGCCCGGTGCGGCCGGCTTCGACCCGGCCTTCTTCGGCATCTCACCCCGCGAGGCCGTGCTGATGGACCCGCAGCAGCGGCAACTGCTGGAGGTCTCCTGGGAGGCGTTCGAGCGGGCCGGTATCGACCCCTCCTCGGTACGCGGCTCCGCCACCGGCGTCTTCGCCGGCCTGATGTACCACGACTACGTGACCGGGCACAGCGCCGGCAGCGTCGTCTCCGGGCGGATCGCCTACACCCTCGGCCTCGAAGGCCCCGCCGTCACCGTGGACACGGCGTGTTCGTCGTCGTTGGTGGCGATGCATCTGGCGGGTCAGGCGTTGCGGTCGGGTGAGTGTGATCTGGCGTTGGCCGGTGGGGTGACGGTGATGGCGACGCCGGAGACGTTTGTGGAGTTTTCGCGGCAGCGGGGGTTGGCGCCTGATGGTCGGTGTAAGCCGTTTGCGGCGGCGGCCGACGGGACGGGTTGGTCCGAGGGTGTCGGTGTGTTGGTGCTGGAACGTCTCTCCGATGCCCGTCGGCACGGACACACGGTCCTCGGTCTCGTGCGGGGTTCGGCGGTGAATCAGGATGGTGCGTCGAATGGGTTGACCGCGCCGAATGGTCCTGCTCAGCAGCGGGTGATTCGGCAGGCTCTGGCGAATGCCCGGGTGTCGGCGGCTGAGGTGGATGTGGTGGAGGCGCATGGTACGGGCACCACCCTTGGTGATCCGATTGAGGCGCAGGCGATTCTGGCGACGTACGGTCGGGATCGGGAGCGGCCGTTGTGGTTGGGTTCGGTGAAGTCGAATCTGGGTCATACGCAGGCTGCTGCTGGTGTGGCGGGTGTGATGAAGATGGTGTTGGCGATGCGGTACGGGGTGGTGCCGCGGACGTTGCATGTGGATGCGCCGAGTCCGCACGTGGACTGGTCGGCGGGTGAGGTGCGGCTCGCTACTGAGGCTGTCGAGTGGCCTGCCGAGGGTCGTCCGCGTCGGGCGGCGGTGTCGTCGTTCGGCATCAGCGGCACCAACGCCCACGTCATCGTCGAGGAGTACCCGCAGCCCGTCGCGGCACCCGAGTCGACGCCGGCACCGGCCGTGGTGCTCTGGCCGCTGGGCAGCCGCTCCACCGCCGGCCTCACCGCCCAGGCGGCCCGCCTGCGCGAATTCCTCACCGACGAACGACCTGTCGACATCGGACACTCCCTGGCGGCCGGCCGGGCCGCCCTGGACCACCGGGGTGTCGTCCTCGGCAGTTCCGCCGACGACCTCGCCACCGGCCTGGAGGCCCTGACCACCGGGGCCGGCCTGTCCGGCCGGATCACCACCGGTCGCACCGCCGTGCTGTTCACCGGTCAGGGTGCGCAGCGGGTCGGCATGGGTCGCGAGTTGGCGGCGGCTTTCCCGGTGTTCGCTGCTGCCCTGGACGAGGTGTGTGCGGCCTTCGGGCCATTGCTCGACGGTGATCTGCGGGAGGTGATGTTCACCGACCCGGATGGTGTCCTGGACCAGACCGGCTGGACGCAGCCGGCCCTGTTCGCGGTTGAGGTGGCTCTGTTCCGTCTGGCGGAGTCGTGGGGTCTCAAGCCGGATTTCGTGGCCGGTCATTCGATCGGTGAGTTGGCTGCCGCGCACGTGGCCGGTGTGTGGTCGCTGGCGGATGCGTGTCGGGTCGTCGCGGCCCGTGGTGGTCTGATGCAGGCCCTTCCGACCGGTGGGGCGATGCTGGCGATCGCCGCCCCGTTGGCGGAGTTGGACCTCGGTGACATCGACGTCGCGGCGGTGAACGGCCCCCGGGCGGTGGTTGTCTCCGGCACGGAGAAGCAGATTGCGGCGTTGGAGGCGTCGCTTGAGGTGAAGACGCGTCGGTTGCGGGTGTCGCATGCGTTCCATTCGCACCTGATGGACCCGATGCTCGCGGAGTACGGGCAGGTCGTCGACGCGGTCACCGCCAGTCCGGCGACCGTTCCGTTGGTGTCGACCGCGACCGGTGATCTCGCCTCCGACGACGAGTTGGGTTCGGTCGGGTACTGGCAGGGTCAGGTGCGGGGGACCGTGCGGTTCGCCGACGCGGTCGCCGCGCTCGCCGCCCGGGGTGTCACCCGGTTCGTGGAGATCGGGCCGGACAGTGTGCTCACCGCGATGGTGGCCGACAGCGTCGACGACGCGGTGACCATCGCGTTGCAGCGCCGCGACCGGGACCAGGTCACCGGTTACGCCACCGGGATGGCGCAGGCGTGGACCACCGGCGTCGACCTCGACTGGGCGGCCGTCAACCCGGGCGGCCGGACCGTCGACCTGCCCACCTACGCCTTCCAGCACCAGCACTACTGGATGCAGGACACCGGGGCGGAGCGGGACGTCACCGCCGCCGGGCTGCTCGACGCCGAGCACCCGCTGCTGTCGGCCGTCACCACCCTGCCCGACACCGACGGGCTGATCGCCACCGGACTGCTGTCCCGGCGTACCCAGCCGTGGCTGGCCGAGCACATGTTGGGCGACACGATCGTGCTGCCCGGCACCGGGCTGGTCGAACTCGCCCTCCGGGCCGGGGACCAGGTCGGCTGCGGCCGGCTTGCCGAACTCACCCTCCAGGCCCCGCTGGTCGTCCCCGACGACGACGGCGTGCAGGTGCAGGTGGCCGTCGGCGGGCCCGGCGACGACGGCGGCCGGCAGGTCACCGTCTACTCCCGGCACCGGGACGCACCGTGGACCCGGCACGCCACCGGCCTGCTCACCCCGGCACCCGCCGACCCACCGGCCGCCCCGGCGACCGCCTGGCCGCCGGCCGCCGCCACCCCCGTCGACGTCGACGGGCTCTACGAGCGGATGGCCGACGCCGGACTGGTCTACGGCCCGGTCTTCCAGGGCCTGCGGGCCGCCTGGCGGCACGGTGACGAGGTGTACGCCGAGATCGCGCTCCCCGCCGACGTGCTCGACGCCGACCGGTTCCACCTGCACCCGGCCCTGTTCGACGCGGCGCTGCACGCCATCGGGCTGAGCCGGGGCGAGGGGCGGCCCGGCGTCCCGTTCTCCTGGAGCGGGATCACCGTCCACGCCACCGGTGCCGCCGCGCTGCGGGTCACCGTCACCCCGGCGGGCCCCGACGAGGTCGCCCTCACCCTCACCGACGAGACCGGCGCACCCGTCGCCCGGGTCGACTCGCTGGTGCTGCGGGAGATCGACGCGGGTCAGCTCGCCGCCGCCCGCACCGGCCGGCAGGAACACCTCTACCGGATCGACTGGACCCCGGTGCCACTGCCCACCACCCCGGCCGACGGCCGCTGGGCACTGGTCGGCGTCGACGAGTTCAAGGTGGCCGCCGCGCTCGACACCGTCGGCCTGCTCGCCGAGACCCACCCCGACCTGACCGCCCTCACCGCCACCCTCGACGCGGGCGGGACCGCACCGGACGTGGTGCTGGTCGCCAGCGTGCAACCCGACTCCCGGGACCTCGCGGCCGGTGCCCGGCACACCACCGGTCAACTGCTCACCCTGCTCCAGGGTTGGCTCGCCGACGAACGGCTGGCGTCGTCCCGGCTGCTGGTGCTCACCCACGGCGCGCAGGGTGACCGGGTCACCGAGCCTGCCGCCGCGGCGGCCTGGGGTCTGGTCCGGTCCGCCCAGTCGGAGAACCCGGGTCGGATCGTCCTGGTCGACCTCGACGACCACGACGGGTCCGCCCAGCTCCTCCCGGCGGCGCTGGCCGGTGGCGAACCGCAGCTGGTGGTCCGCGAGGGCGTCGCGCACGCCGCCCGGCTGGTGCCCGCCGCCGGGCCCGACGGCACCCCCGGCAGCGCCTTCACCGACGGTGGCACCGTGCTGCTCACCGGTGCCGGCGGCACCCTCGGCCGGCTCGTCGCCCGACACCTGGTCGACGCGTACGGGGTGCGGCACCTGCTGCTGGCCAGCCGGCGCGGCCCCGACGCCGACGGGATGGCCGCGCTGCGCGACGACCTCACCGCCCGCGGGGCGGAGGTCACCGTGGCCGCCTGCGACCTGGCCGACCGGGACGCGGTCGCCAGGCTGCTCGCCGCAGTGCCCGCCGGGCACCCGCTGACCGGGGTGGTGCACGCCGCCGGGGTGCTCGACGACGGGATCATCCCGGCGCTGACCCGGGACCGCCTCGACGCGGTGCTGCGCCCCAAGGTCGACGCGGCCACCCACCTGCACGAGCTGACCCGGGACGCGGGGCTCACCGCGTTCGTGCTGTTCTCCTCGGCGGCCGGCGTGCTCGGTGGCCCGGGGCAGGGCAACTACGCGGCGGCGAACGCCTTCCTCGACGCGCTGGCGAGCGCCCGCCGGGCCGCCGGGCTGCCCGCCCAGTCCCTGGCCTGGGGGCCGTGGGCCGGCGGCGGGATGGCCGACGACCTCGGCGGCACCGACCGGGCCCGGATGTCGCGCGGCGGGGTGCAACCGGTGTCCGCCGCAGAGGGACTGGCGCTGCTCGACGCGGCGCTGGCCCGTACCGAGGCGGTGCTCGTCCCGGTCAAGGCCGACCTGCGCACCCCGGCGGGGGACGAGGTGCCGCCGATCCTGCGTGCCCTGGTCACCCCGGCCCGGCGTAGCACCCCGGGGACGACCCGACCCGACCCGGCGGCGCTGCGGCGTACCCTCGGCGGGCTGGACGCCGACGGCCAGCAGGCGCTGCTGGCGGACCTGGTGCGCTCGCGCGCCGCGACCGTGCTCGGGCACGGCCGCCCCGACGACCTCGACCCGGCGCTGCGCTTCGTCGAGCTGGGTTTCGACTCGCTCACCGCGATGGAGCTGCGCAACGCCCTCAACGAGGCGACCGGGCTGCGGCTGGCCACCGGGGTGGTCTTCGACCACGGCAGCGTCGACGAACTCGCCGCGCTGCTGCGCACCGAACTGGCCGCGCCACCGGCCGAGGAACGGGCCGGTACGCCCGACGCCGCCGCCGACACGATGAGCGCGCTGTTCCGCACCGCCGTCAAGAGCGGCCGGGTGCAGCAGGGCCTGTCCCTGCTGTACGCGGTGGCCGACATCCGGCCCACCTTCGACGGGCCGGCCGACCTGCCGCAGGTCCCCGCCCCGCGCCGGCTCGCCCGGGGCGACCAGGGGCCGGCGATCATCTGCTTCCCGTCGCCGATGGCGCTCGGCGGCGACCAGCAGTACGCCCGGTTCACCGCCGAGTTCGGTGGCACCCGGGACGTGTGGACCCTGCCGGTGCCCGGTTTCGGCCGGGACGAGAGCCTGCCCGCCTCCGCCGACGCGGCGGTACGGGTCTTCGCCGAGATGGTCCGCCCGATCGCCGAGCAGGGGCCGTACGTCATCGTCGGATACTCCTCCGGCGGCCTGTTCGCCCACGCCACCGCCGGTGAGCTGGAGCGGCAGGGGCACGGCCCGGCCGGGGTGGTGCTGCTGGACACCTACCTCACCACCGGCAGCACCACGGCGACGTTCTTCACCCACATGCTCGACTCGCTGCTGGACCGGGAGGCCACCTTCGGCGAGTTCAGCAGCGCCCGGCTGTCGGCGATGGGCCGCTACGTCCGGCTGCTGCAGAGCTGCCCGGTGGAGGCGATCGACACGCCGGTGCTCTTCGTCCGGCCGCAGGAGTCCATCGTGGCCGGCGGCGACGACGACGGGTGGCGGGCCACCTGGGAAACCCCGCACACGCTCCGGGAGGTGCCCGGCGACCACTTCACCATGATGGAGGGTCAGGTCGGCACGACCGCCGAGGTGGTACGGGACTGGATCGCGCAGTGACGCGCGCCGTGACGACAGCGGGAGTGGACGACATGACACTGGCACCGACCACCAAGGGCACCGTCGAGTTCGGCGAGCACCGGACCTGGTACCGGGTGACCGGCGAGCTGCACGGCGACCGGCCACCGCTGGTGGTGCTGCACGGCGGCCCCGGCAGCACCCACGACTACCTGCTCAACCTGGCCGAGCTGAGCCGCTCCGGCCGGCCGGTGGTGCACTACGACCAGCTCGGCAACGGCGGCTCCACCCACCTGCGGGGCCGGGGCGCCGACTTCTGGACCGTGGAGCTGTTCCTCGCCGAACTGGACAACCTGCTGCGCCGGCTCGGCATCGCCGAGGAGTACGTGCTGTTCGGGCAGTCCTGGGGCGGGGTGCTGGCGGCGGCCCACGCCGCCGACCGGCCCGCCGGGCTGCGCGGCGTGGTGATCGCCAACGCGCCCGCGTCGTACCCGCTGTGGCTGCCGGAACTGGACGTGCTGCGGGCCGCGCTGCCGCCCGGCGTGGACGCGACGCTGCGCCGGCACGAGGCCGCCGGCACCACCGGCAGCCAGGCGTACACGGCCGCGATGATGGTCTTCTACCAGCGGCACGTGTGCCGGCGTAAGCCGCTGCCGCCGGAGCTGATGGCCACCTTCATGGAGATCAACGGCGATCCGACCGTCTACCACGCGATGAACGGGCCCAGCGAGTTCCACATCACCGGTACGCTGCGCGACTACTCCCTGCTCGACCGGCTGCCGCAGATCGACACCCCGACCCTGGTCATCAGCGGCGAGTACGACGAGGTCACCCCGGCCGCGGTGCGCCCCTTCCACGACCTTGTCCCCGGCGCCCACTGGGAGATCATCGAGGGGGCCAGCCACCTGCCCCACCTGGAGACCCCGGAGCGGTTCACCGAGGTCCTCACCCAGTTCCTCGACAAGCTCTGAACCGGCCCGGGACGACCGGCGGCGCATGCTCGACGACGCCCGGCCGACCCGGGCCGACCCGGGCCGCCGGTCCGGTCGGGCGGGCGTCCGGCTCAGGTGGGCCGGGCGTCGTACGTCGCGCGGTGGGCGTGCACCTCGTCCAGATGCGTTTCGGCCCAGCTCTTGAGGGCACGCATCGTCTCGTGCAGGGAGAAGCCGAGGTCGGTCAGCTCGTAGGTGACCGTGACCGGCACGGTCGCCGTCGCGGTACGGCTGACCAGGCCGTCGCGTTCCAGGGTGCGCAGCGTCTGGGTGAGCATCTTCTGGCTGACCCCGGCGAGCAGGCGGGACAGCTCCGAGTACCGCATCGGTCGGGGGGTGCCGGCGCAGTCCGCGCCGAACCGGTGCGACCCGTCGGTGCGCAGCGCGGCCAGCACCAGCGCGACCCACTTGTCGGAGATCCGGGCGAGCAGCTCCCGGCTGGGACACTGCGCCACGAACGCGTCGTACGCCACCGCCGTCTCCGCCCGGCGCTCGGCCGCCGTCCTCGTGGTCATCGCCGGTCCTCCCGCAGTCGGTGTGCTACGCACTTTCAGGTGCCTACTTCCCCCCAGAAAGCTACCTCACCGATAGTGGTCGGGTACCACTCCGTTGACCACGAAAGGCCGAGGTAACCACATGCTCACCCGATCTCTGCCCGGCGGCACCTGGACGCTGGGCGACCTGACCGTCACCCGGTTCGGCTACGGCGCCATGCAACTCGCCGGCCCCGGAGTGATGGGACCGCCCGCCGACCCGGACGCCGCACTGGCCGTCCTGCGGGAGGTCGTCGCCCTCGGCATCACGCACATCGACACCAGCGACGCCTACGGGCCGCACGTGACCAACCGGCTGATCCGCGAGGCCCTGCACGCGTACCCCGAAGGGCTGCACCTGGTGACCAAGGTCGGCGCGACCCGGGACGCGCAGGGCGGCTGGCCTGCCGCGCGGGAGCCGGAGCAGCTTCGCCGGGCCGTCGAGGAGAACCTGGAGAACCTCGGCGTCGAGGCCCTGGACCTGGTCAACCTCCGGCTCGGTGACGCCACGGGGCCCCGGGCCGGTTCCCTCGCCGAGCCGCTCGAGGCGCTCGTCGCACTCCAGCACAAGGGCCTGATCCGGCACCTGGGGGTGAGCAACGTGACACCCGAGCAGGTCACCGAGGCACAGTCGATCGCCCCGATCGTGTGCGTGCAGAACCTCTACAACCTGGCGTACCGGCAGGACGACGCGCTGATCGACCGGCTCGCCGGGCAGGGGGTGGCCTACGTGCCGTACTTCCCGCTGGGTGGGTTCAGCCCGTTGCAGTCCGCGGCGCTGTCGGCCGTGGCCGCCCGCCGGGACGCGACGCCGATGGCCGTCGCCCTGGCCTGGCTGTTGCAGCGCTCACCCAACATCCTGCTCATCCCCGGCACCTCGTCGGTGGCGCACCTGCGGGAGAACGTCGCCGGGGCGGGGCTGACGCTCACCGCCGACGACCTCGCCGCACTGGACGCGATCGGACGCTGACCGGAGGACCACGAAAAGTGCCCGTGACCAGATGCGGTCACGGGCACTGTCCGGAACGGGTGCCGCTCACACGGGAGCGGGCACGCCACGCATGTCGGTCAGCACACTCCACAGCGTCTGCGGGGTGGCGAACGTCTCCATCGACATCGCCTCGTCGACGAAGCGCACGTCGTACTCGCTCTCCAGGGTGGCCAGCAGTTCGACCATGGCGAGGGAGTCCAGGCCGGAGTCGCGCAGGCTGGTGCCGGCCAGCAGCGTCTCCTCGGGGTCGAGGAAGGGCAGGTGCTGGCGCAGGATGGCCTCGAACCGTTGATCCCACATGTCCGCGATTCCTTCCGGTGCAGGGTGAGAAGACGCTAACAACGCCCCACGGGGGCTGACGACCCGACAATTCCCCAGCCGCCGGCCGGCCCGGGTAAGGGGTCGTTAGGGGGGTCGATGCGGGTGGGGGCCGGCAGGGCCGCCGATACGCTCCGGCCATGAGTCGAGAGAACTTCGCGCGCACGCACGCCTCCGTGGAGACGCTGCACGAGTTCCTGTTGGCGGGCGCCCGGCTGACGCCCGACAAGCCGGCCGTCATCCAGGCCGTCGGCGGCGAGGTCGGCTCCATCTCGTACCGTCAGCTCGCCCAGCGGGTCGACGGCTACGCCGCCGCCCTCGACGAACTCGGCCTCGACATCGGCGACCGGGTGATCCTGGAGTCGGACACCACCCCGACCGCCATCGCCGTCTTCCTCGCCTGCTCCTCGCTGGGCCTGACGTTCATCCCGGTCAGCCCGGAGACCCCCGCCCAGCGGCTCGCGCTGATCGCCGAGAGCACCGCCGCCGCGCTGCACCTGCAACCCGTCGACGGCCGCCGCGACGGCGTACCCACGTCGCTGGGCACCGCCCGGTTCGGCCCGGACGGCATCCAGGTCGAGCGGACGCCCGCGCCGCGCACCCGGCACCGCCGGGAACTGGTGCCCACCGACCCGGCCTACATGATCTTCACGTCGGGCACCACCGGACGACCCAAGGGCGTGGTGATGAGCCACCGGGGCGTCCTCGCCTTCTTCCGGGGGATGCTGCGGCACGGCATCGTCTCCGCCGAGGACCGGGTCGCCACCACCTCGCCGTTGCAGTTCGACTTCTCGCTGCTCGACATCGGCCTGGCGCTGGGCAGCGGCGCGGCCGTGGTGCCGGTGCCCCGGTCGCTGCTGCGCTGGCCGCGCCGCTTCGTGCAGTTCCTCGCCGACAGCGGCGCAACCCAGGTCAACGGCGTGCCGTCGATCTGGCGGGGGGTGCTGCGGCACGAGTTCGCCGGGCTGGCCGCGCTCGGTGAGCAGATCCGCGGGGTGCTCTACTCCGGCGAGAACTTCCCCCTGCCCGAGATGCGGGAGCTGCAACGCGCCCTGCCGCACGCCCGGGTGGTCAACTGCTTCGGCAGCAGCGAGTCCATCGCCGCGTCCTTCACCGACGTGCCCAATCCGCTGCCCGACGACATCGACCGGATCTCCATCGGCCACGCCCACCCGGGCGCGGAGATGCTGCTGATCGACGAGGACGGCCGGCCGGTCGACTCCCCGGGTGTCATCGGCCAGATCCACCTGCGCAGCGCCGCCCTGTTCCACGGCTACTGGAATGACCCGGAGGCCACCGCCGCCGCGCTGGTGCCCGACCCGCTCAACCCGGCCACCGGGCAGGTGGTCTTCCGTACCGGCGACCTGGCCTACCGGGGCGAGGGTGGCGAACTCTACTTCACCGGCCGGGCCGACTCCCTGGTCAAGGTGCGCGGCAACCGGGTCGAGCTGGGCGAGGTGGAGCGCCGGGTCCGGGAGTTCCCGGGCATCACCGGGGCCGCCGCGCTGATGCTGCCGCAGGAGGGCAAGGACCCGGTGCTGGCCGCGTTCGTGGTGCTCGACGAGGGCGTCACCGGCGTGGAGGAGATGGAGCTGGGCGCGTTCTGCCTGGAGGCGCTGCCCGACTACATGGTGCCGCAGCAGGTCCGGGTCATCGACGAGCTGCCGGTCAACGCCAACGGCAAGATCGACCGGCGGGCCCTCGCCGAGCGAGCCGGACAGCCCGCCCAGCGCTGACCCGCACCCCGACGGCCCCTGGCCGGTCCCTTCAGGAGGGGGACCGGCCAGGGGTTTCCCACGCCGGTTCCCTGCGCCGCCGTCCGCCGTCCGCCCGCCGTCCGCCCGTCCGCCGTCCGCCGTCCGCCGTCCGCCCGTCCGCCGTCCGCCCGTCCGCCGTCCGCCGTCCGCCCGTCCGCCGTCCGCCGTCCGCCGTCCGCTCGCCGTCCTGCCGCCTGCCGCTCGCCGCCTGCCGCCTGCCGCTCGCCGCCCGCGGGTCGGTGTGCGCGCAGTTTCGTGGTTGTAGTGGCATCCGAACGCTCGGATGCCACTACAACCACGAAACTGTGTCGATCATGGAGATCCCCGGCCCGGAGTGGTCCGGGCCGGGGAAGGGTGGGTGAAGGCAGAGAGAGCGGGGGAGGCAGGGAGCGCGGGGAGGCAGGGGGAGCGGGGGAGGCAGGGAGCGCGGGGAAGCAGGGAGAGCGGGGGAGGTGGGTGCGGATCAGTGTTCGGCGGCCTCGCGGGCCAGCCGGGCCCGGTCCACCTTGCGGTTGGAGTTCAACGGGAACTCCGGCACGTGCCGGTACGAACGCGGCAGCATCCCCTTGGGCAGGATCTGCCGCAGCTGCCGGGACAGCTCGGCCGGGGTGGTCCGCTCCCCGGTGTAGAAGACCACCAGCTCGGTGCCGCCGGCCCCGGAACGGGCCACGGTCACCGCGTCCTCGATGCCGGGGCAGCCCCGCAGGGCGTGCTCGATCTCGGCCAGCTCCACCCGCCAGCCGTGCACCTGCACCTGCGAGTCGAGCCGCCCCAGATAGATCAGCTCCTTGTTGTCCAGCCGCCGGACCCGGTCCCCGGTGCGGTACCAGCGCCGCCCGTCACGGACCAGGAACCGGCCCTCGTCGTCGGCCGGATCGAGGTAACCGGGGGTGAGCTGCGGGCCGGTGATGCAGAGTTCCCCCTCCACCTCACTGGCCGCGCCGTCGGCGTCGAGCAGCACCCCGTCGTGCCCGTCGTGCAGCGTCCCGATCGGGACCAGACCGTTGACGCACAACCCCGGCGAGGTCTCCGGCGACCAGCGGTGCCCGGTGATCGTCACGGTCAGTTCGGTCGGGCCGTAGATGTTCTCCAGCGTCGACCCGGGGGCCGCCGACTGCCAGTCCACCGCGTCGGCGGCGTGCAGCGCCTCCCCGGCGAAGAAGCTCCACCGCAACGACGGCATCGCCGCCGCATCGAGGCGACCGGTCCGCCGCACCAGGGTGATCGCGCTCGGGGTGGAGAACCACACGGTCAGGCCCCGCTCGGCCACGAACGCCGGCACGTCCCGGTAGGCCGCCGGCGGCACCGGGTGCACGCTCGCCCCCGCGCCCCAGGCGCAGAACAGGTCGAACATCGCGCAGTCGAAGTTCAGGTCGAACGACTGGGAGAACCGGTCGTCCGGCCCGAAGTCGTACCGGTCGTCCAGCACGGAGAAGTAGTGCCGCAGGTTGCCGTGGGTGATCGGCACCCCCTTGGGTCGCCCCGTCGAGCCGGAGGTGAACAGCACGTAGGCCACGTCGTCCGGGCGGGCGGGGCGGGGCGCGGCCAGTGGCGTCGCCCCGACCACCGGCAGCCGCAGCCCGGTGCCGCTGCCGCGCGGGTCCACCACCGGCGCGAACACCGGCACCCCGGCGACCGCGTCACCCATCTCCGCCCGGACCGCCAGCCCGGCGTCGTCGAGCAGCAGGACGGAGACCCCGCACGCGGTGAGCATCCCCGCCGTCCGGGCCGCCGGGAACTCCGGGTGCAGCGGCACGGCGGTCGCGCCGAGGTACAGGGTGGCGAGCAGCCCGGCGTACGACTCCAGGGTCTTGCCGGCAAGGATGCCGACCACCCGGGGCGGCCCGTCCGGGCCGGCGGCCAACGCCCCGGCCCAGCGCAGCGCGGTGGTGTGCAGCTCCTCGTAGCTGACCGGACCGGTCGGCAGGTGCAGGGCGGTGGCCCGGGGTGCGGCGGCCAGCCCCTGGAGGAACCGGCCGTGCAGGGCGTAGTCGGTGTGCTGGGTCATCTCGTCCTCCGTGCTCTGCCGACCGGTCAGGCGGCCACGGTGCGGCGGATCGGCCGCATCGCCCGCCGGGGGTCCACGATGGTGGTCCGGAAGTTGCGGACGGTCGCGCCGACCCGGCCCCAGAGCCGGTCCGGCCCGCAGACGTGCACCGTCTGCACCCCGGACTGCTGGAACGTGGCGACCACCTCCGGCCAGCGCACCGGGGTGACGATCCCGTCGAGCAGCATGGTCCGTACGCCGTCGGCGGTGGTGCGTACCGTGCCGTCCTGGTCGGCGACGACCGGGATCTGCGGGTCGGTGAAGTGCAGCGACCCGAACAGCTCCGCCTCCACCCGGTCGCGCAGCGGTTGGAACGCGGCGGCGTGCAGCGGCGGGTCCATCACGTACAGCGGCAGCCCGCCGCCGGCCCGCAGCCGCTGCGCCAACCAGTCGGTGCGCCCCTCGTGCAGGGTCACCATCCAGAAGTCGGTGTCGACGTAGCAGGAGATCTCGTACCACTCGCCGGCCTCGTCCAGCTCGGCGAGGATCTCCCGCAGCCGCTCGCCCGGGGTACGGACGAACGACATCGTCACCACGCCCCGCTGCTCGGCGGTGAAGTACTCCGTCTCGATCCGGGACAGCCGCGCCGTCATCCGGACCGCCTCGGCGAAGTCCAGCGCGCCGCTGAACACGGCGGCGGCCTTACCCCCGAAGCTGGGCCCGGCGATCAGGTCCGGCCGCAGGTCCATGGTCCGCTCCGCCCAGCGGGCCAGCGCCACGCAGTTGACCAGGAAGGCCACCTGGGCGTACTCGGAGTAGTCGCTGTCGCTGTCGCGGTAGCGGGCGAACAGGTCGTAGTCCAGGGCGTCGCTGGCTGCGGCGAGCAACTCGCGGGCGTCCCGGTCGATGAGCATGAACTTCGCGACGTCGGCGAAGTCGCACGGGCCCATCCCGGGAAAGACGATGGCGCTGGTCATCTGGGGCGTCCTTGTCGTCGGGGCCGACCGGCGCGGGCACGGTCGGCGGGGGAGCCGGGCGGGCAGGTCACCGGGGGAGCTTGGCCAGAGCCTGCTCGATGCGGACCAGCGCGTCGGCGACGTGCGGCACCGTCAGCGGGTCGGCGGCGGTCTGGGTCTGCCGCTGCTGCTCCGGGGTGTCGCCGTAGAGCATGCTGGTGGCGGCCCGGAACCGCAGCGCCTCCGGCCGGTCGCCGAAGTGGTGGCCGGACAGCACCGCCACGCCCAGCTCCTCCAGCAGGTGACGCTGCAACCCGGCGCCGTCGGTGATGCCCTGCTCGGCCAGCGGCTCCCGCAGCGGCGCGAAATCCGGGTAGACGTAGAACGCGCCGGTCGGCGGCCGGCAGGTGGCGCCCGCCTCCACCATGATCCGGTGCACCGCCCCGGCCACCGCGCCGTGCAGCGCGGCGTCCTCGGTGAGCCGCTCGCGGATCTCCGGCGGCTCGGCGAAGGCGTACCGGGTCACCGACTGCATCGGCCCGGCGAGGGTGGACCAGATCTCGCTGGCCACCGCCGCCACGTCGGCGCGGATCCGCTCACCCCACCCGCCGGCCGGGAACCGGGCCGCGCCGATCCGCCAACCGCCGAGCGCCAGGTTCTTGCTCAGCCCGGTGAGCACCACGGTCCGCCTCGGGGCGACCTCGGCGGGGGAGAGCAGGTCCGTGCCCGGGGTGTGCAGGATGTCCCGGTAGATCTCGTCCGAGACGATCAGCAGGTCCTCCTCCTCGGCGATCGCGCACAACTCCCGGACCAGGTCGTCCGGGGCGTGTGTGCCGGTCGGGTTGTCCGGCGAGGTGAGCACCAGGATGCGCGGGTCGTGGCCGAGCACCCGGGCGGCGTGGATCGTCTCCCGCAGCGCCGTCGGGTCGGGCACCCCGCCGCACGACTCCGGGATCGGCACCCCCAGCACGGTCTTGCCGGCCAACCGGGCCTGCGGGGCGTAGGTGACCCAGCTCGGCGCGGCGACGATGGTGTCCCCGCCGACGACCAGTTGCAGGGCCATCAGCAGCGGCTTGCTGCCCGGCGCGATAATCACCTGGTCCGCCTCGGTGGGCAGCCGGCGACGGGAGAAGTACCCGGCCACCGCGTCCCGGGTGTCCGGGTCACCCACCACCGGCCCGTACGCATTGCGGTCGGCGCCGTCGGTCAGCGCCCGCCGCAGTGGCGCGAACACCGGCAGCCGGGACTCGCCGAAGCCCAGGTGCACGATGGACTCGCCTGCGGCGATGCGCTGCGCGACCAACTGGTCGAGTGCGAGGTTGGGCGAGATCTTCCGGCCGGCCATCGCCAGCTCCCTTCGGGTCGGTGGGTGTTCAGGCGGTGACGGCGGCGCCGGGGCGGGCCGCGCTGGGGCTGACGGCGGCGAGGATGTCCGCCGGGGCAGCCGGGTCGATCTCCAGGTCGCTCAGCCAGGCCGCGTCGGCCGACCAGCGGGCCCGGAACGGCCGGCCGACCAGCCGCCGGTCGCGGGCCTGGATCAACCGGAGCTGGAAGAAGTCGCCGTCCGGGGTCCGTTCGACGCCGTCGACCAGCACCTTGCCGGGGGTGGCCGACATGACCGGCCCGCGCACCGTCCGGGCCAGGCCGGGCAGGTCCTGGTACGCGGTGCGGAAGATGTCGGCGGCCCGGGTCAGCGGCACCTGGAAGTAGTCGCGGGGACCGGTGTCCCGTTCGACGAACATGTAGTAGGGCACCGCGCCGACGGCCAGCTCGGCCCGCCACATCTCGCTCCAGGCGCGGGCGTCGTCGTTGACGTAGCGGATCAGCGGGGCCTGGCAGTAGACCACCGCCCCGGTCGACCGGATCCGGGCGATGGCCCGGGTGGCGACCTCGGTGGCCAACTCCCGGGGGTGGCTGAAGTGCGCCATCACCGCGACGTTGCGACCCGACGCGACGACCTGTTCGAACAGTCGCAGCAGGTCGTCGGCGTCACTGTCGGAGACGAACCGGTACGGCCAGTAGGCGACCGCCTTGGTGCCGAACCGGATGGTGCGCACCGTGTCCACCGCCAGCAGCGGCTCCACGTGGCTGCGCAGCCGCTCCGTCGACATGATCATCGGGTCGCCGCCGGTGACCAGCACGTCGGTCACCGCCGGGTGGCGGTGCAGGTAGCTCACCAACTGCTCCGGGCCGGGCGCGGCGAACCGCAGGTCCGCGTCACCGACGAACTGCGCCCAGCGGAAGCAGTAGGTGCAGTACGCGTGGCAGGTCTGCCCCTGCTGCGGGAAGTACAGCACCGTCTCCCGGTACTTGTGCTGCATGCCCGGCAACTCCTGACCGTCCAGGCTGGGCACGTTGTGCTGCTGCTGCCCGGACGGGTGCGGGTTGAGCCCAGCCCGGATCCGGGCCACCTCACCGCGCAGCCCCTTGCGGTCACCGGCGCGCAGCAGGTCGCCGACGATCCGCTCGTCGGCGGCGGCGAGCATGCCGCGCTGCGGGAACACCAGCCGGAAGATCGGGTCGTCCGGGATGCGGTCCCAGTCGATCAGGTGCGACAGGACGTACTCGTTGACCCGGAAGGGCAGCACCTGGGAAATGGTGCGGACCGCGTGCAGATTGTCGGCCGACAATCCGTACCGGGCGCCCAGCTCATCGATGTGGTGCGGCCCGAAGGAGTGGAACCGCCCCGGATCGGCGGTCGTGGAAACGAGCAGGGACATCAACCATCCTCCATGGGGGGTTGCGCCCACCGACGTGGCGTGACTCAATCACCGGTGCGCGCCCGCGAGAATCGCTCGACGGTCAACAGCGCGTTGCCTCGCCCCCACGCTAGTGGCGGCCCGTCCGCCGGGACCCCTAGCGGAACCCCAGAGCCGCCCCTTAGCGCCGCTGGTAGGGGGAGGCTAGGGGCGTCGCGGGGGTGTAGGTGGATTTCCTTTCCTGATTACGTATCCCTCGCCTGGTCCGGCCGGCGCCCGGCGTGTCGCCCGGATACGCCGTACCGCACCGAGCGGCCGTGCAGACACCGATGCCAGCGCCGGATCACGTGCGCCCGGTGCGACCCGAGGGAGTGCTCCGTGACGATCGATCAGGAGATCCGTAAATATCCGTTCAGCGAGGCGCCCGGGATCGACATCGACCCCGTCTACGGGCTGCTGCGCAGCACCGAGCCGCTGGCCCGGGTGCAACTGCCGTACGGCGAGGTGTCCTGGCTCGCCACCCGGTACGAGGACGTCAAGACCGTGCTGACCGACCCACGGTTCAGCCGGGCCGCGGCGCAGGGCAAGGACCAGCCCCGTACCCGCGAGGAGATGACCTACGAGGGCATCATCGGGCTCGACCCGCCGGACCACACCCGGCTGCGTAAGCTCGCCGGCAAGGCGCTGACCGCGCGCCGGGTCAACGAGATGCGCGAGGGCGCCCAGCGCATCGCCAACGAGTACGTCGACGAGATGATCGCCAAGGGTTCCCCGGGTGACCTGGTCGAGCTGTTCGCCCTGCCGTACCCGATCACCGTCATCTGCGAGCTGCTCGGGGTGCCGTTCGAGGACCGGGCCCAGTTCCGGATCTGGACCGAGGGGCTGACCAGCACCAGCGAGCAGCTGATGGTCTACGCCGAGCAGCTGTTCGGCTACATGGGCAAGCTGGTCGCCCAGCGCCGCGAGCAGCCCACCGACGACCTGCTCGGCGCGCTGGTCAAGGCCCGCGACGAGGGCGACCGGCTGACCGAGCAGGAGCTGCTCTCCATCGCCGGGGTCGGGCTGCTGCTCACCGGCGTCGAGACGGTCTCCACCCACATCCCCAACTTCGTCTACGCGCTGCTCACCAACCCGGAGCTGATGGCGCAGCTGCGCGCCGACCGGAGCCTGGTGCCGGCGGCCGTGGAGGAACTGCTGCGGATGATCCCGCTGAACCCGGCCGCGATGTTCCCCCGCTACGCGGTGGAGGACATCGAGCTGAGCGGGATCACCGTCCGCGCCGGGGAGCCGGTGCTGGTCTCGCTGCCCGGCGCCAACCGGGACCCGGAGATCTTCGACAACCCGGAGACCTTCGACTTCACCCGCGAGCAGAACCCGCACGTCGCGTTCGGCCACGGCCCGCACCACTGCCTCGGCGCGCAGCTCGCCCGGATGGAACTCCAGGTGGCCCTGCACACGGTCCTGGACCGGTTCCCCGAGCTGAGCCTGGCCGACGGCGACGCGGGCGTGTCGTGGAAGTCCGGCCAGCTGGTCCGGGGCCCGAACAAGCTGCTGGTGGCCTGGTGACCACCGTGGACACCCGCTGGACGGTCACCGTCGACCGGGACGCCTGCATCGGTACCGGGGTCTGCGCCGGCGCGGCCCCCCGCCAGATCGAGATCCGGGCCGGCAAGGCGTCCGCCCTGGCCCCGGAGACCGCGCCCGACGAGGCGGTCATCGACGCCGCCGACATGTGCCCGATGTCGGCGATCACCGTGCGCGACGCCGCCTCCGGCGCGCTGCTCGCGCCCGAGGAGTAACCACCGCCCCGACCGGTGAACCCACCGGTCGCCGCGAGGCCGCCGCGACCGGTCCCCCCTACCGGTCGCGGCGGCCTTGCCGTGATCGGGCGCCGCAAGCCGACACACCGAGCCGGGCGTCGAACCCGGAGACCTAGTGGAGCGTGCCATGAGCGAGTCCGTGAACCCCACCGGTGCCGAGCCCGACGCGCTGTCGGCACTGCGGCGACGGCTGGAGGGCCGCACGGCCGAGGAGCAGGGCCGGGCGCTCACCGCCCTGGTCCGGGAGCAGGCCCGTGACGTGCTGCGGACCGTGCTGCCGGACGGCCCGGACGCCGTCGAGCCGGGCCGCCCGTTCCGCGACCTGGGCTTCGACTCGCTCGCCGCGGTGGAGCTGCACCGTCGGCTCACCGTCGCCACCGGCCTGGACCTGCCGGTCACCCTGGTCTTCGACCACCCGACGCCGCAGGCGGTCGGACGGTTGCTGCGTACGCTGCTCGGTGGGGACGCCGCGCCCGCGCCGGTCGCCGCGCCGCTGCGCCGGCCCGCCGACGACGACGAGCCGATCGCCGTGGTCGGCATCGGCTGCCGCTACCCGGGGCACAGCACCTCCGCCGACGACCTGTGGCGGCTGGTCTTCGAGGGCCGGCACGTGATCTCCGACTTCCCGACCGACCGGGGCTGGGACACCGACGGGCTCTACGACCCGGACCCGGGCAAGCCCGGCAAGACCTACGTGCGCCAGGGCGGTTTCCTGGAGGGCGCGGCCGAGTTCGACGCGGACTTCTTCGGCATCAGCCCCCGCGAGGCGATGACGATGGACCCGCAGCAGCGGCTGGTGCTGGAGACCGCCTGGGAGGCGTTGGAGGACGCCGGCATCGATTCGGCGTCGCTGCGCGGCAGCCAGACCGGTGTCTTCATCGGCGCCGAACCGCAGGAGTACGGCCCCCGGCTGCACGAGGCCCCGGAGGGCCTGGACGGCTACCTGCTCACCGGCAACGCGCCGAGCGTGGTGTCCGGCCGGCTCGCCTACACGTTCGGCTTCGAGGGCCCGACGCTGACCGTGGACACCGCCTGCTCGGGTTCGCTGGTCGCCCTGCACCTGGCCTGCCAGGCGGTGCAGCGTGGGGAGTGCACCACCGCGTTGGCCGGTGGCGTCGCGGTGATGGTGCACCCGGGCGCGTTCACCGCGTTCAGCCGGCAGCGTGGCCTCGCCCCGGACGGGCTGTGCAAGCCGTTCGCGGCGGCGGCCGACGGCACCGGCTGGGCCGAGGGCGTCGGCATCCTGGTGCTGGAGCGGCTCTCCGACGCCCGCCGCAACGGCCACCGGGTGCTCGGGGTGATCCGGGGCTCGGCGATCAACCAGGACGGCGCGTCCAACGGGTTGACCGCCCCGAACGGGCCGTCCCAGCAGCGGGTGATCATGTCCGCGCTGGCGTCGGCCGGCCTGGCCCCCGCCGACGTCGACCTGGTCGAGGCGCACGGCACCGGCACCCGGCTCGGCGACCCCATCGAGGCGCAGGCGATCATCGCCACCTACGGCCGGGAACGCCCCGCCGACCGGCCGCTGTGGCTCGGCTCGCTGAAGTCCAACATCGGTCACTCGCAGGCCGCCGCCGGGGTCGCCGGGGTGATCAAGGTGCTGATGGCGATGCGGCACCGGGTGCTGCCGCGTACCCTGCACGTCGACGCGCCCACCCCCAACGTGGACTGGTCCGCCGGCACCGTCGCGCTGCTCACCGAGGCCCGCGAGTGGGACGCCGCGGGCCGGCCGCGCCGCGCCGGGGTCTCCTCGTTCGGGGTCAGCGGCACCAACGCGCACGTCATCGTCGAGGAACCTCCGGCGGTCGACGACGAGACCGTGCCCGCCGTGCCGCAGCTGCCCAGCGAGGTGCTGCCGGTGGTGTTCTCCGCCCGGAGCGGGACGGCGCTGCGCGACCAGGCCGCCGCGCTGCTGGCGGTCGTGGACACCGACGGGGACGCCCCGGAGCTGCTCGACGTCGCCTATTCGCTGGCCACCACCCGGACCGCCCTGGAGCACCGGGCGGTGCTGGTGGCCCGGGACCGGGCGGGTGTCGTCCGGGACCTGGCCGCCCTCGCCGCCGGCGGCAGTGTGCCCGGCGTACCCCTGGGGCAGGCCGACGGCGGTGGACTCGGTTTCCTCTTCACCGGTCAGGGCAGTCAGCGGCTCGGCGCCGGACGGCAGTTGTACCGCAGCTACCCGGTCTACGCCGCCGCGTTCGACGACGCCTGCGGCTGGCTCGACCTGCAACTGGACGTGCCGCTGGCCGACGTGCTGTTCGCCGAGCCCGGCACCGCCGAGGCGGCCCTGCTCGACCAGACCGCCTACACCCAGTGCGCGCTGTTCGCGGTGGAGGTCGCCCAGTTCCGGCTGCTGGAGTCGTGGGGGGTCCGGCCGGACCTGCTCGCCGGGCACTCGATCGGTGAGCTGGCCGCCGCCCACGTCGCCGGGGTGCTCTCCCTGGAGGACGCCGCCCTGCTGGTCGCCGCCCGGGGCCGGCTCATGCAGCAACTCCCCGCCGAGGGCGCGATGATCTCGGTGCAGGCCACCGAGGAGCAGGTCCGTCCGCTGCTGGCCGGCCGCGAGGCGCAGGTGGGCCTGGCCGCGGTGAACGGCCCCACCTCGATGGTGGTCTCCGGCGACGAGGACGCCGTGCTGGAGGTGGTCGCCGCCCTCGCCGCCGCCGGGCACAAGACGAAGCGGCTGAAGGTCAGCCACGCCTTCCACTCGCCGCTGATGACGCCGATGCTCGCCGAGTTCGGCCGGCTGGCGCACGTGCTCACCTACCGCCCGCCGACCATTCCGGTCGTCTCCACGGTCACCGGTCGGCCGGTGCTCGCCGGTGAACTGTGCGACCCCGACTACTGGGTGCGGCACGTGCGCGACAGCGTCCGGTTCGCCGACGCGGTCCGGGCGATGGCCGACGAGGGGGTCACCACCTTCCTCGAACTCGGTCCGGCCGGGGTGCTCTCCGCGATGGGTCCGGCCTGCCTCGACGACGACGCCGATGCGGTCTTCGCCCCGCTGCTGCGCGCCGACCACGACGAGGAGACCGACGTCGTCGCCGCTGTCGCCCGCGCCCACGTGCGGGGGGTGCCGGTGGACTGGACGGGCTTCTTCGCCACGCGCGGGGCCCGCCGGGTGGCGCTGCCCACGTACCCGTTCCAGCGTCGCCGGTTCTGGATGGAATCCGGCGGCGGCAGCGCCGACGCGACCGGCTTCGGTCAGCTCGCCGCCGGGCACCCGCTGGTCAGCGCGGTCGTCGGCCTGGCCGGCGGCGACGGGGTGGTGCTCACCGGGCGGGTGTCGCTGCGCAGCCACCCGTGGCTGGCCGACCACACCATCTCCGGGGTGGCACTGCTGCCCGGCACCGCCTTCGTGGAGCTGGCGATCCGCGCCGGCGACCAGGTCGGCTGCCCCACCGTGGAGGAGCTGACCCTGGAGGCCCCGCTGGCGCTCGACGAGCACGGCGTCGCCCTCCAGGTCGTCGTCGGCGCCGCCGACCCGGCCGGCCGCTGCCCGGTGGCCGTCTACTCGCGGCCCGACGGGTCCGACCCGGACGACCAGCTCTGGACCCGGCACGTCAGCGGTTTCCTCGCCCCGCAGGCCGCCGACGCCGGGCAGCCGCTGACCGAGTGGCCGCCGCGCGACGCCCGCCCGGTCGACCTGACCGGCGGTTACGCCGAGCTGGCCGGCCAGGGCTACGGCTACGGCCCGGTCTTCCAGGGCCTCAAGGCCGTCTGGCGACGCGGCCCCGAGGTGTACGCCGAGGTCGCGCTCCCCGCCGACAGTCGGGCCGACGCGGCCCGGTTCGGCCTGCACCCGGCGGTGCTGGACGCCGCCCTGCACGCCATCGACGCCGCCCGTCGCGGCGAGCCCACCGACGACGAGGTACGCATCCCGTTCGCGTGGAGCGACGTCACCCTGCACGCCGCCGGCGCGGCCGAGGTGCGGGTCCGGATCGCCCCCGCGGCCGGGGACAGCGTGTCGGTGGCCCTCGCCGACCCGACCGGCGCACCGGTCGCCACGGTACGGTCGTTCGTCTCCCGGCCGGTCTCCACCGCCCAGCTCACCGCCGCCCGGGGCGGCTACCACGAGCGGCTGTTCCGCCTGGAGTGGACGAAGCTGGGTCACCGGCCCGCCCCGGCGGGCACCCCCCGCTGGGTGGTGCTCGGCGACGAGCGGATCGGCGCGGCCACCCGGCACGCCGACCCGGCCGCGCTGGGTGCCGCGATCGACGCCGGTGCCACCGCCCCGGAGTTCGCGTTCGTCGGCGTCGGCACCGGTGACGTCCGGGCCGCCACCGCCGGGGCGTTGACGCTGCTGCAGCAGTGGCTGGCCGACGCCCGGCTGGGCGGCACCCGGCTGGTCTTCGTCAGCCGGGTCGACGACCTCGCCACCGAGGCGGTCTGGGGTCTGCTGCGGGCCGCCCAGACGGAGAACCCGGACCGGTTCGTCACCGTCCGGCTCGCCGACGCCCCCACGTCACTGCTGGCCGCCGCCCTGGCCACCGGCGAACCGGAGCTGCGGCTGCGCGACGGGGAGATCAGTGTGCCCCGGCTGGCCCGGGTCGCCACCGCCCCGGCCGGCACCGACGCCGACACCACCACCGGCAGCCGTTGGCCGACCGACGGCACGGTGCTGGTCACCGGTGGCACCGGTGGGCTCGGCGCGCACGTGGCCCGGCACCTGGCCGGCAACCACGGCGTACGCCATCTGCTGTTGACCAGTCGCCGTGGCCCGGCGGCGGCCGGTGTGGCGCAGCTGCGCGCGGAGCTGGAAGCGGCAGGCGCGAGCGTCGAGGTGGCCGCCTGTGACGCGGCCGACGCCGACGCCCTGGCCGCGCTGCTCGCCGCCGTCCCGGCCGACCGGCCGTTGCGGGCGGTGGTGCACGCCGCCGGCATCGTCGACGACGCGACGATCGGCTCGCTCACCCCGCAGCGCCTCGACGCGGTGCTCAAGGCCAAGCTGGACGGCGCGGTCAACCTCGACGCGTTGACCCGCGACGCCGACCTGACCGCGTTCGTGCTCTTCTCCTCCCTGGCCAGCCTGCTCGACTGCGCCGGGCAGGGCAACTACGCCGCCGCGAACGCCACCCTCAACGCGCTGGCCACCTCCCGCCGGGCGCAGGGCCGGCCCGTGGTCGCCCTCACCTGGGGGCTGTGGACCGGTGACAGCGGCATGGGCGGCCAGTTGGACGCCGCCGCGTTGCAGCGCATCGAACGTTCCGGCATGCCCGGCCTCAGCCCGGCCGAGAACCTGGCCCTGCTCGACGCCGCGCTCGGGGTCGACGAACCGGTCCTCGCCCCGATCCGGGTCGACCTGACGGCGCTGCGCAACCGGCCCGACGGGGTGCCGGCGCTGCTGCGCGGCCTGGTGCCGCTGCCGGCCCGCCGGTCCGCGCAGGCGGCCGGCGCGGCGGACGCCGCCCAGGGGCTGGCCCGGCAGTTCGCCGGCCTCACCCCCGCCGAACGGGACCGGGTCACCCTCGACCTGGTCCGCGCGCACGTCGCCGCCGTGCTCGGCCACGACGGCGCGGAGGCGATCGAGCCCCGCCGCGCCTTCAACGAGCTGGGCTTCGACTCGTTGGCCGCGGTGGAGCTGCGTAACCGGCTCAACGCCGCCACCGGGCTGCGACTGCCGGCGACCCTCGTCTTCGACTACCCGACCCCGGTGGCGCTCGCCGAGTTCGTGGTGTCCACCGTGCTCGGCACCGACGTGGACGTGGCGGTGCCCGAGCTGGCGTCGGCCTCGTTCACCCAGGAGCCGATCGCCATCGTGTCGATGAGCTGCCGCTTCCCCGGCGGGGTGGCCACCCCGGAGCAGCTGTGGGAGCTGCTGGAGGGCGGCGTCGACGCGGTCTCCCCGTTCCCCACCGACCGGGGCTGGGACCTGGCCGGCATGTACGACCCGGAGCCCGGCAAGCCCGGCAAGACGTACTCGATGGAGGGTGGTTTCCTCTACGACGCGGCCGACTTCGACGCGGACTTCTTCGGGATCAGCCCGCGTGAGGCGATCGCGATGGACCCGCAGCAGCGGTTGCTGCTGGAAACGTCGTGGGAGGTGTTGGAGCGGGCCGGGATCGACCCGACCTCGCTCAAGGGCAGCCCGACCGGTGTCTTCGCCGGCGTCATGTACCACGACTACGCGCTGCGCCTGCACCAGGTGCCCGACGAGCTGGCCGGCTACCTGGGCAACGGCAGCCTGGCCAGCATCGTCTCCGGCCGGGTCGCCTACACCCTCGGCCTGGAGGGGCCGGCCGTGTCGATCGACACCGCCTGCTCGTCGTCGCTGGTGGCGATCCACCTGGCCGTGCAGGCGCTGCGGGCCGGGGAGTGCTCGCTGGCGTTGGCCGGGGGCGTCACCGTGATGTCCACCCCGGACACGTTCATCGACTTCAGCCGGCAGCGTGGCCTGGCCAAGGACGGCCGGTCCAAGTCGTTCGCGGCCGGGGCCGACGGCACCGGCTGGGGTGAGGGCGCCGGCATGCTGCTGCTGGAACGCCTCTCCGACGCCCGGGCCAACGGCCACCAGGTGCTCGCGGTGATTCGGGGCTCGGCCACCAACCAGGACGGCGCGTCCAACGGGCTGACCGCCCCGAACGGCCCGTCGCAGCAGCGGGTGATCCGGCAGGCCCTGGCCTCCGCCGGTGGCATCCCGGCGACCGAGGTCGACGCGGTCGAGGCGCACGGCACCGGCACCGCCCTCGGTGACCCGATCGAGGCGCAGGCGCTGCTCGCCACGTACGGGCAGGGCCGGCCGGGTGAGCGTCCGCTGTGGCTCGGCTCGATCAAGTCGAACATCGGCCACACCCAGGGCGCGGCCGGTGTCGCCGGTGTGATCAAGATGGTGCTGGCGATGCGCAACGGGGTGCTGCCCCGCACCCTGCACGCCGACGAGCCGTCCCCGCAGATCGACTGGTCGGCCGGCGAGGTGCGGCTGCTCACCGAGGCGCAGCCGTGGCCGGCGCTGGACCGGCCGCGCCGGGCGGGCGTGTCGTCGTTCGGCATCAGCGGCACCAACGCCCACGTCATCGTCGAGGAGGCCCCGCCGGTCGAGCTGGAGGGCGAGATCGTCGCGCCGCCGGCCGTGCTGCCGTGGGTGCTGTCGGCCAAGACCGAGGAGGCGCTGCGCGCCCAGGCCGCCCAGCTGCGGGCCGCCGTCGCCGCCGCCACCACCGACCCGGGTGACCTCGCGTACGCGCTGGCCAAGGGGCGGGCGGCGCTGGACCGGCGGGCCGTCGTCGTCGGTGACGTCAGCGACTTCCTGACCGGCGCGGACGCCCTGGTCGCCGGGGCCGCGGTGCCGACGCCGTTGCAGGGCGGCTCCGGGGTGGTGTTCGTGTTCCCGGGGCAGGGTTCGCAGTGGGTGGGGATGGCGGTGGAGTTGTTGGATTCGTCTCCGGTGTTTGCGGAGCGGGTTGGTGAGTGTGGGGTGGCGTTGTCGGAGTTTGTGGGTTGGCGGTTGGTGGATGTGTTGCGGGGTGTGGAGGGTGCTCCGTCGTTGGATCGGGTTGATGTGGTGCAGCCGGTGTTGTGGGCGGTGATGGTGTCGTTGGCGGGGTTGTGGCGGTCGTTTGGGGTGGTGCCGGATGCGGTGATTGGGCATTCGCAGGGTGAGATTGCGGCGGCGGTGGTGTCGGGTGGTTTGTCGTTGCGGGATGGGGCGTTGGTGGTGGCGTTGCGGAGTTTGGCGATTGCGGAGGTGTTGGCGGGTCGGGGTGCGATGGCCTCCATCGGCCTGCCCGCCGAGCGGGTCCGCGAGCGCCTCGACGTCTACGACGGTCGGGTGTCGATCGCCACGGTCAACGGGGTGTCGTCGGTGGTGGTCTCCGGTGACCCGGACGCCGTCGACGACCTGGTCGCCACGCTGACCGCCGAGGACGTGCGGGCCAAGCGGGTGAACGTGGACTACGCGTCGCACTCGGCGCAGGTGGAGCTGATCGAGCAGCGGCTGCGCGACGACCTCGCCGAGGTGTCGCCCCGGTCGTCGACCGTGCCGTTCTACTCCACGGTGACCGCCGGGGTGCTCGACACCGCCGGGCTGGACGCCGGCTACTGGTACACCAACCTGCGGCAGACCGTCCGGTTCGAGGAGACCACCCGGGTGCTGCTCCGGGCGGGGATGCGGGTGTTCCTGGAGTGCAGTGCGCACCCGGTGCTGACCATGGGGGTGGAGGAGACCGCCGCCGACGCGGGGGTCGAGGTGGCCGCCGTCGGGTCGCTGCGCCGGGGTGAGGGTGGGCTGCACCGCTGGCTCACCTCGCTCGGTGAGGCGTTCGTCCGTGGGGTGCCGGTGGACTGGTCGTCGGCGCTGCCGGCGCGTCCGCGCGTCGAGGTGCCGCTGCCGACGTACCCGTTCCAACGCCGCCGCTACTGGATCGACGCGACCAGCGGTGCGGCCGACGTGGCGTCGGTCGGTCTCGGCTCCGCCGGGCACCCGCTGTGGGGGGCGTCGGTGTCGATGGCCGAGTCGGGTGAGGTGCTGTTCACCGGCCGGATCTCGCTGGACACCCACCCGTGGCTGGCCGACCACGCCGTCAACGGCACCGTCCTGCTGCCCGGGGCGGCCTTCGTCGAGCTGGTGCTGCACGCCGGTGACCACGTCGGCCTCGCCCACCTGGAGGAGCTGACCCTGCACGCCCCGCTGCTGCTCGCCGAGCGCGCGGCCGTGCAGGTGCAGCTGCTGATGACCGCCGCCGACGAGTCCACCCGGCGTACCGTCAGCGTGCACTCCCGGGCCGAGCACGCCGAGGTGGACCTGCCGTGGACCCGGCACGCCACCGGCGTGCTCGCCGACACCCCGGCCGCCGCCGACTTCGACCTGGTGGCGTGGCCGCCGTCGGGTGCGGTGCCGGTGCCGACGGCGGGGTTGTATGACGAGTTGGTGGTGCAGGGGTACGAGTATGGTCCGGTGTTCCAGGGGGTGCAGGCTGCCTGGCGGGTTGGTGAGGTGGTGTTTGCTGAGGTTGCGCTTCCGGAGGAGGCGCATGGGGAGGCGTCGCGGTTCGGGGTGCATCCGGCGTTGTTGGATGCGGCGTTGCAGGTGGTGGGGATCGGTGAGGCGGTGCCGGTGGGTCGTCCGCCGTATCTGCCGTTCGCCTGGACGGATGTGACGCTGCACGCCACGGGTGCCACCGCCCTGCGGGTGCGGGTCACCCCGACCGGCCCGGATGCGGTCACCCTGCACCTGACCGACCCGACCGGTGCGCCGGTCGCCGAGATCGGTTCCCTGGTGTCCCGGCCGGTGCAGCTCACCACCGCCCCCACCGAGGGCAACCTCTACCGGATCGACTGGACCGCCGTGCCGGTGGCCGCCGCTGCGGCACCTTCCTGGGCCCACCTGGAGGACCTCGCCGACGACGTACCGGAGCTGGTGCTCGCCCGACTCACCCACCAGGACGCCGCCCTCGACCCGGCCACCACGGCGGGGCCGGCGGGGGACGTCGAGGTGGCCGGGCGGGCTGCGGTCGGTGCGGCGCTCGCGCTGCTCCAGCGCTGGCTGGCCGACCCCCGGTTGGCCGAGTCCCGGCTGGTGGTGCTCACCGACGGTGCGGCCGACCAGGTCACCGACCTGGCCCACGCCCCGGTCTGGGGCCTGGTGCGGGCCGCGCAGGTGGAGAATCCTGGTCAGTTCGTGCTGGTGGATGCTGACCCGGAGACTCCGGTGGAGGAGATTCTGGCGGCGGTGGGGACCGGTGAGCCGGAGTTGTCGCTGCGGGACGGTCAGGTGCGGGTGCCGCGTCTGGCCCGCGCGACCACCACCGGTGGGTCCTGGCGGGCCGACGGTTCGGTGCTGGTGACCGGTGGCACCGGTGTGCTGGGCGCGCTGGTGGCCCGGCACCTGGTGGAGGTGCACGGGGTGCGGGAGCTGGTGCTGACCTCGCGGCGTGGGTTGACCGCGCCGGGTGCGGCGGAGCTGCGCGACGAGCTGACCGGCCTCGGGGCCACCGTCGAGGTGGTGGCCGCCGACCTGGCCGACCGGGACGCGGTCGCCACCCTGCTGGACGGCATCCCGGCGTTGACCGCCGTCGTGCACACCACCGGCGCGTTGGACGACGGCACCGTCGCCGCGTTCACCGACGCGCAGCTCGACACCGTGTGGCGGGCCAAGGCCACCCCGGCCTGGCACCTGCACGACCTCACCCGGGACCGCGAGCTGTCCGCGTTCGTGCTGTTCTCCTCGGCCGCCGGCGTGGTCGACGGCTCCGGGCAGGGCAACTACGCCGCCGCGAACGTCTTCGTCGACGCCCTGGCCGCGCACCGGCGGGCCCTCGGCCTGCCGGCGGTCTCCCTGGCCTGGGGCTTCTGGGAGGAACGCAGCGGGATGACCGCGCACCTCGGCGACGCCGACGTGGCCCGGATGGCCCGCTCCGGCGTGCTCGGGATCAGCACCGACCAGGGCCTCGCCCTGCTCGACGCGGCGGTCGCCACCGACGAGCCGCTGCTGGTGCCGATCCGGCTGGACACCGCCGCGCTGCGCGCCCAGGGCCAGCAGCTCCCGGCCCTGTTCCGGGGCCTGGTCCGGCTCCCGGCCCGCCGCGCCGCCGGCACCGGCCCGACGCCGGTCGGCGGTTCGGCACTGCACCGGCAACTGCTCGGCCTCGCCGACGCCGACCAGCGGCGACTGCTGCTCGACCTGGTCCGGGGCAACGTCGCCGGGGTGCTCGGCCACGACAGCCCGGCCACCGTCGAGCCGTCCCGGGCGTTCCGGGAACTCGGCTTCGACTCGCTGGCCGCCGTCGAGCTGCGCAACAAGCTCAACACGGCCACCGGGCTGCGGCTGCCGGCGACCCTGGTCTTCGACTACCCCAACCCGACCGCGCTCGCCGACTACCTGCACACCAGGATCCTCGGTGCGGCCACCCCACAGGCCCCGACCGTGGCCACCCCCGTCGCCGACGACGAACCCGTCGCCATCGTGGCGATGAGCTGCCGCTTCCCCGGCGGGGTCCGTACCCCCGAGGACCTGTGGCGACTGCTCGCCGACGGCACCGACGCGATCACCCCGTTCCCCACCGACCGGGGCTGGGACCTCGCCGGCATGTACGACCCGGAGCCCGGCCGGACCGGCAAGACGTACGCCATGGAGGGTGGTTTCCTCTACGACGCGGCCGACTTCGACCCCGACTTCTTCGGGATCAGCCCGCGTGAGGCGGTCGCGATGGACCCGCAGCAGCGGTTGCTGCTGGAAACCTCGTGGGAGGCGCTGGAGCGGGCCGGCATCGACCCGAACTCGCTGCGCGGCAGCCTCACCGGTGTCTTCGCCGGGGTCATGTACCACGACTACGCCAGCCGGCTGCCCGAGGTACCCGAGGAACTCGCCGGTTACCTGGGCAACGGCAGCATGGCAAGCGTCGCGTCCGGCCGCATCGCCTACACCCTCGGCCTGGAGGGGCCGGCGGTCAGCGTCGACACCGCGTGCTCGTCGTCGCTGGTCGCGATCCACCTGGCCGTGCAGGCGCTGCGCTCCGGCGAGTGCACGCTCGCCCTGGCCGGTGGCGTCACCGTCATGTCCACCCCGGACACGTTCATCGAGTTCAGCCTCCAGCGGGGCCTGGCCGCCGACCACCGGTGCAAGTCCTTCGCGGCCGGCGCGGACGGCACGGCGATGTCCGAGGGCGTCGGCATGCTGCTGCTGGAGCGGCTCTCCGACGCCGAACGCCACGGCCACCACGTCCTCGCGGTGGTACGGGGTTCGGCGATCAACCAGGACGGCGCGTCCAACGGCCTGACCGCCCCGAACGGTCCCTCGCAGCAGCGGGTGATCCGGCAGGCCCTGGCGGCGGCCGGTGGCATCCCGGCCACCGAGGTGGACGCCGTCGAGGCGCACGGCACCGGCACCACCCTCGGCGACCCGATCGAGGCGCAGGCGCTGCTGGCCACCTACGGGCAGGAACGGCCCGGGGACCGGCCGCTGTGGCTCGGCTCGGTGAAGTCGAACATCGGCCACACCCAGGGCGCGGCCGGTGTCGCCGGTGTGATCAAGATGGTGCTGGCGATGCGCAACGGGGTGCTGCCCCGCACCCTGCACGTGGACGAGCCCACCCCGCAGGTGGACTGGTCGGCCGGGGCGGTGCGGCTGCTCACCGAGACGCAGCCGTGGCCGGCACTGGAGCGGCCCCGCCGCGCGGGCGTGTCCTCGTTCGGCATCAGCGGCACCAACGCCCACGTCATCCTCGAACAGGCGCCCCCGGCCGACGAACCGCCGGTCGACGCCCCCGAGCCGGAGCTGCTGCCCTGGGTGCTGTCGGCCCGCACCGACCAGGCCCTGCGGGAGCAGGCCGCCCGGGTGGCCGACGTCCTGGGCGACGAGTCCGTCAAGGCCGGTGACCTCGCGTACGCGCTGGCGACCGGGCGGGCGCTACTCGACCGGCGCACGGTGATCGTCGGCGACCGGCGCGACTTCGTCGCCGGGGCGCGGGCGTTCGCCGGCGACGGCACCGCCCCCGGCGTGCTCCAGGGCGGCACGGTCTTCGTGTTCCCGGGGCAGGGTTCGCAGTGGGTGGGGATGGCGGTGGAGTTGTTGGATTCGTCTCCGGTGTTTGCGGAGCGGGTTGGTGAGTGTGGGGTGGCGTTGTCGGAGTTTGTGGGTTGGCGGTTGGTGGATGTGTTGCGGGGTGTGGAGGGTGCTCCGTCGTTGGATCGGGTTGATGTGGTGCAGCCGGTGTTGTGGGCGGTGATGGTGTCGTTGGCGGGGTTGTGGCGGTCGTTTGGGGTGGTGCCGGATGCGGTGATTGGGCATTCGCAGGGTGAGATTGCGGCGGCGGTGGTGTCGGGTGGTTTGTCGTTGCGGGATGGGGCGTTGGTGGTGGCGTTGCGGAGTTTGGCGATTGCGGAGGTGTTGGCGGGTCGGGGTGCGATGGCCTCCATCGGCCTGCCCGAGCGGGCGGCGGCCGAACGGCTGACCGGCTACGCCGGCCGCATCTCGATCGCCACCGTCAACGGCACCTCCTCCGTCGTCGTCTCCGGTGACCCGGACGCCATCGACGACCTGGTCGCCACGCTCAGCGCCGAGGACGTGCGGGCCAAGCGGGTGAACGTGGACTACGCGTCGCACTCGGCCCAGGTGGAGCTGATCGAGCAGCGGCTGCGCACCGACCTCGCCGAGGTCAGCCCGCGTGCCTCCACCATCCCGTTCTACTCGACTGTCACCGGCCGGGTGTTCGACACCACCGGCCTGGACGCCGGCTACTGGTACACCAACCTGCGGCAGACCGTCCGCTTCGAGGAGACCACCCGTGCCCTGCTCGACGCCGGGATGCGGGTGTTCCTGGAGTGCAGCGCGCACCCGGTGCTGACCATGGGGGTGGAGGAGACCGCCGCCGACGCGGGGGTCGAGGTGGCCGCCGTCGGGTCGCTGCGCCGGGGTGAGGGCGGGCTGCACCGCTGGCTCACCTCGCTCGGTGAGGCGTTCGCCCGGGGCGTCACCGTCGACTGGTCGCCGGTGCTGCCGGCGCGGCCCCGGGGCGAGGTGCCGCTGCCGACGTACCCGTTCCAGCGCCGCCGCTACTGGCTCAACGCCACCGGGGGCCGCGCCGACCTCACCTCCGCCGGTCTCGGCTCCGCCGGGCACCCGCTGTGGGGGGCGTCGGTGTCGATGGCCGAGTCGGGTGAGGTGCTGTTCACCGGCCGGATCTCGCTGGACACCCACCCGTGGCTGGCCGACCACGCCGTCAACGGCACCGTCCTGCTGCCCGGTACCGGCTTCGTCGAACTCGTCCTGCACGCCGGGGACGACGTCGGCCTCGGTCACCTCGACGAGTTGACGCTGCACGCCCCGCTGATCCTGCCCGAGCAGGGTGCCGTACAGGTGCAGTTGCTGCTCGCCGCCGCCGACGACACCGGCCGCCGGGCGGTCACCGTGCACTCCCGGCCGGAACACACCGGCAGCTGGGTCCGGCACGCCACCGGCGTGCTCTCCGCCGACGTCACCGACCCCGACTTCGACCTGCGGGTCTGGCCGCCGTCGGGTGCGGTGCCGGTGCCGACGGCGGGGTTGTATGACGAGTTGGTGGTGCAGGGGTACGAGTATGGTCCGGTGTTCCAGGGGGTGCAGGCTGCCTGGCGGGTTGGTGAGGTGGTGTTTGCTGAGGTTGCGCTTCCGGAGGAGGCGCATGGGGAGGCGTCGCGGTTCGGGGTGCATCCGGCGTTGTTGGATGCGGCGTTGCAGGTGGTGGGGATCGGTGAGGCGGTGCCGGTGGGTCGTCCGCCGTATCTGCCGTTCGCCTGGACGGATGTGACGTTGCACGCGACGGGCGCCACCGCCCTGCGGGTGAAGGTCACCGCCAGTGGGCCGGAGTCCGCCACCCTGCACCTGGCCGACCCGGACGGCGAACCGGTCGCCGTGGTCGGCGCGCTGGTGTCCCGCCCGGTCCAGTTGACCACCGCCGCCCCGACCGACGGGGACCTCTACCGCGTCGACTGGGTGAGCGTGCCCACCGGCACCGCGGCCGAGTCGTGGGGCTACCTGGAGGGTCTCGGCCTGGGCGTGCCCGACGTCGTGCTCGCCCCGCTGACCCCGCCCGCCGCCGACCTCGACCCGGCCACCGCCGCCCGGACGGCGGTGGGGGAGACCCTCGCCCTGCTCCAGTCCTGGCTGGCCGACCCGACCCAGGCCGCCGCCCGGCTGGTCGTGATCACCAACGGTGCCGTCGACGGCGGCACCGACCTGGCCCACGCCCCGATCTGGGGCCTGGTCCGGGCCGCGCAGGCGGAGAATCCCGGCCAGTTCGTGCTGGTGGACGCCGATCCGGAGACTCCGGTGGAGGAGATCCTGGCGGCGGTGGGCACCGGTGAGCCGGAGTTGTCGGTGCGCGACGGTCAGGTGCGGGTGCCGCGCCTGGCCCGCGCGACCACCACCGGTGGGTCCTGGCGGGCCGACGGCACTGTGCTGGTCACCGGCGGCACCGGTGTGCTGGGTGCACTCGTCGCCCGGCACCTGGTGGAGGTGCACGGGGTGCGGGAGCTGGTCCTGACCTCGCGGCGCGGGCTGACCGCGCCGGGCGCGGCGGAGCTGCGCGACGAGCTGACCGGCCTCGGGGCCACCGTCGAGGTGGTGGCCGCCGACCTGGCCGACCGGGACGCCGTCGCCACCCTGCTGGACGGCATCCCGGCGCTGACCGCCGTCGTGCACACCACCGGGGTTCTCGACGACGGCCTGCTGACCGCCCTGACCCAGGAACAGCTCGACACCGTGTGGCGGGCCAAGGCCGACCCGGCCTGGCACCTGCACGAGCTGACCCGCGACCGTGAGCTGTCGGCGTTCGTGCTGTTCTCCTCCGCCGCCGGGGTCCTCGACGGGGCGGGGCAGGGCAACTACGCCGCCGCGAACGTCTTCGTTGACGCCCTGGCCGCGCACCGGCGGGCCCTCGGCCTGCCGGCCACGTCGCTGGCCTGGGGGTTCTGGGAGCAGCGCAGTGGGATGACCGCGCACCTCGGCGAGGCCGACGTGGCCCGGATGGCCCGCTCCGGCGTGCTGCCGCTGGACTCCGACCGGGGGCTGGCGCTGCTGGACGCGGCGGTCGCCGCCGACGAGGCGCTGCTGGTGCCGGTCCGGTTGGACACCGCCGCGCTGCGCGCCCAGGGCCAGCAGCTCCCGGCCCTGTTCCGGGGCCTGGTCCGGCTCCCGGCCCGGCGGGCGGCGGGTGGTCCGGCGACCCCGGTCACCGGCTCCGGCCTGCACCGGCAGCTCGTCACCCTCGACGCGGACGACCAGCACCGGGTGCTGCTCGACCTGGTCCGGGCCAACGTCGCGGCCGTCCTCGGCCACGACAGCGGCACCGCCGTCGAGCCGGCCCGGGCGTTCAAGGAACTCGGCTTCGACTCGCTGGCCGCCGTGGAGCTGCGCAACCGGCTCAACACGGCCACCGGGCTGCGGCTGCCGGCGACCCTGGTCTTCGACTACCCGAACCCGACCGCGCTGGCCGGCTACCTGCACGGCACGATCCTCGGTGGACCGGCGCAGGCGCAGCCGACCACGGTGGTCCGGCCGGTGGTCGACGAACCCGTCGCCATCGTCGCGATGAGCTGCCGCTTCCCCGGCGGGGTCCGCACCCCCGAGGACCTGTGGCAGCTGCTGGTCGACGGCGCGGACGCCATCTCGCCGTTCCCCACCGACCGGGGCTGGGACCTCGACCACCTCTACGACCCGGAGCCCGGCAAGCCCGGCCGGACGTCCTCGCTGGAGGGCGGTTTCCTCTACGACGCGGCCGACTTCGACCCGGACTTCTTCGGCATCGGCCCGCGTGAGGCGATCGCGATGGACCCGCAGCAGCGGTTGCTGCTGGAAACCTCGTGGGAGGTGCTGGAGCGGGCCGGGATCGACCCGACCTCGCTCAAGGGCAGCCCGACCGGGGTGTTCACCGGCGTGATGTACCACGACTACGGCAGCCGGCTGTCCGAGGTGCCCGAGGAGTTGGCGGGTTACCTGGGCAACGGCAGCATGGCCAGCGTCGCGTCCGGGCGGATCTCGTACACCCTGGGGTTGGAGGGGCCGGCGGTCAGCGTCGACACTGCCTGCTCGTCGTCGCTGGTGGCGATCCACCTGGCCGTGCAGGCGCTGCGCTCCGGGGAGTGCTCCCTGGCTCTGGCCGGCGGGGTCACGGTGATGTCCAAGCCGGACACCTTCCTGGACTTCAGCCTCCAGCGGGGGCTGGCCTCCGACGGCCGGTGCAAGTCCTTCTCCGCCGACGCCGACGGCACCGGCATGTCCGAGGGTGCGGGCATGCTGCTGCTGGAGCGGCTCTCCGACGCCGAACGGCACGGCCATCACGTCCTCGCGGTCGTGCGCGGTTCGGCGATCAACCAGGACGGCGCGTCCAACGGGCTGACCGCCCCCAACGGTCCCGCCCAGCAACGGGTGATCCGGCAGGCGCTGGCCGCCGCCGACGTCCGCCCCGACCAGGTCGACCTGGTCGAGGCGCACGGCACCGGCACCACCCTCGGTGACCCGATCGAAGCGCAGGCGGTCCTCGCCACCTACGGGCAGGACCGCCCGGACGACCGGCCGCTCTGGCTCGGCTCGATCAAGTCGAACATCGGCCACACCCAGGGCGCGGCCGGCGTCGCCGGTGTGATCAAGATGGTGCTGGCGATGCGCAACGGGCTGCTGCCCCGCACCCTGCACGCCGACCGGCCGTCGCCGCAGGTGGACTGGTCGGCCGGGGCGGTGCGGCTGCTCACCGAGGCGCAGCAGTGGCCGGCCCTGGACCGGCCCCGCCGGGCCGGGGTGTCGTCGTTCGGCATCAGCGGCACCAACGCCCACGTCATCATCGAGCAGGCGCCGGCGGTCGAGGCGACGCCGGCCGACGGGGACGCCCCGGCCACCCCGCCGGTGCTGCCCTGGCTGCTCTCCGCCCGCTCGGCGGAGGCGCTGCGCGCCCAGGCCGGGCTGGTCGCCGACACCGGGGCCACCCTGGACGTGGCGTACTCGCTGGCCACCACCCGGGCGGTGCTGGAGCGTCGGGCCGTGGTGGTCGCCCCCGTCGGGGACGACGCGGTCCGCGCCCTGCGTGCCGCCGCCGAAGGCACCGACCCCGCCGAGTGGGTGCAGGGGACCCCGTCGGCCGGGAAGCTCGCCATGCTCTTCACCGGCCAGGGGGCGCAGCGCCTCGGCATGGGCCGTGAGCTGGCGGCGGCGTACCCCGCCTTCGCGGCGGCGTTCGCCGAGGTGTGTGCCCACCTGGACGCGCAGCTCGACCGGCCGCTGCGGGAGGTGCTCTACACCGAACCCGACGTCGCCGACGCCGCGCTGCTCGACCAGACCGTCTACAGCCAGAGCGCGCTGTTCGCCATCGAGGTGGCGCTCTACCGGCTGCTCGAATCCTGGGGCATCCGACCCGACCTGGTCGCCGGGCACTCGATCGGCGAGATCAGCGCCGCGCACGTCGCCGGGGTGCTGTCGCTGCCCGACGCGGCGGCCCTGGTCACCGCGCGTGGCCGGCTGATGCAGGCGATGCGGGAGGACGGCGCGATGGTCGCCGTCGAGGCGTCCGAGGAGGAGGTACGCCGGGAACTGGCCGGCCGGGAGACCGAAGTGGGCATCGCCGCGGTCAACGGGCCACGCGCGGTGGTGCTCTCCGGTGACCACGACGCCGTCGGTGCGCTCGCCGACGACTGGCGGGCCCGGGGACGCCGGATCAAGCGGCTGCGGGTCAGCCACGCGTTCCACTCCCCGCACATGGAGCCGATGCTGGCCGAGTTCCACCAGGTCGCCGCCGGGTTGACCTTCGCCCCGCCGAGGGTGCCGGTGGTGTCCAACCTGACCGGTCGGCTCGCCGACCCCGACGAGATCACCACCCCCGGCTACTGGGTGCGCCACGTCCGGGAGGCGGTCCGGTTCCACGACGGGATCGCCACCCTGGAAGCGGCCGGCGTCACCACGTTCCTGGAGGTCGGCCCGGACGCGGTGCTCACCGCGATGGGCCGGGACTGCATCTCCGACACCGGCGGCCTCGCCCTGGTGCCGGTGCTGCGCGGCGGCCGGGACGAGGCGGCGAGCCTGCTGACCGCCGTCGCCACCCTGCACACCCGGGGTGTCCCGGTGGACTGGCGGGCCTGGTTCGCGCCCACCGGCGCCCGGGTCACCGACCTGCCGACCTACCCGTTCCAGCGGCGTCGGCTCTGGCTGGACGCCCCGGCGGGCGGCGGTGACGTGCCGGGTCTGGGTCAGCGCCCGGCCGCCCACCCGCTGCTCGGCGCGGTCGTCGGGTTGGCCGGGGCCGACGGCACCGTGCTGACCGGCCGGCTGTCGTTGCGGACCCACCCGTGGCTGGCCGAACACGACCTCGCCGGCACGGTGCTGCTACCCGGGACGGCCTTCGTCGAGCTGGCCGTCCGCGCCGGTGACCAGGTCGGCTGCGCCCTGGTCGAGGAGTTGACGTTGGAGGCTCCGCTGGTCGTACCGCCCCGGGGCGGCGTCGACCTCCAGGTGGTGGTCGGGGCACCGGACGGGACGGGACGCTGCCCGGTCACCGTGCACTCCCGGCCGGAGGACGGTGTCGACGGTTGGACCCGGCACGCCACCGGCGTACTGGCCCCGGCGGCGTCCACCGCGTCGGCCTGGTCGGCGGGCGACGCCTGGCCACCGGTCGGGTCCACCCCGGTCGACCTGACCGGCCGGTACGACCGGCTGGCCGACGCCGGCTACCACTACGGCCCGCTGTTCCAGGGGCTGCGGGCCGCCTGGCGACACGGCGACGAGGTGTACGCCGAGGTGGCGCTCCCCGCGGAGGCGGCCGCCCCGGCGGACCGGTTCGGCCTGCACCCGGCGTTGTTCGACGCGGTGCTGCACACCCTCGACCTGACCGGTGCCGACGAGGACGACGACCGGCTGCGGTTGCCGTTCGCCTGGCGGGGGGTGGCCCTGCACGCCACCGGCGCGACCGCGCTGCGGGTGCGGCTGCGCCCGACCGGCCCGCAGGAGGTCTCCTTCGACCTGGCCGACACCTCCGGGGCGCCGGTCGCCTCGGTGGCCTCGCTGGCGGTCCGGCCGCTCGCCGCCGACCAGCTGGGTGGGGGCCGGGCGGCTCACCGCACGTCGCTCTTCCAGGTCACCTGGGCTGCGGTGCCGACCCCGGCCACCGGCGGCGGCACGACCGTGGTCCTCGGCGACGACGACCTCGGCCTCGGGGTGCCCCGGTACGCCGACCTCGGCACGCTCGCGGCGGAGGTCGCCCGCACCGGTGACGCCCCGGGCACCGTCGCGGTGGCCTGGCGTACCACGTCGGACTCGCCCTCGGCGGCGACCACCGCGGCGCTGGCCCTGGTGCAGGGGTGGCTCGCCGACGAGCGGTTCACCGACACCCGGCTGGCGCTGGTGACGACCCGGGCGGTCGCCACCACCGACGGCGAGGACGTGCCCCGGCCGGTGGACGCCACCGTCTGGGGCCTGGTCCGGGCCGCTCAGGAGGAGAACCCGGGCCGGCTGGTCCTGATCGACGTCGACGACCCGGACCCGACCGGGCTGCGGTCGGCGCTGGCCGTCGACGCCGAACCGCAACTGGCGGTCCGGCGGGGTGGGCTGCTCGCGCCCCGGCTCGCGGCGCTGCCGGTGCCGGACGGTGAGCTGCCGGCCGGCCCGGACCCGACGGGCACGGTGCTGGTCACCGGCGGCACCGGCGGGTTGGGCCGGTTGGTCGCCGAGCACCTGGTTACCCGGCACGGCGTACGGCGGCTGCTGCTGGCCAGTCGACGCGGCCCGGCGGCCCCGGGGGTGGACGACCTGGTCGCGCGCCTGACGGCGGCCGGCGCGGAGGTGACCGTGGCGTCCTGCGACCTGGCCGACCGGGCGGCGGTGGCGGCCCTGCTCGACGGGGTGCCCGCCGGGTATCCGCTGACCGGGGTGGTGCACGCCGCCGGGGTGCTCGACGACGGGTTGCTGCCCACGCTGACGCCCGACCGGGTGGCGGCGGTGCTGGGTGCCAAGGCAGAGTCCGCGCGTCACCTGCACGAACTCACCCTGCACCGGCCGTTGCACTGGTTCGTGCTGTTCTCCTCGGCGGCGGCCACCCTCGGCGGCGCCGGGCAGGCCAGCTACACCGCGGCGAACGCCTACCTGGACGCCCTGGCTCAGCACCGTCGGGCGCACGGCCTGGCCGGCTCCGCCCTGGCCTGGGGCCTGTGGGCGGAGTCGGGCAGCGGGATGACCGGCCACCTCGGCGAGGTCGACCTGCGCCGGATGGCCCGTTCCGGGGTCGCCGCGCTGTCCACCGGGGACGCGTTGGCGTTGTTCGACGCGACCCTGCACCCGGTGCCGGCGTTGGCCCTGCCGGTCCGGCTGGATCTGGCCGCGATCCGGTCCCGGGCCGACGGGGTGCCGCCGCTGCTGCGGGGCCTGGTCCGTACGCCGACCCGCCGGTCGGCCGCCGGCACGCCGGGCCCGGTGGCGGGGGAGCGGCCGCTGGCCGAACGGTTGGCCGGGTTGCCGTCGGACGAGGCCGACCGGGCCGTGACCGAGCTGGTCCGGGCCCGGACGGCCGAGGTGCTGGGCCACGACCGGCCACAGTCGCTGGACGTGGAGCGGGGCTTCCTGGAGCTCGGCTTCGACTCCCTGGCGGCGGTGGAGTTCCGCAACAGCCTCGGTGCGGCGACCGGGCTCCGACTCCCGGCGACGCTCATCTACGACCACCCCAGCCCGGCGGCGGTGGCCCGGTTCGTCCGGTCGGAGTTGGCCGGTGACGTGCCGGCCGCTCCGTCGCTGGAGGCCGAGCTGGCCCGGTGGGAGACGCTGCTGGACGGCACCGTGCCGGACGAGGCGGAGCGGGGCCGGATCACCGTCCGGCTCCAGGCGCTGATGTCCCGGTGGAACGCGGCGTACGGGGGTGCCGCGGTGGAGCCGGCCGCCCGGGACCTGGCGTCGGTCACCGCGGACGAGCTGTTCGACATCCTCGACGACGAGTTGGAGGCGTCGGACTGACCATCCGTCAGGGGACCCGAGGTCCGTCGATGCCCACGGGCGGTCGGCGGACCTCGGGCTTCCTCCCTGCGGACGGGTGGGCTTTTGTCCACCTTCGGCGTGGGTCCATGACCGTATCGCGTCACCACCTGACCGCATAACGTAGTGGCCGGGTCTGGTGGACGTTCACGGTTCGCCGGTAGGTGC
The DNA here is from genome assembly GCF_017599305.1 of Micromonospora antibiotica. Taxonomy (GTDB): domain Bacteria; phylum Actinomycetota; class Actinomycetes; order Mycobacteriales; family Micromonosporaceae; genus Micromonospora; species Micromonospora antibiotica. The sequence continues at coordinate 128,620 of NZ_JAGFWR010000015.1, forward strand.
CACCAGGGGTGGACACGGGAGAGGCAGGGAGAGTGCGGGTGCGACTCGAACAGGGAATCGTCGCCAAGGTCACCCGGAACGGGCAGCTTGAGCTGACCGCCGAACGGAGCGGACTGCGATACCGGTTCGGAGCGACCGCCGCCGCGATGTGGATCGCGTTGCAGCAGCAGGGCGGTTCGCTGGAACGGGCGGCCGCTGTCCTGGCCCGGCAGTGGTCGGCTGATCCGGCGGCCACCCGACGGGACTTCGACGTCTGGCTGGAGGACATGCTCCGCGCCGGTCTGGTGCGGGTGGAGTGACCGGCAGGGAGGGGCTGTCCGCCGCGTCCGACGGCTGTGCCGGACCTACCCCTATCCGGCCCCCCTGCACGCGGGCGGCGTTCCGGTCGACGGTGCGTCGAACCCCTGTCCGGTGGGCCGGTGGGCGGGGGTCAGGCGTCGGCGGGCGGGTGGGTGGTGTCGGTGGAGTCGTTGACCGCGCCGACGATCACCCGCAGCGCCTCGGCCAGTTCCTTACCGGACGGGGCGGCCTCGGGGTCGAGCAACCGCTGCACCGTCAGTCCCGTCATCAACGCCAGCAGGAACGAGCCGACGGCCCTGCGGGTCTCCTCGGTGACGTGCTCACCGCCGTTGCGGATCACGAAGGTGGCCAGCGCCGGGCGGGCCCGGGTGTAGGTCTCGGCGAGTTGCTCCCGCAGCACCGGCAGGTGCTCGGCCAGCGCGAACGCCTCGATCCCGGCGACCCAGAGCGGCCGGTGGGTGCCGAACGACTCGACCAGGCCGGTCCACATCGACTCCAGTCGGTCCATGAGGTCGGGCTGGGTGCCGTCGCGCAGCACCCGGTCGATCTCGACGCCCCACTCCTCGAACGCCTGCACCAGGGCGGCGGTCAGCAGCGCCTCCTTGGAGCCGAAGTGGTACCCGATCGACGCCAGATTCGTATCCGACGCGGCGACGATGTCGCGGGCGGTGGTGCGTGTGTAGCCGCGCTCGTAGAGGCAGACCCTGGCCCCTGCCAGCAGGCGTTCCCGATGACCCACGGCGTCACCCTACTCGGAACCACCCCCTAATTCATCCACCGGATGTATACGTGCGTATAAATTCGGTGGTAGCTTTCGGCCATGGCTACAGCGCAGGCAAAGGCCGGCCGCCGCGAGTGGATCGGTCTCGCGGTACTCGTCATGGTGACACTGATCATCAGCATGGACATGACCGTGCTGTCGTACGCTCTGCCGTTCATCACGGCGGACCTTGAGCCGACCAGCAGTCAGCTCCTCTGGATCACGGACGTCTACGCCTTCGTGCTGGCCGGCCTGCTGATTCCGATGGGGACCCTGGGGGACCGGATCGGGCGCCGCCGGTTGCTGATGATCGGTGCGGCGGTGTTCGGTGTGGCATCCGTGGCCACGGCCCTCTCCAACAGTCCCGGCATGCTGATCGGGACCCGGGCGGTGATGGGTGCCGCCGGCGCGACGCTCATGCCGTCGACCATGTCGTTGATCCGCAACATGTTCCACGACGAGAACGAACGCCGGGCCGCGATCGGGCTCTGGGCGGCCGGCTTCTCCGCCGGTGGCGTCATCGGCCTGGTGGCCGGCGGCGCGCTGCTCCAGTACTTCTCCTGGGGCACCGTCTTCGAGATCAACGTGCCGATCATGCTGCTGTTGCTGATCCTGGCCCCGTTGCTGCTGCCCGAGTTCCGCAACGCCGCAGCCGGCCGGCTCGACCTGATCAGTACGGTGCTGGCCTTCGTCGCCGTGCTGCCGATGATCTGGGGCATCAAGCAGTTCGCCGAGGACGGCGTGGACTGGCCGCCGGTGGCCGGTGTGGTCGGCGGGCTGGTCTTCCTGGCGGTGTTCGTGCTGCGTCAGCGGCGACTCGCCGACCCGGTGATCGACGTGCGGCTGTTCCGTGCTCCCGCGTTCAGCGCGGCGGTGGTGATGAACGTGCTCGCCAACTTCGCGCTGGTCGGGTTCATGTTCTTCATCAGCCAGTACCTCCAGCTGGTGCTCGGGCTGCGCCCGTTCAGCGCCGGGCTGTGGTCGCTGCCCGCGGCCGGTGCGGCGGGTGTCGGCGCGGCGGTGCTGGCCCCGATGCTGGCGCAGCGCTTCCGGCGGGCCTACGTCGCCGCCGGTGGCCTGCTGGTGGGTGCCGCCGGTTGTCTGGTGCTCGCCCAGGTCGGCGACGAGTCGGGGCTGGCCCTGGTGGTGGTCGGCCAGGCGTTGATGACCGGCGGCATCGCGATGGTGCTGACGCTCAGCGCCGAGCTGATCGTCTCCACCGCGCCGCCCGAGCGGGCCGGTGCCGCCGCCGGGCTCTCCGAGACCGGCAGCCAGTTCGGCGCGGCGCTCGGTGTCGCGATCCTCGGCAGCATCGGCACGTTCGTCTACCGGCGGCAGCTGTCCGGCGACGCGCCCGACGGCGTGCCGGCGGACTCCTGGGCGACCGCCCGGGAGACCCTGGGCGGCGCCGTGCAGGAGAGCCGGACGCTCTCCGCCACCGCGGCGGACACGCTGGTGACGCTGGCCCGGGCCGCCTTCGCCACCGAGCTGCGGGCCGCCGCGCTCGCCTCGGCCGGCATCCTGGTGGTGACGGCGGTGCTGGCCGCGGTGCTGCTGCGCAACGTGGGCGCCTCGGTGCCCGGCCAGGGCCCGGCGGACGGTCCGACCGACTCCACCGCCATCCCCGCTGACGCCCCCGGTGCCCCGGCGGGTCACGTCGACCCGGAGCGGACGGTCGACCCCATGTCGTCCGGCGCGGGTGTCGAGGACGCCGACCGTGGCGACACCGACCCGGGGCCGGTGGTCCGGATCGGACCCGAGTCCACCGGGCAACCCGTCCGGCCGGCGCACCCGGTGGCCTGACCACGTTCGACCACCCGGAGGTGGCGCTCCCGCTCGTCGGGAGCGCCACCTCCGGGCATTCGGCCTCCTGGCCCCCACCCGTCCCGGCGGGCTAGGGGGCCACCGCTGTGCTTAGGGGTTGTCCCGGCGTTTCGGGCGTTCCTACGCTCGCTTCGACAGCGGGCACCGGCGTCGCAGGGAGGGCGTCAGCACCACGCGTGACGGCGGATCCGGGCACCGGCCGAGACGGCGGTCCGGGCCGGCCGGGTGCGCCCGTTGGAGACGTCCCACTGCGGGGCGCACCCGCAGTGTCGACCCGTAGAGGACCAGTGATGACGGCAACGCTCGAGAACGACCTCTGGGTGCGGCGGTTCCATCCGGCACCGTCCAGCGCGATCCGGTTGGTGGCGATGCCGCACGCCGGGGGCTCGGCCAGCTACCTGTTTCCGGTGTCCCGGGCCCTCTCGCCCGCGGTGGACGTGCTGGCGATCCAGTACCCGGGTCGACAGGACCGCCGGCACGAGCCGGTCCTGGACTCCATCGCCGACCTGGCCGACGGGGTGTTCGAGGCGCTCACCCCGTGGCTGGACCGCCCGGTGGCGCTCTTCGGCCACAGCATGGGTGCGGTGCTCGGCTACGAGGTCGGGTTGCGCCTGCAACGGCATACGGGTCGGCCGCCGGTGCGGCTGTTCGCCTCGGGCCGTCGGGCCCCGTCCCGGGTCCGGGACGAGCGCTACGTGCACACCCGCGACGACGCCGGGGTGCTGCGGGAGCTGGCCCGGCTCAGTGGCTCGGACCCACGGGTGCTGGGCGATCCCGAGCTGCTGCCGATGATCCTGCCCGCCGTGCGGGGGGACTACAAGGCGGTGGAGACCTACCGGGCCGACCCGGATCAGCTGCTGGACGCCCCGATCACGGTGCTGACCGGTGACGCGGACCCGATGACCACCCTGGACGAGGCGCGGGACTGGGCCCGGCACACCACCGGCGAGTGTGACGTGCGGGTGTATCCGGGTGGGCACTTCTATCTCAACGACCACGCCGCCGACGTGATCCGGCTGATCGGTGCCGAGCTGGCGCAGGCGCAGCAGGGCGGACCGACCGGCTGACCCGACCGGGACCCGGTCGGGTCCGACCGCGCCGGCGCGGTGGTGACGTCCGACCAGGACACCGGGCCTGCGGGGGTGGTGACGTCCGACCGGGGCACCGTGCCGGCGGGGCGGTCACGGGCACCGGTACGACGACGGGCGGGTCACCGGCGCACCGGTGACCCGCCCGTCGTACCCGTCATTCGGCGATCTTGGTCCGCATGGTCCACTGGAAGACCACCACCCGCGAGGCGTCGTCATTGAGGCCGTCGTGGTCGCCCGAGCGTTCGAAGTGTTCGTAGCCGCCCAGATAGGGCACCTTGATCCGGCCGGTGCCGACCGGTGCGCTGTGGGCGCGATCGGTGGCCGGCAGGCCGACCGGTCCGCCCTCGAGCACGACGTCGAAGTGGTCACCGCCGCGAACGTCGCTGAACCGCCGCGCGCTGCTCACCCGGGTGAGATCGTCCACGCTTTCCTCCTCGGCTGGGGGCAAGGGCGCGGCGGACACCGTGTTCCGCGTCACTGCCCTCGGATGTCTCCAGCGTGGCGGCACCACTGGCCCGCGCATACCCGGAAGCGACCCCTAACCCGCCGGCCGTCGACCAGATTTCAGCGGCCGGCCAACCTGCGGTTACTTTGCGGCCCGGTGGGTCGCATTTGTGATAGCCCCGGCGATGTCGCAAGGGCGACAGCATTGACCAGAGCTTATGAATTGCATCTGTAATAGTGTCGTCTTCTCGCTGAAACTCAATTTTTGCTCAAGAGTAGATTGCCCGATTCGCTGCTTCTCGTCCGGTCGGTGGTGGTGTGCCGACGTGGGCGGGATCGGTGCGGGCCGGGAGAGTTGGCCCGAAAAATTCCGGTACGAACCCTCTGCCGGAGTCATTTCGCAGGTCAACGCGCTGTCCGACGGGCCGAATCTGCGGCTATCCGTGCAGGTCGGAGGGGGCGGGACGGTTGTTCGATCATGTAATTGCTACCGAGTAGTAATTTTTCGGCCGACGCCAACAATCCGACATAACGCCATGGCCGTGCGTAATATCGATGACGAAGTATCACCACCCCACTACCGTCTTGTACGGGTGTCTATGTATGCTGTGCTCGCCGTCGGGACGCGGTGAAAGCCATCAATCAATTGGCAGTCATCATTGCATGACCTGGTTTGCCGGCTGACGTGGTCAGTGGCCGGGTGGGTCCCGGCGGCCCGCGTGGCATCGAGCCGAAGGGTCTCGCCGGGGGGCCCGTCCGTAGTCGGCGGCACCCTCGTTCGATGCGTCATCGCTGACCTGGGGGGAGACGGGTGGAATTTGTGGAGAGAAGCCGCGAGCTTGACATCTTGCGGGACCTTTACTCCGGAAGCGTCACGGGCAGGGGGCGGGTCGCGCTGATCAGCGGCCCCGGTGCCACGGGCAAGACCGAGTTGTTGCGGGCCTTCGCCGACCACGTCGGCGCAGCGGGCGGGCTGGTGCTGCGGGCTGCCTGCTCCCGGGCGGAACGCCTGCTGCCCGCCGCCGTGATGGGGCAACTGTTCCACAGCGTGCCGCTGCCGGACGAGGTGATGCGGCGCATCGGCGCGTTCGTCGACATCGAGGGCGTCACGACCGGAGGGGACGCCGAGATCAGGGCCGTGCACGCGATGTGTGTCGAGCTGATCGACATCGCCCGCGCCCGCCCTCTCGTCCTGCTCGTCGACGACGTCGAGTTCGCCGACGAGACGACCCTGCACACCCTGCTCTACCTGCAACGGCGCCTCACCGCCGCGCAGATCCTGGTGGTGCTCACCGAGTCGCCGCAGCCGCAGCCGTTCCACCCGGAGTTCCGGGCCGAGATCAGCCGGCAGGCGAGCTTCTGCAACATCCAGCTGTCGCCGCTGTCCGAGGCGGGCGTCGCCGAGCTGCTGCGCGGTTGGGTCGACGACGAGACGGCGGCGGCGCTCGCCCCGGCGTACCACGGGGTCAGCGGCGGCAATCCGCTGCTGCTGCACGCGCTCGGCCAGGACCGGCGGGTCGCCGGCTCGACGGAGGTCGCCGAGGTGGTCGTCGGCGACCAGTTCCGCCAGGCGGTCCTGGCCTGCCTGCGACGCTGGGACCCGACGATCCTGGAGACGGCCCACGGGCTCGCCCTGCTCGGTGACCTCGCCACCCCGGCGCTGCTGGCCCGGCTGCTGGACACCAAGCCGGCCCGGGTCCAGTGGGTACTCAACGCGCTGACGATGTCCGGCCTGCTGCACGCCGGGCGGTTCCGGCACCCGGCGGCACGGGCGGCGGTCCTGCACGATCTGACCCCGGAGGCGCTGGCCGAGATGCACGCCCGGGCGGCGGAGCTGCTGCACGCCGAAGGTGCCCCGGCCCCGGCGATCGGTGGGCACCTGCTCGCCGCGGGCGGCCTGGCCGAGCCGTGGGCGATCACGGTGCTCCAGGACTCGGCGACCCACGCGCTGGCCGAGGACCGGGTCGACGACGCGGTGGAGTCACTGAAGCTGGCCCACGACATGTGCGACGACGTCCCCCGCCGGGCGGCGCTCACCGCGACGTTGGCCGCCTGCCAGTGGCGGATCAACCCGGCAGCGGTGAGCCAGCACCTCCAGTCCCAGCGTGACGCCCTGCGGGCCGGGCACCTCTCCGAACGCCACGCCGCCGCGCTGCTGCGCTACCAGCTCTGGCACGGTCACCGGGCGGACGCCCAGGAGACCCTGCGGCACCTGCGGGACACCCGCCAGCAGCTCGACGCCACCACCGCCGCCGAGCTGGAGGGGTGCGCCGAGTGGCTGCGGCTGCACTTCCCGGTGGCGTTCGCCGAGCTCGACGCCGACGCCGACGCCGGCCCGGCGGTCACGCCGGCCGGGACCCCGGCGCGTTCCGACGGCTCACTCGGGTCGGCCACCCCCTCCCTGACCGCCGTGCTCACCGACGGGGTGACCGACGAGGTGATCGCCCGCGCCGAACAGGTGCTCGGCAGCCATCTGCTCGTCGACGTCGGGCTGGAGTCGGCGCTGTGCGCGTTGCAGACGCTGGTCTACGCCGACCGGATGGACCGTGCGGTGCACTGGTGCGACGTGCTGGGCGCCGAGGCGGGCGCCCGGGGGGCCACCACCTGGCACGCCATCCTGTCCGACGTCCGGTCGCACATCGCGCTGCGCCAGGGTGACCTGCCGCTCAGCGAGCGGTTCGCCCGCGAGGCGCTGGACGCGATGTCGCCGCACAACTGGGGGGTGGCGATCGGCTCGCCGTTGTCCAACATGCTGCTCGCCATGATCGGCATGGACAAGCTCGACGAGGCCGAGGCGCAGCTCAAACACGTCATCCCGGACGCCATGCGGGACACCTGGTTCTGGCCGTTGTATCTGCGGGCCCGTGGCCACCTGCACCTGGCCGGGGGGCGGGTGCACGCGGCGTTGGCCGACTTCGAGACCTGCGGGCAGTTGGCCACCCAGTGGGGGATGGACCTGCCGGCCCTGCTGCCCTGGCGGGGCGACCTGGCCCAGGTCTACCTGCGTTCGGGCCGGCCCGAACGGGCCCGCGCCATGGTGACCGAGCAACTGTCCCGGCCCGGTGCCGAGAACGCCCGGACCAGGGGGGTCTCCCTGCGGCTGCTCGGTTCCGCGCTCGACGTCAAGCAACGGGTCAACACCCTGCGCCAGGCGGCCAACCTGCTCCAGGAATCCGGCGACCGCTACCAACTCTTCCTCGCCCTGGCCGCGCTGAGCAGCGCCCACTACGGGCGGGGCGAGTTCAACACCTCCCGGGTGGTGGCCCGCAGCGCGTTGCAGCTCGCCAAGGACATCCAGGCGCAGGCGCTGTGCCGGCGGCTGCTGCCCGGCGGCGACGCGGCCGGCGGCGACGACCCGGACGCCCCACCGGAGCACGAGGAGATGTCCCGGCTCAGCGACGCCGAGCAGCGGGTCGCCACCCTGGCCGCGCTCGGCCACACCAACCGGGAGATCGGCAAGAAGCTCTACATCACGGTGAGCACGGTCGAACAGCACCTCACCCGGGTCTACCGGAAGCTGAACGTCCGGCGTCGCACCGAGCTGTCACTGGGACTGCCGATGGACGCGGCCGGGGCCGGGCTGCTGGCCGTCGGATCGGGCGGCAGCGAGCGGTCCTGGCCGCAGTGGGAGTCGGCGGTCCAGGCGAGCTGAGCCGCCGCAGGTGCCGATTCCGGGGTGGGCCTAGGCCCACCCCTTCGGGTCATTAGCTCCATTGAGCCGTATCGGCCCGATCCATACCGTGAACATGTACCCACCGCCGTTCGGCGACGTTCTTTTGCGGGGAGCATGAGGTGGACAGAAACAAGGACCGGCGCACGCCGACCAGCGGTGCCGATGCGGTGCGGCTGGACGATGTACGCAAGACGTACGGCCGGGGTGAGAACCGGGTCGACGCGCTGCGGGGCGTGACGATGAGCTTCCCCCGGGGCAGCTTCACCGCCGTGATGGGGCCCTCGGGCTCCGGCAAGAGCACGTTCCTGCACTGCGCGGCGGGGCTCGACGTGCCCTCGTCCGGCTCGGTGGTGCTGGACGGCAAGGAACTCAGTGGCATGAACGAGAACCAGCTGACCCGGCTGCGCCGGGAGCGGGTCGGCTTCATCTTCCAGGCGTTCAACCTGATGCCGGCGTTGAACGTGGAGCAGAACGTGGGCCTGCCGTTCCGGCTGGCCGGCCGCCGGCCCGACCGCCACTCCGTGGTGGAGGTGCTGGGTCGGGTGGGGCTGGCCGAGCGGCGCAAGCACCTGCCGAGCGAGCTGTCCGGCGGTCAGCAGCAGCGGGTCGCGATCGCGCGGGCGCTGATCATGCGACCGGCCGTGATCTTCGCCGACGAGCCGACCGGCGCGCTGGACACCCAGACCACCATCGAGGTGCTGCAACTGCTCCGTGAGACGGTGTCCAGCGGGGGACAGACCATCATCATGGTGACCCACGACCCGGTCGCCGCAGCCGCCGCGCACCGGGTGCTGTTCCTCGCCGACGGCCAGTTCATCGGGGAGCTGGAGGCGCCGACCGCCGACGTGGTGGCCGAGCGGATGACCCACCTGACCGCGTGGCAGCAGAACCGGGCGGCGCAGTCCACCGGCAGGGGTGGCTTCTGATGACGTACCTCGCGTGGCGCACCCTGCGCTACCGCAAGCTCGCGTTCATCGCGACGTTCATCGCGGTCTTCTTCGGTGTGGCGCTGATCGTCGCCTGCGGTGGTCTGATGGAGACCGGCATCCGGATGGCGGTCCCGCCGCAGCGGCTGGCGGCGGCCGACGTGGTGGTCAGCGGCAAGCAGACCTACGGTGTGCCCAAGAAGGACCCGCAGGACACCAAGAACATCAAGTCGGTGCCGCTGGCCGAGCGGTACTGGATCGATCCGGGCCTGGTCAGCAAGATCCAGGGGGTGCCCGGGGTCGAGCGGGCGGTGGCCGAGTCGTCCTTCGCCGCCACCGTCGTGCGCAACGGCGCACCCGTGATCGTCGGCACCCAGTCGCTGGGGCACGGGTGGGAGTCGGCGCAGCTCGGGCCGTACCGGCTCGACGGGCAGCCCCCCGCGCAGGCCGGGCAGGTCGTGTTGGACCGGGCGGTGGCCAAGCTCGCCCGGGTCAAGGTCGGTGACCGGGTCGACGTCGTGGTCGGTGGGGTGACCTCCGCCTTCCAGGTCAGCGGCATCGCCACCCCACCGGGTGAGGTGAGCCAGTCGGCGCTGTTCTTCTCCGGCGACGACGAGCGGCGGCTCAACCCGCACACCGGCACCTCCGACGCGATCGGGGTGCTGGCCAAGCCCGGCACCGACGTGGAGGCGCTGCGCGAGCGGATCGAGCGGACCCTCGCCGACCGTAAGCTCGTCGTGCTCACCGGCGACGACCGGGGCGCGGCCGAGTTCCCCGAGGCGGTCGGCGGCCAGGCGCAGCTCATCCCGCTCTCCGGTGTCTTCGCCGGCATGACGGTCTTCGTGGCGATCTTCGTGGTCGCCAGCACCCTGGGCCTGTCGGTGCAGCAGCGGCAGAAGGAGATCGCGCTGCTGCGCTCGATCGGTGCGACGCCCCGGCAGATCCGGACGATGGTGCGCCGTGAGGCGCTGGTGGTCGCCGTCGGCGCGGCGATCCTCGGCTGCGCCCCCGGGGTGTTCCTCGGGCCGCTGCTCTATCACATCGTCTCCGACGCGGGGGTCATCTCGCCGGTGGTCGAGTTCCACCAGGGCTTCGTCCCCTACCTGGCGGCCCCCGCCATCGGGATCTTCGCCGCGATGGTGGCCGCCTACGTGGCCGGGCGACGCCCCTCCAAGATCCGGCCCACCGCCGGTATCGCCGAGGCCGCCGTCCAGCGCAAGTGGGTGAGCTGGCCCCGGGTGGTGTTCTCCATCCTGTTCTTCGCCGCCGGGTTCGCGCTGATCCTGGTGACGGCGATCGTCATGCAGGGCGCGGTGGCCTCCGCGACCGCCGGGCCGGCGGTGATGTGCTGGGCGATCTCGATCGCGTTGATCAGTCCGGGGCTGACCCGGCTGTTCGCCGCCGTGCTCAGCGTGCCGGTGCGGGCGTTCTTCGGGCTGGCCGGCTACCTCGGCACGGTCAACGTCCGGACCCGCGCCGTCCGGGTGGCCTCCGCGGTCACCCCGATCATGCTGGCGGTGGCGCTGGCGGTGGCCAACTTCTACCTCCAGACCACCCAGAACGAGGCCGCCGAGCGGTACTACTCCGACAACCTGCGGGCCGACCTGGTGCTCAGCTCCACCACCGGCGGTTTCCCCGCCGAGACGGTGGAGGCGCTGCGGTCCGCGCCGGGCGTCGAGGACGCGTCCGCGTACGTGACCAGCGCCGGGTGGATCAACAAGCCGTACGACGGGTCGCATGTGGAGTCGCCCTGGCCGTTGCAGGGGGTGAGCGGGGCCAGCGCCGCCAGCATCACCGGTGTGCGCACGAGCGCCGGCAACCTGGGTGACCTCAGGGGTGACACCGTCGCGCTGCCCGAGGTCGCCGGCAAGAACGTCGGCGTCGGCGTCGGTGACCAGATCACCCTGCGGCTCGGTGACCGGTCGGCAGTCGACCTGCGGGTGGTGGCGCTCTACCCGGCCAAGAAGGGGTTCGAGACGATCCTGCTCCCGGCCGATCTGCTCGCCGCGCACAGCACCACCGGGCTGTCCCGGCAGATCCTGGTCACCGCCGAGCCCGGCACCAGCCGGGACGCGCTGACGGCGAGCCTGCGGGAGAAGGTCGCCGGTCACCCGGGCACCATGATCGAGGGCCGCGACGCGATCACCACGTTCGCCGAGCGGACCAAGACCCAGGCGTGGGTCAACTACCTGCTCGTGGCGCTGGTCGCCGGCTACACCATGATCTCGGTGGCGAACACCCTGATCGTGGCGACCGCCGGCCGACGCCGGGAGCTGGGCATGCAACGGCTCATCGGCGCCACCCGCAAGCAGGCCCTCCAGATGCTCAGCGTGGAGGCGGGCATGGTCGCCGTCATCGGTGTGGTGCTCGGCACCATCGCCTCCGTCGCCACACTGCTGCCGTTCAGCATCGTGGTGCTCGGGCGACCGGTGCCCTCCGGGCCGATCTGGATCTACCTGGCCGTGGTGGCGGGTGCGGCGGTGCTGGCCTTCGCCGCCACCGTGCTGCCCGGTCGCCGGGTGATGCTCACCCGACCGGCGGAAGCAGCGGTCGCCGTCGAGTAGGAACGCGCCCCACAGCGCCGTTGGTGCCCCCGGTCACCCCGACCGGGGGCACCACCGTGTGTCCGGGTCCCCGGGGCGACCTACCGTTGGGACGATCGGCCGGTGGCGGCCCGGGACAGACGCGACCGGCTGTCCGAAACAGACGGCCGGTGACGGTCCGGAACGGACGGCGGGGCGTCAGGAGACGTCGGCGCGGGTGCCGTTGAGGTACGCCAGCACGGCCAGCACCCGACGGTTGCTGTCATCGGCCGGGGTCAGGTCGAGTTTGGTGAAGATGCTGGTGGTGTACTTGGCGACCGCGCCCTGGCTGACGATGAGGCGCTGCGCGATGGCCGTATTTGAACATCCTTCGGCCATCAGCTTCAACACCTCCCGCTCGCGTGGGGTGAGGGTCGACAGCGGCTCCCGGCGGGACCGGCCGGCCAGCAACTGCGAGATGACCTGCGGGTCCATCGCGGTGCCCCCGTCGGCGACCCGGCGGATGGCGTCCACGAACTGGTCGCTGTTGAGCACCCGGTCCTTGAGCAGGTAGCCGATGCCGCCGCTGGCGTCGGCGAGCAGCTCCTTGGCGTACAGCTGCTCGACGTGCTGGGAGAGCACCAGGATGGGCAGGCCGGGGCAGCGCCGCCGGGCTTCCAGGGCAGCCTGGAGGCCCTCGTCGGTGAACGTGGGCGGCAGTCGCACGTCGACCACCGCGACCTCCGGGCGGAGGGTCACCAGGGCGTCGAGCAGTGCCGGTCCGTTGTCGACCGCCGCGACGATCTCGAAGTCGTACGATTCGAGGAGCTGGACCATTCCCTGTCTCAGAAGGAAGAGGTCCTCGGCGAGTACAACGCGCACGGCAGCTCCAGGATCGCGACGGTCGGCCCACCTTCGGGACTGCTGAGGACGAGCGTCCCGTCGAACGTAGCACAGCGCCGTTCGATGCCCCGGAGTCCGGTGCCGAGCGAGGCGTCGGCCCCGCCCTGACCGTTGTCGATCACCACGGCCCGCAGCGCGCCGTCCTCGTGCCGCAGGTCGATGCTGGCCCGGTCGGCGTTGGCGTGCTTGACGATGTTGGTCAGCAGCTCGGACAGGGCGAAGTAGACGGCGGACTCCGCCGGGGCGGCCAACCGGCCGGGCACGTCGGCGGTGACGTCGACGTCGATCGGGCTCTCCAGCGCGATGGCCCGGATGGCATCCTCCAATCCCCGCTCGGCGAGCACCGGGGGGTGGATGCCCCGGATCAGGCAACGCAGCTCCTCCAGCGCGGAGGCGGTGGCGTTGCGCGCGTCGACCAGCAGGGTCTCCGCGACGTCCGGATTGGTCCGCAGCTGCCGGGTGGCCGCGCCGAGCTTCATGCCGATCGCGACCAGCCGTGCCTGTGCCCCGTCGTGCAGGTCCCGTTCGATCCGGCGCAGCTCGGTGGCCTGGATGTTGATCACATCCGAGCGGGTCTCGGAGAGGTGCCGCATCCGGGAGGCGATCTCCGCCCGTTCGCTCGGGCCGAGCAGCGTACGGGCGAAGTAGGCGTGCCCGGCCACCACCCCCGGGGAGGCGGCCACCCAGATCGCGAACACCACGAGGCTGACCAGCGCCCCGAGCACCGCGTGCGGCCAGGTGTCCATCGGGGTGAAGCCGTACCAGAAGTCCACCCCGGACTCGCGCATCAGCATCCAGAACCCGGCGGAGAGCACCAACCCCTCCACCGAGTAGACCAGCAGGGTCACCGGCAGCAGGCCGAGCACGAAGCCGACGAACACGTTGAGCAGGAGGAACAGCAGGTCACGCCAGGTCGCCGGGTCGGTGAGGATGGACCGGCAGCGCTGCACCCAGCCGACCACGCCCCGCTCGGTGGGCGGCGCGGGGAGGTAGGGCGTGGCGATCGGCACCCCGGCCCGGCCGGCGAGATCCCGGCACAGCCCGGTGACCCGGCGGACCAGCGGGGTGACCAGGGGCAACAGCAGCACCCCGACGCCGAGCGAGATGAACGCCGTGGCGAGCACGGTGGCGACGAGCAGGGCCAGGCTGAGCGCGGCGCTGGCGACGAGCAGCACACCGCGCCCGGTGGCGTACAGCGCCCGCGACAGGGCCCGCCCGGTGAGTCCCGTGGCGGTGGCGACGTCCATGTCCTGCGGCTCCCCGGTCACGGCAGATCGATGGTGGTGCCCGCACTCAGTGGTGTGTCGTGGACGACCAGTTGGCGCAACTCGGTGCCGACCGGCGTGTCGTAGACCAGTGATCCGCTGACCGTCGCGCCGGGCTTGATGTTCTTCGTCAACCGCTGCGTGTCCGGATAGTAGAGCAGTGACCGGGTGTCCGGTGTGTAACCACGCCCGTCGACGTCGACCAGCCGTTGGCTGAGCGGCCAGACAATGGTGCCCTTGGACCCTTTGTTGACCACGTCGACGTCGACCATGCAGAACACGCCGTCCGCCTTCTGGGTCAGCGGCCAGAACCCGATCTCCCGCGACCCGCAGTGCACCCCCCGTACGGTGAATTCCAGCGACCCGTCCTGGCCGCTCGCGGTGGCGGGGGTGGGGCTCGGGGTGGGCGACGGGCTCGGGGTGGGGCTCGGCGTGACGCTGACCGGCGCGGACGGGTCCGGCCCGGCGGCCGGTGCGCCCCGCTGGTCGGCCTGGCGCAGCGCGACCACGCCCAGCACGACGGCGGCGACCACCGCCACCACCCCGGTCAACACCGCCGGCCAGGACGGCGGCGACCGGTGCGGCTGCGGCGGAGCGACCAGGGTGGCCGGCTGACCCACGACCGGATACCACCGGGTGCCGTCGAGCTGCTCGGTGGTCGCGGCGACCGGCTCCACCGCCGACCGGATGCTCGCCGTGTCGGCGCTGCCGACCAGGATCAGCATCGCCTCCCGGGCGGTGGGCCGCTGCCGGGGGTCGGTACGCAGCGCCCGGGCGACCACCGCGGCCAGGCCGGCGGGCAGTCCACTCAGGTCGGGCCCGCCGGCCTGGTGGACCCGGGGGTCGACCGGCAGCCGACCGGTGGCGGCCCAACCGACGAGGATGCCCCAGGCGTAGACGTCGGCGGGCTGGGCCGGGGGGAAGCCGGCGAGCCGTTCCGGGGCCAACCAGCCCGGGGTGCCGTACGAGGGACCGGTGGTCGGGTCGAGGACCTCGATCAGGCTCGCCAACCCGAAGTCGATGACCTTCGGCCCGAACGGGGACAGCAGCACGTTGCGGGGGGTCAGGTCGCCGTGGGCCAGCCCGGCGGCGTGGATCGCGGTGAGCCCGGCGGCCACGCCGACGGCCAGCGCCTCGGCCTGGGGCCCGGAGAGCGAGCCGTGCCGGGTCACGTGCTCGTGCAGGGACGACCCGGTCACGTACTCCGTGACGAGGTAGGGGACCGGCCCCTGCGGGTCGGCGTCGAGCACCCGGGCGGTGCAGAAGTCGGCCACCCGGCCGGCGGCGGCGACCTCCCGGGTGAACCGTCGCCGGAACTCCGGCCGGGACCGCAGCTCGTCGTGGACGACCTTGACCGCCACCCGGCTCCCGCCCGGCGCCTCGGCCAGGAAGACCACCCCCATGCCGCCGGACCCGAGCAGGCGGCGTAGCCGGTAGGGTCCGACATGGTCCGGATCACCCGGCCGAAGCGGCGACCCCGGCTCGGCCACTGCGCCGCTGGTCAGCTCGCCCATGTAGACAAGTGTCCCATGGCGGGTCGAGGCCCGCGCCCCCTCAGCCGTCCCCGCTGGACGCCCCGTGGGGACGCCGTGCGGGCCTGCGCTGGGGACGCCTGGTAGGGGATCGCTAAGGGTTGGCAGGGCCGGGGGCGGACCCTAGCGTGTGGTCGCACGCGCTCGCCGGCGCTTGATGCGGTCGGCGACCCCGCCGGCTGACGACGGGGTCGCCGACCCCGGTGGTACGGGCTGCCGCCGATGCGGCACCGACAACCGATGGTCGCGCCGGCGTCGCCGGGGACCACCGCGCCGGCCACCGCGCCGTCGTCGTGGTGCGCGCCGCCCGGACTAGAGAGGGACGTGAGCACCCATGACCCCGACGACACGGTACGACGATGCGCAGCCGCCGGGCGGCGGGACCCCCGGCCCCAAGCAGATCCGTCAGTTGGACCGGGTGGTGATCCGGTTTGCGGGTGACTCGGGTGATGGGATGCAGTTGACGGGGGACAGGTTCACCTCGGAGACGGCGCAGTTGGGGAATGATATTTCGA
>NZ_JAGFWR010000016.1 GCF_017599305.1 Micromonospora antibiotica
CGGATGAGCGTCGACAACCTCGCCGACTGGATCGCCACCCGCGGCTACACCTCCTGACCCGCTACTCACACTGACCTCGGACACCGATCGGGCCGCCCCCACCCGGGGGCGGCCCGATCGTCGTCGGTAGGGCCGGCTCCCGCGCCCGGTTGCAGCTCAGCGGTCGGTGCCGGCCGCCACCGGTTCGGCCTCGTCGGTGGTCGTCGTCGACTCCAGGCGGCGGGCCCGGCGGCGCAGCCACCAGGTGCTGGCCACCCCGCCGAGTACGGCCAGGACCAGGCCGGCCCAGGAGATGTCCTTGAGCCAGTGCTCGGCCGCCCGGCCCAGGGTGTAGAGCAGGTAGGTGGTGCCGAAGGCCCAGACCAGGCCGCCGGCCGCGTTGGCCACCAGGAACCGCCGGTACGGCACGTGCAGCGCGCCGGCCAGCGGCCCGGCCAGGATGCGCAGCAGGGCGACGAACCGGCCGAAGAACACCGCCCAGACGCCGTGCCGGGC
Source organism: Micromonospora antibiotica (assembly GCF_017599305.1). Lineage (GTDB taxonomy): Bacteria > Actinomycetota > Actinomycetes > Mycobacteriales > Micromonosporaceae > Micromonospora > Micromonospora antibiotica. The sequence continues at coordinate 496 of NZ_JAGFWR010000016.1, forward strand.
GAAGCTCTGCTCGGCTCGGGCGAGTTGTGCGGGGCCCAGGTGTTTCGGGAAGCGCCGGCCCAGCCGGGCCAGCAGCGGACGGCCACCCCGACGACCCACCGCGTAGCCGACGGAGTCGCCGACGATCGCGCCGAACGCCGCGGCGGTGGCGACCCAGTGCGGCTCGACCACCCCGGTCGCGGCCAGCAGGGCGGAGCTGACCAGCACGATCTCGCCCGGCAACGGGACACCCATGCTCTCGACGCCGATCACCCCGGCGACGATCAGGTAGACAACCCCCGGGGGAAGCGCTACGAGCCAGTGCTGAACGTCGACCACTACGGCACCCCTTCCGACCCGACCTCGAACCCTACCCGCGCCGGACGGGGCGGATGGCCCCTCGCAGCGGGCTGCGGTCAGCGGGGTGTGAGCAGGCCCCGGGCGGTCATGAAGGCGTGCAGCGTCGCGGCGTCCCCGGGGGGCATCAGCCACCGGGGGATCACCGTCGCCGGCATCCGGCCGACGTACACGATCCAGAAGTCGTCGGCCTCCCGCACCTGGGCCACCCCGTCCCAGGCGATGCCGCCGGACTCCGAGCCGCTGCGCATCATGATGTTGTCGTCGGTGATGTCGTAGCCGCCCTCGACCGCGTAGTCGTCGGAGCGGCGTCGGGCCCGCCAGCGCACCCAGGGCGCGTAGAGCATCGACAGCAGCCCGCCCACGAGCAGCACCAGCCACAGCGACGAGAACCGGCCACCCCGGGAGACGAGCAGCCCGACCGCCCCGGCCGCCGCCAGCGCCGCGCCGATGAGGGTGAACCGGCGCAGTCGGACGCTGCTGAGCGCGGCGGCCACCCGACCCGGGTAGGCGGGGTCGGCGGGGACGTCGAAACGGATGTGCACGCGGAAACGATAGTCCGGCGCGGCGGCGGTGGCTCAGTCGAGGCAGAACTCGTTGCCCTCGACGTCCTGCATCACCAGGCACGACTCGTCGTAGCCGTCGGCGGGCATCAGGCGTACCCGGGTCGCGCCGAGGGCGACCAGCCGGGTGCACTCCGCCTCCAGCGCGGCCAGCCGCTCCGCACCGACCAGGCCGGGGCCGATCCGCACGTCGAGGTGCAGCCGGTTCTTGACCACCTTGCCCTCGGGCACGCGCTGGAAGAACAGTCGCGGGCCCGCACCGGTGGGGTCGACGCAGGCGAACGCGGAGCCCTGCCGCTCGGGCGGCAGGGACCTGTCGAACGCGCCCCAGTCGGCGAACCCCGGCGGCGGTGGCGGGACGACGTAACCGAGCACCTCGCACCAGAACCGGGCGACCCGTTCGGGCTCCGCGCAGTCGAAGGTGACCTGGACCTGCTTGACCGACACCATCGGCACACCGTAGCGGCCGGGTCCGACACGGTGGCGCTCAGCGACCGGGGGCCGCCGGCCGGGTCGTCCGGTCGGGCAGCGGGGCGACGAACTCCAGCCGGTTGCCGTGCGGGTCGGCGGTGTGGAAGCGGCGCATCCCGGGCAGCTCGTCGTCGTCACCCCAGGTGACCGGGTGGCCGGCGCGGGTCAGCCGGTCGGCGAGGGCGTCGAGGTCGGGGCGCAGCAGCGCCGGGTGCGCCTTGCGGGCGGGCCGGAAGTCGTTCTCGACGCCGAGGTGCAGTTCGGCGTCGTACCCGGTGAACCAGCAACCGCCACGGGCGGCGAGGGTCGGGGGTTTGGGTTTCTCGGTCAGGCCGAGGATGCCCACGTAGAAGGCCCGGGACGAGTCCTCGGCACCGGGCGGGCAGGCGAGCAGCACATGATGGATCATGGTGGCACCTCCTCGTCCCGAACCCTGGCACGAGGTTGCGTGAATAGCAAGACGGACGTACGGTTTTGTTGGAAGACGACGAATCGGCAGTAAGTGTTACCTAACCTGGGCGGCCCTCCGCCTGGTGCGACAGACTGCTCAGGACTACTCACGGTCGCTGGTGTGAAGGAGTACGACGTGGCGAGCCTCGACACCTTCGGTGCGAAGACCCAGCTACGCGTCGGAGACGCGAGCTACGAGATTTTCAGGATCGGCCAGGTGCCGGGGCACGACAGACTGCCCTACAGCTTGAAGATCCTGCTGGAGAACCTGCTGCGGACCGAGGACGGCGCGAACATCACCGCCGACCACATCTCCCAGCTCGGCGCGTGGGACCCCACCGCCGACCCGAGCGTGGAGATCCAGTTCACCCCGGCGCGGGTGCTGATGCAGGACTTCACCGGCGTGCCCTGCGTGGTCGACCTGGCCACCATGCGCGAGGCCGTCCGCGAGCTGGGCGGCGACGCCACCAAGGTCAACCCGCTGGCCCCGGCCGAGCTGGTCATCGACCACTCGGTCATCGCCGACCTGTTCGGCCGCGAGGACGCCTTCGCCCGCAACGTCGAGCTGGAGTACGAGCGCAACAAGGAGCGCTACCAGTTCCTGCGCTGGGGCCAGAGCGCGTTCAACGAGTTCAAGGTCGTCCCCCCGGGCACCGGCATCGTGCACCAGGTCAACATCGAGTACCTGGCCCGCACGATCATGGCGCGCGCAGAGGCGTCTGGAATCATGCAGGCGTACCCGGACACCGTGGTCGGCACCGACTCGCACACCACCATGGTCAACGGCCTGGGCGTGCTGGGCTGGGGCGTCGGCGGCATCGAGGCCGAGGCCGCGATGCTCGGCCAGCCGGTCAGCATGCTGATCCCCCGGGTCGTCGGCTTCAAACTGCACGGCGAGATGCCGGCCGGCACCACCGCCACCGACCTGGTGCTCACCATCACCGAGATGCTGCGCAAGCACGGCGTCGTCGGCAAGTTCGTCGAGTTCTACGGCCCCGGCGTCAGCGCCGTGCCGCTGGCCAACCGGGCCACCATCGGCAACATGTCCCCCGAGTACGGCTCCACCGTCGCGATCTTCCCGATCGACGCCGAGACCGTCCGCTACCTGGAGCTGACCGGCCGGGACGCCTCCCAGGTGGCGCTCGTCGAGGCGTACGCCAAGGAGCAGGGTCTCTGGCACGACCCGGACCACGAGCCGGAGTACTCCGAGCGCCTGGAGCTGGACCTGGGCACCATCGAGCCGTCGCTGGCCGGGCCGAAGCGCCCGCAGGACCGGGTGCCGCTCGGGGTCGCCAAGACGCTGTTCCGCTCGGCGCTGACCGACTACGTCGCCGACGACTCCGCCGGTGAGCGCGACCTCAAGCCCGGCGTCGCCCGCGAGCAGCTCCCCCGGGGCGCGAACGGCCCGGCCGACGAGGCCAGCGCCGAGTCGTTCCCGGCCAGCGACCCGCCCGCCAACGACTTCAGCGACCCCGCCGACGAGCCGCGCGACCTGGAGACCGCCGCCGTCGGCGCCGGGGGCCGGGCCAGCAACCCGGTCCGGGTCACCGGCAGCGACGGGGTGGAGTACGAGCTGGACCACGGCGCGGTGGTCATCGCCGCGATCACCTCCTGCACCAACACGTCCAACCCGCAGGTGATGATCGGTGCCGCCCTGCTGGCCCGCAACGCCGTCGACAAGGGCCTGAGCCGCAAGCCGTGGGTCAAGACCACCCTGGCGCCCGGCTCCAAGGTCGTCATGGACTACTACGAGCGGGCCGGCCTCACGCCCTACCTGGACAAGCTCGGCTTCAACCTGGTCGGCTACGGCTGCACCACCTGCATCGGCAACTCCGGCCCGCTGCCGGAGGAGGTCTCCGCCGCCGTCAACTCCGGCGACCTGGCCGTCGTGTCGGTGCTGTCGGGCAACCGGAACTTCGAGGGCCGGATCAACCCGGACGTCAAGATGAACTACCTGGCGTCCCCGCCGCTGGTGGTGGCGTACGCGCTGGCCGGCACGATGGACATCGACCTGGCCAACGAGCCGCTCGGCGAGGACACCGAGGGCAACCCGGTCTACCTGCGCGACATCTGGCCCAACAGCGCCGAGATCCAGGACGTCATCGCCCAGGCGATCGGCGCGACCGGGTTCAGCGCCGCCTACGCCGACGTGTTCGCCGGTGACGAGCGGTGGCAGTCGCTGCCCACCCCGACCGGCGACACGTTCGCCTGGGCCGACGACTCCACCTACGTCCGCAAGCCCCCGTACTTCGAGGGGATGCAGCAGGAGCCGAGCCCGGTCGTCGACATCGCGGACGCCCGGGTGCTGGCCAAGCTGGGTGACTCGGTGACCACCGACCACATCTCCCCGGCCGGCGCGATCAAGGCCGACTCCCCCGCCGGCAGCTACCTCGCCGAGCACGGCGTGCCGCGCCACGAGTTCAACTCGTACGGCTCCCGCCGGGGCAACCACGAGGTGATGATCCGGGGCACCTTCGCCAACATCCGGCTGCGTAACCAGCTGGTCCCCGGTGTGGAGGGCGGCTTCACCGTCAACCACCTGACCGGTGAGCAGACCTCCATCTACGACGCCTCCACCGCCTACCAGGCCGCCGGCGTCCCGCTGGTCATCCTGGCCGGCAAGGAGTACGGCTCCGGATCGTCGCGGGACTGGGCGGCCAAGGGCACCATGCTGCTCGGCGTCCGGGCGGTCATCGCCGAGTCCTACGAGCGCATCCACCGGTCCAACCTGATCGGCATGGGCGTGCTGCCGTTGCAGTTCCCGGTGGACACCACCGCCGAGTCGCTCGGTCTCACCGGCACGGAGACCTTCTCCATCACCGGCGTCACCGCGCTCAACGACGGCGACACCCCGCGTACGGTGCGGGTCAGCACCGACACCGGCGTGGAGTTCGACGCGGTGGTCCGGATCGACACCCCCGGCGAGGCGGACTACTACCGCCACGGGGGCATCCTCCAGTACGTGCTGCGCCGCATGATCGCCAGCTGACGTCGGCGTACGAAACGGGCCCCCTCCAGCGTGGAGGGGGCCCGTTCCCGTCGACGGGGTGGCGTCGGGTTCGCCGTCACCGACGCGACGAGCAGCAGCGGGAAGGCGCGACCGTCGTCAGCGGCCGCCGACCGCGCGCCGCCGGGAGTTCCGGGTCTTCATGGCGTGCTCCAGCAGGGTGATCAGCACGTTGCGGCTGGACTCCCGCTGCCGGGCGTCGCAGAGCAGCAGCGGCACCTCCGGGTCCAGGTCCAACGCCGTCCGCACCTCGTCGAGGCCGAACCGCCGGGCCCCCTCGAAACAGTTCACCGCCACCACGAACGGGGTGCCCCGCCCCTCGAAGTAGTCGATCGAGGGGAAGCAGTCGGCCAACCGGCGGGTGTCGGCCAGCACCACCGCGCCGAGCGCACCCACCGCCAACTCGTCCCACAGGAACCAGAAGCGGTCCTGACCGGGGGTGCCGAACACGTAGAGCACCAGGTCGTCGCTGATGGTGATCCGGCCGAAGTCCATCGCCACCGTGGTGGTGCTCTTACGTTCCACCCCGGACAGGTCGTCGACCCCGATGCCGGTCTCGGTCAGCACCTCCTCGGTACGCAGCGGACGGCTCTCACTCACCGCACCGACCAGTGTCGTCTTGCCGGCCCCGAACCCACCCGCCACCAGAACCTTGAGCGCGGTGGGCAGCACCCGTGCCCCCGCCGGACGTTCAGAGCGCCCGTAGTCCATTGATCACCGCCTCGTAGATGCTCTCGTCGTTGACACCGGCCGGCTCCCGGGGTTCCTGTACCCGGACCAGGTCCCGTGCCACCAGGTCACCGAGGAGCACCCGTACGGTGCCCACCGGCAGGTCCAGTCGGGCCGCGACCTCGGCCACCGACTGCATGCGCTGGGTCAGCGCCACTATCGCCACGTGTTCGGGCCCCAGCCCGGCCTCCTCGACCGCGTTCGTCCGGGTCGCCGTGACCAGCGAGATCAGGTCGAACGAGCCGGCCACCGGGCGGGCCCTGCCCCGGGTGACCGCGTACGGGCGGACCACCGGGCCCGCGTGGTCGTCGACCCACTGCTCGTCCGCGGGGTCGCCGTCGGCGGCCATCGCGGTCAGCTCCCACCGGACGACTGGTCGACACCCCGGGCCGGGGACGCCACGTACTTACCCACCCGGGCGACCAGCATCGCCATCTCGTACGCGATCAGGCCGACGTCGGCGTCGGTGCCGGCGAGCACCGCCAGGCACGCGTTCGGCCCGGCCGCGGTGACGAACAGGAACGAGGACTCCATCTCGATGATGGTCTGCTGGACCTGCCCGCCGCCGAACCGTTTGCCGGCGCCCCGGGCCAGGCTCTGGATGCCGGCGGCCATCGCGGCGAGGTGTTCCCCGTCGTCGCGGCCCATCCCCTCGGACGCGGCCATCAGCAGGCCGTCGGTGGAGAGCGCGACGGCGTGCTCGGCCTGCTTCACCCGGCCGACCAGATCGTCCAGCAACCACGTCAGGTCGGCACCGGATGCCGTCGTCTGCCCCACTCGTCGTCCTCTTCCCCGGCGGTTCCGCCGTGCTCGGTTGCCGTGACCCCGTGGACGTCGCGTCCGTCGCGACGCCGTCAGGTGGCCGGGCGGTCTGCGTCGTCCGACCGGTCACCGCTGCGGGTGCCCTCCGACAGCCGGGCCGCGTCGGTCCGGCCGCGTCGGGTGCCCGACTGGTAGGCGCTCATCATCTGGCGCACCTGCTCGGGTGCGCGCCGGACCGCAGCACCGGCCCCGGTCTCCCCACCGGTCGGGGGTTCCCGCAGCTCGGGCGCCAGGTTCGCCTGTCGTACCCGCACCGGCAGGCCCGCGTCGGTCACCGGCCCCTCCACAGTAGGCGACGGCGGGTCGGCGTCGGCGTCCGCCGTCCGTGCGTCCCCGGTCACCGCGACGGTCGGGGTGGACGGTCGGGCGACGGTCACCGGAAGACCGGTCGGGACGGTCGGCGCGTGCAGCGCGTCCTGCGCCGGGCGTCGCTTACGGGACCGGGCCGGCAGGCCCGCCGGGGTCACCGCGTCCGACGGCGGTACGGCCCTCGGGCTCACCGGGGGCCCCGCGTCGGCCGCCGGTGTGGCCTCGGCGGTGGCCGGGCGTCGGGCGACGACCGGAAGCGCGCCGGACGGGCTCGGGTCCCCCGGCACGACCAACTCCGCCGGGATCAGCACCACGGCGGTGGTCCCCCCGTAGGCGGACTCCTTGAGCTGCACCTTCACCCCGTGCCGCCCGGTCAGCCGGCTCACCACGTACAGCCCGAGCCGGGCGGCGTCGGCCAGGTTCAACTCGGACCGGTCCACGATGCGGCGGTTGGCGGCGAGCAGCTCCTCGCCGGTCAGGCCCAGACCACGATCCTCGATCTCGATGGCGAACCCGGCGGTCACCAGGTGACCCCGCACCTCGACGGTGGTGTTCGGCGGGGAGAAGGACAGGCCGTTCTCGATCAGCTCGGCGAGCAGGTGGATCACGTCACCGACCGCCCGGCCGGCGAGCGCGACCGGGCCGAGCGGCAGCACGTCCACCCGGGTGTAGTCCTCGACCTCGGCGACCGCGCCGCGCACCACGTCCACCATCGGCACGTTGCGTCGCCACGCCCGGCCCGGGGTGGCGCCGGAGAGCACGATGAGGTTCTCCGCGTTGCGCCGCATCCGGGTGGCCAGGTGGTCGACCCGGAACAGGTCCTCCAGTTCCCCGGCGTCGTGTTCGCGACGTTCCATCGCGTCGAGCAGGGTGAGCTGGCGGTGCACCAGCGCCTGGGTCCGCCGGGCCAGGCTGAGGAACACCCCCCGGACGTTGCGGCGCAGCTCGGCCTGCTCGACCGCCGTACGGATGGCGGTCTCCTGGACGGCGTTGAAGGCCCGGCCCAGCTGACCGATCTCGTCGTCGCCGAAGTCCAGCGGCGGGGCCTCGCGGGCCACGTCGACGTCCTCGCCGTGACCGAGGCGGTCCACCACTCCGGGCAGCTGTTCGTGGGCCAGCCGCAGCGCGGCGTCGCGCAGCCGGGCCAGCTGCCGGACCAGGTGCCGGGCGGTGCTGATCGACACCACGATCGAGGCGATCACGGCGATCAGGCCGAGGCCGGCGGCGAGCACCAGCCGGACGATGACGCCCACCGCGACCGGGGTGGCCCGGTCGATGAGCGCGTCGCCGACGCTCACCCCGAAGTCCACCTGCGCCTGCATCGCCGGCCCGACGGTCGACTGCCACTCCTGCTCGGTCAGCGGCAGGGTGGTGCCCGACCGGGCCTGCTGGATCACCCGGTCCTCCAGCAGCCGGAACCGGGCCACCGCGTCCGAGCCGGCGAGCTGGTCGTAGCGGACCCGGTCGGCCGGGGACAGCTCGGCGACCGCCTCCGCCGTCTGGTAGCGCTGGGCGCCGACCAGTTGGGTGAAGCGGGCGTACTCTTCGCCGGTCATCCGGCCGGCCGCGAGCACGCCGGTGATCAGGGCATCCTGTTGGGAGATCAGCTCCCGCACCTGGTAGAGGTCGACCAGGGTCTCGCTCTCCGCGGCGATCCGCGTGTCGTCGAGCTGCCCCAGCGAGCCGTACATCCGCAGCACCCCGGCGAGGACCCCGGTGTACGCGGCGGACGCCTCGGCCCGGGTCATCCCGGCGTCGCGCACCGACTCCCGGATGCCGGTCAGGCCACTCAGGCCGGTCAGCACCTCGTCGACCCGGCGGCGGGTGTCCTCGCCGGTGGCCAGCTCGGCCTGCCAACTGCCCACCGAGGTGCCGAACTCGTCCGCCACCTGGTCGGTGCGCTGCCACTGGGTGCTCAACGCGTCGAGTTGCCGCTGGGCCCGCTCACCCAGGTAGGCGTTGGCGAGCCGCCGCTCCTCCTGGAGCGCGGTGAGCAGCGACTCCCCGGGGTCGGCCACCCGGCTGTTGAGGGTCTGCACCCAGAGCAGGTTGAAGCCGTCACCGACGGTCACCCAGGCGGCGAAGGACCAGAGCGCGACGAGGGAGGTGAGCAGGGCCACGATCTTGGTACGCAGACGCGTGCTGCCGGAACCCATCACACCGCCCCCGGGCCGGACCGTGGCCACCGGACGCCCGACGCGTCACGGCACACCTGAACCCGGCGCACGCTAGCAGTCGGCACCACCATCGCTCAAGCCATGCTGATCATGGAGGCGGGGCCGGTGCCGCAGGTCCTGGGGCGATGGTGACCACCGTGGATGGTGCCGGCACCCCATGAGGCAGCCGACCCGGCGACCACCCGGCGCGGGCCACGGCCGCCTGGCCGCCGGCGGACCGGCCGGCCCCGAACACGGGCGCGGGCGATCCTGCTGTGCCAGGCTCATGGCATGGACGACAAGACCATCCTGCACCGGATCTCGGAACTGGTCGACGAGGAGCACCGGCTCCGCTCGGCCGCCCAGGACCACGAATCCGGCACCGACGACGAGGCCAAGGAACACCTGCGCGCGCTGGAGGAGTCGCTGGACCAGTGCTGGGACCTGCTGCGCCGCCGCCGGGCGGCCCGGGAGGCGCACGGCGACCCGGAGGCCCAGGGGGCCCGACCGGTGTCGGAGGTCGAGCGTTACCTCCAGTGACGCCCCGACGTCCCGGACGGCCGGTTGCCGTCCGGGACGTCACCCGTTCAGCGCACCCCCGCCTCGCGCAGCAGCAGCTCGGTGAGGGCGGCCGGGTCGGTGTCGGCGGCGGGCAGCCCCCGGGCGGTGAACCAGGTCGCCACCACCCGCACGTCGCGGGCCAGGAACTCCGGTCCCTGCGGGTTGGCCACCACGTCGACCACCTGCGGCAGGTCGATCATGACGAGCCGCCCGGCGTGCACCAGCAGGTTGTACGGCGACAGGTCGCCGTGGGCGTAGCCGGCCCGGGCCAGCACCACCAGGGCGTCCACCAGTTGCTCCCAGAGGGAGCGCAGCGGGGCCGGGTCGGGGCGTACCTGGGCCAGCCGGGGTGCGGCGGTCCCCTCGTCGGGGTCGCCGACGAACTCCAGCATCAGCTCGGTGCCGAGCAGCTGCACCGGGTACGGCACGGCGATCCGCCCGGATTCCGCACCGATCTCCCAGAGCCGGGACAGCGCGGCGAACTCGGCCGCCGCCCACTGCCCGGCGATCATCTGCCGGCCGAACGCCGTCCGGCCGGCCATCGCCCGGTTCTCCCGGGACCGGCGCACCCGGCGTCCCTCCAGGTAGCCGGCGTCGCGGTGGAAGAGCCGGTGCTGGGCGTCGCGGTACCGCTTGACGGCCAGCAGGCAGGACCGGTCGGTGTCGGGCACCGCCCGGCGGACGAGGTGCACGTCCGCCTCCTTGCCGGTCTTGAGCACACCGAGTTCGGTGTCCCGGGCGGCCAGCTCGGTGACCAGCCACGGCGGGTGCGGTTCGGGACCGTGCACGGCCTCGTCCCAGGAGGACCAGTGGTCCTCGGGCTCGGGCTCGGGTTCGTCCTCGGGTGCGGTGCCGGCCGGCTGCCGGCCGTACGTCAGGAAGGTTGTCTCGTCGTCGTCGAAGCGGCTTCTGCCGCGGCCACGGCGCTGCGGCGCCGGGAGGTCGTGTTCGCGCACGGTGCTGGTGATCCCTTGGTCGAGGCTGGTGAGGGCAGGTGGTACGACCCTGCAAAGACGGCCATGACCGACCTCCTCTCCTCGACCGGGCCCCGCCCGGCTGCGCGCTCCCGCGCGGGCCCATGCTGACCGATACCCCGCCCGGCGCACAACCGGATTACCCCCCGGCGAGCACCACCGAGACCGCCGCGATCAACGAGTCGACGGTACGGGTGGGGGCGAACCGCCCGTCGGTCCAGCTGCGCCCCCGGTGCAGCCAGACGCTGGGCAGGCCGACCGCGGCGGCCCCGCCGATGTCCGCCTCCGGGCTGTCGCCCACCACCCACGCGCCGCGCAGCGGCAACCGGGCCCGTTGGGCGGCCAGCGCGAAGATCCGGGGGTTGGGCTTGCTCACCCCGGCTTCCTCGGAGATCACCCAGTCGGCGACGTAGCGGTCGAGGCCGGTCTGCCTGATCTTGGCGTCTTCCAGCCGGACCGAGCCGTTGGTGACCACCACCGGCAGCCACCCGGCGTCGTCGGCGATCCGCAGCGCGCAGGCGACCAGCGGGTCCAGCCGGGTGTAGCCGACCACCCCGTCGTGCAGCTCCTCGACCAGGTCGATGGAGGGGATGCGCAGCGCGTAGCGGTCCCGGATGGCGTCGGCGATGTCCCACCGGTCGGTGAGGCCGTCGGCGTCGATGGACAGCAGCCAGTCGATGTCGGTGGCCGGGGCGCCGATCTCGGCCAGGAAACTCTCGGCCCAGGCGCGGAACGGCCCGGCCCGGTCGAGCAGGGTGTTGTCCAGGTCGAGCAGGAGCAACGGCACTGAGGCACCTTACGGGAGGAAGGACCGCCGCCGACAGGGTCGAACCGCCCGCCGGCGACCGTCGGGCTGCCGGGGCCGGATGGGGGCGGTGGGCGGGTAGGGGGAGGTGACCGGGGCTGTCGGCACCGGCCGATCCTAACCGGACGGGCGTTCGGCAGGACGAGGTGACGACCCGATAGCAAGCCGTACGTACGGTTTGCCTTGCGGAGGGTCACCTGCGACGATCGACCCGTGCCCAGAGTAAGTCAGGACCAGCTCGACGCGCGCCGGCAGGAGATCCTGGGCGCGGCCCGGGCCTGTTTCGCCCGGCACGGCTACGAGGGTGCCACCGTGCGCCGGCTGGAGGAGGCGACCGGCTTGTCCCGGGGCGCGATCTTCCACCACTTCCGCGACAAGGACTCACTCTTCCTCGCCGTCGCCGAGGACGACGCCGCCGTGATGGTCTCCACGGTGGCCCGCCACGGCCTCGTCCAGGTGATGCGGGACCTGCTCGCCCGCGCGGTCTCCCCCGACACCACCGGCTGGCTGGGCAGCCAACTGGAGGTGTCCCGGCGGCTGCGGACCGACCCGGCCTTCGCCCGCCGGTGGGCGGAACGCTCCGCCGCCATCGCCGAGGCGACCCGGGACCGGCTCGCCCGGCAACGCGACGCCGGGGTGCTCCGCGAGGACATCGACATCGACGTGCTGGCCCAGTTCCTGGAGCTGGCGTACGACGGGCTGGTGCTGCACCTGGCGATGGGCCGGCCCGCCGGTGACCTGGGGCCGGTGCTCGACCTGGTCGAGGAGGCCGTCCGCCGGCACTGACCCACCCGGGCCGGCAGCCCGGATCTCGGCTCGGTAACTCGCCCACCGCCCCGGTGCCGGCGTGGCGGGGCTGCTCCACAATGAGGCCGCGACCCCCTCGCGCGACAGGAGCAGCTCATGAACACGCTTGCCGCACAGGGCGACACCTGGGGCATCCCCGGGCCGCTCTTCCTGAAGCTCTACCTGCTGGTGGCCGTCGTCGCCGTGGTCGGCACGCTGCTGCACCGCCGCCGCACGACCGCCGGCCCCGACACGGTCACCACGGACCAGCTCGGACCCCAGCAGGTGGCCTACCTCAACGGTGGCGACCAGCTCGCCATCTGGGCGGCGCTGGGTGGGCTACGCGGCGCCGGCGCGATCGACGTCACATCGAACGGCCGGTTGGTCGCCGTCGGGTCGACACCCAGCGGGCTCACTCCGCTCGACCACGCGATCCGGCACGCCGCCCGCCAGTCGGTCGCCACCCGCGAGCTGCGCCGCAACGGCGGGGTGACCCGCGCCCTGGAGGAGCTGCGGCAGGGGTTGGAGCAGCGCGGCCTGCTGATCGACGCCGACGGGGTACGGGCCCTGCGGCGCGGACGGAACCTGCTGCTGGTGCTCCTGGCCCTGGGTGTGGTGCGGCTGGTCGCCGGCCTGTTCAACGGCCGGCCGGTCGGCTGGCTACTGCTCGCCCTGGCCGGACTCGCCGTGGCGTTCGCCCTGGTGGCCCGTACGCCCCGGCGGACCAGGACGGCGAACGTGATGATGAGTCGCCTGCGCAGCAGCAACCACCACCTCGCCCCCGACGCCGCCCCGGCCTACGCGACCTACGGTCCGGCCGGCGCGGCGATGGGGGTGGCCCTGTTCGGCACCGTCTCCCTCTACGCGCTCGACCCCGGCTTCGCCGCGCAGGCGGAGATCCAGCGGCAGGCGTTGAACGCCAGCAGCGGCAGCGGCTACACCGGTTCCACGGGTGTCACGTGCGGCGGCAGCACCTCGTCGGGCGACAGCGGCTCGTCGTGCGGTGGCGGCAGCTCCTGCGGCGGCGGAGGAGGATGCGGCGGCGGGGGCGGGTGCGGCGGATGACCGGGCCGCAGGGGGTGGGCATCGGCTGGCGGTCGGAGATCGCCGGTTTCGTCGCCGAGCTGCCCGGGCTGCGCTTCGTCGAGGTGGTAGCGGAGTCGCTCAGCCCGGGCAACCCCCTGCCGGCCGGGCTGGCCGGGCTGCGGGAGCGCGGCGTGACCGTCGTACCGCACGGGGTGCGGCTCTCCCTCGGCGGCGCGGACCCGGTCGACCCGGCCCGGGTGACGCACCTGGCCCGGGTGGCCGAGCTGGTCGACGCGCCACTGGTCAGCGAGCACATCGCGTTCGTCCGGGCCGGCGGCCTGGAGGCCGGGCACCTGTTGCCGTTGCCGCGCACCCGGGAGGCGGTGGCGGCGGTGGTGGCGAACGTCCGCCGGGCCCGGGCGGAGCTGCCGGTGCCCCTGGCGTTGGAGCCGATCGCCGCGCTGTTCGACTGGCCCGACGACGAGCTGGACGAGGCGGACTTCCTCACCGAGATCCTCGACGCCACCGACGCGGAGCTGCTGCTCGACGTGGCAAACGTGTACGCCAACGCCCGCAACCGGGGCGAGGACCCGCATGCCCTGCTGGACCGGCTGCCGCTGGACCGGATCGCCTACGTACACGTGGCCGGTGGGGCCGAGTACGGCGGGCTCTACCACGACACGCACACCGATCCGGTGCCCACCGAGGTGTTGGAGCTGGTCGGCGCGCTCTGTGCCGGCCGCCGACCGCCGGCCCTGCTGCTCGAACGCGACGGCCACTACCCACCCGCCGACGTGCTGCGGGCCGAGTTGGACGCCCTCGCCACCGCTGCCGGCCACCCGGTCGTCACATGAGCCCGACGCACCCCGTCGAGTCGGCCCCGCCGCCCGGACCGGTGGGGCTGGCCGCCCGACAGGCCGCGCTGGTCGCCGCCCTGGTCGCGGGGGCCCCGCTGCCGGCAGGCTTCGCCACCGACCGGGTCGACGCCGCCCGGCGGGCGCTGCTGCGCAAGCGGGCCGGCGAGGTCGCCCGCCACTGGCCGCTGCTCGCCGCCGGCCTCGGGGACACCTGGCCGGCCACCTTCACCGACTGGGCGTCCGGCCGACCCACCGTCGGGTCGCTGCGCGACGGTTGGGACCTCGCACGTGGGCTGCGCGACCGGGACGCCCTCCCCCCGCTCGGCGCGCAGGAGCTGGCCGCCCGCGAGGCCACCCACCGCTACGACGGGCGGCACCCGCCCCGCCGCCGCCGGTTGCCGGCCCTGGCCCGCAGCGGCGACGCCGTCGCCCTCCAGGTCGCCGGCCGGGTACGCCTGCTGCGACCGGCCCGCCGCTGACCACCGGGTCGCCTCCCCGGCCCGCCGCGCCACCCACCGCCGGATGCGGCAGGATCGGTGGCATGGATCTCGGACTCACCGATCGGGTGTACGTGTTGACCGGCGCTTCCCGGGGGCTCGGCTTCGCGACCGCACAGTGCCTGGTCGCGGACGGGGCACGGGTGGTCCTGTCGGCCCGCACGCCGGAGCGGGTCGCCGGGGCGGTCGACCGGCTCGGTGGGCCGGACCACGCGATCGGTCTCGTCGCCGACCTGGCCGACCCGAGCCTGCCCGAGCGGCTGGTGATCGCCGCCGGAGAACACTTCGGCCGCCTCGACGGGGCGCTCGTCTCGGTCGGTGGGCCGCCCCCGGGCACCGCCGCGCAGGTCAGCGACGCACAGTGGCGGGAGTCCTTCGAGACGGTCTTCCTGGGCACCGTCCGGACGGCCCGGACGGTGGCCGCCGCGCTCACCGACGGTGGCGCGATCGGTATGGTGCTGTCCACCTCGGCCCGGACGCCGATCACCGGCCTCGGCATCTCCAACGGCCTGCGGCCCGGCCTGGCCGGCGTGGCCAAGGACCTGTCCGACGAGTACGGCCCACGCGGGGTGCGGGTGCTGGGCCTGCTGCCCGGGCGCTTCCTGACCGACCGCAACCGGGAACTGCTCGGCGACGACGCGGCGGCCCGTGCCGCTGCGGAGGCCGGCATTCCGCTGCGCCGCATCGGCGATCCGGCCGAGTTCGGGCGGGTGGCGGCCTTCCTGCTCTCCCCCGCCGCCGGCTATGTCACCGGGGTCAGCGTGCCCGTCGACGGCGGCGCGCTGCGCAGCCTGTGACCCCGCGACGCCGCTCGACCAGCCCCGCCGCCGCCCCCGAACCGGCCCCGGCCGCCGAACCGGGCCGCACCGCCCCAGAACCGCCTCCCGCCGTCGCGGCCTCCGAACCGGCCCGTCGTCGGGGCACCGGCGGGCGGCCCTCCCCGGCCCCTGCCGAGCGCCCGTCCACGACCGTCGACGCGATGTCCGACCCGGTCGGGCCCTCCGCCGGCCCGACCCGGGCGGGCGTGGCGCAGGTACGGCGACCGGACCGGGCGGGCACGCCGCAGGTACGGCGGCCGGACCGGGCGGAGCTGGCAGCGGCGGCGGACCGCACCATCCCGGACGTGATCGGCCCCGGGTTGACGGTGCTCTTCGTCGGGATCAACCCGGGCCTGTGGTCGGCGGCCACCGGGTGGCACTTCGCCCGGCCGGGCAACCGGTTCTGGCCGGCCCTGCACCGGGGCGGCTTCACCCCGCGCCGACTGCACCCGAGCGAGCAGGACACCCTGCCCGGGTACGGCCTGGGCATCACCAACATGGTGGCGCGGGCCAGCGCCCGGGCGGACGAACTGACTCCGGCGGAGCTGGTGGCGGGCGCGCGGACGCTGACCGACAAGGTGGCCCGGTACCGGCCGACCTGGGTCGCCGTGGTCGGGGTGACCGCCTACCGGATCGGGTTCGCCCGGCCGAAGGCCGGTTTCGGCCCGCAGCCGCACCCGCTGGCCGGCGCGCGGCTCTGGGTGCTGCCCAACCCCAGCGGCCTGAACGCCCACTTCACCCCGCAGACCCTGGGGGCCGCCTTCGGCGAGCTGCGCGCCGTCATCGCCGGCCACCCGCCGGCTGACCGGTCGGCGTGACCACCCTGACGAGATGAACCCTTCCCGTACCGCGTGAACACCGCCGCGAACCACCGGGACGGCTGGCCGGGAACGGCCAGCCGTCCACTCCGCGTGCCGGCTCACGCTGTCCGTGGGGTGGCGCGTTCACGATGTGTCGGGTAAAGGGTGAAATTGAGGCAATAAATTGCTCCCCCGACTCACCACCCTATTGACGAAGATTTATTTCGAACGTGCTTTCGACTTCACCTTGGTCTAACATTGGGCCCGCAATCGGTTACACGTCGTTAACGCAATTCTCCAGCAGATCAGGAGCAGTTATGCCTCAAGTCCGTTCTTCCCGCTCCATCCGCCTGCTCGCCGCAGGCGCCGCCGGGGCGGCCGCGGTGGCCATGTTCCCCGCGGTCAGCGCCCAGGCGGGCACGTCATCGATCAACGTCTCGGTCAAGGGTGGCTACAACAACACCCAGTCCCTCGGCACCGCCACCGGGACCGTCACCGGGACGACGGGCAGCACCCAGGCAAGCTACTCGGTGACACTGTGCGGGCAGAGCACCTACCCGAGCGCCAGCGTCACCATCCAGGGCGGAACCGCCACGGCCACCCACACCGTCTACTACCAGAACTGCGAGACCTTCACCGGCGATCTCGTCTCCAGTTACGGATTCACCAACGTCCAGGTCAGTGTGTCCGGTTCCACCTTCTACCCGGGCAGCCAGTACACCACGTACACGAAGACCAAAGCGGTGTACTTCTGAGTTACCGTCGCACCTGATGACGGAACAGGCACCGAATTGACGATCGCCGCCTCGGGCAGCCGCCGCGCCGGCAGCCCGTGAGTCGTGCCGACGGCCGGTGGGACGTGTCGTCGGCACCCGGCGTGGGGAGCGCCGTCGGAATGCGAGACCAGGCCAGGGCCCGCTCCCCCTGGCCTGACCTCGTTTCACTGGCGGCAGCAGGCAGCCGAGGTGTGCCCCGAACCCGGTCCGCAGAACACGAGTCGGGTCAGCACGGTGGTCGCTTCCGGGACGGGGTCCCGTCAGTTGGCCACGGCCGGGGGCAGCGCCTCCTGCGCGACGTAGGTGCCCATCGGCACGGTGGTGATGATCGGCTCGGGCTGGTCCGCCTCGGCGTACGGGGCAGGCGAGTCGACGACGGCGAACTGGGTGCGGTACAGCTCGGCGTAGAGCCCACCGACCGCGACCAGTTCCTCGTGGCGGCCCCGCTCCACGATCCGGCCACCATCGAGGACCAGGATCTGGTCGGCGTCACGGACGGTGGAGAGTCGGTGCGCGATCACCAGCGCGGTACGCCCGGCCAACGCCACGGACAGGGCCCGCTGCACCGCCGCCTCACTCTCCGAGTCGAGATGGGCGGTGGCCTCGTCCAGGATCACGATCGACGGGGCCTTGAGCAGGAGCCGGGCGATGGCGATGCGTTGCTTCTCGCCGCCGGAGAAGCGGTAGCCGCGCTCGCCGACGGTCGTCTCCAGCCCGTCGGGCAGGGCGCGGACCAGGTCGGCCACCTGCGCACCGGCCAGCGCCGCCCAGATCTCGTCGTCCGTGGCGTCCGGCTTGGCGTACCGCAGGTTCTCGGCGATCGTCTCGTGGAACAGGTGGGAGTCCTGGGTGACCACACCGATCTCGTCGCGCAGCGAGGCGAGGGTGGCGTCCCGGACGTCGACCCCGCCGACCCGCACCGCGCCGTCGGTGACGTCGTAGATCCGTGAGATCAGCATGGACAGCGTGGACTTGCCGGCCCCGGACGGCCCGACCAGCGCCACCATCTGCCCCGGCTCGACGCGGAACGAGACGCCCTTGAGCACCGGCTCGTTGGCCGTCCGGTCGAGGGTGGCGACCTCCTCCAGCGAAGCCAACGAGACGTCGGCGGCAGCCGGGTAGCGGAACCGGACATCGCGGAACTCGACCCGGCCGGCGCCCCGGGGGACCGGCACCGCGTCGGGCTTCTCCTCGATGCCGGGGCGCAGGTCGAGCACCTCGAAGACCCGGTCGAAGGAGACCAGGGCGCTCATCACGTCGACCCGGACGTTGGACAGCGCGGTCAGCGGACCGTAGAGGCGGGTGAGCAGCAGGGCGAGGGTGACCACGGTGCCCGCGCTGACCGCCCCGGTGACCGCCAGCCAGCCGCCGAGCCCGTAGGTGAGCGCCTGGGCCAGCGACGCGACCAGCAGCATCGCCACGAAGAAGGTGCGTGAGTACATCGCCGACTGGATGCCGATGTCGCGGACCCGTTCGGCCCGCGCGGCGAATCGGCCCGCCTCCACCTCAGGCGTGCCGAACAGCTTGACCAGCAGCGCGCCCGCCACCCCGAACCGCTCGGTCATGGTGGCGTTCATCTTGGCGTCGAGGTCGTACGACTCCCGGGTGATCTCGGCCAACCGCCGGCCGACCCGCCGCGCCGGCACCACGAAGATCGGCAACAGGACCAGCGACAGCAGGGTGATCTGCCAGGAGAGGGTGAACATCACCCCGGCGGTGAGCACCAGCTGGATGACGTTGCTGACCACCCCCGACAGGGTGGAGGTGAACGCCCGCTGGGCGCCCATCACGTCGTTGTTGAGCCGGCTGACCAACGCACCGGTCTGGGTCCGGGTGAAGAACTGCAACGGCATCCGCTGCACGTGGTCGTAGACCCGGGTGCGCAGGTCGAGGATGATGCCCTCGCCGATACGCGCCGAATACCACCGCTGGACCAGGGAGAACAGCGCGTCGGCGACGGCCAGCGCGCCGATGATCAGGGCGAGCCGGACGACGACCGCACCCGCCTCGGGGCCACCCCCGCTGATCGCGTTGATCACGTGGCCGGCCAGCACCGGGGTGGCCACCCCGATCACGGCGGCGATGACCACGGTCACCAGGAAGACGACGATGTCCCGTCGGTAGGGGTGGGCGAACGCCATGATCCTTCTCGCGGTGCCCCGGGTGAGCCGGTGCGTGGAGACCTCGTCACCGTGCCGGATCGACCGGAGCATGCTCCAGCCGGCCATGTTGCCGCCCGCCATCGGGTTCATGGGTCACCTCCGCGTCGTGGGCAGCGCGCACCGTCGGGTCGATTCTCCCGACGCCTACGACAACCTCGGCGGCAACCCGGGTCTTCCCGGGCGGTCACTGCTGTTCGCTCCGGGCAGAGCAGCCGCGGTTCCCGCCCCCGGCGGGTGGGCTATTCGCCGCGGCCGGCGAGATCGCGCAGCCGGCGGGTCTGTGCCTCGCGCTCGGCCCGCTGCTGTTCGGGGTGGGAACGGCCGGCGGCACCGGCGAGCAGCGCCTTGATCTCGACAACCGCGTCCCGGTTACCGGCGAGCAGGCCGGCGGTGAGGTCCCGGACGGCCGCGTCCAGCTCGGCGGGCGGCACCACCAGGTTGGCCAGCCCGATCCGGTCGGCCTCGACGGCGTCCATCCGCCGGCCGGTGGCGCACAGCTCCAGGGCACGGGCGTAGCCGACCAGCTCGACCAGCCGCTTGGTGCCGGCCAGGTCGGGGACCAGGCCGAGGGTGACCTCGGCCATCGACAGCTTCGCGTCCTCGGCGAGCACCCGCAGGTCGCAGGCGAGCGCGAGTTGGAAGCCCGCGCCGATGGCATGACCCTGCACGGCCGCCACCGAGATCACGTCCGGTCGGTGCAGCCAGGTGAAGCCCTGCTGGTAGTCGGCGATCCGGTCGGCGCACTCCTGCTCGGGCAGGGTGGACAGCTCCGCGAAGGAGCCCGGACCCTGGGCACCGGCCACCGACAGGTCGAGGCCGGCGGAGAACGACCGCCCCTGACCGCGTACCACGACGACGCGCACGTCGCCGGGCAGGTCCCGGGAGAAGTCGCTCATCGCGCGCCACATCGCCGGGGTCTGGGCATTGAGCACGTCGGGCCGGCACAACGTGACCGTCGCGACCGGCCCGTCGCAGTGCAGTAGCACCCCGGTCGTCTCGGCGGTCACCGGCCCGCCCGGGGCGTGCTGACGGACGACGCTGGTAGGCGGGTCACGCCTTCTTGCGACGCCGGGCGCCGCCGCGCTGTCGCAGCTGCACACCGGACTCGGTGAGCACGCGGTGGATGAACCCGTAGGATCGCCCGGTCGAAGCGGCGAGCGCGCGAATGCTCTCGCCGCCGGTGTACCGCTTTACCAGGTCCTTGGCGAGCGTCTGACGCTCGGCTCCGACGATCCGGCGACCCTTCTCAGTGCTGGTGGCTGTGCCAGTGGCTGCCATGCTGATTCCTCACGTCCCAGACTGTGCGGTTCGATACGGTCCCACCTATTAGACCGTCTCGAACGATCATGCGCCAGATATCAACTCATCGCCAACCGACACGCTATGCAGTGTCGCCAACCCGATAGAGTGACGCTCCGGACGATCCACGGCGGAGACCGCGCTGCGGTCGCGCCCGTGGGAGGCCCGTAGCCTGCCGGTCGTGACCGACCTGTTGGGCAGCGTGAGCGGAGCGGGGGCCGTCTTCGCGGCCACCAACCTCGACGACATCGTGGTGTTGACCGTACTCTTCGTGGCCGCCCGGAGCACCGGACGGCCCCGCCCGTGGCAGATCGTGACCGGGCAGTACCTGGGCATCACCGCCCTCGTCACGGCGGCTCTGGTCATCGCCGCCGGCCTGCTGGTGGTGCCCGACCCATGGACCGGCCTGCTCGGGCTGCTGCCGATCGCGCTCGGCGTCCGGGCGCTGCTGGCCCGCACCGACGACGACACCCCGCCGGCCGTGGTGGGCGGCCTGCTCGGCGTCGCCGGGGTGACGATCGCCAACGGCGCGGACAACATCGCCGTCTACGTCCCGGTGTTCCGCGCCCTCGACCCGGCCACCGGGCTGGTCTACCTGCTGGTCTTCGCCGTGCTGGTCGCCGCCTGGTGCGGTGCCGCCGCGCTGCTCGGTGGGCATCCCCGGGTGGTCCGCCTGGTCGGCCGGGCCGGGCACTGGCTGGTCCCGGTCGTCTTCGTCGCCATCGGCCTGGTGATCCTGGTCGGCTCGGGTGTCCTCGGCCGGCTGGTCGACCTCGCCCGCTGACCACCGGCCGGGCCGCCGCCGCGCCGCCGAGCGTAGGCCGCTGACCACCGACCGGACCGTCGAGCCGCCGGGCATAGACCGCTGGCCACCGGTCGGGCCGGTCACGGGCCGGTGGGGCAGGGGCCACTGAGCACCGGCCGTTGGCCACGGCAGCCGACCCCGCCGGCCGTCGCGGGCGGGGTCGTGGCCGGATCAGGCCAGCTCGACCAGTTCCAGGAGGTCGTCGCTCCAGGCGTCCTCGTCGCCGTCGGGGAGCAGGATGGCCCGGTCGGGCTTGAGCGCGAGCACCGCGCCCGGGTCGTGGGTGACCAGCACGATCGCGCCGGGGTAGTTGGCGATGGCGTCGAGCACCTGCTCACGGCTGACCGGGTCGAGGTTGTTCGTCGGCTCGTCCAGCAGCAGCACGTTCGCGCCGGAGCAGACCAGGGTCGACAGGGCGAGCCGGGTCTTCTCGCCACCGGAGAGCACCCCGGCGGGCTTGTTGACGTCCTCGCCGGAGAACAGGAAGGCACCGAGGATCTTGCGCAGGTCGGTGTCGGACTGCTCGATCGCCGCCGCCCGCATGTTCTCCAGCACCGTGCGTTCCACGTCCAGCGTCTCGTGCTCCTGGGCGTAGTAGCCCAGCCGCAGGCCGTGCCCGGCGTGCACCTCGCCGGTGTCCGGCGGGAGCAGCCCGCCGAGCATCCGCAGCAGGGTGGTCTTGCCGGCACCGTTGAGCCCGAGGATGGCCACCCGGGAACCCCGGTCCACCGCGACGTTCACGTCGGTGAAGATCTCCAGTGAGCCGTACGACTTGGACAGGCCGGTCGCGGTCAGCGGGGTCTTGCCGCACGGCGCGGGGTTGGGGAACCGGACCTTCGCCACTTTGTCGGAGACCCGTACCTCCTCCAGGCCGGAGATCAGCTTCTCGGCCCGGCGGGCCATGTTCTGCGCGGCGACGGTCTTGGTGGCCTTGGCGCGCATCTTGTCGGCCTGCGCCATCAACGCGCCGGCCTTCTTCTCGGCGTTGGCCCGCTCCCGGCGACGCCGCCGCTCGTCGGTCTCCCGGGCCTCCAGGTACGCCTTCCAGCCCAGGTTGTAGACGTCGACCACGGAGCGGGTGGCGTCGAGGAACCAGACCTTGTTGACCACCGACTCCAGCAGCGAACCGTCGTGGGAGATCACGATCAGCCCGCCCTTGTGGTTGGCGAGGAAGCCGCGCAGCCAGGTGATCGAGTCGGCGTCGAGGTGGTTGGTGGGCTCGTCGAGCAGCAGGATGCCGCCGCCGTTCTCCCCGGCGTCGCGGAACAGGATCCGGGCCAGCTCGATGCGGCGACGCTGACCGCCGGAGAGGGTGCCGATGGTCTGCGCGAGGGCCCGGTCGGGCAGCCCCAGGTTGGCGCAGATCCGGGCGGCCTCGGCCTCGGCGGCGTACCCGCCCAGCGAGGCGAACTGGTCCTCCAGGGCGCCGTAGCGGCGGACCAGCTTGTCGTCGACGCCGTCGGCGAGCCGCTGCTCGATCTCCTTCATCTGGGCCATCAGCACGTCCAGCCCCCGGGCGGAGAGCACCCGGTCCCGGCCGGTGACCTCCAGGTCGCCGGTACGCGGGTCCTGCGGCAGGTAGCCGATGGCGCTGCGCCTGTCGATCTGCCCACCGTAGGGCTGCCCCTCACCGGCGAGGACCTTGAGGGTGGTGGTCTTGCCGGCACCGTTGCGGCCGACCAGTCCGATCCGGTCACCGGGCTGTACCCGCAGGGTGGTGTCGGACAGTAGGATCCGGGAACCGGCGCGCAGTTCCAGGCCGGTGACACTGATCATTTCCGGTACTCGCTCTCGGGGGTCTGGAAGGGCTGACTCAGGGCACGCGAAAGCGCCGGCGGGCGGTGGTTCCCGTCGGCGCGGGGCGATTCAGCCTTCGCAGCGCAGCACCCGACAAGTGTACCGGGCGGCCCGACACGCGCCGCCCGGATTACCGGGCAAGATCATCGGGTACCGGAAACGCCGTCCGGACCCGGTCCGGTACCGCAACCCTCAGACGTGACGAATCGGTGATCGGGGTCAACATGGAGCTGAACGAGAACGCGCGGGTCGACACCGGCCAGGTGGACGACCGGCGGGGATCCGGCGGGGGTGGCGGGATGGGCATCCCGATCCCCGGCGGCGGTGGGCGTGGCGGCATCGTCGGGCTCATCATCGCCGTGCTGGTCGCCCTGGTGGGTGGCGGATTCGGGCTGAACGCGATGAACGGCGGCGGCGCCGAGTCGGGCGACAACACGTCGCTGGAGCAGAAGTGCTCCGCCGACGACGCGCTCAAGCAGCTGGACTGCCGCAACACCCTCTACGTCAACTCGATCCAGGCGTACTGGCGTACCGCGTTGCCGGAACGGTTCGGCCAGCAGTACCAGCCGTCCAAGACGGTCTTCTTCAGCCAGGGCGTCAACACCGGCTGCGGCCAGGCCGACTCCGGCGTCGGGCCGTTCTACTGCCCGGCCGACGACCTGGTCTACATCGACCTGACCTTCTACCAGACGCTCGCCGACCAGCTCGGTGCCGAGGGTGAGTTCGCCCAGCCGTACGTGCTGGCCCACGAGTACGGCCACCACGTGCAGGACCTGCTCGGCACCGAGGCGCAGATGCGCCGCCAGCAGCAGCGGGACCCGGGCAGCGCCAACGCGCTCTCGGTCAAGCTGGAGCTCCAGGCCGACTGCTACGCCGGCGCCTGGGCCAAGAACGCCACCGGCACCGCCGACGAGCAGGGCCAGAAGATCTTCAAGAGCATCACCGAGCAGGACATCGCGCAGGCGATCGACACCGCCGAGAAGATCGGCGACGACGCCATCTCCAAGCGGGCCAACCGCCCGGTGAACCCGGAGGAATTCACCCACGGCTCCTCCGAGCAGCGCAAGCAGTGGTTCACCAAGGGCTACACCACCGGTGACCCGAAGTCCTGTGACACCTTCGGCGGCAGCCTCTGACCGGGCACCGCACCGGCACCGTCGCGGCGGTCGGAGGGGCGTACGCCCACCGGCCGCCGTCGTCGTGCCGCCCCGCTCAGGCCGGATCGCGGACCAGGATGTGCACGGCGCGGGCGGCGGCGACCGCGCCGACCAGCACCGCGTGCCGGGGTTCGGGCACGTCGAGCAGCCGGTCGGCACGCAGCGCGGCGAGCGGGGCCAGCCGCCGGTCGGCCAGCACCGTGTCGACGGCCCGGCGGTCGCCCCCGCAGACCAGCGCCGCCAGCGTCGCCGCCGCCGGCAGCAGCAGTCGTACGGCCAGTTCCGCCGCGTCGCCCAGGGCCGCCTTCGCCTGGTTGTCCCGCCGCCGGGCGAACCGCTGCTGGGACCAGCCCCCGGCGGCGGTACGACCCTGCACGTAGCGGGTGTCCACCTTGGAGACCAGTAACTCCGCACCGAACGCCACACCGACCGCCACCGCGCCCTTGCGGGCGAGCAGCAGCCCGAGCCGGCGGGGCGCGGTGGCGACGCTGACGAACTGCGGCACGTCGTCGACACGTCGGGGCGGGACGGCCTGCGCTGCGTCGCCGACGGTCGGGGCACCCGGCGGCAGGTGCAGCTCGGCGGTCGCGCCGTCGGAGGCGGTGAGCAGCAGCCCGTACCCCTGCGGGGAGACGACGGGCGGGCCGTGCCGGTCGGCGAAGCCCTCGGCCCAGCGCCCGACCCGGGTCGGATCGACCTCGACCCACCGGCCGCCGCCGGCTGCGGGTCGGCTGCTCATCACCCGACCGTACGGCACGGCGGCGGTCCGCTCCGACCCCACCTGACCCACGGCGGGCGGACGACGGCACACGCCGTGCCGACCGACCGGCCGGGGCCCACCCGAGCCGGTCCGACGGCCGGCCCACCGCACGACCAGCCGGGCCGACGCGCGGCCCAACGCACGACCAGCCGGACCGACGGGCGGCCACCGCACGACCAGCCGGGCCGACCGCCCGACGGGCGGCGCACCGCAAGACCGACCGGACCGACGGGCGGCTCACCGCACGACCAGCACAGCGACGGCGAGTGCGGCGATGATGAGGCTGGAGAGGAGCCCGGTCACCAGCCGGCCACGCGGGCCGGCCAGCACCCGGCCGACCAGGGTGCCGCCCCCGGCGATCAGCAACTGCCAACTCGCCGAGGCGACGAAGGCACCGAGGACGAACAGCGCCGCCGCTGCCGGTGCCGCCCGCGCCGCGTCGGCACGGCCGAGGACCAGCGCCGTGAAGTACACGACGGTGGCCGGGTTGAGCAGGGTCAGCGCCAGCACCCCGCCGAACGCCCGCCCCGCGGTGTCGATCCCCCGGCCCGCCCCCGGGCCGCCCGACGCCGGCCGGGGACGCCAGGCCCGCCAGCCTCCGTGCACGGCGAGCGCCAGCAGCACCACCGCCGCCACCACCCGCAGCGGACCGGCGACCGGGGCGACCACGGCGGCCACCGCCGCGCCGCCGAGCACCGCCACGGCGGCGTAGAGCCCGTCCGCGGTGGCGACACCGAGCGCGGCAGCCGCACCGACCCGGAAGGAGGTACGGGCACTGAGCCCGAGGATGAGCACCGCGATCGCGCCGACCGGCACGGCGACGCCGTAGCCGGCCACCAACCCGGCCAGGAAGGCGGCAGTCACGACGATCGGGAACGGGCCGATCCGCACCCCGGACGGGCCCGCTGTCGACGCGCGGCGGTGGCCGCACGGACAGGGCTCTGCTTCGGGTACGCCTCGATCATCGGCCCATCATCGGCCGCCACCCGCCACCAGACCACCGAATTGCCACAAAACCGGGGGAACGACCGGGGTGGTCGACTCGTCGGCGGCGACGGTTCGATGGCCGGCGGACCTGGACACCCACTGCGGTGAGCGCCCCCGGCGGTGGGTCGGGCCGGCTGCAAAGACGCGGGCACGGCACCCGGTCAGGGGTGCCGTGCCCGCGAGGTCGACCAGGGGTCAGACGTTGAAACCGAGCGAGCGGAGCTGGTCCCGCCCCTCATCGGTGATCTTGTCCGGGCCCCACGGCGGCAGCCAGACCCAGTTGATCCGGATGTCGTCCACCAGTCCCCCGCCGGGGCCGGTGGTCAGCGCCTGCCGGGCCTGGTCCTCGATCACGTCGGTGAGCGGGCAGGCCGCCGAGGTCAACGTCATGTCCAGGGTGGCGACGTTCTGGTCGTCCACGTGCACGCCGTACACCAGGCCGAGGTCGACCACGTTGATGCCGAGTTCGGGGTCGACGACGTCCTTCATCGCCTCCTCGATGTCGGCCAGGGCCGCCCGGCCACCGGCCGAACCGGCGGCGTCCGCCGTCCCGTCGCCGGCCGGGGTCCCGTCGGCACCGGACGACGCGTCGACACCCGCCGTCCCGGTGGCACCGTTCACTGCGTCGGCGGCCGGAGTCGCGGCGGCGACACCGTCGGTGGCCGGCGGCGTCACCGCGCCGGTCGTGGTGCCGGCGTCGCCGGTCTGCGGCGTCGCCGCGGTAGCGGTGTTCTCGCTCATGCCTCAACCTCCGTCGGGCTCACGCCCACCCCCGCGCGTGCCGCGGCATCCTTGAACGCCATCCACGGCAACAACGCGCACTTGACCCGGGCCGGGTAGCGGGCGACCCCCGCGAACGCCACCCCGTCACCGAGTAGTTCCTCGTCCGGCGTGACCTGGCCACGGCCGGACATCAACTCCACGAATCCGGCGTGCACGGCGGCGATCTCCTCCGCGCACCGGCCGGACAGCCGGTCGTACAACACGCTCGCCGACGCCTGGCTGATCGAACAACCGGCCCCGTCGTACGAGATGTCCACCACGATGTCGTCGACGGCGGCCACCCGAACGGTGACCTCGTCGCCGCAGGTCGGGTTGACGTGGTGCGCCTCGGCCACCTCGGCGTCGGGGTCGTCGGCGTCACGCAGACCGCGCCCCTGCGGACGCTTGTAGTGGTCCAGGATGATCTCCTGGTAGAGCTGCTCCAGCTGCATCAGTCGAAGATCCTCCGCACCTGTTCGAGACCCGACACCAGGGCGTCGATCTCCTCCGTGGTGGTGTACAGGTAGAACGAGGCCCGGGTCATCGCCGGCACCCCGAACCGGGTGCAGACCGGCTTGGCGCAGTGGTGGCCCACCCGCACCTGCACGCCGAGCGAGTCGAGGACCTGCCCGACGTCGTGCGGGTGCACGTCGCCGAGCGCGAACGAGATGGTGCCACCCCGACCGACCGGCACCGTCGGGCCGAAGATCCGCAGCCCCGGCACGGTGGCGAGAGCGTCCAGCGCGTACGCGGTCAGCTCCTTCTCGTGCCACTGGATCGCCCGCATGCCGACGCCGGTGAGGTAGTCGACCGCCGCGCCGAGCGCGACGGCCTCGGCGATCGGCGGGGTGCCCGCCTCGAACCGGGCCGGCGGCGCGGCGAACGTCGACCGGGCCATCGACACCGTCTCGATCATCGAGCCGCCGCCCATCACCGGGGGCATCGCGGCGAGCAGCTCGCCCCGGCCCCACAGCACGCCGATGCCGGTCGGCCCGCACATCTTGTGCCCGGTGAAGACGATGAAGTCGGCGTCCAGGTCGACCACGTCGATCGGCTGGTGCGGCACCGACTGCGAGCAGTCGAGCAGCAGCAACGCACCCACCTGGCGGACCCGTTCGGTGATCCGGGCGGTGGCGTTGACCGTGCCGAGGATGTTGGAGGTGTGCACCAGCGCGACGATCTTCGTCCGCTCGGTGACCAGGTCCGCCAGCCCCGACTCGTCCAGCCGGCCGCTGTCGGTGACCGGGAACCAGCGCAGGGTCGCGCCGGTCCGCTCGGCCAGCAACTGCCACGGGACGATGTTCGAGTGGTGCTCCATCTCGGAGATCACGATCTCGTCGCCGGGGCCGAGCCGGAACCGCTCGTCGGCGTCGGCGCGCAGCGAGGCGTTCGAGAAGGCGTACGCCACGATGTTGATCGCCTCGGTGGAGTTCTTGGTGAACACCACCTCGTCCACGCTCGGCGCGTTGACGAACGCGGCGATCTTCGCCCGTGCCCCCTCGTACGCCTCGGTCGCCTCGGTGCCCAGGGTGTGCACCGAACGCGACACGTTGGCGTTGTGCATCGCGTAGTGCCCGGCGAGCACGTCGAGCACCTGGCGGGGTTTGTGTGAGGTGTTGGCGCTGTCGAGATAGACCAGCCGGTGCCCGTTGACCTCCCGGTCGAGGATCGGGAAGTCGGCGCGCACCGCGGCCACGTCGAAGCGCGGCACGTCGTCGTACTGCGGCATCCCGTCCGGGATGGCGATGGTGGTCATCTCAGCGCCCCGTTCCGTGGTGTTCAGGCCCGCGCCGTGCCGGCTCCGGCGACGTACCGCTCGTAGCCCTCTTCCTCGAGCTTGTCGGCCAGCTCCGGGCCACCCTGCTCGACGATCCGGCCGGCCACGAACACGTGCACGAAGTCGGGCTTGATGTAGCGCAGGATGCGGGTGTAGTGGGTGATCAGCAGCAGGCCGGTGTCGCCGGTGTCGCGGACCCGGTTGACCCCCTCGCTGACCACCCGCAGCGCGTCCACGTCGAGGCCGGAGTCGGTCTCGTCGAGGATGGCGATCTTGGGCTTGAGCAGCTCCAGCTGCACGATCTCGTGCCGCTTCTTCTCGCCGCCGGAGAAACCCTCGTTGACGTTGCGCTGGGCGAACGCCGGGTCCATCTGGAGCTTCTCCATCGCGCCGCGCAGCTCGCCACCCCAGGTACGCAGCTTCGGGGCCTCGCCGTCGATGGCGGTCTTGGCGGTGCGCAGGAAGTTCGCCACCGAGACGCCGGGCACCTCGACCGGGTACTGCATGGCCAGGAAGAGGCCGGCGCGGGCCCGCTCGTCGACGGTCATCTCCAGCACGTCGACACCGTCGAGGGTCACCGAGCCGCCGGTGATCTCGTACTTGGGGTGGCCGGCGATCGAGTAGGCAAGCGTCGACTTGCCGGAGCCGTTCGGGCCCATGATCGCGTGGGTCTCCCCCGACCGGACGGTCAGGTCGACGCCGGACAGGATCGGCTTGAGCTCACCCTCGGGCAGCTTGACCGACACCTTCAGGTCGCGGATCTCCAGGGTGCTCATTATCGGGTCACTCCATTGCTCGGCGTCGGGCGGCCGTCGGCGCCCACGGGAAGGTAGATGTCGCCGTCGCGGACCTCGACGGCGTAGACGGGGACGGGTTCGGTGGCGGGCAGCCCGGAGGGCTCACCCGTGCGCAGGTCGAACCGGGAACCGTGCAGCCAGCATTCCAGCGTGCAGCCCTCGACCTCACCCTCGGACAGGGCCACCGAGGCGTGCGAGCACTCGTCGTGCACCGCGTAGAACTCGCCGTCGGTGCCGTGCACGACGGCGACCTGGAGGCCGTCCACGTCGGCGCTGATCACGGTGCCCTTCGGCACGTCCTCGGTCGCGCAGATCCGGATCATGTCAGGCCCCGGACCGGGAGAGCCGGGCCTCGATGGCGTCCCCCAGCCGCTCACGCAGCGACTCGACCGGGATCTTGTTGATCACCTCGGCGAAGAAGCCCCGCACCACCAGGCGACGGGCCTCGTCCGCCGGGATCCCCCGGGCCATCAGGTAGAACAACTGCTCGTCGTCGAACCGGCCGGTCGCGCTGGCGTGGCCCGCCCCGGCGATCTCGCCGGTCTCGATCTCCAGATTGGGTACGGAGTCCGCCCGCGCGCCGTCGGAGAGCAGCAGGTTCCGGTTGATCTCGTACGTGTCGGTGCCGGTCGCCTCGGCCCGGATCAGCACGTCGCCCACCCAGACGGTGTGCGCCTCGTCGCCCTGCAACGCGCCCCGGTAGCCGACGTGACTGCGGCAGTCCGGCACGTTGTGGTCGACGAGCTGGCGGTGCTCCAGGTGCTGGCCGCCGTCGGCGAAGTAGACGCCGTACAGCTCGGCCTCGCCGCCGCGGCCGGTGTACTCGACCGTGGTGTACTGGCGGACCAGGTCGCCACCCAGACTGACCTGGATGTGCGACACCTTGGCGTCCCGGCCGAGCCGGATCTTCAGGTGCTGCGCCTGCACCGCGTCGGCGGCCCAGTCGGCCACCGTGACCAGGGTCAGCTTCGCCCCGTCGGCCACCGCCACCTCGACGTTGTCGGCGAGCGTCGCCGCACCGACGTGTTCCAGCACCAGCACCGCCTCGGCGAACCGGCCCACGTCGACGAACGTGTGCCCGAAGGCCAGCCCGGCGGCGTCGTCCCCGACCACCCGCAGGGTCACCGGCGCGTCGACCACCGCGTCGGCCGCGACCTCGACCAGCAACGCCGCACCGGCACCGCCGTACGCCAGCGCGCTGACCCGGTCGACCGGGGTGAGCACGCTGCCCACCCGGGGGTCGTCCCGGCCGATCCGCCCGACGGTGACGCCGGCCGGCAGGTCGGCGTACTCGTGGCGGACCTCACCGGTGGCGGCCTGCGCCCCGTCGGTCAGCCCACGCAGCCGCTTGAGCGGGGTGAAACGCCACTCCTCCTCCAGGCCGGTCAGGGCCGGGAAGTCGGCGACGTCGTACGAGCGGAGCGCCTGCGATTTGGTGCTGGGCGGCGCGGAAGCCTGGGTAGTCATCTCTTCCTTGGTCTGTCTGTCCGTGACGACGGTGTCATTGGGCGGAGGGTGGGCGGCGTCAGCCGACCGCGCCCTCCATCTGGAGTTCGATCAGGCGGTTGAGCTCCAGGGCGTACTCCATCGGGAGTTCCTTGGCGATCGGCTCGATGAAGCCCCGCACGATCATCGCCATCGCCTCGTCCTCGCTCAGGCCCCGGCTCATCAGGTAGAAGAGCTGGTCGTCGCTGATCTTGGAGACGGTCGCCTCGTGCCCCATCGACACGTCGTCCTCGCGGATGTCGACGTAGGGGTAGGTGTCCGAGCGGGAGATGGTGTCGACCAGCAGCGCGTCGCACTTGACCGTGCTGCGGCTGTGGTGCGAGCCCTCCAGCACCTGCACCAGGCCCCGGTACGAGGTACGGCCGCCGCCCCGGGCGATCGACTTCGACACGATGGTGCTGCTGGTGTGCGGCGCGGCGTGCACCATCTTGGCCCCGGCGTCCTGGTGCTGGCCCTCGCCGGCCATCGCCACCGAGAGCACCTCGCCCTTGGCGTGCTCGCCGGTCATGTAGACCGCCGGGTACTTCATGGTGACCTTGGAGCCGATGTTGCCGTCGACCCACTCCATGGTCGCGCCCTCGTGGCAGACGGCCCGCTTGGTGACCAGGTTGTAGACGTTGTTCGACCAGTTCTGGATGGTCGTGTAGCGGCAGCGCGCGTTCTTCTTGACGATGATCTCGACGACCGCGCTGTGCAGCGAGTCGGACGAGTAGAGCGGCGCGGTGCAACCCTCGACGTAGTGCACGTACGCGCCCTCGTCGACGATGATCAGCGTCCGCTCGAACTGGCCCATGTTCTCGGTGTTGATCCGGAAGTACGCCTGGAGCGGGATCTCCACGTGCACGCCCTTCGGCACGTAGATGAACGAGCCACCGGACCACACGGAGGTGTTCAGCGCGGCGAACTTGTTGTCGCCGACCGGGATCACCGTGCCGAAGTACTCCTTGAAGACGTCCTCGTGCTCCTTGAGGGCGGTGTCGGTGTCCAGGAAGAGGACACCCTGCTCCTCCAGGTCCTCGCGGATCTTGTGGTAGACCACCTCGGACTCGTACTGCGCCGCGACCCCGGCGACCAGCCGCTGCTTCTCCGCCTCGGGGATGCCCAGCCGGTCGTAGGTGTTCTTGATGTCCTCCGGCAGGTCCTCCCAGCTGGTGGCCTGCTTCTCGGTGGACCGCACGAAGTACTTGATGTTGTCGAAGTCGATCCCGGTGAGGTCGGCGCCCCAGGACGGCATCGGCTTGCGGCCGAACAGCCGCAGGCCCTTGAGCCGCAGGTCGAGCATCCAGGCCGGCTCGTTCTTCTTCGCCGAGATGTCCCGCACCACCGCTTCGTTGATGCCGCGCTGCGCGGCCGCCCCGGCGACGTCGGAGTCGGACCAGCCGTACTCGTAACGACCGAGGGCGGCGAGCTGCTCTTCCTGGGTCAGGGGCTGGACGATCTGCTCGGTCATCTATCTGTCCTCACAGTGGTGACGGTGTTACCGGACTGGGGCGCGCAGCTGGGCCGGAATGTGCGTGGTGCACACCCCGTCGCCATGCGCGATGGTGGCCAGGCGCTGCACGTGGGTGCCGACCAGACGGGAGATGACCGCCGTCTCGGCCTCGCACAGCTGGGGAAACTCGGCGGCCACGTGCGCCACCGGACAGTGGTGCTGGCAGAGCTGCCCGCCGGAGGCAATCGTGGACGCGTTGGCAGCGTAGCCCTCGGCGGTGAGCGCCCCCGCGAGTGCCTCGGACCGGGCGAGCGGATCGTCGCCGGCATCCTCCATGGCGGCCCGGCAGCGGGCCTCCAGCGCGGCGACCTGGTCGGCGGCGAAAGCCTCGACCGCGTCGGAGCCGCCGCTGCGGGCGATCCAGCGCAACGCCGCGGTGGCCATGTTGTCGTAGTGGTGGGTGCCGCAGCGCACCCGGGCCGCGTCGGTGAGCAGGAAGACCTTCGCCGGTCGGCCCCGGCCCCGACTGCCCCGCACGGCCTGCTCACGGGCGACCACGTCACCGTCGGCGAGCATCGCGTCGAGGTGCCGGCGGATCGCGGCGGGGCTGAGGCCGAGCGCCGAGCCGAGCTGGCCGGCGGTGGTCGCCCCCTGCTCCAGCAGGAGCTGGGTCACCCGGTCCCGGGTGGAAAGATCGGTGGGGGCGGCCGGGGTCGACTCCACCGGGGCGGGGTGACCGGCACCCGGCCCGCCGGGTCGCCCGGCACGACGGGACCGCGCCCCGACGCCGACGACCGGGCCGGTCGTCGGCGGGTGCCCGGAGAGCGCCGCCATGTTTTTCACAACGCCAACGTTACGTAATTCGGCGGGCGCTCGCAAACCCGATCCCGGTGATTCCGCCCACCGGGGTGCCGGAGTCACCCGATCGGGATCAACTACGGTGCGTAGGATTCGCGGCGTGAAGCGATCCGTCCGGTTCCCGGTCCCCGCCGCGCTGGCCCGCCTGCTCGACCGCCACCCGGTCTCGACCACCCTGCTGCGCCGCCTCGCGTACGCCTCGATCGTGGCAAACGTGGCCATCGTGGTGACCGGCGGGGCCGTCCGGCTCACCGCGTCGGGGCTCGGCTGCCCGACCTGGCCCCGGTGCACCGACGCGTCGTACACCACCACCACCGAGATGGGCGTGCACGGGGTGATCGAGTTCGGCAACCGGCTGCTCACCTTCGCCGTCGGGGCGATCGCGCTGGCCACCCTGCTGGCCGTGCTGGCCCAGCGGCCCCGACGCCCCGGGCTGACCGGGTTGGCGGTGGCGGTGTTCCTCGGCATCCCCGCACAGGCCGTGATCGGCGGGATCACCGTGCTGACCAACCTCAACCCGTGGGTGGTCGGACTACACTTCCTCGCCTCGATGGCGGTCATCGCCGCCGCATACGCCCTCTGGCGGCGGATCGTCGACCCCGACGGGCCGGCGGAGCCGGTGGTGCCCCGGCCGCTGCGTACCCTCGCCCGGCTCACCACCGCCGTCAGCGTCGCGGTGCTGGTCGTCGGGACCTGGGTGACCGGCAGCGGCCCGCACGCCGGCGACCACGGGGCGGCCCGCAACGGGCTGGACCCCGAGACGATCTCCCAGGTGCACGCCGACGGGGTGTTCCTGCTGATCGGCCTCTCCGTCGCCCTGGTCCTGGCGTTGCGGGCGGTCGGCGCGGCCGGCCCGGCCCGCGCCGCCCTGGTGCTGGTCGCGGTGGAGCTGGGGCAGGGCCTGATCGGTTTCGTGCAGTACTTCACCCACCTGCCGGGCGTGCTGGTCGCCGCGCACATGCTCGGCTCCTGCCTGGTGCTGCTGGCCACCCTGGCGATGCTCTGGTCGACCCGGCAGCGCCGTCCGGCCACGGCCGACCCGCTGCCGGCCGGTCCCGCACGACCCCTGACCGAGGACCGGTTACCGGCCGCCGTCTGACCGCCTGCGGCCCCAGCCGCACTCGCGGGACTGGTGCACTCCGGTCCTGCCCCACTCGCGGGCCCTGCCCCACTCGCCGGTCCTGCCCCACTCGCGGGCCCTGCCCCACTCGCCGGCCCTGGTGCCGAGATCGCACTCGAACCAGGTTGTAGTGGCCTCACCGCCGCAGAAGGCCACTACAACCTGGAAGTAGCCGGCCGCACCCGGCCCGACGGCGCGGGCGGGCGCGGCGCGGGGCGGGTGGGCGCGGGGCGGGTGGGCGCGGGGCGGGTGGGCGCGGGGCGGGTGGGGGAGGTCAGCTGCGGTGGGTGAGGTGGGTGAGCACCGCGTCGGCGAGGCGCTCGGGCGCACCGTCGGCGTGACCGAGGAACAGCGAGGGCTCGGTCAGCTCCAGCTCGATCAGCACGGGTTCGCCGTCCGGGCCGGGGAGCAGGTCCACCCGGGCGTAGAGCAGCCGCTGCGGGCCGCCCGGGACCTCCGCCAGCACCCGCGCGGCGACGGCCAACTGGGCGTCGGTGGGGTTGCGCGGGCTGATCTCCTCCGGCCGGAAGAGCCCCTCGACGCCCAGGTCGGGGCCGTCGAGCATGGCGCCCTTGCGGATGGCGTGGCTGAACGTCAGGCCGTCCGGGCCGGCCACGAAGAGCAGGGCGGTCTCACCGGCGGTGTCCACCGCGTCCAGGTAGGGCTGGACCATCGCGACCCGGCCGGCCGCCGACAACCGACGGACGTGTGCGACGGCCAGGTCCCCGTGTCCCGGGTCGGCCGCGTCGTACCGGCCGGTGTCCTGGCTGCCGGCGCTGACCGTCGGCTTGACCACGTACTCGCCGGGCGGTGGAGGCGGGACCCAGGCGTCACCCGGCGCGACCCAGGAGGTCGGCACGGTGGGCACCTCGGCTGCGGCGAGCTCACCGAGGTAGCGCTTGTCGGTGTTCCACTCGACCACGTCGGCGGGGTTGGCCAGGGTCGGCACCGTACGGGCCCAGGTGACGAACTCGTCGCGGCGTGGGGCGTAGTCCCAGGGCGAACGGAGCACGACCAGGTCGTAGCTCCCCCAGTCGACCCGGGGGTCGTCCCAGACGGCGGCCTCGACGGTGACGTCCCGTGCCGCCAGCGGGGCGAGCACGAGCCGGTCGTCGGGGTAGAGATCGGCGAAGCGGGCGCAGGTGACGAGAGCGACCCGGGGTTTCCCCCGGGTCGACTGGTGGTGGGTCACGGTGTCGTCGGTCAACGGGCCGACCGGGTCAGCGGGCCATCGTGCGTCGCGCCATCGACCGCCACAGGTCGTTGCTCGGCCGCATCTGGTCCATCAGCTCACGCTCCCAGGCGTTCTCGACGGTGACCCCCGCCTGCGCGCACGCCTCCCGGGCGGTCACGGTGTCCTCGGCGAACTGGTCGCCCCACGCACCGTCGGCGCCGACCAGGACGATCCGCGCGCCACGCTTGCCGACGTACTCGATGACCGCCTTCGCGCCGCCGTGCCCGGCGGCGAAGGACTTGATGCCCGAGACCAGCCCGGTGGGGGCCGGCTCGGCGGTCTGTTCAGCCGTCAGCGTCGTATCGGAACCTTCTGCCATACGCGAAGCCTAAGCAGACTTGCACCCCTACGCGCGAGAATCATGAACTATTTGTGATGCCAATTACCCGAGGGTTTATCGGAACCGCTGGACCGATTGACCAGGCATGTCGGATAAATACGGGCGTAACGACTCGCCTGGATCGCCATAATGTGTCCAGATGCAGACAGTGCAGTCCGCCGGCGCCCGTGGGCTGTCCGGTCGACGGGAGCGGATCAACGTGGCCGCTCGACATCGACGGTGACCTTGCCGTAGACGTCCTTGGCGACGATGCGGCGTCGAGTACCCGGTGGACGCCCGGCCCGTGCAGGACCGTGCCGTCCTCAGCCGGTGCCCACTGCCGGACGCTCCTGTGCCGCGTCAGAGCAGCGCGTCGAGGGCCACCGCGGCGAAGACGATGGTCAGGTAGGTGGTCGACCAGTGGAACAGGCGCATCGGCTTGACCGGCTCGCCCCGGGTCACCCGCCGGCAGAGCTTGTGCGCCTCGACCAGGAAGACCGCACCCACCAGGGCGGTCGGCACCCCGTAGATCGCGCTCATGCCCAGCGGCCACAGCGCCAGCGAGGTCGCCACGGTCAGCCAGGCGAAGATCAGGATCTCGGCGTTGACCCGCCGGGCCGAAGCCACCACGGGCAGCATCGGGATGCCGGCGCGGGCATAGTCGTCCTTGTATTTCATCGCCAGCGGGTAGAAGTGCGGCATCTGCCAGAAGAAGACCACCGCGAACAGTACCCAGGCCGCCGGTGCCAACGACCCGGTCACCGCGGCCCAGCCGATCAGCACCGGCGCCGCCCCGCACGCCCCGCCCCAGAACGTGTTCGCCGTCGTGGTGCGCTTGAGCCAGAGGGTGTAGACCAGGTCGTAGTAGGCGATCGCGGCCAACGTCAACGCCGCGGCCAGCAGGTTGGTGAACGTCGCCATCAGGGCGACCGACACCGCCGCCAGCACCAGCCCGAAGACCAGGGCGCTGCGGGGCGAGACGGTGTGCGCCGGCAGGGGACGCCGCTTGGTCCGGCGCATCAACTGGTCGATGTCCCGGTCGATGTAGCAGTTGAGCACGCTCGCCGCACCGGCAGCGAGCGAACCACCGACCAGCACCACCGCCATCAGCCACAGCGACGGCAGGCCACCGTCGGCGAGCATCATCGCCGGCACCGTGGTCACCAGCAGCAGCTCCACGATGCGCGGCTTGGTCAGCGTCACGTACGCCGACAGCACCGCGCGCACGTCCCGCCGCCGGGACGCCGGCTCCCCGGCCACCGCGCGCACCGGCGGCTGCCCGGCAGGGTTGCTGACGGGGCGCTCGGTGATCATGCTCACGGATTGCCACCTTCCGGCATCGGCAGGGGAAGTCGGTTCGGCGGGGCCCCGTCGGGGCCCACACACCGCACCACACACTACGCGTCGTCGTTTTCGCTGCCCGGGCGACCCGACAACGGTGCGGGCCGTCACACCTGACGGGTGACCGAACGATCCGGCCCGCCCATACGTAACTGCCTGCTGAGATCCCCGGGCGGACGTTTAGACCCGCTCGATAGGGTCACCACTGAGGGTTCCGCCCATCTGCCGAGGAGCACAACCATAGTGGCTGCCAACCGACCCGCACTCAACTGGACCGACCTCGACCGCCGGGCCGTCGACACCGTCCGCGTCCTGGCCATGGATGCCGTGGAGAAATCCGGCAACGGCCACCCCGGCACCGCGATGAGCCTCGCGCCCGCGGCGTACCTGCTGTTCAACCGGGTGATGCGGCACAATCCGGCCGACCCGAACTGGCCCGGCCGGGACCGGTTCGTGCTGTCCGCCGGGCACTCCAGTCTCACGCTCTACATCCAGCTCTTCCTGTCCGGCTACCCGCTGAGCCTGGACGACCTGAAGTCGCTGCGGCAGTGGGGCTCGCTCACCCCGGGTCACCCGGAGCACGGGCACACCCCCGGTGTCGAGACCACCACCGGCCCGCTCGGGCAGGGCCTGGGCAACGCGGTCGGGATGGCGATGGCGGCCCGCCGCGAGCGTGGCCTGTTCGACCCGGAGAGCGAGCCGGGGCAGTCCGTCTTCGACCACCAGATCTGGTGCATCGCCTCCGACGGCGACATCGAGGAGGGCATCAGCCACGAGGCGAGCGCGCTGGCCGGGCACCAGCAGCTGGGCAACCTCACGCTGATCTACGACGACAACGAGATCTCCATCGAGGACGACACCCGTATCGCCAAGAGCGAGGACGTGGCGGCCCGCTACGCGGCGTACGGCTGGCACGTACAGACCGTCGACTGGCGGGCCGGCGACGCCGACCAGGGCGACTACCACGAGGACGTCGAGGCGCTGTACCAGGCGCTGCTGGCGGCGAAGGCCGAGACCGGCCGCCCCTCGTTCATCGCGCTGCGCACCATCATCGGCTGGCCCGCGCCCAACAAGAAGAACACCGGCAAGATCCACGGTTCGGCGCTCGGCGCCGACGAGGTGAAGGCCACCAAGGAGATCCTCGGCTTCGACCCGCAGCAGAGCTTCCAGGTCGACGAGGAGGTGCTCGCGCACGCCCGTGGGGTGCTGACCCGCGGCGGCGAGGCGGAGCAGGCGTGGACGGGCGAGTTCGACGGCTGGGCGCAGGCCAACCCGGAGCGCAGGGCGCTCTACGACCGGATCGCCGGCCGGGTGCTGCCGCAGGGCTGGACGGACGCGCTGCCGACCTTCCCCGCCGACGCCAAGGGCGTGGCCACCCGGGCCGCCTCCGGCAAGGTGCTGGAGGCCCTCGCCCCGGTGCTGCCGGAGCTGTGGGGCGGCTCGGCCGACCTGGCCGAGAGCAACAACACCACCATGAAGGGCGAGCCGTCGTTCATCCCGGCCGCCCACGCCACCAAGGACTTCCCCGGCCACGAGTACGGTCGCACGCTGCACTTCGGCATCCGTGAGCACGCCATGGGCGCGATCCTCAACGGCATCGCCCTGCACGGCGGCACCCGCCCGTACGGCGGCACCTTCCTGGTGTTCAGCGACTACATGCGCCCGTCGGTGCGGCTCGCCGCCCTGATGAAGCTGCCGGTGACGTACGTCTGGACGCACGACTCGATCGGCCTCGGCGAGGACGGGCCGACCCACCAGCCGGTGGAGCACCTGACCGCGCTGCGCGCCATCCCCGGCCTGGACGTGGTCCGCCCGGCCGACGCCAACGAGACCGCCTGGGCCTGGCGGCAGACGCTGGAGCACACCGACCGGCCGACCGCGCTGGCGCTGAGCCGGCAGCCGCTGCCGACCCTGGACCGGGAGCAGTACGCCGGTGCGGAGGGCACCGCCAAGGGCGGGTACGTGCTGGCCGAGGCGTCCAACGGCAAGCCGCAGGTGATCATCGTGGGCACCGGCTCCGAGGTGCAGCTCTGCCTCACCGCCCGGGAGCGGCTGGAGGCCGACGGCACCCCGACCCGGGTCGTCTCGATGCCCTGCCAGGAGTGGTTCTACGAGCAGGACGAGGCGTACCGGGAGTCGGTGCTGCCGCGCGGCGTCAAGGCCCGGGTGAGCGTGGAGGCCGGGATCGGGATGTCCTGGCGGGGCATCGTCGGCGACCTGGGCGAGAGCGTCAGCCTGGAGCACTACGGGGCCAGCGCCCCGCACACCGTGCTGTTCGAGCAGTTCGGATTCACCCCCGACCGGATCGTGGCCGCCGCGCACGCGGCGCTGACCCGGGTGGGCGACATCACCGGTTTCACGACCGGCAACTGAGGGGAGCGTGGACGACATGACGGACAGACTGGGTGACCTCACCGCCGCCGGAGTGGCGGTCTGGCTCGACGACCTTTCCCGGGTACGACTGAGCTCCGGCGGGCTGGACCAGCTCCGCCGCGAGAAGCACGTGGCCGGGGTGACCACCAACCCGACGATCTTCGCCAAGGCGTTGAGCGACGCCGACGAGTACAACTGGCAGCTCAAGGACCTCGCCACCCGGGGCATCGAGGTCGAAGAGGCCGTCCGGATGCTCACCACCTACGACGTGCGCTGGGCGTGCGACGTGATGCGCCCGTCGTACGACGGCAGCGACGGCGTCGACGGGCGGGTCTCCATCGAGGTCGACCCCCGGGTCGCCCACGACACCGACCGGACGGTCGCCGAGGCCAAGGCGCTGTGGTGGCTGGTGGACCGGCCGAACCTGTTCATCAAGATCCCGGCGACCGAGGAGGGGTTGGCGGCGATCACCGCCACCCTGGCCGAGGGGATCAGCGTCAACGTGACGCTGATCTTCGGGCTGGACCGCTACTCCGCGGTGATGGAGGCGTTCCTCACCGGCCTGGAGCAGGCCAAGGCCAACGGCCACGACCTGTCCGGCATCGGCTCGGTGGCCTCGTTCTTCGTCTCCCGGGTCGACTCCGAGATCGACAAGCAGCTCGACAAGATCGGTTCCGAGGAGGCCAAGGCGCTGCGCGGCAAGGCCGCCGTCGCCAACGCGCAGCTCGCCTACGAGCGCTACACCGAGGTCTTCTCCTCCGACCGGTGGCAGGCCCTGGCCGATGCGGGCGCCCACCCGCAGCGCCCGCTGTGGGCGTCGACCTCGACCAAGAACCCGGACTACCGCGACGTGATCTACGTCGAGGAGCTGATCGCGCCGGGCACCGTCAACACCATGCCCGAGTCGGTCGTGACGGCGTACGCCGAGCACGGGGAGACCCGGGGCGACACCATCACCGGCGCGTACGAGGCCGCCCGGAAGGTCTTCGCCGACCTGGCCGCCGTCGGCGTCGACATGGCCGACGTGATCGCCACCCTGGAACGGGAGGGCGTGGAGAAGTTCGAGGCCAGCTGGGGTGAGCTGCTCGAAGGTGTCCGCAAGTCGCTGAGCGCGGCGGCGCAGGGCACCGGCACGCCGAACGAGGCCGCCAAGGGCAACGCCGAGGCGGCCCGGCGGGCCGGGGGCAACGCGTGACCGACGGCGTCGCCGGCGTCGCGGG
Source organism: Micromonospora antibiotica (assembly GCF_017599305.1). Taxonomy (GTDB): domain Bacteria; phylum Actinomycetota; class Actinomycetes; order Mycobacteriales; family Micromonosporaceae; genus Micromonospora; species Micromonospora antibiotica. Next base: position 40,945 of record NZ_JAGFWR010000016.1, read on the forward strand.
GCCCGGCCCCGCGACGTGCCACGCCGTCGTCACCGCAGCACCGGTGGCGACGTGAGTGACCTGTCGACCGGCGCGGCCGATGCCGCCGCCGGTCGCGCGGTGAACGGGGCGGACGCGGTCGCGACGACCGCGCCCGCCGCCGTACCGGCTGCCCTGTACGCGCGGGGCATCCCGGTGGCACCATCCGACCGGGGCCGGCCGATGCTGCGCCGGCCCCCGGCCGACAGGCCGGCCGCACCGGCCCGGCTGGACGCGATCGGACAATGGCGGGCGTGACGATGGACGACATGGACCAGACGGAGCGAGGAGACGGCGTGAATCCGCTGCGCGACGCGCAGGACCGAAGGCTCCCCCGGATCCCGGAGCCGTGCGCCCTGGTGATCTTCGGGGTGACCGGTGACCTGGCGCGCAAGAAGCTGCTGCCGGCGGTTTACGACCTGGCCAACCGGGGGCTGCTGCCGCCCGGTTTCGTGGTGCTGGGCTTCGCCCGCCGGGACTGGGGCGACGGCGACTTCGAGGCACTGGCCCACGAGTCGGCGAAGAAGCACGCCCGGACACCGTGGCGGGAGGAGGTGTGGGGCCGGCTGGCCGGCAACATCAAGTTCGTCGGTGGCTCGTTCGACGACGACGCCGCTTTCGACAAGCTCGCCTCGACGCTGAACCAGCTGCGCGACAGCCACGGCATCCACGGCAACGCCGCGTTCTACTTCTCCATCCCCCCGACGGCCTTCCCGGTGGTGCTCAAACAGCTGGCCCGCACCGGCATGGCCGACAACGACAAGTGCGGCGGCTGGCGGCGGGTGGTGGTGGAGAAGCCGTTCGGCAACGACCTGCCCTCGGCCAAGGAACTCAACGACCTGGTCGACGACGTGTTCACCCGGCAGGACGTCTTCCGGATCGACCACTACCTGGGCAAGGAGACGGTCCAGAACATCCTCGCCCTGCGGTTCGCCAACAACCTGTTCGAGCCGCTGTGGAACTCCAAGTACGTCGACTCGGTGCAGATCACCATGGCCGAGGACGTCGGCATCGGCACCCGGGCCGGCTTCTACGACTCGGTCGGCACCGCCCGCGACGTGCTCCAGAACCACCTGCTCCAGCTGCTCGCCCTGGTCGCCATGGAGGAGCCCACCAGCTTCGACGCCGACGAGATCCGGGCCGAGAAGCTCAAGGTGCTCAAGGCGATCACCCTGCCGAAGGACGTGTCCCGGGGCACCGTGCGCGGTCAGTACCTGCCCGGTTGGGTGGGTGGCGAACGGGCCGTCGGCTACCTCGACGAGGAGGGCGTGCCGGCGCACTCGACCACCGAGACGTACGTCGCCGTCGAGCTGGGCATCCAGAACCGCCGCTGGGCGGGAGTGCCGTTCTACATCCGGGCCGGCAAGCGGCTGCCCCGGCGGGTCACCGAGGTGGCCATCATGTTCAAGAAGGCCCCGCACCTGCCGTTCAACACGGCCGACATGGAGTCGCTGGGCAACAACCAGCTGGTCATCCGGGTGCAGCCGGACGAGGGCGTGGTGCTCAAGTTCGGCTCGAAGGTGCCCGGCACCACCATGGAGGTCCGCGACATCGCGATGGACTTCCAGTACGGCGAGGCGTTCACCGAGTCCAGCCCCGAGGCGTACGAGCGGCTCGTGCTGGACGTGCTGATCGGCGACCGGACACTCTTCCCCGACGCCTCCGAGGTGGAGCAGAGCTGGGCGGTGGTGGATCCGCTGGAGCACGCCTGGGAGGGCACCAAGCCGGAGCCCTACCGGTCCGGCGAGTGGGGTCCCCGGGCCGCCGACGAGATGCTGGCCCGCGAGGGCCGGGCTTGGCGGAGAGCGTGAGCGAGCAGAGCGAGCGAACCAGGAGGCTCCATTGATCGGGCTGTGGGACACCACCGGCAACGAGGTGGTCAAGGCGCTCGCCGCCGAGCGGCGCAGCGCGGGCGGGGTGGCCAGCGGGATGGCGCTCACCCTGATCGTCGTGGTCGACGAGAAGCGGGTCCGGGAAGCCGAGGCGGCGGCCACCATCGCCGCCGCCGCCCACCCGTGCCGGCTGCTCGTCGTCGTCCGCGCCGACGTGGAGCGGGAACGCAACCGGTTGGACGCCGAGATCGTGGTCGGCGGCCGGCTGGGTCCGTGCGAGGCGGTGGTGACCCGGATGTACGGCCGGCTGGCCCTGCACGCCGAGTCGGTGGTGATGCCGCTGCTGGTGCCGGACGTACCGGTGGTCACCTGGTGGCACGGCGAACCACCGGCGGAGATCGCCACCGACTTCCTCGGGGTGGTCGCCGACCGGCGGATCACCGACTGCGCGCAGGCCGTCGACCCGATCGAGGCGCTGCGGGAACGGGCCCGGGACTACGCCCCCGGCGACACCGACCTGGCGTGGACCCGGATCACCCCGTGGCGCACCCTGGTCGCCGGGGCGTTCGACACCACCGAGGCGCGGGTCACCGAGGCGACGGTGGTGGCCCCCCGCCGGGACCCCACGGCGGCGCTGATGCAGGGGTGGCTGGCCGCCCGGCTCGGCATCCAACCGCAGTGGCAGCACACCGACGACCACCCGAGGATGCGTCAGGTGCAGCTGCGCTGCGCCAACGGCGACGAGTTGACGTTGACCCGGGACGACAGCCTGGCGACGTTCCGGCGTACCGGCCAGGACGACCGGGTGCTGCCGCTGGTGCGTCGTCCGCTCGGTGACGAGCTGGCCGAGGAGCTGCGCCGGCTCGACGCCGACCAGGTGTACGCCGAGGCGTTGGGCACGGCGGCCGGCCTGTCCGGTCTGGAGCAGCGTCCGCCCCAGCGGGTGCACGTCTGGAAGGACCCGGCCACCGCGCGCCGGGCGGAGGCGGGCGTGAGCGCGCACGCCGACACCAGCACGACATCCTGATCAGGTGCCGGTGGGCGGTCCTGCGGGGCCGCCCACCGGCCGTCAGGGGCAGCCGGGGTCCGTTCCCGGGTTGGCGGGTGTCCTCTCCCGCCCGTCGGCGGAGTCGACCGGCGGCCCGCACGACGACGAGACCTCCGGTGACACCGGCACCCGGCGGGCCGACCGGTCCCCGCCCCCACGAGCAGGACCGCGCCGAGCGGTCAGGAAAAGAAGGCCAAGATGAGTGAGGCGAGTGTCGCGGTCCACGCCGACGCCGACCTGCTGGCGCAGGCGGTGGCGGCCCGGCTGGTGGTGAAGCTGCTCGACGCGCAGGCGGAGCGGGGTGCGGCGTCGATCGTGTTGACGGGCGGGCGGATCGCCGCGGCGGTGCACCGGGCGGTGCTCACCCTGCCCGCCCACGACGCCGTCGACTGGTCCCGGGTGGATGTCTGGTGGGGCGACGAGCGCTTCCTGCCGGCCGGCGACCCGGACCGCAACGAGACGCAGGCCCGGGCCGCGCTGCTGGATCTGGTGCCGCTGGACCCGGCCCGGGTGCACCCGATGCCGGCCACCGACGGCCCCACCGGCGACGACCCGGAGGCCGGTGCCGCCGCGTACGCCGAGGAGTTGGCGCGGGCGGCCCGGCCCGGTCACGCGGCACTGCCGCACTTCGACGTGCTGATGCTGGGCGTCGGCGAGGACGGGCACGTGGCGTCGGTCTTCCCCGAGCACCCGGTGCACCACGACACCCGACCGGTCAGCGCGGTACGGGGCAGCCCGAAGCCGCCGCCGGTGCGGACCACCCTCACCCTGCCGGCGATCAACACGGCCGAGGAGGTCTGGCTGGTCGCCAGTGGGCCCGACAAGGCGCGGTCGGTGGGGATGGCTCTGGCCGGTGCCGGCCCGAAGCAGGTGCCCGCCGCCGGGGTGCAGGGCGTCTCACGTACCCTCTGGCTGCTCGACCGGGCGGCGGCGGCCGACGTGCCGGCCCGGCTGCGCAGCCTGCGCTGAGCCCGGCGGCCCGGCCGCGAGCCGGGTCAGCGCGCCCCCACCGCCGGGGCGGTCACACCCGACCGCAGTGGGCGTCACCGCCGGGCGGTCGCTCCGGTCGAGGTGTCACCGCCGGGGCGGTCACTCCGGGCCGCAGCGTCACCGCCGGGGCGGTCACTCCCGACCGCGTCGGCGGCGCAGCGCGGCCAACGCCTCCGCCAGCAGCGCCTCCCCCTCCTCCGGGGTACGCCGCTCCTTCACGTAGGCCAGGTGGGTCTTGTAGGGCTCGGGACGGGTACGTCCGGGCGGATTCTGGGCGTCCTGGCCGGCGGGCAGGCCGCAGCGCGGACAGTCCCAGACGGCCGGCTCCTCGGCGTCCAACGCCAACCGGATCTCGGTGGCGTGGTCGTTGCGGCACCAGTAGGTGACCGCGCGACGGGGGGCCGGCTCGTAGCGTTCGGTGGGGCGCTCCGGCGCCCCACCGATCCGGGAACCGCGGATGACGTTGCCACTGGGCACACTCGCTCCTGTCGTCGGAGGGGAACCACCGCCTGAGGCGGGCGGTGGGCGACGGTGGCGGAGAAACACAACTGCGCGCGGTCCGTGACGGACCGCGCGCAGATTGTACGACCTGATCGTGTCGCTCAGGACCCGCTGTTGAGCTGGAGCCGGAGCCAGAGGCCGAGCCCGATGATGCAGGCGAACCAGACGATGCTCACCAGGACGGTGTAGCGGTCCAGGTTCTTCTCGGCCACCGACGAGCCGGCCAGGCTGGAGCTGACCCCGCCGCCGAACATGCTCGACAGCCCGCCGCCCTTACCCCGGTGCAGCAGAATGAGCATGGTGAGCAGAACGCTCGTGATGACCAGCAACACGATCAACGTGTATGCGAACCAGATCGGCATGGCTGGGGTCAGTCCTCTCGTTACGATCCTCGCCCGGACAGATCGGGCACGGCGGCACCGACCGGTGGACGGGCGGAGTCAAGAATAGCGAGCGATCAGCGACCCGTGTGCTCCGGGAAGCGGCAGATCTTCGCGAACTCCTCGGCGTCCAGGCTGGCCCCGCCCACGAGCGCCCCGTCCACGTCCGGCTGGGACATGATCGACGCGACGTTGGACGACTTCACCGAGCCGCCGTAGAGGATCCGGACCTGGTCCGCGGTGCCCTGGTCGTAGGTCTCGACCAGCCGCTTGCGGACCTCCCCGCAGACCTCCTGGGCGTCCTCGGGGGTGGCCGTCTTGCCGGTGCCGATCGCCCAGACCGGCTCGTAGGCCACCACGACCTTGGTGACCTGCTCGGCGGTGAGCCCCTTCAGGGCGCCGTCGAGCTGGTCGCAGCAGTGCGGCACGTGCCGCAGCTGCTCGCGGATCTCCAGGCCCTCACCGATGCAGAGGATCGGGGTGAGCCCGTTGGCCAGCGCGGCGGCCACCTTGGCGTTGACGATCGCGTCGTCCTCGTAGTGGTACTGCCGCCGCTCCGAGTGCCCGACCGCCACGTAGGTGCAGCCCAGCTTGGCCAGCATCGCCCCGGAGATGTCCCCGGTGTACGCGCCGGACTGGTACGGCGAGAGGTCCTGCCCGCCGTAGCCGATGAGCAGCTTGTCGCCGTCCACCGCGGTCTGCACGGTGCGCAGGTCGGTGAAGGGCGGCAGGACCACCGTCTCGACGGCGGTGAGCTGCTGCTCGGTGAGGCTCGCGGCCAGCTTCTGCACCAGCAGGTTGGCCTCAAGGTGGTTGAGGTTCATCTTCCAGTTGCCGGCCATCAGCGGCCGGCGGGTGACGCTCGCCATCAGTTCTCCAGGGCCGCGATGCCGGGGAGGGTCTTGCCCTCCAGGTATTCCAGGGAAGCGCCGCCACCCGTGGAGATGTGCCCGAACGACGACTCGTCCAGCCCAAGGGCCCGTACGGCCGCCGCCGAGTCACCGCCACCGACCACGGTGAACGCGTCGGTCTTGGTGATCGCCTCGGCGACACCCCGGGTGCCGTTGGCGAAGGCCGGCATCTCGAACACGCCCATCGGGCCGTTCCAGAAGACCGTCTTGGCCTGCGACAGGGCGGCGGTGAAACCGGCCACCGTCTCCGGGCCGATGTCCAGACCGAGCCGGTGGCTGGGGATGCCGTCGGCCGGCACCGTGTCGTGCGCGGCGTCCGGGGCGAAGGCGTCGGCCGCCACCACGTCGACCGGGAGCAGGATCTTGCCCTCGGCGCGGGCCAGGAGGTTGCCGCAGGTCTCGACCATCTCCTGCTCCAGCAGCGAGGTGCCCACCTCGTGGCCCTGGGCCTTGAGGAAGGTGAAGCACATCCCCCCACCGATGAGCAGCCGGTCGACCTTCGGCAGCAGCGCCTCGATCACGGCCAGCTTGTCGGAGACCTTGGAACCGCCGAGCACCACCACGTACGGGCGCTCCGGCTCGCCGGCCAGCCGGGACAGCACCTCCACCTCACGCAGCACCAGCCGACCCGCGACGTGCGGCAACCGGGCCGGTACGTCGTGGACGCTGGCGTGCTTGCGGTGCACCGCGCCGAACGCGTCGTCCACGTACGCCTCGCCGAAGGCGGCGAGCTGGTCGGCGAAGGCCCCCCGCTCGGTGTCGTCCTTGCTGGTCTCCCCCTTGTTGAAACGGAGGTTCTCCAGCAGGGCCACCTGGCCGTCGGCCAGCGCGTCCACGGTGGTGCGGGCGGACGCGCCGACGGTGTCGGTGGCGAAGTGCACAGGCGCGTCGAGCAGCTCACCGAGCCGCCCGGCGACCGGGCGGAGGCTGTACTGCGGGTCCGGGGCACCCTTCGGGCGACCCAGGTGCGAGCAGACCACGACCTTCGCCCCGGCCTGCACGAGCGCGCCCAGGGTGGGCAGGACGGCCCGGATCCGGCCGTCGTCGGTGATCTCCCCGGTCTGCTTGTCGAGTGGGACGTTCAGGTCGGCGCGCACCAGCACGCGCCGACCTGACACCCCCTCGGCGAGCAGGTCGTCGAGGTTGCGGATGCTCACAGAGCTAACTCTCCGTTCGTGACTGCGGGGCTCGCAAGCTCACTCCTCGCACTCACAGCGAGGAACCCACCAGCTTGACCAGGTCGACGAGCCGGTTGGAGTAGCCCCACTCGTTGTCGTACCAGCCGACGACCTTGACCTGGTTGCCGATGACCTTGGTCAGCGGCGCGTCGAAGATGCACGACGCCGGGTCGGTGACGATGTCGGACGAGACGATCGGGTCCTCGTTGTAGACCAGGATGCCCTTGAGCGGGCCGTCCGCGGCGGCCTTGATCGCGGCGTTGACCTCGTCCACGGTGGTCTCCCGGCCGACCTCGACGGTCAGGTCGGTGGCCGAGCCGGTCGGGATCGGCACCCGCAGCGCGTAACCGTCCAGCTTGCCCTTGAGCACCGGCAGCACCAGCCCGATCGCCTTGGCGGCACCGGTCGAGGTGGGGACGATGTTCAGCGCGGCGGCGCGGGCGCGACGCAGGTCCTTGTGCGGCGCGTCCTGGAGGTTCTGGTCCTGGGTGTACGCGTGGATCGTGGTCATCAGGCCCTTCTCGATGCCGAAGGTGTCCTGGAGGACCTTCGCCATCGGGGCCAGGCAGTTCGTGGTGCACGACGCGTTCGAGATGATGGTGTGCTTGGCCGGGTCGTACTGGTCGTGGTTCACGCCCATGACGACCGTGACGTCCTCGTTCTTCGCCGGGGCGGAGATGATGACCTTCTTGGCCCCACCGTCGATGTGCGCCTTGGCCTTGGTGCCGTCGGTGAAGAAACCGGTGGACTCGATGACGACGTCCGCCCCGGCGTCGCCCCACGCCAGCTTCGACGGGTCCTTCTCGGCGAACGCCTTGATGGTCTTGCCACCGACGGTGATCTCGTCGGCGGTGGCCTTGACCTCGTGCGGCAGACGACCGAGGATGCTGTCGTACTTGAGCAGGTGGGCGAGCGTCGCGTTGTCGGTCAGGTCGTTCACGGCGACGACCTCGATGTCGGCGCCGGACGCCAGCACGGCCCGGAAGAAGTTACGGCCGATGCGGCCGAAGCCGTTGATGCCAACCCGGATGGTCACAGGTCCCATCTCCTCGCGTTCTGGTCCGCCGACGTCAGAACGGGCCGGCGGAGGTGTGTGCGCCGGCCGGTGAGCCGGCCGTTGACGATTCGTCTCGGCCACCCCGCCACGGTCTGGGAGGACCTGACCGCCTGAGGCGGCGTGCACGGCGAGGAGTGCCTGTGCCGGCCCCCTTGCCGTACCTGACGACCCTATCCGAGCGTGCCCCGCCGTGCTGCGGCGGGTGGTGACCCCGTCGGGTCGACGGCACGGCACGCCCCACCCACCCGACCCGGGGCACGTCACGCCCGCCGGCCCGTGCCTCGCACGCGCCCGCGGGATGGCGGCCCACCGTCCTATCAGACCACGAGCATGTCCGGCGTGACTGCCGCTTCGGTATCCGGGATGCCCAGGTCACGGGCCCGCTTGTCGGCCAACGCCAGCAGCCGGCGGATCCGCCCGGCGATCGCGTCCTTGGTCAACGGCGGGTCGGCCAGCGCGCCCAACTCCTCCAGCGACGCCTGCCGGTGCTCCAGCCGCAGCTGACCGGCCGAGGTGAGATGGTTCGGCGCGTCGTCGGCGAGGATCTCCAGTGCCCGGGTGACCCGGGCCGCGGCGGCCACCGCCGCCCGCGCCGAGCGGCGCAGGTTGGCGTCGTCGAAGTTCGCCAACCGGTTGGCCGTGGCCCGCACCTCCCGGCGTACCCGACGCTCCTCCCAGGCCAACACGCTGGAGTGCGCGCCGACCCGGGTGAGTAGCGCGGCGATCGCGTCACCGTCCTTGACCACCACCCGGTCCACCCCGCGCACCTCCCGGTTCTTGGCGGTGATGCCGATCCGGCGGGCCGCCCCCACCAGGGCCAACGCGGACTCCGGCCCCGGACAGGTGATCTCCAACGCACTGGAGCGGCCCGGCTCGGTCAACGAGCCGTGCGCCATGAACGCGCCCCGCCAGGCCGCCACCGCGCAGCAGACGTTCGCCGCCACCACGTGCGGCGGCAGGCCGCGTACGGGCCGGCCCCGGACGTCGAGCAGGCCGGTCTGCCGGGCCAGCGCCTCGCCGTCCTTGACCACCCGGACGATGAAGTGGCTGCCCTTGCGCAGCCCACCGGAGGCGAGCACGTGGATCTCGCTGGGATAGCCGTAGACCTCGGCGATCTCCCGGCGCAGCCGGCGGGCCACCGCCCCGGTGTCCAGCTCCGCCTCCACCACCACCCGACCGGAGACGATGTGCAGCCCACCGGCGAAGCGCAGCAGCGCCGCCATCTCCGCCCGCCGGCAGCAGGGCTTGGGCACGTCGACCCGGCTCAGCTCGTCCTTGACCGCAGCCGTCATCGCCATTGTGCGCCCCCTCACGGACCGGTACCGGCGTGTCGCCGGTGATTACGTACGTGCTTAACGATCGACGCCCAGGACAGGCACCAGTGCGGCAGCCAGGGCGGCCGGATCGTGACGGGGCGTGCCGTCGTCGACGGCGACCGGGGCGAGGACCAACCGGGCACCAAGCGATTCTGCCGCACGCCCGACCGGTTCGGGGTCACCCACCGCCTTGGAGTCGGCCACCACGTAGTCGACGGTGAGCTGCGGAAGGTACCAACGCAGGGCGGCCAGGTGGTCGGCCACCGAGAGACCCAGGGTCTCCTTCTCGGCGGCCAGGTTGAGGGTGACCAGCCGCCGGGCCGGGCTGGCCACGATCGCCTCGGCCAGCCCCGGCACCAGCAGGTGCGGCAGCACGCTGGTGTACCAGCTGCCCGGTCCGAAGATCAACCAGTCGGCGTCGCCGATCGCGGCCACCGCCTCCGCGCAGGCCACCGGGGCGTCCGGGGTGATCCGCAGCGCCTGCACCGTGCCGGTGGTCACCGCCACCTGGTGCTGGCCGCGCACCGTGCGTACCTCGTCGGGGTGGGCCGGGTCGAGGCCACGGACCCGGGCCTCGATGTCCACCGGCTGGGCGGACATCGGCAGCACCCGGCCGACCGCGCCGAGCATCGCGCCGGCGTGCGCCAGCGCGGCGACCGGGTCGCCGAGCTGTTCCATCAGGCCGCAGAGCACCAGGTTGCCCACCGCGTGACCGGCCAGCCCGTCCCGGGTCTCCCCGGCGAACCGGTGCTGGAACAGCCCGGCGCTACGCCGGGTGGCCGGATGGTCCCCGGCCAACGCGACCAGGGCCTGCCGCAGGTCGCCCGGGGGCAGGCCGCCGCGTTCGGCCCGGAGCCGGCCACTGGAACCGCCGTCGTCGCCGACGGTGACCACGGCGGTGATGTCCAGGTCCAACTCCCCGGCGCAGTGCCGCAGCGCCCGCAGCGAGGCGGACAGTCCGTGCCCCCCGCCGAAGGCGACCACCGACCGCACCGTCACTCCCGCCCCAGGTCCCGGTGCTGCGCATTGGCGGCCAGCCCCGACTGTCGCAGCCGCTCGGCCAGTTCCTCGGCGATCGCCACGCTGCGGTGCTTGCCGCCGGTGCAGCCCACGGCCACCGTCAGGTAACGCTTGCCTTCCCGCTCGAAACCGGCGGTGGTGGCGTTGACCAGCTCGGCGTACGAGGCGACGAAGGCGTCCGCGCCCTCCTGACCGAGCACGTACGCGCTGACCGCCGCCTCCCGACCGGTGTGCTCCCGCAGCTCCGGCACCCAGTACGGATTCGGCAGGAACCGGGCGTCGAGCACGAAATCGGCGTCCGGCGGCAGGCCGTACTTGAAGCCGAACGAGAGCACGGTGAGCCGCAACCGCCGGGCGTCCTCCCCGCCGAACAGCTCCTCGACCCGACGGCGGAGCTGGTTGACGTTGAGGTGGCTGGTGTCGATGATCACATCGGCCTGGTCCCGGGCCTCCTCCAGCAGGGCCCGCTCGACGGCGATCCCGTCGGCCAACCGCCCCTCACCCTGCAACGGGTGCGACCGGCGCACGCTCTCGAACCGCCGGATCAGCACCTCGTCGTCGGCGTCGACGAAGACCACCCGGGGCGAGAAGCCACGCTCCTTCAGCTCCCGGATCGCCCCGGCCAGGTCGGTGGAGAACGCCCGCGACCGCACGTCCAGCACCATCGCGGTACGCCGGGCCGCCCCGCCGGCCTTCATCGCCAGCTCGGCCATGTCCAGCATCAGCGCCTGCGGCAGGTTGTCCACCACGTAGTAGCCGACGTTCTCCAGGGCGCGCGCCACCGTGCTGCGGCCACCGCCGGACAGGCCGGTGACCACCACCAGCGTGGTGTCCGACTCCGCCGTGCCGCCCTCGACGTGCCCGCCGGTTGTCCGCGCCTCGCCCATTCCACCACTCCCGGTTCCGTGGCGGCGAGCCCCGATGGGTCCCGTACCGCACAGGGTCAGTCGACGACTCTATCCCGGTGGGCGGCGTCGATCCCGGCACGCCCGACGGCGGGTCGCCCGGTGGCCGGTCGCCCGGTGCGGTGCGGCCAGTGACGGGGGGACCCGGTGCGGGGTGTCCGGCGGGGGCGGCCAGCAGCGGGTGCCGCAGGGCCGTCCGGCGGGTCGCCCCCAGCAGTACGGAGCGCGACCGTGGCGCGGTGCGCTCGCGGCCCGGCGGGGTCAGCCGGGCGGTCGACCGGCGCGGGGTCGGCCCAGCGTTCGACCGGCGGGGTGGCCCCGGCGTCCGACCGGCGCGAGGTCGCCCGGCGGGGTCGGCGCGGCGTCCGACCGGCGCGAGGTCGCCCGGCGGGGTCGGCGCGGCGTCCGACCGGCGCGAGGTCGCCCGGCGGGGTCGGCGCGGCGTCCGACCGGCGAGGTCGCCCGGCGGGGTCGGCGCGGCGTTCGACCGGCACCCGGAGCATTGCCTGGCGCTCGACGGAAGAAGTGTCACCACCTCCGCACCGCGACGGTGGCGGCACGATCGTCCTAGTCGCCGTCCAGTTCGACGGCGGTGCGGGGCGCGGGCTGGCCGGCCTGCGCCCGTAGCGCGCCCTCCCACACCGGGTCCGTGGCCGCCCACTCGGCGACCAGCGCTGCCAGCCGGCGCGCGGGCAGCCCACGCGCGAGTACGGTCAGCTCCGCGACCCGGGGGTCGACCGCCGGGTCCGACTGCGGGGTGGCCGTCGACGACCACGCGAAGCCCTCGGCCAGGGCGGCGGCGGTGAGGGCCACCGCGTGCGCACACAGGTCGGTCTCGGCGGTGCAGTCGGTCTCTGCGGTGCAGTCGCACTCGGCGGTGAAGCCGTCCGCCGTGACCCCCACCCAGACCTCGTACGGCGGCCGACCCACCTCGTGGACCACCCCGGATGCTCCGCCGCCGACCGGGAGGACCTCCGTCGGTTGGCCGGAGGCCGTCAGCCTGTCCGCCGCTGCGCAGACCTCGGCCCCGGCCGCGTCCCGGAGTGCGTCGATATCGATGCGTACCGCCATCCGGCCATCCAACCGCACGGAGGCGGGACCCTCGACAGCAGGTCGGCGACCCCTGCGGGATCGACCGCGCAGGCGGTACCGCAGGCCACCGGGGAACGACCCCGCCGAAGTGGGGCACCGGCCCGCCCGGGCCGTTGGAGTCCCGCACCGCCAACCCATCGGACAACCCGGCCACCCCGACACAGTTCGAGCCGCTCGCGCTGCCCCGGCTGAGAAGGTGCCCGTCCCGCCGGCCGGACCCCCGCCGGCTCCGGCGAGGGCACCGACGGGGACGAGCAGTGCCGCCGGAAGCGGTGCGGGTCGGGGCGGGTCCGGGGGGCGTCGTGGACGGCGGTGTCGGGGCCGGCTCGTAGACTCCCCGGATGGTCTCCCCCACCGAGCTGCGCGCCTCCGACGCCCTCGACGTGCTCCGCCGGGTCTTCGGCTACGACGCCTTCCGGGGCTTCCAGCAGGAGGTCATCGACCACGTGGTGGCCGGTGGGGACGCCCTGGTGCTGATGCCCACCGGTGGCGGCAAGTCGCTGTGCTACCAGGTCCCGGCCCTGGTCCGTGACGGTGTCGCGGTGGTCGTCTCCCCGCTGATCGCCCTCATGCAGGACCAGGTCGACGCGCTGACGGCGGTCGGCGTCCGCGCCGGTTTCCTCAACTCGACGCAGGACTACGCGGCCCGGCGCACGGTCGAGCAGGCATTCGTCGCCGGTGAGCTGGATCTGCTCTACCTCGCCCCGGAGGCGTTGGGCACCCGGGGCGTGCAGCAGCTGCTCGACCGGGGTCGGATCGGCCTGTTCGCCATCGACGAGGCGCACTGCGTGTCCCAGTGGGGGCACGACTTCCGCCCGGACTACCTGGCCCTGTCGATGCTGCACGAGCGGTGGCCGGCGGTGCCCCGGATCGCGCTGACCGCGACCGCCACCAGCGCCACCCGGGCCGAGATCGCCACCCGGCTCCAGCTCACCGAGGCGAAGCACTTCGTGGCGAGCTTCGACCGGCCCAACATCCAGTACCGGATCGTGCCCAAGAAGGAGCCGCGCAAGCAGTTGCTGGCCCTGCTGCGCGACGAGCATCCGGGTGACGCCGGCATCGTCTACTGCCTGTCCCGGGCGTCGGTGGACAAGACGGCCGAGTTCCTGGTCGCCAACGGGGTCGCCGCGCTGCCCTACCACGCCGGCCTGGACTCGGTCACCCGCGCCGCCAACCAACAGCGTTTCCTGCGCGAGGACGGCCTGGTCATGGTCGCCACGATCGCGTTCGGGATGGGCATCGACAAACCGGACGTCCGCTTCGTGGCCCACCTCGACCTGCCGAAGTCGGTCGAGGGCTACTACCAGGAGACCGGGCGGGCCGGCCGGGACGGGTTGCCGTCGACCGCCTGGCTCGCCTACGGCCTCCAGGACGTGGTGCAGCAGCGCAAGATGATCGAGACGTCGGACGGCGACCTGGCGCACCGGCGTAACCTCGCCACCCACCTGGACGCCATGCTGGCGCTCTGCGAGACGGTCCGCTGTCGCCGGGTACAGCTGCTCGAATACTTCGGCCAGCCCGGCACGGCCGACTGCGGCAACTGCGACACCTGCCTGACCCCGCCGGAGACCTGGGACGGCACGGTGGCCGCGCAGAAGCTGCTGTCCACCGTCTACCGGCTCGACCGGGAACGCAACCAGCGCTTCGGTGCCGGGCACTGCGTCGACATTCTGCTCGGCAAGCAGAATGACAAGATCAGCCAGTACGGCCACGACGCGCTGAGCACCTTCGGCATCGGCACCGAGCTGCGCGAGGCGGAGTGGCGCGGGGTGGTGCGGCAACTGCTCGCCGAGGGGCTGTTGGCGGTCGAGGGCGACTACGGCACGCTGGCGCTCACCGAGGCCAGCGCGGACGTGCTGGCCCGCCGCCGCACGGTCACCATGCGCCGGGAGCCGGAGAAGGTGGCCTCGACCCGCTCGGCCAAGCCGCGCGGCGCGGCCACCGTGGTCGCCGAGCTGTCCCCGGCGGCCGGGTCGCTGTTCGAGCGGCTGCGGGCCTGGCGGGGGGCCACCGCGAAGGAACAGGGCGTGCCCGCGTACGTGATCTTCCACGACGCGACGCTGCGGCAGATCGCCACCGACTCCCCCACCTCGCTGGCCGAGCTGTCGAGGATCAGCGGCGTCGGCGAGAACAAGCTCGCCAAGTACGGCGAGTCCATCCTCACCGTCCTCGCCGACCAGCCCTGACCGCCGTCAGTCGGCCGGGGTGGGGGCGGTGGTCTTCGGGTCGTCGTCGAGGGCGGCGAGGATCGCCTCGGCGGTGCGGCGGCCCACCCCGGGCACCTCGACGATCTCCTCCACGGTGGCGGCGGAGAGCCGTTTGAGCGAGCCGAAGTGTTGCAGCAACGCCTTGCGGCGGACCTCACCCAGCCCGGGGACGGTGTCCAGGGCCGATTCGGTCATCCGCTTGGAGCGCCGCTGCCGGTGGAAGGTGATGGCGAACCGGTGCGCCTCGTCCCGGGCGCGTTGCAGCAGGTAGAGCCCTTCGGAGGTGCGCGGCAGGATGACCGGGTAGTCGTCGTCGGGCAGCCAGACCTCCTCCAGCCGCTTGGCCAGCCCGCACAGTGCCACGTCGTCGATGCCCAGCTCGGCCAGCGCCTGGGCGGCCGCCGCCACCTGCGGGGCACCGCCGTCGACCACCACCAGCTGCGGCGGGTACGCGAACTTGCGCGGCCGGCCGGTGGTCGGGTCGATGCCGGGGCGGTCGGGGTCGGACGCGGTCTCCTCGCCCAGCTCGCCGGTCTCGGCGCGGGCGTCGAGGTAGCGGGCGAAGCGCCGACGCAGCACCTCGGACATCGCCGACAGGTCGTCGGTGGCGCCCCGGACGATGAACCGGCGGTACTCGCTCTTGCGGGGCAGCCCGTCCTCGAAGACGACCATGCTGGCCACCACGTCGGTGCCCTGGATCTGGGAGACGTCGAAGCACTCGATGCGCAGCGGCGAGGTGCGCATGCCGAGCGCCTCGCTGATCTCGTCGAGCGCCTTGCCCCGGGTGGTCAGGTCGCCGGCCCGCTTGAGCTTGTGCCGGGCCAGCGCGTCCTTCGCGTTGCGGCCCACCGTCTCCAGCAGGGTCTTCTTGTCGCCCCGCTGGGGCACCCGCAGCGACACCCGGCTGCCCCGGCGGGCGCTGAGCCAGTCGGCGAGTGCGTCGGCGTCACCGGGCAGCTCGGGGACGAGCAACTCCCGGGGGACGTCCGCCTCGCCCTGCTCGCCGCCGTAGACCTGGGTGCAGAAGTGGTGCACCAGGTCGCCGGTGGTCAGCTCCTCGGTCTTTTCCACCACCCAGCCGCGCTGGCCGCGTACCCGGCCGTCGCGGACGTGGAAGACCTGCACGGCGGCTTCGAGGGGGTCGTCGGCGAAGGCGACCACGTCGGCGTCGGTGCCGTCGCCGAGCACCACGGTCTGCTTCTCCATGGCCCGGCGCAGGGCGGCCACGTCGTCGCGCAGCCGGGCCGCCCGCTCGAACTCCAACTGCTCGCTGGCCTCGGTCATCTCGCGTTCGAGGCGACGCACCATGCTGTCGGTGCGGCCGGCCATGAACTCGCAGAAGTTGTCGACGATCGCCCGGTGCGCGTCGGCGGAGACGGTGCCCACGCAGGGCGCGGAGCACTTGCCGATGTAGCCGAGCAGGCAGGGCCGGCCCACCTGCCCGGCCCGCTTGAACACCCCGGCGGAGCAGGTGCGGGCGGGGAAGACCCGCAGCAGCAGGTCGAGCGTCTCGCGGATCGCCCAGGCGTGCGAGTACGGCCCGAAGTACCGCACGCCCTTACGCTTCGCGCCCCGCATGACCTGCAGCCGCGGGTATTCCTCGTCGAGGGTGACCGCCAGGTACGGGTACGACTTGTCGTCGCGGTACCGGACGTTGAACCGGGGGTCGTACTGCTTGATCCAGGTGAACTCCTGCTGGAGCGCGTCGACCTCGGTGGCGACGGTCATCCAGTCGACCGACTCGGCCGTGGTGACCATCTGCCGGGTCCGCTCGTGCAGACCCAGCAGATCGCCGAAGTAGGAGTTGAGTCGGGCGCGCAGGTTCTTCGCCTTGCCGACGTAGATCACCCGGCCGGTGCCGTCGCGGAACCGGTAGACCCCGGGGGACTCGGGGATCGTGCCGGTCGCGGGGCGGTAGGTCGAGGGATCAGCCACGGCACCGAGACTATCCGTTGCCCCCGACACTCCAGATCACGCCGAGCTGGTCGACCTCGGTGCCGCTGCGACCGAAGAATCCGGCCAGCCGACCGCCAGGCGGTGCGGTGAAGGTGACCGCCGCCGAGGTGGGCGTACCGGCGGCCAGGACGCGACCCTGGTCGGTGCTGAGCCGGGCCGAGAAGATCCTGGTCCGGCCGTCCTTCTGCCCCTGGGTCAGGGTGACCTGGGTGATCCGCTCGCCGGGGGCGAGGGTGAGGCCGGTCTCGGTCCCGCCGGTGCCGCCGTGGCGCAGCTGGCCGCCGTCGGCGAGGTCGACACCGACGGCGTCGAGCCGGGAGCCGCCGCGCAGGGTGATCCGGGTGACCGCCGGGCCGACCCGGTCGGCGTCGGTGAACGGGGTGCCGTGCGGGCCGCCCCAGGTGTCGCTGGCCCGCAGCGTCGGGGCGAGGGTCCAGTCGAACCAGGCGGCGTGCGGGTAGTGGTCGGACAGCGGCCCGCCGGTCGGGGTGAGGAACCGGGCGTGCTCGTTGTGGTAGCGGTTCAGGGTGAGATTGACCAGCTTGTTGCCCCGGTAGAGGATCTTGTCGACCACCTCGCAGGAGTCGGTCACGTTGGCCTCGTCGCAGACCAGCGCCGGGTCACCGGCAGCCGGCGGCTGGCCGGTCCGTTCCTGCTGCACCCAGACGTCGGTGAGCCCGTTGGCCGCGACCAGGTCGCGGATGTTGTCACCGGTACGGGTGTAACGGACGTTCAGGTCCCCCATCAGCACCACCGCGTTGCCGGCCGAGTTGGCGGCGACGTAGGCGGAGAGCTGGCTGAGGTTGGACCGGCGGGCGGCCAGGTCGGCGTCGGTGGTGCCGGCGTTGGGGTGGGCGTTGTAGAAGTCGACGTAGACGCCCTCGGCGAGCCGGATGCGGCTGGCGGTGAAGCCCTTCGGGGTGAGGCAGTCGGTGCCGTTGCAGGAGTTCCACTTCACCCGGGCGAAGTCGCTGTACGGGTAGTTCGACAGCGTGTTGAGGCCGCTGCCGAACGGCACGCCCCCGCTGGTCGGGGTGCGGTACGGGTGCTGGTCGGTGGCGTACAGGTCGGCGTGGTAGTTGAAGTCCTCCTGGACGTGCACGATGTCGTACCCGCCGAGCCGTTCGCCGATCGGCCGGGTGTTCGTCGCCGGGTCGCCGCTGGAGATGATGTCCGGCAGGCCGGCGACGTTGTAGGTGAGCACGGAGAACGCCCCCGAGGTGGGCGCGGCGGCGGTGGCGGTGCCCGGGGACGCGGCGGCCGGCGCGGGCGGGGTGAGCACGGCCGCGAGCAGCGTCGCGGCCGCGAGCAGACGGACGACCTTCATCGACGGTCCAATCTGGAGTGGCGGGACCGGCGGGGGACACCGGTCGGGGGTGGGCGAGGGGCGGGCGTCAGCCCGGGTGCCGGATCGAAAGCTATCCACGCGCGCCGACCGGCTCGATACTCCCGGGGAAAGATCCGGCAGCCGCTCGATGGACGTCTTCCGATATCGACGAGCGGAGATTACCATCCGGTAACCGAATGTTATTCACGTAAAGATCCCCATCCTCATCGGAGGATCACCATGCCCCGTCCCCCCACCGTCCGCCGCCTGCTCGCCGGACTGACCGCCGGCATCAGCGTCGCCGCCCTGCTCACCGCGACCCCCGCCGCCCCGGCCGAGGCCGCCGCGCCACGTGCCGCGTTCAGCCCCGAGGACTACTGCCTCGGCGAGTGCGGCGACATCCTGCCACCCGGCCAGAACGGCAACGCCACCCTCGTCGAGGTGCTGGGCAACCAGACCCTCGGCACCCTGCCCCGGCACTCCGCCGACCAGCTCGACCGCTACGCCGACCTGGTCTACGGCTACGCCGGGCTACGCGAGGAACAGATCGGCTCGTTCTTCAACGACGCCTCCTTCGGAGTGCCGCAGGGGCAGGTCGAACGCGACTACTCGCCCCGCTCCGACGTGCGCATCCTGCGGGACAAGGCCACCGGCGTCCCGCACGTCACCGGCACCACCCGGGGCGGCACCATGTACGGCGCGGGCTACGCCGGGGCCGAGGACCGACTGTTCACCATGGACCTGCTGCGGCACGTCGGCCGGGGCACCCTCACCTCGTTCGCCGGGGGCGCCCCCGGCAACCGGGCCCTGGAGCAGAGCGTCTGGCGCAACTCGCCGTACACCGAGGCGGACCTCCAGGCGCAGGTCGAGGCGCTGCGCACGAAGGGTCCGCGCGGCCAGCAGCTCTACGCCGACGTGCAGGAGTACATCGCCGGCATCAACGCCTACATCGGCGTCTGCATGGGTGCCCGCAACTGCCCCGGCGAGTACGTGCTCACCGGCCACCTGGACGCGGTCACCAACGCCGGTGGCCCGGAGCCGTTCCAGCTCACCGACCTGATCGCCATCGCCGGTGTGGTGGGCGGCCTCTTCGGCGGCGGGGGCGGCACCGAGATGCAGTCCGCGCTGGTCCGCATCGCCGCCCGCGCCAAGTACGGCGCCACCGAGGGCGACCGGGTGTGGACGGCGTTCCGCAACCAGAACGACCCGGAGACCGTGCTGACCCTGCACGACGGGCAGAGCTTCCCGTACGGCGACGCCTCCCCGGACGCGGCGAGCGTGGCACTGCCCGACGCCGGCTCGGCCCGGGTCGAGCCGATCTTCACCGACCCGACCGGCTCCGCCGGCAGCACCGCCGCCCCGGCCCGTACCACCGGCACCAGCGCGTCCGGTGAGCTGGCCGCCGCCCTGTCCGGGCTGACCATCAGCCCGGCGCACCGGGGCATGTCCAACGCGGCGGTGGTCTCGGCCGCGAACTCGGCCACCGGACACCCGGTCGCGGTCTTCGGCCCGCAGACCGGCTACTTCTCCCCGCAACTGCTGATGGTGCAGGAGTTGCAGGGCCCGGGGATCAGTGCCCGGGGCGCGGCGTTCGCCGGTCTCAACCTCTACGTGCTGCTCGGCCGGGGGCAGGACTACGCGTGGAGCGCCACCTCGTCGATCCACGACATCACCGACAGCTACGCGGTGCCGCTGTGCACCACCGACGGCAGCGCCCCCACCCTCGCCGCCGACCACTACCTCTACCGGGGGCAGTGCGTGGCGATGGAACAGCTCGCGCACGTCAACAAGTGGACGCCGACCCTCGCCGACGGCACCGCCAAGGGGTCGTACAAGCTGGTGGCCTGGCGGACGAAGCTCGGCCTGGTGTCCTGGCGGGGCACGGTGGGCGGCAAACCGCACGCGTTCACCCAGCTACGCTCCACCTACCGGCACGAGGCCGACTCGGCGATCGGCTTCCAGATGTTCAACGACCCGGCCCAGATGGGCTCGGCGGACGCCTTCGTCGCCTCGGCCAACAACGTCGAGTACGCGTTCAACTGGTTCTACGTCAACTCCACCGAGTCGGCGTACTTCAACTCCGGGCTGAACCCGGTGCGGGCCGCCGGGTCCAACCCGAACCTGCCGATGAAGGCCGAGCCGGCCTACGAGTGGCAGGGCTTCGACCCGGCGACGAACACCGCCAACTACGCCCCGCTGGCCGCCCATCCCCGGTCGGTCAACCAGGACTACTACGTCAGCTGGAACAACAAGCAGGCCAAGGACTTCGGCGGCGCGGACGGCAACTACAGCTTCGGCGCGGTGCACCGGGCCGACCTGCTGGACCGCCCGCTCAAGGCGGGCCTTGCGGCCGGCCGGAAGTTCGACCGGGGCTCGCTGACCGCACTGGTCGAGCAGGCCGGCGTGACCGACCTGCGCGGGGCCGAGGTACTCGACGAGCTGATCCGGGTGCTGGAGAGCCAGCCCGTCGCCGACGCCGCGCTGGCCACCGAGATCAGCCGGCTCAAGGCGTGGCGGCAGGACGGCGCGCTGCGGGTGGAGACCGCGAAGGGGTCGAAGGTCTACCGGCACGCCGACGCGATCCGCACCTTCGACGCCTGGTGGCCGCTGCTGGTCCGGGGGATGTTCCGCGACCAGCTCGGCCCGGACCTCTACCAGTCGTTGATCAACGCGATCCAGATCAACGAGTCCCCCTCCGGGTACCAGCAGGGCGACAAGTCCAACCTGCCGACCTCGGCCAACGAGGCCCAGTCGCACAAGGGCTCGTCCTTCCAGTACGGCTGGTGGGGCTACGTCGACAAGGACCTACGCGCGGTGCTCGGCGACCCGGTGCGCGGCGGGCTGGGTCGGGGCTACTGCGGGGCCGGGAACCTGGCCGGCTGCCGGCAGGTGCTGCTGGACACGCTACGCACGGCGGCGGCCACCCCGGCCGCCCAGACCTATCCCGGCGACGCGAGCTGCGCCGCCGGTGACCAGTGGTGCGCGGACGCGATCATCCAGTCGCCGCTGGGCGGGATCAAGCACGCCACCATCGCCTGGCAGAACCGGCCCACCTTCCAGCAGGTGGTGTCGTTCCCGTCCCGCCGGGGCGACGACCTGACCAACCTGGCCGCCGGCCGGCCGGTCAGCGCGTCCGGCAGTGAGCTGTTCTTCGGGGCGGCCAAGGCCGTCGACTCCGACCTCGGCACCCGCTGGGCGAGCAGCTGGGCCGACGACCAGTGGCTGACCGTGGACCTCGGGTCGGCCCGCCAGGTGGGTCGGGTGACGCTGGCCTGGGAGTCGGCGTACGCCCGGTCGTACCGGATCGAGGTGTCCAACGACGGGTCGACCTGGCGTACGGTCTGGTCGACCACGGCCGGTGACGGCGGCACCGACGTGGCGGCCTTCCCCACGACGAGCGCCCGCTACGTCCGGATGCACGGGGTGACCCGGGCCACCACGTACGGCTACTCGATCTGGGAGATGGCGGTCTACCCGCAGTGAACCCGACCGGCCGGCCCGGAGGACGTCCTCCGGGCCGGCCGGTGCGGTCAGGCCAACGAGATCTGGTCGCCGTCGATCTTGAGTTCCTTGGCGGTCAGCGGTTTCGTCGCCGGCCCCTCCTTGACCGCGCCGTCGGTGATGGCGAACTTGCTGTTGTGGCAGGTGCAGTTGATCGTCCCGCCGTCGACGTTCGACACCGGGCAGCCCTGGTGGGTGCAGATCGGGTCGAACCCCTTGAACTGCCCCTCCGTCGGCTGGGTGATCACCACGCCCTGCGCGGCGTAGACCTGGCCGCCGCCGACCGGGATGTCGGCGGTCTTGGCGATCGCGGCGGCACCGGACCCGCCGGAGGTCGCGGCCGGCCCGCCGGTGGCCGGGGTGGCCGGTTCGTCACCGGAGTCGTCGCCGCAGGCGGTCAGGAGAACCGAGGCCCCCACCGCACCGGCCCCGGCCAGCAGGGCACGTCGGGTCTGCGTACCGGGCCCGGTCAGCACCTGATCGTCGTTCATCTCCGGCCTTTCTCTCGACTGCCGCCGCAGGTCGTCGACCATCGCGGCCTCACTGGAGCACACGCACCACTGTGCCCGACGGTTCACCCCGGCCGCCGGGGAACACCCTGCGGAGCGGGCCGACGCGCCATCGACCGCGCCCAACGGCATGCCGCCGGCCGGTGCAACGCATGCGACGTCCCGCTCCGGCCACGGATCACGCTGCCCGCGCCGACGGCGACGCCCGGCGCGGGCAGGCCGGCCGGGCGTCGTGGGCGGGCCGGGTGGCGACCCGCCGGGTCAGCGGGCTGCGGCGGGCACCTTGCGGGTACGCGCCTTCGGCGTCGCGCCGTTGGCCCGGGACGCCCGGGTCACCGCCGCCTTCGCCCCCCGGGCCTCCCCGTCGAGCTTGAGCACCGAGCGCAGGAACTGGCCGGTGTGGCTCTCGGCGACCTCGGCGACCTCCTCCGGGGTGCCGGTGGCGAGCACCGTGCCGCCCCGGTGACCGCCCTCGGGGCCCATGTCGATCAGCCAGTCGGCCGTCTTGATCACGTCGAGGTTGTGCTCGATGGTGATCACCGTGTTGCCCTTGTCGACCAGGCCCTCCAGCACCATCAGCAGCTTGCGGATGTCCTCGAAGTGCAGGCCGGTGGTGGGCTCGTCGAGCACGTAGACCGTGCGACCGGTGGAGCGCTTCTGCAACTCGGAGGCCAGCTTGACCCGCTGCGCCTCACCGCCGGACAGCGTCGGCGCGGGCTGACCCAGCCGGACGTAACCCAGACCCACGTCGTTGAGCGTGCGCAGGTGCCGGTGGATGGCGGGGATGGCGGAGAAGAACTCGGCCGCCTCCTCGATCGGCATCTCCAGCACGTCGGAGACGGTCTTGCCCTTGTAGTGCACCTCCAGGGTCTCCCGGTTGTAGCGGGCACCCTTGCACACCTCGCACGGGACGTAGACGTCCGGCAGGAAGTTCATCTCGATCTTGATGGTGCCGTCGCCGGAGCACGCCTCGCAGCGGCCACCCTTGACGTTGAACGAGAACCGGCCGGGGCCGTACCCCCGGACCTTGGCCTCGGTGGTCTCGGCGAACAGCTTGCGGACGTGGTCCCAGACCCCGGTGTAGGTCGCCGGGTTGGAGCGCGGGGTACGGCCGATCGGCGACTGGTCGACGCCGACCACCTTGTCGACGTGCTCCAGCCCGGAGACCCTGGTGTGCCGGCCCGGCACCAGCCGCGCGCCGTTGATCTGGTTGGCCAGCACCGCATAGAGAATGTCGTTGACCAGCGTCGACTTGCCCGAGCCGGAGACCCCGGTGACCGCGATGAGCTGCCCCAGCGGGAACGGCACGGTCAGGTTGCGCAGGTTGTGCTCGCGCGCCCCGTGCACCACCAGCTCCCGCTCCGGCGTCTGCGGTCGACGCTGCTGCGGTGTCGGGATCTCCCGCCGGCCCGACAGGTACGCCCCGGTCACCGACTCGGGATTGTCCAGCAGCTCCGGCACCGAGCCGCTGTGCACGATCCGGCCGCCGTGCTCCCCCGCGCCGGGCCCGATGTCGACGATCCAGTCGGCCACCCGGATGGTGTCCTCGTCGTGCTCGACCACGATCAGCGTGTTGCCCAGGCCACGCAGCCGCAGCAGGGTCTCGATCAGCCGGTGGTTGTCCCGCTGGTGCAGTCCGATCGACGGCTCGTCGAGCACGTAGAGCACGCCGACCAGGCCGGACCCGATCTGGGTGGCGAGCCGGATGCGCTGCGCCTCGCCACCGGACAGGGTGCCGGCCGCCCGGTCCAGCGAGAGGTAGTCCAGGCCGACGTCGAGCAGGAACCGCAGCCGGGCGTTGATCTCCTTGAGCACCCGCTCGGCGATCATCTTCTGCCGGTCGGTCAGTGCGATGCCGGCGAGCAGCTCGGCGGCCTCACCCACCGACAGGTTGCACACCTCGGCGATGCTCTTGCCGGCGATGGTGACCGCCAGCACCTCGGGCTTGAGCCGGGTGCCGCCGCAGGCCGCGCAGGGCACGTCGCGCATGTAGCCCTCGTACTTGTCCCGCGACCACTCGCTCTCGGTGTCGGTGTGCCGCCGCTCGATCCACTGCACCACGCCCTCGAAGCCGGTGTAGTAGGACCGCTCCCGACCGAACTTGTTGCGGTAGCGCACGTGCACCTGGTCGTCGGAGCCGTGCAGGATGATCTTTTGCGCCCGCGCCGGCAGCGCCCGCCACGGGGTGTCCACGTCGAAGTGCTGGCTCTCGCCGAGCGCCTCCAGCAGGCGCAGGAAGTACTCCAGGTTGTGCCCGGTCGCCCAGGGTTGCAACGCGCCCTCGCGCAGGGTGCGCTCCGGGTCGGGGACGACCAGCTCCGGGTCGACCTCCTTCTTGGTGCCCAGGCCGGTGCACTCCGGGCAGGCCCCGTAGGGCGCGTTGAACGAGAAGACCCGGGGTTCCAGGTCCTCGATCGCCAACGGGTGGTCGTTGGGGCAGGCCAGGTGCTCGGAGTAGCGACGTTCCCGGGCCGGGTCGTCCTCGGCCAGGTCGACGAAGTCGAGCAGCACCAGGCCGTCGGAGAGGCCGAGCGCGGCCTCCACCGAGTCGGTCAGCCGCTGCTTGGCGCCCGCCTTGACGCTGAGCCGGTCGATCACCACCTCGATGGTGTGCTTCTCCTGCTTCTTGAGCTTGGGCGGCTCGGTCAGCGGGTGCACCACCCCGTCGACCCGGGCCCGGGCGTAACCCTTGGCCTGGAGTTCGGCGAAGAGGTCGACGTACTCGCCCTTGCGGCCCCGGACCACCGGGGCGAGCACCATGAACCTGGTCCCCTCGGCCATCGTCAACACCCGGTCGACGATCTGCTGGGGGCTCTGCCGGGAGATCCGCTCGCCGCAGACCGGACAGTGCGGCTCACCGATGCGGGCGAAGAGCAGCCGCAGGTAGTCGTAGACCTCGGTGATGGTGCCGACGGTGGAGCGCGGGTTGCGCGAGGTGGACTTCTGGTCGATGGAGACGGCCGGGCTCAGCCCCTCGATGAAGTCGACGTCGGGCTTGTCCATCTGGCCGAGGAACTGCCGCGCGTACGACGACAACGACTCGACGTAGCGGCGCTGCCCCTCGGCGAAGATGGTATCGAAGGCCAGGCTCGACTTGCCGGAGCCGGACAGCCCGGTGAAGACGATCAGCGCGTCCCGGGGCAGGTCGAGACTGACGTCACGCAGGTTGTGCTCGCGCGCGCCACGGATGATCAGACGGTCGGCCACGGTGCGGGTGCTCCCGAAAGAAGAATGTGAGGCGGATCTGTCCGCTACGAAGGTGATCTGAGCGGTTTGCGGAGTGAGTTGAGCAGTTTCACGGGCGCGGAAGGAACGCCCCGGCAACTTTAGCCCCGGGGTACGACAACTTCGTGCACGCCCACATTCCCCCAGCTCACACCGGTCAGGTCAGCCCACCGCCCGGCCCGCGCCACAGCTCGGACCGGCACCACGGCGGCACACCGACCCACCGCCCGACCCGCGCCACAGCTCGGACCGGCACCACGGCGGCACACCGACCCGGTCCCCGGCCCGACCGCTGTCGGCCGGGTCGGGCACCGGTCAGAAACCGCCCGGCAGCGGTGGCGTGGTCGGCCGGGCCGGCCGGCGTCGACCCCCTCGCCAACCGCCCCGCCGCTCGGCGGCCAGCCGGCTCTGCCGACGGCCACCCTCGTAGGCCACCTCCCGCTGGAGCCGACGCCAGCTCTCCCAGCGCCGGGGCGACAGTTCCCCGTTCTCCAACGCCTCCCGCACCGCGCAGGCCGGCTCGGCGGTGTGCCCGCAGTCGGCGTACCGGCAGCCGGTGGCCAGCTCGGCGATGTCGGTGAACGCCCGGTCCAGGCCGGCGTGCCCGTCGAGCAGGCCGACCGCCCGGACCCCGGGGGTGTCCAGCACCGCCCCGCCACCGGGCACCGGGACCAGCGCCCGCCAGGTGGTGGTGTGCCGACCCTTGCCGTCGACGCGTCGGATCGCCTGGGTCGGCATGACGTCCGCCCCGACCAGGGCGTTGACCAGGCTGGACTTGCCCGCTCCGGACGGGCCGAGCAGGGCCAGCGTGCGACCCGGGGCGACCAGCGGACGCAGCGGTGCCAGGCCGGTACCCTGCTCGGCGCTGACCGGCAGCACCGGCACCCCGGGGGCCACCGCGGCGAGTTGCCGGGCCACCGCCTGCGGGTCGGCGGCCAGGTCGACCTTGGTGAGCACCACCAGCGGGGTGGCCCCCGACTCGTGGGCCAGCGCGAGCAGCCGTTCGATCCGGGCGACGTCCGGCTCCGGGTGCACCGGCTCGACCACCGCCGCGGCGTCGAGGTTGGCGGCGAGCACCTGGCCGCTGGCGTCCTTGCCGGCGGTCCGGCGGATCAGCGCGGTCCGTCGGGGCAGCACCGCGTCGACGGTCACCGGGCCGTCCGGCCAGCGGGCCAGCAGTACCCAGTCACCGGCGCACGGCAACGCGGTCAGGTCACGGGCGGCGGCGGCCAGCACCGCCGGGCCCAGACTGGCCCGGACCGGTCCGTCTGCGGCGAGCACGGTGCACACCCCCCGGTCGACCCGGGCCACCCGGCCGGGCCGGCGGTCCGGCCGCCGTCGCGCGTACGCCGCCCGCTCGGCGTCCAGGCCGAGAGCGGTCAGATCGATGGTCATGTCATCCTCACCGGGGTCGGAACTGGTCGTGGCCGAACACGCGTCCTGCTACCGGCATGATCACCACCCCCGCCCGTCGTCCCGGTACCGCGTCGTAGCCGACGGTAGGCGTCGCACCGACGCGCCGAAAGCGAATTCCCCGGCGGCGCAACGCTCCCCGGACCGTTAGGGTCGTGGCGTGACCACGGATCCACTGATGTTCACCGGTCCGGTGACCGATGCCGCCGCCCGCCTGCTGGACACCACGGCCGGGCTCGACGCGGCGGCCGTCGCGGCGGCCAGCCTGCTGCCCGGCTGGACCCGGGGCCACGTGCTGACCCACCTGGCCCGCAACGCCGACGGGTTCGTCAACCTGCTCACCTCCGCCCGAACCGGGCAGGACATCCCGATGTACGCCAGCGACGCCGCGCGGGACGCCGACATCGCCGCCGGCGCCGACCGTCCGCCCGCCGAATTGCTGGCCGACCTGCGTCGCAGCACCGACCGGTTCGCCGAGGCGGTGGCCGCGATGCCGGCGCACGCGTGGCAGGGCACCGTGCAGACCCGACGCGGCCCGTGGCCGGTCGCCCTGGTGCTCTGGGGCCGGTGGCGCGAGCTGGAGGTGCACCACGTCGACCTGGGCACCGGCTACCGGCCGGCGGACTGGCCGGCCGCGTTCGCCCAGCACCTGCTGCACGAGGTGGCCGGCGGGCTCGCCGAGCGGCCGGACGCCCCGGCGCTGGTGCTACGGCCCGCCGACGGTAACCGGCCGGAGCTGGTGGTGGGCGACCCGCAGGACGCCCCGCGGGTCGCCGGCCCCGCCGCCGAACTGGTCGCCTGGTTGATCGGCCGCAGCAGCGGCGACGTGTTGACCGTCACCCCGGACGGTCCCCTCCCGACCCCACCCGAATGGATATAGACCGCCCATGAGCTACACCGGAGACGTCACCCACGGCGGCCCGCCCGCCGTCCGGGAACTGGACCGACTCACCGTCAGCAAGCTGTCGGTCGGCCCGATGGACAACAACGCCTACCTGCTGCGCTGCCGCGACAGCGGGGCGCAGGTCCTGATCGACGCCGCGAACGAGGCACCACGGCTACTCGACCTGATCGGCGACGCCGGCCTGACCTCGGTGGTCACCACCCACCGGCACATGGACCACTGGGTGGCGTTGGAG
Source organism: Micromonospora antibiotica (assembly GCF_017599305.1). Classification (GTDB taxonomy): domain Bacteria; phylum Actinomycetota; class Actinomycetes; order Mycobacteriales; family Micromonosporaceae; genus Micromonospora; species Micromonospora antibiotica. The sequence continues at coordinate 68,470 of NZ_JAGFWR010000016.1, forward strand.
GAGGTCGTCGCCACCACCGGCGCCCAGGCCCTGGTGCACGCCGACGACGCCGAGGGGCTGCCGATCGCGGCGCAGGCCCTGACCGACGGCGACACCGTGACGGTGGGCGAGCAGACGTTGGAGGTGATCCACGTCAAGGGGCACACCCCGGGGTCGATCGCGCTGCTCTACCGCGACCCGGCCGGCACCCCGCACCTTTTCACCGGGGATTCGCTGTTCCCCGGCGGGGTCGGCAACACCGACCGGGACCCGCAGCGGTTCGGCCAGCTCATCGACGACGTCGAGCACAAGCTGTTCGACCGGCTGCCCGACGACACCTGGTTCTATCCGGGGCACGGTGCCGACAGCACCCTCGGCGCGGAGCGGGCGTCGCTGCCGCAGTGGCGGGCGCGCGGCTGGTGACCCGGGCCCCCGGTGGCGGGCTCACACCCGGTGACCGGGGCGAACGCCGGTCACCGGGGCGCCCTCGGTCAGCCGGCCTGACCGAGGGCGGTCACCGTCCGTAGCCGACGTCGGGTGCCCAGCAGCACCAGACCGGCCAGCACCAGACCAACCCCCATGGTGACCAGCAGCGGATCGCCGGGCAGCAGCCCGGCCAGGGCCCGTGACGCCACCCCCAGCGCCAGATAGAGACCGGCCCACGCCGCCGCGCCGAGCGCGGCACACGTGACGAACCGGCGGTACGACATCCGCAGGCCCCCGGCGGCCAGCGGCAGCAGCGTGTTGAACACCGGCAGGAAGGGCGCGACAAGCACCATCCGCCCGCCACCGGAGCGCAGCAGTTGCTCGGCGGCAGACCAGCGCCCCTCGCCGATCCAGCCACCGACCCGGCTGTGCCGCAGCCGCTCCCCGTAGATCCGCCCGGCGAGGAAGCTCAGCGACCACCCGGCGAGGCAGCCGACGACCACCGCCACCATGGTCGCGACGCCGGCGAGGGGCCGACCCACCCCCACCGCCGCGAGGATCGCCACGTCGCCGGGGACGAGCACACCGAGCAGCGGTACGGCGTCGGCGAGCATCACCAGCCCGAGCGCCGCCATCAGCAGAGCGGTGGGCAGGTCACCGAGTCGGGCCAGTTCGTCGAGCACGAGCCGACGCTACGGCCCGGGGGTGCTCCGGCGCATCGGGTCGCGACCCTGATCACTCCCCGAATTTTCTCGGGGTGACCCGGTTGGCCTGCGGGGTTCACCGGGGACGCAGCACCTGCACCCGGCGGACCGGGGAGTCGACGGACGGCTCGGTGGTGGGCACCGGATAGCTGGCCACCACCTCCAGCACGTCCCACGGCAGGTGGCCCCGGTCCGGGTCACCGACCAGCACCTGCGTCCCACCCTGGGCGGCCCGTCGCAGGTAGGGCAGCACCCGGTCGGCCAGTTCCCCGTCGTAGAGGACGTCCCCGGCGACCAGCAGCTCGGCCTGGGTGCCGTCGTCGTCGAGCAGGTCACCGGAACGGGCCTGCACCCGTACCCGGTTGGCCCGCGCGTTGACGGTCACCGCCGCCACCGCGTACGGGTCCACGTCGTTGGCGACCACCTGGGTGGCACCGCCGAGCGCGGCGGCGATGGCGACCAGTCCGGAGCCGGCGGCCAGGTCGAGCACCCGGCGACCGGCGACCAGGTCGGGGTGGTCGAGCAGGTGACGGGCGAGCGCCTGACCACCGGCCCAGGCCGAGGCCCAGAACGGTGGCGGCAGGGCACGGCCGGCCGCCGCCTCCATTCGTGCCCACCAGACGATCGCGTCCTCGGCGAGGTGCAGTCGCACCTCGGGCACGAACGGCGTCGGCACCAGCCGGAGCCGGTCCAGCCCGTCCCCCGGTGCGTCGATCTCCCGCTCCAGCTCGGCCAACGCGGCGGTGCTCGGTCCGTTCACCGGTCGAGTGTCCCGGACCGGACCGCCCGAAGGGTGGTATTCCGGGCTGACCCGCGAGTTTCCCCGCAACTTCCTGCGGCACTTCAGCCGGCAAAAACCGGATCGGCCGGTTACTGTCGGGGCAGTACAGGGCGATCATCCGCCGCAGCGGCGGGATCACCCGTTGTAAACAGGGAGAGATGCATGGCAACCGGCACGGTCAAGTGGTTCAACTCGGAAAAGGGCTTCGGCTTCATCGAGCAGGACGGCGGCGGCCCCGACGTCTTCGTCCACTACTCGGCGATCGCCAGTAGCGGATACCGGGAACTGCAGGAGGCCCAGAAGGTCGAGTTCGATGTGACCCAGGGGCAGAAGGGCCCGCAGGCGGAGAACGTCCGCCCGCTGTAGGTCCGTGCCGGTGGCGGCGGCTTCGGCCGCCGCCACCGAGCGCTCTCAACCGGTCACGGTCTCCTGTCGTTTCCCCGTGACTGCTCTTCCGCAGCTCGTGGCCGCAGGCCGCCTGCGGTCTCCAGGGTCGCCCTCCGCGCCCCCGCCCGACCACGGTCGCGCCGCCTGGGTAGCGGTACGGCAGCCGGGTCGTGCCTCCGCGGGACACACCCACAGCGTGATCCCCGGCCCGGGACGCACCCACAGCGCGTGCCTCGGGCCCCGGACGAACCCCCGATCGGCGGGCCGCGACGGCCGCTGCCCGCCCACCTCGACCAGAGGACGACCACCGGGCGACCGTGGCACCCCTTCCGCAGGAGGCGTAGCGGAAGGGGTGCCACGGGGTCTGCGGTCAGGCGACCAGCCGCTTGGCCAGCTCGTCGGCGACCTGCTTGGCGATGGTGGGCGGGATCGCGGCGGCGATCTTCTCCGGGGTGAGCCCGGCCAGGACGCCGGTGACGATCGCCTGTTCGTCGGTGAAGTCCTTGTTGGCCAGTACGGTCAGCGCGGTCTGCAACGAGGCCAGCTGCGCGCCGAGCGACTTCAGGCTCGGGTGCGGGACGACGAAGTCCGGGTTGGTGTGGTCCTCACCCATCGCCATCCGGGTGTAGATCTGACCTACCGGGTTCCGGCCGTCCAGGATGGTCAGGTTCTTGTGGACGGTCTCCAGCCAGGCGTGCTCTTCGGGTGTCATGTCGGGTCCTTCCAGTAGTCCGATGCCGGTCAGGTAGCGCCGGAACAGCGGGGTCTGGTCCCGTCCGGCCTTGGTCGAGTCGCGGAAGAAGCTGAAGTGGGTGTGCCACAGGTGCGAGTCGTCGCCGGAGTTGCGCTTGCCGAGCCGGTCCCAGCGCCGCACGACCTTGCCGTCGGGCGAGTAGATGATCTCCCGCAGGTCGCGGCTGTCCGCCGTGTTCGCCCGGCACTGGGCGACGCACCACTCGGAGAACGTCCGCAGGTCGTGGGTGACGCCGCCGGACCGGACGCTGAACGTGCCCACGTCCAACCCTGAGGCGTAGAGGGTGAGGCCGGCGGAGTCCCGGGGAGACTCGACCACCGAGTAGTCGTTGGGGACCACCCGGTCGGAGCCGCAGTGGTAGCCGCCCCGGTGGGCCGGATCGCCGACGATCCCCACCGATGCCGGGTCGAGGCTCTTGATGGTGTCGAGCAGGAGCCGGCGGACCGCCAGCAGATTGGCCGGAGCCGTCGTCATGACGTCCCCCTTTCCGCAGCCGGAACCAGGGGTGCCGACTGCTTCGGCGTCAGGCCAGGGCCGGGGACCGTCGTGACTCCGCGTAGGCAGCGCCCGCTGGGAGAACGGAACCGACCGCTGGTGCACGTCATCGGGCGTTATGGGAGACGGTATCCACACATGCCGGAAAATCCCAGCTCAAGGGGCTTGTCTTCAGATAGGTCGAAGCTGGGAGTTGACTGGGACCGTGGGCAGCACCAGCCGCGACGGATGCGATGGATCATGCAGGATCTGCCGCAGCCCTGCGCGGAGCGTGATGGCCGTCCCGAGTGGTTCGCCGGTGCCGGGATTGCGCGCGTAGCGGGGATGGGCACCGCCCGAGACCTGCACCCGCAGCCGGTGCCCGACGGCGAAGCGGTGCGCCACCGGCCACAGTGCCACCGGCACCCGGGTCACCCCGTCCGGGTCGACCGGGAACCGGCCGGGGGCCACCCGGACCAGACCGTCGGCGACGTTCCAGGACCGGCCGCGCCGGTCCACGTCGCAGAGCCGCACGAAGACGTCCAGGTACGACAGTTCGCTGCGGACGTGGATCTCCGCGTGGACCGGGCCGACCACCTCGACCGGGTCGGTCAACACCGCACCGGTGTAGACCAGCACGTCGGGGCGGGCCTCGACGGGACGGTTGTCGACCGGGCCGGCCCGCTGGGCGACCAGCAGCGGGCCACCCAGCGACGGGGTGGGGTCGGCGGGGTCGTACCGGATGGTGTCGGGGGCCGATTCGGCCGGTGGCTGCGGGGCGAGCCGGCCCCCGGCGTGCAGGTGCCACGGGGTCGCGGTGGCCGGCGGCGGCCAGTCGGGAAGGTCACGCCAGCCTCCGCCGTCCCCGCCGACGTGCACCCGCACCGGGGCGCGCGGCGGCGCGGGTCGGCCGTGCAGGTGGGCGTCGAGCCAGCCCAGCCCCTCCCGCAGCGACTCCGCCAGCAGGCCGGGGCTGCCGTGCGTCCACGGGCCGACGGTGAGCCGGGTGGGCACGCCCGCCGCCCGCAGCGCGGCGTGGTCGGCGAGCTGGGCGGGGAGGAAGATGTCCTGCCAGCCGCTGACCATCGCCACCGGGGCGCGCACCTCGGCGATCCGCGCGCCGAAGACCCGGGTCCGCCAGTAGTCGGCGTCCGGGGTGTGGTGGTGCAGCCACTCCTGGAAGAACGGCACGGTCACCCCGGTCGCCACCCGGTCGGCCTCGGCCAGTGGCAGGTGGGCCAGGGCGGCGGCCAGCCGGGGCTGCCCGCGCTTGAGCTCCCACTGCCGGGCCAGCCACGGTACGGTCTGCGCCTGGAGCAGCTCGGCCCAGGTCAGCACGGTGTCCAGGGCGAAGGACTCCCCCGGGTACGTCGAGTCGCGGGTGGCCGAGGCGGTGACCACCGCGACCATCGCGGCCAGCTCCTCCCTCGCGTCGGCGGCCAGCGCCCACTGGACGAAACCCTGGTAGCTGGCCCCGAACATGCCGAACCGGCCGGTGTACCAGGGTTGCCGACGCAACCAGTCGACGGTGTCGAGCCCGTCGTCGCGCTCGTGCACCAGCGGGTCGAACAGCCCGTCGGAGCCGTCGGTGCCCCGGCAGGACTGGATCACCAGGTGGAAACCGCGACCGGCGACCAGCCGACCGAGCAGCCGCATCGGCCCGCCCCGCCCGTACGGCGTGCGGATCAGCACGGTCGGCGCACCGGGCAGCCGGGGGGCGTAGTGGTCGGTGCGCAGCCGCGCCCCGTCGCGGGCCCGGACCACGACGCCCCGGGTGACGTCGACCCGGTGGGTGGGCGCGGCCGGCAGCCGCAGCGCGGCGGCGGCGAGTCGGGCGAGCGAACGGTCCAGCACGACGGTCAGTCCACCGGGCGGCGGGACGGCTCGGCGCGGGCGGCCCGCATGGCGTCGCGGTGCTCCCGCATGGAGGCGACCATGGTGGTCATGAACCGCTGCACGACCGCCAGCTCGTCGTCGGTGAACCGGGCCATCACCTCGTCGGTACGCCGCCCGAGCGGGCCGAAGAAGCTCATTGCCAGGGCGGCCCCCTGGTCGGCGTAGTGCAGGAACACCTTGCGCCGGTCGGCGGTGTCGCGGTCGCGGCGGATGTGCCCGGCGCGTTCCAGCCGGTCGATCAGCGCGGTCACCGACCCGGAGGAGAGATTCAGCTGTTCACCCAGCCGGCCGGGGGTGATCGGGTCGCCGAGCAGCTCGGCGTCCATCACGGCGATCAGGGCGTGCAGGTCGGTCGGGTTGAGCCCGTGCAGGCCGGCGAAGGCGTGCCCGATGTGCTGCGCGTCCACCGAGTAACGCCGCAGGTCGTTGGTGATGTCGGCCACCATCCGCCCGCGCGGATCGTCCCGCCGCCGATACATCTCGTGCGCTGCCACGCCCGCCGTCGCCCCCTGTCGATGCGCCCGGTTGCAGCATAGAACAGCTACCGATAATCTCGTCCATCAAGATACTCGAAGGGCGGGCTATCTCCCCGTCCGGCGTCCCCCACCGACCAAGAGGGCATCCGATGTCTCTGTTCACCCGCGTCGCCCGCAGCCGGCTCGCCGCCTGGCTCACCGTGGTCGCCGCGATCGTCGTCGGCGCGATCGTCTTCGGCCTGCCCAAGCCCGACAACCCCGCCCCCGTCTCGACCACCGGCCTGTCCGTGCAGTGGCAGTCGACCCAGGTGGAACGCCTCCAGGAACAGCTGCCGCAACGCGACGTCCAACCGGCCATCGTCGTGGTCAGCCGGGACGACGGCGCGGCCCTGACCGACGCCGACCGGGCCGCCGTCACCGGACGCGCAGGCGCGCTGGGCCGGCTCGCCGTCGGCGGTCAGGTCAGCCCACCCCAGGTCTCCCCGGACGGCACCGTCGCGCTGCTCGCCGTCCCGCTGGACACCGCCGGCGGCCAGCAGGCCGTCGCCGACGAGGTGGCCCAGGTACGCGACGCCCTCACCGGCCTCCCCGACGGGATCACCGTCGCGGTCACCGGGGCACCCGCCTTCACCGCCGACCTGACCAAGGTCTTCGAAGGCGCCGACATCACCCTGCTCGCGGTCACCGCCGGCGTCGTCGCCCTGCTGCTGCTGATCACCTACCGCAGCCCGTTCCTGTGGATCGTGCCGCTGATCGTCGTCGCCGCCACCGAACAGCTCACCCTGCGGGCCGTCGACACCATCGTCCCGGCCGTCGGCATCAACCTCCAGGAGGGCGCGGTCACCGGCATCGCCAGCGTGCTGGTCTTCGGCGCCGCCACCGACTACGCCCTGCTGCTCATCGCCCGCTACCGCGAGGAACTGCGCCGCCACGAGGACCGGTTCGCCGCCATGCGCGCCGCCGTACGCCGTACCGCCGAACCGATCCTGGCCAGCGGCGGCACCGTCGTGCTCGGCGTACTCACCCTGCTGCTCTCCGAGCAGGAGACCAACCGCGCGCTCGCCGTGGCCTGCGCCACCGGGGTCGTGTTCGCCATGCTCTCGGCGCTGTTCGTGCTGCCCGCCGTGCTGGTCATCTTCGGCCGGGGACTGTTCTGGCCGTTCGTGCCGAAGGTCGGCGGCCCGGCCCGGGAGGGCAAGCTGTGGGGCCGGCTCGGCGCGGCCGTGGTCCGCCGCCCGGTGCCCGTCGCCGCGCTCGCCACCCTACTGCTCGCCGGCCTCGCCCTCGGCGGCCTCGGCATCCGCACCGGCCTGTCCGAAACCGAACAGTTCCGGGTCGAGCCGGAGGCGGTCGCCGGAGCCCAGACCCTGGCCCGCGCCTTCCCCGCCGGCACCACCCAGCCGGTGGCCGTCCTCACCAACCCGGCCGCCGCCCCGGCGGTCACCCGGGTCGCCGCCGCCGTGCCCGGTGTCGCCTCCGCCCGGCCCGGCCCGGCCGGCGGCAACGTGGCCCAGGTCGACGTGGTGCTGACCGACGAACCGGGCACCCCGGCATCCGACCGGGCCGTCGAGGCGCTGCGCGACGCCGTCGCCGCCGTACCCGACTCCGCCCCACCGGCCGTCGAGGGCGTCGACCCGCCCGACGGCGCGCTCGTCGGGGGCACCGTCGCCGCGACGTACGACTCCGACGAGGCCAACACCCGCGACCTGTGGCTGATCCTGCCGATCATCCTGGTGCTCGTCCTCGCCGTGCTGGTGCTGCTGCTGCGCGGCCTGCTCGCCCCGCTGCTGCTGGTGCTCACCGTGATCGCGTCCTTCTTCGCCAGCCTCGGCGCGGCCTGGCTGCTCTTCGACCACGTGCTGGGCTTCCCCGCGCTGGACAGCGGGGTACTCCTGCTGGCCTTCGTGTTCCTCGTCGCGCTCGGCGTGGACTACAACATCTTCCTGGTCACCCGGGCCCGGGAGGACGCCCGTCTCACCGGTACCCGGGACGGGATGCTGTCCGCCCTGCGGGTCACCGGCGGGGTGATCACCAGCGCGGGCATCCTGCTCGCCGCGGTCTTCGCCGTCCTGGGCGTGCTGCCGCTGATCCTGCTGACCCAGATCGGGATCATCGTGTGCCTCGGTGTGCTGCTCGACACACTGCTGGTGCGTACGGTGCTGGTGCCGGCCCTGGCGTTCGTGCTCGGCGACCGCTTCTGGTGGCCGGGCCGCATCCACCGGGACACCCCCGACTCGGCCATCACCCCCGAGCCAGCCGCCCACCCCTGACCCAGCCGCCCCCGCCACGGACGGCACCACCCCACGAGACTGAACCGACCTCCACCCTCCGCCCACCCCGCATTTCCAGCCATCTCCCACCCCAGCTCCCTCGCTACCGACCCTCACCCCACCTCCCACCGGCCCCTCGCTCCCGGCCCCTCGCACCACCTCCGTCCCCGCTCCGGGCGCCCGCGAGCAAGATCGCGCTCGATCCTGGTTGTAGTTGCCTCCGCAGCTTCGAACACCACTACAACCTTGTTCGAGGGCGAACACGGGCGGCGGGCGCGGACGGGCCGGGACGCGGCGGACAGCGGACGCGGGCACGAGCGGCGGGGTGGGCGAGCGCGGGCGACGGGCGACGGGCGACGAACACGGCCGGCGGGACGGGTGGGCGGAGGTGCGGGAATGTGGTGCCGGTCACGGCCGGCCCGGTCAGCGGGAGCAGTGCCGAGACGGGCCTTCCCGGGCCCGCGTACGCTAGGAGACCGACCAGTAGGGTCGACTCCCCCCGGCACCGACACCGACGATCACTGTGGCCTCGTCCGCCGTGACCGTCGCGACCGGGTGCCCGACCGGCCCACCGGGGCCGGCAGGATGCCGGTGGGAGCGGCAGACCCGCAGCTGGCACGGCCGCAACAGCAGTTCCGGCCGAGTTCCGGGCGGCGTCGGGGGTGACCCCGACACCTGACCCGGCAACCGCAGACAGGAGTATGGAGGGTATGCAGCTTCGCACCGACCTCCGCAATGTCGCCATCATCGCCCACGTCGACCACGGCAAAACGACCCTGGTCGACGCCATGTTGCGGCAGGCCGGCGCCTATGGGGCCCGTGGTGAGAACACCGAGCGCGTCATGGACTCGATGGATCTCGAACGGGAAAAGGGCATCACCATCCTGGCCAAGAACACCGGCGTGCGCTACCTGCCGGCGGACGGCTCCGACCCGGTCACCATCAACATCATCGACACCCCCGGCCACGCCGACTTCGGCGGTGAGGTCGAGCGCGGCCTGACCATGGTCGACGGGGTGGTGCTGCTGGTCGACGCCAGTGAGGGCCCGCTGCCGCAGACCCGGTTCGTGCTCCGCAAGGCGCTCAAGGCCCGGATGCCGATCATCCTGGTGATCAACAAGGTGGACCGGCCCGACGCCCGGATCAAGGAGGTCGTGGACGACACCTACGAGCTCTTCCTCGACCTGGACGCCGACGAGGAGCAGATCGACTTCCCGATCGTCTACGCCTGCGCCCGCGACGGCATCGCCTCGCTGACCCAGCCCGCCGACGGCTCGGTGCCCGGCGACAGCACCAGCCTGGAGCCGCTGTTCCGGACCCTGCTCGACACCATCCCGCCGCCCTCCTACGACGAGGGTGCCCCGTTGCAGGCGCACGTCACCAACCTGGACGCCTCGCCGTTCCTCGGTCGGTTGGCGCTGTGCCGGGTGCGTCAGGGCACCATCAGCAAGGGCCAGACGGTGGCCTGGTGCCGCACCGACGGCAACACCCAACGCGTCCGCATCTCCGAGATGCTGATGACCGAGGGCATGGAGCGTAAGCCCGCCGACTCGGCCGGGCCGGGCGACATCATCGCCGTCGCCGGCATCCCCGAGATCATGATCGGTGAGACCCTGGCCGACGCGGAGAACCCGATCCCGCTGCCGCTGATCACCGTGGACGAGCCGGCCATCTCGATGACCATCGGCACCAACACCTCACCGCTGGTCGGTCGGGTCAAGGGCGCCAAGGTCACCGCCCGGATGGTCAAGGACCGGCTCGACAAGGAGCTGGTCGGCAACGTGTCACTGCGGATCCTGCCCACCGAGCGGCCGGACGCCTGGGAGGTGCAGGGCCGTGGCGAGCTGGCCCTGGCGATCCTGGTCGAGCAGATGCGCCGGGAGTCCTACGAGCTGACCGTCGGCAAGCCGCAGGTGGTCACCAAGGAGATCGACGGCAAGACCTGCGAGCCGGTCGAGCGGTTGACCATCGACGCGCCGGAGGAGTACCTGGGCGCGATCACCCAGCTCCTGGCCACCCGCAAGGGCCGGATGGAGCAGCTGGTCAACCACGGCACCGGCTGGATCCGGATGGAGTGGCTGGTGCCGGCGCGGGGCCTGATCGGCTTCCGCACCGAGTTCCTCACCGACACCCGGGGCACCGGCATCCTGCACCACGTCTTCGAGTCGTACGAGCCGTGGTTCGGTGAGCTGCGCACCCGCAACAACGGGTCGCTGGTGGCCGACCGCTCCGGTGTGGTCACCCCGTTCGCGATGATCAACCTCCAGGAGCGCGGCCAGCTCTTCGTCGAGCCCACCACCGAGGTGTACGAGGGCATGATCGTCGGGGAGAACTCCCGTTCCGACGACATGGACGTCAACATCACCAAGGAGAAGAAGCTCACCAACATGCGGGCCTCGACGTCCGACGAGACCGAGAAGCTGATCCCCCCGCGCAAGCTCTCCCTGGAGCAGGCGCTGGAGTTCTGCCGCGAGGACGAGTGCGTCGAGGTGACCCCGGTCGCCGTACGCATCCGCAAGGTGGTGCTGGACCAGACCCAGCGGGGCCGGATGGCCGCCCGCCGCAAGCACGCCGGCTGAACCACCCCGCAGCACCCCGGAGCCCCGGTCCGCCACGCGCGGCCCGGGGCTCCGCCCTGCCCGACCGGGAGCCGACCGACGGGACGGGAGACCGGGGCCGAACCGGCCGCCCGGAGTGCGGCGGCGGGATGGCGCGGGTAGGGCGGGCTCGACCGTCGGGCCGCCCGGGAGTAAGGCGGACGGGGTGGGCGGGCTCGACCGTCGGGCCGCCCGGACGACGGGGGCCGTGCCCACCGGTCGCCTCGCCTCGGCGGCCCCCGTGCCCGCAGGCGGTCCGCTACCGTCACGGCATGACCTGGGATGACCTCGACGCCCGGCTGGACCGGGTGCCCGGCACCGTCTCGGCGTACGTGGGTCGGCTCGACGCACCGGCCACCTGGACCCGTACCCCCGACGCCACCCACTACGCGGCCAGCACCATGAAGGTCGCGGTGCTGCTGGCGCTGCACCGGGCCGCCGAGGCGGGCACCCTCGACCTGGACGTCCCGGTGCCGGTGGTCGACGAGTTCGACTCGGCCCAGCCGGGGGCGCCCCGGTTCTCCTGCGCCCGCCACTACGACAACGACGACGCGGTCTGGGAGCGGTTGGGCGGGCAGGCCACCCCGCGTTGGCTGGCCGACCGGATGATCACCCGGTCCAGCAACCTCGCCACCAACCTGATCATCGACCGGGTCGGGCTGCCCGCCGTCGCCCAGGCGTGGCAGCTCGCCGGGGCCCGGCACAGCGTCACCGGTCGGGGCATCGAGGACGCCGCCGCCCGGGAGGCCGGCATCACCAACCTGGTCACCCCGGCCGACCTGGCGGCGCTGCTCGGCGGGCTGGCCACCGGTGCCGAACACCCCGGACCGCTGGCCTCCCCGGCCGCCTGCGCCGCCATGCTGGACGTGCTGCTGGCCCAGCGGCACCGGGAGGATCTCGCCGCCGGGCTGCCCGACGGCACCCGGATCGCCCACAAGAACGGCTGGGTACGCGGGGTACGGCACGGTGCCGGCGTGGTCCTGCCCGACGACGCCCCGGCGTACGTGATCGCCGTCTGCACCACCACCGACCTGGCCGCCTCCCCCGACGACGCCTGCCGACTGGTCGCGGAGATCTCGGCAACGGCCTGGGCGGCCCGACACGACCTGGCCGGCTGACCCGCAACGGTCCGCCCGCCACGATCGGCTGACCGGCCCGGCTGGGCCCAGGTCAGCCCGGTGTCACTCCAGCAGGTGCGCCCGCAGGGCGACGCGGACCTCGGCGGTCACCCCCAACCCGTCCACCAGGTACGCGTCGAACGACCCGAACATCCGGCGCACCTCGTCGTAGCCCGCGTCCAGGTACTCGGGGCGGACCTCCAGCACCGCCTGCGCCGTCTCCGGGTCCAGCTCCGGCCGGCGACGCAGCATCGCCGCCGACATGGTCGCCCGCGACTCCACCGTCAGGTCGTTGTGCCGCAGGTAGTCGGCCCGCACCGTCGCCTCGTCGACGCCGAGTGCGGTGAGCAGCACCACCGCCAGCCACCCGGTGCGGTCCTTGCCGGCCGAGCAGTGGAACAGCAACGGCAGGTGGGCCGGATCGGCCGCCAGCCGCACCGCGTGGGCGAAGCCCTCCCGGGCCACCGCGCCGCTGACGAACCAGCGGTAGACCTCCGCCATCGCCGCCGCCGCACCCCGCCGGGCCAGCTCGTCGTACCCGGTGAGGTCGTGACCGTGCAGCACCGCCGACAGGTAGGTGAACCCGGGGTGCGCCGGGTCGAGCACCGGCAACCGGACCAGACGGGGGTCACCGACCAGCCGGTTCGGCGGGGCGAGCGCGGTCTCCGAGTCGTCGCGCAGGTCCACCACGCAGGCCGGGGCGAGCCGGCCCAGCACCGTCAGGTCGGCCTCGGTCAACCGCCCCAGCGCCGGGGTCCGGATCAGCCGGCCCACGCGTACCCGCCGCCCGTCCGTGGTGGGTAGTCCGCCCAGGTCACGGGCGTTCGGTGCGCCCACCAGCTGCCAGTCCCGCACGCTCATCGGCCTCCCCTTCCGGCGACATGGTGCGTATAGGGTGCCGCACATGACGATCGCCGCGGTACGCACCCACCGGCTGTCCGCGCCGCTGCACACCCCGTTCGTCACCGCGCTGCGCCGGACCACCACGGTGCAGACCCTGGTGGTGGAGGTGACCGACGACGACGGTCGGTCCGGTTACGGGGAGGCACCGCAGGTGTGGCAGGTCACCGGGGCTTCGGTGGCCGGCGCGGAGGCGTGCGTGCGGGACGTGCTCGCCCCGGCGGTGGTCGGCCGGGACGCCGACGACGTGCTGGCCCGCTGCGCCGAGATGGCGGCGACGGTGGCCGGCAACGAGGCGGCCCGCTGCGCGCTGGACGTGGCCCTGCACGACCTGGCGGCACGGCGGCTCGGCGTACCACTGGTGCGGTTGCTCGGCGGCACGGCGCTGCGGGTGCCGACGGACGTCACGCTGGCGGCCGGGGACGGCGCGGAACTGGCCAGGGCGGCCCGGCAACGGCAGGGCGAGGGCTTCGACGTGCTCAAGCTGAAGGTCGGCACGGATGCGGCCGGCGACCTGGCACGGGTCCGGGCGGTCCGGGCGGCCGTCGGCCCGGGGGTGCGGATCCGGTTGGACGCCAACCAGGGTTGGACGCCGCGCGAGGCGGTCCGGGTGATCCGGGGCGTCGAGGACGCCGGGCTCGACGTGGAGTTGGTCGAGCAGCCGGTCGCCCGGTGGGACCTGGACGGCATGGCCTGGGTCGGCGACCGGGTGGGCGTGCCGATCCTGGCCGACGAGGCGGTGTTCGGGGTACGGGACCTGGTCGAGGTGATCCGCCGGCGGGCCGCCGACCTGGTCAACGTCAAGCTCGCCAAGTGCGGTGGGCTGCGACCGGCGCGGACCCTGCTGGAACTGGCCCGCGCGCACGGCATGGGCACCCTGGTCGGGTCCATGATGGAGAGCCAGGTCGGTGTCGGGGCGGCGGCCAGCCTGGCCGCCGCGTACACGACCAGTGCCGTGTCCGACCTGGACGCCGCCTGGTGGCTGGCCCGGTCACCGGTGCGCGGGGGGCTGCGGTACGAGGGCGCCACGGTGGTGCTGCCGGACGCCCCGGGGCTCGGCATCACCTCGGTGACCGAAACAAAAGTTCACCACCAGAGTTGATGACCGCATTTTTCTTACCTATCGTCCGGTGAGGCACCGACACGTGAGCCGGAGGTCGACGTGGAGTTGGAGCCGGGCTGCGAGGCCCTCGTACAGGTGGCCGTCGCCACCCTCTGGACCGACCCCGGCGCGACCCGCCCGGTCGACCGGCCGGCCCTGTCGGTGCCGTCCGACACCGACGGCTGGATCACCGGGATGGACGCCACCCAACGGGTCGGCGACTGCGTGCTCAGCCAACTGCTGCTCGGCGAGCGGGTCCTGGTGACCGCGCTGCGCCCCGGCGGCTGGGCCGAGGTGGTCGCGGTGCAACAGGCCGCCCCCCGACGTGACCCGCGCGGCTATCCCGGCTGGCTGCCCACCGCGCAACTCACCCCCGCCACCCCCGACCCGGACCCGCCCGGTCCGTTGGTCGTCGACGCCGTCAGCACCGGCCTGCGCGCCACCCCCGACGGCCCGGTGACCCTGCCCGGGGTCGTCCTCGGCACCCGGCTCCTGCCCGTGGGCCCCGCCGTGGACGGGTGGCGACCGGTCCGGGCACCCGGTCGACCCGATCCCCTGTGGGTGCCCGAGGTGGACGTCACCGACCTGCCCACCGTCGCGCCGACGGCCGACGAGGTGCTCACCGTCGCCGCCCGGCTGCGCGACGTCGCGTACGTCTGGGGTGGGCTCTCCGGGCACGGGATCGACTGTTCCGGCCTGGTCCACCTGGTCTGGCGGCGGTTCGGCGTGACGCTGCCCCGCGATGCCGACGACCAGGCGGCGGCCACCACCCCGGTGCCGGCCGGCGAGGAACTCCCGGGCGACCTCTACTTCTTCGCCCGCCCCGGACGCCGGGTCCACCACGTCGGCCTGGTGACCGACGGCAGCGGACCACGGATGCTGCACGCCTGCTACCGGCAGCGGCGGGTGCTGGCGGAGCCGCTGCCGCCCGACCGGGTCGCCACCCTGGTCGGCGCGCACCGGGTCTGACCCGGGGTTCGAACCGGCGATGGGCGTCACCGACGTGCGGTGACGCCCATCGTGGTCACGACGGTCAGCGGCGGGCCTCGACCAGCTCGCGGCGACGGTCCCGGGACGACTTGACCAGGCTCGCCACCGTCGCCACGGCGAGGCAGCCGAGGATGACGGTCAACGACAACCAGATCGGGATGTGCGGGGCCCAGCCGATCGGCTCACCACCGTTGAGGAACGGCAGGTTGTTGTCGGCCAGCGCCTCGAGCACCAGTTTGACGCCGATGAAGCCGAGCACCACCGCCAGGCCGTAGCTCAGGTAGATCAGCCGGTCGAGCAGCCCACCGACCAGGAAGTAGAGCTGTCGCAGGCCCATCAGCGCGAAGACGTTCGCGGTGAAGACCAGGTAGGGCTCCTGGGTGATCCCGAAGATCGCCGGGATCGAGTCCAGCGCGAAGATCAGGTCGGTGGTGCCGATCGCGATCATCACCACCAGCATCGGGGTGAACAACCGCCGGCCGGCCTGGTGGGTGGTGAGCTTCGCCCCGTCGTAGTCCCGTGAGATCGGCAGCGCCTTGCGGCTCCACCGGATCAGCACGTTCTCCTTGAACTCGTCCTCCTCCGGCTCACCCTGGCGGGCCAGGTTGACCGCCGTGTAGATCAGGAACGCGCCGAAGATGTAGAACACCCAGGAGAACTGGGCGAGCAGCGCCGCTCCGGCGGCGATGAAGCCACCCCGCATGACCAGCGCCAGCACGATGCCGACGAGCAGCACCTTCTGCTGGTATTTCCGGGGCACCCCGAAGCGGGCCATGATGATCACGAAGACGAAGAGGTTGTCCACCGAGAGGCTGTACTCGGTCAACCAACCGGTGTAGAACTGGCCGGCCACGTTGCCGCCCGCGGTGACCCACAGCCCTGCCCCGAAGAGCAGCGCCAGGCCGACGTAGAAGCTGACCCAGAGGCTCGACTCGCGGACGCTGGGCTCGTGCGGCCGGCGACCGATGATGAAGAGGTCGACGAGGAGCACAGCCGTCAGTGCGACGAGAGTTCCCGCCCACACCATTCCGGACACGTTCAATCCATTCCTCCGGCAGACACGCGGCGTCGGGCACACCGTACGCCGCGTGACGGCGGGGTGGGCGACGACGCACACACTGGTGACTGACGGAGGTCTCTTCCGCCGGTGACCCGCGAACGGGACGCCGACCGGCGGAGCCGGGTCGATTGTCGGGGGTGACGCTCGACCGTGCTGACGACTCCGTCGCGAGGGAATACTCCCCTCCTCGGCCGCCATTGTTCACCATCGAGGGCCACGGGCGCATCTCCTGCGGCATGCATTGCCGGCAGCATCACGTTCTGAACCCGGTCGCCGCGCCGGTCGCTCCGCTGCGGCGGACCGCCCGCAGTGTCTGTCGAGGGGTGATGCCGCAGGTGGAGGCCGATCGGGTCGGCTGGTGCCACGCCACACCTCGCAGGGCTTCCTAGGAGGCTAGGTGTGGCTGGTGCGGAGTCGGTCCGCCTGCTCCGCGCCGGGTTCGGCCCCACCGCCGTGGGGGCCCGGCAGGGCGTGGCAGGCTGTCAGCATGGTGCTTGAGGTCGCGCTCATCGACGTACTGCCCGGACACGAGGACGATTTCGCCGCCGCCTACGCGGAGGCGCACGCCATCATCATCGCCACCGAAGGGTGCCGCTCGGTCCGGATGACCCGGGGCATCGAGTCCCCCTCCCGCTTCGTGCTGCTGGTCGAGTGGGACTCGGTGCAGGCCCACGAGGAGAACTTCCGGGGCACCGAGGCGTTCGACAGGTGGCGGGCGCTGATCGGCCCACACTTCGCCGGACCGCCCCGGGTCGAGCACTTCGTCGACGTCCCGGCCTGAGCCGAGCCGGCCGTTCCGGGTCGGCCCGGCGGGTCCCACCATCCGACCCACGGGCCGCAGGTCGTTTCGCGGTCGACCCGGCGGCGGGCCGGCCGCTTCGGGCCGGCTACTTCGGGGTGGCCGCTTCGGGGCGACCCGTTCGGGGTGGCCGCTTCGGGGTGGCCGGTCGAGCGGTCCCGGTTCGGGGCGGCCCGACGGGTAGAGAAATTTACCTTGGTCGATCAGATTCGACCCGGATCTGTCGTACCCCCGGGTTATCGTGCGGCGCACGCGCGGCCCACCGGCCCCGACACGTTCGGGGGTGCCGGGCCCGGTGGTCGCGCGCCGACCCACCGTGCCGGTGCCCCACTATGCCGGTGCCCCACCATGCCCGTGGACCGTTGCGGCCGTTACGGCGCAGTGGTTGTTAATCCGTGGCGTCCGGTGCGCCGGCTCCGGTTGACTGGCCCGCATGACCGCACGGGTGTTCCTGGTGACCGGGGTGAGCCGACGGGTCGGCATCGGCGCGGCGGTCGCCCGCACCCTCGCCGCCGACGGACACCGGCTGCTCCTCACCGGTCTGCCCGACTTCGACGACGCCCAGCCCTACGGCGGTGACCCCGACGGCGTGCCGGCGTTGCTGGCCGATCTGGCCGGTTCCGCCGAACACATCACCGCCGACCTGCTCGACCCGGGCACCCCGGCGGCCCTGGTCGCCGAGGCGGTACGCCGGCACGGCCGGCTCGATGCCGTGGTGGCCGCGCACGCCTACTCCACCAGCACCCGACTGGGGGAGCTGGACGCCACCCAGGTCGACCGGCACCTGCTGGTCAACGTCCGGGCCTGTCTGCTGCTGGCCGACGCGTTCGCCACCGCCTTCACCGCCGGGGCCGGCGGCCGGCTGGTGTTCTTCTCCAGCGGCCAACGACTCGGCCCGATGCCCGACGAGTTGGCCTACGCGGCCAGCAAGGCCGCCCTGGAAAACCTCACCACGCAGCTCGCGCCGCTGCTGATGGCCCGGGGGATCACCGTCAACTGCCTCAACCCCGGGCCGACCGACACCGGTTACGCCGCACCGGAGGCACACGCCGCCGTGGCCGCGCGCTTCCCGGGCGGACGCTGGGGCACCCCGCAGGAGGCGGCCCGGCTGGTGCGCTTCCTCTGCTCACGGGAGGCGGACTGGATCACCGGCCAGGTCATCGACTCCGAGGGTGGCTTCAACCGCTACGGGTGAGCCCGGACCGGCCGGCCGCGTACCGGGGCCGTCGGCCGCTTCGCCCGCCTCTCCCGCACGGTGGGCGGCACCCCCGCCGCCGGCCGCACCGACGGCGACCGCGGGTGGGCCGACGGCGAGACCGGCGGCCCTGCGACCGAGTAGTTCCACCGTCTCCGCCGCGCTGAGCGCGGCGGCGGAGAGCCAGCCGGTCATCCGGTCGTAGCGACCGACGTCGGCGTCGGAGGCCAGCCGCACGTCGGTCGTCAGCGCCTCCAGCATCACCGTGCGCGGGTCGGCCGGGTCGGGGAACGAGTAACACGAGAAGGCGGTCAACGGGTACGCGCCACCACGCGGGACCGCCGTCCTCGGCACCACCCGGATGGTCACGTGCGGCAACTCGGCCAACGCCAGCAGCTGGTCCAACTGCTCACGCCACACGTCGGCGGGCAGACCCGCCGGATCGCAGGCCCGCTCGTCGAGCAACGCGGTGTACTGCGGCGGATCGGGGCGGCGCAACACCCCCTGCCGGGTGAGCCGGGCCCGCAGGTCGGCCTCGACGTCGACGTCCGGGTGCAGCAGTCGACCGGCGGTGATCCGCAGCCGGGCGTAGCCGGGCGCCTGGAGCAGGCCCGGCAGCACCGTCGGCTGGTATTCCACGATGGACGCCGCCCCCGCCTCCAGCTCGGCGTAGGTGCGCTGCCGCTCGCTCATCTCGCCGAGCGCCTTCCACCAGCCGCGCCCGGTCGCCGCGTCGCGGGCGATGACGATCAGTGCCTCGCGCTGCGGCGACGGCACCTCGTAGACGTCCAGCAGATCGAGTACGTCGGCCAGGTCGGGCCGGCTCTGCCCCAGCTCGATGCGGGACAACTTGGAGGTGGAGGCCCAGCCCAACCGGGCACAGACCTGTTCCAGCGTCAGCGCCTCCCGTCTGCGCAACTGGCGCAGCTCGGCGCCGAGCCTCGCGCGTCGAATGACAGGACTCGATGACAATGGCATCCCGGCCTCCCCACGAGGGAGGGTACGCAGGATCATCACCCAGGGCAACACTTTGCTTGCTCACCGCAACAATAATCTGAGCCCGATTCGGATGACGCCGCTGTCGGAGTCGGCCCCGAACGGCAACCCCCCGTTCGCTACGGCTGCCGTTCGGGGCCGTCCGGTCAGGGCCGGTAGGTGCCGAACGACCAGACGTGACCGGCGAGGTCCCGGGCCGCGTAGTCACGGGAACCGTAGCCGGTGTCGAACGGTTCCCGGACGATCTCCGCCCCGGCCGCCCGCGCCCGGTCGTGGTGGGCGTCCAGGTCGTCGACCGCCACGTAGACGGCGTAGTCGTCGTCGGCCGGCCGATCCGGTCGCCCCCGGCCCGTGCCGAGCATGACGATGCCGTCACCGAGGGCCAGCTCGGCGTGCGCCACCGTCCCGTCCGGGCCGTCGTGCACCGCGTGGACCCGGAACCCGAACGCCGCACAGAGCCAGTCGATCGCCGCCCGGGCGTCGGGATACCGGAAGGTCGGGTAGATGTTGGTCATGCGTCGAGTGTGCCGTCCGGGGATCAGCCCGGATTGGACGAATGGGAACCCGGCCGGCCCACCGCCGTCGGGGTCACCCCGGTGAACTCCCGGAACTCCCGGATCAGGTGCGACTGGTCGTAGTAGCCCCAGCGCACCGCCAACTCGGCCCAGCCGTCCGTCGGGTCGGGACGATCCGACCCGACGGGCGACGCGGGCACGGCGTGCGTCCGCCCCAGGGCCGCGTAGGCCCGTTGGAAGCGCAGCAGCCGGGCGGTCGTCTTCGGGCCCAGCCCCAGCTCCCGGCGGAACCGCGCGGTCAGGTGCCGGCGACTCCAGCCCAGTTCGTCGGCCAGCTCGCCGATGCCGATCCGGCCGGCCGACCCGGCGAGTCGGCCCCAGGCCCGGCCCAGGTGCTCCTCGACCGGATCGGTGGCCGCCAGCCGGGCCCCGAGCGCCGCGTCGAGCAGAGCGAAGCGGCGGGGCCAGTCCGACATCTCGGCCAGCCGGACCCGTAACCGGTCGAGCCACGGATCGGGCAGCCCGTCGACCGCCACCGCCCGGTTGGCCAACTCCCCCAGCGGCACCCCGAGGATCCGACGGGCCGCCAGCGGGGTGAGCAGCAACTGCACCCCGGCACCGGCCCCGACCGTCGAGGTCGTGCAGTAGCCGTCGTACGGCCCGGCCACGAACGAGTCCACCTGGTACGCGCTGTGCGCCGCCGAGCGCGGGTTCAGCACGTCCAGCGGGGCGCCCCAGCCGAGGATGAGGACCACGAAGGCCCCGGCCGCCTCGTGCCGCACCAGTGGCGACGCCGCACGGGCCGGCACACCCCCCGGATGCGCCGGCCGGCTCTCCCGGTAACCCAGGTAGCTGCCCACCAGGGAGCGCAGCCCACCGGCCGGTGTCCCGACGCGCACCTCGTCCAGCACCGGGGTGGCCGTCACTTCACCCCGGCGGCGTCCATCCCGCGCAGTTCCTTCTTGAGGTCGGCGACCTCGTCGCGGATCCGCGCCGCCAACTCGAACTGCAACTCGCGGGCGGCGGCGAGCATCTGGTCGTTGAGTTCCTGGATCAGCTGCGCCAGGTCGGCGCGGGCCATCCCCTCGCGGGAGGGGGTACCGGCCGTGGCCCGGCTGCGGCTGCGGGTCTCCTTGACCGGCGCCTTGCCCCGGGACAGCTGACGTGCGGCCCCGCCGATCCGGGAATTCTCGGTGTCCTCCGCCTCGCGGTAGATGTCGTCGAGAATGTCGTGGATCTTCTTGCGCAGCGGCTCGGGGCTGATCCCGTGGGCCTCGTTGTGGGCGATCTGCTTGGCCCGGCGGCGGTTGGTCTCGTCGATCGCCGACGCCATCGACGGCGTGATCTTGTCGGCGTACATGTGCACCTGGCCGGAGACGTTACGGGCGGCCCGGCCGATGGTCTGGATCAGCGACCGGCCACTGCGCAGGAAGCCCTCCTTGTCGGCGTCCAGGATCGCCACCAGGGAGACCTCGGGCAGGTCGAGCCCCTCCCGGAGCAGGTTGATGCCGACCAGCACGTCGTAGTCGCCCTTGCGCAGCTCGCGCAGCAGCTCCACCCGGCGCAGGGTGTCGACCTCGGAGTGCAGGTAACGCACCCGGATGCCGTTCTCCAGGAGGTAGTCGGACAGGTCCTCGGCCATCTTCTTCGTCAGCGTGGTGACGAGCACCCGTTCGTCGCGCTCGGTCCGCAGCTTGATCTCGTCCATCAGGTCGTCGATCTGGCCCTTGGTCGGCTTGATCACGACCTCCGGGTCGATCAGGCCGGTGGGGCGGATGACCTGTTCGACGAACTCGCCCTGGGCCTGTTCCATCTCCCAGGTGCCCGGGGTGGCCGAGAGGTAGACCAGCTGGCCGACCCGCTCCAGGAACTCGTCGAAGCGCAGCGGACGGTTGTCGGCGGCGCTGGGCAGCCGGAAACCGTGGTCGATCAGCATCCGCTTGCGGGAGGCGTCGCCCTCGAACATGCCACCGATCTGCGGGATGGTGACGTGGGATTCGTCGACCACGGTGAGGAAGTCGTCCGGGAAGTAGTCGAGCAGGCAGTGCGGGGGACTGCCGGGCAGTCGGCCGTCGATGTGCATGGAGTAGTTCTCGATGCCGGAGCAGAACCCGACCTGCCGCATCATCTCCAGGTCGTAGGTGGTGCGCATCCGCAGCCGCTGCGCCTCCAGCAGCTTGCCCTGCCGTTCCAGCTCGGCCAGCCGCTCCCCCAGCTCGGCCTCGATGTCGCGGGTGGCCCGTTCCATCCGCTCCGGACCGGCCGCGTAGTGGGTGGCCGGGAAGATCAACAGGTGGTCGACCTCCTTGACCACGTCACCGGTGAGCGGGTTGAGGTAGTAGAGCTTCTCCACCTCGTCACCGAACAGCTCGATGCGGACCGCCAGCTCCTCGTACGCCGGGATGATCTCCAGGGTGTCGCCCCGGACCCGGAAGGTGCCGCGCTGGAAGGCCATGTCGTTGCGGGTGTACTGGATGTCGACCAGCCGGCGTAGCAGCTGGTCGCGGTCCAGCTCCTGCCCGACGGCGATCCGGACGGCCCGGTCGAGGTATTCCTCGGGGGTGCCCAGGCCGTAGATGGCCGAGACGGTCGCCACCACGATCGTGTCGCGCCGGGTGAGCAGCGACATGGTCGCCTTGTGTCGCAGCCGCTCGACCTCCTCGTTGATCGAGGAGTCCTTCTCGATGTAGGTGTCGGTCTGCGGGATGTACGCCTCGGGCTGGTAGTAGTCGTAGTAGGAGACGAAATACTCCACCGAGTTGTGCGGGAGCAGCTCGCTGAACTCCTTGGCCAGCTGGGCGCAGAGCGTCTTGTTGGGGGCGAGCACCAGGGTCGGCCGTTGCAGTCGCTCGACCAGCCAGGCGGTGGTGGCGCTCTTGCCGGTGCCGGTGGCGCCGAGCAGCACGGTGTTGCGGTCGCCACGTCGGACCCGACGCTCAAGATCATCGATGGCGGCCGGCTGGTCGCCGGCCGGCTGGAAGTCACTGACGACCTGGAAGCGACCGTCGAGCCGGGGAATGTCGAGCGCCATGACATCAACGGTACGCCGCGGGTCCGACACTGTGCCGCGACCGTCGTCAGCAGTCGACCACCTTCGATATTGCCATTGTGGCCCACATCTCAGAGGGCTAGCCTGGACACCGTAGGCCGCTCGCGGCGGCCGACCGCGGCAGTGGCCGGGCCTCGACAGGCTCCCACCGCCCGGCACCTGGGGTCGCAGCACCCGGACATCACCGGCGTGCGCACCCCGCGTGGTCGCGCCCCTGGCGCAGACCGGCCGCCGCGAGCGCCCCTGCCCGTCCGGCCGGCCACCGCCCGCCCACCCCACCCGTCCCGGCGGCGTCACCCCGCCCCCGGCCGGCCCGTTCAACCCCACGTGGAGACCTCGCCCGACCGGCCACGACACCCGCCCGGCACCGGCCCGGGACGACGACGTGCCGGCCGGCGACACCGAACCGCCGACCGACCGGTCACCCTCGGCACGACCGCCCCGCCCGGCCCCGAGGACCGCACGCCGGGGCGGCGACGCGCCACCCTGCTCGTCCTGGGCGCGGTCGCGGCCACCTCCGCCGCCGCCCTGGTGGCCGGCCTGCTCAGCTGGTCGCCCGCACCGGCCACGCCGGCCCGCGCGCTGACCGGCGACGAGGTCGAGCGGCTGGCAGCCGCCCGGGTCAGCGCCTACCGGGACGTCCGGGCCGGGGTACGGGTGGCCGTCGGCACCGCAGCCGGCCGTACCGACCTGGTCGGCTGGGTCGACTGGTCGCGTCCCCTGGCCTACCTCGCCGTCGGCGGTCCGGGTGCCGGCCAGGACCGGGGGCTGGTGCAGGCCGACGGCCCGGTGGTGGTGCACCGTCGCGACCCCACGGCGATCGTGACCCCGGCCCGGCCACCGCTGGTGCCTCCCGTCGACCGATGGCGGCTGCGCGACCGACCCACCGGGCGACGCCTGGACGGCGCGCTCGCCGTCCTGTTCGCGCTGGCCGCCGACCGGGTCGAGCCGGCCGAACCACTACGCACCGGCGGACGGTGGCTCGGCCGGGACACTGTCGGCGGCGACCCGGTGGACGTCCTCCAGGCGGCGCTGCGGCCGGTCGGGCCCCGCGGTCGGCCCGCCGCCGGGCCGACCGGTCGACCGGAGGCCAGGGACACCGACCCCCGCTGGTGGGTGGACCGGGACGCCCGGCTGCGTCGCTGGGCGGGCCGGCTCGACGACGGGACCCCGGTCACCGTCGAGCTGGACCGCGTCGACCGGCCGACGCCGTGGCCGGTCGACGCGCTCGGTGGCCGGCCAGGACTGCCCCGGGCCCTCACCGACGAGGAGGCCGCCCGGCTGGGCCGCCTGACCACCCGGCTACGCGCCGGCAGCGGGGCCGCCGTCACCGTGACGGCCCCCCTCGGCACCGCCGCCAACCTGCGCGGCAGCGGCTGGTTGAGCTGGTCCGCCGATGTCTCCTACCTGTCCGTCGCCGAGCTGGACACCCTCGGCCGTCGGACGCTGCGGCGGCGGGACCGGACCGGCTTCGCCCGGGCGGACGTACCGGTCGGGCCGGACACCGCCGCCCCCGGTCCGCCGTTGCCGCCGCCGGCCGGGACCGGTTGGCGGCTCGACGGTCGGCCGGCCGACGAACTGGACGTGCTGGTCGACGCGGCGCTACAGGCCGACGGACGCCCGCCGGGCGTCGACACGGCCGTCCGGATCCGGGGCGACCGGCGGGCCAACCGGCCGGTGGACGTGTTCGAGGTACGCCAGCAGGGCCGGCGACTGCGCTACTGGCTGGACCGCAGCGGGTTCCCGTACCGGCTGGAGCTACGCACCACCGGGGGTCTGTGGGCGCAGCTGGACCTGAGCCCCGGGCCGCTGCCGGCGGGACTCGTCGCGCCCCACCGCACGGCAACGTCGGCGTCACGACCCGGCGGACGCCACGACGCTGCCGGCGGCGCGATTCGGCCGACGCCCTGACCCGGCAGACGGGCACGACGCTGCCGAATGCGCGATCCGCAGACGGCGCGATTCCGGTGCCGTCCGCACCGGGCCGGGGCGGGGGCTGCGGTCAGGGACGCCAGCCGGTCCGGGTCGCCCACGCCTCCGCCCGCAGGTACTCCTCGGCGGACCACGGGTCGCCCGTGGTGGTGGACCCCGGATCGGGCGGTGCCGCCGCCAGTTCCCGCTCCACCAGCAGGTGGGCCGCCCGTTGACCGGGATCGGCACGCAGGTGGTCCCGCGTCAGCAGGGCGTGTCGCCAGCCGGGGGATCCGGCCACCCGCAGGTGCACCCGTACCGGCCGCCCCGGGTCGGCACCGCCGTGCAGCCGCTCCTCCCGGCCCGCCCCGCCGTCGCCCGTTGCCGGTCGGGGGTGGCCCCCCCGGACGTCGGGCACCCTGGGAAATCCGGCGTCGGCGAGTCGCCGCGCCAACACGCCGTCCGCCTCGGCCAGCGACGGGACGGTCACCTGCACGTCGATGACGTCCCGGCCGGCCAGCCCCGGCACAGCGGTCGAGCCGACATGGTCGATCCGCAGATCGGCCGGGGCGAGCGCGTGCCGGATCCGGGCGGCGAGCCGGGCGTACTGCTGCGGCCAGGTCGGGTCGGGCTCGGTCAGCACCGCCCACCCCTCCCGGACCGCCCGGTGTTCCCGCACGTTGCGCTCGTAGGGCAGCAGGCGGTCCCGCCAGAGCGCGTCCACGGCGGCGTGCAGCTCGTCGAGACCGCCGTCGTTGTCGAGGACCACGTCGGCCGCCGCCCGGCGGCGGGCGTCGTCGGCCTGGGCGGCGATCCGCCGCTCGGCCTCCGACCGGGTCATCCCCCGGTCCCGCGCCAGCCGCGCCAACCGGATGGCCACGGCCGTCTGCACCACCACCACCAGGTGGTAAGACGGTGCCAGCCCCACCTCCACCAGCAGCGGCACGTCGTTGACCACCACCGCGTCGGCGGGGGCCGCAGCGGACAGCTCGGCGGACCGGGCCCGTACCCGGGGATGGGTGATCTCCTCCAGCCGACGGCGGGCAGCCTCGTCGGCGAAGACCAACGCGCCCAACGCCGCCCGGTCCAGTGCGCCATCGGCGGTCAGCACCCGGTCGGAGAAGGCGGCCACGATCTCGGCCAGCCCCGCACTGCCCGGCGCGACCACCTCCCGGGCGATCCGGTCGGAGTCGACGATGATCGCGCCCCGCTCGGCCAGTCGGGTCACCACCGCGCTCTTGCCGGACCCGATACCACCGGTCAACCCCACCCTCAGCACCGACCCAGTCAACCGGATCGGCCCCTGCCCCACCACACCACCCCCGCCCCCACCTCCCACCACGCCACCAGGCCCGTGTTGCCGGCGCACCGCACCGGGGAGCCCGCCCTGGGCACCGGCGGCACCTGACCGCCGCCGACGGGCCGCCTCGCGCCGGAGCGCCACGTGGTGTCAGCGGGGTAGCCGTATCCGACGCCGACGCCAAAGAGCCCCGCCTCCGGTCCACTGAACGTGGACCGGAGGCGGGGCTCTTCTGGTCAGCGGCTACCCGGGCCCGGGTACGACGTCAGACGTGGTACCCGGTGGCAGCCTCCTGGGTCACTTGCCGCCGGCGAGCTTCTCCCGCAGCGCGGCGAGCGCCTCGTCGGTGGCCAGGGTGCCCGCCGGCTCCTCGGCCTGCCGGCTCGGGGTCGACGAGCTGGTCGAGGTGGTGGTGCCACCACCGGCGGCCACGGGCGGAGCCGGGTTGGCAGCGGCCTCGGCGTCGGCGGCCCGGGAGGTCTGCACCTGCTTGGTGTGGGCCTCCCAGCGCTGACGCGCCTCGGCGTACTGGTTCTCCCAGGTCTCGCGCTGCTTGTCGTACCCCTCGAGCCACTCGCCCGTCTCCGGGTCGAAGCCGTCCGGGTAGATGTAGTTGCCCTCGGTGTCGTACGTCGCGGCCATGCCGTAGAGGGTCGGGTCGAAGTGCTCCTCGCCCTCGACGAAGCCCTCGTTGGCCTGCTTGAGCGACAGCGAGATCCGGCGGCGCTCCAGGTCGATGTCGATGACCTTGACCATGACCTCGGAGCCGACCTGCACGACCTGCTCCGGGATCTCCACGTGGCGCTCGGCCAGCTCGGAGATGTGGACCAGGCCCTCGATGCCGTCGTCCACCCGGACGAAGGCGCCGAACGGGACCAGCTTGGTGACCTTACCCGGCACGATCTGCTGGATCGCGTGGGTGCGGGCGAACTGCCGCCACGGGTCCTCCTGGGTCGCCTTCAGCGACAGCGAGACCCGCTCGCGGTCCAGGTCGACGTCCAGGACCTCGACCTCGACCTCCTGGCCCACCTCGACGACCTCGGACGGGTGGTCGATGTGCTTCCAGGAGAGCTCGGAGACGTGCACCAGGCCGTCCACGCCGCCCAGGTCGACGAACGCGCCGAAGTTGACGATCGACGAGACGACGCCCTTGCGGACCTGCCCCTTCTGGAGCTTGTTGAGGAACTCGGTGCGCACCTCGGACTGCGTCTGCTCCAGCCAGGCCCGGCGGGACAGGACCACGTTGTTGCGGTTCTTGTCCAGCTCGATGATCTTGGCTTCGAGCTCGCGGCCCACGTACGGCTGCAGGTCACGCACCCGCCGCATCTCGACCAGGGAGGCGGGCAGGAAGCCGCGCAGCCCGATGTCGAGGATGAGGCCACCCTTGACCACCTCGATGACCGAACCGCGGACGACGCCGTCCTCGTCCTTGATCTTTTCGATCGTGCCCCAGGCCCGCTCGTACTGCGCCCGCTTCTTCGAGAGGATCAGACGCCCCTCCTTGTCCTCCTTCTGGAGGACCAGGGCCTCGATGTGGTCACCGACCGAGACGACCTCGGCGGGGTCCACGTCGTGCTTGATCGACAACTCCCGCGAGGGGATGACACCCTCGGTCTTGTAGCCGATGTCGAGCAGGACCTCGTCCCGATCGACCTTGACGACGGTGCCTTCGACAATGTCGCCGTCATTGAAGTACTTGATGGTCTCGTCGATCGCGGCGAGGAAAGCCTCCTCGGAACCGAGATCGTCGTGGGTGACCCGGGTGGCGCTCGAGGGGGCCTCGATGCTGCTCGTCATGTGGGCGGTTGCTCCGGTCGGATGGGTTGTCACAGCAGGCGTGGTGTCGCAGTGACCCGTTCGCGCCAGCGGATCCGCCACCGGGCACACCGAACGATCGTCAAGAGAAGACCATTGGTGCTCCGACGACCGCGCACCTGCTCCCTGCCGAGGTACACGATCCACGAGCGCATCGTCTAGCCTACCCGCTGCATTACCACAGCGTGCAAGGCCTCCCGGGTCCTCGCGAACCCGCCAGCTGCGAAAGCGGAGATTTCGGGGAAAAAGCGCCTCCGGTGTCTCATCCGTCACATCCACCCCACGGGACCGACAGCGTACGGCGGTCCGGCACGCCGCGCGCGGCGGGGTCCGGCGGGCGAGACCACCGCAGGGCCTAGCGTGAGCTGGTGAGCGACGACGAGCTGGTGGACGACGACGAGCGGGTGCTGCGACGCCGGGTGGGCGCCACCGAGGCACGATGGGCCAACCGGGGCTGGTGGGACGCCGACGCCGACGACTACCAGGCCGAGCACGGCGCGTTCCTGGGCGAGGTCGACTTCCGCTGGTGCCCGGAGGGGCTGCGCGAGTCCGACGCGCGGCTGCTCGGCGAGGTCGCCGGGCGGCGGGTGCTGGAGGTCGGCTGCGGCGCGGCGTCCTGCGCCCGCTGGCTGGCCACCCAGGGGGCGGAGCCGGTGGCCTTCGACCTCTCCGCCGGAATGCTGCGGCACGCCGCCCGCGCCGCCGGCACCACCGGGGTACGCGTCCCGCTGGTGCAGGCCGACGCCCTGGCCCTGCCGTTCGCCGAGGCGTCCTTCGACATCGCCTGTACGGCCTTCGGCGCGATCCCGTTCGTCGACGACTCCACCGCCCTGATGGCCGAGGTGCACCGGGTGCTACGCCCCGGGGGGCGCTGGGTCTTCTCGGTGACCCACCCGATGCGCTGGGTCTTCCTGGACGACCCCGGCGAGGGTGGCCTGACCGCCGTGCACTCGTACTTCGACCGCTCGCCCTACGTGGAGCAGGACGAGCGGGGGGTGGCCAGCTACGTCGAGCAGCACCGGACCCTCGGTGACCGGATCCGCGAACTGGTCGACGCCGGCTTCCGCCTGCTGGACCTGGTGGAGCCCGAATGGCCGGCCGGACACCGGGAGACCTGGGGGCAGTGGAGCCCGCTGCGCGGACGGCTCTTCCCCGGCACCGCCATCTTCGTCACCGAGAAGCCGACCGGCAGCTGACCGGCGGCGGCTGCCCGCCCCGCTCCCGACCGACTCCTTGTCACCCGGGCCGTCGGGGCCGGGCTGAGCGGCGCCACCGGACACCTGCCGATCACCGAGGTGTCACGTAGCACCGGGTCCGCACCCGGTCGTTTCGGTGGACCGCCCCCGGGTACGCGGCGGACATGGCCGAGCAGAGGTTCCGCATCCGCCATGACGGCACCCGACGTCGCCCACCGGCTGGAGGCGGTGCGCGATGAGCCGGGCCGACGATCCGCAGCAGACCTACCGCGAGTTCACCGAGGCGGTGAACATGCGGCCCGGCGAGCTGTCCTCCTGGTTGCAGACGGCTGAGTCCAAGCACGTCGGCTGGCACAAGGGTGGACGTGCCGGCGGCGGCGAGTCGGTCGGCCACTCGTCCGGGCGGCGGATCGTCGACCTGCTCCGCCGCAAGCGGGCCGAACTGTCGGCTGCCGACTACCAGCACATGCGCACGGTGATCGGGTACGTGCACCGGCACCTGGCGCAGCGGCCCGCCGGTGACATCCGGGACACCAGGTGGCGCTGGTCGCTGATGAACTGGGGCCACGACCCACTGCGGTGACCGCCCCGGGCGGGGCGGCGGAGGTCAGGCCGGGACGGCGAAGTCGACGTCCTCCGCCTCGACCGTGCCGGCAGTGCGTCCCGGCGCCGTCTGGCGGGCCCAGTAGAGGTTGGTGTGCGCGACGACCTGCTCGGGCGGTGGAGCACCCCACGCCGTCCGGTCCTGCGTGGTGTGGGCGTCGCCGACCAGCACGGTGTCGTAGCCTCGGACGAACGCGCCGTGCAGCGTCGACCGGACACACGCGTCGGTCTGCGCACCGGCCACCACGAGTCGCCCGACACCCAGCCCGGCCAGCACCGACTCCAGCGCAGTGTCCTCGAAGGAGTCGCCGTAGTGCTTCTCGACCAGCGGCTCGGCCTCGCCGGGGGCCAGCTCGCGGACGATCCGCCAGTCGTCGCTGCCCCGGACGAGGTCGGCGTCGCAGTGCTGCACCCAGACGACCGGCACCCCCTCGTGTCGGGCCCGCCGCACCAGTGCGCCCACGGTGCCGACGACCTCGTCACGCCGGTGCGTCCCCGCGACCACGCCGTTCTGCACGTCGACGACGAGCAGCGCGGTGTGCGGCCGGTCGTGGAGCGTGGTCATGTCTCCCCCTCGTCCCGGTCAGAATCTCCCTGGTCAGGCCGCCATTTCCCTGGTCAGGTCGCCGGTCACCGACCCGAACGGCCGTAGGCCCAACCGGCCACCGCCCGGATGGCCAACCGGCCTAGTGGTCGGCGCTGTTCCAGTCCCGGCCCGCGCCGACGGAGACCTCCAGGGGCACCGACAGCGGATAGGCCGCCCCCATCTCCTGCCGGACCAGGGCCTCCAGCGCCTCCCGCTCGTCGGGGGCGACCTCGAAGACCAGCTCGTCGTGCACCTGGAGCAGCATCCGGGAACGCAGCCCGGCGTCGCGCAGCGCGGTGTCGACGCGCAGCATGGCGACCTTGATGATGTCGGCCGCCGAGCCCTGGATCGGGGCGTTGAGCGCCATCCGCTCGGCCATGTCCCGGCGCTGCCGGTTGTCGCTGACCAGGTCGGGCAGGTAGCGGCGGCGACCCAGGACGGTGGAGGTGTAGCCGTCCTGGCGGGCCCGGGCCACCACCTCGTGCAGGTAGTCACGCACCCCACCGAAACCGGCGAAGTAGTTGTCCATCAGCCCGCGGGCCTCCTCGGCGGTGATGCCGAGCTGCTGGGACAGGCCGAAGGCGCTCAGCCCGTACGCCAGGCCGTAGTTCATCGCCTTGATCTTTCGGCGCTGGTCGGCGGTGACCTCGCCGACCGGGACAGTGAAGACGGACGACGCGGTGGCGGCGTGGAAGTCGTGGCCGGAGTTGAACGCCTCGATCAGCGCCTCGTCCAGGGACAGGTGCGCCATGATCCGCATCTCGATCTGGCTGTAGTCGGCGGTGAGCAACGTCTGGTAGCCGTCGCCCACCACGAAGGCCCGGCGGATGCGCCGGCCCTCCTCGGTGCGGATCGGGATGTTCTGGAGATTCGGGTCGGTGGAGGAGAGCCGGCCGGTGGCCGCCACGGTCTGCTTGAACGTGGTGTGGATGCGGCCGTCGTCGGCGACCGACTTGAGCAGGCCGTCGACGGTGGTCTTGAGCTTCGCCACGTCCCGGTGCCGCAGTAGGTGCTCCAGCACCGGGTGCGGGTTCTGCGCGTGCAGCCACTGGAGCGCGTCGGCGTCGGTGGTGTAACCGGTCTTGATCTTCTTGGTCTTGGGCAGCCCCAGCTCCCCGAAGAGCAGCTCCTGGAGCTGCTTGGGCGAACCCAGGTTGAACTCCCGCCCCACGGCGGCGTACGCGCTCTGCGCGGCGGACTTCACCTCGCCCGCGAAGTGCGCCTCCAGCTCCTGGAGGTAGTCCAGGTCGGCACCGATGCCGACGCGCTGCATCGCGGCGAGCACCTCGGACAGGGGCAGCTCCACCTCGGCCATCAACCGGGCCGACTGCTCGCCGTCGCGGGACAGCTCGGCGTCGATCGCGTCGGCCAGGTCGAGGGTGGCCCGCGCCTGCAGCATCAGGTTCTGCTCGGCCTCGCCGTCGTCACCGAGGCCGTCGAAGGTGAGCTGCCCGGTCTCCGGCGCGTCGACCCGCAGCTCGCGGTGCAGGTAGCGCAGCGCCAGGTCGGTCAGGTCGTAGGAGCGCTGGTCGGGGCGGGCCAGGTAGGCGGCGACCTCGGTGTCCCGGGCGACGCCGGCCAGGTCCCAACCCCGCGCGGCGAAGGCCAGCCGGGCGTGCTTGCTGTCGTGCAGCACCTTCGGTTGCTGCGGGTCGGCCAACCAGCCGGCCAGGGCGCGTTCGTCGGCCTCGGCCAGCGTCGTCGGGTCCAGCCACGCCGCCGGGCCGGTGGCCAGCGCGAACGCCAGCGCCTCCAGCTGCGGCTCGTAACGCTCGCGGGGTTCCTTCGGCTTGGCCGGCGTCTTCACCGCCACACCGACCTGGGTGCCGACCGGGGCGTGCGTGGCCAGCCAGTCGGTCAACGCGCCGGGCGCGGTGAGCACCTCGGCGGTCAGGTCGAAGCCCGCCTCGGCCTCCGGCTCCACCGCCTCCAGGTATTGATACAACCGGTCGCGCAGGATGCGGAACTGGAGCGTGTCGAAGACCTGGTGCACGGCCTCCCGGTCCCAGCCCTGCCAGCGGGCGTCCTCGGGACGGATCGGCAGCTCCAGGTCGGAGACCAGGCAGTTGATCTCGTAGTTGCGGATCACGTCGGCAAGCCGCTCACGCAGGCTGTCGCCGGCTTTGCCCTTGATCTCGTCGGCGTGGGCGATCACGCCCTCGACCCCGCCGTAGGTGGTGATCCACTTGGCGGCCGTCTTGGGGCCGACGCCGGGGATGCCGGGCAGGTTGTCGCTGGTCTCGCCGACCAGCGCGGCCAGGTCGCGGTAGCGCTGCGGGCCGACACCGTATTTCGCCTCGATCGCGGCCGGGTCCATCCGGGCCAGGTCGGAGACGCCCTTGCGGGGGTAGAGCACGGTCACGGTGTCGCCGACGAGCTGGAAGGCGTCCCGGTCACCGGTGCTGATCAGCACCTGCATGCCCTGGTCGCGGGCCTGGCAGGCCAGGGTGGCGATGACGTCGTCGGCCTCGTAGCCCTCCCGCTCGACGACCGGGATGCGCAGCGCGTCGAGGACCTCCTTGACCAGACTGACCTGCCCCTTGAAGTCGGCCGGGGTCTCGCTGCGGCCGGCCTTGTACTCCGCGTACTTCTCGGTGCGGAAGGAACGGCGGGAGACGTCGAAGGCGACCACGATGTGGGTGGGCTGCTCGTCGCGGAGCACGTTGATCAGCATCGAGGTGAAGCCGTAGACCGCGTTGGTCGGCTGCCCGGTCGTGGTGGAGAAGTTCTCCACCGGCAGGGCGAAGAACGCCCGGTATGCCAGGGAGTGTCCGTCGACGAGAAGCAGGCGCGGCGTCGTAGCTGTCACGGCAGCGACTCTAGTACGGGATACCGACAGTGCTCGCGCGCCAGCACCGGGTCGCGCGACGACCGACCACCCCCTCCCGGATCAGGCCGCCCTGTTTCCGGACCGGTCCGGCGACCGGACCACGGCCCGCGCCGCCCGCGAGGAGGCCCGCCGCACTCGGCGATCGCGCAGGTCGGCGCATCGGACAACGCCTCCGCCGGGAGCGCGAGTGCGCCCGGCGAACCGCCGACGGCACCGGACCGGCAAGGAACCCACCATTGTTCACCACTGCCCGTAGTACGCGATGGTCCCCGTAAAGCCCGACGGTCCCCGTAAACGCGATGGCCCCGCAAACTGATCTCCCCGCAAAGCGCGCCGACCCCCGTGCAGCGCAATGAGCACCACCCTATCAGCGGTCGAAATCGGCCGCTGTCCCTCGCCGCCGAACATCGGCCACCCTCGCGCCGACCTGGCCGCCGTCGTGGCCAGCAGTAGCCCGAATAGGGGACAGGATTACCTCGACTCGCACACCTCCACACCGATTTCAAGGCTTGACATGCATCTTCGACACCAGCATCGTATTGACGAACAGCAACCGAAAGATCGGAGCGGGGGATGAAAAAGCTGGCGCGACGATTAAGCACGGCTGTCGCTGTCGCGGCGGCCGGTGTCACGCTCGTGGGAAGCCCGGCATATGCCGGGGTCTGGGTGGACGGCGGGCTCTATCAGGTCCTGTCCGACTGCCAGACCGTCGGTGACGGTCGCAAGCTGACCGGGATGTACCAGACGTACACCTGCACCAAGGAATGGGACAACGTCGCCAAGAAGAACTTCTACCGGCTCCGCGGATACATGAACTGACGCCGGCTCGCCAGGAATAGCGGCCGGCTCGCACCCGACCTTCAGTGACAACACCCGTCCCGTGTTGCGGAAATACGCAGGACGGGCGATGCCGCCATGCCCTGAAACGCTTATTCCAGAAAATGCGAACGGCATATCGAACGGTCCGGTCGACGCGCACCTCCGGTCAGCTGACCCGGCGGTGATCGTCGTGGCGAACGGGCCGGGGACGCGTACGCCCGCTTATCGGTTCCGGAAGAGCTGGCGGACAACACACAGTGCCGAAGAACAGCGAAACCACGATGGGAGACGACGGAGAGCCATGCGGAAAGTTGCGAGAACCGTTGCGATGTCGGTCCTGGCCACGGCCGGGGCCGTCGCCTTCATGGCAGGCCCCGCGCACGCGGGGGTGTGGGTCGATGGTGGCTTCTACCCGTCGGAAGCCGAGTGCAAGAGCACGGGTGCGGCACGGGTCGCGAGCCACCAGTACACGGCCTACACCTGCACCCTGGGCACCAAGTCGTGCGTGGCGGAGCCGACGGGACCCGGCGTCGCCGGGGGCCTCGTGCCCTTCGACCGGTGCGGCGAGCGGGGTTACTTTCTCCGCGGCTTCATGAACTGATCCGCCCACCTGCGGGCCGACCCGACGCTGGGGACAGCGGTCGGCCCCGGTACCCACGAACGAACCGGCCGGCGAGTGACTCGCCGGCCGGTTCGTTCGTGCCTGGTGCGGTCAGGACACGCCGAGGTACGCCTCCTTGACCGCCGGGTCGGTGAGCAGGTCCTGACCGGACCCCTCCTTGACGATCCGGCCGGTCTCCAGCACGTAACCCCGGTGGGCCCGGGAGAGCGCCTGCTGGGCGTTCTGCTCCACCAACAGGATGGTGATGCCCTGCTGCTGGTTGATCTCCGTGATGATGTCGAAGATCTGTCGGATGACCATCGGCGCCAGCCCCATCGACGGCTCGTCGAGCAGGAGCAGCTTCGGCCGGCTCATCAGCGCCCGACCGACGGCCAGCATCTGCTGCTCACCGCCGGAGAGCGTGCCGCCGGCCTGCTTGCGCCGCTCGGCCAGCCGGGGAAAGAGGGTCAGCACCCGGTCCAGGTCGGCGGCGACACCGGCGGAGTCCCGCCGGGTGTACGCCCCCATGTCCAGGTTCTCCAGCACCGTCATGCCGGGGAAGATCTGCCGGCCCTCGGGCGACTGGCACAGCCCCCGGACCACCCGCAGGTCGGCCCGGAGCCTGCTGATGTCCTCGCCGTTGAAGGAGATCCGCCCCTGGGACAGGGTCCGGATGCCGGAGATGGCCCGCATGGTGGTGGTCTTGCCGGCGCCGTTCGCGCCGATCAGTGCCACCACCTCGCCCTCGTTGACGGTCAGGCTGATGCCGTGCAGCGCCTCGATGCGGCCGTACGACACGCTTACGTTGTCCAGCTCAAGCAGCGCCATCGGCGGGCTCCCCCAGGTACGCGGCGATCACCCGCGGGTCTCGACTGACTTCGGCCGGCGCACCCTCGGCGATCTTCCGGCCGAACTCCAGCACCACGATCCGGTCGGTGACCCCCATGACCAGGCGCATGTCGTGCTCGATCAGCAGCACGGTCAGCCCCATGTCACGGATCCTGCGGATCAGGGAGAGCAGTTCCTCCTTCTCCGCCGGGTTGAAGCCGGCAGCCGGCTCGTCCAGGCAGATCAGTTTCGGCTCGGTCGCGAGGGCCCGGGCGATCTCCAGCCGACGCTGGTAACCGTACGGCAGGTTGCGCGCCTCGTCGTTGGCCCGGTCGGCGATGCCGACGAAGCGCAGCAGCTCCAGCGACTTCGCCTCGGCGGCCCGCTCCTCAAGGATGTGCCGGGACAACCCGAACATCTTGGCGCAGGTCCGACGGATCTCCTGCCAGGTCCGCACGATGCCGGACGTGGCGGTCACCTGCGGCAGCTCCTCCGGCTTCGGCTTGACCCGGTACAGCCGGAACAGCGCGCCCGGCACGCTGGTCTTGTGCCGGGAGTCGGTCCCGACCATGACGTTCTCCAGCGCCGTCATCTCCGGGAAGAGCCGGATGTTCTGGAACGTGCGGGAGATGCCCATCCGGCTGATCTGGTGCGGCTTGCGGCCGGTCACCTTCTCACCCCGGAACCGGACGGCCCCGGAGGTGGGCCGGTAGACGCCGGTCATCACGTTGAAACTGGTGGTCTTACCCGCGCCGTTCGGACCGATGAGCCCGAGGATCTCGCCCTCGTAGATCTTGAAATTGATCTTGTCGAGGGCCACCACTCCACCGAAGCGGAGCGTGACCTCGTCGACCTCGAGCAGCACCGGCTTCGGGCCCGGCTGGGCCGGAATCTTCGGCGTCGTGGTGGTCTTCTGGTCAGACATGAGCGGGCGCCTCCTCTGCAGCCGCCGCGCGATCCTTCAACTCACGGGCCCGCCGTCGGCTCGGGATGAGGCCCTGCGGACGCAGGATCATCACCAGCACCATGGCGAGACCGAAGGCCAGCCACCGGTAGTCGGCGACTTCCCGGAACCGCTCCGGTAGGTAGGCCAGCAGCACCGCGCCGAGCGAGACACCGATCATGTTCCCCGATCCACCGACGACGACCATGGCGACGAAGAGGATGGAGAGGTTCGCGTTGAACTGGGTCGGGTCGATGAACGCGTTCCGGCTGCCGAAGAGGAACCCGGACAGTCCGCCCAGCGCCGCGCCGATGGCGAAGGCCCAGAGCTTGGCCTTGAACGGGTAGACCCCCATCACCGCAGCGGCGTCCTCGTCCTCACGCACCGCCAGCCAGGCCCTGCCCACCCGGCTGTGCTCCAGCCGGCGGACCAGGAAGACCATCAGCAGCACCATCGTGATCGCCAGCCAGTACCAGGGCTTCGCGTCGATCAGGCCGAAGACCTTGTTGTCCCCCGACGGCGGGCCCTCCGGGCCCGGGATGGCCGAGATGCCCTGCGGGCCGTTGGTCAGACCGGTGGCGTTGCGTGCCACGATCCGGATGATCTCGCCGAAGCCCAGCGTCACGATGGCCAGGTAGTCACCGCGCAGGCGCAGCGTCGGCCAGCCGAGCAGCACGCCGGAGATCAGCGTGAGCACGATGGAGAGAAGCAGGCAGACCGCCCACGTCACCGCCCACGTCGGCGGCAGGTCGAACTCCTGCTGGATCCACTTGACCACCGGCGAGTTGACCGAGCCGAAGAGCGCGACGCTGTAGGCGCCGATGGCGAAGAACCCGATGTAGCCCAGGTCGAGCAGGCCGGCCAGGCCGACCACCACGTTCAGGCCGATGGCGACCAACACGTAGATGGCGCAGACGAACAGCACGCCGGCCCAGTTGTTGCCGCCCGCGATGGAGTCGGTCCGCAGCCAGGTCAGGCCGGGGATGCCGAGCAACGGCAGGTAGTACAGGAAGGCCACCAGAGCCACGATCGCCGCAGCCTGCTGCCACTTCGGCAGCGCCCGGAACCGGTCGCCGACGGAGGTCAGCATGCTGACCCGTCGTCGGTCTGCGGAACGAATCTTGTCGATCATGCGCGGGCCCTCCCGAGCGACTCGCCCAACAGGCCGGTCGGGCGGAACATCAGCACGACGATCAGCACCACGAAGGCGATGACGTCCTCCCAGTTGGAGGCGAAGAGCGTCGCACCGTAGACCTCGACGATGCCGAGGAACAGGCCACCCACCAGGGCGCCCCGCAGGTTGCCGATGCCGCCGAGCACCGCGGCCGTGAAGGCCTTGAGACCGAGTACGAAGCCGATGCTGTTCTGGGTGAAGCCGAACCGCATGCTCCACAGCAGTGCCGCCGCACCGGCCATGATGCCACCGAGCATGAAGATCAACATGATCACACGCTCCTGGTTGACGCCCATCAGCGCGGCGGTCTCCGGGTTCTGCGCCACCGCGCGCACGCCCCGGCCGTACCGGGTGCGGTTGATGAACCAGTCCAGGAGGGCCATCATCACCACGGCCGACACGAAGACGATCAACTGGATGTTGGTGATCGCGGTGTTGCCGATCTGGAGCAGCGTCTCCTGCTGAATGATCGTCGGCATACCGACGATCTGCCGGGCCCGACCGAACAGGGTCGGCAACGCGCCACCCGCCACGTCCGGCAGGAGCAGGCCGAAGACCTCGACCAGCACCAGGGAGATTCCGATCGCGGTGATCAGGAAGATCAGCGGTGGCGCGTTCTTACGGCGCAGGGGGCGGTAGGCGATCCGTTCGATCGCCAGGGCGGTACCACCGGACGCGATCGCTGCGGCGATGAGGCCGAGCACCAAGAAGAGCACCGCCTGGCCGATCGGCGGGTTGTTCTTTACCCCGAACGCGGTCCACAGGCCCAGCACCGCGAAGGTGCCGACCATGAAAACCTCGGAGTGGGCGAAGTTGATCAGGCGCAGGACGCCATAGACGAGGGTGTAGCCAAGAGCGATCAGGGCGTAGATGGCACCCTTGGACAGGCCGTCCACGGTGTGCTGGCCGAGGTGTCCGATCAGTTCATCGAAATGCACGGGGTCTCCTTGCATCGAGTGCGGCCGGGAACAGCACCCGGCCGCACCCCCTGCTGTGTCGTCAGCTGAGCTTGAGCTCCTGCAGGGCGCTGATTTCCTCGCCCTTGATCTGGTAGGCCCAGATGACGACCTTCGACGGGTCGACGTCACCCTTGTCGTCGAACTTGATGTACTTCGAGACGCCCTGCTTGTCGTACGCCTTCACGTAGGCCAGGATGTCGGCCCGGGTCTTCTTGCCGTCCTTGAAGGCGTCCAGGTAGATCTGGGCACCGTCGAAGCCCTCGGCACCGTAGGAGCCGGGCGCCTGGCCGAACTCCTTCTGGTAGTCGGCGGAGAAGGTGCCGCCCGCCTTGTCGGCCGGCAGGCAGGGGCAGGTGATGATGGCACCCTCGGCGCCGCCCGAGGCACCCTTCGGGAACGCCGGGTCGTAGAGGCCGTCCGGGCCCACGAACTTGGCCTGGATGCCGGCCGCACGCATCTGCTTGACCAGCGGAGCCGCCTCGCGGGTGTACCCGCCGTAGAAGACGAAGTCCGCCTGCGCCGCCTTGATCTTGGAGATGGTGGCGTCGAACTGCGCCTGCTTCTCCTGGATCTTGTCGGTGCCGGCCAGCGTCGAGCCGATGTTCTTGGCCAGCTCGGCGGTGATGCCCGCGCCGTACGCGCTGCCGTCGTCGATGGTGAAGACCTTCGCCGCGTTCTGCGACTTCAGGTAGGTGGCCACGGCCCCCGCCTGGGTGCCGTCGTTGCCGACCACCCGGAAGAAGGACTTGTTGCCCTTCTGGGTCAGGTCGGCCCGGGTCGCCGAAGGGCTGACCATGGCCAGGCCGGCCGCCTGGTAGATCGGCATGGTGGCGTCGGACTCGCCGGAGAAGTGGCCGCCGATCACACCGAGGAACGAGTTGTCGCCGGCGATCTGGTTCGCGAACGGGGTCGCCACCGCCGGGTCGCCCTGGGTGTCGAACTCCTGCAAGGTGACCTTGCAGTTCGAGTTCTTCTCGTTGAACTGCTTGACGGCGAGCTTCGCACCGTTCAGCGACGGCAGGACGAGGCCCGCGTTGTCACCGGTGAATGCGCCGAAGATAGCGATCTTGCCACCACAGTCGCCGGACGCGGTGGTCTCGCCGCCGCCCGTGTCCTGGCAACCTGCGGCACCGACCATCGCCACGGCAAGCGCGGCGGCCCCCAGTGCCCGTACATAGCTACGCCTCACGGCTTCCTGACCTCCTCCAAAAGCAGAAGGCGACCATCCTGGGAGGGCGGCGACCGTACAGCCCGCACCACCACCCACCCAGCAGGAACGCCCCCTGCGTTACGGCTCGTGATGGCGGAGCGTACCGACACTCATACGACCGGGGAAGACCTTGGCCCGTGGTCTGCGAAACCGTTACGAAGACGTGCGTGATCGGCCAGGAGCCCGTAACAGGTCGGCCCCTGACTGGTCCTTGGAGCCCTACCTCGGCCCCTCACCACGTCGCTCGACCCCGCCGTCCGCGGGCACTTCCGCCGTCCACACCGCCGGGCGGACACCGTCGTCGACGAAGATCCACAGTCGCCGCCCCACCGCCACCACCGCGACGTCCCCGTCCACACCCGCCGGCACCGGCCCGGGCAGTTCCATCCGCCGCCAGGAACCGCCCCGGTCGACCGACGTCCAGACCGCACGCGATGTCCCGTCCGAGATCGCCGCCACCAGCCGGCCGTCCGCCGCCACCAGGGCGTCCACCGACGGGACCCGCGACGGCACGGCACCGGCGAACCCGCCGACGGCCACCCAGCGGTCGTCGTCGCGACGCCACGCGCCGAACGCCGTACCCCGCAACCCGACCGCCACCACCGCGTCGCCGGTCAGGACCACCCGCTGTAGTTCCTCGTAGCGGTCCGTCCCGGGCAGCGTCGTCCGCCGCCAACTGCGGCCGTCCGCCGACGACCAGGCGACCGGGTCACGGTCGATGCGACCACCCGGCAGCACCCCACCGACCGCCAGCCACCCGCCGGGCACCGCTGTGGCGTCGAAGGCCCAGGTGATCCCGCCTCCGTCACTGGCCAGTTCCGGCGCCCCCTCCACCAGGGCGAAGTCCGCCGCGTCCGGGGACACCCACGCCGCCGCGCCGCTGGAGCGGTTGCCGACGATCAACCAGCCCGGCGGGCCGCCCACCAGGCGGGACACGTTCACCGCCTTGGGCCCGCCGTAGGTCTCGAACGACGCCGACACCTCGACCAGTGCGCCGTCCGGGCCCTGCCGCCAGGTGCTCACCCGGGGATTGCCGTGGGCACCACCGGTCTTGGCACCGACGGCCGCCAACGCGCCGTCGCGGCAGGCGGCTGCGGAGAGCACGTTCTGCCTGCCGTAGAAGGAATCGGCGACGATCGGCACCACCGCCCAGGTCGTACCGTCCAGGCTGGTCCAGGCGGCCGGTCGGGTGCCGCCGTCGGCATCCGCGACGCCGCCGACCGCGTACCACCGACCCGCGCAGGCCGTCGCGTCGCGTAGCAGCACCCGGCCGGGCGGACCCGGTGGTGGCGGCAGGGTCAGCGGCTGCCACGCCGGTCGGACCGGCGGCTGCTCACCGGTCGATGTGGGCGCCGGATCACAGGCGACCAGCGACGCGGCGAGCACAACCAGCACCGCGAAGCTCCACCGAGAGGCCATCCATCGATGCTAGCCACCGACGGTGGTCTCCGGAACCGGCGGACGCCCGCCCCGGTTGGCTAGCCGGTGGGCTGTTCGGCGATCTCGCCGCCGGCGGTCTCGGCGAGGATCCGCTCGGCGACCTCCTTCATGGTCATCCGGTGGTCCATCGCGGTGCGCTGGATCCACTTGAACGCCTGCGGCTCGGTCATCCCGTACGTCGTCATCAGCGCACCCTTGGCGCGCTCGACCGTCTTGCGGATCTCCAGCCGGTCGGTGAGCCCGGCCACCTCCGACTCCAGGGCGGCGATCTCGGAGTAGCGGGAGAGGGCGATCTCCACCGCCGGCACCAGGTCGCTCTTTTGGAACGGCTTGACCAGATAGGCCATCGCCCCGGCGGCGCGCGCCCGTTCCACCAGGTCACGCTGGCTGAACGCGGTCAGGATGATCACCGGGGCGATCCGGGCGCCGGCGATCCGCTCGGCGGCCGCCAGCCCGTCCATGATCGGCATCTTGATGTCGAGGATGACCAGATCGGGCTTGAGTTCCTCGGCCAACCGAACGGCGGTCTCGCCGTCCCCGGCCTCACCGACGACCTCGTAACCTTCCTCGACCAGCATCTCGGCCAGGTCCAGTCGGATGAGCGCCTCGTCCTCGGCGATCAACACCCGCCTGCGCTCGGCATCCGTCTGCGTCTCGGCCACCAGCCCTACCCCCACCATCGATCTCGGCACAGCTACCGCCCATACTCCCGCAAGAGCCTAGTCGGGTACAGTTGTCAGCACCCGCCGGGATGGTGGAACGGCATACACGGAAGTCTCAAACACTTCTGCCCGAAAGGGCTTGCGGGTTCGAATCCCGCTCCCGGCACCACCTGCACGTACGCACAGTGACCCGGGTGCCTGCTCCGAGCAGGCCCCGGGCCCCGCGTCGACCGGGGTGCCCCGGCTCATGATCCCCGCGACGACAGCGGTGTCGCGATGCCGACCCCCACGACCTCGTCGACCTGCCCGTCCTCCCCTGGACCGGACGGGGGCGCGCGCCGGCCAGGGAACAAATCCGGCGCGGGGCGGGTTGGGCAGAGTCGTGATCGACGTACCGATGTCTGTTCTTGATCTTGCTCCGGTCGCCGCCGGGGCCACCGCCTCCGAGGCCCTCGCGCACACCACCGAGCTGGCCCGCCGGACCGAGGAACTGGGCTACCGCCGGTTCTGGGTGGCCGAGCACCACAACATGCCGGCGATCGCCAGCTCCGCACCGGCGGTGCTGCTCGCCCACCTGGCGGCGCACACCACCACGATCCGGCTGGGCTCGGGCGGGGTGATGCTGCCCAACCACGCGCCGCTGGTGGTCGCCGAACAGTTCGGCACCCTGGAGGCGCTGCACCCGGGCCGGATCGACCTGGGCATCGGCCGGGCCCCCGGCACCGACCAGCGGACCGCGCTGGCCCTGCGCCGGACCATGGAGGGGCTGTCGGCGGAGGGCTTCCCCCGGGAGCTGGCCGACCTGATGAACTACTTCAGCGGCGACGACCCGGGCGCGATCACCGCCAGCCCGGGGCTGGGCCAGTCCCCCGCCGTCTGGCTGCTCGGCTCCAGCGGGTTCAGCGCGCAGCTCGCCGGGCTGCTCGGGTTGCCGTTCTCGTTCGCCCACCACTTCAGCTCCCAGCACACCCTGCCCGCGCTCCAGCTCTACCGGCAGAGTTTCCGGCCGTCGCGCTGGCTGACCGAGCCGTACGCGATGGTGGCGGTGAACGTGGTCTGCGCCGACACCGACGAGCGGGCCGAGTGGTTGTCCGGCCCCGCCGGGCTGTCGTTCCTCAAGCTGCGCTCGGGGCGGCCGGAGCCGCTGGCCAGCCCCGACGACGCCGCCGGGTATCCGTACACCGAGATCGAGCGGGAGTTCGTCCGGCAGCGCCGCGACGGTCAGGCGATGGGCTCACCGGAGACGGTCCGCCGGCAGCTCACCGAGCTGCTGGCCCGCACCGGCGCGAACGAGCTGATGCTCACCACCATGGTGTACGACGTGGCCGACCGGGTGCGTTCGTTCGAGCTGGTGGCCGAGAAGGTGGTCGGCGGGCTGTCCCGCAGCGTCTGAAACACGCTCTTCATAGCGACGTCACCCCACCGTTGCGGACGACCTCTAACTTTATTACCGGTGGTGGTACGGCACTCCCGGTCGGGACGGGTCGGGGGTGCTGCGGTGTGGTGCACCGGGTCGCCAGCTGAGCGGATTCCGCGGCTGGCGACCCGGTGCCTGCTTTGTGGGGCCCGGCCAGCGCCGGGCCCGCACCGTCAACGCAGGTAGATGTTGGGCGTGGGCGGGGTGGACATGCCGTCACCGATGAAGAAGCCCGGGTGCGGCGGCTGGTTGTAGGCGGTGTTCTGCCAGGCGATCGCCGCGCGGTACTGGGCGTCGTGCATCAGCGTGTAGATCCGGGTGCTGGTCGGCGTGGGCGTGCTGTAGATCCGCAGCGCCCGGCTGTCGCCGGTGCGCCAGATCACCTCCTCGCGCCAGTCGCCGAGGATGTCGCCGGACAGCGCCGGGGTCGACTTGGTGCCGTTGTTGGAGGCCACGTCGCTGCCGGTGAGCAGCCGGGTCTCGCCGCCGGTGCCGTACTTGTCGATCTTGGTGGCGTCGAGGAGTTCCCGTACCGGGTCGCCGTCCCACCAGGCGAGGAAGTTCGCCGACGACGGCTTGCGGCCGATGTTCTGCCCCCTGGTGTTGGCCAGCCCGTCGACCGCCGCCGACCACGACTCGGCACCGGGGCTGCCGGCCCAGATGTCGGCCGAGACACCCCGGCCGTTGTCGCCGTTGGCTGCGGTCCTCCAGATGATCTGGCCGGTACGCGCGTCGGCGAACCAGGAGCTGGGCTTGCTGGCGTCCTCGTCGACCTTGAAGATCTCCAGGCCGGAGCGGCCCGGGTCCAGGTCACCGACGTGCAGGGCGTCGCCGTGACCATTGCCGGTCGAGTAGAGCAGCCGGCCGTTGTCGTCGATGGTGGCCGCGCCGTACACGATCTCCTGGCGGCCGTCGGCGTCCACGTCGGCCACCGAGAGCTGGTGGTTGCCCTGACCGGCGGCGGCCGAGTTGCCGGAGGCGTTGGAGTCGAACGTCCACCGCTTGGTCAGGGTGCCGTTGCGGAAGTCCCAGGCGGCGATCACCGCGCGGGTGTAGTAGCCGCGCGCCATGATCAGCGACGGCCGCTGCCCGTCCAGGTAGGCGGTGCCGGCGAGGAACCGGTCGACCCGGTTGCCGTACGAGTCGCCCCAGGACGAGACGGTGCCGCGCGGCGGGTCGTAGTTGACGGTGGAGGCGATCGCGCCGGTCTGCCCGTTGAACATGGTCAGGTACTCCGGGCCGGACAGCACGTAACCGCTGGAGTTGCGGTAGTCCGCCGACGACGAGCCGATCAGCTGACCGGTGCCCGAGCGGGTGCCGTCGGCGGTCTTCATGGCCACCTCGGCCCTGCCGTCGCCGTCGTAGTCGTACACCTGGAACTGGGTGTAGTGGGCGCCCGCCCGGATGTTGCGGCCCAGGTCGATGCGCCACAACCGACTACCGGTCAGGGTGTACGCGTCGACGTAGACGTTGCCGGTGTAGCCGGACTGGCTGTTGTCCTTGGCGTTGGACGGGTCCCACTTGAGCACGATCTCGTAGTCGCCGTCGCCGTCGAGGTCACCGACGCTGGCGTCGTTGGCCGAGTAGCTGTACGCCTCCCC
This sequence comes from Micromonospora antibiotica, assembly GCF_017599305.1. GTDB lineage: Bacteria > Actinomycetota > Actinomycetes > Mycobacteriales > Micromonosporaceae > Micromonospora > Micromonospora antibiotica. The sequence continues at coordinate 112,833 of NZ_JAGFWR010000016.1, forward strand.
GCTCGGGGTGGTGCCCCCGGCCGGCGGCTGGATCGGCACGTCCAGGTAGCCGTTGGCGAACTGGAGCGCGGACGCGGACGCCGCCTGCTCGGCCCCGTTCACCACCGCCCGCACGGTGTACGCCGAGCCGGCCGCCGCCCCGCTGTCCAGGTAGTTGGTGGCGCCGGTGATCGGCGAGGCGTTGACCCTGGTGGAGCCCCGGTAGAGGTTGAACGACACCCCGGAGGTCTCGGTGCCGAGCAGCCGCCAGGAGACCAGGTTCCCGCTGCCGGAGCGGACGCTGATCAGCCCCCGGTCGAGATCCTCCAGCTGCTTGGCCCCGGCCGGCGGGTCGGTCGGCGGGGGCGTGGTCGGCGGCGGTGTCGTCGGAGGTGGGGTGGTCGGCGGCGGCGTGGTGGGTGGGGGCGTGGTCGGCGGTGCGGTCGTCGGGGGCGCGGTGGTCGGCGCGGTGCCACCGGTGCAGGTCGTGCCGTTGAGCACGAAGCTGGCCGGCGTCGGGTTGCTGGCGTTGTTCCACGACGCGTTGAAGCCGAAACTCGCGGTGCCGTTGGTGCCGAGGGCGGCGTTGTAGCCGGCGTCCTTGGCGCTGACCTGCGCCCCGGACTGGGTGACCGTGGCGTTCCACGCCTGGGCCACCTGCTGACCGGCCGTGTAGGACCAGGTCAGCGTCCAGCCGTTGATCGGGTCACCGAGGTTGGTGACCAGGACGTCGGCGCCGAAGCCGCCGCCCCACTGGCTACTGATCTTGTAATCGACCCGGCAACCGGCGGCGGCGGCCGAAGCCGTCACGGCGGTGAGGGTGCCGGCGGCGAGCGTGGTGGCCGCGGCGGCGGCGAGCAACGCGGCGCGACGACGGGGTGGGCTCAGGTGCACGGAAACGCCTTTCGCGGAGGTCAGCGCACGGTGCCGACGCCGGCCTGCCCGGGCCGGCGGGATGAAGCGCCGTGCTGACGGTGGTGACGGGATGCCTTGCATCGACATCCATAATTCGACTCCGCGCAGTCGGATCGTAGGACAACGCTTTCCGCCCGCACAACCCGTACCCGCCCTTGCCCCCGACCGGCCCACCTGATCGACTCGGCCCATGGCTGAGCACATGGACCCCGAGGAGTTCCGTCGCGCCGGGTACGCGGTGGTCGACTGGGTCGCCGACTACTGGCGGACGCTGGACCAGCGCCCGGTGGTCCCCCGGGACCCGCCCGGCACGGTCACCGCCGCCCTGCCGGCCACCCCGCCCACGCACGGCGAACCGGTCGCGGCGATGCTGGCCGACCTGGACGACATCATCGTGCCCCGGGTCACCCACTGGCAGCACCCCGGCTTCTTCGGCTACTTCCCGGCGAACACCAGCGGACCCAGCGTGCTCGCCGACCTGGTCAGCTCGGGCCTCGGCAGCCAGGGCATGCTCTGGGCCACCAACCCGGCCGGCACCGAACTGGAGACGGTGGTGCTGGACTGGCTGGTCGAACTGATGGACCTGCCCGCGCGGTTCCGCTCCACCGGCACCGGCGGCGGCGTCATCCAGGACTCCGCCTCCTCGGCGACCCTGGTCGCCACCCTGGCCGCCCTGCACCGGGCCAGCGGGGGCCGCTGGCGGGAGGTGGGCGTCGACCGCCGCTACCGGGCGTATACCTCGACACACGGGCACTCCTCGATCGAGAAGGCGGCCCGCATCGCCGGCCTCGGTGGGCAGGGCGTCCGCACCATCGCGGTGGACCCGCAGACCCAGGCGATGCGCCCGGCGGCCCTGCGGGCGGCGATCGAGGCGGACCTGGCCGCCGGGGAGGTGCCGACCATCGTGGTGGCGACCATCGGGACCACCTCCACCACCGCCGTCGACCCGCTGCCGGAGATCGGCGCGATCTGCGCCGAACACGGCATCTGGCTGCACGTCGACGCCGCGTACGCCGGGGCGGCGGCGGTCTGCCCCGAGCTGCGCTGGTCGCACGCCGGGGTGGAGCACGCCGACTCGTACTGCTTCGACCCGCACAAGTGGCTGCTCACCGGTTTCGACTGCGACGCCTTCTGGGTGGCCGACCGGGGCGAGCTGATCGAGGCGTTGACCGTCATGCCGGAGTTCCTGCGCAACGCCGCCAGCGAATCCGGGGCCGTCATCGACTACCGGGACTGGCAGGTCCCGCTGGGCCGCCGGTTCCGGGCGCTCAAGCTCTGGTTCGTCCTGCGCTGGTACGGCGTCGAGGGGCTGCGCGCGCACCCGCGCGCAGGGATCGCCCTGGCCGACCGGTTCGCCGCCCTGGTCCGCGCCGACGACCGGTTCGCCATCGCCGCCCCGCACCCGTTCTCCCTGGTGACGTTCCGGCTACGGGCCGGCGACGAGGCCAGCGCGGCCCTGCTGGCGCGGGTCAACGACGACGGTCAGGTGCACCTGACGCACACCCGGGTCAACGGCCGGTACACCCTGCGCCTGGCCGTCGGCGCACCGCTGACCGGGCCGGAGCATGTGGACCGGGCCTGGGCACTGCTGTCGGCTGCGGCCGCGGACCTGCTGGCCGGGGACACCGCCACGGGTGGAGCCGCCCGGGGCGGGGCGCTTCCCGGATGACCGTCGCCGCCCCGTACGGGCTCACGCCGGTGCGCGACGGTCGCCGTGGCCACGACGGCGGGCCGCGTACCCCGTCGGTGGTTCAGCGCTCGACGACGGCGAGCCGGTCGTCGTCGGCGTCGGCCGGGGCGGACCCGGCGACGACCCCGGCCGCGACAGCGGAAGCCGCGGTGTCCGGCGACGGCGTCGGGGCGACGGCGTCGGCGGGGCTGGGCGCGTCGGCGGGGGTGGTGACGGCGGGGGTTTCGGCGGTGGCGGCGTCGACGATGGCGCGGGCCCGGCGGGTGCGGCGCAACGCCCGGACGGCGAACGTCAGGGCGACCACCCAGCCCACGGCGAGCAGCACGTAGACCACCGGACGCACGGTCGACCCGGCGTCACCGGCCTTGAGCAGGATGCGGGCGTTGGTCAGCACGATCACCCCGCCGATGGTGGCACCCAGCAGTTGGGCGGGGACGATCCGCACCAGCCAGGCGGCCACCGGCGCGGCGATCAGGCCGCCGATCAGCAGCGCCGCGACGGTGGGCAGCAGGAAGCCCTCGCTGCCCAGGCCGATCAGGAAGCCGATGCTGGCCGCCCCGGCCACCACGAACTCGGCGGTGTCCACCGACCCGATCACCTTGCGGGGCTCCATCCGACCGGAGACCAGCAGCGCCGGAGTGGCCACCGGACCCCATCCCCCGCCGCCGGTGGCGTCGACGAACCCGGCGACCAGGCCCAGCGGGCCGAGGAACCGGCCGCGCAGCCGCCCGGCACCGGAGCGCTGGCGCAGCGGCCGGGAGAAACGCACCAGCAGGTACGCCCCGAGGGTGAACAGGATGCCGGCCATCCACGGGGCGGCGTTCTCGGTGGAGATGGAGCTGAGGAAGGTGGCCCCGACGAACGCGCCGACCGCGCCGGGCAGGGCGATCCGGGTGACCACCCGCCAGTCGACGTTGCCGAACCGCCAGTGCGCGACACCGGCGGCGAGCGTGGTGCCGATCTCGGCGAGGTGCACCGACGCCGAGGCGGCGGCCGGGGCGACGCCGACGAAGAGCAGCAGCGTCGACGAGGTCAGCCCGTACGCCATGCCGAGCGCGCCGTCGACGAGCTGTGCGGCCAACCCGACCAGAGCGAGGATCAGAAGCTTGCGCACGAGCCCTCCGAACTTTTCGGCATCTCCTATCGACTTGGTCGAGAATGCGGCACGGCGGCTCCCCGGTCAACCCCTGATCGGTGGGTGGGACGCCCGGGGGCGCGGCGGATCAGCTCCAGGCGCGGGGGTCGGCAGCCAACTCGGTGATCCGGCCGGGAAGTGTCCCGGCCGCCACGTCGGCGATGGTGACCTGCTCCAGGATCTCCCGCTCGCTGGCCCGCAACGCGATCCAGACCTCCTGCAACGCCTGTGCCGCGCCGTGGTAACCGAGCTGTTCGGGGCGCTGCCCCCGGACGTGGGCGAGCGGACCGTCGATGACCCGGATCACCTCGGCGAGCGAGATCTCGGCCGCCGGGCGGGCCAACCAGTAACCGCCCTCGGGGCCCCGCTGGGCGTGCACGATGCTGCCCCGACGCAACTGGAGCAGGATGCTCTCCAGGAATTTCGGTGGGATGTCCTGCGCCCGGGCGATCTGCTCGGCGGTGACGGGACGGGACCGTCCGGAGTCCCCGCCATCGGCGACCGCCGCGAGCTCGGCGGCCGCGCGGAGGGCATAGTCGACCCGAGCGGAGAGGCGCATGGCCGCAAGGTTAGTCGGCGACCCGGCCGGCCGGGTCGTCACCCTCCACCGAACGGGCAGGGTGTCATGTCCCGGTGGCGGGGACGTGGCACCATACCCCTGTCGCCGGCAGGGTCGCCGGCACACCACGCGACACACACCAGCGCACCGAAAACCGGCCGATGGGGGCAGCGACAGCGATGCCGGACGTGACACCGCTGAGCCCCCGCGACCCCCGCCAGGCCGGGCCGTACGAACTGGTCGGGAGGCTCGGCGCGGGCGGCCAGGGCGTGGTCTACCTGGGCCGCGACGAGCAGGGCCGATGGGTCGCGGTCAAAGTGATCAACGTGGACCTGCACCAGCATCCCCGGGCGAAGGCCCAGTTCGTCAAGGAGATCGCCGCCGCCCGCCGGGTCGCGCCGTTCTGCACCGCGCAGATCCTCTTCGCCGACGTCGACGGTGAGCTGCCCTACGTCGTCAGCGAGTTCATCGAAGGCGTCACCCTGCAACGGCACGTCCGTGAACAGGGCCCGATCAGCGGCAACGCGCTGCACCGGCTGGCCGTGGGCACCGCCACCGCGCTCGCCGCGATCCACCAGTCCGACGTGGTGCACTGCGACCTGAAGCCGGACAACGTCATCCTCGGGGCGGACGGCCCCCGGGTGATCGACTTCGGCATCGCCCGCGCGTTGGACGTCACCGAGACGATGACCAACCGCGTCATGGGCACCGCCCCCTACATGGCCCCGGAACGGTTCCGCGACGACGAGGTCGGGCCGGCCAGCGACGTGTTCGCCTGGGCGGGGACCATCGCCTTCGCGGCGGGCGGACAGCCACCGTTCGGCACCGGCCCCGTCGCGGCGGTGCTGCACCGGATCCTGCACGACCCCCCGGACCTGACCGGGCTCACCGGCCCACTGGCCACCCTGATCGGCCAGTGCCTGGACAAGGACCACCGGGCCCGGCCGACCGCCCAGGAGGTGCTGCTGCGGCTGCTCGGGCGGGACACCCGCGAGGTGCCGTTGCAGACCGTGCTGCGGGCCGGCACCGACGCGGCGGCCACCCAGCAGCTGCCCCGTACCCTGTCCTCCCCGCCGGCCGCCCCGCCCGCGCCGACCGGCGCGGTGGCCGACTCCTGGCCGACCGGCGCGGCGGCGGACCCGTGGCCGACCGCCGGGGTGGCGGGACCCGGGCCGACCACCTCGACCGGCCACCCGGCACCGCACGGGCCGAGCGGGCCGGCGATGGCGGCGGCACCGTGGCCCACCACGTCGACCTCCCACCACGCTCCGCAGGTACCGACCGACCCGGCGACCGCCCCACCGGCGGCGACCCGGCCCGCCCCGGCCGGACCGACGGCACCCCCGGGGACCCGGGCCCCCGCCCCCGCCCCCACACCCACCCGGACGACGACGGACCGGCCGGCCCCGGTCCCCCCGCCGACCGGGCGGGACGGTTTCGGGCGGCGGCTGCGTCGACAGTGGACCGACCCGTGGGGGATGTCCCTCGCGATCTTCCTCGGCGCGGTGGGCTTCGCCGCCGGGTACGTCGCCAGCACCGCCGTGGGCACCGCCGCCGCCATCGGGGCGCTCACCCTCGTCGTGGTCTACGGTGTCCGTCTGCTCGTCGCCGCCGCGCTGACCCCGTCCACCACGCCGGACGGCCCCCCACCGCCGCCCGTGCCGGCACCGCGCACCGACACCTGACCCGCCGAACCAACCCCTGGAGGAGCCGATGGCCACCGGTCAGCGTCCCGCCCGACCGTGGCTGCCGCACGCGGTGGCCGTCGTCGCGGGGCTCGCGGTGATCGCCGCGGCCTACCTGTACGTCCGGCCCACGCCCGGCACCGACCGGGCCGACTGCGTACCGCTGGAGGTCAGCTCCTCCACCGAGAAGAGCGCGCTGGTCGCCCAGCTCGCCGACCGGTACAACGCCGCCGACCGGCGCTTCGGTGGGCGGTGCGCGCAGGTGACCGTGCACGGTCTCAACTCGGGCGAGGCGATGGAGGCGCTGGCCGGCGGGTGGGCGCTCACCCAGCCGAAGGTCGCCGAACCACAGGTGTGGCTGCCCACCTCGTCACTGTGGACCGGGCAGCTGCGCCTGCTGGACTCGGCGGCGGGCCGACCCGCCCAGACCCCCGGGCAGTACCCGTCGATCGCCAACAGTCCCCTGGTCATCGCCATGCCCAAGGACCGGGGCGAGGTGGTGCAGCAGCGCGGCCCGCTCGGCTGGGCCGACGTGCTCGGCCTCTCCGGCGACACCGGTTGGGCGGCGTTCGGCAAGCCCGAGTGGGGCCGGTTCACCTTCGGCAAGGACAACCCGCACCTGTCCACCTCCGGCCTGGCCGCCACCATCGCCACCTACTACGCGGCGGTCAGCCGGGCCAGCGACCTGACCAGCGAGGACCTCGCCCAGCCGGCGGTGACCCAGTTCGTCAGACGGATCGAGGCCAACGTCTCGCACTACAGCGACGACTCGGTGGACCTGCTGCGCAACCTCGCCGAGGCCGACGCCACCGCCACCGGGGACGCCCCGGCCACGGACATGAGCGCGATCGTCCTCCAGGAGGAGCTGGTCTACCTCTACAACCAGGGGCAGCTCAGCCCCACCGGCAGCAAGCCCCGGGTCCCGCTGGTGGCGGTGCACCCCAAGGAGGGCACCTTCAACCTCGACCACCCGTACGTGGTGCTGCCGTCGGCCGACCCGGCGCAACGCGAGGCCGCCGAGGACTTCCTCACGTTCCTCCGCGACGGTCCGCAGCAACGCAGCTTCGCCGCGCTCGGTTTCCGGGACGACGAGCGCCGGCCCGCCGACACGCTGCTGGCCACGGTGGCCGGGCCGGGCGGCGACCGGCTCACCTACTTCGACCCGCCCACCCCGGAGGTGGTCGGCGCGATCCTCGGCAGCTGGGACACCCTGCGTAAGAAGGCGAACATCCTGCTCGCCGTGGACACCTCCGGCTCGATGAAGGCCACCGTCGGCGACCAGACCCGGTTCCAGGTGGCGACCGACGCCGCCAGCAAGGCGATCGGGCTGCTCAACGCCGCCGACCAGGTGGCGCTCTGGTCGTTCTCCAGCGAGACCCCGCAACGGCCGAAGAAGCCGTACAGCGAGGAGGTACGGCTCGCGCCGCTGAACCGGGAAGCGTTCAACCGGAAGCTGGCCGGGCTGCGCATCGGCGGCAACACCGCCCTGTACGCGACGGTCCGCGCGGCACACCGCTCCCTGCTCGACAGGTACGACCCGAAGCGGATCAACGCGGTGGTGGTGCTCACCGACGGCAAGAACGAATACCAGAAGGACAGCGACCTGGACCGGTTGCTGCGGGACATCGCACTGGACCCGAACAAGCCGGTGAAGGTCTTCTGCGTGGCCTTCGACCAGGAGTCCGACCTGGCCGCGCTGGACCGGATCGCCAAGGCGTCGTCCGGCAAGGCGTTCGACGCCAAGAACCCGACCACCATCGACGAGGCGTTGGTCAAGGTGGTCAGCAGCTTCTGACCACCCGGCCGGTCCCTGCCCGACGCCACCGCCCGACGCGCCATCTTCCCCGCGCCCCACGGTCAGCGGGTGGCGGCGACCCGGTGCGGGCGGGTCCGCTCAGGCGCCGACGCGGCGCAGCAGGCCCTCCTGGACGGCGCTGGCGATGTGCCGGCCGTCGAGGGTGAACAGCCGGCCGGTGGCCAGACCCCGCGCACCGGAGGCGGACGGGCTCCAGCAGTCGTAGAGGAACCACTCGTCGGCCCGGAACGACCTGTGGAACCACAGGGCGTGGTCCAGGCTCGCCCCGACCAGACCGCCCGGACCCCAGACCTCGCCGTGCACCGACAGGACCGAGTCCAGCAGGGTCAGGTCCGAGGCGTAGGTCAACGCGCAGGCGTGCAGCAGCGGATCGTCGGGTAGTTTGCCGTCGATGCGCATCCAGACCCGCTGGTGCGGGTCGGCGGGCCGGTCGCCGGGGCGTACCCAGCCGGGTTCGCCGACGTAGCGGACGTCGATCGGGCGGGGGATCTGCCCCCAGATGCCGAGCCGCTCCGGATAGCGGGCCAGCCGGTCGGACATCGTCGGCACGTCGTCCGGGCCGGGCACGTCGGGCGGGGTCGGGGCCTGGTGTTCCAGGGCCTCTTCCTGCCGCTGGAAGGACGCCGACATGAAGAAGATCGGCTTGTCGTGCTGCAACGCCACCGAGCGGCGGACCGAGAAGGACCGCCCGTCCCGGACGTTCTCCACCTGGTAGTCGATCGGCTCGGCCGGGTCGCCGGGCCGGACGAAGTAGCCGTGCAGCGAGTGCACGAACCGGTCCGGGTCGACGGTGCGCCCGGCGGCGACCAGTGCCTGGCCGGCGACCTGCCCCCCGAACACCCGCTGCGGACCCACCGAGGGGCTGACCCCACGGAAGGTCATCGAGCCGGTGTGGTCGAGGTCGAGGACCTCGAGGAGCTGGTCGACCGCGGCCTGACCGGTCGCCGCCGGACGCCCGTTCACCGAAGTTTCCCTGTGCTCACTGGAGCGCCCGGGCGGAGGCGGCGTCGACCAGGGAGCCGAGCTGGTGCACCCGCAGGGTGTTGGTGGAGCCGGGGGTGCCGGGCGGGCTGCCCGCCACGATCACCACGTAGTCGCCGGGGGTGGCCTGGTTGAGGCCGAGCAGAGCCTGGTCGACCTGACGGAACATGTCGTCGGTGTGCTGGACGAACGGCATCAGGAAGGTCTCCACGCCCCAGCAGAGCGCCAGCTGGCTGCGCACCTCGGGGACCGGGGTGAAGGCCAGCAGCGGCAGGTCGCAGTGCAACCGGCTGAGCCGCTTGACGGTGTCGCCGGTCTGCGAGAAGGCCACCAGCGCCTTCGCCCCGATGGCGCGGGCGATCGAGGAGGCCGCCACGGTCAGCGCGCCACCGTGGGTGCGCGGGTCGTGCTGGAGCCGGGGCACCCCGATCGAACCGGCCTCGGTGGTGGTGATGATCTTTGCCATGGTGCTGACGGTGAGCACCGGGTACTTGCCGACGCTGGTCTCGCCGGAGAGCATCACCGCGTCCGCGCCATCGAGCACCGCGTTGGCCACGTCGGAGGCCTCGGCGCGGGTGGGCCGGGAATTCTCGATCATGGAGTCGAGCATCTGGGTGGCCACGATGACCGGCTTGGCGTTCTCCCGGCACAGCTGCACGGCCCGCTTCTGCACCAGCGGCACCTGGTCCAGCGGCATCTCGACACCGAGGTCGCCCCGGGCCACCATGACGCCGTCGAAGGCGAGCACGATCGCCTCCAGGTGGTCGACCGCCTCGGGCTTCTCGACCTTGGCCAGCACCGGACGGCGCACACCCTCCTCGTCCATGATGCCGTGGACGAGCTTGATGTCCTCCGCCGTACGGACGAAGGAGAGCGCGATCAGGTCGACACCCAGACCGAGGGCGAAACGCAGATCCTCGGCGTCCTTGTCCGACATCGCCGGGACGCTGACCGCCACGTTGGGCAGCGAGACGCCCTTGTTGTTGGAGACCGGGCCACCCTCGGTGACCAGGCACCGGATGTCGTTGCCGGTGACGTCGCTGACCTCGACGGCGACCCGGCCGTCGTCGATCAGCAGCCGGTCACCCGGCTTCACCTCCTGGGGCAGCTTGCGGTAGGTGCAGGAGACCCGGTCCCGGGTGCCGAGGATGTCGTCCCCGGTGATCACCACCGAGTCGCCGGTACGCCACTCGTGCGGCCCGTCGGCGAACTTGCCGAGCCGGATCTTGGGGCCCTGGAGGTCGGCCAGGATGGCGACCGGCACGCCGACCGCCTCGGCTGCCTCGCGGACCATGCGGTACACCGACTCGTGGTCGGCGTGACTGCCGTGGCTGAAGTTCAGCCTGGCCACGTTCATGCCCGCCTCGATGAGGCCCCGGAGCCGCTCCGGGGACGAGGTGGCGGGACCAAGAGTGCAGACGATCTTCGCGCGGCGGTTCACGCCCATCAGGCTAGTCTCTCCTCCGGGTCGACCTGGGGGTCGACCCCTTGCGGACTGAGGAACAGGGGTCCGACGACGCGCGGGGTGGGCGCCTGGCCGGCGGGGCGCAGCCCACGCCGGGACGTCGGGGAGTCGCGGGCATCGGCGACCGCGCGCCGGGAATCGTACCGCCCGGGGACCAACGCCGTCCGCGCGCTCCCGTGCTCGTCCGCCCCGACACCGGCACCGTCGGTCACCACGGCCAGACGCCCGGACCCCGCCGCCCCTAGCTGTCGGTCTTGACCAGCGGAAACTCCAACGAGCCGGCCGGGCAGAGGAAACTCAGCACGTCGACCATGTAGAGACCGGCCTGCACCGCCGGGTCCGCCTCCATCACGCTGCGTACGTCCTCGACCGAGCCGGTGCGGGCCAGGCCGATGCCGATCGGCGGGGCGGGCTCCCGGGCCGGGCCGTCGATCGAGCCGGCCACCAGCACCAGACCCCGGCGTTGCAGGGCCCGCATGTGCGCGAAGTGCTCGGCCTGGAGCCGCTGCACGGTCTCCTTCGGCAGCACCCGACCGGCCGGGCCGGGATAGAGCACGATGCACTCGTACGTGTCGAGTGCGAAGTCCAGCTGCGGCGTACCCGTCATCGCGTCCCTTTCCCCGCGTCGGCGCCACCCCGCGCCGGTCTGCCCCGGACCCGGCCAGCGTCGCACGGTGGGCACACCCCTCGCGGCGGGTCGGGACAACTCCCCGGACCACCTCCCCGGACCGTCGCCGGCACCGACCCGGACCGACGGCGGGCACCGGGACCGGAGCGGGACGGTCGACGCGGGCGGCGCACCCGGGTCGGGATCCGCCGGGCGGGCCCCGGCACGGGCCCGTCGGACAGCGGGGGCGACGTTCCGGCAGACCCGAACCGGATGATCGACAGACGTGCGGATCGGCCCACGCTGGTACGGTCCGACTGATGGGGAAGCGCTCGATCCGCAGAGCGGAGGTCCCGACATGACTCGCTCCGCCGCCGCTCCCCGGCCGCCGGACGACGCACGCTGGCGGGACCTGCTCTCCCGGGCCGGCCGGGCCGGCCGTCGGATCGTCGGGCACGACTGGGCCGGCAGCCCGCTCGGGCCCGTCGAGGACTGGCCGGCGAGCCTGCGTACCGCCCTGGTGATCTGCCTGTACAGCCCCGAACCGGCCGCGATCTGGTGGGGACCGGAGCTCGTGCTGCTGCCCAACGACGGGTACCTCGCGCTGCCCGACCCGGTCGGCGCGCAGGAGCCGGGCCAACCCGGGGCGGCGGTCTGGCCGGACGCGGTGCCCACGCTGACCGGGCTGCTGACCACGGGCCAGGTGACCTGCCGGCAGGAACGGGAGGTCGGCTCCGGCGCGGAGCACCGCCGACTGGTCTTCTCGTCGGCTCCGATCGTCGACGCCACCGGCCGGCCCGGCGGCGTCTTCACCACCGTCGCCGAGGCGGTCGGCCCCACCGGCGGGGCCACCGACGCCGACGACCCGACCGGATCCCCACGGTCGGACACCACCAGCGCCGGGACCGCCACCGGCACCGGGGTTCCCGCTGCGCGCCGCCGGGGCCCCGGCCAGCAGGCCCCACACCCGGCGGCCGGGGAGCGGCGTCAGGCGCTGCGGCAGGCTGAAGGGCTGGCCCGGCTCGCCGGGTCGCTCAGCGCCGCCGGGACCCGCACGGCGGTGACGGACGTGGTCATCACGGTCACGCCGGCGCTGGTCGGGGCGACCGAAGTCCGGGTCGCGGTGGCCACCGCGGGCGCGTTGGACCTGACGGTGACCGACGGGAACGGCCCCGGTCGGCTCGCGGTGGCCGACGACGCGCCGCTGGCCCGCGCGGTACGCGAGGAGGCGACCGTCGCGCTGCCCGACGGGCTGTGCCTGCCGTTGCGCGACGGCACCGGCACCGTGCTCGGGGCGTTGGAGGTGCGCTGGGACGGGCCGGTCGCCGACGAGGAGGCCCGCCGGATCCTGCTCGACGCGGTGGCGGGGCTGTGCAGCCAGGCGTTACGCCGGGCCGAGCTGACCGCGTCCGCGCGGGCGATGGCGGAGTTCGCCGCCCGGCTCAGCGTCACCCGGTCCACCGGTGAGGCGATCGAGGTGATCCTGGACGCCGCGCCGATGGCCCTCGGCGCGGCGCTGCCCGGCCTGGCGATGCGCGACGAGGGTCGACGGGTCCGGCTGTGGCACGCGGAGCTGCCCAGCGGGCTGGTCGCCACCTTCGACGACCTGACCATCGACGATCCCCGGCCGATCGCCCGCGCGCTGCGCACCGGGGAACGGATCATCCTGCGTAACCGGGCCGAGTTCGCCGCCCGGCATCCCGACCTGCCGGACCCGGCCGGCGAGTACGGGATGGTGACCACCGTCGTGCTGCCGCTGCTGGACGCCTCCCGGCGGCCCATCGCCGCGCTGGGCTTCGGCTGGCCCCGCGAACGTCCGCTGCCCGACGACGACCTGGCGTTGCTGGACACCATCGCCGACCTGTGCGAGCAGACCCTGGAGCGGGTCCGGTTGGCCGCCGCCGAGCACAACCTGGTGACCCGGCTCGCGGGCCGGCTGCGCACCTCGGCCACGGTCGGGCCCCCCGGTCTGGACGTGGCCACCCGCTACCAGCCGGCGATGAGCGGCCTGCACCTGGGCGGGGACTGGTACGACCTGGTCGACCTCGACGACGGCCGGCTGGCCGTGGTGGTCGGCGACGTGGTGGGCCACCAGGTCGAGGCGGCGGCCGACATGGCGCAGCTGCGGACGGTGGTGAACACCCTGATCCGGTCCGGGGTGCCGCTGGCCGAGGTGTTCCCCCGGTTGACCGGGCTGCTCGGGGTCGGGTTCCTCGGCACCTGCCTGGCGATGGTCGTCGACCCGGTGGCCGGCGAGGCGCAGGTGGCCCGGGTGGGGCATCCGCACCCGGTGCTACTGCCGGCGGGGCGGCCCCCCGAGACGGTCTGGACGGGGCACTCGCTGCCGCTGGGGCTGGTCCGTGATCCGGTGCCGGTGACCACGGTGGCGTTCGGCCCGGGTGACCTGCTGGTGGCGTACACGGACGGGTTGGTGGAACGACGCGACCAGGCGTACGACGCCGGGGTGACGGCCCTGCACGAGGTGATCGTGCCGGTGCGCGACCAGCCGGTGGAGGCGATCGCGGACACCCTGCTGGCCAAGCTCTCCGGTTCCGACGACGACCAGGCGCTGGTGGTCATCCGGCACGTCGGCTGAGCACCGGACGCCGGATGCCGGGGGCTGAATGCCGGGGGCTGGATGCCGGGCCGGGCGCCGGGAGACGGTGCCGCGTGACGGGGCGGGGTTGGTGCGGCGACGGGAGACGGTGCCCACATTCGGCCCGTGGGTGTTGCCGACGGCGATCTTCGGGAAAGGCGTTGAGGCGGTGGCTAGATTTGCCGCTGACGACAACGAACAGGATCGGGGTACGGCACATGGGGTCCAGCAGTCAGCCCGCGAAGGCGTCCGGCACCTACCGGATCGGTGGCGACCTCCAGGTCGACCGGCTCGGGTACGGGGCCATGCAGCTCACCGGACCGGGGGTGTGGGGTGACCCGAAGGACCCGGCCGAGGCGGTGCGGGTGCTACGCCGGGCGTACGAGCTGGGCGTCACGTTCATCGACACCGCCGACTCGTACGGGCCGTTCGTGTCCGAGCTACTGATCAGGGAGGCGCTGCACCCGTACGCCGACGACCTGGTCATCGCGACCAAGGCCGGGCTGACCCGCTCCGGGCCGGGTGACTGGCGGCCGGTGGGGCGGCCGGAATACCTGCGCCAGCAGTGCGAGCTGAGCCTGCGGCACCTGGGTGTGGAATCGATCGGGCTCTACCAGCTGCACCGCATCGACGCGAAGGTGCCGCTGGCCGACCAGCTCGGCGAGTTGGCCCTGCTCCAGCAGGAGGGCAAGATCCGGCACATCGGGTTGTCCGAGGTGACCGTCGAGCAGATCGAGGGGGCGCAGCAGATCACCCCGATCGTGTCGGTGCAGAACCTCTACAACCTGGCCGACCGCAGCGCCGAGGACGTCCTGGAGCACTGCGAGCGCAACGACCTGGCGTTCATCCCGTGGTTCCCGATCGCCACCGGCAACCTGGCCAAGCCGGGCGGCCCGCTGGACGCCATCGCCACCGGCCACGAGGCGACGCCCGCCCAGCTCGCGCTCGCCTGGCTGCTGCGCCGCTCGCCGGTCATGCTGCCCATTCCGGGTACGTCCTCGGTCGGTCACCTGGAGGAGAACGTCGCCGCCGCCCAGGTGCAGCTCACCGACGAGGAGTACGACGCCCTGGCCAAGGCCGCCTGACCGACCCGCCCCTCACCCGACGACCGCCCCGGCACACCGCCACGCCCCACAGGTCACCGTGGCAGCCCTCCGGTTCACCACGCGCCACGATGATGCCCACGCGCCATCACGGCGGACGAGGTGCCGACGCCCGGCTTCACCAGCAGTCGCGGGAATCCCGGGCGTCGTCGTGCCCGTGTTCCCGTGCGCGGTGTTCTCGTGTCCGTGTTCCGTGCGCGGTGTTCCCGTAACCGCAACAACGGCGGCGGGGCGGGGGCGGGCGGCGGCTGGTGGCCGCGGGCGACAGCGACGGCGGTGGCAGCGGCCGACGACAGCGACAGCCGGCGACAGCCACGACGGTGACGGTGACGGCGGCGGCCGGCGACAGCCGCGGTGGTGGCGGTGGTGGCGACAGCCGCGGCGGTCACGGTGACGGTGGCGGCGGTGACGGGCGGAAGGTGTACAGGGGGTGGACTCGACGGACGGCGCGGCGGCGATGGTGGTGGTGGTGATTAGTGGGGGGTCCAGGGCCGATGCTGACGGCTCGGCCCTCCGCACCGGCGTGTCGCGCCTGAGGTAATAGGCCGAACAAACGTTGATGCCTGTCCGTCATAAATATGACGGACAGGCATCAACGTCTCGATGAGAAAGTACACCGGACACCTTCGCCACCGCCGAGCACTCAGCTGGGCGATGTAGCGGCATCGCGGGCTGGGATACCGCTACCTCGCCCCTTGCCTTGCTGAGCGTCGACGGGGGCGGAGCGACCTACCCGCGGGATCCGGGGAAAGCGGGATCCGGGAAACGCGGGACCCGCCCACCCGAGACCTACCGACCCCGGACCAGGAGCGGGACCCGCCGACGAGACCCACCGACCTCGGGACCAGCCGACCCCGGACCAGGAGCGAGACCCGCCCACCCGAGACCCACCGACCCCGGACCAGGAGCGGGACCCGCCGACCCGAGACCCACCGACCCCGGACCAGGAGCGGGACCCGCCGATGCGTGGGCCGCCGACGCGGGTCCCAGGGTGCCGGGACTCGCTGGCGCGAGGGCCCACCGACGCTGGCGCGGGAGCCCACCGACGCGGGCGCGAGGGCCCACAGACGTGGGGGCAGGGCCGGCCGACCGCCGTCAGCCGGCGGGGGTGACGTCGGTCCCGGGGTCGTCCGGGCGCAGCGCCCGCTGTGCCTCGTCGAGCAGCTTCGCCGGGTCGGAGCGCCCGCTGACCTGGATCTCCACCTCGGAGTCGCCCACCTGGAGCCGGATGCTCACCTCGGTACGCTGCTGGTCCACCCAGCTCTGCACCAGGTTGAACAGGCCGGGCAGCAACCCCTGGGCCACCACCGCGATGATCACCGCGTCGCTGAAACCGGGCCGCCCACCGGCCTGCCCGGCGTCGCGTACCAGGGTGCGGTAGCGCGGATCGCGGTGCAGCCAGGCCAGCAGCGGCACCCGGTGCGGCCCGGCGGCACGCGGGGCCAGCACCAGCCGGGCCGGGGCGGTGGAACGGGGGGCGGTCATCTCGATCTCCCTATCAGTCGTCGCCACGGTGCGACCCGGCACCGGACGGCACCGTCGACACCGGGTGGCTCAGTCGGCACACGCCGGCTCAGTCGTCACCGGGTTGGAAGGTCAGCTTGCCGTCGACCACCGACAGCACACCGCTGACCCCGACCGTCTGGGTGTCGCTGAACGGGGTGGTCCCGAAGTAGCCGGCGGTGCTGCCGGTGGCCCGCGCCGACCCCTGCGACTCGTACGCGGTGGAGACCCGCGCGGTGGTCGGGCCGGTCAGGGTCAGCTCGATCCTCGGGTATTCGGTGATCTTCCAGGCGATTTTCTTCACCGTCGAACCGCCGCTGTAGTAGCGCAGCGGGCAGCCCGGTGGCGCGGCCACCGCCTGCGCCGCGCAGCCGTCCAGGTAGGACCGCACGCTCTGTTCCGCCGCCGCCAGCGCCTCGGGTCGCAGAGTGGGCGTCAGCTCCGCGCCGCTCACGCTCTGCTGCCCGGGTACGACGTAGACCACCCGGGGCGCCGTCTCGCTGAGCGCGTTGCTCTCCCCCGCGACCGTGTACGCCCCGGGCAGCAGCGGTACCGCGACCCCCTCCTCACCGGTGGGTGCGGGCACCCCGTTGACGGTCAGCGGGGCCGGGCCGCCGGGCAGGGTCAGGGTCGCCGGGGCGGCGTCGAGGTGCCAGCGGTGGAACAGCCCGAGCACGGCGGAGTCGTCGCGGCGCAACGGCAGCTCGGCGGTCAGCTTCCGCCCGGCGAGGGTGTAGGCGACCGTGGCGACCGCCTCGTCGCCGTCGCGTTCCACCCCCGTCACGGAGACGTCGGTGGGCGGGCGGTACTCCTTCGCCGCCACCATCCGGGCGAGCTGCCCGCTGTCGCCCAGCGCCGCCCGCACGCCGGGGGTGAGCCGTTCGAGCGCCTCGGGGGCGTCGTGGTCGTCCAGGGCCGCGAAGTAGTCGTTGACGGCCGCCTGGGGACGGACGAACGCCCACTGGGTCGCCGTCAACCCCCCGCCGAGGCAGCTCACCAGCACCAGCGCGCCGACCAGCAGCAGCGCCCGGCGGGAACCGACCGTCGCACCCGTCGTACCGCCGAACAGCTCGTCGAGGCCGCGCGCGGTGGCCGCGCGGTCGGTGGCCGGGTCGGGGACGGGGTGGTCCAGCCGGTCCAGGCGCAGCTCGGACGGCGGGTGGGTTGCGCAGACCGCCTCGTCCCAGCCGCTGCGCCCGGTCTCGAAGGAGCGCCGCCGCTCCAGCATGGCGCGCATCCCCTCCCGGTGCCCGGCGAGCACCGCGCCGGTGTCGGCCCGGTACTCGGCGGCCCGGACGTCCCGGCGGTGGCAGGGCAGGACCAGGTAGCGCATGGTGAGCAGCACCGGCCAGAAGAACAGGAACACCACGAAGTCGGTGGCCGGGTGCGGGAACCGGCGCATCAGCCAGGCCGGCAGCGCGTGCACCAGCACCAGCGGCAGGCCGACACCCCGGATGAACGCGCTGGTCACCTCGTCGCCGGTACGCCAGTGCACCAGTTCGTGGCTGAGCAGCGCGGCGATCTCCTCGTCGGTGCAGTCGAGTACGGCGGTGCTCACCACCACGTGCCGGGCGTACGCGCGGGCGTTGGTCAGCACCGGGTCGTCCTCGATCAGCAGCCGGGGTTCACCGGGCAGGCCGAGCCGGGCCGCGCAGTCGCTCAGCAGCGGGCGCAGCCGTTCGGCCTCGCGACGGCTGAGCAGACGCGCGCCGGAGACCCCCAGCAGCCACGGTTCCAGCAGCACCCGCCCGACGGTGTAGAGCAGCCCGACGAGGCCGGCGGCGACCACCATCCCGGCCAGGCCGGTGAAGAGGTTCGCCGGCTCGTCGAAGGCGTTGCGCCAGGGCAGCACCAGCACGGCCAGGAAGCCGACCAGCGCGCCGAGCGCGAACCCGGCGAACCCGCCGACCACCCCACCGGAACGTGCCACGAAGGCTTCCAGCAGCGGCCCGACCAGCGGGGCGTCCCGCAGCAGCGCCGGCACCGCCTCCTCGGACTGGGTGCCCCCGGCGATCAGCCCGTAGAGGCCGAGGGCGAGGCCGCCCCAGACCGCCGCCACCAGCGCCAACGGCACGTAGAACCAGGTGGCCAGGAACGAGCCGAGCACGCCCCGCCAGTCCCGCAGGATGCCGGCGCGCAACCAGACCAGGGCACTCGGGTAGCCGGGCGGGCGGTGGGCGAACCGGTCCCCGGATTCGTCGGCGGGCGACCCGGCGGGCGGCGCGGTCGGCGACCCGACCGGTGGCACGGTCGGGGCCGGGGCGGGGTCGACTTCGGGTCCGGGCTGCGGGGCGCTGTCCATGTCGGACACGTCAGGGCTCCTCGACTACAGCGTCACCTGCCGAAACGGCGGGACGATTGCATGGGCACGGCTGAACGACCCACGAGCAGGGTGGGACGATTCCACGAACACGGCGGTTCGTACGGCCGTGGGAGGCAGCACATTACTCGCTGCGAATGCGCTCGGCGATTCATATTCACCGGCAGAAACGTCGGGACCGTCCATTGTCGGATATCCGTCCGAGTGCGCCGGATTCGTCGAGCAATGGCGGCGAAACTGCGCCGGCGAACGGGTCCACACCCCCGCAGGATCCGACGCGACGACCACGCCTGACGGATCAGCAGGTGGCGAGCAGGGCGACGAGCCGACGGACGGCCGGGTCGGTGGTGCCGGTCCGCCAGGCCAGGGCCACGTCGACGGTCGGCACCGGGGCGGCGAAGCGCCGCAGGCGTACCCCCGCGACCTTCAGGGCACGGGCCCGGCCCGCCGGGACGGCCGCGACCACGTCGCCGCCGGCCACCGCGCGCAGCAACTGTTCGTCGTCGGGTTCCTGGCGGACCAGGTGGAAACCGCCGTCGGGCCACACCTGGGCGATGGTGCGGTCGAACATGCCGGGGCCGTTCTCCCGGGGCCACATCACCGCCGGCAGCCCGACCACCTCGGCCCGGCGCACCCGGGCCCGGCCGGCCGCGAGTGGATGCCCCACCGGCACCGCCAGCAGCAACTCCTCCCGGTCGACGGTGTGGCAGGTCAGCCCCGCCTCCGGTAGCGGCGGACGGACGAAGGCGACGTCGAGCCGACCGGTGAGCAGCCCGGTCACGTTGGGTGCGGTCCAGCCGGTCTCGGGGACGACCTCCACCTCGGGGTGCGCCGCCCGGAACCGGGCCACCAGCGCGTCCACCCGACCACCCCGGGCCGAGCGGGTGTACGCCAACCGCAGGCGACCGTCGCGCCCACCGACCAGGTCCCGGATGCGGGCGGTGGCGGCGTCCACCTCGGCGAGCAGCCGACGGGCCTCACCGGCCACCTGCGCGCCCACCCCGGTCAGCGCGCAGCCGTGACTGTCCCGGTGCAGCAGGGTCACCCCGAGCTGCCGTTCGAGGGCACGGATCTGCTGGCTGAGCGCCGGTTGGGCGATCCGCAGCCGGGCGGCGGCCCGGGTGAAGTGCAGTTCGTCGGCGAGCACCACGAAGTACCGCCACCGGCGCAGGTCCCACCCGTCCCGCCCCTGCTCCGGCCGGTCCCGGTCGTGGTCCGGCCGGGTCGGACCGGTGGTCGGTGGTGCCCCCATCGGGGGAGCATAAGCGGCACTTATCGCCGGCCGCCGATTCTGTCTTGGACCGGTCCGTCGAGTCGGGGAGACGATCCAGGTCCGGCCGTCCGCACTGCGGGCGGCACCGACGGGGAGGTCGACGATGGACACGGACGTGCTGGTGGTGGGGGGCGGGATCATCGGGTTGACGGCGGCGGTGCGGCTGCGGGAGCGGGGCGTACGGGTGACGCTGCTGACCGCCGACCCGCCCGCCGACACGGTGTCGGCGGTGGCCGCCGCCGTCTGGTATCCCAGCCACACCGACGCGGACCCCCGGGTGCTGCGCTGGGCCACCGAGACGCACACGGAGCTGGGCCGGCAGGCCACCGCCGGGGTGCCCGGGGTGGTGGCCCGGCCGACCCGGATGCTGCTGCGCCGGCCGGGGGTGGGCCCGCCGTGGTGGGCGGCGGCGACCGGCGACCTGGTGACCGGGCCGGGCTTCGGCCCGTACGCGGCGCAGCTGCGGTTCACCGCCCCGACGGTGGAGATGTCGCCCTATCTGGACTGGCTGCGGGACCGGTTCACGGCCGCCGGTGGGGTGCTCCGGGTCGGTCGGCTCGACCGCCTCGACGACGGCTTCGCCCTCGCCCCGATCGTGGTCAACGCCACCGGCCTGGCCGCCGGCCGGCTCGCCGACGACCCGGCGGTGCACCCGGTACGCGGGCACCTGGTGCTGGTGGCGAATCCGGGCCTGACCACCTCGGTCCGGGACGAGGAGAACCCGGCCGGGATCACCTACGTGCATCCGCGCCGACACGACGTGGTGCTCGGCGGCACCTTCGAGCCGGACGAGTGGGACACCGGGCCCGACCCGGCCACCTCGGCGGCGATCCGGGCCCGGTGCGTGGCGCTGGTGCCGGAACTGGCCGACGCCCCCGTGCTGGGGGTGCGGGTCGGGTTGCGGCCGGCCCGGCACGGTGGGCCGAGGGTGGCGGTGCGGGCCGTGCCGGGGCGGCGGCTGGTGCACGCGTACGGCCACGGGGGTGCCGGGGTGACGCTGTCCTGGGGGTGCGCCGACGAGGTGGCCCGGTTGGCGCTGGACACCTGACCGGTGCCACCCGGCCCCGCCCCACCAGGGGGACCGTGGGACGGGGCCGGGCGTCGGGGCGGAGGGGCGGGCACCCTCCCCCGCGCTAGCGGCGTTCGTAGAAGGTGATGCTCACGCCGCCCGGGGCGGAACCCGGGTCGGAGCTCAGCCAGGTGTTGGCGTTGAGGAAGGCGTACGGGCCGGCGGCGCGGGCCTCGAACGTCGGCACCAGCCGGCCGAACGCCCCGCAGTTGCGGACCAGGATCAGCTCCCGGTCGTTGGTGGACAGCACGTACCGGGCGTCGAGCGTGCTGGTCGCGCCGATGAGCTGGTAGTCCGCCCCGCCGGGCAGGACGGTCCCGGTCACCCGGCCGGTCATGGTGCCGCCGGTGATGGGGATGATGTTGCGGGTGCCGCGCTTGCTGGCCCCGACCGAGACGCTGGCCCCGAGTGTGACGGTCTCGGTGAACACCGCCGCGCCCCGGGTTCCGCTGCCGGTCAGGCAGTCCCACGACTGGTTGGCCACCCCGGCCGGGTCGCGTAGCTGCACGCGCGGGTCGGCCGGGGACACCCCGGCGACGTCGTACACGGCCAGGGTGAGGGTGTTCGTCGCGGTGTCGACGGTCCGGGTGCCGACGTACGTGCCGGTGTTCAACCAGGCGTACGCGCTGGAGTTCGGGGCCTCGAAGTCGGGCACGATCCGCACGGTGGACTCGCCGGCCGGTGCGACGCCACAGGTGCGCAGGTAGATCGGGGTGCCGTCGCCGGTGCGCAGGATGGCGACCTGTTCCAGCTCGGTCGCGCCGTTGCCGAGGGTGAGTTCGAGGTCGAGGCCGCCGGTGAGGATGCTGCCGTTGATCCGGTCGCCGGTGATCGTGCCGCCCCTGATGTCGAGGATGCGGCGGTGGCCGTACTGGGTGACGCCGACATCGCGGATCGCACCGAGCTGGGCGGTGGCCCGGAACACCAGCCGGCCACGGGTCGGGGGCACGAGGCCGGCGGACCGGCCGCAGGCCCAGGACGGGTCGGGCACGATGGTCGCCTCCGCGCCGCTCGGGGTGGTGCTCGGGGTGGGTGGCGGTGGGGTGGTCGGTGCCGGGGTGGTCGGCGGCGGGGTGGTCGGGGTGGGCGGCGGCGTGGTGGGCGGTGGGGTGCCCGGGGTGGGTGTGGTCGGCGTCGTGGGCGTGGTGCTGCCGGTGCAGGGGGTGCCGTTGAGCGCGAAGTCGGTCGGTGCCGGGTTGCTGGCGTTGTTCCACGAGCCGTTGAAGCCGAACGACGTGCTCGCCCCGGTGCCGAGCGCGGCGTTCCAGGTGGTGTTGCCGACGGTGACCCGGCCGCCGTTCTGGCTGGCGGTGCCGTTCCAGTACTGGGTGATCTGCTGGCCGGCGGTGAACGACCAGGTGAGCTGCCAACCGTTGATGGGGTCACCGAGGTTGGTGACGGCGACGTTGGCCCCGAAGCCGCCGCTCCACTGGCTGGTGACGGTGTAGGTCACCCGGCAGCCGGTGGCGGCGGAGGCCGCCGTGGCGACCCCGACGACGCCGACCAGGGTGGTGGCGGCGAGCGCTCCCGCGAGCAGGGGCCGCCGGTGTACGAGCCTCATCTGGTCCTCCCGGAGCGGCAGCGCCACGCCTTGCACGCACGGTTATGTTTCAATCAGTGTCCCGATCGGACAAACTTCTGTCAATCGATGCATCTCGATTGCTTGCCGTCGACTCCCGGCCGGGTGACGCGCCCGCCCCGACACCCCTGAAGATCGTTTCGTGTCCTGTTGGTGACCCTCGGTAGGGTGTCGCGCATGAATCGGGGTGCCTGGCGGCGGCATGCGTGGTGGGTGGGCATCCCGGGCGTGGTCGCCGGGTTCGGCGCGTGGGCGGCGGTGGCCGACGACAAGACCGGCTGGACGGTGGTCGCCGCTGCCGCCGCCGGGGTGGTCGGGGGCTTCGGGCCGACGGTGGCCGACCGGCTGGCGGCGACCCGGGAGGCCCGGCGGCGACGGGAGGACGCGCTGCGCGGGGTGACGTCGGCCGAGCTGCCGGAGTCGGTGGCGTGGCTGCTGCACCCCGGACAGGCGGTTGTCGACTTCATCGGTCGCGGCTGGGTGCTGCGCCAACTGGAATCCTGGACGACCGACCGCACAGCGGTGGCGGTACGCCTGCTGACCGGCGCGGGCGGGGTGGGCAAGACCCGGTTGGCCCGGGAGTTCGCCGGCCGGCTGCCCGGTTGGCGGTGCGAGTGGATCCACGCCGGGGCCGAGGAGCAGACGGCAGCCCTGATCGCCTCGGGTGGCGTACCGGAGCGGTTGCTGGTGGTGGTGGATTATGCCGAGACGCGGGATCGGGCTGGGGTGGCGGCGCTGGTCTGCGCGGCGCAGCGGGCCACCGGGGTACGGGTACGGGTGCTGCTGATCGCCCGGGGTGCCGGGCTGTGGTGGGAGACGCTGTCGGCGGCGTACCCGCAGCAGGCGCAGTTGCTCGACGCGGTGACCGGCCGGTCGCAGGTGGTGGAGCTGCCGGCCCGGATCGAGGAGAGCGAACCCGGCGAGATCGTCGCCCTCGCGGCGCGGGACTTCGCCGCCCACCTCGGGCGACCGGTGCCGGTGGTCGAGGCGCGGGACCGCCCGGCGGACACACCGGTGCTGCGGTTGCACGCCGAGGCGCTGCTGACCGTCCTGGACGGGCAACCCCGGCACGGCCGGTACGACGTGCTGACCGAGGTGCTGGGGCACGAGGCCCGCTACTGGCGGTTCGCGGCCCGACGGGCGGGCCTGCTGGCCGCCGACGACCCGGCGTCGGATGCACTGCTGCGGCAGGTCGCCGGGGTGGCGGCGCTGCTCGGCGCGGACGGGCCAGACGAGGTCGCCGGCCTGGTCCGGCGGGTCCCCGCGCTGGTGGCCGCCGAGCCGGACCGGGTGGACCGGTACGCGGCGTGGCTGGCCGACCTGTATCCGGCCACCGACGGCACCGGGCTCGGCGTGGTGCAGCCCGACCTGCTGGCCGAGGCGCTCGCGGTGCGGGTGCTGCGGGACTACCCGGCGGCCGACTGGGCGCGGGTGTTCACCGACCTGACGGTGGCGCAGGCGGTACGGGCGTTGACGGTGCTCGGCCGGGCTCGCACCCATCAGGGCGACGCGACGGCGCTGATCGAGGTGGCGTTGGGGGTGGACGTGCCCCGGATGGTCGAGGCGGTGCTCCAGGTCGGGGTGCAGTTCCCGGGGGTGTTCACGCCGGGCGCGGTGCGGCTGCTGGCGGACGCGGACATCGATCTCGACTGGGCGCAGTGGACCGCTGAACATGTGCCGTACCCGTCGATGGAGTTGGGGCGATTGGCGGTGGCGCTGACGACCCGCATCGTCGCCGGCTTCACCCCGGACACCCCGCGTGAAGTCCATGCTCGCTGGATGAGCACGCACTCCATCCGCCTAGCCGAAATCGGGCGACGGGCTGAAGCCCTGGTTGCCAGCCATGAAGCCGTCTACCTTCGACGCGAACTCACCATTACCAACCGCGACGCCCACCTCCCCGACCTCGCCAAGTCGCTCAACAACCACGCAAATCGACTCACCGAAGCGGGACAACACACCGAAGCCCTCACCACCAGCCACGAAGCCGTCAACCTCTACCGACAACTCACCACCACCAATCGCGACGCCTACCTCCCCTACCTCGCCGGGTCCCTCAACAACCACGCGAACCGACTCACCCAAGCGGGACAACACACCGAAGCCCTCACCACCAGCCACGAAGCCGTCAACCTCTACCGACAACTCTTTACCACCAACCGTGACTCCCACCTCGCCTACATCGCCATGTCCCTCAACAACCACGCGAACCGACTGGCCGAAGCGGGACAACACACCGAAGCCCTCACCACCAGCCACGAAGCCGTCAACCTCTACCGACAACTCACCACCACCAACCGCGACGCTCATCTCCCCGCTCTCGCGAACTCCCTGTGGAACATCGGATATGTCGGACTCATAGCCGGCAGCGTGACCGAAGACGTTATTGCTTTGACCGCCGAAGGTGTCCGCTATCTCAACGAACTCGCGACGGCGTATCCGGCAGCGTTCGAGGAACGCCGTCAAGCAGCCAGACGCACCCTTGACGAGTTGCACCG
This sequence comes from Micromonospora antibiotica, assembly GCF_017599305.1. Lineage (GTDB taxonomy): Bacteria > Actinomycetota > Actinomycetes > Mycobacteriales > Micromonosporaceae > Micromonospora > Micromonospora antibiotica. The sequence continues at coordinate 137,606 of NZ_JAGFWR010000016.1, forward strand.
TGCGGCTGCCGGAACCGAGGTGAACGAAACTCTCACCGACACGGAAGAGTGATCACGGCAGCTCGCTGACCACTCCGAGTCATCGAGAACGGGGCGGTCGGATCGACGGGACGCGCCGGGAGGTGGCGGCGCGGGAGGCAGGGGCGGGCCGGCGGGTCGGGGTGGCTTGCGGGGTGGGCTCGGGTGGCAGGAGTTCGGCGGGTTGGACGTAGATCAGCCGGCGGGCCACCGCGTCGCCCTTGGCGTTGATCTGGTAACCGTCGAGCCAGGCCCACCCGTCGTACGTGATCCACTCGGTGCGGACCCGGATCAGGCGGAACAGGATCGGCTTGACGAACTGCGGGCTCGCCTTCCGCGTCACGTGCACCAGCACCCCGGCCCGTAGCTCGATCATCGCGGCCCGTCCTGGCTCGGCCAGTGCCGTTGGTTGATCGGGATGCGGTGCCGGTAGCGGCAGGGCAGCTCGTTGCCGCACCGGCAGACGAACCGCCATCGCCGCCACGACCACGCCGGCCGGTGCCGCCGTGCCAACGTCATCGCCGTGGCGAGCAGATACTCGTGGTAGGACACCCGTCGTGACATACCGACACGGTCCCTGGTGGAGGTTTAGTCAGCTGGCAATAGCCGATCGGAAAGTAAGCTACTCACTACCGTCAGCCATATGAGTCGTGACCCGGTGCTGCTGATGGGTCCCTACGAGATCGCCCAGCGGATGGGTGTCTCGCGGCAACGGTTCCAGCAGCTCACCCGGCATCCCACCTTCCCGCGCCCCTACCAGGAGCTGCGCGGCATGAAGGTGTGGCTGGCCGTGGACGTCGAAGAGTGGATCACGAAGCACCGGTCGCCACGCCCCACCGAGGACGACACCCCGGAGTAAACCGGCCGCACCTGAGCTCACGTCCATTCGTGGCCGGCACTCACGACGTACGCGACACAGTCGGGATCTTGGCGTGAGCGGGTCGGGCAACAACGGCAACGTCCCCGCCGTCGGAGACCAGACAGGTCTTTGTGAAGAGTTCTTGTCGCCAGGACGACTGCAGGGCCCCGGCAAAGTCAGGTGATGCCGAGTAGTGCCAGTGGGCGGGTGCTGTCGCGGGCGTGATGTCGGTTGGCGGCGGCGATGTTGGTGATCCCGGTTAGGCGTAGGGCGCTGATGGCGG
>NZ_JAGFWR010000017.1 GCF_017599305.1 Micromonospora antibiotica
GCTCCTCATCGAGGACCCTGCCCATTGATGATCTTTGTGTGAGAACTCAGATCATGGACAGGGTCCTCCCCATTCCGCTAGACCTCCACCACCACGAATCCCCCCGACGGTCAAAACACGAGGGTATGCCTGTGAGGCATAAATATGCCTCACAGGCATACCGGTCACTACGGGAAGCGTGCTCCCCCGCTCCGGCAGCCGGGGAAGGCCGGGTCGACCCGTCGAACGTGAACGGTTGTTGCGATAGTTGACGGCGATCGCTGTGGGGTCGACGCCGGCTCCCGTCGGTGGGTGGGTGGCCCGGGTGTGGGCGGTGGCTTGACGGGTCGACTGCTCGGCAGGGCGGCAGGGCGGCAGGGCGGTGGGGCGGTGGGTCCACGGGGCGGTGGGCAGCGGGGCGGCGGCTTGACGGGTCGGCGGCTCGGCAGGGCGGCGGGGCGGTGGGTCCACGGTCCACGGGTCGGTGGGGCGGCGGGTCGGTGGTTCGGCAGGTCGGTGGTTCGGTGGGTCGACGAGGGGAGAGGTCGATGTTCGCCTGGTGGGGGCGGGTGGTGGTGCGTGCCCGGTGGGTGGTGCTGGCCACCGCCGGGGTGCTGGTGGCCGTCGGGGCCACCTGGGGCGCCGGGGTGTTCGGGGAGCTGACCGGGGGCGGGTTCGACGACCCGTCGAGCGAGTCGAGCCGTACCGTGCAGCGGGTCACCGCCGAACTCGGCCGGCAGGGTGCCGACGTGATCGTGCTCTGGTCCAGCGGCACCGCGTCCGTCGACGACCCGGAGTTCCGCGACCCGGTCACCTCCACCGTGGCCGGGCTGCGCCAGCGCGCCGAGGTGGCCGAGGTGACCACCTGGTACGACACGCCCGCGCCCGCGTTCGTCGCCGAGGACCGGCGGGCCACCTACGCGCTGGTCAAGCTGACCGGCGGTGACGAGGACGCCCGCTCGGCGCAGTTCACGGCGCTGCGCCCCGCGCTGGACGCACCCGGGCTGCGTACCGACGTCGGCGGGCTGGTGGCGTTCCAGGCGGAGGCCACCACCCAGAGCACCGAGGACATCACCCGGGCCGAGTTGCTGTCCATGCCGGTGCTACTGGTGCTGCTCGTGCTGATCTTCGGCGGGTTGGTCGCCGCCGGCACCCCGCTGCTCGTCGGCGGCCTGGCCATCCTCGGCGCATTCGTGGCGGTACGCCTTGTCAACCTCGTCACCGACGTGTCGATCTTCGCGATCAACGTGATCACCCTGATCGGGCTCGGGATGGCGGTGGACTACGCGCTGTTCATCGTCAGCCGGTTCCGGGAGGAGTTGGCCGCCGGGCACGGCACCGCCGAGGCGATCCGGCGCACCATCCTCACCGCCGGCCGTACCGTGTTCGTCTCCGGGCTGACCGTCGCGCTCGCCATGGCCAGCCTGCTGATCTTCCCGCAGCCGTTCCTGCGGTCGATGGGCTTCGGCGGGATGGCCGCCGTCCTGATCGCCATGCTGGCCGCGCTCACCGTGCTGCCGGCCCTGCTGGTGGTGCTCGGCCACCGGGTGGACGCGGTGCGCGTACCGCTGCCGTGGCGGCGGGGGACGCGGGGTGCGCGGCGGGCCCTGGGTGACGAGGGTGGTGCCTGGGCCCGGATCGCGCGCAGCGTGATGCGCCGGCCGGCGCTCTACCTGGTGGGGGTCGCGGTGCTGCTCGCCGTGCTGGCCACCCCGTTCGCGCGGATCACCTTCGGCGGGGTCGACGAGCGGGTGCTGCCGGCCGACGCCGCACCCCGGGTGGTCTCCGAGCGGATCGCCGCCGAGTTCCCCGGCGGCACGATCGCCCCGATCGAGGTGCTGGTCTCCGGGGCTGCCGCCGACGCGGTGCGACCGTTCGCCGACCGGATCGCGGCGCTGCCCGGGGTGACCGGGGTCCAGGTCACGGCGGCGAAGGGGGAGTCGACCCTGCTGTCGGTGAGCTACCCGGGGGAGCCGACCGGCGACGACGCCCGCGACCTGGTCCGGACGCTGCGCGACCTGCCCGGCCCGGCCGGGGCGCAGGTGCTGGTCGGCGGGCGGCCCGCCGCCGACGTGGACCTGCTGGACAGCCTCGGCGACCGGTTGCCGTGGATGGCCCTGCTGATGGCCGGCGCGACCCTGCTGCTGCTGTTCCTCGCCTTCGGCTCGGTGGTGCTGCCGGTCAAGGCGGTGCTGATGAACCTGCTGTCGATCGGCGCGTCGTTCGGCGTGGTGGTCTGGATCTTCCAGGACGGCCACCTGGCCGGTCTGCTCGGTTTCACCTCCACCGGGTTCATCGAGCCGAGCAACCTCATCCTCATGCTCGCGGTGCTGTTCGGGCTGGCGACCGACTACGAGGTGTTCCTGCTGAGCCGGGTACGCGAGGAGTGGGACCGCACCGGCGACAACAGCGCCTCGGTCGCCACCGGCCTGCAACGCACCGGCCGGATCATCACCGCCGCCGCGCTGCTGCTGATCATCGTGGTGGCCGGCTTCACCACCGGCGGGATGGCCTACATCAAGCTGATCGGTGTCGGCATGATCGTGGCGATCGTGGTGGACGCGACCCTGGTCCGGGCGCTGCTCGTGCCGGCGACCATGCGGCTGCTGGGCCGGTGGAACTGGTGGGCCCCGGCACCCCTGGCCCGGCTCTGGGCCCGTTACGGCCTGCGCGAGACCGACGACCCGGCGGACCCGCCGACGACCCCGGACACGTCCGCGTCGGCGTCGCCCGTGCCGTCGCCGCCCGCCCCGCCGGTGCCGCCCGCCCCGGCGGCGGGCACCCGGGGTGGGTCGGCGGATGCCTCGGGCTGGTTCACCGTGGCCGACGCGGCATCGACGCCTGCGGACGCGCCCCCGGAGCCGGACGTCGACCCCGAGCCGGCGGTCGACCCGGAGGCGGACGTCGACCCGGAGGCGGCGGCGCGGCGGACCCGCCAGCGGGACAACGCGAGGGTGGCCGAGTAGCCGGCCAGCACGATCACGTGGAACAGGTAGAGCCACAGCAGCACCGCGACGCCGGCCCCCACCGGGTCGAAGCCGCCGAACGGGACACCGAGGTCCAGCGGGAGCGAACAGAACAGCACGAAGCCGTGCAGGAAGCCGGAGAGGTTGGCGGCGGTGAACGAGCCGACCGCCAGCGTCGACAACCAGTCCGGTGAGGCCGGCCCGACCACCCGGAACACCCACATCAGCACCGGGGTGAGCACCAGCCACACCGCCAGGAACGACAGCACGATGCCGAGGGCGGCGACCCAGCCGCCCTGCCGGATCAGCCGGGTGGTGGTGGGCAGCGCGATGAGGATCGACAGCAGCAGGGCGGGGGCGGGGGCGAGCAGCGGCAGCAGCAGCAACCGCCCCCGCCAGCCGACCAGCGACTCGTCCGGGTTGGGGGCGACGGCCACGGAGACGAACGCCCGGCGCAACCCCTCACCGTAGAGTGAGGCGGGCAGCAGGGAGGCCAGCGCCAGCAGCGGGGTCAACTGCACCCCGGCGTTGACCAGCGCGTCCACCGCCTCGGGCGCACCGATCGCGTCCGGCAGCGTCTCCACGGCGTACGCGGTGAGCCGGCGTACCCGGTCCGCGCCGGCCAGCAGCGAGGTCAGCCAGATCGCCAGCAGGGCCACCGGCACCACGGCGATCGCCCCGTAGAAGGTGATCGCGGCGGCGTGCAGGGAGAGGTCCCGCCCGCGTACCGGCCGGAACGCGGCACTGGTGATCCGCTTCGTACGCTGCCATGCGTCGCCCATCGTGGTGTTCTTCCCCCTCACGTCCGTCGGCACGCATTACGATCCCGCGACATGACCGTGCTCACCACCGACCGGCTGATCCTGCGGAACTGGACCGACTCGCCGGCCGACCTGGCCCGGATCTTCGACATCTACTCCCGCAACGAGGTGGTGCGCTGGCTGGGCGCGGCCCCCGGTCTGCCGTTGACCGACCCGGCGCAGGCGGCCGACCGGTTGGCGCTCTGGCGGGCCCGGCACGCCGACCATGGCGACCGGTACGGCACCTGGGCGGTGCAGGTGCGCGACACCGGCCTGGTGGTCGGCACGATCCTGCTCAAGCCGTTGCCCGGCCGGGACGAGCAGGTGCCCACCGCCGACATCGAGGTGGGTTGGCACCTGCACCCCGACTCGTGGGGCCACGGCTACGCCACCGAGGCGGCCCGCGTCCTGGTCGACCGGGAACTCGCCACCGGCACCGGGCGGGTGTACGCGGTGGTGGCCCCCGGCAACGGGGCGTCGATGGCGGTGGCCCGCCGGCTCGGGATGACCCACCTGGGTCGGCGCACCGACTGGTACGGCGGTGAGGAACTGGAGACCTTCGTGCGCCGGGCGCTCCCGGGCTCCCCAGGTGGCCGATAGCCACCTCAGGCGGTCATTAGCCCGCAATCCGGACGACATCTTGCGGTATTGATTGACGTCGTCCTATTCTCGCTTGTGGAAAGCGCTTTCCAGATGCTCAGTGCGGGTGTCCCGGCGAGTTCTGCTGCCGCCGGAGGCACCAGTTCGCCGTGCGCGGCAGCACGGTGAGCGGGTCGATCCGGTACCCCGGCGCAACCACCCTGGCCGACCGGCGACTCCGCCCGACGGCCGCGAAGGCCCGGCCCGTCCCCGGCGCGCAGAGGTTCGCAGGACCACCACCATCACCGCCGCCCGGCCGGGCACCACACCAGGCACCACACCCCCCGGCAGCGGCACCACCACCAGGTACTGAGAAAGGTGACGCGAGGATGAGACGACCAGTTGCACGACGAGTCCAGGCGGGGCTGGCCACGGCCGCCGTCGGTGCCGCGATCTGCGTGGCCCTGCCGGTGCACCAGGCGTCGGCGGCGGCCGGCAGCGCCAGCGGCTACGCCACCCAGAACGGCGGCACCACCGGCGGCGCGGGCGGCCAGACCGTCCGGGCCAGCACGGGCACCGCGATCCACGCGGCCCTGTGCAACCGGGCCAGCAGCAGCACCCCGATCGTCATCGAGGTGCAGGGCACGATCAACCACGGCAACACCACGAAGGTCTCCGGCAACAGCTGCAACACCGCAGCCGACAAGATCGAGCTGAAGGAGATCAGCAACGTCACCATCGTCGGGGTCGGCAGCGGTGCGGTCTTCGACCAGCTCGGCATCCACATCCGCGACTCCCGCAACATCATCATCCAGAACGTGACCGTGCGGAACGTCAAGAAGTCGGGCTCGCCCATCTCCAACGGCGGTGACGCCATCGGCATGGAGAGCAGCGTGCGCAACGTCTGGGTCGACCACACCACGCTGGAGGCGTCCGGCGGCGAGTCGGCCGGTTACGACGGGCTGTTCGACATGAAGGACGACGTCCAGTACGTGACGCTGTCGTACAGCATCCTGCGCAACTCCGGCCGGGGCGGCCTCATCGGCTCCAGCGAGAGCGACCGGGGCAACGGCTTCGTCACCTTCCACCACAACCTCTACCAGAACATCGACTCCCGTACGCCCCTGCTGCGGGGCGGGATCGCGCACATCTACAACAACTCGTACGTGCAGCTCAACGAGTCGGGGATCAACTCCCGGGCCGGTGCGCGGGCCAAAGTGGAGAACAACTACTTCAAGAACTCCCGGGACGTGCTGGGCACCTTCTACACCAGCGAGGCCGGCTACTGGCAGGCCAGCGGCAACATCCTGGACAACGTGACCTGGTCCAGCCCCGGCAGTGAGACCAACCCCGCCGGCCCGGGAATGCCGTCCAACACCAGCGTCAGCATCCCGTACTCCTACCGCCTCGACGGGGCGAGCTGCGTGCCGGACATCGTCCGGCAGACGGCCGGCGCGAACACCGGCCTCAAGGAGTCCAACGGAAGCTGCTCGCCGACCACGCCGACCCCGACCACCCCGGGACCGACCACGCCCGCGCCGACCACGCCGGCCCCCACCACCCCCGCCCCGACCACCCCGCCGCCCACCAGCAACCCCGGCGGGACCAACCTCAGCATCGGCGCCGGCTCCGACGGCTCCAGCAAGGCCAGCGGTACGAGCTACGGCGACGTCCGCGACGGCAACATGGGCACCTTCTGGTCGCCGGCCGGGTCGACCGGTGACATCTCGATCAAGTGGGGCTCGGCGACCGGCATCTCCTCGATCAACATCCGGGAGGCGTCGGGCTCGGCCGGCAGCATCACCTCCTGGCAGGTCCTCAACGGCGACACCGGCGCGGTGCTGGCCTCCGGCAGCCGGGCCGGCGTGATCACCTTCGCCCGGACCTCGCTCAAGAAGGTCACCTTCCGGATCAACAGCTCTGCTGCCACCCCGAAGGTCGCCGAGTTCGAGACCTACGCCTGACCACTGCTCCCGCGCCGCCCGGGGCGGTGATCGCCGCCCCGGGGGGTGGTCGCTGTCCCGGGGGGTGGTCGCCGTCCCGGGGGTGATCGCCGTGCCCGGAGGGTGATCGCCGTCCCGGGGGTGATCGCCGTCCTGGGGGTGATCGCCGTGCCCGGAGGGTGATCAGTGGGGCCGAGGTGGCGGTGTCCGGTCGGCGTGGACACCGCTACCTCGGCCCCGGTGTGTTGATCAACCCGCGTCGGCGGGTGCGGCCGAGGAGCCGGTCGATGGCCGGCCGTGGCGGGTACACGCGAGAAACCGGGCGAGGTAGGCGGCCGGGTCGACCGTGCCGGTGCCGACCCGCAGCGCATCGTTGATCGCGTCGCGCCCGCGCGGTCGCGTCCGCCCCCTTGCCCCCGCCCCCTTGCCCCCGCGTCCGCGCCCCCGCGTCCGCGCCCCCGCGTCCGCGCCCCCGCGTCCGCGCCCCCGCGTCCGCGCCCCTTCGCGTCCGCGCCCCCGCGTCCGCGCCCCCGCGTCCGCGCCCCTTCGCGTCCACGCCCCTGCGTCCGCCCCCCTGCGTCCGCGCCCCTTCGCGTCCGCGCCCCTTCGCGTCCGCGCCCCCGCGTCCGCGCCCCCGCGCCCCCGCGCCCCCGCCAAGGTCGTGCTATTTCCATGTTGTAGTGGCATCCCTGCGCTACGAGGCCACTACAACATGGATCGAGCACGATCTTGGCAGGGGCGTGGCGTGGTGTGGGCACAGGAGCGTGGGTGCGGGGCGGTGGTGTCGTAATGGGCGGGATTGTCGCGGTTACCTGCCGCTGACCACGGAGATGCCGTTCAACATGACACGGTTTCATCTGGACAAGCCTGTCCGCCGTGCTGGCTCCCGGCGTGGTGATCGACCCAGTGGGTCGATGTGGGGGTAGTCGACTGGCGCGGACACCCCCATGTCGGCCCCGTTGTGTCGACCAGGGCGCGGGACCGGGTGGGGGACGGGCTGACCGAGACGCACCGGTGGTGCGACGGCCCGGTGGCAGGGCTGCGGCGATTAGGCTGGGGCCGGCAGGATGTTCCGCTGAGGGGGTGAGCCCGGATGGCCCAGGCCGCATTCGCGCCCGAGCCGGCACCGCAGGCACCCGACCCGACGTCCCCGTCGCCTGAGTCCAGCGGCCAGTCGCAGGGGCCGACCGACCGGCCGACCGGGCCGTCGTTCGATGTGCTGCGCTGGCACGACGAGCCGTGGACCGCCCAGCTCGCCCTCGACCTGTTGCCGGAGACCAACGGTCCCAAGGTTGAAGTCCTGAGCGGAAGCGTGATCGTGACCCCACATGCCGGAATCGACCACCAGTCGGTCGAGCGAGAACTGCCTTATCTGTTGCACCGTGCGGCACGCCGAGCCGGCTACTGGGTGTACCCCGAGATCAATCTGATCTCGGGCAAGGACCTTTACATCCCGGATATCGCCGTGCTGCGCTCCTCCGGTGGTGGGCGCGCGGCGATCGACATTCGGCAGGCGGTGCTGCTGGGGGAGATCGTGTCACCCGGCAACCGGCGCAAGGACGTGATCGACCGACCCCGGGAGTACGCCGCCGTCGGGGTTCCCTTCTTCCTCCGGGTCGACCTGCGCAACCGCGTCCCCACCCTGGCGCTCTACGAGCTGGCCGACGGGGAGTACCGACCGACGGCCGCTGCCGCAGCGGGGACGACTTTTGTCATGACACGGCCATTCGCGTTTTCTCTCGATCCGGCCGAGCTCCTGGACGAAGCGGCACCTCTCGGCGGGGAGGTGGGGCCGATCGGCGGGGATGAGGCGGCCGGGGAGGGGGACGTCGAGCGGTGAGGCTCCCAGCGGGAGTACAGCGGGGCCGGGGCAGAATGGCCGCGTGACAACTCCCCGGGATCTCGTACTGCTCGGCTCCACCGGCTCGATCGGCACCCAGGCGATCGACATCGTCAGGCGCAACCCGGACCGGTTCCGGGTGGTGGCGCTCGGTGCCGGCGGCGGCAACGTCGAGTTGCTCGCCACCCAGGCCCTCGAGTTGGGCGTGGACGCGGTCGGGGTGGCCAAGGCGTCCGCCGCGCAGGATCTCCAGCTCGCCTTCTATGCCGAGGCGAGTCGGCGCGGCTGGGCCACCGGGGACTTCAGGCTGCCGAAGATCATTGCCGGTCCGGACGCCATGACCGAGCTGGCGCAGTGGCCCGGCGACGTGGTCCTCAACGGGGTGGTCGGGTCGCTCGGGCTCGCGCCGACGCTGGCCGCGCTGCGCTGTGGTCGTACCCTCGCGTTGGCCAACAAGGAGTCGTTGGTGGCCGGCGGCCCGCTGGTGAAGGCCGCGGTGACGCGGCCGGGGCAGATCGTGCCGGTGGACTCGGAGCATTCGGCGCTGGCCCAGTGCCTGCGCGGCGGCACCCGCGGCGAGGTACGGCGGCTGGTCGTCACGGCCAGCGGCGGACCGTTCCGGGGGCGGCGGCGCGACGAGCTGACCGCTGTCACCCCGGAGCAGGCGCTGGCCCACCCGACGTGGAACATGGGCCCGGTCGTCACGATCAACTCGGCCACCATGGTCAACAAGGCGCTGGAGGTGATCGAGGCGCACGAGCTGTTCGACGTGCCCTACGCCGACATCACCGTGATGGTGCACCCGCAGTCGGTGATCCACTCGATGGTCGAGTTCGTCGACGGCTCCACCCTGGCCCAGGCGAGCCCACCGGACATGCGGCTGCCCATCGCGCTCGGCATCGGCTGGCCCGACCGGGTGCCCGACGCGACCGCCGCCGTGGACTGGACCACCGCCCACACCTGGGAGTTCGCCCCCCTCGACGACGAGGCGTTCCCGGCGGTGGCGCTGGCCAAGGCGGCCGGCGAGGCGGGTCGCAGCCGACCGGCGGTCTACAACGCGGCCAACGAGGAGTGCGTGGCGGCGTTCGTCGCCGGCCGGTTACCGTTCCTCGGCATCGTCGACACCCTGGAACGGGTGCTGGAGGAGGCCCCCGATTTCGGTGAACCGGGTACGGTCGAGGACGTACTCGCCGCCGAATCGTGGGCGCGCGCGCACGCGCAGGAGATCATCGCGGGGTCGGGGAAGGAAGCCTGATGCTTTATCTGCTCGGGGTGGTGGTGATCGCCCTGGCGATCCTCATCTCGGTGAGCCTGCACGAGGCCGGTCACATGCTGACCGCCAAGGCGTTCGGCATGAAGGTCACCCGCTACTTCGTCGGCTTCGGGCCGACCATCTGGTCGTTCCGCCGGGGTGAGACGGAGTACGGCCTCAAGGCCATCCCGCTCGGCGGCTTCTGCAAGATCGTCGGTATGACGCCGCAGGACGACGACGTCGAACCCGGTGACGAGAAGCGGGCCATGTGGCGTTACCCGGTCTGGAAGCGGACGATCGTGATGTCCGCCGGCTCGGTCACCCACTTCGCGCTGGCGATCATCGCGATCTGGCTGGCCGCCATGTTCATGGGCCTGCCCAACAAGGACCTGCCCAACCCGCTGCCGGCGCACGTCAAGGTCGTCGACTGCGTCATCACCACCGACGCCGCCCGCGAGTGCGCCCCCGGTGACCCGGTCAGCCCCGCCAAACAGGCCGGGCTGCGCGACGACGACAAGATCGTCGCGGTGAACGGGGTCGCCGTCGCCGACTACACCGCGCTGGTCAAGACCGTCCGCGACCTCCCGCCGGGCCAGCCCGCGACCATCAGGTACGAGCGCGACGGCGTGGCCGGTGAGGTCCGCGCCGATCTCGCCGCCGTGCAACGCAAGCCGCTCGACGACCCCAACGGGGCCCCGGTCACCGTCTCCGCCCTCGGCGTCGCCGGCCCGATGCTCCCGCCCGGTGTCCCGGCGAACGTCACGTACGGCCCCGTCGAGGCCATCCCGGCCACCGCCGGCTACACCAAGGACCTGGCCGTCGGCACCTACGAGGCGCTCAAGCGGATCCCCGACAAGATCCCCGCCCTGTGGACCGCCGTCACCGGCGGTGAACGCGACAAGGACACCCCGATCAGCGTCGTCGGGGCCAGCCGGCTCGGCGGCGAAGCGCTGGAGAACGGCGTCTGGCAACTGCTGGTCCTGCTGTTCATCTCGCTGAACTTCTTCGTCGGCGTGTTCAACCTGCTGCCGCTGCTGCCCCTGGACGGCGGCCACATCGCCATCGCCTGGTTCGAACGGGCCCGCTCCTGGCTCTACGCCCGGATCGGCCGGCGCGACCCGGGCCGGGTCGACTACCTCAAGCTGATGCCCATCACGTACGCGGTGATCCTCATCGGTGGGGCGTTCACGCTGCTCACCGCCACCGCGGACATCGTCAACCCGATCACGCTCTTCACGAGGTGAGTGCCCAAGTGACCGCTGTCAGTCTCGGTATGCCCGCCGTACCGCCCCCGCCGCTCGCCCCGCGCCGGGTCAGTCGCCAGATCATGGTCGGTTCGGTGCCGGTCGGTGGGGGTGCCCCCGTCTCGGTGCAGTCGATGACGACGACCCTCACCTCCGACGTCAACGCCACGCTCCAGCAGATCGCGGAGTTGACCGCGTCCGGTTGTCAGATCGTCCGGGTGGCCGTGCCCAGCCAGGATGACGTGGAGGCGTTGCCGGCGATCGCCCGCAAGTCGCAGATCCCGGTGATCGCCGACATCCACTTCCAGCCGAAGTACGTCTTCGCCGCGATCGACGCCGGTTGTGCGGCCGTCCGGGTCAACCCGGGCAACATCCGCCAGTTCGACGACAAGGTCAAGGAGATCGCCGCAGCGGCCTCCGCCGCCGGTACGCCGATCCGGATCGGCGTCAACGCCGGCTCGCTCGACAAGCGGCTGCTCGCCAAGTACGGCAAGGCCACCGCCGAGGCGCTCGTCGAGTCGGCGCTGTGGGAGTGTTCGCTGTTCGAGGAGCACGGTTTCCGGGACATCAAGATCTCGGTCAAGCACAACGACCCGGTGGTGATGATCCGGGCGTACCGGCAGCTCGCCGAGCAGTGCGACTACCCGCTGCACCTGGGGGTGACCGAGGCGGGCCCGGCGTTCCAGGGCACCATCAAGTCGGCCGTCGCCTTCGGCGCGCTGCTCGCCGAGGGCATCGGCGACACGATCCGGGTGTCGTTGTCCGCCCCGCCGGTCGAGGAGATCAAGGTCGGCAACCAGATCCTGGAGTCGCTGGGCCTGCGCGAACGCGGCCTGGAGATCGTCTCCTGCCCGTCCTGCGGCCGGGCCCAGGTGGACGTCTACAAGCTCGCCGAGGAGGTCACCGCCGGCCTGGAGGGGCTGCCCGTCCCGCTGCGGGTCGCCGTGATGGGCTGTGTGGTGAACGGGCCCGGCGAGGCCCGCGAGGCCGACCTGGGTGTCGCCTCCGGCAACGGCAAGGGGCAGATCTTCGTCAAGGGGCAGGTCGTCAAGACCGTCCCCGAGGGGCAGATCGTCGAGACGCTGATCGAGGAGGCGCTGCGGATCGCCGACGAGATGGGCGCGGAGATCCCCGAGGAGCTGCGCGACCTCGTCCCCGGCGCCACCGTCACCGTGCACTGATCCACCGTCGACGAAGGCGGCCCTCCCACCGGGAGGGCCGCCTTTTTCGGGTACGGGGTCGAGCGTCGTCGGGATGCCCGGTGATCCGGCATGGGGTCGTGGTGGTCCGGGTCGGGGTCGTGGTGGTCCGGCCTGGGCCGGGTGTTTGGTGGTGGTTCGGCCACCGGGTCGTGGTGCCCAGGCTGGGGCTGTAGTGACCCGGGCCGGTTGTTTTGTGGCGGCCCGGGTCACCAAGTCGTGGTGACCCGGTCCGGGCTGATGGTGGTGGTCCGGGCCGGCGGGCGGGGTTCGCCGTGCCGGGCCCGGACGTCGCGGCTGGCCGGTGGCGGGTGGCCGGGTCGCCGGGTGGCCGGGTCGCCGGGTCGTGCCCGGCGGTCACTCGGATTCGGCGAGGATCGCGTACAGCTTGCGTCGGGTCTCGTCGAGCACCTGGGCGGCGCGTTCCCGCTGGTCGTCGGTGCCGGTCATCATCACCTGGCGCAGCGCGTGCATGGCCTGCGCGCCCGCGTCGCGGATGTCGTGCCAGCTGTTGACGGTGTCCTCGGCGAACTCGGCCCAGGGCGGGGTCTGCGCGGCCGTGGTGGCCTCGTCCCGGCCGGCGTCGGTCAGGCCGAACCGCTTACGCCCGCCGCCGGCCGGGTCGGTGCTGGCGGCGATGACGCCCTCGTCCTCCAGCAGTTGCAGGGTCGGGTAGATCGACCCGGGGCTGGGCCGCCAGGCCCCGCCGGTGCGGGAGTCGATCTCCTGGATCATCTCGTAGCCGTGCATCGGCCGCTCGGTGAGCAGGGCCAGGACGGCGGCCCGGACGTTGGGGCGGCGTCCCCGGCCGCGCCCGCGACCACCCCGGACGCCGCCCCAACCCCCGTGCCCGTGCGGGCCGGGTGGCATGGGCGGGAAGCCGAAGCCGCGTTGCCGTGCCTCTTGCAGGGCCTGCATCCGTCGGTGGAATCCCATCGTGTCGTTCCTTCCGTGGAGTGTCGCTGATGCATCAACGATATATCGCCAACGTGTCGTCGGCAAGAGTGTTCACGATGAGGCCCGGTTCCGGTCGACTGTCGTGCGGCTGCGCCGGTCGCCCGGCGGACCACCACCCGCATCTGGCAGGCTGGAACCGTGCTGACGGTGCCCGTACGCCAACTGGGAGAATCGGAGCGCCGCGCGGTCGAGCGGTTGCTCGACCTCGACCCGTTCGCGGGCGCGCAGGTCGCCGAGCGGGTCTCCGCCCGAGGGCTGGCCTGGTGGCGGGCCGAGGGGCGCATCCTCGGCTACGGCACCCGTCGCAACCTGGAGTCGATCTGCTGGCTCGGCGGCAACCTCACCCCGATCCTCGCCACCGAGTCGGCGGTCGCCGCCTTCGCCGAGCAGCTCTCCGGCGAGGAGCGGCTCTGCTCGTCCATCGTGGGGCGGGCCGACGCGGTGCTCGGACTCTGGGACCGGCTCGCCGACCACTGGGGGCCGGCCCGTGACGTACGCCCCAACCAGCCGTTACTGGCCACCGACACCGCGCCCCCCATCCCGGCCGACCCCGAGGTGCGCCGGGTCCGGCCCGACGAGGTGCCCCGCCTCTTCCCGGCGGCGGTCGCCATGTACGCCGAGGAGGTCGGCGTGTCACCGCTGGCCGACGACGGCGGCCGGGCCTACCGCCGGCGGGTCGAGGACCTGGTCCGAGCCGGTCGGGCGTACGCCCGCATGATCGACGGGGAGGTCGTGTTCAAGGCCGAGCTGGCGGTGGTGACCCGCCGGACCGCCCAGATCCAGGGGGTCTGGGTGGCACCGCAGTGGCGGGGCCGTGGCATCGCCACCGCCGCGATGGCCGCCGTGGTACGCGACGCGCTGCTCCGGGTCGCCCCGACGGTCAGCCTCTACGTCAACGACTTCAACCTCCCCGCGCGCCGGGTCTACCAACACTGCGGCTTCCGCCCCGTAGGCACCCTCGCCACCATCCTGTTCTGACCGCCCCACCCCTCCCACCTCCCCGAACACCCCACCCCCAACCCTCTAGCCCCCCACCCCCAACCCTCTAGCCCCGTCCCGCCCCCGCCCCCGCCGCTCACCGGCTCGTCCCGGTGATCAAGAGCTTTAGGTCAGTTGATCAAGAGGTTTGCGTCATTTTGAAGATCAACTTTGACGTAAATCTCTTGATCACCGGGGTGGGGTGGGGGGTGGGGTGGGGAGAGGGCGGGGTGGGAAGGGGTTGGGGGGAGAGGGGAGGGGAGGGTGGGTGGTAAATGCGTTGAGGGGAGGGGGGCGGGGGGTCAGGCTGGGGGGTACCGCCACCCCGAGTTCCGGAGGGAATCGCCATGCGCCTGCTCCGTGATCTCTGGGCGTCCGCGCCACGTCGGATGACGGTCGTGATCGTGCTCGTCGTGTTGGGGGCAGCCGGTCAGGCCGCCGCCTCGGCGGTCGCCGGCCCGGTGCTGGTGCACCGCTCGGCCGGCTGGTTCGTCGCGTTGGTCGTCGCGTTGGTCGTGGCAGTCTTCGGCGAGTTGGTGATCGCGCTGCTGATGGCGGGCATCACCGCCGACTGGTCCGCCGACGTGCGTCGCCGGCTCTGCCGGGTCGCTCTCGGGCAGGACCTGCCGACCCTGGAGGGCACCCCGGTCGGCGAGCTGCTCGACCGGATCGACAACGACGTCTACCAGGTCGCCTCCGAGCTGCGCAACACCGGCGTACGGCTGGTGCAGGGTCTGGTGCTCTGCCTGCTCGCCACGCTCAGCGCGCTGTTCGTCTGGTGGCCGGCCGGAGTGGCGATGCTGCTGCTCACCGTGCTGCTCATCGTGCTGCTGCGCCGTCCCACCGCCGCCATCGCCCCGGCCCGGATGTTCGAGGAGGAAGCCTGGTCCGACCTGGCCGCCGTGATGGAGGAGGCGGTGCACGGCCAGGACGACGTCCGCACCAGCCTCGCCCAGCCGTACGTGCTGCGGTTGTACGCCCGCCGGGCGGCCGAGGTGCTGAACCGCTGCCGCCGGGTCTTCCTGATGTCGGCGCGGGTCACCGCCGTCGCCGCCGGTGCCATCCGGGTCGGGATCGCCGGGGTGGTGCTCGCCGGGGCGTGGGCGTTGACCACCGGCCGGGTCGACGGGGCCCGGTTGACCGCGATCTGGCTGCTCGCGTTGAGCTTCGGCGCGACCGTCGAACATCTCGCCCGCTGGGTGCCGCACCTGCAGTACGCCCTCGGCGCCTGGGCCCGGGTGCTGCTGCTCTCCGACGCCCCGCAGGAACCCTCCGGCGGGGTCACCCCCACCGACGGCGACCTGACCCTGCGCGGTCTCACCTTCCGCTACCCGGCCACCGGCGAGGACGAGCGGGCGCCCGCGCTGCGCGACGTCCGGCTCAGCTTCGTCCGGGGACGGTCGTACGCGTTGGTCGGGCGGACCGGTTCGGGCAAGTCGACCCTGACCAAGGTACTCACCCGGGCGGTCGAGGTGCCGCGCGGCACGGTACTGCTCGGCGACACCGACCTGTGTGACCTGGACGTCGAGGAACTGCGTCGGTGGATCGCGGTGGTGCCGCAGCGTACCGAGATCCTCGCCGGCACCCTCGCCGAGAACGTGGCCTTGTTCGACCCGGACCTGCTCGACGCCGCCCCCCGGGCGCTGGCCGAGCTGGGGCTCACCGGCTGGGTAGCGGAGCTGCCCGACGGCATCCTCACCCGGCTGGGTGAGGGCGGGTACGTGCTCTCCGCCGGCCAGGAGCAGTTGGTGGCGTTCGCCCGGATCCTGGTCCGCGATCCGCACGTGGTGGTCCTCGACGAGGCCACCGCGCGACTCGACCCGGTCACCGAGATCCGGGTACGCGAGGCCACCGAACGCCTGCTCACCGACCGGATCGGCATCATCATCGCGCACCGGCTCTCCTCCGTGCGGCGCTGCGACGAGGTGGTGGTGATGGCCGACGGGGCGGTCCTGGAGGCGGGGCCGCTGCACTCCTCGGCCCGCTTCGCCGAGCTGCTCGCCAGCAGCCGTGCCGCCGCGTACACCCCGGTGGGTTCGGCCCCGACGGGTACCGCCCGGGGCGGGGTGGACCTGCTCGACGGCCCGGGCCCCGCCTGGCCGCAGGCCGACGTCTCCGGCGGCACCTGGCCGCAGGCCGATGCCTCCGGCCCCGCCTGGCCGCAGGCCGACGCCTCCGGCCCAGCCTGGCCGCAGCCCGGCCGGCCGGGCGACCTGTACCCGGACGGGCCCGACACCCCCTGGGCGGACGCCGCCGCGCCGAACCGGGCCGCGCCGAACCGGGCCGAGACGGACGGCATCACGGCGGACGCCACCAGGCCGGACGGCATCACGACGGAGGCCACCGGGCCGGACGGCATCACGATGGAGGCCACCGGGCCGGGCGGCACCGGGCCGGGCGGCACCGGGCCGGGCGGCACCGGGCCGGACGGCACCGGGCCGGATGGCGGCATCACGGCGGACGGCACCGGGACGGGTGGCGACGGGCCGGGGCGGGCCGGTGTCGAGGGGGCCGGGGTGTCCGGGCGGGCGGCGGTGGCCGTACCCAAGGGGGACCCGCCGCCGCTGCCACCCCTGCCGCCCACCCGGACGATGCGGGAGATCCTGCGGCTGGGCCTGAACGACCCGCGCTTCGGCCTGCTCTCGGTCGCGCTGTTCATGGTGATCACCGTGCTCGGCCTGGACGGCACCGTGCTGCCCTGGCTCTGGGCGGACGTCGTCGACGGCGGCGACCCCTGGCTGCCGGCGATCGGCATCGCCGCCGCGCTGGTGATCGTGCTGCCGCTGCCCTACTGGACCAACCTGCGGTTCCCCCAGTGGTGGGTACGGCAGATGCTGCGGATGAGCCTGCGGCTGGTGCACGGGCAGACCGGCCCGCGCCGGTCCAGCCGGCACACCCCGGCCGAGGTGGTGGCCCAGAGCGGCGACACCGAACGGGTCGTGCAGCTCGCCGACAACCTGATGGACCAGCTCATCGCCCTGGTGACCCTGGTGACCATGACGTTGGTCACGGGCAGCCTGGTGCCGGCGTTGTTCTTCGTCGGCACGATGGCCGTATCGGGGCTGGCCGCCACCCTGTTCGGCCCCCGGTTGGAGCGTTCCGCCCGGGACACCGTGGCCGCCCGTGCCGCCTTCGCCACCGCGCTGGTCTCCTCGCTGTCGGCAGCCCGTACGGTCAAACTGGCCGGTGCGACCCGCCCGGTGCTCGACCACCTCTCCGCCCTGGACCTGGTCCGCAGCGACCGGCAGCGGCGGGAGATCGCCGCGCAGGTGTGGGCCCGCTCCACCCCGTCGGTGGCCAGTGGCCTGCTGCCGATCGCCGCCTGGGCGCTCTACCTGACCGGCGGGCTCTCCGCCGGTGCCACCCTGGTCGCCGTCTCCACCCTCGGGGCGGCCCGCTGGTTCGCCTGGACCACGGCGTCCCTGGTCTCGCAGTACCCGTCGGCGCGGGTGTGGACCCGGCGGACGGTGGCGATGACCGGGATCGGGGCGTACTCGGCGGAGGTGCCCGGGGTGGACATCGCCGCCGGTACCGCTCCCGCGCCGGAGCCGCCGCCGCGCCGGCCACTGCGCCGGCTGGAGCTGACCGGCTACGGGGCACTGCACTCCGACGGCACCCTCGCCGTGCGGGACGTCGACCTGACCGTCGACCGGGGCCAGCTGGTGCTGGTGGTCGGACCGGTCGGGTCCGGCAAGTCGTCGCTGCTGCGGGCGCTGGCCGGGATCGTGCACCACGTCGGTGAACTGCGTTGGAACGGCGACCCGGTGACCGAACCGGAGCTGTTCCTGCGCCCCCAGCAGGTCGGTTACGTCGGGCAGCTGCCCCGGGTGCTCTCCGGCACCGTCGCCGACAACATCGCCCTCGGGCACGACGTGGACGCGGCCGGGGCGGTGAGCACCGCCCAACTGGAGCACGACCTGGCGGGTGGGGGTGGGTTGGGGCTGCTCATCGGGCACAAGGGCACCCGGCTGTCCGGCGGGCAGTTGCAGCGGCTGGCGCTGGCCCGGGCGCTCGCCCCGCGTACCGAACTGCTGGTCGCCGACGACGTGTCGTCCGCCCTGGACGTCACCACCGAGCTGGCCCTGTGGGCGGCGCTGCGCGAGCACGGGGTGACGGTGGTCGGCTCCACCTCGAAACGGGCGGCGCTGGTCCGCGCCGACCACGTGGTGGTGCTCATCGACGGCACGGCCGTCGCCCAGGGTCCGTGGCGTGACCTGGAGGACGACTGGGGCCACCTGGCCGGCTGACCAGGTCACCCGCGTCCTGCATCCCGCGCCCGCCCGCTCGCGCCACCCGGGATCGGGGAGAGTTGTTGTCGCTGGAGCGACAACAACTCTCCCCGCAGTGGTCGACGCAGGCCGGTCGGCAGACGGTCAGAAGGCGCGGGCGTACGGGTCGGGCCAGTCGGGGGTGACGCCGAGCTTCGCGGCGGCGCGGCGCGGCCAGTACGGGTCGCGCAGCAGTTCCCGACCGAGCAGCACCAGATCGGCCTCACCGGCTGCGACGACCTCCTCGGCCTGCTCCGGCTCGACGATGAGGCCGACCGCACCCGTCGGCACGCCCGCCTCGCGGCGGATCTGGGCGGCCAGCGGCACCTGGTAGCCGGGACCGACCGGGATGGCCGCCCGGGCCGACGCCCCGCCGGAGGAGACGTCCACCAGGTCCACCCCGGTCGCGGCCAGCTCGGCGGCGAGCGCGACGCTGTCGTCCGCCGTCCAACCGCCGTCGACCCAGTCGGTGGCGGAGATCCGGGTGAGCACCGGCACCTGTTCGCCGACGGTGGCGCGGACCGCGCGGGCCACCTCCAGGGTGAGCCGCATCCGGGCGGCCCGGTCGCCGCCGTACCCGTCGGTGCGGTGGTTGGTCAGCGGGGACAGGAACTCGTGCAGCAGGTAGCCGTGCGCGGCGTGGATCTCCACGACGGCGAAGCCGGCGTCGACGGCCCGGCCGGCGGCGGTGGCGAAGGCCGACACCACCCCGGCGATCCCGGCCTCGTCGAGCGCCGTCGGCTGCCGGTAGTCGGGCAGGAACGGTTCGGTCCCGGGCCCGACCGGCGTCCAACCGCCCTCGGTGTCGGGCACCCCGCCGCGTTCGGCCGCCCACGGCCGCCAGGTGCTGGCCTTGAAGCCGGCGTGGGCGAGCTGCACGGCGGGCACCGCCCCCTGGCCGGCGACGAACGCGGTGACCGGACGCCACGCGTCGACGTGCGCGTCGGACCAGATGCCGGTGTCCTGGGGGCTGATCCGCCCCTCGGGGACGACCGCGGTGGCCTCGGTGACGATCAGTCCGGCACCGCCGACGGCCCGGGAGCCGAGGTGCACCAGGTGCCAGTCGGTGGGCAGGCCGTCCGGGCCGGCGCTGTACTGGCACATCGGGGCCAGGGCGATCCGGTTGGGCAGGGTGACGCCGCGCAGGGCGAGCGGGGTGAACAGGGCACTCATGCGAGTGATCCTCCGGTAGGGGCTGATGGCGGTGCAGGACGGGGGAGGGACAGCAGCCGTCGTGGTCAGGCGGGTGCCGGCGTCAGGTCGTCGCGGCGGACCGGCCGGTCGGCGGTGCCGTCGGCGTCGGTCAGGTCGGCGTCGGTCAGGTCGCGCCGGCCGGCGTTGGCGTAGGCGTCGCGGTCCAGGATGCCCTCGCGGGCGGCCACGATGGTCGGCACGACCGCCTGCCCGGCCACGTTGGTGGCGGTGCGGATCATGTCCAGGATCGGGTCGATGGCCAGCAGCAGACCGGCTCCGGCCAGCGGCAGGCCCAACGTGCTCAGGGTCAGGGTGAGCATGACGATGGCACCGGTCAGGCCGGCGGTGGCGGCCGAACCGACCACCGAGACGAAGGCGATCAGCAGGTAGTCGCCGACGCCGAGGTCCACTCCGAAGACCTGGGCCACGAAGATCGCGGCGAGCGCCGGGTAGATCGCGGCGCAGCCGTCCATCTTGGTGGTGGCACCGAACGGCACCGCGAAGGAGGCGTACTCGCGGGGGACGCCGAGGCGCTCGACGGAACGCTGGGTGACCGGCATGGTGCCCACCGAGGAGCGGGACACGAAGGCCAACTCGATCGCCGGCCAGGCTCCGGCGAAGAACCGCAGCGGGTTGAGCCGGCCGGCGGTGACCAGCAGCAACGGGTAGACCACGAACAGGACGATGGCGCAGCCGACGTAGACGGCGGTGGTGAACTTCGCCAGCGGGGCCAGCAGGTCCCAGCCGTACGCGGCGACGGCGTGGCCGATCAGCCCGAGGGTGCCGATCGGGGCGAGCCGGATCACCCACCACAGCGCCTTCTGCACGATGGCCAGCACCGCGCGGTTGAGCTCGACGAACGGTTCGGCAGCCGCACCGACCAGCAGCGCGGCGGCACCGACGACCAGGGCGAGGAAGACGATCTGGAGGACGTTGCCCTCGACGAACGCGCCCACCGGGTTGGTCGGCACGATGCCGGTGAGGAAGTCGGTCCACGAGCCGGTGGTCTTCGGGGCGGTCGCGCCACCGACGTCCAGGCTCACCCCCCGGCCCGGGTTGGTGAGCAGACCGATGCCGATGCCGAGGCTCACCGCGATCAGCGCGGTGACGCCGAACCAGAGCAGCGTCCTCAGCGCCAGCCGGGCGGCGTTGGCCACCCCGCGCAGGCTGACCACGCTGACCACGATCGCGGTGAAGACCAGCGGCGGGACGGCCAGCTTGAGCAACTGGACGAAGAGCCCGCCGACGGTGTCGAGGGTGCCGGCCAGCCAGGCCAGGTCGCCCTCGCGGGCGAGGAAGCCCAGCGCCGCGCCGAGCACGAGGCCGAGCAGGATCTGGGCGGAGAAGGGGAATTTGCGCAGGGTGGAAGCCATCAGGATGAGTCCAAGGTCGGTAGGGGTCGGTCGGTGGGCGCGTCAGGAGCGCGGCTGCGCCGGACAGACTCCACTGGCCTGGCGTCGGAGGTCGACGTACAGGCGCACGGTGAGGTGCCAGACATTGGTCATCGCCTGTCGACGCTACTCCCGGCCGGCCGACAGGTGGAAGGAGCGATCCCCGTGAGGCTCCTTACACGGAGGTTCTCGACCTGG
This sequence comes from Micromonospora antibiotica, assembly GCF_017599305.1. GTDB lineage: Bacteria > Actinomycetota > Actinomycetes > Mycobacteriales > Micromonosporaceae > Micromonospora > Micromonospora antibiotica. The sequence goes on from NZ_JAGFWR010000017.1 coordinate 20,789, forward strand.
TGATCCGTTCGTCACGTACGGCGTACTCCCGCGCGCCGGGCACAGCCCGGTCGTCCGGTCCGGGGGCGGCCGGCCGGTGCCGGGCCAGCAGCAGAGCGGTGCACAGGCCCCAGCCGGCACAGACCACCAGCAACACCCGTTCCAGCCCGGCCACCAGGTCGCCCTGGCCCACCGTCAGCAGGCCCAGCGCGACCACCCCGGCCACCGGCAACGCCACCACCCCGGCGATCCGGCCCACCCGGCGCAGCCCCGGCGTCGCCGGCCGGAGGAACCCGACCACCAGCATGGCGAGCACCGTCACCCCGGCCGCCACGATGCTCGCCCCGGCGTGCACCAGGTCGGCCCGCGTCGCCGCCTCGAACGGCGGCAGCGGACACCCGGCGCTGCACGTCACCGCGCCGGAGACCACCGTGCCGGCCGCGCCGGCCAGCAGCAGGCCGGCCGCGAGCCGCAACGTCACCGGCAGCGCCGCGGCCAGCGACAACAGCGCCGCCGCCAGGGCGAACACCCCCATCCGGTACGTCGAGGCGAAGGCGCTGTCGCTGACACCGGCCTCGCTGACGTACCCGCGCCACGGGCCACCCGGACCGGCCCCGACGGCGACGGTCACCGCGACCGCGCCGAGCAGCACACAGCCGGCGGCGACCCGGCCGGCGACGGCGCGGGCGGCCTCAGGCACGGCCGTGCGGGGTGAGCCAGCCGGACGTGTCCGGGCCCACCGGCACCACCCCGGTGGGATTGATCTCACGGTGCGTGGCGTAGTAGTGCCGCTTGATGTGGTCGAAGTCCACCGTCTCGCCGAACCCCGGGGTCTGGAACAGATCCCGGGCGTACGCCCAGAGCACCGGCATCTCGGTCAGCTTCTGCCGGTTGCACTTGAAGTGCCCGTGGTACGCCACGTCGAAGCGGACCAGGGTGGTGAACAGCCGCACGTCCGCCTCGGTGATCGCGTCACCCATCAGGTACCGCTGCCCGGCCAGCCGCTGTGACAACGCGTCCAGCCGGGCGAACAGCGCCGCGTACGCCTCGTCGTACGCCTGCTGGGAGGTGGCGAAGCCGCACCGGTACACGCCGTTGTTGACGTCGGTGTGGATCTCGGCCATCAGCGCGTCCAGCTCGGGACGCAGCGTCACCGGGTACAGGTCGGGGGCGTCCGGGGCGTGCAGGCGTCGCCACTCGGTGGAAAGGTCGAGGGTGAGCTGCGGATAGTCGTTGGTGACCACCCGGCCGGTGAGCGTGTCCACCAGTGCCGGCACGGTCACCCGGCCCGTGTAGTCCGGGTCGGTGGCGAGGTACGCCTCGGACAGGAAGCCGATGCCCAGCGCCGGGTCGAAGCCGTCCGGGTCGAGGGTGAACCGCCAGCCGCGTTCGTCGCGGATCGGGTCGACAGTGCCCAGCGAGATCACCCCGTCCAGGCCGAGCAGACCGCGCACGATCATGGCCCGGTGCGCCCAGGGGCAGGCCCGGCACCAGATCAGCCGGTACCGGCCGGCCTCCAACGGCCAGCGCCCCTGGTCGTCCGGCCCACCGCCCTCGGGCGAGGTGGAGTGCGGGGTGACCCGGCCGGTGAACCGGTTGGGCTGGCGGACGAACGCCCCACCACCGGAGGTCTCTGCACTGAACTGGGCCCGGGTCATGACGCCAACCTATCCGGCGTCCGCCCGCCGGGCCGGCGTCACGGGCCGCCCCGGCCGCCATCCGGCTCGGGAGGGTCGGCGCAACCCCCGGCCGGGGGCCGTCCGGCACGGGCGTGGATATCCTGACGGCCGGCGTCCCTGTGATCCGGGCGACGCCGGCACCGCCAGCCCCTTCCCACCCCCGAAGGACGTGCGTCGATGACCGTGGCCTACCTCGTGTCCGGAGTCCGTACCCCGATCGGCCGGTACGCCGGCGCCCTCGCCGGGGTACGCCCCGACGACCTGGCCGCCCACGTGCTGCGCGAACTGGTCGCCCGGCACCCGGCGGTGGACTGGTCCCGGGTCGACGACGTGGTGCTGGGCTGCGCCAACCAGGCCGGTGAGGACAACCGCAACGTGGCCCGGATGGCGGCGTTGCTGGCCGGCCTGCCACAGGAGGTGCCGGGCAGCACCGTCAACCGGCTCTGCGGCTCGGGCCTGGACGCGCTGGCCATCGCCGCCCGCGCCGTGGTGGCCGGCGAGGCCGACCTGGTGCTCGCCGGTGGCGTGGAGAGCATGAGCCGGGCCCCGTTCGTCATGCCGAAGGCGACCACCCCCTACTCCCGCGCCGCCGAGGTGTACGACACCACTCTCGGCTGGCGGCTGGTCAACCCGCTGATGGCGGCCGGCTGGGGCACCGACTCGATGCCGGAGACCGCCGAGAACGTGGCCGCCGAGTTCGGCGTCGACCGGCGGGCCCAGGACGAGTTCGCCCTGCGCTCCCAGCAGCGGGCCGCGAAGGCGCAGGCCGACGGCCGGTTCGCCGAGGAGATCGTGGCGGTGACCGTGCCCGCCGGCCGGCGGGAGACGAAGCTGGTCGAGGTCGACGAGCACCCCCGGGAGACCTCGCTTGCGAAGCTGGCCGCGCTGCCCACCCCGTTCCGGTCCGGCGGCACCGTCACCGCCGGCAACTCCTCGGGCCTCAACGACGGCGCGGTGGCCCTGCTGGTCGCGTCCGAGGCGGCGGTGGCCCGGTACGACCTCACCCCGCTCGCCCGGATCAGCGGCGCGGCGGTGGCCGGCGTACCGCCCCGGATCATGGGGATCGGTCCGGTGCCGGCCACCCGTCGGCTGCTCGGCCGGCTCGGCGTCGCCCTGGCCGACGTGGACGTGGTCGAGCTGAACGAGGCGTTCGCCGCGCAGGGGATCGCGGTGCTGCGCGAGTTGGGCCTGCCGGAGGACGCCGAGCACGTCAACCCGAACGGCGGCGCGATCGCCCTGGGGCATCCACTGGGGGCCAGCGGGGCCCGACTGGCGTTGACCGCCGCCCTGGAGCTGCGTCGCCGGGGTGGCCGGCGGGCCCTGGCGACCATGTGCGTCGGGGTCGGCCAGGGCATCTCGCTGCTGCTGGAATCCGTGGACTGAGCCCGGCGGGTCGACCGGCGTCGAGTGGGCCCGTCGACCGGGCCACCGGCCGGTGGGAATGCCCGGGGACCGGCCGACCGGCCGACGCCGGGTGCCCGGGCGGCGCCGGGTGCCCGGCCGGCTGGCCGAGCCGGGAGGTGGAGGTGTCACCGTCGGGTGTGCGGGTGGCAGCCCAGGGTGACGGCGGGGCGTCCGGGTTGTTCGCGCCGCCCGGCCGGCCACAGATCGGGGTCAGCTGATCTCCCGTACCTGGGCGGACGGGCCTAGAGTGGTCAGCACCACACGATCCGCGGGTCGGCCGGTACGGCTCCGCGTGCCCGCGCACGCCGTCGACACCGGTGCCCTCCCGCACCGCGGCGACGAACTGGGGGCCAGACAGCGATGCAGACGCCGGACGGACTTCCCGCCGAGATCGACCTGAGCCGGCCCAGCGCCGCCCGGGTCTACGACTACTTCCTCGGCGGCGCGCACAACTTCGAGATCGACCGGCGGCTCGCCGAGCAGATCGCCAGCATGACCCCGAACCTCGCCGACACCATGCGGTCCGGTCGGGAATTCCTGCGCCGCGCGGTCCGGGTGCTGCTCGACGCCGGCATCGACCAGTTCCTCGACATCGGCTCGGGCATCCCCACCGTGGGCAACGTCCACGAGGTCGCCCAGGCCGCCGACCCGCAGGCCCGGATCGTCTACGTCGACATCGACCCGGTCGCCGTGGCGCACAGCCGGGAACTGCTCGCCGGCAACGACCGGGCCGTCGCCGTGCACGCCGACCTGCGGGAACCGAAGCTGATCCTGGACGAGGCCCGCGCCAGCGGCCTGATCGACTTCGACCGTCCCCTGGGCATCCTGCTCGCCGGGGTCGTGCACTTCGTCCCCGACGCCGACCGGCCGGCCGACATTCTCGCCACCCTCCGGGCCGCCGCCGCACCCGGCAGCTTCCTGGTCGTCTCGCACTCCACCTTCGAGGACCAGCCCCAGGAGATGCTCGACGCACAGCGCCTCTCGGCGCGTACCGACACCGAGATCACGCTGCGGTCCCGCGCCGAGATCACCGGCTTCTTCGGGGACTGGACGTTGCTCGAGCCCGGCGTGGTGCACATGCCGCTGTGGCGGCCCGACTCTCCGTCCGACGTGGACGAGCACCCCGAGCGGTTCGGGGCGTTCGGCGGCGTCGCCCGGTACGACCGCACAGCCGGCTGAGTCGACCATGTCCGCCGTTCCGGACCCCGGCGGCACCGACGCGGCCCGTCCGGGTGCCCAGGGCTACGCCGCCGACTGGGCCCGGGCGGTACGCCGGCTCGGGTTCGTGCCGATGAGCGCGGACGAGACCGAGCGGCTGCTGCTCGTGCACACCGTACGGCTGGCGCAGGCCCTGCTCGCCGAGGATTTCTCCGCCACCCCGGCGGAGGAGGTGGGCCGGGCGCTGGTGGAGGCGCACCTGACCGAGCCGCGCATCCTCGACTGGTCGGTGCGGGCGCTCGGCGAGCAGTTGCCGCAGCGGGTGCTGCCCCCGGTGGACCTGCCGCCCGATCTGCCCGCCCGGGTGGCGGCGGTGCAGGGTGGGCTGGCCGCCGGATTCGGTCGGGCGCTGCGCGACCGTACCTTCAGTCAGCAGGAGCGGATCGCCCGGTCGGCCTGGCAGGCCCGGGACGCGGTGGAGCGGGCGCTCCGTGACAGCGAGGCCCGGTTCCGGGCGGTCTTCACCGGCGCGGCCATCGGCATCGGCATCGCCGGCATCGACGGCCAGATCATCGACGTCAACCAGTCGTTCGCCGACATGCTCGGTTACAGCCGGGAGGAGCTGCGGCAGACCAACGTGTCGTCGCTGTTCCACGCCGAGGACGCGGCCGGCATGTGGGAGCTGTACCAGGAGCTGATCGAGGGCAAGCACGACACCGTCCGGGTGGAGAAGCGCTACTACCGCAAGGACGGCACCGTCGTGTGGACGGACCTGGCCGTCTCGCTGATCCGGCACGACGACGGCCGCCCCCGGTTCACGGTCGCGATGATCGAGGACATCACCCAGCGGTACGAACTCCAGCAGCGGCTGCGTTTCCAGGCGCTGCACGACCCGCTGACCGGCCTGCCCAACCGGACGTTGTTCTTCGAGACCCTCGGTCAGGTCTTCGCCGACGCCGGGCCGGAGCAGCGGATCGGCGTGTGTTTCCTGGACCTCGACGGCTTCAAGGCGGTCAACGACAGCCTCGGCCACGACCTCGGTGACCGGCTGCTGATCACCATCGCCCGGCGGCTCTCCGACTGTGTCATCGGTCAGGGGCACCTGGTGGCCCGGATGGGCGGCGACGAGTTCGTCATCCTGGTCAACGAGGGCGAGGGCATCGACGACGCGGTCGGCGTCGCCGAGTTGGCGCTGGCCGCGGTGGCCGCCCCGGTGCTCGTCGGCGACCACCAGCTCGCCGTCTCGGCCAGCATCGGGGTGGTCGAGTGCCCGGCCAGCGAGACCAGCGTCTCCGAGCTGATGAAGGCCGCCGACACCACGCTGTACTGGGCCAAGGCCGAGGGCCGGGGCCGCTGGGCGGTGTACGACCCGGAGCGCAGCGCCGCCGACATCGCCCGGTCCGCGCTGGCCGCCGGCCTGCCGGCGGCCCTGGACCGGGGCGAGTTCGTGGTCCACTACCAGCCGATCGTCTCCCTGCTGGACGGCTCGATGATCGCGGTGGAGGCCCTGGTCCGGTGGGCCCATCCGGAGCTGGGCCTGGTCGGCCCGGACCGCTTCATCGGGCTGGCCGAGGAGACCGGGCTGATCGTCCGGCTCGGCGAGTGGGTGCTGCGGCAGGCGTGCCGCGACGCCCGGGCCTGGCACCGCGAGTTCCCCGAGGCGAAACTGGTGGTCAGCGTCAACCTGGCCGCCCGGCAGGCCGACGACCCGGCCATCGTGGACACCGTCGCCAGCGCGCTGAGCCGCACGGGCCTGCCGGCGGAGCTGTTGCAGCTGGAGCTGACGGAGAGCGCCGTGATGGGCACCGCCGGGGAGCCGTTACGGTCGCTGCACCGGCTGGCGGACCTGGGCGTACGACTGGCCATCGACGACTTCGGCACCGGCTACTCCAACCTGGTCTACCTGCGGCGGCTGCCGATCCACTGCCTGAAGCTGGCCGGCCCGTTCGTCGAGGGCATCCGGGGCGGCGACGACTCCCCGCCCGACCACCGCGACGAACGGATCGTCGACGCCCTGGTCCGGTTGGCGCACGCGCTGGAGCTGTGGGTGACCGCCGAGGCGGTGGAGACCGGGGAGCAGGCCGAACGGTTGCGGGCGTTGCGCTGCGACACCGGGCAGGGCCGCTGGTTCGGCCCACCCGCCCCGGCGGACCAGATCACCGCCCGCCTGCGCGGGGCGACGACGGAGTGACCTGCTCCCCGGCCGGTTCGGGGGCGTCGTCGGCGGCGCGGTGGTGCCCGGCGGGGCGTGGTCGTCCGGGGTGAGGCGTGGTCGTTCGGGATGGGGCGTGGTCGTTCGGGGTGGGGCGGCCGGGAGCGGCCGGTCGGGTACGGGTGGCCGGCGGGGAACCCGCTGCTCTGGCATGGTGAGCGACGTGACCGGGACGGGACCGGGTGGGGGAGAGGTGGCGGGGTGAGCCTGACCGATGGTGGGGCGGCGGTCTCGGTGGTCGCGGCGATCGCGATCGTGGCCGGACTGGCCGGGGTGGTGGTGCCCGGTCTGCCGGCGCTGCCGCTGTGCTGGGGCGGGGTGCTGCTCTGGGCGGTCTTCGGCGACGCCGGGCCGGGCCGCTGGGCGGTGCTCGGCGCGGCCACCGTGGTCGCCGCCGCCGGTGCCGTGATCAAGTACGCCTGGCCGGGGCGCAACCTCAAGCGCACCGGGGTGCCGACGTCGTCGCTGCTCGTCGGGGGCCTGCTCGGGCTGGTCGGGTTCTTCGTCATCCCGGTGATCGGCCTGGTGATCGGCTTCGTCGGCGGGGTGTGGGGGGCCGAGCGGCTGCGGTTGGGCAGCAACCAGCTCGCCTGGCCGGCCACGGTGCAGGCGTTGAAAGCGGCCGGCCTGTCGATGATGGTGGAGTTCCTGGCCGGCCTGGTGATCGCCGCCCTCTGGGTCGCCGGCCTCCTGCTCACCTGACCACCCACGGGGGGCGGCCGACAAGATCGACCCAACTGAGTCGATCAAGATGCGGCGGGCCGGCGATGGTCGGGAGAAGGTCAGGCAGCAGGGTCGATCTGCTTGGCCAGGTCGACGAACGCCTGCCAGGTGTCCGGCGCGAAGGTCAGGGTCCCGCCGTCGCGGTCCTTGGTGTCCCGCACCAGGACGACGCCGGGCAGGTTGTCGGCCACTTCGACACACGAGCCGCCGTTGTTGCCGCTCCTGGTGCTCTTGCGCCATTGTGCGCCGGTCAGGTCCATGATTCTGCCGCTTCCCTGATCAGGTTTAGAGATTGGTTTCGGGAGAGGGCCTCTCCCCTGATCCGTTCCCACCTTCGACTGAGGGTAGCAACGTCCGTAGCCTCATTGAGGATCTGCGCGGGTGCCTGACTGTCGACGTGAGCAACGTGCTCGCCGCTGGGCAGCTCAGCGATGATGAAGCCACCCCCAAGCCCTGGATACATGCCGATGTCTTTTGGCACGATGTGCACCTGCACCATGGGGAGGGCTGCGCAGTGGGCAAGTTGCTCGATCTGTTCCCGCATCAGCCCACGGTCGCCGTAGACCGACTGGTACAGCACGCCTTCGAAGATCACGGCGACGAACAGGGGTGGTCGGTCCCTGCGTAGGACGGCCTGTCGCTCGATGCGCGAAGCCACGAGATCGTCCATCTCTCCAGTGGTCAGCGCCTCCCCGGCGAGGGTCGCCCGCGCGTACGCCTCGGTTTGGAGTAAGCCCGGTATCCAGCAGTGTTCGAACCAGCGCAGGGCCAAGGCTTCGCGCTCCCAGTCGACCCATTTTCTCAGCCACTGTGGCTCGCGGCGCTTGAGGACATCGGGCCATAGGTCACCAACGTCCCGGCCGAGGATCGCGGCCACGGTCACCCGTCGGCGCGGTTGCGGCACACGTCCCGGGGATATCCACCGCGCTGCCGTCTTGGGGTCGACCCCTGTTTGAGCGGCAAGACTCTCTGCTGTCTCGCCGGCCTCGGCCATGGCCTCCTGAAGCGCGTGGTTCATCCCGCCTCCATCGTGGATGTCACGAACGTCCCTGAGCATAGATTAACGTCGTGTACTGATCCCGTCGCTCTGGGCAAGGTTGCCTCAGGTGGGTCGGCTCTGACGGGACGGTGTCGGGGCCGACTTCGCGGGGGCCGCTCCCTTTCTGGCCAGTGGGAGCGGCCCCTTCCCAGGCACGCGAGGAGGTCGACATGAAGGGTTCGGTCATGTGGTGGAGGATCATGAGGACGCCGCCCCGCCGGGTGCTCGGGAGCGTCAAGCGGTTCCTGCGGTCGCCTGACCTGATCGACAATGAGACGCAGGCCGCTGCGCCGTGGGGGCGGTGATGGTGGTGGTCCGTCCGCCCGTCCCGCACGTCGCGATGCGTCCGCTGTGGCGCTGCCGCAACTGCGGCCGGCAGTGGCCCTGCCAGCCGGCCAAGCTCGCGCTGCTCACCGAGTACCGGCACGACCGGATGTCCCTGCTGATCTATCTCGGCACCCTGATGCACGAGGCCACCAACCAGCTCACCCAACTCCACCCGGCCCACCCGCCCACCGGCATGACCGAACGCTTCCTGTCCTGGGCCAGGGCCCGGGGCTGAGGGATTTACCAGGGGCGGTCGGCGGCAAGAGCGACTCGCGTGGGCCGAAGTGGTGCTGTCCGTGCCCGGCGGATTCCGCAACATCGACCCAGGCGGGTGGATCGGGGCGGGAGTGGGTGGCGGAGCGGGACGCCCGTCGGGTACGGCACGACGCCGTACGTGAGAGAGAGGTGGACGCCCCGCGCCGCCGTGGTGCCGGGCTCCTGCCGAGCGCCCGGCGTCGGCCCGTCGCGATCGGGCCTGGTCACGGGCTCAAGCATCCGTCGGTGCCGGCCCCGGGGCAACCCGATTACCGCCCGCCGGGGCGACCTGACCACCGCCCCGCCAGGGGTGACGCGAATTAACGAGTTCGGCACCGGCGACGGATTGACCGTGGTGATCGGCGGGACGAGACTCGGGCGCACTCGCACCGGGACCACCCGGGCAGTACCGGGTACCACCTCAGGGAGGTGTGCTGTGGCCACAACGCCCCCGCCGACCACCGGGCAACCGCCGACCGCCGGGAACGGGCAACCGCCGACCACCGGGCAACCGCACGCGCCGGACGACGACGCCCGACGACTCGCCGAACTCGGCTACCAGCAGGAGTTGCACCGCACGTGGAGCGGCTTCTCCAACTTCGCCATCTCGTTCTCGATCATCTCGATCCTGGCCGGCTGTTTCACCACCTTCGGGCAGGCGTGGAACAACGGCGGGCCGGTCGCCATCTCCTGGGGCTGGCCACTGATCTCGCTGTTCATCCTGATCATCGGGTTCTGCCTGGCCGAGCTGGTGTCGGCGTACCCGACGGCCGGGGGGATCTACTGGTGGGCGGCCAAGATGGGCAGGCCGGTGCACGGCTGGTTCACCGGCTGGCTCAACCTGATCGGCCTGGTCGCGGTCACCGCGTCGGTGGACTACGGCTGCGCCACCTTCCTCAACCTGACCCTGTCGGCGCTCTTCGACGGGTGGGAGGGGACGCTGCGGCAGGCGTTCGTCCTGTTCGTGATCATCCTGGCCCTGCACGCGCTGATCAACATCTTCGGGCACCGGATCATCGACGTACTCCAGAACGTGTCGGTCTGGTGGCACGTGGCCGGCGCCGCCGCCGTGGTGGCCATCCTGCTGCTGGTGCCCGACCGGCACCAGAGCTTCCAGTTCGTGTTCACCGAGCGGTTCAACAACTCCGGGTTCGGTGACGGCGACACCGGCGGGTTGACGTTCTGGTTCTACGTGCTGCCGCTGGGATTCCTGCTCACCCAGTACACGATCACCGGATTCGACGCCTGCGCGCACGTGTCCGAGGAGACCCGGGGCGCGTCGCAGGCCGCCGCCAAGGGGTTGTGGCGGTCGATCTTCTATTCGGCGGTGGGCGGGTGGATCCTGCTGCTGGCGTTCCTGTTCGCCGCCACCGACGTGGACGCGATCAACGCGGCCGGCGGATTCTCCGGCGCCATCTTCGAATCCGCGCTGACCCCGTTCTTCTTCAAGACGGTCATCATCATCTCCACCATCGGGCAGTTCTTCTGCGGAATGAGCTGCGTGACCTCGATGAGCCGGATGACGTACGCGTTCAGCCGGGACCGCGCGGTGCCCGGCTGGCGGCTGTGGTCCAAGGTCGACCGCAACGGCACCCCGGCCAACGCGATCATCGGGGCGACGCTGGCCGGCCTGGTGCTCACCCTGCCGGCGCTCTACCAGAGCGACGGCGTCCCGGTCGCCTTCTACGCGGTGGTGTCGGTGGCGGTGATCGGCCTCTACCTGTCCTTCGTCATCCCGATCGCGCTGCGGCTGAGGATGGGCGACCGGTTCGAGCCTGGGCCGTGGACCCTGGGCCGGAAATACAAACTGTTCGGCTGGATCGCGGTGGTCGAGATCGTGATCATCTCGGTCTACTTCGTGCTGCCGATCGTGCCGGCCGGGGTGCCCGGCAACCCGGAGTTCAGCTGGTCGGCGGTGAACTACGCGCCGCTGGCCGTCGGCGGGGTGCTGCTCGGGGTCGGCATCTGGTGGTACGCCTCGGCCCGGACGTGGTTCACCGGCCCGCGCCGGACGGTCGACGTACCGGCGGCACCGGCGGCGGACGCCGCACGGGTCGACGGGCCGGCCTGACCACCAGCCCTCCGGGGCGACGACGGACAGCCCCCGGCCGGAGCCCTGAAGGGTTCCGGCCGGGGGCCGCCCGGCGACCGTCAGAGGTACGCGCTGTTGCTGAGGGTGAGCGGGATGAAGGTGGTCGGGCCGCCGTAGTTCCAGGTGATGAAGGCGTCCGCGCCCGTCTTGTACTCGCCGGTGGACCGGGGGTACTCGGTGTCGACGGTGCCGAGGACGGTGCTGTAGGCCGTCTTGGTGTTGTAGGTGACCTGCGTGTTGTAGCGGAACAGGGCGACCTCGACCTGGATCGCGTAGACGGGATAGGTGCACTGCACCGACGCCAGGCCCTCCTCACCGCCGCCGTACGGGCCGCCGTAGTAGACGAACGGGGTGCTCGGGGTCAGCGTGCAGGTGACGGTGATGGAACCGACGGTCCCCGTCACCGAGGTGGAGGCGAGGGTGCCGGAGGAACCCGCCGACACGCCGGTGGCTCCGGTGGACAGCGGCGCGAGGCGACCGGCCCGCGTGCCACCGGTGGCGGACGATCCCGCCGCCGGCTGCGCGGCGTCGGCACCGGCGGTGCGGGGGGCTGCCTGGGTCGGGCCGGCCACCGCGAGCAGCGCGGCGGAAACGGCGATCGCCACCAGGGCGGCGAGGGCCCGGGGCTTCCCACTGGGACGTACTCTCGTCATTACGCGTCCTTTGGTGCGTCGTGATGGAGCAGTTCGGGTGTTTCTGGGTCGGCCGGCCCGGTGCGACCGAGGGGCCGAACATCCACGCTCCGGTGACCTGTCGACGCATTGCGCGCGAATACGCGGCAGGTCAGGGGAAGTGGTCGTGCGGATCGGCCGACGAAGTGCCGTGCGTCGCACCGGCCGGCTCAAATTCTGGCAAGGGTTCCAACTTTCACGCAAGGTCGCCGTGCGATTACCGATCGGTGTGGCCGGCTATGTGTCCGAACGGATGAGTGGCGTGTCGCGGCGCTTCTTTCCCGCCTTTGGGAAGAGCATTTCCGTCGTTGTGCGTACGACAATTTCCGCTCGTTTCGCGCGTCGGGGTCGCGTCCGGCTCCGGGCCACGGGCGGGCCCTCGCAGGCCGGGCCGCCGTCTCCGGACCGGGTCCGACCGGGCACCCCGGGTCAGGGGTTTGCCGGCCCGCCCGGACGGGGCATTGACGGTGATCCGCTAGGCCCGGTAGACCTTGGTGATGGAGGCGCACGGATGAGGAAAGCCCCGCTCACGTTGGAACAGCTCCGGGTCGCCGTCGCCGATGGCGAGATCGACACGGTGGTGCTCGCCCTGACCGACATGCAGGGCCGCCTGCAGGGCAAACGGTTCCACGCCCCGTTCTTCCTCGACCAGGTGGTGGCCAACGGCAGCGAGGGCTGCAACTACCTGCTCGCGGTGGACGTCGACATGAACACCGTCGACGGGTACGCCATGTCGAGCTGGGAACGCGGCTACGGCGACTTCGCCATGCGCCCCGACCTGTCCACCCTGCGCCGGATGCCGTGGCAGCCGGGCAGCGTGCTGCTCCTGGCCGACCTGGAGTGGCTCGACGGTTCCGGCCCGGTGGTCGCCTCGCCCCGGCAGATCCTGCGCCGGCAGCTCGACCGGCTGGCCGACCACGGGCTGACCGCGTACGCCGGCACCGAGCTGGAGTTCGTCCTCTACCGCGACTCGTACGAGGAGGCGTGGCGGCGCGGGTACCGCGACCTCACCCCGGCCAACCAGTACAACGTGGACTACTCGCTGCTGGGCACCGCCCGGGTGGAGCCGCTGTTGCGGCGCATCCGCACCGAGATGGCCGGCGCGGGGCTGACCCCGGAGAGCGCCAAGGGCGAGTGCAACCTCGGCCAGCACGAGATCGCGTTCCGTTACGACGAGGCGGTGGCCTGCGCCGACCACCACGTGATCTACAAGAACGGGGCGAAGGAGATCGCCGCCCAGGAGGGCGTGTCGATCACGTTCATGGCCAAGCCCAACGCGCGGGAGGGCAACTCCTGCCACATCCACTTCTCGCTGCGCGACGTCGACGGCCGCTCGGCGATGCTCGGCGACGGGCCGGCGCAGCTCAGCGTCACCGGGCAGCGGGTGCTGGCGGGGCTGCTCGCCACCATGCGGGAGATGAGCGTGCTGTTCGCCCCCAACATCAACTCCTACAAGCGTTACCAGCCCGGCTCGTTCGCGCCGACCGCGCTGCGCTGGGGCACCGACAACCGCACCTGCGCGCTGCGGCTGGTCGGGCACGGGCAGGGGATGCGGGTGGAGAACCGGGTGCCCGGCGCGGACGTCAACCCGTACCTGGCGATCGCCGCCCTGGTCGCGGGGGCGGTGCACGGCATCGAGCAGGAGCTGGAGCTGGCCGACGAGTGCACCGGCAACGCCTACGACGACCCGGCCGCCGAGCGCGTCCCACCCACCCTCCGCGACGCCCTGACCCTCTGGCAGAACTCCGACATCGCCCGGTCGGCCTTCGGCGAAGAGGTCCACGCCCACTACGCCAACCAGGCAAAGGTCGAGCTGGCCGCCTTCGACGCCGCGGTAACCGACTGGGAACTGACCCGTGGCTTCGAACGCCTCTGACCCCCACCCCCCGTCTGCGTCGATCTTGGAGTTGTGGTGGACGATGTGTGGCGGTATGTGGTCTATGCGGGCCACCACAACTCCATGATCGACGGGGAAAGGGGTGGGGCGTGACGCGGGTGGTCGATCCGGCCAGCGGGGATGTGGTGGCGGAGGTGGGGGCCACCGGGGCGGGGGAGGTGGATGCGGCTATCTCTCGGGCGGCTGGTGCGTTCGAGGGGTGGTGTCAAGTTGCGCCGGGGGAGCGGGGGCGGGTTCTGCGGCGGTTCGCCGGGCTGGTGGACGCGCACCTGGAGGAGTTGGCCCAGCTGGAGGTGCGCAACGCGGGGCACACCATCGGTAATGCGCGGTGGGAGGCGGGCAACGTCCGTGACGTGCTCGACTACTACGCGGGGGCGCCGGAGCGGCTGACCGGGCAGCAGATCCCGGTGCCCGGGGGTTGGGACGTCACCTTCCACGAACCGCTCGGCGTGGTCGGGGTGATCGTGCCGTGGAACTTCCCGATGCCGATCGCCGCCTGGGGTTTCGCCCCGGCGCTGGCCGCCGGCAACACGGTCGTGCTCAAACCGGCCGAGTTGACCCCGCTGACCGCGCTGCGCCTGGCGGAGTTGGGGCGCGAAGCCGGCCTGCCGGAGGGGGTGTTCACCGTGCTGCCCGGCCGGGGCGACGTGGTCGGCGAACGGTTCGTCACCCACCCGGCCGTGCGGAAGGTCTGCTTCACCGGCTCGACCGAGGTGGGCACCCGGATCATGGCCGGCTGTGCCGCCCAGGTGAAGCGGGTCACCCTGGAGCTGGGCGGCAAGAGCGCCAACCTGGTCTTCGCCGACGCCGACCTGGAGAAGGCGGCGGCCACCGCGCCGTACGCCGTGTTCGACAACGCCGGGCAGGACTGCTGCGCCCGCTCCCGGATCCTGGTCCAGCGCCCGGTCTACGACCGGTTCCTGGAGTTGCTCGAACCGGCGGTGCGGGCGCTGCGGGTGGAGGACCCGGCCGCCGAGACCGCCGAGATGGGCCCGCTGATCTCCGCAGCCCACCGGGACCGGGTCGCCGGCTACCTCGACGGCGCGACTGTCGCGTTCACCGGCACCCGGCCCGACGGCCCCGGCTTCTGGCACGCCCCGACGGTGCTGCTCGCCGACTCCCCGGCCGACCGGCACTGGCGGGAGGAGATCTTCGGGCCGGTCGTCTCGGTGCTCCCCTTCGACGACGAGGCCGACGCGGTCCGGCTCGCCAACGACACCGAGTACGGCCTGTCCGGCTCGATCTGGACCCGGGACGTCGGGCGGGCGCTGCGGCTGGCCCGCGCGGTGCAGGCCGGCAACCTGAGCGTCAACTCGCACTCCTCGGTGCGCTACTGGACCCCGTTCGGTGGGATGAAGCGTTCCGGGCTCGGCCGTGAGCTGGGACCGGACGCGCTGCACGCCTTCACCGACGTCAAGAACGTCTTCATCAGCACAGAGGAGTGAGGCGCGTGCAGGGTCGGTTACAGGACCGGGTCGCCGTGGTGACCGGGGCGGGCAGCGGGATCGGGTTGGCCACCGTGCGGCGGTTCGCCGCCGAGGGGGCCCGGGTGGTCTGCGTCGACATCGACGACGAGGCCGGCGGGCGGGCCGCCGAGGAGGTCGGCGGCGAGTACGTGCACACCGACGTCGCCGACGAGGCGGCCGTGCGGGACCTCTTCGACGGGGTCGTGCAGCGGCACGGCCGGGTCGACGTGGCGTTCAACAACGCCGGCATCTCCCCGCCCGACGACGACTCCATCCTCGACACCGGCCTGGACGCCTGGGAACGGGTGCTGCGGGTCAACACCACGAGCGTCTACCTGTGCTGCAAGTACGCGATCGGGCACATGCGCCGGCAGGGCAAGGGCTCGATCGTCAACACCGCCTCGTTCGTGGCACTGATGGGGGCGGCCACCTCGCAGATCGCGTACACCGCGAGCAAGGGCGGGGTGCTGGCGATGACCCGGGAGCTGGGCGTGCAGTTCGCCCGGGAGGGCATCCGGGTCAACGCGCTGTGCCCCGGCCCGGTCGCGACCCCGCTGCTGATGGAGTTGTTCGCCGCCGACCCGGAGCGGGCCGCCCGTCGGCTGGTGCACGTGCCGATGGGCCGGTTCGGCGCACCGGAGGAGATCGCCGCCGCGGTGGCGTTCCTGGCCAGCGACGACGCGTCGTTCATGACCGCCGCGCAGTTCGTGGTCGACGGCGGCATCACCGGCGCGTACGTCACCCCGCTGTGACCGGTTCCGCCCGGCCCGGCCCGGTCGGCGACCACCCCGGCCACCCGCCGGCCCGCGCACTCCGGCCTGCGGGGACCGGCCGGCGGGCGCGTCCGCTGATCGGCATCACCGGGTACGTCGAGCCGGCGAGCTGGGCCGTCTGGCGGGACGTGCCGGCGTCGCTGGTCCCGCAGGCGTACGTCCGCTCGGTGACCGCCGCCGGGGGTCGGGCCGTGGTGCTGCCCCCGGACGAGCTGGACGCCGACGTGGTGGACGTGCTCGACGGGTTGCTGCTGGCCGGCGGCGCGGACGTCGGCCCGCAGCGCTACGGCCAGCCGGTGGACCCGCGTACCGAGCCCCGCCCCGACCGGGACGCCGGGGAGTCGGCCCTGCTGGCTGCCGCGCTCGCCGTGGACCTGCCGGTGCTGGGGGTGTGCCGGGGCATGCAGTTGCTGGCCGTCGCGTACGGCGGGTCGTTGCACCAGCACCTGCCGGACGTGGTGGGTCACGACCGGCACCGCCCCGCCCCGGGGGTGTACGGGGCGCATCCGGTGCGGTTCGCGTCGGGGACCCGGACGGCGTCGGTGCTGGCCGGGGTGGACCGGGTCAACTCGTACCACCACCAGGCGGTGGCCGATCCGGGGCGGCTCACGGTCACCGGCTGGGCCGACGACGAGGTGGTGGAGGCGGTGGAGGACCCGGCGCGACGGTTCCTGCTCGGGGTGCAGTGGCATCCGGAGAACGACGACGACCCGCGCCCGGTGACCGCCCTGGTGAGGGCGGCCCGGGACCGCTGACGCTTCCTGCCAGGTGGGAAATCTGTCTCGAAATGCGGTCGGCGGCGGGAGGATGGCCGCATGGGGACCGTGTATCCGGCGCTGGACGGGCGACTGCGGGAGTTCGTCGAGGCGCAGCCGATGTTCTTCGTCGCCACCGCGCCCACCGGCGGCGACGGGCACGTCAACCTCTCCCCCAAGGGCATGCGGGGCACCTTCGTCGTGCTCGGCCCGCACCGGGTTGCCTGGCTCGACTACCACGGCAGCGGCGCGGAGACGATCGCCCACCTGCGGGACAACGGCCGGATCACGCTGATGTTCTGCGCCTTCGACGGCCCACCGAAGATCGTCCGACTGCACGGGCGGGGCGTCGCCACCCCGGTCACCGACCCCGGCTTCGCGGCCCTGCTGGCCGACTTCCCCAAGCCGCCCGACGTGCACGCCGTCCGCGCGGTGATCGGGGTCACGGTGCAACGGGTCAGCGACTCCTGCGGCTACGCGGTGCCCCTGATGGACTATCGCGGCGACCGCGACCTGTTGCTCACGTCACACTCCCGACGGACCGCCGAGGATCTGGTCGCCTACCGCGCGACCAAGAACGCAGCCAGCATCGACGGACTCCCGGTCTTCTGAGCCCACCCCCTCACCGTGCGCTGTCGGGCAGATGACGGCAGGATGAGGCACGAGTTACCAGCGTCCGTCCGAACCCGTGCGTTACGTTCCTGATCCGTCGGGGTAGAAGACGGACGCGACCGGCGTCAGCCGAGGCGTTCTGGGGGGCACGACCGGCCGAAGCAGGGGGCGCGGATGAGCTCGGCCCGTGGGGGCGAGGACGGACGAGGGCTGTCCGCCCTGTCCGCCGATCGCACACTCCCGCCCTGGCTGGCCGGGGCGTTCACGGCGGGCGGCGAGATGGGTCGCCGGCTGCGCGGGCACGACTGGTCGGACAACCCGCTCGGCCCCCCGGACACCTGGCCGGCGGCGCTGAGCCACGCCATCGGCATGATGCTCTCCTCGCGGGCCCAGATCGTGTTGTTCTGGGGCCCCGACCAGCTGGCCTTCTACAACGACACCTACCGGCCCACCATCGGCGACAAGCACCCGCAGGCGCTCGGCCGGCCGGCCCGGGAGCACTGGGCGGAGACCTGGGACGTGCTCGGCCCCCTGCTCGACGGGGTACGCCGCACCGGCGAGTCCTACCGGGGGGAGAACCACCCGTTCCTGCTCGACCGGCACGGCTTCGTCGAGCAGGTCTACTTCGACATCTCCTACGACCCGATCCGGGACGACGACGGCAGCGTCAACGGTGTCTTCTGCTTCGTCAACGAGACCACCGGGCGGGTCATCGGGGAACGCCGGCTGCGGGCCCTGGCCGAACTCGGCTCCCGGCTCGGCGCGGCGCGCAGCATGACCGAGCTGGGGCAGGCCACCGCCGCCGTGCTCGACGGGCACCGGGCCGACGTTCCGTTCGCCCTGATCTATCTCACCGACGAGACCGGTCGGCCGGTGCCGGCCGGGGTCAGCGGCGTCGACCCGGACCAGGTGCCGGCCGAGTTGCCGGCGGTGCTGTCCCGGGTCGCCGCCGGTGGGGCCGGCACCGAGATCGAGGTGGCCGACCTGTTCGGTGCGGTACCGGACGGCGTCGCCGAGCGGGCCCTGGTGCTGCCGCTGACGGCCACCAGCGAGCCCGCCGGGGCACTGGTCGTCGGCCGTTGCTCCCGCCTGCCGTGTAACGACGAGTACCGCGACTTCGTCGGCCTGATCGCCGCGCAGGTGTCCCGGGTGGTCGGCCAGCAGCGGGCGTACGAGCAGGAGCGGGCGCGCGCCGCCGAACTGGCCGCGCTGGACCGTGCCAAGACCAACTTCTTCGCCAACGTCAGCCACGAGTTCCGTACCCCGCTGACCCTGGTCCTCGGCCCGCTGGAGGACATGCTGGCCGATCCGACGCTGCCCACGGCGCACCTCGACCGGCTGACCGTCATGCACCGCAACGCGCTGCGCCTGCTCAAGCTGGTCAACACGGTGCTCGACTTCTCCCGGCTGGAGTCCGGCCGGCTGGCCGCCCACTACCAGCCCACCGACCTCGCCGAATACACCTCCCGGCTGGCCAGCACCTTCCGCTCCGCGACCCAGCGGGCCGGGCTGCGGCTCGTGGTCGACTGCCCGCCGCTGCCCGCGCCGGTCTTCCTGGACCGTGACATGTGGGAAAAGATCGTCTTCAACCTGCTCTCCAACGCGCTGAAGTTCACCTTCGACGGCGAGATCCGGGTCCGGGTGGTCGCCGTCGCCGGCGCGGCGCGGCTGGAGGTGACCGACACCGGGGTCGGCATCGCCGCCGGGGAGGTCCCGCACGTCTTCGAGCGGTTCCACCGGGTGCCGGGGGTGCGCTCGCGTACCCACGAGGGCACCGGGATCGGCCTGGCCCTGGTGCGTGAACTGGTCGACATGCACGGCGGCGCGGTGGCCGCCACCAGCCGGGTCGACCACGGCACCACCTTCACCGTGACCGTCCCGTTCGGTTCGGCGCACCTGCCGCCCGACCGGGTCGCCTCCGCCGCGCCGCTGCCCACCACCGAGTCGTCACAGGCGTCGCTCTACGTCGCGGAGACCGCCCTGTGGACCGACGGGTCCGACCCGGCCGGCGACGGGCGGTCCGCTCCGGTCACCGGCGACCCGGGCCGGGCGGGCCGGGTCCTGCTCGCCGACGACAACGCCGACCTGCGCGAACACGTCACCCGGCTGCTCAGCCCCGAGTACGAGGTGGTGGCCGTACCGGACGGCGTGGTGGCCCTCCAGGAAGCCACCGGGAGCCCGTTCGACCTGGTGCTCACCGACGTGATGATGCCCCGGCTGGACGGTTTCGGCCTGGTCACCGCGTTGCGGGCCGACCCGCGCACTCGGCACGTGCCGATCGTGCTGCTCTCCGCGCGGGCCGGGTCCGCCGAAGCGGTCGCCGGCCTGTCGGTGGGGGCCGACGACTACCTCACCAAACCGTTCTCCGGGGCGGAGCTGATCGCCCGGGTCCGGGCCAACGTCCAGCTGGGTCAGCTGCGGGGGCAGATCATCCGCCGGCTGCGGGCGCTCGCCGACGCCGCCGTGGCGGTCAACACCGCGAAGTCGACCGCGGAGGTGGTCCAGGTCGCCGCCCGGCACGCCCTGCGCCTGGCGGAGGCGGCCCGGGTGTCGGTCACCACGGTCACCGGCGCGCGGCACGAGGCCGACGGCGGCGGCAGGGCGCCCGACCAGCCGTCCCAGGTACTGCCGTTGACCGGCACCACCGGTGGGCAGCTCGGCGAGCTGCGGGTCTGGCGTCGCGAGGGCGACGGCACCGACCAGGCGGCCGTCGCGGAACTGGCCCGGCTGGTCGGGGTACGACTGGAGAACGCCCAGCTCTACGAGGCCGAACACCGGATCGCCACCACCCTGCAGCACAGCCTGCTGCCCCGGTCGCTGCCCCAACTGCCCGGAGCGGTGGTGGCCAGCCGCTACCTGCCCGGCAGCACCGACGTCGAGGTCGGCGGCGACTGGTACGACGTGATCGGCATCGGCGACGACGAGGTGGTGCTGGTCATCGGCGACGTGGTCGGCAAGGGGGTCGGGGCCGCCGCGGCGATGGGTCAGCTGCGCAACGGCCTGCGGGCGTACCTGCTGGAGGGTTACGACCCGGGGCAGTCGTTGACCCGGCTCAACCGGCTGGTCGGCTCGACCGAACGGCAGTCGTTCGCCACCGTGTTCTGCCTCTCCTTCTCTCCCCGCACCGGCCGGCTGCGGTACGCCAGCGCCGGTCATCCGTCCCCCCTGCTGATCCGAGGAGACGACGTGGCATTTCTGCACGAGCGGGCCCTGGGGCCGCCGATCGGTGCGATCGCCGGCACCGACTACCGCACCGTCGAGGGTGAACTCGCCCCCGGCGGTCGGCTGTTGCTCTACACCGACGGGCTGATCGAGGACCGGCATGCCGGCATCGACGCGGCGCTGGCCCAGCTGCGGGCGGACGCCGGCACCGGCGGTGAGCACGTCACCGACCTGGTGGACGCGGTGGTGCAACGGGTCGACGGGCGCAACCGGCACGACGACGTGGCGGTGCTGGCGCTGGAAGCCGCCGAGCTGAACCGCTTCACCCTGCGGCTGCCCGCCGACCCGACCCGGCTCAGCGTGCTGCGCAAGCGGCTGGAGGACTTCCTGGTGGCGCACGGGGTGGGGGAGAACGACCTGTTCGACCTGATCGTCGCCGTCTCCGAGGCCGCCGCCAACGCCATCGAGCACCCGGTCGCGCCGGTGGAGCCGACGATCGGGGTCGAGGTGTCGATCGTCGACCACACGGTGGTGGCGACGGTGCGGGACAGCGGTCGCTGGCGCGAGTCGACCGGGGCCGGGTTCCGGGGCCGGGGCCTCGCGTTGATCGAGGCGCTGGGCGAGCTGACGGTACGTCGTACCGCGGAGGGGACCGAGGTGTCGCTGCGCCGCCGGCTGGCCGACTGAGCCGGCCCGGCGCGGCCCCGGGTCAGACCGGGCGCAGCCACTCCTGGTCGCCGAGGCCGGAGATCTCCAACACCCGGTTGACCTGCCGGGACGGGAACACCGTCAGGGCGCCGGGAAACCGGCGGGCGAGCTGGACCACCGCGTGGATGGCGGCGGAGTCGAAGAAGGTCACCGCGCGCAGATCCAGGGTGACCTGCCGGGCCGGCTCCCGCAGTGCGGTCTGCACCATGGTGTCGGCGGTGGCCATGTCGACCTCACCGGTCACCGTGACGTGGACGTGGTCACCTGCCAGCTCCGCGCTCGCGGAGAAAACGGGAGGTACGCCCCCTAGATCCACGAAGCCACAATGGCACAGCCCGGTGGGCACGGCAACAACCGACGGGTCGGCCACGCCACGGCCCGCCGACCGCCCGGAGATAGGCTGTCGTCATGACCGTTCGTGCCCCGCTCACCCCAGGCACGCTCTCCCCCTGGCGAGCGGTGCCTGGCCACATCGCCCGACCGGAGTACGTGGGCAAGAAGCAACCCCAGCAGTGGCGCGGCTCGCACGTGCAGACCCCGCAGACCATCGAGAAGATGCGGGTCGCCGGCCGGTTGGCGGCGCAGGCCACCCAGCTCGCCGGTGAACACTGCAAGCCGGGGGTGACCACCGACGAGATCGACCGGGTGGTGCACGAGTTCCTCGTCGACCACGACGCCTACCCCTCGACGCTGGGCTACAAGGGCTTCCCCAAGTCCTGCTGCACCAGCGTCAACGAGGTCATCTGCCACGGCATCCCCGACTCCACCGTGCTCGCCGACGGCGACATCGTCAACGTCGACGTCACCGCCTACCTCGACGGGGTGCACGGCGACACCGACGCCACCTTCTGCGTCGGCGAGGTCAGCGAGGAGGCCCGGCTGCTTGTCGAACGCACCCACGAGGCGATGATGCGGGGCATCCGGGCGGTCCGCCCCGGCCGGCAGATCAACGTGATCGGCCGGGTCATCGAGTCGTACGCCAAGCGGTTCGGCTACGGGGTGGTGCGCGACTTCACCGGCCACGGCATCGGCGAGGCGTTCCACAGCGGCCTCTACGTGCCGCACTACGACAGCCCCCGGCCCACCGACATCATGGAGCCGGGGATGACCTTCACCGTCGAGCCGATGATCACCCTCGGCACCTACCAGTACGACATGTGGGACGACGGGTGGACGGTCGTCACCAAGGACCGGAAGTGGACGGCCCAGTTCGAACACACCATCGTCGTCACCGACGACGGTCACGAGATCCTCACCCTGCCGTGACCGACACCCCGGCCGCCCTGCGGGAGGCCCACCACGCGGACGTGTCCGGCGGATGGCTGCGGCCTGCCGTCTTCGGCGCGATGGACGGGCTGGTCACCAACATCGCGCTGATCGCCGGCGTCGGCGGCGGCGGGGTGTCCGCGCACAGCATCGTGCTCACCGGCACCGCCGGCCTGGTCGCCGGTGCCATCTCGATGGGCCTGGGCGAATACACCAGTGTCCGCTCGGCCAACGAGCAGGTCGCCGCCGAGGTGGCCAAGGAGCGCCGCGAGCTGGAACGCCACCCGGAGGCGGAGGCCCGCGAGCTGTCCGACGCCTGGGTGGCCCGGGGCCTGCCCCGCGACCTGGCCAACCAGGTCGCCGAGGCGGTACGCCGCAACCCGGAGGAGGCGCTGCGGGTGCACGTCCGGGAGGAGTTGGGCGTCGACCCCGACGAACAACCCAGCCCCTGGGCGGCGGCGATCTCGTCGTTCCTCTGCTTCTCCGTCGGCGCGCTGATCCCGCTGCTGAGCTACCTGCTCGGCTCCACCAGCCTCGCGTTGGCGCTCGCCGTCGGCGGGGTGGGGCTCTTCGTGGCCGGTGCGGTCGTGGCCCGGTTCACCCACCGCCCGTGGTGGGCGGGTGGGCTGCGGCAGCTGCTGCTGGGTGCGGCGGCGGCCGGCGCGACCTACCTGATCGGGATGCTCATCGGGGTCCAGGGCGGTCTCGGCTAGACCATCGCGGCCGGCAGGGTCGCTCGTCGCGGCCGGCCCGTTGATCCACCGGTGCCCGGTGCCCGGTGCCCGGTGCCCGGTGCCCGGCCTGGTGCCCGGTGCCCGGCTCAGCGGGTGAGCAGGTCGTCCACCGTGCCGTCGACCGGACGGCCCCGGGCGGCCAACTCCTCGGCCTGCCCGGTGAGCACCCGACCCACCTCGGTCATGTCCGCGCCGGCCAACCCGGTACGCCGCACCGCGTCACCCGGGTCCCGGAAGTAGGTGCGGCCGAGCAGGCCGCTGACCGTGGCCGCCGCCAACCGGGCCTCGCCCAGCATCACCAGCGCCTGATCGGTCTCGTACCACTCGGCGAGCCGGGCCGCCCGGGCGTGCGCCGCCCAACCCCGGAACCAGGCGTCCCGCGCGGCGGTGCTGAACTCCGCCGGCCGGGCCCGCGCCAACCGGCCCAGGTGCTCGTCGCGCAGGGTGCGCAGCCAGCCGGTCGGGTCGTACAGCGCGACGGTGGTGACGTAGCGGTCGGCGGTCAGCGGCCAGGCCGGGGTCAGCGTCCGGGCCCGCCGCAGGTGCTCGTCGGCGTCGGTGACGGTCAACCCGACCAGCACCCCGTCGATCCGTCGGGTCGACGTCGGCGGCCCACCGCCCGCCCGGTAGGTGACCAGCAGCAGCCCGACCTCGGCGTCCCCACCGCCGTCGTCGTCGCCGTGCGCCAACGGCCCGTGCACGGCCACCGCGAGGACGTCCGCCGGGAAACGTCGCCGCGCCGCGTCGGCCGTCCGCCCGGCGACCTGCCAGCGCGGATCGTCCAGGTCCACCCCGGCCGCCGGCTCCGGCCCGGTCACGGCAGGTCGGCACCGGTCGGGACCAGCCGGAAGATGTGGATCTCCCGGCCACCGGCCCGCTGCACGTACGTGCGGTACGCCGGCCACTCGGTGACCAGCAGCTGCCAGAGCCGCTCCCGCTCGGCCCCGGTGGCCAGATCGGCCCGCACGGTGAGCCGACGACCCTTGACGGCCACCTCCGCCCGGGGCCGGGCACGCAGGTTGAGCACCCAGCCCGGCTGGCGCGGCTGGCCCCAGTTGGAACCGATCACCACGAACCCCTCGCCGTCCGGCACGTACAGCAGGGGGTTGCTGCGCGGCAGGCCGGAGCGGTGCCCGGTGGTCGTGATGATCAGCGAAGGGACCAGGCCCAGCGCGACCACCCGACCCCGGGTGAGCCGCCCGACCATCCGGTCGACGGGGACCAGTAGGCGCATGGTGGCACCGAACCACTCGTGGTGACCGAGCCGGCGGGTGAGGGTTCCGATGACGGGCACCCGGACAGTCTGCCTGGTCGACGCGGTGTCCGCACCCACCGATCCGGCCACCGGCTCCCGGCGGGCCGCTCAGTCCAACCGGCGTTCGACCGCGAGGCGGGACCGGGTGAACAGACCGGCACCGAGCATCGCCACCAGCGGCACCACCACCAGCACACCGAGGGTCTGCCAGGGCACCACCACCGGGTACGGCGACTGGGCCGGCCAGGTCTGCGCGTACTGGCGGTTCATCGAGGTCAGGATGATCAGGGCGGAGCCGAGCCCGGCCGCGATGCCGAGCACCGAGCCGACCACGGCGATCACCCCGGCCTGGCAGAGCGACAGCACCCGGCGTACCCGGGGACTGGCCCCCACCGCGGCGAGCGTGGACAGGTCCCGGCGGCCCTCCGCCGCGGCGAGACCGGTTGCCACCCCGGCCGCGCCCAGGGTGATCAGCCCGGCGCCGGCGGCCAGCAACAGCAGCACCGGCCGCTGCTGCGAGCGGGGCGGACCCTGTTCGATCTGCACCGACACCGGCAGCAACGGCCGCAGGGCGGTGACCACCCGGTCGAGCTGTGCGGTGGTCGGCGTGGTCCGGGTGTCGACGGCGAAACCGGCCGGCTCCGTGCGCAGGCCGACCCGGGCGGCGGCGGCGGGGGAGAGCACCATCCGGTCGACCGGCAGCCCGTCGCGCAGCAGGTGACCGGGGAGGGTGACGCTGGTCGCCACCGACGGGCGGGAGCCGCCGACCCACCGTTCGACCCGGACCGTCACCTGACCGTCGACCAGGTAACGGGGATCGGTCACCACCACGCCACCGGCGCGCAGCACGACGGCCGCCGCCGCCACCTCGGCCGCCGGCGCACCGCTGAGCACCCCCAGGACGGCGCCGTCGTCCACCATGGCGGGTAGGTAGAAGCCGCTGACGATGCGGACCGGCGGGACGCAGCGCGGGTCGGCCAGCGCCGCACGGCGGACCTCGGCCGTACCGTAGGACTCCGCGTCGTACGGGCAGGCCCGGTCCTCGGGCAGCACCGCCGTGACCGTGCAGTAGTCCTCCGGGCGTTGCGGGTCGACGCAGCTGGGCACCGCCACCGGCAGCACCGCGTCGGTGCCCAGCTCGGCCCGGACCCGCTCGGTGATCAGCGGTAACGGGGGCAGCGGGCCGGTGCCGTCCCGGTCGGCGCGCAGCAGCAGCACCTGGCCCGGCGGCATCCCCGGTTGCCAGTCGGCCCGGTCGCGGGCGTCGTTGCTGGCCACGTATACGCCCAGGGCGACGCTGCCGGCGACGGCGGCCATCACCGCGGAGATGGCCGGGGCGGCCGACGAGCGGTTGCGGCTGGCGTCGCGCAGCGCGATACGGGGCGCGGGCGGCAGCAGCGGACCGAGCCGGGCCAGCAGACCGATCAGCGTGGGCGTGCAGAAGACCAGGCCCAGCTCACCCAGGACCAACCCGGCGAGGATCACCGGGGTGTCGCCCCTCGCGGCACCCACGGCGGCGGCCCCGCTGCCCAGCGCGGTCAGCGCCACCCCGAGGAGCAGCCAGCGGCGGCGGTGCGGGGGTGCGGTCCGGCGACCGGCCAACCCGGCCGCCACGTCCTGCCGGGCCGCGGCCAGCGCCGGGGCGAGCGCGGCCAACACCCCGGCAAGCACCGCGACCGCCGCGATCGCGACGAGCGCCGCCGGGAAGACCCGGTAGCCCCCGCTGCGCGCCCCCAGCAGGTGCTCCTCGACCAGCGACCGACCGGCGAGCGCGGCGGTTACCCCGAGCAGCAGCCCGCACGCCGCCCCGAGCCCACCGAGGACCACCCCGTCGGCGAGCACGATCCGCCGTAGGTGCACCGGATCACCGCCGGCCACCGCGACCAGCGCCAGGTCCCGCCGCCGCCGCCGGACCCCCACCGCGAAGGCCGGGCCGACCAGTAGGACGACCTCCAGCAGACCGAGACCGCCGACCAACACCGTGTTGCTCGCCAGCACCGGATCGGGCAGGTTGAGCGCCGACCCGTCGGGGGACTGGGCACCCGGCACCGGGTCCCGGGCGCTGACCAGGATGCCGTGCGCGTTGAGCCGGTCCACCAGCGCGGCGTCCAACGGGCCGGGAAGGTCGACCAGCCAGCTCTCGTCGTAGCTCCGCCCGTCCCGGGACGACCCGGTTTGCGTCAGGGCGGCGATCTCCCCGAGCTGGTCGGGGAACTCCACCACACCGACCACCCGCCACCGGCGGGTGCCGTCGGCCGCGTCGACCGACCCGCCCACCCGTACGCCCATCCGGGCGGCGGCCTGCGCGCTGACCGCGACCTCGTCGGGTGCGGTGGGGACCCGCCCGGACCGCAGGCGCACCATCGAGCGGGCCAGCGGGTCCGTCAGGTCCAACGCCCGACCGTCGATGGTCCTGGTCCGGTCGCCGATCCGCACCTCGAACGGCACCCACCAGGTGACCCGGCTGGTCCGGCTGCCGGCCGGCAGGAGCGCCTCGACCTCCGCCCGACCCACCGGCCGTTCCCGGGTCACCAGCTCACCCGTGCGGGCCCAGTTCGTGTCCCCCCGGGAGTCCTGGTGGAGTGGGTTCTCCGCCACCCAGTGCAGCTCGACGTCGGCGGCACCGACCCGCTGGACGAAACTCTCCTCCGGGGTGAGGTCGGCCATGTCGTAGGTGACCGCGACGAAGCTCAGCACCAGTACCGGCAGCGCGATCATCGTCAGCACCAGCGCGGTGCGCCCCCGCGCCCGCCAGGCCTCCCGCCGGGCGATCCGCAGCGCGGCCCGCCAGGACCCGAGCGTCCCGGCGAGCCGACCGGGCAGTCCCACCGGGCCCCCCGCGTCGGGGCGGGCCGGCCGGGTCGCGCTGCCGGCTCGTGCCGGTCGGGCCGGGTTCTCGGGGTGAGCCGGGTTCTCGGGGTGAGCGGGCCCGGCCGGGTTGTCGGGCCGGGCCGGGTGAGTGGGCCGGGCCGGGTTGTCGGGCCGGGCCGGGTGAGCGGGCCGGGCCGGGTCGTCGGGCCGGGCCGGTGGGGTACGGGCGGACAGGCCGTCGGGGCCGGAGGGTCCGTCCGGGTGGGGCGGGGCGCTCACCGGCCGATTCCGGAGAGCAGGTGCTCGACCCCGGCCAACGGCGCGGTGGAGTCGACCATGACACCGTCGCGGAGGAAGACCACCCGGTCGGCCCAGCCCGCGTGCCGGGCCTCGTGGGTCACCAACACCCCGGCGGCCCCCGCGTCGACCCGGCGGCGCAGCAGGTGCAGCACGGCCTCCCCGGTCTGCGAGTCCAGCGCCCCGGTCGGCTCGTCGGCCAGCACCAACCGCCGCTCACCGACCAGCGCCCGCGCGATCGCCACCCGCTGCTGCTGACCCCCGGACATCTGGTCGGGGAAGCGCGCACCGAGCCCGCCCAGGCCGACCTCCTCCAGCGCCGCCAGGGCCGCCCGCCGGGCCTGCCGTACGCCGACCCCGTCGAGTTCCAACGGGAGGGCCACGTTCTCCGCGGCGGTGAGGCTGCCGAGCAGGTTCAGATCCTGGAAGACGTAGCCGATCCGACGACGGCGCAACCGGGCCAGCCCCCGCCCGTCGAGCGTGCCGAGGGCCTCCCCCTCGACCAGTACCTCCCCGCCGGTCGGCCGGTCGAGCCCACCGGCCAGGGTGAGCAGGGTCGACTTGCCCGAGCCGGAGGGACCCATCACGGCCACCAGCTCGCCCGGTCGTACCGTGAGGCTCACCCCGCGCAGCGCGTGCACGGCGGCCTCCCCGCCCCCGTGGGTGCGGTGGACGTCGCGCAGTTCGAGCACCGCGCCGTCGTCCGGGCCGGTCACCGGTGTGCCTCCTCGTCGGCCCGCTCCACCACCTCCGGCGGTGACCCGCTGCGGGCTGTGGGGGCCGCCGGCCGGTGCCGGACCAGGCTGGTCTCGCAGTGGTCGAGCCAGCGGATCTCCGCCTCGGCCTGGAACATCATCGCGTCCAGCACCAGTCGCCAGGGCAGGTCCTCCGGCCGGTCGCTGGTGTACTTGAGCCGGGTCAGCTCCTGCAACGTGCGCATGGTCGCGCCACGCTGGGTCTGCACCACCGCCCGCACGTCCACCCCGGGGGTGGTCAACGCCAGGGCCAGCTTGATGGACAGCTCGTCGCGGGGGCGGTCGTTGCGGCTGATCGGGGTGACGAACCACAGCGCCAGGTCCGCCCGCCCGGCGTCGGTGATCTCGTACGGCCGCTGCCCGCCCTCGTGCTCGGGCAGCGAGCGGACCAGGCCGTCGCGTTCCAGCCGGTTGAGGGTGGTGTAGACCTGACCGATGTTCAGCGGCCAGGTCGAGCCGGTCGACTCCTCGAACGCGGCCCGGAGCTGGTAGCCGTACATCTGGCCGCGCTCCAGCAGGGCGAGCAGGCCGTGACGGATGGACATGCGACGGAGTATGCATACCCCGTATGCGGACCGCAACCGCAGGGTACGGGCGGTGGGTCAGGTGGGACTGCCGGGGAACGGGACGGTCAGTGGGGTGAGGCCCGCGCTGCGCCGCCAGCGGGTGGCCCGTACCGCGCAGTCGGTCAGCGCGTTGAGCGCCCGGGTGCGGTCCGCGCCGGTGGTGACCGGCAGCGCCGCCCGCCAGAACGCCGCGGTGCGCTCCTCCACCTGCACCGCCAGCCGCAACGCGGCGGCCCGGTCGGTGACCGGGAACGGCAGGGCGTAGCCGGCCTGGTCGGGGGGGACGGTGCCGCCGGTGGCGCTGAGCTGGAGCACCAGCGCGTCGCGTCGGGACCGGTGGGCCGCCTCGGCAGTGCGGGCCGCCCGCCGGTCGGCGTCGGTGAGTCGTACCCCGATCGGACCGTAGGCGTAGATCGCGGCGTACTCGGCGGCCAACGCCCCGGCGAGCGCGTCGCCGGGGGTGGCGGGGGCGGTGCGGCGGTTCACTTCAGTGCCTCCAGGTGGGTGGCCCGGGCGGCGGCGATCGAACCGAGCAGTGCGGCCCGGTCACCCGGCGCGGCGGCGCACGCCTTGGCCGCGTTGTCCCGGCCGCTCTGCTCGGCGGTCCGCAACCCGGCCAGGAGGGCGCTGCGGGTGCCTTCCCCGGCGCTCGGAGCCGGTGTCGCCGGACCGGACGGCCCGGGGCGGCCGATCAGCCGGCGCAGCTCGTCGGCGTGCGCCGTGTGCGCCTCGGCGATCGGGGTGAGCCGGTCGGCGAGCCCCGGGTCGGCGGCGATCGCGGCCCGGTGCCGGGCGGCCAGTGCCCGGGCCTCGTCCGCCAGGGGTTCCAGCGGGTCGGGCGGCGGGCTGGGCTCGTCCCGGTCGAACAGCGCACAACCGGTCAGCGGCACCGTGGCGGCACCGACCGCCAGAAGTGCACCGGAGCGCAGCACCGTACGTCGGGATTGCCCCGTTCCGTCGGGGTGTGTCGTCGTTCTGCCCGTGGCCACCGGACAAGTCAACACCATCCGCGCCGACCGCCGGGCGACCGCCGTCGGTGCGCCGCCGGGGCCGCCGTCCCGGCGGCGCGTTACGCTCTGCGCAGCCACCGGCGCTGCCGCCCCGGTGGCGTCCCGGCGTGCCGGTCCGACGACCGCAGCCGACCAGCAGGAGGGTGCCCAGATGACGCAGCGTGGCCGTGCCACCCGGCCGACGGCGCCGGCGGGACGATCCCGTCGCACCGACGGCGCCCGGGGCGGGGACCGTGCGGGCGCATCCCGGGGCGACCTGGCCGCCCGGCGTACCAGATTGCGCGACGTGATCGCCCCGGTGGTCACGGAGGCGGGCTACGACCTGGAGGACGTCTCCGTGTCCCGGGCCGGCCGGCGGCACGTGGTCCGGGTGATCGTGGACGCCGACGGCGGGATCAACCTGGACGCCGTCGCGGACGTCTCCCGGGTGGTCTCGGCGGCGCTGGACGCGGCCGAGGAGTCCGGCGGGGACATCGTGGCGGGGGAGTACCAGCTGGAGGTCAGCTCCCCCGGGGTGGACCGCCCGTTGACCCTGCCCCGGCACTGGCGACGCAACGCCGGCCGGCTGGTGAAGGTGACCGTCCGGGTCGAGCGGCCCGACGCGCAGCCCACGGTGGACCGTCAGGTCACCGGCCGGGTGGTGGCGGCCGACGACGAGCGTGTGGTGCTGGAGACCGAAGCCGGCCGGGTGGAACACCGCTACGCCGAGCTCGGCCCCGGCCGGGTGCAGGTCGAGTTCAACCGCCTCGACGAGATCGACGAGGCGGACGAGTTCGACGGCGCCGACGAAGACGACGAGATCGGCGACGACGAACACGCCGCCGACGATGACGACGATGATGTGGAGGACGAGGAGAGGTGAACATCGACCTCGCGGCGCTGCGCGCACTGGAGCG
Organism: Micromonospora antibiotica; assembly: GCF_017599305.1. Lineage (GTDB taxonomy): Bacteria > Actinomycetota > Actinomycetes > Mycobacteriales > Micromonosporaceae > Micromonospora > Micromonospora antibiotica. Next base: position 51,291 of record NZ_JAGFWR010000017.1, read on the forward strand.
CGAGCGGGAGATCCCGTTCGACACGATCCTCGCGGCGATCGAGACCGCGTTGCTGACCGCCTACCGGCACACCGACGGCGCCGAGTCGCACGCCCGGGTGGAGATCGACCGTAAGAACGGGGCCGCCCAGGTCTACGCCCAGGAGCTGGACGACGACGGCAGCGTGGTGCGGGAGTGGGACGACACCCCGCACGACTTCGGCCGGATCGCGGCGATGACCGCCAAGCAGGTGATCCTCCAGCGGTTGCGGGAGGCCACCGACGAGGTGCACTTCGGTGAGTACGTCGGCCGCGACGGTGACCTGGTCACCGGCGTGGTGCAGGCGCACGAGGCGCGCAGCGAGAAGGGCATCGTCAGCGTCGACCTCGGCAAGCTGGAGGGTGTGCTGCCGCAGTCCGAGCAGGTGCCCGGCGAGCGTTACCACCACGGCGAGCGGATCCGCTGCGTGGTGGTGCACGTGACCAAGGGGATGCGTGGGCCGCAGATCACCCTGTCGCGGTCCCATCCGGCGCTGGTGAAGAAGCTCTTCGCGCTGGAGGTGCCGGAGATCGCCGACGGCACGGTGGAGATCGGGGCGATCGCCCGTGAGGCAGGTCACCGCACCAAGATCGCCGTGCGCTCCACCGTGCAGGGCGTGAACGCCAAGGGCGCCTGCATCGGCCCGATGGGCCAGCGGGTCCGCGCCGTGATGAGCGAGCTGCACGGCGAAAAGATCGACATCATCGACTGGTCGGACGACCCGGCGGCGTTCGTCGGCAACGCGCTCTCGCCGGCCAAGGCGCTGCGGGTCGAGGTGGTCGACCTGGCCACCCGGACGGCCCGGGTGACCGTCCCGGACTTCCAGCTCTCCCTCGCCATCGGGCGGGAGGGGCAGAACGCCCGGCTTGCTGCGCGTTTGACCGGTTGGCGGATCGACATCCGGTCGGACGCGGAGCAGGCGGGGCCCGGCGGCCGGGGCGGTGCCGAGTCCGTCTCGGAGCCGGGCGGAGCGATCTCGGGCGGCTAGGGGTAGACTTCTTCCAGTGGTACGACGCGCGCATCCGGAACGCACCTGTGTGGGTTGCCGGAAACGTGCGCCGGCCAGCGAACTGCTGCGGATCGTCGCGGTCGGTGACGAGGATGGTCACAGTCTCCGACCTGATCCGAGCCGCAGTCTGCCGGGTCGGGGAGCGAACATGCACCCGGATCCGGCCTGCTTCGCGCTGGCGGTGCGGCGTCGCGTCTTCGGGCGGGCGCTGCGACTCACCGAGGTCCCTGACCACGGTGCCGTCGCGGAGCACGTCGATGCGTCAACCACTACGTCCGGTCAACCCGACCGGGCGAGGGTCGCTAGCAAGGTAGGACGACCGACATGAGCACACGATGAAGTCCCTGAAATGACCAGGCTTCAAGTGCACGAGTGAGGTCGCTGCGGGTGCTGCCCGCACGACCTCGGAGTGAGGAGTGCAGTGGCAGGTAAGGCCCGCGTACACGAGCTTGCTAAGGAGCTCGGGGTCGAAAGCAAGACAGTGCTCGCCAAGCTGAAGGAAATGGGCGAGTTCGTGAAGTCCGCGTCCAGCACCGTCGAGGCGCCCGTCGCCCGACGTCTGCGTGGCGCATTCGTCGCGTCCGCCGGTGGTTCGTCGGCACCGTCCGCTCCGGCGGCGGCCCCGAGCCCGGCACCGACCCCGACGCCGTCCCCGACCCCGGGCGCCCCCCGGGTCTCGGCCCGGCCGATGCCGCCCCGGCGGCCGACCGCGCCGACCCCTGGACCGAAGCCCAAGGGCCCGGTCCCCGGCCCGCCGCAGCCGGTGACTCCGGTCGCCAAGCCGGCGAGCGCACACGACATCGAGGTGGCGGCCGCCGAAGCGCGCGCCGCCGCGCTGAAGGCCGAGCAGGAGGCGGCGGTCAAGGCCGCCCAGGCCGCCCGGCAGCAGCAGCGGGACAACGTCCGACGGGAGCCCCCGACCGAGGGTGGTCCCCGTCCGGGTCCGCGTCCCGGTCCGAACGCCGTACCGCCCCGTCCGGGTACCCCGGCCGCCGGTCGTCCGGGTGGCCCTCCGGCCGGCCCGGGTGCCCGTCCCGGCGGTCGTCCGCCGGCGCGCGGTGCCGGTAACAACCCGTTCGGCATCCAGGGTGGCCAGCAGCAGCGGCCCCCGGCCGCCGGTGGTGGCGGTCCCCGGCCGAGTCCGGCCGGCATGCCGCCGCGTCCGAGCCCGGCCTCGATGCCGCCGCGTCCCAGCCCGGCCTCGATGCCGAGCCAGCGGCCCACCACGGGTCGCCCCGGCGGCCCCGGTGGCGGTCGTGGTGGCCCCGGCGGCGGTGCCGGTCGTCCCGGTGGCGGTGGCGGTGGCTTCCGTCCCGGTGGCGGTGGCGGCGGTGGCGGCTTCCGTGGTGGTCCCGGTGGCGGCGCTGGTGCCGGCGGCGGTGGCTACCGTGGTGGCCCCGGTGGCGGCGGTGGTGCTCCCGGTGGCGGTTTCCGCCCGGGTGCCCCGGCCGGTGGCGGTGGTCGTCCCGGTGGCGGCGGTCGTGGCCGTGGCGGCGGCGCCGCGGGTGCCTTCGGGCGTCCCGGTGGTCGGCCGACCCGTGGTCGCAAGTCCAAGAAGCAGCGCAGACAGGAGTTCGACAACCTGTCGGCTCCGACTATGAGCTCGGGTGCCCCCCGGGGTCAGGGTCAGGTCGTCCGGCTCTCCCGTGGCGCTTCGCTGTCGGACTTCGCCGACAAGATCAACGCCAACCCGGGTTCGCTGGTCCAGGAGATGTTCAACCTGGGCGAGATGGTCACCGCGACCCAGTCCTGCTCGGACGAGACCCTGTTGCTGATCGGTGAGCACCTCGGCTTCGACGTGCAGATCGTCAGCCCGGAGGACGAGGACCGCGAGCTGCTCGCGCAGTTCAACATCGACCTCGACGCCGAGGTCGCGGAGGACCGGCTGGTCAGCCGTGCGCCGGTGGTGACCGTCATGGGTCACGTCGACCACGGTAAGACCAAGCTGCTCGACGCGATCCGCAAGGCGAACGTGGTGGCCGGCGAGGCGGGTGGCATCACCCAGCACATCGGCGCATACCAGGTCCACGTTCCGCACGAGGGCATCGACCGCGCGGTGACCTTCATCGACACCCCGGGCCACGAGGCGTTCACCGCCATGCGTGCCCGTGGTGCCCAGGTCACCGACATCGTGGTGCTGGTGGTGGCGGCCGACGACGGCGTCATGCCGCAGACCATCGAGGCGCTCAACCACGCCAAGGCGGCCGACGTGCCGATCGTGGTCGCGGTCAACAAGGTCGACAAGCCGGAGGCCAACCCGGACAAGGTCCGCCAGCAGCTGACCGAATACGGTCTCGTCGCCGAGGAATACGGCGGCGACACCATGTTCGTCAACGTGGCGGCCAAGCCGGGCATCGGCATCGACGAGCTGCTGGAGGCGGTCCTGCTGACCGCCGACGCGTCGCTGGAGCTGACCGCTCCGATCGACGGACCGGCGCAGGGTGTGGCCATCGAGGCGCACCTGGACAAGGGTCGCGGTGCGGTGGCGACGGTGCTGGTGCAGAAGGGCACCCTGCGGGCGGGCGACTCGATCGTCGCCGGTGGGGCCCACGGCCGGGTCCGCGCCATGCTCGACGAGAACGGCAACCAGGTCGCCGAGGCCGGTCCGGCCCGTCCGGTCCTGGTGCTCGGTCTGACCGCGGTGCCGGGTGCGGGTGACACCTTCCTGGCCGCCGAGGACGACCGCACGGTGCGGCAGATCGCCGAGCAGCGGCAGGCACGACGGCGGGCGGCGTCCTTCGCCAACTCCCGCGGCCGGGCCACCCTCGAGACGCTCATGGAGCAGCTCAAGGAGGGCGAGAAGACCTCGCTCAACCTGGTGCTCAAGGGCGACGTCTCCGGTTCCGTGGAGGCCCTCGAGGACGCGCTGTTCAACCTCGACATCCCCGAGGAGGTCCAGCTCAGGATCATCCACCGGGGTGTGGGTGCGATCACCGAGAGCGACGTCATGCTCGCGAGCGCCTCGTCCGAGGCGGTCACGATCATCGGCTTCAACGTGCGGGCCGCCAACAAGGTCCGCGAGATCGCCGACCGCGAGGGCGTGGAGATCCGGTACTACACGGTCATCTACCAGGCCATCGAGGAGATCGACGCCGCGCTCAAGGGGCTGCTCAAGCCGGAGTACGAAGAGGTCGAGCTGGGCAGCGCGGAGATCCGCGACGTCTTCCGCTCGTCCAAGATCGGCAACATCTCCGGTTGTATCGTCCGGTCCGGCATCATCCGCCGCAACGCCAAGGCGCGGCTGCTGCGGGACGGGGCGGTCGTGGCGGACAACCTCACGATCAGCTCGCTCAAGCGGTTCAAGGACGACGCGACGGAGGTCCGCGAGGGCTTCGAGTGTGGTCTGACGCTGGCCGGTTTCAACAACGTCCAGGTCGGCGACACCATCGAAACCTTCGAGATGCGGGAGAAGCCGCGCGCCTGATCCGAGGCTGACAACAGCGCTCAAGGGGTTTACGCCACCCGGCGTAAACCCCTTGAGCATGTCCAGGGGGCTTCCGTAACGTCCTGGGCGATGTATACCGGAACCGCACTCTTCGACCTGCTCCTGCCCGGCGACTCCCGTTCGCTCAAGGCCAAGCGCTCCTACGTCCGGCCCATCGTGGCCGCGCTGCGCCGCTTCGACGTGTCGGCGGCCGAGGTGGGCGCGCTCGACCTGCACGGTCGGGCCGAGATCGGGGTGGCCGTGGTGGCTGCCGAGGCGGCCCACGTCCGCGAGGTGCTCGATTCCTGCGAACGCCTCGTCGCCGCCCGCCCCGAACTGGACCTCCTCTCCGTCCGCCGCACCCTCCACACCCCCGAAGACTGACCCACCCCTCCCTCCCGCCCGGGGCTCCCCACCCCCGCCCGGGCTCCCTCCAGCTCCGCCTGCCCCCGGTGATCAAGAGGTTTGCGTCAGCTTTGATCTCCAGGCTGACGCAAACCTCTTGATCACCGGGGCGGGGACGGGTGGGGGTGGGGCGGGGACGGGGTGGGGAGAGGGGTCGGGCGGGGTGGGGCGGGCGGGTGGGGGTGGGGCGCGGGTAGTGTTCGAGATGTTGGGGTGGTTGGGTTCGGTGGGCTTCGGCGTCGCCGATCCGGCTGCGGTGGGAACGCCCTGGAGGTGGGGGACATGTCTGATCCGGCCAAGGTTCGCCGGCACGCCGAGCGGATTCGCGAGCTGGTCGCTTCGGTGGTGCGGAGCCAGATCAAGGACCCCCGGCTCGGGATGATCACCATCACCGACGCCCGGATCACCGCGGACCTGCGCGACGCCACCGTCTTCTACACCGTGCTCGGTGACGCGACGGCCCAGGCCAGCACCGCCGCCGCGCTGGAGAGCGCGAAGGGGATGTTGCGCAGCACCGTCGGGAAGGCCCTGGGGCTGCGTCACTCGCCCTCGCTGACCTTCGTCCTCGACGACGTGCAGGACCAGGTCAAGCAGATCGACGACCTGCTCGCCCAGGCCCGGCACGCCGACGCCGAGGTGCAGCGGTTGGCCGCCCAGGCGAAGTATGCCGGTGACGCCCAGCCCTACCGGGTCGACGACGAGGACGATGACGTCGACGACGAAGCCGCCGACGCCGACGCCTCGACGACGGACCGGCGGTGACGGCCGCCCCGGACACGGCCGGTGAGCTCCGCGTCGGGTCGCCGTCCGCCGGCCCCGGCGAGGACGACTGGGCTGCCGCCGTCGCTGCGGTACGCGGCCTGCCGGCCGACGCCCGGGTGCTGCTGATCTGTCACATCAACCCGGACGGCGACGCGCTGGGCAGCATGCTCGGCTTCGGGCTGGGTCTGCGCCGGCTCGGCGTACACCGGTTGCAGGCCACCTTCCCGGGGCCGCCCGAGGTGCCGGAGCCGTTCCGCTGGCTGCCCGGGATCGACCTGCTGGTGCCGGCCGCCGAGGCGTACCCGGATCCGGATCTGGTGGTCTGTTTCGACGCCGCGAGTGAGTCGCGGCTCGGTGACCTGGTGGACCGGCTCGACACCGCCGGCACCTCGGTGGTCCTCGACCATCACGCCTCGAACACCGGCTTCGGTGCGGTGCACCTGGTGGACCCGACGGCTGCGGCCACCTCGGTCGTGGCCGAGCAGTTGCTCACCCGGCTCGACGTGCCGTTGGACGCGGAGATCGCGGCCGGCCTCTACGTCGCGTTGACCACCGACACCGGCTCGTTCCGGTACGCGGCGACGACGCCGGAGGTGCACCGGCTCGCCGCCCGGCTGCTCGCCACCGGCCTGCGCCCCGGTGACATCTCCCGCGAGGTCTTCGACACCCGGCCGTTCGGCGCGGTCCGGCTCTTCGGTGAGGTGCTGGGCCGGTCCCGGCTCGAACCGGAGGCCGCCGCCGGGCACGGTCTGGTCTGGACCCACGCCACCCTCGACGACCTGGACCGCCACGACCAGCGGCCGTACGTGCTGGAGTCGCTGATCGACTCGGTGCGCTGCACCGCCGAGGCGGACGTCGCGTGTGTGCTCAAGCAGGTCGGGCCGCACGCGTGGGCGGTGTCGATGCGCAGCAAGGGTGCGGTCGACGTCAGCGCGGTGGCGGTGGCGCTGGGTGGCGGAGGTCACCGGTTCGCCGCCGGATTCACCGGGCAGGGTGACGTCGACCAGGTCATCGCCCTGATCAGGGCGGAGTTGGGCGGGGCGTTGACCGCAGGTCACGGCGACGCCGACGGGTGTCGGTCTTCCCGCACAGGGTGAGCCCGGGGAGAATCGGACGATGGAGCAGCCGCACGAGATCGCCGTGGACGTCTCCCGCACCTGGGACCGGCCGGTGGTCACCGTGCCGGTGCTGGCCTGCCTCTCCCTGGTCGGCGGGCAGTTCCCGTCGTTCTCCGCCCTGGCCAACCTCTGGACGTTGGGCACCGGCGGCGCGCTGATCTGGCTCGGCCTCGGCAACCGGGTGCAGCGCCGGCCGGCACCACGCCGGTTGGGCCGGGGCACCGCCTGGTGGCTGCTCCCGGCGGCGCTGTTCGGGGTGCTGGAAGGCGCCACCTTCGTCATGGCGGTCGGGGACGAGTTCCCCACCCTGTCCCGGCTGGCCGATCCGCTGTTGGAGGACGAACTGGTCCGCTCGGCGGCCTGGTTCGCCTGGCTGGCCGCCTTCTGGGGGCTGGTGCGCCGGTGATGCGTACCCTCGCCATCAGTGGCTTCCTGACCTCCCTGGTGCTCTTCGCGGTGGTCGAGTGGGCCTCCCGCCGGGAGGGCTCCCGGATTCCGTCCCTGGGCGACGTCTGCGCCTACGTGATGCGGTACGAGGTGGGCCCGGTGCCGGTCGGCCGGATCGGGTTGTTCGGATTCTGGTGGTGGCTGGGCTGGCACTTCCTGGCCCGCTGAGCACCACCGTCCGCCACCCGCCCGCCCTCCGCCACCCGCCCGCCCTCCGCACATCTGTCGATGGGTCTCCCGCCGGGCACCGGCATGTCGCGCGCCCCTGCGCCCGCGACGTGCGTTCCTGTCCGCGCGCGGTGGGCCGTCCGTTTCCGGCCGCCCGGGGTGGCTGCCGTGGCGTCCAGATGACGGGAAGAGTGGACACCATGTGGAAAGTAAACGTTAACTTGGGAAAGGCCGACGTCGCGTCGCGACGCAGGTCGTGGGCGGTGGTGCCACACCCGGTGCCGCCTCCCTCCAGGGTCTGACCGACCCGGGCTCAACGCTGCCAGGCGAGCCGCTCCGGTGATCCCGGGCCGCCTTCCCGGCGCTCAGCAGGACCGCCCGTAGGGCCACCTGTTCCGGTGGTCCGCACCCTGGAAGGACACCGCCATGGCGACCAAGCCCAAGACCGAGACCACCGACGAGGCCCGCGAGCAGATGCGCCGCGCGCTGCAGACCTCGATGGACACCCGTCAGTGACGCTGCCGCCCCGGCGGTGACCCCACCGCCGGGCGGACTCTTCGCCCGCCCGGGTCCGCCCGGTCGAGTGGCACCGCCGTCCGTTGCCCGGGCCCGCCCGGCGCGGTGCCGGGGTGTCCGCCGGGCGGGTCCGAGCGGACGGGTGCCGGGGGCGGGTGCCGGACCACCTCCGCCGGCCAGCCTTCGGTAAGTGTTGGCGGGGATTGCGTTCCTTACCGGTGGCGTGTCAGGATCGGCGGCGATGAGCCAGTCCACTCCTACCGCCACCGCGCTCGCCTCACCGCGCCGGATCGCCACCCTCGCCCTGCCCGCCCTGGTGGTGCTCGCGGCCGAGCCGCTCTACGTGCTGGTCGACACCGCCGTGGTGGGGCACCTGGGTCGGGTTCCGCTGGCCGCGCTCGCCGTCGGCGGCACGGTGCTGACCCTCACCGCCTGGCTCGGCACCGTGCTGGCGTACGGCATCACCGGGCGGGTGGCCCGACGGTTCGGTTCCGGTGACCGGGCCGCGGCGCTGGCCGAGGGCGTCCAGGCTTCCTGGCTGGCGCTCGGGGTGGGCGTCCTGCTGGCCGTCGGCATGCAATTCGGCGGGGACGCGCTGGCGCGTACCCTCGCCGGTGGTGGTGGCGAGGTGGCCGACGCCGCCGGGCAGTGGCTGCGGATCGCGGCCCTCGGCGCACCCGGCCTGCTGCTGGCCGCCGCCGGCAACGGCTGGCTGCGCGGCATCCAGGACATCCGGCGGCCGCTGCTGTTCGTGCTCGGGCCCAACCTGCTCTCCGCGCTGCTCTGCCCGCTGCTGGTCTACCCCGCCGGGCTGGGCCTGCCCGGTTCGGCGGTGGCCAACGTGATCGCCCAGACCGTCTCGGGTGGCCTCTTCGTCGGCGCGCTGCTGCGGGAGCGGGCCGACCTGCGGCCCCGCCCGGCCCTGATCCGCCAGCAGCTGGTGCTCAGCCGGGACCTGCTCATCCGGGGGGTCGCCTTCCAGGCCAGCTTCCTGTCCGCCACCGCGGTCGCCGCCCGGTTCGGCGCCGCCGCCGTGGGTGCCCACCAGATCGCCCTGCAACTGTGGTTCTTCACCGCCCTGCTGCTCGACGCGTTGGCGATCGCCGCGCAGGCGTTGATCGGTGCCGCCCTGGGCGCGGGCGACGCCGCCGGGGCACGCGCCCTGGCCCGGCGGTTCGCGCTGCTCGGCGGGGTGTGCGGGGTGGGCTTCGCGGTGCTCATCGCGGCCGGGGCCGGCGTCGTGCCGTCGTTGTTCAGTTCCGATCCCCAGGTACGCGGCCAGGCGATGGTGGCCTGGCCGTGGTTCGCGGCGATGCAGCCGTTCGCGGGGGTGGTGTTCGCCCTCGACGGCGTGCTGATCGGTGCCGGCGACGTCCGCTACCTGCGCGACCTGACCGTCGTCGCGGCGCTCGGCGGTTTCCTGCCGTCGATCTGGTTCTCCTTCGCGTTCGACCTCGGGTTGGGGGGCATCTGGGCCGGCCTCACCCTGTTCGTGATCATCCGGCTCGTCGGGGTCCTGCTGCGGCTGCGTTCCGGCCGGTGGGCGGTGGTCGGCGCGGTGCGCTGAGCCGCCACGGCCGGCTGGCCGTCCGGCATTGTGCCGTGCGGTGGCGGGCGGGGTGGACCCGTCTGGCAGGCTTGGCGGTCGTGAACGGTGACGGTCTGATCGTGGTCGACAAGCCCGGCGGCATGACGTCGCACGACGTGGTGGCACGCATCCGCCGGTTGGCCCGCACCCGCCGGGTCGGGCACGGCGGCACCCTCGACCCGATGGCCACCGGGGTGCTGGTGATCGGGGTGGGTCGGGCCACCCGGCTGCTGACGTACGTGATCGGGGCGGGCAAGAGCTACACCGCGACGGTCCGGCTCGGCCAGGCCACCGTCACCGACGACGCCGAGGGCGACGTGCTCACCGCCACGCCCGCCGGGGAGCTGACCGACGCCGCGATCCGGGCCGCGTTCGGGCCGTTGACCGGTGAGATCGACCAGGTGCCCAGCGCGGTCAGCGCCATCAAGATCAACGGGGAGCGGGCGTACAAGCGGGTCCGGGACGGCGAGAGCGTCGAACTGCCCGCCCGCCGGGTCACCGTCTCCCGGCTGGACGTGTCGGCGATCCGGCGGGACATCCCGGACGTGGTCGACGTCGACGTCGACGTCGACTGCTCGTCCGGGACGTACATCCGGGCGCTGGCCCGCGACGCCGGCCGGTCACTCGGCGTCGGCGGGCACCTCACCGCGCTGCGGCGCACCGCTGTGGGCAGTTTCACCCTCGCCGAGTCGGCCACCCTCGAGACCCTGGAACAGCGCGCGCCCGAGGTGGTCAACCTGCCCCTCGACACCGCCGCCGACAGGTACTTCTCCCGTCGGGAGGCCACCGCCGACGAGGCGAAGGTGCTCTCCCACGGTGGGCCGCTCGACCCGGTCGGCATCGCCGGACCGTACGCCGTCTTCGGACCGGACGGTGGCCTGATCGCTATCGTCAGCGAGCGGGACGGCCGGGCCCGCGCGGAGATCGTGCTCGCCCCGGCCTGACCGGGCCGCCGGCCGGTCCGGTCGGACGGTGCGGCGGGAGCGGGCGCGACAACGACGGCCGGGACGACCGGCGGGTGGGTACGGGTGGGAGCCGGTCAGTGGCGGAGCAGGGAAGGAGCGGCATGCAGCGGTGGCGGGGGTACGAGGCGGCACCCGGTGACTGGGGGCGGTCGGTCGTCACCATCGGCGTCTTCGACGGCGTGCACCAGGGACACCAGGCGACCATCGGACACGCCGTGGCGCGGGCCCGGGAGTTGGGCGTGCGGTCGGTGGTGGTGACCTTCGACCCGCACCCGGCCGAGGTGGTCCGACCCGGATCGCATCCGGCCGTGCTCACCGAGCCCACCCGCAAGGCGGAGCTGATCGAGGCGCTCGGGGTCGACGTGCTCTGTGTGGTGCCGTTCACCGCCGAGCTGTCCCGGCTGCCCGCCGAGGCGTTCGTGCACGACATCCTGGTCGAACACCTGCACGCCATGCTGGTCGTGGTGGGGGACAACTTCCGCTTCGGGCACCGGGCCGCCGGGAACGTGGCGCTGCTCGAACAGCTCGGCGGGACCTTCGGCTTCGGGGTGGAGAACGCCCCGCTGGTCACCGCCGACGGCACGGTCTTCTCCTCGACGTACATCCGGGCCCGGATCGAGGCCGGGGACGTGGCGGCGGCGGCGGCCGTGCTCGGCCGGCCGCACCGGCTCGAAGGGGTCGTGGTGCTGGGTGACCAGCGTGGCCGGGAGCTGGGCTTCCCCACCGCCAACCTGCTCTGCCCACCGCACACGGCGGTGCCCGCCGACGGGGTCTACGCCGGCTGGCTGGTGCGCCGGGGGACCGAACGGCTGCCGGCGGCCATCTCGATCGGCACCAACCCGACGTTCGCCGGCCGGGAGCGCCGGGTCGAGGCGCACGTGCTGGACTTCGCAGGCGACCTGTACGGCGAGCGGGTCGCCCTCGACTTCGCCGCCCACCTGCGCGGCCAGATCCGGTACGACGCGATCGAACCGCTGCTCGTGCAGATGGCCGAGGACGTCGCGCGGACCCGGCTGGCGGTCGCCTGACCCACCCGGCGGGCGGGGTGGGCGGGCCGCCGACGCCCGCCGCGTGGGCCTTGACCGGGCGCTTCCCCGACGGGCTGGTAGTGTGGCGGTGACGTCGGATGACCGACGCGGGGCCTCGCGTGCCTGCACGACGCCGCGGGTGCGAGGTTCGTCCGTCCCGGTCCGTTCGGACCCGAACGACGGACATCAGTTGTCAACCCACCGAAACAGGGAGAACATGGCGCTCGACCAGGAAGCCAAGGCCAAGATCCGCACGGAGTACGCGACCGCCGAGGGCGACACCGGTTCGCCGGAGGTCCAGGTCGCGGTCCTCACCAAGCGGATCGCGGAGCTGACCGAGCACCTGAAGGTGCACAAGCACGACCACCACAGCCGCCGGGGGCTGCTGCTGCTGGTCGGTCGGCGCCGTCGGCTGCTCAACTACGTCCAGAAGAAGGACATCGGTCGCTACCGGTCGCTGATCGAGCGGCTCGGCCTGCGCCGATGACGTGACGGGGGAGTGGCCACCGGGCCGCTCCCCCGCTCGGCACCACCAGAAGAAGAGGGCCGCGCGACCACCCGAGAGGGAGCCGGTCAGCGTACCGGTCTCCGGTAGTGGCCCCCGGGCATCCCGGCATCATGCCGGCCACCCGGGCGCTTCGATCGAAGACCGGCCGTCTGAGCAGCTCCGGTGTCGTGCGCCCACGACGCGAAGGAGTACCGCCGCACATGACCGAGACCAACCTCGGCACCGAATCCCGCACCGCTGTGATCGACAACGGGTCCTTCGGTACCCGCGAGATCACTTTCTCCACCGGTCGGCTTGCCCGCCAGGCCGCCGGTTCCGTCATCGCCCAGCTGGGCGAGACGGTCGTCCTCTCCGCCACCACCGCCGGTAAGCACCCGAAGGAGCAGTTCGACTTCTTCCCGCTGACCGTCGACGTCGAGGAGCGGATGTACGCCGCGGGCCGCATCCCCGGCTCGTTCTTCCGCCGTGAGGGTCGGCCCAGCGAGGACGCGATCCTCACCTGCCGGCTGATCGACCGGCCGCTGCGCCCGTCGTTCGTCAAGGGCCTGCGCAACGAGGTCCAGGTCGTCGAGACCGTCCTCGCGCTCGACCCGCAGCACCCGTACGACGTGGTGGCCATCAACGCGGCCTCGATGTCGACGAAGCTGTCCGGCCTGCCGTTCTCCGGCCCGATCGGGGCGACCCGGGTCGCGCACGTCGACGGCCAGTGGGTGGCCTTCCCGACCCTGGAGGAGCTGGCCCGCGCCACGTTCGACATGGTGGTGGCCGGCCGCACGCTCGACGACGGCGACGTCGCGATCATGATGGTCGAGGCCGAGGCGACGCCGAACGCCGTCGCCCTCATCGCGGGCGGCGCGACCGCCCCGACCGAGGAGATCGTCGCCAGCGGCCTGGAGGCCGCCAAGCCGGCGATCCGCGAGCTGTGCCGGGCGCAGAGCGAGCTGGCCGAGGTCGCCGCCAAGCCGGTCACCGAGTTCCCCGTCTTCCTGGACTACCAGGACGACATCTACCAGGCGGTGGCCGAGCTGGTCCGCGCCGAGGTGGCCGAGGCGCTCCAGATCGCCGGCAAGGCCGACCGCGAGGAGGCCCTGGACCGGATCAAGGCCAAGGTCGCCGAGGAGCTGGGCAGCCGGTTCGAGGGCCGGGAGAAGGAGCTGTCCGCGGCGTTCCGGTCGCTGACCAAGTCCGAGGTCCGCAACCGGGTGCTGCGCGAGCAGGTCCGCATCGACGGCCGGGGTCCGCGTGACATCCGGGCGCTCACCGCCGAGGTCGGCGTGCTGCCCCGGGTGCACGGCTCCGCGCTGTTCGAGCGGGGCGAGACCCAGATCCTCGGGGTCACCACGCTGAACATGCTGCGCATGGAGCAGATGGTGGACACCCTCTCCCCGGAGAACCGCAAGCGTTACATGCACAACTACAACTTCCCGCCGTACTCGACCGGGGAGACCGGCCGGGTCGGCTCGCCGAAGCGGCGGGAGATCGGCCACGGCGCGCTGGCCGAGCGGGCCCTGCTGCCGGTGCTGCCGTCGCGCGAGGAGTTCCCGTACGCGATCCGGCAGGTGTCCGAGGCGCTCGGCTCCAACGGCTCGACGTCGATGGGTTCGGTCTGCGCCTCGACGTTGGCGCTGCTGTCGGCCGGTGTGCCGCTCAAGGCGCCGGTGGCCGGCATCGCGATGGGCCTCATCTCCGACGAGGTGGACGGCAAGACCCAGTACGTGACGCTGACCGACATCCTCGGTGCCGAGGACGCGTTCGGTGACATGGACTTCAAGGTCGCCGGCACGCCGGAGTTCGTCACCGCGCTCCAGCTCGACACCAAGCTCAACGGCATCCCGTCGGACGTGCTCGCCGCCGCGCTCCAGCAGGCGAACGAGGCCCGGCAGACCATCCTCGGCGTGATGCAGGCGGCGATCGAGGCCCCGGCCGAGATGTCGGACTACGCGCCGCGGGTCACCACCGTCAAGATCCCGGTGGACAAGATCGGCATGGTGATCGGCCCGAAGGGGCAGACTATCAACGCCATCCAGGACGAGACCGGCGCCGAGATCTCCATCGAGGACGACGGCACGATCTACGTCGGCGCGACCAACGGCCCGTCGGCGCAGGCCGCCGTGGACCGGATCAACGGGATCGCGAACCCGACCCTGCCCAAGGCCGGCGAGCGGTTCCTCGGCACGGTGGTCAAGACCGCCGCGTTCGGCGCGTTCATCTCGCTGCTGCCCGGCCGCGACGGCCTGCTGCACATCTCCAAGGTGGGCGACGGCAAGCGGGTCGAGCGGGTCGAGGACTTCCTCAACGTCGGCGACAAGGTCGAGGTGGAGATCGCGGACATCGACGCCCGCGGCAAGATCTACCTGGACAAGGTCCGGCCGGAGGGCGCCGAGACGCCGGCCGCCGGTGAGGCCGGCGAGGCCGCCGGTGGCGACCGGCCGGCCGGTCGGGGCGGTGACCGGGGTCCGCGTGACCGTGGTGACCGTGGTGGCGACCGGGGCGGTCGTGCCCCGGAGCGTGGCGAGCGCGGCCCGGGTGGCGGCGAGGGTGGCGACGGCGGCGAGCGTCCGCGTCGGCGTACCCGGCACAGCTGAGCAGTGACCGGCCGGGTGACGACGCGATGTCGTCACCCGGCCGGTGTGTCTCCCTCCACCCCTCGTCGCACGGAGAGCAGGTTTGCGTGAGCCGTTCGCCGTTCCCCCCGGCTCGACGGCCGGTGGCCCCACCCGACGTCCGCCGGCACGCCACCACCGGCCAGCCCGGCCGCGCCGGTACGGCGTCCCGGGCGGTCACCCGCACGATCAGTGACGACCCGTTGGGCGGCACGGTGCGGCGGACCGTCCTACCGAGCGGGCTGCGGGTGCTCACCGAGGCGATCCCGACGATGCGCAGCGTCTCGTTCGGCATCTGGGTCACCGTCGGTTCGCGGGACGAGACCGGTCCACAGGCCGGCGCGGCGCACTTCCTGGAGCACCTGCTGTTCAAGGGCACCCACAAGCGCACCGCCCTGGAGATCTCCTCCGAGATCGAGGCGGTGGGTGGCGAGACCAACGCCTTCACCACCAAGGAATACACCTGCTACTACGCGCGGGTCCTCGACGAGGACCTGCCGCTGGCCATCGACGTGATGTGCGACGCGGTCGCCGACTCGCTGCTGGAACCGGCCGACGTGGAGACCGAACGCGGGGTCATCCTCGAAGAGATCGCCATGCACGACGACGAGCCCGGCGACGAGGTGCACGACCTGTTCGCCCGCGCCGTCTACGGCGACCACCCCCTCGGCCGGTTGATCTCCGGCACCGAGGAGACGGTCACCCCGATGACCCGCAGGCAGATCCAGAGCTTCTACCGCCGCCGCTACACCGCGCCGCAGATCGTGATCGCCGCCGCCGGCAACCTCGACCACGCCGCCGTGGTCCGGCTGGTCCGCCAGGCGCTGCACGGCACCCCGCTGGACACCGACCCGGCCGAGCCGGGCACCCCCCGGCCGACCACCCCGACGGTACGCACGAAGCCGGCCGCCGTCCTGGTCGAGCCGAAGGAGACCGAGCAGGCGCACGTCATCCTCGGCTGCCCCGGCATCGACCGGGTCGACGAGCGGCGGTTCGCCCTCGGGGTGCTCAACAACGTCCTCGGCGGCGGGATGTCCAGCCGGCTGTTCCAGGAGATCCGCGAACGGCGTGGCCTGGCCTACTCGGTCTACTCCTACGCCAGCCAGTACGCCGACAGCGGCCTGTTCGCCGTCTACGCCGGCTGCGCGCCGGGCAAGGTCGACGAGGTGCTCCAGTTGACCCGCGCCGAGCTGGCCCGGGTGGCCGCCGACGGGCTCACCGAGGCGGAGGTGGCCCGGGGCAAGGGGATGAGCAAGGGCTCGTTCGTGCTGGGCCTGGAGGACACCGGTTCCCGGATGAGCCGGCTGGCCAAGGGCGAGCTGCTCTACGGCGACCTGATGCCGGTGGACGAGCTGCTGGCCCGGGTCGACGCGGTGACCGTGGCCGACGTGAACACCCTGGCCGCCGAGCTGCTGAGCCGGCCGATGTCGCTGGCCGTGGTCGGCCCGTTCGGGGAGCACGACTTCGCCGGCTGAGCCCGCCGCACGGTCGGTGGTGCCGTTCCCGGCCGCGCACTGCCGTCCCGGCGTCGGCCCGACCGGCCGGCGTCCCGGTGGGCGTCGGCTCGCGGTCGGATCCGGAGTCCGGGCCGGGACCGGCCGGTGGGACGGTGGTGGTCCGACGGTGGCCCACGTCCCGATTGGGATAAGTTGTGCCGCGTGACTGACGAGCAGGAGCAGGGCCGCGACGGGTCGATCCGGGTCGGTGTGCTGGGTGCCCGGGGCCGGATGGGCGCCGAGGTGTGCCGGGCGGTCGACGGGGCCGACGACCTGACGCTGGTGGCGGCGGTCGACCAGGGCGACGAGTTGGCCGGGGCCGAGGCCGCCGAGGTGGTCGTCGACTTCACCACCCCGGACGTGGTCATGGACAACCTGCGCTGGTGCGTCGACCGGGGTGTGCACGCGGTGGTCGGCACCACCGGCTTCACCCGGGCGCGGCTGGAGCAGGTGCGCGGCTGGCTGGCCGACCGGCCCGACGTCGGGGTGGTGATCGCCCCCAACTTCGGCATCGGCGCGGTCCTGATGATGCAGTTCGCCGCCCGCGCGGCCCGGCACTTCGAGTCCGTGGAGATCATCGAGCAGCACCATCCGCGCAAGCTCGACGCGCCGAGCGGCACCGCCACCCACACCGCCCGGCTGGTCGCGCAGGCCCGCGCCGAGGCCGGTCTCGGCCCGATGCCGGACGCCACCAAGGATGAGGTGCCGGGGGCGCGGGGCGCCGACATCGACGGGGTACGCGTGCACGCGGTCCGCGCCACCGGCCTGCTCGCCCACCAGGAGGTGCTGTTCGGCACCCTTGGCGAGACGCTGACCATCCGGCACGACTCGTACGACCGGGTGTCGTTCATGCCCGGGGTGCTGCTGGCCGTGCGGGCGGTCCGGCAGCGGCCGGGGCTGACCGTCGGCCTGGACGCCCTGCTCGACTAGCCTCACCTCACTCACTGCCCTGCCCAGCTCAGCCGCGCGCCGCGTAGCTCAGCCCGCGTCTCGGCCGGCGTGTCCGGGCCTGACGTGGCGCGGCGGGGCACGCCGGGTGGGGACACGGACCGCGGGCGGAGCCGGGTGCCGTGGGTGGTGTCGGCCAATTCGTTTGGTGGTGCGCCGGGCCGGCCCTAGGCTGCCCCGGTGCTGGATTCCGGATTCACCGATCGGACCGGGCGGCGGGTCACCCTGCGCCCGGTGGACGACGACAACTGGCGGGCGGTGGCCGACCTGGCCCCCCGTGACGACCAACGCGACTGGGTGCCGGCGCTGGCGGCCCGGTACCTGCTGCTGACCATGCGTTCCGACGTCTGGACGTCGTTGGCCGTGTACGCCGACGACGCCGTGGCCGGTCACGTCATGTGGGGCGTGGACGACGACGGGTCGCGGTGGATCGGTGGGATGGTGGTCGACGCCGCCGAGCAGGGCCGGGGGGTGGGCCGGGCCGCCGTGCGCACCCTCGCCGACTGGCTGGCCGGGCCGGACGCCACCCACCCCGTCCGGTTGTCGTACCACCCGGACAACACGGCTGCCGCCAGGCTCTACACCTCGCTGGGTTTCGCCCCCACCGGCGTGATGGAGGACGACGAACTGGTCGCCGAGCTGAGCCGCTGACCCCGGCGGCGTCACTCCTGCTCGATCACCGACAGGATGTTGCCGGCCGGGTCGGTGAACCAGGCGATCGTCGGCCCGTTGTCCCGCATGATCCCGCGGTCGTCCTGCGGCAACCCCGGGTAGCGCGCGAACCGCACCCCCCGGGCGGTCAGCTCGTCGACCGCCCGGTCGACGTCGGCCACCGGGAAGTTGAGCACCGTGAACGTCGCCGGCACGTGGTTGGCCTTGGGATATACCACCACGTCCCGGTCCCCGGCCAGGTGCAGCATCAGCAGCCCACCGGGGCCGCCGAGCTGCGACACCCGCAGGTCGAGGTTGCCGGCGTAGAACTCCCGGGCCCGGTCGGTGTCGTCGGCCGAGAACCCGCTGAACGCCTTCGTGTCCCGGAACATGCCCGTCTCCCTCACCGTCGGTGGCACCCCGCCGCCTCCGGTCTACCAGGGCGGGCCGACAGTTTCGGCCGGTTCAGGGCGGGCCGACAGTTTCGGCCGGGTCGGGGCGGGCCGACAGTTTCGGCCGGTTCAGGGCGTGTCGGTCGGCTCCGGCGCGGGTGTGTCGTCCGGTTCGGTGGGGACCGCGACGTGCAGCCGTACCTGGGGGACGAGCATGTCGTCGACGTCCAGCGCGCGGGCGGCGCCGTCCGGCTCCCACCCGGTGCTGGTGAGGAACTTACGGGTCGCCTCGTCGCCGTCGAACGCCCAGGCCACCGCGTGGGTGAACCCGTCGGCCCGCCAGCCGTCCACGGCGGCGGAGAGCAGCCTGCTGCCGTGCCCACGCCGCCCCCAGCGCGGCTCGACCAGCAGGTCGGTCACCGCGACCACCCCGGCGCCCAGCGCCGTGGCCGGCTCGCCCGGGGCGAGCGCTTCGGCGTCCGCCGGCCCGGAAGCCGCGAACCCCACCAGATAGGATTGCTCGGCCTGTTCCACGGCGACGAGCACCCGGTGCGCGGCCGAGGGCGGCTCCTGCACCGCCGCGCTCCACCGCCGGGCGAGCCACGCCTCGTCCAGGTTGTCGAGCACGTGCCGGGGCAGCAGCCGACGGTACGCGACCCGCCAGGTCGCGAGCTGCACACGGGCGATCTCGGCGGCGTCCTCCGGACGCGCCGGGCGGACGAACCCCAGAGCCATGGCACGAAAGCCTAGGCCACAGCGAGGGAGACGACGGTGGCGCAGGGGGCCAGGCGGACGACCGGGCAGGTCGTCGCGGTGGTGGTGCTCGCCGTCGCGGTGGCCGCCTTCCTCTCCGTGGCGGCCGTCCGGCACGGATTCTTCGACCTGAAGGTCTACTACGGCGCGCTGACCTTCTGGGTGCACGACCACGGCGAGATCTACGACTACCTCAAGCCCGGCACCCAGTACGGCTTCACCTACCCGCCGTTCGCCGCGCTGGTGATGCTGCCGATGGCGTACCTGCCGTGGCCGGCGGCGATCACCGTCAGCGTGGCCGCCACGGTGGTGGTCAGCGCGGTGCTGGTCTGGTGGCTGCTCGACCCGGTCGCCAGGCGGGCCGGCTGGACCCGCTGGTTCGTCCTGGCGGTGGCGCTCTGTCTGGCCGCCGCGTTCGAGCCGATGCGCGAGACGATCAACTTCGGCCAGGTCAACATGCTGCTGCTGTTCCTGGTGGCGGTGGACCTGCTGCGGCTGCTGCCGGCCGGCAACCGGTGGGCTGGGGTGGGCATCGGGCTGGCCACCGCGATCAAGCTGACCCCGGGCGTCTTCATCGTCTACCTGCTGGTCACCAGGCGCTTCCGGGCCGCCGCCACCGCCGTCGCCGCCTCGGCCGCCGCCACGCTGCTCGCCGCCGCGCTCTTCCCCGACGCCACCCGGGAGTTCTGGACGTCGGCGCTGTGGAACACCGACCGGGTGGGCGAGTTGGCGTTCGTGTCCAACCAGTCGCTGCGCGGGGTGGTGGCCCGGCTGAACCCGGAGCATCCGAGCACCCTGGCCTGGCTGGCGCTGGTGCTGGTCACCCTGGCCGTCTGGGCCTGGCGCTGCCGGGCCGCCGTGGCCGTCGGCGACGAGGCCACCGGGCTGGCGTTGACCGGCGCGCTGATGTGCCTGGTCAGCCCGGTCACCTGGGTGCACCACCTGGTCTGGTTGATCCCCGCGCTGATCCTGCTGGTCGACAACGCCGTCGCCGCGCCTGCCGGCGGCCTGCGACGGCGGGCGCTGCTGGCCCTCGCGGTGGTCTGCTACGTGCTGCTGTGCAGCCGGATCGTCTGGGCCTGGGAGAAGGACTTCACCGGGGTCACCGGCTTCCTGGGCAGCAACACCTACGTCTGGATCAGCCTCGCGCTGCTGGCGCTGCTGCCGATCCGCACCTGGGCCGCCCCGGTCGGCGGCCGGCCGGGCGGCCCGTCGGGGCCCACCGGCCGGGACGGGACGACCCGGCCCGCCGGCCCGCCCGGTGCGGCTCCCCGGCCGACCGGGTCAGCCGGGGAGCCGGCCGGTGTAACGCAGTTCGTCGAGGTGGACCGGGGGTCCGCCGCCGGCCAGCGGCACCCGGTAGCGGGACCGCTCACCGTCGGCTGACAGGCCGGCCCGCTCGTAGAACCGGCGGGCGCGGACGTTGTCGGCCAGCACCCACACCCGGTACTCCCGCCAGCCGTTGGCCGCCAGCCCGTCCCGGGCGGCGGCGAACAGCGCCTGCGCGGTGCCGTCACCCCAGCGCGCCGGCTCCACGTAGACCGCCAGCACCTCGCCGTACGTCGGGTCCAGGTCGCCCCGGTCCTGGTTGTTGCGGTACGGGCCGAAGGTGGTGAACCCGGACGGCACCCCGTCGACCTCGGCGAGCAGGGTGGTGAACGGGTGCTCCGGGTCGGCGGTGCCCACGTCCCGTCGGCGCTGCGCCCAGGCCACCGGGTTGAGCCGGACCAGCACCTCGGCCGGCATGATGCCGGCGTAACCGGCCTGCCAGCCGTGGATGTGCACCCGGGCGATCGCCTCGGCGTCGTCCGGCTCCTCGCGACGGATGGTGAGCATGTGTCCGTTCTATGCCTCGACGGGCGGTCGGTCCAGCGTCCGCTCCGGTGTCGTACCGTTGGTCTAGGGTCGTCGGCGATGGTCGCACCGGAATCGCTCTCGCTCGCCCAGGCCCGGCGGCTGACGCTCGCCGCCCAGGGGTTCGCCGACCCGACGCCCACCGGGGCACCCACCCGCCGGCACCTGCGCCGGGTGCTCGACCGGGTCGGGTTGATCCAGATGGATTCGGTCAACGTGCTGCAACGCGCGCACTACCTGCCGCTCTACAGCCGGCTCGGGCCCTATCCGACCGCCCTGCTCGACACCGCCGCCTACCGCCGCCCCCGGGAGCTGTTCGAATACTGGGGGCACGAGGCGTCCCTGGTGCCGGTGGGGCTGCACCCCGCGCTGCGCTGGCGGATGGCCAAGGCCCGCGACGACGCCTGGGGCGGGATGCGGCGGATCGCCGAGGAGCAGCCCGACCTGGTCGCCTGGGTCCGTGACGAGGTCGCCGCGCGGGGGCCGCTGACCGCCGCCGAGATCGAGCACGACGCGCCCCGGGAGACCGGCCACTGGGGCTGGAACTGGTCGGCGGTGAAGCGGGCGCTGGAGTTCCTCTTCTGGGCCGGCGAGGTCACCGCCGCCGACCGGACGCCCTCCTTCGCCCGCCGCTACGACCTGCCCGAACGGGTGCTGCCGGCGGCCGTGCTCGACGCGCCCACGCCGACCGACGCCGAGGCGTACCGGACCCTGGTCGCGGTGGCCGCCCGGTCGCTGGGGGTGGCTGCCGAGCCGGAGCTGCGGGACTACTTCCGGCTCCCACTGGCCGGCGCCCGGCAGGCCGTCGCCGAGCTGGTCGAGGCCGGTGAGCTGGTGCCGGTGACGGTGCAGGGGTGGCGGCAGCCGGCCTGGCGGCACGTCGACGCCCGGCTGCCCCGCTGGGTCCGGGGCAACACCCTGGTCAGCCCGTTCGACCCGCTGGTCTGGGAGCGGGCTCGCACCGAACGGCTGTTCGGCTTCGCCTACCGGATCGAGATCTACGTGCCGGCCGCGCAGCGGGTGCACGGCTACTACGTGCTGCCGTTCCTGCAGGGGGAGCGGTTCACCGCCCGGGTCGACCTCAAGGCCGACCGCAAGGCCGGGGTGCTGCTGGTGCCGGCGGCCTGGCAGGAGCCCGGCGTCGACCCGGGGGAGACCGCCGTCGCGCTCGCCGCCGAGCTGCGTCGGCTCGCCGGTTGGCTCGGCCTGGACGCGGTCGCCCCACCTGCGGCGGGTGACCTGGCCGCCCCGCTGGCCGCCGTGTTGCGCAGCCTCACCGGTGTACCGTGAGGCCGTGACGAGCGTTGACGGGCCGACCGGGCCTTCCCGGTCGGGGCAGGGCACCGATCCGACGTCGACCGGTTCCGCGCCGGCCGGCACCACCCACACGCTGAGCGACCCGTACCCCGTGGGCACGCCGACCGGTCCGTACCCCGTCGGCACGCCGACCGACCCGGCCGCCGTCCACGGGCACCCGCACCCGGGGGTGGGCGGAAACGCCGAGGGGCTGCCCCCCGGCTCCTGGTCGGCGGGGCCGCCGGTGGCGTGGCAGCAGCCCGAGCCGGACCGGCTCACCCGCTTCGTGCTCCGGCTGCACGCCCGTTCGCCGCGCTGGGCGGCCCCGCTGGCAGCCCTCGGCTGCGTCGGCGCAGGGATGGCGTACGCGCTGGTCAGTGACCCGACCACCAGTGACCCGGACGCCCCGCCGAGCTGCCTGCTCAAGCTGACCACCGGGCTGGACTGTCCGGGTTGCGGGGGCACCCGCGCGCTGTGGTACCTCCTGCACGCCGACCTGCCCGCCGCCGCCCGGCACCACGTCGTCTTCGTCTTCGCGGTGCCCTTCCTGGCCTACCTCTTCGTCGCCTGGGCCGGTAAGCAGGCGTTCGGGTGGCGGCTGCCCGAGCTGCGGCTCAGCTCCCCGGTGATCGGCGGGTTCCTCGCCGTCTGGCTGGCCTTCTCGGTGCTGCGCAACCTGCCCTGGCCCCCGTTCACCGCCCTCTACGTCTGACCCGGCCGCGCCGGGCAGCCCCCGTCGCCGGCCCGACCGTGACCCACCGGGGCGGGCGGTCGGCTGCGACGACGTCACCCGGTGGCCCCGGTGCGAGACCTTGGCCACCCGCCGGCCGCCCGGAACCCGCACCGTCGGTGATCGCGCTGGTCAGGGGCGGCGGCCCGGGTTTCCCCGCAGCCCACCCGGCCACTACAGTCGCAGGAATGCCGGAGATGGTGCAGCCCCAGGTGCAGCTGATCGCGTGGACCCAGTTCCAGGCCCCCGACGACGTGCCGTGGTCGACCGACGCCGAGGGCGGCCAGGCGCTCGCCGAGTTCGCCGGCCGGGCCTGCTACCAGAGCTGGAAGAAGCCGAACCCGGCGACCGCCACCAACGCCGGCTACCTGGCGCACATCCTGGAGGTCGGGCACCTGTCGGTGCTGGAGCACGGCAGCGTGACCTTCTACTTCACCGGGGTGTCCCGCTCGTTCACCCACGAGCTGATCCGGCACCGGCACTTCTCCTACTCCCAGCTCTCCCAGCGCTACGTCCCGGAGCGGGACGCGGCGATGGTCGAGCCCGCGGTGATCGCCGACGACCCGGAGCTGCACAAGCGGTTCGTCGAGGCCGCCGAGGCGAGCGTCCGGGCGTACACCGAGCTGCTGGAGGGGCTGGAGCAGCGGTTCGCCGACGAACCCAACCCGACGCTGCGCCGCAAGCAGGCCCGGCAGGCGGCCCGGGCGGTGCTGCCCAACGCCACCGAGACCCGGATCGTGGTCACCGGCAACTACCGCGCCTGGCGGCACTTCATCGGGATGCGGGCCACCGAACACGCCGACGTGGAGATCCGTGAGCTGGCCGTGGAGTGCCTGCGGCAGCTCCAGCGGGTGGCCCCGAACGTGTTCGCCGACTTCGCCGTCACCACCCTGCCCGACGGCACCGAGGTGGCGACGAGCCCGCACGCACAGCTGTCCTGAGCCCTTCCCCACCGGACGTCCGGTGCTCGTCCGCTAGGTTGTGAGCATGACGCACGACCACCCTGCCACCCCCGACCGGGGGCTGTCGCGCCCGTTCGGGCGACTGCTCACCGCGATGGTGACCCCGTTCACCGCCGATGGCTCCCTGCATCTCGACGGCGCCGTCCAGCTGGCGACGTACCTCGTCGACGAGCAGGGCAACGACGCGCTGGTGATCAACGGCACCACCGGCGAGTCACCGACCACCACGGACGCGGAGAAGGACGCCCTGCTCCGGGCGGTGGTGGAGGCGGTCGGCGACCGGGCCCAGGTGGTGGCCGGCGTCGGCACCAACGACACCCGGCACACCATGGAGCTGGCTGCCGCGGCGGAGAAGGCCGGCGCGCACGGCCTGCTGGTGGTGACGCCGTACTACAACAAGCCGCCGCAGCGGGGCCTGCTGCGGCACTTCACCGCGGTCGCCGACGGCACCAGCCTGCCGATCATGCTCTACGACGTGCCACACCGCACCGGGTTGGCCGTCGAGACCGAGACGCTGGTGCGGCTGGCCGAACACGAACGGATCGTCGCGGTCAAGGACGCCAAGGGTGACCTGACCGCCACCAGTTGGGTGACCAGCCGCACCGACCTCGCCTTCTACAGCGGCGAGGACTCGCTCACCCTGCCTACCCTGGCGATCGGCGGGGTCGGCCTGGTCGGCACCTCGACCCACTTCACCGGCGCGCTCGTCAAGCAGATGATCGAGGCGTACGACGCGGGCGACTCCGGCACGGCACTGACCCTGCACCGGCGGCTGATGCCGCTGCTCACCGGGATCTTCCGCAGCCCGGGCACCATCCTGGTGAAGGCGGGCCTGAACGTGTCGGGCCTGCCCGCCGGGCCGGTGCGTCCGCCGCTGGCGGACGCCACCGACGACGAACTGGCCCTGCTGCGCGCGGACTGCGCGGCGGCGGGCCTGGACCTGCCCGAATGACCGAACGACACGACGGACGCCGGGTTACGGCGTCGCAGAATGAGGTGGACGCGTGACCGAGGCGCAATTCGAGGGTGAACTGCCCCCGCCGCTGCCCGAGGGCGGGCTGCGGATCATCCCGCTCGGCGGACTCGGTGCCATCGGTCGGAACATGACCGTCTTCGAGTACGACGGCAAGCTGCTCATCGTCGACTGTGGGGTGCTCTTCCCCGACGTCGAGCAGCCCGGCGTGGACCTGATCCTGCCCGACTTCGGGCCGATCCTGGACCGGCTGGCCGACGTGCAGGCGATCGTGCTGACCCATGGCCACGAGGACCACATCGGCGCGGTGCCGTACCTGCTCGCCCACAAGCCGGACATCCCCCTGGTCGGCTCCCAGTTCACCCTCGCCCTGGTCGAGGCGAAGCTGGCCGAGCGGCGGATCCAGCCCTACACGCTCACCGTACGGGAGGGTGGCCGGGAGCGGCTGGGCCCGTTCGAGTGCGAATTCTTCGCGGTCAACCACTCGATCCCGGACGCGCTCGCGGTGGCCGTGCGTACCCCGGCGGGCCTGGTGCTGCACACCGGTGACTTCAAGATGGACCAGCTCCCACTGGACGGCCGGATCACCGACCTGGCCGGCTTCGCCCGGCTCGGTGCGGAGGGTGTCGACCTGCTCCTGTCGGACTCCACGAACGCCGAGATCCCCGGTTTCGTCACCCCGGAACGGGAGATCGGGCCGGTGCTCGACTCGATCTTCGCGAAGGCGAAGGGGCGGATCATCGTCGCCTCGTTCGCCTCGCACGTGCACCGGGTGCAGCAGGTCTTCGACTCGGCGCTGGAGCACGGCCGCAAGGTGGCGCTGATCGGCCGGTCGATGGTCCGCAACATGGGCATCGCCCGCGACCTCGGCCTGCTCAACATCCCGGCCGGCCTGGTGATCGGGATCGAGGAGGCCACCACGCTGCCGCCCGACCAGATCGTGCTGATGTCCACCGGTTCGCAGGGTGAGCCGATGAGCGCCCTGGGCCGGATGGCCAGCGGCGACCACCGGCACATCACCATCGCCCCCGGCGACACCGTCGTGCTCGCCTCGTCGCTGGTCCCCGGCAACGAGACCTCGG
The DNA here is from genome assembly GCF_017599305.1 of Micromonospora antibiotica. Lineage (GTDB taxonomy): Bacteria > Actinomycetota > Actinomycetes > Mycobacteriales > Micromonosporaceae > Micromonospora > Micromonospora antibiotica. The sequence continues at coordinate 76,987 of NZ_JAGFWR010000017.1, forward strand.
TCTACCGGGTGATCAACCGGCTGGCCCGGGCCGGCGCGGTGGTGGTGCACAAGGACGTCGCCAAGGTGCACGTCTCCGGGCACGCCCCCGCCGGTGAACTGCTCTACCTGCTCAACGTGGTGCGGCCGAGCAACCTGATGCCGGTGCACGGCGAGTGGCGGCATCTGCGGGCGCACGCGCGGCTCGGCATCGAGTCCGGCGTCGCCCCGGACCGGGTGGTGATCTGCGAGGACGGCGACGTCGTCGACCTGGTCGAGGGTCGGGCCAGTGTGGTCGGGCACGTGAAGAGCCGTTACGTCTACGTCGACGGCCTGGCCGTGGGCGACGTCAGCGAGTCGCTGCTGACCGAGCGGCGGATCCTCGGCGACGGCGGTTTCATCGCCACCACGGTGGTGGTCGACTCGGTCACCGGCAAGGTGGTCGCCGGCCCGACCCTGTCGGCGAAGGGCTTCTCCGAGGACCCGGCCGCGTTCAACCCGGTGATCCCGCTGGTCACCGAGGCGCTGAACCGGGCCGCCGCGGACGGCATCACCGATCCGCACCAGCTCCAGCAGATCGTTCGACGCACCGTGGGGCGCTGGGTCAACGACGCGTACCGCCGCCGTCCGATGATCGTCCCGACCGTGGTCGAGGTCTGAGCGGGTTCCCCACCGGACACCGTGGGCCGGCCACCGTCGTGACGACGGTGGCCGGCCCGTTTACCGGTCGGCTCAGCGGTGGCGCAGGGTGGCCACGATCAGGTTGGGGTCGGTCGCGGTGACGTAGGCGGCGCTGGCCACCAGGACCGTGTGCCCGCGTACGGCCACCGAGGTCGGGTTCTGGAGCCCGTCGGCACCGGTCAGCAGGGTCCGGGTCCGCCCGTCGGGGTCGATGTCGACCACCGTGTTGGGCCCGTTGAGGGCGGCGACGACCCGGCCGTCGGGGGCGAAGGCGAAGTCGTCGATGCCGACCAGCCCGGTCGCCCTGACCTCGACGGCACCCGGCCGGCCCGCCCGCAGCGGAATCCGCAGCAGGGTGCCCTGGTCCAGGTTGGTCGCCCAGACCGCGCCACCCCGGACCTTGACGCCGTTGACGCCGAGGAAACCGGTCGGGGCGAGCGCGGACGCCGACGACCAGACCCGGGCGGGACCACCGGCCAGCGGGACGGTCGAGATGGTGCCGCGCACCGAGTCGGTGACGTAGAACGTCCGGCTCGTCGGGTCGAGCGCCAGCCCGTTCGGCAGCCCGTCGGCCGGTAGCGCGGCGATCCGCCGGGGCTTCTGACCCGGCGGAATCCGGTACAGACCGGTGCTGGCGGCGTCGCCGCTGGCGTACAGGACATAGATCGTGCCGTCGTCGGTGCGGACGATGCCGCTGGTCAGGGCGAAACCGAGCACGGGGGTGGCGACGCCGCCGTCGGCCGGCGCGGCCAGGGTGGCCAGCACCCGGGTCCGGCCGGCCGGGTCGACGGCGGCGACCTGCCGGGCCGCCGCGAACGTGAGGTAGGCCGTGCCGTCGGGGCCCAGGGTGATGTTCTCCGGCAGTTGCCCCCGCGTCAGGTCGAAGTGGACCGCGATCCGTGCCGCCGGGGCCGACCGGGCCGGTGCGACGGCGGAGGCCGGGATGCCCGCCGACGCCGGGACCGCCGACGGTACGGCCAGGGCGCCGGCCGCCGCAGCGGCCACCGCGAGGGTGAGGATTCTTCTGCGCATGGTTCGTCCTTCTGGTGAGGGGCCCGGGAGTGGGCCCGGTTTCGGGCGCGGACGGTCCGGCACCCGGTCAGGTGCCCTCGTCTCGCGGTGTCGGCGCAGCGTCGACCGGCCGGCTCACGCCGGCCCGCCGGTGCGGGTGGGGCAGCAGAGCCGCTCTGCTGCCCGGGTGGGGCGCGGGGTCAGCCGGATGCGGGCAACGGCTGCCGGTCGGCGGCCCGGCCGGTGACCGCCGTGTGCACGAGCAGCGTCATCGCCGCCTGGGACGGGGAACCCGGCGCGGTGGTGGCGACGACCAGCACCTGGTCGTCCTCGGTCCGCAGGGTCTGCTGGGTGACGGCCAGCATGCCCACCACCGGGTGTCGCATCTCGTAGCCGGCGTGGCCGCCGGCCTTGACCCGGTGGTCGGCCCACGCGGCGGCGAACTCGGGGCTGCGTACCGCCAGTTCGCCGACCAGCGCGGCGAGCAACGGGTCCGCCGGGTGCTGCCCGGAGGTCGCCCGCAGGGTCGCCACCACGGCTCGTGCCTTGGCCGGCCAGTCGACGTACAGGTCACGGGTGTGCGCGTCGAGGAAGATCAGCCGCGCCATGTTCGGCCGCCGGTCCGGTCGGTCCACCGCCGCCGGCTCCAGGTGCCCGGCGAAGAGGGCGTGCCCGGCGACGTTCCAGGCCAGCACGTCGAGGCGACGGCCGAGCACCAGCACGGGTACGTCGCCGAGTGCGGCGACCAGTTGCCGCACGGTCGGATCGACCCGCTCCGGCGGCGGCCGGCGGGTGACCGGGCGGCGACCACCGGCGGCCAGCCCGGACAGGTGGCGGCGTTCGGCGTCGTCGAGGCGCAGGGCCCGGCTGAGCGCGTCCAGCACCTCGGGGGAGGCGTTGGTGGCCAGGCCCTGCTCCAGCCGGGCGTGGTAGGAGGCGCTGACCCCGGCCAGCAGGGCGAGCTCCTCCCGACGCAGCCCCGGCACCCGTCGCCGTCCGCCGTAGGTGACCACCCCGGCTTCCCCGGGGCTGAGCCGGGAGCGGCGCGAGCGGAGGAACTCGCCGAGCTGTCCTGATGCCTGCATGACTCCCAGTATTGGCGGCGGCCACCCGGCCAACCACACCCTGTCAGGGGTAGCCAGGACGCCCGGCTGCGTGACGGGATGGACACGTTCCGTCGATAAGTGTGGATCGGCTCATCCGGGCGGTACCCGTTTCCGTACCCCACCGCGGCGGGCGTACCCCGCGTCGGCCGGGAGGAGCATGACGGATGGACCGCAGACGGATGACAGCGATCGGCGTCGTGCTGGCGGCAGCGGGACTGACGGCGGGGGTCACCCTGCCGTCGTTCGCCGGGGACCAGGGCACGCCGAACGCCGGTGGGACCGGCCCGAAGGCCACCGGCGGGGTGGCTCCGGAGGTGGTGGACGCGCTCAGCCGTGACCTGCGGATCAGCCGGGACCAGGCGGTCCGGCGGTTGACCGCCGAGCAGCAGGCCACCGGGCGGTTGGCCCGGCTGCGGGCCGCCCTCGGCAACGACTACGGCGGGGCGTGGCTCAGCGACGACGGCTCCACCCTCAACGTGGCGGTCGCCGACCCGGCGCAGGCGCAGCGGGTCCGGGCCGCCGGTGCGGTGCCCAGGCCGGTGGACCGCGCGGTCACCGAGCTGGACGCGGCCAAGAGCCGGCTCGACTCGGTGGGTCGGCAGGCGTCCCCGGCGATCACCGGCTGGTACGTCGACGTCGCCACCAACTCCGTGGTGGTGCTCGCCCAGCCGGGTGCCGAGTCGCGGGCCCGCCGGTGGGCGGCGGGCAGCGGGGCCCCGGCCGGGGCGGTCCGGATCACCACCTCACGGGAGCAGCCGCGTCCGCTGTTCGACCTGGTCGGCGGGGACCCGTTCTTCATCAACGACGTGGGCCGATGCTCGATCGGCTTCTCGGTGGTGGGCGGGTTCGTCACCGCCGGGCACTGTGGGCGGGTCGGCGACCGGACGACCGGCTTCAACCAGGCCCAGCAGGGCGTCTTCGCGGCGTCGTCGTTCCCCGGGGACGACTGGGCGGTCGTGCGCACGAACGGCCAGTGGACCCCGCAGGGGGTGGTGAACGACTTCAACGGCGGCGTGGTGCCGGTCAACGGTTCCACCGAGATGCCGGTGGGGGCGTCGATCTGCCGTTCCGGCTCCACCACGGGGGCCCGCTGCGGTGTCGTCCAGGCCCGTAACGCCACCGTGAACTATCCGGAGGGGACGGTCACCGGGCTGACCCGCACCGACGTGTGCGCCGAACCGGGTGACTCCGGCGGTTCGTGGATCTCCGGCGACCAGGCGCAGGGTGTCACCTCCGGCGGTTCCGGTGACTGCACCGTCGGCGGGGTCACCTTCTTCCAGCCGGTCAACGAGATCCTGGAGCGCAACAACCTGACCCTGGTGACCGCCGACGGCCGGCAGGACGCGCAGCCGCAGACCACCACCCGGATGCGGGCGCGGACCGCCGGGTCGGTGCGCTGACCGCACTACCCGCCGCGCCCGCCCCCTGCCGCTGTCGGCAGGCTGCGCCGGGGCCTCCGGTACCGCGACCCCCGACCCCCACCGCCCGGTGGTCGGGGGTCGCGCCGCGTCCGGGCCGCCCGGGGCGGCGGCACGGCGCTGGGCTGTTCGGGGGCTGGGCTGTTCGGCGCCGGGCGGGTCAGGGCAGGGCGGCGACGGCCCTGGCGTACGCGACGCCGGTGCTCACCGCCGCGTCGACCAGGATGCCGAGCTGTGTCGGGGCCACCCCGTGCGCCAGGTCGGTGGTGACGTCGCCGGCCAGCACCAGCTCACCGCCGGGCAGCTCGTGCACGTACGCCTTCGGCAGCAGCCGGTCGTGGTTCCAGGCGTTGCAGAACTCGTACGCCTCGGCGAGCCGTCCCGCCGCCAGCCGCCGGGCCGCCACCACCCGGGCGTGCAGGATCTCCCCGTGCCCGCCCAACAGGCGGAACTGCACGACCGCCTCGTCCCAGCGACCCACCACCACGCCTGCGGCGTCCACCGCGTACACGTCGCCCCGGACGTCGAGCACGGCGGTGAGCTGCGTCAGGCTCAGCGGGGCGGGCTCCTCGGCCGAGGGCAGGAACGGTTCGTCGTCGGGCTCGTCGACGCCGTCCGGCTCGGGCAGGGGCACCGGGTCACCGGTCGGTCGTCCGGCCAGCCAGGCGGCGATCCGGCCGGCGTGGTGGCCGGTGCCGTTGCGCGCGTCGAAGCTGCCCGCCAACCGGGTCGCCTCGGCGGACAGGTCGGTGCCGAGGGTCGCCACGTCCAGCTCGGCGGCGGGCCGGTCGCCGTGGCCGGGACGGCGTACCCGTCGATTGTCCCGGCCGGCCTCGACGGCGAGCGCGCAGACCAGCGCCCCGGCGGCGGCGAACTCCATCGCCGACAGGTCGTCGTAGGGGTGGTCCAGCCGGGGCAGCTGCTCGGCGAGGATGTCCAGGGCCCGGTCCGGGTGCCCGGCCAACGCGCAGAACCGCAACTGCGCGGCCAGGTACGGCAACGCCGCCCGCTCCCGCCGGTGCCGCCGGTACGCCCGCAGGTGCGCCGTCGCGGCCCGTGCGGTCGCCCCGGTGCGCAGCCACGGCAGCAGCCCCACCGCGAGGGCCCGTTCCGGCTGGTCGGTGCAGTCGACCCCACCGTCGAGCGCGGGGCGCAGCGTGTCCAGTGCGGCCCGGTCGTCGCCCCAACCGGCGAGCAGGTCGGCGCGGCGTACCAGCAGGCAGCCGGGGCAGCCGGCCTCCGGGTCCGCCTCGGCGGCCGTCCACCGCTCGTACCACTGGCGGGCGGTCGGCTCGTCGCCGCAGTGGTCGGCGAGCCGGCAGCGCAGCTGGGCGACCACACCCGCGTCCTCGCCGACCCGCCGGGCCAGCGCGTCGAGGAACGACTGCGCCTGGTCCAGCCCGATCCGGGGGGTGCCGATCGCCGCTTCCACCGCCTGCCGCAGGTGCCGCCGCAGCAGCTCCGCGTCGCCGGGCCGGCCGTCGAGCAGGTCGGGGGAGCCGTCGACGGCGGCCAGCAGGCGGCGTACCGGCTCGATGATCCGCCACCGCCCGCCGTGCCGCAGGTATGCCGCCACCAGCGCGAACCGGGCGTCCAGGGCGGAGTGCGGGTCGCCGAGTGCGTCGGCGCGGGCGGCGATCCGGTCGAGTTCGGCCAGCCGGGCCTCGCCGTCGGGCAGATCCGCAGCCCCGGCGAGCGCGGACGCCAGGGCGGGATCGCGGCGGGCGGGTGGCCGGTCCGCCCCGGGGCGGAACCCGGCGGTCATCCGGGCGTCCCCCCGGGCAGCAGGCCGACGGCGGCGGCGAGCCGGCAGCCGGCGGTGATGCCGCAGTCGAGCAACTGGTCGAGCTGGTGCGGGGTGACCCCCCGTTCCAGGTCGGTGACCACCTCACCGCAGACCTGGGCCCGGCCGTCGTCGCCGACGTGCACGAACGCCTTGGGCCAGAGCTGGTCGTGGTTCCACGTGTTGCAGAACGCGTAGAGCGCCGGCACGTGGTCGATGCCGAACGTGGGTGCCGCCACGGTGCGGATCTGGAGCAGCTCGTCGAGGGTGCCCCGGCGTAGGAACCAGATCAGGCTGTCGTCCCAGCGGCCCACCAGCTCCCCGTCGTCGTCGGTGACCACGGCGTACCCCCGGTGGGCCAGCACGGCGGCGACCAGGTCGGCGGTCAGCGGACGCAGGGCCTGCGGGTGACCCGCCAGCGGGTCCGGACGGTCCGCGAAAGCAGGCGACGCCATCGGGCATCCCTTCTGAGGCGAATAACACGTCTGCGGGCGTGGTACGCGCTGCGACGCGCGGACACGACCCGGAAAAGCGGCGGTCTGCCGGGTAACGCCGTTACGGTGACTCTATGGCGGGCCGTACCTCTCAGGCGAGCCGGCGACGCGGCGCGTCGCCGCGCGGTACCACGAACAGTCGTGCCCGTCAGCCGGCGAAGAAGACCACCCGGGCGACGGCGCGACGGCGCCCGGCCCCCCGGCCCGCTCCGGCGGCCTACGTGGGTCGTGCCGTCGGGGCACTGTGGATGGGTCTGGCGCACGGGGTCGGGTGGGGGTTCCGGGCCGCCGGTCGGCAGGCGGCCTCGGCCCGGGAGCTGGACCCGGAGCACCGCCGTGACGGTGCCGGGCTGCTGCTGTTCGGCCTGGCCATCCTCAGCGCGGTGGCGATCTGGTTCTCCGGTGCCGGCCCGTTCGGTGCGCGCCTGGCCGACACCGTGCGCCTGTTCCTGGGCGCGATCGCGGTGGTGGTGCCGGTGCTGCTGATGATCGGCGCGTGGCGGCTGATGCGTACCCCGGTGGACCCGGAGCACCGGGGGCGTGGCCTGATCGGCTGGGGTTCCATGCTGGTCGCCACGGCGGCGATGCTGCACATCGGACAGAATCCGGTGGACCCGGTGCAGCGCGACTACGCCGGCGGCCTGGTCGGCGCCGGGATCGGCGACCTGCTGGAGCGGGGGGTCACCGCGTGGGTGGCCATGCCGCTGCTGATCCTGCTGCTCGTCTTCGGCCTGCTGGTGGTCACCGCCACCCCGATCAACAAGATCCCGGAGCGGCTCGGTCTGCTCGCCGGCACGCTGGTCGCCCCGCCCGACGCCCCGGCGGAGGACGACGAGGAGCCGGAGACGGCGGTCGCCCCGAAGCCGGCCCGCCGCCGGCCGGCCCGCAAGGCCGCCCCACCGCCGGTCGACCCGGACGACTTCGCCGACGTCGGCCCGGAGGTGGACCTCCAGGAGACGATCGTGCTGCCCCGCCGGCCGGCGAGCCGGGTGCCGGCCAGCCGCAAGCCGGTGGAGCCGCCGGAGCACTCCGCCCCGCCCACCCGGGCCGAGCAGCTCGCGCTGACCGGGTTGGCCGGCGACTACGTGCTGCCGCCGGCCAACATGCTCACCGGTGGCGCGGCCCCGAAGACCCGCAGCAAGGCCAACGACGAGGTGATCGCCGCGCTGACCGGCGTCTTCGACCAGTTCGGGGTGGACGCCGAGGTCACCGGCTTCACCCGGGGCCCGACCGTCACCCGTTACGAGGTCGAGCTGGGCCACGGGGTCAAGGTCGAGCGGATCACCCAGCTTTCCCGCAACATCGCGTACGCGGTGAAGTCGCCCGACGTGCGGATCCTCAGCCCCATCCCGGGCAAGAGCGCGGTCGGGGTGGAGATCCCCAACACCGACCCGGAGAACGTGGCCCTCGGTGACGTGCTGCGGTCCCGGGCCGCCGCCAGCGACCACCATCCGATGGTGGTGGCCCTCGGCAAGGACATCGAGGGCGGCTTCGTGGTGGCCAACCTCGCGAAGATGCCGCACATCCTGATCGCCGGGGCCACCGGCGCGGGCAAGTCGAGCTGCCTCAACACCCTGCTGGTGTCCATCCTGACCCGGGCCACCCCGGACGAGGTGCGGCTGCTGCTGATCGACCCGAAGCGGGTCGAGATGACTGGGTACGAGGGCATCCCGCACCTGGTCACCCCGATCGTGACCAACGCCAAGAAGGCCGCCGACTCGCTGGACTGGGTCGTCCGCGAGATGGACATGCGCTACGACGACCTCGCCGCCAACGGGGTCCGGCACATCGACGACTTCAACCGCAAGGTGCGCAACGGCGAGATCAAGGCCCCGCCGGGCAGCGAGCGGGAGATGCGGCCGTACCCGTACCTGCTGGTGATCGTGGACGAGTTGGCCGACCTGATGATGGTCGCCCCGCGCGACGTGGAGGACTCGGTCGTCCGGATCACCCAGCTCGCCCGCGCCGCCGGCATCCACCTGGTGCTGGCCACCCAGCGGCCGAGCGTCGACGTGGTGACCGGCCTGATCAAGGCGAACGTGCCGTCCCGGTTGGCGTTCGCCACCTCGTCGCTCGCCGACTCCCGGGTCATCCTCGACCAGCCGGGCGCGGAGAAGCTGCTCGGCCGGGGTGACGGGCTGTTCCTGCCGATGGGCGCGTCGAAGCCGGTCCGCATCCAGGGCGCCTGGGTGACCGAGCGTGAGATCGCCGACGTGGTGAAGTTCTGCAAGGACCAGCGGGAGCCGGAGTTCCGCTCCGACGTGCTGGCCCCGGCGCAGGACAACAAGAAGAAGATCGACGAGGACATCGGCGACGACCTGGACCTGCTGGTGCAGGCGGTGGAGCTGGTGGTGACCTCGCAGTTCGGCTCGACCTCGATGCTCCAGCGCAAGCTGCGGGTCGGGTTCGCCAAGGCGGGCCGGTTGATGGACCTGATGGAGACCCGGGGAGTGGTCGGCCCGTCCGAGGGCTCCAAGGCCCGCGACGTGCTGGTCAAGCCGGACGAGCTGGAAGAGGTCCTCGACGGCCTGCGCGGCGACGTGGACTGACCCGGGCGGGGCCGGTCGGTGCGACGGTCCCACCGGTCGGGTCCGCAACGGACCGTGAGCGTGAGCGTGCGACGGTTCGTGGACGTGCGATGGACCGTCGCCGTGCGATGGACCGTGGACGTGCGATGGACCGTGGACGTGCGACGGGCCCGCCGGGATGCCGGCGGGCCCGTTCGCGGGAAGGCGTCAGTCAGCTGTTCATCATGGCGCTGACGATCACCAGGCTGAGGATGATGGCCACCACGTTCGCGGCGGCGGCGTACCAGCCCAGCGGCTTGTCGCCGAGCACCGCGCCGACGATGCCGAGCACCAGGCCGATGACACCGAAGATGACCGGGGCGATCAGCAGCGCGACGACGGCGAAGACGAACGCCAGGATGGTGCAGATGCGTGCGGCGTTGGTGCGCGGGCGGGCGGGTGCGTGGGTGTCGGCCATGACGTCCTCCGTGGTCGGGAACATGAGTGCTGTGGTGATCGATCACTACCCACACCGGACGGAAACTACGCACCCGGCGGCGATATCCCACCCGGCCCGCTGTGGTGCCGGCGCGGAAATTCCGATCGATCCGGCCGGCCGGTGTGGCAGCATCACCCGGTGCCGGCATCCCGTCGTGACCTGTTGCGGTCGCAGTTCGATCTGACCTGGTCCCTGTTCGAGTACCACCTGGAGCGCCTGGAGCCGGCGGACCTGCTCTGGGAACCCGTGGCGTACTGCTGGACGATGCGCCCGGATGCCGACGGCGGATGGACGCCGGACTGGGCGGACGTCGAGCCCGACCCGGTCCCGGTCCCGACGATCGGGTGGATCACCTGGCACATCGGCTGGTGGTGGACGGTCGCTGCCGACCATGCGCGGGGGCGCAGGCCGCGGGACCGTGACGAGATCGGTTGGCCCGGTGACCGGGACCGGACGGCGGCGTGGCTGGGTGACCTGCGTACCACCTGGTTGGCGGTGTTCGACCAGCTCAGCGACGTCGACCTCGATGCGACCGCGTCGTTCCCGTGGCGGGACGACCCCGCGTACACCGTGGCCCACATGATCGCCTGGGTGAACGCCGAGCTGATGAAGAACGTCGCCGAGGTCGGCCAACTCCGGTTGTTGCGGCACGCGAGCCGGCCCTGACCCGTCGGCCGGTCCCGGGGAGCGGGCTCGGCAGCCGGGACCGGCCGTCCACCGGCAGCCGGCCCGGCCGCGGGCGTGGGGCGGCTCAGTGGAAGAGCTTGAGGCCGACCACACCGGCCACCACCAGCAGCAGGCTGAGCAGTCGGGGCAGGCTCGTCGACTCACCGAGGGCCACCATGCCGACCACGGCGGTGCCGACGGCCCCGATGCCGACCCAGACCGCGTAGCCGGTGCCGACGGGGATGTCGCGCAGCGCGTACGCCAGGCCGGCCATGCTGGCGACCAGGGTGACCGCGAAGACGGCCGAGGGGAGCGGTCGGGTGAATCCGGCGCTGCGGTCGAGGGAGACCGCCCACGCGGTCTCCAGGAGTCCGGAGAGCACCAGCACGATCCAGGCCATCGGGCATCACCTCGGGGGTGCGGGTCCCGGACCGGCCGGGACGAGTCGGTTGGTCACGGGGCGTCTTGGCCTGACCGGGTACGCCCACGACTCGTCCGGGGTGGCTGCGGGCCGGTAGGAGCCGCGGCACCGACCTGCCCACGCGGCCACCACGACCGACGCTAGCACCGCCGGCCGGCGGGGTGGGGTGATCCTCCCCACCACACCTTGAGCTGAAGTCAGCTTGAGGTTGCAGCATGGGGAACATGACGCTGCTCTTCGACGACCGGCAGGTCGCCGCCACCCTGGACGCGCCGACCACCGTCGCGGCGATGCGGGACGCCCTGCTGGCCGCCCACGCCGGCCGGCTCGTCGCCCCGCCCCGGGCGTCCGCACCGCTGGCCGGCGGGCGGATGGTGCTCACCGCCGGGCAGCTCACCGACGAGTGGTACGGCTTCCGCTCCTACGACACCCTCGGCCACCCGGCCGGCGAGCAGCTGGTGGTGCTGCACGACGCCCGGACGGGGGCGGTCCGGGCCATCGCCGTCGGCGCGGAACTCGGCTCCCGGCGTACCGGCGGGCTGGGCGCGGTGGCGGTCGAAGCCCTGGCCCGCCCGGACGCCACCACCCTGGGCGTGATCGGCTCCGGCGGGCAGGCGTGGACGCAGGTGTGGGCGACCGCCGCCGTCCGGCCCCTGCGCGAGGTGACCGTGCACAGCCGCTCGGCGGCCCGCCGCGAGGCGTTCGCCGCCCGGGTCCGCGCCGAACTGGGGATCCCCGCCCGCGCCGTCGGCTCGGCCGCCGAGGCGGTCCGCGACCGGGACGTGGTGGTGCTCGCCACCACCAGCGTCACCCCAGTGCTGGCGGCCACCGACCTCGCCCCGGGCACCCACGTCAACACCGTCGGCTTCAAGCAGGTGCACCGGCACGAGTTCGGCACCGACCTGCTCGACGCCGCCGACGTGCTGGTCACCGACTCGCCGGCCCAGGCGGCGGCGTACGACCCGCCGATGTTGACCGCCGTCGGGCCGTACCCGGGACGGTTGCGTGACCTGGGGGCGGTGCTGGCCGGGGCGGTCCCCGGCCGGACCGGCGCGGACCAGGTGTCGGTGTTCTGCTCCACCGGCCTGGCCGGCACCGAGGTCGCCCTGCTGGACCGCCTGGTCCGGGTGGGCGCGACGACGGTCTGACCGGCGGTACGTCGGCTGCGGCGGGCGGGTGCGCCATGATCGGATTGCAATTCCGGCGAGTGTTCCCGGCGTGTCGTGCGCATTTTCGTCATTTGATCAACGATGGGCCGGGCGGCGGGGTGAACCGGCCTACACCGCACGCCGCCGTCGGTCGGGCCCGCTCCCGCGCCCGGTACCCTCGGATGGTGTCTGCCACCCCCACGCCTGACAACGCCGGCCCGACGCCCCGCCGCGACCTGGCGCCGCCGTCCGCCGACGGCCGACGGGTCGCCCTGCTGACCCTGGGCTGCGCCCGCAACGAGGTCGACTCGGAGGAGTTGGCCGCCCGGCTGCACGCCGACGGCTGGCAGGTCACCACCGACGGCGAGGGTGCCGACGTGGTGGTCGTCAACACCTGTGGGTTCGTGGAGAAGGCCAAGCAGGACTCGATCCAGACCCTGCTCGCCGCCGCCGACACCGGGGCCAAGGTGGTCGCCGCCGGCTGCATGGCCGAGCGGTACGGCCGGGAGTTGGCCGACAGCCTCCCCGAGGCGCAGGCGGTGCTCAGCTTCGACGACTACCCGGACATCGCCGCCCGGCTCGACTCGGTGCTCGCCGGCGAGGCGATCGGCGCGCACACCCCCCGGGACCGGCGCGAACTGCTGCCGCTCACCCCGGTCGCCCGGCGGGAGTCGGCGGTGTCGCTGCCCGGCCACGGCACCCCCACCCGGGTCGCGCCGGAGACCGACGCGCACACCCCGGCGCACCTGCGGCAGGTGCTGCGCCGTCGGCTCGACACCGGCCCGGTGGCCTCGCTGAAGCTGGCCAGCGGCTGCGACCGGCGGTGCGCGTTCTGCGCGATCCCCGCGTTCCGGGGCGCGTTCGTCTCGCGTACCCCCGACGAGCTGCTCGCCGAGGCGGAGTGGCTGGCCAAGACCGGCGTCCGCGAGCTGGTGCTGGTCAGCGAGAACTCGACGTCGTACGGCAAGGACCTGGGTGACCCGCGGGCGCTGGAGAAGCTGCTGCCGCAGCTCGCCGCGATCGACGGCATCGTCCGGGTGCGGGCCAGCTACCTCCAGCCCGCCGAGACCCGTCCCGGCCTGGTCGAGGCGATCGCCACCACCCCCGGCGTGGCCCCCTACTTCGACCTGTCGTTCCAGCACTCCAGCGAGCCGGTGCTGCGCCGGATGCGCCGGTTCGGCTCCACCGACCGGTTCCTGGAGTTGCTGGCCAGCGCCCGTGCCCTCGCCCCCGAGGCGGGTGCGCGGAGCAACTTCATCGTCGGGTTTCCCGGCGAGACCAAGCAGGACGTGGCCGAGCTGGTCCGGTTCCTGACCGACGCGCGGCTCGACGCGATCGGCGTGTTCGACTACAGCGACGAGGACGGCACCGAGGCCGCCGGGCTGCCCGGCAAGCTCTCCGCCGCCACCGTCAAGCGCCGCTACGACCGGCTCGCCGCGCTCGCCGACGAGTTGTGCTCGCAGCGGGCCGAGGAGCGGCTCGGCAGCACGGTCGAGGTGCTCGTCGACACCGTCGACGACGGCGTGGTGGAGGGGCGGGCGGCGCACCAGGCCCCCGAGGTCGACGGCTCGACCACCCTGGTCGCCCCGGTCGGCGGCGGGGTCGACCTGGCCGCGTTGCGCCCCGGTGACCTGGTGCGGGCCACGGTCACCGCGACCGAGGGCGTCGACCTGGTGGCCGTGCCGGATGAGATGATCTCGGCGGCGCCCGGCGCGGAACGGTGACGGTGGGCCCGGACGGAGCGGGGGAGCCAGGTGGGGCGGTGCCAGGTGGGCCTCGACGACCGGAGCGGGGCGCGGCGGTGACCGGGGCGGCGGAGTCCGCGCCGCCGGTGGCCCGGGTGCCGGTGCTCAACGCGGCCAACGGGCTGACCCTGCTGCGGTTGGTGCTGGTGCCCGTCTTCGCCGCGTCGGTGGTCGCCTCCGGGATGACCCACACCGGGTGGCGGATCGCCGCCTGCCTGATCTTCGCGTTCGCCTCGATGACCGACCTGGTGGACGGCTGGATCGCCCGCCGGTTCGGTCTGGTCACCTCGGTCGGCAAGGTGGCCGATCCGATCGCCGACAAGGCGCTCACCGGCGCGGCCCTGGTGCTGCTGTCCGTCTACGACCGGTTGCCCTGGTGGGTGACGGTGCTGATCCTCGTCCGTGAGTTGGGCATCACCGGGCTGCGGTTCTGGGTGATCCGGCACGGCGTGATCGCCGCCAGCCGGGGCGGCAAGCTCAAGACGGCGTTGCAGATCCTGGCCATTGCCTGGTACCTGTGGCCGATGCCGGCCGCCCTGGTCGCCGTCGGCCCCTGGATCATGGCCGCCGCCGTGCTGGTCACCGTGGTCACCGGCTTCGACTACGTCGCCCAGGCCCTGCGCCTGCGCCGGCCCCGCCCCTGACCGGGACTTCCCGGCCCCGCAGCCGCCGTCCCGCCCCTGACCGGGACTTCCCGGCCCCGCAGCCCGCACCGCGCGGCCCGCGCGTAGCCGGCGTCGATCCCGGCAGCCGCCCCCGTCGGCTCCCGGCCCCCCGCCGCAATCCCGGGGCGGCGGGACGGCTGTCCCTGCCGCCCGGGACGCTCCGCCCAGCAGAGTCGGCACCGCACCGGCCCCAGTGGCCCGGTGCGGCGTCGGCCCGACCGGGTCGACGCCCGGCGACGGCGGGCGGGGTTGCGCCCGGTGGCGGGAGGAGCAGCGGTGCGGACAGCGACGAGACATGCCCGGGGACGGTCCCCGGGCGGCGGGTGGCGCAGCCGCCGGCTGTGGGCGGCCGGCCTGACGGCGGTGCTGGCGGTCACCATGCACCAGAGTCCGGCCCGCGCCGCCGACCCGGTGCCGTTCGACGAGCAGGCGGTGCACGGGGCGCTGTTCGGGGCCGTCGTGCAACTACGCGACGCCGGGGCCGTCGGGCTGAAGGACGCGCTGCTCACCGCTGAACTACTCGACTGGCGTACCGGCCAGCCGGGTGCCGACGCGACGCAGGTGGCCGGGCACGTGACCACCACCCGGGCGGTCGCCGACGCGGCGGTCAGCGACGCGCGGGCCGAGGACCGGTCCCGGTTCGCGGTGGCGATGGCGGTGCTGGCCCGGCTCGGCGAGTCCACCGGCGCGGTGACCACCGGCCCGGCGGTGCGGGCCTTCCTGGCCAGCACGGTCGGCGCGGAGGGCGCGAACGTGGTGCCGGACGCGTTGAACCTGGTCCGGGGCGGCTACCAGGACGCGGCGTGGAACGCCCGCTCCCGGGACCTGGTCCAGGACACCTGGCGGGAGCTGCACCGGCGGGCCGCCACCGACGACGCGCTGGCCACCGGCTGGGACAGCGCCTTCGCGGGACGGACCGGCACCGGGGTGCGTACCCCGGTCGACGGGTTGCTGGCCGCGCGGATCCACGAGCCGCGCGCCGACGGCAACACCGGCACCCTCGGCTACTACGTGCCGCTGTCCGCGATCCGCGACGTCCGCGGTGACCCGACCGCCTTCAAGGCGCTGGTGCAGGAGCGGGCGTACGCGACGCTGAAGGTGCTCGACACCGACGGCAACAACCGGATCACCGAGGTGGTCGGCTACGCCAACACGTACCCGCTCAACCAGGACCCGAAGCCGAGCCAGGCGGTGGTCGACGCGGAGAAGGCGAAGACCGAGTCGAACCGCAAGATCTTCGAAGGGCTCGGGTCCACCGTCACGGTGCTGTCCACCCTGGTCGGCTTCGTCGACAAGAAGTTCGGCAAGCAGCTGGAGACCATCGGCAAGGCCGTGGTGACCTCGGTGACCGCGATCAACACGTACGTGACGACGGTGCTCGGGCAGGGGCTGACCATGGCCGCGACGGCGATGGGCACGGCGGTGCTGACCGGCAACCTGCTCGGCGCGGCGGTGAGCCTGATCGGTCTGTTCGCCGGGGGCGGTGACCCGAACGCCGCGATCCAGGCGGAGATCGGCAAGCTGCGCCAGCAGATCGACCGGCTCGCCAAGGGCATCGACAAGCGGTTCGACCGGATCGAGTCGGCGCTCAAGGAGATGTACGCCGGGCTGGTCGCCCAGCTCGACGCGCTCACCAAGGGCCTCGACGAGGTACGCGCCAACCTGGGCCGGATCGCCACCCAGTTGCAGACCATCGAACGCAAGGTCGACTCGATGGCGCTCGCCACCCACGTGGCCCTGGAGAACATCGCCAAGAGCCAGCTCAACCAGGTGATCACCACGTACGTGCACCACAAGGAGATCACCGGGCAGCCGATCCCGGACTACCTGGGCACCTACTACCCGAAGGCCGAGTCGCCGACCTTCACCTTCGCCACCGTCAACGCCTCCGACGAGGGCACCTTCACCGCGCCGGCCGGGACCAGCCTCGCCGACCCGGTCAGCGTGCTCGACACCCACCTGCCCGCCGGCTCGATCAACTACCTCGGCCAGTGGGCGCGTAACCGGGTCGGTGGCACCTGGACCGTCGGCCCGGTCGCCAACGCCGCCGCCTGGACCACCGCCGCCCGGGTCTACAACATCCTGCAACTGGAGAACCCGCAGTTCGCCGCCCAGGTGGCCGCCGGGCGGGGCGACGCCGTCGCCGAGACCGGCCGGACCATCAACGAGCGGGTGCGGCAGTTCAGCCAGCCGGCCGCCGACGGCGGCACCAACCCGTTGTTCACCGCGCTGATGGCCGACTACCGCACCGCGGTCGCCGGCTGGAACGCCCAGGTGGAGAACGTGCGCAAGGCGGTGGTCTGGAACGGCAGCGACACCCTGCCGGTGCACGACATGTGGGGCAGCCCGGACCAGGAGATCCCGGCCGCGAACCGGATTCCCGAGGCCGAGTCGATCGGCGGGTGCACCGCGAGCCGGGTCAGCCGGCCGATCCCGTCGACGGTACGCCGCAGCAACCTGCCCAACGCGTTCCACCTGGCCCGCCACGCCATGCCGCCGGGGCACGCCCCGGAGTTCTCCACCTGCTACGACGCGAACTTCGTCAACGTGGAGGAGCACGAGGGGCCCCGGTTCCAGACCACCACCGGCGACCTCCAGATCACCCTGCGGTCGCGGGTGAAGTGGGCCGGCGGGGACTGGCAGGAGGTGCAGACCGCCACCCGCGTGTTCCCCATCGGCACGTTCTGCTCGTGGGACGTCCGGTCCCCGATCCCGCAGGGCTACTGCTACGACGAGAACAAGTACCTCACCGACCGGTGGGCGGGCACGTACAAGCCGGCGTTCGAGTCGGCGGCGATCCCCGTCGTCGCCACCCAGGCGACGTCGGCCCGCAGCAAGGCCGCCGCGATGCTGTCCGGCCGGCAGAAGTACTTCTACCGGGTGATGCGGGCCGGCACCGGGCCGAACCCGCCGAGCAGCGACACCTGGGAGGTGTCCCGGGTGCTCTGGCAGAAGGGCAAGGCGGTCGCGGACGCGCTGCGGCTGTTGCAGGCGTACACCGAGCTGGGCTGGGGCACCGCGCTGGAACTCGACGACAGCCTCGCCGGCCTGCTCTTCGGGGGCAACGGGTTGCCCGCCGACTACAGCCGTCCGCGTAGTGACGCCGACCAGTCGGGCCACCAGCACCTGCGTAACGCGATGGCGCAGGCGGTGGACAACTACGCCGACTGCGTCCAGACGTTCGACTGGAATCCGTGCGAGGGGGAGCGGTCGGGCTTCGACCCGCTGCGTGACCAGGGCCAGTACGGTGCCGGCTGCGTCCAGGCCAGCGTGCCGGACAAGCCGCGTGACCCGCTGAGCGCCTGCCTGGCCAGCGCGGCGTTCGTCCGGGTCGGCCAGCTCGGCCAGCGGTACGACCACTGGTCGTCCCGGGTGCGTTCCGGCGGGCACACCGAGGGGCTGCCGGAGGTGACCGCGGCGACCGACATGACCCGGGCGACCACGGTGAGCATGCATCCGGCGGGCTGACCGCCCACGGACGCCCGACGTGGCCGGGTGACGCCGATCGGTCCCGCCGATCCGGGACGAATGTCCCGGGTCGGCGGGACGACCCCTGGATGACGATGGTTCGACCGTTCACCGACGACCGCCGGTCCACCCGGCGGTGCCACTGTGGATGGTCGACCACCTACGCTGCGGCGGGGCGGGTGCCGGGAGACCCGCCCCGCCGTCCACGCACCGGCATCCAAGGAGTGATCATGACGCTGAGCGCTGGCGACGACCGACGGATCCTGTTGATCGCCACCAACGACACGTTCTGCCACGTCTACCAGAACCTGGCCGACCTGCTGTCGATCGCCGACCTCGGCGAGAAGCTCGCCGGGGCGGTCGAGTTCTTCGACGTCACCGGCCGACGGCTGCACCCCGTCTTCTCCGCCGACTGGCGGCTGGAGGAGTTGCGGGCCGGCACCGGCCCGGCGGAGCCGGAGGCCGTCCGGAACCGGTTGGCCACGGTGGTCGCGCACGTGACGCAGTACGTCCACGATCACCCGGACGTGCTCGTCCGCTCCCGGATCTCGCTGGAGCGGGCGCTGTCCGAGCTGCCCCGCCTCGATGACCCGGACCTGTCCGAGATCATCGGGGCCCTGCCGGAACACCTCGAACACGACTCCGGCAACTGGCTGCACAACGCCATGCACGCCGCCGGTTGGGCCGACTGACCCACCCGATCCCACCACCGACGACCAACCCCCGGAGGGCCTGCCGTGCCGTCGCCGATCGCCGCGCTGTCCCCGTCCCGCCGGGTCCTGGCCGGGGCGGGCCTGGTCGTCGCCGGGCTCGTCCTGGCCGGGCAGTGGTGGTACCCGCAGCCGGCGGCGCTCGGGCCGGCGGCGCTGACCGGCACGATCGCGGTCGCGTTCACCGCGCTCGGCGGGTTGGTGCTCGCCGGGCTGCCCGGTCACCCGGTGGGCCGGCTGATGCTGGCCGCCGGACTCGTCGCCGGGGCGGCGGTGCTGGCGTTGAGCTGGCCCGCGGTCACCCCGCTGGCCTGGCTGGGGCAGTGGCTCTGGTGGCCGCCGTACGGCCTGATCTTCCTGGCCCTGCTGGTCTTCCCCGACGGCCGGCTGCCGGGCCGGGGATTCCGGCCGGTCGCGGTCGGGCTGGTGGTCACCACGGTGGTGGTGGCCGTGGCGCTGGCGGTGGCCGCCACCAGCGACCCCCGGGGCCTGCTGCTGTCCGCCACGACGGCCGCCGACCCGACCGCGCGGCTGCTGGTCCGGGTCGCCCTGCTGACCGTCGCGGTCGAGTTGCTGCTGGTGGCCGCCGTGCTGGTGGGGCTCGCCCGGCGCTGGCGGCGGGCCGTCGGCGAGGCCCGTCAGCAGTTGGCCTGCCTGCTGGCCGCCGGTGCGCTGTTCCTGCTCGGCTTCCTGCTGGACTGGCTCAACCTCTCCGGCGCGTGGGTGCTGATGGTGATCGCGATCCCGGGCGCGATGACCCTGGCGGTGCTGCGTCACCGGCTCTACGGGCTGGAACAGGTGATCAACCGGACCCTGGTCTGGCTGGTGATGAGCCTGCTGGTGATCGCCGCCTTCGTCGGGGTCGTCGCGCTGCTGCGGGACCTCGTGCTGCGCGGGGACACGTCGAACGCGTCCCTGGTGGCCACCGGCCTGATCGCGGTGACCTTCGAGCCGCTGCGGCACCGGGTGCAGCGTGGGGTGAACCGGCTGCTCTACGGCGACCGTGACGAGCCGTACGCGGTGCTGGCCCGCCTCGGTGACCTGCTGGAGCGGACGGTCCAGCCGGAGGCGGTGCTGCCGCTGCTGACCGGCACCATCGTCCGTTCGCTCCAGGTGCCGTACGTGGCGGTGGAACTCGGCGGGGAGCATGCCGACGACGGGCGGCCCGGCCGGGTGCACGCCGCGCACGGCCAGGCCACCACCGCCCTGGAACGCTTCGACATGGTGACCCACGGGGAGTGGGTGGGGCGGCTGGTGGTGGCCCGCCGGGCAGCCGGTACCCGGTTCACCCCGGTCGAGCGGCGGCTGCTCAGTGACGTCGCGATGCACGCCTCGGTGGCCGCCGCGACCGCCCGGCTCATCCGTGACCTGCGGGACTCCCGGGAGCGCCTGGTGACGGCCCGGGAGGAGGAACGCCGTCGGCTGCGTCGGGACCTGCACGACGGCCTCGGTCCGACCTTCGCCGGCATGTCCATGCAGGTACGCGCGGCCCGCAAACTCGCCACCGCCGACCAGGACCGGCTGACCCGCATCCTCGACGGGCTCGCCGACG
The DNA here is from genome assembly GCF_017599305.1 of Micromonospora antibiotica. Taxonomy (GTDB): domain Bacteria; phylum Actinomycetota; class Actinomycetes; order Mycobacteriales; family Micromonosporaceae; genus Micromonospora; species Micromonospora antibiotica. Next base: position 96,839 of record NZ_JAGFWR010000017.1, read on the forward strand.
ACCTGCTCACCTGCACCAGCGAGGTACGCCAACTGGTCGACCAGCTCCGTCCGGCCGCCCTGGACCGGGGGTTGGAGTCGGCGCTGCGGGCCGAGTGCCAGCGCTTCGACGGTCCGACGCTGACGGTCCGGTTGAGTGTCGCGGACGCCCTGCACCGGTTGCCGGCCGCCGTCGAGGTGGCGGCGTACCGGATCGTCGGTGAGGCGCTGGCCAACACGGCCCGGCATGCCGGGGCGACCTGCTGCGACGTGGTGGTGCGCCGGGGCCGGGCGCTGGTCGTCGAGGTGTCCGACGACGGCACCGGCATCGTCGCCCGCCGCCCCGGCGGGGTGGGCCTGGACTCGATCCGGGAACGGGCCGCCGAACTGGGCGGCGACTGCGAGTTCGTCGACCGGTCCCCGCACGGCACCCTGGTCCGAGTCCGCCTCCCCCTCCCACCCCCCACCCCCACCCCTCCCGCCCGCCCCCACCCCGCCTGCCCCCGGTGATCAAGAGGTTTGCGTCAGAATTCGCCCGGAGGATGACGCGAACCTCTTGATCACCGCGAGCGGGCCGGATCCGGAGCGGGGTGGGGCGGGTGGGGGTCGGGGGGAGGAAGGCTCGGCGGGAGGGGGAGGGCAGTGACGGGAGACGGGGCTCGTGGCGGGGCGGTGCGGGTGCTGGTCGTGGACGACCACCCGGTGGTCCGCCGTGGCCTGCGCACCATGCTGGAGGGCGAGACCTGGGTCGACGGCGTCGTGGAGGCGGCCACCTGTGCCGAGGCGGTCGGCATCGCGCTGACCGAGCCGGTGGGGGTGGTCGCGATGGACGTGGCGCTGCCCGACGGCGACGGCGTGGAGGCGACCCGCCGGATCGTGCAGGCCCGACCGGAGACCCGGGTGCTGATGGTGACCATGTCCGACGACGAGGACGTGGTCGGCCGGTCGCTGCGGGCCGGTGCCCGGGGTTACGTGCTCAAGGACACCGACCCGGACGTGATCGTCGACGCGCTGCGTACGGTGGCCGGCGGCGGGCTCGTCCTCGGCCCCCGGATCGGCCCACAGGTGCTGACCAGCCTGCGCCGTCAGCCGGTCGAGCTGCCGCCCCCGTTCGACCGGCTCACCCCCCGGGAGCGGGACATCCTGCGTAGGCTGGCCGCCGGTGACACCAACGCCCGGATCGCCCGGCACTTCGGGCTGAGCGAGAAGACGGTCCGCAACCAGCTCTCGGCGGTCTTCGCCAAGCTCGGCGTCGCCGACCGGGTCCAGGCCGCCCTGCTGGCCCGGGACGCCGGCCTCACCGGCTGACCCGCCCGGCCTCACCGGCTGACCCGCCCGGCCTCACCGGCTGACCCGCCCGGCCTCACCGGCTGACCCGCCCGGCCTCACCGGCTGACCCGCCCGGCCTCACCGGCTGACCCGCCGGCCCCGGCTGGCCGGCCCGTCCCGGCGGACCCGCCCACCCCGGCGGACCCGCCGGCCCCGGCGGACCCGCCCGGCCGGCAGCCCCGCCAGCCCTGACGGACCCGCCCACCCAGGCGGGCCGTCGGCACCGGCACCGGCACCGATGATCAGGTGGGACAGCATGACCAGCCCTGACGGACCCGCCCACCCCGGCGGGCCGTCGGCCCCGGCCCCGGCCCCGGCACCGGCCCCGGCCCCGGCACCGGCCCCGGCACCGGCACCGGCAGCGATGATCAGGTGGGAGAGCATGAGTAGCGGGATGGACTCGGGGAAGGAGGACGGCATGGGGACCGATGCGAAGTACGAGCAACCGGTGGGCAGCCCCGCGGCGGGGGTGGTGCACAGCCTGCGTGAGCGGCAGCAGACCCTGGCCACCGTCGAGTCCCTGACCGGCGGGCTGCTGGCCGCCGCGATCGTGGACGTCGCCGGAGCCAGCGCCGTCTACCGGGGTGGACTGGTGACGTACGCCACGCAGTTGAAGGCGGAGCTGGCCGACGTACCCGAGGAGTTGCTGGCCGAACGCGGGCCGGTCGATCCGGACGTGGCCATCGCCCTGGCCGAGGGGGGTCGGCGGCGCTGCGCCACCGACTGGGGGTTGGCCACCACCGGGGTGGCCGGTCCCGAGCCGCAGGACGGCAGACCGGTCGGCCTGGTCTATGTCGCGGTGGCCGGCCCGGGTGGCCCGGTGGTCCGTCGGCTGGACCTCGACGGGGGGCGGGAGCACATCCGGGCGGCCACGGTGATCGAGGCGTTACGCCTGGTGGCGGCGCGGATCCACCGGGCCTTCCCGGAAACCGGGCCGGGCCCGCGCACCGGGCCGACGGCCACCGTCCCCCCGGCCGGTGCGGGCCGTCGCTGACCAGCCTTGTCCAGATCCGACAGCCGGGGTGGGATGTCGCCGGGCCCACCAACGGGTACGGTTGCGGGAAGGCTCCGGCGTACGGCGTCGGCGGCGGCGCGGTCCACCGCGTCCGGCGCGGGCGACCATCCGCCCGGAGAGTGAATCCCGTCAGGGGGAGGTGCGATGGTCCTGCTACGCCGGGTGATCGGTGACGCACTTCGGGCGCGCCGCCAGGGTCAGCACCGCACCCTGCGCGAGGTCTCCACCGCCGCCAACGTCAGCCTCGGTTACCTGTCCGAGATCGAGCGCGGCCAGAAGGAACCCTCAAGCGAGCTGCTCGCCGCCATCTGTGACGCGCTCGGTGCCCGCCTGTCCGAGTTGTTGCGCGAGGTGAGCGACACCGTCGCGCTCGCCGAGCAGTTGCCGGGCGTGCTCATGCCGGTGCAGGACGACCCGGCCGCCGCCGGGAGTGTGCGCAAGGCCACCGGCCGGGGCGTGCGTCAGGTGACCACCGACGGCGCGGTCGCCGTCTCGGTCCGCCAGGACTCCCCGCTGAAGGCCACCCTGCGTAGCTCCCGGGTCCGTCCCAGCGACCGTGACGTGGTCTGCGCCGCCTGACCCCCGTCCGGTCCCGTGGCCGGGGTGGCCGACGCCGCGTAGTGTTGATCGCAGGTCGCCGGAGCACTCCCGCAGCCCGAACGACCCTGTTGGCGTCGGGCTGCGACGATGGGGCGCTCCGTCCGGCCCGTCCGGCCCCGGTGTGGCCGAGGCGCAGCGACGCTACTGAGGGGATACCGCGGAGATGGCGAACCCGTTCGTCAAGGGCTGGAAGTACCTGATGGCGCTCTTCGGTGCCAAGATCGACGAGCACGCCGATCCCAAGGTGCAGATCCAGCAGGCCATCGAGGACGCGCAGCGTCAACACCAGGCGCTGGTCCAGCAGGCGGCGGCGGTGATCGGCAACCAGCGGCAGCTGGAGATGAAGCTCTCCCGGCAGATGACCGAGGTCGAGCGGCTCCAGGGCAACGCCCGGCAGGCACTGGTCCTCGCCGACCAGTCCCGGGCCAAGGGCGACGAGGTCGAGGCCGGTCGCTACGAGCAGTCCGCCCAGGTGCTCGCCACCCAGCTGGTCTCGGCCGAGCAGGCCACCGAGGACCTCAAGACCCTGCACGACCAGGCGCTCGGTGCCGCCGCCCAGGCCCGGCGCGCGGTCGAGAACAACTCCATGATCCTCCAGCAGAAGCTCGCCGAGCGGACCAAGCTGCTCAGCCAGCTCGAACAGGCCAAGATGCAGGAGAGCGTGGCCCGTTCGCTGGAGTCGATGTCCTCGATGACCGCGCCGACCAACACCCCCTCGCTGGACGAGGTACGCGACCGCATCGAGCGCCGCTACGCCAACGCGATGGGCCGTGCCGAGCTGGCCGGCAACTCCGTCGAGGGGCGGATGTTGGAGATCCAGAAGTCGACCCTGGACAGCGCCGGTTCGTCCCGGCTGGAGCAGATCCGGGCCAGCATGGCCGGTGACCAGCTCGGTGGCCGGCAGGAGCAGCCGGCGGTGCAGCAGCAGGCCCAGCCGGCCGCCCCGACGGCCGACCCGGCCGCCGCCGCCCGGCTGGACGAGATCCGGGCCAGCATGGGCCGCGACCGCGGCGTGGGGGACACCACCGCCGGCTGAGCGGCCGGCACGAGGAGGTACGGGTGGCCGACGAGCGAACGCGACACTTCCGTCGACTGGGCCGGCTGCGGCGCTCCGCCCGCCGGTGGAGCGTCCTGGCCGGTGGGCTCACCGGCACGGCAGCGGTGCTGACCCCGTACGCCGGACTGGGGTTGCCCGACGCGGCCTGGGCCGGTGCCGCGGGTAGCGCCGTCGCGCTGGCCGCCTGGCGCTGGATCGACCTGCGGGCGTTCGCCGCCCGCCCGGTCCCACCCGCCCTCGACCCGGCCGAGGTCGCCGCCCGGTCCCGGGCCCGACTGGTCGCCGCCGTCGAACGCCTCCCGGTCGGCCCCGGTGTGCTGGCCGAGGCCCGCCGGTTCCGCTCCCGGTTCGCGTTGCGCGGCACCTCCGCCGCCGAGTCCTGGGCGCGGCTGGACCGGGCCGCGCTCGCCCTGGCCGGGATCGCGCCCCGGCTCACCGGCCTGGCCGAGCCGGCGGTGTCGGAGGCGGCGGCCGCCGACCGGTCGCTGCGGGACCTGGCCGACCGGACGGCCGGCGTGGAACGCGCCCTGCGGCTGGCCCCGGCCGAGGCCCGGCCCCGGCTCGCCGAGGCCCACCGGGCCCTGCGGGACCAGTTGGTCGACGGGGTGACCGCCTACGAGGGGCTGGTCGCCGCCGCCGCCGGCTACGTCGCCGAGGACGCCCAACCGGAGGTCGTCGCCGACCCGGCCGCCGCCCGGCTGATGGAGGCGACCGACCTGCTGCACGGCGTCGCCGCCGCTCTGGCCGAACTACGCACCGTCGGCGAACCCCTGCGCACCCCCACCCGCTGAACCGACCACCCGCTGGCCGGGGCGTCCGGCTGGCCGACCACCCGCTGGGCCGGGGCGTCCGCTGGCCGACCACCGGCTGGGGCCGAGTGCCCGCCCGGGCGGGCAGCCGACCGCAGCGTCCGACCGACCGGCGACCGGCCGGGTCGCCCCGCCCACCCGGCCGGTCCCTCGGGTGGCCCGCCGGAGTCGGCGGTCGATCTCAGCGGGGGGTGTGAACGGACACCGGGCCGGTCCACGGGGAGTTGCCCACCACGGTGAACGAGCGGACCCGGTAGTGGTAGGTGACGCCCCGGGCCAGACCGGTGTTGGTGAAGCTCCGGCCGGTGACGGTGAAGCTGGCCACCTCCCGGGCGAACTGCGGATCCACCGCGCGCTGCACCACGAACCCCGCCCCCGGCCCCGTCGGCAGGCTCGCCGACCAGGTCAACGACACCGTCGCCGTGTCCGGCGCGGGGACGCCGACCGTCGCGGCGACCCTGGTCGGGGTCTCCGGCACCGCCGGGGTGGTCACCGCCGCCACCGTCGACCACGGTGACGCCGCACCGAGGTAGGTGGTCCGGACCCGGTAGTAGTAGGTGGTGTCCGGGGCGACCGCCGGATCGAGGTGGCGGTCGGTCACCGGCACGGCGGTGGTGCCCGGACCGCTGGTGAAGGTCGGGTTGGTGGCCCGCTGCACGTCGAGGCCGGTGGCGAAGGAACGGTTCACCCACCGCAGCGCCACCCGCAGGGGCGCGGCCGGCGGCACCGTCGCGGCCAGTCCGCTCGGGGCGGGCAGGCGTACCGACGCGGGGCTGCTGTTCGACCAGGCCGAGCAGCCGGCGGCGTTCTCGGTCCGGATCCGGTAGTGGTACGTGACCCCCGGGGTGATGGTGGCGTCGGTGTAGCGGGTCGCCGTACCCGCCACGGTGATGGTGGTCAGCCTGGTGCCGAAGGTGGCGTCGGTGGCCCGTTGCAGCAGGTGGCTGGTGGCTGCCGGCCGGCTGCCGTTGCCCGTCCAGGCCAGCGCGATCGCCGGGAGCGCGGTCGCCGAACCGGGCAACGGCGTAGCGGTCAACCCGGTCGGTGCACGGGGCGAGACCCGCAGCACCAGGGGTCGGCTCATGCCCAGGTCCCGCAACCCCGCTGCGGCGCTGGACCAGCGGAACTCCCACCCCAGGTCCACCAGATGGTTGACCACCGTCGCCGGACGACCGTCGAACGGGCTGACACCGACGGCGTCGAGGCGTACCCCGGTCGGTCGGGTCGGGTCGAGTAGCCGCCGGCTGTCGGCGACCTTGAACGGCAGCGGCGGCACCTCGGGCCGGAGGGCCACCACCAGGTCCTCGGCCGGGTTGATCCGGACGATCTGTTTCCAGCCCAGCTCACCGCCGTCCGGGGCGCGGACCGTGCCGTCGCCGCCGATGCGGTGGACCACCTGCACGTCGCAGCCGTCGAAGCGGACCGGATGGGTCTGCCGGCCGGTGCCGCTGATCCGCCACAGCTGGATGCCGTCGGCGGGTTCGTCCGCGCCGGCCGTCGGGTCGGCCGCGACGAGGATCTCGGTGGCCGGTTCGGTCGGGCCGAGCGGCAGGGTCACCGGGCCGAGCGGGCTGGCTTTCGGGTGGGGCACCCCGAGCCGGCCGGCGCGTCGGCCGTACTCCGATTCGAAGACCGTCCCGACGGTCTTCACCTGGACCGGCAGGGTGACCGCTGCGGCGGCGCCGGGTGGGGTGAAGGTGGCCGAGGTGGCGTGTGCGGGGGCGACGACCCCTGGGGTGGTGGTGGTGCCGAACGCCCGGTCGTACTCCCGTTGCGGCACGATCGGGGGGCGCTGGCTGGCCGCGTACGCGGCGGGCAGCCGGGCGGCGAGCCGGTCCAGGTCGTACCGGCGGGTCGGGGTGCCGGTCACCCGGAACTGGAGCACGGTACGGGTGTTCGGGCCGTACCCGGGCAGGGTGGTGGGGCCGCCGCCCTCGGCGCGGTGGTCCCCGGCGGCGGTGTGCCGGTCGTAGCGGGGGTCGGCGTCGGGTAGCGGGGCCGGGCAGTCGTTGTAGAGCAGCACCGTAGCCCCGGGCGGCAGGGTGGAGAAGTCGACGATCACGTCGGCCCGTTCGCCGGGGGCGAGCAGCAGCGCGGCCGAGTCCACGTTGAGCACCGTCGGGTCGCGGCGGTCGTAGCGGTAGCCGACCGGGCGGTTGGGCACCACCACCGGGGCGGGGAGCAGCCCGCATTCGTTGCCGATCTGGATCATCGGCGGGCCGGCGGCGGCCGGGTCGGGCACCCCGCCGTCGCGGCCGTCGGTGGGCCAGTCCGCCGGCCGGCCGGGGGTACGCACGGCGTCCACCATCGGCACCTCACCGGCGTCGGCGTCGGCGAGGCTCCCGTCGGCCCGCCACATCGGCCCGTCGGAACGGGCCCGGTAGAGCTGGAGGTTGAGGGCCCGGTCGGCGCAGCCGTTGACGATCCGGAACCGGTACGCCGTCGGCCGTACCCGCAGGTAGGGGTAGGCGACGCCGTTGACCAGCATGGTGTCCCCGTAGGCCGCGGGCACGGCGCTGGGGTGCGGCACCCCGGGGGCCTGCGGGGGTTCCTGCGGGGCGGCCACCGGATCGTGGTGCGGGTTGTCCACCGGGCCGACCCGGGGCGCGTCCCGGTCGTCGGCGCCGGGCAGCCACGGGCCGTAGTCCCAGCGCCCGGTGGGGTTGCGCCCGCAGTCCCGGTACGGGTCCTGCCAGGGCTGGTAGACGTGCGGGTGCCACAGGTTGCCCCGGGCACCCCAGCGGTCCCGGTCCCAGGTGGGGTCCTCGGCGGCGAGCTGGGCGTCGTCGGGGACGAAGGTGCGGTCCTGGATCACCAGGGGGAGCTGCTCGGCGGGGAGCACCCCGTCGGCGACCAGCCCGTCCTCGACCGGGTCGGTGAGCAGATAGAGGGCGAACTGGCCGGACAGGACGGTCAACCGGGACAACCCGAGGGTGTTGTCCTGCAGGCACATCAGCCGGCCGCTCTGCGCGTTCGGGTAGTAGAGCGTGGTGGCCCCCGCCCCGGGGGGCGGCATGTCCGGCACGTGGGTCAGGCCCGGCCCGGTCGGGTACGGGGTGATCTCCCCGGCCGGGGTCACCCACTGCCACGGGTTGCCGGCGCTGATCCAGCCGGTGTGCGCGCCGGACAACTGCAACACGGCCCGGTTCTGCGGGTAGGGCGCCGGCCCCTCCAGCGGCCCCGCCCCGGCGCCCGGGAGGCTGGTGTCCACCGGCAGGAACAGGTCCCCGGCCGGGCCGGTGGGGAGTTGGTTGATGAACTTGATCCGTACCGGGCGGTCCCGCCGCGCCATGATCAACGGCCCGAGGTGGTAGGGCCGCTCCGGCGGGGCGACGGTGTTGTGCCCGTCCGGGTCGGTGCCCAGGTTGAGTTGCCGGTAGCCGCGCAGCCGGGTGGTGGGCAGGTCCCGGTGCAACCGTTGGGTGTACTCGGACAGCCCGATCTCGTAGTAGTCGCAGCCCGGCCAGCTGACCGTGTCCGGGGTGGCGACGGGCAGGTGACCACCCAGCTCGGTGCGTCCGGCGGGGCCGGGCTGGGGGAGTGCGTCGACGAACTTGCGCAGCCCGGTGCCGGTGACCGCCCGGCCCTGCGGGTCGGGTACCGGCAGCGGGCTGCCGGCGAAGTTCGGCACCGGCCCGAAGTAGTGCGGCACGGCGGCCGGGTCGAGGCTCGCCGGGGTGGGACCGGCTGCGCCGGTGCGGGCCGCCGGCACGGTGGGCCGTTCGGTGTGGACGACCCGGGTCGTCCAGTGTGGTCGCAGTCTGCGGAACAGGGCCATGGCTCTCCCCGGGCACGGGGACCCGCCGCCCCACACCCCGGCGTGGTGGGCGGTCGCATCCGATGGTCACGAACGGTGAGCACTCCACCGCAGCATGCGACGTCGGCGGCCGGATAGGAATTACCCATTCGTCCGTGTCTGCGGGTCGTCCCGCCAGACGGGAGGTGACCCGGCGTCGGTCGCGCCCGCTCAGCCGGCCGCCGGGGTCGGGGCGGGTGGCGGCTGGCAGGTCGGGCACCAGTAGGTGACCCGTTCGCCCAGCTCCTCCTTGGCGATGGCGGTGCCGCAGCGGCGGCACGGCTGGGCCCGTCGGCCGTACACGTAGCTGGTCTGCCCCCGGCGCAGCGAGCCGGTGGTGCTCTGGGTCCACCGGCCCCGGTTGGCGGCGAGCAACCGCTGGGCCAGGGTCACCGTGCCGGCCAGGTCGGGCACCGCGCCGACCGGCGTCCAGGGGGAGAGGCCGCGCAGGAACAGCAGCTCACACTTGTAGAGGTTGCCCACCCCGGCCAGGTTGCGCTGGTCCAGCAGCGCCTCCCCGATGGTCACCTCCGGCGCGGCGGCGAGCCGACGGGCCGCCTCGGCCGGGTCCCAGTCGTCGCCGAGCAGGTCGGGGCCGAGGTGCCCGAGCAGGCGCTCCTCGTCGGCGGTGGGCAGCAGGGCCAGCTCGTGCAGGTGGTAACCGACCGCCACCGCCTCCGGGCTGCGCAGCACCACCCGGATCAGGTGGGCCGGCCGGCCCGTCCACCGTTCCCCCGGGGCGTACGCCCGCCAGGCGCCGTCCATCCGCAGGTGGGAGTGGAGCGTCCAGGCGGTGGTCGGGGCTGCCTGCGGGGGTGCGGTCAGCCGGAGCAGCAGGTGTTTGCCCCGGCTGGCCGACTCGCGCACCGTCCAGCCGGACAGGTCGGTGGTGGCGAGCGTCGGCACCCGGAAGTCGCTGCCGGTGAGCCGGGTGCCGGCGAGCGCCCGGTGCAGGACGCGGGCGGTGTTCCAGACGGTGTCTCCTTCGGGCACCCCAGCATTCTCCCTCGTCCGAGCAGAATTCGCATGTATCGCTATTTGTAGCGCGCTTCCTGTCGATCTACGAAAAAATGCACTATTAGAGAGTTCTGAGGAGAATATTATGGCTTTCGGCCCTCGTGGTGCCTCATCGTCCCTGTTGGTCGGTCTGCTGACCGTGACCCTGGTCGGCGCGCTCGCCCCGGCCACCGCGTACGCCGCACCCCACGCCCCCGGCCGCTCCACGCCCGACCGGTCGGGTCCCACAGTGCAGCGCTCCGCCCCCGATCGGTCGGGCCTGGACCGGTCCGCCCCCGATCCGTCGCGGTCCGGGCGGCAGAGCGGCACGACGACCACCGGTGAACACTGGTCCGTCGACCTCACCGTCGTCGGCGGCGACGACGTGAACGTCCGGTTCGGTGCCGGCCGGCTACGCCTGGCCGACCCCCGCCCGACCCGACACAACCGGCCCGCCGCCCTCGGTGCGCCGATCGCCGAGGGAGTGCTGCTCGCCCCCGCGTACACCCTCGCCGGCCCGGCCAACCGGGTCCACGCCGCGCTCACCGCCGAGGCCCCCACCGGCACCGCCGTCGGTGTCCAGGTGCGTGGCTGGCTGCCCACCGGCTGGACCGAGTGGCGGGAGGCCGGCACCGCCCCCGCCACCTTCGACCGGCCGGTCAGCCGGGTCCAGGCCCGGGTGCTGCTCACCACCCGCGACGCGAAGGCCGCCGCCACGGTACGCGCGGTCCAGCTCACCGCCGACACCGCCGCCGTCCAGAAACCCGCCCCCACCGCCGTACGCAGTTACCGGGTCTTCGCCACCCGGGAGGGCGAGGTCGGCGGGGTGACCGCCAACGGTCGCACCATCCAACCCCGGGACCACTTCGTCGCCCTGCCGTCCCGGCGCGGGCTCTCCCCGCTCGACACCGGCGACTACACCGTGCGGGTCTGCACCACCAGCGGCAGCCGCTGCGAGTACGCGCCGGTGTGGGACGTCGGCCCGTGGAACACCCGCGACGACTACTGGAACCCCGCCGCCGTCCGGGAGAACTGGAAGGACCTGCCGCAGGGCCGCCCCGAGGCGCAGGCCGCCTACCAGTACGGCTACAACGGCGGCAAGGACCAGTTCGGCCGTACCGTGCTCAACCCGGCCGGCATCGACCTCGCCGACGGCACCTTCTGGGACGGCCTGCTGCTCACCGACAACGCCTGGGTGGACGTCACCTACCTGTGGACCGGCTCCGGCCCGCGCGGCGTGATCGGCTCCGGGCCGCTGAACGTCCGTACCGGCCCCGGCACCTCGTACCCGACCCGGGGGCTGGCCGCCACGCACGCCAACGTGCCGATCCAGTGCTACGTCAAGGGGCAGACGGTCGCCGGGACGTACCGGACCACCAACCGGTGGAACCGGCTGGCCGGCGGCCAGTACGTCAGCCACGCCTACGTGTCCACCGTGTACGGCGGCACCGTGTCACCCTGCTGACCGGTGCACCGCTGACGGGACCCTCCCCGACCCGGCCGGGTCAGGGGGCGGGTCGGCTCAGGGCCGCTCGTCCGGGCGGGGCGGGCGGACCATGTCCTGGTAGCGGGGGTGACTCGCGCCGTACACCGCGAAGTTCAGCCGGGCGTGGGTGAGACTCAGCTCACCGTTCGCCCCGCCCCGCACCACGTCGGCATCGGCGTCACCCTGGCCGTCATCGGTCCAGAAACAGACCGGACAGGTGCCCCCACCCGTCCGGGACGCACAACAGGGACAGCCCACCGGAACCCACACTTCACCCACCGCAGCAGCATTCCACACCGGACGTCGGCCAGGGAGCGCAGCTCACCCCCTGATACGCCCCCGCACCGTGACCGTGGCCCCCGGGGCCACCCCGAGCAGGTCCACCGCCCGACCCCCGTTGCGGGCCACCGCCACCAGGCCGGCGGAGTCGACGAGCACGACCAGCGAACCGGGTGCCACATCCCCGAACGTCCGCCCCCGGACCGCCGGTCGACCGTCGACCTGCACCGCCGCGGGCAACGACGCCAGCAGGTCCGCCCCGGCGGCGAGCTGCACGTTGCCGAAGTGGTCCACGCTGAGCACCTCGGCGGTGAACCCGTCGGCCTCCCGGCGCAGCACCGGCGGGGGCAGGATCACCAGGGACGCCGGGTCGACCTGCGGCCCGGCGTCGGCCGGCGGGTCACCGAGAGCCAACCGGGCCGCCACCGGGGCGAAGACGTCCCGGCCGTGGAAGGTGTCCGACACCTCCGCCGCCAGCCACCCCGGCGCGGTCAACTGCACCGCCGAGGTGATCCCACCCAACGCCTGCGCCGCCGCCGGCAGCACCCCGTTGTCCGGCCCGACCAGCAACCCGCCCGGTGTGACCAGGGTCACCGCCCGCCGGGACGTCCCGACCCCCGGGTCCACCACCGCCACGTGCACCCCGTACGGCAGGTGCGGCACGGCCTGGGCGAGCACCGCGGCACCCCGCCGGACGTCCCCCGGCGGCACCAGGTGGGTCACGTCGATCACCCGGGCGGTCGGGGCGATCCGGCCGATCACCCCGTGGCAGACGGCCACGAACCCGTCGGTGAGCCCGTAGTCGGTGGTCAGCGAGATCCAGGGGGACGGGGCCATGCCCGGCAGGCTAGTGCGGCGGGCCGACTATCACTGACCGGACACCCCGATCGGCCGACCGGCCGGTGCCGTCCCCGCAGCGGGTTCGGCAGACTGCCGGGGTGACGAAACGCCTTCGCATCCTGTCCACGACCGCCACCGTCCTCGTCGCCCTGGCCCTGGCCGGCTGCGGCGACGACCCCGCCGACGAGCGGGACGGCGGGGCGTGGGCCGACGGCCGGTCGAAAGCCCCGGCCACCACCGAGGCCGCCCCGGCGGACGGACCGCCGAAGACCGCGAAGCCGGGCACCACCCCCCGGGAGAGCCCCTCCACCCCGCCGTTCGTGCTGCCGACGAAGAAGACCAGCGCCCCTGCCGCCCGCAAGGTGGTCGACGCGTTCACGGCCGCCGGCCTGAAGGCGCCCGACCCGCGCGACCGGTCCAAGGACTGCGGACCCAACGGTGCGGGGGTCGGCTGCGCCCAACTGCTCGTCACCGACGCCGTTTCCGTCTACGTCTTCCCCGACGAGGCGAGCGCCACCAACCAGACCGACGTGTGGGGGACCAAGGCGTACCGGTCGGGTGCGGTGGTGCTCAACTACCTGGGCACCCGGACCAGCGCCGCCGAGCAGAAGCGCTACAACGACGTACTGGCCAAACTCGGCTGACTGCCGCAGCCCGGGCCGGTCGACGCCGGTGGGGTCACCCCGACCGGTGTCGCCCGGCCCGGACGACTGCGGCGCGGGCGCGGGGTGACCTGCCCGGTCAGCCACGCAGGCGCAGGCCACGCGGGGTGGCCCGGAAACCGGCTGCGGCGAGCGCGTCGCGCAGCGGGGACGAGTGCACCGCCCCACCGTCGGCCCGCTCCACCGACATCGCCCCCAACGCCCCGGAGTGCACCGCGTCGGCGAGCGCCTTGCCGGCGGCGGCCAACGCGTCGGGCTCGGCGGTGAACGAGAGGATGGTCCGCCCACCCCGTTCGACATAGAGGGCCAGGTCACCGCCGACCAGCACCACCACCGACCCGGCCTTGCGGCCGGCCCGGTGCCCGGTGCCCGGTGCGGCGTCGTCGCCCGAGTCGACGGCCCGTTCCGGCCAGGGCAGTGCCGCGCCGTACGGGTTGGCCGGGTCGGTGGCGGCGAGCACCACGGTCGGCCCGTCGCCGCGCCCCCGGCCCCGGTCGGTCGGCTCGGCGAGCGCCCGCAGCCGGTCCACCGCACCGGGCACCGCGAACTGCGCCGCACCCAGCCCCTCGACGAAGTAGCCCCGTCGGGCCGCGCCGCGCTCCTCCAACGCGGCGAGCACCGGATAGACGGCGGCGAACCCGCCGACGACCTGCTCGGCCACCACCGCGCCCCGGGTCACCACCCCGTGCCGGTCGAGCAGCAGATCGGCCAGGGCGGCGGCCCGTCGGGTCGGATCGGTGTCGCGCTCCGGCAGCCGCGACCAGCGCCCGGCCACCGTGGGCGGGCCACCCCGGCTGGGCAGCGCCACCCGACCCGGGCGACGGTAGCGGGTACGCGGGGCGGCCGGGCGGGACCGGTGCGCGCCGCCCGCGCCGAGCGCCGCCCGCAGCGGGGCGAGAGTGTCGTTGGTGAGCTGCCCCGCCCAGACCAGATCCCAGATCACCGCGGTCAGGGCGGTGTCGTCGTCGGAGCCCACCCGGTCGGACAGCGGGCGGAAGAACAGCGCCTGCCCGTCGGCGAGCGCGTCCAGCACGGCGGCGTGCAACGGGGTGCCGGCGAACGTGTCGTCCGGCGGGGGGAGCAGCAGCGGTGCGACGTCCGCGTACGCCAGGGTGATCCAGCCGTCGCCGCCGGAGATCGCCCCCGAGCCGGCCCAGACCACCTCACCCCCGGCGCACAGCTCGTCGAGCTGGGCGGGGGAGTAGTCGGCGACCCGGGCGGGCAGCACCAGCCGCTCCCACGCCGAGGCCGGCACCGCCGTGCCCTGCAACTGCTCGATCGTGGCGGCCACCGCCTCCACCCCGCGCGCCGACGAGCCGATCTGCTGCCAGCGGGGCAGGAAGCCGGCCAGTACCCGGGGCGGCACCGGTTCGATCTCCCGGCGCAGCGCGGCGAGCGACCGGCGGCGCAGCAGCCGCAGCACCTCGGCGTCGCACCACTGGGTGCCCACACTGTCCGGGGCGAACTCGCCGGAGACCACCCGCCCGGTCGCGGCGAGCCGACGCAACGTCTGCTCCACCACGAACACCCCGAGCCCGAAGCGGGCGGCGCAGGTTGCGGCGGCGAACGGCCCGTGGGTGCGGGCGTACCGGGCGACCAGGTCGCCGAGCGGGTCGGCCACCGGCGTCAGGTACGCCTCGGCCACCCCCACCGGCAGTGCCACCCCGAGCGCGTCGCGCAGCCGGGCCGCGTCCTCGATGCCCACCCAGCGGTCCTCGCCGGCGATCCGGACCCGCAGCGCCCGGCGGGCCGCCGCCAACTCCACCGGCCACTCCACCGGAACGCCCCGCTCGGCCAGCTCCGCCTCGGTCAGGTCGCCGAGGACCCGCAGCAGCTCGGCGACGTCCTCGGCGTCGCGGGGTCGACGCTGGTCGGTGCGCCAGCGCAACTGCCGTTCGGTCTCGGCGAGCACCGCCGGGTCGAGCAGCTCGCGCAGGTCCACCCGACCGAGCAGCTCCCCGAGCAGGGCCGAGTCCAGCGCCAACGCGGCGGCCCGCCGCTCGGCCAGCGGCGCGTCCCCCTCATAGAGGAACGCGCCGACATAGCCGAAGAGCAGCGACCGGGCGAACGGCGAGGGGCGTTCGCTCTCCACCTCGACCAGGCGGACCTTGCGGCTGGCCAGGTCGCGCATCAACCCGGCCAGGGCGGGCTGGTCGAAGACGTCCTGGAGGCACTCCCGGGCGGCCTCCAGGGTGACCGGGAAGTCGGCGTACTCGCGGGCCACGTCGAGCAGTTGGGCCGCGCGCTGGCGTTGCTGCCACAGCGGCTGCCGGCGGCGCGGGTCACGCCGGGGCAGCAGCAGCGACCGGGCGGCGCACTCGCGGAACCGGGCGGCGAACAGCGCGGAGGTGCCCACCGACTCCTCGACCAGTTGGGCGATCTCGTCGGGCTCGAACACCACCACGTCGGCGCCGGGCGGCTCGTCGGCGGTGTCCGGCAGCCGCACCACGATCCCGTCGTCGGAGGGCATCGCCTGGGCGTCCACGCCGTAGCGTTCGGCCAGCCGGCGGCCGATCGCCAGCGCCCACGGCCCGTTGACCCGGGCCCCGAGCACGCTGTGCACGGCGAGTCGCCAGTCACCCAGCTCGTCGCGGAACCGTTCGACCAGCACCGTGCGGTCGTCGGGCAGCGAGCGGGTGGCGGCCTGCTGCTCACGCAGGTAGGCCATCAGGTTGCCGGCCGCCCAGTCGTCGAGGCCACCGGCCCGCAGGGCGGTCAGGGCGGTGGCGTCGTCCTGGCGCAGCAACGCCCGGATCCGGCTGCCGATGGCCCGGCCCAGCTCGACCGGCCGGCCCAGCTGGTCGCCCTTCCAGAACGGCATCCGGGCCGCCTGGCCGGGTGCGGGGGAGACGAGCACCCGGTCGGGGGTGATCTCCTCGATCCGCCAGGACGAGGAGCCGAGCAGGAAGACGTCGCCGACCCGGGACTCGTAGACCATCTCCTCGTCCAGCTCACCGACCCGGGCGGCGCGCTGCGCCCCGGCCAGGAACACCCCGAACAGGCCCCGGTCGGGGATGGTGCCGCCACTGGTGACGGCGAGGCGCTGGGCCCCCGGCCGGCCGGTGAGCACGTCGGTGGCCCGGTCCCAGACCAGTCGGGGCCGCAGCTCCGCGAAGGCGGTCGACGGGTAGCGGCCGGAGAGCATGTCGAGCACCGCGTGCAGCGCCGAGTCGGGCAGCTCGGCGAAGGGCGCGGCCCGGCGGACCAGCACCGCCAGGTCGCCGAGCGACCAGGGTTCGAGGGCGACCATGGCCACGATCTGCTGGGCGAGCACGTCGAGCGGGTTGCGCGGGTAGTGCAGCTCCTCGATGGCGCCGGTCGCCATCCGCTCCGCGACCACCGTGCACGAGAGCAGGTCGCCCCGGTGTTTGGGGAAGACCACCCCCCGGGACACCGCCCCCACCTGGTGTCCGGCCCGGCCGACCCGTTGCAGGCCGGCCGCGACGCTCGGTGGGGCCTCGATCTGCACCACCAGGTCGACCGCGCCCATGTCGATGCCCAGTTCCAGGCTGGAGGTGGCCACCACGGCGGGCAGCCGGCCGGACTTGAGGGCCTCCTCGATCTGCTTGCGTTCCTCCCGGGAGACGCTGCCGTGGTGGGCCCGGGCGATCACCGCATCGGCCCCGGCCGCCGTGCCCGACTGGGCCATCACCTCGGCCGGCGGTCCGGCGGCGTCGGCCGGCTTCCGGGCGGCCCGGTCATCGGCGGCCGGCGCTCCGACGGTCTGTTCCTCGGCGGCCAGCTCGTTGAGTCGGGCGCAGAGCCGTTCGGCGCTGCGCCGGGAGTTGGTGAACACGATGGTCGAGCGGTGTGCCCGGATCAACGTGAGGACCCGTTCCTCCACGGCGGGCCAGATCGACGCCCGGCGTGGGCCGGGCCCACCCAGGTCGTCCTGGAGGGGTTGCTCGGTCTCGTCGAGCCGGGTCATGTCCTCCACCGGGACCTGGACGCTCACCTCGATCGTCTTGGGGGTGGCCGGCTGCACCACGTCCACCGGGTGGGCACCACCGAGGAACCGGGCGCACCCGTCGATCGGCCGGACGGTGGCGGACAGGCCGATCCGCTGGGCGGGTCTTTCCAGCAGTCCGTCGAGACGCTCCAGGGAGAGCGCCAGGTGGGCACCGCGTTTGGTGCCGGCGACGGCGTGCACCTCGTCGAGGATGACGGTCTCGACGCCGCGCAACGAATCCCGGGCCGCCGAGGTGAGCAGCAGGAACAGCGACTCGGGGGTGGTGATGAGGATGTCCGGCGGGGTGCGGGCGAAGGCCCGGCGTTCGTCGGCGGGGGTGTCGCCGGTGCGCATCCCGACGGTGATGTCCGGCGGGGTCACCCCGAGCCGGGTGGCCGCCTGCCGGATGCCGGCGAGCGGGGCGCGCAGATTGCGCTCGACGTCGACGGCGAGCGCCTTGAGCGGGCTGACGTAGAGCACCCGGCAGCGTCGCCGGGCGTCGGCCGGCGGCGGTGCGTCGGCCAGCCGGTCGAGCGACCAGAGGAACGCCGCGAGCGTCTTACCCGAGCCGGTGGGTGCCACCACCAGGGCGTTGCGGCCGGCGGCCACCGAGGCCCAGGCACCGAGCTGGGCGGCGGTGGGGGCGGCGAAGGCGGCGCTGAACCACTCCCGGGTGGCCGGGGCGAAGCCGGCCGGCACTTCCCGGCCGTCGCCCGCGCCGGCCGTGCCCGCCGTGCCCTCTGGGTTCGCCGTGCTCTCCGGGTCCGCCCTGCCCTCCGGGTCCGCCCTGCCCTCCCTGCCCCGCCTCGTCACGTCCCCATCCTGCCTCGACGGTGTGACATCCCGCCGGAGCGGATGCTGGTCTGTCCGACGCCGCGAGCGAATAGCGAATTAGCCGATTAGTACGTTAAGTCTTACTTAACTGCTTGCTTGCGACCCACAACATAAAGTAACTTCACTCGGACTGCCGCAACGGGTGAGAGGAATCGGATGTTCGTCGAGGAGCGTGGCCCGACGCCCGGCACCGACGTGCTCATCCGCAAGGTCGAAGGGCATCTCACCGCCCTGCGGACCAGCCTGCGCGGCCCCGAGCTGGAGCTGGCCGAGCGCCTCGCCGACAGCCTGCGGGAGCTGGTCGTCTCCACCGCCCAGGCCAGCGCGGCCGACCGGGGTCAGGTGCGCGTCGCCGTGCACTACTTCGTGCTCCGCCGGGAGAGCCGCGGCAAGCTGCTCCCGGTGCGTTCGCTCGCCGTCGCCCAGCGGGTGGTCGACAAGGTCGCCCTCCAGCTCGGTCGCCCCGACCTGCTGGTCGAGCCACGGCGGGCGCTGACGCCCGCGCTCCCCGGCGGCGAGACTCCGCCCGGCTGACGGGCGATTTCCCGAAAAGCCCCCACCGGGGGCTGAACTGGCGTGTGATCGGTGCGGAACGGGACAATTCGCCCGGTATGCGCCGCCAGTTCGACGGGAGGACGCGTGCTCGTACTGCTGCTCCTGCACCTGGTGGCGGCGCTCCTCGCGCCACTGCTGGTCCGGTGGTGGGGTCCGCGCGCCTGCTATCCGCTCGCGCTGGTGCCCGCCGCCGCGTTCGGCTGGGCGCTGACCCGCACCCCGACGGTCCGCGACGGGGGCGCGGTCGTCGAGACGTACCAGTGGATCGGGCAGCTGGACCTCGACGTGGCGTTGCGGATGACGACGCTGTCCTGGCTGATGACCCTGCTGGTCGGCGCGATCGGCGCGCTGGTGCTGGTGTACTGCGGCCGGTACTTCGCGCCCGGCGCGGTGGGCCTGCCCCGGTTCGTCGCGGTGCTGGTCGCCTTCGCCGGCGCGATGCTCGGCCTGGTCCTCGCCGACGACCTGCTGCTGCTCTACGTCTTCTGGGAACTCACCACCGTCTTCTCCTACCTGCTCATCGGGCACAGCACCGAGCGACGCTCCAGCCGCTGGGCGGCGGCCCAGGCGCTGACCGTCACCACGCTGGGCGGGTTGGCCATGCTGCTCGGCTTCCTGATCCTCGGCGGGCACGCCGGCACCTACCGCTGGTCGGAGATCGCCGCCGCACCGCTGCCCGGCGGTGCGACGCTGGTCGCCGCCGTGCTGCTGATCCTGACCGGCGCGCTGGCCAAATCGGCGATCGTGCCGTTCAACGGCTGGCTGCCGGTGGCGATGGCCGCGCCCACCCCGGTCAGCGCCTACCTGCACGCGGCGGCGATGGTCAAAGCCGGCGTCTACCTGATCGGCCTGCTCGCCCCCGTGCTCGCCGACACCGGCCCGTGGCGGCCGGTGCTGCTCACCCTCGGCCTGGTCACCATGCTCGCCGGCGGCTGGGCGGCGCTGCGCCAGTGCGACCTGAAACTGCTGCTGGCCTACGGCACGGTCAGCCAGCTCGGCCTGCTGACCGTGACGATCGGCACGGGCAGCGCGGACGCCGCGCTGGCCGGGGTGGCGATGCTGCTCGCCCACGCCCTGTTCAAGGCCGCCCTGTTCCTCGTCGTCGGCATCATCGACCACGATGTCGGCACCCGCGACCTGCGGGAACTCTCCGGCCTCGGCCGTCGGGCCCCGGGGCTGGCGGTGGTCGCCACGCTCGCCGCCGCCTCGATGGCGGGCGTGCCGCCGCTGCTCGGCTTCGTCGCCAAGGAGGCGGTCTTCACCGCGCTGGCCACCCGCCCGGTGGTGCTCGCCGGGCTGGTCCTGGGCACCGTGCTCACCGTCGCCTACAGCATCCGCTTCCTCTGGGGTGCCTTCGCCACCCGCCCCGGCACCGCCGAGGCCGCACCGGAACCGATCCCGCTGCCGATGCTCGTCCCACCCGCCCTGCTCGCGGTCGCCGGGCTGGTCGCCGGCCCGACCGCCGCCGGGCTCGACGGCCTGCTCGGCCCGTACGCGGAACTCTTCGGCCCGCCGCACGACACGCTCGCCCTCTGGCACGGCCTGACCCCCGCCCTCGGCCTGTCCGCGCTGGCGCTGGCCGGCGGGGCCGTGCTGCACGCGGTACGCGGCCCGCTCGCCCCGGCGCTGGCCCGCTGGAAGCTGCCGTTCACCGGCAACCAGGGGTACGAATGGGCCACCCACCACTTCGACCGGCTGGCCATCGAGGTCACCGGCGCCACCCAGCGCGGCTCACTGCCGCTGTATCTCGGCACCGTCCTGCTGGCCCTGGTGCTGGTGCCCGGCACCGCTCTGGTCAGCACGAGCCCGTGGCAGACCCGGATCGCGTTCTGGGACAGCCCGCTGCAACTGGTGGTCGGGCTGGTGATCGGGGTCGCGGCGGTCTTCGCGGTGAACGCCCGCCGACGGTTGACCGCGATGCTGCTGGTCGGGGTGACCGGCTACGGCACCGCGATGCTGTTCGTGCTGCACGGGGCACCCGACCTGGCGCTGACCCAGTTCCTGGTGGAGACCTCCACCATCGCCGTCTTCGTGCTGGTGCTGCGGCGGCTGCCGGAGCGGTTCTCCGCCCGGCCGCTGCGCCGCAGCCGGTGGGCCCGCCGGGTGCTCGGCGTCGCGGTGGGCGTGGTGCTGGCCGGGCTGGCGCTGGTCGCCTCCGGGGCCCGCACCGCGGTGCCCATCTCCACCGCGTTCCCGGCGCTCTCCGTCGCCGAGGGGTACGGGCGCAACGTGGTCAACGTGACCCTGGTGGACATCCGGGCCTGGGACACCATGGGTGAGATCTCGGTGCTGGTGGTGACCGCCACCGGGGTGGCCAGCCTGATCTTCGAGCGGTCCCGCACCGGACCGCGCCCCCGCCGGGTCGAACCCGCCTCGCCCCGACACGACGACCGGCCGGTCTGGTTACGTGGCGGGGCGACCCTGCACGCGCGACGCCGGTCCATCGTTTTCGAGGTGGTGACCCGGCTGCTGTTCCACACCATCGTGCTCTTCTCGCTGTTCCTGCTCTTCTCCGGCCACAACGCACCCGGCGGCGGCTTCGCCGGTGGCCTGGTGGCGAGCCTGGCACTGGCCGTGCGCTACCTGGCCGGCGGCCGGTACGAACTGGCCGAGGCCGCCCCGATCGGGGCGGGCACGGTGCTCGGGGCCGGCCTGGCGATCTCCGTCGGTGGTGGCGTGCTGTCCCTGCTGACCACCGGGACCGTGCTGGAGAGCGTCAAGGTGGACCTGCCGCTGCCCGGCCTCGGTGGGCCGTACCTGGTCACCTCGCTCTTCTTCGACATCGGCGTCTATCTGATCGTGGTGGGGCTGATGCTGGACATCCTGCGCAGCCTCGGAGCGGAGATCGACCGGCACGTCGAGGCGGCCGGCAAGTCCGACCGGGGGCTCGTCGTCGACCACGAGGGGGACCGACGGTGAGGGGCGGCGGGGCGGGACCCACGCTGGTGCTGGTGATCGCCGTGGGTCTGCTCACCGCCACCGGGGTGACGCTGCTGCTGGAGCGCAGCCTGACCCGGATTCTGCTCGGGGTGATCCTGTTCGGCAACGGGGTGAACCTGCTCATCCTGGTCGGTGGACGTTCCGGGGTGGCTCCGGTGGTCGGCGCCGGCCCGGAGGACGAGATGAGCGACCCGCTGCCGCAGGCGATGGTGCTCACCGCCATCGTGATCACCTTCGGGCTGACCGCCTTCCTCGCCGCCGTGGCGTACCGCAGCTGGTATCTCGGCGGCAACGACGAGGTGCAGGACGACGTGGAGGACCAGCAGATCGTCGCGCTCGCCGCCCGCAACGAGGTGGCCAACGCCGACCTCGGGGGCGAGGGACCCGGCGACGACCCGGAACAGGTCGACCCCGAGCCGCCCCAGCGGGGGCCACGCCGACCCGGGGGTACGCGATGACCGCGCTCCTCCCGCTGCCGGTGGTGGTGCCGCTGCTCGGTGCCGCCCTCACCCTGATCCTGGTCAACCGGCCCCGGTTGCAGCGCACCGTCAGCGTGGTCGCGCTCGGCACCAACCTGGTCGTGGCGGTGCTGCTGCTGGTGCGGGCCCACCGGGACGGGCCGGTGGTGACCGAGGTGGGGGGCTGGCCCGCCCCGGTCGGGATCGTGCTGGTCGCCGACCAGCTCGCCGCGCTGATGCTGGTGGTCTCCTCGGCGGTCACGCTCTGCGTGCTGCTCTACTCCATCGGCCAGGGCCGTGCCGAGACCAGCGAGTCGGCGCCGGTGAGCATCTACCACCCGACGTACCTGGTGCTGACCGCCGGGATCACCAACGCGTTCCTCGCCGGTGACCTGTTCAACCTCTTCGTCGGGTTCGAGATCCTGCTCGCGGCGAGCTTCGTGCTGATCACCCTGGGCGGCACCGAGGCCCGGATCCGCACCGGCTCGACGTACGTGGTGGTCAGCATCCTCTCCTCGATGATCTTCCTGGCCGCGGTGGGCCTGGTGTACGCGGCCACCGGCACCCTCAACCTGGCGCAGCTCGCCGGTCGACTCGACGCGCTGCCCGACGGCGTACGGTTGGCGTTGCAGTTGATGCTGCTGCTCGCGTTCGGCATCAAGGCGGCGATGTTCCCGCTCTCCGCGTGGTTGCCGGACAGCTACCCGACCGCCCCGGCACCGGTCACCGCCGTCTTCGCCGGCCTGCTCACCAAGGTCGGCGTCTATGCGATCATCCGGACCGAGACGCTGCTCTTCCCCGGCGGCCAGGTGGCCAACCTGCTGATGGTGGGGGCCGGGCTGACCATGGTGGTCGGCGTGCTCGGCGCGGTGGCCCAGTCGGACATGAAGCGGCTCTTCTCGTTCACGCTGGTCAGCCACATCGGCTACATGATCTTCGGGGTGGCGCTGAGCACCACCGCCGCGCTCTCCGGTGCGATCTTCTACGTGGTGCACCACATCACCATCCAGACCACCCTGTTCCTGGTCGCCGGCCTGGTCGAGGAGCGGGCCGGCAGCACCGACCTGCGCCGGCTCGGCGGCCTGGCCCGGGTCACCCCGCTGCTGGCGGTGCTCTTCTTCGTCCCCGCGATGAACCTGGCCGGCATCCCACCGTTCTCCGGTTTCCTCGGCAAGGTCGGTCTGCTCCAGGCCGGGGTGGCCCAGGGCGGCCCACTGCCCTGGGTGCTGGTCGTCGCCGGCACGGTGACCAGCCTGCTCACCCTCTACGCCACCTCCCGGGTGTGGAACATCGCGTTCTGGCGGGCCCCGCAACTGGCCACCGCCGAGCCGGTCGTCCGGCTCCCCGGGCTGATGGTCGGGGCCACCACCGCCCTGGTGGTGCTGGGGCTGGCCCTGACCGTCGCCGCCGGCCCGCTGTTCCAGGTCACCGCCGACGCCGCCGTCGACCTGCGGCTGCGCACCCCGTACGTGCGGGCCGTCCTGCCCGGCGGTCCACCGTGAGCGGCGCGTCGTCACGACCCACCGGACGGCGTCGGGACCAGCTCATCGCCCTCGGTTGGCTGGTGGTGGTCTGGAACCTGCTCTGGGGCCACTTCTCCCCGGCGAACGTCCTCACCGGTCTGCTGGTCGGCGGGTCGGTGCTGTTGTTCTTCCCGCTCCCGCCGGTCTCCTTCGGCGGCCGGTTGCGACCCCGGGCGCTGCTGGTGCTGGCCGGCACCTTCGTCGTGGAACTGGTCAGCGCCAGCATCCACGTCGCCGCCATCGCCGTGCGTCCCCGCTTCCGCCCGCGCGGCGCGATCATCGGGGTGCCGCTGCGGGTACGCACCGACCTGAACCTGGCGCTCACCGCCGAACTGCTCTCGCTGGTGCCGGGCACCCTGATCGTCGAGGTGGACCGGGAGGCCGGCGTCCTCTACGTGCACGTGCTCGACGTGCGCTCACCGGCCGACATCAGCGGCAGCCGGGAGCGGATCCTCGCCGTCGAGGAACGCATCGTCCGCGCCGTCGGCTCCGAGGCGGAGTTGCGGCAGCTCCTCACCGAACCCACGGAGGCACCGTGACCGTCGTCCTCGCCGTCGTCCTGACCGTGCTGCTGTCGACCACCGCGCTGCTGGCGTTGGCCCGGATCTACCGGGGGCCGTCGCTGCTGGACCGGGTCATCGCCGCGGACCTGCTGCTCGCCGCGATGCTCAGCGCGGTCGGCGCGGAGGCGGCGGTGAACCGGCACGCCACCACGTTGCCGGTGCTGGTGGTGCTCTCCCTGCTCGGTTTCGTCGGCTCGGTCGCCCTGGTCCGCTTCGCCGCCCGGGAGGAGTCGTGAGCGTGGGTACGGTGGTCGACTGGTTGGCCGCCGTCGCCCTGGTGTCCGGGGCACTGCTCAGTCTCGCCGCCGGGATCGGTGTGCTGCGCTTCCCGGACGTGCTGGACCGGATGCACGCCGCCACGAAACCCCAGGTGCTCGGGGTGCTGCTGTTGCTGGTCGGGCTGGCGCTGCGGCTGCGTACCGCCGCCGACCTGGGCATGATCATGCTGGTCGGGGTCTTCCAGCTGGCGACCGCCCCGGTCGCCGCCCAGATGATCGGCCGGGCCGCCTACCGGTCGGGTCGGGTCGACCGCAGCCTGCTCGACGTCGACGAACTGGCCGGACACCAGCCCGACCCGGCTGGACCCCGGCCGCAGCGTGCCGACTCCCGTTCCGGGGACGGTGGCTCCCAGGCCGAAGGCGGTGACCCCCGGTCCGGGGACGGTGGACAGCGGGAGTGACGCCGCGGACAACGGGGAGGAGCAGGCACTTTGTGCCCACCCTCAGCGGGCTTGCAGCGAGCGCCGATAGAATTGCCGGATGATCGACTCTTCTGCCCAGGAGGGCAGCAGTAGCCAGCCGGGTCGTGCCCGGCAATCCCCCGCCCCGACGTCCACGGGAGCCCTGAGCGACCCGTGTTGATCGTCGTCGGCCTCGCACTCATCATCGTTCTCACCGCCGCCACCGGCTACTTCGTGGCCCAGGAGTTCGGCTACGTCGCCGTGGACCGGGGCAAACTCAAGCAACTCGCCGACGACGGCGACGCCAAGGCCGCCCGCGCCCTGGAGGTCACCGGGCGGCTGTCGTTCATGCTCTCCGGGGCACAGCTCGGCATCACCGTGACCGCCCTGCTGGTCGGTTACGCCGCCGAGCCCTACCTCGGTGCCGGGCTGGCCGAACTGCTCGGCGGCGTCGGCGTCTCCACCGGGGTCAGCCTGCCGCTGTCGGTGGCGTTGGCGCTGGTCATCGCCACCGTCGTGCAGATGGTCCTGGGCGAGCTGGCCCCGAAGAACCTGGCCATCGCCCGGCCCGAGACGCTGGCGCGGGCGCTGAGCCGGTCCACCCTGATCTACCTGAAGATCGCCGGGCCGCTGATCACGCTCTTCGACCGGGCCGCCGTCCGGTTGCTGCGCCGCCTCGGCATCGAGCCGATCGAGGAGCTGCCCAGCGGCGCCACCCCGGCCGACCTGGAGCAGATCATCGCGGAGTCCCGGGAGGAGGGGCACCTCGACGCCGAGATGTCCGACCTGCTCGACCGGGGTCTCGACTTCCGGGAGCTGACCGCCGGGGAAGCCATGGTCCCCCGGGTCGACGTGCACACCATCCGGGCACACGAGCCGGTCAGCCGGGTGGTCGAACTGCTCGACACCGGTCACTCCCGTTTCCCGGTACGCGGTGCCGAGGGCGTCGACGACCTGGTGGGCGTGGTCGGCATCGCCGACGTGCTCGGGGTGCCGCCGGCCGAGCGCGCCACCACCCCGGTCAGCGCGGTGGCCGTACCGCCGCTGCTGGTGCCGGAGACGTTGCCGTTGCCCACGGTGCTGGACCGGCTGCGGTCCGGGCACCGGCAGCTCGCCTGCGTGGTCGACGAGTACGGCGGCTTCGCCGGCGTGATCACCCTGGAGGACATCGCCGAGGAACTGGTCGGGCCGATCCGCGACGAGGACGACCCGCCCGAGCGGGCCCCGGCCCGGCAGGAGGACGGTTCCTGGGTGGTGCCGGCCCGCTGGCGCATCGACGAGGTCGCCGACAGCACCGGCATCTCGCTGCCCGAGGCCCCCGAGTACGACACCCTCTCCGGGCTGGTCATGCGGGAGCTGGGCCGGGTGCCCGAGGTCGGTGACCGGCTGGAGGTCGTCCTGCCGGCCGACGGCGACGAGCCCACGGAACGCCCGAAAGCCCTGATCGAGGTGCTCGCGGTGGACCGGCACGTGGCCGACTCGGTGCGGCTCACGATGGCCGCCGACCCGGGTACGGGCACGCAGCCCCGGACCACCCGCAGCGGAAGCGACCGACGCCGTGGTGCGAACGTCCGCGCCACCGGCGGCGGGGGCGACCGGTCCGGGGGCACGAATGCCCGCGCCACCGGCAACGGCCCGGACGTGCACGTCGCCCGGGGTCGGGAGGAGCGCTCATGAGCCCCGTTGTCGCACTGCTGGTCTCGGTGCTGCTGCTCGCCCTCAACGGCTTCTTCGTGGCCGCCGAGTTCGCCCTGGTGGCGGCCAAGCGCTACCGGCTGGAACAGACCGCCGCCGGTGGCGGCCGGGCGGCCCGCGCCGCCCTGGACGGGGTACGTGAGCTGTCCCTGATGCTGGCCGGCGCGCAGCTCGGCATCACGCTGTGCACGCTGGGCCTGGGCGCGTTGGCCGAGCCGGCGATCGAGCACCTGCTCAGCCCGTTGCTGAACGCCGTCGGGCTACCGGCGGCAGCCAGCCACATCATCGCGTTGATCTTCGCGTTGGGGCTGGTGACGTTCCTGCACCTGGTGGTCGGCGAGATGGCCCCGAAGTCGTGGGCGATCACCGACGCGGAGCGCTCGGCGACCCTGCTGGCGCTGCCGTTCCGGGCCTTCGCCCGGGTCGCCCGGCCGGTGCTGTCCCTGCTCAACGCCCTGGCCAACGCGATGCTGCGACTGGTCGGGGTGCAGCAGCAGGACCAGCTCGCCCAGGTCCACGGCCCGGACGAGCTGCGCATCCTGCTGGAGCAGTCCCGCGAGCACGGGCTGCTCGGTGCCGAGCAGCACCAGATGCTGACCAGCATGCTGGAATTGCAGGGCACCACCGTCGCCCAGGTGATGGAACCCTTCGACCAGATCGTCACGGTCCACCGGGACGACACCGCCGAGCGGATCGAACAGGTCAGCCGGGACAGCGGCCGGTCCCGGCTCGCCGTCCTCGACGGCGGCGGCGAGGTGTGCGGGCTGGTGCACGTCCGGGAAGCGGTCCGGGCGGTCACCACCGGCCGGGCGGCCACCGCCGCCGAGCTGATGAGCCGCTCGTTCACCCTGCCGGCCACCTCCTCGGTCACCGAGGCGGTCGCCGCGATGCGCGCCGACCAGGCCCAGTTGGCGCTGGTCCGCAACGGCGGCGGGCCGACCCGGCCGATCGGATTCGTGGCCTTGGAGGACCTGCTCGAAGAGGTCATCGGCGAGTTCGACGACGAGACCGACCCGATCCCCCGGGGCCGCCGCCTGCGCTGACCCTCGTCCCGGCAGGGCCGATGCGGTTGAGGCTCCGGCGAGCAGTGGTGGTGCACCGGCTGCCCCCGGGGTAGCGGCATCGAGGGGCGGTGGACCCGCTACCTCGGCCCAACGGAGTCGATCGACGACCCCGCCCCGCCCTGGGGCGGGGTCGTTCGTCGGGGTGGTCGAGGAGTGCCCGGCCGATCAGGGGGAAACCGCCACCCGCCGGGTCGGTCAGGGGCCGGCTCCTGCCTGGTCGGTCGGGGGACACCTCGCCTGCCGGGCCGGGGGCGGCAGCGGAGGACGGGGGAGTGACGGGGATGCGGTTGACCGGGGTGTCCCACGAGTCCGGTGCGACCGGGTTGGCGGTGAGCACCACCCTGACCAACCCGAGCACCCGCCCGGGGCTGCGGCTGCCGGGACAGGTGATGCTCAGCGCCGGGGCGCAGGACGTGCCGGTGCGGCACGTACGGCTCGGGTTGGTGGCGACTGCCGAACCGGACGACCCCCGCTCACCCCGCCACCTCGTGCAGTACCACCAGGTGACGGTGGGGGGTCGGTTCGTCGTACCGGCCGGGCGGCGGCGGGCCATCGACTTCGCCGTACCCCTGCCGTGGGAGACGCCGGTGACGATCTTCGGCGGGGTGCCGTTGATGAGCCTACGCACCGGGCTGCGTACCGAGGTGTCGGTGGACCCGGAGCTGGAGCAGGGCGCGATGGTGCCGATCTTCGTCCACCCGTTGCCCACCCAGCAGCACGTGCTGGCGGCCCTGGACACGCTCGGCTTCGTCCTGCGGCAGGCGGGCCTGGTGTCGAGCCGACTGCCGGGGGTCGAGCAGAGCCTGCCGGTGCACGAACGCCTCGGCTACTGGGTCGCCCCGCTGTACGCCGGGCCGATCACCGAACTGGAGCTGATCTTCGTGACCAATTCCGCCGGCCTGGAGGTGCT
The DNA here is from genome assembly GCF_017599305.1 of Micromonospora antibiotica. Classification (GTDB taxonomy): domain Bacteria; phylum Actinomycetota; class Actinomycetes; order Mycobacteriales; family Micromonosporaceae; genus Micromonospora; species Micromonospora antibiotica. The sequence goes on from NZ_JAGFWR010000017.1 coordinate 124,856, forward strand.
GCTCTGGATGGACCGGCGGCTCTCGCTGACCGGAATCAGCCATCAGAGCATCAGCCGGTTCCGGACCTGGCACACCGGTGCCGATCAACGCGACTGGATCTCCGTCGTGGACGGCTGGTTGCGGGCGGCGATCAACCGGCACGCGGCAGCGGCCTCGAACGCGCACTGGTCGGCCCGGATCACCGAGTCGGCGCACGTCAGCCGCCCGCCGGACGCCCCGGTGCGACCGGGTTACGGACTGGGCGGCACCGGCGGCGGTGGCGGTATCGGCGGTGGCGGTGGTGGCGGCGACGGCACCTGAATCCGTTCGCGCCCCCGGCGACGGCGACGGCACCTGAATCCGCCCTCGCCCCCGTCCCCCGGCGGTGGTGGTGGCACCTGAATCCGCCCGCGCCCACCGCATCGCCCCCGGTGGTGGCTGAATCCGTCAGGGGTCGCCGCCCGGTCGTGCGTCCGGGGGAGGGTCAGACCGAGGCGGTGGCGAGCTTGATACCGAAGCCCAGGAAGAGCATCGCGACACCGGTCGTTGCCCCGGCGGCCAGCCGACGGCGCTGCCGGAACTGGGCGGCCAGGAAGGTGCCCGCGAAGATCAGCGCGGTCAGGTAGAGCACGCTGGTGACCTGGGCGATCAGCCCGAGCAGCAGGAACGACAGTGCCGGCCAGGCATAGCCGGGGTCGACGAACTGGATGAAGAACGAGATGAAGAAGAGGATGGCCTTGGGGTTGAGCAGGCTGATCACCAGTGCCTTGCGGAACGGGCTGCGCAGCGCCGCCGGCTCGGCCGCGTCGATCAGCCGGGGCGCCGCGGGGTCGTGGCGAGCGCGCCACCGCTGCCAGGCCGCGCGCAGCATGGTCAGCCCCACGTACCCGAGGTAGGCCGCGCCGGCGTACTTGATCACGAGGAAGAGCGGCGGGTACGCCTTGAGCAGCGACGCCACCCCGGCGGCCGACAGGAACATCAGCACCGCGTCGCCCAGGAACACCCCACCCGCCGCCCGGTAGCCGACGGCCACGCCCCGCTTGGCGGCGGTGGAGAGCACGAAGAGGGAGTTGGGCCCCGGCAGCAGGACGATCGCCACGGTGCCCAACACGTAAGTCCAGATGTCGGTGATGCCCAGCACGCCCGTCATCCTCGACCCACCGGGGTGGTGCCGCGAAGTCTATCCCGCAGCATGGCCTGTGCGTTCGGCCACTCATCGACGGTCATCGCGTACTGGACGGTGTCCCGCCAGGAGCCGTCCGGACGCTGCCGGTGCATGCGCAGCACGCCCTCCCGGGTCGCGCCGAGCCGGGCGATCGCCGCCTGCGACCGGGTGTTGCGGATGTCGGTGTGCCAGACCACGCGCACCGCTCCCAGCGTGTCGAACGCCCGCCCGAGCAGCAGGAGCTTGGCCTCGGTGTTGATGCCGCTGCGCCACCAGGGGCGGCCGAGCCAGGTGTAACCGATCGCGACGCTGCGCCGCTGCGGGTCGATCTCGTAGAAGGAGGTGGTGCCCACGACCGCTCCCGTCCGGGCGCAGCGCTGCACCCAGGGCACCCGCTCGCCGTCCTGTCGGGCGGCCAACGCGGCGGCGACGACCGCCCGCATCGCGGCCGGGTCGGCGGGCAGCGGGTGGCCCAGGTGGGCCCAGACCTCCGGCTCGGCGGTGGCGGCGAACAACTCGTCGGCGTGCGCGGGGGTCAACGGCTCCAGCAGCACGTGCGCGCCGTGCAGCGGCACCGGCTCCCACCACGGTGCAGCGCCGGAATCCGGCCCCGGCAGGCTGACGACAGGTGCCGGTGACCCGGTGGAGCCCGGCGTCGGCGAGCCGGTGGCGGGCAGGTAGCCCGGGACCGGCGCGACCACCCCGGCGTCCGGCTCGGGCGGGCCGGCGGTCAGCCGGAGCGGCACCACCCCGGCCCAGTGCGGCAGGTCGAGATCGGCCGGTTCGTCGCGGACCCCGCCGGTGCGGGCCCGCACCGACACCTCGCGCAGCGGCAGCGCCAGGACCGCCGTCTCGGCCAGCTCCCGACGGGTCGGTGGACGGCTGTCGGCGGCCCGCCCCGCCCCGACCTTTTCCACCAGGGCGGTCATCGCGGCACGCTTGTCGTCTTCGCTGGTGACCAGGTGGGCGGTGCCGTGTGCGACGACCGACCGGTAGTTGGCGCTGTGGTGGAACTGCGAGCGGGCGTAGATCAGCCCGTCGAGCAGGGTCACCGTGACGCAGACGGGCAGCCCGGCCTCGCCCCGGGCGGCGAGCAGCGGCCGGCTGCCGGTGGACCCGTGCAGATAGAGGGTGTCACCGACCCGGACGTGCAGGGTGGGCAGCAGACGCGGCTCACCGTCGACCACGAACCCCAGCACGCAGTGGTAGGCATCGTCGAGCACGGCGTGGGCGGCGGCCCGGTCGTAGCTCATCCTGTCCCGGGTGCGGCTGGCGGTGGTGCGTGCGGTCGGCGGGTACATGTGACATCCAGACTTTGTTCTAGTACGATCCTGAAACTGTGGCAGCACATTATCAGATCCTCGGGTCCACGTCCGCCGCGATTTCGGCGAGTGTGGAAACGGGCATCCGCACCGGGGTGCTCGCGGCGGGCGACGCGTTGCCGCCGGTCCGCTCCCTGGCCACGACGTTGGCGGTCAGCCCGGCCACCGTCGCCCGCGCCTACCAGGAGCTACGCCAGCGGGGTCTGGTCGTCACCGCAGGCCGGCACGGCACCCGGGTCCGGCCCCGGCCGCCGGTCGCCCCCCGTCGGGCCGCCCGGCACCCGGCCCCCGCCCCCGGCACCCGCGACCTGTCCCTGGGTCAGCCCGACCCCCGGCTGCTGCCGCCGCTCGGCCCGCACCTGGCCGCGCTCGCCACCGGGATCGGTCCCCCCGTGGGGTACGCCACGACCGGCGTGCACCCCGCCCTGGCCGAGGCCGCCCGCTCCCGGCTCGCCGCCGACGGGGTGCCCGCCGACGAGCTGACCGTCACCGGGGGAGCGCTCGACGGCATCGAGCGGCTGCTCGCCTCCCACCTGCGCCCGGGTGACGCGGTCGCGGTGGAGGACCCCGGCTGGGCCAATCTGCTCGACCTGGTCGCCGCGCTCGGCCTACGGCCGGTCGGCGTGCCGGTCGACGACGAGGGGCCCACCGTCACCGGGGTGCGCGACGCGTTGACCCTCGGGGCGCGGGCGCTGGTGGTCACCAGCCGGGCGCAGAACCCGACCGGTGCCGCCGTCTCCGCCGGCCGGGCCGAGGCCCTGCGGGCGCTGCTCGCCGGCCGGGCCGACCTGCTGCTGATCGAGGACGACCACGCCGCCGAGCTGTCCCGGCTGCCGCTGCACCCGCTGGCCGGGGCCACGGCGACCTGGGCTTTCGTCCGTTCGGTCAGCAAGCCCTACGGGCCCGACCTGCGGCTGGCGGTGCTGGCCGGTGACGAGGTGACGGTGTCCCGGGTGGCCGGCCGGGCCCGGGTGGGCGCGGGATGGGTCTCCACCGTCCTGCAACGACTCGTCCTGTCGCTCTGGCGCGACCCGGCCACCACCACCCTGATCCACCGGGCCGCCGACGCCTACGAACGCCGCCGGTCCGGCCTGCTCGCCGCGCTCGCCGACCGGGGCGTGGTGGCGCACGGCCGCAGCGGCATCAACGTCTGGCTGCCGGTGCCCGACGAGACCATCACGGTCACCGCCCTGCGGGACGCCGGCTGGTCGGTTGCGCCCGGTGGCCTCTCCCGGCTCGGTGCCCCGCCCGCCGTGCGGATCACGGTCAGTTCGCTCGACGACGCCGACCTCACGCCGCTGGCCGACGCGGTCGCGGCGGCGGTCCGCCCCGCCGACCCGATCGGCTTCACCGCCTGACCCGTGTCGCCGGTCTGCTCCTATGGGGCTGCGCGGGGACGGGGGCGGGTGGCGCGGTCAGCCCCGCCGGCTGGACGAAGATCCGCCGCCGGGAGACCGCGTCCCCGGCCGCGTCCAGCTGGTATCCCTCCAGCCAGACCCAGCCGTCGTACGTCGGCCAGTCGAGCACCCGGATGACCCGGAACCGGATGGGGCGGAGAAACTGCACGCTGGCGTCCCTGGTCACGTACACCAGGTCACCGGCCTTCATCGGCGCTCCTGGTCCCGCGCGCGCAACGCCCGCTGCACGCGTCGCTCGCGCCAGACGCGCAGCGTCTCGCCCGCGTCGGCCAGGCGGTCGCAGCAGCCGTCCGGCTGGCAGCGGGAGCAGGCGTTGCGATGGTGGAAGTCGACGACGTAGCCGGCCATGATCACGACGAACGGCGGCTCGGCGGGTCGCTGCTCATACATGTGGCCAGGCCCCCCGGTTGAGCCTGCGTGGGTGGCGCGTGCCCCACCTGGCCTCGGGATCCGGTCGTCGAGGCGCGGCTCGATGGTCGGCTGTGGCGTCCCGCTCGGAGGTCGCCGCCGGGGGCAGCGACCTGGCCTGCTGTACGACATCGACAGGTTCAGCAGGGCGATGGAACCACTTGCAACGAGTCATGCCGGACGCTCCTTGACCGGGGCTGAGGGTTGACAGTTGTCCAACTATAACCAGAGCCTATTGAGCTTGTCTAAGCAATAGAGTATTACTCATAACAATGCAAATCGGACCTACGCTCACCGCTATGGCACTGCTCAAAGGCACGCGGCTGGAGGTGTGGGGAGCTGCCGAGATCCAGGAACGTCTGGGGATCTCACGGCAGCGCACCTACATCCTGATCAGCCGTCGGGATTTCCCGGCTCCGGCAGCTGTCCTCAAGATGGGTCAGATCTGGCTGAAGTCCGATGTGGAGGCGTGGATCGCCGAGAAACGCCCTCACCTGCTCGAAAGCGACGAGGAAGCTTAGGCGAGTCCTCGCCTGACGGGTTGCCTCCGAGGAGCCCGGCGGGTCCTTCGTGGACCTTCCGTGCGACCGGGTAGAACAGTCGCCATGGCCGAGCAGAACGCCCCACCCGGTGCCCGACAGTTCATCCCGCCGCAGGCCGGCACACTGGCCGAGTTGCGTACCGCCGCCGCCGGCTGCCGGGGCTGCGAGCTGCACCGGGACGCCACCCAGACCGTCTTCGGCCGGGGCGACGAGAGCGCCCGGGTGGTCTTCGTCGGGGAGCAGCCCGGCGACCTGGAGGACCAGCACGGGCTGCCCTTCGTCGGTCCCGCCGGCCGGCTGCTGCGCCGGGCGGTCGACGACGCCGGTCTCGACCCGGCCCACCTCTACATCACCAACGCGGTGAAGCACTTCCGGCACGAGCTTCGCGGCCGGCGGCGCATCCACCAGACCCCGGACCAGGTGCACATCGTCGCCTGCCGGCCGTGGCTGGTCGCCGAGTTCGCCCGACTCCGCCCCGAACTGGTGGTGGTGCTCGGCGCGACGGCGGCGAAGGCCCTGCTCGGCCCGGCGTTCCGGGTCACCCGGCAGCGCGGCGCGCTGCTGCCCTGGCCGGCCGCCGCCGAGCACCCGCAGGACTTCACCCGGGCGTCGGTGGACGACACCGGTACGGATGCGCCCGCCGCCCGTCTGCTGGCCACCATCCACCCGTCGGCGGTGCTGCGCGCCGACAACCAGGAGATCGCCTACCGGGGGCTGGTCGACGACCTGACCGTGGCCGCCCGGGCCCTGACCGGCTCGACGACTCCATAGGGGAGTACCGGCGGCCCGGGCCGGGTAACCGGCCGGGCATGGCCGAAGGCAAGCCGCGACGCCGTACCCCGCTGGTCCGACTCGGCGCCCCCGGCCCGTACGTCCTGTTCGCGCTCCTGTCCACCGTGCTCTGGTTTCCCGTCCGGCTGTTCGAGGACCCGGACCGGTCCGTCCCGCTGGCCCTGGTGCGGGCCGGCCTGTACGGGGTGGGATGGGGCCTCATCCCGATCTTGATGGCCTTCCTGCCCGGGGTCCGGGCCCGGGCGGACTCGGGCCAGGTCCGGGCGTGGAACCGGCTCCGGGCCGCGCTGCGTCGAGGTGAGGTGCCGGCGGACGAGGCGGACCGGGCCGCCGTGATCGGCCAACTCCCGACGGTCCGTCGGGGCGCGCTGATCGCCGTGGTGGGCGGAGTCCTGTTCTTCGGCGGGTTGGCCGTGCTCGCCCCGACTGTCGACCGGACCGCCTCCGGGGTGTTCTACGTCGTGGTCCTGACGATCGTGCTCGCCCTCGCGGGGGTCACCCTCGGCCGGGTCCGCCGGCTCGACCGCCGGCTGGCCGACACCCGGTAACCCCGGTGCGGGCGGCGGGTCGGCTGCGCGACGATGGGCTCCCCGAACCAGGAGCGTGTGATGACCGCCGACCTGCGCGCACCCACCCGGCCCGACGTCGCCCCGATCCAGCGGCGCACGCTGCGGCTGCTCTTCGTCACGCAGATCATCGGTGGGGTCGGGGTGGCCATCGGGATCTCGGTCGGGGCGCTGCTGGCGGCCCGGGTCGCCGGCACCGCCGTGGCCGGGCTGGCGCAGAGCTGCGGGGTGGTCGGCGCGGCGCTGCTCGCCGTACCGGTCACCCGGATCATGAACGGGCACGGGCGTCGCCCGGGACTGGTGGTGGCGTACCTGGTGGGGGCGGTCGGGGCGCTGCTGGTGGTGCTCGCCACGGCCACCGGCGCGGTACCGCTGCTCTTCCTGGGGATGCTGCTGTTCGGCGGGGGCACGGCGGCCAACCTCCAGGCCCGCTACACGGCCGTGGACCTCGCCGAGCCGGCCCGCCGGGGCCGGCAACTCTCCCTGGTCGTCTGGGCCACCACCATCGGCTCGGTGGCGGCACCCAACTTCGCCGCGCTCGCCGACGGGGTCACCCGGGGGTGGGGCCTGCCGTCGCTGTCCGGCCCGTTCGCGTTCAGCGCCGTCGCGTTCGGCGTGGCTGCGGTCGTACTGCTGCTGCTGTTGCGGCCCGATCCGCTGTTGACCGCGCGGCGGCTCGCGGCGGCCGACGCCGGGACAACGGCCGGGGCCGCCCCACCGGCGGCGACCACCGCGCCGGGCGCGCGGCGGGCCGGTATGCGGGTGGCCTGGCGGGTGGTGCGCGGCCGGCCGGCGGCCCGGCTGGGCATCGCCGCCGTCGCCATCGGCCACCTGGTGATGGTCGCGGTGATGGCGATGACGCCGGTACGCCTCGGCGAGTCGCACTCCGACGCGGACGTGTTGCGCGTCGTCGGCATCGTGCTGAGCGTGCACATCGCCGGCATGTACGCCCTCTCCCCGGTGGTGGGCTGGCTCACCGACCGGTTGGGCCGGCGTGCGGTGATCCTCGGTGGGGTCGGCACGCTGCTGGCCGCGTGCGCGGTGGCCGGCACCGCCGGGCACCACACGCCGCGCCTCTCGGTCGGCCTGGCCCTGCTCGGGCTGGGCTGGTCGGCGACGATGGTGGCCGGTTCGACGCTGCTGTCCGAGGCGGTGCCGTCCGGGGTACGCCCCAGCGTGCAGGGGCTGTCCGACCTGACGATGGGGCTGGCCGGGGCGGGCGCGGCGGCGGCCAGCGGGTTTGTCATGCGGGTGGCGGGTTATCCGACCCTGACCCTGCTGGCGGCGATCGCGGTGGTGCCGTTGGTGGCGCTAGCGTTGCGTCGGGTGCCGCCGACGGCACCCGACGAGGAGGAGTGATCACGTGCGGCTGACCGACTTCTGGACCCGGCTGGACGAGGCCTTCGGGCCGGGTTACGCGGCCAGCATCGCCAGCGACCAGGTGCTATCCCAGCTCGACGGGCGGACCATCACCCAGGCCCTCGCCGCTGGTGAGCAGACCCACGTCGTGTGGCGGGCGGTGGTCGCCGCATACCCCGACCGGGTGCCCGCACGGCTACGTTGAGCTGCCGTTCCGCCACTTCCGCGTGTCACTTGCCGGCTCGTACACCTGTTCGGCTATTGTCCACAGCGGGGTGCTCGTCCACAGCTCACGGCCCGTCGGCTGGTTTTCTGTCGGACCCAGCGCCTAGCGTGTCCGCGTGACGCGAAGCTCAGGAAAGACGCCGGCGAAGGCAGGAGTGGCAAACATGGCCGCAGGGCCCGACCGGGAGAAGGCACTCGACCTTGCTCTCGCTCAGATCGACAAGCAGTTCGGTAAGGGGTCGGTGATGCGGCTGGGCGAGCGCCCGGTCGTCCAGACCTCGGTCATCCCGACCGGCTCCATCGCGCTCGACGTGGCGCTCGGCGTCGGTGGCCTGCCCCGGGGCCGGGTCGTCGAGGTCTACGGTCCCGAGTCCAGCGGCAAGACCACGGTCGCCCTGCACGCGGTGGCCAACGCCCAGCGGGCCGGCGGCATCGCCGCGTTCGTCGACGCCGAGCACGCGCTCGACCCCGACTACGCCAAGGCGCTCGGCGTCGACACCGACGCCCTGCTGGTCTCCCAGCCGGACACCGGCGAGCAGGCGCTGGAGATCGTCGACATGCTGGTGCGCTCCGGCGCGATCGACATCATCGTGATCGACTCGGTGGCGGCCCTGGTGCCGCGCGCCGAGATCGAGGGCGAGATGGGCGACAGCCACGTCGGTCTCCAGGCCCGGCTGATGAGCCAGGCGCTCCGGAAGATCACCGGCGTGCTCAACAACACCGGCACCACGGCGATCTTCATCAACCAGCTCCGCGAGAAGATCGGCGTCATGTTCGGCTCGCCCGAGACGACCACCGGTGGCCGGGCGCTGAAGTTCTACGCCTCGGTCCGGCTCGACGTGCGCCGCATCGAGAGCCTCAAGGACGGCACCGACGTGGTCGGCAACCGCACCCGGGTCAAGGTCGTCAAGAACAAGGTCGCCGCGCCGTTCAAGCAGGCCGAGTTCGACATCATGTACGGCAAGGGCATCTCCCGCGAGGGCTCGCTGATCGACGTCGGCGTGGAGCAGGCGATCATCCGTAAGTCCGGTGCCTGGTACACCTACGACGGCGACCAGCTCGGGCAGGGTAAGGAAAAGGCCCGGGAGTTCCTCAAGGAGAACCCGGACGTGGCGGCCGAGATCGAGAAGAAGATCCTGGAGAAGCTCGGCGTCGGGGTCGGCGCGGGTGACGCCGCCGGTGGCCCTGAGCTGCCGCCTGTCGACTTCTGACCGGTCGCGGTCGAATGGCAGGACGACGCGCCCGCACGGGGCGGGGCTGGGATGCCGCCCCTCCCCGTGCAGGAGCCGACGACTCATCCCGGGCGGATGCCGACGACCCGGTCGGTGCCGACGCCGGCCCGCCCTGGGCCGAAGGCACCAGATCTCGGCGGGGTCGCCGTGGGCGGCCCGACGCGACCGGGCCGACCCCGGTCGAGTCGACGCCCCGCGACGAGGGCGAGATGGCCCGGGAGATCTGCCTGCGGCAGCTCGCGGTGCGGCCACGTACCCGGGCCGAGCTGGCCGGGGCACTGGCGAAGAAGGGCATCTCCGACGAGGTGTCCGCTCAGGTGCTCGACCGCTACGACGAGGTCGGCATCATCGACGACGCGGCGTTCGCGCGGGCCTGGGTCTCCAGCCGGCACAACGGTCGTGGGTTGGCCCGCCGGGCACTCGCCAACGAGCTGCGTCAGCGTGGCGTGGACGGTGAGGTGGCCAGCGAGGCCCTCGGTGAGCTGGACGAGGAGACCGAGGCGGAGACCGCCCGTGCCCTGGTCGACCGCAAGCTGCGCACCGCCCGGGGTGAGCCCGACGCGGTGTTCCGGCGGCTGGTCGGCATGCTCGCCCGCAAGGGCTACCCACCCGGGGTGGCGATCCGGGCGGTGAAGGACGCCCTCGCCGCCCAGAGCGCCGAGGCCGCCGAGTTCGCCGACCAGATCGACGCCGACGCCCTGGCCGATGTCGAGGGCGAGCGGGGCTGATCGGTGCAGACCGACGCCGACGTGCTGGTCGATACCTCCCGGACGGTGCGCCCGCCGTCCGACACTGCCACCCTGGCGTCATACGCCCGTGCCCTGGGCGTCACCTGACCCCTGCGTACCGCCACCCGTCTGGACCTGCGCCCTGGGCGTCACCTGACTGACCCCGCGCGCATCCTCACCCGCGTAGCCTCCCTGGCCGGTGCCACCGCTTCCGCCACTCCCACCCCCCCGTTACCTTTTTGATCGTCCCCAGCCGGGGACCCTCGGTCGCCCGGCCCGGTATGACTTTCTGCCCCTGTCGTTTGCATGATCCGGGGGGTGTTGTCGCCGGGTCGGGTGGCGTCGGCGGACCGCTGATAGGGACACGGCCGCCCCGTGTTCGGGGTAGGTCTCTTCGTAACGTGGCTGCCGGCAGTCCGACGCCCTGACTGCGGCCGAGGCCACGAAGCGATGCGTGGAGGCGGGTGCGGTGCACGACGGATACGGCGTCTACC
>NZ_JAGFWR010000018.1 GCF_017599305.1 Micromonospora antibiotica
CGACCCGAAGCCCACAGATGCTCCAACACCTGCCGATGCCCGAACGTCAACACACCCGGCTTCGCCACCAGGACCTCCAACCCAACCCAAGATCAGTTGCACTGAAGCCTAGAAACCGCCGCGGAATGTTGACGCAAACCTCTTGATCACCGGGCAAGGCGGTGTGAGTGCGGGGAGTGGGGAAGGCGGTGTGAGTGGGGGGACGGGGGCGGGAGAGCGGGGACGGGCGGGGGAGTAGGCGAGCGGGGAGAGGGGGCCGGGGGGAGTGGTGGGTGGTTAGGGTCGGTGGGTGGACGATCTCGACGTGCTCGACTGGCGGGAACGCACCGCCGCTCTCTTCCTGTCCGACACCGACCTGGCCGGCTTCCGGGCCGCCCGGGACGAGTTGTTCCGCACTCACCCGGCCAGCCCGCTGCCGGCCGCCGACCGGGCCGGTTTCCCCGGGCTGGGCTGGTTCCCGGCGGATCCGACGGCGGTGGTCGAGGCCCCGCTGCGTCCCGCCTCCGGCACCGAGACCATCGACACCGGCGGCCCCGACGGGGTGGTGCGCTACCGGCGGGTGGCGGTCGCCGAGACCCCGTGGGGGCCGCTGACCCTGTGGTGGATCGAGGCGTATGGCGGTGGGCTGTTCGTGCCGGTCCGCGACGGCACCAGCGGCCGGGAGACGTACGGCGGTGGTCGGTACCTCACCGACACGGTCAAGGGGACCTTCGGGCGGGGACTCACCGTGCTCCCCGGGCACCGGGTCCGCCTCGACGCCAACTATCTCTACAACCCCAGCTGCGCGTACGACGACACCTGGGCCTGCCCGCTGGCACCCCCGGAGAACCGGGTCGACGTGCCGATTCGGGCGGGCGAACTGGCGTACCACCGCTGAGGCCGACCGGACGGGGACGCCGCCCCGACGCACGTGGGGTGCGGCGGGGCGGCGGTCACACGGAGCGGGTCAGCGGGCGGTGGCCCCGGTCGGGGTCAGGTGCATCCGACCGAGCAGTTGCCGCGCCTGATCGGCCAGGCCGGCGTCCACGGTCACCGCGTACTGGCCGGCCCGCAGGGAACTGGCCGAGGTGAAGTCACGCTGGCCGCCCGACATGGCGTGCGCCACCGCGCCGAATACGGCCCCCCAGATCGCGCCGATCACCAGCCCGACCAGGATCACCGCCAGCCAGTTGCCGACGGTGAAGATGCCGAACAACAGGCCGATGAAGAGGCCGAACCAGGCGCCGGTACCGGCGCCCAACAGGGCGGCGCGTCCCGTGGTGAGCCGGCCGAGGACCGTCTCCACCAGGGTGAGGTTGGTCCCCACGATCGCGCTGTGCTCCACCGGGAACCGGTTGTCCGCCAGGTAGTCCACCACCCGTTGCGCGGACGGATAGTCCGGGTACGCGCCGATCGTCACCGCCGGCGCTCCGGCCTGCGGGCCGTGCCCGTCCCCGGGGGGCGTCGCCGGCCGGCCGGCCGGACCGGACGGGAGGTTGTCGCCGCCCGGCATCCCGGGTCGCCAAGTGGCGGTCGGGTTCGCTGCTCTGGTCATGGCATCCTCCTTCGTCAACGACCGGCGTTCCCGCCGGCCCGCCGAGGTAACGCCGGCAGCTCCGGCAATCCGGGCCCGCCGGGGTGACGTGGGCAGCTCCGGCAATCCGGGCCCGCCGGGGTGGCGTCGGTCGGTCCGGCGAGCCGGGCCCGCCGGGGGTGACGCCGGCAGGCCGGGGCAGCCAGGGCTGCCGGGTGCGGGGCTGGCGGGGTGCCGGGATGCGGGGCTGGCGGGGTGCGGGGCTGGCGGGGTGCGGGGCTGGCGGGGGGAAGTCCACGGGTCGGACAGAAGACGGTGTGGTCGAGGAATGCGCTCCGGGGTGCCCGGGTAACCCGGCCCGTGGACAGCGGACGGATCAGCGAGCACGGGTTCCTTGCCGACGGTCGCAGCGCCGCGCTGGTGGACCGGCACGGCTCGGTCAACTGGTGGTGCCCCGCCCGGTTCGACAGCCCGTCGGTGTTCGGGCGGATCCTCGACGACCGGGCGGGGCACTGGACGATCGCGCCCGAGGACGACGACGTGCGGGTGACCCGCTCCTATCTGGACGACTCGTTGGTGCTGCGTACCGTCTTCCACACCGGGGCTGGGTCGGTGGCCGTCACCGACGCGTTGGCGCTGGAACCGGACGCACGCGGACACGACATCGGCCTGCGTTCGCCCCGGGTGCTCGCCCGGCTGGTCGAGGGGCTCTCCGGCGAGGTGCCGGTACGCGTCGAGTTCGCTCCCCGGTTCGAGTACGGCCGGGTCACCGCGTACCTGACCCGATCCGACGGGGTGATCGACGCGCGGGCCGGCGCGTGCCGGCTCAGCCTGCGCTCCGACGTGCCGTTGGCCTGCCGGCACGGCGACGCCGTCGGCCGGGCGACCGTCCGGGCCGGGGACACCCTGCGCTTCACCCTCGGGTACGCGCCGACCTACGACGGCGGCGAACCCGCGCTGCCCGACGCCGACCGGGTGGTGGCCGACGCGGTGGCGGGCTGGCGGTCCTGGGCCGACCTGCACGACTACCAGGGCCGCTACCGCGACCAGGTGCGACTGAGCGCGATGGTGGTGCAGGGCATGACCTACCAGCCCAGTGGCGCGATCGTCGCGGCGGCCACCACCTCGCTGCCGGAACAGCTGGGCGGCGACCGCAACTACGACTACCGCTACGTCTGGGTGCGCGACTTCAGCCTCACCCTCCAGGCGCTGTGGCGGTCCGCCTGCCCGGACGAGGCCGACCGGCAGTTCTCCTGGGTGGCGCGGGCGATGGGCCGCATCGACGACGGCCGGGTGCCGATCATGTACGGCGTGGAGGGCGAGCGGGACCTCACCGAGCACTCCCTCGACCACCTGCGCGGGTACGCCGACAGTCGGCCGGTGCTCGTCGGCAACGACGCGTGGAAGCAACGGCAGAACGACGTGCTCGGTGAGATCCTCGACGCCGCCTGGCTGATGCGGCACTACCTGGACCCGATGTCACCCGACGTACGGCACCTGCTGCGGGCCCTGGCCGACCAGGCGGTCCGCAGCTGGCACCTGCCGGACTCCGGAATGTGGGAGACCCGCGACGCCGAACGGCACTACGTGTCGTCGAAGGTCCAGTGCTGGACGGCGTTGGACCGGGCGGTGCGTTTCGGTCCCCGCCTCGGCGACCCGGCCGACGTCCGGCGGTGGTCGGGGGCCCGCGACGAGGTCCGCGCGGCGGTGCTGGAGCGGGGGTGGAACGACCGGCTGGGCGCGTACACCGGGGCCTTCGACTCCGACCGGTTGGACGCCTCGGTGCTGCTCATGCCCCTTGTCGGTTTCCTGCCGGCCGCCGACCCGAGGATGCGTACCACCATCGACGTGGTGGAGCGGCGGTTGTCGCGCGACGGTCTGCTGCGCCGCTGGGACGGTGATCCGGCCGGCTTCCTGATCTGCTCGTTCTGGCTGACCAGCTGCCTGGCCCTGGCCGGTGAGCAGGAGCGGGCCGTGCGGCTGTTCGAGCAGCTCGCCGGCCGGGTCAACGACCTCGGCCTCTATGCCGAGCAGATCGACCAGGCCACCGGCGAGCAGGTGGGCAACTTCCCGCAGGCCTTCTCGCACATCGGCCTGATCAACGCGGCCGGGTTGCTCACCGACGTCGCCGAGCGGCGGCGCGAGGTCCCGGCGGACCGGCCGCATTTCGTGACGACCGGCACCGACGTGGCGGCGACGTAGCCGTGAGCCGGGCCGACCGACGGGACCGACGGCGCGTCCGACGGGTCCGACGGGTCCGACGGCGCGAACACGCTGACGAGCGGACGGCCGGTGACGACGCCGACCACGCGAACGGGCCGACCACGTGACCGGGTCGACGTACGTCGCCGACGGGGGCCTGATGCAGAATCAGGGCCGGGACGCCTGAGTCGGCCGCCCACACCCGCCCCCGCTCCCGGAAGGCCCACCCGATGCGGTTGCTCGTGATCGCCGACACCCACCTGCCCCGCCGCGCCCGGGACCTGCCCGACGAGGTCTGGGCGGCGGTGGACGCCGCCGACGTGGTGCTGCACGCCGGGGACTGGGTCGAGGTGGGACTACTCGACCGGCTGGCCGGCCGGGCCCGTCGGCTGGTCGGCGTGTACGGCAACAACGACGGCCCCGACCTGCGGGCCCGGCTGCCCGAGGTGGCCGAGGTGGAGCTGGCCGGGCTGCGGGTGGCCGTGGTGCACGAGACCGGGCCGAAGACCGGCCGGGAACAGCGCTGCGCGGCCCGGTTCCCCGATCGGGACCTGCTCGTCTTCGGCCACTCGCACATCCCGTGGGACAGCGTCGCACCGGGCGGCCTGCGGCTGCTCAACCCCGGCTCGCCCACCGACCGGCGGGCCCAGCCGTACGCCACGTACCTGACCGCCGAGGTGGTGGCGGGGCAACTCGACCGGGTCGTGCTGCACCGCCTGCCACCCCGTTGAGGTCACCGGCCCCGGCCGGTCTCCTCCTGCAACTCGTCGATCCGCTGGGACGCCTCCGCCTTCGTCAGGTCGTCCGGCACCTCCTCGCCGGCCTCCCGGGCCAGGGTGTGCAGGTACGACTCCTGGGCGGCGGTCGGCGGTTCGTCGCCGGTCACCCACTCCTGCGGATCCTTGATCGCCCCACGTGGGTCGGGCTGCTGGTCGTTGCGGTCGGTCATCAGGATTCACCTCTCCTCGAACAGCCGTGCCAATACCCCGCCGGTCGCCCGGTCATGCCGGTCGCGGCGCATACGATCACCGGGTGGACGCGGATGTGATCGTGGTGGGTGCCGGCATCTCCGGGGTGGCGTGCGCCGCAGAACTGGTGCGGGCGGGCGTGCCGGTGCAGATCCGGGAACGCGGTCGGGTGGCCGGGGGCCGAATGGCCAGCCGACGCTTCGACGGCCGCCCCGCCGACCTGGGTGCGGCGTACCTGACCGCCGACGACCCGGACTTCGTCGAGGTGGTCGGGCGCTGGCAGGCCGCCGGGCTGGTGCGGGAGTGGACCGACACCTTCGTCGCGTACGGCCCGGACGGCCGGCGGGAGGTGCCCGGACCGGTCCGCTGGGCCGCCCCGCGCGGCCTGCGTTCCCTGGTCGAGGAGTTGGCCCGGGAGTTGCCGGTGACCGTGGACCGGTTCGTGTCGGGCGTCGCACCGGGCCCGGTGGTGGACGGGGAGTCCGCCGCCGCCGTGGCGCTGTGCACCCCGGGTCCGCAGGCCGCCCTGCTGCTCGACCCGGCGCTGACGGGTGCCACCGGGGCCGCCGTACGGCAGGGGTGGTCGCCGGTGCTCGCGGCGGTGCTGCGCTTCCCCGGCCGGCGGTGGGCCGACTTCCGGGGCGCGTTCGTCAACGGGCACCCGGTGCTCGCCCTGGTCTGCGACGACGGCGACCGGCGCGGCGACGCCGCCCCGGTGCTGGTCGCCCACACCACGCCGGAGTTCGCCGCCGGGCACCTGGCCCAGCCCAGGGCGGCCGGCCCGGCGATCGAGGAAGCCGTCCGCGACCTGCTCGGCCTCCCGGACCCGGCGGAACTGGTCCACGTGCACCGCTGGACGTACGCCCGGCCGGTCGAGCCGGACCCCGACGGGACGTTCTTCCTGGACGACGACCTGGTCGGGCTGGCCGGGGACGCCTTCGGCAAGCCCCGGGTGCAGAGCGCCTGGCGCTCCGGCCGGGACCTGGGCCGGGAGTTGGCCCGCCGACTGACCTGACCGGCCACCCGGCCACCGGTCAACCCCGCGCGCCGTCCAGGGCCGGCTCGTCGCGTCGACCCTGCTCCGACGGGTCGCCGGTGCGTTCACCGGCCCGGTCCAGCAACTGCATGACCGGGGTCGCGGCCATCCCGTGCACCACCACCGACACGACCACCACCAGGCCGACCGTCGCCCAGATCAGGTCCGCCTGGGCGAAGTCCGCCTTGGTGGTGGCGTACGCCAGGTAGTAGAACGAGCCGACGCCCCGGATGCCGAACGACGAGATCACCCAGTGCTCGGCCGGCCGACCCGGTGCGCCGCGCAGCGACAGCCACCCCACCAGCGGCCGGATGACGAACACCAGGGCCAGCCCGACCGTCGCCGCCTGCCAGGTGAGCGGGGCGAGCAGACCGGTGATCACCGCGCCACCGAAGAGCAGCAGCAGGAGGACGGTCAACAGCCGCTCGGTCTGCTCGGCGAAGTCGTGCAGCACGGTGTGGAACTCGTGGGTCCGCTCGGCGGCCCGGATCGCCCGCGCGGCGACGAAGACGGCCAGGAACCCGTACCCGCCGACCACCTCCACCAGCCCGTACGCCAGGAAGGTGGCGGCCAGCGCGAGGAACCCCTCGGCGTGCCGGGCCAGCCGCAACTCGCTCGGGGCGCGGAAGAAGAGCTTGCCGAGCAGCCAGCCGATCAGCAGGCCACCGCCGACGCCGACGGCCAGCTTGTAGAGCACGTCGACGGCGAACCACTCGGCGAACCAGCCCGACGGGGCCAGCCCGACGCTGGCGATCGCGATGGCCGCGTAGACGAACGGGAACGCCAGGCCGTCGTTGAGGCCCGCCTCGGAGGTCAGCGCGAAGCGCACCTCGTCCTCGGAGTCCTCGGCGTCGGTGGGTTCGCCGACCTGGACGTCCGAGGCGAGCACCGGGTCGGTCGGGGCCAGGGCCGCACCGAGCAGCAGCGCGGCGGCCGGCACCAGACCCGCCCACCACCAGCCGAGCAGCGCCACCGCCGCGATGCAGATCGGCATCGCGATCGCCAGCAACCGCCAGGTCGACGACCAGCGTTTCCAGCTCAACGGTCGGTCGATCTTCAACCCGGCGCCCATCAGCGCCACGATCACGCCGATCTCGGTCAGGTGGGTGGCGACCTGCGGGTAGCGCAGCGGGTCCGGGGAGGGCAGGCCGATGGGCAGCGCGAAGACCAGCATCCCGAGGCCGAGGAACGCTATCGGCATGGACAGCGGGCGACGCTCCAACAGTCGGGGTAGCACCCCGGCCAGCAGGGCCCCCACGCCCACCAGCGCGAACTCGACATCGACCAGTTCCACCCCGACCACCTCTCGCCCCCGGCCACGGATGTGGGCGGGGGTGGGACTGTGCCCCGTCGATGGCCGGGCTAAGCCTGGGTGTCCGGCTTGTCTGCGGACCCGTACCCAGGTAGGCAAGATCGCGCTACTTCCAGGTTGTAGTGGTCTACGGCCGTAGCGAGGCCACTACAACATGGTTCGAGCGTGACCTTGAAGTGTGGCCCCCGGCGGGGACTCCCGGTCAGGTCGGGGGCAGGAGGATCTCGAACCAGACGGTCGAGCCCCGCACCGTCGGGTCGGTGCCCCAGGCGTCGGAGAGCTGTTCGATCAACCCGAGGCCCCGGCCCCGGCTGCTCAGCGTGTCGGTCTGGGCCCGGGTCACCGTGCCCCGGGTGCCCGAGTCGGCCACCGACACCAGCAGGCGCTCCGGGCTGAGGTCGATCTCCACCCGGGCGGCGGTGCCGGCGTGCAGCAACGCGTTGGTGGTCAGCTCGCTGGTGCACAGCACCGCCGCGCCGATCACCGCGTCGGGCACCTGCCACTCGCCCAGTTGTGCCGTCATCCAGTGGCGTACCCGGCTGGGTGCGGTCGGCTCGGCGGGCATCTCCATCCCGGCGGAGCGGCTCGGCTTGAGCGCGTGCTCCACCGCGAGTACCGCCACGTCGTCCTCGGTGGCGCCGGGGACCGCGCCGGTGGCGACGGCGCAGAGCGCCCGGGGGTCACCGCTGGCCGCCCCGGTCACCGCCGCCGCCAGCCCGGCCAGGCCGGCGGTGAGGCTCTGCCGTCGCCGCTCGACCACCCCGTCGCTGTAGAGCAGCAGGGTGTCGCCGGGGGCGAACGGCACGGTGGCGGTGGGGGGCCGGCAACCCAACCCGAGGGGTGCGCCGGTCGGCAGCTCGACGAAGGTGGCGGTGGCGACGCCGTCCGGCCCGCCGCGCCGGATCAGCGGCGGGGGGTGCCCGGCGCTGGCCAGGGTGATCTCACTGCGGTCGGCGTCGACCACCCCGAAGACCACGGTGACGAAGAGTTCGTGGGTGCCCGTCTCGGTGCCCAGGCTCGCCACCAGCCGGTCCAGCCCGGCCAGGACAGCGTCCGGTCGCGGGTCGGTCAGCGCCAGCGCCCGCAGCGCCGCCCGGACCTGCCCCATCCGGGCCGCCGCCTGCACGTCGTGCCCGGCGACGTCGCCGAGCACCACGCCCAGGTCGCCGGAGGGCAGCAGGAACGCGTCGTAGAAGTCACCACCGGCGGCGTTGCCGTCGACACCCGGGTCGTAGCGGGCGGCGATGCGCAGCCGGGGCAGGGCCGGTAACTGCTCCGGGAGCATGCTGCGTTGCAGCAGTTGCGCCGTGCCGTGCTGGGTCTCGAACCGGCGGGCCCGCTCCGCCGCCTGGCCGACCAGCTCGGCCGAGGCGGCCAGCAGCGCCCGTTCCGCCGCCGACCAGCCGTGCGGGGTCTGGTAACCCACGGCGAGCCCGCCCCGGATCACCGACGAGCGCAGCGGCAGTGCGGCCAGCGAGCGGATCTTCTGGTCGTGCCGGTCGACGGCGGTGTCCCGCAGCGGCTGGCCGTCCCCGGCGAAGAAGGGCACCCCGCTGCGCGCGCCGACCACCACCGGCGCGGTGGTGTCCGCCGGGACCGGCCGCCACAGCGGGGGCAGCCGCTCGTCGGCCTCGTCGAGCAGTTCGCCCCGGATCCGGCGGACCAGCCGCCAGGCCGGGCCGTCGTCGACCGCGAAGGACACCTGGTCGGCGTCGAAGGAGAGCAGCGCGTAGCGCAACGTGACCCGGGCCACGTCGTCCAGGGTGAGGGTGCCCGACAGTGCCGCGGCGAAGTCGGACAGGCTCTGCAACTGCTGGGTGAGTTGCGTGGTCTGGGCGGCGACGGTGAGCACGCCGACGATCCGTCCGGTGCTGTCGCGCACCGGGGAGTGCCCCCGGGTGAAGACCGCGTGTTCGCCGGTGGCGTGCTGGTGGACCGGGAGCACCGACTCCTTCTGCAGGAACGACTCCCCGTGCCGGTAGGCCCGCTCGATCACCTCACCGACGCCGGGGGCGTGCCACAGGTCGGCGTACACCTCGGGGGCCGGCCGGCCCAGCGCGCCGGGGTGCCGGTCGCCGATCACCTCGGCGTACGCCTGGTTGTAGAGCAGCACGAAGTCGTCGCCGTAGTGCAGCGCCATCGGTACGGGGGAGGACAGGATCACGTCGACCAGCACGCGGACCGTCACGTCCCAGCCCTGTTGCGGGCCCAGCGGGGTGTCGGCCCACGGGTGGGCCCGCACGGCAGCCACCGCCGGTGAGACCCCGTCCGGTCCCGGTACGGGGGCTGGTGACGTCGGGACCCGCCCGACCGTGCCTGGCATGTCCGCAGCCTATCCGGCGGCGTCCCGGGGTGAACCGATCGTGCCCCGTGCCGCCTGCCCGACGCCGCTGCCGGAGATGTTCGTGCAGGTCAGGGGCCTTTCTAAAGACATGTCGTAAAAATCCGTACGGATTCTGCGGCGTGCTGGTCCGACGGACGGGTAACCGGGCGGCGCAGTCCATTGGACAGGAGGGACATCATGCCGGAAACCCTTGCGGTCAGGCAGGTCGACATCGGTAGCGCCTTGACCGACATGTGGCGGTCGGTGCTGCTCTTTGTGCCGAGGGCCATCGCGTTCATCGTCATCCTCGTGGTGGGCTGGCTCATCGCCCGCGCGGTACTCAAGATCGTGGACGCGGCGCTGGAACGGGTGGGCTTCGACCGGGCGGTCGAACGGGGCGGGATCAGACGGGCGCTGGAACGCACCAAGTACGACGCCAGTGACATCCTGGCCCGACTGGCGTACTACGCGGTGCTGCTGTTCACCCTGCAGTTCGCCTTCGGGGTGTGGGGGCCCAACGCGATCAGCGACCTCATCCGGGGGGTGGTGGCCTGGCTGCCGCGGGCGTTCATCGCGATCGTCATCGTGGTGGTGGCCGCCGCCATCGCCAACGCCGTCCGGGACCTGGTCTCCGGTGCGCTCGGCGGCCTGTCGTACGGCAAGGTGCTCGCCGACCTGGTGGCGGTCTTCATCCTGGCGCTGGGCGTCATCGCCGCGCTGAACCAGGTCGGTATCGCCACCACGGTCACCACGCCGGTCCTGATCGCGGTGCTCGCCACCGTGGCCGGCATCCTGATCGTCGGCGTCGGGGGTGGTCTGGTGAAGCCGATGCAGTCCCGCTGGGACGGCTGGCTGGACCGGGCGGCCGAGGAGTCGCGGGCGGTCCAGGAGCACCGGCGGGCCCGCGCGGCCGGGCAGGGCGACATGAGCCGGCAGATGGCCGACCGGGGCGGCGAGCGGACGCAGACCATGCCGCGCGTCGACGAGGCCCGGACGATGGCCGGTGGCCGGGGCACCTACCAGTCGGGTCAGTCCGGCGACGAGACCCAGCAGTTCGGTCGTCCGGGCAGCTGAGTCGGCACGTACCACCGGGAGGGTGTCCGCGCGACGCGGACGCCCTCCCGTTCGCGCTGCGCCGGGCCGTCCCCGCCGCGGTCGGTCAGGCCGGTTCGAGGTGCCGGGGGTCGAGGGTGCGGGCCAGGGCGCAGACCGCGAGCAGCCGGGTCAGCACCCAGTCCGGCGCGGCGAAGTCGGCCGCGCCGACGGGCAGCAGGCCGTGCGCGCTGGCGGTGTCCCGGATCCCCTCGGCATAGCCGGCCAGGGCCGCCGGGGTGAGCGGCCGGCGGTCACCGTCGAGGCTGTCCCGGATGGCGGCGGCGTGCTGGTCGACCAGCGCCAGCAGGCCCGGCCGGGCCCGCGCGGCGGCGAGGCCGGGAGCACCGACCGAGGCGGTGAGCAGGGCCAGCCGGGAGCGTGCCGCGCGCACGGCGGTCCCGGTCGCTCCCTGGGGGTACGGCACTCGCATGGGGACCGAGGTTAGCCACCGGCTGACCGGGGCGGAGTCGGCCGCCCGGCCGGTCCCGGCGCACCCTTGCGGCCGGCCGGCCTCCGCCACGCGGACCGACCCGGTCCCCGGCGGGCAGAGGGAACACCGCGCTCACCGGCCACCTGCGCGGCCGGGACGGGCGGCAACGGGACGACCCGGACGCCCGATCCGGGTCCCCGGGCCCGTCCCAGGCTGGCCCGGGGCGTGTCCCAGTGCTGGCCCCGGGCCCGTCCCAGGCTGGCCCGGGGCCGCGCCTCAGGGGGCCAGCGAGCCGAGCAGGACGGTGCCGGCGCAGGGCAGTTGCCCGACGTTGCCGACGGTCAGGAGGTACTGCCGTTGGCTGGTGCCGTCCGGGTTGATCCGCTGCGCGTACCGGCTCCGGGTCACCTCCAACTGGCAGGCGGTGCCGCCGCCGGCACCCGTCGGGGACAACCCGGGCAGGTAGACCGCGCTCAGCGGGTTGGCGTTGGTCCAGGTCCAGCTGGCCGAGGCGCCGACGGCCAGGGCGCCGGTCGACCAGGAGGCCGCCGGGCCGGTCTGGGCGAGCTGGAACTGCCCGGAGCAGGTGATCGTGCCGATGTTGCGCAGCACGAAGTAGAACTTCCGGACCCCGTCGGGTTCCTGCCGGTACCAGCTGCGGGTGATCTCCAGCTGGCAGGCGGCCGTCGCGGTCGCCCCGGTCGGCGTCAGCCCCAGCAGGTACGACACCGTCGGCGCGATCTGCTCCACCCAGCCGTAGTTGCCGCTCGCCCCGGGGGCCAACGCCCCGGTCGACCAGTCGTGGGTCGGGGTCAGCCAGGACAGCAGGACGGTGGCCCCACAGCTGGTCGTACCGCTGTTGCGGATCACGAAGTGGAAGCGCCGCTCGCCGCTGGGCTGCCGGGAGTACCAGCTGCGGGTCACCTCGAACTCGCACGGGGTCGTGGAGTTCGCCCCGGTCGGGGAGAAGCCCACCTGGTAGGCGGCGTTGAGCGGGTTGGCGTTGTTCCACACCCAGCCCTGGGTGGCACCGGCGGCGACCGGGCCGGTGGACCACGACGCCTGCTGCGCGGCGCTGCGGGTGGTGGCCCGGTCGCGGGCGTCCCGTTCAGCGCCGGCCGGGGCGGCCGAGGCGGGCGTCGGGGCGAGCAGCACGGCTGCCAGCAGGCTCAGCAACCAGGTCCACACCGTCGGTCGTCTCGTCACGGTCGGTGCTCCTCAGCGGTCGGGTCGGCGGTGGTCCGGGTGCCGCCGGTCGGCGCACGGTGCTCCGGTTGCCCGGGGGCGGCTGTCGACCTGCGTCGGTCGCTGCCCGGGGGCGGCAGCCGACGTGGGTGGTCGTGGTGCCGGGGTGCGGCATGGGGACAAGGTCGCACAGGGACGGCCGGCGCGGCGGGGCCGATATCCGACAGCGCGGGAGCGTCCCCGCGGCGGCCCGACGTCGCTACAGTCCAGATCCCGCCCGGAAGGAATCCCACCGATGGCATTGTCCCGAACCGGCCGCCGGTGGTGCGGCGTGCACCTCGCCGGCCTCCTCGTGGTGGCCCTCGCCGCACCGCTGCCGTACCCCGGCGCGGCGGTCGCCGGCACCGGGCTCGGCGACGGCGACGTGCTGGTCGCCCGCACCGTGCAGGACTACGTCTACCGCACCTACCAGCGGCGCTGGTCGGTGGTCGCCGTCCAGCCCGGGGCGACCGCCGACTGGGACCTGACCCTGCGCGATGCCGCCGGCACCACCCTGGCCACCAGCTGGTACGGCGTCGGGCGCACCGACTTCGTGGTGGTCGACTCCACGGCCGGGCACCGGCCGTTCGGCGCGTACACGGCCGCCGTGAGCGCGTACACGGCCGGCCCGTACTGGGTGCAGCAGCGCACCGACACCACCACGATCACCCTGCCGCCGGTGACCCACTCCGGCACCACCGGAGCGGCCGACCCCGACCTGACCTTCTCCAGCCTGGTCGACCACGACGTGATCACCGTCGCCGACCTCTACCTGACGGCGGGGGAGTCGTTCTGGGCGAACACCACGACCGCCGCCTCGTCGCTGCTGCTGGCGGAGAGCGACCCGGCCGACCCGACGACGTTCGCCCAGGGTCGGGCCACCGTGGCCGCCCGGCAGCACACCCAGGTCCTCGACGGCTGCACGCTCTATACCGCCCAGCGCACCGGCTGGCACGCCCTGGTCCAGCTCGGCGACCGGGCACCCAGCACGCACGTCCCGACCCAGGGGACCGGGTACGCCCTGCACCGGGTCGACCCGGCCCGTCCGCTCAGCTGCCCGCAGCGGGAATTCCCCGGCCCGACCCCCTGATCAGCGGTGCGGCCGGGCGGGTGTCATTCCGCGGGGGTGGCGTCGGCCGGACGACGACGGCTGGCGTCGTCGGCGATGATCACGGTGGCCACCATCAGCGCGACGCAGAGGCTGAACAGCCACGAGTCGTCGGAGGAGAATTTGGCGGAGACCGGAGCCTGGAGCGCGGCGAGCAGGAAGCCGAGCCAGGCCAGGCGACGCTGACGAGGGGTGAGGAAACCGGAGCCCTGTTGCATCCCGAAAGTCTTGCGCGCCCCCTGCGGATTACCGTCAGCCGAACGGTGGATTCTGGACTACCTGTCCGCTTTCCTGCCCGTCCGGGCGTTCCAAACCACCGGTTCGGGGGAGGCGACAATCACGTCGACCCGTTCTCGATGATGCGGCAGGATGAGCCTCCGTGCCCGTCGCCCCGCCCCGTACCTCCCTGCTCCTGCTCGCCTACCTCGCCTTCGTCAGCCTCGGCCTGCCCGACGGCCTGCTCGGCGTCGGCTGGCCCTCGATCAGCACCGAGTTCGGCGTACCCACCGCAGCGGTCGGCCTGGTGCTCACCGCCGGCACGATCGGCTACCTGACCTCCAGCGTCCTGGCCGGGTTCACCCTCGCCCGGCTCGGCGTGGGCCGGCTGCTCGCCGGCAGCACCCTGCTGGCCAGCCTGGCGCTGACCGGGTACGCCAGCGCACCCGGGCTGACCGTGCTGATCGGCTGTGCGCTGGTGCTCGGCCTCGGCTCCGGAGCCATCGACTCCGGCCTCAACGCGTACGCGGCCGGGGCGTTCGGCCCCCGGCACATGAACTGGATGCACGCCTTCTTCGGCCTCGGCGTGGCGATCGGCCCCCTGGTGATGACCGCCATGCTGAGCACCGGCGCGGGCTGGCGCTGGGGGTACGCGGTCACCGCCGCCGCCCAGCTCGCGCTGGCCACCGCGTTCGCGCTCACCGTCGGCGCGTGGCGGGACCGGGCGGGCGGCCCGGGGTCGCCGAAGCGCGCCGGTCCGGCCGGGGAGACCGCCGCCAGTGCACCGGTCGACGCCGTCGCCGCCGCGCCGGTCGGGCCCCCGCAGCGTGGTCCGGTCGACGACGCTGTGCCGGGCGGGGTGGCGACGCCGGGCGGGGTGGCGGAGCCGGCCGTGGTGCGGATCGCCGAGACCCTGCGGCTGCCCGCCGTCTGGTTCGGCGCGCTCGCCTTCGCCATCTACGTGGCCATCGAGGTGTCCGCCGGGCTCTACGCGTTCCTGCTGCTCACCGAGGGGCGAGGGCTGTCCGCCGCGGTCGCCGGGCTGAGCGTCTCCGCCTACTGGGGGAGCCTGTTCGTCGGCCGGGTGGTGCAGGGGCTGGTCGCCGAGCGGCTCGGCACCGCCCGGGTGCTGCGGGGCAGCCTGCTCGGGATGGCCGTCGGGGCGGTGCTGATCGCGCTGCCGGCCCCGGGCTGGGTGACGGTGGCCGGCCTGGTCGTGCTCGGTTTCGCCGCCGCGCCGGTGTTCCCCCTGCTCACCCTGAGCACGGCGGAGCGGGTGGGTCGGCAGCACGCGGACCGGGTGATCGGCGTGCAGATCGGCGCAGCCGGGATCGGAGCCGCCCTCATCCCGGCCGGGCTCGGGGTGCTGCTCGGTGACACGTCGGTGCGGTTGCTCGGCCCGGTGCTGACGGTGCTGGCGGTGGCCCTGCTGGTGGCGCATGCGGCAGCCGCCCGCCGCACCGCCGCACCGGCCGACTGAGCGGGCCGTTGGGTCACATGGTGTCCGGGCCCGTACGTCCCGTCGTGGAGGGGCGGTAGGCACGCTCGGTGTCGGTCATCTCCCGGCGCTCGGCGGTCGGGCCGGCACCCCGGTCCACCGGTTCGGGGCCGTGCCCGAAGGCCGCCTCCTCACCCGCGTCGTTGCCGGTCGGATCGTCGGCCTGCCCGTCGATGGTGGACCGCGCGATCGCCCGGTCCAACTCCTCCAGCGGTGTCTTCTCCTCGTCCCGCCAGACCCTGCCGTCGTTGTCCGTCATCCCTTCGCGGTACCCCGACCAGATGATCGCAAACGGCCAACCCCGGGGCGGACCGCGACACCCCGGCACCGCGGACGGCCGCCGGGGGAGCCGGCGGCCGTCGATGGAGCACAGGATGTCCGTGCGGGGGTGTGGATCAGGGCTGCGGGCGGTCGACCGACCCGCGCCACGCGCCGGTCTCCTGACCGCGACGCTCGATGAACTGCTTGAACCGCTCCAGGTCACCCTTGGTGCGCCGGTCCACCACGCCCAGCTTGTCGCCGGCCTGCTCGACCACGCCGTGCGGCTCGAAGTCCATCTGCAGGGTCACCCGGGTGTTGTCCTCGTCGAGGCGGTGGAACGTCACCACGCCGGCCTGCTGGGTGCCGCCCGTCGACTTCCAGGCCACCCGCTCGTCGGGCAGCTGCTCGGTGATCTCGGCGTCGAACTCGCGCTTGACCCCGGCGATCTCCACCGTCCAGTGGGTCATCGTGTCCGACATCTGCCGGACCTCCTGCACCCCCTCCATGAAGTGGGGGAACTCCTCGAACTGGGTCCACTGGTCGTAGGCGGTCCGTACCGGTACGGACACGTCCACATGTTCGATAACGCCGCTCATTGGAAGTCCTCCTCTGCCCGCTGGTGGTCGTCCGGATCGTGGGCCGATCCGGTCACCAGCGCGTCGTCTCGTTTCGGTGCCCGAGGGCGGCCCACACCTCGGAAATCGTCTGGTAACGGGTGCCCTCCGGCAGCCGCTCCAGGGCGGCCACGAGGTCGTCGGGCGCCTGGTTCTCCCGCGCGTTGGCGACCAGGGCCAGGCGGTCCCCCGGCAGGGCCGCCATCGTGATGAACCGGCCCAACCGGCTGCGCGCCTCCACGTCCTCCGAGGTCATCCCCTGGGGGGTGCCGGTCCGCAGGTCGCCCGCCGGGGCCGTGGTGGCGCCCGGCTGGTCCTCGCCGGCCGGCTCCGCCTCGCGGAACTCCTCGACCCGCGAGCCCGCGGTGCCCGGCCCCTGGACGAGGCCGCTGACCTCCTGGCTCATCTGGTCGTCGACCCTCGGTGCGTGCTTGCTGCTGCCACGTTCCATGTCTGGTGTGCTACCCGCAGTCGGTGCGGGGAAACGTTGGGCCGGACCCGGGTACCCCGACCGGTCACGAACCGGCGGTGGCCTTCGGCGGCAACGCCGGCTCAGCCGCGGCGTCCCGGCCCGCCTGCAACCGGCGTCCCCGCTGCAACTCGGCGTTGATCTGCACCCCGAACATCAGCGCCGAGTTCGACAGGTACAGCCACACCAGGAAGGCGATGACCGCGCCCAGGCTGCCGTAGGTGACGTCGTACGAGCCGAAGTTGGCCACGTAGAGGCCGAAACCGAAGGAGGCGACGATCCAGGACAGCAGGGCCACCGCCCCACCCGGGGTGAGCCAGCGGAACCGGGGCTGCCGGACGTTCGGTGCGATCCAGAACATCAGCGACAACAGGGTCATCATCACCATGGCCAGTACCGGCCACTTCGCGACGCTCCACACCGTGCGGGCCAGTCCACCCGCCCCCACCAGGTCACCCACCGCGTCGGTCACCGGGCCGCTGACGATCAGGCCCAGCGCCACCACCGCGAGCAGCACCAGCGACAGCGCGGCCATCGCGATCTGCAACGGGCGGAGCCGGTAGAACGGGCGGCCCTCCTCGACCCCGTAGATCGCGTTGGAGGCCCGGGTGAACGCGCCGATGAACCCGGACGCCGACCACAACGCACCCGCCAACCCGAAGCTGAGCAGCACCTTCGTGCCGCTCTGCTGGTCGACCACCGTGCGGACCACCGAGACGAAACCCTCGTTGCCGACCACCGAGCCGGCCCCGATGTCGCGGGCCAGATCCAACACCGTGTCCACGGTGCGCTCGCCGTCGGAGACCAGACCGACCAGGGCGACCACCACGACCGTGGACGGAAAGAGGGCGAGCACCCCGTAGTAGGTCAACGCCGCCGCCCAATCGGCGCAGTTGTCCTTCACGAAACCCTGCCCGCTGCGGATCAGCACCCCCCGCCAGGTGGACCAGCTCAACTGGCGCATCCGCCGGGGAATCCGCAGCTGCGGTCCGTCCTCGGCGACCGCGGTCGGCTCCGTCGTCGCTGCCATGCTCGGCTCCTCGTCGCCCGGCGACCCGCGGACCCGACGTCCGGTGCGCGCCTGGGCCGGGCGGTACCCGACGGCGGAAATCGACAAACCCGACGCCCGTGTTTGCCGGTGCGGGCGCAGGGAACCGTGCAGACAGCCAGACAGTCGACGCGGAGGAGGACGAGATGCCCGGGCGCGAGGTACTGCCCAGCACGCTGCGACGCTCCCCGGACAAGGCGCAACGCACCTGGGAGAAGACACACGACTCGGCGGTGCAGACCTACGGCGAGGGGGAACGGGCGCACCGCGCCGCCTTCGCCGCCGTCAAGCACAGCTTCGAGAAGGTCGGCGACCACTGGGAACCCAAGGGACGCAAGGGACCCAGCGACCGGCAGGCCGCCGGCGGTGGCCCCGCCCGCCGGGCACCCACCGCCGGCGGGGTGGACGCCAACGCCACCAAGGACCACCTGATGCAGGTGGCGAAGAAACTCGACGTGCCGGGCCGCAGTCGGATGACCAAGCCGGAACTGGTCAAGGCCATCGAGAAGGCCAACGACCGGGCCACCCGCAAGGCCCGGGGCGACTGACCACCGGATCCGGTGAGGTACGCGGGCCGCCCCCGGTTCGGGGCGGCCCGGCTCACCAGTGCCCGCCGGCCGGCGGTTCCAGGTGGACCGCCTTGACCGTGCTGAACTCGTCCAGCAGTTCCGGGCCGTACCCGAAGCCCTGGCCGCTGCCCCGGCGTGGCTGCGCGGCACCACCCGGAGCGCCCCCGAACACCGCGTTGACCTTCACGGTGCCAACCGGCAGCTCCCGCCAGGCCCGCTGGGCGTGGCTCATCGACCCGGTCAGCACCGTCGCCGCCAGCCCGTACGGCGAGTCGGCGGCACACCGCAGCGCCTCGCTGAACGAATCCACCGAAACCACCGCCGCCACCGGCCCGAACGTCTCCTCCCGGACCAGCGTCATCTCGTGCCGGCAGTCGGTGACCACCGTCGCCGGATAGAACGCCCCCGGCCCGTCCGGCAGCACCCCACCGGCGCGCAGCGTCGCCCCCTGCGCCACCGCCGCCGTGACCTGCCCGTGCACCTGGTCGCGGTGCCGCCGGTCGACGAGCGGGCCCAGCTCGGTGGCCGGGTCGCGCCCCGGCCCGACGACCAGCGCCCCGGCCCGCTGCACCAGCGCGTCGACGAAGTCCTCCGCGACGTCCCGGTGCGCGTAGATCCGCTCCACCGCCACGCAGAGCTGCCCGGCGTTGGCGAACGCCCCGAGGGCCGCCTGTTCGGCCGCCCAGCCCGGGTCCACCCCGGCGTCGACCACCAGCGGGTCGCTGCCGCCGTTCTCCAGCAGGGCCTTGGCCCCGGTCCGGGCGCAGGCCGCCGCGATCGCCCGGCCGGTCGCGGTGGCACCGACGTGCGCCACCACGTCCACCGGCTGCGCGGCCAACGCCGCACCCACCTCCGCGCCCCCGGTCAGCAGGGACAGCACCCCCGCCGGGAACACCCCGTCGAGCAGCCGGGCCAGCAGCCAACCGGTCACCGGGGTCCGTTCGCTGGGCTTGAACAGCACCACGTTGCCGGTGACCAGGGCGGCACCGAGCAGGCCGCAGGAGACCGCCACCGGGTCGTTCCACGGGGTGATCGCGGCGACCACCCCCCGAGGCTGCGGCGTCATGAAGTCGATCGCGTCGATGCCGCCGTGCAGCGTCCGGCCGCCCCGCAGCGGGCCCAGTTCGGCGTACTGGCGCAGGGTGCCCACGCCGGCTGCCACCCCGCCCCGGGCGTCACCCAGCGGCTTGCCCATCTCCGCCGTGGTCGCCGCGGCCAACTCCTCCGCGTCCGCCGCCACCGCGTCCGCCGCCTGGAGCAGCAGCTCCGCACGCTGCGCCGTCGCGGTGGCCGCCCACTCGGCGGCCACCTCCCGGGCCGCCTCGACCGCCTTGGCCACCTCGTCCGCCGTCGCCACCGGCACGGTGCCGACGGGGGAGCCGTCGGCCGGGTCGTGGACCGTCAGCTCACCACCCTCGCCGCCCGCGCCCCACACCCCGCCGATCAGCTGCTCCACCCGGTACATGCGGCGGGATGCCCCGCTCCCGGCGAAGCAAACGCGTTTCGCCCGGTTGCCGGCCGGGTAGCCGGATCTGATGATCGCGACCGGCACGGACAGCGCGGACGCCGTCGTCATCGGCGCCGGACACAACGGCCTGGTGGCGGCCAACCTGCTCGCCGACGCCGGCTGGGACGTCCTGGTGCTGGAGGCGACCGCCCTGCCCGGTGGGGCGGTCCGGTCCGCCGAGGTCACCGCCCCCGGCTACCTCAGCGACCTCTACAGCTCCTTCTACCCCCTCGGGTACGCCTCCCCGGTGCTGGCCGGCCTCGACCTGCCCCGCTACGGGCTGACCTGGACGCACGCCCCCGACGTGCTGGCCCACCTGCTGCCCGACGGGCGGGCCGCGGTGATCAACCGGGACCTGGACACCACCGCCGCCTCGCTGGAGACGTTCGCCCCCGGCGACGGGGACCGCTGGCGGCACGCGTACGCCGACTGGGCGCAGGTGTCCGGGCCGATGCTCGACGCCATCACCACCCCCTTCCCCCCGGTACGCGGCGGGCTGGGTCTGCTACGCCAACTGCGGGTCGGCGGCGCGCTGCGCCTGGCCCGCCGGCTGGTCCTGCCGGTACGCAAACTCGGCGGCGAACTGTTCACCGGCGAGGGCGGCCCCGCGCTGCTGGCCGGTTGCGCCCTGCACACCGACCTGTCCCCCGAGGAGGCCGGCTCCGGCGTCTACGGCTGGCTGCTGGCCATGCTGGGTCAGCAGGTCGGCTGGCCGGTGCCGGTCGGTGGCGCCCAGCGGATCACCGACGCGCTGGTCGCCCGGCTCACCGAACGCGGCGGCCGGATCTCCTACCGGGCGCAGGTCGACCGGGTGCTCACCGCCCGGGGCCGGGCGATGGGGGTGCGTACCGTCGGCGGGGCCACGTTTCGGGCCCGCCGGGCGGTGCTCGCCGACGTGCCCGCTCCCGCCCTCTACCTGGACCTGGTGGGTGCCGCTCTGCTGCCACCCCGACTGGTGGAGGACCTGGCCCACTTCCGCTGGGACGGCTCCACCCTCAAGGTCGACTGGGCGTTGTCCGCCCCGCTGCCGTGGACCAACCCGGCGGTGGCCGGCGCCGGCACCGTGCACCTGGGCGCCGATCTCGACGGGCTCACCACGTACTCCGCCGAACTGGCCCGGGGCGAGATCCCGGCGCAGCCGTTCCTGCTGGTGGGGCAGATGAGCACCGCCGACCCGACGCACTCGCCGGCCGGCACCGAGTCGCTCTGGGCGTACACCCACCTGCCGTTCCGGCGGGACTGGCGGGCCGAGGACATCGCCCGCCAGGTGGACCGGATGGAGGACGTGCTGGAGGCCGCCGCCCCCGGGTTCCGCAGCCGGATCGTCGGCCGGCACGTCGCCGGTCCGGCCGAGCTGGAGCAGGGTGACCCGAGCCTGGTCGGCGGGGCGCTGGGCGGTGGCACCGCGGCGGCGTACCAGCAGCTGTTCCTGCGCCCGATCCCCGGCCTGGGCCGGGCCGACACCCCCATCGACCGGCTCTACCTGGCCAGCGCGTCGGCGCACCCCGGCGGCGGGGTGCACGGCGCACCCGGCGCGAACGCCGCCCGCGCCGCGCTGGCCCGCGACCGTGCCGTCACCGGCGGCCTGTACGCCGGGATGATCGCCGCCGCGCACCGGACGCTCTACCGCGCCGACCACTGAACCGGGCGGAACCGGCCCCGCAGCGGTCACCGGCGACCCCGGTCACCGGTGCCCTCGTCAGGAGTCCAGGTTGCGGTGCCGGGTACGCAGCTTGAACGGCATCAGCGCGCTCTCCACCTTGGTGGCGGTCGTCATCTTGGACAGGCCGTCGCGACGCTCCTCGAACCGGATCGGCACCTCCAGGATGGTGTGCCCCAGCTTGGTGGCCAGGTAGTGCATCTCCACCTGGAAGCTGTAACCGTTCGACTGCACCCGGTGCAGGCCGATGTCGCGCAACGCGTCGGCCCGCCAGATCTTGAAGCCGGCGGTCAGGTCACGGATGCGCACCCGCAGCAGCGTGTGCACGTACAGGTTGGCCCAGCCGCTGAGCGCCCGCCGGTAGAGCGGCCACGCCTCGTCGAGCTGGCCGCCGGGCACGTACCGGGAGCCGATCACCACGCCGGCCTGGGTGGACAGCAACGCCCCCAGCATCCCGGGCAGCGCCTCCGGCGGGTGCGACAGGTCGGCGTCCATCTGCGCCACGTACTCCGCGCCGCCGTCCAGGGCCCGGCCGATGCCGTCGACGTACGCCCGGCCCAGGCCCTCCTTGCCGGCCCGGTGCACCACCTGCACCTTGTCCGGGTGCTCGATGGCCAGCTTGTCGGCCACCTCGCCGGTGCCGTCCGGCGAGTTGTCGTCGGCGACGAGCACCTTCAACCCCGGCAGCGGAAGGGCCAGCAGCCGGTCGACCAACACCGGGAGGTTGCCCGCCTCGTTGTAGGTGGGGACCACGACGGTCAGGCGTGCGTCCCGCCACGGTGACGGCAGCTCCACGGGTTCGATCATGTCGGACATCCTCAGTCGGCGGACGGCATTCCCCCACAGGGTAGCCAAAAGCCCGGCGGGACCCCGCCGAGGCTCCCCGCGACCGTCCGGTCACCGATCGGCGTGCGTGTCGGCCTTCTGCCGTACGGCGATGTCGGAGAGCCGACGCAGGGTCTCCTTGTTGCGCTGGTGCAGCACCAGGTCGTTGAGCTTGGTGCGGAACCAGCGCAACGGGCCGGCGGCGAAGTCCTCGCCGATGCGGACCCGGGTCGCACCGTCACCGGTCGGGGTCAGGGTGAACACCACGATCGCCTCCCCGGCCGGCCACAGGCCGGCCCGCAGCACCAGCCGGTGCGGTGGGTCGCAGGCCAGCACCGTCGAGGCGTCCTCCAGCGAGAACGGCCACGGCCCGGCCCGGTGGTGCAGCCGGGTGCCCACCCGGGGCCACTGCGCGTCGACGTCGCGCACGTGCACCGTGCCGACCACCCAGTCGCTGTACGTCCACCCGTCGGCCAGCACGTCGAAGACCTGCTGCGGGGGTGCATCGACCACTCTCTCCACGATCGCCATCGCTGCCCTGTACCCGGGTCGTCCCGGCCTAACCCGGCGCGTTAGCTTCTCCGGGCCGACGGGTAACGCTGCACCGGCGACCCGACCCACCTGCCGACAGGGTCAGGTTTACTCCCCGGGGCCTCGGGAACCCGCCGCCCGTGCCACGGGACGCGGAGCCATATCAGTGCAGGTCAGGCCGGGTTGACCCGGGCGTTGGCCGGGGCCGTCCCGCGCTGTACGACGCGGTGCTGCTCGACCGCGACGGCACCCTGATCGAGGACGTCCCCTACAACGGCGACCCGGACAAGGTCCGGCCGGTGCCGGGGGCCCGGGCGGCACTGGACCGGCTGCGCGCCGCGGGCCTGCGCCTCGGGGTGGTCACCAACCAGTCGGGGCTGGCCCGGGGGCTGTTCACCGCCGCACAGCTGCGCGCCGTCAACGCCCGGGTGGAGGAGCTGCTCGGCCCGTTCGACACCTGGCAGCACTGCCCGCACGACGAGCGCGCCGGCTGCGGCTGCCGCAAGCCCGCCCCGGGCATGGTGCACGCCGCCGCGCGGGCGCTCGGCACCACCGCGGACCGCTGCGTGCTGGTCGGGGACATCGACGCCGACCAGGCCGCCGCCGCTGCGGCCGGTGCCGCCGCGATCCTGGTGCCCACCCCCACCACCCGGGCCGCCGAGGTGGCCGCCGCCGGACACGTCGCCGCCGACCTGCCCGCCGCCGTGGACCTGATCCTGCGCCGGGCCGCCCTGGTCGCCGCGCCGTCCCCGCGCCGCACCGGCACCGTGCTGGTGGTCCGCAGCGACTCCGCCGGGGACGTCCTGGTCACCGGTCCCGCCATCCGCGCCGTCGCCGGTCACGCCGGGCGCGTCGTGCTGCTCTGCGGCCCCCGGGGCCGGGACGCCGCCGCCCTGCTGCCCGGTGTCGACGAGATCGTCGAGTGGCCGCTGCCCTGGATCGACGGCGCACCCGCCCCGGTCGACCCGCAGGACATCGACCGGCTCACCGCCCGGCTGCGGGCGGTACGCGCCGACGAGGCGGTCGTCTTCACCTCCTTCCACCAGTCACCGCTGCCGCTGGCCCTGCTGCTGCGGATGGCCGGTGTCCCGAGGGTCAGCGCGATCAGTGACGACTACCCCGGCTCCCTGCTCGACGTCCGGCACCGGGTCCCCGCCGGGCTGCCCGAGCCGGAACGGGCGTTGTCGCTGGCCGTCGCCGCCGGCTTCGCCCTGCCCGACGGCGACGACCTGCGGCTGCGGGTGCGCACCGACCGGCTGCCGCCCGCACCGGCCGGGCTCGGCGACCCCGGCTACCTGGTGCTGCATCCCGGTTCGGCGGTGCCGAGCCGGGCCGTGCCACCCGACCTGGCCGCCCGGATCGTCCGGGTGCTCACCGCCGCCGGGCACCGGGTGGCGGTCACCGGCGGACCCGACGAGGCCGCGCTGACCGCCCGGGTGGCCGGCGACACCGGCATCGACCTGGGCGGCCGGACCGGGCTGGCCGACCTGGCCGGGGTGCTCGCCGACGCCGGTGCGCTGGTGGTGGGCAACACCGGGCCGGCGCACCTGGCCGCGGCGCTGGGCGTGCCGGTGGTCAGCCTGTTCGCCCCGACCGTCCCCTACGGACAGTGGGGTCCGTACCGGGTGCCGACGGTCCGGCTGGGCGACGCCGCCGCCCCCTGCCGGGACACCCGGGCCACGGTCTGCCCGGTACCCGGCCACCCCTGCCTGGCCGCCGTCGAACCGGGCCGGGTCCTCGACGCGGTACGCCTGCTGGGCGTTCCCGCCGACGCCCCGACCGGCCCGGTCGGCGTGCCGCTCCTCGGCCCGGCCGGACCGTCACCGGCCGGACCCTCGCCGGCCGGGTTGTCGCCGGTGACCGTGGGGCGGGGGAGTCACCGATGAACATCCTGCTCTGGCACGTACACGGGTCGTGGACCACGTCCTTCGTGCACGGCAAGCACCGCTACCTGGTGCCGGTCACCCCCGACCGGGGCGCGTACGGGCTGGGCCGGGCGCGCACCTACCCGTGGCCGGACAGCGCCGTCGAGGTGACCCCGCAGCAGTTGCGCCACGCCGACGTCGACGTGGTGCTGCTGCAACGCCCCGAGGAGTACGACCTGGCCGGCGAGTGGCTCGGCCGACCGGTGGGCCGGGCGGTGCCGGCGGTCTACGTCGAACACAACACCCCGAAGGGCGACGTGCCGAACACCCGGCACCCGATGGCCGACCGGGACGACCTGCTGCTCACCCACGTCACCCACTTCAACGAGCTGTTCTGGGACAACGGGAGCACCCGCACCGCAGTCGTCGAGCACGGGGTGGTGCCCCCCGCCGTCACCTGGACCGGCGAGCTGGACCGGCTCGCCGTGGTGATCAACGAGCCGGTACGCCGGGGGCGGATCACCGGCACCGACCTGCTGGCCCGGTTCGCCGAGATCGCCCCGCTGGACGTCTTCGGGATGAAGGTCGCCGGGCTCGCCGACCACCTGGGCCTGCCGGCCGACCGGCTGACCAGCCACGACGACGTCCCGCAGCACCGGATGCACGCCGAGTTGGCCCGGCGGCGGGCCTACCTGCACCTGTGCCGGTGGACCTCGCTGGGGCTGAGTCTGATCGAGGCGATGACCATCGGCATGCCCGTGGTCGCGCTGGCCACCACCGAGGCCGTACAGGCGGTGCCACCGGAGGCGGGGGCGCTGTCCACCCGGGTCGACACCCTGCTCGCCGCCGCCGCCGGGTTCGTCGCCGACCCCGCCGAGGCCCGCCGGGTGGGTACGCAGGCGCGTACCGCCGCGCTGGGCCGTTACGGCCTCGACCGTTTCCTCGCCGACTGGGACCGCCTGCTGGAGGAGGAAGTATGCGCATCGCGATGATCTCCGAGCACGCCAGCCCGCTCGCCGTGCTGGGCGGTGAGGACGCCGGTGGGCAGAACACGCATGTCGCGGAACTCTCCGCCGCGCTGGTGGCGGCCGGCCACGACGTCCGGGTCTACACCCGGCGCGACGCCGTCGACCTGCCGGTCACCGTCCGGGCCCCGGACGGGTACGAGGTGGTGCACGTGCCCGCCGGCCCGGCCGAGCCGGTCGCCAAGGACGCCCTGCTGCCGCACATGAAGGAGTTCAGCCACTGGCTCACCGCCCGGTGGCGGGGCGGGGACTGGACACCCGAGGTGGTGCACGCGCACTTCTGGATGAGCGGGCTGGCCGCGCTCGCCGCCAGCCGGCAGACCGGGGTGCCGGTGGTGCAGACCTACCACGCGTTGGGCACCGTCAAGAAGCGCTACCAGGGGGTGCAGGACACCAGCCCGGCCCGGCGGATCGGCTACGAACGGGAACTGGGCCGCGCCGTCGACCGGGTCGTCGCCCAGTGCCGCGACGAGGTCGGGGAGCTGGTCCGCCTCGGTGTCCCCCGGTCCCGGATGACCGTCGTGCCGTCCGGGGTGAACCTGGACACCTTCGCCCCGCTCGGCCCGGCCGTCGAGCGGGAACCCGACCGTCCCCGGGTGCTCACCGTCGGCCGGCTGGTCGAGCGTAAGGGCTTCCAGACGGTGATCCGGGCGATGGCACTGGTGCCCGACGCCGAGTGCCTGGTGGTCGGGGGGCCGCCCGCCGGGCTGCTGGAGACCGACCCGTACGCCCGGCGGCTGCGGGCGCTCGCCGGCACCTGCGGGGTCGCCGACCGGGTCCGGCTGGTCGGGGCGGTGCCCCGGGAGGAGATGGGCCGCTGGTACCGGTCGGCCGACGTGCTGGTCGCCGCGCCCTGGTACGAACCGTTCGGGCTGACCCCGTTGGAGGCGATGGCCTGCGGGGTGCCCGTCGTCGGTACCGCGGTCGGCGGCATCCGCGACACCGTGGTCGACGGGGTGACCGGCGACCTGGTCCCGGCCCGTGACCCGCAGGCGTTGGCCGCCGCGCTGGGCAGCCTGCTCGGCGACCGGATCCGCCGCTTCGGGTACGCCACCGCCGCGTTGCAGCGGGCCCGCCACAGCTACTCCTGGGCGACCGCCGCCGACCGGCTGGCCGAGGTGTACGCCGAGGTCGCCGCCGTGCACCGGCCGAGCCGGGTGGTCGCCTGATGACGACGTCGACCCGGGCGGCGCGGGCCGGCCTGCTGGACGCGCACCTCGACCTGTTGGTCGAGGCGATGCTGCCGTACCGCGCGGCGGAGCCGTTGCTGGCCCGCTGGGGCACCGAGCTGGCCGGCATCCTGGTCGGCGGCGGGCGGTTGCTGGTCGCCGGCAACGGGGGCAGCGCCGCCGAGGCCCAGCACCTCACCGCCGAGCTGGTCGGCCGGCTGCGTGACGACCGGCAGCCGCTGTCGGCGATCGCCCTGCACGCCGAGACCTCGGCGTTGACCGCGATCGGCAACGACTACGGCTACGACGAGGTCTTCGCCCGCCAGGTACGGGCCCACGGCCGGCCGGGTGACGTGCTGCTGCTGATGTCGACCAGCGGGGCCAGTGGCAACCTGCTCGCCGCCGTCGACGCCGCCCGGGAGACCGGGTTGCGCTGCTGGGCGTTCACCGGCCCCGCGCCGAACCCGCTCGCCGGGGCCTGCCACGAGGCGCTGACCGTCGCCTCCCCGGACAGCCAGGTGGTGCAGGAGCTGCACCTGGTCTCCACCCACGTGCTCTGCGAGTACGTCGACCGGGCGCTGCCCACGGCGCTGGCGGCCCTGGCCGGGCAGTCGGCCGCCGTGGCCGCCGACCGTGGCGTCGCCCCGACCGGGCCGCCGCCCGCCACCCCGGTCGCCGTCCCGGACCTGCCGGTCGACGGCCCGCCGGCCGACGAACCGCCCGATCCGCTGCTGGACGCCGTGCCCGATCCGTCGGTGGACGCCCTGCCCGACCCGTCGGACGGTCTGCCGGTGGACGGTCCGTTGGGGGATGGTCCGGCGGGGGATCGTCGGCCCGTGCCACCGCTGGCGGACCCCGGTCCGGTGCGGGCCGGGGTGGAGGTGGTCGTCGACGGGATCGACCCGGCGGCCGACGGGCACCGGGAGGATCCGGCGTGAGGGGCCCACTGGTGGTGGTCGGGGACACCCTGCTCGACCGGGACGTCGAGGGGGTGGTGAACCGGCTCTGCCCCGACTCACCCGTGCCGGTGCTGGACGAGACGGCGTACGCCGACCGGCCCGGCGGGGCGGGCCTGGCCGCCGTCTTCGCCGCCGCCGCAGGTGCCGAGGTGGCGTTGGTGACCGCCCTCGCCGACGACGCCGGGGCGGCCCGGCTCAGTTGCCTGCTGACCGCCGCCGGGGTGCAGGTGTACGGCCTGCCGCTGGCCGGGACCACGCCGGAGAAGATCCGGCTGCGGGCCCGGGGCCGGGTGCTGCTGCGCCATGACCGGGGCGGCGCGGCGGGAGAACCGGGGCCACCCTCCGAGGCGGTCCTCCGGCTGCTCGCGGGGGCGTCCGCGGTGCTGGTCAGCGATTACGGCCGGGGGGTGGCCCGGCAGCCGGCGCTGCGGGCGGCGCTGGCCGCGACCCGGGCCCCGGTGGTGTGGGACCCGCATCCGCGTGGCCCGGTCGCCGTGCCCGGGGTGCAGTTGGTCACGCCGAACGAGGCGGAGGCCCGGGACCTGGCGAAGGTGCCGCCGGGCGGGTCCCGGCTGGCGGTCGCGGCCCGTGCCGGGCAGGGGCTGCGGGACCGGTGGCGGGCCGGGGCGGTGGTGGTCACCCTCGGCGGTGACGGCGCGCTGCTCTGCTCCGCCGGTTCGACCCCGCTGATGGTCTCCGCGCCGCTGTCCGCCGAGGGGGACACCTGCGGGGCGGGGGACCGGTTCGCCGCGGCGGCCGGGCTGGCGCTGGCCCAGGGTGCGCTGGTCTCCGAGGCGGTCCAGGCGGCGGTCGGCGCGGCGTCGGCGTACGTGGCGGACGGGGGAGTGGCCACCGCGCTGCCCGCACCGGTGCGCGCCTGCCCGCCGGTGCTGGTCGGCGGCGGGGAGCGGATCGGGGCCGCCGCCGCCGGTGCGGTGGTGGCCGAGGTCCGGGCGGCCGGCGGGACGGTGGTGGCCACCGGCGGTTGCTTCGACCTGCTGCACGCCGGGCACGTGGCGACCCTCCAGGCCGCCCGGCAGCTCGGCGACTGCCTGGTGGTGTGCGTGAACTCCGACGCCAGCGTCACCGCGCTCAAGGGCCCGGACCGGCCGGTGATCCCGCAGGGGGACCGGGCCCGGCTGCTCGCCGCGCTGGGCTGCGTCGACGCGGTGGTGGTCTTCGACGAGACCACCCCGCACGCGGCGCTGGGCTGGCTGCGGCCCGACATCTGGGTCAAGGGCGGGGACTACGCCACCGGCGTCGGTGACGGACCGGCCCTGCCGGAGGCCGAGCTGTTGCGCCGGTGGGGTGGGGACAGCGTGGTGGTGCCGTACCTCGCCGGGCGTTCCACCACCGAGATGATCGCGGCGGCCCGCGGTGGACGCCGGACCGCCGCCCCGCAGCCGGGGTCGGCGGGTACCCCGGCCGGCCCGGCGCCTTCGACGGCGGGCCCGGCACGTACGACAGCGGAGGGAGCACGATGAGCAGCAGTCCACCCGGTGCCGGTCCGGCCGTCCTGGTCACCGGCGGGTCGAGCGGGCTCGGCGCGGCGGTGGTCGCCGCCGTGGCCGGCTCCGGCGGACGACCACTCGTGCTGGACCGACGCCGCCCCGGCGACGGGGTGCCGTGGGTCGAGTGCGACCTGGCCGACACCCGGGCCGCCGAGGAGGCCACCCGGGAGCTGGCCGAGCGGGTCGGCGGGTTGGACGCGGTGGTGACCGCCGCCGGGATGGACGTGCCGGGCCGGCTGGCCGACGTACCCCGCGACACCTGGGAGCGGATCGTCGTGGTGGACCTGCTCGCCACGGTGGCGGTGATCCGGGCCGCGCTGCCCTACCTGGAGGAGTCCCGGGGCAACGTCGTCACGGTCGCCTCCACCCTGGGCGTCAAGGCGGTCGGGGACGCCACCGCGTACTGCGCGGCGAAGTTCGGGGTGGTCGGGTTCACCCGGTCGCTCGCCGCCGAGCTGGCCGGCAGCGTCGGGGTGACCCTGGTGATCCCGGGCGGGATGCGGACCGCCTTCTTCGACGACCGCGACCCGCAGTACCGACCGGGGCCGGACGCCAAACTCAACGACCCGGCCGACACCGCCGCCGCGATCATGTTCGCGCTGTCCCAACCACCCGGCTGTGCCGTCCGGGAGCTGGTGGTCTGCGCCGAACAGGAGACCTCGTACCCGTGATCCTGGTGCTGCGGGCGCTCGGCGTCGGTGACCTGGCCACCGCGGTGCCCGCGCTGCGGGCGCTGCGGGCCGGATACCCGGACGAGGAGCTGGTGCTGGCCGCGCCGGCCTGGCTGGGCCCGCTGGTCGACCTGGTCGGCGGGATCGACCGGTTACTACCCACCGACGACCTCGGCCGGCCACCCTGGCCCGACCCGACCCGGTGGCCCGACCGGTCGTCCGGTGGTGCGCCGTCCTGGCCCGGGTCGTCGCCGTCGGGTGCGCCGGGGTGGTCCGGGCCGCCGCCGGAGGTGGCGGTCAACCTGCACGGTCGGGGACCGGGCTCGCACCGGATGCTGGCCGGGGCGGGCCGGCTGTGGGCCTTCCGGTGTCCGCCGGCCGGGCACTGCGCCGGCCCCGGCTGGCGCGACGACGAACACGAGGTGGACCGGTGGTGCCGGTTGCTCGCCTGGTACGGCGTCACGGCCGACCGCACCGACCTGGCGTTGCGCCGGCCGGCAGCGGGGCGGATGCCGACCGGGGCGACAGTCGTGCATCCCGGTAGCAAGGTCGAGGCGAAGCGGTGGCCGGCGGACCGGTTCGCCGCGTTGGCCCGGCAGCTGACCGACCGGGGGCACCGGGTGGTGGTGACCGGCTCGGCAGGCGAGCGGGAGCTGGCCGGCCGGGTGGCGGCCGACGCGGGCCTGCCGGGGTCGGTGGTGCTGGCCGGTCGGACCGACCTGGGTGAGTTGGCCGCGTTGGTGGCCGCCGCCCGGCTGGTGGTCAGCGGGGACACCGGGGTCGGCCACCTCGCGACCGCCTACCGGGTGCCGTCGGTGCTGCTGTTCGGCCCGGTGCCTCCGGCCCGGTGGGGGCCGCCGCCGGATCGGCCGTGGCACCGGGTGCTCTGGGCGTCGGGCGAGGATTGCGACGGTTCGTCCGGGGTACCACCGGCGTCGAGATGGGCGGCGCTCCCGGTCGACCGGGTGCTGGCCGCCGTGGACGAGGCCGAGGAAACGGTACGGGTCTGAGGTGCGACTGCGGCGCAGTGATCCGGGTCGGGCGGGGTACGGGCGTCGCCGACGCGGCAAGGGCTGGACCTTCCTGGACCGGCACGGTGACCGGGTCCGGGACCCCGACACCCTGGCCTGGCTGGGCGACCTGGTGATCCCACCGGCCTGGTCGGACGTGTGGATCGCGCCGTACCCCAACGGGCACATCCTGGCCACCGGTACCGACGCCGCAGGGCGCCGGCAGTACCTCTACCACCCCGAGTGGCGGCGTAAGCGGGACGAGGCGAAGTTCGACCACGTGCTGGAGGTGGCCCGGCGGCTGCCGAGCCTGCGGGAGCGTATCGCCGGTGACCTGGCCGGCCGGGGGCTGAACCGGGACCGGGTGCTCGCCACCGTCGCCCGCCTGCTCGACATGGGCACCTTCCGGGTCGGCAACGAGCAGTACGCCGTCGGCGAGGACGCCACCTTCGGGGTCTCCACCCTGCGCCCGGAGCACGCCCGGTCCCGGGGTGGCTGCGTGGTCTTCGAGTTCCCGGCCAAGGGTGGCATCGCCCAGGTCCGCCGGATCGAGGACCCGCAGCTGTGCCGGGTGCTGACCACCCTGCGGCGGCGACGGCGGACCGAGGAACGGCTCTTCGGCTACTGGGACGGGCGGGCCTGGCGGGACGTGCGCAGCGACGAGGTCAACGGATACCTGCGCGACGCCAGCGGCGGCGAGATGACCGCCAAGGACTTCCGCACCTGGCACGCCACCGTCCGGGCGGCCACGGAACTGGCGACCGTGGGGACGCAGCGTTCCATGACGGCCCGTCGCCGGGCGGTGGCCGGGGTGATGCGGGAGGTCGCCGAACTGCTCGGCAACACCCCCACGGTGGCCCGTACGTCGTACGTGGATCCCCGGGTGGTCGACCTCTACCACGACGGGGTGGTGCTGCCCGTGGCCGCCGGCTCCCCGCAGGAGCAGGTCGAGCGGCTGGTGCTGGAGTTGCTGGAGGAGGCCTGACCGGCCCCGCCGCGAGTCCTGGGGGGAAGGGCGACGGGGCCGGGGTCGGTGCGGCCGGGGAGCCCACCGCGCGATGTCGGTCGCGCCGGGTGGATGCGGCACCGGGGCGGTCGTCCGTGACCGTGGGTCACGGACGCCACCGCGGTCCCCCGTTACCGTCGGGCCGCACGGTCGGGTGACCGTCGGCCCACGGTCAGTATGTCGGCCCCGGGTTGACTTCGGACGCCGGGCTGTTGACTATCCGTGCCTGTTGCAGGTGGAGCGTCCGGTACGCCTGGGGGGTCAGCTGATGGGCGGCCCGGAAGGCGCGACTGAAGTGCGCCTTGTCCCGGAAACCCCAGCGGGCGGCGATGGCCTGGACCGGCCGGTGCGCCAGCGCGGGATCGGCCAGGTCCCGCCGGCAGCGCTCCAACCGCAGTTCCCGGATGTACGCCGCCACCGTGGTCTGTTCCGCCTCGAAGAGCCGGTGCAGGCTCCGTACGGAGACGTGGTGCGCCTCGGCGATGGTGGCGGGGGTCAGCCCGGCGTCGCCCAGCCGACGTCGGGCGTACGCCCGCACCTGGGCGAGCAGCGCCTGACGGCGTACCTCGCGGGGCAGCTCGTCCTCGGCGACCAGGTACCGGCCCAACATGGTGGAGACCAGGTCCAGCGCCACCCCGCCCAGCCGTTCGGCGTCGGCCTGCCGGTACTGCTCGGGGTACGAGGTGATCCGGGTCAGGTACTGGGCGACCAGCGCGCCGATGCCCTCGCTGGCCGACATCCGGCCGGCCAGCAGCGGTGTGAG
Source organism: Micromonospora antibiotica (assembly GCF_017599305.1). Classification (GTDB taxonomy): domain Bacteria; phylum Actinomycetota; class Actinomycetes; order Mycobacteriales; family Micromonosporaceae; genus Micromonospora; species Micromonospora antibiotica. The sequence goes on from NZ_JAGFWR010000018.1 coordinate 32,389, forward strand.
CCGATCCGGGGTCAGCGGGATCGACCCGTACGGGATCAGGGCGACGATCGAGGCGGCGTGCTCCGCGCCGTTGCCGTCGCCGAGGTGGCTCACCTCGTGCGGCCGGGAGCCGTCGTAGAAGGTGAACTCGCCCGCGCCCAGGCGGCTCTCCCGCCCGGCCTGCCCGGCGATGCCGGTGCCGTTGGTGGTGAGGGCGAGCATGTGGAAGTCCACCTCGGTACGCCGGACCAGCTTCGCGGTGCGGACCGCCTCCAACGACGGGTAGCGGTACCGCACCAACTGGAGCGGACCCAGTTCGACGAACTCGGCGCGGGCCCGGAAGTCGTGCTGGTGCGCGGAGCGGATCCGCAACGGCGCGGCGGTCCGGGCGACCAGGTCCAGCCACATCCCGAACCGTTCCGTCGGTGGCAGTTGTTCGGTGTCGATCACTGTGCGGTGCACCATGTCCGGCCTCCCCGTCGGCGGGCATCACCCCACCATTGTGGACGAAGAGCCCACCCCGCGTGCACCCAGCAAGATCATGCTGCTTCCTGGTTGTAGTGGCCTCCGGGCGTGGCGATGCCACTACAACCATGTTCGAGCGTGACCTTGAGGCAGGAACCCGCGTACGCGCGGTGCGGTCGGCGCGGGTCGACGACGCTGACGACAGCGCGGGCCGGGCCAGCCTGACGGCGGCCCGGCCCGTAGCCGTACGCGGTGCGGTGTTCAGTCGTTGAGGACCTGGGAGAGCCGGTCGCGGAACCTGCGCTCCGAATCGCTGACCTGGTCGCCGCCGATGCCGAGCAGCCCCCCGCTGGACGCCGCCCCGACCACCTGCTCGGCGATCTCCACCAGCCAGTGCCGGTAGGCCCCGCCCTCGCCCTCGTCGACCTTGGCGGCCAGCAGGGCGGCCGCCTCCCCGGCCCGGACCAGCACGTCGTCGATGAGCGCCTGCGGATCGGCCGGCGAGATGACCGGCAACTCCTCGCCGGCCTCCGGGTCGCCCACCCGGGACACGATCTCCCCGGCGACGGCGGCGACCAGCGGGCTGGCCGACTCCCGGCCGGCGGAGATGGTCTCCAGCCCGGCCGCGTTCTCGGCCCGGGTCCGCCGGGCGCCGTCCGACTCGGCGGCGCTCGCCGCGGTCAGGACCGACTGCGGCAGGCCGACCAGCAGCCCCCACTCCTCGTCGGAGAACCCGAACCCGGTGTACGCCGGCTGTTCGATCACGACTGAGCCCCTCTCGGTTGTTTCCCCTGTGCCCCTCGCACGGGTGCACCGCGCGAAGGCATTCCTGCGGCACCGCCACCACCCGGCCGCGCCACCACCACTCCGGCGGCCACACCGCCACCACCCGGTCGCGGCACGGCACCGGGTCGTCCGGGCGGGGCAACGGCACCGGGTCGCCCGGGTCAGGCTAGTCCAGCGTCAGCAGACCCTGTTCGGACACCACGCGCACGGAGAGCGTCTTGTAACCCACCTCGTCGAAGAGCACCGTCATCCGGTCGTCCTCGTAGTTGAGGACCAGGCCGGGGCCCCACTCGGGGTGCCGGACCTGGCTGTGCACCGGGAAAGGGCCGACCGCGCCGTCGTTGGCGACGCTGGTGCCGGCGTGGCAGTTGTCGCAGTGCCCGCAGATGTGCGACATCTGCTCACCGAAGTAGGCCAGCAGCACCTGCCCCCGGCAGCCCGTGGTCTCGGCGAACGCCCGCATCATGTCGGTACGGGACCGGGTCACGGTCTGCTGCCGTTCCGCCTCGGCCAGGGCCGCCGCGCCGGCCGCCGCCGCGGTGGGGGCGTAGCGCGGGGCACCGATCTTCTGCCCGGCCCGGGGCTCGGCCGCGCCGATCTGCTCCAGCAGGGCCAGGTACTGGCCGAGCTTGCGCGGCCCGAGGCCGGTCGACTCGCGCAGCGCCTTCTTGGTGGCCGGTCGACGACGCAGCAGCGCGGCGAGGTCCCGCAGCTCGGTCTCGTCGGGTAGGCCGCCGGAGAAGTAGCGTTGCAGGCCGACGTCCTCGGCCCGCCACAGCAGCAGCACCCGGGCCGGCGCACCGTCACGCCCGGCCCGGCCGATCTCCTGGAAGTAGCTGTCCGGCGAGTCGGGCAGCGCCATGTGCACCACCCAGGCGATGTTGGGCTTGTCGATGCCCATGCCGAACGCCGAGGTCGCCACCATGATCGGCACCTGGTCGGCGAGGAACGCCTCGTGCAGCCGGTGCCGGGCGGCGGTGGGCATCCCGCCGTGGTAGAACTCCGCCGGGTATCCGGCGGTGGTCAGTCGCTCGGCCAACTCCTCGGCGGCCCGCCGGGTCGGCACGTAGATGATGCCGGGTCGTTCGTCGTCGCGCAGCAGCGCGATCAGCCGTCGCCAGCGGTAGTCGTCGGTCGGGCAGTGGGCGACCTCGACGAACAGGTTCGGCCGGTCCAGCCCGGAGACCACCACCTCGGGGTCGCGCAGCCGCAGCCGGGCGATGATGTCGTCGCGTACCGGCGGGGAGGCGGTGGCGGTCAACGCCACCACCGGCGGGCGGCCGAGACCGTCGATCAGGTGGCCCAACGCCAGGTAGTCGGGGCGGAAGTCGTGCCCCCACGCCGAGATGCAGTGCGCCTCGTCGATCGCCACCAGGGCCGGCTCCAGCGACCGCACCTCGGCCATCCGGTCGGGGTTGGCCAGCGCCTCCGGGGTGATGAAGAGGAACTCCGCCCGCCCCTGCCGGATCTCGGTGATCGCCTCGGCCTGCTGGGCCGCGCTCTCGTCGGAGCTGATCCGCACCGCGCGCAGCTCGGGCCGCTGGCGTTCGTTGAGCGCGGCGATCTGGTCCTGCTGGAGGGCCAGCAGGGGGGAGATCACCACCGTCGGCCCGGGGATCAGGCTGGCCGGGATCTGGTAGATCGCCGACTTGCCGGCTCCGGTGGGGAGTACCACCAGGGCGTCGCGTCGTTTCATCACCGCGCGCATGGCGGCGAGCTGGTTGGGCCGCAGCGCTTTCCAGCCGAACAGGCTGCGCGCCGCGCGGCGCAACGTCGTCGAGTGCATGGACAGCTTCATCGAGGGCCGGAGGTACCCGGGGGCATCGATGCCGAAACCGCTCCCACCGGATCGGACCCACCGCCCACGGGGGCCGGTACGTCGCAGGTCAGGCGTCGTGACCGGGCGCGCACGCGCGATCGACCACGGGTCACCGACGGCGGTGTGCGTCGGTGACCCGTGGTCGATCGTGGTCGGTGGGGGAGGGGTCAGCGGAGGTGGGGGAGCACCTCACGCTGGTAGAGGTCGAACAGGCCCTGCCAGTGCGGGCCGGCGTTGCCCACGTAGACCTCGTCGAAGCCGGCCTTGGCGTACCGGTCGATCATCTCGAGGTGGGCGTCGGCGCTGTTGCCGCAGACGAAGCCCTGCCGCACCTGCTCCGGGGTGACCAGTTGGGCCGCCTGCTCGAAGTGCCGGGGGGAGGGCAGCACCTGGGACAACTCGCCCGGCACCCCGGCGTTGGGCCACGTCTCGTACGCGATCCGGGCGCCCTCGTCCTCGGTGTCGGCGTACGCGGCCTTGAAGCCGGCCTGGCACGGCTTGTCGCCGCCGCCGTTGTCCCGGAACCGGCTGACCAGGTCGCCGTCGGGCATCATGCTCACGTAGCCGTCGCCGATCCGGGCGGCCAGGTCGACGGCCTTGGGTCCGAAGCCGGAGACGTACACCGGCGGGGGTGTGTCGGGCAGCGTGTAGATGCGGGCGTGCTCCACCGTGTAGTGCCGGCCGTGGTGGTTGACGAAGTCGCCCCGCCACAGCTCCCGCAGCACCGCGACGGCCTCCTCCAGCATGTCCAGCCGGACGTCGGTCTGCGGCCAGGCGTCGCCGAGGATGTGCTCGTTGAGCGCCTCGCCGGTGCCGACGCCGAGGACGAACCGGCCGGAGTGCATGACGGCGCTGGTCGCCGCGGCCTGCGCCAGTACCGCCGGGTGGATGCGGACCGTGGGGCAGGTCACCGCCGTGCTCACCGGTAACGAGGTGACCTGGCTCAGCGCTCCGATGACGGACCAGACGAAGGGGCTCTGCCCCTGGGCGTCCGTCCACGGGTGGTAGTGGTCGGAGATCCACAGTGCCTGGAAACCGGCCCGCTCGGCCCCCCGGGCCTGCTCCAGCAGTTGCGCCGGGGTGAACTCCTCACTGGACAGGAAGTAACCGATCTTCATGGTGTCCCCTCGCCGGGACGCCGCCGGGTGCGGCGTGACCTCCGCTAGCGGTACCCCGGGTGGTGGGGGATCAGTCGGTCAGCGGCGGCCGAACATGGCGCGGATCGCGGCCAGCAGCAGCAACCCGCCGACCACCAGGCCGAGCAGGCGTACGCCGGGGATGTCGGCCGGTGAGGTGGCGTCGGCGAGCGGCGGCAGGTCCATCCCCGCACTGTCGCATGCCGCCCCGACCGACGCCAGACAGTAACAGTAAGGTTTATTGACTATTACGTCGCCCGGTGTGACCATGGCAGCACCGCGACGGCACCGGGCCGTCGACACGCGACGGGGGTACCGGGGCCGGATGAACGAGCGCAACCTGGCGGGGCTGGCCGCCACCGTCCTGCAACCCGGCTTCGTCGGCACCACCCCGCCCGACTGGGTCTGCCGGTGGCTCGCCGACGGGCTCGGCGCGGTGGTGCTGTTCGCCCGCAACGTCGTCGACCCCGAGCAGGTGGCCGCGCTCACCGCGACGCTGCGCGCCGAGCGCCCCGACGTGCTGGTGGCCATCGACGAGGAGGCCGGCGACGTCACCCGGATCGAGTCCGGCCGGGGCAGCTCCCGACCCGGCAACCTCGCCCTCGGCGCCGTCGACGACCCCGCCCTCACCGAGGAGGTGGCCCGCGACCTCGGTGTCGAACTCGCCGACCTCGGCATCACCCTCAACTACGCGCCGGACGCCGATGTCAACATCAACCCGGCCAACCCGGTGATCGGGGTGCGTTCCTTCGGCGCCGACCCGCAGCTGGTGGCCCGGCACACCGCCGCCTGGGTACGCGGCCTCCAGTCCGCCGCGGTGGCCGCCTGCGCCAAGCACTTCCCCGGCCACGGCGACACCCGGGTCGACTCCCACCACGACCTGCCCCGGATCGCCGCCAGCCGGGCCCGGCTCGACGCCGGCGAGCTGGTCCCCTTCCGGGCCGCCGTCGCCGCCGGGGTGCAGGCGGTGATGACCGGGCACCTGCTGGTCCCCGCCCTCGACCCCGACCTGCCGGCCACCCTCAGCCCCCGCATCCTCGGTGACCTGCTCCGCGAGGAACTGGGCTTCTCCGGCGTGGTGGTCACCGACGCGGTGGAGATGCGCGCCGTCGCCGACCGGTACGGCTTCGCCGGCACCGCCGTACGGGCCCTCGCCGCCGGAGCGGACGCGATCTGCGTCGGCGGCGAACGCGCCGACGAGGCCACCGCCCGCTACCTGCGCGACGCGATCGTGGCCGCGGTCCTCGCCGGTGAGCTGCCCGAGGAACGCCTCGCCGAGGCCGCCAAGCGGGTCGGTCAGCTCGCCGAGTGGAGCACCGCCGCCCGCGCCGGCCGGCCCGCCCACGCCCCGCGCCCCGCCGACGGCTCACCGGTCGGCCTGACCGCCGCCCGGCGGGCGCTGCGGGTCAGCGGCGACGCGGTCGGCCGGCTGCCGTTGACCGCCGCCGCGCACGTGGTCGAGTTCGCCGCGCCACACAACATCGCGATCGGCGCGGAGACCCCGTGGGGGCTCGGGGCACCCCTGGCCGACCTGATTCCCGGCACCACCACCGTCCGGCTCACCGAGGCCGACCTGCCTGCCGACCCGACCGCCGCGGCGGCCGGCCGACCGCTGGTGCTGGTGGTACGGGACCTGCACCGGCACCCCTGGATGCGGGCCGCGGTCGACCGGGCGTTGGACACCCGGCCGGACGCCGTCGTGGTCGAACTGGGCCTGCCCGAGCTGGTCACCGGCGGGCTGCACCTGGCCACCCACGGCGCGACCCGGGCCGCCGCCCGGGCCGCCGCCGAACTGCTCACCGGAGCCCGCTGACCCGGCCCCGCCGGCCCGCCCCGGCGGCCTGACGCCGCCGGCCCGGCCCCGCCGACCCTCCCCGCCGAACCACCCGGCCGAACCGCCGGTTCAGCGGCCAGGCCGGTCGGCCCCGGCGGTTCAGCGGGCCGCCGGTTCCCCCTGGTCGGTGAGCCGGTCCAGCTCGGCCAGCAACCGGTCCACCTCGTCGAGGGTGTTGTAGTGGTAGACGCTCGCCCGGACGGCACCGCCGCTGTCGCGCCACCCGAGCGCCTGGAAGTACTCGTAGGCGTAGTAGTCGCCGCTGGACAGGCAGAGCCCGGCGGCGCCGAGCGCGGCGGCCAGCCCGGCCGGCGTCCACCCGGCCAGCCGGAACGACACCGTCGGGCAGCGGCGTGCCCCGGCCGGCAGGACGGTCACCGCCGGGCGGGCGGCCAGCCCGGCGGCCAGTCGGGCGAAGACCGACCCCTCGTGCGCCTGGGCGGCGGCCAGGCCGGCCCGGATCCGCGACCGGCGGTCCCCGGTCGCCGTCGGGTCCAGCCCGGCCAGGTGGTCGACGGCGGCGGCCACCCCGGCGAGCAGCGGGAAGCTCGGGGTGCCGGCCTCGAACCGGTCGGGCACCGCGTCGGAGGAGGGGATCAGCTTGGCCGGGTGCAGCCCCGCCCAGCGGGCCGGGTCGGCCACCACCGCCCCCAGGTGCGGCCCGGACCACTTGTAGGCGCTGGTGACCAGGAAGTCGGCACCCGAGGCGGCCAGGTCGGTCGGACCGTGCGGCACCGAGTGCACCCCGTCCACACAGACCAGCGCGCCGACCGCGTGTGCCGCCGCGGCGATCGCCGCCACGTCCGGCATGGTGCCGGTGGCGTTGCTGCCGGCGGTCACCGCGACCAGCCGGGTCCGCTCGCCGACCAGGTCGGTGAACTGCCCGGCGGGCAGTTCACCGGTGCCCGGGTCGAACTCCGCCCAGCGGACGGTCGCCCCCGCCGCCTCGGCCGCCTGCACCCAGGGCCGCACGTTGGCGTCGTGGTCGAGCCGGGAGACCACCACCTCGTCCCCGGGACCCCAGTCCGCACCCAGCGTCCGGGCCAGGGTGTACGTCAGCGTCGTCGCGCTCGACCCCAGCACCACCCCCTCCGGTGCGCCGCCGAGCAGATCGGCCACCGCCGTGCGGGCCTGCGTCACCAGCTCCAGCGAACGCCGGCCGGGCACGGAGGCGGTGCTGCGGTTGCCCACCGCGAGGCGCATGGCGTCGGCCACCGCGTCGATCACCGGTTGCGGGGTCTGGGTGCCACCGGCACCGTCGAAGTGGGCGAAGCCCTCGGCGAGCGCGGGGTACGCGGCCCGGGTCCGGGTGATGTCGATCGGCATGCCGGGACCCTAGCCCGCCCGCCACCAGGCCGGAGATCCACCCGGGTGGTGGGCTGGGCCACGTCTCGTACCCTTGGTGGGGTGACGAAGCGAAGCGCCACCGCCCCCACCCCCCTCCGTCGGACCGCCGGCCTGCTGGCCGGCCTGGCGCTCGGCGTGGCCGTGCTGGCCGGATGCAGCTCGGACGGCGCCGACACCGACTGCGGGCTGGACGCCTGCACGGTCACCTTCGACCGGGGTGTCGACGCCCGCGCCTCCATCCTCGGCGTCGAGGCGAAGCTGATCGGCGCGCAGGGTGACCAGGTCACCGTCGAGGTGGCCGGCGAGCAGCTCTCGTTGACCATCGGCCAGCAGGCCACCGAGGTGGGCGGTTTCGCGGTCACCCTGGACAGCGTCACCGACCAGCAGGTGCAGATCCGGGTGTCGCGCAACGCCGGCAGCTGACCTGCCCCGGGCCGGCGGCACCACGTTTGGGGATCTTCCCGAACGGAGATTGTGGGCCCATGTCTCTCACCCGGAACGCCCAAGCCACCGCTAGCCGCACCGCGGACAGCCGCTGGCTGGAACTCCTCGCCCGGGCCGGTTTCATCGGCTACGGGATCGTCCACCTGCTCTTCGCCTGGGTCATCCTCCAGATCGCCTTCGCCGGCTCCGGCGAGGAGGGCAACCAGAACGGTGCCCTGCGCGCCCTGGGCGCCCAGCCGATGGGCAAGTTCCTGCTGATCGCGATCGCCGTCGGCCTGATCGCGATGGCCATCTGGCAGGCGCTGGAGGCGGCCGTCGGCCACCACGCCAAGCGCGGCAAGGAACGTCTCTTCGAGCGGATCGCCTCGGTCGTGCGTACCGTCGTCTTCCTCTGGCTCGCCTGGACCTCGATCAAGGTGGTGCAGGACGCCAGCTCCAACAGCGCCGACCAGCAGGAGCAGTTCAGCGAGAAGCTGATGGCCTCCAGCGGCGGCCGTGGTCTGGTCGGGTTCGCCGGCCTGGTGCTCGCCGCCGTCGGCATCGGCATGGTGATCTACGGCTACAAGAAGAAGTTCGAGCGGAACCTCAAGACCAACGAGATGAACGGCAAGACCCGGCAGACGGTCCGCCGGCTGGGCATGGCCGGTTACATCGCCCGGGGTGCGGTGTTCGCCGTCGCCGGCCTGCTGATCGTGGTCGCGGCGATCAACTACGACCCGGAGAAGGCCCGTGGCCTGGACGCCGCGCTGCGCACCCTGCGGGACCAGCCGTACGGGCCGTTCATCCTGGCGCTGATGGCGCTCGGCATCGCCGCCTTCGGGGTCTACTGCTTCTTCCAGTCCCGGTTCCGCAAGATCTGAGCCTGGTCGATACCGGAAACGCCGGGCACCATTGGGCCTTTGCCCGATTGCGATCAGCCCGGCCGGAGGGAGACAACCACGTGCAGGACTACCTCGAGACGATCGCCGCCGCGGCCACCGCGGCGGCGATCGCGCTGTTGCTCGTCGAGGTGGTACACCGGGTGATCCGGCGGCTGGGCCGCCGGTCCCACCTGATGACCGAGTTGACCGCACACGTGCACCGGCCGTTGCAGGTCGCCGGCACGGTGGTGGCCGTCCAGTTCGCGGTCCGCTGGACCACCGGCTACGCGGTGGGCACCGGGTGGCGGCAGGCCGTGCTGCACATCCTGGTGCTGGGGGTGGTCGCCGCGGTGGCCTGGCTGGTCGCCTCGTTGCTGGTGGTGGCGGAGGACACCGCGTTGGCCCGCTTCCTGCGGGTCGACGTGCCCGACAACCGGCACGTCCGGCGGGTACGCACCCAGGTGGTGCTGCTGCGCCGGTTGACGATCGTGGTGATCGTCGTGCTCGCCGTCGGTGTGATGCTGATGACCTTCCCCGCGGTACGGGGCATCGGCGCGGGCGTGCTCACCAGCGCCGGCCTGGTCGGTGTGGTCGCCGCGCTGGCCGCGCAGAGCCTGCTCGGCAACGTCATCGCCGGCCTCCAGCTCGCCTTCAGCGACGCGGTCCGCCTCGACGACGTGGTGGTGGTCGAGGGGGAGTGGGGCCGGATCGAGGAGTTGACGCTCAGCTACGTGGTGGTCCAGATCTGGGACGACCGGCGGCTGATCCTGCCCACCTCCTACTTCACCAGCACCCCGTTCCAGAACTGGACCCGGACCGAGGCGGCGGTCCTCGGCACCGCCGAGTTCCACCTCGACTGGTCGGTGCCGGTGCAGTCGATGCGGGAGGAGCTGCGTCGGCTGGTGGAGAGCACCGACCTGTGGGACGGTCGGGTCTGCGTGCTCCAGGTCACCGACGCCACCGGCGGCGCGATCAAGGTACGAGCCCTGGTCAGCGCCGCCGACGCCGGCAGCCTGTGGGACCTGCGCTGCCTGGTGCGCGAGCACCTGGTCGGCTGGGTCCGCGACCACCGCCCCACCGCGCTGCCCCGGACCCGTACCGAGCTGGGGGACTCCTCGGGCAGCCTGCCCTGGCAGTGGGTGCAGCCGCGCCGGCCGGCCCGCCGCCGGTCCGAGGGCGAGGTGCCCGACGACGCCCGGGTCTTCGGTGGCAGCGACGACGGCGACGCCCGCAGCGAGGCGTTCGTGGGTCCCGACGGCGACGCCCGCGGCGACGGCGTCGTCGTCGGTGCCGACCATGGTGTCGCCGGCCGCCGCTGAGCCGATCCGCCGGCCGGCGCTGAGCCGGGTGGAAGTGCCGCCGGCCGCCGCCGGGCCGTCACACAGCCCCCGTGACAGTTGGTCGCGGGGGCTGTGTCGGTCCCGCTTCCGCGTTTCGCCGGACGATCCGGGCCCACCTGGGGTCAGATGTGGTTGGTCACCGTGTGCAGGATTGACGGACGGCGGCTCCGGGCATACAGCGCGGTGATGACGAAAGGAGGACAGCATGGCTGACGTCGCGAACCACCGTACGTCCCGGACCGGGAGCGAGCCGTCCACCGCCGAACTGGTGCAGCGGGCCACCGAGCAGGTCTCCCGACTGGTCCGGGACGAGTTGGCCCTGGCCCGGGCGGAGCTGACCCAGAAGGGCAGGCACGCCGGGATCGGGATCGGCCTCTTCGGCGGGGGCGGGGCGCTGGCCCTGTACGGGCTCGGCGCACTGGTCGCCGCCGCGATCCTGCTGCTGGCTCTGGTGCTACCCGCCTGGGCGGCGGCGTTGATCGTGGCGGTGGTGCTCTTCCTCATCGCCGGGGTGCTCGCCCTGGTCGGGAAGAAGCAGGTCAGCCAGGCGGTCCCCCCGATGCCGGAGGCGACCGTGCGTAGTGTCCGCGCGGACGTGGACACCGTCACCGCCGCGGTGAAGGACAGGGGACGGGCATGACCGGCACGACAGGAAGCAACGGCAACGGCAACGGGACCGGAGACACCGAGGCGCTGCGCGAGGAGATCCGGCGGACCCGGGTGGAGTTGGGCGAGACGATGGAGATGCTGGCCGCCAAGGCCGACGTCAAGGCCCGGTTGAAGGACTCGGCGGAGCAGGCGAAGGAGCGGGTGCGTGAGCAGGCCGCGCTGACCGTGGCTCGGGTACGGGGCCAGGCGGCGCAGGGTGTCGACCTCGCGCGGGCCCAGGCGTACGACACGTCGGTGGCGGTCCGGCGCGATCCGGTGCCGTGGGCGACGATAGCGGCCGGTGCGGTGGCCGCGGTGGTGGTGTTGTTGATCATTCGGGGGAGGCGCAGGTGAGCAAGGGCATCAGCAGGACCGCGTACAAGCCGGTCGGGGTGTTGCTGGGACTGGCGGCCGGCGCGCTGGCCGGAACGATCTTCCGGCAGGTGTGGAAGGCGACCGCCGGGGACGGTGAGGCACCCGACCCGACCGACGAGGACCGCCGCTGGGGCGAGATCCTCGCGGCGGCGGCGTTGCAGGGGGCGATCTTCTCCGTCGTCCGGGCGGCGGTGGACCGGGGCGGCGCGGTCGGCGTACGACGGTTGACCGGGCGCTGGCCCGACTGACCCGTCCCGGTGCGCGCCACCGTGGCCGGCGCGGCGACCGCGCCAGCCACGACGGCGGCCCTCCGGTCCGGTGACGACGACCTGTGGCCCCCCGACCCATCGACGGGCGGGGGGCCTTTTGCCTGGCTTTGCCGAGCCGGTCAGCAATCGTCGGGCATCCGTCAGGTCACATGTCGAAGAATTTCGTCGATTAGGCTGTGCAGAGTTTTTGGGTACGTGGTTTGCTGATCCCCGCTGTTGCGAGACGGCGTCGGCACGGAGCGGTCTTCCCCTCGTGGGCGGCTGCCCGGGTCACCGCTGCTCGAAACGGCCAATCGGCCGCACGGCGTGCTCGGCCGCCAGTTTTAGAAGGAGATACACATGGCGCAGGGAACCGTGAAGTGGTTCAACGCTGACAAGGGCTTCGGCTTCATCACCGTCGATGGCGGGGGTGCTGACGTGTTCGTCCACTTCTCGGCGATCCAGTCCAGCGGCTACCGCTCGCTGGAGGAGAACCAGCGGGTGGAGTTCGAGATCGCCCAGGGTCAGAAGGGTCCGCAGGCCGAGCAGGTCCGCCCCCTCTGAGCGAAGCCGGTCGGCTAACGCCAGCCCGGGTGATCCGGCCAGCCGGATCAACGAGAAGCCCCGTGTCCACCTCAGGACGCGGGGCTTTCCGCATCGCGCGGCTGCCCGGGTCAGGGCAGCCGGCGGGCGCGCAGGCCGCGCCGCAGCAGCACCAGCCCGGCCAGCACCAGCAGCACCCCGGCGACGGCCCAGAACGGTTGGTCGCTCATCAGGCTGCCGTCGAGATAGCCGAGGCCCTGGACGGTCCAGACGGCACCGACCACCACGGCCAGCAGGCCCAGGGTGAGCGTGAGCCACCCTCTCACCGGTCCCCCCTCCCCGGGTCGGAGCCGACCCGGTCACCAGGATGCGGGCCGGGCCGGGCCGATGCGACGACCCGGCCGGCGTGGCTCACCACCGGTCGTGCACCCGGGGGCGGACCAGCTCGTCGTAGACCGACCGGACGGTGTCGAGTTCGGTCGCCGTCAGCGCGGGGGCGTCGGCCGCGGCGGCGTTGCCGCGGGCCTGCTCCGGGTTGCGGGCACCGGGGATGACCACGGTCACCCCGGGCTGGTCGATGATCCAGCGCAGGGCGAACTGGGCCATCGTGCGTCCGTCGCCGACCAGCGGGGCGAGCCGACGCACCACGGTCAGGCCGAGGTCGAAGTCGACGCCGGAGAAGGTCTCGCCGACGTCGAAGCTCTCCCCGTGCCGGTTGTAGGTGCGGTGGTCGTCGGCGGCGAAGGTGGTGTGCTCGTCGTAGCGGCCGGAGAGCAGGCCGCTGGCCAGTGGCACCCGGGCGATGATCCCGACGCCGGCCGCGGCGGCGGCCGGCAGCACCTCGTCGAGGGGCTTGAGCCGGACCGCGTTCAGGATGATCTGGACGCTGGCCACCCCCGGCCGGGCGATCGCGGTGAGCGCCTGGTCGCAGGTCTCGACGCTGACGCCGTACCCGGCGATGCGCTTCTCGGCGACCAGGGTGTCGAGGCCGTCGAAGACCCGGTCGTCGGCGAAGACCTCGGTCGGCGGGCAGTGCAGCTGCACCAGGTCGAGGGTGTCCACGTCGAGGTTGGCCCGGGACCGGTCGGTCCAGGCCCGGAAGTTGTCCAGGGTGTACGCCTGCGGCGTCTGCTCGACCCGGCGGCCCATCTTGGTGGCGACGGTCAGCCCGTGCCCGGGGTTGTCCCGCAGGAACCGCCCGATCAGCTGTTCGCTGCGGCCGTCGCCGTAGACGTCGGCGGTGTCGAGGAAGGTGACGCCGGACTCCACGGCGGCGTCGAGGACGGCCCGGGCGTCGCTCTCGCTGACCTGTCCCCAGTCCGCGCCGAGCTGCCAGGCCCCGAGACCGACCACACCCACCTGCCGGCCGAGCCGGTCGAAGCTGCGCTGTTCCATGTGGTGAAGCCTAGTGACCAGGTTGCCGGGGCGCAGCGTGGGCCGTACCGTCGCAACAAAACGTACGTACGGTATGGGGGCAGTCATGTGGGACCCGACCAGCTATCTCCGCTACGGCGACGAACGGTCCCGGCCGTTCCACGACCTGCTCGCCCGGGTCGGGGCGGAGCACCCACGCGCCGTCGTCGACCTCGGCTGCGGGCCGGGCACCCTGACCGCGACCCTCGCCCACCGCTGGCCGGCCGCCCGGATCGCCGGCCTCGACTCGTCCCCCGAGATGATCGACCGGGCCCGCACGCTCGACACCACCGTCGACTTCACCGTCGGTGACGTCGCCGACTGGCGGCCCGCCCCCGACGTGGACGTGCTGGTCGCCAACGCGGTGCTCCAGTGGGTGCCCGACCACCCGGCCCTGCTACGCCGCTGGGCCGGCGCACTGCCGCCCGGTGGGTGGCTCGCCTTCCAGGTCCCCGGCAACTTCGCCGGCCCCGCACACCGGGCGCTGCGCGAGGTCGCCGAAGACCCCCGCTGGGCGGCCACCGTCCGGCCGTTGCTGCGCGAGGACCCCGTCGACGACCCGATCGGGTACGCCGACGCGCTGACCGCCGCCGGCTGCGCCGTCGACGCCTGGGAAACCACCTACCTGCACCTGCTGCCCGCCGGTGCCGACGCCGAACACCCCGTGCTGAGCTGGCTGGACGGCACCGCCCTGCGCCCCGTGCGGGCGGTGCTCGACGACACCGCCCTGGCCGACTTCCGCGCCACGCTGGCAGCCCGGTTGGCCCACGCGTACCCGGTACGGCAGGGTCAGGTGTACTTCCCGTTCCGTCGGATCTTCGTGGTCGCCCGCACGGGTGCCCGTCAAGAGGAGCAGCAGTGACCGACCTGTCCGCCTTCATCGCCGAACTGCCCAAGGTGGAGCTGCACGTGCACCACGTGGGCTCCGCGTCCCCCCGGATCGTCGCCGAACTGGCCGCCCGGCACGAGGGACGCAGCCCCGTCCCGGCGGACCCGGACGCCCTCGCCGACTACTTCGCGTTCCGCGACTTCGCCCATTTCATCGAGGTCTACCTCAGCGTCGTCGACCTGATCCGCGACCCCGACGACGTCTGGCTGCTCACCCACGAGGTGGCCCGCGAACTGGCCCGCCAGCAGGTCCGCTACGCCGAGCTGACCGTCACCCCCTACTCGCACGTGCGCCGGGGCATCCCCGCACCGGCGTTCTGCGAGGCCATCGAGGACGCCCGCCGCCGCGCCGAGGCCGACTTCGGCATCGCGCTGCGCTGGTGCTTCGACATCCCCGGCGAGGCCGGCCTACCGGCAGCCGAGGAGACCCTGCGGATCAGCCTCGACGAGCGCCCCGACGGGCTGGTCGCCTTCGGCCTCGGCGGCCCCGAGATCGGCGTACCCCGGCCGCAGTTCAAGCCGTACTTCGACCAGGCACGGGCGGCCGGGCTGCACTCGGTCCCGCACGCCGGGGAGACCACCGGCCCGCAGACCGTCTGGGACGCCCTGCGCGAGTTGGGTGCCGAGCGGATCGGCCACGGCATCTCCGCCGCGCAGGACCCGGAGCTGCTCGCCCACCTGGCCGAGCGGCGCATCCCGCTGGAGGTCTGCCCGACCTCCAACGTGCGCACCCGGGCCGTCGCCCGGATCGAGGAGCACCCGTTGCGGCAACTGGTCGACGCGGGGGTACGGGTCACCATCAACTCCGACGACCCGCCGATGTTCGGCACCACCCTCAACGACGAGTACGCGGTCGCCGCCCGACTGCTCGACACCGGACCGGACGGCCTCGCCGCGCTGGCCCGGGAAGCGGTGTCCGCCTCGTTCCTCGACCCGGCCGGCCAGGCCCGCATCGTCGCCGAGATCGACGCCTTCGTGGCGGCCCACTGACCCACCACGGGGTCGGGAGAAGTGGTGTACACGCGGCGGGAGCTGGTGTGGGGGACCGTGCCCCCGCCGCGCGTACCGATCCACCGGCCGGTGGGTGTCAGGGGCGACAGGCCGGTGGAACTGATGGGTTCGGACAGATCCTGTCAGCCGGCACGTCCCGCGTCGCCGTCGTTAATCCGGATCTAAGGAAACCTTGCGCCGCAGCACAGTCACGGCCGGCGCGACCCGGCCCGGAGGCGGCGCTCAGTCGTCGGTCGGACGCGGCCGGGGCCAGCGGCGGCCACCCTTCTGCTCGCGTGCCTCGCGTGCCATCCGGCCCACCAGACCGAACCGGTTGACCTGCCGGGGCGTCGCCTGCGGATCGGCCAGCAGCATCACCACACTCGCCCCGCCCAGCCGGGCCCGGTCGAGGCTCACCGAGCCGTTGGCCTGCAACGCCACCCGCCGGGCGATGTCCAGCCCCAGCCCGGTCGAGCCCTGGCCGCTGGCACCACGCCGCAACGCCCGGTCCGGGTTGGCGATGCCCGGCCCCGCGTCGTCGATCCGGATCGCCACGTAACCGTCCCGACGGGAGACGGCCACCTCGAACGCGGTGCCCTGCGGGGTGTAGCGGAAGACGTTGCCGATCACCGCGTCCAGGGCGGCGGCCAGCTCGGCCCGGGGCACCAGCACCGGAATCCGGAACTGGGCGCCGCTGACCCGGTGCGGGCGGTTCTGGTCGCCGGCCAGCGCCGCCCAGAACACCATCCGGTCCCGGACCACCTCGCTGACGTCACACTCGGCCGGCCCGGCCTCGTGCGCGACGGACTTACGGGTCGTCTTGATCAGGACGTCGATCTCGCCCTCCAGGGTGACGATCGCCTGCCGGATCCGCCGGATCGTGCGCCGCCGGTCCAGCTCCGCCGGGCTGAACGAGCCGACACTGGTGTCGTCGGAGTCCAGCCCCTCGGCGTCCAACCGCAACACCGTCAACGGGGTACGCAGCCGGTGCGACAGGTCCGCCACCAGTTCCCGCTCGTCGGTGCGGGCCGCCACCAGCCGGTCGGCCATCCGGTTGAACGCGTACCCGGCCTCGGCCAGCTCACGGGGACCGCTCGGCTCGACCCGTACCCCCAGGTCACCGTCGCCGACGGCGAGCGCGGCGCGGACCAGCCCCCGGGTGGAGTCGACGGCGCGCGCGGCGACCCGGTCCACCACGACCACCGCCGCGCCGACCAGTGCCACGGCCACCCCGGTGAGCAGCAGCCAGGTGCCACCCGCCCCCTCGTCGAGGACGGCGGCGGGCACGAAGACCTCGACCACGGCGACCCGGCCGTCGAGCACCACCGGGTCGAGCCGCACCAGCCCACCATCGACGTCGACGACCCGCGACTGCTCCCCGGCGCGGGCCCGCTCCACATCCTCGGCGGAGGCCCGGCCGGCGGGCTGCTCCCCGGCCAGGCCGTGCACCACCGGCCGGGTCGCCGGGTCGTCACCGGTGGCCTCGACCGCACGGCGGACCGTCGCCGGGGCGGTGCTGACGGCGAGCGCGCCCGTGACCATCGCGCCGCGTCGCGCCGCGTCGGCCAGCGCCTCCTCCCGGACCTCACCGCGCAGGGTCAGCCCGAGCGGAACGAGGAACGCCGACGCGACCAGCGCGCACATGCCGGCCGTCAGGGCGGCCAGCGCCGACCTCAGTCGGGGGCCACCAGCCGGAACCCCACCCCCCGCACGGTGCGCAGGTAGCGCGGCTTCGCCGCGGACTCGCCCATCTTTCGCCGCAGCCAGTACAGGTGCACGTCGATGGTCTGGTCCTCGCCGACCGACGGCTGGCGCCATACCTCCTCCAAGAGCTCCCGCCGGGACACCACCCGGCCAGGTCGTGCGGCCAGGTACGCCAGCAGGTCGAATTCCTTGCGGGTGAGCGCCAGTGGCTCCCCGTCGAGCACCGCACTGCGTTCGCCCACGTCCACCCGCAGGCCGCTGACGGTGTGCACGGCCGGGGCCACCGTCCGGCTGGCCCGGCCGACCCGGCGCAGCACGGTGGTGATCCGGGCGTCCAGATGGGCGCCGGTGAACGGCTTGACCATGTAGTCGTCCGCGCCGGCCCGCAGCAGCCGGACCACCGACTGCTCGTCGTCGCGGGCGGTGGCGATGATGATCGGTACGTCGGTGATGCCGCGCAGCATCCGCAACGCGTCCGAACCGTCCAGGTCGGGCAGGCCCAGGTCGAGCACGACCAGATCGGGGGTCTCGGCGGCGACCCGGCGCAACGCGTCCAGGGCTGTCCCGACCGCGTGCACCGCGTGCCCCCGTTCGCTGAGCGAGCGCAGCATCGCGCCGCGGACGACGTGGTCGTCTTCGACCAGGAGCACGGTGGCCACGTCAGCACCGTACTGCCCGTGGCAAGTCGGGTGCGTTGCGACGGACCCGTGAACCGGGCAAACTGGTACGACGATGCCGTTCACCCTCTTTCCCGACGCACGGCTGGCGCTGGCCCGGGACAGCCTGGCCGGGCTGTCCGTCGGCGACGCCCTCGGTTCCCAGTTCTTCGTCCCGGGCCGGCGGCCCGACGACCTCGCGGCCGGCCGGTTGCCCCCGCCGCCCTGGCAGTGGACCGACGACACCGAGATGGCCTGTTCGGTACTTGCCGAACTCGCCACCCACGGCGACGTCGACCCCGACCGGTTGGCGCTGGCCTTCGCCACCCGGGCCGAGCCCTACCGGGGCTACGGCCCGGGTGCGGTGACGATCCTGCGGTTGATCCGCACCGGCACCCCGTGGCCGGTGGCCGCCGCGTCGGCCTTCGACGGTCAGGGTTCCTGCGGCAACGGCGCCGCGATGCGGGTCGCCCCGCTCGGCGCGTGGTACGCCGACTCGACCACCCGGGCGGCGACCCGGGCCCGCGCCAGCGCCGAGGTCACCCACGCCCATCCGGAGGGGGTGGCGGGCGCGGTGGCGGTGGCCGTCGCCGCCTCACTCGCCGCCCGGACCCGGCTTGAGGGGGAGCACCGTCCCGACGTCACCCGGCTGCTCGCCACCGTCGCCGGGGCCCTCGACCCGAGCACCGAGGTGCACCGGGGGACACGCCGGGCGGCCGGTCTGCTCGGCCGCCCCCTCGACGAAGCGGTCGCGGCCCTGGGTAACGGCTCCCGGGTCACCGCCCAGGACACCGTCGCCTTCACCCTCTGGGTGGTCGCCACCCACCTGGCCGACTACCCGGCCGCCATCCGTGCCTGCGTCGAGGCGGGCGGGGACGTCGACACCACCGCAGCGATCGTCGGCGGGATCATCGGCGGCCACACCGGGGTCGGCACGCCCGGCGGGGTGCCGACCGACTGGGTGGCCGCCCGGGAGGCGCTCCCCGCCTGGCTGGACTGAGACCGCCCGCTCAGCGTGCTGCGGCCCGGTCGGCGCTCAGCGTGCTGCCGGCTGCCCACCGCTCAGCGTGCCGCCAGCCGTTCCGCGCTCAGCGCTCAGCGTGCTGCGGTCCGGTCGGCGCTCTGCGTGCTGCCAGCCCCTCGCCGCTCGGCGGGCCGCCAGCCGTTCCGCGCTCGGCGTGCTGCGGTCCGGTCGGTGCTCAGCGTGCTGCCACCTGCTTGGTGTCGGCGTGGTCGGTCGGGACGTGCTCGTCGAGCCGCCAGCCCCGGTCGGAAGGGGTGCGCCCGACCGGGGCGCGGTCGGTGTCCGACGTCGGGTCGTCGGCCCCGGCGGGCTCCGTGTCCCCGGCGGGCTCCGTGTCGGCGGCGGCCCGACGGCGGGAGCGGCTCGCCACCCAGCCGATCGCCGCGCCGCCGCCCAACCCGACCAGCAGGCCGCCGCCGAGCAGCAGGTCGGCGCTGGGGCCGCCCCCGCCCTCCGTCCGTGCGGCGGCGTCCGGGGCGGACTGGGCGTCCGTCGCGTCGGCCGCCCCGCCGTGGTGCCCGGGGGCGGCACCGGGGGCGGGCGGCACCAGTGCCAGCGTCGGAGCGGGATGCCCACCCCCCACCGGGTCGGCCCAGCGCACCACCGTGCCGTCGGAGTAGGTCTGCACCACCTCGAAGGTCATCCGGTCGAGCTGCGGCAGCGGGCCCATGGCCACCGAGAGCCGCGCCGGACCCGACACCGCCGGTCCGGCACCCCGGGTCCAGACCACCGCCGAGGTCACCGTGCTCACCGACGGGGCGTGGATCCCGGCGACCGGCGCGTCCAGGTCGCGGGAGGTGATCAGCGGTGCCCAGCCGTCCACCGACAGCGGGTAGACCTCGCCGATCGGGGCGTCCGGCGGGAGCCTGAACTCGATCTTCTCGGTGCGCGCGCCGGGCCGCTCCTCGGGCACCACGAAGGTCAACTCCACCGCGTCGCCCTGCACCGCCTGACCCGGGCTGGACGTCACCCCGTCCGCCGACGCCGCGGTCGGGGCGCCGAACACCCCGGCCGCCACCGCCGCCAGCACCAGCACGCTCCGACGCCGCCGGGCGCCACCACGGGTCGTCGCCATCTTCCGCCCCCATCCGTCTCGCCGCGGCCGACACCGGCTCCGGCCACACCTGGTAGTTCGGACGGCGGGCCGGAAAGGTTCAACGCCGGTGCGGGTCGATACCGCGACCGGGCTTCCTTTCCCGGCGACCGGGGGCGACGGCGGGACCGATAGCATCGAAGCAGCCGGCGCGTCCGGCCCATCCGTGCCGCCTGCCGTTGAGGAGTTCACCGTGTCCGCACCCCGTACCCCCGTCGTGGCCGACCCCGTCGTCGTCGCCGCCGGGACGACGGCGGCCGACGCGGTGGCCGCGGCCGGGCTGCCCGCCGCCGGCCCGAAGGCGGTCGTGGTGGTCCGCGACCCGCAGGGCCAGCTCCGCGACCTGGACTGGACCCCGGCCGAGGACACCACCGTCGAGCCGGTCAGCCTCGACTCGCCGGACGGGCTCAACGTGCTGCGGCACTCCACCGCCCACGTGCTCGCCCAGGCCGTGCAGGACGTCTTCCCCGAGGCCAAGCTGGGCATCGGCCCGCCGATCGAGAACGGCTTCTACTACGACTTCGCCGTCGACAAGCCGTTCCAGCCCGACGACCTGGCCAAGCTGGAAAAGCGGATGCAGGAGATCGTCAAGTCCGGCCAGCGGTTCCGCCGCCGCCGCTTCGACAGCCTGGACGAGGCCCGCACCGAGCTGGCCGCCGAGCCGTTCAAGCTCGAACTGATCGAGGTCAAGGGCGAGGGGCTGGACACCAGCGAGGTGATGGAGGTGGGCGGCGGCGAGCTGACCATCTACGACAACCTCGCCGCCGGTGAGGACAAGGTCTGCTGGTCGGACCTGTGCCGGGGCCCGCACCTGCCGAACACCCGGCTGATCGGCGCGTTCAAGCTGATGCGTTCGGCCGCCGCGTACTGGCGGGGGTCGGAGAAGAACCCACAGCTCCAGCGGGTGTACGGCACCGCCTGGCCGACCCGCGACGAACTGAAGGCGTACCTGAAGCTGCTGGAGGAGGCCGCCCGGCGCGACCACCGCAAGCTCGGCGTCGACCTCGACCTGTTCAGCTTCCCCGACGAGCTGGGCTCCGGCCTGGCGGTCTTCCACCCCAAGGGCGGCATCATCCGCCGGGAGATGGAGAACTACTCCCGGATCAAGCACGAGCAGGCCGGCTACTCGTTCGTCAACACCCCGCACATCACCAAGGGCCACCTGTACGAGGTCTCCGGGCACCTCGACTGGTACGCCGACGGGATGTTCCCCCCCATGGAGGTCGAGGGGGCGAACTACTACCTCAAGCCGATGAACTGCCCGATGCACGACCTGATCTTCCGGTCCCGGGGCCGCTCCTACCGGGAGCTGCCGCTGCGGATGTTCGAGTTCGGCACGGTCTACCGGTACGAGAAGTCCGGCGTGGTGCACGGCCTGACCCGGGTCCGGGGCATGACCCAGGACGACGCGCACATCTTCTGCACCGAGGAGCAGATGGCCGGCGAGCTGAAGTCGCTGCTCGCCTTCGTCCTGGAGCTGCTGCGCGACTACGGACTGGACGACTTCTACCTCGAACTGTCCACCCGTAACCCGGACAAGTCGGTCGGCACCGACGAGAACTGGGTGCGGGCCACCGAGGCGCTGCGCTCGGCCGCCGAGGAATCCGGCCTCACCCTGGTGCCCGACCCGGGCGGCGCGGCGTTCTACGGCCCCAAGATCTCCGTCCAGGCCAAGGACGCCATCGGCCGGACCTGGCAGATGTCCACCATCCAGGTCGACTTCAACCTGCCCGAGCGGTTCGGCCTGGAGTACCAGGCGGCCGACGGCAGCCGGCAGCGGCCGGTGATGATCCACCGGGCGTTGTTCGGGTCGATCGAACGGTTCTTCGGGGTGCTCACCGAGCACTACGCCGGGGCGTTTCCGGCCTGGCTGGCGCCGGTGCAGGTGGTCGGCATCCCGATCCGCGAGGACCACACCGAATACCTGCACGGCTTCGTCGCGGCGCTGCGCGCCGAAGGCATCCGGGCGCAGGTCGACGCGGGTGACGACCGGATGCAGAAGAAGATCCGCACCGCCCAGCAGCAGAAGATCCCGTTCATGGTGATCGCCGGGGACGACGACGTCGCCGCCGGCACCGTGTCGTTCCGCTACCGCGACGGTTCCCAGCGCAACGGGGTGCCGGTCGCCGAGGCGGTCGCCCACGTGCTCGACGTGGTCTCCTCGCGTACCAACTCGGGGCCGTCCGCCGGCAGCTGACCCCGGCCCGCCACCGGCCGCGTACCCACGGCCGGTGGCGGTCGGCGCGGGAGATCGTAGGATCGGCGGTGTGACTGGGGCGGAGCGGCACCTCGACGGCGACACGGACCACGGCCCGGCGGACGACGGCCTGGCGGACGGGCTCGACCGGCTCTGGACCCCGCACCGGATGACCTACATCTCCGGGGGGGACCGGCCGGAGGGCGGCTACGAGGAGCCCGCCGGCTGCCCGTTCTGCCTGGCCCCCGGCCTGCCGCCGGAGCGGAGCCTGGTGGTGGCCCGGGGTGAGCACGTCTTCGCGGTGCTCAACCTCTACCCGTACAACCCGGGGCACCTGCTGGTCTGTCCCTACCGGCACGTGGCCGACTACACCGCACTCGACCAGGCCGAGACGGTGGAGCTGGCGGCGTTCACCCAGACCGCGATGCGGGTGGTCCGGCAGGTCAGCAGCGCGCACGGGTTCAACCTGGGGATGAACCAGGGCGGGGTGGCCGGCGCCGGCATCGCCGCCCACCTGCACCAGCACGTGGTGCCCCGGTGGGGTGGGGACATCAACTTCATGCCGGTGATCGGCCGGACGAAGGTGCTCCCGCAACTACTCTCCGACACCCGCGAGTTGCTCGCCCGCGCCTGGCCGTCCTGACCGGCCACCCGCCACGGCAACCCGGGTCGGGCGCGGGTCGGTGGGCCGGGCCCGCGTGACGGGTGCGGCGGTCGGTGTGCCGACTCCTAGGATGTGATCATGGCGTTGTTGCACCAGGCGGAGATCCGCCCCACGAAACTCGAACTCCTGGCCGGTTGGCTGCCGGGCCGGCGCTGGTATTCCGGGCCGGCGGCCGGCGAGCCGGTCCGGGTGGCCGCCTACCGGTTCGACGACCCCGCCGGTGCCGTCGGTATCGAGACGATCCTGGTACGGGTCGACGCCGGCCCGGTCTACCAGGTCCCGCTGACCTACCGGGACGCGCCGTTGGCCGACGCCGACGAGTGGCTGGTCGGCACCACCCACCACTCGGTGCTCGGCCCCCGCTGGGTCTACGACGGGTGCGGCGACCCGGTCTACGCCGCCGCCCTGGCCGCCGCCATCCTCACCGGCACCGGTCAGGCGCAGGAGTACTTCGAGATCGACGGAGTGCGGGAAGTCCGCGAGCCGTCCATGACGGTGGCCGGCACCGGCAACGTCGGGGCCCCCGTCGTCGGCGCGGTACGCCAGGTGGGCGACGGCGACCCGACCAGCATCGGCACCGACACCGTCGACCTGCTCGTCGCCCGCCGGCTGTCCGGTGCCGGACTGCCCGACGACGGGCCGGCCGCCGCCACCCTGACCGGCCGTTGGCCTGGGCAGTCGACCCCGGTGCCGCTGGCCCGAGCCCTGCCCCGCTGATCACCCGGCGGGCCCCGGCACCACCGGGCGGGCCGGGTGGGTCGCCGTCGTCCGGTGTCCGCGCCGCCATCCGCCGTGCCGTGCCGGCGGTGTCGCTTGTGGTCGATCGGGCACGATGCGTCAGCTTCGTCTCCCCACGCGTCCCGAAGGTGACACGATGCGGCGATGGCAGTGACGACACGGATGTTGGGTCGCAGCGGCATCGAGGTCAGCGCCCTCGGCATGGGCTGCTGGACGATCGGCGGCCCCTGGGCCGAGGGCACCCAACCGCTGGGCTGGGGCGCGGTCGACGACGAGGAGTCGGTGCGGGCCGTCCGCCGCGCGCTCGACCTCGGGGTGACCTTCTTCGACACCGCCGACACATACGGCGCGGGGCACAGTGAGCGGGTCCTCGGCCGGGCGCTGGCCGGCCGCCGCGACGAGGCGGTGATCGCCACCAAATGGGGGTACACCTTCGACGAACGGTCCCGGCAGGCCACCGGCGAGGACGCCTCCCCGGCGTACCTGCGGCGGGCGGTCGTCGACTCGCTGCGCCGCCTCGACACCGACCGGATCGACCTCTACCAGCTGCACCTGGGTGACCTCCCGCTGCCGCGGGTGGAGGCGCTGGTCGGCACCTGCGAGGAACTGGTCGCCGACGGCCTCGTCCGGGCGTACGGCTGGAGCACCGACCGGGCCGACCGGGCCGCCGGGTTCGCCCAGGCGGCTCCGCACGCCACCGCCATCCAGCACAGCCTGTCGGTGCTGCGCGACGCCCCGGTGATGCTGGCCGCCTGCGACAAGCACGACCTGGCCAGCGTCAACCGGGGGCCGCTCGCGATGGGGTTGCTCACCGGCAAGTACACCAACGGCTCCACGCTGCCCCGCGACGACGTGCGGGGAGTGGCGCCGGGTTGGCTGGAGTGGTTCCGCAGCGGTCGACCCGCACCGGAGTGGCTGCGTCGGGTCACCGCCGTGCGGGGCGCGCTCACCGCCGACGGGCGGACCCTGGTCCAGGGCGCGCTGGGTTGGCTCTGGGCGCGCAGCGACCGGACGGTGCCGATCCCCGGTTGCCGTACCGTCGCCCAGGTCGAGGAGAACGCCGCCGCGTTGCGCCTCGGCCCGCTCACCCCGGACCACTTCGCCGAGGTGGAACGGCAACTCGCCGCCCTGCGTACAGCCGCCCTCCGGGACGCCGACCGCCCCCACTGGCCACTACCCCCCGTCCCCGCCGCCCGCCCCTGACCCCTCAAACCTCCGTCCCCCACCCCCGCCACCTCCCACCCCCGTCGATCATGGAGTTGTGGGCCCCGCGTAAGCGACATATGGGGACTCAACCCCCACCACAACTCCATGATCGACGCGGTGGGGTGGTGGGCGGGTTGGGGGTGGGGGTGGGGTGGGTTATTTCGGGGTGGGGGTGGGGGTGTAGTGGGCGAAGGTGCGGCGGAAGGTGCCGGTGCCGGCGGTCAGGGCCCGCAACTGCACGGCGTAACGCAGCAGTTCCTGGGCGGGGACCTCGGCCCGGACCAGGGTGCGGCCCTCGACGTCCGGGTCGACCTCGGTGCCGAGCACCCGGCCCCGCCGGCCGGACAGGTCACCCAGCACCGCACCGACCGAGGAGTCGGCGACCCGGACCACCACCTCGTCGACCGGCTCCAACAGGGTCGGAGCGCCCCGCTCGGCGGCGTCGCGCAGGGCGAGCGCGCCGGCCGCCTGGAACGCGGCATCGGAGGAGTCGACGCTGTGCGCCTTGCCGTCGACCAGGGTCACCCGCACGTCCACCACCGGATGCCCGGCGACCACCCCGCGGGCCAGTTGCGCCCGGACACCCTTCTCCACCGCCGGTACGTAGTGGTGCGGCACCGCCCCGCCGACCACCCGGTCGACGAACTCGACACCCGCCCCCCGGGGCAGCGGCTCCACCTCGATGTCGCAGACGGCGTACTGACCGTGCCCGCCGGACTGCTTGACGTGCCGGCCGTGTCCGGTGGCGGCGGCCGTGAACGTCTCCCGCAACGGCACCCGCACCGGCTCGGTGTCCAGCTCCACCCCGCCGGCCCGGAGCCGGTCGAGCACCACGTCGGCGTGTGCCTCGCCCATGCACCAGAGCACCAGTTGGTGGGTGTCCGGGTTGCGCTCCAGCCGCAGCGTCGGGTCGCCGACGATCAACCGGCCCAGGTTGCGGGCCAGGGCGTCCTCGTCGGCCCGGCTCCGGGCGGCCACCGCCACCGGCAGCAGCGGCTCCGGCATCTCCCAGGGCGCGATCAGCAGCGGCTCCCCCTTCGCCGAGACGGTGTCGCCGGTCTCCGCGCTGCCCGCCTTGGTGATCGCGCAGATGTCGCCCGCGACGCACGCGTCCACCTCGCGCAGGGCGGCCCCGAGCGGGCGGTAGACGTGCCCGACCCGCTCGTCGGCGTCGTGGTCGGGGTGGCCGCGCTCGACCAGCCCGTGCCCCGACACGTGCACCGTCTGGTCGGGGCGCAGCGTGCCGGAGAAGACCCGGACCAGGCAGACCCGGCCGACGTGCCGGTCGACGGTGGTCCGGACCACCTCGGCGACCAACGGGCCGTCCGGGTCGCAGTGCAGCGGCGGGCGGGGGGAGCCGTCCACCCCGGTCACCGCCGGGACCTCGCGTTCCAGCGGTGACGGGAAGGCCGACACCAGGGCGTCGAGCAGCACGTCCAGCCCGACGCCGGTGGCCGCGCAGACCGGCGTCACCGGGTGGAAGTGGCCCCGGGCGACCGCCCGCTCCAGGTCGGTGACCAGCACGTCGGTGTCGATCTCCTCGCCGTCGAGGTAGCGGTCCATCAGGGTCTCGTCCTCGCTCTCGGCGATGATCCCCTCGATCAGCTCACCCCGGGACTCGGTGATCGCCGGCAGGTGCTGCGGGTCCGGCTCCCGGACGTCGGCGGGCAGCCTGGCCGAGTAGTCGTGCACCCGCCGGGTGATCAACGCGAGCAGCCCGACGACCGCCTCGCCGTCGTCGCCCAGCATCGGCAGGTGCAGCGGGAGCACGTTGTCTCCGAAGACCCGCTGGCACAGCGCCACCGCCTCGTCGAAGTCGGCGCGCGGGTGGTCCAGCCGGGTGACCGCCACGGCGCGCGGCAGGTCCACGGCGGCGCACTCCTCCCAGAGGGCGGCGGTGGCGGCGTCCATCCCGTCGACGGCGGACACCACGAACAGCGCCGCGTCGGCGGCCCGCAGCCCGGCCCGCAGCTCGCCGACGAAGTCGCCGTACCCGGGGGTGTCCAGGAGGTTGACCGTCACCCCGGCGTGCACCAGCGGGGCGCAGGCGAGGCTTACCGAGCGCTGCTGGCGTACCGCGGCGGGGTCGTGGTCGCAGACGGTGGTGCCGGCGGCGACGGTGCCGGCCCGGTCGATCGTGCCGGTGGCCGCGAGCAGCGCCTCGACCAGGGTCGTCTTGCCGGCGCCGGAGTGTCCGACGAGCACCACGTTGCGTACCCGGTCGGGCGTGGTCACCACCGGCGTGTCACCGGTGGCGCCCTGGTCCTGGTTCTTCTGCGCCATCGCGGCGCACCTCCCTGAGCCGGTGGTGGGTGGCGACCGCCGCGCACGACGGGGAGCGGCCCGGTCGGGTGCCGCGGCGATATCCTCCGGTGGCCCGGCGACCGGCGAACGGTCAACGGGCGAGGTGGTGAGCTGGCTCACCTTGCGCCCCGATCCCACACCCGTCGACGGACCCCGCACAAGTCTCGTCGGGCGGGTCGGGCGACCGGCCGTATCGCGCGGCACTGCCGGCCGTTATCGTGGGACCGCCATGGCGAAGATCTTCCAAGTGACGGCCCGCGCGGGGATGACCCGCGTCGTGGAGCCGGTCGCGCGCGGTCTGCTCCGCGCCGGTGTGTCCCCCAACGCGGTCACCGTGGCCGGCACCGTCGGCGTGCTCGTCGGCGCGCTCGGCTTCGGTGCCCGCGGCCAGCTGGTGGCCGGAGCGCTGATCGTGACCTTCTTCGCGCTGACCGACATGCTCGACGGGACGATGGCCCGGATGAGCGGCGGCTCGACCCGGTTCGGCGCGTTCCTCGACTCGTCGATGGACCGGGTCTCCGACAGCGCGGTGTTCGGTGCGGTCGCCTACTGGCTGGCCACCGAGGGCAACCACTCCGGGGTGGCCGCCGCGTTGATCTGCCTGGCCGCCGGAGGGCTGGTCTCCTATGTCAAGGCCCGCGCCGAGGGGTTGGGGATGAGCGGGAACGTGGGCGTCGCGGAACGCACCGAACGGCTGCTGATCGTCGGGGTCGGTGGGCTGCTCACCGGCCTCGGGGTCGGCCCGGCCCTGGAGATCTCGCTCTGGCTGCTCGCCGCCGTGTCGATCTTCACGGTCGGCCAGCGGGTGGCCCACGTTTACCGGCAGGCGCAACAGGCCGGCCCCGAGTGAACCTCACCGAACTCGGCTACGTCGCCGGCTGGCGGCTGGCCCGCGCGCTGCCCCGGCCCGTGGTCGCCGCGGCCTTCCAGGCGGGCGCCGACCGCGCCCACCGCGCCCGGGGCAAGGGCGCCACCCGACTGCGCGCCAACCTGCGCCGGGTGGTCGGCCCCGACCTGCCCGAGACGGAGCTGGACGCACTGGCCAAGCAGGGTATGCGGTCGTACGCCCGGTACTGGATGGAGGCGTTCCGGCTGCCCTCGCGCAGCCGCCAGCAGATCCTCGACGGGTTCCACCTCGGCGGGTCGGAGCTGCTCGTCGCCGACGTGGCGGCCGGCCGGGGCGCGGTGGTGGCGTTGCCGCACGCCGGCAACTGGGACGCCGCCGGTGCCTGGGTGGCCGCCAGCGGCCTGCCGATCACCACGGTCGCCGAGCGGCTCAAGCCGGAGGGCGTCTACAAGCGCTTCCTCGCCTTCCGCGAAGGTCTCGGCATGGAGATCCTGCCCACCCACGGCGGTGCCCGGCCCGCCTTCGACGTGCTGGTGGACCGGCTCGGCGCGGGCACC
Organism: Micromonospora antibiotica; assembly: GCF_017599305.1. Lineage (GTDB taxonomy): Bacteria > Actinomycetota > Actinomycetes > Mycobacteriales > Micromonosporaceae > Micromonospora > Micromonospora antibiotica. Next base: position 60,494 of record NZ_JAGFWR010000018.1, read on the forward strand.
GTGGTGCCGCTGCTGGCCGACCGGGACCTGTCCGCCCGGGGCATCGAGGTGGACTTCTTCGGCGGCCGTACCCGGATGCCGGCCGGGCCCGCCCTGCTGACCATCCGCACCGGCGCCCCGCTCTACGTGGCGTCGCTGTGGTACGAACCGGACATGCCGCGCGCGCAGTTGGAGGGCCCGCTGCCGGTGCCCGACCCGGACAGCGCACCGTTGGACGAGCGGGTCCGGGTGCTGACTCAGCGGATTGCCGACTGTCTGGCGGCGGGCATCGCCCGTCATCCGCAAGACTGGCACATGTTGCAGCGGATGTGGCTGGACCAGCGGGGCTCCACCGACGGCGGGTCCACCGCGGCGCCGCCCCCGGCCAGCGCCGGTTCGGTCTGAGGGGAGGGGGCGCCAGTGCGGATCGGCATCGTGTGCCCGTACTCCTTCGACGTCCCCGGCGGGGTGCAGAACCACGTCATGGACCTGGCCGAGGCGCTGCTCGGACTGGGGCACGAGGTGAGTGTCCTGGCCCCCGCCGACGAGGAGTCGACGCTGCCGCCGTACGTGGTCTCCGCCGGGCGGGCGGTGCCGCTGCCGTACAACGGTTCGGTGGCCCGGATCGCGTTCGGGCCGGTCTCCACCGCCCGGGTGCGGCGCTGGCTCACCCGGGGCGAGTTCGACGTGCTGCACGTGCACGAGCCGCTCACCCCGAGCCTGTCGATGCTGGCGGTGCTCTCCGCCCGGGGGCCGGTGGTGGCGACCTTCCACACCGCGATGACCCGGTCCCGGGTGCTCGCCGCCGCCCAGGGGGTGCTCCAGATCCTGCTGGAGCGGATCACCGCCCGGATCGCGGTCAGCGCGTTGGCCCGCAAGGTGCAGGTCGAGCACATGGACGGCGGGGCGGTGGAGATCCCCAACGGGGTGGCGGTGGCGAAGTTCGCCGGGGTCGAGCCGTTGCCCGGCTGGCCGGGGGAGTGCGCCACCGGCAGCGGCGGGACGCTGGGTTTCCTCGGCCGGTTCACCGAGGCCCGCAAGGGTTTCCCGATCCTGCGGGACGCCTTCGTCGCGCTGGCCGCGCACCGGCCGGGGCTGCGCCTGCTGGTGGCCGGGCCCGGCGACCCGGACGACCTGTTCGGGCGGTTCCCGGCGGAGCTGCGCGACCGGGTCACGTTCCTCGGTCTGGTCTCCGAGGTCGACAAGGCCCGGATGCTGCGCAGCGTCGACCTCTACGTCGCCCCGAACACCGGCGGCGAATCGTTCGGCATGATCCTCACCGAGGCGCTGGCGGCCGGCGCGACAGTGGTCGCCAGCGACCTGGACGCGTTCCGGCGGGTGCTCGACGGCGGGCGGGCCGGCCGGCTCTTCCCGACCGGTGACCCGGCCGGCCTGCGGACCGTCCTGGCGGAGCTGCTCGACGACCCGGCGCAGCGGGCCGCGTTGAGCGCCTGCGGCGATCAGGTGGTGGCCCACTACGACTGGCCGGTGGTGGCCCGTCGGGTGGTGGAGGTCTACGCGGCGGCCATCGAGGCCACCGACGGTCGGGTCATCGACCAGGAGTGGGCGGGGCTGGGTGGTCCGCGGTGACCCCGACGGTGCCGCAGCTGTGGGCGGTGTCGGTCGCCGTGGTCGTCGTCGCCCTGGTCGTGGTCTACCTGGTCTGGACGGCGGGCCGGGTCGAGCGGTTGCAGACCCGGGCGGAGTCGGCGGCCCGCGCGCTCGACGCCCATCTGCTGCGCCGGGCCGCCGCCGCCGCGGTGCTGGCCGAGCAGCGACACGGCGTGGAGCTGTACGCGGCGGCGCGGATCGCCCTGGACGCCGTCCCCGAGGAGCGGGAGGCGGCGGAGAACGACCTCACCCGGCAACTGCGGGCGGCCCGGCTGGACCCGGCCGATCCCTCCTGCGGGGCGGTGATCGCGGCGAGCCGGCGGCTGGCGCTGTCCCGGCAGGTGCACACCGACCTGGTGCGGGACGCGCGTAGCGCGCGGAGCCGACCGCTGGTGCGGGTGTGCCGGATGGGCCGCCGCCACCCCTGGCCGCGGTATTTCGACATCGACGACCCCACCCTGGCCCTGCCCGCCGACGTCCCGGCGGGCTGACCGGGGCTGCCGACCGGTGGCTGCCCGACGGTGCGGCCCCTCTCGCGGTGGTGGCCCCGGGTCGCGGTGGTGGCTCGGGTCGCGGTGGCGGGGCCGGGTGGCGGTGGCGGGCGGGTCACCGGGGCGGGCGGCACCGGCCCGGGTCGAGCCGGGGTGACGGGGGCCACAGGGCAGGCCACCGTGGGGCCGATTGGCTGTCGGAGCGGCGTCCGGGGCGTCATAGCATCAGCCGGAGTCAGCCCCTGAGCACGTCCGAGGAGTGATGGACCATGTCCGAAACGACGTCCCCGAGCGCCGATGCCCCCCAGGTCCGGGGCACCGCCCGCGTCAAGCGCGGCATGGCCGAGATGCTCAAGGGCGGCGTGATCATGGATGTGGTCACCGCCGAGCAGGCCAGGATCGCCGAGGACGCCGGTGCGGTCGCCGTCATGGCGCTGGAGCGGGTACCGGCCGACATCCGCGCCCAGGGTGGCGTGTCCCGGATGAGCGACCCGGACATGATCGACGGCATCATCGCGGCCGTGTCCATCCCGGTGATGGCCAAGGCCCGGATCGGTCACTTCGTCGAGGCGCAGGTCCTGCAGTCCCTCGGCGTCGACTACGTCGACGAGTCCGAGGTGCTCACCCCGGCCGACTACGCCAACCACATCGACAAGTGGGCGTTCACCGTCCCGTTCGTGTGCGGCGCGACCAACCTGGGTGAGGCGTTGCGTCGGATCACCGAGGGCGCGGCCATGATCCGCTCCAAGGGCGAGGCGGGCACCGGGGACGTCTCCAACGCCACCATGCACATGCGGCGGATCCGGCAGGAGATCGCCCGGCTCAGCTCCCTGCCGGCCGACGAGCTGTTCGTCGCTGCCAAGGAGTTGCAGGCCCCGTACGACCTGGTCAAGGAGGTCGCCGAGACGGGCAAGCTGCCGGTGGTCCTGTTCACCGCCGGCGGCATCGCCACCCCGGCCGATGCCGCGATGATGATGCAGCTCGGCGCGGAGGGCGTCTTCGTCGGTTCCGGCATCTTCAAGTCCGGCAACCCGGCGCAGCGGGCCGCCGCGATCGTCAAGGCGACCACCTTCCACGACGACCCGGACGTGCTGGCAAAGGTGTCCCGGGGCCTGGGTGAGGCGATGGTCGGCATCAACGTCGACGAGATCCCCCAGCCGCACCGGTTGGCCGAGCGCGGTTGGTGAGGCGGGGGTCCGGGGCCGCTGCCGGTGGCGCGGGAGGAGGGGACGTGGGTGGACCGGTGATCGGGGTGCTCGCCCTCCAGGGTGACGTCCGTGAGCATGTTTCCGCCCTCGCCGGGGTCGGTGCGGAGGCCCGTGCGGTGCGCCGGCCGGCCGAGCTGGACGCGGTCGACGGGCTGGTGATCCCGGGTGGGGAGTCCACCACCATGAGCCGGCTGGTGGACATCTTCGGGCTGCGCGCGCCGATCGACGAGCGGATCGCCGCCGGGATGCCGGTCTACGGGTCCTGCGCCGGGATGATCATGTTGGCCACCGAGGTGCTGGACGGCCGTCCCGACCAGCGGGGCTTCGCCGGCATCGCGATGACGGTGCGACGCAACGCGTTCGGTCGGCAGGTCGACTCGTTCGAGGCGCCGGTGGAGATCACCGGGATCGACGGCGGGCCGTTCCACGCCGTGTTCATCCGCGCCCCCTGGGTCGAGCGGGTCGATGCCGACGTCGAGGTGCTGGGCCGGGTCACCGGGGGTCCAGCCGTCGACCGCATCGTCGCCGTCCGCCGGGGCAACCTGGTGGCGACGTCGTTCCATCCGGAGTTGACCGGGGACCTGCGTCTGCACCGTTACTTCGCCGACCTGGTCGGGGCCGCCCACTGAGCCGCCCATCTCCCGGCGAAAGGGGCAATTCCTGCGCGGGTTGGTGGCGGTGCCGCGCCGGGTGTGACGGCGGGGTGGGTGCTCTCGGTAGGATTGCCGCGGTTCGGCGCGGGCACTGCCCGTCGCAGCCCTCCAACGCGGCCGGTGCTGGCCCGGAGTCGGCGCGGCCAGCCGACGCGAGGCGTGAGTCAACAGACGGAGGTACGAGATGTCCGGCCACTCTAAATGGGCGACCACCAAGCACAAGAAGGCCGTCATCGACGCCAAGCGCGGCAAGATGTTCGCCAAGCTGATCAAGAACGTCGAGGTGGCGGCCCGCACCGGCGGCGGTGACCCGGCCGGTAACCCCACCCTCTTCGACGCCATCCAGAAGGCCAAGAAGAGTTCGGTCCCGAACGACAACATCGACCGCGCGGTCAAGCGCGGCTCCGGCCTGGAGGCCGGCGGCGCCGACTGGCAGACCATCATGTACGAGGGCTACGGCCCGAGCGGCGTGGCCATGCTGATCGAGTGCCTGACCGACAACCGCAACCGGGCCGCCACCGAGGTCCGCACGGCGTTGACCCGTAACGGTGGTTCGCTCGCCGACGCCGGCTCGGTGTCGTACATGTTCTCCCGCAAGGGCGTGGTGATCGTCCCCAAGGCCGACACCACCGAGGACGACGTGATGATGGCGGTCCTCGATGCCGGGGCCGAGGAGGTCAACGACCTCGGTGAGGCGTACGAGGTGGTCTCCGAGCCGACCGACCTGATCGCGGTCCGCACCGCCCTGCAGGAGTCCGGGATCGAGTACGAGTCGGCCGAGTCCGCCCTGATCCCCAGCGTCAACGTGCCGCTGGACGAGGACGGCGCACGCAAGATCTTCAAGCTGATCGACGTGCTGGAGGACTGCGACGACGTGCAGAACGTCTACGCCAACTTCGACGTCTCGGACGACGTGATGGCGGCGGTGGACGCCTGACGGTCGTGCCGGCACACCGGTTCCCGCCGGGCGACGTGGTCGTCCGGCGGGAGATCCTGCGTGGTGAGGTCTGGTTCGGCTGCCCCACCATCTGCGTGGCGGACACCGACGACCTGTTGGCGCTCTATCTGCCGCCGGGTGCCGAGTTCGGCTTCCCGGAGCACGGCGAATTCCCCTGCGGTCGGCACCCGTGGCAGACGGCGGGGCACACCGCGTGGTCCGGGCACGGCAAGCTGATGCTGCACCGCCCGGGCGAGGCGCACTCGGTCGACGTCTTCTGGACCGGGCCGGACCGCACCTTCGCCGGCTGGTACTTCAACCTCCAGGACCCGCTGCGGCGTACCCCGATCGGGGTGGACACCCTCGACCACGAGCTGGACCTGTGGTGGGCGGCGGACGCCGACCGGTACGTCTTCAAGGACGTGGAGCTGTTCGCCCAGCGCCTCGTCGAGGGGCGTTACCCGGGCATGGCGCAGGCGATCCGGGCCGAGGGGGACCGGATCGCCGCGCTGCTCGACGCGGGGCAGCGGTGGTGGGACGAGGGCTGGGCGCACTGGCGGCCGGAGCCGTCCTGGCCGGTGCCGCAGCTGCCGCCCGGCTGGGCTGCTGTGCCGTGCTGACCTGACCCGCCCCCGCTAAACCCGGCACTCCCGGACCGTGCGACGGGCCCGGCGTGGGTACGCCGGGCCCGTCGGGTGCTGGTTCGTTCAGCGCGTCTGGCGGCGTGTCTTCACGGCGCTGTCGATCAGCCCCCAGACCACCACCCCGGCGGCGCTCAGCGCGATGACGACCCCGAGGGTGTCCCGGTTGTCCTGGTCGGCGAGCCAGCTCAGCCGGTCGGCCAGGGCCGGGTTGAGCAGCCGGTCGGAGAGCGCCAGCCACGCCACCGGCACCGCGAACGCCACGTCGAGCAGGCCCTTCACCCCGAACAGCGGCCAGGTCCAGCGTCCGGTCCGGTACTTGACGATTTCGAACACCACGCTGGCGGCCAGTACCACGATCAGCGCCGGCAGCCAGAACGACCACAGCGCCGGGTCGAGGATCGGGATGTTGCCGCCGTCGGTGTCGTGCACCCACGACTGGTAGTGCTGGAAGGGTAGGTATCCGATGGTCAGCGCCAGCATGGCCACCGAGGCGACGGTGTCGGCGAGGGAGACGTCCCGGTGGGTGGGGACGTCGGGGAGCTGGTCGACGGTCCAGCCGGGCATCGTGGTGCCGGGTTGGGCGCGTTCGATGACGGCGAAGGTCAGGGTGAGCCAGAAGGTGATCTGCACGCCCACCTGCATGGCGACGACGATCCCCCGGCCGATCGCGCCGAAGCCGTTGCCCTGTGCCACCTCGACGACCACGACGACCGTGCCGACGATCGCCGGGATGAAGCTGAGCAGCAGTTTGAGCAGTCGGAGCCAGACGAGGTAGTAGGTCGGGCCGATGAGCTGGAGCCGGCGGTCGGTGTACCGGGAGGCCAGCAGGTCCGGGTTGCCCAGTTCGGTGAGCACCTCCCGCTCGGCGGTGGCGGTGTGCTGGCCGCCGCCGGTGCGGTCCTCGATCATGTCTTCGATCGAGGCGCGCAACTCGGTGGCGATCTCGTCCCGACGCTCGGCGGGCACCGAGCGCAGCGTCGCCGCGAGGTAGCGGTCGGTCAGGGTGTTCATCGGTCGGCTCCTTCGATCAGCCCGGTCACGGAGGTCTGTACGGCGGCGAGGTCGTCGAGCAGGCGGGCCAGCACCGTCTCCCCGTCGGCGCTGGTGCGGTAGAACTTGCGCGGCCGGCTCTCCTGGGTGTTCCACTCGCTGGTCAGCAGCCCCTGCTCCTCCAGTCGTCGGAGCAGGGGATAGAGGGTGTTGGCGTCGACCGGGAAGCCGTGCCCGGTGAGGCGTTGCAGCAGCGCGTAGCCGTAGCCGGGTTGGCGCAGGGCCAGCAGGCTGGCCACCACCACCGTGCCGCGACGCAGCTCCTGGAGATGGGTCCGCAGGACCTCTTCGTTGACCATGTGTCACACTATACTGTGTGACACACACTAATGTCGAGCACGACAGCAATGTTGGCGATGCCACCATGCGAACCGGGGCGTCGGGGAGAGCCCCCGACGCCCCGGCCCGGACCGGCGGTCAGCAGGAGTGGCCCTGGCGGAAGGCCCGCTCGACGTGATCCGCCAGCCCGACCTGGAAGTAGCCGACACCCGACCGGATCGGGTGCCCGGTGAACAGCTCGACCCGGTTGCCGAACCGCACCAGGTAGGCCGTGGCGTCCCCGGCGTCGTTGTGGATCAGCGCGCCCCGCGGACCGTAGATCTGCTCCAGTTCGGCCCAGGACATGCCCACCGACGCCCCGGACGGTGAGCGGGGCGGTGCGGTGGCCGTGCCCACCTCGACCAGCCGCCCGTTGCGGAAGGCCACCATGATCACGCCGGCCCACTCACCGGTGACGCCGGCCGTGACCACGCCCTCGCAGTCGAGGGCCGTCCAGTCGATCAGTCCGGCCGAGGTGAGCCGGGTCAGTGACGCCCCGATCCGGAACGGTCCCGCCCCCCGGACGCTGAGCAGGTCGGTGTTGCCGGCCGGGCGGTCCGGCGAGAGGGCCACGGTGGTGCCGGGCGCGACCCCGGGGCCCGGCCCGGCGGCCCCGGCGGGGCCGGCCGGGAAGACGGCGGCGGCCACGGCCAGCACGCCGGTGAGCAGGATGGTGGGAAGACGACGCATGACGGCACTCCTTCGCAGGTACGGGTCTGTCGTGCTGTTGGTCTCCGCCCGGCCGGATTCCGTTCGTCGTTTTCCTGACAGGTCCCGGATGCCCCGGACGCCGACAGCGGTCGATGCCGGTTACCGTGCGGTGGGGGTGGGGCGATGAGCACTCCGGCGTGGATCGGCTCCTACCGGATCGAGCGGCTGCTCGGCGTGGGCTCCTTCGCGACCGTCTGGCTCGGCCACGACCCGGTCCTCGACTCCCGGGTGGCGATCAAGGTGCTCGCCGAGAACTGGAGCCACGACCTGCGGGTACGGGAACGCTTCCGGGACGAGGCCCGGCTGCTGCGGCGACTCGACCACCCCCGGCTGGCGCGGGTGCACGCGGTCGGTGAACTGCCCGACGGCCGACCGTACGCGGTGCTGGCCCTGGCCGACGGCGGCAGTCTGCGGGACCGCCTGGCCGCCGGACCGCTGCCGGTGCCGGTGGCCCTGGCCCTGCTCGACGAGATCGCCGCCGGGGTCGCCGTGCTGCACCGCCAGCGGGTGGTGCACCGCGACCTCACCCCGGGCAACGTGCTCTTCACCTCGACCGCCGACGGCGAGCGGGTGGTCATCGCCGATCTGGGGCTGGCCAAGGCGCTCGCCGCCGCCTCCGGGCTGACCGCTCGCGCCGGCACCCCCGGCTACATGGCGCCCGAGCAGGACGATCCCCTCGCCGTGGTGGACACCCGCAGCGACGTGTTCGGGCTGGGTCGGCTCGGCCTGCGGCTGCTCGGCGGCCCCGACCAGCGCGTGGCCGGGGTGCCCGCGCCGGTGGCGGCGGTACTGCGGCGGGCCACCGCACCCCGCCCCGCCGACCGTCACTGCGACGCGGACGCCTTCCGGGCGGCGCTACGCCAAGCCATCCGCCGGCCCGGCGACCCGGGCCCGGCGGGAGCACTGCCACCGGGGACCGGGTCCGCCGACGACGCGCCCCGCCCCGACCCGGCCGGCCGCGCTCTCCACCGTGACCGCGCCGACCACGCCGACCACGCCGACCGCACCGACCGCGCGGGTCGGGCGGATCGGGTGGTGGCGGGGCCGTCGGGGTTCCGGCGGGGAGCGGCCCACCGGCTCCGCCTGGTCGGGGCCGCTGCCCTGGTGCTCGTCGCGGTGGGGGCGGCCGCGGGCGACGCGGGTGCCCCGGCGCCGGACGCCGGGCGAGGCCGCAGCGGCCCGGTGAGCGTCACCCTGCCGGCCGGCTGGCGGGCCGCCGGGACGGGCTGGGCCGGCCGGTACGACGAGCGGGGGCGGCTCGAACCGGCGCTGGTCGTCTCGCCCGACCCCGGCCGGTGGGCGACCGACCCGACGGTGCCCGGGGCCTTCGTCGGGCTCTCCGCCGGCCTGGCCCGGCAGACCACCCCGGCGGACTTCGTCGCGCAACGCCCGCACGCCGACTGCGTGGCCGGGCCCGTGCGGCGCACCCGGCGGGGCGGCGTGGAGTGGGTGGTCGCCGGGTTCAGCTGCCCGGCGGGGCGTCCGGTGCTGGTCGAGGCGGCGGCCCGCGCCGGCCGCGACGGGCTGCTCTATGCGCAGATCGTCCCGCCCCCGGGCAGCGGGCCGGAGTTCGTCGACACGCTGCTGGCCGGGGTGCGGGTCCGCCCGGCCGACGGTTAGACCACCACCACCGTGACCGGATATGTCTTGCCGCCCTGCGGGATGGTCACCTGCACCGTGCCGGAGTGGACGAAGCGGATGTCCACCACCCCGGCCTCGTAGTGGCTGGAGACCAGGTCCTCCCGGTCCACCTCGACCTCGCCGGGCCCGATCCCCTGGATGCGGAGCACCCCGCCGACGCTCAGGCAGAGCGACTTCAACAGGGCCAACTCGGTGTCGGAGACCACCAGGTCGTAGCGGACCGGGCCGAGGCAGGCCTGCGGCCGGGGGCTCGTCGACGGCGGGCGGGTGCCGGCGGTCGGGGTCCGGCGTGGCGGCGAGGGGGTGTGCCGGGCCGACGGCGCGCTGACGGCGCTGACGACCGGGCCGGCCGAGGTGGGTGCCGCCGTGGTCGGGGCGGTCGGGGCGGTCGGGGTCGCGGGGGCGGCCGTCGGGGTCGGCGACCGGACCGGCAGCGGCGCGACCGGGGTCGGTCCGCAGGCCGTCACGGGTACGAGCGCCAGCAGGGTGATCAGCAGCCGGCCCGGCCGGGGGCGCTCACTCACCGGTCAGCCGTTGCCGGACCTGCCGGCGGGCCAGGTGGACCCGGGACTTCACAGTGCCCTCCGGCACGTCGAGCAGGGTGGCGATCTCCCGGTAGGGCAGGCCGAGCACGTCGCGCAGGGTCAGCGCCTCGGCGACCTCGGGGCGGACCGCGTCCAACGCGTCGAGCAGGTCGAGCCGGGTGCCGGCGACCACGCTGGTGCGCCGGGGGTCGGGTGGGTCGGGCAGCGGCACCCCGTCGGCCTCGACCTGCCAGCGTCGACGCAGTGCCCGGTAGGTGGAGCGGGCCCGGTTGGCGGTGAGCTGGTAGAGCCAGGTGTGGAACGACGACCGGCCCTCGAACCGGTCGATGCCCCGGGCCACCGCGAGCAGGGCGTCCTGGCAGGCCTCCTCGGCGTCCTCCCGGTGCGGCAGCAGCCGGCCGCAGAGCCGCAGCACCTCGGGGCGCACGGCTGTCAGCAGCGCGTCGAGGGCACCCGGCTCGCCCCGGGCGGCGGCGCCGGCCAGGTCGTCTATGTCGTTCGCGAGGAGCATTCCGGTCCCTGTCCGCCGTGATGTGGTGCCGTCGAGGCTATGTCGCGGCACCGGCCCGGCGGGTTCCCGAGTCGGCCAGCCGACCGATGCGGCCGACCGCCGGGCAGCCGGACGGGGGAGCTCACCTGCGGCCGGCCGAGTTTCATGTCACACCATGCAAGTTTGCAGTGGCTGCATCTTTGTTCCTAGGCTCCAGCACATGACCATCGACGAAGGGCTCGGGCGGCGGGACCGCAAGAAGCGTCAGACCCGCGCCGCGTTGGCCGCCGCCGCGCTGCGCCTGGTCGCCGAGCGGGGGCTCGACCAGGTCACGGTCGAGGAGATCAGCGAGGCGGCGGACGTCTCCGCCCGGACCTTCTTCAACTACTTCGCCACCAAGGACGACGCGCTGGTCGGCGACACCGAGGGGGACCGGGAACGGGTGCTGCGGGCGCTGGCCACCGTACCGGCGCAGGTGCCGGCGCTGACGGCGATCCGGTCGGCCCTGTCCGGCGTGATCGACGAGGTGGAGGGTGACGCCGCGTTGTGGCTGCTGCGGATGCAGGTGGTGATGCAGCACCCGGTGCTGCTGGCCCGGCTGGTCTCCGGCAACGCGGCGACCGAGCAGGCCATGGTCGAGGCGCTCGCGGCGCGCACCGGCCATTCGCCGGACGACGGCTATCCCGCCCTGGTGGTGGCGGTCACCGGAGCCGCGTTGCGGACCGCGATGGTCCGCTGGGCCACCGGCGGCGGGTCCCGCTCCCTGGTCGAACTGCTCGACGAGGCGTTCGGCGCCGTCGCCGCCGGGCTGCCCGACCCCCGTACCACCGACCAGCCCGGCGCGACCGCGCCGGGCGTGCACCGAACCCGGTAAGGAAACGTCAATGACCGCAACTGCCGCGTCGACCCCGCCCGAGGCGGGTGCCGGCCGGATGTCCCGCCGGGAGATCCTCCAGGCCCTCTCCGGCCTGATGGTCGGCATGTTCGTGGCGATCCTCGCCTCGACGGTGGTGGCGAACGCGCTGCCGCGCATCATCGCCGAACTCAACGGCAGCCAGACCGTCTACACCTGGATCGTCACCACCGAGCTGCTGGCGATGACCGCCACCGTGCCGCTGTGGGGCAAGATGGCCGACCTCTACAGCAAGAAGCTGCTCATCCAGCTGTCGCTCGGCCTGTTCGTGCTCGGCTCGTTGATCGCCGGGCTCGCCCGCAACGTGGAGACCCTGCTGGCCAGCCGGATCGTGCAGGGCGTCGGTGCCGGCGGGATGACCGCCCTGGCGCTGATCGTGATGGCGGCCATGATTCCGCCCCGGGAACTGGGCCGGTACGCCGGCATCTTCGGCGCCGTGTTCGGCGTCGGCACGATCGCCGGCCCGCTGATCGGCGGCGTCATGGTCGACACCTCCTGGCTGGGCTGGCGGTGGTGCTTCCTGATCGGCGTGCCGTTCAGCCTCATCTCGATCGTCCTGCTGCAACGCACCCTGCACCTGCCGGTGGTCCGCCGCCGGGCGCGCATCGACTGGTGGGGTGCCCTGCTGATCACCGCGGGCGTGTCCACCCTGCTGATCTGGTCGTCGCTGGCCGGGCACCGGTTCGCCTGGGCCTCCGGCTGGACCGCGCTGATGGTCGTCGGTGGGCTGGTGCTGCTGGCGCTTGCGGTCTGGGTCGAGTCGAGGGTCCCCGAACCGATCATCCCGCTGCGCATCTTCCGCAGCCGTACCGTCACGTTGACCACGGTCGCCAGCGTGCTGGTCGGGGTGGCCCTCTTCGGCGGCACGGTCTTCCTGTCACAGTACTTCCAGACCTCGCTGGGCAAGTCGCCGACCGTCGCCGGCCTGATGAGCCTGCCGATGATCCTCGGCCTGCTGGTCTCCTCCACCGTCGCCGGCCAGCTCATCACCCGGTTCGGCCGGTGGAAGGTCTACCTGGTGGCCGGGGCGGCCGTGATGACCGTCGGGATGCTGCTGCTGAGCACCATCGACGCCGACACCGGCGTACCGCTGCTCTCGCTCTACATGGCGGTGCTCGGCACGGGTGTGGGCATGCTCATGCAGAACCTGGTCCTCGCCGCGCAGAACGACGTGCCCGCGCACGAGTTGGGTGCGGCCACCTCGGTGCTGACCTTCTTCCGCAGCATGGGCGGGGCGATCGGGGTCAGCGCCCTGGGCGCGGTGCTGGCCAACCGGGTCACCGGGCTGATGACCGAGCGGCTCGGCCCGGCCGCGGGTGCCACCGGCGGTGGCACCACCGAGGTGCCCGACCTGTCCGCGCTGCCCGCCCCGGTCCTGGCGGTCGTGCGGGACGCGTACGCCACCGCCACCTCGGAGCTGTTCCTCATCGGTGCCCCGATCGCCCTGCTCGCCCTGGTCGCGGTCCTGTTCATCCGGGAGAAGCCGCTGCACGAGGTCAGTGGCGACGAACGCGCCGAGCAGGAGGCGGCGGCCCTGACCGCACTGCACTGAACGGTCGGCCGGCGGCACGGTCGGGCCGGGCCGGTGCGGCAGACGCGCTGGGCCCGGCCCGCGTCTCACGCGGTGGCGGGCCGGGAGCGGACCCGGCGCATCGCCACCACCAGCCACACCCCCGCCACGAGCGTCAGCATGCCGGAGAGCGCGACGATCCACGGCAGCCGGTCCGACAGCGTGGCGGGCAACCCCCAGGCCCCCCGGTCGTGGGGGAAGGTGATCTCGCCGGTGAGTTCGCGGTGCAGCCGTCCGCTCTCCAGTCGTAGCCGTGCCCGCCAGGGGCCGTCGGGGAGCTGCCGGCCCAGCAGGACCTCGGCGTGCGCGGTGCCGCCGGGCGGGACGGTGGTGCCGACGGTGACTCCGAAGGGGCCGGCGGAGAGTCCGCCCGGTCCGTCGGAGAGCCACAGCTTGCCGGAGAGATCCAGGGCGCGTTCCCCGGTGTTGCGGACCGTCGCCCGGACGACCGGCAACCCCTCCTCGGTACGCCCCGGCACCAGCTTGTCGATCGTGAAGTCCGACGGCGGCTCACCGCCCGGCCCGACGTCGAGGTAGATCCGGATGCCCGCCCTGTTGATCTTCTGCACGTTGCCCCGGGTGGGGTCGGGTGTCGCCGAGGCGACCGAGGCCCAGATCGCGCCGTACCGTTCGCCGCGTGGTGCCGAGGGTGGGATGTCGATGTTCACACGAAGCGTGGTGGTGCTGTACGGCGCGGCGACGAAGCTGGGTTGATCGATGTGGACCCACTCGGGCAGCTCGTTGGCGTTCGGGTCGGGTGACGGCACGAACTGGTTGTCCCGGATCTCCGCTGCGTCGACCGACATGGTGATCTTCTGGGGTCGGGGGGAGTCGTTGGTCACCGCGAAGCGCCGGCTCATGGTGGCGCCCGGCGTCAGGTGATCCACGATGTACACCCGGGCGCGGGGGTCGTCGCGCCGGTCGGCCGACGCCTCCAGCAGTTGGATGCCGATGCTGCCCGAGGGCTTTCCCCGCTGCTCACCCCCGGCGTCCCCGTCTCCCTCCGCTGCGACGGGGACACCGGTGGCGGCGAGGAACAGCGCGACGAAGAACGGCGCGAGGAGCACGCGCCACCGCAACTGTGTCGCCGGGGTCATCGGATCAGGCGACCGAGTGGGTGATCGTGCCGGTGAACTGCCCGGCGATGGCGGAGAGCGGAATGTCGATGGTGAGCAGCGGGTTCCAGGTCGCCGTGTTGTTCCCGGTGTCGGCGGGGAGCACGGTGTGGCTGAACGCGGTGGCGGAGGTGCCCAGGGCGGTGCCGTCCGCCGGCGGGGGCGGGTCGCAGGGGCTCGCCTGGCCGGGCACGAAGGTGCCGCTGCCGGTGGTGGCGGTGGCGTCGCCCGAGCAGTAGTAGACGTCGCTGGCCGGGATGCTGGTGCCCGGGTCGGTGCCGGCGCCGGTGATGAAGGCGGTGCTGCTGACCGTGGCGACCCAGCTCGGGGTCGCGCTGGCCCGCAGGTCGTCGACGGTGATCGCGCCGAGCTGGCCGTACGCGTAGCCGCCGGGGGTGCCGTCGTTGGCCAGGTCCACGGTGTCCGGCACGGTGATCTGCAGGGCCCCGGCGGTGACGTCGAAGGTGACAGTCGTGTCGCACGGGTCGGGCGTCACACAGGTGCCCGCGTACGCGGGGGTCGCCGTCAGCACCCCGGCCACCAGTGCTGCCGCCCCTGCCGCGGCGGCGAATGCGAGTCCTCGTCTCATGCTGTCTCCTCTGGATGTTTGGGGATTTGCCGTCACCAGACTAGGAACAGCATGGGCTTTTGTCCGCTACAACCACATTTAGCAACAAGTGGGCCCGATGACCGTTCCGATGTCGCCCCCCGGCCGCGGAAGGTGCCGGGTGCGGGCGGGTGGCCGTGCCGGCGGTGGCCGTCGCGGTGCGGTCGGTGATCGTCGGCGTTGCCGGAGCCGACACCCCCGCGGGTTCGGCGGGGCGGCGGGGGCGGCCCGGTAGGGTGGGCCGGTCGTGCCTGTTCCGCCTTGATCGACCTTCACCGGGGGCTCACGTATGAGCGATTCGTTCGCGCATCTGCACGTGCACACCGAGTACTCGATGCTCGACGGAGCGGCCCGGTTGAAGGACCTCTTCGCCGAGGCCAACCGGCTGGGGATGCCGGCGGTGGCGATCACCGACCACGGCAACATGCACGGCGCGAACGACTTCTACAAGCAGGCCATGGCCGCCGGGATCACCCCCATCCTCGGCGTGGAGGCGTACGTCGCGCCGGAGTCGCGCTACCACAAGGCGCGGGTCAAGTGGGGCCGGCCGGAGCAGAAGAGCGACGACATCTCCGGTAACGGCGCGATCACCCACAAGACCATGTGGGCGCGCAACGCGCAGGGCCTGAAGAACCTGTTCACCCTCAACTCCCGGGCCTCCATGGAGGGCCACTACGTCAAGTGGCCCCGGATGGACATGGAGCTGATCGCCGAGCACGCCGAGGGGATCATGGCCACCACCGGCTGCCCGTCCGGTGCGGTGCAGACCCGGCTGCGGCTCGGCCAGTTCGACGAGGCGCTCAAGGTCGCCGCCGCCTACCAGGACATCTTCGGCAAGGAGAACTACTTCCTGGAGATCATGGACCACGGGCTCTCCATCGAGCAGCGGGTCCGTGAGGATCTGATCACCATCGCCCGCAAGCTGGACATCCCGCCGGTGGTCACCAACGACTCGCACTACACCCACGAGGCGCAGGCCGAGGCGCACGACGTGCTGCTCTGCGTGCAGACCGGCAGCAACGTCGCCGACCCGAACCGGTTCCGCTTCGAGGGCGGCGGCTACTTCGTCAAGTCCGCCGACCAGATGCGGGCGGTCGACTCCTCGGAGTTCTGGCAGCAGGGCTGCCGTAACACCCTGCTGGTCGCCGAGAAGGTCGACCCGAGCGGGATGTTCGAGTTCCACAACCTGATGCCGCGCTTCCCGGTGCCCGAGGGGGAGACCGAGGAGTCCTGGTTCCGCAAGGAGACCTTCAAGGGGCTGTCCCGCCGCTACCCCGGCGGCATCCCCGAGGGCCACGTGGTGCAGGCCGAGTACGAGCTGGGCGTCATCAACCAGATGGGCTTCCCGTCGTACTTCCTGGTGGTCGCCGACTTCATCCAGTGGGCCAAGAACCAGGGCATCGCGGTCGGCCCGGGGCGTGGCTCGGCGGCCGGTTCGCTGGTCGCGTACGCGTTGGGCATCACCGACCTGGACCCGATCCCGCACGGCCTGATCTTCGAGCGGTTCCTCAACCCCGAGCGGGTCTCGATGCCGGACGTCGACATCGACTTCGACGAGCGTCGGCGCGGCGAGGTGATCAAGTACGTCACCGACAAATGGGGCGAGGACAAGGTCGCGCAGATCGCCACCTTCGGCACGATCAAAGCGAAGGCCGCGATCAAGGACTCGGCCCGGGTCCTCGGCTTCCCCTACGCGGTCGGCGACCGGATCACCAAGGCGATGCCCCCGGCGGTGATGGGCAAGGACATCCCGCTCACCGGCATCTTCGACCCCAAGCACCCCCGGTACGCCGAGGCCGGCGAGATCCGGGGCCTCTACGAGTCCGACCCCGACGTCCGCAAGGTGATCGACACCGCCAAGGGCATCGAGGGGCTGATCCGGCAGACCGGGGTGCACGCCGCCGGGGTGATCATGTCGGCCGAGCCGATCATCGAGCACATCCCGCTGACCCGCCGGGACGCCGACGGGGCGATCATCACCCAGTTCGACTACCCGACCTGCGAATCGCTCGGGTTGTTGAAGATGGACTTCCTCGGCCTGCGCAACCTGACGATCATCGACGACGCGGTCAAGAACATCCAGCTCAACCACGGTCGGGAACTCGACCTGCTGGGCCTTGAGCTGGACGACAAGCCCGCCTACGAGCTGCTCGCCCGGGGCGACACCCTGGGCGTGTTCCAGCTCGACGGCGGGCCGATGCGTTCGCTGCTGCGGCTGATGAAGCCGGACAACTTCGAGGACATCTCCGCCGTGCTGGCGCTCTACCGGCCGGGCCCGATGGGTGTCGACTCGCACACCAACTACGCGCTGCGCAAGAACGGCCTCCAGGAGATCACCCCGATCCACCCGGAGCTGGAGGAGCCGCTGCGGGAAATCCTGGCGCCCACCCACGGCCTGATCGTCTACCAGGAGCAGGTGCAGCGCGCCGCGCAGATCCTCGCCGGTTACACCCTCGGCCAGGCGGACCTGCTGCGCCGGGCGATGGGCAAGAAAAAGAAGGAGATCCTCGACAAGGAGTTCATCCCGTTCCGGGACGGCTGCCGCGAACGCGGCTACTCCGACCAGGCCATCCAGGCGGTCTGGGACGTCCTGGTGCCGTTCGCCGGGTACGCCTTCAACAAGGCGCACTCCGCGGCGTACGGCCTGGTGTCGTACTGGACGGCGTACCTCAAGGCGCACTACCCGGCCGAGTACATGGCGGCGCTGCTGACCTCAGTCGGTGACGACAAGGACAAGATGGCGCTCTACCTGTCGGAGTGCCGTCGGATGCGTATCCAGGTGTTGCCGCCGGACGTGAACACCTCGGCCGGCCCGTTCACCCCGGTCGGCAAGGACATCCGCTTCGGCCTGGCCGCGGTACGCAACGTCGGGGCGAACGTGGTCGCGGCGATCATGCGGTGCCGCGAGGAGAAGGGCGAGTACGCCGACTTCTACGACTTCCTGTCCAAGGTCGACGCGGTGGTCTGCAACAAGAAGACCATCGAATCGCTGATCAAGGCGGGCGCGTTCGATTCGCTGGGGCACACCCGCAAGGGCCTGCTCGCCGTGCACGCCGACGCCATCGACGCCTTCGCTGACGTCAAGCGCAAGGAGGCCGTCGGCCAGTACGACCTGTTCGGGGCGGGCTTCGGTGACGCCGACACCGGCAGCACCACCGTGATGCCGACCATCGGCGACGCGGAGTGGGACAAGCGGGACAAGCTCGCGTTCGAACGCGAGATGCTCGGCCTCTACGTCTCCGACCACCCGCTGTTCGGGCTGGAACACGTCCTCGGCGCGGCGGCCGACACCACCATCGCCGCGCTGTCGGAGGAGGGCACCGTCCCGGACGGGGCGGTGGTCACCCTGGCGGGCATCCTCTCCGGCGTGCAGCGCCGGGTCACCAAGCAGGGCCGGGCCTGGGCGTCGGCGGCCCTGGAGGACCTGGCCGGCGGGGTGGAGACGCTGTTCTTCCCGAACACCTACGAGGTGATCGGCCAGTACATCGCCGAGGACGCGATCGTGGTGGTCAAGGGCCGGGTGGACCGGCGTGACGACACCCCCCGGATCATGGCGATGGACATGTCCATGCCGGACGTCAGCAGCACCCCCGGCAGTAAACCGGTGACGCTGACCATCCCGGTGCACCGCTGCACGCCACCGCTGGTGGAACGGCTCAAGGAGACCCTGGTGCTGCACCCGGGCGACACCGAGGTGCACGTCAAGCTGCTCAACGGCGGCAAGGTGACCACCCTGCGGCTCGGGCCGTTCCGGGTGGCCGCCACCACCGCGCTGATGGGCGACCTCAAGAGCGTCCTCGGCCCCGCCAACGTCAGCTGACCGCCGGCCGGTCAGCTCACGTCGGTCGGCGGCAAGATCGTGCTCGATCCTTGTTGTGGTGGTTTCCCCCTGCGCGGATGCCACTACAACAAGGATCGAGCGGCCGGCGCGTCGTCCCCGGCACAGCAGCGCGGCGCTCGTCGCACCGACCGGTCGGTCGTCACTTGCCGCCGGTGACGATGCCCGGGTTGATGCACAGCCCGGGGGTGGAGCCGTTCTTCTCGGCGATCTCCAGGCAGCGGGACACCTTATCGACCTTGGCGTTGGTCTCGGTGATCTGCTTCTGGATCTCGGCGTTCTTGCGGTCCTGTTCGAGGTTGCGGGTCTGGGCCAGCTTGTCCTGGAATGCCTTGATGTTGCCCTCGGTCTTGTCGTCGTGGTTGACCCGGGTGATGGTGACGGACAGGATGTCGACGTCGCCGGAGAGCCGGCCCTCGGCGTTGCCCCGGATGCCGTCGGCGAACGGCTTGAGGTCGACGTTCAGGTTGCCCGTCCGGGCGTCGATCTTCTCCAGCGGGTTGTAGGTGGCGAAGGCGTCGTTGACCGCGCTGTCCAACTGCACCCCCACCCGCTGGCCCCGGAAGCTCTCGAAGTCGCCCTTGTAGTCCATGAACTGCTTCGGCGCGTTCTCGGGCTTGACCTGCCACTCGATCAGCACTTCCACGCAGGCGTCGGCGAGGGTGCCGGTGCGGACCCGGACACACTGGTCGCCGCCGATGTGGTCGTACTTCTGCCGGCCGGCGTCCCACTCGCCGACCTTCTGCCAGGGGGCGACCCACTTCAGACCGGAGCCGGTGACCTCGCCGGTCGGCTTGTTGAAGCTGGTGACGATGCCGACCGAGCGGATCGGCACGGAGTGCGCGCTCGCTCCCACGCCGAAGAGCACCGTTCCGGCCAGGCAGCCGAGCGCGACCAGCGCGGCGATGCGCTTGACGCCCGGGTTGCGGGCGATGAGCGTCACCGCGCCGGCGACCGCCAGCCCGATGGCGAGAATGACGGCGAACGTGAAGCCGACCGGCATGGAGGATCACCCTTCCGGGTTGGTCACAATGTTGATCTTCAACCTAGGGCACCCTGTCAAGCCCGGACCAGCGCTGTGGCCTGCCGAGGCTCCCACCGCTGCCGTCCCGACCGACCCAGGACCACGACCACGACCACGACCCGGACCAGGGCCCGGACCCGGACCAGGGCCCGGACCCGGACCAGGGCCCGGACCCGGACCAGGGCCCGGACCCGGACCAGGGCCCGGACCCGGACCAGGGCCCGGACCCGGACCAGGGCCCGGACCCGGACCCGGGCGGACCAGGACCTGGGCCCGGTCCGGGCCACCGGGCCCGGATTGGCGCTGACGCGCGGGCGGAGGGAGTGGCTAGCGTCGGTAGCATGGAGCTGGAACAGGCACGTGAGCTGTGGCAGCCGGAGCCGGGCTGGTTGAACACCGCCAGCTACGGGCTCCCACCCGAGCCGGTCTGGACGGCGGTGCAGGGCGCGCTCGCCGACTGGCGGGTGGGGCGTACCTCGTGGGAGGGGTGGGGAGAAGCGACCGGGCGGTCCCGGGAGGCCTTCGCCGGGCTGATCGGGGTGCCGGTGGCGGACGTCGCGGTGGCCAGCACCGTGTCGCAACTGCTCGCGCCGATCGCCGCCGCCCTACCCGCCGGGGCCACCGTGGTCGTCCCGGAGGTCGAGTTCACCTCCAACCTGTTCCCCTGGCTGGTGCAGCAGGAGCGCGGGGTGCGGGTGCGTACCGTGCCGTTGGCCGGTCTGCGGGACGCGATCGACGCCGGCACCGACCTGGTGGCGTTCAGTCTGGTGCAGTCCGCCGACGGGGCCGTCGCCCCGTACGCCGAGATCGTGGCCGCCGCCCGCGCGCACGACGCGTTGGTGGTGGTGGACGCCACCCAGGCGTGCGGGTGGCTGCCGTTCGACGGGTCGCTGGCCGACGCGGTCGCGGTGGGGACGTACAAGTGGCTGATGTCGCCGCGCGGCTCGGCGTTGGCCTATCTGGCTCCGGCGCTGCGGGAGCGGATGCGGCCGGACGCCGCCGGCTGGTACGCGGGTAAGGACCCGCACTCCACCTACTACGGTCCGCCGCTGCGGTTGGCCGACGACGCCCGCCGGTTCGACATCTCCCCGGCCTGGTTCAGCTGGGTGGGCACCGCGCCGGCCCTGGAGCTGGTCGCCGCGCTCGGCCCGGCGGTGATCGGCGCGTACGACGTGGGGTTGGCGAACCGTTTCCTGGCCGGGCTGGGTAAACCACCGGGGCGCAGCGCGATCGTGGCGGTGGAGGTGCCCGACGCGCGGCAGCGGTTGGCGCGGGCCGGGGTCCGGGCGGCGGTGCGCGCCGGGCAGGTCCGGGTCGCGTTCCACCTCTACACCACCGAGGCGGACGTGGACCTGGCGTTGACGGCGTTGACCGACTGAGCCGCCGCAGATAATCCACCGACGGCGCATCCAGACCGTGCCGTCCGGGCGAATCCCCTGGTAATGGTGAGCTACCCGGGGGTGCGTCTGGTGTTGACAGATCCGATGCCGGTGGAGGCCGTCGAGACGACCCGCAGGCGGCTCGCGGCAGCCGCCGAGGACCTCGACGCCAACCTGGTCGCCGCGCTGGTGCTGGAGTTCGCCGCCGACGCCGGGGTGGTGGCGGCCTGGGAGCGGCTCTGCGTGCCGATGCTGGCCGGGCTGCGGGGGCGCGACGCCGCCGAGATCGCCGTCGAGCACGCCCTGTCCGAGGGCATCCGGATCGGGCTGGACGTGCACCGCCGTGCTCCCGTCCGGCAGTTGCGCGCCGACGGTGTGCTGCTCGCCGGTGCCGAGCACGAGGCGCACTGCCTGGGCCTGCACGCGGTGGCCGCCGCGCTGCGCGAGCAGGGTCGGGGCTGCCTGCACCTGGGGCCGGACCTACCCTGGGCGGCGCTGCGTTCCGCCGTGCTGCGGGCCCGCCCGCGGGTCGTGGTGGTCTGGTCGCAGACACCGGTCACCGGCCGCGCGTACCGCCTGGTCCGCTTCGGCCGTGATGTCCCGGGGGTACGCGTGTACGCCGCCGGGCCGGGCTGGATCGGGCCCCTGCCGCCCCCGGCGGCCCGGTTGAGCAGCTTCTCCGCTGCCCTGGCCGCGTGCGGTGTGCCGGCCTGAGTCGCGCTTCGACCGTCCAGGGTGGCGTGACCCGCACCACATCCGATACGAACCGGTGCCGTATCGAAACATCCCCCTCGTAAGGTGAGTGTCGTTACGAGTCTGCCCCGTATCGTATTGCCGGTACGGGTGAACCGGGGGGAGCACCGGAGCGTATGCAACCGCACGAGAACACCGGACATCCGAGACGATGGGCGATCCTCGGCGTGCTGGTGGTCAGCCTGCTCGTCGTCGTCCTCGACAACACCATCCTCAACGTCGCGCTGCGTACCCTGGCCGACCCGGTGCACGGCCTCGGGGCCAGCCAGGGCGAGCTGGAGTGGGCGATCAACTCCTACACCCTCGTCTTCGCCGGCCTGCTGTTCACCTTCGGGGTGCTCGGGGACCGGGCCGGCCGCCGCCGGTTCCTGCTCATCGGCCTGGTCCTGTTCGGCCTGTCGTCCCTGCTGTCGGCGTACGCGCAGAGCCCCGGCCAGCTGATCGCGGCCCGCGCCCTGATGGGCATCGGTGGCGCGGCGATCATGCCGGTCACCCTGTCGATCATCTCCAACGTGTTCGACCCCCGGGAACGGGGCCGCGCGATCGGCGTCTGGGCCGGCGCGGTCGGCCTGGCGGTGGCGATCGGCCCGATCCTCGGCGGCGCGCTGCTGGAGCACTTCTGGTGGGGCTCGGTCTTCCTGATCAACGTGCCGGTGGTGGTGCTCGGCGTGCTGCTGGTCGCCCTGCTGGTGCCCGAGTCCCGCGACCCCCGGCCCGGCCGGGTCGACATCCTCGGCGTGCTGCTGTCGGTCGTCGGACTGGTCGCGCTGACCTACGGCATCATCGACGGCGGCGAGCACGGCTTCGGCCGGCCCACGGTCTGGGCCGCCATCCTGGGCGGAGTGGCGGTGCTGGCCTGGTTCGTCGAGCACGAGCGGCGCAGTGACCATCCGTCGCTGGACGTCCGGCTGTTCCGGGTGCCCCGGTTCGCCGCGCCGGTGGCGATCGTCGGCCTGGTCTTCTTCGCCGCGATGGGCGTGATGTTCTTCAGCTCGTTCTACATGCAGCTGGTCCGGGGCTACAGCCCGTTGGAGACCGGCCTGTTCTTCCTGCCGTTCGCCGGGGCCCAGCTGGTCTTCGCGCCGCGCAGCGCCGCGATGGTGCGCCGGTACGGCGGCCGGGCGGTCGCCACGGTCGGCCTCGTGCTGACCGCCGTGGCGCTGGCCGCGTTCGCCTTCATCGACGCCACCACGCCGATCTGGGTGGTGCTGGTGGCCTTCTTCCTCCAGGGCGTCGGGATGGCGAACATCATGCCCCCGGCCACCGAGTCGATCATGTCGGCGCTGCCCCGCGAGAAGGCCGGCGTCGGCTCGGCGGTCAGCAACACCGTCCGCCAGGTCGCCGGCGCGCTGGGCGTCGCGGTCCTCGGCTCGGTGCTGTCCGCCGTCTACCGGCAGGACATCGCCGCGACCGTCGACAGCCTGCCCGCCCCCGCCCGGGAGGCGGCCACCGAGTCGGTCTCCGGGGCGTACGCGGCGGCGGCGCAGGTCGGCCCGGCGGCACCGAAGCTGATCGCGGCGGCCAACGACGCGTTCGTCTCGGCCATGCACTGGGCGGCGGCGATCTCCGCGGTGGTGGCCGCCCTCGGCATCCTCATCGTGCTGCGCTGGATGCCGGGCCGCACCGCCACGGCCACCGACGCGACGCCGGTGGCGGAGCGGGAACTGGCCGCAACCACATAGGGCCGGGAAGAATGTCTGACATGAACCCCACCGCCGATGCTCCGCGGTCGCCCGGGCGACCGCGGAGCGTCCGCGCGGACGAGGCCATCGTCGAGGCCACCCTGGACCTGCTCGCCGAGGGCAGCACCATCGAGGCACTGTCGATCGAGGCGATCGCGGCCCGCGCCGGGGTGGGCAAGGCCACCATCTACCGCCGCTGGCCCGGCAAGGACGCCCTGCTGCTCGACGCCCTGCGCCGGCTCAAGGGGGTGGTCCCCCAGCCGGCCGGGCACTCCGTGCGCGACGACCTGGTGCTGTTGGTCGGTGCGGTCGGGCACAACATCGACCCCCGGGCCGAGCGGATCATGCCGTGCCTGGTGCCCGAGGTGAACCGCAGCCCGGACCACTTCCAGCTCTACCAGAACATCATCGAGCCCCGCCGCAAGATCATGCGGGAGGTGCTCCGCCGGGGCGTGGCCACCGGCGAACTGCGCGCCGATCTCGACATCGAGGTGGCCATGGCGCTGCTCACCGGGCCGATGCTGGTCCAGCGGCTGCTGCGCTGGCACCCGGAGCTGGACGACCGGTTGCTCCCCGAACGGGTCGTC
Organism: Micromonospora antibiotica; assembly: GCF_017599305.1. Classification (GTDB taxonomy): domain Bacteria; phylum Actinomycetota; class Actinomycetes; order Mycobacteriales; family Micromonosporaceae; genus Micromonospora; species Micromonospora antibiotica. Next base: position 84,240 of record NZ_JAGFWR010000018.1, read on the forward strand.
GATGGCGTGCTCGACGGCCTGCGTACCCGCTGAGCCCCACCGGCGGGCGGCGTGTCCGCCCACCGGCGTGTCGGGGTGGACCAGTAGGGTGTCGAACACCCGTACTGTCGAGGGGCCTGGAGGAGACGGCGTGCGTGTGCTGGGCGTCGACCCGGGGCTGACCCGGTGCGGGGTCGGCGTGGTCGAGGGCGTGCCGGGGCGGCCCTGCTCGCTGGTCGCCTACTACGTCGTCTACACCGATCCCGCCGACGACCTGTCGCTGCGGCTGCTGCACCTGGACCGGTCGTTGACCGGCCTGGTCGCCGAGCACCGACCCGACGCGGTCGCCGTGGAGCGGGTGTTCAGCCAGCACAACGTGCGCACCGTGATGGGCACCGCCCAGGCCAGCGGGATCGCCGTGCTGGCCGGGGCGCGGGCCGGGCTGCCGGTGCAGACCTACACGCCGAGCGAGGTCAAGGCCGCGGTGACCGGGTCCGGTCAGGCCGACAAGAAGCAGATGACCGCCATGGTCACCCGGCTGCTGCGGCTGGCCGAGCCGCCCAAGCCGGCCGACGCGGCGGACGCCCTGGCCCTGGCCATCTGCCACGTGTGGCGGGGCGGCACCCGGTCCAAGCTGGCCGAGGCCGCCGACCGGGTTCGACGAGGAGGAGCACGATGATCGCCAGCGTGCGCGGCACGGTGACCGCGACCGGTCCGGACCATGCCGTGGTGGAGGTCGGGGGGATCGGCCTGGCGGTGCAGTGCGCCCCCGGCACCCTGGCCGAGCTGCGGGTCGGCCAGCCGGCCCGGCTCGCCACCAGCCTGGTGGTCCGGGAGGACTCGCTCACCCTCTACGGCTTCGCCGACGACGACGCCAAGCAGCTGTTCGAGCTGCTCCAGACGGCCAGCGGGGTCGGCCCGCGGCTGGCCCAGGCGGTGCTGGCCGTGCACACCCCGGACGCGGTGCGCAAGGCCATCGCCAACGCCGACACCGCTGCCCTGACCCGGGTGCCGGGGATCGGCAAGAAGGGCGCCGAGCGGCTGGTCCTGGAGCTGCGTGACCGGATCGGCCCGGTGCCGGTGGGGCCCGACGGCGCGGCCGGGGTGACCGCCGGGGCCTGGCCGGACCAGGTCCGCCAGGCGCTGGTCGGGCTCGGCTGGACGGCCGGGCAGGCCGACCAGGCGGTGGCCGCCGTGGCGGAGACCGTCGACGGCCCCACCCCGCCGGTGCCGGTCCTGCTCAAGCAGGCCATCCGACTGCTCGGCCGGACCCGGTGACCGGCGTGGCACGGCCGGCACGGTCGCGGTCGGGGCGGCCGGCATGAGCGGCGACGGCCTGGTCTCGGCGTACGCCGACGACGCGGAGCGGGACGCCGAGGTCAGCGTCCGGCCGAAGCGGCTCGACGAGTTCATCGCCCAGCACCGGGTCCGCGACCAGCTCGACCTGCTGTTGCAGGGCGCGATGCGGCGCGGCGCCCCGCCCGACCACATCCTGCTGTCGGGGCCGCCCGGCCTCGGGAAGACGACGTTGGCCAACATCGTGGCCGCCGAGCTGGGTTCCGGTATCCGGGTGACCAGCGGGCCGGTTATCGAGCGCTCCGGCGACCTGGCCGCCATCCTGACCAGCCTCGCCGAGGGCGACGTGCTGTTCATCGACGAGATTCACCGGATCGCCAAGCCGGCGGAGGAGCTGCTCTACAGCGCGATGGAGGACTTCCGGGTCGACGTGATCGTCGGCAAGGGGCCGGGGGCCACCGCCATCCCGCTGGACGTGGAGCCGTTCACCCTGGTCGGTGCCACCACCCGGTCCGGCCTGCTGACCGGTCCGATGCGGGACCGGTTCGGTTTCGTCGCGCACCTCGACTTCTACTCCCCGGCCGACCTGGAGGCGTTGCTGCACCGGTCGGCGCGCATCCTGGGCGTGCCGATCACCCCGGAGGGGGCGGTGGAGATCTCCGGCCGGTCCCGGGGCACGCCCCGGATCGCCAACCGGCTGCTGCGCCGGGTGCGCGACTACGCCGAGGTCCGGGCCGAGGGGGTGGTCACCCTGGAGACCGCGCGCGCTGCCCTGACCGTCTACGACGTGGACGCCCTGGGGCTGGACCGGCTGGACCGGGCGGTGCTGACCGCGCTGGTCGACTCGTTCCGGGGCGGGCCGGTGGGCCTGTCCACCCTGGCGGTGGCGGTGGGGGAGCAGCCGGACACGGTGGAGGAGGTCTGCGAGCCGTTCCTCGTCCGCGCTGGACTGCTGGCCCGTACGCCCCGGGGGCGGGTGGCCACCGAGGCGGCCTGGCGGCACCTCGGCCGGACACCACCAAATGGTACATTTGGCATGGAAGCCCCCGCTGTGCCTGATCTGTTCTCGAACGCGCCCGATCCACCGTGATCTGAACGTGATCTGCGCCGCATTCGGCGTTCCCAGGTGCAGGGATTAGACTCGCCGCGGTCTGTACAGGATGTGAATATCCGCCTCCGCTCCGGCGCGCACCGCGCCGAACGGGGGCCAATGGGAAGGTCGCACACCGTGCTTTACGCAGCACAGTCCGGCGGAGGCGCCGGCAGTCTGACGCCGATCATCATGATCGCCCTGCTCTTCGGGGTCATGTACTTCATGATGATCCGGCCGCAGCAGAAGCGCCGCCGCGAGGCCGAGGCCATGCAGTCCGCGCTCGGCCCCGGTGACGAGGTCGTCACCATCGGCGGGCTCTACGGCACGGTCGTGGGCGTCGAGGACGACACCGTGCTGCTGGAGGTGGCTCCCGGCGTGCAGTCCCGTTACGCCCGGCCGGCCATCGCCCGGGTGGTCACCCGGGCGGAGCGTCCGGAGGCCGACGAGCCGGTCATCGAGGACGCGGAAGCCGTCAAGGAGTGAGTGTCACGCCCGCCCCGCCGGGGTGGGCGTGACAGGACAACTGGATAGGTGGGCCGGTCCCCGGGGCCGGCACGCGCGCCCCGCCGTCCGACGCCCCCACGTCGGCGGTGGTACGCCGTGCCGCACGGTCGGGAGCGGTCCGCGCAGAGCACGTCGGGGCGGGAACCCCGCTCCGACCTCGTCGCCGCTGCGCCGGCGGCGCGACCGTTACAGGGAGACAGACAGCCGTGGCACCACCTCAGGGACAGATGCGCCCCGGGCGGCAGCTCGCCGTGCTCGGGTTCATCTTCGTCGTCCTCTATTCCTTGGTGTTCTTCTCGGGCGGTGCCAGCGGCGGCTGGAAGGACCGGCTGGAGCCCCGGCTCGGCCTGGACCTCATCGGTGGCACCCGGCTGACGCTGGAGGCGACCAACAGCATCGACGGTAAGCCCCCGACGTCGGCCAACCTGGAGGAGGCCCGGCAGATCATCGAGAGCCGGGTCAACGCCTACGGGGTGGCCGAGGCCGAGGTGGTCACCGAGGGCAACCGGAACATCGTCATCTCCCTGCCCGGTGAGAACCGCGACCTGACCGACGTCGGCAGCGCCGCGGAGCTGCGCTTCCGCAAGGTGCTCAAGGCCGCCGACGGCAGCGGTACGGTCGCCGCCCCGGCTCCGTCCGGCAGCGCGTCGCCGGCCCCGTCGGGTAGCGCCTCCCCGGCCCCGTCGGGCAGCGCGTCGCCGAAGGCCTCCGGCAGTGCGGCGCCGAAGGTGACCGGTTCGCCGAGCGCCGGTGGGCAGGGTGGTGGCGCCCCCGCGCCGAGCGCCAGCCCGAGCGCCTCCCCGTCCGGGTCGGCCTCGCCGAGCGCCCCGGCCGCCTCGCCCAGCGCCAGCGAGGCCCCGGTGCCGCAGAGCATCGAGGAGCAGCGCAAGGCCGTCGAGAAGAAGGTCGGCGCAGCCGCCTGGGCCGCCGCGAGCGGGCTCCAGGCCCCGGCCGACCTGGCCACCAACCCGGCCCTGGCGGAGACGTTCAAGCCGTTCGGCACGCTCTCCCCGCAGGAGATCGCGGTGCTGACCCCGCAGATGCAGTTCAACGTGCCGACCATCACCTGCGCCCAGCTCGACAAGCGGCCCCCCGCGTCGATCAAGGACGAGAAGCAGCAGGCGGTCGCCTGTGAGGGCGGCGCGGCGAAGTACCTGCTCGACCAGGCCAAGGTGGTCGGCACCGACGTCAAGGACGCCAACGCGGTCCTCGACCAGGCCAGCACCTGGGTGGTCAGCCTGAACTTCACCGGCGACGGCCAGTCCAAGTGGACCGAGCTGACCCGGGAGGCGTTCAACAACACCGGCGGCGGCTGCGACCAGACGGCCCTGGGCCAGGACGGCAAGTGCCGGGTGGCGGTGGTGCTGGACAACGAGATCGTCTCCTCGCCCGAGATCCAGGGCGTGCTGACCGGCGACTCGCAGATCACCGGCAGCTTCGACAACACCTCGGCCAACGCGCTGGCCAGCCAGCTGCGCTACGGCGCGCTGCCGGTCACCTTCGTGCCGCAGGAACAGCAGAACGTCACCGCGACGCTGGGCGACAGCCACCTGCGGGCCGGTCTGCTGGCCGCCGGCATCGGCATGCTGCTGGTCATCATCTACTCGTTCTTCTACTACCGGCTGCTCGGCTCGGTCATCTTCCTGAGCCTGGTGCTCTCCGCGCTGCTGGTCTTCGGCGCGCTGGTGGTGCTCGGCCGGTCGATCGGCTTCACCCTCACCCTCGCCGGCATCGCCGGCATGATCGTCTCGCTCGGTGTGGCGGCGGACTCGTTCGTCATCTACTTCGAACGGCTCAAGGACGAGATCCGGGAGGGGCGCAGCCCGCGCAGCGCGGTGGGCCGGGCCTGGATCCGGGCCCGCCGGACGATCATCTCGGCCAACGCGATCACCCTGATGTCCGCCGTGGTGCTCTACATCGTCTCGGTCGGCACGGTGAAGGGCTTCGCCTTCGCCCTCGGCCTCGCGACCGTGCTCGACCTGGTGGTCGTCTTCCTCTTCCGGCACCCGATCATGACGATGTTCGCCCGGACCCCGGCGTTCCTGTCGCCCCGGGTCAGCGGCCTCGGTCGGGCCCTGCCAGCCCGTTCGGCCGACCCGGCCACCGCCCGCAACTCGCGCGTCAAGGAGGCCTGAGATGGCTAAGAGTGGTCTGGCGTCCCGGCTCTACCGGGGCGAGGCCGGTCTCAACATCGTCGGCCGGCGCAAGTTGTGGTTCACCGTCGCCGGCGTGCTGGTGCTGATCGCCGTGCTCAGCTTCGCGGTGCGCGGCTTCAGCCTGGGCATCGAGTTCGCCGGCGGCAACTCGTTCCAGGTGCCGGCCAGCGTCGGCACCCTCGACCAGGCCGAGGACAAGGTCAACGAGGCGCTGGCGGCCGAGGGCGACGGCATCAAGGTGGTGACCGCGCAGAAGGTCGGCAGCACCAGCGGCGAGTACTACGAGCTGCGCACCTCGCAGCTCAGCGCCGACCAGGCCAACGCGGTCAAGGCCAAGATGGCGCAGGAGTTCGGCATCAACGCCGACCAGATCAGCGGCAGCCAGGTCAGCGAGGCGTGGGGCAGCCAGGTGACCTCCCGGGCCCTGCTCGGCCTGATCATCTTCGTCCTGGTGGTGGCGGCCTACCTGGTGCTGCGGTTCGAGTGGCGGATGGCGGTCGCCGCGATCATCTCGCTGTTCATGAACCTGATCCTCACCGCCGGCATCTACTCGCTCGTCGGCTTCGAGGTCACCCCGTCGACCATCATCGGGTTCCTCACCATCCTGGGCTTCGCGCTCTACGACGTGGTGGTGGTCTTCGACAAGGTCCAGGAGAACACCCGGGGCATCACCGCCAACAACAACCAGACCTACGGCGAGGCGGCCAACCTGGCGCTCAACCAGAGCCTGATGCGGTCGCTGAACACCTCGGTGGTCGCCCTGCTCCCGGTCGGCGGTCTGCTCTTCATCGGTGCCGGCCTGCTCGGCGCGGGCACCCTGAAGGACCTGGGCCTGGTGCTCTTCGTCGGTATGGCGATGGCGTTCCTGACCTCGATCCTGCTGTCCACCCCGTTGCTGGTGCTGCTCAAGAACAAGGACCCGCGGATCGAGGCGCACACCAAGCGGGTGCTGGCCCGGCGGGGCGCGATCGCCCGGGGCGAGGTCGTCCCGCGTGGCGCGGCCCGCCAGGCGACTGCCGACGAGGCCACCGACGAGCCGATCGACCTGGACGCGGCGGCCCTGGCCGGCAGCGCCCCGAAGGTCGGTTCCCGGCCGGCGGCCAAGCGGGCGACCGGCGCCCGGGGTGGTCGCCCCAGCGGCGGCGGGGGCAACCGCCCCGGTGGCGCGAAGCGGCGCTGACCGACGGGCGACCCGCCACACGTCGAGTCGACGGCGTCCGCCATGCTGTGCGAGCAGCATGGCGGACGCCGTCGTCGTAGCGAAGGAGAATCGACCATCGTGACGGAGACCCACAGCACCGCGGTACGGGGAGACAGCGGCCCGCAGGTCGCCCGGCTGGTCGCCAGCCGGGTGCTGGACGTGCCGGACTTCCCCAAGCCCGGTGTCCTGTTCAAGGACCTGATGCCGTTGTTCGCCGACGGCGACGTGTTCCGCGAGGTGATCGACGGCATCATCGACCACCACGGGCGGGACAGCTTCGACATCGTGGTCGGCATCGAGGCCCGGGGCTTCGTGATCGCCGCCGCGATCGCGTACGCGACCGGGATGGGGGTGGTGCCGGTGCGTAAGGCGGGCAAGCTGCCCCGGCCGGCGTACTCGGCCTCCTACGCCCTGGAGTACGGCGAGGCGACGCTCGAGGTGCACCAGGACGCCTTCACCGCCGGGCACCGGGTGCTGGTGGTCGACGACGTGCTGGCCACCGGTGGCACCGCCGAGGCGACCCTCGATCTGGTCGAGCGGGCCGGTGGCACGGTGGCCGGGTTCACCGTACTGCTGGAGTTGGGTTTCCTGGGTGGGCGGGAGCGGCTCGCCGGGCGTCCGGTCCATGCCCTGCTGACCGTGTGACGCCCGGTCGTCCCGCCGACCTGGGACGGACCGTCCGGCGGAGCGGCACGGCACCTACCGTGCGGGTAGCATTGCCCATTGCTGACCGGGCGATCACCCGTCCGGGCGGCGGGCAGGGCGTCGGCCGGGGGCCGGCGGGTAACGCCATCGGCCCCGACGGCGGCCGATGGGAACATGCCGGCGCGACGGCCGGTTGGAAGACAGGCGTCGGCCGCACGGCCGGCGTGGTCCCGGCGATCGGTGAGGAGGCCGGTGTCCCACGATGTCGTCCCTCCGGTGGAGGGCACGGTGCACCCGACAGGCGACGCTGACGGCGCGGTGACCGCTCGGAAGAACGACCCACCGGTCGGCCCGGCGGGGGTCGGCGACGACGTCGCTGCCACGCTCGACGGCATGGCAGCCGGGGCGGCGCTCGACGACGACCCGTCCCCGAGCGCCGGTTTCGCGTTGTCCAACGCGCCGACCGGGCGTCGGGTGCGGGCGCGGCTGGCCCGGTTCAACGCCCCCTGGCAGAGTTCCCAGGTCAGCGAGGTGCTCGAACCGCTGATCTCCAGCCACCGGGAAAACCACCCCAAGGCGGATGCCCGGCTGCTCCAGCGCGCCTTCGACACCGCCGCGCGGTGGCACTCCGGTCAGTACCGCAAGTCCGGTGACCCGTACATCACCCACCCGCTGGCGGTGGCGACCATCCTGGGCAACCTGGGGATGGACACCACCACGCTGGTGGCGGCGCTGCTGCACGACACGATCGAGGACACCGAGTACACCCTCGACCAGATGCGCACCGACTTCGGTCCCGAGGTCACCCTGCTCGTCGACGGCGTGACGAAGCTGGACAAGGTCAAGCTGGGCGACGCGGCCAAGGCGGAGACGATCCGCAAGATGGTCGTGGCGATGGCGAAGGACCCCCGGGTCCTGGTGATCAAGCTGGCCGACCGGCTGCACAACATGCGGACGCTGTCCTTCCTGCCGGCCCCGAAGCGGGAGCAGAAGGCCAAGGAGACGCTGGAGATCCTGGCGCCGCTGGCCCACCGCCTCGGTATGAACACGATCAAGTGGGAGCTGGAGGACCTGGCCTTCGGCACCCTGTTCCCCAAGCGCTACGAGGAGATCCTCCGGCTGATCGGGGAGCACCAGCCGCAGCGGGAGTCGCTGCTCAAGCAGGTCACCCAGAAGGTCGGCACCGATCTCAAGGCCGCGAAGATCAAGGCGGAGACGACCGGGCGGCCGAAGCACCTCTACTCGATCTACCAGAAGATGATCGTGCGGGGGCGGGACTTCAACGACATCTACGACCTGGTCGGGGTGCGCATCCTGGTCGACACGGTGCGGGACTGCTACGCGGCGTTGGGGGTCATCCACGCCAACTGGCAGCCGGTGCCGGGCCGGTTCAAGGACTACATCGCGATGCCCAAGTTCAACATGTACCAGTCGTTGCACACGACGGTCATCGGGCCCACCGGCAAGCCGGTGGAGATGCAGATCCGCACCTACGCGATGCACCGTACCGCCGAGTTCGGTATCGCCGCGCACTGGAAGTACAAGGAGCACAAGGGCACCCAGATCGTCGGCCCGCCGGCGCACATCGACGAGATGACCTGGCTGCGGCAGCTGCTGGACTGGCAGCGGGAGGCCGCCGACCCGTCGGAGTTCCTCGACGCGTTGCGCTTCGACCTGTCCAGCCAGGAGGTGTACGTCTTCACCCCGAAGGGTGACGTCATTCCGCTGCCGACCGGGTCGACGCCGGTGGACTTCGCGTACGCGGTGCACACCGAGGTCGGGCACAAGTGCATCGGGGCACGGGTCAACGGCAAGCTGGTGCCGTTGGAGTCGGCGCTGTCCAACGGCGACGTGATCGAGATCTTCACCTCGAAGTCCGACACGGCCGGTCCGACGCAGGACTGGCTGAGCTTCGTCAAGAGCCCCCGGGCGCGCACCAAGATCCGCCAGTATTTCAACAAGGAGCGGCGTGAGGAGGCGATCGAGGCCGGTAAGGACTCGATCGTCAAGGCGATGCGCAAGCAGGGCATGCCGTTGCAGCGGATGCTCACCTCCGACGCGTTGATGGCGATCGCCCGGGACCTGCACCTCGCCGACGTCGCGTCGCTCTACGCGGCGGTCGGCGACAGCCAGGTGTCGGCGCAGTCGGTGGTGCAGAAGCTGATGGCCGCGTACGGCGGTGAGGAGGGCGCGGCGGAGGACATCGCCGAGACCGCCGTCGCCACCCGTCCGCCGCACAGCCGGCAGAACAGCAGCGACCCCGGGGTGGTGGTGCGGGGCGTCAGCGACGTCTGGATCAAGCTGGCCCGGTGCTGCACGCCGGTGCCCCCGGATTCGGTCTTCGGGTTCGTCACCCGTTCCGGCGGGGTCAGCGTGCACCGTGACGACTGCGCCAACGCCGAGGACCTGCGGGCCCAGGCCGAGCGGGTGGTGGAGGTCAGCTGGAAGCTCACCTCCGCCTCCACGTTCCTGGTGGCCATCCAGGTGGAGGCACTCGACCGGCACAAACTGCTGGCCGACGTCACCCGGGTGCTCTCCGAGGAGCGGGTCAACATCCTGTCGGCGACGGTCACCACCACCCGGGACCGGGTGGCGGTGAGCCGGTTCAGCTTCGAGATGGCCGACCCGAAGCACCTGGGGCACCTGCTGGCCGCCGTCCGCAAGGTCGACGGGGTCTTCGACGCCTACCGGGTCACCTCCGGCGCCTGACGGGCCTGGGGAACCTCCGCCCGGCGGCTCACCCGACCGCCGGGCCGGCGGCCCACCCGGCCGTCCGGGAGCCGTCCGGAGGCGCCCCCGGGGAGGGTTCGGACACCAGGGTCACGAAAGCGCCCGCCGGCTCAGCCGGCGGGCGCTTCGTCGTACCCGAGGGGTCAGCCCTCGATGTCGCTCATGGTCAGCTTGGTGATGGTGACCTCCTTCTTGGGGTGGCCACCCCCGGCCTGCTGCGCGTACGCCTTGTCGTCACCGGCCGCCCCGACCTGCTTGACCAGGTCCATGCCGGAGGTGACGGTGCCCAGCACGGTGTAGTTCGGGTCGAGCTGCGAGTCGCCGTAGACGATGAAGAACTGGCTGCCGGTGGTGCCCTGCCCGGCGTTCGCCATCGCGATGACGCCCTCCGGGTAGGGGGGCCGCTTGTCGGTCGGCAGGTTCTCCTCGGCCATGCCGTAGCTCGGCCCGCCGGTGCCGTCGGTCTGCCGCCAGCCGGCGCCGGTCGCGCTCGGGTCGCCGCACTGGAGCACCTTGATGCCCTCGGTCACCAGCCGGTGGCACTTGGTGTTGTCGAAGAAGCCCTTGCTGGCCAGGTGGGTGAAGCTGCCGGCGGTGCAGGGCACCTTGGTCCGGTCGAGCTTGGCGACGATCGGACCCAGGTTGGTCTCCAGGGTCAGCGTCTGGGTGCCCTTGTTGGCCTGCTGGTTGGGGGGCAGCCCGACGTCCTTGATCTGCGCGGGCCGGCCCTCCTTGGGCGCCTCGTTGTAGGTGCACTGCGAGAAGCCCTCGGTGCTGGCGGTCTGCTGCTTGTTGTCGTCGTCATCACCGCCGAGGCTGGTCGCCAACCAGACGGTGCCGGCGACCACGAGCACCAGGATCGCGGCGGCCCCGACGATCGCCTGCGTCTGCCGGCGCTTGCGGGCCTTGGCCGAACGTTCGGCCATCTCCCGCTCAAGTCGGGCCCGCGCCGCCGCGCGCTGCCGCTCTCTCGTGGACGTCACGGTCACTCCTCCTGGGCTTTCTCTGGCGCGGCGTGGCCGCAGGTACGGGTGGTGGGCCGGCTCAGCCGGCGCTGGGGCTGGCCGCCGGGGACGCGGCCGGGGAACCGGTCGCCGGAGCCGGCGCGGCCTGCGCCTCGCCGACGGTCAGCTTGCGGATCAGCACGTCGGTCTTGGGCTTGACCTTGGCGCCCGCCCCGTTGTCCACGGTCGGCTGGGCGCCGATCTTCTCGACCACGTCGAGGCCGCCGGTGATCCGGCCGATGATCGGGTACGCCGGCTGGGCCGGGCTGGAGTCCTTGAAGAAGAGCAGGAACTGGCTGCCGTTGGCGCCCGGCGGGTTGCTGATCATCGCGACCGTGCCCTTGGGGTAGGTCGGCGGCTGCCCGGGCGGCGGGCTGGCCGAGGGGCTCGCCTCGGGCGCGGTCGGCACGTTCTCGTTGTAGAACGAGTAGCTGGGGCCGCCCAGCCCGGTGCCGCTCGGGTCGCCGCAACGCAACGCACCCTCGGTGGTGATCTCGTGGCACTTGGTGTTGTCGTAGAACGACTTGCCGGCCAGGTGGGCGATGCTCGCCCCGGCGCACGGCGCCGCCGCGAGGTCCAGCTCGGCGGTGACCGGGCCGCCCTGGTCGGTGTCGATCGTCATGGTGCGTACCCCGGTGGTGGGCAGACCGGTGGTGGCCGGGGTGCCGACGTCCTTGAGGTTGGTGTTGGCGGCCGCGTCCTGCGGCGTCCAGAGGCAGACGTCCTCGGCGGCCTTCTGCTCGGGGTCGCTGTCGAAGGCACCCAGCCCCCAGGCCGCGCCGGCCACGATCAGCACCAGCACCACGGCCGCACCGACCCCGGCCTGGATCTGCCGACGCCGTCGGGCGGCGGCGGCCCGCCGGGCCAACTGCCGGTCGAGCTTCTCCCGCGCGAGCTTGCGCTGCCGGTCCCTGCTGGAAGCCACCCGTGCTCCCCTCCTCTACCCTGGTCGTCACCGGCGGTCGGGCCGTACGCGCCACGATGTCCGCAGGTGCGCCACGCCACACGCCCGCCAGAGTGTACGGGTACCCGCTGTGAAAGTGGTGTACGAGGGCCGGCCTGGGTTTATCAAAGTGCGTCACTGTGCCGTACGGGGGCCGTGGTGCGGGTGGGCGCGGATATCGGATCGCGCCGACGACTAGGCTGCCCAGGAGACGGACGACTCGAACGAAAGGGGAGCGGACGTGCTCGTGGCCGGCTTTCCCGCGGACGCCTTCGGCACCAACTGCTACGTGGTGGCGACCGCGCCGGGGGAGCAGTGCGTGGTGGTCGACCCCGGTATCGGGGTGCTCGACCGGCTCGACGCCGTACTCGCCGAGCACCGCCTGCACCCGGCCGCCGTGCTGCTCACCCACGGCCATCTCGACCACACCTTCTCCGTCGCCCCGGTCTGCGGTGCGCGCGGCATCCCGGCGTACGTCCACCCGGAGGACCGGGAGCTGCTGGCCGACCCGACCAAGGCGCTGTCGATGGACCTCACCGCGCTGTTCGGCGGCCGGCTGCCGTACACCGAGCCGGACGACGTCGCGGAGCTGACCGACGGGGCGACGCTGGCGCTGGCCGGCCTGGAGATCACCGTCGACCACGCGCCGGGCCATACCGGCGGGTCGGTGCTGTTCCGGCTGCCCGGCACCGGCTCGCCCTGGGAAGCCGACCAGCTCTGCCTCTCCGGTGACGTGCTCTTCGCCGGCTCGATCGGTCGCACCGACCTGCCCGGCGGCAGCATGCCCCGGATGCTGGCCAGCCTGCGGGAGAAGGTCCTCCCGTTGGCCGACGACACGGTCGTGCTGCCCGGCCACGGCCCGAGGACCACCATCGGCCGCGAGCGGGTGCGCAACCCGTACCTGGTCGACGTGGCGGGCCCCGGTGGCGCACGTCCGGCCGCGCCCACCCGCGGCCTCTAGCTTCTCCTCCGCGCCGCGCGCGGACCTTTCGCTCTCACCGCGCCCGGCGCGGACCCGCAAGGAGTACGCCATGAGCAAGCCCACGCCCCTGTCCGGCTTCCCGGAGTGGACCACGTCGCAGCGGATGATCGAGCAGTTCGTCCTCGACCGGATCCGGCACACCTTCGAGCTGTACGGGTTCGCGCCGCTGGAGACCCGGTCGGTGGAGCCACTGGACCAGTTGCTGCGTAAGGGGGAGACCTCGAAGGAGGTCTACCTGCTGCGCCGGTTGCAGGCCGACGCGGATGGTCCGGCCGGTGACGATGCGCTCGGCCTGCACTTCGACCTGACCGTGCCGTTCGCCCGGTACGTGCTGGAGAACGCCGGCAAGCTCCAGTTCCCGTTCCGCCGCTATCAGATCCAGAAGGTGTGGCGGGGTGAGCGCCCGCAGGAGGGGCGCTACCGGGAGTTCCTCCAGGCCGACATCGACATCGTCGACCGGGACACCCTGCCGGCGCACTACGAGGCGGAGATGCCGCTGGTGATCGGGGACGCGCTGCGGTCGCTGCCGATCCCGCCGGTGCTGATCCAGGTGAACAACCGCAAGATCTGTGAGGGGTTCTACCGGGGCATCGGGCTGACCGACCCGGAGGCGGCGCTGCGCGCGGTCGACAAGCTCGACAAGATCGGCCCGGACAGGGTGGCCGACCTGCTGGCCGAGACGGCGGGGGCGAGCGCGGCCCAGGCGAAGGCGTGCCTGGCGCTGGCCGGGATCTCCGCCCCGGACGCCTCCTTCGCCGACGCGGTGCGCGCCCTCGGGGTGAGCGATCCGCTGCTCGACGAGGGCATCGCGGAGCTGGTCGCGGTGGTGGAGACGGCTGCCGCGCACGCGCCGGGGCTCTGCGTCGCCGACCTGCGGATCGCCCGGGGCCTGGACTACTACACGGGCACCGTCTACGAGACCCAGCTGCTCGGCTACGAGCGGTTCGGTTCGATCTGCTCCGGTGGCCGGTACGACAACCTGGCCAGCGCCGGTGCCGTGTCGTACCCGGGGGTCGGCATCTCGATCGGGGTGACCCGGCTGCTCGGCCTGCTCTTCGGCGCCGGGGCGCTGTCGGTCTCGCGCAGCGTGCCGACCTGTGTGCTGGTCGCGGTCGGTGCCGAGGAGGAGCGGGCGGGCAGCAACGCGGTCGCCGAGGCGCTGCGGTCGAGGGGGATCCCGACCGAGGTGTCACCGAACGCGGCCAAGTTCGGCAAGCAGATCCGCTACGCCGAGCGGCGTGGTATCCCGTACGTGTGGTTCCGGGGTGCCGAGGGTGACCAGGTCAAGGACATCCGTTCGGGCGAGCAGGTGAACGCCGTGCCGGCCGAGTGGACGCCGCCCCACGCGGACCTGAAGCCGCTGGTCGGCTGAGTCTCAGTTACTGGCGCGTACGCCGACGGGGACCTACGGTGGCGTAAGTTACGCCACCGTAGGGAGGGGCCCTGTGACCGAGCTGAGCCAGACCGCGCTGCTGCACGAACTCGAACCCGTGGTCGCCAAGAACCTCGACCGTCACCTCTCGGTGGCCAAGGAGTGGTTTCCGCACGAGTACGTGCCGTGGAGCGAAGGGCGGACCTTCGACGGCCCGCTCGGCGGCGAGGCGTGGTCGGAGGGGGACTCGACCCTGCCCGAGGTGGCCCGGACGGCGTTGATCGTCAACCTGCTCACCGAGGACAACCTGCCGTCGTACCACCATCAGATCGCCACCCTGTTCGGCCCGGACGGGGCGTGGGGGACGTGGGTGGGTCGGTGGACCGCCGAGGAGGGTCGGCACGGTACCGCCATCCGGGACTACCTCACGGTGTCCCGGGCGGTCGACCCGGTGGCCCTGGAGCGGGCCCGGATGGTGCACATGACCGCCGGCTACAGCAACTCGCACGACACGTCGATGCTGCGCTCGCTGGCGTACGTGTCGTTCCAGGAGTTGGCGACCCGCATCTCACACCGCAACACCGGCCGGATCACCGGCGACCCGGTCTGCGAGGCGTTGCTGGGTCGCGTCGCGGCCGACGAGAACCTGCACATGATCTTTTACCGCAACCTGCTCGGCGCGGCCCTCGAGGTGGACCCGAACCAGACGATGCGTGCCATCGACGAGGTGCTGGCAGACTTCCAGATGCCCGGGGTGGGCATCGAGGGCTTCGCCCGCAAGTCGGTGACGATCGCCCTCGCCGGCATCTACGACCTGCGGCAGCACCGCGACGACGTGGTGGCCCCGGTGCTGCGCCAGTGGGACGTGTTCAACGTCGTCGGTCTGGACGCCGAGGGCGAGGCCGCCCGCGACCGGATCGCCGCCCACCTGGACGGCCTGGAGCAGGCCGCGTCCCGGTTCGAGGAGAAGCGCGACGCGCGCGCCGCCAAGCTGGCCGCCCGCGCCTGACCTGACCGTCCCCTCCGGCGTTTCACCACCCCCGTGCCTGCCCGCAGGCACGGGGGTGTGCTGCGACCACGTCGCCACCTCCTGCGGCGGGCGCGTCGGGTGTGCCGTGCGGCGGGCGCGTCGGCGTGCCGCGCGGGTGGGGACGGCTCTTCCGGCCCTCCGCCGCTTCGCCCGGGGTTGTGCCGACGTCATGCGTAACCCGGTTGCCCCGTCCGTTCCTCGAAGTCGGTGACTTTCGGTGACAGGTCGGTGGGTGTGACGCACCGTGACAACGGCTCCCCCCTCGTGCTCCTACCCTTCCGCGCTTTGCTCTGCTGCCCTCGGAGCGCCACCGGCCTGAGCTGCCCTTCCTTGCGACGTGTGGTTCGCTGGTCTTCTCATGGGTGGCTACCTGAGGTAACTGTCGCGGTGAAGGCGGCAGAGCAAAGGGGGCGACCGTCAGGTGGCGGGGTCGACTGATGATGACTCCCGGTGACGGGTGTCGAGTGTTGCCGTTCTCCGCCGCCATCGGGCCTGCCGGCACGGGACGTCCTGGTCGGCGGCCCGGTCGTGCCGTGCCGTCCCGGCTGTGGCCGGCCCACCCCGGTGCCACTGGTCTCGCCGGAGGGTGCGGGGGCGGGTCGGCTCCGGTCGGTGCGTCCACGGGATCGGCTGGGGTGCCTGCGGGATCGGCTGCGGTGCCTGCGGGACCGGGTGCGGCGCGCAACCGGGCCGCCTGCGAACCACTCGACACCGGGTCGGGACCGCGGCGTCGGACCCCCGGTGTGGCGGCTTCGGGCTGTCGGCGGTGGCCGCTTCGGGCCCGGCCCGCTGTGGGGGCGGGGCAGGCTGACTGAGGGTCTGACATGGATGTGTCCACGATGTTGCCTGACCGTCATAACCGCTGGTGGGGTGAATCCGGGCAAACGCATGTCTTGATAACGATCTTAAATATGTGAATACTTCAGTCTCTCGGCCGGTTTCCCCAGGTCGGCCGGTTGTCCCCGGGTGCGTCTTCATGACGCCGCCCGTCACCCCCTTCCGGAGGTTGTTGCATGCGACCCACGAGGTCCTCACTCCGACACGCCGCCGCCGTCGCCATGGCCGGAACCCTGGTCACCGGCGCGCTCATGGGTGCCCCCGCCCAGGCGGCCCCCGCCTCGCCCGCATCCCCCGACGCCGCCGCCAGCCTGGCCGAGCGTCTCGGTGACCGCGCCGCCGGCACCTACGCCGACGCCGCCGGCAAGATGGTCGTCACCGTCACCGACACCGCCGCCGCCAAGCAGGTCCGCGCCGCCGGTGCCGTCCCGAAGCTGGTCACCCGGGGCGCGGCCCAGCTCCGCTCCGCCACCGCCGAGCTGGAGCGGTCGGCCAAGATCCCCGGCACCGCGTGGTGGACCGACACCGCCACCAACCAGGTCGTCGTGTCGGTCGACAGCACCGTCACCGGCGCCAAGCTGGAGCGGGTCAAGGCCGCCGCCGCGCGCACCGGCGGCACCGTCCGGGTCGAGGCCGAGGCCGGCGTGCTCAGCACCAAGATCTCCGGCGGCCAGGCCATCTACACCGGCGGCGGTCGCTGCTCGCTCGGCTTCAACGTCCGCAACAGCGCCGGTCAGACCTTCTTCCTGACCGCCGGGCACTGCACCAACATCGGCTCGACCTGGTACTCGAACTCCGGCCAGACCAGCGTGCTCGGCACCCGTACCGGCACCAGCTTCCCGGGCAACGACTACGGCATCGTCCGGCACAGCAACGCCGCCAACGCGACCGGCAACGTCTCCCTCTACAACGGCAGCTTCCGGGACGTCACCGGTGCCGCCAACGCGTACGTCGGCCAGAGCGTGCAGCGCTCCGGCAGCACCACCGGCCTCAAGAGCGGCTCGGTGAGCGCCATCAACGCCACCGTGAACTACGCCGAGGGCTCGGTCTCCGGCCTGATCCGGACCAACGTCTGCGCCGAGCCGGGCGACAGTGGCGGTTCGCTGTTCAGCGGCAGCAGCGCGGTCGGCCTCACCTCCGGCGGCAGCGGCAACTGCACCCGCGGTGGCACCACCTACTTCCAGCCGGTCACCGAGCCGCTGAGCGTCTACGGCGTCAGCATCATCTGACCGATCTGCCGCATCCTCTGATGCGCCACCGGATCCGCTGATCCACCTTGCGCGAACGGGCCGTCGGGAACACCGGCGGCCCGTTCCGCGCGTCCGGTGGGCGGGCCGGCCTTGCTCACCCCGCAACCGGGCGGACCGGGCGGCTGACACAATGCGGGGGAACAGCCGTACCGCAGATGAGGAGACGCAAGTCGTGATCCGTACCCATGACGCCGGCAGCCTGCGCGCGACGGACGCCGGCACCACGGTGACGCTCGCCGGGTGGGTGGCCCGCCGGCGCGACCACGGCGGTGTCATCTTCGTCGACCTGCGCGACGGCTCCGGCGTGGTCCAGGTGGTGTTCCGCGAAGAGGACGCGCACGCGCTGCGCAACGAGTTCTGCGTCAAGGTCACCGGCGAGGTGACCCGCCGCCCGGAGGGCAACGAGAACCCGGAGCTGCCCACCGGTGAGATCGAGGTGACCGCCAGCGCGCTGGAGGTGCTCTCCGAGGCCGCGCCGCTGCCGCTGCCGGTCGACGACCAGGTCGAGGCGGGCGACGACATCCGGCTGCGCTACCGCTACCTGGACCTGCGTCGCAGTGGCCCGGCCAACGCGATGCGGCTGCGCTCCCGGGCCAACCAGCTCGCCCGCACCGTGCTGCACGAGCGGGACTTCCTGGAGATCGAGACCCCGACGCTGACCCGGTCCACCCCCGAGGGCGCCCGCGACTTCCTGGTCCCGGTGCGGCTCCAGCCCGGCAGCTGGTACGCGCTGCCGCAGTCGCCGCAGCTGTTCAAGCAGCTGCTCATGGTCGGCGGCATGGAGCGGTACTACCAGATCGCCCGCTGCTACCGCGACGAGGACTTCCGCGCCGACCGGCAGCCGGAGTTCACCCAGCTCGACATCGAGATGTCCTTCGTCACCGAGGACGACGTGATCGACCTCGGCGAGGCGATCGTCGCGGCGCTCTGGAAGGACCTGGCCGGGCACGAGATCTCCCGGCCGATCCCCCGGATCACCTGGCACGACGCGATGGCCCGGTACGGCTCCGACAAGCCCGACCTGCGTTACGGCCTGGAGCTGACCGAGCTGACCGAGTACCTGCGCGGCACCGAGTTCCGGGTGTTCGCCGGTGCGATCGACGCGGGCGGCTACGTCGGCGCGGTGGTCATGCCCGGCGGTGCGGCGCAGACCCGCAAGGAGCTGGACGGCTGGCAGGACTGGGCCAAGGCGCGTGGCGCGCGCGGCCTGGCGTACGTGGTGCTGGACGCCGAGACCGGCGAGGCGCGTGGGCCGGTGGCCAAGAACCTCTCCGCCGAGCACCTGGGTGGCCTGGCCGACGCGGTCGGGGCCAAGCCGGGCGACGCGGTCTTCTTCGCCGCCGGCACGAACACCCGGGAGGCGCAGGAACTGCTCGGCGCGGCCCGGATCGAGATCGCCAAGCGGGCCAAGCTGATCGACGAGAGCGCCTGGGCGTTCTGCTGGGTGGTCGACGCGCCGATGTTCGAGCGCACGGACGAGGGCGGTTGGACGGCCGTGCACCACCCGTTCACCTCGCCGAACGCCGACTGGGTCGGCCGGTTCGAGGAGGCCCCGGACCGGGCCCTGGCCTACGCGTACGACATCGTCTGCAACGGCAACGAGATCGGCGGCGGCTCGATCCGTATCCACCGGGGCGACGTGCAGCAGCGGGTCTTCGACCTGCTCGGCATCACCCCCGCCGAGGCGCAGGACAAGTTCGGCTTCCTGCTGGAGGCGTTCAAGTACGGCGCCCCGCCGCACGGCGGCATCGCGTTCGGCTGGGACCGGGTCTGCATGCTGCTGGCCGGGGCCGACTCGATCCGCGAGGTGATCGCCTTCCCCAAGACCCGGGGCGGCTTCGACCCGCTGACCGGCGCCCCGACCCCGATCACCACCCAGCAGCGCACCGAGGCCGGCATCGACGCCAAGCCCAAGCCCCCGGCCGCGTCCCCCGGCACCGCCGGCCCCGCCGCCCCGGTAGCCGACCCGGTCTAACCCCCACCCCACCCCCGGCCGGCCCGCCCGGCCGCCCTAGCCCGGATCGTTGATCAAGAGGTTTACGTCATCATCACGCCGTGAGGTGACGTGAACCTCTTGATCGCTGTAGGGGGAGTGGTGGGATGCGGGCGCTGGTGGTGGGGGGTAGTGGGTTTCTCGGGGGTGAGGTGTGTCGGCGGGGGGTTGCCGCCGGGTGGTCGGTGGTGGGGACGTGCTGGTCGGGTGCGGTCGGGGTGCCCGGGGTGGCGGTGCGGCGGCTCGACGTGACCGATCGGGAGGCGGTGCGCCGGCTGGTCGCCGAGGTACGCCCGGACGTCGTCGTCGCGACCGCGTACCGCACCGACGACTGGACGGTCACCGCCGACGGGGCGGCGCACGTCGCGTACGCGGCGGCCGAGGTCGGGGCGCGGTTGGTGCACCTGTCCAGTGACGCGCTGCACGCCGGCCGTCCGACCCCCTATCTCGACGACGACGTGCCGACCCCGGTGCATCCCTACGGTGCGGCGAAGGCGGCGGCGGAAACCGCCGTACGGGTGGTCGACCCGGGCGCGGTGCTGGTGCGGACCTCGCTGATCCTGGGGGAGGGCAGCAAGCAGATCCAGCTCTGCCGGGACGCGTTGGCGGGTCGGGCCACCCTGTTCACCGACGAGTTGCGCTGCCCGGTCGACGTCGGTGACCTGGCCGACGCGGTGCTGGAACTGGCCGACTCGACAGTCGCCGGCCCGCTCAACGTGGCCGGCCCGGAGCCGGTCAGCCGGGCCGGGCTGGGACTGCTGGTGGCCCGTCGGCACGGGATCGATCCGGCCGGGATGACGACCGCCACGACCACGGCGGCCGGGCTGCGGCGTCCCACCGACGTGCGGCTCGACTCGTCCCGCGCCGTCACCCTGCTGCGGACCCGGCTGCGCGGCGTGACCGAGTTGCTCGCCGACTGACAAGCAGACCGTCGGGTCGGCCGTGTCGGGTCCCACAGGAAAGCTTGCACAGAATCTATGCACAAATATTGTGCATAGATTCTGTGCACAGTTATTGTGCATGCATGGAGAACGACGACACCGGCGGGCGACCCGCGACCAGCTCCGTCCGGATCGACCACCGGCAGGTCCGCGTCCTGGCCCACCCGCTACGGCTGCGGCTGCTCGGCGCGCTGCGGGTGCAGGGACCGGCCACCGCCACCACCCTCGCCGGCCTGCTCGCCACCAACACCGGCGCCACCAGCTACCACCTGCGCCAGCTCGCCGACGTGGGGCTGGTGGTCGAGGACCCGGACCGCAGCGCCGGGCGGCAGCGCTGGTGGCGGGCCGCGCACGAGGTGACCGACTGGGAGCCGAGCGACTTCGACGACGACCCCGACGCCCGGGCCGCGATCGAGTGGATCCAGGGCGACCAGGTGCGCCTCCTGGCTGAGCGGGCCGAACGCTGGTTCGCCGTCCAGCAGGACTGGTCACCGGCCTGGCGGGACGCGTTCGGGATGAGCGACGCCTTCCTCAGCCTCCCCGCCGACCGGCTCCAGGCCCTGGAGGACGAGCTGTGGCAGGTCCTGGAGCGCTACCGCACCGAGGCGGACCCGACGCAGCCGGACGCCGAGCGGGTGCACGTCTTCGTGGCCGCGTTCCCGATGATCGAGCAGCAGTGATGGCCGCGCTGACCGTACGCCAGGTCCGGTTCCGTTATCTCACCCTCTACGGCCTGCGGTGGCTGCCCACCGGCCTGACCATTCCGGTGCTGATCCTGCTGATGCAGGAACGCGGCCTGTCGCTGTCCCAGATCGGTCTGGTCGCCACCGCCCAGGGCCTGGTCGTGCTGGTGCTGGAGCTGCCGACCGGTGGCCTGGCCGACGCGCTCGGCAGCCGGGTGGTCCTGGTCACCGCCTGGTCGGTGAGCCTGCTGTCGCTCGGGCTGTTCGCGGTGGCGGACTCGTTCGCCCTGTTCTTCCTGGTCTGGGCCCTGCAAGGGGTCTACCGGGCGCTCGACAGCGGCCCGCTCGACTCCTGGTACGTCGAGTCCACGCTCGCCGCCGACCGGGACGCCGACTACGAGCCCGGCCTCGGCTTCGCCGGCACCGTCGCGGGCGTCACCATCGCCGGCGGTGCGCTGCTCAGCGGCGGCCTCATCGCGCTCGGCCCGGTCGGGCCGGTGAGCGCCCTGACGGTGCCGGTGCTGGTCGCCGCCGCCCTCCAGGCCGTCGCCCTGGTCGTTCTGCTGATCATGCTGGTCGAGACCGGCCCGGCCCGGGGCCCCGGCACGCTGCGTGCCTCGGTCGTGGCGGCACCCCGGATGGTGGGTCGGGCCGTCGGCCTGTTGCGCCGCTCCCGGGTGCTGCTCGCCCTGGTCTCGGTGGAGCTGTTCTGGGGTTTCGGCATGGTCACCTTCGAGTCGCTGCTGCCGATCCGGCTCGCCGACGTGGTCGGCGACGCCGAGCGGGCGGCGGCACTGCTCGGCCCGGCCAACTCGGCGGCCTGGCTGGTCTCGGCGGCCGGTGCGGCGGCCACCCCGCTGCTGCTGCGCTGGCTCGGTGCCGCCCCCGCCGCCGGGCTGCTGCGCATCCTCCAGGGTGTCACCGTGCTCGGTATGGGGCTGTTCGCCGGGCCGGTCGGGGTGCTGGTCGCCTACCTGGCCTGCTATGCGGTGCACGGCGCGTCCAACCCGCTGCACCTGGGGCTGCTGCACCGGCAGGTCGACGGGCCCTACCGGACCAGCGTCATCTCGCTCAACTCGATGATGGGGCAACCGGGGTTCGCCCTCGGCGCGGTGCTGCTCACCGCGCTGGCCGACCGCAACGGGGTCGGCCCGGCGATGGTGGTCGGCGCGGTCGCGCTGGCGGTGGCCGCCCCGCTCTACCTGCCCGCCTGGTGGGCCGGCCGGCGGGCCACCCCGGCCGCAGCCCCACCCGGCGACGTCCCGGTCGAAGTCGAGCCGGGGAACGTCCCGGTCGAAGCCGGACCTGGGAACGTTCCGGCCACACCGGCCGGGGCCGGACTTCCCGCTGTGCCCGCCGGGGCCGGACTTCCGGCCGTGCCCGCCGGGGCCGACCACCGGGGCGCTCAGCCGGCCGGGTCGGCGGCCTCAGCCGAGCCACACCGAGCTGCGTCGTAGGGTGCCGGTGAAGCCGAGCCGGCGGTAGAGCCGCAGCGCGGCGAGGTTGTCGGCGTAGACGCCGAGCCCGACCTGGTCGTACCGGGTGAGCAGGGCCCGGGTCATCCCGGCGGTCAGCGCTGCGCCCAGCCCCCGCCCCCGTCGGTCGCGGGCCACGGTCAGCCCGGCGAGGAAGCCGATGTCGCCGCGACTGCGGTCCGCCCCACAGGCGACCAGTCGCTCGGCCTCCCACCTGCCGTACCAGTCGACGACCGTCGGGTCCTCGGGGCGCGACGAGGAGGTGGGGAAGGCGTCGTCGATCAGCGCGGACAGTGCCGGGTGGTCCGCCGGGCCGAGGCGGACCACCCGCTCCTGCCCGTGTTGCCGGGGCGGGGCGGCGGTGGTCCAGAGGAAATCCCAGTCGTCGACCCGGGTCGCGCCGAACCGGTCGACCAGCAGCCTCCGGTCGGCCCGGGGCAGCTGCAGGTACTGCCCCGGGCGCACGAACCCGTCGGCGACCAGCGCCGCGACCAGCTCCACCGCCGCGTCGACCGGACCGACCACACCACCCGCCCGGTCGTTCTCCGCCGCCGGGAGCACCCAGGCCACCGCGCCGTCGCGGACCCAGCCGCGGGGCCGGTCGTCGCGCCGCAACGCGTGCCGTACGTACGGATGGTGGTCGGTGGCGGCGAGGACTGCCGCCCGGCCGGCAAGTTCCCGGTCGGTGTCGATCATGCGAGCAGCCTAGAACCCGGCCGGGCGAGACGCCCCGGCGACGGCGATCTCCACGGTGGAGATTGACGAGTCGACCGATTGGGTACATCGGGGCCGACCTACTGGGACCCCCTACCGGAGGACATACACATGCTCGCCATCCTCGCGGCCGTCGTCTTCGGCTTCGCGCTCCTGCTGGACCTGCTCAACACCAACTTCGGCGCCCCCGACCTGTTCAACTGGAACACCCTGGTCCTGATCGGCCTGCTGCTGCTCTCGCTCTACCTGGCCGGCGTCGGCAGCGGCCCGCGCGGCGGTGGCGGCGGCCGGTGGTACCGGGGCCGTCGGCCGGGTCGCGGCTGACCGCACCTGACCGCATCGGATCAGAACGGGCGGGGCCGACGGCGCGATTCCGGCGTCGTCGGCCCCGCCCGGTACTGTCTTCCTGATGGATTCCGACGCCCTCTTCTCCCTCGGTGCACCCGCCGCGGCGCCCAGCGCCCCCGCGGGCACCGTCGGCGTCGACGACTTCGCCTCGGTGGGGCAGGACGCCCCCCTGCCGGTGCGGATGCGGCCCGCGAGCATCGACGAGCTGGTCGGGCAGGAACACCTCCTCGCGCCCGGCGCCCCGCTGCGTCAGCTCGTCGGCGGCGGCGCGGCGCTGTCGGTCATCCTCTGGGGCCCGCCGGGCAGCGGCAAGACCACCATCGCCCACCTGGTGGCCCGGGCCACCGACCGTCGCTTCGTGGCCATGTCGGCGCTGACCGCCGGGGTCAAGGACGTCCGGGCCGTCATCGAAGCCGCCCGTCGGCAGCGCCGCTCCGGCGGCCCGCAGACCGTGCTCTTCATCGACGAGGTGCACCGGTTCAGCAAGACCCAACAGGATTCGCTGCTCGCCGCCGTCGAGGACCGTACGGTCACCCTGCTCGCGGCGACCACCGAGAATCCGTACTTCTCCGTCATCTCGCCGCTGCTGTCCCGTTGCGTGCTGCTCACCCTCCAGCCGTTGGACGACGCGGCCGTGCGGGCGCTGCTACGGCGTGCGGTGACCGACCCGCGCGGCCTCGCCGGCGCGCTGACCCTGGCCACCGACGCCGAGGACCACCTGGTGCGCCTGGCCGGCGGTGACGTCCGCAAGGCGCTCACCGCGCTGGAGGCGGCGGCGGCCTCGGCGACCGCGCTCGACGTCGACCGGATCGACCTGGCCACCACCGAACAGGCGGTGGACGTGGCGGCCGTGCGTTACGACCGCGACGGCGACGCGCACTACGACGTGACCAGCGCCTTCATCAAGAGCATGCGCGGCTCGGACGTCGACGCCGCGCTGCACTGGCTGGCCCGGATGCTGGTCGCCGGGGAGGACGCCCGGTTCATCGCCCGCCGCATGGTCATCTTCGCCAGCGAGGACGTCGGCCTGGCCGACCCGACCGCCCTGTCGGTGGCCACCGCCGCCGCGCACGCGGTGGAGTACGTCGGCCTGCCCGAGGCCCAGCTCAACCTCGCCCAGGCGGTGATCCACCTGGCGACCGCGCCGAAGTCCAACTCGGCCACCACGGCCCTCGGCGCGGCGATGGCCGACGTACGGGCCGGTCGGGGCGGCGCGGTGCCGCGTGGGCTGCGCGACGCGCACTACTCCGGCGCGCGGGGGCTCGGGCATGGCACGGGCTACCGCTACCCGCACGACGACCAACGCGGAGTGGTCACCCAGCAGTACGCTCCCGACGACCTCGTCGGGACCGACTACTACCGGCCCAGCGGGCACGGTGCCGAGCGGTCGGTGGCCGCCCGGCTGCCCCTGCTGCGCCGGATCGTCCGGGGGCTGTCCACCCCGGTGTCACGACCCGACGGGCCGGTGCCGGTGGTCAACGGCCGTCACCCGTCGGGCCCGGGACACGCCGGTGGGGCGGATGAGGACGGCGGCGACGCCGGGGAGGTTCAGCAGTGACATCGCGAGGTGGGGAGCAACCGCAGGACGGTCCCGACGAGCGGCGTGAACCTCGCGCCAAGGGACGTCGGTGGGGTCGGGGGCGGGGCGGCGACGACACCCCGCCCGAGCCGGCCGGCGAAGAGTTCGGTTGGATCGACGACCTGCGTACGGCGAAACAGCAGCGCACCGAACTCGGCCCGGACGGTGGTCCCGTGCCGCCGGTCCGCCCGGTGCCGCCGGTTGCCGGACGGGGACCGGTCGCCCCGCCGGACGCCCCGGGGGGACCGGTCGCGCCGCGCGTCGGTCAGCCGGTGTCCCGTCCCGACGGGCCCCCCTCGGCCGGCGTCCGCCCACCGCAGCCGGACCCCCGGCCGCAGCAGGCACCGCCGGCTCCCCGGCAGCAGCCGGCCCCGCCGGAGCTTCGGCCGCAGCAGCAGCCGGGCGCCCGACCGGAGTCCGGACCTCCGACAGGTCCGCCGGCCGGTTCACCGGGTCCGCGGCGGGAGACGCCGACATCGGGTGGCCCCCGCCCGCCGCAGCCGGGTGGGTCGTCCCCGCTGCCGCCGGTCGGCCCCGCCCGGCCCGGGGCGGCGTCAGCCGGCACCGATTCGCCCCGTCCCGCCCGCCCCGACGGATCACCACCGGGGCCGGCACACCCCGCTACCCAGGCTGCCCCACCGGTGCGTGGGCCGGGCTGGTCCGCACCCTCCGGGCAGCATCCGCGTCCGGGTGCCGGGCCCTGGCCGGGCCAGGCGTCCGCCGATCACCCCGGCCCGCAGCGGCCCGGACAGGCATCCCACCCGGACGCCACCGCCGGTGGTTCCGGTCCGGGCCGGGCTGCGGTCCCGGCCCCCGGCCGGGCGACGGTCCCCGGCGCGGCTCCCGGCCGACCGGTGCCACCCGGTCAGGCACCACCTGTCGGATGGGCCGGTCCCGGTGCCCCGACGCCTGCCGGGCCTTCGCACGGTGCCCCGACCCCTGCCGGGCCACCCCCGGGCCGTCGGGCGGTACCCGACGACCGGTCGGGGGCGGCGGCAGCGGATGGTCCTTCCCTGCGGGGTCGCCGGACCGTGCCGGACGACCGGCCGAGAGAGCGACGTCCCGGTCCGATCGAACCGGCGAACCGGCCCGGCCCCGGGCCCGGTGGTCCCGCGCCCGCTGCGGCGCAGCCGGCGGGCACACCCCGCGCCGGGGTGGGTGCCCCGACCGGCGCCGGAGTACTACCGGACCCGACTGCCGGCGGCCCCCGTACCGCCCCGACGGCCCCGCCGGGCGGTAACCCTCCGCCCGAGACGGCGGCACCCGGCCGGGCCGGGGGGGTCCGCCGTGCCGAGGCACCGCCCACCCCCGTGCGTGATGCCGGTGGCCGGCCGGCCGGCGAGCGGGCAGGCCGTCGTCGTGCCGCCGAACCGGACCAACCGGCGGTGCCGCTGACCGGCAACGCGCCACCGCTACCCGGGGCCGCGCCGACCCCACCCGGTGTTCCGCCGTCGCCGTCCGTTCCCGGCACCGGCCGGTCCGGTCCGGCTGCCCACGACGACAACGGGCGTCGCCGCCCGCCCACCGACATCGCCCCCCCACCGGGCCGACGGTCCGGTGCTGACGGCGGACCGGCGGCCCACCGTCCCGGGTCGGCCGGCGACGGGCCCGGGGGGCGGCGGAACCGCCCGGACGGTGAGGAGCCGTCAGGGCAGTGGCGTGTCCGGACCGGGAACGAGTCCGATCCCCAGGGACGCCCGCCCATCGACGAGTCGCGGGGCCGGCGGAGTCGGCCGGACGAGGGTACGGCGGTTGGTCGCCCGGTCCCGCCCGGTCCCGCCCAGGACGAGCGGCCCCGTGGCGACCGGCCGGATCGGCCGGCGGACTGGCTGCGGCAGGCCGGTCGCACCTCACACACCGACCCCGCCCTGCGGGTGCTCAACCGATCGACCCCACCGGGTGGTCGGCCGACCCCGCCGGGCGGCGTTGGTCCGGCCGACCCGGCTGGTCGGGGGCGACCGGGCGACCCGCACCGGCCGGAGCAGGGAGACCCGCGCCGGCCGGAGCAGGGAGACCCGCGCCGGCCGGAGCAGGGAGACCCGCGCCGGCCGGAGCAGGCTGGCCCGCGCCGGCCGGAGCACGGTGACCCGCGCCGGCCGGAGCAGGCTGGCCCGCGCCGGCCGGAGCAGGGCGACCCGCGCCGGCCGGAGCAGGCTGGGCCGGCTCGGGGGACGGCACGGCCGGTCCCGCCCGAGCGGCCGGCCGGTCCCGGGCCGGTGGGCGATGACCCCGGTCCGGCCCGTGCAGCCCGCCCCGGGCCCGACCCGGCTCGGGGTCCGCGTCCCGGTGGCTCCGATCCCGGGTCCGGCGGCCCCCGGGCCGGTGGTACCGCTTCCGTACCGGTGCCCGGCACGCCGCCGGGTGCGGGGGCTGCGCGCCCCGCCGGTCCCGGTACGGTTTCCGGTGGCCCCCGGGTCGGCGGCTCGGCCCCGGTGCCCGGGGCCGCGCCGGTCCCGGGCGAGTCGCGCCCGGCAGGCCCGCCGCCGGCGGCCCGACCGTCCCGCGACGCCGGTCCGGACGGTGCCGCGACGGCACCGACCTCCGGCGCTCCCCGCTTCGGCGCACCGGGTCCGAACGCTGCCGCCGCGCCCCGCAACGAGGTACGCGCCGGGGGCGGGCCACGTCCGGACGCCCCCGCCCCGCCGGCCCCGCAGCCGGGGGCACCCCGACCGGGCGGGTCCGACCCGAGGACGACCCGACCGGGCGCGTCCGACCCGAGGGCGGCGCAGCCTGACCCGAGGGCGGCCAAGCCCGGCGCGTCTGACCCGGTCGCACCCCGTCCCGGCACGTCGTCGCGGGGCACCGCCCGTGCGGAGGGGTCGGTCACCGGCACCGCCCGCCCGGACGGTCCCGCCACCGGCCCGGTCACCGGCGTCGCCCGCCCGCCCGCCATCACCGACGATCCGCATCGGGCGGCTGGCGCGGACGGCGGCCGGCCCGCCGGGCCACGGTCCGCTGCCCGACCCGCCGGTACGGGTGGGGCCGTCGCGGCGGCTGCTGTCGCCCGGGCCACCGCGCCGGGCGGACGACCGGTCGCCGGCCCGCAGGACGCCGTGGGCCGGGCAGCACCTCCGGTGCGTCCCCCCGATCGGACGGAGCCGGCAGGTGCTCCGGCCGGCCCGTCCTCCGGTCGGGTCGACGGCCCCGGGGTGGCCCGGGTGACGCCACCGCAGGGGGCCCGGTCCGATCCGGACGGGTCGGCCGGGGCGCCGTTGCGTTCGCCCACGCAGGACGAGCCCGACGGCGCCGACGACACCGGCGGCGAACCGCGTCGCCGGACGGGGCACCGGCGTCGCCTGCGGCTGGGAATCCTGGTGCTGGCCAGCGCGTTGCTCCTCGGGGCGCTCCCGGCCTTCTTCGGGATGCGGACCTTGAGCCGGGACCCGGTCTTCGGCACCCTCGACGAGTTGGGCGTGCCGGGTTGGGCGACGGTGGAGACGGTGGACAACGTCAGCGGCAGCCGCTGGTGCCTGCAGGACTGCCGGCTGCGGGAGCGCACCGTGGAGTCCGACCGCGCGCCGCAGGAGACCACCCAGGTCTACGAACAGGCCCTGCGCGCGCAGGGCTGGCGGCCGTGGAAGGTGACCCGGTGCCCGGAACAGCCGGCCAAGGGCAGCTACACCTGCTGGCGGCGCGACGAGTTGACCCTCGACCTGTGGGTGCGGGAGCCGACCTGTGCGGCACCGCCGGCGAGCGGCGACCCGGCGGTACCGCCGGCCACCCCGGTCCCGCCCGCGGCGGGGGAGTGCACCGGCTCGCTGGTGTCGGTGAAGGTCCGCAACGCGATCGACGACGAGCGGACCCGGCCACAGCCGAGCACCGACCCGTCACTGACCGGTGAGGACCCGTTCCCGACGATCACCGACGATCCGCTCGGCAGCCCGACACCTTCACCATCCTGAGCCGGCTTCCATCACGGACGGTAGGGTCTGGGGCTGGCAGGCCCGCCTGCTCCCGATCGACCCGGTGCGGGTCACGCCGCGACCCGGGTCGCGTGTTCCGGGGCGTCGGGCCCCGGAACCCTGCTTGAGGAGGACATGCGTGGATGGTGGACAGATCGCTGCGCTGATCGCGGCCGGCGCGTTCCTGATGCTGGTGCTCGTGCTGGCGGTACCGATCCTGCGGCTGCGGCACACCGTGGACGCGACGACCCGGATGATCAACGACCTCAACGAGCAGACCGCCCCGTTGCTGGGGGACGTGAACACCACGGTCAAGAACGTCAACGTCGCCCTGGAGCAGGTGCAGACCTCCCTCGACGGGGTGAACCTGCAACTCGCCAAGGTCGACACGATGACCAACCACGCGCAGAACGTCACCGCCAACGTGGCGAACCTGGCCACCGTCGTCTCCGCCGCCGCGGCGAACCCGCTGGTGAAGGTGGCGGCGTTCGGGTACGGCGTCCGCCGGGCCGCCTCGGCGCGGCGGACCGCGGAGACCGAGCGTGAGGTGCGCGACACCATCAAGCAGCAGCGTCGCGCCGCCCGGCGTGGCAACCGCTGACCCGGCCCGGGTCGCACAGGAGGCATGAGACATGAGGCGACTTTTCTGGCTCGGCATCGGGCTGGCCGTGGGCGTGGTGGTGGTCCGCAAGGCCACCCGGACCGCGCAGGCGTACACCCCGGCGGGGATCGCCAGTGGGCTGTCCGAATCCGCTGGCGGTCTGGTCGAGTCGCTGCGTAGCTTCGTGGAGGACGTACGGATCGGGATGGCCGAGCGCGAGCAGGAGATCCACGAGGCGTTCGCCCGGGGTGAGGCGTTCGACGACCAGTTCGCCGAGCTGCGGGAGGACCCGCGTATCGGTGACCGAGAGATCTTTCCGGAGGAGCACCAGCGATGAAGACGGCGGAGATCAAGCGGCGGTACCTCGCCCATTTCGAGGCGAACGGGCACACCGTGGTGCCGTCCGCTCCGCTGCCCGCCATCAGTGATCCGAACCTGCTGTTCGTCAACGCCGGCATGGTGCAGTTCGTTCCGTACTTCCTGGGGCAGCAGACCCCGGCGTACCGGCGGGCGGTGAGTGTGCAGAAGTGTCTGCGTACGCCGGACATCGACGAGGTCGGCAAGACCAGCCGGCACGGCACGTTCTTCCAGATGAACGGCAACTTCTCCTTCGGCGACTACTTCAAGTCCGGAGCGATCCCACTGGCCTGGGACCTGGTCACCAAGCCGGTCGCCGAGGGCGGTTACGGGCTGGACGGGGAGCGGGTCTGGCCGACGGTCTACCTCGACGACGACGAGGCGTTCGAGATCTGGCGGTCGGTGGGGGTGCCGGCCGAGCGGATCGTGCGCCGGGGCAAGGCGGACAACTTCTGGTCGATGGGTATTCCCGGCCCGTGCGGCCCGTGCTCGGAGCTGTTCTACGACCGGGGTCCGGAGTACGGCCGCGAGGGCGGCCCGGCGGTCGACGAGGACCGCTACATGGAGTTCTGGAACCTGGTCTTCATGCAGTACGAGCGGGGTCCGGGCAGCGGGAAGGAGGACTTCCCGATCCTGGGTGACCTGCCGGCGCAGAACATCGACACCGGCATGGGCCTGGAGCGGATGGCCTCGATCCTGCAGGGCGTCGACAACCTCTACGAGATCGACGAGGTGCGGCCGATCCTGGACCGGGCGGCGGAGCTGACCGGCAAGCGGTACGGCGCGCACTCGGGTCACGTGGCGAGCGAGTCGCACCCGGACGACGTACGGCTGCGGGTGGTCGCCGACCACGTGCGGACCGCGTTGATGCTGATCGGTGACGGGGTGACCCCGAGCAACGAGGGGCGCGGCTACGTGCTGCGCCGGATCATGCGGCGGGCGATCCGGGCGGTGCGCCTGCTGGGCTGGCAGGAGCGGGCGTTGCCGGAGCTGCTGCCGGTGGCCCGGGACTGCATGTCCCCGTCGTACCCGGAGCTGGCGGCCGAGTTCGACCGGATCTCGCAGTATGCGTACGCGGAGGAGGACGCGTTCCTGTCGACGTTGCGGGCGGGTACGACGATCCTGGACACGGCGATCGCGCAGACCCGGTCGGCGGGCAAGCCGGCGCTGTCGGGTGAGCAGGCGTTCCAGTTGCACGACACGTACGGGTTCCCGATCGACCTGACGTTGGAGATCGCCGCCGAGCAGGGCCTCCAGGTGGATGCGGAGGGTTTCCGCCGGTTGATGGCCGACCAGCGCAACCGGGCCAAGGCCGACGCGCAGGCCCGCAAGACCGGGCACACCGACGTGTCGGCGTACCGGTCGGTGCGTGACGACGGTGGCGCGGTGGAGTTCACCGGCTACAGCGAGCTGAGCCGGGAGTCCCGGGTCCGGGCGCTGCTCAGCGGTGGCGTCCAGGTCGGCGCGGCGGTCGAGGGTGACACCGTCGAGCTGGTGCTCGACACCACCCCGTTCTATGCCGAGGGTGGCGGTCAGCAGCCCGACCAGGGGCTGATCACGGTCGGTGCCGGTCAGGTCGAGGTCTTCGACGTGCAGCAGCCGGTGCCGGGTCTGGTCGTGCACCGGGCGAAGGTGGTCCGGGGTGAGGTGCGGGCCGGCGAGACCGGCTACGCGGAGATCGACGTGACCCGACGGCGGGCGATCTCGCGGTCGCACACCGCGACCCACCTGGTGCACCAGACGATGCGTAACTTCCTGGGCGAGTCGGCGACCCAGGCGGGCTCGCTGAACGCCCCGGGGCGGCTGCGGTTCGACTTCAACACCCCGACCGGGGTGTCGCCGAGCGTGTTGCACGACGTGGAGCAGCAGGTCAACGAGGTGCTGTTGGCGGATCTGGAGGTCAACGCCTTCATCACCACCCAGGAGGAGGCGCGGCGGATCGGCGCGATGGCGCTGTTCGGCGAGAAGTACGGCGAGCGGGTCCGGGTCGTCGAGGTCGGCGACTACGCCCGGGAGCTGTGCGGCGGCACCCACGTGGCCCGTTCGGCCCAGCTCGGCCTGGTGAAGATCCTCTCCGAGGCGTCGGTGGGTTCGGGCGTGCGCCGGATCGAGGCGCTGGTCGGGATGGACGCGTTCGGTTTCCTGGCCCGTGAGCACTTGCTGGTGTCCCGCCTCGCCGAGCTGTTCCGGGTGCCCGGTGAGCAGGTCGCCGACCGGGTCGAGCAGACCGTGACGCAGCTGCGTGACGCCGAGAAGGAGCTGGAGAAGCTCCGCGCCCAGCTGGTGCTGGGCGGGGCGACGGCGCTGGCCGGGCAGGCGAAGGACGTCGGCGGGGTGGCGTACGTCGGCACCGAGGCGCCGGAGGGCGCGGCCGGTAACGACGTGCGGACCCTGGCCCAGGAGATCCGCAGCAAGATCGACCCGGCGCGGCCGGCGGTGGTGGCGGTGGCGGCCCGATCGAACGGCAAGGCGTCCCTGGTGGTGGCCGTGAACGCGGCGGCCCGTGGCCGTGGTCTGGCGGCGAACGACCTGGTCAAGGCGGCCTTCTCCGGTCGGGGTGGCGGCAGCCAGGACGTCGCGCAGGGTGGTGGCCTGCCCGCCACCGAGGCGCCGAAGCTGCTGCTCACGGTCGAGAAGGCGATCGCCGACGCGTGACGGATCAGCGCACGAGCCAGGGCGGACCAGAGCTGGTCCGCCCTGGCTCGTCACCGGGGAGGGTGACCGACGGTGAGTGAGTTGTCCCGGGGGGTCCGGTTGGGTGTCGACGTCGGGCAGGTCCGGGTGGGGGTGGCCCGCTCCGACCCGCACGGGATCCTGGCCACTCCGCTGGTCACTCTGGCCCGGGATCTGACCACCGGCCCGGACGCGGTGCCCGGTGACCTCGCCCAGCTCGCGCAGCTGGTGGCCGAGCACGAGGCCGTCGAGGTCGTCGTCGGGCTGCCGGTCAATCTGGCGGGCCGGCAGGGGCCGGCGGCCCAGCACGTGTTGGCGTACGTGCGCCGGTTGACCGAGGTGATAGCGCCGGTTCCGGTGACGCTCACCGACGAGAGGATGTCAACCGTCGTCGCGTCTCGTAGGCTTGCCGAGCGTGGCGTCCGGGGAAAGCGCCAACGTGCGGTGGTGGATCAGGCCGCCGCGGTCGAGATCCTGCAGAGCTGGCTGGAAGCGCAGCGGAGGCGGACGGAATGATCGACGATCTGGACCTCGGGTTCGACGAGCAGGAGAGGGGGGAGAAGGGCCGGCACCGGCGTGGCTTCGTCAGCCGACGCAACGGCACGTCGGGTGGCGGAAAGTCGGGCGGCGGGCACCTGAAGACGATCTTCGCTCTGTTCATGGCCCTGGTGCTGCTGGGTGGCATCGGGGGTGGGGCCTTCTACGGCTTCGACCGGATCCGTAGCCACTTCATCACTCCGGACTTCGACGGCCCGGGCACCGGTGAGGCGCTGGTCGACGTCAAGCAGGGCGACACGGCCACCGACATCGGCAACTCCCTCTACGACGCCGGTGTGGTCAAGAGCACCAAGGCCTTCGTCGAGGCGGCCGACGACAACGCGCTCAGCAAGAACATCCAGGTCGGCCGGTACAAGGTCAAGAAGGAGATGCGCGCCTCCGACGCGCTCATCCTGTTGCTGGACCCGAAGAGCCGGGTGGTCAACGGGATCACCATCCCCGAGGGCATGATCACCCTGGCGATCTACGACCTGCTGGCCAAGGAGACCAAGATTCCGGTCGCCGAGTTCAAGGCCGCCGCGAAGGACCCGGTCAAGTTGGGCGTGCCGGAGTTCTGGTTCAACCGCAAGGACGGCAAGAAGGGGCCGCGGAGCCTGGAGGGCTTCCTCTACCCGGCCACCTACGAGCTGCCGCCGAAGGCGACCGCCCCGCAGATCCTGTCGCTGATGGTGGACAAGTTCCTCGACGTGACCGGGGAGATGAAGTTCGTCGAGACGGTCGAGGCCGACCGGGGCATCTCCCCGTACGAGGCGCTGATCACGGCGTCGATCGCGCAGGCCGAGTCGGTCAACCACGTGGACATGCCGAAGGTGGCCCGGGTGATCTACAACCGGGTCTACACCGACCGCTACCACTGCAAGTGTCTGGAGATCGACAGCGCGATCAACTACTGGCTGCGGTTGCAGGGCAAGAACCCGAAGGATTCCGACATCCTCAAGCAGTCCGAGCTGAACGACCCGAAGAACCCGTACCGGACGCACGGCGCGGACGGGCTGACCATCACCCCGATCAGCAACCCCGGCGAGGACGCCCTCAAGGGGGCGATGAGCCCGCCCAACGGCACCTGGGTCTATTTCATGACCGTCGACAAGAAGGGCACCATGGGCTACGGGACGACCGACGCCGACTTCCGTGACCTGCAACGCCAGATGTGCACCAACGGCGTGCTGAGCGGAGAGAACTGCCGGTGAGGGCGGCGGTGCTCGGCCGGCCGATCGCGCACTCCCTCTCCCCGGTGATCCACAACGCCGGTTACGCCGCGGCCGGGCTCGACGGCTGGTCGTACACCCGGATCGAGTGCGGGGCGCAGGAGCTGCCGGCCCTGGTCGCCGGCCTGGGGTCGGAGTGGGCCGGGTTGTCGGTGACCATGCCGGGCAAGGAGGCCGCGCTCGCGGTGGCCGACCGGGCGTCGCCGGTCGCCACCGCCGTCGGCGCGGCCAATACGCTGGTACGGCGTCCCGACGGCTCCTGGTACGCCGACAACACCGACGTCTCCGGCATGGTGACCGTGCTGACCTCGGCGGGGGTGCCGGCCGGGGCCGCCGTCACGGTGCTCGGCGCCGGGGGCACCGCCCGGGCCGCCCTGGCCGCCGCCGGTGGGCTCGGCGTGACCACGGTGACCGTGGTGGCCCGCCGCCCGGCGGCGGTGGCGCAGCTGCGGCCGGTGGCGGCGGCCGTCGGGGTGGACCTGGTCCCCGTGGCCTGGGCCGACGCCGCCGCGCACCTGCGTGCCGACCTGGTCGTCTCCACCGTGCCGAAGGGGGTCGCCGACCCGTTGGCGGACGGGGTCGACTGGGGACCGTCCACGGTGTTCTTCGACGCGTTGTACGACCCGTGGCCGACCCCGCTGGCCGCCTCGGCGCTGGCCGCCGGCCGTCAGGTGCTCTCCGGGCTGGATCTGCTGCTGGCCCAGGCCGTCGGCCAGTTCACCCAGTTCACGGGGGTGCCGGCCCCGGTCGAGGCGATGCGCGCGGCGCTGGCGGCGGCCCGCCGCTGACCCGCCCTCCCGTCGGGCCGGCCGGTCCGACGGGCGTTCCCCGCGACCCTGCCCGGCGGGTCAGGAGCGGCCAGGATGACGGCGAACCGCATCGCCGACTTTCCGGTCAATCAGGCGTAACCTCGGGAAGCCGGCATTCGTTTGCTCGCCCGCCGAAAAGCAACCCCGGCTGCCTTATTCTTTGGTTAAGTCCTGTCGCCACCTTGATTTCACCCCTGCCACAGCCGCCCGTGGTGGTTACGCTGCTGCCGGTAATCGTCGCCCACCCGGGGAGAGTTCCTTGAGCAGGCACGGAATCCACCGCGCCCTTCCGGCCATCACCGGCCGACGCAAGGCGGTCGTCCTCAGTGTCCTGAGCGTCACCGCAGTCGGCGGCATCGTGGCCACGATGATGCCGCTGATCGCCGCCGAGGTGCCGCCGATCGTGCTCTCCGCCGTCGCGGACACCACGGCCACCCAGGTCCCACAGGACGGTGACAACGGGGTCAAGACCACCCTGGCCAGCTGCCCGCAACTCTGCGACGGCAACCGGGTCGGCCAGCGCGACGCCGTCCTGGAGTTCCAGGTGCGTGGCCTGCCCGCCGACGCGGTGAAGGTCAAGGCGTCCCTGCGGGTGTACGCCTGGCAGCAGTTCACCTCCCGGGTCCGGGCGCACGCCGCCGAGGGCACCGCGGTCGGTACCGGCGCGTGGCACGAACGGCCCGTCCTCGGCCCGGCGCTGGCCACCGTCGACCGGGTCGCCCAGGGCTACAACGAGTGGGACGTCTCCGGCGCGGTCAGCGGCAACGGCCAGGTCACCTTCGCCCTGACCCAGGAGAACTGGAACACCCGCATCTACTGGGCGTCCCGGGAGAACACGAAGGCCACCATCCGGCCCAGCCTGGTGGTGACCTACCAGCGGGGCGGCCGGCCGCCGACCCGGCCACCGGCCACCACGGCCCCGCCGACCACTGCCGCCCCGAAGCCCACGCCGACGCGTACGGTGGCGCCGTCGCCGACCCGGACGGTCGGCCCGCCCGCGCCGACCACGGCCGCCCCGAAGCCCACGCCGACGGTCCGCCCCGGCACGGACGTGCCCGGCTGGCGGCTGGTCTGGTCCGACGAGTTCACCGGGCCCACCGTCGACCTGAAACGGTGGAACCTGCGCGACAACGAGGGCCGCGACATTGACAAGGGCTGCAACGTCGACGACGCGGACAACACCTTCGTCGCCGACGGGGTGCTGACCCTGCGCGCCCAGCGGGAAACCGCGGTGTGCAGTTCGCAGACCCGGCAGTACACCCAGAGTTACCTGGACACCATCGGCAAGGCGTCGTTCACCTACGGCCGGTTCGAGATGCGGGCCAAGTCGCCCAACGGGCCGACCGACTCCAAGGGCCTCTGGCCGGCGTTCTGGCTGCGCCCCGACGACGGCGGCAAGGGCGAGATCGACGTGGTGGAGCTGCCCGGCGGGTCGTCCCTGCACGAGGCCGCCACCCAGGCGATCTTCTACGACTACACGCCGGTCAAGCAGGACCAGCGGTGGGACTTCCCGACCGGCTACCCGGGTGACGGCTTCCACACGTACACCACGGAGTGGGAGCCGGGGGTGATCCGCTGGTACATCGACGGCCGGCAGGTCTGGCAGCGCGACCGCAGCACCACCCCGTGGTTCGACGAGGCGTTCAACAAGCCGTTCAACCTGCGGCTGAACTTCCAGGTCGGCGGCTGGCTGGGCGACCCGGACGCGGCCACCCGCTTCCCGGCCGACTTCCGGGTCGACTACGTCCGCGTCTGGCAGCGCTGACCCGGACCGGGCACCGTACGCCGCCCGGTGGGCCTCGGCCCGCCGGGCGGCTGCTTGCCCGCTGCCCCTATCGTGTCCGCCAGCGCGCGGCGCTCGGGCGAGGACGGGAGAGGGCATGACGGCGGTGGCGGACCCACGGACCCGGCAGGACGGCCTGGGCTGGGTGACCCGGGCCATCTTCGGTGACCCCCGGCTCTGGCTCGGCGGTCCGGCCGACCCGGTGCCCACCACCCACCGCCCGGCCGTCCGGTACGCCGTGGTGCCCTCGGTGGAGCGGGCCAGGTTCCTGCTCCCGCTCGTCTCCCGCCGGGTCGGCGCGGCGTCGACCCTGGCGTACAACGCGCTGCGCCCGCCCCGGGTGCGGGCCAACCGGTTGGCCGTCGGGATGCTGGCCGGGCTCGGGGCGACCGGGCTGGCCCGGATGCCGGTGTTGACCGTCGCGGTGCCCACCGACGCCGATCCGGCCGAGTTGCTGCTCGCCGAGCACCTGGGCCGGCTGGCTGGCCGACGGCTGCACGCCGCGATCGGCATCCGGCCGCCGGACCCGCACCACAAGCCGACGTTGCAGCTCTTCGACGACCGGGGTGCCGCGCGGGCGTACGCGAAGATCGGGTGGAACGACGCGACCCGGGCGATGGTCCGCGCGGAGGCCGCCGCGCTGCGGGAGCTGCCCCGCGACGGCGGTGACTTCCCGGACGTGCCCCGGCTGCTGGACGAGGTGAGCTGGGGTGACCTGGCGGTGACCCTGGTCGAGCCGATGCCGGCCCGGATCCGCCGGCCGCGTCACCCGCTGCGCCCGGAGGTGGCCGCGATGCTGGCGGTGGCCCGGCGCGGTGGCCCGGCGGCGGCCCGCCGCCCGTTGCGCGGCTCGGCGTTCCTGGCCGATCTGACCGCGCGGGCCGCGACCGCCGGTGGTCCGGTGGTCGGGGCGCTGGCCGCCCTCGTCGACCGTGACGGCGACCGGCCGGTGGAGTTCGGGCACTGGCACGGCGACTGGGTGCCGTGGAACCTCGGCCGGCACCGGGGCCGGTTGGTCGTCTGGGACTGGGAGAACAGCGGCGCCGACCGGCCCCTCGGGTTCGACCTCGCCCACCAGGGTTTCCAGAGCGCGTTGTCGCTGGCCGGCCGGGACGTGGCGGGGGCGACCGGCGACATGGTCGAGCTGTTGGACCGGCACGGCCCGGCGTTCGGCCTGGACCCGGCGGGGCGTCAATTCGTCGCCGACGCATATCTCGTCGAGCTGTGGTTGCGGACGGCGGAACTGGCCGCCGGCGGGGGCGGCTGGAGTGCGAAGTTGCACCCCGCACTGCTGCACACGCTCGCCGACCGGCTGGGCTCACCCCGCCCCTGACCGGCGGTTTCTCCCGGTGAATGGGACAAGTGTCGGGGTCCCGACCGGAAAAACGGCGAAAAGCCCACACTGCCGTCACCGCCGCTACCGAAGCCGGCTCACGTTCCATTAGGGTGGCCCCACTCGATGACCACTGGCCGGCGACGGCGTGGTCGGTGCGGCCCGGGACGGCGTGGGGACCTCGTCCGGGGTGTGGGGAGGCCCGGCCGATGGCCGGCACAATCAGGGAGCACGATGGGATCGTCACGCGTCAACCAGTTCGGGGTCACCTGCGCCCCGGCCGCCGGCCGTTCGGGCGGCGGTGACCCCAGGTGACCATCGTCTACGTGTTGGCCGTGTTGGCCGTGCTGGTGCCCCTGCTGACAGTTCCGGTGCTGGCGGCCCGGTGGGCGTCGGCCGTCGACACCGGCCGGACGGCCGAACGCTTCCGGATCGCCCTCGCCGGGCTGACCGCCGCGTTCGGGCGGACCGGAGCGGCGCTGGTGGTGCTGCTGGCCGGTGCGGCGGCGGTCGTCGCCGTCTGCTGGCCGCTCGGTGAGGCGATCTCCCGGCTCGAACCCCACGTCGACCACCCCGTCTTCGACTACGTGCACGCCCACCGGGTCGGCTTCTGGGAAGACGTCAACCTGTTCATCTCCCCGATCGGCGACCGCTACCCGCTCAAGTGGGTGACCGTGGTGGCCGCGATCGGCTTCGCCATCGCCTGGCGTCGCCGCCGCTGGTGGATTCCGCTGGTGGCGATGCCGTTGCAGTTCGTCGTCGAGCAGTACACCCAGACGATCCTCGCGAAGGTCGTCGACCGGGGCCACCCGCCGACCGACCTGGGCACCTACCCCTCCGGCGGCTGCGCCCGGGTGCTGATGACCTTCGGCACCATCCTGGTGCTGGCCGCGCTGACCTGGCGGATCCCCCGCCGGGTGCTGATCGGCCTGGTCACCGCCCTGGCGGTGCTGGTCACCGTCGAGGGCTACACCCGCATCTACGCCGAGAAGCACTGGCTCACCGACGTCTTCGGCGGCTGGTTCTTCGGCACCCTGCTGACCGGCGTGATGGTGCTCGCCGTGCTGGTCGTCGACGGCCGGGTCCGCCCGCCGGGGACGCCTGCCGACCCGGCACCGGCCAACGCCGACCGGCTGACCACCGGTACCTGACCCCCTCCCCGTCCGGACCGGCGCTACCCCTCCCCGCGCCGCGACGGACCCGGCCCCCACCACTCCTCGAACGGAAGTTGGGCCACCACCGTGACCACCCTCCTCGTCGCCTCCACCGGTGGGCACCTCGCCGAGCTGCACGATCTGCTGCCCCGGCTCGGGGTGCAGGACGACTGCGTCTGGGCGACGTTCGACTCCCCGCAGAGCCGATCCCTGCTCGACGGACACGAGGTCATCCACGTGCCGCCGGCCGCCACCCGGGACCCGGTCGGTGCGCTGCGCGACCTGCTGGCCGCCCGCCGGGTGCTCTGCGGCGGACGGTTCCGCCGGGTGGTCAGCACCGGTGCCAGCGTCGCCATGTCGTTCTTCCTGCCCGCCGTGCGGCACGGCCTCGACTGCCACTACATCGAGAGCGCCACCCGCACCGAGGGCCCGTCGCTGACCGGTCGGCTGGTCGCCCGGGTGCCCCGGACCCGGCTCTACACCCAGTACCCCGGTTGGGCGGACGGCCGGTGGCGCTACGGCGGTTCCATCTTCGACGGCTACCTGCCCGCACCCGCCGCCCCGCGCCCGGTCTCCCGGATCGTGGTGACCCTCGGCACCCAGTCCCGCTTCGGCTTTCCGCGCCTGCTGCAACGCCTGGTCGACGTGGTGCCCCCCGAGGCGGAGGTGCTCTGGCAGGTGGGGTCGACCCGCATCCCCCGGATGCCGGCCGGGGCCCGCCGGCAGGTGCCGCACGCCGAGATGCAGCAGGCCATGCGGGAGGCCGACGTGATCGTCACCCACGCCGGGGTCGGTTCGGCGCTGGCCGCGATGCGGGCCGGACGCCGTGCCGTCTACGTGCCGCGCCGGGCCCGGCACGGCGAACACGTCGATGAC
Organism: Micromonospora antibiotica; assembly: GCF_017599305.1. Classification (GTDB taxonomy): domain Bacteria; phylum Actinomycetota; class Actinomycetes; order Mycobacteriales; family Micromonosporaceae; genus Micromonospora; species Micromonospora antibiotica. The sequence continues at coordinate 124,249 of NZ_JAGFWR010000018.1, forward strand.
CACCAGGTCGAGATGGCCCGGGAACTCGACCGGCGGGGCCTGGTGCTGGCCCGGGAGGCCGACGCCGTCACGGCCGACGACCTGGCCCGCGCGGCATCCTGGACGGTCACCACCACCGGCACGGTCCCGCCGTTCCGGTGGGCGGAGCCGGCGTGAGGCCGGCCGGGACCGGGCGGCCCGGTGACGGGTCCCGCCGGTCGATGCGCAATCCTCGTCCTCCGTGGGTCGTCCGGACGCGACCCGTACGGCAGGACCGGACCGAGCCGGTGGCCGAGTGGACCGGTCGGTTGATGGTGCGAAATGTCCGGGCAGAGCAAGCTACGCGTGATCTCACTTCATCTTTGGGGGCGCCAGTGCAACACAGAACGTCTCGACCGGTGTGGCGGCGGTGGTTCGCCGCTCTCGCCGTACCGGTGCTCGCGGCCGGCCTGCTGGCCGCGCCCGCGCGGGCGGCGAACCTCACGCCGGTCACCAGCACCCTCACCTCGGCGAACCCGGCGGACAACATCCCGCACGCGCAGAACGGTGACACCAAGGCATTCGCCGAGATCGGCAACACCGTCTACGTCGGTGGCTCGTTCACCTCGATCAAGGCCAGCGGGGACGCGAGCTGGACCAGCCGCAGCTACCTGTTCGCGTACGACCGGGCCAGCGGCGCGCTCAAGGCCGACTTCACCCCGACGCTGGACGGCGCGGTGCACGCCCTCGCGGCGAGCCCCGACGGCAAACTCATCGTCGGTGGCTCGTTCATGAACGTCAACGGCGTCAGCCGCAAGAACCTCGTCGAGCTGGACCCGACCACCGGCGCGACGGTGACCGGCTGGGTCGGTCGCAGCGACGGCGGCCTGGTCCGGCGGACCGTGGTCGTCGGCAACAAGCTCTACATCGCGGGCGCGTTCCACTGGGTCAACGGCACCCAGCACTCGCTGCTCGCCCGGCTCGACGCGACCACCGGTGCGATCGACCCGAGCTTCCAGATCGACGCCAGCGTCGCCCGCGCCAGCAGCGAGCTGGTCTGGGGCCTCGCCGTCGCCCCCGACGGCAAGACCCTGGTCGCGGTGGGCAACTTCACCGAGGTCAACGGCCAGCCCCGCAACCAGGTGGTGGTCGTCGACCTGGACGGCACCCCGGCGGTCGCCAACTGGAGCACCCAGCGCTACGTGGCGCCCTGCTACAGCGGTTCGTTCCCGTTCTACGCCCGTGACGTCGACTTCTCCGACGACGGCTCGTACTTCGTGATCATCGCCGACGGCGGCCGGGGCGACGGGGCGTACTGCGACGCCATCGCCCGGTTCGAGACCGCCGACCGGGGCACGGCCATGGACGCCACCTGGGTCAACTACACCGGCACCGACTCGGTGACCTCCGTCGAGGTCGCCGACAACGTGGTCTACGTCGGCGGTCACTTCCGCTGGCTGAGCAACGCCAACGGCAACGACTCGGCCGGCTCCGGCGCGATCAACCGGTTCGGCCTGGGCGCGCTGGACCCGATCAACGGCCTGCCGCTGGTCTGGAACCCGACCCGCTCGGGCGCCCCGGCGGGCACCACCACCTGGGGCCCGATCATGTGGGAGCTGTGGCGGGGCAGCAACGGTCTGCTGGCCGGTTTCGACTCCGACGGGCTCGGCAACGAGTACCACGGGCGGCTGGGCCTGTTCCCGCTCGCCGGTGGGCGTACGGTCGCGGCGACCAACGCGCCGACGGCGTCGTCGGGCTACCTGTACGTCGGGACCGGCAACGGGCAGACCGCCAAGGTGTCGTTCAACGGCAGCACCGTGGGCACGCCGGTGGCCAGCGCGCAGGCGAACCTCACCGCGTCCGGCGCGGCCTTCTCGGTCGGCAACAAGCTCTACTGGTCGAAGACCGACCCGACCGCCGCCGGTGGCAGCTACCTGGGTGTGTCGATGTTCACCGGCGGTTCGGTGGGCGCACCCTGGGTCAGCAGCGGCTACAACGACTGGTTCAACCCGGCGACCATGGCCGGCGCGTTCTACCTCGACGGCCGGATGTACTACACCAAGGCCGGCACCAACAAGTTGTTCTACCGCTACCTGGAGCCGGACGGCTACATCGTGGGCTGCACCGAGTTCACCCTGCCGAGCGTGGGCCTGAACTGGGGCTCCGTGCGGGGGATGGCCTGGGTCAACGGCAAGATCGTCTATGGCAACACCAACGGCTCGCTGCGCGCCGTGCCGTTCGACGAGGTCGCCGTCGACGGCGCCGCCTCGGTGGAGATCGCGCCGGCCAGCGCCGGCGTGGACTGGTCGAGCAAGACGCTGTTCTTCGCCACCTCCTGATCCACCTTTGGTACGGGCGGTCCGCCGGTGTCCTCGAGGCACCGGCGGGCCGCCCGTCGCGCAGGGGACCGGTCGGCTGTCGACCATAAGTGAACGGTCGGCGACAATAGGACGACCGGCGGCTCGCACCGGGGCCGACGTCCGGCCCACGCCGACCTGCCCACCCCCTCATCGCTAGAGGACCTGACTGATGGACGTGACCGACGTCACTCCCGCCCGGCAGCGCCCGGTCGGCCTGGCCGAGTTGGCCCGTATCCCGGTGCGGCGGTGGCGCACGGTGCTCGCCGCCACCGGGTTGGTGCTGTTGCTGGTGGCCGCCTACCTGCTGGTCTTTCCCGCCACCTACACCGCCACCACGGCCGTGGTGGTCCGACCGGTGGTCACCGACCCCTTCTCGGTGCCCTCCGGTGGTGCCGACCGGGCGGTCAACATGACCGCCGAGAGCGGGATCGCCACCAGCAACGGGGTCATCGACAAGGTCGCCTCGATCACCGGCCGGGACACCACCGGCGTGGCCGACGCGCTCACCGTGGAAACCCCGGTCGGTGGACAGGTGATGCGGTTCAGCTACTCCGGGCACAGCGAGGCCGAGGCGGTGGACGGCGCGAACGGCGCCGCCGAGGCGTACCTCGAACTGCGCAAGGGGATGTACGAGAACCAGCGCGCCGCCGTGCTCAAGTCGTACGACGACACGATCGCCCTGGTCACCAGCCAGCGCACCACCACCCAGCGGTCGTTGCCGGCCAACCAGAACTCCTCCACCCCGTCGCCGCGCACCAGCGCCCTGCTGGACCAGCTGCGGGCGCTCAACGACCAGCTGGCGACCCTCGCCGAGCAGCGTTCCAAGATCGGCTCGGCGGATCTGAGCCCCGGATCGGTCACCAGCGCCGCCCGCGCACCCGTCCCGTCGAGCCGGGACGCCGCCCCGCTGATCCTGGTCGCCGGGCTGCTCGGCGGGCTGCTGGTCGGCGGTCTGGTCGCCTTCGTCCGGGAGTCCATGGACCGCCGGGTGCGTACCGCCGACGAGGCGTCCGCGCTGGTCGGTGCCCCGCTGCTGGGGACCGTCGGGCGGGACCGCTCCGGGCGGCTCTCCGACACCGACCTGCGCTACCTGGTGCTGGCCCTGAGCCGCTGGGTGGACGGGCCGAGACCGCTGCCGCTGGTGCTGCTGTCCAGCGCCGCCGACGAGCGACGCGAACAGGTCACCGCCGGGATCGCCGCGGCGCTCGCCCAGAGCGGGCACGAGGTGCGGCTCGGGGTGGCCCCGGAGAGCCGGGACCGGATCCGGCCGTTGCTCCAGGACGCCCAGCGCCGCCACCCGGCCACCGAACCGACCCGCCCCCGGGTGCCCCGCCCGCGCCCGGCGCCCAGCGCCGTCCCGGCACCGGCGGCCACCGCCCCGATGGGCAGCCCGGAAGACACCATGATCATCCAGCCGGTCCGCAAGCCCCGGCCGTTCCCCACCGAGGACCCGAAGAACGGCGGGGTCTACCGCTCCACCACCACCTCGGCGGACAAGACCGAGATCATCCCCCGGGTGCTGCCCAAGGAGACCCCCGCGGTCGACGGTGAGGAGCTGCGCATCGGGTCCGGCGCGGTGCACCTGGTCCCGCTGGACGCCCCGACCGGCGGTGGCGTCACCGTGATCGACGCGCCACCCGCCCTGCACGACGAGCGGGGCGTGCGGGCCGCCCGGGAGGGCCGGGCCGTGCTGGTCGCCGCCCGGGACAAGACCCGCACCGGTCGGCTGAGCCAACTGGTGGAACGGCTGCGCGCGGTGGGCGTCGAGCCGGTCGGATTCGTGGTGACGGGAGAGAAACGTGACTGAGTCGACGGCCGTCGGGCAGCACCCGCCGGTGACCGTGGTGATCGCCACCCGGGACCGGCCCGGCCTGCTGGAACGGGCCGTGGGTGCCGTGCTCGGCCAGGACTACCCCGGCCCGGTGGAGTGCATCGTCGTCTACGACCACACCGACCTGCGCGAGCTGGCCGTGGACGTCCCGGCCGGCCGTAGCCTCCGCTACGTCAACAACACCCACCGGCAGGGCCTGCCCGGCGGTCGCAACACCGGCGCCGACGAGGCCACCGCCGACCTGGTCGCGTTCTGCGACGACGACGACTTCTGGCTGCCGGCGAAGCTGCGCCGGCAGGTCGAGCTGCTGGCGCAGCGCCCCGACGCCGCCGCCGCGAGCTGCGGCATCCGGCTGGAGGGCCCCGGCATCGCCAAGGAACGCCAACTCGACCGGGCCGAGGTCACCCTCCCCGACTTCGTCGAGGACCGGATCATGGAGGTGCACTCCAGCACCATCCTGATCCGCCGCTCGACCTGGGACGCCATCGGCCCGGTCGACGAGGAGCTGCCCGGCGGCTACGGCGAGGACTACGAGTGGCTGCTGCGGATCGCCGCGCACGGCCCGGTGGTGATCGTCCCCGAGGTGCTGGTGGTGGTCGACTGGCACGGCGGATCGTTCTTCTTCGGCCGCTGGGCGACCATCGTCGAGGCCACCCGCTACCTGCTGGACAAGCACCCCGAGCTGGCGGGCAGCCGGACCGGCCTGGCCCGGCTGCACGGCCAGATCGCCTTCGCGCTCGCCTCCGGCCGACGGCGGCGGGAGGCGGTCCGGGAACTCGGCCGGGTGGTCCGGCTCAACCCCCGGGAGAAGCGGGTGCTGGTGACCGTCCCGGTGGTGCTCGGGCTGCTCTCCGGGGAACGGGTGCTCCGACTGGCCCAGCGTCGGGGTCGAGGTGTCTGACCGGCGGCGTCGGGCCGGCACGTCGCCGACCGGACTGCCGCCGCTGCCCACCTGGCCGCTGTTGGCCATGTTCGGGTTGATGCCGCTGTGGTGGGCGCTCGGCGGCTTCTACCTCGGCTGGTCGGCGTTCGGACTGGTGCTGCTGGGCCTGATGGTCACCCGGGGCCGGGTGGCGCTGCCCACCGGCACGGCCTGCTGGATGGTGCTGCTGGCGCTGGTGCTGCTCAGCTTCACCCGGCTGGACCGGGCCACCGCCTACCTCACCTCCGGGTTGCGGCTCGGCTTCATGGTCACCGCCCTGATCGTCTGCGTGTACGTCTACAACCTGGTCCGCGACGGCGTCCCCTGGGCCCAGGTGCTCCGCCCCCTCGGCTGGTACTGGCTGGGCGTGGTCGCCCTGGGCTGGCTGGCGGTGCTGGCACCCCGCTTCCAGCTCACCACCCCGATGGAACTGCTGCTGCCGGGCAGCATGTCGGGGGAGCGGTTCATCCAGGCGCTGACCCACGTGCGGGCCAACGAGTTCAACCCGATCTCGCGCGCCCCGATCTACCGGACCGCCGCGCCCTACCCGTACACCAACAACTGGGGCACGGCGTACGCGCTGCTGGTGCCGTGTGTGCTGGCGTACCTGACGTCGGTGCGTACCGGCAAGTTCCGGGTGGCGCTGCTGGTGTCGTTGCCGCTGTCGATGGTGCCGGCGTTCATGACCCTCAACCGGGGCATGTTCCTCGGCCTCGGCGCGGGGCTGACCTACCTGGGCCTGCGGGCGCTGGTGCGGGGCAACGCCAAGCTGATCGCCTCGATCGGCGGGCTGGTGCTGCTGGTCTGGGTGGTCAGCCTGGTGGTGCCCGTGCAGGAGCTGATCGACAACCGGGTCAGCAGCACCGACACCAACGTCGACCGGATGGACCTCTACGTCCGTACCCTCCAGGCCGTCGAACGCTCGCCGCTGCTCGGGTACGGCGCACCCAACAGCGTCGACACCACGCTCGCCGAGGAGCCGCTGGGCACCCAGGGCATGATCTGGCAGGTGCTCTACAGCCACGGCATCCCGGCCCTGGTCGCCTTCCTGGCCTGGCTGGTGCTGATCGCCAAGCGGCTCGCCGGCGCGGTCTCCCCGGCCGGGCAGTGGCTGAGCACCATCCCGGTGATCGCTTTGGTGGTGATCCCCGTGTACGCCTACATCGACCCCAACATGTCGGTGATCTTCTATGCGGTCGGGGTCGGGTTGGCGGCGGTCAGCGGGCCGGTGAACCGCCCGGTGACCCTCGCGCCCGGAGTCGTCGAGCCCCGCGCACCCCGCCCCACCGCGGCGGCCTCCGGCCCGCCGACGGCGGCGCTCACCGGCCCGCCGACGGCGGCGCTCACCGGCCCGCCGACGGCGGCGACCGGAACGGCATCCGTGCCGACCAGGGCAACGGCCACCGTCCCGCCCCCCAGCGCCACCGGCACCGCCCCGGCCACGCGTGGCCGGGCCACCGCCAGCGTCCCGTCCCCGCCCACCAGGGTCACGGCCAGCGCTTCCCCGCCCGCCCCCCGGGGCGCGACCCCACCCCCGACCCCGGTCCCGCCCCGCCCCGCGACCCCAGCCCCAGCCCCGGCCCCAGCCCCAGTGCTGGCCCCGGCCCCGAGCCGAGTTCCAACCCCGGGCCCGACTCCGGTTCCGAATCCGGCCCCAGGTCCCGCTGCGGACCCGGCTCCCGCTCCCGCCGGCCGGAGCGCGTCGCCGTCGGCCCCGGCCCCGGCCTGGCCCCCGCTCCCGGCTTCCGCTCCGACTCCCGCTTCCGCTCCGACCCCGGCTCCGGCTTCCGCTCCGACTCCGGCTTCCGCCGCTGCGCCGCACCCGGTGCCGGCCGCCACCCAGGCTTCGGTCCGGCCGTCGGTCCCACCGTCGGTGTCGGCCGCTACCCAGGCTTCGCCCCGGCCGCTTTCGCCGCCGGTGCCGACCGCCAGTCAGGCTTCGGCCAAGCCGTCGGTCCCACCGTCGGTGCCGGCTTCCACCCAGGCTTCGCCCCGGCCGCCTTCACCGCCGGTGCCCGCTGCCGCCCAGGCTTCGGCCCGGCCGTCGGTCCCACCGCCGACCTCGGCCCCGGCTCCGGGCGGCGGGTCCCGTCCGGGTGGCGGGGTGGACGCACCCACCGTGGTGCAACCGGCCCGGCCCGACGTGCCCACCCCACCGGTCCGGACCGCCACCCGGACCGCAGACCAGACCGGCACCGAGGACGGCAGGGAGCGGACATGAGCCATCCGGGCACCGGGACCGGGACCACACCCGCGGCTCCCCGGCAGGTCGACCGCCGTGCCACGGCGGCCGACGCACCGGCCGGGCCGGTGGCGGACACCTCCGACGCGGCGAGCGGCGCCGGGGAGGTCCGCCGCAGCGCCCGCAGCGGCGCGGTGGGGCTGGTCGGCGCGGCGGTCAACGGCGCGCTGGGTTTCCTGCTCACCGTGGTCATCGTGCGCGGGTTCGGCACCGACGGATCGGGTGCGCTGTTCACCGCCATCGGTGTGGTCTCCATTCTGGGCGCGATCTGCTGCGCCGGTGCGGACACCGCGCTGGTCTGGGCGCTGCCCCGACGCCGCACCGGTGTCGACGGTGACGCCGCCCGGCTGCTGCCGGTGGCGTTGCTGCCGGTCCTGCTGCTCACCGGGGTCGTCGCGACGGTGGGCGCGTTCACCGCCGACCGGCTCGCCCCGGTCTTCTTCGAGCGGTCGGACGGGCCGACGCTGCTGCGGCTGGCGTTCCTCGCCCTGCCGGTCACCGTGGCGATGACCGTGCTGCTCGCCGCCGTCCGGGCGGTCCGGCCGGTGACCGCCGTGATCGGCATCCAGTACGTGCTGGTGCCGCTGGCCCGACCCGTACTGCTGCTGGCGACGGTCGCCACCGGGGCCGGGGTGGCCGTCGGGTTCGGCGGTTGGCTGCTGCCGGTGGCGTTGGCCGTGGTCGCCGCCGCCGTCCTGCTGCTGCGTCCGCTCGGGGTGCTGGCGGGGGCGCGGCTGCGGCCGGACGGCGCGGACTGGCGTACCCTCTGGGGCTTCGCGCTGCCCCGGGCGGTGTCGGCGGCGATCGACGCGAGCAGCATGTGGGTCGGGGTGTTGCTCACCTCGGCGCTGGCCGGTGCGGACGAGTCAGGTGTCTTCGGCGCGGTCGGCCGGTACGCCCTGGCCGGGCTGCTGATCATGCAGGGGTTGCGGGTGGCCGTCGCGCCCCAGCTCTCCCGGCTGCTCGGGCAGGGGCGCACCGCCGACGCGGCGCTGGTCTACCGGCGGGTCACCGTCGTGATCATCCTGCTGTCCTGGCCGGCGTACCTGCTGCTGGCGGTGTTCGCGCCCGGGTTCCTCAGCCTTTTCGGTGACGGGTTCACCGTCGGGGCCGCCCCGCTGGCGGTGCTCGCCTTCGCGATGCTCGTCAACTCCGGGGTGGGGATCGTGCAGACCATGCTGCTGATGAGCGGCAACAGCACCCGGCACCTCCAGGCCACCGTGGTGGGGCTGGCGCTCACCGTCGGCCTGGGTTTCCTGCTCATCCCCGACCACGGCGCGCTCGGCGCGGCGTACGCCTGGACGGCCGGCGTGGTCGCCGAGAACGTGCTGGCCGCGATCGCCGCCCGGGTGGCGATCGGCGAGCCGCTGCTCACCCGGTCGGTGGGTTGGGCGGCGCTCGGGGCCGGCGGCGGTGCGGCCGTGGTGGCGGTGCTCAGCGCGCTGGTCGCCGGCCGGGGCGTGGCCGGTCTGGCGCTGGCCCTGGCGGTGCTGGCGGTCGTCGCCGCCGGGCTGCTGCTGGACCGGCGGGTCCGGGGTACGGTCCGGGCCGCCGTGACGATGCTCAGGCCGAAACCGGCATGAGGCGCTCAGGCCGAGGCCGCCGTGACGATGCTCAGGCCGAAACCGGCGTGACGAGAGGGAGACGATGACGATCCGCGACCGCCTCAAGGGTGTGGTCCCGCACCAGGTCACCCACCAGGTACGCAGCTCGCTGGTCCGGTACGGCGAACGCACCAGCGACCGTCGGCCGCTGCCCGACTTCCTGATCACCGGCACCAAGCGGGGCGGCACCACCTCGCTGTGGCGCTACCTGCTGGCGCACCCCCTGGTGCCCCGGCTCTTCCCGGCCTGGAACACCAAGACCTCGCACTACTTCGAGGAGAACTGGGGTCGGGGCGAGGCGTGGTACCGCTCGCACTTCCCGACGGTGCGGCACCGGCAGGCCCTGGAACGTCGGCACGGCGGGCCGGTCCGCGTCGGTGAGGCCGCCCCGCTGTACATGTTCCACCCGCTCGCCGCGCAGCGGGTAGCCGAGCTGATGCCCGACGTCCGGTTGATCTTCCTGCTCCGGGACCCCGTGGAGCGGGCGTACTCGCACTGGAAGGAGCGGCGCACCGAGGGCAGGGAGCCGTTGGACTTCGTCGAGGCGCTGGCCCGGGAGGAGGAGCGGACGGCGGGGGAGCGGGAGCGGCTGATCGCCGACCCGACGTACTTCAGCGAGGCGTACGACTGGTACACCTACCGGGCCCGGGGCCGCTACCTGGAGCACCTGACGCCGTGGCTGGACCGGTTCGACCGTTCCCAGCTGCTGATCCTGCCCAGCGAGACGCTGTACGCCGAGCCGGCCGCCACGTACGCCCGGGTGTTGGACTTCCTCGGCCTGCCCCCGCACCAGCTCGCCGCGTACGAGGCGCACAACCACCGCCGCAGCAGCGCCATGCCCGAGCAGGTACGGGAAGAGTTGAGCGCGCACTTCGCCCCGCACAACGCGGCGTTGGAACAACGACTGGGTATGCGCTTCGACTGGTCGTGAACCCGGTCGGCGGCCCGCCCGGCGCAGCTCGGCGTCCGCAGGGCGGGACGGGCCGGACAGGGTGCCGACGCCGGCACCGGGCGTGACAGACTGACCGTCGTGTTGCGTTGGCTGACTGCAGGTGAATCGCATGGTCCGGCTCTGGTGGCGTTGTTGGAGGGGGTTCCCGCTGGGGTGGCGGTGACTTCTGGTGACATCGCGGGTGAGTTGGCGCGGCGTCGGTTGGGTTATGGCCGGGGTGCGCGGATGGCGTTTGAGCAGGATGAGGTCGAGGTCGTTGGTGGTCTGCGGCACGGGTTGACGTTGGGTAGTCCGGTGGCGATCCGGGTGGGGAACTCGGAGTGGCCGAAGTGGCGGACGGTGATGGCCGCTGACCCGGTGGATGCGGATGAGTTGGCGAGTCAGGCCCGTAACGCCCCGTTGACGCGTCCCAGGCCCGGCCACGCCGACCTGGCGGGGATGCAGAAGTACGGTCACCCGGATGCGCGGCCGATTCTGGAGCGGGCGAGTGCGCGGGAGACGGCTGCGCGGGTGGCGGTGGGTACCGTGGCGAAGGCGCTGGTCAGGCAGGCC
>NZ_JAGFWR010000019.1 GCF_017599305.1 Micromonospora antibiotica
GCGGGGCCGGGGCCGGGGCGGGGCGGGGCGGGGCGGGGCCGGGGCGGGGCCGGGGCGCGGCCGGGTGACCCGGCCGCCCGGGCATGGCACAGTGACGGGGTGACCTGGGACGAGCCGGCAGCACGCCGGGTGCTGCGACCGCCGGCCGACTACCGGTTCACCGCCTCCGTCCGGCCCCTCACCTTCAGCCCGTACGACCCGTGTGCGCGGATCGCCGCCGGCACCTTCTGGTGGGCCACCCGCACCCCGGCCGGGCCGGCCACCCTCGCCCTGCGCCCCGGGCAGGGGGAACTGGTCGCCGAGGGCCACGGGCCGGGTGCCGACTGGGTGGTCGAGCGGGCCGACGCGGTCGCCGGACTGCGCGACGACCTGACCGGCTTCGCCGAGCTGGCCGCCGCCCATCCGGTGGTGGCCGAACTGGCCGCCCGGCACCGGGGGCTGCGGATGCCCGCCACCGGCCAACTCTTCCCCCGCGTGCTGCGCGCCGTCTTCGAACAGAAGGTCACCGGCACGGAGGCGTACCGGGCGTACGCGGCGACCGTACGGCACTTCGCCGAGCCCGCGCCGGGCCCGTTCCAGCCGCTGCTGCTGCCACCCGACGCGGCCACCGTGGCCGCGACGCCGTACTGGGTGTTCCACCCGTTCGGCGTGGAGCAGCGCCGGGCCGACACGCTACGGCGGGCCGCCGTCCTCGCCGACCGGCTGGAACGCTGCGTCGACAGCGCCGAGGCGACCCGACGGCTCACCGCGATCCCCGGCATCGGCCCGTGGACCGCCGCCGAGGTGGTCCGGATCGGGTACGGCGACCCGGACGCGGTAAGCGTCGGCGACTACCACGTGCCGAACACGGTGGCCTGGGCGCTCGCCGGTGAGGCGCGCGGTGACGACGCCCGGATGCTCGACCTGCTCGCCCCGTTCCGGGGTCACCGGGGGCGGGTCTGCCTGCTGCTGGCCGTCGCCGGCATCCAGGCGCCCCGGTTCGGTCCCCGGATGCCGATCCGCTCCTTCGCCCGCTTCTGACCCCTCCCCACCAGCCACCGTCGCCCCGCCGGGCGGGGACCCGGTGCGCCGTGACGCCGATGCGGGGGCTACGGGGGCGGGCGGATGCCGTTACCGAGGCGACCCCGGGTCGCTCATGACGTCGGCTGGTGGGAGAGCCGGCGCAGGGTGTGGGCCAGCCAACGGGCGTACCCGTGCTGGACGGCGCGACCGGCGGGCCCGGCGGCGGTCATGAACCAGCGGTCCGGCCGGCTGAACGCGGTGACCTCGAAGTTGACCCTGCCCTCAGCGTCGCAGCGGACCAGGAACGCCTCCTCCCCGCGTTCCGGATGGCCGGGCAGGGTGCCGTAGCCGAAGCCGGCCTCCCGGTCGTCCTCGGCCACCCAGACCACCTCGCACGGCCCCCACACCCGCAGTGGTCCCAGCCCGAGCCCCGGGGTGACCCGCACCCCGGGCGCGGCCCGGGGCGCGTCGGTGCGCATCCGCACCCCGGCCGCCCGGTGCAGCCGCCAGCTCAGCACCGCCTCGGCGGCGACCAGGAAACTGCCGGGCGGCATCGGGGCGGTGTGCCGCAGGTGGTGGTAGCCCGCCGGCAGCGGCCCCCGTCGGGTCGCACCCACCTCGGGGTACGTCAACTCGGACACCGCGCCTCCCCAGGGTCACCCCCAGCTTATGGCCGATGTCGTCGCCCGGCGACCCGACCGGCGGTGCCGCCCACCCGGCTCAGCCGGCCTCGCAGCGTCGCCGGAGCCCGTCGGCCTCCAACCGCAGGTAACGGCGCACCAACCGGCCGCCGAGCCGGCCGGTGGGTCCGGCGAGGGGTCCGGTGAGCACCAGGGCCAGCTCCACCCGGACCCGACCGTCGGGCAGCGGCACGATCCGGTGCTCGCCCCGGCTGTGCACCCCCGGGGTGCTGGACTCCCAGACGAAGCAGCGGGGCGGGTCGATCTCGGTGACCCGCCAGGACGTCGGACGGAGCCAGGGCTGCTCCAGCCGGGCGGTGGCCCCGAGGACCAACGGTCCCGTCTCACCCCGGCGGGCGGTCCGCACCGATTCGGTCCACTCGGGCCAGCGGTCGATGTCGCTCTGCACCGCCCAGACCGTGTCGATGTCCGCGTCGATCTCGGTCGCCGTCTCGAACCGCATGCCGCCTCCGTGGCTCCACCGGCGGCACCCGCGTGCCGCCCGGTTCCCCGACGAGCCTGCCGCAGCGATCGTGACCGGGCCACCCTCCGGTCGCCCTCCCGACCGTGCGACCTCCCGACCGTGCGCCCGTCGGGACGCGGCCGGGCCGGACGCGGGGACCGGAGGCGGGGACCGGACGCAGCCTCGACCGGGTGGGACGCAGCCTCGACCGGGCGGGGCCTCGGCCGGGGCGCGGGTCAGCCGGCCTCGCGCAGGTCGGCCAGGTCCAGCGGGGTGTGCCGGTGGAGCAGCTCGGTCAGTTCGGCGACGGTGCCCGCCTCGCCGAGCACGTTCCTGCCGCCGCCGAAGCGGGCCGGATAGCGGTGCACCAGGCGGTAGCGGTGCCGGCCCCGCACCAGCTCGACGCTGACCTGCCAGCGCCCACAGCAACCACACCGCCACTCCACCCCGCGACGGTAGCTCTGAGCTGCGCAGACGAATCCGCCCCCGAGGGACGGCCGGTACCCGCGGGGACACGCCGGACCGGGACCGACGGTGATCTGCCTCACCACTGTCGGTGGCGTCTGGTTGACTGTCGCCGTGGACCTGCCGATCAACCCGCCGGTCGAGCCGATGCTGGCCAAGAGCGTGGCCCGCCTGCCCACCGATCCCGGCCTGACCTACGAGCCCAAGTGGGACGGCTTCCGCTGCATCGTGTTCCGCGACGGCGACGAGGTCGAGCTGGCCAGCCGCGGTGGCAAGTCGATGACCCGCTACTTCCCCGAGGTGGTCGCGCAGGCGCTGGCGCAGCTGCCCACCCGGTGCGCGGTCGACGGCGAGCTGATCGTGATCCGCCGCGACGGTCCGGGCGGCCAGCCCCGGCTCGACTTCGAGCAGCTCGCCCAGCGGATCCACCCGGCCGCCTCCCGGGTCGCCCTGCTCGCCGAGACGACCCCGGCCGACTTCGTCGCCTTCGACCTGCTCGCCCTCGACGACGAGCTGCTGGTCGACCAGCCCTACCCGACCCGGCGGGAGCGTCTGGTGCGGGCGCTGGCCGGGGTCCGGCCGCCGGTGCACGTCACCCAGGTCACCACCGATCCGGAGACCGCCCGGCGCTGGTTCGAGGTGTTCGAGGGTGCCGGGCTGGACGGGTTGATCGTCAAGCCGGCCGACCTGACCTACCAGCCGGGCAAGCGGCTGATGGCCAAGGTCAAACATGCCCGGACGGCCGACGTGGTGGTGGCCGGGTTCCGCTGGCACAAGTCCGGGCCGGTGGTCGGCTCGTTGCTGCTGGGCCTCTACGACGACGCCGGGGTGCTGCACCACGTCGGGGTGAGCGCCTCGTTCACCATGGCCCGCCGGCAGGAGCTGCTCGACGAGCTGGCCCCCTACCGGGAGGGCGACGGGGAGCACCCGTGGGTGCACGGCGACCACGAGCGCGGCCAGCGGATCCCCGGCGGGGTCAGCCGCTGGACGGGCGGCAAGAACCTCGACTGGGTGCCGCTGCGCCCCGGGCTGGTGATGGAGGTCGGCTACGACGCGATGGAGGGCGACCGGTTCCGGCACACCGCCCGGTTCGTCCGCTGGCGGCCCGACCGCGATCCCCGGTCCTGCCGCTACGACCAGCTCGACCGCCCGGTGCGCTTCGACGTCGACCAGGTGCTCCGGGGCGATCCGGCGGCGACCGTGCCGCCGGACGCCGGCACCCGGGCGTAGCCTGACTGCTATCCGATCATGGAGGTTCGCCGGTGACCAGCACCGCCCGCCGCAACCGCCGGTTCCGGCTCGCCCTGGCCGGGTTCGTCGCGGGCGCGTTGCTCGTCACCGGGTGCACCATGCCGGCGTTCGCCCCGCGGACGGAGGACTCGTCGGCGGCGGCACCGGGCGACACGCCCGCCTGGCGGGCCTGCCCGGAGGTCGCCGACGAGCTGGTGGGCCGGGGTGCCCCGGGCATGCGCTACGAGTGCGCCCGGATCGCGGTGCCCCGCAACTGGGGTGCCGGGACGGGAGCGACCACCGGACCGGGCAGCGGCGAGACCTTCGAGATCGCGCTGCTGCGGGCCCGGTCCTCGAAACAACGGGACCGGATCGGTTCCCTGGTGATCAACCCGGGTGGGCCGGGCGGTTCCGGCGTGGACACCGCCGTCTACCTGTCCTTCGGGCCGTCCTTCGGGGGGCTGCCCGCCGCGGTCACCGACCGGTTCGACATCGTCGGCTTCGACCCGCGCGGGGTATCCCGGTCCAGCCCGGTCAAGTGCATCTCCGACGCCGACCTGGACGCCAGCTTCGGCTACGACCCCGACCCGCGCAGCCAACAGTCGTTCGACGCCTACCAGGCGCTCAACCGGCGGATCGGCCAGGGCTGCGGCAACCGGTACGGCGACCAGCTCCCCCTCTACGGCACCGAGCAGGCCGCCCGGGACATGGACGCGGTGCGGGCCGCCGTGGGCGACGACAAGCTCACCTACCTCGGCTACTCCTACGGCACCCTGCTCGGCGCGACCTACGCCCAGCTCTACCCGCAGCGGGTCCGGGCGCTGGTGCTCGACGGTGCGGTCGACCCCCGGCAGCAGTTGGTGGCCGGTTCGGAGAGCCAGGCCCGGGGCTTCGAGCGGGCGTTCGACAACTTCGACCGGTGGTGCGCGGCGAATGCCGGCCGCTGCCCGATCGCCCCGGACGCCCGGGGTGCGGTGACCTCGGCGATCGACAAGGCGAAGGTCTCCCCGGTACGCGGTGCCGACGGGCGGGAGGCCACCTCCGGGTGGGTCTTCTACGCGGTGATCTCCTCGCTCTACACCGAGTCGGGTTGGGAGGAGTTGGCCCGCGCAATCGACCGGCTCGACGAGGGCGACCCGACCGACGTGTTCAAGCTCGCCGACTCGTACGCCGGGCGGGGCGAGGACGGGCACTACTCCAACCTCTTCGACGCCAACCTCGCGGTCAACTGCGCCGACGAGACCGAGAAGCCCAGCGTGGCGCAGATCCGCCAGTTGCAGTCGCAGTGGCGGCAGCAGTACCCGCTGTTCGGGCCGGCCCTGGCGGTGGGGATGTTCGGGTGTGTCGAGTGGCCGGGCGGGCGGGACCCGTACCCGACCGGCCGGGCCGACGGGGCGCCACCGATCGTGGTGGTGGGCACCACCGGTGACCCGGCCACGCCGTACGAGCAGACGGCCCGGCTGGCCGCGATGCTGGGGGTCGGCCGGGTGCTCACCTGGGAGGGCGAGGGGCACACCGCCTACCCGCAGACCGCCTGCATCACCGAGGCGGTGGACGCCTACCTGATCTCGCTCACCGTGCCCCGGGAGGGGTTGCGCTGCCCCGCCCGCTGACCCGGCGACGCCGCCACCGGGCGAAGGACACTCCCGCCGGGCGACGGACGCTCCCTCCGGGCGAAGGACACTCCCGCCGAGCGACGGTCGCCGACCCCACCACGTCACGGTCGCTGCTCCGACCGGGTTTCGGGGTCGCTGCCGGTGGTCAGCGGCGGTTGCGGCGTCCGCGCAGCCGCTGCCTGACCAGGGTCGCGTGGTCCGGTGGGGCCGGCGGCGGTGGCAGCTCGGGCAGCTCGATGCCCTGCCGGGCGGCCAACTCCTCCAGCAGCGCCCGCATCCGGCGCACGTCGTTCTTCAGCTCCTCCTGCTCGACGTGCTCGAAGGCGTCGTCGTCGACGATGAGCCGGCTGGCGAAGTGCGCGGTGATCAGGGGAATGACCAGCAGCACCATGGTGGAGATCAGCAGCGCGGCCAGGATGCGTCCCTGCCAGCTGGTCGGGGAGATGTCGCCGTAGCCGACGGTGGAGGCGGTGACCACCGCCCACCACACGGCGTCGGCGGCGCTGCGGTGCTCCACCTGGCCGTAGATCACCCCGGCCACCACGATCATCAACAGGTACGACGTGATCAGCGTCCGGGGCGAGTTGGCGAAGTACACCAGGCCCCGGTAGACCCACCGGAACGGCAACAACAGCTTCATGCCGCACCATGCTGCCTCCCGGACGCCACCGCCGCCCGCCGGGCGCGTCCGACGACCGACCCGCAGGCCGGGACACCCACCTGTGCCCGGCGACCGGGCGGGGTGCTGTGACAGGCTGCCGGTCATGACCGACGTGATCCTCCGCGAGGCGGTCCGGGACGACCTGCCCGCGATCCTGGCCCTGCTCGCCGACGACGTGCTCGGCCGGGCACGCGAGCACACCGGGGTGGACGAGGCGTACGAGCGGGCGTTCGCCGCCATCACCGCCGACCCACGCAACCAGCAGCTGGTGGCCGAGCGCGCCGGGGAGGTCGTCGGCTGCTTCCAGCTCACCTACATTCCGGGGCTGGGCCGGCACGGCGCGGAACGGGCGCTCGTGGAGGCGGTCCGGGTCCGCTCCGACCTGCGTGGGCACGGGGTGGGCCAGGCGATGATGACCTGGGCGATCGACGAGGCCCGACGGCGGGGCTGCGGGTTGGTGCAGCTCACCACCGACAAGTCCCGCACCGACGCGCACCGTTTCTATCAGCGCCTCGGCTTCGTCGCCAGCCACGAAGGCATGAAACTCCCCCTCTGACGGTGCGGATGTGGGTGCGGGTCACCCGGCCGGTCCGACCCACCCTCTGCCAGTCAGTCGTCGACCAGGCGGCCGTCGCGCAGGGTCAGCGCCCGGTCGGCCACCTCGATCAGGGCCGGGTCGTGGGTGGCGACCAGCGCGGTCATCCCCCGGGCGTGCACCACCGCGCGGAGCAGGTCCATGATCGCCCGGCCGGTCTCGGAGTCGAGCTGACCGGTCGGCTCGTCGGCGATCAGCAGGTCGGGTTCGTTGGCCAGGGCCCGGGCCACGGCGACCCGCTGCTGCTGCCCACCGGACAGCTCGTACGGGCGCTGACCGGCGTGGCCACCCAGACCGACCAGCTCCAGCAGCACCGCCACCCGTTCCTCACGCTCCGCCGCCGGGACCCGGGCCAGCCGCAGCGGCACCCCGACGTTCTCCGCCGCCGACAGGATCGGCACCAGCCCGAAGGTCTGGAACACGAACCCGACAGTGCCCCGGCGCAGCCGCAGCAGCTCGGCCTCGCCGGCACCGGTGACGTCGTGCCCGGCCACCCGGACCCGGCCGGTGTCCGGTCGGTCCAGCCCGCCGACCAGGTTCAGCAGGGTGGTCTTGCCGGCGCCCGAACGGCCCCGCACCGCCACCAGCTCACCCCGGGCGGCGGTGAAGGAGACCTCGCGGACGGCGTGCACGGTGTGCCGCCCCCGGCCGAACGTCCGGCTCACCCCCTCGACCCGGACCACCTCGTCGGTGACCGCGTCGGCGGCCCGGACGACCGTCGTGTCGGCCCGGACGGCGGGAACCTGCTCGTTCATGCGTCACTCCCGTTCTGGTCCGGCGTCTGGTCGCCGGGGCGGACCTGCACGTGATCGGGGGCGAGATCGAGGCGGACCCGGTCCCGCAGTGCCAGGGCCGCCACGAAGGGCGCCGGGAGCTGCATCCGGCCGGTCCGGTCCAGCACCGCGTACTCCTCGCTGACCAGTTCGGTGCTGCCGTCGGCGCCGATCCGCGCGGTCCGGCGTACCTCGGAGGCGGTCCGGCCGTCGCGGATCGCGACGGTGCGGCGGACCTGGTCGGCGACGGCGTGGTCGTGGGTGACCACCACCACGGTCACCCCCAGTTCGGCGTTGATGGTGCGCAGCGCCGCGAAGACCTCCGCGCCGGTCGCCTCGTCCAGCTCCCCGGTCGGTTCGTCGGCGAAGAGCACCTCCGGGTCGTTGGCGACCGCCACCGCCACCGCGCAGCGCTGCTGCTCGCCGCCGCTGAGCTGCCCGGGACGCCGGTCCGCGCAGTAGCCCACCCCGACCAGGTCCAGCAGCTCGTCGGCCCGTCGCCGGCGGGCCCGGCCGCCACCGCCGCGCCGGGCCAGCCGCATCGGCAGCTCCACGTTCTCCCGGGCGGTCAGGTACGGCAGCAGGTTGCGGCCGGTCTGCTGCCAGACGAACCCGACGGTGTGCCGCCGGTAGCGCAACCGGCGGCGGGCCGACAGCGCCAGCAGGTCGTAGTCGGCCACCCGGGCGATCCCCGCCGTCGGCGTGTCCAGCCCGGAGAGGATGTTGAGCAGGGTCGACTTGCCCGAGCCGGAGGCCCCGACGATCGCCACCAGCTCACCCCGGTCGATCACCAGGTCGAGCCCCTGGAGGGCGACCACCTCGACCCCTTCGGTCTTGAAGATCCGGACCAGGCCGTCGCAGACGATGTGCCCGCGCAGCCGGTCCTGCCCGCCGGCCCGTTCGGCCGCCCGCTGCGCCGCCCGGCGTTGCAGGTCCGCCAGGTCGGGTACGACGGGGTTCTGGGCGGTCGTGGTCATCTCAGCTCTCCTCTCCGAGCCGGAGCACCTCGCCGAGGCGCATCCGACGGTTGTTCAAAGCCTCCACCGCCATGGCGAAGCCCAGCGCGACCGCGCCGAGCCCGACCGTGGCGGCGACCAGACCGGGCGCGAAACCCACCCGTACCGGTGTGCCGTTGGTGAACGCGGCGAGCCCGAGCAGCGGGGTGAGCAGCACCGGCAGCAGCACCCCGACCAGCGCTCCGGTCAGCACCGCCACCCCGACCAGCGGGGCCAGCTCCACCAGCAGCAGCCCCCGCCACTGCCGGCGGGACAGCCCCAGGGTGCGCAGCCGGGACAGCACCTCACCCCGGGCGCGGGCCCCGGCGAGGACGGTGAAGGCGACGGCGAGCAGGGCCAGCACCCCACCGGCCACCGCCCCGGCGACGAACCCGAACGCCAGCAGCCCGTTCGCGCCACCGCCGCCCAGCCGCAGCCGGGTCTGCGACCAGGTCTGCACCACCACGCCCCGGGGTCGTTCCCGGCCGGTCACCGCGCCGCCGGTCTGGTAGCGCTGCTGTCCCTCGTCCCCGACCTGCCGCAGCACCCCGGCGTCGAGCCGGTCACCGGCGACCAGGAACGCGGTGGGCACGGGCGGGCTGTCCCGCGGGGGCAGCGCCTGCCAGGGCAGCACCACGTACCGGCTGGTGTTGGGTCGGGCCAGCGGGAAGTCGACGACGGTGTCGACGGGCGTGAACTCGTACCGCTGGCCCTGCACGGTGATGAAGGCGGACCGCAGCCCGGCGTCGGCCAGGTCGGCGGCGACCGCCGGGGAGACCACCGCCGGCAGCGGTCCGCCGCCCGGCCGGGCGTCGCGCAGCGGGCCGGGCACCGGGACGTCCCGGCCGGCGGCCCGTGCCGTGCGGGCCAGCCCGGGGCCGTCGACCAGCAGCACGCTGGTGTCACGCAGCCGGGCGTCGGTGCCGTCGGCGTCGGTCGCCAGGCGTTGCGCCGACTCGTCGGCCAGCGCGGTGGCGGCCCGCACCCCGGTCAGGCGTTCCAGTGCCGGGCCGGTGTCCGGGGCGAGCCGGTCGCCTCGGATCAGCGCGTCCGCCGGCACCGCCCGGGTGGCGACGTCGTCGCGGGTGGCTTCGATGCCGGTGGCGATCACCGCGCAGAAGGCGGCGGTGGCGACCGCGAGCACCACCACGACCAGCGGGGTGGCCGCCGCCGCCCGACCGGCGCGGGCCGTGCCCAGGAAGGCCACACTTCCCCGGGTACGCGCGGCGAGCCGCCCGGCCAGCCGCACCGGCCACGGGTAGAGCCGCAGCGCCAGCACCGAGGCGGCGACCGCGACCAGCGCCGGCACCGAGACCAGCAGCGGGTCCACCGTGCCGGGGGTGAGCCCGCGCCGCCGCAGCAGCACCACCGCCACCCCGGCCAGCAGCACCAGGGCGGCCTCGGTGGTGGCCCGCCGCGCGGACGGCCGTAGCCGGCCCAGGTCCCGCCGCCCGACCACCCCGGACGGTACGGCCAGCGTCGCCACCGGCAGGGCCAGGGTGACCAGGGCGGTAGCGCCGACGGCGAGCGGGCCGGTGTCGCCGGGCGCACCGGGCAGCAGGCCGCCGAGCAGCCAGCCCAATCCGGCGGCGGGCGGTACGACCAGCAGCGACTCGGCGAGGCTGCGCCGCACGCCGGTGGTGACCCCGCCGCCCCGGGCCCGGATCAGCGCGAACTCGGTGCGGCGTCGGCGCACGGTCGACGCGGCGGCCAGCACCACCAGCCCGGCGAGTGTCGCCAACACCCCGGCGGCGATGACGGCGAGCAGGGTACGGGCCGAGGTGACCGCCCGCCCGAACTCGCGCAGCGGGACGTCGACCCCCTGGGTCAGCTCCGTGCCGGTGCCGGTGCTGGCCCGCACCAGCCGCTGCACCCCGTCGACGAGTTGGTCGATGCGCCGGACGTCCATGCCGTCCGCGCCGAGCCGGTACCGCCAGGTGAACGACACCGGGTGGTCCTCGACGGCCAGCCGGTCCAGCGCGGCGACGGAGACCAGCCCGACCAGGATGAACGGTTGGCCGTCCCCCTCCGGCTCGGCCACCTCCAGCACCGAGGGCAGGGTGTCCCAGTTGCCGTCGGCGGGGTCGACGGGCCGGAACAACCCGACCACGGTCAGCGGGGTCGGCGGGTGTTCCTCGTCGGGCGGGGCGAGGGTGAGCCGGCTGCCGACCCGTAGCCCGAACCGGCCGGCGATGTCGGCGGCCAGGGCCACCTGCACCGGGGCGTCGGCGGCGGCCGTCCCGTCCGGCCAGCGTCCCTCGACCAGGGTGCCCGCCGTCTCGACCCCGGGCATGGCCCGCAGGCCGAGGTGCACCAGGTAGTTGCCCCGGGCCAGGTCGGGGCCGGTGACCCGGTCCTCGGGGGTCTGCGCGGCGTACCACCGTTGCGCCACGGCGGCCCGTACGTCGGCGGGCATCCGCTGCTGGAGCGTGTCCAACTCGACCGCCTGGCTGCTCACCGACGGGGCGTCGACGCCGGGGCGGGTGGCGTACGTCAGGTCGCGGCGGGCGGCGGGCTCGGCGGCGAGGTGTTCCCGCAGGCCCTGGTCGGCCAGCCGGTTGACCACCCGGGGCACCCCGCCGACGAGCAGGGCGATCACCAGGGTCAGCGCGGCCAGCAGCAGGAACTGCCCGCTGTGGGCGCGCACCCGACGGATCACGGCACCGATGTTCATCGCTGGTCCTCCCCCTGGTGCGACGGTCGGGTCGTCGACGCCCTCACCGGTCTCCCCCGGTGTGCAGCCGGGCGATGGCGACCCGCCGCCGCAGCCCGGCGGCCATCGCCGCGCTGCCGGCGAGCGCGGCCAGCAGCAACCCCGCCACGGTCCACCCGATCGGGGTCCAGGCCAGGGCGAACACCGGTGCGGGCACCGGACGCCCGGCGGCCGGGGTGAGCACCACCAGCGGTGCCATGGTGGCCCCGACCACCGCGCCGAGCAGCAGCCCGACACCGACGCCGATCCCGGCCAGGAAGGTCTGCTCGGCGAGCAGCGCCCGGGCCAGCAGCCGGGGCGACGCGCCGAGGGTGTGCAGGACCGAGAACTCACCGGTCCGGTGTCGGGCGGTGGCCCAGACGTCCACCACCAGACCGACGAGGGCGAGCAGCACCGAACCGAGGGCGGCGGCCAGCAACCCCGTCCGGGCACCCTGCCAGTACGGGTCGTCGGCGGCCACGGCGGCGGCCTGCCGGCGGTCCAGCAGCGTCGTCCCGGGCAGGGCGGCGGCGGCCCGGGTCGCCTCGGCGTGCGCGGCGGGGTCGACCCGTAACCACCACTCGGGCACCGTCCGGACGGTCCCGGAGTTGCGGATCAGCCAGTCGGTGGCCGCCGGCAGGTCGAGCAGCACCCCGTCACCGGCGGTGGCGGGCAGCGCGGTCACCTCCCCGACCAGGCGCACCGGCAGGGAGACCCCGGACAGGGCCAGCACCACGGTCTCCCCGGGCCGGACGTTGAGCGCGGCCCGCACGGCGGGGGTCATCAGCGCCGGTGCGGGGGTGTCCGGGCCGTCCGGCACCACCGCGAAGCGGGACGACGGCTGGTAGGCGTACCGGCCGCCGTCGAGGAACCCGACGGGGTGGGTGGCGGTCAGTCCGGCGGCGTCGGCGGTGGCGGTGCTGTTCCCGGTGGACTCGGCGGCGACGACCCGCCACCGGCCGGTGAGGGCGAGGGCGGTCGACCGGGCGTCCGGGCCGACGGTACGCAGGTCACGCACCTGGAGCGCGTATCCGGTGCCGGCCACGTCCCCGCCGTCGGCCTCGAATCCGGCCAGTCGTAGCCCGTCGACGGCCGGCAGGGTGACGCGGAACCCGACGGCCCGCCCGTCGCTGCCGGTGCGCGCCACCGGCAGCCGGTACGCCACCCCGTCGGCCCGGGTGAGCAGCACCGACACGGCGATCCGGTGCGGAACGACGGCTTGGTCGACGGGGGTCTGGACGGTGCCGGTGAGGCTGCGGGCGTCGGCCGGCAGCGGCACCCCGAGGGCCGGTCCCCGGGCGGCGGTCAGCGGTGCGAACAGCTCCCGCGCGGGCCGGTCGGCGAGTCGGTCGCTGAACTTGCCCACCTCGGCGGCGTGTGCGGTGTCCAGGCCCAGCACGGTGGCCTGCCGGTCGTCGCGGCCGACCCGGATGTCGTCGCGCCAGACCGGCAACGCCCGGTCGACCCCGGGCAGGGCGGCGAGCGTCGCGACCCGGTCGACGGGGGCGATCCCGCTCCGCTCGACCAGCCGCAGGTCCGCGCCGACGGTGTGGTCGGCCTGGTCGACCTGGGACCGTTCCCCGGTGGCGACCAGCGACCAGGCCAGGGTGCTGCCGCCGACGGCGAGGGCGAGCAGCAGCACCGGTCCGGCGTGCGGACGCCGGCCGGCCTGCCACATGCCGAGGATGGTCGCGGTCCACAGCCGCCGGTCGACGAATCGTTCGGCGAACCGGGTGGCCGGTGGGAGCAGCCGCAACGCCACCACCGCCCCGGCCAGCACCCCCAGGGTCGGCGCGGCCACCAGCAGCGGGTCGACGCCGAGGTCGTTGCCGGCCCCGGCCAGCGGCGAGGAGTAGCGGCGCAGCTGCACCCAGGCCAGCACGGCGAAGGCCACCAGGGCCAGGTCGAGCCCGGCCCGGCTGACCGTGGCGACCCGGTCGGGGCGGGACCGGGCGGCCAGGTCGGCCACGTAGGTGCCCGCGCCCCGCAGGGTGGGGGCGACCATGGCGACGAGACAACCGACGGCGGTGGCGACGGCCGCCACCCACACCCACCGGCCGCCGCCGACGGCGCCGCCCAGGTCGACCGGGCCGTCGGCGGCGACCCGGCGCAGCACCCCACCGGCGAGCAGCGGCCCGAGCAGGGCCGCCGGGACGACCACCAGGGTCGCCTCCCGGGCGGCCAGGCCGGCGAGCTGCCGGCGGGCCGCGCCCCGGGCCCGTAGCAGGGCGGTCTGCGCCCGGCGGTCCTCGTTCAGCAGGGCGGCGATCAGCACCAGCGCGTACCCGCCGAGGACCACGATCAGCAGCAGGGGGGTGGCCAGCGCGGAGCGACCGGCCAGGTCGGCCCGGCTGATCCGGTCGATCAGCCGGTCGAGGGTGGTGACCGCCTGTGCCGACGAGCCGAGCCCGGCCGCCTCGGGCACCTCCGTCGCGGCGGTGGCGACGGCCCGGCGCAGCGCCGGCAGCCGGTCCGCCCCGACGGCCGCCAGGTCGGGCGCGACCACCCAGGATGCGGAGACCGAGCCCGGGAAGGTGGCGTCGAAGTCGGCCGGGTCCAGCACGAACGGCCCGTGCGTGGCGTCGGCGTCCGGGGCGACGCCGAGCCCGGGGGCGAGCCGCCAGTACGGGTCGGCCGGGTCGCGCGGTCGCCAGGTCCCGGAGAGCACCACCTCGGTACGCCGGTCGGCGCTGCGGTCGCGCATCGGCACCCGGTCGCCGGTCCGCAGTCCCAGCGCACCGGCGACCTTCTCCGGCAGGGTGGCCTGGAGCGGGCCGGCTCCGGGGGTGGGCCAGTCGCCGTCGACGAGGTCGGCGTGGCCGACCAGGTCATCCAGGGTGGCCAGGCTGGCGAAGACCGGTTCCTTGCCGGTACGGGTGCCCGGCCCGAGGTCGCCGGTGAGTTCCCGCCCCGTGCCGTAGCGGGCGGCGGCGACCCGCACCGGGACGTTCCCGAGGGCGGTCCGGAAGCCGTCCCGCACGGCCCGGTCCCGGCTGGTGAACTCGGTCTGGTCGCGCCCGCCGGAGCCGCTGACCAGCAGGCTGCGTTCCTCGACGGGGGCGGCGGCGATCAGCGCGCATTGACCGGCGTCGACGGCCCGCCGGTTGTAGTCGGCCAGCCCGGTGACCAGTGCGATCGCGACCAGCGCGGCGGCCACCGCCGCGAGCAGCAGCCCTCGCGCCTCGCGGGCCCGCCTCCACACCAGCTTCATCCGTTGCCTCCCCGGGGCCCGGGGTCGGGCCGACGGAGAGCAAGAGTGGCGACCCGGCGGTAAAGGTTCGCACCCGTTACTTGATCGTTACTCCGGTCACCGCCCGGCCGGGCCGGGGTTGGCCGTTCGGCGTCGATCTGGTGGGATCGGCGGCATGGAAATCGCCCTCATCCTGTCGAGCACCGCCCTCGTGCTGGCGCTGCTGTTGCAGCTCCCCCGCCGGGACGGCCGGGGCGACGGCTCGTTTCGGCTGGTGGAGATCGAGCGTCGCCAGCGACTGATCATGGAGCACCTGGGCATCGTGGACCGGGGCCCGGCTCTGCCCGGGGTGCGGGAGCACCTGGCCCGGGGCGAGAAGATCAAGGCGATCAAGGCTTACCGGGAGGCGACCGGGACGGACCTGCGCACCGCCAAGGAGGCGGTCGAGGCGATCGCCGCCGGACGCTGAGCCGACCGGGTCCGGCCGGGACGCCGCCCGACCCGGCCAGGGTCAGCCCTGGACCGGCGTCCGCCGGGCCGGTCGGTACATGGAGCAGACCAGGGGGCCGCCCTCGATCGTGGTGCGTGCCGTGACCGTGAAGCCGAGGCGTTCATAGAGGCGGACGTTGCGCTCGTCGGAGGTTTCCAGCGCGATGCCGTTCGGGTCGCCGGACTCGTCGATGAGGGTCACCCCCGCGGCGGCGACGGCGGAGCCGAGACCGACGCCGCGCCGCTCCGGGTGGACGCCCAACGTCGCGAGTTCCCACGCGCCGGGTGGCCGCGCCGGCAGCTCGACGGCCATGAGCGCCGCCAGCCGGTCACCGTGCAGCTCCGCGATCCGCGCCTGGAGGTCATCCCCCGGCGCGGGCGCGTCGCCCGGCAGGAACGCGGCGACCGCCTGAGCGTCGTCGGTGACGAGGACCAGGCCGTGCGCGAGGGCGTGCCCCAGGTAGAGGGCCTGTAGCTCTTCGAGTCGACGCGGGTGGTCGTCGGCCGGGATCGACCATCGCGTCCACGGGTAGTCGTGGAAGGCGACGGCGAGCGTACGTGCCGCGCGGGGCAGGTCGAGGGCGGTGGCCCGGCGGATGTGGCTGGTCATCGGCCCGGGCCTAGTCAGTCCTTGGTCAGCTCCGGCCGGTGCTCGCGGATCCACGCCTCGACGTCGACCTTCCGCCACACCTTGCCCATCGCCAGCACCGCCACGGGTTCCGGGAAGTTCCTCTGGTTGGCGATCACGGACGCGCGCTGTCGGGAGACGTTCCCGAGCATCGTCCTGATCTCCGACACGCCGACGAGGTCCACGGGTTGACAATGACAGCACCCACCGCTCTCGACGCCGACAACTACGGAGGCTATTGACGGAGACAACGGACAGGGTCACGATAGTGGCGTGACCGAGTCGAACGTTTCGCCTGTTCATGATCGGCAGCGGCGGCCCGTGGGCGGGCATCCGCCGATGCGCCCGCTGTGGCGGTGCCGCACGTGCGCCGCACCCTGGCCGTGCCAACCCGCCCGACTGCTCCTGACCAGGGAGTACCGACGGGACCGGGTGGCACTGTCGATCTACATGGCCAGCCAGTTGTTCGAGGCCACCGCCGATCTGGTGCGACTCAATCCGCACCCGGCCCCGTCCCCGGCGGAACTGTTCGACCGTTTCCTCGCCTGGACGGCCCGACCGTCAACCCGGGCCGCGAACACGTCCCGGCCGGGCGACGGGCGTCGAGCCGGGGCCGCGACCCCGGAACCGGAACCGGAACCGGCTACGGACCGCCCGGCCGACCGCCTGCCGGAAACTATCTGACGAGCAGGGTCAGTAGTCCGGTGAGGGCGACGAGGACCGCCGCCACCCCGGTGAGTACGGCCGGCAAGATCTTGAGGTATTCGAGGATCACGGAATGCCGGCGCGGCGTCCCACCGATCCGCTGCGTTCTTCTCGTCGTGGCCGCCATGGTGATTCCCCTGTCCGGTGCCCGCGTCCGGTCGGATGAATCGGAGCCGCTGACCGGCGAATCGACTGTCGCCGCCGGGCAGCAGCCGACCGGACACTCCACAGCGAGGTCATATTCCCTGGTCACACGAGTGCAGCCGACTTCCGCGCATCCTACCTTTCATATTCGACCGTAGGCGCGACGACCAGCCGAGCGCAATCATCAGTACCGGAAAGAGTCTGGAGGAATGCCATTTTCACGCGTGGGAGTGGCATGCCGCGCAACTGATTTCGGATTACCGGCGGACAGCCCGTACCACCGTCGCCGCCGGCATTCCGATTTCCGTCGGTGGGTCGGCGGCTTTCACTCGGCGGTGTCGTCGGCCGGGCGCTTCGCCCGGCTCGGCTGCACCCGTTTCGGTTCGCCCGGCATCTTCGGATGGTCGGGCGGGTAGGGCAGGTCGCCCAGGCCGTGCCCGGCGTCCCGCTCGGCCCAGTCGAGCAGGGGCGTGATGTCGACCGCGTCGTCGTCGATGCCCGCGTGCGGGTCGCCCCGCTCGGCCAGCCGGACCGGCACCGTCTTCAGGTCGAAGTCGTCCGGGTCGACGTCGGGCAACTCGTCCCAGGTGACCGGGGTCGAGACGGTGGCCCGCGCGTTGGCCCGCAGCGAGTACGCGCAGGCGATGGTGCGGTCCCGGGCCATCTGGTTGTAGTCGACGAAGACCCGCTGCCCGCGCTCCTCCTTCCACCAGGCGGTGGTGACCAGGTCGGGACGACGCCGTTCCAGCTCCCGGGCCAGCGCGATGGTGGCCCGGCGGACCTCGGTGAACGTCCAACGCGGGGCGATGCGCAGGTAGACGTGCAGCCCCCGACCGCCGGAGGTCTTCGGCCAGCCGGTGATGCCCAGCTCGGCGAGGATGCCGCGCAGCTCGGCGGCGGCGGTGGCCGCGTCGGCGAAGTCGGTGCCGGGCTGCGGGTCGAGATCCACCCGCAGCTCGTCGGGGTGGTCGACGGCGGCGGCCCGGACCGGCCAGGGGTGGAACACCACGGTGCCCATCTGCGCGGCCCAGGCGACGTGGGCGAGGTCGGTGGGGCGCAACTCGTCGGCCCCGCGCCCGCTGGGAAAGGTGATCCCGACGGTCTGCACCCACGGCGGCACCCCCCGGGTGGGCACCCGCTTGGAGTAGAACGCCTCCCCCTCGACCCCGTCGGGGAAGCGTTGCAGGGTGGTCGGCCGGTCCCGCAGGGCGCGCATGATGCCGTCGCCCACCGCGACGTAGTAGTGGAAGACGTCGGCCTTGGTGAACCCACGCCCCGGGAAGATCACCCGATCCGGACTGCTCAGCCGGACGGTGTGCCCGGCCACCTCGACCTCGGTCGCCTTCGCGCTGCCCGCCATGGCGCGACCATATGCGATGCCCCCGACATCCGACGTACGGTTGACCGGTGAGTCCTGACGAGAAAGAGCTGCCCCGCACCGAGGACGAGTGGCGGGTCCGGTTGAC
Source organism: Micromonospora antibiotica (assembly GCF_017599305.1). Taxonomy (GTDB): domain Bacteria; phylum Actinomycetota; class Actinomycetes; order Mycobacteriales; family Micromonosporaceae; genus Micromonospora; species Micromonospora antibiotica. The sequence goes on from NZ_JAGFWR010000019.1 coordinate 17,795, forward strand.
CCCGGAGGAGTTCCGGGTGTTGCGCGAGGCCGGCACCGAGCGCCCCTTCACGGGCGAGTACGTCGACACCACGACCGCAGGCGTCTACCACTGCCGGGCCTGCGGGCTGGAGTTGTTCTCCAGTGACACCAAGTTCGACTCGCACTGCGGCTGGCCGAGCTTCGACGACGCCATCCCGGGCCGGGTCAAGGAGATCCAGGACCGCAGCCTCGGCATGGTCCGCACCGAGATCCGCTGTGCCCGCTGCGACAGCCACCTGGGGCACGTCTTCCACGGCGAGGGTTTCACCCCGAAGGACACCCGGCACTGCGTGAACTCGGTCTCGATCCGGCTGGAGCCGACGCAGAGCTGACCCCGACACGCCGTCCAACCCGACCGAATTCAGGACATTTGCCCCCTTGAGGCGTTCCCGCAAGGCACGCTTGGGGCAGATGTCCGATTCGGGGGGTACGACAGATGGCTACCTGCGAGGTCTGCGGCAACGACTACTGGATGGCGTTCGAGGTGCGTACGGTCAGCGGTGACGTGCACACCTTCGACAGCTTCGAGTGCGCGGCACACAAGCTCGCGCCGATCTGCGAACACTGCCAGGTCAAGATCATCGGGCACGGCGTGGAGGTCGGCGGCCGGTTCTTCTGCTGCGCGCACTGCGCCCGCGCGGTGGAGGCCCTGGGCGCCGAGATCCGCGACGCGGTCGGTGCCCGCCCGGCCTGACCCATCGCGACCCGGCCTGACCCATCGCGATCCGGCGTCCGCCGCGACCCGGCGTCCGACGCGAACCGACCGGGCGACGAGGCACGGCACACCAACCGGCAGCAGAGCAGCCGGCCACAGGGACAGCCGCGTCGCGGGCAGGGCAGCAGAGCAGCCGGCCACAGGGCGTCAGCGTCGCGGGCAGGGCAGCAGAGCGGTGTCGGGCGGGGCCGCCTAGCATCGCGGGATGGCACCTCAGACCGTCGACGTCCACGTCGCCACGTTCGCCGAGTTGGACGCGCGCACCTTCCACGACCTGCTGCGGCTGCGCGTCGACGTGTTCGTGGTGGAGCAGCGCTGCCCGTACCCGGAGCTGGACGGTCGCGACGTCGAACCCGGCACCCGGCACCTCTGGCTGGCCCACGACGGCGTCGTCCTGGCGTATCTGCGGTTGCTGGTCGACCCGGGTGACGTGACGCGGATCGGTCGGGTAGTGGTGGACCCGGCGGCCCGGGGCGGCGGGCTCGCCGGCCGGCTGATGACCGAGGCCCTGCGGCTGGTCGGTGACCGGCCGTGCGTGCTGGAGGCGCAGGCCCACCTGGCGGGGTTCTACGCCGGGCACGGTTTCACGGTGACCGGACCGCAGTACGTCGAGGACGGCATCCCGCACCTGCCGATGCGCCGGGAGAGCTGACCGGCCCACCCGGGGTGCCGCCTGGTCGAGCCGTCCGAAACATTGACGGATACCGCTTTCCTGTGCAAGCCTGCGGGATAGAGCCGTCGTGGGAGCCGCACAGCAGGCATGGGAGGGGCAACTCCCGGCCGTCCGGGCGTCGTTCGACCGACCCCTTCACCTCGGAGGCTCCATGTCCACCGTCCTACGCAGACGACCCACCGCGCTCGCGGGGTCGCTGCTCACCATCGGCGCGATCATCGCGCTGCTGCTCACCACCGCCCTGGCCAACTCGGCTTCCGCGCACGGCGCGGTGGTGAACCCCGGGTTCCGCGCCTACAGCTGCTGGGAGCGCTGGGGTGCCGAGTTCCAGAACCCGCGCATGGCCACCGAGGACCCGATGTGCTGGCAGGCCTGGCAGGCCGACCCGCAGGCCATGTGGAACTGGAACGGCCTGTTCCGGGAGGGTGTCGCCGGCAACCACCAGGGCGCCATCCCGAACGGCCAACTGTGCAGCGGTGGCCGCACCCAGAACGGCCGCTACAACGCCCTGGACACCCTCGGCGCCTGGAAGACCACGTCGGTGGCGAACAGCTTCCGGCTGAAGTTCTTCGACCAGGCCAGCCACGGTGCCGACTACATCCGGGTCTACGTGACCAAGCAGGGCTTCAACGCGTTGACCACGCCACTGGGCTGGAGCAACCTGGAACTGGCCGGGCAGATCGGCAACACGCCGGCCTCCCAGTGGGACAAGGACACCGGTGGCGTGTCGATCCAGGTCCCGGTGAACGCGGCCGGCCGTACCGGCCGGCACATCGTCTACACCGTGTGGCAGGCCAGCCACCTGGACCAGTCGTACTACCTGTGCAGTGACGTCGACTTCGGTGGCGGCAACAACCCGACCACGCCGCCGCCCACCACCGCGCCGCCGACCACCCCGCCGCCCACCACGGCCCCGCCGACCACGCCGCCGCCCACCACGGCCCCGCCGACCACCCCGCCGCCGGCGACCGGTGGCTGCACCGCCACCTACCGGGTGACCTCCACCTGGAACGGCGGGTTCCAGGGTGAGGTGGACGTGACCGCCGGGTCCTCGGCGATCAAGGGTTGGACGGTGAACTGGACGTACTCCGGGGGCCAGCAGGTCAGCCAGGCGTGGAACGCCACGTTGGCCAGCAGCGGTTCGACGGTGACGGCCCGCAACGTCAACTACAACGGCGCGTTGGCCGCCGGGGGGAAGACCACCTTCGGCTTCCTCGCCTCCGGCAGCGGCGCCAGCCCCACCCCGGTCTGCACCGCGACCGTCTGACCGGTCGGCACAGCACAGCACACGCAACAACATGGAAATAGTGGCCTCCCGCGCGGCGGGAGGCCACTATTTCCATGATCGGGCACGATCTTGACCGCCGGGGCACCGCGACCCGACCGGGCGGGGCAAGGCGGGGCGGGGCGGGGCAGGGCGGGCGGGGCAGGGCGGTGTCAGACCAGGCAGTTGACGATGTCGGCGACGGAGCGACGGCGGCCGGTGTAGAACGGGACCTCCTCGCGGACGTGCCGACGGGCCCCGGAGGCCCGCAGGTCGCGCATCAGGTCGACGATCCGGTGCAGCTCGTCGGCCTCGAAGGCCAGCATCCACTCGTAGTCACCGAGGGCGAACGACGCCACCGTGTTGGCCCGTACGTCCGGGTAGCCGCGCGCCATCTTGCCGTGCTCGGCCAGCAGCTCCCGCCGCTCGGCGTCCGGCAGCAGGTACCACTCGTAGGACCGGACGAACGGGTAGACGCACAGGTAGGGGCGGGGTGCCTCGTCGGCGAGGAACGCCGGGATGTGGCTCTTGTTGAACTCCGCCGGCCGGTGCAGCGCCAACTGCGACCACACCGGGGTCAACGCCCGCCCCAGAGTGGTCCGACGCAACCGCAGGTAGGCGTCCTGGAGGGCGTCGCTGGACGACGAGTGCCACCAGATCATCACGTCCGCGTCGGCGCGCAGCCCGGCCACGTCGTACATGCCCCGGACCACCACGTCCTTGCCGGCCAGCTCCTCGAAGAGGGACTCCACCTCGCCGGTGACGTTCTCCCGCAGCGCCGGCAGGGTGCCGGTGGCCCGGTAGACCGACCACATGGTGTAACGGACGGTGGCGTTGAGTTCCTTGAGTCGGGCCGCGTTGGTCTGCTCGGTCGTCTGCTCGGTCATGGCCCCGATCCTTCCAGTGCTTCGATGATCTCCCCGGCCGCGTCCTCGCCGGAGCGCACGCAGACCGGGATGCCGACCCCGTCGAAACCCGCCCCGGCCACCGCCAGGGTGGGGTGCGACGCGCGCAGCGCCGCCCGGACGGCGGCCACCCGCCCGGTGTGGCCGGGCGGGTACTGGGGCAGCGCGCCACCCCAGCGCTGCACGTGACCGGCGACCGGCGCGGGCAACGCCACCCCGAGCACCCGGGTCAACTCCCGGTGCACGGTGGTGAGCAGGTCGTCGTCGGTGAGCTGGAGGGAGGTCTCCTCGCCGTACCGGCCGACGGAGGCGCGGACCAGGGCCAACCCGTCCGGCGCGGCCAGGTGCCCCCATTTGGTGGTGAAGAAGGTCGACGCCTTGATCAGCAGCCCCTCGGTGGCCGGCACCAGGAAGCCGGAGAGCGGGGGCAGCGCCGGCCGGGGCAGGGCCAGGGTGACCAGCGCGACGCTGGCGTAGTTCAGCCCGCCGACGGTCGCCGCCTGCGCCTCGGCGAACCCGGCGAGCAGCCGGGCGGCCGGCCGGGCCGGGACGGTGAGCAGCACCGCGTCCGCCTCGACCAGTTCCGGGTCGCGGGTCGGGCCGACGGTGAGCCGCCAGCCGTCGCCGACCGGGGTCAGCTCGCGGACCGCCGCGTGCCGGCGGATCGTCGCCCCACTGGCCGTGGCCGCCGCCTCGACCAGGGTGCTGAGCCCGCCGGCCAGGGTGCCGAAGACCGGCGCACCGGGCGCGCGGGGCGCGGCGGCCTGCGCGGCCCGGACCGCCCCGACCAGGGTGTGTTCCACCCGCGCCGCGCGGGCCAGCGCCGGCATGGTGGTGACCAGGGACAGGTCGTCGGCCCGACCGGCGTAGACGCCGCCGAGCATCGGGTCGACCAGCCGCTGCACCACCTGCGCACCGAACCGGGCCCGGACCAGCGCGCCGACCGAGACGTCCTGGTCCGCGCCGAGCAGCGGCCGGCCGCCGTCGCGGTCGGCGTCCGCCGTGGGCTCGGCCACCGCCACCACCGCCGCCAGATCCCCGGGTACGCCGACCAGCGTGCCGCCGGGGATCGGGCGCAGCCCGCCGTCGACGACGAGCGCCGCCTGCCCGACGGTGGGGTGCACGATCCGCCCGGCCAGGCCGAGCCGGCGGGCCAGGGCCACCGCTGCGGACTCGCCCCCGGCCGGGTCCCGCATCAGGAACGACTCCGCGCCGAACTCCACCGGGCGGCCGGCCAGCTCACCGGTGCGCAGCTTGCCGCCGAGCGCGCCGGACTGCTCGTACACGGTGATCTCGGTGTCGGCGGGGGCACGGTCGCGCAGCCGCAGCGCGGCGGCCAGGCCGGTGATGCCGCCACCGACCACCGCCACCCGCCACGGTCGCGCGCCCACGGGTCAGCCCTGCTCGGCCCGGCGCGCGGACACCTCGTGCACCAGCGCGACCACCCGGGTCAGCACCTCGGGGTCGGTCTCCGGCAGCACGCCGTGACCGAGGTTGAACACGTGGCCGGGGGCGGCCCGGCCCTGCTCGACGATCCGCCGCACCTCGGCCTCGATGACCGGCCAGGGGGCGAACAGCACGGTCGGGTCGAGGTTGCCCTGCACGGCGCGCTCCGGCCCGATCCGGTGGGTCGCCACGTCCAGCGGGGTACGCCAGTCGACGCCGACCACGTCGGCCCCGGCCTCCCCCATCGCGCCGAGCAGTTCGGCGGTGCCCACCCCGAAGTGGATCCGGGGGACCCCCGCGTCGGCCAGGCCGGACAGCACGGTGGTGGAGTGCGGCAGGACGAAGCGGCGGTAGTCGGCCTCCGACAGCGCGCCGGCCCAGGAGTCGAAGAGCTGCACGGCGGAGACCCCGGCGTCGATCTGCACCTGCAGGAACGCCAGGGTGACCTTGGCGAGCCGGGCGCAGAGCGCGTGCCACAGCTCGGGCTGGCCGTACATCATCGCCTTGGTTTTGGCGTGGGTACGCGACGGCCCGCCCTCGACCAGGTAGCTGGCCAGGGTGAACGGGGCGCCCGCGAAGCCGATCAGCGGGGTGTCGCCCAGTTCGGCGACGAGCAGCCGGACGGCTTCGTCCACGTAGGACACGTCGGCCCGGTCGATGCGGCGGACCCGCTCGACGTCGGCGGCGGTGCGGACCGGCTCGGCCACCACCGGCCCGGTGCCGGCGACGATGTCCAGGTCCACGCCGGCCGCGGCGACCGGGACGACGATGTCGCTGAACAGGATGGCCGCGTCGACGCCGTGCCGGCGGACCGGCTGGAGGGTGATCTCGGCGACCAGGTCCGGCCGGCGGCAGGAGTCGAGCATCCCCACGTTGGCCCGGATCTTCCGGTACTCCGGCAGGGACCGGCCGGCCTGGCGCATGAACCAGACCGGGGTGTGCCCGACGGGTTCCCGGCGGCAGGCCCGGACGAAGGGCGAGTCGGCCGGCCCGCTGCGGCGGGATTCTCCGTCTCGGGCGGCGGTGCCCGTGGTGTCGGTGGTCATCGGGGCAATCGTGCCACGCACCCGTGGGGACGCGGCGGGCAGCGCCGCCTTTTGTGACCCGCGCCCCCGGTCGGGCCCGGCGGCGGTGATCCGGGGCCCGGCCCGCCCCCGGCCGATGGTGCCGGCTGACCCCCGGACGCCCCGGTCGGCGACGGGACACCGCCGTCGGTGGCTGCTTCGGCGTGCCGTCCCAGCGGGCGGCGGCGCGTCGGCATAAGCTCCGGTCATGGCCCCCCCGATCGCGCTCCCGGAGACGTTCGCCCGCGCGGTCGCCGGCCTGCGGTCGGTCACTCCCCGGGCGGAGATCGTCCTGGAGGAGGTCGGTGCGCCGCAGCGGCTCGCGCCGTACGCGTTCGCCCTCTCCGCCACCGTGCTGCGCGACGACGACGAGGTGGCCGACGGCCGGTTGATCCTGCTGCACGACCCGGCGGGGCACGACGCCTGGCAGGGCACCCTGCGGCTGGTCACCTATGTGACCGCCGAGCTGGAGGTGGACCTGGCGGCCGATCCGCTGCTGCCGGGGGTGGGCTGGACCTGGCTCACCGATGCCCTGGAGGCGCACGAGGCGCGGCACCGGGCGGCCGGCGGCACGGTCACCCAGACCGTCTCGACCCGGTTCGGCGAGCTGGCCGGCCCGCCCGCCGCCGGGGACGTCGAGATCCGGGCGTCCTGGACGCCGCTGGGTGAGGACCTCGCCGCGCATCTGTCGGCCTGGTGCGCCCTGCTCGCCTCCACCGCGGGGTTGCCGCCGCCCGGGGTCACCGCGCTCTCCGAGCGCCGGCCGGCCGGCGCGGCCTGACCGTAGGACCGCGCGACACGCCCGAGCCGCAAGTAGATGTCCTGGACACGACAGGGACGTCCCGAGCGGCCGGGAACGTCCCCGGCGCGAGGTCGGTGTCCGTACCGTCCGGACCTCTGCCGGACACCGGGACGACACACACCGGACCGGCTGCGCACACCACATCGCCGGGCGCACTAGGGTTGTCAGGTGACCGACGAACCACCCCTGCGCCGTCGGGCCGCCGAAAGCCGCACGGCAGACGTTCCGCCCCCGGCCGTCGCGGAGCCGGCGGACGCGGGCACCGAGCAGCCCACCGGCGGGCCCGTTCCGCTGACCGCACCCCGCGACGGCACCCCCCAACCGGTGGCGACCCCGGCTGAGCTGGACGAGGTCGTGGCCCGCTTCGCGGCGGGCACCGGCCCGGTGGCCCTGGACGCCGAACGCGCCTCCGGCTACCGCTACAGCCAGCGGGCCTACCTGGTGCAGCTGCGCCGCGAGGGTGCCGGCACCACGCTGATCGACCCGCTGCCGCTGCCCGACCTGTCCACCCTCGACGAGGCCATCGGTGACACCGAGTGGGTGCTGCACGCCGCCAGCCAGGACCTCGCCTGCCTGGCCGAGGTGGGGTTGCGTCCGCGCCGGCTGTTCGACACCGAACTGGCCGCCCGGCTGGCCGGTTTCGAACGGGTCGGCCTGGCCGCGCTGACCGAGCAGCTGCTCGGCTACACGCTGGAGAAGCACCACTCGGCGGCGGACTGGTCCACCCGGCCGCTGCCCGAGTCGTGGCTGACGTACGCCGCGCTGGACGTCGAGATGCTCGTCGACCTGCGCGACGCGCTCGACGCCGAGCTGCACGCGCAGGGCAAGTCGCCGTGGGCGGCGGAGGAGTTCGCCGCGCTGATCACCTGGGCCACCCGGCCGCCCCGGGTGCGGGCGGAGCCGTGGCGGCGGACCTCCGGCATCCACCGGGTGCGCGGGTCGCGGGCGCAGGCCCGGGTCCGGGCCCTGTGGTACGCCCGGGACCAGATCGCCGTCCGACGCGATGCCGCGCCCGGTCGGGTGCTGCCCGACTCGGCGATCATCGCCGCCGCCGAGCTGGACCCGAAGGACGAGAAGACCCTGCTGACCCTGCCCGGCTTCGGGGGCCGGTCGGTACGCCGGCTGGCCCGCACCTGGCTGGTCGCCCTCGACGAGGCCCGGCAGCTGGCGGAGGACGCGCTGCCGGTCACCCCGACGGTGGAGGGGCCGCCCCCGCCGCACCGGTGGGCGGAGCGGGACCCGGTGGCCGCTGGCCGGCTGGCCCGGTGCCGGGAGCTGGTGGTACGGGTCGCCGGTGAGCACCGGCTCCCGCCGGAGAACCTGATCACCCCCGACTCGGTCCGCCGGCTGGCCTGGCAGCCGCCCGGCGAGATCACGGTGGACACCGTCACGGAGACCCTGCGTGGTTACGGTGCCCGGCAGTGGCAGCTCGACCTCCTGCTCCCCGCGCTCGCCGAGGCCCTCCTACCCACCCCCTGACCCGACCGGTCGGGGTGTGGGGTGGGCCACACCCGGGGTGGTGACGCCCATGGTTACTGGCTAGTAGCATTCGGGGCAAACGCCAGTGCCGGCCGACCCTCGTTCGGCGCGTGCCGCCGTCCGGCGGCATGACGCCGGATCGTGGTCGAAGAGGAGGCTCCAAGTGCCCCGAGAAGTTCGGGATGTCGTCTTTGTCGACGGTGTCCGCACCCCGTTCGGCAAGGCGGGTGGCATGTACGCCAACACCCGCGCCGACGACCTGGTGATCCGCTGCATCCGCGAACTGCTGCGCCGCAACCCGCAGCTACCCCCGGAGCGGGTCGAGGAGGTGGCCGTCGCCGCCACCACCCAGATCGGTGACCAGGGCCTCACCATCGGCCGCACCGCCGCCCTGCTGTCCGGCCTACCCAAGACCGTCCCCGGCTTCTCCGTCGACCGGATGTGCGCCGGCGCGATGACCGCCGTGACCGCCGTCGCCGGTGGCATCGCGATGGGCGCCTACGACATCGCCATCGCCGGTGGCGTCGAGCACATGGGCCGGCACCCGATGGGCGAGGGCGTCGACCCCAACCCGCGGATCATCGCCGAGAAGCTGGTCGACCCGTCCGCCCTAGTAATGGGGGCCACCGCCGAGAACCTGCACGACCGGGTCCCGCACATCACCAAGGAGCGCACCGACACGTTCGCGCTCGCCTCGCAGCTCAAGACCGCCAAGGCGTACGCCGACGGCAAGCTCCAGGACGACCTGGTGCCGGTCGCGATCCGCGACGCCGACGGCGGCTGGGGCCTGGCCACCGCCGACGAGGCGCCCCGGGAGACGTCGCTGGAAAAACTGGCCACCCTGAAGACCCCGTTCCGCCCGCACGGCAAGGTCACCGCCGGCAACGCGGCCGGCCTCAACGACGGCGCCACCGCCAGCCTGCTCGCCGACGAGGCCACCGCCCGTGAGCTGGGCCTGCCGGTCGCCATGCGGCTGGTGTCATACGGCTACGTCGGCGTCGAGCCCGAGGTGATGGGCGTCGGCCCGATCCCGTCGACCGAGAAGGCGCTGCGCATCGCCGGCCTGAGCATCGACGACATCGGCCTGTTCGAACTGAACGAGGCGTTCGCCGTGCAGGTGCTCGCCTTCCTCGACCACTTCGGCATCGCCGACGACGACCCCCGGGTCAACCCGTGGGGCGGCGCGATCGCCATCGGCCACCCGCTCGCCTCCTCCGGCGTACGGCTGATGACGCAGCTCGCCCGGCAGTTCGCCGAGCACCCCGAGGTGCGCTACGGCCTCACCGCCATGTGCATCGGCATCGGCATGGGCGGCACGGTCATCTGGGAGAACCCGAACTGGGAGGGTGCAGACAAATGAGCCTCAGCGCACCGAACGAGGTCGTCACCCGGGCGCTGCTGCGCCAGGTGAACGTGCCGGGGCTGGACCGGCCCGCCGCCCTGATCACCCTGGACAACGGTCTCGACCACACCAAGCCGAACACCTTCGGCCCGGCCGGCCTGGCCAGCCTCGACGAGGCGATCAGCGCCGCGCTGGCCGCCGACCCGGCGTTCATCGCGGTCACCGGCAAGCCGTACATCTTCTGCGTCGGCGCGGACATCACCAGCCTGCCGGCCTTGGCGGACCGGGAGCAGGCGCTGGAGATCGGCCGGCTCGGCCACCGGGTCTTCGCCCGGCTCAAGGACAGCGCGGTGCCGACCTTCGCCTTCGTCAACGGCGCGGCGATGGGCGGCGGCCTGGAACTGGCCCTGCACTGCCACTACCGGACGCTGTCCGGCGGCGCGGCGGCGTTGGCCCTGCCCGAGGTCTCCCTCGGCCTGATCCCCGGTTGGGGCGGCACCCAACTGCTGCCCAATCTGATCGGCATCCCCGCCGCCACCCAGGTGATCCTGCAGAACCCGCTGATGCAGAACAAGATGCTCAAGCCGAAGCAGGCCGCCGAGATGGGCATCGCGGACGTGCTGCTGGAGCCGGCCGACTTCCTCGAACGGTCGCTGGAATGGGCCGCCGGGGTGGTCCGGGGCGCGGTCACCGTCACCCGACCCGAGGTCGACAAGGACATGTGGGCGGGTGTGCTGTACTTCGCCCGGCAGACCCTCGACCAGCGGTTGCACGGCGCGGTCCCGGCCGCGTACAAGGCGCTGGACCTGCTGGAGACGGCCAAGGACGCCGACTTCGCCACCGGCACCGCCGCCGAGGACGAGGCACTGGCCGACCTGATCTTCTCCGAGGAACTGCGCAGCGGTCTGTACGCCTTCGACCTGGTGCAGCGGCGGGCCAAGCGGCCGGCCGGCGCACCGGACAAGGCCCTGGCCCGGCCGGTCACCAAGGTCGGCATCGTCGGCGCCGGCCTGATGGCCAGCCAGCTCGCGCTGCTGTTCGCCCGCCGCCTCCAGGTGCCGGTCGTGCTGACCGACCTGGACCAGTCGCGGGTCGACAAGGGCGTCGGCTACGTGCACACCCAGATCGAGAAGGCCGTCAGCAAGGGCCGGATGGACAAGGGCACCGCCGCCAAGCTGTACGGCCTGGTCTCCGGCTCGGTCGACAAGTCCGTCTTCGCCGACGCCGACTTCGTCATCGAGGCCGTCTTCGAGGACCTGGACGTCAAGAAGCAGGTCTGGGCCGAGCTGGAGAAAATCGTCTCCCCGGAGGCGGTGCTCGCCACCAACACCTCGTCGCTGTCGATCACCGCGATGGCGGCCGAGCTGGAGCACCCGCAGCGGGTGGTCGGCTTCCACTTCTTCAACCCGGTCGCGGTGCTGCCGCTGCTGGAGATCGTCCGGGGCGAGCGGACCGACGACGCCACCCTGGCCACCGCGTTCGCCGTGGGCAAGCAGTTGAAGAAGTCGTCGGTGCTGGTCTCCGACGCCCCGGCGTTCGTGGTCAACCGGCTGCTCACCCGCTTCCTGGGCACCGTGTTCGCCGCCGTCGACGCGGGCACCCCGCTCGACGTGGCGGACAGCGCGCTGGACCCGCTGGGGCTGCCCATGCGTCCGCTCGCCCTGCTCCAGCTGGTCGGGCCGGCCGTGGCGTACCACGTGGGCGGCACCCTGCACGCGGCGTACCCGGACCGGTTCGACGTCAGCGAGAACCTCCGCCGGATCGCCGAGTCGGGTCAGCCGATCGTCGTCGAGGACCGGATCAACGACGAGGTGGCCAAGCTGCTCGTCGTCGGCGACCAGCCGCTCAGCGGCGAGCAGGTCCGGCAGAACGCGCTCGACGCGCTGGCGCAGGAGATCCGGCTGATGCTCGACGAGGGTGTCGTCGCCGAGGCGCAGGACATCGACCTGTGCATGATCCTCGGTGCGGGCTGGCCGTTCCACCTGGGCGGGGTCACCCCGTACCTGGACCGGACCGGCACCTCCGAGCGGGTCACCGGGCAGCGTTTCCTGCCGCGCGGGGTCGCCAGCCTGCGCGCCTGAACCATCCCCGCTCCCCCGCGATCGCGGTGGCCGACGATGTCCTCCCCCCGGGCTATCGTGGCCACCGCGATCGTCATTTGCGTACCCTCGTCAGACTCGGGGGGCTGCGGGGCCGGGCTCCGTCTGGCTACGATCACGCGTTCTCACCCTCGCCTGGAGCTGATCTGATGACCACACCGCCGGTCGATCCCTGGTCCGGGCAGCCGGAGCACGGCTCGCCCACCGGTCACTACCCGCCTCCGTCCGACGGCCCGCCCGCCCCGCCCGAGGGTCCGCACACCCCGCCACCGGGTGGCGGCTGGCCCACCACGCCGTACCCGGGAGCAGCGACCCCGCAGCCCGGCGGGTGGCCCGACCCGCAGTCAGCTCCCCCGGCCGACTCCTATCCCGGTCCGCAGTACGGCGGCTGGTCGCAGCCCGACCCGGCGCAGGGCGGCTACCCCACGCCCCCACACTCCGGCCCGCCCGGCACCCCCTCGTCCGGCTACCCCGCCGCCCCGCAGTCCGGCCCACCCGGCGGCTACCCCGGCATGCCGCAGTCCGGCCCGCCCGCCGGCTACCCAGGTGCGCCGCAGTCCGGCCCGCCCGCCGGCTATCCCGGTGCGCCGCAGTCCGGCTACCCGGCCGCCCCGCAGTCCGGCTACCCGGCCGCCCCGCAGTCCGGCTACCCGGCCGCCCCGCAGTCCGGCTACCAGGGCACCCCGCAGCCCGGCTACCCCGGCCCGCAGCCGGGGTACCCGGGTGCGCCCCGGCCCGGCGGCTACCCGGAGCCCGCCGCGCCGCAGTACGCCGGCTTCGGCGGTGCGCCGTACAGCGCTCCGCCGGGGTTGCCGCACGGACCCGCGCCGCAGCGGTCGAAGCTGCCGCTGCTGCTCACGCTCGGGCTCGCCGGCCTACTGGTGCTCTGCCTCGGCGGCGGCGGTCTCACCTGGGTCGCCCTCAGCGACGACGACCCGAAGACGCCGACCCCGTCGCCGACGCCCACCGCGGTCACGTCGCCCACCCCGAGCCCCACCCCCGTCGAGACCGACAGCCCGACTCCCGAGCCGACCCCCACCGAGAGCGCCGACGACCCGGGCCCGATCCGGCTGGTGACCCCGACGACCCTCGGTGGCCGGTCCAAGAGCACCGACCCGGAGCTGCGCCGGATCGCCGACCAGATGGTCCGCGACATGAAGTCCGAGGTCCGCAACGAGACCGGGGCGGTGAGCGCGTTCTACGGCAGCGCGGCCAGCAGGAACATGGTGATGATGGCCGGCGCGTCGGGCCCGGTCATCCTCCCCGAGCAGGAGCTGGACGACGCGGTCAAGGGACTGGGCAGCTCGCTTGCGGTCACCAAGATGTCGACCATCGACCCGGGTCCGCTGGGTGGGGTCGCGAAGTGCGGGGACGGCAAGGCGTCCGGCATCGCGCTCGGCGTCTGCGTCTGGGCCGACCACGGCAGCGTCGGCATGATCGTCATGTACTTCTCCTCGGCCAGCAAGGCGAAGTCCGAGTTCGTCTCCATCCGGGGGCAGATCGAGAAGCGGGACTGATCCGCGCGACGACGGTCACGGTCACCGGTCCCACGTGGGACCGGTGACTCCGCGCGCCCGGGCCCACCCCGCGCGCCGCCCGGCGACCGTACCCCTCCGCCCGCATCGACCTGTCCCGAAACGCGCCGACCGCCCGACGGGCCGGGTCGCAACGGGCCGGTGGAGCGGGGCCACGGTTGTCCGACCCTCTGGCTAAGATCATCCGGCCTTACCCACGACGTTCTGGAGTCGACCTCATGTCCCAGCCCCCGACCGGTCCGCACGCCTCCCAGCCGGACGGCGGTACGCCCCAGGGCGGCTACCCGCCACCGCCGCAGCCGGACACCGTCGGCACGCCGCCGTACGCCGGGCCGCCCGCGCCACCGGCCAAGAAGCGGTCCCCTTTCAAGATCGTCCTGATCGTGCTGGCCGTACTGCTGGTGCTCTGCCTCGGTGGTGCCGCCATCGCCGCCTTCGCCCTCAAGGACGACGTCAAGGAGGCCGTGGACGCCGTCAACACGACGGTCTCCGCCCCGGCCACCCTGGCCGGCCGCCCGCAGGTCACCGAGCCGGCGCTGAAGGCGGTCGCCGACGGGCTGGTCACCGAGATGAAGAAGTCCGTGCAAAACGAGACGAGCACCGCAGGTGCCTTCTACGGTGACCCGGCCAAGCGGGACCTGCTGATGATCGCCGCCGCGTCCGGCGTGATGGCCGACCCGAAGAAGGAGCTGAACGACGCCGTCACCGGCATCGCCACCCAGCTGAACGTCACCAACATGGCGGCTGTCGACGCCGGCCCGCTCGGCGGCGACGCCAAGTGCGGCGACGGCAAGAGCGAGGGTGTCCCGCTGGGCGTCTGCATCTGGGCCGACCGGGGCAGCGTCGGCCTGATCGTGCAGTACTACAAGTCGGCCGCCGACCTGAAGTCCGAGTTCGTCACGATGCGCGGGCAGATCGAGAAGAAGGGCTGACCCACCGGTCGGCCCGACAGGCCCCGTCCACCTCCGGGTGGGCGGGGCCTGTCGCCGTCGACGACGGGACGCGAACGTCAGCCGGCGGTGGCGGCCCGCTCGGCGGCGCTGCGCAGGACGCAGAACTCGTTGCCCTCCGGATCGGCCAGCACCACCCAGCCCGTGCCGTCCGGCCGACGCTGGTCGTCGACGTGGACGGCGCCGACGGCCAGCAGCCGCTCGACCTCCTCGTCCCGGGTCCGGTCGACCGGCTCCAGGTCGAGGTGCAGGCGGTTCTTCACCGACTTGCCCTCCGGCACGGCCAGGAAGAGCACCTCCGGCCCACCCTCGGGCAGGAGCATCGCCTCCGGGTCGCCGGGAAGGTCGTCGGGCTGGCGGGGGCACTCGAAGACCTGCGCCCAGAAGCCGGACAGGGCATAGGTGTCATGACAGTCGATGCTCAGGTTGTGGATTCGTGCGCTCACGGGTCTGCCTCCGAAGCAGTGGTACGCGCCCCGCGACGTGCGATGTCAGCGGTGGGCGGGGTGGGGCGCGGGACAGGTCATGGTGGACATCAACCGCACCCCCTCTCTCCGGCTCGGGCCGACCGCATGATCCTCGCAGGCGGCCCGGCCGGCCGGCAATCCGTTTGATCCGCCCGGTGGACCGGGTGCTACCGGTGCGGCTCGACCCGACCGGAGCCGGTCGGCACCTGGTCGACCGACGGCAACGTGACGGTCACCTCCAGCCCGCCGCCCTTCTGTGCGGTGACCTGGACGGTCCCCCCATGGGCGTCGCAGACCGCCCGGACGATGGACAGGCCCAGCCCGGACCCCCGGGCCCCGGTCCGTTCCCGCCCACCCCGGCGGAAGGGTTCGAACAGCCCCGGCACGTCGGCCTGGTCCACCTCGAAGCCGGTGTTGCGCACCACCAGCCACGAGGAGCGCCCGTCGGTGCCGGTACGCACCCAGAGCCGACCGTGCAGGTGGTTGTAGCGCACCGCGTTCTCGATCAGGTTCCCGGCCAGCCGGTCCAGCAGGCCCGGGTCGCCGGTCACCGGGGCCGGCCGCAGCGAGGACTGCACCCGCAGCCCGATCCGCTCCACCTCCCGGGACATCGCCGACAACGCGTTGGCGGTCCCGGTCGCCAGGTCACACTCCGTCCGCCGGGCCAACCGGCGGCCGGTCTGAGCCTCGCTGCGGGCCAGCACCAGCAACGCGTCCACCAGACCGTTGGCACGTTCCGAGGCGTCCCGGACCACGGTGGCCATCCGGCGGTACTCGGCGGCGTCCGCCTCGTCGTCGCTGAGGGTCACGTCGATTTCGGTACGCATCACCGCCAGCGGGGTCCGTAGCTCGTGCGAGGCGTTGGCGACGAACCGTTTCTGCGCCTCGAAGGCGGCGGTGATCCGGTCCAGCATCGCGTCGAACGTCCGGGCCAGCTCCGCCACCTCGTCGTCCGGCCCCGACCAGCCGATCCGCTGGTCCAGCGTGGTCTCGCCGAGCCGACGCGCGGTCGCGGTGACCTGGTGCAGCGGGCGCAGTGTCCGGCCCGCCACCCAGTACGCCCCGGCCACCCCGACCACGCTGATCGCCAGCAGCGCCAGCAGGCCCTTGACCAGCAACTCGTCGGAGGCGGCGTCGACCAGTTGCCGCTGCCACACCGCCGCGTCCAGCGACCGCCCGTCGGCCAGCAGCACGGTGGTGCCCGGCCGCAGCTCGTCGGTGGGCCGCAGCGCGTCGCGCACCAGCAGCCAGGCCAGCGTCACCAGGATCGCCCCGGCCCCGACCAGCAGTACCCCGTTGAGCAGCGTCAGCCGCAGCCGCAGGGTGGGCCGCAACCGCCGGGTCACGAACCCACCCCGACCCGCACGACCCACCCGCTCCTCGCGCTCACGGAAGCGACCTCAGCTCGCGACTGCGGGGCTCGCACACCCCGCTCACTCCTCGCGCTCACGGAAGCGACCTCAGCTCGCGACTGCGGGGCTCGCACACCCCGCTCACTCCTCGCGCTCACGGGCTGACCGTCCGGTAGCCGGCGCCGACCACCGTCTCGATCAACGGGGGGTCGCCGAGCTTCTTGCGCAGGGTCCGCACGGTGACCCGGACGATGGTGGTGAACGGGTCGGTGTTCGCGTCCCAGACCCGTTCCAGCAGCTCCTCGCTGGAGACCACCGCGCCGCGCGCCTTGACCAGCTCGCTGAGCACACCGAACTCCTTGTTCGTCAGGTCGACCGGGGCACCCGCCCGGGTCACCACCCGGCGGGCCGGGTCGAGCACCACGTCGCCCACCTGGAGCACCGGCGGGGCGGCCGGGGTGGCCCGGCGGGCCAACGCCTGCACCCGGGCCACCAACTCGTCGAAGGCGAACGGCTTGGGCAGGTAGTCGTCCGCGCCGAGCCCCAACCCCGCCACCCGGTCGGCCACGCTGTCGCTGGCGGTCAGCATCAGCACCCGGGTGAGGGTGCCGGAGGCGGCCAGTTCGGCGCAGATCTGGTCGCCGTGCATCCCGGGCAGGTCCCGGTCGAGGACCACCACGTCGTACCGGGTGACGAAGGCGGCCTCGTGGCCGGCGTCCCCGTCGTACGCCACGTCGACCGCCATCCCCCGCTTGCGTAGCCCACGCACGATCGCGTCGGCGAGGTTCCGTTCGTCCTCGACCACCAGCACCCGCATCCCGACCTCCTCGCCGACCTGTCCGACAACCTAGCCCCGCCGGCCAAACGACCGGCCGCAGGCAGGTCACCCGGCACGGTCAGCCGGCATCCGCCACACCCCGAGACTGTTGCTCTGCCGCCAGCAGACCAACACACCCTGACTGTGCCAGCAGACGTCCCACCGCCCGGACAGCACGTCGCGTACCCGGGCGGTGCCGTCGGTGGGGTCCAGTTCGGCGAGCAACTGCCGGCCGCCCGCCGCCGGTCGAAAGGCGAGGATCGGCGCGGTGAACGGCCGCTGGTAGACCGTCCTCCATTCGCCCAGCTCGGCCTCCAGTCGGCCGGTCACCGAGTCGAGCAGGGCCAGCCGCTGCGGCCCGTCGCCGAAACTGACGCCGAGCATCCGGTTGCCGACCGCCTCGACCGGGGCCCACCGGTCGCTGGACCAGCGCTCCCGGCCGGTCACCGGATCGAGCACCCGGGCGGTGGAGGAGCCACCGAGACAGACGGCATCGCCGCAGGCGTAGGCGCTCCCGCCGCCGGGGACCGGATCCGTCGTGTCCCAGCGACGCCGACCGGACCCCAGGTCGTACGCGGCGACCCGGCCCGGGTCCTCGCTGACCAGCAGCAGGCCACCGACCGGCTGGGCCAGGTGGTGGTGGTCGCCCCGGGCGGGCGGCACCGGGAAGGTGGACCGACGCGCGCCGGTGCCGACGTCGTACACCTCGGCCTGACCGGCGCTGGTGACCAGGACGAGGTCCTCGATGCCCCGGGGGCCCGTCCGGTACCCGACGGTGGCCGGTCCGGCCGTGGCCGTCCAGCGGACCGCGCCGGTCGCCGGGTCGACGCCGCGCACCGCCACCCGGTCGACGTGGAGATCCTCCAGCAGCAACCCGCCGTCGCCGGTCACCACCGCCGTCCCGGGCCGCCGCCACCGGGTCCGCCCGTCGACGTGGTCGAGCACCATGGAGACGGGTTCGCCGCCGGGATCGGTGGTGACCACCACGTCGTCGTCGACCCCCTCCAGCACCACCAGCTGGTGCCGGGGCGACAGTGACGTCTCCCAGCGCACCCGCCCGTCGGTCAGGTCGATCGCGGTGAGCTGCCGGCTGCCGGCCGGTGACAGCGCCGACGGGTAGGCGAGCACCAGCAGGTCCCCGACGATCAGGTGACTGGGCTCCGGCATATCCGGCAGGGGCACCGGGATCAACCGGGGCGGCCCGGGATCCGCGCCGGCCATGGTGAGCAGCAGGAGCAGGACGGTCAGGGCGACGAACACCGGGTGGCCGGCCGACCGCCGCGCCCGGGGCCGGCCTGCCGGCGGCGGCGTCGGCTCGTCGTGGTGACCGACCTCACCCAGATCGATCACCGTCACCGGGACACCCGCCACACCCCGTACCTGCCGTCCATCAGCCGGCACAGCAGGAGCTGAGCGTCGGCCCGGCAGTCACCGGACACGGCGGGCAGCACGTCGCGCGCGTGGACCCGCGCGGCGGCGACATCCAACTCGGCGACCAGCATCCGGTCCCCGCCGGCCGGACGCACCCCGAACACCGGCCCGTCCGGCGTGTCCGAAGGGGCGAGGTTCCAGACGTCCAGCTCGGCGGCGACCTGCCCGGAGGCGACGTCCAGCACCACCAGGGGGTGCCAGACGCCCCGCCCCAGGCTGCTCGCCAGCATCCGGCCGCCGCGTTCGGCGCCGGCCAGCTCCCACCGGTTGTCGCGCCACACCGTCCGGCCGGTCGCCGGATCCAACGCCCGCACCCCACCGGCCTCACCCTGCGCGCAGATCAACGACCCGCACGGGACGAAGAACGACGGGACCCGCCACGGTACGTCCCACCGGCGCGTCAGCCCGTCGATGTCGTACCCGGTCAGCCGGTCGGCGTTCGGCTCGACGGCGAGCAGCAGATCGCCGGCGACCCCGTAGGTGCCCGACGGCGAGGTCACCAACGGTGCGGTGTGCAGGCGTACCCCACGGCGGGCGTCCCAGACCTCGGCCGGGCCGTCGGGGCGTACCGTCACGATCCGGTCCACGCCGTCGGCCCGGTTGCGGTACAGGGTGACCGCCGACGGCATCGACGCCGACCAGCGGTCCCTTCCCGTCACCGGGTCGACCGAGTGAACCGTCGGTGGGCCGTCCCCACCGTCTTCGAAGAGCAGGTCGGGGCCGGCGGCCAGGCCCTCCCCGGACCGCTGCCACCGCACCCGACCGGTGTCCCGCGCGTGGGCGAACGTCCGGTACGCCCCGTCCGGTCGGCCGGAGGAGCCGGTGACCAGCACCAGGTCGGCGTGCCAGCGCAGCTCGGCGGAGCCGCTGACCACCGGCACCGGCACCTGCCAGCGCCGCACCGGCCGCGCCCCCGGCGAGTCGGGGATCCGCCACGCGCTCAACCGGCCGGAAGCGGTCGAGGCGTCAGCCGGCTCGAGCAGGAAGACGTCCCCGTCGTGCAGCAGCGCCACCGCGCCGAGCGGGGCGGGCACCACGAACGTCGCCCGCTTCGCCACCGGTGCGGCGGCGGCCAACGCCAGCAGGGCGAACACCAGCACCACGGCCAGCCGCAGCGGTCGGCCGACGGGCCGGGGCACGGGACCGGGCGGCGGTGACCCGGCGTCGCGGAGTTCACCCAGATCGATGACCGTCACGCGCACCCTCTTTCGACAGTCGCACCCCGTCGACCGCACCGCCCGCCGGTGGACGGGGACCGCCGTGCACCGGGTCACCGGACCGGCCGACCGTCGCCTGTACGATGGCCCGTCGTGGCCGTGCCGGTGGTAGATCCCTCGTTGAACCCGACGTCCGTGCCCGACGCCGTCGAGCCGGACGCGACAGACCCGCACCGGCGGCCCCGCCGTCGTCCGGGCCGGGTCGACGTGCTCGCCATCGGAGCCTATGTGCTGATCGGCGTTCTGGTGTGCCTGAACTACTGGGTGGACGTGCAGCACCGGGTGTCGTCCCACCTGCCGACCGACCACAGCTGGTTCGAGTGGCTGTTCACCCACGGCGCGTACTCGGTGCGGCACCTGGAGAACCCGCTGTTCAGCGCCCGGCAGAACGCCCCGGACGGGGTGAACATGATGGCGAACACCTCGCTGCTGGGCATGACCATCCCGCTGGCCCCGGTCACGCTGCTGTTCGGCCCACAGGTGACCTACGCCCTCTATCTGGGCGGGGCGCTCGCCGCGACGGCGGCCACCTCGTACTGGATGCTCTCCCGGCACCTGGTGCGCTCGCGGGCCGGCGCGTTCGTCGGCGGCGCGTTCCTCGGTTTCGCCCCGGGCATCGTGCACCACGCCAACGGGCAGCCCAACTTCGTCTCCAACTTCCTGCTGCCGGTGATCGTGACCCGGGTGCTGCTGCTGGGCCGGCCCGGCCGGTGGCGCCGCGACGGGCTGGTGCTGGGGCTGCTGGTGGCGTACCAGGTCTTCATCAACGAGGAGATGCTGCTGCTGACCGCGCTGGCCTGCCTGGTGGCGGTGGTGGCGTACGTGGTGCAGCGGCCCCGCGAGGCCCGCGCCCGGGCCGGTGGCTTCCTGGCCGCGCTCGGGGTCGGCGGCGGGCTGGCGCTGCTGCTCACCGCGTACCCGATCTGGTACCAGTTCAACGGGCCGCAGTCCTACCGGGGGTTGCAGGGCGGGGTGTTCCACAACTGGGGCGAGGACCTGATGGCCTTCGTCACCTTCGCCCGGGACACGGTGGCCGGGGACGAGGCGGTCGAGAAGACCATCGGACTGACCGAGCAGAACACCTGGTTCGGCTGGCCGCTGGTGCTGGTCGCGGTGGCCGCCCTGGTGCTGCTCTGGCGGCGGTCGCTGGCCGCCCGGATCGCCGGGGTGCTGGTGGTCGTCTTCACCGTCGCGGCGATCGGCCCCAAGGTGCGGTTCAACGGGGTGGAGACCACCGTCGACGGCCCGTGGGCGTACATCTCCGACGATCTGCCGTTGGTCGAGATGATGATGCCGACCCGGCTGACCCTGGTGGTGACCGGTGCGGTCGGTGTCCTGCTCGCGCTGGCCTGGGACGCGCTGGGCGGCCACCGCCGGCCCCGGGTGCCCGCGCCCCGCGCCGCCGCCGACGACGCCACCCCCACCGCCGTGCCCGACCCGTCGGGGCCGCCGGCCCGCCGCCGCTGGGTCCGCCCGGTCGGGTACGCGGCGATCGCGCTGGCGGTGCTGCCGCTGTTCCCCCGTCCGCTGCCCGCGCAGCACATCGACCTGCCCCCGCACTTCATCACCGCGGGCGGCTGGCGGCCGTACGTGCCGGACGGGCGCACCCTGGTGCCGGTGCCGATCCCGAGCAACGTGCACGGCCTGCCCACGCTGCGGTGGAGCGCGCTGACCGGGCACGAGTTCCCGGTGCCCGGCGGTTACTTCATCGGCCCCAACGAGCTGGGTCAGGGTGTCTTCGGTGCCCCGAACCGGCCGACCAGCACCCTGGTCTACGCCACCATGGACGCCGGCACGGTGCCCGCCCTGACCGAGGAGAACCGTCGGCAGGCGGTGGCGGACCTGCGGTTCTGGCGGGCCTCGGTGGTGGTGCTGGGCGCCCATCCGCGCGAGGCGGTGCTGCGGGACCTGATGACCGGCCTGCTCGGCCCGGCGCAGCGGGTCGACGACGTCTGGCTCTGGGACGTCCGCCCGCTGGTCGGCTGACCCGCCCGGCCCGTCGCGCAGCCCGGCCCGGTCGGACCGTGGTCCGGCCGGGCCGGACCGGAACGGTCAGGCGGTGCGGGCGGCCGGGCCGGACCGGTCAGGCGGTGCGGGCGGACAGCGGCCGGACGTCCCACACCCACACGTCGAGTTCCCGGCGGGCGGGGCCGACCAACTGCTCGACGGTCCGGCGCAACGGCTCCGCGTTGTGCTGACGCAACGGCAGCACCAGCACGGCGGCGTTCCAGTGCCGCAGCTCGTCCAGGCTGCGCCGGCGCTGCCGGTCGTCCAGTTTGGTGGTACGCCCGGTGGTGGCCACCTCGTCGAGGAGCTGCCCGATGCCGCTGGGCCGCCCGCCGAACCGCCCCGGGTCACCGGTGTTGCCGTTGCGCGGGGCGAGGAAGTAGCCACCGGGGATCTTGAAGTCCAGGTTGGTGGCCGCCGCCCAGCGCATCCCGTGGGTGTTGCCCATGCTGGGCACGGGCACCGGCACCAGGGTCTGCCCGGGGCCGACGTACTCCCGCCAGCGGTCGGCGGTGATGAAGTCCGGCACCGGCGGGCGGGAGGTCACCTTCAGCGGCATCGGCACGATCGGCAGCAGGGCCAGCACCAGGGCGGCCACCGTGACGGTCTTGGCGTGCTGCCACTGTGCGCCGCGCAGCGTCCAGGCCCGCTGCACGGCCAGCGCCAGCAGCATGCCGATCACCACGGAGGTGATCAGCGCGAACCGGGTGGGCACCACCGCGTCCAGCAGCGGCAACCGCACCAGCAGCTCCCACGGCCCGGTGACCAGGTCCCGCCCCCACCAGGAGATCCGCTCGCCGAGGGAGAGCAGCGCGAAGAACGCGCCGGTGACGGCGAGCGCCCGGACGAGGCGTTCGCGGCGCAGCCAGAGCACGATGCCGACGGCGATCAGCGACAGGCTCCAGCCGAAGAAGGCGTTCTCCTCGGAGTAGTTCGGGGCCAGATTGACGTTGGCCCGTTCGTTGCCGCCGAAGGTGGGCGAGCCGGGGGCGAAGAAGGCGGCGATGTCGTTGCCGTAGTCCTGCACCGCGTCGCTGAGCCCGTGGTAGGCCATCGGCCCGGCGAACTGGATGTAGAGCGGGTACGCCAGCAGCGCCCCGGCCAGCACCGCGCACGCGGCCACCCCCTTGGCCAGGGGCCGCCACGCCGCCGACCACAGCGCCGGCCGCTGGGCCACCATGGCGATCAGGAAGATGCCGCAGGCCAGGGCGGTGAAGAGCAGGATCTCCTCGTTGATGAACGCCTGCCCGGTGACCAGCACGGCGAGCAGCAGGCCGTCGCGCAGCGGCCGGGTGGAACGGGTCAGCACCATCACCCGCCACACGATGAACGGCAGCAGGAACTGGCTGATGATGTTGGGGTGCCAGTTGGCGTGCGAGAGCATCGCCGGGGAGAACCCGCAGAACCAGCCGCCGACCGCCGCGGCGAGCCGCCGCCGCACCAGGTGCCGGGACAGCACGTGGTACCAGGCGGCGGCGGTGCCGGCGAGGCCGAGGGTGACCAGCACCACGAAGGACACCGCCGGCCCGAACAGCAGGGTGACCGGCACCATCGGGATGCCCAGCGCCAGCACCGCCGTGTTGGCCATCAGGTTGACGCCGTCGGGGAAGTTGAACTGGTCGGTGTAGAACGGGAACTCCCCGTGCAGCACCACCCGCACCGAGTGGGCCAGGAAGAACTGCACCTGCGCCGGGTCGCTGCTGTAGAGCGAGGCCACCCGGCCGGCCGGGTCGGCCCAGATCCGGCTGGTCACCCAGAGCGCGACGAGCAGGAAGATGCCGTACACCACCAGGTCCTTGCGGCGGGCGGTCCAGCGCCAGCGCCGCCACCACGCGGCCGGCGTCGCGCCGTCACCGTCCGTGTCCGCCGCCCCCCGCTCCGGTACGCCCACCGTCGCCGTGCCGTCGCCGTCGACTTCCGACCCGTCGGCTGCCCCGACGGGCGCGGCCTCCACCGGTGGCGCGTCGACCGGCGTCGCCTCGACGGTCCGGTCCACGGGTGCCGGCACTCCGGTGATACGCAGGTCGGCAGGGGTGGTACGGGTCACGGGTGGGGGCGCTGTCGCGGTGGCCGTCGTGCCGCGGGCAGGGCCCTCGGAGTCGTCGGGGGCCGGTGCGGAGGCGCCACGGGGCTCGGCAGACGTCACAGTCGGCGGAGTCTACCGGAGCCGGGAAAAAGCCCGAAATTCACTCTGGTGTCCCTTGTGGTCATCGGGGACACGGCTGCGGGGCGTCACCGGGCGTTGCGTACCATGTGGGCTTCCGACAACGACGGCGACGCGATCGGGGGCGTAGGGATGGCTTCGGTTCGCCGTCGTGGCACGACTGTCGCCGTGCTGCTCGGCCTGCTGCTGGCGGTCCCGGCGTGCGGCCCGGTCGCCGAGCGTCAGGCCCGCGAGCTGCGGGTCGGCTACGACAGCCTGGACGGCACCCGCGCGGTGTGGCCGCCCCGCGGGTCGCTCGCCGGGGACGCCACGGCGACGTCGGCGGTGACCGAGGCGGTCCGTGCCTGGCGCTCCCCGATCGACGACCGCGCCCACCTGCCGTCGTCGGGCATCCTGTGGTCGGGTGCGGTCGACGGCGTCCCGCTGGCCCTGGTCGCGGCCGACGTGCCCGGGGAGAGCGCCTCCTGGCTGCTTCAGCTCACCGGTCGCGACGGCCGGTACGAGGTGACCCGGGCCAGCGAGTACACCGACCCGGGTTACCTGGTCTACGCCGACGTGCTCCCGCTGCACCTGCCCGACGGCCGGCGTTACCTGACCTCCGGCCGGGTGGAACGCCTGCTCGGCCCGGACGGTCGGGCGCTGCTGCTGACCGACGGGCTGACCGGCGCGGTCAAGGTGCCCGAGTGCCGGGCGGTGCCGGTGACGGCCACCCTGCGGGCCACCGAGTCGCTGCCCCGGGGGCGGGCCGCCGACCGCCTGCTCGACCTGGGCGTCGCCACCGCCGACCCGAGGTACCCCCTGGTCCGCGACGACACCGGCTCCGGCCGGCGGGCCCTCGACGGGCTGGACACCTGCATGCTCGCCGACGAGCAGGGCCCGTTCGGGAGCATCCCGCGCCGCATCGGCGACCGGGACGCACCCCGGTCGGTGCCCGAGTCGTGGCCGATGGAGAAGGTGGCCGTCCGGGCGATCGGCGAGATGATGCTGGGCGGCGGAGCCGACCCCGGTGACCTGGAGCAGCTGACCTGGGAGACCGACGCGGGGACGATGACCGCGGTGGTCTACCGCCCGGCCGGCGACGGCACACCGGTGGTCTCCCCCGCCGACCGGTCCAACCCGCTCCAGACGTACGTCCTGCCGGTGCCGGGGCAGCCGCTGGTGGTGCTGACCTGGCGGGGCAACCGGGACGCGTCCCTGTCGGTGCCGCCCGGCACCCCCCGCCTGGTGGACCGCCCCGGCCTGGTGGTCGTCCCGCTGCCCGCCGCCCGCCAGACCTTCAGCCTGGCCACCGCCGAAAAAACCTACTACCGCTCCGCCGGCGGCCGCTGACCCCGCCCCACCCCGCCCCACCCCGGCCCGCCCTCCCTCTCGCCCCGACTCCCCCGCTCGCCCCGGTGATCAAGAGGTTTGCGTCACGGTGGCCGCCGCAGGTGACGCAAACCTCTTGATCACCGGGGTCGGCGGCGGCGAGCGGGCGGGCAGGCAGGCGGGCGGGCGGGGGCGGGGCGCGGGAGAGAGACGACGCAGGGGCGGTCACGGCGGTGCCGTGACCGCCCCTGCGGGGTCGGGGTGGGTCAGTTGGGGGTGGTGTCGCGGGCGGGGAGGCGGACGGTTTCCACCGTGGGGGCGTCGCCGTCCAGGCCGGAGATCCAGCCGGTGACGTCGCGGGCCACGTCCTGCGCGGTCAACCGCAGGTCGGCCAGGATCTGCGCCCGGGTACCGTGCGGGTGCCAGTCGGCCGGTACGCCCAGGTCGCGCAGCGGCACCCGGACGTCGGCGTCGCGCAGCGCCTGGCCCAACGCGTCACCGACACCACCGATGCGGACGCCGTCCTCGACGCTGACCACGAGGCGGTGCCCGGCGGCCAGCTCGACCAGCTCGGCCGGCACCGGACGCACCCAGCGCGGGTCGACCACGGTGACGCCGTAGCCCTGCTCGGCCAGCCGGGACGCCACCTCCATCCCGAGCAGCCCGAACGAGCCGACCGCCACCAGCAGCACGTCGGTACGGGCCGACTCGGCCAGCACGTCGACCGGGCCGACCCGGCGGATGGCCGGCAGGTCGGCGGCGACGGTGCCGGTGGGGAACCTGACGATGGTGGGCCCGTCGTCGACGGCGATCGCCTCGCGCAGCTCCTCGCGGAGGCTGGCGGAGTCGCGGGGGGCGGCGATCCGCAGCCCCGGCACCACCCCGAAGACCGACATGTCCCAGATGCCGTAGTGGCTCGGTCCGTCCGGCCCGGTGATGCCGGCGCGGTCCAGCACGAACGTCACCGGCAGCTTGTGCATCGCCACGTCCAGCAGGACCTGGTCGAAGGCGCGGTTGAGGAAGGTCGCGTAGACCGCCACCACCGGGTGCAGGCCGCCCATCGCCAGGCCGGCCGCGGAGGTGGCCGCGTGCTGCTCGGCGATGCCCACGTCGTACACCCGGTGGGGGTGCTTGCGGGCCAGGGTGGCGATGCCGGTGGGCTCGGCCATCGCGGCGGTGATCCCCACCACGTCGGGCCGTTCGTCGGCGATGGCGACCAGCTCGTCGGCGAAGACCTGGGTCCACTTCACCGACGGGGCGGCGAGCAGCTTGCCGGTCTCGGCGTCGAACGCGCCCGGACCGTGCAGGCAGTCCGCCTCGTCCTCCTCGGCCGGGCGGTAGCCGTAGCCCTTGCGGGTCACCGCGTGCACGATCACCGGGCCGCCGAAGTTCTTGGCCGCGCGCAGCGCCGACTCGACGGCGGCGATGTCGTGCCCGTCGACCGGGCCGACGTACTTGATGCCGAGGTCCTCGAACATCGCCTGCGGGGCGACCGCGTCCTTGATGCCCTTCTTGACCGCGTGCAGCACCTCGTACATCGGCTTGCCGACGAACGGGGTGTTGCCGAGGGCGTCCTTGACCGTGTCGAGGACCTTCTCGTAGCCGGGGTTGAGCCGCAGCGACGACAGGTGGTCGGCCAGGCCGCCGATGGTCGGCGAGTAGGAGCGGCCGTTGTCGTTGACCACGATGACCAGCCGGTTGCCGGCGGTGGCGATGTTGTTCAGCGCCTCCCAGCACATGCCGCCGGTGAGCGCGCCGTCGCCGACCACGGCGACCACGCTGCGCTGCTCGCCACGCAGGGCGTACGCCTTGGCCAGCCCGTCGGCGTAGGACAGGGCGGTGGAGGCGTGCGAGTTCTCGATCAGGTCGTGCTCGCTCTCGGCCTGGCTGGGGTAGCCGGACAGGCCACCGCGCTGGCGGAGCTTGTCGAAGCCGTCCTGCCGGCCGGTGAGGATCTTGTGCACGTACGACTGGTGGCCGGTGTCGAACAGGAGCCGGTCGCGCGGGGAGTCGAAGACCCGGTGCATGGCCAGGGTCAGCTCCACCACCCCCAGGTTGGGGCCGACGTGCCCACCCGTGCGGGAGACCTTGGCGATCAGGAAGTCACGGATCTCGGCGGCGAGGATGTCCAGCTGTTCGCCGGTCATCCGCTTCACGTCCTGCGGACCACGCACGGTGCCCAGCAGCCGGCCGTGGTGGGCCGTGTCCTCGTCAACACTCATGACGAGAGAGTCTATCGGCCGTCGCACACTCCGCAGTGCGGCCGTGGATCATCGCTGGTGGGGGCCCGGATCAGCCCCGCACGACCAGTCGACGCGGCGGGAGCGTCCCGGTCACCCCGGCCGGCGGCCCGGACGGGGTCCAGGACCCCAGTACGGCCGCCCGGCGGGCCCCGGTCACCGAGGGCAGCGCCCCCGGCAGGCCGTGCCAGGACAGCCAGCCCAGCAGGGCGAACGCGTACGCCTCCCGGGCCTGGGCGGGCACCCCCAGCTCGTCGGTGGTCCGCAGCGTCCAGCGGCCGTCGCCGAGGGCGGCCAGCCGACCCCACAGGGTCGGGTTACGGACCCCGCCACCGGCGGCCACCAGCTCGGTCACCCGGTGCCGCCGGCAGGCGTCGACCACGGTCCGGGCGGTCAGCTCGGTCAGCGTGGCGAACACGTCGTCGCGGGCGACCGGTTCCCCGAGCGCCGCCAGCCGGTCGTCGAGGTAGCCGGGGTGGAACAGCTCCTTGCCGGTGGACTTGGGCGGTGGTGCCGCGTAGTAGGGCTCGGCGAGCAGCAGCGCCAGCAGCCCGGGGTGCACCCGGCCGGCCGCCGCCCGTACCCCGTCGACGTCGCAGGGCCGGTCGAGGAACCGGCGGGCCGCCGCGTCGAGCAGGGCGTTGGCCGGGCCCACGTCGTACCCGAGCACGGGTGCGTCCGGGGCGACCACGGTGAGGTTGGCGATGCCGCCCAGGTTGAGCGCCGCCCGCACCCCGCCGCCGGGTCGCCCGCCCAGGTCACCGCGCGCCCCGGCCGGGTCGTCGGGGGCGAGCAGCAGGGCGTCGAAGGCGGGGACCAGCGGGGCGCCCTGGCCACCGGCGGCGACGTCCGCCGACCGCAGGTCCGACAGCACGGGTACGCCCACCCGGGCGGCGACCCGGGCCGGCGCACCGAGCTGGAGGGTGCCGTGCACGGTGCCGCCGTCGACCCAGTGGAAGACCGTCTGCCCGGGGGAGACGACGACGTCGGCCCGCCCGCCGGCCAGCGCGACGCCGAGTGCGGCGGCGTCGGCGAACACCGCACCGAGGGCGTTGTCGAGCCGGCAGACCGCCTCGACCGTGGTCGGGTTCGGCGGCAGCACCGCCCCGATCCGCTCCCGCAACTCCGCGTCGTAGCCCAACTCCCGGTGCCCCAACGCCCGCATCCACAGCGTCTGCCCGACGGCGGTGAACTCGGCGGCGACCACGTCCACCCCGTCGTACGAGGTGCCCGACATGAGCCCGACGATCCTCATCGGGCCAGGTTAGTCAGCGGGCGGCGGCAGGAACAGGCCGACCAGTTCGACGTGCTGGGTCATCGGGAACAGGTCGTAGCCGCGCAGGGCGGCGAGCCGCCAGCCGGCCCGGGTGAAGGTGCGCACGTCCCGGGCGAAGGCGGCCGGGTCGCAGGCCACGTAGGCGATCGCCCGGGGGTCGGCGGCGATCATGTCCCGGACCACCGCCGCGCCCGCACCGGTACGCGGCGGATCGAGCACCACCAGGTCGACCGGGCCGGTGATCCGGCGGCGGGCCAACGCGGTCTCCACCCGGGCGGCGACCACCTCGACCCGGGACAGGTCGGCCAGGTTGCGCCGGGCGGCGGCGACCCCCTCGGCGGCGGACTCGACCACGGTGACCCGGGCGTCCGGGCCGACCCGGGCGGCGAGCGCGCCGGCGAACAGGCCCGCCCCGCCGTACAGGTCCCAGGCGGACTCGCCGGGCTGCGGGGCGAGCAGGTCGAGGACCGCGTCGACCAGGGTGTCGGCGGCGGCCGGGTGCACCTGCCAGAACCCGCCGGCCGGCAGCGTCCAGTTCCGACCGGCGGCGACCTCCCGTACCGTCGCCGGTCCGTCGACCTCGGCCGCCGGCCCACCCGGGACGTCGACGGTCGTAGCCGGCTGGCCGGGCAGGTCGACCAGGGTGGGCACCCCGTCGGTCAGGGCGGTGACCACGACGTCGCCGCCGGTCGAGGCGACGACCTCCACCGACTCGGCCGTCGGCCAGGGCCGACCGAGCAGCGGCAGTTCCTGGATCGCCGGGTGGGCGATCAGGCAGCGGTCGATCGGCACCACCTCGTGCGAGCGGTGCTTGAGCAGCCCGGCCCGGCCGGCGGCGTCGACCGCGTAGCGGACCCGGGAGCGCCAGCCCAGCGGGCCGCCGGGCAACGGCTCCACGGTGACCCGCAGCCCGTCGATCTCGGCGTCGGTGAGCCCGCCCAGCCGGGTGAGCTGCTCACGGACCACTGCCGTCTTCCAGCCGAGCTGGGCGGCCGGGGCCACGTGTTGCAGGTCGCAACCACCACAACCGCCCGGCCGGGCGTACGGGCAGGGCGGGGTGACCCGCTCCGGTGCAGCCGCGACGATCTCGACGGCGTCGGCGCGGGCGAAGCCCCGGTGCAGCTCGGTCACCTCGGCGATCACCCGCTCACCGGGCAACGCGTGCCGGACGAAGACCACCTGGCCGTCGACCCGGGCCACGCAGTGCCCACCGGGGGCGACCGCGTCGACTGTCAACTCGACCCGCTCGGCCTCCTCCAGCCCGGGCCGCCGCTCCGCCCCGGACCCACCGGCCCCGACCGCCGACCGACCCACCTCGGACCCGGCCACCTCGGACCGTCCCGCCTCGGACCCGGCTGCCTCGGGCAGGGCCGGGCCGGAACGGGCGGTGGTCGCGGAACGGGTGGGGCGGGATCGGGCGGTCACGGGCGGTCTCCGGTCGACGGGTCGGGCTCGCCCGACGGGACGGCGCTCACCGGCGGGGCGGGCGGCGGCAGGGTGCTGCGCGGCGCGACCCGGGGACCCCGGGCGGGGGTACGGCTCAACGTCTCGTCCAGCCGGTCGAGGTTCTTGGTCGCGGTGGACGCCAACTGCCAGGGCACACTGGTCACCATCACGCCCGGCTCGAAGAGCAGCCGGCCCTTGAGCCGCAGCGCGCTCTGGTTGTGCAGCAGGTTCTCCCACCAGTGGCCCACGACGTACTCGGGGATGAAGACGGTGACCACGTCGCGGGGCGACTCCCGGCGGGTGTTCGCCACGAAGTTCAGGATCGGCCTGGTGATCTCCCGGTACGGCGAGTCGACCACGGTCAGCGGCACCGGCACTTCCCGCCGCTCCCACTCCTGCTGGAGCTGCCGGGTGTCCTTCTCGTCCACGTTGACGGTGACCGCGGTCAGCGTGTCCGGCCGGGTGGCACGGGCGTACGCGATGGCCCGCAGGGTCGGCTGGTGCAGCTTGCTGACCAGCACGATGGCGTGGTTGCGGGCGGGCAGCACCCCGCGCACCTCGGTCGGTTCCAGCTCGGCGGCGATCCGGTCGTAGTGCCGGCGGATGGCCAGCATCAGCACGTAGATCACCGCCATCGCGGCGATGGCGATCCACGCGCCGAGCAGGAACTTGGTGATCAGCACGATGACCAGGACGGTGCCGGTCATCGCCATGCCGAACGCGTTGATCGCCCGGGAGCGGAACATCCGGCGGCGGGCCTGCGGGTCACGCTCGGTGCGCAGGTGCCGGTTCCAGTGCCGGATCATGCCGGCCTGGGAGAGCGTGAACGAGACGAAGACGCCGACGATGTAGAGCTGGATCAGCCGGGTCACCTCGGCCTGGAAACCGACGATCAGCACGATCGCGAAGACGGCGAGGAAGACGATGCCGTTGGAGAACGCCAGCCGGTCGCCCCGGGTGTGCAGTTGCCGGGGCAGGTAGCGGTCCTGGGCGAGGATCGAACCGAGCACCGGGAAGCCGTTGAACGCGGTGTTCGCGGCCAGGAAGAGGATCAGCGCGGTCATCCCGGCGACCACGTAGAGCAGCACCGACCCGCCACCGAAGACGGTCTCGCCGAGCTGGGTGGTGACGGTCTTCTGCACGTACCCGTCGGGGCCGGAGAGGATCTGCGTGTTCGGGTCCTCGACGAACTGCAGGCCGGTCAGCCGGGCCAGCCAGATGATGCCGACCAGCATGGACACCGAGATCGTGCCGAGCAGCAGCAGGGTGGTGGCCGCGTTGCGGCTCTTCGGGGCCTTGAACGCCGGCACCCCGTTGGAGATCGCCTCGACCCCGGTCAGCGCGGCGCAGCCGGAGGAGAAGGTCCGCAGCAGCAGGAAGATCAGCGCGAAGCCGGTCACGCTGTGCTCGGCCTGGATCTCCAGCCCGGCGCTGGGGGCGCGCAGGTCGTCGCCGAGGATGAAGTACCGGACCAGCCCGGTGAGGATCATGCCGCCGATGACGATCACGAAGCCGTACGTCGGGATGGCGAACGCGGTGCCGGACTCACGCAGCCCACGCAGGTTCATCGCGGTCAACAGCACCACCGCGGTCACCGCGATCAACACCTTGTGGGTGGCCACGAAGGGCACCACCGAACCGAGGTTGGCCACCCCGGAGGAGACCGACACGGCGACGGTCAGCACATAGTCGACAAGCAGCGCGCTGCCCACCGCCAGCCCCGCCCGGGGACCCAGGTTGACCGTGGCCACCTCGTAGTCGCCGCCGCCGGAGGGGTACGCGTGCACGTTCTGCCGGTAGCTGGCCACCACGGTCAGCATGACCACGACCACCGCGAGGGCGATCCACGGGGAGAACAGGAACGCCGACGCCCCGGCGATGGAGAGGGTCAGCAGGATCTCGTCGGGGGCGTACGCGACGCTGGACAGCGCGTCGGAGGCGAAGACCGGCAGGGCGATGCGCTTGGGCAGCAGGGTGTGTTGGAGCCGGTCGGACCGGAACGGTCGACCGACGAGGAGTCGCTTCAGCAGCGAGGTGGGACTGGCCACAAGCGCTAAGGGTACGACCACCGGATGGTGGTCGCCGGGGGGTGCCTGATCCCGCTCCCACGCCCCGGCGCGGTACGGTTCGGTCCCCCGTCGGCGGGGTGGACGTGGCAGGCTCGCAGACGACAGTCGCCGGACGCAGGCGCACCTTGGGAGGGACACCGTGCACGTCGTGATCATGGGCTGTGGGCGGGTCGGCTCGACGCTGGCCCAGAGCCTGGAGTCCCGGGGGCACTCGGTGGCGGTGATCGACCACGACGCCGACGCGTTCCGCCGCCTCGGCCCCGACTTCGCCGGGATCACCGTCACCGGTGCCGGCTTCGACGGCGAGGTGCTGCGCCAGGCCGGCATCGAGCGGGCGGACGCCTTCGCCGCCGTCTCCAGCGGCGACAACTCCAACATCATCTCGGCCCGGCTGGCCCGCGAGACGTTCGGCGTCTCCCGGGTCGCGGCCCGGATCTACGACCAGCGCCGGGCCCAGGTCTACGAGCGGCTCGGCATCCCCACCGTCGCCACCGTCCGCTGGACGGCCGACCGGATGCTGCGCCACCTGGTCCCCGAGGGCAACGTGGAGATCTTCCGGGACCCGACCAGCACCGTGTCGATCATCGAGGTGCCGGTGCACAAGGACTGGATCGGTCGACCGCTGAGCCAACTGGAGCAGACGGCGGGGACCAGGGTGGCGTACCTGACCCGGTTCGGCATCGGCATGCTGCCCACCGCCTCCAGCGTCGTACAGGAGGGTGACCAGCTCTACGTGCTGGTCACCGACGACATCGCCGCCTCGGTCACCGCGGTGGCCGCGACGCCGCCCGAAGGAGGGCACTGAGCCATGCGGATCGCCATCGCGGGCGCCGGCAACGTGGGCCGGTCGATCGCCCAGGAGCTGATCG
This sequence comes from Micromonospora antibiotica, assembly GCF_017599305.1. Lineage (GTDB taxonomy): Bacteria > Actinomycetota > Actinomycetes > Mycobacteriales > Micromonosporaceae > Micromonospora > Micromonospora antibiotica. The sequence continues at coordinate 50,752 of NZ_JAGFWR010000019.1, forward strand.
ACAACGGCCACCAGGTGATGCTGATCGAACGGCAGCCGCGGATGCTGCGCCCGGACCGGGTGCCCACCGCCGACTGGGTGCTGGCTGACGCCTGCGAGCTGGCCAGCCTGGAGGAGGCGAACGTCGCGGGCTGCGACGTGGTGGTCGCCGCCACCGGTGACGACAAGGTCAACCTGGTGGTGTCCCTGCTGGCCAAGACCGAGTTCGCGGTGCCCCGGGTGGTGGCCCGGGTCAACCGGGCCGAGAACGAGTGGTTGTTCACCGAGCAGTGGGGCGTCGACGTGGCGGTCAGCAAGCCCCGGGTGATGGCCGCGCTGGTCGAGGAGGCGGTCACCGTCGGCGACCTGGTCCGGTTGATGACGTTCCGGCAGGGCGAGGCGAACCTGGTGGAGATCACCCTGCCGCCGACCGCGCCCTACGTCGGCCAGCCGATCCACGCCGTGCCGCTCCCCCGGGACGCCGCGCTGGTGGCGATCCTGCGCGGTAAGCGGGTGCTGGTGCCCAGCCCCGACGACCCGATCGAGGCCGGCGACGAGCTGATCTTCGTGTGCACCGCCCAGGTGGAGGACGACGTGCGCGGGGTGATCCTCGGCCCGGACAGCGTGGAACGGACCCGGGGCGCGACCTGAGCGCTGCCGGTCAGCTGCCCGGCAGCGGCGTCGGGGCGTTCTCCCGGGTCACCCGGCGCACCGTCCAGACCGTGATCAGCAGCAGCAGCGCGTACGGCGGGTAGCCCAGGGCGAGCCGGGCCACCCCCAGCGCGGTGTCCTGGTGGGCCAGGTAGAGCCCGGCCTGCACCCCGACCTTGGCCAGCCACACCACTCCCCAGAGCACGGTGAGCTGGGTGAAGGTGCGCACCAGCCGGGGGTCGTCGCGCCACTCGGAGCGCCCCTTGGCGACCAGCACCGACCAGATCCACCCCACCAGGGGTTGCCGGATCACCGCGGAGAGCAGCAGGGCGATGCCGTAGCCGATGCCGTAGAGGATGCCCGGGAGGTAGAAGTCCCGTTCGTCCCCGGTACGCCAGGCGATGGCCGCCCCGATGCCCACGCCGAAGAGCCCGTTGACGGCGTGCCGGACCGGACGGCGTTGGACCAGCCGGACCACCGCGATCAGCAGCGCCACCCCGACCGAGGCGATCACCGCCGGCCGCAGCTCCCCGACCACGTTGGCCAGCACGAAGACCACCACCGGGATGCTGGACTCGACCAGCCCGCGCCAGCCGCCCAACTGGTCGGCCATCTGCTCGGCGAGGCTGGGCAGCCGTTCGTCGTCCGCCGGGGTGGTCTGCGGCTCGGTGGCCGGGGGCTGTCCTGTCGTCACTTCGGCGACTCCAGCTCGTAGTACGGGTTGTAGATGACCTTGCGGTCGTCCCGGACGGCCACCCGGCCCCGGGCGGTGAGGTGCCGGCCCGGCTCGATGCCGGCGATGTGCCGTCGACCCAGCCAGACCAGGGTGACCACGTCACTGCCGTCGTAGAGGTCCGCCTCCAGGGTGGGCAGGTTGGTGCGCGGCGTGTAGACCACCGTGCGGAGCCGCCCGGCGACCGAGACCACCTGCCCCCGCATGCACTGCCGGGCCAGCACGCCACCGGATTCGGCGCTCTCCCGGCGCAGCTCCTGCGCCTCGATCTCGGCCTCGCTGGCGGTGAACCGGCGCAGGATGTCCCGCAGTGACTTCCTGCTCTCGTCGGTCGACATGACCTCCGCGTCACCCTCTCCAGGTGGACCGGTCGGCACCGGCGCTGCTCCGACCCCGGGCGGGACCGTGCCGCCAGCGTACGCCGATCGGGCCCCGACGGCGTCGGTGCGGTGTGCCGGTCCCGGCCCGAAGCCCGGGCCCACCCGACCGAGTCCCACCCGACCGACGACCACCCGGTCGACGATGGCCCGGTCCGAAGCCGGACAGCGGTCCGGGCCGGGTGCGGCCACCCTCGGGTGACGGCCTCCGGCCCGGACGGGGTCGCTCAGCTCTCGCTCGGGGCCTCGGCGGCCTGGTCGGCCATCTCCCGGGGCAACCGCAGCGGCAGCGGCTCACGGACCGGCTTCGCCTCCTGCCCCCGGTCGACCACCAGGCCGTCCAGGCAGGTGGCGAGCGGGCCGGCCGCGGCCGGGTCGGTGGCGACCGCGCCCTGGTAGACACCCCGGACCATCCAGCGCGGCCCGTCGATGCCGACGAAACGCAGGTCGGTCGGCCCGTCCGGGGTACGCACCCGGGCGTGCAACTCGACGCCGTACTCGCCCCGGGTCTCCTGGACGGTGGCGCCGTCACCGACCAGCGACTGCCGGATCTCCTCGCGCACCTCGTCCCAGATGCCCTCGGAGCGGGGCGCGGCGAAGACACCGAGCTGGAGGGCGTTGTCGCCGTTCACCAGCACGACCTGCTGGACGACGCCCTGCGGGTCGGCCTGCACCCGCACCTCGACCCCGGGCACCGCCGGGATGTGCAGGCTGCCCAGATCGAGCCGCTGCACGTCGTCCGGTGCCTCGGCGAGGTCGTACGGGCCACGGGCCGGGCCCGCCGCCTCGTACGAGTCGAGGACGTCGGCCCGCTGGTCACGGGCGTGCCGCCCACCGTCGGCCCGCTTTCGGGAGAAGATCACTGCGCCCACCCTCCGCTGTTCGCACTCACCCTGCCACCTCTTCCGTCCGTTCGCCCGCCCGGTCGGGGCCCTCGGGCCCGGCCGGGCCACCGGGCGGGGGCACGAGCCCGGCATGGCCGCCGGTCGACCCGTGCCCGCCGGTCCCCCGTCGGGACCCGGGCAGCACCGCCACCGGCTGGAAATCGGCCCGCTCCACCCGCTGGACAACGAGTTGCGCGATGCGATCGCCACGGGAGATCTTCGCCGGTGCGCCCCGATCGTGGTTGATCAGGTTGACCAGGATCTCACCCCGGTAGCCGGCGTCGACCGTACCGGGCGCGTTGAGCACCGTCACGCCGAGCCTGGCGGCCAGCCCGGAGCGCGGGTGGACCAGACCGACGTAGCCCTCCGGCAGGGCCAGCGCCACGCCGGTGGGGACCAGGGCCCGGCCACCCGGGGGCAGCTCGACGTCCGCGGCGGCCACCAGGTCGGCGCCGGCGTCACCGGGATGGGCGTACGCGGGCAGCGGCAGCTCCGGATCGAGCTGCCGTACGGGCACGGGTACGACGTGGGTCACGTTCTGCCTCTTCCGTCGGCGTTCACGGGGTGCCCCTGCCATCCTGCCGGGTCGACCGGCCGTCGTGTTCCGTACCCTTCGAGTGTGAGCCTGTCGCCTTCCCCGTCGTCGTCGACGCCGCGCGCCGCGGCCGCCCCGACGTACTCCGAGCGGCTCGGCCTGCCGTGGTGGTGCTGGCTGGCCGGGCTCGCCCTGGCCGGGTTCGCCGCCGCCGAGCTGTGGATGGGTGCCGGTGGGGTGCGGTCCTGGCTGCCGTTCGTGCTGCTGCTGCCGGCAGTCCTGGCCGGGCTGTGGTGGCTGGGCCGGGTCCGGGTCGCGGTCGACGGCGGTGAGCTGTGGGTCGACGACGCCCACCTGCCCGTGCGGTACGTCGCCGACGCCGTCGCGCTCGACGCCGAGGGCCGGCGCGAGGTACTCGGGGTGGGTGCGGACCCGCTGGCCTTCGTGGTGCAGCGACCGTGGATCGGCGGCGCGGTGCAGGTGGTGCTCGACGATCCGGCCGACCCGACCCCGTTCTGGGTGGTGAGTTCCCGCCGGCCGACCGAGCTGGCCGCCGCCCTGCTGGCCGCCCGCGACGCGGCCTGAACGCCGCCGGCCCCGCCACTGCGCCGCTCCCGGCAGACCTTCCCGCCCGTGGTCAGGGTCGACCGCTCCTTCGCGGGTGCAGCGGGCGGGTCAAGGCGGGGTGGGTCAGGGCAGCAGGGTGGGTCAGGGCAGCAGGGCGGGTCAGGGCAGCAGGGCGGGGTGGGTCAAGGCAGGGCGGGGCGCCCGCCGGGGGGCAGCTCCCGGCGCTGCTTGCGCAGGTCCCGCCGGAGCTGGTCGGCCAGGGAGCGGGTGGCCCGACGGTTGAGGTAGCTGGCGACGGCGGCCCCGGTGAGGAACGGGCCCAGCGTGGTCAGGTTGCGGCCGAAACGCTTGAGCAGGGTGTCCCGTAGTTCCTTGCGGGCGGCGGTACCGAGCACGGCACCCACCCCGGCGCCCGGCACCATCGGGTTGATTCCCCGCTGGCTGGCCCAGGACTGGAGCAGGGCGACGGTCCTGGGGGTCGTGCCGGTGGGCAGCGGCGCCCCGTAGATCTCGTGCAGCTCGCCGATCAGCTTCAGCTCGATCGACACCACGGCCACCGTCTCGGCGGCGAGCAGCACCGGCGCGGAGAGCAGGGTCGGCGCGACGGCCCACTCCACCGCGGCGACGCCGCCGCCGGCCGCACCCACCCCGGCGGTGGCCCGGGCGGCGTTGCGGACGAGCCGGTCGGCGAGCGCCTCGTCGTCCAGACCGGGGAAGTGCAGCCGCAGGGTGGCCAGGTCCCGGACCGGGACGTGCGGCGCGACGTCGGCGACCGTGTCGGCCATCCAACGTAGCGCCGACCGCGGCTTGAACAGGTCGCCCAGCCCTCGACCACGGGCCTGCCCGACCAGTCGGGTGAGCAGTTGCCGGCGGCGGGCGGGCGCGATGTCGTCGGCGGTCAGCGCCGCCACCGTCGCGCCCAACTCGTCGCCGGGCCGGGCAGCCGGGTCAGCCCCGGCGGTCCGGTCCTCGGGTACGGCGACGGGCGGCCCGGCGTCGGACAGCGACCCGTCCGGGTCGGACTCGCCATGCCGCTCGCCGTGCTCGTTCATCTGCCTGCCCTCCCGAGGTCCCACCGGTTCCGGTGGACGCCGGTACGAGTCAAGCAGCAACCCGCCGTGTGCGCACGGCGGCTCGGGCAGCGGCGGCCCCGCGAGGAGGCCGCCGCCGGTGGGGTGGGTACTCAGACGCACTCACGGCAGATCAGGTCGCCGTTGCGCTCGACTGCCAACTGGCTGCGGTGATGCACCAGGAAGCAGCGCCCACATCGGAACTCGTCCTGCTGCATCGGGAGGACCTTCACGGTCAGCTCCTCGTCGGCCAGGTCGGCGCCGGGCAGCTCAAAGCTCTCGGCCACCTCGGCCTCGTCGACGTCCACGGCACCCGACTGTGAGTCGACCCGCCGGGCCTTGAGCTCTTCCAGGCTGTCCTCGCCGAGGTCGACCTCGTCGCGACGCGGGGCGTCGTAGTCGGTGGCCATCGGTTTCACTCTCCCATATCGATGTTGTCGCTTCCGGTTGTAACGCCGGGCGACGCTGTTTCGGTTCCCACTGGCCGGCCACCAATGTGTGTCGGTCGCCCCACCCGACGGCCTCTGGATCGAGGTCTCCGGGGCAAGCACCGACGAGCGCGGTACCTTACCCCCTCCCAGGCGAGGCATGTATACCGCCCTCGCGGCAGAGATGTACGCCCCAGGGACCCAAGATGTTCCCAATGTGACTCAGGCGACACGAAGATAGGGGTAGTAGTACCCCGTTCCCGGTTGGCGCGCCGGCATGTCGGACTGTTTCCACGCGACTGCCGGACAACCGTTAACCTCAGCGGCGTACTCGACGGCCGACGACACCGCCCGCCGACGGCGTCCGCCGCCACCACCACCTCACTGTCCGGGGAGCGCCCAGATGAGTTTTGCGCGAGTGCGAGCACTCGTTGTCGTCGGACTGCTGGCGGCCGTCGCCCTGGTCTTCGTCGTCGTCGCCGTGGTCCGCGACACCCAGGGCAGCGGGGCCAACGCCAGGGGATGCCCCGAGGGCTGGCCGTTGGCCGACCTGTCCCTGCGCACCTACCAGGATGTCAAGATCAACATCTTGAACGGCACCGGCGAGCCGGGCCTGGCCAGCAGCGTGGGCGACGACTTCCGGAACCGGAAGTTCCAGGTCAAGAAGGAGGGCAACGCCGCGCACTTCGACGGCGTCGCGCTGCTGCGCTTCGGCCCCAAGGGTGTCGGCTCCGCGCACCTGCTGCGCGCCTTCTTCCTCGACAACGCCGAACGCGACTACGACGCGAAGCGCCAGGACGACACGGTCGACGTGGTGCTGGGCGACGGCTTCCAGCAGCTGGCCACCACCACCGAGGTCAACCAGTCCCTCGGCGACCTAGGTGCGCCGACCGCGCCGGAGGGCTCCTGCCCGATGCCGGTCGAGAACAAGTAACCGACCACCGGTCAGCGCCAGGTGACCACCCGGTGGTCGGGGACGACCGGCCGACCGGTGGTCGGGAACCAGTAACCGACCACCGGTCGAGAACAGGTAACCGACCCCGGTCGGGGACGACCGACCGCCGGGCCGGCGGGGGTCAGGGGCCGCCGGAGGCGTTCAGGGCGGCCAACCGGGTGTGCAGGGGCGCGAACAGCGCCGGCGGGGCCGCGAGGACGAGGTCGGGGCCGGCGGGCCGGCCGTTCAGCCCGGTCACCCGCAGCCCGGCCTCTGCGGCGACCAGTCCCCCGGCGGCCAGGTCCCAGGCGGCCAGCCCCTTCTCGAAGTAGGCGTCCACCCGCCCCTCGGCGGCCAGGCAGAGATCCAGTGCCGCCGCCCCCATCCGCCGGATGTCCCGGACCTCCCCGATCAGTGCGGCGACCACCCCGGCCTGGTGCCGGCGGCGACCGGCGTCGTAGCCGAATCCGGTGGCGACCAGCGCCTGCCCCAGGTCGGTTTCGGTGGAGCAACGCAGCCGGGTGCCGTCCCGCCAGGCGCCGCCCCCCGCGGTGGCGGTCCACTCCTCGCCGGTCGACACGTTGCGGACCACCCCGGCGACGACCTCGCCGTCCACCTCGGCGGCGAGCGACACCGCGCAGTACGGCAACCCGTAGAGGTAGTTCACCGTGCCGTCGATCGGGTCGACGATCCAGCGCACCCCACCCGCCCCGACCGCACCGGCCTGCCCGCCGCCGTACTCCTCGCCGAGCACCGCGTCGTCCGGCCGGGCCGCTCGCAGGGCGTCGCGGACCTGCTGCTCCACCGCCCGGTCGGCGGCGGTGACCACGTCGGTGACGGTGCTCTTGGTGGCCGCGACCGAGACCCCCTCGACCCGCATCCGGGCGGCGGTCGTGGCGGCGTCCCGGGCCACCGGGATCGCGATCTCGAGCAGATCCTGCGGTGTCGGTGTCGAACCGGTCATCGAAACTGCCCCTCTCGCGCCGCCCTGCGGCACCGGACGTACCAACCGGGCCCCCACGGCCGGGGACCCACCGGCCGCCGCGTCTGCCGTCCGGTGCGACACGCGCGCCCCACCGCGCATCGTCGATCTCCTCCGGACAGCATAGGCAGCCCGCGTCACGCCCGGACCCCGCCGGTGTGGCAGCAGGTCCGGGCCCCGATCGACGGGCCGTCCGACCCGGGCCGAGCGGGTGGCCACAAAGTCGACATCCGGGCCGAACCGGCGGTACAGACGGCCGGTTGCCGTGCGCCGCAGGATGATCGCGGCAACCGGGGTTACAATTCACCCTGCCCACGCGCCACGGACCGCAGCCGCACAGCCGGCCCGGGACACGGGGGTCACTCAACGACATCGCACGGCACGGCACGCCACGCTGCGCCGGACGACCCCGGCCGTGCTCGCTCTTCGCCTCCGGAAGGTCATTCGTGACAGAACCCCGCCAGCCCGGCGCCGACGTTCGCTCGCTCACCGACACCCTGATCGCCCACGCCCAGAGCGCCGGTGGTCAGCTGACGTCGGCCCAGCTCGCGCGCACCGTCGAGTCCGCCGAGGTGACCCCGGCCCAGGCCAAGAAGATCCTGCGGGCGCTCTCCGAGGCGGGCGTGACCGTGGTGGTCGACGGCTCCGCCAGCACCCGCCCCCGTCGGGTGGCCGCCGCCCGGTCGGCCACCCCGGCCTCGCGCGCCACCACCGCCAAGACCACCAAGAAGGCCGTCGCGCCGGCTCCGAAGCAGGCGCCCGCCGCCGACGAGGCCACCGCGCCCACCCCGCGCAAGGTGGCCCCCCGCAAGGCGGCCACCACGGCGGGGGTGGCCGCCAAGGCCGCCGCGCCGGCCGCCAAGGCGACCAAGTCCACCCGGGCCACCAAGGCCACGGTGGCCGCCGCCGGTGCCGGTGCCGGCAAGGTCGCCACCAAGGGCGAGGGCCCCGAGGGCGAGATCGATCCCGAGCAGTTGGCCGCCGAGATCGAGGACGTGGTGGTCGAGGAGCCGGCCGAGCTGACCCGGGCCGCCGAGACCGATGCCGCCGCCTCCGCCACCGACAACGACTTCGAGTGGGACGACGAGGAGTCCGAGGCGCTCAAGCAGGCGCGGCGGGACGCGGAACTCACCGCCTCCGCCGACTCCGTCCGGGCGTACCTCAAGCAGATCGGCAAGGTTCCGCTGCTCAATGCCGAGCAGGAGGTCGAGCTGGCCAAGCGGATCGAGGCCGGACTCTACGCCGCCGAGCGGCTGCGCGCCGCCGACGACGGCGAGGAGAAGCTCACCCGCGACATGCAGCGCGACCTGCTGTGGATCTCCCGGGACGGCGAGCGCGCCAAGAACCACCTGCTGGAGGCGAACCTCCGGCTGGTCGTCTCGTTGGCCAAGCGCTACACCGGGCGGGGGATGGCCTTCCTCGACCTGATCCAGGAGGGCAACCTCGGCCTGATCCGCGCGGTCGAGAAGTTCGACTACACCAAGGGCTACAAGTTCTCCACGTACGCCACCTGGTGGATCCGGCAGGCGATCACCCGGGCGATGGCCGACCAGGCCCGCACCATCCGCATCCCGGTGCACATGGTCGAGGTGATCAACAAGCTCGGCCGGATCCAACGCGAGCTGCTCCAGGACCTGGGTCGCGAGCCCACCCCGGAGGAGCTGGCCAAGGAGATGGACATCACACCCGAGAAGGTGCTGGAGATCCAGCAGTACGCTCGGGAGCCGATCTCGCTCGACCAGACCATCGGTGACGAGGGCGACAGCCAGCTCGGTGACTTCATCGAGGACTCGGAGGCCGTGGTCGCCGTCGACGCCGTCTCGTTCTCGCTGTTGCAGGACCAGCTCCAGCAGGTCCTGCAGACGCTCTCCGAGCGCGAGGCGGGGGTGGTACGGCTGCGCTTCGGCCTGACCGACGGCCAGCCGCGTACCCTCGACGAGATCGGCCAGGTCTACGGGGTGACCCGGGAACGGATCCGGCAGATCGAGTCCAAGACGATGTCCAAGCTCCGGCACCCGTCGCGCTCCCAGGTGCTCCGGGACTACCTGGACTGAGCCGTTCACGTCAACCCGTCGTGTCGGATTGATCACCAGGCGTAGAACATGCGAAGGTGACCGGTCCAACACGCGTTTGTGATCGTTGACGTGGCACCCTGGTAGCACGGCACACTGTCCTTCCCGTCAGGTGTGACCTCGGTCCCCCGCGGGCACACTGGGAAGGCGGGGCCCGGTAAGGGTGTTGCACGATGAGTGAGCAACGACCGAAGAGAGTGTTCATCGGTGACGACCAGAGGAGGAAGGCGATGACCCCGACCCTCACGCCGCCGCCCGAAACGGTGGCTCCCCCAGCCGCCGATGAACGGTGCGACCGCTGCAATGCTGCCGGCAAGCTCCGTATCACTCTGGCGGGTGGGAGCGAGTTGGTGTTCTGTGGGCACCACGCGAACAAGTACGCCGAGGATCTCGTGAAGATCACGGTGAAGTTCGCGACGGACCCGGAGTTCAGCTGGCGAGGCGCCGATCTGATGGCGAACTGACCCGGTAACCCCTACGACGACATAGCTGGGCGGGAGCACCCTCAGGGTGCTCCCGCCCAGCTTTTCGCTACCCACCCCACCCCCACCCCGCTACCCACCCACCCCACTACCCACCCCGCCCCCTCCCGCCACCAGGCCCGCTCCCCCGTAACCCGGCCGCCGCCCCGGTGATCAAGAGGTTTCGGTCACCGAAGCGCCCGTTCCTGACCCAAACCTCTTGATCACCGGGGAGACCACGGGACGGAGGGAGCGGGACGGGACCCGCGGGGCCCCCGGGGAAACCACGGGACGGAGGGAGCGGGACCACCGGGAAGACCCGGGGACGGGGGGAGCGGGGCAGCGGGGGTGAGTTAGAGGGTTTGGAGGGTGGCTATGCGTTCTTCGAGTTGTTCGATGGTGGCCTGGGCGCTGGGGGGGCCGCCGCAGAGTCGGCGGAGTTCCGCGTGGATCTTGCCGTGGGGCAGGCCGGTGCGGTGGTGCCGGGCGGCCACCAGGGCGTTCAGTTGACGCCGTAACGCCACGCGGCGCTGGGCGGCACTCAGGGGTACCACGGGGGCGGCGGGGGGCGCAGCGGCCGGCTCAGCGGCCCGGGTGGCTGCCCGGCGGCGCTGCGCGGCGAGCTGGTCGGCCTGGCGTTTGGTCAGCAGCTGCGACACCTGGTCGGCGGTGAGCAGGCCGGGCAGCCCCAGGTATTCCTCCTCCTCGGGGGTGCCGGCCTGGGCGGCGGTACCGAAGGACGCCCCGTCGAAGATCACCTGGTCCAGTTCGGCGGTCGCGGACAGCGCGGTGAACCGCTTCTCCAGCTCGCCGCTGGCCTGGTCGTCGCGCTGGGCGCGCTCCAGCAGCTCGTCGTCGAAGCCCTCCCGGTCCTTGGGCTTGCCGAGCACGTGGTCCCGCTCGACCTCCATCTCGCTGGCCAGGCCCAGCAGGTGCGGCACGCTCGGCACGAACACCGAGGCTGTCTCGCCGGAGCGACGGGCCCGGACGAACCGGCCGATGGCCTGGGCGAAGTAGAGCGGGGTGCTGGCGCTGGTGGCGTACACCCCGACGGCCAGCCGGGGGATGTCGACGCCCTCGGAGACCATCCGGACCGCCACCAGCCACCGTTGGGTGGACGCCGCGAACGACGCGATCCGCGCGGACGCCCCCTGGTCGTCGGAGAGGACCACGGTGGCCTTCTCCCCGGTCACCTGCTCGATCAGCTTGGCGTACGAACGGGCGGTCTGCTGGTCGCTGGCGATGATCAGGCCACCGGCGTCGGCCATCCCGGCGTTACGCAGCACGGTCAGCCGGGCGTCGGCCGCCCGCAGCACCTGCGGCATCCAGTCCCCGGCCGGGTCGAGGGCGGTCCGCCAGGCCTGGGCGATCAGGTCCTGGGTCATCGGCTCACCGAGCCGCGCCGCCAACTCGTCGCCGGCGTTGGTGCGCCACCGGGTCTCCCCCGAGTACGCCAGGAACAGCACCGGGCGTACGACGCCGTCGCGCAGCGCGTCGGCGTAGCCGTAGACCGAGTCGGCGCGGGACCGCAGCAGCCCGTCACCGCCGCGCTCGTAGCTGACGAACGGGATCGGGTTGTCGTCGGAGCGGAACGGCGTACCGGTGAGCATCAGCCGGCGTACGGCGGGTTCGAAGGCGTTCTTGACCCCGTCGCCCCAGGAGCGGGAGTCCCCGGCGTGGTGGATCTCGTCGAGGATGACCAGGGTGCGGCGGGTCATGGTGCGCCGCCGGTGCACCTGCGGGGCCATCCCGACCTGGGCGTAGGTGACGACCGCGCCGTGGAAGTCGGCGGCGGAGTGCAGGTCGGCGTTGCGGAACGCGGAGTCGAGCTGGATGCCGACCCGGGCGGCGGCCTGCGCCCACTGGGTCTTGAGGTGCTCGGTCGGGGCGACCACGGTGACCGCCTCGACGGTGCCGTCGACCAGCAGCTCGGCGGCGATCCGCAGGGCGAAGGTGGTCTTGCCGGCGCCGGGGGTGGCGACCGCGGTGAAGTCGTCGGTACGACGGCGCAGGTATTCCACCATCGCCTTGCGCTGCCAGGCACGCAGGGGTGGGAACGTCTCCAACGCCGGCAACCGGGGTGCCACCCGAGGCTCCTCTCCGACCGCACGAGGCGGATCCGGGCCGAGGGCCACGGTTCCGCCGCCCATGAAAACGCCTCCGCGCAGGGCCTGCCGCGAAGGCCGGCCCAGCATAACCAGCCGGGCCCGGCAACCCCAGCCGACACCACGCCCGCCGCCCCGACCAGCGCCGTCGCGAGAAGTGGGGCACGGGGCGGGGTGGGCGAGGTGGATCAGAAGCCGGGGTGGCCGGGCCCGGTCTGCGGGGGGCGCATGGTGGCAACCGGGGCCGACCACCGCCGGCGCAGCGCCACCAGGCGCAGGACGAAGACCAGCAGTGCCGCCGCGGTCAGCCCGCCCACCCCGGCGTACCCGAGCGCCGCCAGCAGCACCACCATGATCGATCCGGCGAGCGCGGCGACGGCGTAGATCTCCCGACGCAGCACCACCGGGATCTCGGCGGTGAGCAGGTCCCGGCCCAGCCCTCCGCCGATCGCGGTGAGCATGCCGATCACCACCGCGCCGACCGCCGGGACCCGGGCGTCGAGCGCCTTGAGTGTGCCGGTGACGGTGAACAGGCCCAGACCGGCGGCGTCGAGCACCAGCACGCTGGTGCGCAGCCGGGCGAACTGCGGGTGCAGCCAGAACACGGCGGTGGCGCTGACCGCGGCGGTGGCGGCGTAGCGCCAGTCGGCGAAGGCCAGCGGCGGGACCTCGTCGATGACCAGGTCACGGAAGATCCCACCGCCCAGCGCGGCGACGAACCCGACGAAGACGACGCCGAACAGGTCGAGCCGCTTGGCCACCGCCGCGGAGGCGCCGGAGGCGGCGAAGACGGCCACCCCGGTCAGGTCGGCCAGGAGCAGCGCGGTGGAGGTGGTCACACCGCCGAAGGGTACGGGTGCGGCCCGCCGGACCGTCCTGGATCACTCACGGTACGAGTCGTAGATCTCCTTGCACTTGGGGCAGACCGGCGAGCCGGGCTTGGCGGCCTTGGTCACCGGGAACGTCTCGCCGCAGAGCGCCACCACGTAGGTGCCCATCACGGCACTCTCGGCGATCTTCTCCTTGCGTACGTAATGGAACATCTCGGGACCGGTGTCGGCGTCCTTCAACTCGGGACGCTCAAGAACCTCTGTACTCACAGTCACACCTCCAACTGCACAAGTTTGGCAGGTCGACCGGGTCCGGTCCACCGCAGCCCACCCCGTCGGCGGCCAGTTACGGTAGCTGACGTGACCACTTTTCACCTCCGACCCGGAACCGAGGTCGCCGAAGCCCTGCGTGACGGCAGTCCCGTCGTCGCCCTGGAGAGCACCATCGTCTCGCACGGTCTGCCCCGACCGGACAACCTGCGGGTCGCCCGGGAGATCGAGCAGACCGTCCGCGCCGCCGGTGCCGTGCCCGCCACCATCGGTATGGTCGGCGGCGAACTCGTCGTCGGCCTCGACGACGCCCAACTGACCCGCCTCGCCACCGTCGACGGTGTGGCCAAGCTCTCCGTCCGCGACCTCGCCGTGGCCGCGGCCACCGGCGCGGACGGCGCCACCACCGTGGCCGCCACCAGCGCGGTGGCCGCCGCCGCGGGGATCGGGGTCTTCGCCACCGGCGGCCTGGGCGGGGTGCACCGGGAGGCCGCGCAGACCTTCGACGAGTCGGCCGACCTGGTCACCCTGGCCCGTACCCCGATCGCGGTGGTCTGCGCCGGGGTCAAGTCGATCCTCGACGTCGGGGCCACCCTGGAGCGGTTGGAGACCCTCGGCGTCGGGGTGGTCGGCTACCGCACCCGGCGTTTCCCCGGCTTCTACCTGACCGACTCCGGGTTCGACCTGGACTGGTCGGTGGACTCCCCCGAGCAGGTCGCCGCAGTGCTCGCCGCCCGCGAGCAGCACGGGGTGCACGGTGGCGGCCTGATCGTGGCCAACCCGCTCCCGGTCGACGAGCAGCTCGACCCGGCGCTGCACGACCGCACCCTCACCGAGGGGCTGGCCCGGCTCGGCCGCGACGGCGTCACCGGCAAGGCGGTCACCCCGTTCCTGCTGGCCCACTTCCACTCGGCCACCGAGGGCGCCAGCCTGGCGGTCAACGTCCGGATCATCCTGCGCAACGCCGACCTGGCGGCGCGGATCGCGGTCGCGGCGGCCGGACACCCCGCCGCATGACCGCTCCCGGTCGGATCGTGGTGGTCGGCGACCTGATCACCGACGTGGTCGCCGTGCTGGCCGGAGCCCTGGCCACCGGTTCGGACACCCCGGCGACCATCAAGGTCACCGGGGGTGGTCAGGCGGCCAACACCGCCGCCTGGATCGCCGCCCAGCACGCACCGGTGACGCTGGTCGGCGCGGTCGGCGACGACGGCGCCGGTCGGGACCGGGTGGCCGAGCTGGAACGGGCCGGGGTGGACTGCGCGGTCGAGGTGCATCCGCAGGCCACCACCGGGACGGTGATCGTGCTGGCCACCGCCGACGAGCGGACCATGGTCACCGAGCGGGGGGCGAACCTGCGGTTGAGCCCCGAGCACGTCGACCGGGCCCTGGCGGCGGTGCCCGACGCGACCCACCTGCACCTGTCCGCGTACTGCCTGCTGGATGCCGGGTCGCGACCGGCCGGGCTGCGCGCGTTGGCCGCCGCCCGCGAGCGTGGGCTGACCACCAGCGTCGACGCCGCCTCCGCCGCGCCGCTGCGGCGGATCGGCGCGGCGGCTTTCCTGTCCTGGGTACGCGACGTCGACCTGCTGTTGGTCAACGCGGACGAGGCGGGGGTGCTGGCCGGCGGGCTGGACCCGGCGGCCCAGGCGCGCGCGTTGTCGGCGGCGGCCCGTCGGGTGGTGGTCAAACGCGGCGGCGCGGGGGCGATCTGGGTGGACCGGCGGGCCACCGTCGGGGTGACCCCGTCGCTGCGGGTCGCCGTGGTGGACGTCACCGGGGCCGGGGACGCCTTCGCGGCCGGCCTGCTCACCGCGTGGATCACCGGTGCGACCCCGAGGGCCGCGTTGACCCGGGCCGCCGACCTGGGTGCCCTGGCGGTCTCGATGGTGGGTGCCCGACCGGAGGCGACCGGCGGGTGACACGCGGCCGGCGGCGACCGGCGGGTGACAGGGCCGGCTACGCCCGCACCGGCCGGGCCTGTCAGGGTTCGGCGTCGATGATCCGGTGCGGGCGTTCCTCGGCGGTGAGGCTCATCGGCGGGGTCTCGTCGCGGTGGCGGGGCTGGAACCTGGTGGCGAGGCGGTGTTGCTCCTTGGGCGGCCGGTCGTTGGCGAGCAGCACCGCCAGCCAGGGGATGAGGATCATGCCCAGCGCCACCAGGGGCAGCCAGAGCCAGAGCAGCGGGGCCTTGGTACCGACCAGGACCGCTCCGGCGATCACGCAGGCCACCCGGATGCCCATCATCAGCACGTACCGCTTCTGTCGGCTGGTGAGTTGGTCGTCCTGGCTGCGCGAGGCGTCGGTGATCAGAATCGGCTGGTACGCCTGACGCTTCACCATGGACCTCCTGAGGGGATTGCCCCCATCCTGTCACCGCACCACCTTGATCAGCGAAAATCGGCGCATACCGGGATCGTGTTACGCGCGTGGTACGCTCCGGCGGTGGGCAGCCGGTTCAGCTTCACCGAGGAGGCGTTGGCCAACCTGCGGGTCTACGACGTCACCCCCGGGGAAGTCTGGGAGGCGCTGCACAGCACCCGCCGGGTGATCCGGCATCTCGGTGAGGACCTGACGGTCGTCTACGCGGCGGGCGCTCGTGGCCGACGGCTGGCCATCCTGCTCGCCGAGGCCGACGGCACCGACCACGACTGGGACGTCCTCTCCGCCCGCGACCTGAGCGACGTCGAGGCCAAGCGCTACGACGAGGCCGTGCGGAGAACGCGCCGATGAGGAGGCGACGGCGATGAACCGTAACGAGGCCATCAAGCGATTCCACGGCGACGACGCGTTCGCCGACCTGATCGACGACAGCCCGCCGGTCGAGCTGCCCACCCCCGACACGGACGTGCCGATGGTCAGCCGCTCGGTACGCCTGCCGACGGACACCTACGAGCGGGTCCGGGCGGCGGCCGAGGCCCGGGGTATCGGGGTCACCACGCTGATGCGGCAGTGGATCGAGGCCGGCCTGGCCGACCTGGACGACTCGGCCACCGTCTCGCTGGCCGACGTACGCCGGGCGCTCGCCTCGCTGTCCCGCCCCACCGCCGCCTGACCTGCGTCGGACGCCCCCGCCCCACCGCCGGTCGATCACGCGCCGACTGACGCAGCTGGTTCACAGGGCCGGCCGGGGCCGCTCCGGGGCGTGCCCGAGCGCCCGGCGGTAGTCGGCGACGGTGATCGCCGCCAGCACGGCGGCCGCCGCGGCCAGTGCCAGCACGGTGGCCGTCCGGGTCACGACGGGCACCAGCGCGGCCAGGGCGAGCACCCCGACGACCCGGGACCGGGAGACCCGCCCGAAAATCTCGTACTCGAAGCGGGCGCGGGCGACCAGGAAGATCGCCGGGCCGCCCATCATGAAGACCGCCCAGGACGGTTCGGTGCGCTGGTACGGGTGCACGATCGCCAGCTCGTAGCCGACGGCCGTGGCCAGCACCCCGGCGACGATCACCAGGTGGGTCCAGCTCACCGACTCCCCCAGCCGGCCGGGCCGGTCGGCCACCCGGATCGCCTCGGTGAGCAGGTGACCCGCCCGGTGGAAATAGATCCGCCAGAGCAGCACGGTGGTGACGAAGGACAGCAGGAAGGCCCCCGAGCTGGCCCCGGAGAAGCTGTACCCGCTGAAGGACAACCCGATGATGAGGATGTTCTCGCCGAGGGCGATCAGGAAGAACTGCTGGTAACGCTCGGCCAGGTGTTCCCCCAGCACCCCCCAGGTGGAGGTGCGGGTCGCGCCGAGCCGGGGCACCGGCCAGCCGAACATCAACCCCGCGTAGTCGACGAGGACGGCCAACGACCAGCAGGCCAGCCGCCACGACCCGGTGAACACCGCGCCGAGCACCCAGGGCACCGCGCTCATCACCGCCCAGGCCACCACCCGCATGGTGACCAGGCGTCGTGGGTGCCCCCGCAACGCCAGCGTGAGGAAGAGCGGTCGCCCCACCTGCACCGCCACGAACGCGAGGGCGAAGGCCAGCCCCCGGCTGTCGAAGGCCCGTGGGGTGGCGACCGCCATCACCATGCTGCCCAGCATCGAGTAGACCACCACGAACTGGATCTCCGGGCGCTCCGGCTCGTACCGGCTGGTGACCCAGGCGGTGAACGTCCAGACCGCCCAGAAGGCCAGAAAGATCACCAGGGTCTGGGTGATCTCGGCCAGCAGATCCTGACGGACGACGCTCAGGTCGTCGATGATCCGCTGGGAGACCCGGGTCAACGCGAAGACGAACACCAGGTCGAAGAAGAGCTCCAGGAAGGTGGTCCGGGGTGAGCTCAGCCCGCCGCGCAGCAGCGCCGCCCCCCGCTCGTCCGCCATCGTCCACCCGTCGCCGCTGTCGCGGATCTCAACGAGCCGACCCGGCTCCGGTTGCGTCAGCCCTTGTCCGCCTTCGCCGCCGCCTTCATCTGCTGCTTGTACTCGCGGACCCGACGCAGCGACTCCGCATCGGTGACGTCGGCGACCGACCGGTAGGTGTCCGGGTCGCCGTAGCCGCCGGCGGCCTCCCGCCAGCCGTCGGGGCGCACGTCGTACCGCTTGCCGAGCAGGGCGACGAAGATCTGCGCCTTCTGGGTGCCGAAGCCGGGCAGGTCGGCGATGCGGCGCAGCAGTTCCCGTCCGTCGTCGACGTCCGCCCAGAGCCGGCCGGCGTCGCCGGCGTACCGGTCGACCAGGATCCGGCACAGCTGCTGTACCCGGCCGGCCATCGCCTTCGGGAACCGGTGCAGCGCAGGCGGCCGGGCGAAGACCTCGACCAGTTCCTGCGGGTCGTAGCCGGCCAACTCCCGGGCGTCCGGGTCGTGCCCCAGCCGTTGGGCGAGCACGTACGGCGAGGAGAACGCCTTTTCCATCGGCACCTGTTGGTCGAGCAGCATCCCGGTCAGCAGGGCCAGTGGGCTGCGCTCCAGCAGCCGGTTGGCCTCGCCGTCGATGGGCAGCGAGAGCGTCATGCCCCCATCCTGCCCGCCCCGGCCGCCCGCCCGGCCGACATCCGGTGCGGTCCGCCCCGCCGGGAGGCGTCCGGACGCGGCGCGGCCCGGTGGACACGGGTGTCCACCGGGCCGTCGGTGCCGTGGGGCGTCAGTTCACGACGAAGAGCAGCCGGTTCGGCGAGCCCGAGCCGGGGCTGGTCACCACGTTCGGGGTGGCGCTGCCGGTCAGCGAGCTGGCGACCTGCGCCGGGGTGTACGAGGGGTTCGCCGACAGGACCAGGGCGGCGGCACCGGCGACGTGCGGGGACGCCATCGAGGTGCCACTGATCGAGTTGGTGGCGGTGTCGTTGGTGTTCCAGGACGAGGTGATGTTCGAGCCCGGCGCGAACAGGTCGACGCAGGTGCCGAAGTTGGAGTAGGAGGCCCGCGCGTCGGTGTTGGTGGTGGCGCCGACGGTGATCGCCGAGGCGACCCGTGCCGGGGAGGAGGTGCAGGCGTCGGCGCTGGAGTTGCCGGCCGCCAGCGCGTACGTGATGCCCGAGCTGATCGAGCTGGCCACCGCGTTGTCGATGGCGGTGCTGGCCCCGCCGCCGAGGCTCATGTTGGCCACCGCCGGCTTGACCGCGTTGGCGGTCACCCAGTTGATGCCGTTGACCACGGCGGTGGTGCTGCCGCGACCCCGGCAGTTGAGCACCTTCACCGCGACCAACTGCACACCCTTGGCCACGCCGTACTTGGTGCCGCCGACGGTGCCCGCGACGTGGGTGCCGTGGCCGTTGCAGTCGGTGTTGTTGGAGTCGACCGCGTTGGTGCCCCAGGTGGCCCGGCCGCCGAAGTCGGTGTGGGTGGTCCGGATTCCGGTGTCGATGATGTACGCCCGCACGTTGGTGGCCGTGTTCGGGTAGGTGTAGCTGGAGTTCAGCGGCAGGTTGCGCTGGTCGATGCGGTCCAGACCCCAGGACGGCGGGTTGGTCTGGGTCGCCTGGACGGTCACCACCCGGTCCTGCTCGACGTAGGCCACCGACGGGTCGGCGGCGAGCCGGCGGGCCTGGCTGGCGCTCATCTTCGCGCTGAACCCGGTGAGGGCGGCGCTGTAGACGTCGGCGACGTTCCCGCCGTACCGCTTGGTGAGGCTGGCGGCGCGGTCCGGCACGGCGGTCCGGGCGGCCCGGCTGTTGGCGGTGCCGACGGCGTCGCCCTTCAACACGACCAGGTAGCTGCCGCTGATCGCGTCCGGGGAGGAGGCGTAGCGGATCTGTCCGGTGGGGGCGGCGAGGGCGGGGGCGCCAGCGGCGACGGAGAGGGCCGCGGCGGTGGCCGCGACGGCGACCGCGCGGAGCGCGTGACGCCGGGGGACGGACACGTCGGACATCGTCTGAACTCCCTACCGGGTACGACCGGGCAGGCAGGGGCCGCCCGAACGTCCCATCGACGGATGTTGGAGGGAATGCTAACGAGACATCGACGTACGTAACAGAGATAACGGCCGGGGGATTGAGGTGGCGTTATGGAAGTCAGCGGGTGCCCGCCACCGGTGCCCCCACGCCAGGCAGGATGACGGGGTGGACCGTGACGACATGCTGCTCTCCCCCGCCGGCGTCGAGGCGCTACGCGCCGCGCTCACCAGCGCCGACTTCACCGCCAACGGCATCGCCGGCCGACTCGGCCCGCAGGCCACCGGCGGGGTGGCCCGCAACGACTTCCGGGCCGCGCTGCGCGCCACCGAGGACCGCGACCCGCTGGGCACCCTGATCCGGGTGTTCATCTGCGACCAGACCGAACCGGAACCGGCGGTCGCCGCCGCGCTCGCCCCGCTCGACCTCGCCGACGCCGTCGCCGCCGGCCTCGTCGAGCCGTACGGTGACGGGCTGCGCGCCGGGGTCGACCTGGAACCCTACGGCGACGCCTGGTGGGTGCTCGCCGACGTACCGGCCAGCGCCCGCCCGGGTCGACCGCTGCACAGCGAACACGTGCTCGGCATCGGCGGGGCCACCCAGACCCTGATCGGTGCGACCGTCCGCCACCCGGTGGACACCGCACTGGACCTGGGCACCGGGTCCGGGGTGCAGGCCCTGCACCTGGCCACCCACGCCCGGCGGGTCACCGCCACCGACGTGTCGCAACGGGCGCTGCGCTTCGCCGCCACCACCGCCGCCCTCAACGGGCAGGACTGGGAACTGCTGCGCGGCGACCTGGTCGCCCCGGTGGCCGGCCGGCGGTTCGACCTGGTGGTCAGCAACCCGCCGTTCGTGGTCGGGCCGGGCACCACCACCCACGTCTACCGGGACTCCGGCCGGGTCGGCGACGCGATCGGCGCTGAACTGGCCGCCGCCGCCCCCGGCCTGCTCACCGAGGGCGGCACCATGCAGTACCTCGCCAACTGGGTGCACGTCGCCGGGGAGGACTGGGCGGAACGGGTGACCGGCTGGTTCGCCGGCACCGGCCTGGACGCCTGGGTGATCCAGCGCGAGGTGGCCGACCCGATGGCGTACGTCCACCTGTGGCTGACCGACGTCGGCGAGGCGACCGACCCGCACCGGGCGGCAGCCTGGCTGGACTGGTTCGACGCGCACAAGGTCGAGTCGATCGGATTCGGCATCGTCTCGTTGCGCCGCAACGGTCACGAAGACCCGGTCGTCCGGGTGGAGGACCTGCGGCAGCGGGTCGAGCCACCCCTGGGCGACCAGGTCGCCGGCTGGTTCGACCGGCAGGACCTCCTGCGTGCCCACGGCGCCGACGGCCTGCTCGACCTTCGCTACCGGGCGGCCCCGGGGCTGCAACTGCGCCAGGAGGCGACGATCGGCGACGAGGGCTGGGCGGTGGACCGGCAGGTCCTGACGATGCCGCACGGGCTGCGCTGGAGCGAGGAGATCGACCCGCTGGTGCTGGCCCTGGTCGGCGGCTGCGACGGACGGCTGCCGCTGCGCGACCAGCTCGCCCTGCTCGCCGCCGCGCACGACGTCACCCCCGACGAGCTGGCCGAGGCGGCCGGCCCGATCGTGGCGCGGCTGATCGAGCGGGGCCTCGTCGAACCGGTGACCCACTGATGCGCCCGGTCGAACGGGGCACCCCGATGCGGGCGGTCGAGCGAGGCATCGTCGAAGCGGGCGGTCGAGCGAGGCATCGTCGAACCGGTGACCAACTGATGCGGGCGGTCGAGCGAGGCACCCCGCTGCGGGCGGTCGAGCGGGGCATCGTCAAAGCGGTGACCGGCTGATGCGGGCGGTGGTGCAGACGGTCGAACGGGCCAGCGTCACCGTCGACGGCGAGGTGGTCGGCGCGATCACCGACGGCCTGCTGGTGCTGCTTGGCATCACCCACACCGACACCCCCGAGTTGGCCCGGACGATGGCCCGCAAGGTGCACGAGCTGCGCATCCTCGACGGCGAACGCAGCGCCGCCGACACCGGTGCCCCGATCCTGCTGGTCAGCCAGTTCACCCTCTACGGCGACACCCGCAAGGGCCGCCGCCCGAGCTGGCTCGCCGCCGCCCCCGCCGAGGTGGCCGAACCGCTGGTCACCGCCGTGGTCGAGGCGCTCCGCGCCCGGGGCGCGACGGTCGAGACGGGCCGCTTCCGCACCCACATGCTCGTCGAGAGCACCAACACCGGCCCCCGCACCCTCCTCCTAGACCTCTGACCCTGCCCCCTCCTCCCATCCCCCCTCTCCCCTCCCCTCCACCCCCACCCCAGCCCCCAGCCCTCATCTCCAGCCCCGGTGATCAAGAAGTTTGCGTCAAGTTCGATCTTCAAAGTGACGCAAACTTCTTGATCACCGGGGCTGGGCGAGCGGGGCGGGGCGAGTTGGGTGGGGGTGAGCGGGGTGGGGTGGGGTGGGGTGGGGTGGGTTAGGAGAAGAGGCCTCGGCGTTGGAGGGACTGGCGGAGCCAGCCGTCGAGTTGGGCGGCCCAGTCGGTGCGGTCGGCGGTGGCATGGTCGACGGTGAACCGGCCGAAGGCGTCCCGACCCTCGGTGAACAGGCCACCCCGCTTGTCCATCTCCAGCACCACCTGCACCTGGTGCGGGTCGGTGACGAAGGTGACCTCCAGCTGGTTGATCGCCCCGGCGTACTGCGGGGCGGGGTAGAACTCGATCTCCTGGTAGAACGGCAGGCTCTGCCGTACGCCATAGATGTGGCCGCGCTCGACGTCGGCGCGGGCGAACCGGAAGCCCAGCCGCAGCAGCGCCTCCAGCAGCCGCTCCTGAGCCGGCAGTGGGTGCACCGACACCGCGTCCAGGTCACCCTTGTCGACTGCGCGGGCCACCTCCAGCTCGGTACGCAGCCCCATCGTCATCCCGTGCAGCCGGTGGCCGTACAGGTCGGTCAGCGGGGTCTCCCACGGCACGGCGAACCGGAACGGGATGTCGTAGCGCTGCCCCGCCTCCAGCCGGAACGGGCCGGTGACCTGCTGACGGGCGAACTCCTGGGTGGTCTCGTACTCGGAGTCGGCACTCTCCACCTCGACCCGGGTGACCAGGCCGAGCGCCACGTACTCGATGTCGGCGGCGTGGTCGCCGCCGGCCACGTGGACCCGCCCCTCCAGCACCCCGCCGGGACGGCAGTTCGGATTGGCGAGCACGGTCTCCACCGACGGACCGCCCACCCCCATCGACTGCATGAGCCGTTTGAAGACCACCACGTCCTCCATTGCCTGTCGCATCGCCGACCCCGATGGCCGACGCTGGCACGGTAGCCGGACCTGGCAAGACCGCCGACGACCCACCCCGCATCCGACCAGATTGCTGTCGGGTCCCCGATCGCCTCACCCCCGTTTCACGTCCCGGTTGGAAAGCTGTCCATCACCGGAGCCGATGGCGCCGGTAGGCGACACCGAAAGCAGACACGGGGAGACACAGAGATGGCCCTGCAGATGATCGATAACAAGACGCGCCCGGCCACCACCATCGACGCCGAGCACGGCACCGAAGCCCTCACCGACCTCGACGCCACCGACGAGCGCGGGGTCTCCACCGACCTGGTCCGGGCCTACCTCAACGGCATCGGCCGGACCAAGCTGCTCACCGCGGCCCAGGAGGTGGAGCTGGCCAGACGGATCGAGGCCGGGCTGTTCGCCGAGGAGAAGCTGTCCACCTGCACCCCTGTCTCCGCTGACCTGCGCGCCGACCTCGCCCTGATCGCCCGGGAGGGCCGCGCCGCCAAGGACCACCTGCTGGAGGCCAACCTGCGGCTGGTGGTCAGCATCGCCAAGCGCTACACCGGGCGGGGGATGGCCTTCCTCGACCTGATCCAGGAGGGCAACCTCGGCCTGATCCGCGCGGTCGAGAAGTTCGACTACGCCAAGGGCTACAAGTTCTCCACGTACGCCACCTGGTGGATCCGGCAGGCGATCACCCGGGCGATGGCCGACCAGGCCCGCACCATCCGCATCCCGGTGCACATGGTCGAGCAGGTCAACCGGATGGTCCGGGTCCGCCGGGAGCTGTCGGTCACGCTGGGTCGCGAGCCCATCGTCTCCGAGGTGGCGCGGGCGATGGAGATCCCCGAGTTCCAGGTCATCGAGCTGATCTCGTACGACCGGGAGCCGGTCAGCCTCGACCAGGCCGTCGGCGAGGACGGCGAGAGCGCCCTCGGTGACTTCGTCGCCTCGGTGGACCAGCGCACCGAGCCGGGTGACGCGGCCGCCAACGGCGAACTGCGCAACGAGGTACGCATCGTGCTGTCCACCCTCTCCCAGCGGGAGCAGGCGGTGATCCGGCTCCGGTTCGGCCTGGACGACGGCCGGCAGCGCACCCTCGACGAGGTCGGCAAGGAGTTCGGCCTGTCCCGGGAGCGGATCCGGCAGATCGAGAAGGTCACCCTGCTCAAGTTGCGCGACCCGGAGCGGGCGCAGCGGCTGGAGGCGTACGCCTGCTGAGTGGGACGGTTCGGCGCAGGCCCCCGGCGGTTCGCCGGGGGCCTGCCCGCTGTCCGGGGTCCCGTCACCGCCGGAGCCGCCGGCGGGCACGGTCAGCGCCCCCGGCGGGCACGGTCAGCGCCGCCGGCAGCAGGGCACGGTCACCGCCGGAGCCGGCGGCGGGCACGGTCAGAGCCGGCGCGGGCCGGTGTCGGGGCGGGCCCCGGCCGTGCCGACCCCCACCGCCGCGTGCAGCACCGACACGCCGTCCGGGCGGGCCAGCACCGGGTTGAGGGTGAGCGACCGCACCCGGGGCTGCTCGTCGGCGAGCCGGCCCACCCGCAGCAGCAGGTCGGCCAGGGCCGCCCGGTCCACCGCGTCGGCACCCCGGTGCCCGTGCAGCAGCGGCGACGCCCGGGGCTCGTCGACGAGTTCGGCGGCGTCCCGGTCGGTCAACGGCACCGCCCGCCAGGCCCGGTCCCCGAGCAGTTCGGTGGCGACCCCACCGAGCCCGAAGCCGACGACCGGCCCGAACGCCGGGTCCTCGCGCAGCTCCACCACGCAGGCCACCCCCGGCGGCACCATCGGTTGGACCAGGACGTCCGCGCCGAAGGCCGCCGCCAGGTCCGCGTACGCCCGGCGTAGCGCGACCGGGTCGGCCAGGTCGAGGCGGACGGCGCCCAGGTCGAGGCGGTGCCGCAGGCCGGGCGCGGCGGCTTTCAACGCCACCGGCCAGCCCAGCCGCCCGGCGGCGGCGAGCGCCTCGTCGACGGTGCCGGCCGGGGCCGAGCCGACCACCTCGATGCCGTACGCGGCGAGCAGCGCCGCCGCGTCGGCGGCGTCACCGCGCAGCGCGGCCTGCCCGGCGGCCCGGTCCACCCCGGTCGGTTCCGGTGGCGTGCCCGGGTCCCGGCGCAGCCAGTCGGCGTACCGGCTGACCCGGCCCAGCGCCCGCACCGCCTCCTCCACGCTCGGGTACGCGGGCAGCCCGACCGGCACCCGGCCGGCGAGGAACGTCACCACGGTCGGCTTGCCGCCGGTCACCGCCGCCGCCACGGCGGCGGTGAAGTCCGCCTCCTCGACGGTGAGCTGCCCCGGCAGGGGTGGGGCGAAGACCGCCACCAGCGCGTCCACGCCGTCGTCGGCGGCGGCACCGGCCAGCGCGGCGGTGAACGCGGCGGCACCGGCGTGCGGGCCGACGTCGTGGGGGTAGCCGGCGGCGACCGTGAGGCCCTGCCCCGCGCAGGCGGTGGCCGCCAAGCCGGTCAGCGCCGACGAGTTGCCGACCACGCCGACCCGGCCACCGGCGGGCAGCGGCTGGTTGGCCAGCAGCGTCCCGACGTCGAGCAGTTCGGCGACGGTGTCCACCCGGATCACCCCGGACTGCGCGAAGAGGGCACCCACGGCGGCCTCGTCGAGCGTGGGTGCGACGCCGGACCCGACCGGGCGGGCCAGCGAAGCCAACGCCACCACCGGCTTGTCCCGGCCGATCCGGCGCACCAACCGGGCGAACTTGCGCGGATTGCCGAAGGTCTCCAGGTACAGCAGGATCACGTCGGTGCCCGGGTCGTCCTGCCAGAACTGGAGCAGGTCGTTGCCGGACACGTCGGCCCGGTTGCCGGCCGACACGAAACTCGACAGGCCCAGCCCCCGGCGCTGCGCCTCGGCCAGCAGCGCCACCCCGAACACGCCGGACTGGCTGAAGAAACCCACCCGTCCGGGGGCGGGCAGCACCGGGGCCAGGGTGGCGTTGAGGCGTACCCGCCCGTCGGTGTTGGCCACGCCCAGGCAGTTCGGGCCGACGACCCGCATGCCGGCGGCGTGCGCCGCCCGGACCAGGGCCCGTTGGGCCGCCGCGCCGGCCGGTCCGGCCTCGGCGAAACCGGCGGAGATGACCACCAGGCCGTGCGCGCCGGCGGCGGCGGCGTCGGCCACCACCCCCGCCGCCGCGTCCGGGGGCACCGCGACGACCGCCAGGTCGACGTCCACTCCGGCGTCGGCTGCCGACGGGTACGCGGGCAGCCCCGCCACCGTGCGCGCGCTCGGATGCACCGGCACGATCGCCCCCGGGTAGCCGCCGTCGCGCAGGTGCCCGAGGACGGCCGCGCCGACACCCTGCCCGGTGGCGCTGGCCCCGTAGACGGCCACCCCGCGCGGGGTGAGCAGCCGGGCGATGGACCGCGCCTCGGTGCGGTGCTCCCGGCCGCGCTGCACGGCCAGGGTCGCCTCGGTCGGGGCGATCGGGAACGTCAGGTGCACCACCCCGTCGGCGAACTGCCGTTGCACCTGGTAGCCGAAGTCGGCGAAGACCCGCAGCATCGCCCCGTTGGTGGGGAGCACCTCGGCGACGAAGTGCCCGATGCCGGCCCGGCCGGCCGCGTCGGCCAGGTGCTCCAGCAGCACCGAACCGATCCCCCGGCCCTGGTGGGCGTCCTCCACTACGAACGCCACCTCGGCTTCGGGGGCCGCCGGACCCAGCCGCTCGTACCGGCCGACGGCGACGATCCGGTCGCCGACCAGCACCACGAACGCCTCCCGGTCCCGGTGGTCGACGGTGACGAAGCGGCGCAGGTCCCGTTCCGGGATACGCGGGTACGGCGAGAAGTAGCGCAGGTAGCGGGTGCGTTCCGAGAACCGCCCGTGCATGGCGACGATCTCCGGGGCGTCCTGCGGCCGGATCGGTCGCAGGCCGACGGTGCTGCCGTCGCTGAGCAGCACGTCCACCGGTTGGTCGACAGTGGTCACCACGTCCGGTCCCTCCCCAGGTCCCCGGCTCAGTCGCGCGGGTCGTACGGGTCCAGCCCGAGCAGCGGGAACACCGCCTTGCGGGTGGCCGCCACCGCCCGGTCCACCGAGTTCGGCTCACCGGTCGGCTGCCACGGCTGGTGTGACGGGTCGACGTCGTCGGTCATCCGCAGCGGGACGTCCCGGCCGGGCAGCCGGTGGGCGGCCAGCGCACGCCAGTCGGGCGGGGTGAGGGTGGCCGGGTCGAGCGGGTCGCCGGTGGCCACCGCCAGCAGGTGCGTCCAGGCCCGGGGCACCACCTCCACCAGGGCGTACCCGCCGCCGCCGGTGGCCACCCAGCGGCCGTCGCACAACTCGTCGGCGAGCGCCCGCAACGTCAGGTAGGTGGCCCGTTGCCCGTCCACCGACAGGTGCAGGTCGGCCAGGGGGTCGAGCCGGTGCCCGTCGGCACCGCACTGGGTGAGCAGGATCTGCGGTCGGAACGCCCGCAGCACCGACGGCACGATCGCGTGGAAGGCGCGTTGCCAGCCGGCGTCGTCGGTGCCCGGTGGCAGCGGCACGTTGACCGCGCTGCCCTGCGCCCCCGGGCCACCGGTCTCGTCGGGGAACCCGGTGCCGGGGAAGAGCGCGAGCGGGGTCTCGTGCAGGCTCACCGTGAGCACCCGGGGGTCGTGGTAGAAGACCTCCTGCACACCGTCGCCGTGGTGCACGTCCACGTCGACGTAGGCGACCCGCTCGGCGCCCAGGTCGAGCAGGCGGGCGATGGCCACCGCCGGGTCGTTGTAGACGCAGAACCCGGCGGCCCGGTCGGGCATGGCGTGGTGCAGCCCACCGGCCACGTTGACCGCGCGGCGAGCCTCGCCCCGCCAGACCGCCTCGGCGGCGGCCACCGTCGCCCCGGCGATCAGCGCGCTGGACTCGTGCATCCCGTCGAAGACCGGATTGTCCGAGGTGCCCAGTCCGTAGCCGGCGAAGAGCGGATCGCGGGGGGCGGTCCGGACCGCCGCCAGGTAGTCGGGCA
Organism: Micromonospora antibiotica; assembly: GCF_017599305.1. Lineage (GTDB taxonomy): Bacteria > Actinomycetota > Actinomycetes > Mycobacteriales > Micromonosporaceae > Micromonospora > Micromonospora antibiotica. Next base: position 78,178 of record NZ_JAGFWR010000019.1, read on the forward strand.
GGTGCACCCGGGTCAGCGTCGCGTCGTCGGCCGGCTCGGGCCGGATCAGCCGTACGCCCGGCCGGTCCAGGACGCCCAGCTCCCGGGCCAGCGCGACGGTCAGCTCGACCCGGACCGGGTCGAGCGGGTGCTCCCCCATGTCGTAGTCGAGCAGGGACTCGTCCCACACCACCAGTGTGTCGTCCGACATGGGGTCATCGTCGCACGCGGGTCACCGGTCGCCCACCAGGCGTGCTGGTCAACCGGCTGGTGTCGGGCCGGTGGCCACCGGGCGGGACGGGTCGGCGACCCAGCCGCTCCACGATCCGACGTAGAGCGCGGCGTCCGGCCGACCGGCCAGGTGCAACGCCAGCACCGTCTGCGCGGCGGTCACCCCCGATCCGCAGTACGCCCCCACCGGCTGGTCGGCGCGCACCCCGGCGGCGGCGAACCGGTCCCGTAGCGCCTCGGCGGTCAGGTAGCGGCCCTCGGTGACGTACTCGGGGGCGGGCAGGTTGACCGCGCCCGGCACGTGCCCGGCGACCGGGTCGATCGGCTCGGTCTCGCCCCGGTAGCGGGGGGCGGCCCGGACGTCCAGCAGCACGCCGTCGTCGGCCGCGCCGAGCCGGGCCGCGTCGTCGGCGTCCAGCACCGGCAGCCCACCCGGTGTGACGGTCACGTCGCCGGGTTGCGGGGTGGGCACCTCGACGGTGCCGGGCAGGCCGACGGCGAGCCAGCCGGACCAGCCGCCGGACAGCACCCGTACCGACCGGTGGCCGGCCCAGCGCAGCGTCCACCAGGCGCGGGCGGCGGCCAGGCCGTCGCCGTCGTCGTACACCACCACGGGATGACCGGCGCGGACACCGGCGGCCCGCAGCGCGGCCTGGAGCGCGGCCGGTTCGGGCAGCGGGTGCCGGCCCGCCGGGCCGGGCGGACCGCACAGGACGGTGTCCAGGTCCACGAAGACCGCCCCGGGCAGGTGGCCGGCGGTGTAGTCGTCGCGGCCCGGGGGGCCGACCAGCCGCCAGCGGACGTCCAGCAGGGTCGGCGGGTCGGGGCGGGCCAGCTCGGTGGCGAGCCGGTCCGGCTCGATCAGGGGCGCAGCGGTACCGGACATGACGTCCAGTCAACACCATCGGGGCATCGACCTCGCGATTCGGCGCAGGTCGATCTTCGTGGGCCGGGGTAGCATCGACCACCGGGAGGCCGCTGACGTGAAGCATGACCGGGTCGACACCACTGAGCGCGAAGCTACCTTCGCCGCCTTCGGACAAAAGGGGCGAATGTGAAAAGCCATGACTTAGTGGACACGACCGAGATGTACCTGCGCACCATCCTCGAACTCGAAGAGGAAGGGGTGCCGCCGCTGCGTGCCCGGATCGCCGAGCGGTTGCGGCAGAGCGGGCCCACCGTCAGCCAGACCGTGGCCCGGATGGAACGCGACGGGCTGCTCACCGTCGAGGGCGACCGGCACCTGGCGCTCACCGACCTGGGCCGGGGCACCGCCGTATCGGTGATGCGCAAGCACCGGCTCGCCGAGCTGCTGCTGGTCAACGTGATCGGGATGCCCTACGAGGAGGCCCACGAGGAGGCCTGCCGGTGGGAGCACGTGATGAGCGACGCGGTGGAGAAGCGGGTCTACGACCTGCTCAACCGACCCACCCGCTCGCCGTACGGCAACCCGATCCCCGGCCTGGAGGAGCTGGGCTCGCCGGAGACCGAGGCCACCGACCACGCCGAGGGCGAACGCAACCTCGCCTTCCCCGGGCTGACCGGCCCGGTGGTGGTCCGGCGGATCTGCGAAAGTGTGCAGACCGACGCCGACGTGCTGCGGCAACTGCACGCCGCCGGAGTCGACCCGGGCGCCACGGTCACCGTCGCCCAGGAACGCGACGGGGTGTTCATCGACCGCTCCGGCGAACGGGTCCGGCTGCCCCGCGAGGTCGCCTCCCGGGTGTTCGTCGCCGCCCACTGACCCGCGAAGGGCCGCCTGGTTGGCCGCGCCCCGACCCGCGCGCCGACCTCGCCGGCTGCCGGGCCGGTGTCACAGGGACCGGGTGTCGAGCTTCCTGGCCAGGTCGACCAGGTGGCCGGCCACCGCACCGGCGGTCGCCCGGTCCTCGGCCGGTGGGCAGGTCCAGCGGAGCGTGGCCAGCCGGTCCTCGGCGGCCAACCAACCCACCTCGGCCGTCGGCCCGTGCTTCGCGGTCTTCGCGCCGGTCCGCCGGTAGCCGGCCTGGCCCAGCTTCGACACCTTCGTCGCCCCCTCGGGCAGCACGTCGGCGGTGAAGGTGGGCACGTCGATCGAGGTGTCGGTGACAGTCAGGGTCAGCTCCGGCCAGGTGGTGTCCGTGGCCCGCACCACGCAGGTACGGGTATCACCCCGCTCGCTGGCCGCCGCCACGTCGAAGTGGACGCCGGTGTGCTCCTCGATCACCGCGAAGTCGAGCAGCCGGCACGCCCCGCCGGACGAGGCGGCACCCACCTCCACGACGACCGGTTCCCCCGCCGGCAGCCGTACCGGGTCGGGCTCCGACGCCCCGCAGCCCGTGGTCAGCAGCACGCCCGCCCCGGCGAGCCAGATCCGCCCGTGCACGGGCACACCTCCGTGATCGTCGGCGGGAGATCCGCCGATGTCCGTCGGAAACCGTACGGGTTGGCACTGCCGGACGGAAGACCCGGGCAGCCACCCGGCGGCGTCAGGTGGGCGGGAGGTCACGCTTGGCCCGCAGTGGAGCGGCCCCGGCACCGCCATCACCACCCAGCTCACCCGGGCCATGCCGGTCATCAGTCGGCGCAGGTGGGGCGGGCCGCCGGGACAGCCGAATTAGTCGTCTACGTACGGGCAGTGCCGGCAGCCACGCCCGCAGCAGGTGCCCCGCCGGGCCAGGAACCCGGCGCTGAGGACGAACAGCCCGGTGGCCGGGTCGGGATACCCGGCGTCCCCGGCGGCGAGCGCGGCGGCGTGCGCGGCCAGGATCCGCGCCCGGTCGGGGTGCTCAGGCGGCAGCCGGGACGGGTGCGGCTCGGTCAGCGGCCGGCCCGCCAACGGACGTCGTTGCCCACTCACCACGGCGAGTCTACGGACCCGGTGGGCTCACTGCCCCGGGCCGGCGGTCTCGGCGCGTACCCGGGTCAGCAGGTCCACGAAGGGACCGGGTCGTTGGAAGAGCGACCGGTGGCCGGCGGCGTCCAGCAGCACGTGTTCCTTGTGCGGGGCCTGGAGTTGGGCGTACCACTGGGCGGTCAGGGCCAGCCGGCCCGGCACCTCGTGCACGCCGTCGACCAGGTAGACCGGCACCGCCAGCTGCCGCACCCGGGTACGCAGGTCGACCTGCTGGACCTTCGGGTAGAGCACGTCCCAGCCGTCCAGGGTGCCGCCGAGCACGTGCGCCTTCTCCAGCAGGGTGTACTCGGCGACGCCGAGGTTCTCCCCCGTCCCGCCCCGGCCCTCGTGGTTGCCGGTGCGGTCGAAGTCGAAGGCGGCTGCCTCATTGGCCAGCAGCGGCTCGTAGTGGTACATGTCCGGATACAGCGGCGGCCCCAGATCGGTCAACTGCCGCACCAGATCGGCCCGCCCGGTACGGCCTGCCCAGGCAACGGTGTCGGTGTACTGGCTGCGGTCGGCGGCCCGCAGGTCGACCGCCTGGCCGACCCCGACGTACGCCCGGAACAGCTCCGGGCGGCGCTGCACGGCGACGGCCGCGACCAACGACCCGCCGGAGTGCGCCACCAGGTAGACGTCCGATCGGCCGAAGCGCTGCCCCAGCCGGTCGGCCACGGCGAGCAGGTCGGCGACCTCGCTGTCGAGGGTCAGCGACGACGAGGGCGGGAACGCCGCCCAGGACCGGGCCGCGCCGCGCCGGTCCACCGTCGCCACCACGAACTGCCGTTCCAGGTCGGGGAGGTGCCGACGGACCGCCCCCACCTCGGAACTGCCCGGCCCACCGGGCAGGAAGAGCAGCACCGGGGCACGCCGGTCGGCCCCGCGCAGCAGCACCCCCAGCTCCCGGTCGCCGCCACCGCGCACCGTGGTCAGCTCGGCGATCCCACCCGGTACGGCGGCCGTGACCGCCGGCAGTGCCACCCCGACCGTCACCAGTGCGACCAGCGCGGCGAGCAACCCCACCCCGGCCCGTCCCAGCCAGGTCCACACCGGACGGCGGCCCGTCGCCGGGGCGACCCGCCGGGCCAGACCCGCACCGTAGGCCGCACCGACCAGCAGCGGCAGCAGGGACAGCAGCCCGTGCACGCCCCGGCCCAGCAGCAGCGCGCCGATACCGAAGCCGGTCAGGTGCGGAGCGTCCACGGTCGGCCCCCGCAGCGGCCAGCGGACCAGCTCGACGGCGAGGGCAAAGAACACCGGAGCCGCGAGCATCGCCGCCCGGGACCGGCCCGCCCAGCCGGCGAGCCCACCGACCGCGAGGCTGACCAGGATCGACGTCACCGCCTCGGCGGTGGTGCCGGGACCACGCGGGGTCCACCAGCCGACCAGCAGACCCCAGCCGAGCGGTGCGACACCGGTGACGAGCCACCGGACCGACCGGGTGGCACGGGTGAGAAGGGCGGACTGGGACAGCGACGGCTTCGCCATGACACCTCAACCGGAGTTGTCGGCACCCCAGCCTAGTGACGACTGCCGTCATCCACCGTCCCGTCACCCGCACGGAAGGTCACGGCCCGAACCGGTCAGCCGAACCAGTGGGCCGCCTGGCCGTGCGAGCGCATCCAGGCCAGCGGCGTCCCGTCGAGGGCGAGCACGTTGTGCAGCGTCCCGTCGGGCGGTTCCGGCAGCCCGTCGAGGGCGAGCACGTCGGCCGCCTCGGCGGACACCCAGTGGCCGGGCAGGGCGCGGACCAGCGCGACGAAGGCCGCCCGAGGCGCCGACGGCACCTGGTAGAGCACGGAGGTGTGCAGGACCACCAGCGTCGCGCCGGCCGGTGCCCGCGCGGCCAACGCCGGCAGATCGTCCACCAGGTCGCCACGGACCAGCTCCGGCGGGTCGGCGGCGGCCACCGCCGCTGCCGCCCGCAGCCGGGACCGGCGGTGGGTGTGCTCCGGCCAGATCAGCGCGTCGAGCCAGGCCACGTCGGCCGGGTCGGTGACGTCGAGCGGGTTCAGGTCCAGACCGGCCCGCCACACCACCTCGGGGCGGGTGGTCGGGGGCTCGGTGCCGGTCAGCGCGCAGTCGAGGACCGGGTCGCCCGCGCCGAGCAGGTGGTCGCCGTAGCGGTAGGCGTACCGGTCGGGATAGAGGCAGAGACCGGCGGACGCGCCGACCTCCAGCAGTGCCAGCGGCTGCGGCAGCGCGGCCAGCACCGGCAGCAGCGCCGCGCAGCGGCCGACCTCGTTGGTCTGCACCGCCCGGGTGAGCATCGCGGCCCGCACGGTGGCCCAGTGCGCCACGGTGTGGGCACGGAAGGCGGCCGGGTCGTCGACCGGACCACCGAGCCAGCGGACGACACCGAGCAGCAGTTGCGGCTGCCGCTTGGCCGGGGGCAGATCGTCCAGCAGCGCCAGCAACTCGTCGTCCCGGGCGACCGCGTGGGCCAACCGCTCGTAGGCCGGTGAGACACCGTGCGCCTCCCGGGTGGCGAACTCGACGTACCGGTCGGCGGTGGTCATGCCCCGATCATCCCCGTTGCGCCCCTGCGACGCGGCCCCGCGCGGTGTCGCGCCGCTCACCATCGACGGGGAGGGCCGGCACCCGTCGGGTGCCGGCCCTCCCGTTCGACGCGTACGTCAGCTGCAACCGCTGGTGGAGCCGCAGCCCTCACAGACGTAGCAGCTGCCGGCGGGGCGCATCTTCGTGCCGCAGGTGAAGCAGAGCGGCGCGTCGGCGGCCTTGCCGATCACGGCCTCCAGCAGTTCGGTGGAGGAGCCGACGGCGGGTGCCGGCTTGGCGGCGGCCACCTCGGCCAGCTCCTGGGCCGGCTGGGCCAGCGGGCCGGTCTTCGGCTCGGCCGCCTCGACCGGGGCCGAGGACGCCATCGCGGTCAGGTCCGTGCCGCTCATCTCCGCATCGGCCTCGGCCCGCAGCTGCGCGGCCCGCTCCTTGGCGGTGAAGATGCCCAGCTCGGCACGACGCTCGTAGGGTAGGAAGTCCAACGCCAGCCGCCGGAAGATGTAGTCCATCACCGAGGCGGCCATCCGCACGTCCGGGTCGTCGGTCATGCCGGCCGGCTCGAAGCGCATGTTGGTGAACTTGCTGACGTACGTCTCCAGCGGGACGCCGTACTGCAGGCCGATGGAGATGGCCACCGAGAAGGCGTCCATCACCCCGGCCAGGGTCGAGCCCTGCTTGGACATCTTGAGGAAGACCTCGCCCAGCCCGTCGTCCGGGTAGGACGAGGCGGTGAGGTAGCCCTCCGCGCCGCCGACGGAGAAGGAGACCGTCTCCGACGGGCGCTTCTTCGGCAGCCGCTTACGCACCGGCCGGTACTCGACGACCTTCTCCACGGCGGCCGGGGCCGGCGTCTCGACGGCGGCCGGGGCGGCGGTCTTGTTCGGCTTGGCCACCGAGAGCGGCTGGCCGACCTTGCAGTTGTCCCGGTAGATCGCCAGCGCCTTCAGGCCCAGCTTCCAGCCCTCGAAGTAGATCTTCTCGACGTCGGCGACGGTGGCCTGCTCCGGCATGTTGACCGTCTTGGAGATGGCACCCGAGATGAACGGCTGGACGGCCGCCATCATCCGCACGTGACCCATCGGGGCGATGGACCGCTCGCCCATCGCGCAGTCGAAGACCGGGTAGTGCTCCGGCTTGAGGCCGGGGGCGTCCACCACGTGACCGTGGTCGGCGATGTGCTCGACGATCGCCTCGACCTGCTCCTCGGGGTAGCCGAGGCTGCGCAGGGCGCGCGGCACGGTCTGGTTGACGATCTGCATCGAGCCGCCGCCGACCAGCTTCTTGAACTTCACCAGCGCCAGGTCGGGCTCGACCCCGGTGGTGTCGCAGTCCATCATCAGGCCGATGGTGCCCGTCGGCGCCAGCACAGCGGCCTGCGAGTTGCGCCAGCCGTACCGGTCGCCGACCTTGTTGCCCTCGGTCCACTGCTTGGTGGCCTCCCGCGCGATGGCGGTGGCGACGGTGCCGGCCGGCTTGATGGCGTCGTTGGCGGCGGCGTGCTTGCGCATCACCCGCTTGTGCGGCTCGGCGTTGCGGGCGTAGCCGTCGTACGCGCCGACGATCGCGGCCAGCTCGGCCGAACGGCGGTACGCGGTGCCGGTCATCAGCGAGGTGATCGCCGCGGCCACCGACCGGCCCTGCTCCGAGTCGTACGGCAGGCCGGAGGCCATCAGCAGGGCGCCGAGGTTGGCGTAGCCGATGCCGAGCTGCCGGTAGGCGCGGGTGGTCTCGCCGATCTTGTCGGTGGGGAAGTCGGCGAAGCAGATCGAGATGTCCATCGCGGTGATGACGAACTCGACCGACCGGACGAACTTCTCCACCTCGAAGCCGCCGTCGGCGCGGAGGAACTTCATCAGGTTGAGCGAGGCCAGGTTGCACGAGGAGTTGTCCAGGTGCAGGTACTCCGAGCACGGGTTCGACGCGGTGATCCGGCCGGTCTCCGGGCAGGTGTGCCAGTCGTTGATGGTGTCGTCGTACTGCAGGCCCGGGTCGGCGCACTCCCAGGCGGCCTGGGCGATGGTACGGAACAGCTTCTGCGCGTCGATGGTCTCGATGGTCTGCCCGTCGAGGCGGCCCCGCAGGTCGAAGCCGCCGCCGTTCTCCACCGCCGCCATGAACTCGTCGGAGACCCGCACCGAGTTGTTGGCGTTCTGGTACTGGACGCTGACGATGTCGGCACCGCCGAGGTCCATGTCGAAGCCGGCGTCCCGCAGCGCACGGATCTTGTCCTCCTCGCGCGCCTTGGTCGCCACGAACTCCTCGATGTCCGGGTGGTCCACGTCGAGGATGACCATCTTGGCCGCGCGCCGGGTGGCGCCGCCGGACTTGATGGTGCCGGCGGAGGCGTCCGCGCCGCGCATGAAGCTGACCGGGCCGGAGGCGGTGCCGCCGGAGGAGAGCAGCTCCTTCGAGGACCGGATGCGGGAGAGGTTGACCCCGGCACCGGAGCCGCCCTGGAAGATCCGCCCCTCCTCCTTGTACCAGTCCAGGATGGAGTCCATCGAGTCGTCGACCGAGAGGATGAAGCAGGCGCTGACCTGCTGCGGCGACGGGGTGCCGACGTTGAACCAGACCGGCGAGTTGAAGCTGAACACCTGGTGCAGCAGCATCCAGGTCAGCTCGTGCGCGAAGATCTCCGCGTCGGCCGGGTTGGCGAAGTAGCCGTGCTGCTCACCGGCGGCCCGGTAGGTGCTGACCACCCGGTCGATGAGCTGCTTGAGCGACCACTCGCGCTGCGGGGTCCCCACCGCGCCCCGGAAGTACTTGGTGGTGACGATGTTCGCCGCGTTGACGCTCCACGACTCGGGGAACTCCACCCCGCGCTGCTCGAAGTTGATCGAGCCGTCCCGCCAGTTGGTCATGACGACGTCGCGGCGCTCCCACGCCACCTCGTCGTACGGGTGCACGCCCTCGGTCGTCCAGACCCGCTGCACCTTCAGCCCCGTCGCCGCGCCGTTCTTCGCCGCCCGCGTCCGGCTTGTTGTCACGCCGTCCCCCGCCATCTCATCGGCCCCCTCGTCTGCGCGGCCACCCGCCACGCGTCGTCACTGTCGAAATCCAGGTCGTCACTTGGTAAAAGACTCAGTCGGTACGGTCGGCGGCCCCGGCCGCGTCGACGCGGGCCTGTGCGGCGGCCCGGAGGGTCTCGATCTCCCGTTCGAAGTCGGCCAGCGAGTCGAACGAGCGGTAGACGCTGGCGAAGCGCAGATAGGCCACCTCGTCCAGGTCGCGCAGTGGGCCCAGGATCGCCAGTCCCACGTCGTGGCTCGGCAACTCGGCAGCTCCCTTGGCCCGGACGGTCTCCTCGACCTTCTGCGCCAGCAGCGCGATGGAGTCCTCGTCGACCGGCCGGCCCTGGCACGCCTTGCGTACCCCGCCGATGATCTTCGTCCGGCTGAACGGCTCGGTCACCCCGCTGCGCTTGACCACCGCGAGGACGGCCTCCTCGACCGTGGTGAACCGCTTGCCGCATTCCGGGCAGGAGCGCCGCCGCCGGATCAGCTGGCCGTCGTCGGCCTCGCGCGAGTCGACCACCCGGGAGTCGGCGTGCCGGCAGTACGGACACCGCATCGCCCGACCTCCTTGATCGACTGTGGGGCCGCCTGCCCGCCCGCCTCCGGGCACGCGTCGACCCGGCGCAACCGGTGTCGCCGGTCTCGCCGTGGTCGACGATACGGGAGTGCGGTGGGTAGTCGAACCCAACCTGTGGGCAACTTACGCCCGTGTGACTACTACATCTAGGGGTCGACCGTAGGCCGCCGGCCGGGTCGGGTCAAGTTGCCCGACTGTCCGGCGCGTCACGCCCGAACCGCCCCACCACCCCGGGCCCAACACCCCCGGACCCACCACCCCGGGCCCGTCGCCGCTCCCGGGGGTCGACAGCTCCAACCGACCGGACGCCGGGGAGGTTACCGGCCGTCCGGCCAGCCCGACCCGGACGGTTGACCGACCCGGCGGGCCACCGAACCCCTCGAACACGGGTTCGAGGAGGACGTACCATCTACCAGAACAGGCGTACGAGTTACCAGGTTTTCCACCCGACACGCCGAGACGCGTCGTACAGATGTTTGAAAATGACCGATCTCACCTATACGGTCATGAACGACCGGGCACGGCGCACCACGTCGGTCCGGCACCGCGACACCCCGCGCGCACCACGAGCCGCCAAGGCACCCAGCGCCGACCAGGGAGGACGGACGTGACCGAGGACCGGGCCAACCGGCAGAAGAACCCGCAGCCGATCGCCGAGGCGGGTCCCCCGGCCACTCGGCGTCCCCGCGCCGCCCGCAGCCGGACCGGCCAACCGGCCGTCCGCCAGGTCACGCCGGTGGTCAGCGGCTTCCCTGACCCGGCCGCCGTCGACCTCACCGCCCGCCAGCGCCGCATCCTCGAATTCATCCGCAGCTGGGTGGAGCGGCACGGCTACCCGCCGAGCGTCCGCGAGATCGGCGAGGCGGTCGGCCTGGTCTCCCCGTCCAGCGTCGCCTACCAGCTCAAGGAGCTGGAAAAGAAGGGCTTCCTGCGCCGCGACCCCAACCGCCCCCGCGCGGTTGACGTCCGCGCCCCCGTCGACGCCGACGACGAGCTGAGCCGAGCCCAGCGCCCCACCCCGGCGTACGTGCCGATGCTGGGCCGGATCGCGGCCGGTGGGCCGATCCTGGCCGAGCAGGCGGTCGAGGACGTGTTCCCGCTCCCCCGCGAACTGGTCGGCGAGGGCGAGGTCTTCATGCTCCAGGTCAAGGGCGACTCGATGCTCGACGCGGCGATCTGCGACGGCGACTGGGTGGTGGTGCGGCAGCAGCCGATCGCCGAGGCCGGTGACATCGTGGCCGCCATGCTCGACGGTGAGGCGACCGTCAAGACCTACCGGCGACGCGACGGTCACGTCTGGCTGATGCCGCAGAACCCGGCCTTCGACCCGATCCCCGGTGACGACGCCACCATCATGGGCCGGGTCGTGGCCGTGCTCCGCCGGATCTGACCTCGTCCCGCCCGGCAGCCTCCGGCGGAGGCTGCCGGTGCCGCCCCCGGTGACCGTGCCCCGCCCCGCAACGGCCGTGGCAGGTGCCTGGTCGACTGCGCACGCCCGCGATCTGGGGAGAAGTCAGTAACGCTCGCCGCTGCGGCCGGGCGGTGGGCCGTACTGGCCGCCCCGCCGGTCGTCGTGGTCGTCGTCCCGGCGTGGACCGGAACGCGGCTCCCGGGGCCCACCCTCACGCCGTGGCGGTTCGGCCCGCCCGGCACCGTAGACACCGTCCCCACCACCCGCAGCGCCACCCCGCCCGCCCGCCGGGCCGGCACCACGACCACCGGCGGGAGCACCGCCACGCCCACCGGCGGGAGGAGCACCGGGACCACCCACCGGAGCACCGCCACGCCCACCGGCCGCCGGCGCAGCACGCCCACCCGGCGGAGGGCCGCCCCGCCCACCCGGCGGAGGGCCGCCACGGGCACCGACCGGCGCACCACCGCGCCCCTCCGGTGGCGGGCCGCCACGGCCACCCGGCGGGGTACCGCCACGGCCACCCGGCGGGGTGCCACGCCCGGCCACCGGGGCACCACCACGGGCCCCGGGCGGCGCACCACGCCCATCGGCCGGCACACCACCGCGTCCACCGGCCGGCGCACCACCGCGCGGGTCGGCGGCGGCCGGCGCACCACCCCGGGCACCACCGCCCGAAGCACCACCACGCGGGCCGACACCCGGGGCGCCACCGCGCGGACCGGCACCGCCGGCCGGGGTGGCACCGTAGACACCACCGCCGGAAGGGCGACCGCCGCCGTAGACACCACCACCCGCCGGACGTCCGCCGCCCGCAGGGCTGCCACCTCCCGGACCGCCGGAGGGGACCGCTGCGGCTGCCGCTGGGGGCCGACCTCCGCCGTAGACCGCGCCGCCGGCCGGCCGGGCGGGGCCACCACCCGCCGCAGCACCGTAGACACCGCCGGTACGCGGCCGGTCCGGGGCCGGTTCGGCGGCAGGGGGAGACTCACCGGCCGGGAAGCCCTCGACCCGGGACACCGCGCCGGAGGTGAAGACCTCGTCGTCGGGATCGTCAGGCATCTCGCCGGCCGCCGCGGCCCGCCTGCGCGACCGCACGATCCCGACGATGCCGGCCCCGACCAGCACTGCGCCGACCACCCCGACCGCACCGATCAGGTAGGTGATCTGGTCCAGGCTCAGGTTGTCGTACCAGGACTTGTCCGCCGCCGGCTTGGCCCCCGCCGCGCCCTCGACCGCCTCCGCGCCCTTGGTGGACGGGGTGTAGCCGAGGATGTCGATCGGGTCCTCCGGGGAGAGTTCCCCGCCGTCGGAGACGGTGACGAACCCGGTGCCGTCCGGGGTGTACGAGATGGCCTCGCCGAAAGGGTCCGCCAACGGGGTGACCCGGGGGGTGCCGATGGTCAACGCGGCCACGATGTCGTCGCCCTTGACGTCGTACTCGAAGGCGTCGGCGTAGGTGCGCAGCACCACCCGGCTGCCGTCGGGCGAGCGGGCCGCCCCGGTGATGGCCACCCGACCGATGATGTTGAGCGGGTTGTCGGTGGTGGTCTTGGGCAGGGTGATCTCGCCGACCTTCTTCATCGGCACCGGATCGGCGTTGCCGCCGCTGTCGAGCTTCGTCTCCGGGGTGAAGATCTCCGCCTTGCCACTGGGCACCTTGGTGATCACCAGGGGCGACCCGTCCGCGCCGATCAGCAGCGCCTCGGCGTCGTGCGGCTTGCGCTCCGGGTACGACAGCCGGTGCAGCACCGGCTGCTTCGACCCGGTCACCGGCATCGTCCAGACCGCGACCCGGGTACGCCGTTCCCTGCTGGTCACGTTGTCACCGGTGTCGGCGATCCAGAGCGTCTTGCCGTCCGGGGAGAGGGCCAGGTCCTCCGTGTCGAACGGGCCGTCACCGGAGAACTTGACCGGCTCCCTGGCGATCTTGCACTTGGTGTCGAGGAAGAAGACCCGCTTGCGGCTCTCCTGGAGGGTGCCGTCGTTGATCACGACATAGCCGGTCTTCGTGGCGACCAGGCCGGACAGCTCCCGCAGCCGCTCGTCCGTGACGGTGCACTTCTTCTTGCCGGCGACGGCCAACGGCGCCACCCCGACCAACGGCACCGCACCGGTCAACGGCACTGCACCGGTCAACGGCACCGCACCGGTCAACGGCACCGCACCGGCCAGCGGCACCGTCCCGACGGGGGTGGCCAGGACCGACGCCGCCCCGGAGGTGGCAGCGGAGACCGGTGCCGCTGCGGCAGCAGCGGGTGCCACGGCCACGCCGAACAGGGCGAGGGCAACCGTGACCGAGGAGACAGCGCGGCGCATGGCGTCAGTGTCGCATGCCGCCATGAACCTCAGGTCACACCGCAGCGCTCACCGACTGCCGGCCACCGCAGGGTCACCCGCCGCCACGAACGGAGTCAACTCGGCGGCGAGCGCCTCCCCCACCCGCACGTGCAGCAGGGTGCCCTCCGGGAGGTGGGAGGTGCTCAGCACCTCACCCTGCCGGTGCAGCCGGGCAACCAGGTCACCCCGGTCGTACGGCAGGACCGCGCGGACCTCCACGGCCGGACGCGGCAACCGCTGCTCGATCACCTCGCGCAACCCTTCGAGGCCACGCCCACTGTGCGCGGAGACGAAGACCGCGTCCGGCCAGAGCCGCTTGAGCCGCAGCAGGGTCTCCTCGTCGGCGGCGTCGGTCTTGTTGACCACCAGCAGCTCGGGCAGCCGGTCGGCGCCGACCTCGGAGAGCACCTCCCGCACCGCGCGGACCTGCTCCTCGGGGTCGGGGTGGGTGCCGTCGACCACGTGCACCACCAGGTCGGCCTCGGCGACCTCCTCCAGCGTCGAACGGAACGCCTCGACGATCTGGTGGGGCAGGTGCCGGACGAAACCCACCGTGTCGGACAGCGTGTAGAGCCGCCCGTCCGAGGTGGTGGCCCGGCGGGTGGTCGGGTCCAGGGTGGCGAAGAGCGCGTTCTCCACCAGCACGCCCGCGCCGGTGAGCCGGTTGAGCAGGCTCGACTTGCCGGCGTTGGTGTAACCGGCGATGGCGACCGCGGGAACGGCGTTACGGGACCGACGGGCGCGCTTGGTCTGGCGTACCGTCTTCATCGCCTTGATCTCCCGGCGCAACCGGGCGATGCGGTGGCGGATGCGCCGCCGGTCGGTCTCCAGCTTGGTCTCACCGGGGCCACGCAGACCCACGCCGCCACCGGCGCCGCCGCCGCGCCCGGAGCCACCGCTCTGCCGGGACAGCGACTCACCCCAGCCACGCAACCGGGGCAGCAGGTATTCGAGCTGGGCCAGCTCGACCTGCGCCTTGCCCTCCTTGCTCTTGGCGTGCTGGGCGAAGATGTCGAGGATCAGCGCGGTGCGGTCGACCACCTTGACCTTGGTGCGCTGTTCCAGGTTGCGCAGCTGGGACGGGGAGAGCTCACCGTCGCAGATCACCGTGTCGGCCCCGGTGGAGAGCACCGCCGCGCTGAGGTCGTCGACCTTGCCCCGGCCGACGTAGGTGGCCGGGTCGGGGCGGCTGCGGCGCTGGATCAGCCCTTCGAGCACCTGCGAACCGGCGGTCTCGGCCAGGGCGGCCAGCTCGGTCAGCGAATTGTCGGCGTCGCGCTGGGTGCCCTCGGTCCAGACGCCGACGAGGACGACCCGCTCCAGCCGGAGCTGGCGGTATTCGACCTCGGTGACATCGGTCAGCTCGGTGGAGAGGCCGGGGACCCGCCGCAACGCCTGCCGCTCCGACAGCTCGTACTCACCGGTCGTGGCGTCGAGGTCGTCGTCCGAGAAGGGGGTGTGGGTCTCCTGGTCGCGCAAGCTGCGTCTCCTGTCCGTTCTGTGCATGTACCGAGTAATCCTGACACGGGTCAACGCGGAACGCGACTGCTATATGCCCGTGGTGGAGGTCGCCGAACGCGGGGGCGGCTGCCGCCGTGGCCCGGTGGGCGAGTAGAAATGGCGACGAGCCGCCAGCGACGACGGAGGTATTTCCGTGGCCATCACCAGACTGCCGAGTGCCGGATTCTCGATCACGATCCGGATCGCGGTCCCCGCGGACGCCTCCTCGATCGGCCGGCTGACCACGTCGGTCGGCGAGGCCGGGGCGATCGTCACCGCGCTCGACGTGGTCGACTCCGACCCGACCCACGTGATCGTCGACCTCACCTGCGACACCGCCGACGCCGGCCACGCCGACCAGGTCGTCGAGGCGCTCACCGCGCTCGACGGGGTGGACGTGCGCAAGGTGTCCGACCGGACGTTCCTGCTGCACCTCGGCGGCAAGATCGAGGTGCACTCGAAGGTCGGGCTGCGGACCCGCGACGAGCTGTCCCGGGCGTACACCCCGGGGGTGGCCCGGGTCTGCATGGCGATCGCGGAGAACCCGGCGGACGCCCGGCGGTTGACCATCAAGCGCAACACGGTCGCCGTGGTCAGCGACGGCTCGGCCGTGCTCGGCCTGGGCAACCTCGGCCCGGCGGCGTCGCTGCCGGTGATGGAGGGCAAGGCGGCGCTGTTCAAGCGCTTCGGCGGGGTGGACGCCTGGCCGGTGGTGCTGGACACCCAGGACACCGACGAGATCGTGGCGATCGTCAAGGCCATCGCCCCCGCGTACGGCGGGATCAACCTGGAGGACATCGCCGCGCCGCGCTGCTTCGAGATCGAGGCCCGGCTGCGGGAGCTGCTGGACATCCCGGTCTTCCACGACGACCAGCACGGCACCGCGATCTGCGTGCTGGCCGCGCTGACCAACGCACTGCGCGTCGTGGGCAAGCAGCTCGCGGACGTCCGGGTGGTCGTCTCCGGGGCCGGCGCGGCCGGCACCGCGATCATGAAACTGCTGCTGCGCCAGGGCGTCGGCGACATCATCGCGTACGACCGGCAGGGCGCCCTGCACCGTGGGCTGACCGGCCTCAACCCGGCCTGGCAGTGGCTGGCCGAGAACACCAACCGGGACAACTACGCCGGCGACCTGGCCGGTGCGGTCCGGGGCGCGGACGTCTTCATCGGGGTCAGCGCCCCCAACCTGCTCACCGGCGACGACGTCGCCACCATGGCCAAGGACGCGATCGTCTTCGCGCTGGCCAACCCCGACCCGGAGGTCGACCCCCGGGAGGCCCGCAAGCACGCCGCGATCGTCGCCACCGGCCGCTCCGACCAGCCGAACCAGATCAACAACGTGCTCGCCTTCCCGGGCGTGTTCCGGGGCATGCTCGACGCGCACGCCGAGGAGTTCACCGAGGAGATGGCGATCGCGGCGGCCCGGGCCATCGCCGACGTGGTCGGCGAAGACAAGATCAACCCGACGGTGATCGTGCCGAGCGTCTTCGACTCCCGGGTCGCCCCGGCGGTCGCCGCCGCAGTCCGCGCCGCCGCCCAGAACCCGGCTGCGACGCCACCCCCGGCCGCCGACCCCGGCCCCGCCGACCTCCCCGAGGTAGCCGCCACCGCCAGCGCCACCCCCTGACCCCCTCCCCTCCCCCGCGAGCCCCACTCCCCGGCCGGCCGGCCGGCCCGACTCGGCTCGCCCCAGGCTCGGCTCGCCCCGGTGATCAAGAGGTTTACGTCAATCCGCCCGCCACCCATGACGCAAACCTCTTGATCACCACGCACCCTCCCCGCCCGGCCCCGGTGATCAAGAGGTTTACGTCACTCCGCCCGCCATCTTTGACCCGAACCTCTTGATCACCGCACGTCACCTCGTCAGGACCGGGTGATCAAGAGGTTTACGTCATCTGCCACGCCGGTTCTGACGCAAACCTCTTGATCAACGAGACGAGACGGGGTGAGGCGAGGCAGAGCGGGGTGGGGTGGGCGGTGGGGGTGGGGTCAGGGGAGGGTGAGGGTGCCGGTGGCCACGAGGATGGCGGGGCCGGCGAGCCAGCACGAGTCGGTGGTCACCGTGACCGTGAGGCGGCCACCGGGGACGTCGACCGCCACGACGCCGGTGTCCCGGGCGGCGTCGCGTAGCGCCACGGCGGCGACCGCGCAGGCGCCGGTGCCGCAGGAGAGGGTTTCCGCCGAGCCACGTTCGTAGACCCGCATCAGCACGTGGCCGTCGGTGCCGTCCAGCGGGGCACCGGGGGTGGTGAACTCGACGTTCACCCCGTGCGGGAAGACCCGGGGGTCGAATTCGGGCGCGCGGGTCAGGTCCAGGTCGGTCAGGTCGATGCCGGCCGGCAGGGCACAGACCAGGTGCGGGTTGCCGACGTCCACCGCCGTGCCGGGCAGGGTGAGCCCGCTCAGGGCGGCATGCGACGCGTCGTACAACCGGGGGCGGCGCATCTCGACGGCGATGGTGTCGCCGTCGACCCGGGCCCGCACCAGGCCGGCGCGGGTGGCCACCGGCAGGGTTCCGCCGGTGGGGGCGGCAAGGCCGGTCGCGAGCAGGTAGCGGACGAAGACCCGGGCCCCGTTGCCGCACATTTCGGCGAACGAGCCGTCGGCGTTCCAGTAGTCCATGAACCACTCGGCCTCATCGGCGAGGGCCACCCCGTCGGGGTGTTTCGCGGCGCGTACCACCCGTAACACGCCGTCGCCGCCGAGGCCGCGCCGTCGGTCGCAGAGCCCGGCGACCAGGTCGGGGGTCAGGTCGAGGGCGCCGTCCGGGTCGGGCAGGATGACGAAGTCGTTGCCGGTGCCGTGCCCCTTGGTGAACTCCACGCCCCCATCATGGCCGATGCCCGGCGACGACCTGCAGCGCAGTGTCGACAAACGTCGGCGCGGTCGGGTCCAGCCACTGGATGCGCTGGTCACGGCGGAACCAGGAGCGTTGCCGTCGGACGAACCGCCGGGTGGCCCGGACCGTCTCGTCGCGGGCCTGCGCCTCGTCGGTCTCCCCGGCCAGGAACCGCAGCACCTGCTGGTAGCCGAGGGCCCGGCTGGCCGTCCGGCCGTCGGCCAGGCCGTGCCCGCACAGCGTACGGACCTCGGCGACCAGCCCGTCGGCCCACATCCGGTCGACCCGCGCCGCGATCCGCTCGTCGAGCAGCGCGGTGTCGAGGTCGACGCCCAGCTGCACCGCCGGGTAGTACGGGGTCGGGTCGGGCAGCGAGGCGGTGAACGGCGCCCCGGTCAGCTCGATCACCTCCAGGGCCCGGACGATGCGTCGGCCGTTGCCGGGCAGGATGCCGGCCGCCGCGACCGGGTCCGCCCCGGCCAGTCGGGCGTGCAGCGGGGCCGGGCCGAGCTGCGCCAGTTCCGCCTCCAGCCGTCCGCGTACCGCCGGGTCGGTGCCGGGGAACTCGAACTGTTCGAGCACCGCCCGCACGTACAGGCCGGAGCCGCCGACGAGCAGCGGCACCCGCCCCCGGGCCAGGATGTCGTCGACCGCCGCGCGGGCCAGCCGCTGGTACTCGGCGACGCTGGCCGGCTCGGTGACCGGCCAGATGTCCAGCAGGTGGTGCGGCACCCCGTCCCGCTCCGCCGGGGTGAGCTTGGCGGTGCCGATGTCCATCCCCCGGTAGAGCTGCATCGAGTCGGCGTTGACCACCTCCCCGCCGAGGGCGTGCGCGAGGGCGATGCTCAGCGCCGACTTGCCCGCCGCGGTCGGCCCGACCACGGCGACGACCGTGCCGCTCACCGCGCCGCCCCGCCCGTGCCCACCCCGCCCGTCCCGGCCGGCCGGGACCAGGAGGCCACCAGGTAGCCCACCCCGTAGGGATGCGAGTGGTGGCGCAGTTCGCCGCGCCAGTCGCCGCCGGCCTCCCTCACCGCGCCGGCCAGCACCTGCCAGGCGGGCCGGCCGGCGGCCCCCAGCTGCGCCGAGACCACCGGGTCCAGGCCGAGCAGCGCGTCGGTGTCCGCGTCGGCCAGGGCCCGGGCAACCCCTTCGTCGTACGCCCCGGCGCGCGGGTCGTCGTAGCCGGGTGCCTTCGGCCCGTGGCAGGACGAGCCGTCGCCCAGCACCAGCAGGGCCCACGGCCCGTCCACCCGTAGGCCGGCCCCGAGGGCGGCACACCGGTCGACCGGTTCGTCGGACCCGATGCTCACCATCCGCCAGGCCACCGATGCCGGGGGGACGACCCGGTCGACCAGCCAGGCCCCGACCAGCAGACTCAGCGGCAGCCGATCGTCGCCGCTGCCGGGGTCGGCGGGGGCCGGTCCCCCGCCGAGGCGTACCGCCAGGGGCAGGCCCCAGGGGGCGAAGCTGCCTTGGCGGGGCAGGTCCAGTTCGACCGTGAGCTCTCCGGCGCCGACCAGCACGACGGTGCCCGCCCCGGCGGTGTGGAGGGCGGTGACGGCGGCGGTACAGGCGGCGCGCAGCTCCGCCAGCTCGGGCGCGGCGGCCCCGGCCAGCTCGGGCACGATCAGCGGCGGGTGCGGGCAGACGGCGGCGGCGACCAGAGGCACCAGGCAACGTTAGCGGCCCGGCACCGCCCGCCCCGCCTGCCCCACCACTACGGCAGCCCCACCACCGAACCGAGTCGGTCAGCAGCCCGACCTCAGCGCCCCGGCACCGCCCAACCCGCCTGCCCCACCACTGCAGCAGCCCGACGGCCGAACCGAGTCGGTCAGCAGCCCGACCTCAGCGCCCCGGCACCGCCCAACCCGCCTGCCCCAGCAGGCTGACCGCCGAACCGAGTCGGTCGGCAGCCTGGGGACGACCCGGCCGACGGCCCGACACCGGGAGCGACCCGCCCGGCGTCCGACGCCGGAACCAGCCGGTTCGGCAGGCCGCGGGGCGGGATCAGGCCGGTGGGCCGCCCCAGCCGCCCTGGACCATGGTCTGGAACCGCCACCGCCCGCCGGTGCGGACCATCAGGTCGGCGTAGCGCACCCGTTGGCGTTCGCCGTCGAGGGTGAACTCGGCCTCGGTGAGCACCACGGCCAGGCTCCGGGTGAGGAAGTAGGGCGTGCGGCGGCTCTCCATCCGCAGGTCGCCACCGCTGCCGAGCACGCCGCCCATCATCTCCAGGTAGGCCGCCCGGTCGAGCTGGCGGGCGGAGCCCTCCCCCGAGGCGTCGTCGGTGACGGTGTTCAGCGGGAACATCGCCAGCTCGGCGGTGCCGGCGACGTCACCCGCCTCGGCCAGGGCGTCGTAGTGGCGGAACCACGCGTCCAGCTCGGCGAGATCGGCCGCGTCGGGCACGAAACCGGGGTCGGCCGGGGGCGTCATCCGGGTGTGGGACTGGGTCATCCTGCTCCTCCTCGTCCGCCCGTCGATAGGGCGGCAGCATCTCGTACGGCCTACCGTACAGCGTACGGCGGAATGCGACACTCCCCCCACGGAGTCTGTGTGTGGGTGCTAGGACACCGTATGGTCACGGTCAGAGACAGGCGCTCGACGCGGACGGGGGCGGACCTGTGACAATGCCGGGAGCAAGTTGGCTGCGCCGTGGCGGCGATCGTGCGGGGTTTCCCGTCGACGCCGGGAGAACGAGGATGTGCACATGAGCGACTGGACTGCCTTCGGACGGGTGGACGCGGACGGCACCGTGTACGTGAAGACCAGCGAGGGCGAGCGGGTGGTCGGATCCTGGCAGGCGGGCGCCCCCGAGGAGGGGTTGACCCACTTCGCCCGTCGCTTCGCCGACCTGGTCACCGAGGTGGACCTGACCGAGGCCCGGCTCAACTCGGGTGCCGCCGACGCGGGTGGTTCGCTGAGCACGGTCCGGCGGATCCGTGGCTCGCTGGCCGAGGCGCACGTCGTCGGGGACATCGACGCCCTCGCCGCGCGCCTGGACAAGCTCGCCGTCGTGGCCGAGGAGAAGGCCGCCGAGGCGCGTGCCGCCCGGGAGGCCGCCCGGGGTGAAGCGCTCGCCCGCAAGACCGCCCTGGTCGAGGAGGCCGAACAGCTGGCCGCCGAGTCGACCGGCTGGAAGACCGCGGGTGACCGGCTCAAGGAGATCCTCGACGAGTGGAAGACCATCCGGGGGGTCGACAAGAAGGCCGACGGTGAGCTGTGGAAGCGGTTCGCCGCCGCCCGGGACGGCTTCACCCGGCGTCGGGGCGCCCACTTCGCCTCCCTCGACCAGCAGCGCAAGCAGGCGCACACGGCCAAGGAAGAGCTGGTCGCCGAGGCTGAGAAGCTCTCCGACTCCACCGACTGGGCGGCCACCGCCAACCAGCTCAAGGAGCTGATGAACCAGTGGAAGGCCGCCCCGCGCGCCTCCAAGGAGTCGGAGCAGAAGCTCTGGGAACGGTTCCGCGCCGCCCAGGACGCCTTCTTCAGCCGGCGCAGTGAGGTCTTCTCGGCCCGGGACAACGAGCAGCGGGCCAACCTGGAGCGCAAGCAGGCGCTGCTGGTCGAGGCCGAGGCGCTGGACGTCGACGGCGACCCGAAGGGCGCCCAGGCCAAGCTGCGGGAGATCCAGGCCCAGTGGCACGAGGCCGGCCGGGTGCCCCGGGAGGCGGCTGCCGGCCTGGAGCGGCGGCTGCGGGCCATCGACGACAAGGTCCGCGAGGTGATGGACTCGGCCTGGCGGCGGACCACCAAGGAGGACAACCCGCTGCTCGCGCAGATGCGGGCGCAGGTCGCCGAGGCCGAGGAGCGGCTCGCCCGGGCCCAGGCCGCCGGGGACGCCCGTCGGGTCAAGGAGGCCGAGCAGGCGCTCGCCTCCAAGCGGCAGTTCCTTCAGCTCGCCGAGCAGGCCGGCTGACCCCGAACGCCCCGGAAGCCCCCGCTCCCCTCGGGACCGGGGGCTTCCCCATGCCCCACCCCGGAAACCCACCCCACCCGAGCCCACCCCACCCGCCCCGCCGGGCACCCCCGCCCCGCCGGGCACCGCCGCCCCGCCGGGCACCCCCGCCCCGCCGGGCACGCCCCACCCCGCCGGGCACGGCCCACCCCGCCGGGCGGCCCCCGCCGGGCACGCCCGCCGAACCCGGCGGGCGAGATCGTGCTCGATCGTGGTTGTAGTGGTATCCCGACGATGCGATGCCACTACAACCAGGATCAGGCCCACCAGCACAACCGGGCTCAGCCCCACCAGGTCGGGTACCGGCACGCCCGCCCGGTGGTGAGCGCAGGGGCTGCGGTTGACGCATCGAGGCCGGCTGATCAGAATGGGCGGCAGAGCCAGGTCGATCCCGCCGGCGCGAGGGCACCGACGACGGACACCGTCGTCGGGAGTCGCCGGTGCACCGCAGCGAGTGGCCGCGTCCACGTGACCCGGCGTGCCGCGCACTGTCCGCGTACCCCCGCAGGAGCGGGACGGGCGGGCGGCGGCCGGTGAATCCCTGGTTTTCCGCCCGCGTCGCCGTCGCGACGCCGGGCATTCGAAGTGGAGCCCGTATGTACCGACCCCGCATCGTCGGCGCCGCGCTCACCGCGCTCGCCACCGCCGCGGCCGGCGTGCTCGTCGCCACGGCCGTCAGCACCACGCCGGCCGCCGCCGCAGTCGGCGGCACCGGCACCGGTTACCTGCACACGAACGGCAGCAAGATCGTCGACGCGACCGGCGCGACGGTCCGGCTGACCGGCATCAACTGGTTCGGCATGGAGACCGACAACCGGACGTTCCACGGCCTGTGGTCGAACAACCCGTGGCGCGGGCAGCTCGACAAGATGGCCAGCCTGGGCTACAACACGCTGCGCGTCCCGTACTCGAACGACTCGGTGAAGCCGGGCGCGACGGCCAGCGGGATCAACGACTTCGTCAACCCCGACCTGGTCGGGCTCTCGCCGTTGCAGATCCTCGACAAGGTGATCGCCTACGCCGGCAGCAAGGGCATGCGGGTCATCCTGGACCGGCACCGGCCGACGGCGGCCGGGCAGTCGCCGCTCTGGTACACCCCGACGGTCTCCGAGGCGACCTGGCTCGCCGACTGGAAGATGCTGGCCCAGCGGTACGCCGGCAACACCACGGTCATCGGCGCGGACCTGCACAACGAGCCGCACGCCGAGGGCACCAACCCGGCCGCGACCGGCGCCTGCTGGGGTTGCGGCGACACCACCCGGGACTGGCGGCTGGCCGCCGAGCGGGCCGGTAACGCCATCCTCGGGGTGCAGCCGAACTGGCTGATCTTCGTGGAGGGGGTGAGCTGCCCCAGCGGTGGCCTGTCGAACGTCTGGGACAACGACACCAGCAACGACGAGGACTGCGGCTGGTGGGGTGGCAACCTGTCCAAGGCCGGGCAGTTCCCGGTCCGGCTGAACGTGGCCAACCGGCTGGTCTACTCGCCACACGAGTACGCCACCAGCGTCTACGAGCAGAACTGGTTCAAGGCCGCCGACTTCCCGGCGAACCTGCCGGCGATCTGGGACAGGTACTGGGGTTACCTCTACAAGCAGAACATCGCCCCGATCATGATGGGCGAGTTCGGCAGCACCCTGGCCGACCCCCGGGACAAGGTGTGGCTGGAGAAGTTGATGGCATACACCGGCACCGGGGTCAACGGGATGTCCTTCACCTACTGGTCGTGGAACCCGAACTCGGGTGACACGGGAGGCATCGCGCTGGACGACTGGACCAACGTCAACACCGCCAAGCAGGCGATCCTCCAGCCGTACCTGATCCCGCCGGTGGGTGGCGGGACCGACCCGACCGGCACCCCGACGCCGACGCCGACCACCACCGGCCCGACGACGCCGCCGCCGACCACCACTCCGCC
This sequence comes from Micromonospora antibiotica, assembly GCF_017599305.1. Lineage (GTDB taxonomy): Bacteria > Actinomycetota > Actinomycetes > Mycobacteriales > Micromonosporaceae > Micromonospora > Micromonospora antibiotica. Next base: position 101,340 of record NZ_JAGFWR010000019.1, read on the forward strand.
GCCGCCGACCACCACGCCCCCGCCGACCACCACCCCGCCGCCGCCGACCGGTGGCTGCACCGCCACCTACAAGCAGGTCAGCGCGTGGCAGGGTGGTTTCCAGGGTGAGCTGACGGTGAAGAACACCAGTTCGTCGGCGGTCAACCCGTGGTCGGTGACCTGGGCCTGGCCGGCCGGGGTCACCCTGGTCAGCGGTTGGAACGCCACCGTCACCCAGTCCGGCACGACGGTGACCGCCGCCGGGCCGGCCTACGCGCCGTCGCTGGCGGCGGGCGCGTCGGTCACCGTGGGCTTCACCGCCAACGGTACGGCCGCCGCCCCGGCCACGGTGAAGCTCAAGGGCACCGCCTGCTGAGCGGGGACCGTCCGTAGTGGCCACCGGCGGGTCGCCGGTCGACGTTGCCCGTCGACCGGCGACCCGCCTGCCGGATCACCGCCGCCGCGCGTCCGGCACGCCGATTTACATCTGCCACTGTCTATGCTTTGCTCGGGAAAGCGCTTGTCCGGGCTGCGGGCGCACCGCACGGGATCCACCTCGTACCGACCTGACCCCCTCGGCAGGGGCCGATCGGCGACGTCCCGGGTCACCGGCATCCACCGGTGGCTCTCCCGTCGACGGCAGCCTGTCCCACCCGAAAGGGACGCAGCATGCGCACACCCCGGCGTCGTACGACGCTGATCGCCGCCACCACCGTCGCCCTGCTCGCCACCGGTACGCTCACCGCCGTCGCCGCCCACGCCGCCCCCGGCTGCGCGGTCAGCTACACCGTCGGCGGGCAGTGGCAGGGCGGATTCACCGGCAACATCACCATCAGCAACCTCGGCGACCCGCTGTCGGGCTGGAGCCTGCGCTGGTCGTACTCGGCCGGCCAGACGGTCAGTGACGCCTGGAACGCCACCGTGGCCCAGAGCGGCAGCACGGTGACCGCCACCAACGTGGGCTACAACGGGAGCGTGCCGACCGGCGGCAGCGTCTCGTTCGGCTTCAACGGCACCTGGAACAACTCCAGCAACCCGGTCCCGACCAGCTTCACCGTCAACGGGGTGACCTGCACCGGGAGCACCGCCCCCACCGGTGCGCCGACCACCCCGCCGTCGGCCACACCCCCGCCGATGACGCCCCCGGCGACCACCCCGCCGCCCAGCGTGCCGCAGACCGGCCTGGTCGGCTGGGCCACCCAGAACGGCGGCACCACCGGCGGCGGCAGCGCGGGCGCGACGACCGTCTCCACCGCCTCGGCGCTGACCAGCGCGTTGAACGCCACCGGCGCGGCGGTGATCCGGGTCTCCGGCACCATCAACTGCTCGGGCATGCTGCGGGTCCGCTCCAACAAGACCGTGCTCGGCAACGCCGGGGCGACGATCGTCGGCTGCGGGTTCACCGTCAACGGCGACCGCAACGTGATCATCCGGAACCTGACGTTCCGCAACTGGAGCGACGACGCGATCAACGTGGAGAGTTCCGCCACCAACATCTGGATCGACCACAACACCTTCAGCAACGGCTACGACGGCACCGTCGACATCAAGCGCGGCTCGGACTTCGTCACCGTCTCCTGGAACCGGGTCTACAGCCACGACAAGACGATGCTGCTCGGGCACAGCGACGACAACGGCAGCCAGGACATCGGGCACCTGCGGGTGACCTACCACCACAACTGGTACGACGGCAGCAAGCAGCGCAACCCCCGGGTCCGCTTCGGCAACCCGGTGCACGTCTACAACAACTACTACTACAACAACGCCGGCTACGGCGTGGCGTCCACGATGAGCGCCGGGGTGCTCGTCGAGGGCAACTACTTCGAGAACGTCAAGGACACCTACCACCTCGGCGAGGCCGACTCCGGGCCGGGCAGCCTGGTGGCCCGTAACAACCACTTCGTCAACTCGCCCGCAGGGCAGACCGGCGGCAGCGTCGCCGGCATCCCGTACCAGTACACCCTGGACAGCGCGAGCAGCGTGAAGTCCATCGTGACGGCGGGTGCCGGCGCGGGCCGGATCTCGGTCTGACCGCGCACCGGTCGGGGTCCGCCGGTGGCGGGCCCCGACCGGGAGGTCAGTGCGCGGCGCAGCCGGTCGTCGGCGCGGGCGTCGCGGCCGGCGCACCGACCGTGGGCAACCCGAGCAGCACCCCGGGGGTACGCGGGGCGCGGCCGGCCTCGGCGGCGTCACCGGCCCGGGTGCGGCGGTGTGCCAGCGGGGCACCGTCGGCGTTGAGGTGGTGCGGGGCGGCGTAGGTGATGGTGGTGTGCACGATGTCGCCCGGTCGGATGGTGCCGGCCGCGCCCGGCTCACCGGCCGCCCCGGTGGCGAAGTGCACCAGTCGGCCGTCGCGGGCCCGGCCGGAGAGCCGGCCGGTGCGGTCGTCCTTGCGGCCCTCACCGACGGCGACCAGCACCTCGACGGTCTCGCCGACCAGACGCTTGTTCTCCGCCCAGGTGATCTCCTCGACGCAGGCGACCAGCCGTTCGTAGCGTTCCTGCACGACCTGCTTGGGCAGCTGGTCGGGCATGGTCGCGGCCGGGGTGCCGGGGCGCTTGGAGTACTGGAAGGTGAACGCCGACGAGAAGCGGGCCGCGCGGACCACGTCGAGGGTCTGCTCGAAGTCGGCCTCGGTCTCGCCGGGGAAGCCGACGATGATGTCGGTGGTGATCGCCGCGTCGGGCATCGCCGCCCGGACCTTCTCGATGATGCCGAGGTAGCGCTCCGACCGGTACGACCGGCGCATCGCCTTCAGCACGTCGTCCGAGCCGGACTGCAACGGCATGTGCAGCGAGTGGCAGACGTTGGGGGTCTCGGCCATCGCGGCGATCACGTCGTCGGTGAAGTCCTTCGGGTGCGGGCTGGTGAACCGGACCCGTTCCAACCCGTCGATCTCACCGGTCGCGCGCAGCAGCTTGCCGAAGGCGTACCGGTCACCGAACTCGACGCCGTAGGAGTTGACGTTCTGCCCGAGCAGGGTCACCTCCAGCACGCCCTCGGCGACCAGGGCGCGCACCTCGGCGAGGACGTCGCCGGGGCGGCGGTCCTTCTCCTTGCCGCGCAGGGCGGGCACGATGCAGAACGTGCAGGTGTTGTTGCAGCCCACCGAGATCGACACCCAGCCGGCGTACGTCGACTCGCGCCGGGTCGGCAGGGTGGACGGGAAGACGTCGAGGGATTCGAGGATCTCCACCTCGGCGGCGGTGTTGTGCCGGGCCCGTTCCAGCAGCACCGGCAGCGAGCCGATGTTGTGGGTGCCGAACACCACGTCCACCCAGGGTGCCTTGCGGACGATGTCGCCCCGGTCCTTCTGGGCCAGGCAGCCGCCGACGGCGATCTGCATCCCCGGGTGCCGGGCCTTGACGGGGCGCAGGTGACCGAGGTTGCCGTAGAGCCGGTTGTCGGCGTTCTCCCGGACGGCGCAGGTGTTGAACACCACCACGTCCGGGTTGTCGTCGGCGTCGGCGACCCGCACGTAACCGGCCTGTTCGAGCAGGCCGGAGATGCGCTCGGAGTCGTGCACGTTCATCTGGCAGCCGTACGTGCGCACCTGGTAGGTGCGCGGGCTGCCCACGGCTGCGGTAGTCATGACACGCACAGCGTATCCGGGCCGCCCGACCGGGGCCGACCGGGAAGACCCCGACGAGGAGGAACCATGTGCCGGAGCATCAAGACCCTGCGTGAGCCGTACGTCCCGACGGTCACGCCGGCCGACATCGAGGCGGCGGCGTTGCAGTACGTCCGCAAGGTGTCCGGTTTCCGGGCCCCGGCCGCGCACAACGCCGCGGCGTTCGAGGCGGCGGTGAGCGCGGTGACCGCCGCCACCGCGACCCTGCTGGACCAGTTGCAGGTCCGGGGCACCCGCCCCACCGTCGCCCCCTGACAGCCGGGCCCCGGGCCGTCGCCCCCCTGACCCGCCGCGCCCCGGGCCGTCGCCCCCTGACCCACCGGGCCCCGGGCCGTCGCCGTCTGACCCGCCGGGCCCCGGCCGCACCGCCACGGACCGGGCGGTGGCCCTGGGTGCACGGGCCGTCGGGCGGGGGTCGGTCAGGCGGCGGCCAGGGCCGGGTTGACCGAGTCGGGTGCCCAGCGCGAACGGCAGCACCGCGACCAGCCCCGACAGCCCGGGTGCGCCAGGGTGCAGAGCCGGCGCGCGGAGAGCACCTCACCGTCGTCGGTCTCGGTGACCTCGAAGTGCACCGGGCGGATCGTGCCTCCCGGGGCGACCAGCAGGTGCCGGCCGGCGTCGAGGGTGTCGTCGGCCAGCAGGCAGTCCCGGTCGAGCAGCCGGGCCAGCGCGGCGACCGCGCTCAGCTCGTGCAGCGACTCGGGTACGCCGTAGCAGTCGACGATCGTCCCGAACTCCCCCGGGGCCTCCCACACGTCGCAGATCACCGCGTACGTGGGCAGCCGGGCCGGGTCGGCCACGGCCAGGGGCATCACCACCCGTCCGAGCGCCTCGGCCAGGGCCGGGTACACCTCCACGGGTGCGGCCCGGTCGATTCTCCAGTTCCACAGCTCGGTCATGCCGCCTCCTCGCTGCGTTAGTCCCACCGGCCTCCGGATCGGGCCTTACTCACGATGGTGGGGGGCATTTGCCCACGGCCGGGGGCAAGTTACCGGTCTGTGACCATTCCGGGCAAAATTTCCTAGCGCCGCATTGCCCGGAGTAGCGGGAAGATGACAGTTTATCGGGTACGGTGCCCCGCCGAACCGGCCGACCGACGGCCCAGCCCACCCGGCGCGGCGTCGGAAGCCCGGGCCCGCCACCGGCGCCAGGGGGCGGCAGTCAGCGGTCAGGGGGCGGCGGTCAGCCGTCAGCGGTTAGGCATCAACGGCACGCGTCAGCGGATGACGACCATCGACTCGCCCCGGGGCAGCAGCTCGCCGATCACCGTGCCGCCGGGCACCTCGCCGGCCAGCAGCAGCCCCCCGGAGGTCTGCGCGTCGGCCAGCAGCAGCCGGTCCGCCTCCCCGGTCGACCCGAACCCGGTCCACGGGCCCACCCAGTCCAGGTTGCGGCGGGTGCCGCCGCTGACGTGCCCGTCGCGCACCGCCTGGCGGGCACCGGGCAGGTAGGGCACCCGGGCGGCGTCGATGGCCACCGTCAGGCCGCTCGCCCGGGCCAGCTTCGAGGCGTGCCCGAGCAGCCCGAAACCGGTCACGTCGGTGCCGCAGCGGATACCCGCCGCGACGGCGGCGCGGGCCGCGTCCCGGTTGAGGGTGGTCATCGACGCCACCGCCTCGGCGGACACCTCACCGGTGGCCTTGTGCCGGGTGTTCAGCACCCCGACGCCGAGTGGCTTGGTCAGCGACAGCGGCAGCCCGGCCCGCCCGGCGTCCAGGGTGATCAGCTCCTCGGGGTGGACCAGCCCGGTCACGGCCAGCCCGTACTTGGGGCCGTCGTCGTCGACGCTGTGCCCGCCGGCCAGGTGGCAGCCGGCCTCCCGGGCCACGTCCTGACCGCCGCGCAGCACCTCCCGGGCCAGCTCCAGCGGGAGGGTGTCCCGGGGCCAGCAGAGCAGGTTGATGGCGACCAGCGGGGTGCCGCCCATGGCGTACACGTCGGAGAGGGCGTTCGCGGCGGCGATCCGCCCCCAGTCGTAGGCGTCGTCGACGACCGGGGTGAAGAAGTCGGCGGTGGTGACCAGGCCGGTCCGCTCGTCCAGCCGGACCACCGCGGCGTCGTCGCCGTGGTCGAGACCGACCAGCAGTTCGGCGGTGCCGGTGGCCGGCCCGAGGCCGGCGACCATCGCCTCCAGTTCCCCCGGTGGGATCTTGCAGGCGCAGCCGCCACCACGCGCGTACTCGGTCAGCCGGATCCGCTCGGTCATCGCCCCATGATCTCCGTCACCCGGTCCACCCGCCACCCGACCGGCCCGTCGGGTGCCGAAATTCGGACGCCGGAGCACACCCGACACCGGTGTTACCTCTCCGTGACCCGTTGGGTTGCGATCCGCCACGTCGCCCCGCCTACAGTGGCCCAACCGGGGGTCGACCGACCCCGCTTTCCGGTACGACGACAGGGACGGTGGACGACGTGGCGACCGGCGAACCGCTGATCGTGCTGGACAAGGTCAACAAGTGGTTCGGCCCACTGCACGTGCTCGACGACGTGTCACTCTCGGTGGGCAAGGGCGAGGTCGTGGTGGTGATCGGGCCGTCCGGCTCCGGCAAGTCGACACTCTGCCGGACGATCAACCGGCTGGAGCCGATCAACGACGGGACGATCACCTTCGACGGCCAGCCGCTGCCGGCCGAGGGGCGGGCGCTGGCGAAGCTGCGCAGCGAGGTCGGCATGGTCTTCCAGTCGTTCAACCTCTTCGCCCACAAGACCATCCTGGAGAACGTCACCCTCGGGCCGGTCAAGGTCCGCAAGGAGAAGCCGGCCGCCGCCCGCGAGCGCGGCCTGGCCCTGCTCGACCGGGTCGGCATCGCCAACCAGGCCGACAAGTACCCGGCCCAGCTCTCCGGCGGCCAGCAGCAGCGGGCGGCGATCGCCCGCGCGCTGGCCATGCAGCCCAAGGCGATGCTCTTCGACGAGCCGACCAGCGCCCTCGACCCGGAGATGGTCGGCGAGGTGCTGGATGTGATGACCTCACTGGCGAGCGAGGGCATGACCATGGTGGTGGTGACCCACGAGATGGGCTTCGCCCGGCACGCCGCCAACCGGGTGATCTTCATGGCCGACGGGCAGCTCGTCGAGGACGCCCCGCCGACGGAGTTCTTCGCCAACCCGCGCAGCGAGCGGGCCCGGGACTTCCTCTCCAAGATCCTCACGCACTAGGCGTCCGTAGTGGAGCGTGCCGGTCACCGGTGCATTCCGACGAAGAAGGAGATCAGTATGCGTATGAAGCGCGTGGCGGCAGTCGCCGCGGCGGCTACTCTGGCGCTCGGCCTGGCCGCCTGCGGCGGCGACGACGCCGACGAGGGCACCGGTTCCGGCAGCAAGTCCTTCGCCGCCGGCAGCACCATGGAGAAGCTCAACAAGGCGCAGAAGATCAAGATCGGCACCAAGTTCGACCAGCCCGGCTTCGGCCAGAAGGGCCTGTCGGGCAAGCCGGAGGGCTTCGACGTCGAGGTGGCCAAGCTCATCGTCAAGGAGCTGGGCATCCCCGCCGACAAGATCGAGTACGTCGAGACGCCGTCGAAGGTCCGCGAGGACGTCATCGTCAACGGCACCGTCGACCTGGTCGCGGCGACCTACACGATCAACGACAAGCGCAAGGAGCGGATCGCCTTCGCGGGGCCGTACTACGAGGCCGGCCAGAACATCCTGGTCAAGAAGGACGACGCCACCATCACCGGGCCGGACTCCTTCAAGGACGGCACCAAGAAGGTCTGCTCGGTGACCGGGTCCACCCCGGCCGAGGAGATCAAGAAGTACGTCAAGGACGTCGGCACCCAGCTCGTGCTCTTCGACACGTACGACAAGTGCCGCGACGCCCTCAAGGGCGGCCAGGTCGACGCCGTCACCACCGACAACGTGATCCTGCTCGGCTACATCGCCAAGGACGAGTCGTCGTTCAAGCTGGCCGGCGAGAACTTCACCAAGGAGCCGTACGGCATCGGGGTGAAGAAGGAGGACAACGACTTCCGCAACTTCGTCAACGACACGCTGGAGAAGGCGTTCAACGACGGCAGCTGGAAGAAGGCGTGGGACGACACCGCCGGCAAGTTCGGCGCGGAGCTGGGCACCGCGCCCACCGTCAACCGTTACTGATCTGACCTCGATCTGGAGGGTGGGGAGGAACACCGGCCCGTGAGTGTGCTCATCGACAAGTTCGACGTCTTCGCGGGTGGTTTCTGGCTCACCCTCCAGATCTGCGTCCTCGCCGCGGTCGGCGCCCTGATCCTGGGTGCCGTCCTGGCGGTGCTGCGCATCTCGCCGGTGCCGCCGCTACGCGCCGTCGGCACCGCGTACGTGAACATCTTCCGGAACATGCCGCTGACCGTGGTGATGTTCTTCGCCGCATTCGGCCTGCCGGCGCTCGGCTCCAACGCCGACTTCCTGCGCATCCCCGTGCTGGATTCGCTGTTCACCCGGCTCGGCACCGACCTGCCGTACTTCCGGTTCGCGCTGATCGCCCTGGTGCTCTACACCGCCGCGTTCGTCTGTGAGGCGCTGCGCTCCGGGGTCAACGCGGTGCCGCCGGGTCAGGCCGAGGCGGCCCGGTCGCTCGGCCTGACCTTCGGCCAGAACCTGCGGCACGTGGTGCTGCCGCAGTCCTGGAAGGCGTCGGTGGTGCCGCTCGGCTCGGTGATCATCGCGATGATCAAGAACTCGGCGCTGGTCGGCTTCTTCGGCGTGGTCGGCGACCTGTCCCAGAGCGCCGACCAGCTCACCTCCGCCGAGGGCTACGCCTTCATCCCGGTCGCCATCGGCATCTCGATCGGCTACCTGATCATGACCGTGCCGCTCGGCGCACTGCTCGACCGGCTGGAGAAGCGACAGGCGGTGGCCCGATGAGTCAGCAGACCAGCGTCCTGTACGACGTCCCCGGCCCGCGCCAACGCCGGATCACCCTGATCAGCAGCATCGTCGCCACCGTGCTGCTGGCCGTCGGCGCGTACTTCCTGATCTACCGTCCGCTGGACGACAAGGGTCAGTTCTCGATGGAGCTGTGGGGTCCGCTGGTCGACCCCTCCCACGAGAACTTCTCCCAGGTGTGGGACCGGATCGGCTTCGGGCTGAAGAACACCCTGACCGCCGCCGTGCTGGCCATCGTCGCGTCGCTGGTGGTCGGCACCCTGCTCGCGATCCTCCGCATCCAGCTCAAGAGCCTCACCCGGCGACGCTTCACCGGGATGGCCACCCCGGTGGCCTACCTGCTGCGCGGGCTCAGCGCCACCCTCTCGGCGGTCACCCGGGTCTGCGTCGAGGTGTTCCGGGGCCTGCCGGTGGTGCTCACCATCTTCTTCGTGGCCCGGGGCTTCCCCGAGTTCGGCATCTCCTTCGACTCGCTGTGGTACCTGGTCATCGGCCTGACCGTCTACAACTCCGTGGTCATCGCCGAGATCCTGCGCTCCGGCATGGAGGGGCTGCCCGGCGGGCAGGCCGAGGCCGCCGCCGCGATCGGCCTCTCCCCCGCCCAGACCACCCGGATGATCCTGCTGCCCCAGGCGTTCCGGATCATGCTGCCGGCGCTGATCAGCCAGCTCGTCGTGGTACTCAAGGACACCTCGCTGGGCTTCATCATCAGCTACGAGGAGACCCTCAACATCGGCAAGCAGCTCATCGGCGTGCTGGACAACCCGATCCAGGTCTACGTGGTGATCGCCGCGCTGTTCATCCTGGCCAACTACTCGCTGTCCAAGCTGGCCCAGTTCGTCCAGCGGCGGCTGTCCCGGGGCCGCAAGTCCGTCGGGAAGGCGGCCCCGCCGCCCCCGGCCGCCGCGCTCACCTCCCAGGCGGAGGGCGCGGGCGGCATCTGAACCACCCCGCACGGCACGAGGGCCGGCCCGGAGATCCGGGCCGGCCCTCGTGCCGTGTCGTTCGGTGGTCACCGTGGTCGCGGGTTCCCCTCGTCGCCCGGTGCGGCCGGTGCCGCCATCCGGTGGCCGGTCACCGGGCGATCTCGGTGACCCGGGACTCCCGGACCACGGTCACCCGGATCTGCCCCGGGTAGGTCAGCTCCTCCTCGATCTGCTTGGCCACGTCCCGGGCGAGGACCGCCGCGCCGATGTCGTCGACGTCGTCCGGCTTGACCATCACCCGGATCTCCCGGCCCGCCTGCATCGCGAAGACCTTCTCCACGCCGAGCTTGCCGGCGGCGATCTCCTCGATCCGTTCCAGCCGCTTGACGTACGCCTCCAGGCTCTCCCGCCGGGCCCCGGGCCGCCCGCCCGAGCAGGCGTCGGACGCCTGGGTGAGGACCGCCTCGATGGTCTGCGGCGGCACCTCGTTGTGGTGCGCCTCGATGGCGTGCACCACGTCCTCGCTCTCGCCGTACTTGCGGGCCAGGTCGGCGCCGATGATGGCGTGGCTGCCCTCCACCTCGTGGGTGAGCGCCTTGCCGATGTCGTGCAGGAACGCCGACCGTTTGATGGTCGGCACGTCCAACCGCAGCTCGGCGGCCATGATCCCGGCGATGTGCGCGGTCTCCACCAGGTGCTTGAGCACGTTCTGCCCGTACGACGTGCGGTAGCGCAGCCGGCCGAGCAGGGTGACCAGCTCGGGGTGGATCTCGGTGATGCCCACCTCCACCAGGGCATCCTCGGCGGCCCGGTGGCACAGCTCCTCCACCTCCTGCCGGGCGAGGTCGTGCACCTCCTCGATCCGGTGCGGGTGGATCCGCCCGTCGAGGATCAGCTTCTCCAGGGTGAGCCGACCGACCTCCCGGCGTACCGGGTCGAAGCAGGACAGCAGCACCGCCTCGGGGGTGTCGTCGATGATCAGGTTGACTCCGGTCACCGACTCGAAGGCGCGGATGTTGCGCCCCTCCCGGCCGATGATCCGCCCCTTCATCTCGTCCCCCGGCAGGTGCAGGACGCTGACCACGCTCTCGGCGGTCTGCTCGCTGGCCACCCGCTGGATGGCGTCCACCACGATGTGCCGGGCACGTTGCTCGGCGGTGTTGCGGGCGTCGGACTCGATGTCCCGCACCAGCAGCGCCGCCTCCCGCTTCGCCTGGGTCTCGATCACCTCGATCAGCTCCGTGCGGGCCGACTCGGCGGTCAGCCCGGCGACGCGTTCCAGCTCCCGCCGGCGCTGCTCCTCGGCCACGGTCAGCGCGGCCTCCCGGGCACTGATCGCCGCCTCCCGCTCGGCCAGCGCGGCACTGGCGGCGGTGAGCTGCCGCTCGCGTTCGGCCAGCCGCTCCACCTCCTCGGTGTGCAGCCGCTCCCGCTCGTCCATCCGGGCGGCCCGGCGTTCCACCTCGGCCGCCTGCTCCCGTGTCGTCGCGGCGAGCACCGCCACCTCACGCTCACCGCTGCGCCGGGCGCTGGCCCGCAGCTGCTCCGCGTCCGCCTCGGCCTGTTTGTGGGCGCGTTCCAGGACGGTGTCCGCCTCGGCACGGGCGTCGTCGAGGACCCGGCGGGCCTCCGCCCGGGCCGACTTCGCCTCCGCCTTGGCCCCGGCCGCCTCGGCACGGGCTGCGGAGGCGGCGGACTTCGCCACGTCGATGGTGCTGTTCACCTCGTCGGCGGCGGTCCGCAGGGCGGCCAGGGACTGTTCCTGGCGGTCCTTCTCGGCGATGAAGGCGGGGTCCTCCGGGGCGGGGGCGGCACCGATGCGACGCAGCGCCCGTACGCCGATCAGGACGGCGCCGACCACGACCAGGGCGAGGACCCCGACGACGATCAGGAGCACCACGTCGAAGGTGTTCATGCCGGTGTCCCGTCACCGGGGCCGGTGGGCCGCCACACCGCGTCGGCGCACCCGCGCTCGCCACCGCCTGCTGGGGACCCCCGGTCCCTGTGCCGACCCGCCATGGTCGTGCCTCCCCAAACGTCTACGCCGCAGGGGAACCGTGCCGACGGGCACGCACCTCTGCGGCTCTGGACGCCCGACCGAGCGGCTGGCCGTGGGGATAGCTCTCCGTCGGCGGTGCCCATGCGGCATCGCCGACAGCCGGGTGCAGTTGTCGGGTCGGCTCCGGACCGGCTGTCCGGAACGACCGTCAAGGCCGGTGGAGCTGGCCAAAGTGATGCTGTTCTGTTACGAGATCTATGTTGTGCGCTTAGCCTGCGCTGGTCGGGCAAAGTGAGCCTGTATGGCGAGGCTAGGTCTCGGAAGGCCGATCGGTCAAGAACTCATGATCAAACCCCCCGAACGGAGAGAGTTGGCAACGTCACCCATTGGTGATCCAAATCCGGACACCAAGCCATAAAACTTCCGTTTCGGCCGCTCGTCGGCCGCCTTCCGGCCGCTATTCACCTTCGGCACCTGGCGGCTCACCGCGCCCCGGCGTCTCTCCACTCCGCTTGCCGTCCGGACCGGGGCCGCCCTCCGGCCGAGCGCCCACACCCCGCGCCGCAAGATCGCACTGTTTCCTGGTTGTAGTGGCCTCCGAAACGACGGATACCACTACAACCAGGTTCGAGCACGATCTTGCGGGGGGGGTGTCCCTATGGGTTTCGTCAAGCGGGGACGGGGCTGGTGGGGCGGGGTTGGTAGGGGATCTTGTCGCGGAGCATGGCGTATAGGACGTCGCAGCGGCGTCGGGCGAGGCAGATGAG
>NZ_JAGFWR010000002.1 GCF_017599305.1 Micromonospora antibiotica
CGCATTCCGCGATCGGGGTTCCGGGGCCGTCCCCCTCGGGTGGGGGAGTGGCGGTGGTATGCCAGGTACAACGCCTCGGCCCCGGCGGCGATTCCGCCGTGCGGGTGGCCCCGGCCACGGGACACCGCACCCACCGGGGACGGCCCGCCGACCACCGGACCACCGTGCCGCCACGGAACCGGACACCACGCCCGAACCCACCTCCACCGGCGTAAGCACCCACCCGACACCATCCGCCGCCCGGTGACCGCCGCCGCCCGACCCGCGCAGGGCGAACCCGTCATCCCGCACGGAAACCTGCGCTACCGGCACGACGCGATCGCCCGGCCGGGTGCCGGACAGGCACGACGGCGGGTGCCCGGCCCCCCTCATCGGTCCCAGCCGGGCGTGCCGTGCCGGGCTGCCGGCGACCGGCTGTCGACGCGGCCGGCGGGATCTAGAGCCAGCCGGATCGGCGGAACATCCGGTGCAGGGTGAATGCCGCCGTCGCCATCAGCGCCAACGCGGCCGGGTAGCCGTACCGCCAGGACAGCTCGGGCATCCGCGCGAAGTTCATCCCGTAGACGCCGGCCACGGCGGTCTGGGTGGCGGCGATCGCCGCCCACGCCGCGATCTTGCGCATGTCGTTGTTCTGGTCCACCGCGAGCTGGGTGAGCCGGGACTGCAGGATCGAGTTGAGCAGCTCGTCGTAGGAGGTGATCCGGTCGACGGCCCGGGTGAGCCGGCCCTCCACGTCGACGTACCAGCGGCGCAGCCCCGCAGGCGGGCCGCCGTCCGGGCCGGAGACCAGGGCGCGCAACGGCTCCTGGAGCGGCAGCACCGCCCGCTTGAACTCCACCAACTCCCGTTTGAGCTGGTAGATCTGCTGGATGTCGGCGTTGTGCTCCGGGGCGAAGACGCTCTCCTCGACCCGTTCCAGGTCCTGCTCGAGGTGGGCGGCGACCTCCAGGTAGAGGTCGACCATCCGGGCGGTCACCGCGTACGCCACCGCCCACGGGCCCTCGGCGAGCAGCGACGGGCGGCCCTGGATCGCCTGGCGGACCGGCGCGAGGGCGCCGGAGGCGCCGTGCCGGACGGTGACCACGAACCGGTCGCCGAGCAGCACCATCACGTCACCGGTGTCCACCACCTCGGAGGTCGCGGTCAGCTCGCCCTGGGCGACGTAGGCGGCGGTGCGCAGCACCAGCAGGGTGACCGGGCCGTGTCGTTGCACGGTGGGCCGGTGCCCGTCGGCGAGGGCCTGTGCGACGGTCAGCTCGTCGAGACCGAAGACCTGCCCGACGGCGGCGAGCACCGCCGCGCCCGGGTCGTGCAGTCCCAACCAGACGAACGTGTTGCGGCTGCGCCGGGCCCGGGCGTACGCGTCGGCGTAGTGCAGCCGGCCGGTCTCCCGGCGGCCGTTGACATAGACCGCGCAGTCGACGACGGCATCGGGGTTGACCCGTCGGGTGGTGCCGGTGGCGGGCTCCCCGGCCTGTCGGCGTAGCCGGCCGACCAGGGTGTGCAGTCGGGGACCGAACAGGGTCGTCAGCGCTCGCCGCTCCACCCGGGTACCTCCGCCTCGCCGCCCGTCCGCCGGCCCACCGTAGTAGGCCGGCGCGACAGGGGTGGGGCCGGGCGGCGGTCAGCCGACGGCGGTGGCCCGTACGACGATGTTGTCGGAGTAGTCGCGGGACCGTTCGTCGAACCGCCCCCCGCAGGTGACCAGGCGCAACGCCGGTCCAGGTCCGCCCGGCCCGTAGACCAGCGCGGTGGGGAAGTTCCGCTTCGGGTACGTCCCGACCCCGTCGACGGCGAAGGTGACGGTCCGCCCGTCGGCGCGGGTCACCCGGACGGTGTCGCCGGGGCGCAGCCGCCCGAGGTCGAAGAAGACCGCCGGCCCGTCCCGGGTGTCGACGTGCCCGACGACGACGGCGTTGCCCGCCTCGCCGGGGCTGGCCCCCGGCCGGTACCAGCCGGCGACGGCGGGACTGTCCAGTGGGGGCACCTCCAGGGTGCCGTTCGGATCGCCCGCCACCGGCACCAGGTCGGCGTGGACGCCGATGGCGGCGATGTCGATGCGGACCGGCGTCGAGCGGGGCAGGGCCGGGATCGGGGAGCGGCTGCTGTTGCCGCCGCTGACGTCGATGCTCGGCTGGGGGGGCCCGACCGGTCCGATGGTCAGTCCGGCGGCGAGCAGGGCGATCCCGGCGGCACCGCTGACCGTGACCGCCGTGACGGCGGTGCGGGTCCGGACCGTCCATTCGCGTACGCCCATCGCCCGTCCTCCCCGACGTCCGACGTGGTCGGGGTGCCCGCGCCGGTTCGCGCCGGTGCGGGCACCCGTCCCAGGGATGGTGTGTGGCTCGCCGTCAGGCGACCCGGCGTCGGTCGCGCCGGGGTGGCCGCCGGCCGTCAGCCGACGGTGGCCGCCGCCCGGCGTCGGCGGCGCAGCAGCACGGTGGTGCCGAGCGCGGCGGCCCCGGCGAGCGCGCCACCGGCGGCCAGCAGGCCGGTGTTGCCGGTGCTGCCGCCACCGCCGGCGGGTGCCCCGCCGATCGGTGTGACGGCGAAGGTGGCGCTGCCGGCGGCGCTGCCGTCACCGCAGGTGGCGGCGACGGTGTAGGTGCCCAGGGTGAAACCGGCGGTGAAGAGTTCGGCGCTCAGCCCACCGCCGGCGGCGGCGGTGGTGGAGCGGACGTTCTGGTCCCGGTCCGGGCCGGTGACGTGGAAGAGCACGTCACCGGACTTCGGGTTGCAGGTCGTCGCGGTGAGCACGACCGTTCCGCCGACCGGGGTGCTGGCCGGTGACACCGTGGTGTCCGCGAGCGCTGCCGTCGGGAGCAGGAGCGTGCCGAGTCCCACGCCGAGCGCCGTCGTTACGAGAACCTTCTGTGCCTTCATACGCGTCTTCCCTCACTTTTCGTCCGCTGTCTGCGTGGGACGTCGTTCGGGTGGCCAACTCCGTAACTCACCGGTGTGGCCAACACTAGGAGGGTTGACCCCCCGTAACGGGGTAAATGAGAAATCTTCGTTGCCGTCACGTGTTTTCCCCCCGCGCCGCCGAGTGGCGGAAATGCCGGGACAGTGCGGACACCCCGCCCCGACCACAACCCAGCCTCCTAGGATGCCCTAGTGGTTGTGAACCGCCGCGCGCGGCATAGACCGCACCCACCCCGACAAACCGCCAGCCGCCTCCCGAAACAGGAGGCGGCTGGCGGGACACGGCCCGGCGAAAGGTCAGCGGCGACGGGCCTGGAGGGTGTACGTCTGGGGGAGTCGCCACGGGCGTTCGGTCAGCCGCCACTCGCCGTGCCCGTCGCGGACCTGCCGCCCCGGCAGCGCGTCCCAGGGGGCGCTGTCGTGCTCGCACAGCATGGTCAGCTCCAGCCCGGCGTCGAGCAGGGCGGTGACCACCTCGCCGAGCCCGTGGTTCCACTCGTGGGTGGTGTTGTGGGTGAAGGTCGCCTCGGTGCTCACATAGGTGCCGCCCTCGTCCCACACCACCGGCTCGGTGCGCTCGAAGTACGGGTGGTCGACCACCAGCAGGCCGTCCGGGCGGGTCTCGTCCAGGGCCCACAGCATCGGGTGCCCCTCGCGCAGGAACAGCCGCCCGCCCGGCCGCAGCAATGCGGCGACCACCCTGGCCCAACGCCTGATGTCCGGCAGCCAGCACAACGCGCCGACGCCCGTGTAGACCAGGTCGAAACCGCCGACGCCGAGCACGTCGGGCGCGTCGTAGACGTCGGCCTGGACGAAGTCGACGGCCGCGCCGGTGCGCTCGGCCAGCGCCCGCGCCTGGGCCAGCGAGGCGCCGGAGAAGTCCAGGCCGGTCATCCGCGCGCCGAGCCGGTGCAACGACACGGTGTCGGTGCCGATGTGGCACTGCAGGTGCACGCCGCGCAGCCCGGCCACGTCACCGAGGCGGGGCAGGTCGAACCGGACCACCTCGCTGAGGTACGCCGGGTCGGCGGCGAACCGGTCCACGGCGTAGTCCGGGGAGGCGGCGTGGGCGGCGGCCCGGTCGTCCCAGCTGGCCCGGTTGAGGGTGCGGTAGTCGGTGCCGGGCCGACCGGGGCCCGGGTCGTCGTTGTCAGTCACCGGCTGACGGTGGCAGATGCCGGTGGTCCGCTCAACGGCAATTCGGTGGCCGACCGCCCCGAGCCGGTGGACGACGGTGGGTGTCCGACCTGGCTGGTAGGTTGCCGGACCGTGACGGGGAAGGGCCTGGACGCCCGGTTCGGCCGGCTCTGGGCGGCGAGCACGCTGTCGGCGCTGGGCAGTGGCATGGCCACGGTGGCGGCCCCGCTGTACGCGGCCGCCCGCAGCGACGACCCGCTGGTGGTCGCCGCTGCCGCCGGGGCGGCCTGGTTGCCCTGGCTGCTCTTCGCCCTGCCCGGCGGGGTGCTGGCCGACCGGCTGGACCGGCGGCGGTTGATGGTGGTCATCGACTGGGTCCGGGTGGTCGCCCTGGTGTCGCTGGGCGCGGCGATGCTGGCGGGGCGGGCCGGCATACCACTGCTGTACGCCGTGCTGTTCGTGGTGAACACCGGCGAGATCGTGTTCCGGTCGGCCAGTCAGGCGATGCTCCCCACGCTGGTGCCGACGTCCCGGCTGGAACGGGCCAACGGCTGGCTCGGCGGCGGCACCACGCTGGCCCAGGGGATGTTGGCGGGCCCGCTCGGCGGGTTCCTGTTCGTGCTCGCCGAGAGCCTCCCGTTCCTGGTCAACGCCGGCACGTACGCGCTCAGCGCGGTGCTCGTCGCGCTGATCGCCGGGTCGTACCGGGGCGGTGGGGAGGCGGTCCCGTCGGCGGCCCGGTCGGTGCGCGCGGAGATCGGGGCGGGCTTCCGGTTCCTGCTCGGCCAGCGGCTGCTGCGTGCGATGGCCGTGCTGATCGGCCTGCTCAACCTCACCCTGACGGCCGCGATGGCGGTGCTGGTGCTGCTCGCGACGCAGCGGCTCGGTCTGGACTCCGTCGGTTACGGCCTGCTGTTCACCAGCATGTCGGTCGGTGGGCTGCTCGGCGCGGTGGTCGGTGACCGGCTCATCGCCCGGGTCACCCCGACCTGGACGGTGCGGGTCGGGCTGCTGGTCGAGGCGGGGCTGCACCTGGCGCTGGCCGCCTCGACCAGCGCCTGGCTGGTCGGGTTCGCGCTGTTCGCGTTCGGCGTGCACGGCGCCCTGTGGGGGATCGTGTTCCACTCGCTGCGGCAGCGGCTGACCCCGTCGGAGCTGCGTGGCCGGGTCGGTGCGACGACGCTGTTCATCGCGGCCGGCGGCAACTGCGCGGGCGCGCTGCTCGGCGGGGTGGTGGCCGGCACGTTCGGGTTGACCGCGCCCTACTGGGCGGGGTTCGTGGTGGCCGTTGCCGTGTCCGCGGCGACCTGGCGGGTGTTCGACCGGTCCGCCGTCGTCGCCGCCTACGCGGGCACGGCACCCCGGCAGCCCGTCACGTCAGGCGGGGACGGGTAGCACCGTCCGTTCGGCGGCCGAGCGGTGCGCCAGCTCGATCAGCTCGACCGTGCGTACCGCGTCGCGGGGGTCCACCGGCAGCGGCCCGCCACCGCGCAGCGCCGCCTCGACCTGGGCGTAGAAGTCCTGGTAGTAGCCCGGTTCGGTGGGCACCGGCCGGAGGTCGTCGCCCGCGCCGAGCAGGCCGTACCGGTCGGGGGTGACCTCGCCCCAGCCGGGGGTGCCGGGTCGGCCGCCGTGGCGCAGCGCGTCCTCCTGCCCGTCGAGCCCGTGGCAGGTGTATCCGGCCCGGTCGCCGAGGACCCGCAGCCGGGGGCCGAGTTGGGCGGTGACGGCGCTCATCCACAGGTGGGAGCGGACCCCGCCGACGTGGGTGAGCGCCACGAACGCGTCGTCGTCGACCTGTGCGCCGGGTCGCCGCCGGTCCACCTCGGCGTAGACGGTGCCGACCGGCCCGAACAGCTGTACGGCCTGGTCGACGAGGTGGGCGCCGAGGTCGTAGAGGACGCCACCGGCGTCGGCCGGGCTGCCGCCTTCCCGCCAGCCGGCCCTGATCTGCGGTCGCCAGCGTTCGAAGCGGGACTCGAAGCGGGTCACCCGGCCCAGCGCGCCGTCCTCGACCAGCCGTCGTACGGTGCGGAAGTCGCCGTCCCACCGGCGGTTCTGGAACACGGTCAGCGGGACGCCCCGGTGGTGTGCCTCGTCGACCAGTGCGCGGGCGTCGTCGGCGGTGGCGGCGAGCGGCTTGTCCACCACCACCGGCAGCCCGGCGGCGACCGCCGCGCGGGCGTGGGACACGTGGGAGGCGTTCGGGGTGGCCACCACGACGAGGTCGAGGGCGTCCGGGTCGGCCCACAGCGTCCCGGCGTCGTCGACGACCCGGGCGTCGGGGTGCTCGGCGGCCAGTTGCTCCCGGCGTTGCGGGTCGGCGGTGACGACGGCGCTCAGCCGCAGGCCGGGGGTGGCGGCGATCAGCGGGGCGTGGAAGAACCGGCCGGCGACGCCGTAGCCGAGCAGCCCGACCCGCAGTGGCTGGCGCGTGCTGTCCGTCATGCTGGGTTCCCCGATCGTCGGCGCTGGTCGTCCGGTCGCACCGAACCTACGCGTCGCCGGTGACCGGCCGGTTCAGGCCCCCGTGGGGTCGGTCACCCAGCCGGCGATCAGCACCAGACCGGTGGGGCGGTGCACGGCGAGGAAACCGAACGGGCGGTCGACGTCGAGGCGGATCCGTCGTCGACGGACGGTGGCACGGGGTGGCGCGGAGCCGGCCCGCATGCCGATGGCGGTGACGGCTGCGGCGCGGAATCCGGTGGCGGTGAACTCGGCCCGGGCGCTCTGCCGGGCGTCGGAGACCGACAACTGGGGGCTGATGTCGGGGAAGTGGTCGCCGTCGCGTCCGGCGGCGACCAGGCCGAACAGGTCGGCGTGGTCGAGCAGGTCGTGGTCGCCGGTGACGGTGAACCCGACGGTACGCACCAGCAGTTCCGGTCGGTCGTCGTACCCCTCGACGGTGTCCTCGGTGACGCCCGGTCCGGCCGGTGCGGGCAGGGTCGCGGGGTGGTCGAGGGCGGCGAGCGCGGCGGGGAGCACCCGGGCGGCCGGTTGTCCGGCCGGGCCGAGGGCGAGCAGCACGTCGACGTCGGCGTCCCCGGTGACGGTGAGCAGGCTGATCGGGCCGGCGGGGGTGTCGGCGACCCGCAGCGCGGCCGGGTCGCCGCCGGCGCGGTGCAGTCCGGCCAGCGGGCGGCCCTGCCACGGCCCGGTCGTCGGCTGGCAGTGGGCCGGCCGGAACGGGGTGGCCCAGTCGACCAGCACGGTCAGCGCGTTCGCCAGCACCAGGGCGGTGCCCGGTCGGACCTGGATCGGCAGCCGGTCGATCAGGTCGTCGGTCTGCTCCCGCACCCACTGGTCGAGTCGCGGCTGGTCGACCGTCGGGTCGCCGGTCAGCTCACCCCGGGTCGTGTTGTCCAGTTCGGTGCGCCACCGCCGGCCCAGAGGCAGTCCGGCGCGGGACCAGAAGCCGGTTGCCAGCCGGGTGGTGGGGGAGTCGACGGGGGTGGCCGGGGTGGGGGCGACGGCGTGCAGTTCGTCGCGGGCCGGGCCGGTGGCGTACCGGGCGAGCAGGGCGAGCAGCGGGTACACCCCGGCGCCGGACAGGACGGTCTGCCGGTCGTCCAGTCGGGCGGCCCAGCGGGCGGTGAGGGCGTTGGCGGACGGGCTCATGGGGCGGCACGCTACCCGGGTACGCGGCCGGCGGCGTGCCGCCACCGGTGGGCGGCCCGGTGTGGGCGGGGGCGGGTACGCGTGGTGGGTGGGGTCCGTGCCGCCGGTCGGTGGTGGTGTGACAGCGTGGCCGGGTGGGTGTGCGCGTACCGGCCGAAGTCGACCTGGCCGTCGTCGGTGGCGGCGGGGCCGGATCGCTGGTCCTCGCGGCGCTGGCCCGGCACGTGCTGCCGGGGCTGCGGGTCGCCGTGGTGGACCCGGTGCGCAAGCGTGGTCAGGACCGCACCTGGGCGTTCTGGGGCACCCCGGGGGGCGACCTGGAGCCGATGCTCAGCGCCAGCTGGTCGCGGGTGGAGGTGACCACCCCGGCCGTCGCCCGGGTGTTGGACCTGACCCCGTTGCGGTACGCGATGTTGCGCTCCGCGCCGGTGTACGAGCGGGCCACCGAGGCGGAGCAGCGGCTCGGTGCGGTCCGGTACGACGCGGCGGTGGGGGTGCTCGACGACGACGGCTCGGCGGTGTCGGTGCGCGACACCGACGGGCGGGCGGTGCTGCGGGCCGGCTGGGTGCTCGACTCGCGTCCCCGTCCACCGCGTCGGCCCGGCCGGACGGCCTGGTTGCAGCACTTCCGGGGCTGGTGGTTGGAGTCGTCGACGCCGGTGTTCGATCCGGGGCGGGCGGTGCTGATGGACTTCCGTACCCCGCAGCCGCGACGGGGTGTCTCCTTCGGCTACGTGCTGCCGGTCAGTGACCGGTACGCGCTGGTGGAGTACACCGAGTTCTCCCCGGCGGTGCTCTCCGACGCGGGCTACGACGCGGGGCTGCGCGGGTATGCCGGGCTGTTGGGTCTGGACCTGGCGGCGTTGACGGTGCGGGAGGTCGAGGACGGGGTGATCCCGATGACGGATGCGCCGTTCGACCGGCGGCCGTCGCCCCGGGTGGTGCGGTTGGGCACCGCCGGTGGGGCGACCCGCCCGTCGACCGGGTTCACCTTCTCGGCGATGCACCGGCAGGCCGGGCAGGTCGCCGCCGCGCTCGCCGCCGGTCGGCCGCCGGTGCCCCGGCCGGCGTACCCGGGGCGGCACCGGTGGATGGACGCGGTGGCGTTGCGGGCGTGGGATTCCGGTGCGGTCGGTGGTCCGGAGTTCTTCGACCGGCTCTTCGACCGGAACCCGGCGTCGCGGGTGCTGCGTTTCCTCGACGGGGCGACCACGCCGGCGGAGGATCTGGCGGTGATGCGGTCCAGTCCGCTGCTGCCGATGACCTCGGCGGTGTTCGGTGACGCGGCCGGTCGGTTGCGCGCCCGGTTGACCCGGCGCTGAGGGCGTGACGACGGTCGCCGGTGGACCGGAGCGGTAGGTTCGGTGGCATGGTGGACGCGGCGGCCGGCAGGGTCGTGGAGATCTGGACCGACGGGGCGTGCAGCGGCAACCCCGGGCCGGGCGGTTGGGGTGTGCTGCTGCGTTTCGGCGGGCACGAGCGGGAGCTGTGCGGTGGCGAGGCCACCCCGACCACCAACAACCGAATGGAGTTGACCGCTGCGATCGAGGCGTTGGAGACGCTGACCCGGCCCTGCGTAGTGCGGTTGCACACCGACAGCACCTACGTCCGTAACGGCATCACCGGGTGGTTGGCGTCGTGGAAGCGTAACGGCTGGCGGACCGCGGCGAAGCAGCCGGTGAAGAACGCCGACCTGTGGCAGCGGCTGGAGGCGGCCTGCGCCCGGCACGAGGTGAGTTGGCACTGGGTGAAGGGGCACAACGGCCACCCGGAGAACGAACGCGCGGACGCGTTGGCCAACCGGGGCATGACCGAAGCGCGGTCGGCGGTGGGCACCTCCCGCTGAGCGCCGCCCCGGCTGCCGCCTTCCCGGTGGGCCGTCGAGCCCGCGACCGGTCCCGCCGGCCGCCGGCCCGGGTCGGTGGCAGGCGGTGGGTCGGGTCACTCGGTGGCGGGGTTGGCGGCTTCCTCCTCGGCGGGGTCGCCCGCGCCGGAGACCGCACCGACGTCGTACCCCGCGCGGCTGGTCTCCCGGGCCGACAGGTGTTCCTCGGCGGGCAGGTCGGCGAAGTCGTCGCCGGTGTCGCCGCCGCTGCCCAGCGACTCGCCCGGCGGGCGCAGCGACGCCTCGTACGCCGGTACGCCGTCCGGCTCGTCGGTGTCGGCCCGGTCGGTGTGTCGTTCGTCCGTCATGCCGACCTACCTGCCCGCCACACCGCCGGGCAAACCCGACCCGCCGTGCGGCGGTGCGGCCCGTCGAGCACCGCGCCCACCGGCAGGGTCGCCGCCGCGCTCGGTGCGGCCCGTGGAGCACGGGGCCCACCGGCAGGGTCGCCGCCGCGCTCGGTGCGGCCCGTGGAGCACGGGGCCGACCACCGGCCCTGGGTCCACCACCACCCGGCTGGGCCCACCACCCGGCTGGGCCCACCAGCGGGCTGGGATGTCAGCGGCGGGGGCGGCGTCCGCGGCCGGGGGCGCCCAGGCGGCGGGTCGGGGTGAGGGTCAGCCCGGTCCAGTGCCCGGGGTGGCGCAGCCGGGCGGGCAGCGCGGTGTGCCGGTCACCCCGGGCCGCTTCCAGCTGCGACTGGTGTAGGAAGAGGGTGCTGGACAGGTCCGCCCCGCGCAGGTCCGCCCCGCGCAGGTCGACGCCGGTGACGTCGGCCCGGCGCAGGTCCGCTCCCCGCAGGTCCGCGCCGACCAGGCATGCGCCCCGCAGGTTCGCCCCGGTCAGGTCCGCACCGCGCAGGTTCGCGCCGAGCAGCATCGCGCCCCGCCGGTCGGCCCCGCCGGTGCCGGCGCGGGCGGCCTCGCTGGCGGCCGCGAGCAGCGGGTTCACCCGGCCCCGGTGGGCGTCCACGTCGACCGAGGCCAGCTCCCCGGGGGTGCCGGCGGCCAGGGTGTCGGTGGTGTCCCGGGCGGCGCGCAGCTGGTCACGCAGCGGGCCGTGCGGGGTGAGCGCCATTGCTTCGGTGAGGTACCAGAGCAGTTCGTGCAGCGGCCGCGCCACGGCGAACGCGGCGAACATGCCGGCGGCGGTGGTCGGGTCGTCGCGCCAGTCCCGCCCCGGGTAGGTGACCTGGCTGACCCGCTGGCCGGCACCGAAGCAGTCGAACACGACGCAGCCGGGGTAGCCGCGTTCCCGCAGCTCGTCGTGGATGCCGCACCGGGAGTCGGCGCCCAGTCGGGGGCAGGGCCGGCCGGCGGGCTTGTCGTGGGCGAAATCGGCGGAGGCGGTGAAGGCGGGCGCGACGCAGCACAGCCCGACGCACCGGGTGCAGTCGGCCCGTAGCCCGGTGGTTTCCGACATGCCGTCCGTTCTCCCCGTCTCGACGCTGCTGCCGGCCGGTCGGGCCGGAGATCCCCGTGGGCCGGCTGCGGCCCCCATCATTGTCCGCCGGACGGCGACGGGGCGGCGACCGGGTGGGATATGGTCCGGTCACCGCCTCGGGACCCGGGAGGTGCGATGGCCACCGAGCACGTCGACGTGCTCATCGTCGGTGCGGGGTTGTCCGGGGTCGGTGCCGCCTGTCACCTGCGACGCGACTGCCCCGACAAGACGTACGCGGTGTTCGAGGCGCGCGACGCGATCGGCGGCACCTGGGACCTGTTCCGCTATCCGGGCATCCGTTCCGACTCGGACATGTTCACCCTCGGCTACTCGTTCCAGCCGTGGACCGACCCGAAGGCCATCGCCGACGGCGACTCCATCCGCCGCTACGTACGCGACACCGCCCGGCGGTACGGCGTCGACGAGCACATCCGGTTCCGCCACCGGGTGGTCCGCGCCGGGTGGGACAGCGGCACCGCCCGGTGGACGGTCCACGCCCGACGCGACGACACCGCCGAGGAGGTGGTGCTGACCTGTGACTTCCTGTTCACCTGCACCGGTTACTACCGGTACGACGCCGGCTACACACCGGACTTTCCGGGTGTCGAGCGGTACGCGGGCCGTCTGGTGCACCCGCAGCACTGGCCGGGGGACCTCGACCACACCGGCCGGCGGGTGGTGGTGATCGGCAGCGGTGCCACGGCGGTGACCCTGGTGCCGGCGTTGGCGCGGCGGGCCGGGCACGTGACCATGCTCCAGCGTTCCCCCACGTACGTGATCGCGTTGCCGACCCGGGACCGGGTGGCCGACGTGCTGCGCCGCGGGCTGCCCGCCCGGCTGGCGTACCCGCTGGTGCGGGGTAAGAACGTGCTGCTCGGCACCGTCAACTACCAGGTCAGCCGGCGGGCCCCGAAGGCGGTGCGGGCGTTCCTGCTGCGGGCGGCCCGGGGGCGGCTGCCGGCCGGCTACGACGTGGACCGGCACTTCTCGCCCCGCTACGACCCGTGGGACCAGCGGCTCTGCGTGGCACCGGACGGGGACCTGTTCGCGGCCGTGGCGTCGGGGCGGGCGTCGGTGGTCACCGACACCGTCGACACGTTCACCCCCGGCGGCGTCCGGCTCGGCTCCGGCGTCGAACTGCCCGCCGACGTCGTGGTCACCGCCACCGGCCTGCAACTGTTGGCCCTCGGCGGGATGGCCCTCACCGTGGACGGTGTCGACGTCGACCTCGGCGCGACGGTGGCGTACAAGGGGATGATGCTCTCCGGGGTGCCGAACTTCGCGTTGACCATCGGTTACACCAACGCCTCCTGGACGTTGAAGGCCGACCTGGTCGCCACCTACGTCTGCCGGTTGCTGCGGCACCTGGACGCCACCGGCCAGCAGGTCGTCACCCCCGTCGCGCCCACCGACGGGCCGTTGTCACCGATCATCGACCTGCGGTCGGGGTACGTGCTGCGCAGTGTGGACGGTCTACCCAAGCAGGGTCCCCGGACGCCGTGGCGGCTGCACCAGAACTACGTCCGGGACGTCCTGCTGATGAAGCACGGCCGGCTCGTCGACGAGGGGGTGCGGTTCTCCCGGGCGGCCGCCGACACCCCGGTCGGTTGAGTCGACCCACCGTCGACCACACTGCAATCCGTTCCTGTTTCGCAGCGAGGAGGCCGCGTGCGTAGCTTCGTTTTCCCGGCCGGGACCGCCGTGGTCACCGGTGCCGCCAGCGGAATCGGTGAGGCGCTCGCCCACGGGTTGGCCCGGCGCGGCAGCGACCTGGTCCTGCTCGACCGGGACGTCGACCGGCTCGACGCGGTGGCCGCCGCGATCCGTGCCACCCACCCACGTCGACGGGTCGACACCCACGTGGTCGACGTGGCCGACCTGTGCGCCACCGCCCGGGTGGCCGAGGAGATCCAGGCCCGGCATCCCCGGATCCGGTTGCTCGTCAACAACGCCGGGGTGGCCCTCGGTGGCCGGTTCGACCAGGTCACCATGGACGAGTTCCACTGGGTCGTCGACATCAACTTCCGGGCTCCGGTGCAGCTCACCCATGCTCTGCTGCCGGCGTTGAAGGCCGAGCCGGGCGCGCACCTGGTCAACGTCTCCAGCCTGTTCGGCCTGATCGCGCCGGCCGGGCAGACCGCCTATGCGGCCAGCAAGTTCGCGCTGCGCGGGTTCACCGAGGCGCTGCGGCACGAGTTGGCCGAGGACGGCATCGGGGTGACGTCGGTGCATCCCGGCGGCATCGCCACCCGGATCGCCCGTAACGCCCGGGTCGGCAGCGGGGTGGCCCGCGAGGAGTTCGCGGCCACGCTGCGGCAGTTCGAGAGGTTGCTGTCCATCGCGCCCGAGCGGGCCGCCGAGGTGATCCTCGACGGCGTCGAACGGCGTCGCGGCCGGGTGCTGATCGGCTGGTCGGCGAAGTTGCCCGATCTGCTGGGCCGGGTCCTGCCCGGCTCGTACGGTCGGCTGCTCACCGCCGGTATCCGCCTCGCCGGTGGTGCGGCGGGGCGTTCCGCCCTGTCTCCCCGGTCGGCGGCCCCGGTCCCGACCGACCTGCCCGCCGGTGAGGTGGCGTGAGGGCCCCGCGTCCCGGCACCGCAGGTCAGGGCGGGTTGCTGCCCCGTTTCTCCTCCTGCGCCAGCACCGCCTCCCGGTGCTGCGGGTCGTCCCGGGCGGCAAGCTCCGCGGCCAGCCGGGGGTCGGCCACCAGCTTCTCCCGGTTGTGGTGCAGAAACGCCGCGAACCCCCCGGTGTACGGGCAGGCGAGATCGCCGAGTTCCCGGTCCGGCTGGTAGCGGCAGCCGGTGCAGTAGTCACTGATCTCGTCGATGTACCGGCCGTCCACGGCGTAGGGGCGGGTGTCGACCCGGGGCAGGTCGGCGTACTGGCTCAGGCCGATCACGGTGGTGTTCATCGCCCAGTCGACGCCGTCGACGAAGCAGCGTTGGAACCAGTCGGCCAGTTCGGCGGGGCGCCACCCGCGTTGCAACGCGTGGTTGCCCAGCACCAAGAGCCGTTGGGCCTGGTGTGCCCAGCCTCGGTCCCGGACTCCGGCGAGCACGTCGGCGAGGCAGCGTGCCTCCACCGCGTCGGCGTCGAGGTCGAGGAACCACGGTGGCAGCGGTTCGGTCGCGGCCAACCGGCCGGTGTCCGGCCGGGCCGGCTCGACGTGCCAGTAGAGCTGCCAGAGGAACTCGCGCCAGCCGAGAAGACCGCGCAGGAACGCCTCCACCGAGTCCAGTGGGGCGTCGCCGGCCCGCCAGGCGGCCTCCGCCCGGGTCACCGCCACCGCCGGGTCGAGTAGCCCGAGGTTGAACGAGGCGGAGAGCATCCCGTGGGCCAGCACCGGGTCCTCGGCGCTCATCACGTCGCCGTAGCGGCCGAAGTCGGGCAGCCGGTACCGCAGGAAGTGCTCCAGGCGCTGGTCGGCCTCGGCGTGGCTGGCCGGGTGCGCGCGGGGGGCGTCCCGGCCGACGAACCGCACCCCGTCGCGTTCCCACCGGTCCAGGTCGGCCCGTACCTCGGCGTCGATGTCGTCCTCGACGATCGGTGGTGCGGGCGGTACGTCCAGGGCCCGCCCGCCGGGGGTGGGTCCGTGTGCGGTCGGTCCGGGGCCGGTGAGCACCCCGTGCCGTCGGGTCGCGTGCCGGTAGAAGTCGATCATCCGGAGCGGTCCCCGTCGGGGCTGGTCGGCCCAGTGGGCGAAGTCGGCCCGGTCGGTGACGAAGCCGCGGGGTGGAAGCACGGTCAGTCCCGGGACGGACCTGACGAAGTCGTGGGTGGCCCGGGTGCTGGGGTGGCAGACCTCGACCGGGCCGTCGACCGACGCCAGGGCCTCCCGGAAGGTGCCGGCGCGCACCAGCAGCGCCCGGTCGCCCAGTTCGGCGGCGCGGTGGCGTAGGGCGCTGAGGATCAGGTGCGCCTTCTGCCGGTGCAGCCGCCGACGCCGGAACAACTCGCTGACCTCGATCAGCAGCACCGGTTGCCGGTCGTCGTCCAGGAAGTGCGGCCCGAGTTGATCGGCGAGCAACCACCGGCGGGGAGACATGTGTCGATTGTGCCCAGTCAGCCGATCACCCCGCGTGGCGGGGTCGATCGGTCGGGTGATCCTGCCCGGGTGGTGCACCCCCGCAGCCCGCCGGTCGGTGCCGGCGCGGGCGACCGGGTGCCGGCGGGGTACGGGCCACCCGGTGCCGGTAGTGGCGCGGACCACCGGCGGTGCACCCGCCGGGGGCGACCGGGCCCCGGGCGACGCACCATTGCGGCATGACGAAACGCCGTACGCCGGCACGGGTGTCCGCCGCGCGGGTCGACCGGCGGCCGGTCGGGGTGACGCGGGCGGGTACCGGCTCGGCGTGCCGGTGAGCGTCCCCGCCGGCCCCGCCGGTCGTCGGGCCACCGCGGTCTGGGCGGTGGCCGTCACCGCCTACCTGGCGGCGGTGTTCCACCGCAGCTCCCTCGGGGTGACCGGGGTGGAGGCCACCCACCGCTTCGACATCAACGCCTCCGCCCTGGCGGTGTTCTCGGTCGCCCAGCTCGCCGTGTACGCCGCCATGCAGATCCCGGTCGGGGTGCTCCTGGACCGGTACGGCTCACGTCGGCTGCTGCTGGCCGGTGGCGCGCTGATGGTCACCGGTCAGCTCTGCTTCGCCGTCGCCACCGACGTCCGGTTGGCGGTCGGCGGGCGGGTGCTGGTGGGCCTCGGTGACGCGATGACCTTCATCAGCGTGCTGCGGATCGTCGCGTTCTGGTTCCCGGGTCGACGCAACCCGCTGCTGGTGCAGCTCACCGGCACCTTCGGCCAGGTCGGGGCGATCCTCGCCGCGGTGCCACTGGTGGCGTTGCTGCACCTGGCCGGTTGGACCCCGGCGTTCCTGGTCGCCGCCGGGCTCGGGGCGACGGCGGTGGTGCTGGTGCTGGTGGTCGTCCGGGACGGCCCGCACGTCGGGCCGGGCGTCGCCGCCACCCCCGCCCTGTCCACCGTGCGCCGGGAGTTGGCCGCCGCGTGGGCCGAACCGGGCACCCGGCTGGGCCTGTGGTCGCACTTCGTCGCCCAGTTCTCCGGTGCGGTCTTCGCGCTGCTGTGGGGCTACCCGTTCCTGGTGCAGGGGCAGGGCCTGCCGCCGACCGTCGCCGCGTCCCTGCTCACCCTGATGACGGTCGGGGCGCTGCTCGCCGGGCCGCTGGTCGCCTACCTGTGCGCCCGGCACCCGTTCCACCGCTCGGTGTTGATCTTCGTCATCGCCGGGGCCAGCGCCGGGGTATGGGCGGCGGTGCTGGCCTGGCCCGGCCGGTCGCCGTACTGGCTGCTGGTGATCCTGGTGCTGGTGTTGGCCCTGGGCGGCCCCGGCGCGGTGGTCGGCTTCGACTACGCGCGCACGGCCAACCCGGTGCACCGCATCGGCAGTGCCACCGGCATCGTCAACGTCGGCGGATTCGTCGCCTCGATCGTGCTGGTGCTGGCGATCGGGGTGGTGCTGGACCTGACCACCCCGGCGGGTGCGGCCGCCCCACCGCTGACGGCGTTCCGGTGGGCGTTCGCCGTGCAGTACCTGCTGTGGGTGCTGGGCGCGGTGCAGGTGCTGCGGTACCGCAACGCGGCCCGCCGCCGGCACGCCGCCCGGCCGGAGGAACCTGCGGCCGAGCCCGGTGCCGCGGTGCGCGTACCCCCGGGGGAGGGGCCCGACGGCGGAGGGTGACGGGCCGGCGGATGGTGGGTCCGGCGGACCGGTGGGGCGGGCGGCATGATCGCGGTAGGTTCGGCGGTGAGCGGGACCCCACCCGGCCGTCGTGCCGGCAAGCAGGGAGGACACAACGTGAGCCAGGAAGTCCGGGGCGTCATTTCACGGAGCAAGGGCGCTCCGGTCGAGGTCACCACCATCGTGGTGCCCGACCCGGGGCCCGGCGAGGCGGTGGTACGGGTGCAGTCCTGCGGGGTCTGCCACACCGACCTGCACTACCGCGAGGGTGGCATCAACGACGACTACCCCTTCCTGCTCGGCCACGAGGCGGCCGGGGTGGTGGAGCAGGTGGGCGCCGGGGTGACCGACGTCGCCCCCGGCGACTTCGTGGTGCTCAACTGGCGGGCGGTGTGCGGGGTGTGTCGGGCCTGCCGCCGTGGCCGGCCGTGGTACTGCTTCGACACCCACAACGCCGCCCAGAAGATGACCCTCACCGACGGCACCGAACTGACCCCGGCGCTGGGCATCGGCTCCTTCGCGGAGAAGACGCTGGTCCACGCCGGCCAGTGCACCAAGGTCGACCCGGCGGCCCGGCCCGCCGCCGTCGGGCTGCTCGGCTGCGGTGTCATGGCCGGCCTCGGCGCGGCGATGAACACCGGGCAGGTCACCCGGGGTGACTCGGTGGCCGTCATCGGCTGCGGCGGGGTCGGCGACGCGGCGGTCGCCGGTGCCGTCCTGGCCGGCGCGACCACGATCGTCGCGGTGGACACCGACGGTCGCAAACTCGACTGGGCGCGCAGGTTCGGCGCCACCCACACCGTCGACGCCTCCGCCGAGGACGCCGTCGAGGCGATCCGGGCCGCCACCGGTGGGTTCGGCGCGGACGTGGTGATCGACGCGGTGGGGCGGCCGGAGACCTGGAAGCAGGCGTTCTACGCCCGGGACCTCGCCGGCACCGTCGTCCTGGTCGGGGTGCCCACCCCGGAGATGACCGTGGACCTGCCGCTGCTGGACGTCTTCGGCCGGGGCGGCGCGCTCAAGTCCAGCTGGTACGGCGACTGCCTGCCCAGCCGGGACTTCCCGCTGCTCACCCAGCTCTATCTGCAGGGTCGGCTCGACCTCGACGCCTTCGTCACCGAGGAGATCGCCCTGGACCAGGTGGAGGAGGCGTTCCACCGGATGCACGACGGGGACGTGCTGCGTTCGGTGGTGGTGTTCCCGTGACCGCCCGGGTCGACCACGCCGTCACCTCCGGCACGTTCTCCCTCGACGGGCAGACCTTCGACGTCGACAACAACGTCTGGGTCGTCGGCGACGACACCGAGTGCGTGGTGCTCGACGCCCCGCACGACGTGGCCGCGATCCGCCGGGCCGTCGGTGACCGCCGGGTGGTGGCGATCCTCGCCACCCACGCCCACGACGACCACGTCCGGGTCGCCCCCGAACTGGCCAAGGTCACCGGTGCGCCGATCCTGCTGCACCCCGACGACCGGGTGCTGTGGGATCTGGTGCACCCCGGGCTAGCCCCGGACGGGGAGTTGTCCGACGGTCAGGAGATCACCGTCGGGGACACGGTGCTGCGGGTGCTGCACACCCCCGGGCACAGCCCCGGGGCGTGCAGCTTCCACGCCCCGTCGCTCGGCGCGGTCTTCACCGGCGACACCCTCTTCGCCGGTGGTCCGGGGGCCACCGGGCGGTCGTACAGCGACTTCGCCACGATCGTGGAGTCGATCCGGACCCGCCTGCTCACCCTGCCGGCGGACACGGTGGTGCACACCGGGCACGGCGACGACACCACCATCGGCGCGGAGGCCCCCCACCTGCAGGAGTGGCTGACCCGCGGCCACTGACGGCACCCGGCCGGGCGGCCTTCACCGCCGCCCGGCCCCGGCGGGCCTAGGATCGGCCGGGTGACCGACGACAACCGCCCCCCGGGCGTACGGCAGCTGCGCCTGGTGGTGGAGGCCGAGGACTACGACGCCGCGGTCGCCTTCTTCCGGGACGCCCTGGGGCTACCCGAGCAGGCTGCGTACTCCGGTGCCGGGCAGGCCCGGGTGGTGATCCTGGAGGCGGGCCGGGCCACCCTGGAGATCGCCAATCCGGCGCAGAAGCGGATGATCGACGACGTCGAGGTGGGCCGTCAGGTGGCCCCGAGGCTCCGACTGGCCTTCGAGGTGGACGACACCGCCGCCGTCACCGGTCGGCTCGTCGCGGCCGGGGCCACCGAGGTCGCCCCGCCCACCGTCACCCCCTGGCACTCGCTGAACTCCCGACTCGACGTGCCCGCCGGCCTGCAGCTCACCCTGTTCCAGGAGTTGCGGGACCGCGACGAGCGGTCCACCGCCGACGGCTTCGGCACCGACGGCTGACGCCAGCACTGGTCCGCCCGCCGGGGTCCTGCTGCCGGCCGTCCTGTGCCCTCCTGCCCTGCGCGCGGGCGGCCCACACCCGGTCCGGACGGCCACGCCCGTCCGGACCCGCGTCGTGCGATTCGGGTCGTCTGTCCGGTATGAGACCGCGCGAGCCGCCCGCCGGTGACCCGGACCACAGCCCGGGCCGGCCACGGCATTTCCGGAATGACCGACACGCCCGGCTGGTTGTGTCCCCCATACGCCGGCCACCACACCCCCGGCTGGCGTGGGAGTTCCCCCGAGGCCCGCTCACCCCGGAGCGCGTCGCCACGATCGAAAGGGCAACCATCGTGAAGCTGGACTTCACTCGATGGCTCCCGGCCATCGCGAAGGACCGCAGGACCGCACTGGGCATCGCCGGCGTCGCCGCCCTCGGCGGACTGGCGTTCGGCCCGGCGGCCGTGGCCGCCCCCGTCACCACCGGCCCCCACCAGGGGGCCCGCGCCGCGATCGACCTGGCCACCGGCAAGAGCCGGCAGGGCGTCACCGTCGAGTCCGGCCTGACCACGGGCAGCCCCACCACCAAGGTGCCGGCCGGCAAGCCGAGCACCGACGAACTCATCCCGCACGGGCTGGAGGGCGCCCAGTCCCGCGTCCCGCTCGACGACGCGCAGGTCGCCAACGCCAAGGCGATCATCGCCGAGGCCAAGCGGACCGGCGTGGGGGAGCGCGGCGCCGTGATCGGCGTGGCCACCTCGTTGCAGGAGTCGAAGCTGTACAACCTGGGACACCTCGGCGCCTACAACGACCACGACTCGCAGGGACTGTTCCAGCAGCGTCCGTCGTCGGGGTGGGGCAGCCCGGAGCAGATCACCGACCCGCGGTACGCCTCCCGGGCGTTCTTCTCCGCGCTGAAGAACGTGCCCGGCTGGGAGGACCTGCCGCTGACCACCGCCGCGCAGACCGTGCAGGTCTCGGCCTACCCGTACGCGTACGCCCAGTGGGAGCAGCAGGCCGCGGACCTCGTCCAGCAGCACTGGTGACCAGTTGACGCAGCGCCGACCGGCCGGTTCCCGTCACGGGACCGGCCGGTCGGCGTCGGCGCGTCGGGGCGTCCCCCGGGTGCGACGCCGGGGCGGCGGGCTCAGCGGTGGTGCGCGGCGCGGTGGTTCAGCACGATGTCGGTCGCCGCGGCGACCAGCGCCAACGCGACGATGCCCATGGCCAACAGCAGGGAATGCCGGAACGCGGCGGCCCACTGACCGTCGGTGCTGGCCAGCGACGAGAAGAACAACGCGCCGACGGCGGCGATGCCGGCGGCCGAACCGATCCGCTGACCGGTCTGCAACATCCCGGCCGCGCTGCCCGCCTGCGGCACCGGCACCTCGGACAGGGTCAACGTCTGGTTCGGGGTGATCACCAGGCCGCTGCCGAGCCCGGCGAGCAGCAGCGGCAGCGCGGTGAGCAGCGGGATCGAGCCGTGCGGGTCGCCGCGCAGCACGAACACCACCCCACCGAGCCCGACCAGCACCAGGACCAGCCCGAGCCCGACCAGCGGCCGGCCGAACCGGGTGACCAGCCGGCCACCGAGGGCGGCGGCGAGCGCCGAGCCGAGGGCGAACGGGGTGATCGCCAGGCCGGCGGTCAACGCCCGGTAGCCGAGACCGTTCTGCAGGTAGAGGGTGAAGATGAAGAAGATCGCGGTGAAGCCACCGAAGTAGATGAGCGCGATGACCGCGCCGATGGTGTACGACCGCAACCGGAACAGTCCCAGGTCGAACAGCGGTGTGCGGGTGCGGCCGAAGCGGCGCTCCCAGAGTCCGAAGGCGACCAGGACGACCAGCCCGGCGGGGATCAGCGCCCACTTCCACGGGCTGGGCCACTGTTCCCGCTGCACCAACGGCAGCAGCAGGAGTGTCACACCGGCCCCGAGCAGCAGCACCCCGACCGGGTCGAGCCGGTGCCGGTCGAGCCGGCCGGCGGCCCGGGTGGGCAGCAGCCGCCAGCCGAGCAGCACGGCGAGCACCCCCACCGGCACGTTCACGAAGAACACCCACCGCCAGCCGTGGTCCTCGCCGCCGAGTTCGATCAGCAGGCCGCCCAGCAGCGGACCGACGGCGGTGGAGATGCCGATGACGGCGCCGAGCAGGCCGAACGCGCGACCCCGCTCCGCGCCCCGGAACAGCTGCTGGATCAGGCCGGTCACCTGCGGGTTGACCACCCCGGCGGCGACGCCCTGCAGAAGTCGGGCGGCGACCAGCCAGGTCGGGGACTGGGCGAGCCCGGCCAGTGCGCTGGTGAGCGTGAACAGGGCGACCCCGACCACGAAGGCGTTACGTCGACCCCGGGCGTCGCCGAACCGGCCGGCCGGCACCAGGACCAGCCCGAAGGTCAGCGCGTAGCCGGACAGCACCCACTGCAGGTCGCTGGGGCTGGCCTGCAACGACCGGTCCATCGACGGGATGGCGACGTTGACGATGCTGACGTCCAGCAGCGTCATGAACGCCGCGACCAGGCCGACCCCGAGGGCCTGCCAACGGCGGCGGTCGTCCGCCGCTGTCACCGCGGACCGGCGATCTGACGCGTGACGGCGATCGGGCACGCACCGATGATCCCGTATGGGCCGGTGATCGGGCATGCCGCAGCGCTACCCGGGGGACGGTGCGGCAAACCGGTGCCCGACCCGGCCGCCCGGCGGGGCGCGGGCGCGACTGCGCTCACGCCGGCTGGCGGGCGCACCAGCGGGGGCCGAAGTCCAGCCCGGCCAGCGGTGAGTCCTCCCGGTGCAGCAGACCCTTCTCGGTGAGCTGGCGCAGCGGCGCGTGGACGTCCTGCTCGGCCAGCCCCGCCTCCTCGGCGATCAGGTCGGGGTAGGGAACCTGGCTGCGGATCTCCAGCACGCTGACCGCCTCGTAGACGCGCACCTCGACCTCCGACAGACGTACCTGCTGCATGGTGCCCTCCTTGCCGTGGGCCCGGCCGACCGGTCGGGCCGGGTGACGCGGTTTACCCACTGGTCACCCGACAATGCCTGCCGCACGGCCGGCCGTACCCTTCGGCGCGGGGCCGGGTGCCCTAGGCTGACCGGCATGATCATCTGGGATCTCGTCGTGGTCGGCGCCGGGCCGGCCGGGCTCAGCGCGGCCCGGGAGGCCGCGGCGGCCGGGGTGCGGACGTTGGTGCTGGACCGGGCCGTGCACCCCCGTTACAAGACCTGCGGGGGTGGCCTGATCGGCACCTCGCTGTCGATGGTGGCCGGCCGCATCGAGGTGCCGGCGCACGACCGGGTCGACCGGGTCACCTTCACCCGGGACGGCCGGTGGGGCTTCACCCGCCGGCACGGCACACCCCTGGTGACGATGGTGCGCCGCGACGAGTTCGACGACCGGTTGCGCGCGGCGGCGGTGTCCGCCGGGGCCGAGGTCCGCGAGGGCGTCGCCGTGCGCGCCCTCGACCAGGACCCCGACGGGGTACGCGTCCGACTGGCCGACGGCACCACCCTGACCGCCCGCACGGTGATTGGGGCGGACGGCTCCGCCGGGGTGACCGCCCGGCACGTGGGCGTCCGGTTCCGCCAGGTGGATCTGGGTCTGGAACGGGAGTTGCCGGTGTCACCCGCCGAGGCGGCCCGCTGGCGGGGGCGGCTGCTGCTGGACTGGGGCCCGTTCCCCGGCGCGTACGGCTGGGTGTTCCCTAAAGGCGACCTGTTGACCGTGGGGGTGATCGGCGCCCGGGGCGAGGGCGACCGGACCCGCGCCTACCTGCACAGCTTCCTGGACCGGTTGGGCCTGGGTCAGGTGGCCGCCGAGCACGACTCCGGGCACCTGACCCGCTGCCGGGCCGACGACGCGCCACTGCGCCACGGTCGGGTGCTGGTGGTCGGGGACGCGGCGGGCCTGCTGGAGCCGTGGACCCGGGAGGGAATCAGCTACGCGCTGCGGTCCGGGACGCTGGCCGGTGCGGCGGTCGCCGCCGGTGACCTGGACCGCTACCCCCGGGACGTGCACGAGCGGCTGGTGCCGTCGATGCGCGCCGGGCACCGGTTGCTGCAGACCTTCGCCCGTCGCCCCGAGGTGTGCCACGCCTTCCTGGCGACCCCGGCCGGCTGGGCGATGTTCGTCCGGTTCTGCCAGGGCCGGTCCAGCTTCGACCGGACCCTGGACCGTGGGCCGGTGCGCGCGACCCTGGCCCTGCTGGACCGGCTGCCCGCCCGGGGCGGGCAGCCGCCGGCCCTCGGCGTCGGCCGCTGACCGCACCCCCTACGCCGCCGCTCAGGGCACGATCACCGCGCGGCCGTGGATCTCACCCGCGCGTAGCAGGTCGTACGCCTCCGGGGCGCGTTCCAGCGGAAAGGTCTGCACGTCGGCGGTGAGCAGCCCGGCCCGACCCAGGGCGATCACCTCCTGGAGTTCGGCCCGGGTGCCCCAGAACGGGACCTCGACGCTGGTCTCCAACGGCACGGTGGGCGGCTCGTCGGCGACCGGCCGCACCGGCATGGTGCCGCCGCCCAGGCCCACCAGCAGCAGCCGGCCACCGGTGGCCACGACGTCACGGGCGGCGGTGAGGGTGGCGTCCACCCCGACACAGTCGATGACCACGTCCGCGCCGTCGGGTGCCGGGCCGACGAGTTCCCGGATCCGCTCGACGGTGTCCGGGCCGGCCGGTACCACGTGGTGCGCGCCGACCCGGGTGGCCAGGTCGAGGGCGGCGACGTTGCTGTCCACCGCGATGATCCGCACGGCGGTGGTGGCGGCGAGGATCTGCACCGCCATGTGCCCCAGTCCGCCGATGCCGATCACCACGACCGACGTCCCGGGCCGCAGCACCGGCCGGGCCAGCTCGATCGCGTGGTAGGGGGTCAGCCCGGCGTCGGTCAGCGGCGCGGCCTGGGTCAGCTCCAGGTCGCCGACGGGCAGCAGCCGGGAGGCGGGCACCAC
Source organism: Micromonospora antibiotica (assembly GCF_017599305.1). Taxonomy (GTDB): domain Bacteria; phylum Actinomycetota; class Actinomycetes; order Mycobacteriales; family Micromonosporaceae; genus Micromonospora; species Micromonospora antibiotica. The sequence goes on from NZ_JAGFWR010000002.1 coordinate 23,975, forward strand.
CACGTGCTCGGCCAGCCCACCGTCACGGCTGAGCCCGATCCCGCCCACCGGCACGGTGCGGCACTGGTTCTCCCGTCCGCGCAGGCAGCCCCGGCAGGTGCCGCAGCCGATGATCCCGTAGACGGCGACCCGCTCCCCGGCGGACCAGCCGGTGACGCCGTCGCCGAGGGTGTCCACGGTGCCGGCGATCTCGTGGCCGAGGGTGATCGGGGTGGGGAAGACGCCCGGCGGTGCGTCGAGGATGTGCAGGTCGGAGTGGCAGGCGCCGACCGCGCCGACGCGTACCAGCACCTCGCCGGGGCCGGGCGTCGGCGTCGGCACCTGCACCTGTTCGAGCACCCCGGGGGCGGTCATCCGTACCGCGCGCATGGTTTCGTCCTCTCGTCGCCGACGGAACCGCCCGCTTACCCCTCCCGCCGGTCTTGATGCCGGGTGCACACTGAGCGTCATGAGCGAACCGTTCACCGACGAGCAGCACGCGTTGCTGCGGCACATGCGCTTCGGCGAGTTGCCGCCGCCGGTCCGACCCGAGGACCGGACGACGTCGACCGAGACCGAGCCGCCCCGCTACCAGCCCGACCCGACCCCCGGCCAGTACGAGCGGGACCTGCGTTCGGGCGGCTGAACGGCGCGACGGGTCCCGGGGTGGCACCCCGGGACCCGTCGGGTGTGGCAGCCGCCGGCCGGGGTGGCTCAGAACACCGGCACGCCGGCGCGGACCAGCCGCCAGTTCGGCACGAAGAAGTCAGCCGGGTCGATGGTGCCCCGGGCCTGCGCCCAGTCGATGAGCAGCTGACGGATCTCCTGCTGCGCGTTGTAGACCTGGGTCTTCACGATGCCGGGGAAGTTCCCGCCGCCGCTGCGCCGGTAGTTGTTCACCGCGACGACGAACTGCGCGTCGGCGGCGACCGGGGTGTCGGTGCCGGGCAGCACCAGCCGGGTGATCCGCTGACCGACCGGCCGGGAGACGTCGACGTCGTAGTCCAGCCCGGAGATCACGTCGTAGTTGTAGTCCGGCACGGCCGGGTCGCTGATCGTCGCCGGGTCGACCGGTGCGCCGACCGGCAGCGTGGTGAAGTACTTCGCCGAGAACTCCAGGTACGCCTTCACCTCGGCGCCGGTGAGCACCACCGCCTCCAGGGTGTTGTCGTAGACGTACAGCCCGGCGACGTCACGGATGCGCACGTCACCCTGCGGGAAGACGGCGGTGCGGCTGAACGGCGCGGCGATCGACAGCACCGGCAGCGCCGCGTACGGGCCACCGGTGAGCGCGGCGGTGACCACCTCGGCCTGGACGTGGTTGATGAAGTCCAGGATCGGGGTGTCCCGGTAGCGTGACTCGGCGGCGGACAGTTCCTGGGTGGACCGGGCGACCACCGTGTTGACGTAGCCGACCGTCTTGGCGTGCTGGCCCCGTACGGCGGCGAGCACCTTGGGGTCCTCGACCACGGTGTTGGTGTTGAGCATGGTGGCGCCCTTGCCGACGACCTTCCAGCGGCCCCGCTCCCGGGTCAGGGTGAAGTCCATCCGGGTCAGCCGCTGGCCCCATTTGGAGGGTTCGGCGGTGAGCACCTGCGCCCCGGTGGCGGTGTTCGTGACGAACTTCTCCACCACCTCGTTGTGGGCGTGGCCGAACAGGATCGCGTCGATGCCGGGGACCTGCTGGGCGATCAGCGCCACCGGGTTCTCGTTGGGCAGCTCCGGGCCGTAGCTGGAGGTGCCGCTGTCGCCACCGTGGGCGGAGACGATGACCAGGTCGGCACCCCGCTGCCGCATGACCGGCACCCACTTCGCGGCGGTCTCCACCATGCCCGGGAAGACCAGTTTGCCCTCCACGTTGCCCTTGTCCCAGATGGCCACGCCGGGGTTGGTCAGGCCGAGGATGCCCACGGTCAGCGTCGGCGTCCCGGGCCCACCGGGCCGGACCCGCTTGAGCACGAACGGACGGAACGCCGGCTTGCCGGTGCGGGCGTTCACCGCGTTCGCGGCCAGCGCCGGGAAGCCCAGCTGGTCGATCCAGGTCGCCAGTAGCGGCAGCCCGTAGTTGAACTCGTGGTTGCCCAGCGTCACGGCGTCGTACCGCAGGATGTTCATCGCGCGGGCCATCGGGTGCGTCGCGCCGGTGACGGTGATCGGCTCCTGCTTGGCGTAGTACGTGGCCAGCGGGGTGCCCTGGATGGTGTCGCCGGCGTCGAGGACCAGGGTGGCCCGGCCCCGACGCTCGGCGCGGATCTGGTTGACCAGGGTGGCGAGCTTGGCGATGCCGACGTCGTTGTGCTTGCTGTCGTCGAACTCGGCGTCGCGGTAGTAGTCCCAGTTGTAGACGTTGCCGTGGGTGTCCGAGGTGCCCAGGACGGTCAGGTCCCAGGTCTTCGCACCCTGCGGGCCCTGCCGCTGGGCCGCCTGGGCGGGCCCGCCGGCGATCAGCGGGGCGGTCGCCGCGGCGGCGGCGACGGCCAGCACCTGGCGGCGCGACGCGCCGGAGGAGGAGGTCATGAAAAATGCCCTTCCATCGGGGGTGGACGCGCCTCGTGGGGCGCCGCTGCGCACCATAACGAGCAGCCGTCGCTCCCGCCACAGTGGTCGGGGGTGTTTCACCACACCGACCCCACCGGCCATCTCCCTGTCACATCCGGTTCCACCGTCGGGCCCGGCTGTTGTTTCCGGCGTACCCGTCGGGGTAGGTCAGCCAGGGACCCAGAACGGACCAAAGCAGGCAGGGAGCGACACGGTGAGCCAGGACCAGTACACCCCGCAGGACCCCACCGAGCAGTACGGCCACCAGGACGGCCAGCCGGCCCAGCAGCAGTCGGCCCCCGGCCGGACCGACCGGATGGGCCCGACGCCCGACCACGGGGAGACGTCGTACCGGGGCAGCGACCGGTTGACGGGCAAGCGGGCCCTGATCACCGGCGGCGACTCGGGTATCGGTCGGGCGGTGGCGATCGCCTTCGCCCGGGAGGGCGCCGACGTCGTCATCTCCTACCTCGACGAGGAGGAGGACGCCGACGCCCGGGAGACGGTGCGGCTGATCGAGGAGGCCGGCCGGCGGGGCGTGGCGGTGCGCACCGACCTGACCGACGAGCAGCACTGCCGCGACCTGGTCGACCGGACCGTCACCGACCTCGGCGGGTTGGACATCCTGGTCAACAACGCGGCCTACCAGATGGCCCAGGACGACGGCATCACGTCGATCAGCACCGGGCAGTTCGACCGGGTGATGAAGACCAACCTGTACGCCATGTTCTGGCTCTGCCGCAGCGCCGTGCCGCACCTGAAGGAGGGCGCGACGATCATCAACACCACCTCGATCCAGGCGTTCGACCCGTCGCCGCCGCTGCTGGACTACGCCACCACCAAGGCGGGCATCGCGAACTTCACCAAGGGTCTCGCGGCGCAGCTCGCCGACCGGGGCATCCGGGTCAACGCGGTCGCCCCGGGCCCGATCTGGACGCCGCTGATCCCGGCGACCATGCCGCCTGCGAAGGTGGAGAAGTTCGGCACCGACACCCCGCTGGGCCGGGCCGGGCAACCCGCCGAGTTGGCCCCGGCGTACGTCTTCTTCGCCTCCCAGGAGTCCAGCTACGTCACCGGGGAGATCCTCGGCGTCACCGGCGGTCGTTTCACCAGGTGAGCGGCCCACCCGCGCGCACCCGGCCCGGCCTGCCGACCGCCGGCCCGCGCCCCGTGGCACGGGCCGGCGGCGGACGCTCAGCGGGGCCAGCCGGCCATCCGGCGGCGGACCTGCGCGATCTGCGCCGGGTCCAGGCCGTAGCGGGCGAGCCGACGGTCCGGCAGCCGGTCCAGGTAGCGGCCGGCGGCCCGGACGTCCTCGTCGACCAGCGCCGGGTCCACCTGCCGGGCCAGCGCCAGCAGCTCGTCGACCGGGTACTGCGCCAGCGCGGCGGCGACGTCGATGTAGTCGCGGGCCTCCCGGCGGTTGACCAGGGCGGCGGTCTTGTTGGCGATCAGGTCGCGGAGGTCCATCACCGGGCCGAGGTCCATCACCACCGGTGAGCGGTACCGGTCGAGCCGGGCCAGGCTGAGCCGGATCCGCCGGTCGTCCCGGCCGACGACGAAGTCCCGGATGTCCCGGTCGAAGCCCTCGAACAGGTCACCGAGGTCGCTGTCCGGGTCGGCCGGCGCGACGGTGTACCCGGCCTGTTCCAGCGCGGCGCACACCTCCGCCGCCGCGGCGGCGGCCGCCCCCTCCACGTCGGCGAACAGGTCGACGTCCTCGGTGGGCCGGGTGACCAGACCGTGCGCCGCCCAGGCCACCCCGCCGCCGAGCACGAACCGGTGCGGCCCGGCCGCGGTGAGCGCGACCCGGGCGACCTCCCGGTAGAAGTCGTGCAGGTGGGTCACGCGGCCCGCAGGCCCCGGTGTCGGCTCTCCCAGGCCGCCCGTACCCCCCGGGGCAGGTTGAGCCGCCGCCACACCCGGCGCAGGGTGCGCCCGTCGATCAGTGCCCGCAGGTCGTCGGCGCGGGTGGTCTCCCGCAGCACGTTCTCGTACAACCAGAGCAGATCGTCCGGTTCGGCCAGGTCGAAGGTGCGTTCGCTGCTCCACATCAACCGGACCGGCAGCTCCACCACCCCGCCGGTGGGGCCGGTCAGCTCCGCCAGGGTGCGCGCCACCACCACCGGTCGGCCCGGCCGGGCCAGGTGGGGGGCGGTCGCCAGGGTGGCCTGCATGGTGTCAGGGTAACGCCGGTTCGACCAGCTCAGGTACGCGGCTTTCGACGAACCGCCGCTGCCGGTGCCCGTGCCCGCCCTCCCGGCCGGGCGCGACGGGCGCGCGGAAGGGCCCGGCGGGGTAAGCTGGCGGGCAGGAGCGTCGGTGTGTCCAGTGTCCCCGGGCCTCACCTGAATTGCCGTCGCGGAGTTCCGTTCGGCTGGAGCCGCGTTGCGCCACGCGCCGAGAGGCGACATGCACATCGGCGCTCCGCCATCGCGATACGGCGCTGCCCCCGACCGGACCGGTCGGGGGCAGCGCCGTATCGGTGCGTGGAGATCCCCGCACCGGGTCGCATCCTCCGCCGCGCTGGCCTATGTTCAGAGGGTCGGTTCATGCCGGGGAGGGAGGAGCGCAGTGGGTCTGCGTACCTTCGTCGCGGGCTGGCCGGTCTACCGCCAGCTCACCGGCACCGACCCGTTCGGCCGGGGCCCGGCGGCGCAGTCGGACCGCTCCGCCGGGCTGACCGCCCGCACCGAGACCGCCGACCGGGTGGCCCGCTCGGTCTGCCCGTACTGCGCGGTCGGCTGCGGGCAGCGGGTGTACGTCACCGACGGTCAGGTCACCCAGATCGAGGGCGACCCGGGCAGCCCCATCTCCCGGGGGCGGCTCTGCCCGAAGGGCTCGGCCAGCAGGAGCCTGGTCACCAGCCCGCTGCGGCAGACCACCGTCCGCTACCGGCGACCGTATTCCACCGAGTGGGAGGACCTCGACCTCGACACCGCGCTCGACATGATCACCGACCGGATCCTCGCCGCCCGCGAGCAGACCTGGGAGGACGTCGACAGCGACGGCCGGCCGTTGCACCGCACGCTGGGCATCTCCAGCCTGGGTGGGGCGACGCTGGACAACGAGGAGAACTACCTCATCAAGAAGCTGTTCACCGCGATGGGGGCGCTCCAGATCGAGAACCAGGCCCGCATTTGACACTCCGCCACCGTCCCCGGTCTGGGGGCCAGCTTCGGTCGCGGTGGCGCGACGGACTTCCAACAGGACCTCGCCAACGCTGACGTCATCGTCATCCAGGGCTCGAACATGGCCGAGGCCCATCCGGTGGGCTTCCAGTGGGTCATGGAGGCCAAACGGCGCGGCGCGAAGGTCTTCCACGTCGATCCCCGGTTCACCCGCACCAGCGCGGTCGCCGACACCTACCTGCCGATCCGGGCGGGCACCGACATCGCCCTGCTCGGTGGCGTGGTGCGCTACATCCTGGACAACGAGCTGGACTTCCGGGAGTACGTGCTGGCGTACACGAACGCGGCGACGATCGTCAGCGAGCAGTTCGCCGACACCGAGGACGGCGACGGCCTGTTCTCCGGCTACGACCCGAACACCGACAGCTACGTGCAGACCAGCTGGCAGTACGCCGGGCACGAGCAGGACTCCGGCAGCGGGCACACCGCCAAGGAGCGCGACGGCGCGGCGGGCCTGATCCACGAGTCGCACGGCGCGCAGGTGCACGGGCAGGCCGAGCGGGACGAGACCCTCCAGCATCCGCGTTGCGTCTACCAGATCCTGCGCCGGCACTTCGCCCGCTACACCCCGGAGATGGTCGAGCGGGTCTGCGGCATCCCCCGGGAGAAGTTCCTGGAGCTGGCGCGGGCCTGGGCGGAGAACTCGGGCCGGGACCGCACCGGCGCACTGGTCTACTCGGTGGGCTGGACCCAGCACAGCGTCGGTGTGCAGTACATCCGCACCGGGGCGATCATCCAGTTGCTGCTGGGCAACATGGGCCGGCCGGGCGGCGGCATCCTGGCGTTGCGCGGGCACGCCAGCATCCAGGGCTCCACGGACATCCCGACGCTGTTCAACCTGCTGCCCGGTTACCTGCCGATGCCGCACCACGCCGACCACCCGACCTTCGACGACTGGGTGGACAGCATCCGCCACCCCGGGCAGAAGGGTTTCTGGGGCGACGCGCGGGCGTACGCGGCGAGCCTGCTCAAGGCGTACTGGGGGGACGCGGCGACGCCGGAGAACGACTTCTGCTACGACCACCTGCCCCGGATGACCGGCGACCACGGCACCTACCAGCAGGTGCTCAACATGATCGACGGCAAGATCAAGGGGTACTTCCTGCTCGGCCAGAACCCGGCTGTCGGCTCGGCGCACGGGCGGGCGCAGCGGCTCGGCATGGCCAACCTGGACTGGCTGGTGGTCCGCGACCTGTTCATGATCGAGAGCGCCACGTTCTGGAAGAACGGCCCCGAGGTGGCCACCGGCGAGATCGTCCCGACCGAGTGCCGCACCGAGGTGTTCTTCCTGCCGGCCGCGTCGCACGTGGAGAAGGAGGGGACCTTCACCCAGACCCAGCGGCTGTTGCAGTGGCGGGAGAAGGCCGTCGAGCCACCGGGTGACGCCCGCTCCGAGCTGTGGTTCTTCTACCACCTGGGGCGGCGGCTGCGGGAGCGGCTGGCCGGTTCCCCCCACCGCCGCGACCGCGCCCTGCTCGACCTGGCCTGGGACTACCCCACCCACGGCCCGCACGACGAGCCGAGCGCCGAGGCGGTGCTGCGCGAGATCAACGGGTACGACGTGTCCACCGGCCGTCCACTGTCCTCGTTCACCGAGGCGAAGGACGACGGCAGCACCGCCGTGGGCTGCTGGATCTACTCCGGCGTCTACGCCGACGGGGTCAACCAGGCCGCCCGCCGCCGGTCCCGGCACGAACAGGACTGGGTCGCCGCCGAGTGGGGCTGGGCGTGGCCGGCGAACCGGCGCATCCTCTACAACCGGGCGTCGGCCGACCCGCAGGGCCGCCCGTGGAGCGAGCGCAAGAAGTACGTCTGGTGGGACCCGCAGGCCGGCGAGTGGACCGGTCACGACGTGCCGGACTTCGAGCGGACGAAACCGCCGACGTACCGGCCGCCGCAGGGTGCGTCCGGCCCGGCGGCGCTGGCCGGCGACGATCCGTTCATCATGCAGGCCGACGGCAAGGGCTGGCTGTACGCGCCGAGCGGGGTGCTCGACGGTCCGCTGCCGACGCACTACGAGCCGGCGGAGTCACCGATGCGCAACCCGCTCTACGGCCAGCAGGCCAACCCGACCCGCAAGGTGTACGCCCACCCGGTGAACTCGGTGAACCCGAGCCCACCGCAGGAACACAGCCAGGTCTTCCCGTACGTGTTCACGGTCAGCCGGCTCACCGAGCACCACACCGCCGGGGCGATGAGCCGTACGGTGCGTCCACTGGCGGAGCTGCAACCGGAGATGTTCGTGGAGGTGTCCCCGGAGTTGGCCGCCGAGACGGGGCTGACCCACCTCGGCTGGGCGCACCTGATCAGCGGCCGGGCGGTGATCGAGGCGAAGGTGCTGGTCACCGACCGGCTCACCCCGTTGCGGGTGGACGGTCGGATCATCCACCAGCTCTGGCTGCCGTACCACTTCGGCTACGAGGGGCTGGTCACCGGCGACTCGGCCAACGACCTGTTCGGCATCACCCTGGACCCGAACGTGCTCATCCAGGAGAGCAAGGTCGGCACCTGCGACGTCCGGCCGGGCCGGCGACCGACCGGCCCGGTGTTGCGGGACCTGGTCGAGGACTACCGTCGACGGGCCGGGATCGTGCCCGGGGAACGCCCGCCGACGGTGACGACCCCGGTGCTGCGGCCGGCGGGTCGCAGCGACGACGGGCCACGGGAGAAGGGCGCCGACCATGCCTGACGGCAGCAGCCTCTACGGCCCGCTCGATCCGGCCCCGGACGCGGGCTGGACGGCTGCCGGCCCCCGGATGGGGTTCTTCACCGACACCAGCGTCTGCATCGGCTGCAAGGCGTGCGAGGTGGCCTGCAAGGAGTGGAACGCCGTCCCCGAGTCCGGCTTCGACCTGCTCGGCATGTCGTACGACAACACCGGCGCGTTGACCGCGAACTCCTGGCGGCACGTGGCCTTCGTCGAGCAGCCGGTGCCGGCCGGGCACCGCACCGCCCCGTTCGCCGGGAACCCGACCGGTGCTTCGGCCGGCGCGACGTCGGCGGCGGTCGCCGCCGGCACGACCGGCACCAGCGGCACCGAACCGGGCGTACCCCCGGGCGACGCCGACGCCGCCGCCCGGATGGCCACCGCGCCGGGCGGCACCGTCGGTGCGTCGGCGGGTGACGCCGCCGGTACGGGCACCCGGTTTCTCGGCATGCCCGGGGCCGCGCCACCCGGCCGGCACACCGGTGTGGAGACCCGCACCGACTTCCGCTGGCTGATGATGTCGGACGTCTGCAAGCACTGCACCCACGCCGCCTGCCTGGACGTCTGCCCAACCGGGTCGCTGTTCCGCACCGAGTTCGGCACGGTGGTGGTGCAGGAGGACATCTGCAACGGCTGCGGTTACTGCATCTCCGCCTGCCCCTACGGGGTGATCGACCAGCGTAGGGGCGACGGCCGGGCGTGGAAGTGCACGCTGTGCTACGACCGGCTCGGCGCGGGGATGACCCCGGCCTGTGCCCAGGCCTGCCCGACCGAGTCCATCCAGTACGGCCCCCTCGACGAGCTGCGGGAGCGGGCCGCGCAGCGGGTCGCCACCCTGCACGACCGGGGCGTGCCGGAAGCCCGGCTGTACGGTCACGACCCGACCGACGGCGTCGGTGGTGACGGCGCGTTCTTCCTGCTCCTCGACGAGCCCGAGGTGTACGGCCTGCCCCCGGACCCGGTGGTCACCACTCGGGACCTGCCCCGGATGTGGCGGCGGGCGGGGCTCGCCGCGTTGGCCATGACGGCGGCGGCCGTCGCCGCGTTCGTCGGAGGGTCGTCGTGACCGGGGGCCGGATTCCGGTGGGGGAGCGGTTCCGGGGCTTCCGCGCCCGGCTCGCCGCCGACGGTGTGTTCCGGCCGCAGCGCTCCTCGGTACGGCTCGGCCACGGCCCGAAGGTCGGTGCCGGACCGGCCGAGGGTGCGCCCCCGGCCGGTGCCCCGGGTTCGGCCGACGCGCCGGTGCCGCCCCGGGACGTGCCGTCGGTGGCGCGGCGGCGTGGCCGGGGTGGGCGCGGCGGCGAGGAGCTGCGCGTCCCGGAGGCGGAGTTCACCTCCTACTACGGCCGGCCGATCCTCAAGGCCCCGGTGTGGCGGTGGGACATCGCCGCTTACCTGTTCACCGGTGGGCTGGCCGCCGGGTCGTCGCTGCTGGCCGCCGGGGGGCAGCTCACCGGCCGGCCGGCGTTGCGGCGGGCCGGCCGGGTCACCGCGTTGGGTGCGGTCACCGCCAGCGCGTACTTCCTGGTCAACGACCTGGGCCGGCCGGCCCGGTTCCACCACATGCTGCGGGTGGCGAAACCGACCTCGCCGATGTCGGTGGGCACCTGGATCCTCACCGCGTACGGCCCGGCCGCCGGGCTCGCCGCCGTCGCCGAGGCCGCACCGCTGCTGCCGGGGCGTGGCGTGTTCTCCCCGGTCCGTCGACTGCTGCCGCCGGCCGGGCAGGTCGCCGGGCTGGCCGCCGCCGCCGTCGCGCCCGCGCTGGCCACGTACACCGGGGTGCTGCTGGCCGGGACGGCGGTGCCGTCCTGGCATGAGGCGTACCCGGAGCTGCCGACCATCTTCGCGGGCAGCGCGCTGGCCAGCGGCGCCGGTGTGGGGTTGCTCGCCGCGCCCTGCGCCCAGGCCGGGCCGGCCCGCCGGATGGCGGTGGCCGGGGCCGCCCTGGAACTGTGGGGTGCGCACTCGGTGGAAACCCGGCTGGGCCTGCTCAGTGAGCCCTACCGGCTGGGTAGGGCGGGTCGCCTGCTGCGCGCGGGTCGCCTGCTCACCGCCGCCGGGGTGGTCGGGGCGCTGGCCGGCCGGCGCAGCCGGGTGGTGTCCGCGTTGTCCGGCACCGCGCTGCTGGCCGCTTCGGTGGCCACCCGGTTCGGCATCTTCCACGGCGGGGTGGCCTCGGCGCGGGACCCGAAGTACACGGTCCTGCCGCAGCGGGAACGGATCCGTCGCCGGTCGGAGCAGGTCTGACACCTCACCGCGCCGTCAGGGTGGTGCTGTGGTTGACTCGGGGGCGGAGGCGTTCAGGCGGCTGGTGCCCCTCCCAGCCTTCAAAGCTGGTGTGGTCCGGGATCCGGGCCAGGCGGGTTCGATTCCCGTCCGTCTCCGCCAACCACCGGGGGAGCTGACAGGCATGGGCGAGGCGGCGGTCGATCCGCGACGGCGGGTGCCGCGTACCGACGTGCTGTTGGCCGATCCGGCGGTGGCCGCCGCGGTGGCCACCCTCGGCCGGGCCCGGGTGAAGGCCGCCGTCGCCCGCGCCCAGCAGCGGGTCCGGCACGGTGAGATCACCCCCGACGAGGTACGCGACGCCGTCCTCTCCGACCTGCCCGCCCCCGGGCCCCGGGCGGTGCTCAACGCCACCGGGGTGGTGCTGCACACCAACCTCGGGCGGGCCCCGCTGTCCCCGGCCGCCGTCGACGCGCTGGTCGCCGCCGCCGGCTGCACCGACGTGGAACTGGACCTCGGCACCGGTCGGCGGGCCCGCCGGGGCCGCGACACGTTGGCCGCGCTGGCCGCCGCGGTGCCCGACGCCGCCGCCGTGCACGTGGTCAACAACGGCGCGGCGGCCCTGGTGCTCGCCGCGACCGCGTTGGCCGCCGGCCGGGAGATCGTGGTCAGCCGGGGTGAACTGGTGGAGATCGGCGACGGGTTCCGCCTGCCCGACCTGCTGGCCAGCACCGGCGCCCGCCTGCGCGAGGTCGGTACGACCAACCGCACCACCCGCGACGACTACGCCCGTGCGGTCGGTCCGGACACGGGTTTCGTGCTCAAGGTGCACCCGTCCAACTTCGTCGTCACCGGGTTCACCTCGGCCGTCGGCGTCGGTGACCTGGCCACCCTCGGGGTGCCGGTGGTGGCCGACATCGGTTCCGGTCTGCTCACCGCCGACCCGCTGCTGCCCGCCGAGCCGGACGCCGCGGGCACCCTGCGCGCCGGGGCGCACCTGGTCACCGCCAGCGGCGACAAGCTCCTCGGTGGCCCGCAGGCCGGGCTGCTGCTCGGCGACGCCGACCTGGTCGACCGGTTGCGCCGGCACCCGCTGGCCCGGGCGCTGCGGGTGGACAAGCTGACCCTCGCCGCGTTGGCGGCCACCCTGCACGGGCCGACCACCCCGACCCGGGCCGCCCTGCACGCCGACCCGGCCGTGCTGCGGGACCGCTGCGAACGGCTGCGCGACGCCCTCGGCGCCGAGGGACACAAGGCCGAGGTGGTGCCCAGCGTCGCCGTCGTCGGTGGCGGCGGCGCCCCGGGCGTCGAGCTGGACTCGTGGGCGCTGAGCCTGCCCGAGCGGTACGCCGTCGCCCTGCGGCAGGGTGACCCGCCGGTGCTGGGCCGGGTGGTCCGGGGCCGGCTGCTGCTGGACCTGCGCTGCGTACCCGCCGACGCCGACGACACGGTGCGCGACGTGGTGCTGCGGGTGGCCGACTGAGATGCACGTCGTCGCGACCGCCGGGCACGTCGACCACGGCAAGTCCACCCTGGTCCGGGCGTTGACCGGGATGGAACCGGACCGGTGGGCCGAGGAACGCCGCCGGGGGATGACCATCGACCTCGGCTTCGCCTGGACCGCCCTGCCCACCGGTGACACGGTCGCGTTCGTCGACGTGCCCGGGCACGAACGGTTCGTGCCGAACATGCTCGCCGGGGTGGGGCCGGTGCCGGCGGCGCTGGTGGTGGTCGCCGCCGACGAGGGCTGGATGCCGCAGTCGGCCGAGCACCTGGCCGCCCTGCACGCCCTCGGGGTGTCCCACGGGCTGCTGGTGGTGACCCGGGCGGACCTGGCCGACCCGGGGCCGGCGGCGGCGCAGGCCCGTGCGCGGCTCGCCGCGACGTCGCTGGGCGCGGTCGAGTCGGTGGCGGTCAGCGCCGTCACCGGTGTCGGCCTGCCCGAGCTGCGCGCCGCCCTGGGCCGGTTGGTGGCCCGGCTGCCCCCGCCGCGCACCGACGGGCCGGTGCGGCTGTGGATCGACCGGGCGTTCACCATCCGGGGCAGCGGCACGGTGGTCACCGGCACCCTCGGCGGTGGTGAGCTGCACGTCGGTGACCAGGTGGCGCTCGCCACCACCGGCGAACCGGTCCGGGTCCGGGGCCTGCACCGGCTCGGGACGGCCGCGTCTCGGGTCGCCGCGGTGGCCCGGGTGGCGGTCAACCTGCGCGGGGTGCCCCGGGACCGGCTCGGCCGGGGCGACGCCCTGCTCACCCCCGGTGAGTTCCACCGGACCGACCTGCTCGACGTGCGGTTGGCCGGCGACCCGGTAGGTGACCTGCCGGTCACGCTGACCCTGCACGTCGGGTCGGCGGCCGTGCCGGCGCGGGTCCGTCCGCTCGGTGCGGACACCGTGCGGTTGCGGCTGGCCCGTCCGTTGCCGCTGCTGATCGGGGACCGGGCGTTGCTGCGCGATCCGGGACGGCACCACGTCTGCGGTGGCGTGACCGTGCTGGACGTGGCACCGCCACCGTTGAGCCGACGCGGTGCCGCCGCCGCCCGCGCGACCGTCCTCACCGACCTGGACGGGCAGCCCGACCTGGCGGGGGAGCTGCGCCGCCGCCGGCTCGTCCGGGCCGGTGAGCTGACCCGGATGGGAGTCACCGGCGCAGTCGCCCCGGTCGCCGGGGACTGGCTGGCCGACCCCGGGCACTGGCGGTGGCTGGGCGGACGACTGGTCGAGGAGGTGACCGCCTGGGTGGCCGCGCACCCGTTGGAGGCGGGCGCCCCGGTGGAGGCGCTGCGGCAGCGCCTCGGCCTACCCGACCGGGCCCTGGTGGAGGCGTTGGTCCGGCCGCCGTTGACGCTGCGGGCCGGCCGGATCGGCACCGGGGCGTCCGGCGGCCTACCCGAGCCGGTGGCCCGCGCGGTCGACCGGGTCCGCAGCGAGTACGCCACCCACCCGTTCCGCGCGCCGCAGGCCGACCGGCTGGCCGCGCTGGGCCTCGGCCCCCGGGAGGTCGGTGCGGCCGTACGGGCCGGTGCGTTGCTGCGGCTGGCGGACAACGTGGTGCTGCTGCCCGACGCGGCCGACGAGGCGGTGCGGGTCCTCGCCCGGCTGCCGCAGCCGTTCACCCTCAGCGCCGCCCGGCAGGCCCTGGACACCACCCGTCGGGTGGCGGTGCCGCTGCTGGAGCTGCTGGACCGCCGTGGGGTGACCCGCCGGTTGCCTGACGACGCCCGCGAGGTGACCGGGACGGGGTGACCGGCGGGCCGGGCCCGCCGGCAGCCGGCGGTGTTCCCCGTCGACACCGGTGCCGGGGCGGTGGCCCTGCCCCGACGGTGGGGCTGAACCTGCCCCCGCCGGCCGGCCGGAGGGACCGGGCACACCGGCGAACCGCCCTCCGGGTGGCTCCGGGTCGCCTACCGTGACGCCCATGGACCCTTCGGCGGTCTGGCGGGACCGGAACCATCGCTGGCGGATCGAGGCGTACCGGGCCCCGGACCTGCGGTTCGCCATCTTCGCCACCAACGGCCCCACCGAGAGTGCGCCGCTGTGGTTGTTCGGCATGGCCGCGTTGGCCCGCTGGTTGATGACCCACGCCATCTCCCTGGACGACCTGGAGACCGACTGACCGGGCGGACCCATCCCGCCCCGGCGGTCGGCGCGGTGGACCCGCCCGGTCCGTCGGCGTCGCCCGGAAGAGGGAACCGGGTCCGATCGCCCGGCCCGGCGGGGCGGGTGCTCGTACCGTGCGGGGCGTGAAGGACCGAGGAATGCGGACGTTTCTGGCGGTGGTCGCCGGCCTCGCGGTGATCTACTTCGGGGTGACCGGGCGGAGCTCCACCGAGGACGGCGGTGGGGTCTCCGGCGGGGTGGTGCTGTTGGCCCTGCTCGCCGCCGTGCTGGTGTGGTACCTGACCAAGCCGGCGGGCAACAAACCGGTCGACTGACCGCTGCCCCGGTGGGCACCGTGCGCCACCCGGCTCGTCCAGCACGATCAACGTCGGCGGCGACGGGATCGCGGCGGGGGCGACCGGTCAGCGGGTCGCGGCGGCGGTGCGGGTCACCTCACCGGCCGACTCCTCCCCGAGGGCCACCCGGACCAGCGCCGACGCCAGCCGGCCGAAGTCCGGTTCGGCGACCAGCCCGGCCAACCCGTGCGGGTCGGCCGGTAGGCCGAGTCGTTTCGCGCCGGCCAGGGTGCGCCGGTCGGCGTACGGACGCACGTCCGGCCAGACCGTCTGCGCCTCCCGCAGGAAGATGTCCGCCCCGGTCGGGCCGATGCCGGGGAACTCGGTCAGCCGCCGTCGCAGCGCCGCCGGTTCGCCCCCGGCCTCCCGGTGCATCCGCCGCAGGTCACCGTGCCAGCGGTCCAGGCACAGGCGGGCCGCGGTGCCGAGCATCGTGGCGGTCCGCTCGTCGTAGCGGCGGTAGTGGCCGCGACCCAACGCGTCCACCCGGTCCTGCCATGGTGCCGCCTCCATCGCCTGCGGGGTGCGCCAGCCGGCGGCGAACAGTTCCCGGGCGGCGGCCACCGCCACCTGGGCCCGGATCCGGGTGCTCAGCAACGTGGTGAGCACCAGCAGTTGGTAGAGCGGGCCGGGCCGGTCGGCAAGCGCGATGCCGGCCTCCTCGGCGTAGGTGCGGCTCTGCCGGTCCAGCAGCGTCCGGGCCAGCCGTCGATCGTCCCCCATCACCCGGTACTACCCGTCCTGCCGCAGCTCACCCCCGGCCCCCGGGGTCGACCTGCCGGGGCCCGCATGCGGGCCCCGGTGGCGGGTAACCGCTGCCGGGCGCGGAACACCGTGCCCCCACCCGGGAAGGAGACACCCGTGACGAACGTGCAGCAGCCTGAGATGCGCCGCAACGGGAACAACCCGACCGTGCAGGACAGCGCGGGGCCTCCCGCGACCGGACACCCCGCCAACCGGGGCACCTCGCGCGGTGACCGGGGCCGCCCGACACCCCGTGGCCAGGCGTCCCCGTACGGTCCGGGCGCGCAGACCGCCGACGACGACAGCGACCGGGGCTGACCACCCCGACGGCGGGGCCCGTGCGGGTGCCGGCGTGCTGCCGTCACCGGGCCCGGTTCCACCCGGCCGGGCCGGGCCCGGTGCGTTGCGGAAGAGCCGTGATCGGATCGCCGTTCCTGTGGCGTGTCGTCCACGTTCCGGAGTCTGGTCACGCGCCGGGTCGGGTGTGCCCGGCGGTGCCGTCAGGTCGGGGTGCGGACCACGGCGACCGGGCAGGCGCTGTGGTGCAGCACCCGGTGGCTGACCGAGCCGAGCAGCAGGCCGCCCAGCTCGCCGTGACCCCGACCGCCGACCACCACCAGCTGTGCCCGGCGGGACGCCTCGGTGAGCGCGGCGACCGGCCGGGCGTGTACGGGCTCCCGGTCGACGGGCACGTCGGGGTGTCGTTCGGCGAGCCCGACGAGGCACCCGGCGAGCACGTCGTCCTCCTCGTCGCGCAGCCGGGACTCGTCGTACACCAGGGGTTGGATGTCGCCGGGGCGGGTGGAGGCCGGGTGGGTGTAGGCGTGCAGGGCCCGCAGTCGGACGCCCCGGGCGGACGCCTGCGCGGCGGCGAAGTCCACGGCCGCGCGGGAGGCCGGCGAGCCGTCGACCCCCACGACCACCGGGCCGTCGGGGTGTTCCTCGCCCCGGGCGACCAGGACCGGACAGTCGGCGTGCGTGGCGACCTGGATCGCCACCGAACCGACCAGCAGCGCGGTGAATCCGCCGAGGCCCCGGTCACCCAGCACGATGACCGCCGCGCCGGGTGTCTCGCCGAGCAGCACCGCCGAGGCCTCACCGTCGATGATCTCTCCGGTCACCCGGACGCCGGGCTGCGCCGTGCGGGCTTCGGCCACGGCCGCCTCCACCAGGTTCTGTGCCTGCTGACGCAACCCGCCGCCGGGTGGGTTGCCGGCGAGCGGGTCGATCGGCACCCGCAGCAGCGGCCAGAT
This sequence comes from Micromonospora antibiotica, assembly GCF_017599305.1. Classification (GTDB taxonomy): domain Bacteria; phylum Actinomycetota; class Actinomycetes; order Mycobacteriales; family Micromonosporaceae; genus Micromonospora; species Micromonospora antibiotica. The sequence continues at coordinate 40,571 of NZ_JAGFWR010000002.1, forward strand.
GAAGCCGTGCACCACCCGCAGTGGCCGGTGCCCCCGCACCGCCTCGGTCGCGGCCAGCCGGACGGCGCGCAGCGCCGACTCCGAGCCGTCCACGCCCACCACGACCGCCGCGCCGTTCGCCGAGTTCACCCCGCACACCTCCCGCCCGCGTCAGTATCACGGCCGGGCGGGGGTCGGTGGGGCGGAAACCGCCGACCCCGACCCGGCCGGTACGGCCGTCGGCGTCGGTCGGGTCGGGTCGGGTCGGGTCGAAGGAGGGTGTCGTCGGTTGCGGTGCGGCGGTGCGGGGGGCGGTCCCAGCCGTGGTGACCCCGGTCGGAACGGGGTCGATCGCTCCGTATGATGCTTGCCCTGTAGCAAGAATCTCGGAGGGACGATCATGTCGGATGCGCTCGCAGCGATGTCGCGTGCGCTACGTGAGGCTCCACCCGACCAGGTGGTGGAGGCCGTCGACCGGGCCCTCCGGTCCGCCCTCGACGCGGTGCGGGTCGACGTGTTCCTGGCCGACTACCGGATCAGCGGGCTGTGGTCGGTGCTCGACCCGGAGCTGTCCGCCGGGTCCCTCAGCGGCCAGGGCGCGGCGCAACGCTGCTTCAGCGGCCAGCGACCGGTGCTCGACCCGCACGACGGTGGGCCCTTGCGGGTGTGGGCGCCGCTGACCGCGTGGGGGGAACGCCTGGGGGTGTTCCTGGTCGAGCTGGCCGGTGGTCCGGACCACCCGACCGTGGACCTGATCGCCGACCTGGCCGTCGACCTGGCCACCACGTTGCGGGCCGCCGACCGGGAGACCGACCGCTACCGGCGTACGCGGCGTCGGGAGCGGCTGAGCATGGCCGCCGAGATGCAGTGGGAGCTGTTGCCTGGGCGCAGCGTCACCAACGAGGCGTTCCTGCTGGCCGGGCAGCTCGAACCGGCGTACTCGGTGGGTGGCGACCACTTCGACTGGTCGGTCGACCCGGGGCGGCTCACCCTCACCGTCCTCAACGGGGCCGGGACCGGGTTGGCCGCCGCGATGCTCACCGCGCTCACGGTCAACGCCATCCGCAACGCGAGACGCTCGGGCGGTGGTCTGGTGGAGCAGGCCGAACTGGCCTCGGACACCCTGTTCTACCAGCATCGCGGGCAGCGGCACGTGGCGACGTTGCTGCTGTCGGTGGACACCGCCACCGGTCGCGCGCGGGCGGTCGACGCCGGTTCGCCGCGGGTGCTGCGGCTGCGGGGGAGCACCATCGAACGGATCGCCCTGGAGCCGCAGCTGCCGTTGGGGATGTTCGCCGAGACCCGCTACACGGTCCAGGAGTTCGACCTGCTGCCCGGTGACCGGCTCTTCGTGGTCAGCGACGGCGTGTACGACGCGCAGCCGGGCGGCCAGGAGGCATACGGTGAGCGGGCCATGGCCCGGTCGATGCGGTCGACGCGGCTGCAACCGGCGACGGAGGCGGTCGGTACGGTGATGCGCGAGCTGTTCGCATATCATGCCGACACTGATCTCCGTGACGACGCCGTCGTGGTGTGCCTGGACTGGTGCGGTCCGGGCGGGTGGCGCGCTCGGTGATCGGTCGTCAGCGACACACGACAGCGGAGAATCGCAGGGGACAGCGGGTGGATCGACCTCCGGATCTTGCTGCGGCGATCGATGCCGCGGCCGAGGCGCTCGTCGGTGTGCTCGACTCGGCCACCTCCCGCCACCAGGTGGCGGTCCCGCCGACCCAGCTGCGGGTGTTGGCGTTGATCAGGGAGCGGCCGGAGACGAACGTCAACGGGTTGGCCGAGCTGCTGGACGTGGTGCCGTCGTCGGCCAGTCGCCTCTGTGACCGGCTGGAGGCCACCGGCCTGCTGCGGCGCACCCCGGACCCCCGGGACCGGCGGGAGGTGCGGCTGGTCCTGACCGCCGCGGCGGTCACCCTGTTGGCCGAGGTCCGGGAGCGCCGGCACCGGGCGGTGCAGGCGGTGCTGGACCGGATGCCGGCGCGGGCCCAGCACGAACTGCTGTTGGCGCTGGTGGCCTTCGGCCAGGCGGCCGCCTCGGGCACGCCGCCCCAGACCGACACGGCCGTGCGTACCGCCTGAGACCGGACCGCGTTCCCCTATTATCCTAGGATGCCCTAGCGGTGGTGACGCAGCACACGACAAACCGCGTCGCCGACGGCGAACACGTCGTACCGAAAGGCCACAACGAGCCCGATATAGTGGCTGCCGGCCCGGGGTGTCGACCGCCGCGGGCCGCATCAGGGGGAGGTCCCGGCCGGGATCACCGAGACGCCGGCACCCGCCGGCCCGGTAGCGCACGACTGATCGCGGCGCCCGTGCGGGGCGCCGCGGATCGTGCTGCGGAGGGAGGTTCGGTGTCACGTCGGCCGGCTCGGGCAGAGCATCCGGGTGCACCGGGTGGGGCAGACCGGGTGATGACCCTGCCGAACCTGATCAGCTTCGTCCGGTTGCTCGGCGTACCCCTGTTCCTGTGGCTGTTCCTGGTCGTGGAGGCGGACGTCGCGGCGGTCGTGGTGCTCGCCCTCGGCGGCACCTCCGACTGGGTGGACGGGTGGATCGCGCGCCGGCTCGGGCAGGTCAGCCGGCTGGGCGAGCTGCTCGACCCGCTCGCCGACCGGCTCTACATCCTCGCCACCCTGCTCGCCTTCACCGCCCGCGAGGTGGTGCCGTGGCAGTTCACCGCGGCGCTGCTGGCCCGGGAGCTGCTGCTGCTCGGCTCACTGGCGGTGCTGCGCCGCTACGGCTACGGTCCGCCGCCGGTGCACTACGTCGGCAAGACCGCCACCTTCCTGCTGCTGGCCGCCTTCCCGCTGCTGCTCGTCGCGTCGGTGACCACGTCGGTGACGGCGACGACCGTCGGGGCGATCGGCTGGGGGGCGGCCTGGTGGGGGCTGGTGCTGTACTGGGTGGCCGGGGCGATGTACGTGATGCAGGCGACCCAGCTGGTCCGGTCGGCACGGTCGGGTCCCGGGGGAGCTGCCGCGTGAGCGCGCCACAGGACGGGTCGAAGCCCCCGGTCCGGTTGTTCACCCCGGACTTCCTCACCGAGCTGTTCCAGAATCCGTTGGATCCGGGCTACGCCGACGCGGCGGCCCGTCGACGGGCCGCGCCGCCGACGGCCGGTTGGCGGGGTGGCTCGGCGCGGGTGCTGGCGATCGTGGTGGTCGTCGCGGTGGGTTTCCTGTTCGCGGTGGCCTACCGGGAGACGATGGCCGACGAGCCGAGTCGCAGTCAGGCGCGGGCCGCGTTGATCGCGCAGATCAAGCAGCGGGAGGCGGAGACCGACGCGATGACCGTGCGGGCGGCGCGGTTGCGGGAGGAGGTCGGTCGGCAGCGCGACGCGGCGTTGAGTGGTTCGCAGGCGGCCCGGTTGCGCAACCTGGAGGCCGGGACCGGTCTCGGTCGGGTGCGTGGTGACGGGGTGGTGGTGCGGTTGGCCGACGCCCCCTCGAAGGACGACGGGGCGGTGGGCGGTGACTCGGGGGCCGGACCGTCCCGGGTGATCTACTCGGATCTGCAGAAGGTCGCCAACGATCTGTGGGCCGCGGGCGCGGAGGCGATCGCGATCAACGGTCAGCGGTTGACGGCGACGTCGACGATCCGGTCGGCGGGCGCGGCGATCCTGGTGGACTTCCGTCCGGTGACCAGCCCGTACGAGGTTTCGGCGATCGGGCCGAAGGCGTTGCGGGACCGGTTCGACGACAGCCGTTCGGCGTATCTGATGCGTCGGGTGGCCCGGGACACGGGGTTGTCGTTCGAGGTGCGCCGGGCGGACGACCTCACGCTGCCGGCCGCTCCGGAGCCGCGGCTACGCTACGCGCGGCCGTCGGTGAGTCCGAGTCCGTCGTCGACGGGTTCGGGTGCTGTTCGTTCGTCCGGTGCCGGGTCGTCCGGTCCGGGTTCGTCTTCCCGCCCTTCCGGAGGTGTCCGATGATCGCGGTGCTGGCGTTGCTCGCCGGTGTGGTGCTGGGGATCTATCTTGATCCGACGGTGCCTGCGGCGTTGCAGCCGTACCTGCCGATCGCGGTGGTGGCCGCGCTCGACGCCGTGTTCGGTGGGGTGCGGGCGAAGTTGGACCGGATCTTCGACGACAAGCAGTTCGTGGTGTCGTTCATCTCGAACGTGCTGGTGGCCGGGTTGATCGTGTATCTGGGTGACCAGTTGGGGGTGGGGGGTCAGTTGTCCACGGGTGTGGTGGTCGTGTTGGGGGTGCGGATCTTCGGCAATGTGGCGGCGATCCGCCGGCACCTGTTCCGGGCGTAGGTTGGTGACGTGAGCGACGAGCATCGGGAGACGGGTACCGGGTGGCCGCAGCCGGAGACGGGTCGTCCGGCGGTTGGCCCGGATCCGCGTCCGGACGCGCCGGATGCGGACGAGGTGAGTCCGCTGGTGCCGGATGAGGGTGGTCCGGGGTCCGGTGACGACGGCGGCGAGACGGTGAACCTGGCGCAGGTGGCGTCGTCCGGGGCGCGGCCGGCGGAGTCCGGGCCGGTGTCGTCGGCGGAGCCTGCGGAGTCGGCGTCGTCGCGGGTGTCGGGTCGGAAGGTGTCGTCGGCGGGGGTGATGATCGCGGCGTTGCTGGCGTTGTTGGGGTTCACGTTGGTGGTGCAGTTGAAGACCACGTCGACGGATCCGACCCTGGCGGCGACCCGGCAGGAGGACCTGGTGCGGATCTTCTCGGATCTGGATTCCCGGGAGAAGCGTCTGCAGCAGGACATCGAGGGCCTGGAGGACAGCCAGCGGCAGTTGCGGTCGGGGGAGCAGGGTCGGCAGGCGGCGTTGGAGGAGGCGACGAAGCGGGCCGACGAGATGGGCATCCTGGCGGGTACGTTGCCGGCGCGGGGGCCGGGGTTGACGGTGCGGTTCGAGCCGGGTGGCAAGCCGATCCGGGCGGACCGGGTGTTGGATGCGGTGCAGGAGTTGCGGGGTGCGGGTGCCGAGGCGATGCAGATCTCGGGTGGGGATCGGGCGACGGTGCGGATCATCGCCTCGACGTACTTCCTGGACGGGTCGGGGGATGCGTTGGTGGTGGACGGGCGGACGTTGACGGGTCCGTTCACGATCACGGTGATCGGTGATCCGGAGACGATGCGTACCGCGTTGAACATTCCGGGCGGGGTGGCCGCATCGGTTCGCGGTGACGGCGGTAACGTGAGCGTCGAGGATCGTGAGGTTGCCGAGGTTTCGGCGCTGCACGCGCCGTTGAAGCTGGAACACGCCCGTCCGGTCTCCTGAGACCGGCGCGGCCGCGCCGGGTGGTCCCGGTGCACCGATGGATGAGGGACGCGCTGGTGATTCCTGAGGATCTGCGTTACACCGCCGAGCACGAGTGGGTGGTGGGTGCCGAGGGTGGCACCGTCCGGGTCGGTATCACCCAGTTCGCGCAGGATGCGTTGGGTGACATCGTGTTCGTGCAGTTGCCGGACTCCGGTGTGGTGGTGGAGGCCGGTGAGTCGTTGGGTGAGATCGAGTCGACCAAGAGCGTGTCGGAGCTCTACGCGCCGGTGAGCGGGACGGTGTCGGCGCGGAACGAGGCGTTGGGTGACTCTCCTGAGGTGATCAACTCGGATCCGTACGGTGCGGGTTGGTTGGTGGAGATCGTGCCGGCGGATCCGGCGGCGGTGGATGGTTTGTTGACCGCTGACGCGTACCGTGAGCTCACCGAGAGCTGATTGGTGTCGTGCCGGGCGTGGGTGATGTTTGCCGCGCGTCCGGTTGCCCTGCATTTCGGCGCTGGCTAGGCTCGCCCAGTCGACCGAGAACCCCAAATGGTTGAGCGTTGGGTGATTGCCTTCCTGGGCACGGGGAGCCAGCCGCCGGGTGTGTGATCTGCCCGGCGGCCATACCCGCCGTTATCCTGATGCTGACCGAACTGATCCGTGAGGTGGTCCCATGACGCGCCCAGGCGACGAGTTCCCCCCGCTCGACGTCACTTCGACGCTCAATCTCGGTTCGTTGGACGAAGTGCTGGAGGGTCCGGACACCGATGTGGTGCCGAGTCGGATGTCCGGCTCGTTGCCGCCGGGGATGGCGCTGCTGGTGGTTCGTCGGGGTCCGAATGCGGGTGCCCGGTTCCTGTTGGACCATGATGTGACGACGAGTGGCCGGCATCCGGACAGTGACATCTTCCTGGACGATGTGACGGTGTCGCGGCGGCATGCTGAGTTCCATCGGGATTCGGGGACGTTCACGGTGCGGGACGTGGGGAGCCTGAACGGCACCTACGTGAACCGGGAGCGGGTCGAGGCGGCCACGTTGAGCAATGGTGACGAGGTGCAGATCGGTAAGTTCCGGGTGGTGTTCATCGCCGGTCCTCGCCCGGAGGAGGAGGCCGGCCGGGGGTGAACGAGCCTGCGGCCTCCATGCCGTCCGGGGCGGCCCGGTCACACCCGCTGATGAGTATCGGTGAGGTGCTGGGTCAGCTGCGGGTGGAGTTTCCGGACGTCACGATTTCCAAGTTGCGGTTTCTTGAGGCCGAGGGCCTGGTGGAGCCGCAGCGGACGGCGGCGGGTTACCGGAAGTACAGCTGGGACGATGTGGCCCGGTTGCGTTTCGTGTTGACGGCGCAGCGGGATCAGTTTCTGCCGTTGCGGGTGATCCGTGAGCAGTTGGCGCAGTGGGACGGTGGTGACGAGACGCCGGGCCGGCAGCGGCCGACGTTGGTGGCGGTGGGTCCCGGTGGTGAGGTGCCGGGCCGGTCGGTGGAGGAGCCTGAGTCGCAGGTGCGGCTCGGGCGGGCCGATCTGGTGGCGCGTAGTGGGATCGCCGAGTCGACGTTGGGTGAGTTGGAGCGGCTGGGTGTGTTGGTGCCGGATCCGCCGGGGTGGTACGACGCGGATGCGTTGATCATCGCGCGGGCGGTGGCGGGTCTGGCGGCGTACGGGTTGGAGCCTCGGCATCTGCGGGGTTACCGGTCGTCGGCGGATCGTGAGGTGGGTTTGTTCGCGCAGTTGGTGGCGCCGTTGGCGCGGCAGTCGGATCCGGCGGCGCGGGCGCGGGCGGCGGAGACGGCGCGTGAGTTGGTGGCGTTGTCGCAGCAGTTGCATGCGGCGTTGGTGCGGGTGGGGTTGCGGTCGACGTTGGGTCGGTGACCCGGTTCGGTGGTGTGCGCGGAAGGTTCTGCCCCGGGAAGCGTGTCGTAGGCTTGCCGGGGTAACCCCTTTTCTGGCGCGGTGCGGGTGCTGGTGCGGATGGGACGGCCGTGTCGAGGTCCGTGTACCGTGCAGGGACAGGCGCGGTGCGGGTGTAGGTGACAACGACACGGAGGCGGCGGTGCGCGAGCTGAGCGTGGTCGGGGTTCGGGTGGAGCTGCCCAGCAACCAGCCGATCGTCCTGCTCAGGGAAGTCGAGGGCGACCGCTATCTGCCGATCTGGATCGGTGCGGTCGAGGCCACGGCTATCGCTTATGAGCAGCAGGGGGTCAAACCGGCCCGGCCGTTGACGCATGATTTGTTGCGGGACGTGCTGGCGGCGTTGCAGGCGCCGTTGCGGGCGGTGGAGATCACCGAGTTGAAGGAGAACGTCTTCTACGCTGATCTGTTGCTGGGTGACGGGGTGCGGGTGTCGGCCCGGCCGAGTGATTCGATCGCGTTGGCGTTGCGGGTGGGTGCGCCTATTCGTTGTGCGGAGCAGGTCCTCAGTGAGGCGGGGATCGTGATTCCCGACGAGCAGGAGGACGAGGTGGAGAAGTTCCGGGAGTTCCTGGAGCAGGTGCGTCCGGAGGATTTCGCCGGTTGAGGCCGGGGCGTCGTGGTGGCGGCGTCGGTGTCTGGTGTGCCGTCGCGCGGCGTGTCGCGGCGGTTTCTCCGTGGTAACCCCTTGGTGCGGCGTTAGGGTTGCCGTGTCGAGGGGTGGGCGTCGGCGTAGTCGACGTGGTGCCGCACTGACGGGGAGGTTGTCGGGATGCACGAGCCACGGGAGCCTGAGCCAGGCGTGGAGCGGGGCGGGTCGGGCGCGGTGTCGTCGTCGCTGGAGGGCGACGGTGCGGTCGGGTACCGGGGTGTGACGGCCTGTTCGGCGGTGGGGATCAGTTACCGCCAGTTGGACTACTGGGCGCGGACGACGTTGGTGGTGCCGAGTGTCCGGGACGCGTCGGGTTCGGGTACGTCGCGGTTGTATTCGTTCCGGGACCTGGTGGTGTTGAAGGTCGTCAAGCGGTTGTTGGATGCCGGGGTGTCCCTGCAGAACATCCGGAAGGCGATCGAGGCGTTGCGGTCGCGTGGGGTGGAGGACCTGGCGGGGATAACGCTGATCTCGGACGGGACGACGGTGTACGAGTGCCGGTCTCCGGAGGAGGTGGTCGACCTGTTGCAGGGTGGCCAGGGGGTGTTCGGTATCGCGATCGGTGGGGCGTTCAAGGAGATCCAGGGGTCGTTGTCGCATCTGCCGGCGGAGCCGGCGGTGGCCGGGGGTGGGGAGTCGGTGTCGGCTGCGGGTGGTGTCGCGCAGGGCTCGTCGTCGGAGGTGGTGGGTGACGAGTTGGCGGCGCGGCGGGCGCGGCGTCGGGCGGGGTGATTCGTGGTGTCGTCGACGCCGCGGCCGGGGTTCCGGTCGCGGCGTTTTGTTGTGTGGGTGGTGGGGTGTCGTATCGATGTGGCTCGTGACCTGGGTGCCCGGGTGGGTGGTGTGGGGTGGGGTGGGTTCCATGGTGGACGTTGCGGGGTGGAGTCGGGTTTGTTGACAGCGGTGGTTCGGCCGTGAATCCTGTCCAGGGCGATCACCAGAGAACATCGATCGGTCACGGTGAGTGACGGTTGGTGGTGGCGTCGGGTTGATGCGTGGAGCATGGTGCGGGGGTCGCATCCGTGGTCCCGCCGAGGACGGGAAACGAACCACAGTGCACATTGATCACTATGTCGGCGTGGGTGCCGTGCGGGCCGGTGGTGTCGATGCCGGGTCGCGGTGTCCGGTCTCCGCTGTGTCGCCGCCGGGTGTCGCGGTCCACTCCGGTGGGGAGGTGGTGGCGGAGGCGACGGAGTTCCTGGAGGCGTTGCACGCCGAGCGGCGGTTGCCGGGGTTGGCGGCGCGGTTGGCGGAGGTGCGCGAGGAGATCGCGTTGACCGGTTCGTACCGGCACACCCGGGAGGAGTTGGTGTACGGGGCGCGGGTGGCGTGGCGGCAGTCGGCGCGGTGTGTGGGGCGGGTGCGGTGGGCGGGGTTGCGGGTGCGGGACCGTCGGCACGTGACGACGGCGGCGGGTATCGCCGGGGAGTTGTCGGCGCATCTGGCGGCGGGGGACAACGGGGGTCGGATCCAGTCGGTGATCACGGTTTTCGCGCCGGACCGGCCGGGGGTGGGTCCGCGGGCGCGGATCTGGAACGACCAGTTGGTCCGTTACTGCGGTCATCTGCGGGACGACGGTGTGGTGGTGGGTGATCCGGCGCAGGTGGCGATGGTGCGGGCGGCCCGCCGGTTGGGGTGGCGGCCGCCGCCGGTGCCGGGTCGGTTCGACCTGTTGCCGTGGGTGATCGAGACGGCGAACGAGTCGCCGTCGGTGTGGCAGGTGCCGCGGGAGTTGGTGCGGGAGGTGGCGTTGACCCATCCGGACCATCCGTGGTTCGCGGATCTGATGCTGCGTTGGCATGCGCTGCCGGTGATCAGTAACATGCGTCTGCGTATCGGCGGGGTCGACTACAGTTGCGCGCCGTTCAACGGTCACTATCTGGGTGATGAGATCGGGACCCGGAACATGGGTGACCGGCAGCGGTATGACCAGTTGCCGGTGGTGGCGGCGGGGTTGGGGTTGGACACGTCGCGGGAGGACACTCTGTGGCGGGAGCATGCGGCGTTGGTGTTGAACCAGGCGGTGTTGCACTCGTTCCGGGAGGCGGGGGTGCGGGTGTCCGATCCGCACACCGAGTCGGAGTTGTTCATGAAGTTCTGTGCGCAGGAGGAGCGGGCGGGTCGTCCGGTGCACGGTGACTGGTCGTGGCTCAACGGGAGTGTGGGGTGGGCGGCGTTGCACGCGGTGCACCACCGTTATTACGACACCCGGGTGCCGAATCCGAATCTTTGGCAGACTGACCGCGCCTACGACCCGGATGGTGTGGTGGAGATGACGTTGCGTGAGCGTCATGACGTGGCTCGCGCGCAGGAGGACTGAGGATGGACAACGCGGCGTTGCGCCAGAGTTGGAGCCAGTTCTCCGCTGCCGGTCCGGAGGCGGCGAAGTATTTCTATGCCACGTTGTTCGTGGTGGCGCCGGAGGCGCGGTCGATGTTCCCGACGAACATGCAATATCAGGAGGACAAGCTCCTGGCGGCGTTGGGGCACATCATCACCAGTTTGGACGATCCGGGGGCGTTGTCGGCGTTCGCGCAGCGGTTGGGTGCCGACCATCGGCGGTTCCATGGTCAGGACCAGCGGGGTAATCCGGTGGTGTTGGCGGAGCGGCACTACATCTGGGTGGGTCAGGCGTTGCTGGCGACGTTGGAGCGGTTCCTGGGCCCGTACTTCACGCCGGCGTTGCGGGCGCAGTGGGCGGCGGCGTACGAGTTGGTGGCGAAGCTGATGCTCGATGGTGCGGCGGAGGCGGAACGGACATCGCCGCCGCACTGGGAGGCGGAGGTGTTGACGGCGGAGCGGCGCCGCGCCGACATCATGGTGTTCACGGTGCGTCCGAACTACCTGTGTAGCTACCGGCCGGGGCAGTCGTTGCCGGTGCAGGTGCCGCAGTTGCGGACGTGGCGGTACCTGTCGCCGGCGAACGCGCCGCGTGCGGACGGGACGATCGAGTTCCATGTGCGGGCGGCGGGCCGGTTCTCCACGCATCTGGTGCGCCGGTTGCGGGCGGGTGAGCGGTTGTTGTTGGGGCATCCGACGGGGACGGCGTTGTCGTCGTTCGACCGGTCGCCGCATCTGCCGTTGTTGTTGATCGCGGGGGGTACGGGGTTGGCGCCGTTGCGGGCGGTGGTGGAGGCGGTGCAGCAGGGTGCGGGGCGGCGCACGACGCTGGTGGTGGGTGGGCGTACCCCGGACGACCTGTATGACGAGGTGGCGGTGTCGCGGTTGGCGGCGTTGTCGCCGGCGGCGGGGTGGCCGCACGGGGGGACGGGGTGGTTGCGGTACGTGCCGACGGTGGAGACGGGTTGGGGTTGGCAGGGGGCGATCGGTCGGGCCGGTGACACGGCGGTGCGGTTGGGGCCGTGGGCGGACACGGAGATCCTGGTGTGTGGCAGCCCGGAGATGACCCGGGAGACGGTGGCGATCCTGGCGCGTTCGGGTGTGGATCCGGAGCAGGTCCTGACGGAAAGCTATGATCATTCCCTCTATCCGCCGCTCGCCGAGGCCGGTGCCGGTGCTCCGCGTGACTTCAGTGGGACGGGTGCCCGATGAGCGTGGACCACTCCGATCGGCTCGGCGCGGAGGAGGGTGAGATCGCCCGCCAGTTGTCGGTGTTGGAGGAGCGGCGGTTCCGGGGCAGTCACTGGTTGTCCGCTGATGAGGTCGCGGCGTTGGTCCGCTCGGCGGATGACCGGATCGGGGTGTTGACGGCGGAGTTGGCGCGGCAGCGGCGGGAGAACCAGGGGCTGCTGAGTCAGGTGGAGATGCTGCGGCACGGGACGTTGCCGAGTAACGCGCCGCAGGGCCCGGATCCGATGACTGTCGAGTTGGCGATGCGGGCGCAGGACGAGGCGAACCGGACGATCGGTGAGGCCAGCGCGGAGGGCGCGGAGATCATCGCGGATGCGCGGCGGCAGGCTGAGGAGATCGTCGCTGACGCGCACCGGCGGGCCGGTGAGGTGGGTGGGGCGGGGCCGCCGGCCGGTGGGGGTCCGTCGCCGGAGTTGGCGGGCAAGTTGCAGGCGTTGGAGGAGCGGCACGCGGCGGCGCTGGCGGCGGTCGCGGCGGCGCAGCAGCAGCTGACCCGGTGGCAGTCGTATCTGGCGGCGCAGTCGGAGCAGCTGCGGGCGGATGCGGCGGCGGCGGGTGGGGCGAGCGCCCAGCTGCGGGCGGTCCTGGGCGGCTGAGTGGACCCGCAGGGTCGCCGGGGTGCGGCGGCTGAGGCAGCATGGACGGGTGACGGAGACGATCGACGCGTTGGCGGGCCTGGTCGCCGCTGGTGGGGTCGTGGTGTTGAGTGGGGCCGGGTTGTCCACGGAGTCGGGTATTCCCGACTACCGGGGGCCGACGGGTGTGGCCCGCCGGCATCCGCCCATGACGTATCAGGCGTTCACCCGGGAGCCGGCGGCCCGGCGGCGGTACTGGGCGCGTAGCCACCTGGGGTGGCGGATGGTCGCGCGGGCGTCGCCGAACGACGGGCATCGGGCGGTGGCCCGGTTGCAGGCCGCCGGTCTGGTCGACGGGGTGATCACCCAGAACGTCGATGGTCTGCACACGGCGGCGGGTAGCACCGGGGTGGTGGATCTGCATGGCCGCCTGGACACGGTGGTGTGTCTGCGGTGTGGTGACCGCACGTCGCGGGAGGAGCTGGATCGGCGGTTGGTGGCGGCGAACCCGGGGTTCGACGCGACGGTCGCGGTGGTGAATCCGGATGGTGACGTGGAACTCGACGAGGAGCGGGTGGCCGCGTTCCGGTTGGTCGACTGCACGCGTTGTGGTGCGGGGATGCTGAAACCGGACGTGGTGTTCTTCGGGGAGACGGTGCCCGCCGACCGGGTGTCGCGGTGTTTCGCGATGGTCGACGCGGCCCGGTCGTTGCTGGTGCTGGGGTCGTCGTTGACGGTGTGGTCGGGGCGGCGGTTCGTGTTGCGGGCGGCGAAACTGGGCACGGCGGTGGTGATCGCCAATCAGGGGGTCACCCGGGGTGACGGGTATGCGGCGCTGCGGGTGGATGCCCCGTTGGGGCGGGTGTTGCCGCAGGTGGTGCAGCGGGTGGTGGCGGGCGCGGACCGCGCCCCGGGTGACGGGGTCGGCGGGTCCGTCCCGGTGGTGGCGGTCACGCCCGTGGCGGGTTGATCTCCGCCCGGTGGGGTCGACCCGGGGGGTACGACATCCGCCGGTAACGGTGGCGCTGGTAGCGTTGACCATGCCGACACCACCCACGCGGGAGAGATCGCCCAGCAGTATCCGGGCGGCGCCGAAGGGGCAGATTCTCCCCGGAACCTCTCAGGCAGAAGGACCGCGACGGGCAGGCACTGTGGAGCGCCGTGCGGCGTGACTCAGGGGGAGGCCGATCCGTCGACCTCGCCCCGTGGAGTCTGGAGCGCACGCATGACCGCAGAACAGTTCGCCGACCGGCACATCGGTCCCGGCCCGGATGACGAGCGCCGCATGTTGGACGTCGTCGGGCACGGCTCGATCGACGAGCTGATGGACGCGGCGATTCCCGAGGTGATCCGGTGGCACGGCACCCTGGATCTGCCGGCGCCGGCCACGGAGCGGGAGGCGATCGCCGAGCTGCGCGCGGTGGCGGCCCGCAACACGGTCGCGGTGTCGATGATCGGCCTGGGTTACCACGGCACCCACACCCCGGCGGTGATCCGCCGCAACGTGTTGGAGAACCCGGCCTGGTACACGGCGTACACCCCGTACCAGCCGGAGATCAGTCAGGGCCGGTTGGAGGCGCTGCTGAACTTCCAGACGATGGTGACGGACCTGACGGGGTTGGCGACGGCGAACGCGTCGATGCTCGACGAGGCGACGGCGGCGGCGGAGGCGATGACGCTGGCCCGTCGGGCGTCGAAGAGCCGCAGCACGGTGTACGTGGTGGACGCGGACGCGTTGCCGCAGACCGTGGCGGTGCTCGCGGGTCGGGCCGAGCCGCTCGGTATCGAGGTGCGGGTGGTGGACCTGGCCGTGGAGGAGTTGCCGGCGGAGTTCTTCGGTCTGCACCTGCAGTACCCGGGGGCGTCGGGTGCGGTGCGTGACCATGCGCCGTTGGTCGACGCCGCGCACGCGGTGGGGGCGTTGGTGACGGTGGCGGCGGACCTGTTGGCGTTGACGGTGCTGCGGGCGCCGGGGCGCATCGGGGTGGACATCGCGGCGGGCACCACGCAGCGGTTCGGGGTCCCGATGGGTTTCGGTGGGCCGCACGCCGGTTACCTGGCGGTGCGGGCCGGGTTGGAGCGGATGCTGCCGGGTCGGCTGGTCGGGGTGTCCCGGGACGCGGCCGGTGAGCCGGCGTACCGGTTGGCGTTGCAGACGCGGGAGCAGCACATCCGGCGGGAGAAGGCGACCAGCAACATCTGCACCGCGCAGGTGTTGCTGGCGGTGATGGCCGGCATGTACGCCGTGTACCACGGGCCGGACGGGTTGCGGCGGATCGCCGACCGGACCCGGTCGATGGCGTTGTGGTTGGCGGCGGGGTTGCGCGCCGGTGGCGTCGAGGTCGTCGACGGGGTGTTCTTCGACACGGTGACGGCGGTGGTGCCGGGTGGGGCGGCGCGGGTGGTGGCGGCGGCGCGGGAGCGGGGGGTGAACCTGCGGTTGGTCGACGCCGACCGGGTGGGGGTGTCGTGTGACGAGACGACCACCGGGGCGCACCTGGCGCTGGTGTGGGAGGCGTTCGGGGTGGACCCGGTCGTCGGTGACGTGGAGGAGGCGTTGCCGGCGGGGTTGGCGCGGGACACCGACTTCCTGACCCATCCGGTGTTCCGCAGTCACCATTCGGAGACGGCGATGCTGCGGTACCTGCGCCGGTTGGCGGACTTCGACTACGCCCTGGACCGGGGCATGATCCCGTTGGGGTCGTGCACGATGAAGCTGAACGCGACCACCGAGATGGAGCCGGTGACGTGGCCGGAGTTCGCGCATCTGCACCCGTTCGCCCCGGATGAGCAGACCGCCGGTTACCGGGAGCTGATCGGGCAGTTGGAGGGGTGGCTGGCGGAGGTCACCGGGTACGACGCGGTCAGTGTGCAGCCCAACGCCGGGTCGCAGGGGGAGTTGGCGGGGTTGTTGGCGATCCGCGCGTACCACCGGGACCGGGGTGACACCCACCGGGACGTGTGTCTGATCCCGTCGTCGGCGCACGGCACGAACGCCGCGTCGGCGGTGATGGCCGGGATGCGGGTGGTGGTGGTCGCCTGTGACGCCGATGGCAACGTCGACCTGGTCGACCTCGACGCGAAGATCGACAAGCATCGGGGCGCTCTCGCGGCGATCATGGTGACGTACCCGTCGACGCACGGGGTGTACGAGACGGGCATCGCGTCGTTGTGCGCGAAGGTCCACGACGCCGGTGGTCAGGTGTACGTCGACGGGGCGAACCTCAACGCGTTGGTCGGGTTCGCCAAGCCGGGCCGCTTCGGGGCGGACGTGTCGCACCTGAACCTGCACAAGACGTTCTGCATTCCGCACGGTGGGGGCGGGCCGGGGGTGGGTCCGGTGGCGGTGCGGTCGCACCTGGCGGCGTACCTGCCGGGTGACCCGTCGGGTGCCCGGGTGCAGGGAGCGCCGGCGATCTCGGCGGCCCGGTACGGGTCGGCGGGGATCCTGCCGATCCCGTGGGCGTACCTGCGGATGATGGGCGCGGCGGGGCTGGCCCGGGCGACGGGGGTGGCGGTGCTGGCGGCGAACTACGTGGCGGTGCGGCTGCGGGAGCATTTCCCGGTGCTGTACGCCGGCAACAAGGGCCTGGTGGCGCACGAGTGCATCCTGGACCTGCGTCCGTTGTCGAAGGCGACCGGGGTCAGTGTCGACGACGTCGCGAAGCGGCTGATCGACTACGGGTTCCACGCGCCGACGATGTCGTTCCCGGTGGCGGGGACGCTGATGGTGGAGCCGACCGAGAGTGAGGACCTGGCCGAGTTGGACCGGTTCTGCGACGCGATGATCGCGATCCGGGCGGAGATCGACCAGGTGGCGTCGGGACAGTGGCCGGCCGGGGACAATCCGCTGGCCAACGCTCCGCACACCGCGGCGATGGTGTCGGCCGACGAGTGGCCGCATCCGTATCCGCGGTCGGTGGGGGCGTACCCGGGTGGGGTGGACCGGGCGGGGAAGTACTGGCCGCCGGTGCGGCGGGTCGACGGCGCGTACGGCGACCGGAACCTGATGTGTTCGTGCCCGGCGCCGGAGGCGTTCGAGGGCTGAGGCGCGGTGCCGGGGCGGCGGACGTGCCGCCCCGGTGCGGCGACCGGGGAGGGCGGCCCCTGTCGGGGGCCAGCCTGCGATGATGCGGCTGGTGACGCCGACGGACCGTGATCGGTCAGGCGACGAGGGCGTGCCGGGCCGGCCCGCGGTGCGGGGCGATGGTGCTGCCGTCGGGAAGGAGTTCACCGGTGTCCTCGAAGACGATGACACCGTTGCAGAGCAGGCTCCAGCCCTGCTCAGGGAAGCAGGCGATGACCCGGGCGGCGTCCCGGTCGGTCGCTTCGGCGGAAGGGCAGGTGATCTGGTGCTGACACATCGGGTTCTCCGGACTGTGGGGGCACTGTGTCATGGTTCACATGACCAGTGACGCACAGTACCAAGGGACAGCGCACCGGATCGAGCAGCCTTCGGTCATGTTGCCCCGAAATCCGCTGAACGGATGAGCAGGAATGGGCCACCCGGCGTGGAAACGCTCCCAACGGTGCCGGTCGACGTACCGGGGGTGCCGGCGCGGTGCCGCAGCGTGCTCGTCGAACGTGACCGCTTCGAGTGGCGGATCACCGACGGTGGTGACCCGGCCGCGCAGATCGCCGGTTTCCTCGCCGCGCACGGCCTGCCCGTCGACGACCTGACCCGCCCGGCGACCCACCGCACCGACGGCCCCTGCGGCGCCGCCCTGTTCGTCTCCGCCGCCGCCGGCGCCCGGATGGTCGGCGCACCCACCGGTCCCGCGAGCCCCGTGCCCGCCCTGCCCGACGTCGCCGTCGTCGTCTACGACCACGACACCCGCCGCCCGCCCCCGACCGGGCCGGCACCGGGGCACCTGCGGGTCGGCCCCTGGCGGGACAGCTGGACCCCCGGGCAGCACGCCGACGCGGTACGCACCGTCCGGGCCGCCATCGGCCGCGGCGACGTCTACCAGGTCAACGTCGTCGGCCACGCCGCCGCCGGGTACACCGGTGACCCGCGGCCCGCGCTGGCCCGCCTCGCCGGCCTGCCCGGCGCCCGCTACGGCGGCACCCTGCACGGCGACCGTTGGACGATCGGCTGCGCCTCACCGGAGACCCTCGTCGCCGTGCACGCCGGGCGGGTCGTCACCCGCCCGATCAAGGGCACCCGCCCGGCCACCGCCGCCGGCCGCCGCGAGCTGCTCGCCTCCGCCAAGGAACGCGCCGAACACATCATGATCGTCGACCTGGAACGCAACGACCTGGCCCGGATCGCCCGCACCGGTTCGGTGACCGTCGACGACCTGTTCACCGTGCGCCGCTGGTGCGACCTGTGGCAGGCCGAGTCGACCGTGTCCGCGGCCCTCGCCGACGGGATCGGCCTGGCCGACCTGCTGCGCGCCACCTGCCCCGGCGGGTCGGTCACCGGCGCCCCGAAACACGCCGCGCTGGCGTTGGTCGCCGCCGTCGAACCCGTCGGCCGGGGCGCCGGCATGGGCGGGTTCGGCTGGATCGGCCCCGACCACCTCGACCTGGGCCTGACCATCCGCACCGCCGCCGCCGACACCGACCGGTTGCACCTGTGGGCCGGCGGCGGCATCACCTGGGACAGTGACCCCGACGCCGAGGTCGCCGAGGCCGCCGCCAAGGCCGCCCCGGTGCGTGCCCTGCTCGCCGCCGACTGACCACCGCACCGGCCGCTATGGTGGCCGCATGCACGTCGAGTACAGCGGCACCGGCGACCCCGCCCGCAGCCTCGCCCTGCTCTGGCGCACCCGCGAACGCACCAGCCGCAGCGGCGACCTGGGCGTCGACCGGATCGTCCGGGCCGCCATCGACGTCGCCGACACCGACGGACTCGCCGCGCTGTCCATGCGTCGGGTCGCCGAACGTCTCGGCGTGGGCACCATGTCCCTCTACACCCACGTGCCGGGCAAGGGTGAACTGCTCGACCTCATGCTCGACACCGTGCACGGCGAGATCCCCCGACCGGCGGACGTCCCGGGCGGCTGGCGGGACCGCCTGGAACGCGTCGCCCGCGACAACTGGGCGCTGTACCTGCGCCACCCCTGGCTGTTGCAGGTCGCCACCACCCGCCCACCCCTGGGCCCGCAGGTCACCGCCCGCTACGACTACGAACTACGCGCCGTCGAGGGCATCGGCCTGACCGACCTGGAGATGGACGCCGTGATCACCCTCGTCGACTCCTACGTCCACGGTGCGGTACGCGGCGCGGTGGAAGCCGCCCAGGCCACCGCCCGCACCGGCCTCACCGACGAACAGTGGTGGCACGCCCACGCCCCCTACCTGGAAAAGGTGATGGACCCGGCCCGTTTCCCCACCGCCGCCCGGGTCGGCGCCGCCGCCGGGCAGGAGTACCACGCCGCCACCGACCCGACCCGTGCCTTCGACTTCGGACTGGCCCGCATTCTCGACGGCATCGCCGCCCTGGTGGCCGACCGGTGCGCCGGTCCACCGCCGCCGGTGACCCCCCGATAGCCTTCCGGGCATGACCGTACGCCCGATCAGGATCATCGGTGACCCCGTCCTGCGCACCGCCTGCACCCCGGTGACCCGCTTCGACACCGCCCTGCAGCAGCTCGTCGACGACCTGATGGACACCCTCACCGGCGAACCGGGCCGGGCCGGTGTCGCCGCCCCGCAGATCGGCGTCGACGCCCAGGTGTTCGTCTACGACGCCGACGGCCACCGCGGCCACCTGATCAACCCCACCATCGAGTTGTCCGACGAGATCCAGGACGACGACGAGGGGTGCCTGTCCATCCCCGGGCTGTACTTCCCGACCCGCCGGGCCCTGCACGCCACCGTGCACGGCGTGGACCGGCACGGCGACCCGCTGACCATCTCCGGCAGCGGGTTCCTCGCCCGCGCCCTGCAACACGAGACCGACCACCTCGCCGGTCGGCTCTACGTCGACACCCTGCGCGGTGACATCCGCCGCAAGGCGCTGCGGGAGATCCGCGCCGGCCGGTTCGACTCACCCCGCCGCCACCGCTGACCGGCCGGCTCAACCCGCCCCGCTGGTCAACGTGTACTCGCCGAACCGTGCCACCGTGGTGAAACCGAGCCGCCCGTAGAGGCGTACCGCCGTGGTGTTGTCGGCCCGCACGTTCAACGTCACATGATCGACGCTGTCGCGTAGCCGGGCGCACAGCGCGGCGACGACCGCCTGGGCCAACCCCCGACCCCGCGCCTGCGGGCGGGTGGTCACGTTGCCCACCGCGGCCACCCGGTAGGTCGGCGACCACACGTGCACCCCGGCCACCGCGACCAGCTCACCACCCGCACGTACCCCCAGGTAGTGGCCGGTGTCGAGCATCCGCGGGTCGAACCAGTTACCGGGGTACGCGTCGGCGTACAGGGCCCGCAGCGCCGGCAGGTCCGCCCCGGTCAGCACCTCTCCCGAGGCGGCGACCCCGGCCAGCCGGGCCGGGTCGGTCAACGCCATCCGCAGGTGCGCCCCCGCCGGGGTGATCACGTACCGGCCCGCGAGGACCTGTTCCAGCCCGGGGGACAGGTGCGCGTACAGCCGGGCGGGCAGCACCGGGGCCAGTTCGTCGAGCAGCGCCGCCGCCGCCGGCCGGTCCGGTTCGGCGGCGAACAGCAGCAGCACCGGCTGTGCCGCCCCGTGGTAGAGCAACGCCACCTGCTCACCCCGACGGAACCACGACGTGTAGGGCCAGAAGAAGTCGTCCAGGTCACCCAGCTGGTAGGCGTGCAGCACCGGATCGTGCCGCAGCAGCCCGGCCAGCACGGCACGGTCGTGTTCGGCGCGGACCGGCACCGCTCAGCAACGACCTGCGGGAAGGTTCTCGTCGGCCCAGCGGGCCAGCTCGTCCAGCGCCGGCAGCAGGGCCGCGCCCCGACCGGTCAGCTGGTAGCTGACCCCCAGCGGGGGGCCCTCCCGCACGGTGCGGCTGACCAGGTCGACCCGGGCCAGCTCACCGAGGCGGTCCGACAGCACCGACTCGCTGATCCCCGGCAGTGCCCGGGCCAGCTCGGCGAAGCCCGCCGGCCCCTGGGCGAGGGTGCCCAGGATCATGCCGTTCCACCGTTTGCCCAGGAACGCGAACGCCCGGGACAGCCCCCCGGGACAGGCGCGGGGCCCGTCGTCGATCGGGGAGCACGTCGTCATAAGCCCAGCATACGTGGTCCGTAACTCACCCTAGCCACTTCGAAAAAACTAGCTGCTACTGTGGTCGCAGCAAACGCCGATCCGACCGGAGGACACCATGACCGACGTACTGCCCAACCACCTGATCACCCTCGACCCGCAGGCCCAGGCCCAACTGTTCACCGAAGCCCGCACCGCCAACACCTTCACCGACACCCCCGTCAGCGACGAACAACTCCACGCGATCTTCGACCTCGCCAAGTACCCACCCACCGCCATGAACGTCCAACCCCTGCGGGTGCTGTTCGTCCGCCCCGGCGAAGGCCGCGACCGCCTCCTCACCCACGTCGCCGAAGGCAACCGCACCAAAACCGCCACCGCCCCCGTCGTCGCCGTCCTCGCCGCCGACACCAACTTCCACGAACACCTCGACACCGTCTTCCCCATCCGCCCCGGCATGCGCGAACACTTCGCCGCCGACCCCACCGTCCGCGACGGCATGGCCCGCTTCAACGCCGGACTCCAGGTCGGCTACTTCCTGCTCGCCATCCGCGCCGCCGGCCTCGCCGCCGGACCCATGGGCGGATTCGACGCCACCGGCGTCGACAACGAATTCTTCACCGACACCGGCTGGAAGTCCCTGCTCCTGGTCAACATCGGACACCCCGGCCCCGACGCCTGGCACCCCCGCCTGCCCCGCCTCGACTACGACACCGTCGTCCGACACGCCTGAACCACCCCAGACCCACCAGTGGCTGGCCCGCCGAGCACCCACCCGCTCAGCCGGCCAGCCACTGGTCGTAACCCAACCGCGCCACCAACGCCACCACCACCACCAGCAACACCACCCGCACGAACCCCGCACCCCGCCGCAACGCCATCCGCGCCCCCACCGCCGCCCCCGCCACGTTGCACACCGCCATCGCCAACCCCAACCACCACCACACGTGCCCCGTCACCGCGAACACCACCAACGCCCCCAGATTCGTCCCCGCGTTGACCACCTTCGCCATCGCCGAACCACCCAGAAAATCCGCCCCCACCAACACCGTGAACGCCACCACCAGGAACGTCCCCGTCCCCGGCCCGATCAACCCGTCGTACAACGCGATACCCACCCCCGCCACCCCCACCGCCGCCACCACCCGCACCCGGGTCCGCCGCGCCGGCACCGCCACCGTCCCCAACCGCGGCCGCAACACCACGAACAACGCCACCCCCACCAACACCACCAACACCACCGGCCGGTACGCCCCCGCCGGCACCACCCCCGCCAACGCCGCCCCCACCCCCGCACACCCCACCGCCAACACCGCCGCCGGACCCGCCACCGCCCAATCGACCCGCGTACGCCGCGCGAACGTCACCGCCGCCGTCGACGTACCCGCGATCGCCGCCAACTTGTTCGTCCCCAACGCCGTCGCCACCGGCACCCCCGGCGCCGCCACCAACAACGCCGGCAACAACAACAACCCACCCCCACCGACCACCGCATCCACCCACCCCGCCAGGGCAGCCGCAGCCAGCAGAGTCGTCAACGACACAGGATCCACGGCCGGCCATTCTCCCCACCCCACCCGGCCACCCGCCCGCTCAAGTGGCCCACCTCACCGCCCACGTCGCCGCCGCAGCCACACCCCCACCACACCCAACACCACGAACACCAACATCGAACAACACAACAACTTGATCATTCGGTAACTGTGCCACGGACGTAGGGTGCACAGGTGCGCCTGGCGACCTTCAACCTGCTACACGGCCGCTCCCTGACCGACGGGCTCGTCGACCCCGCCCGGCTCACCGCCGCCGTCCACGCCCTCGACGCCGACATCCTCGCCCTCCAGGAAGTCGACCGCGACCAGTCCCGCAGCGGCCACCACGACCTCACCACCCTCGCCGCCCAGGCCCTCGACGCCCCCGAACACCGCTTCGCCGCCGCCGTCGTCGGCACCCCCGGCGAACACTTCCGCCCCCTACGCCACGACGACGACGGCCACGGCGAACCCTGCTACGGCATCGGCCTGATCAGCCGCCACCCGGTCCGCAACTGGCACGTCACCCGCCTCAACCCCGCACCCGTCCGCTCACCCATCTACGTCCCCGGCCCCGGCGGCGGCCTCATCCTCCTGCGCGACGAACCCCGCGTCGTCCTCGCCGCCGTCCTCGACACCCCCCACGGCCCCCTCACCGTCGCCGCCACCCACCTGTCCTTCGTCCCCGGCTGGAACGCCCACCAACTCCGCCGCGCCGTCCGCGCCCTACGCGCACTACCCGCCCCCCGCATCCTCCTCGGCGACCTCAACCTCCCCGCCGGCCCCGCCCGCCTCCTCACCGGCTGGCAACCCCTGGCCCGCCGCCCCACCTACCCCGCCACCGCACCCCGCGTGCAACTCGACCACATCCTCGCCGACCCCCACGACCGGCACCTCCTACCCCCCGTCACCGCCACCGACAACCCACGCTCCACCATCTCCGACCACCGCCCCCTCGTCGTCGACCTCGGCTGACCCACCACCGGTCACCCCCGACCCGCAGCCCGCTGCGCCGCCCGCAACGCGTTACGGAACAGCATCGCCACCGTCGTCGGACCCACCCCACCCACCCGAGGCGTGATCGCCCCCGCCACCCGCGCACACGCCTCGTCCACATCCGGCAACAACCGGCGACCCGCATACCGCACCCCACCACCCACCACCACCGCACCCGGACGCACATGCTCCGGCCGCACGATCCCCGGCACCCCCACCGCCGCCACCAGGATCTCCGCCCGCCGCGTGTACCGCGGCCAGTCCGCCACCCCCGTGTGCACCACCGTCACCGCCGCATTCGCCGTCGGCCGCTTCTGCGCCAACAACATCGCCAACGGACGACCCAACGTCGCACCCCGACCCAGCACCACCACCTCCCGCCCCGCCACCGGCACCCCGTGGAACGCCAACAACGCCTCGATCCCCGCCG
The DNA here is from genome assembly GCF_017599305.1 of Micromonospora antibiotica. Taxonomy (GTDB): domain Bacteria; phylum Actinomycetota; class Actinomycetes; order Mycobacteriales; family Micromonosporaceae; genus Micromonospora; species Micromonospora antibiotica. Next base: position 63,599 of record NZ_JAGFWR010000002.1, read on the forward strand.
GCGTACACGGCAACGGCCCCGGCAACCCCAACGCCAACCGGCCCATGTTCACCGGATGCATCCCGTCCACGTCGGAATCCGGATCCAACACCTCCAACGCCCGGTCATAATCCAGCTGCCCCGGAACCGGATGCTGCACCAACACCGCATGCACCCCGGCATCGTCGTTGAGATCCCGCAACACCCGATGCAGATCCGCCTGCGTCGCCGACCCCGGCAACCGCACATGCGGCGACGCGAAACCCAACTCCGCCGCCTGCCGGGACTTGATCCGGATGTACCCGACACTCGCGTCGTCGTCACCGACCAGCACCGTCGCCAACGACGGCACCACCCCGACCGCCCGCAACGCCGCCACCCCCTCGGCGACCTCGGCGAGAATCCGCTCCGCCACCGGCCCACCCGGCAACAACCGGGCCGTACCAGACGTGGGGGAGGGGCAAGAGGAAACAGACATGACGCACCTCGACCACGAAGGCCCAGGCGGTCGACCTCCGCGACGAGCTCCCCGATGGTTGACCCATCCCCGTGCCGCCAGTCGCATCCACCCCCACCATGCCACACCCCACCGCCCACCGGGCCCCGCCACCCCACACACGCCGGGCCCGGCCGCCACACGACGACCGGGCCCGACTGACCGACCTGCTACGAGACCGTGATCTGCGCGACCCCACCAGCCGGATTGCTGATGATGCCGACCATCGACCGGCGACACGACCCGATGACCGGATCGTTCGCACACCCCGGGGCGCTGTAGTCCACCGCCACCACCTGGATCCGGTGATTGGCCACCGTCGGCGAGTAGTTGAACGGCGAACCCACCGGACAACTGCTGCCACTCCACTGCGAACCCAGCAGACCCAGATCCGTCCAGACACCCCCGGCGTCCATGTCGTTGATCCAGATCCGCAACGGCCGCCGGTCGTTGTGACAGTTGTACGTCAACAACGTCCGCACCCCCGTCGCCCCCGAATCCGGCGGCGTGACCATCGCATCACCCGACCAGATCAGGTTGACCCCCCACGGCCGGCTGCCATACACCACATAGTCGTTACGGCTGCGATTGAACAACGCCTGACCACCCGCCGTGGTGATCACGTTCCACTCGTAGACCGCAGTGGCCGACCAGACCAGGTCGATGCCCCAACTCTGCGCACCCCACCGCAGGTAACCCCCGCCCGGAACCCGCAACGCCACCTTCGTGGTGTTCGTGATCGGCGCGTTCGTCGGCAGACCCTCCCCGTACACCTCCCACCGCGAATTCGGCCAGTCGGTCCAGTTCAGATTGATGCCGTAGTCGCGCTCCGCGTACCGCAGCGCCTTGAGACCATTGCTCTGGTTACGCATCGGGCCGTACCCACCACTCCACGTCGGCAGGCCCTCCCAGTCGACGACCGCACTCGGCGGCGTCGCCAACACACCCGACCCCGCCGACACCGGGACCGCTGACACACCCGACCCGGCCGACGCCGGCACCGCACCGGTCAACCCGGCGACGACCACCGCCACCAGCAGGCAGAGCACTCTGTGAACACGGGACATGTCTCCTCCGAATCAGGACACCAGCACGGACACCCCTAACGGCGTTCCACCCCGTGCCACCCCGTTCCGGCCCCCTCAATACCCCGCACCCACCTCCTCCGGCGCCCCCCGCGCAATCGCCGCCAACAACGCCACACTGCCCCGCAACGTCTCCACATCCGGCGACGACGTCGACAACCGCACCGCATCCGGCACCGGCACCCCCACCACCGCATAGTCGGCCGCCGGACTGATCACCACCCGCTGCCGGGCCGCAGCCGACACGAACGCCCCCGTCGACCACCCACCCGGCAACCGCCACCACACGTGGTACGACCGAGGATCAGCACGCACGTCGAACCCGGCCAGCACCTCCGCCACCACCGCCTGCCGCAACCGCGCGTCCTGCTGCTTGAGCCGCACGATCCGCTGCGCCGTACCATCGGCCAACACCGCCGTCGCACACGCCAACGCCACACCCGGCACCCCCCACGTACCGGAACGCACCGCCGCCGCGACCCGCCCGGCCAACCCCGCCGGACACACCAGCAACCCCAGATTGAGCCCCGCACCCACCCGCTTGGACAAACTGTCCACCAGGATCGTCTGCTCCGGAGCATGCGCGGCCAACGGCAACTCCTCGTCGTACAGAAACGAATTGATCCGATCCTCGATCGCGACCAGACCCAACCGCGCGAGCCGCCCACCCAACTCGACCCGCCGCGCCGCCGACATCGTCACCCCCAACGGGTTGTGCAACGTGGGCTGAAGGTAGACCGCCGCGAGCGGCGCCCGACGGTGCGCCTGCTCCAACGCCGACGCACTCAACCCCTCCCCATCCATACCGATCGACACCAACGTCACACCGTGCCGCGCCGCGATCGTCTTCACCACCGGATACGTCAACTCCTCCACCCCGAGCCGCTGCCCCGGCGCCACCAACGCCACCATGGCCGCCGCGATCGCCTGCCGCCCACTACCGGTGAACAACAACCGCTCAGGGTCCACCACCCACCCCGGCCGGGACAGGAAGGACGCACCGACCCGCCGCGCCTCCCGCGACCCGGTCACCGGCACCGGATGCATCGCCGCCTCCAGGCCCGCCGGTGCCAACACCCGCCCCAACGCCCGCGCCACCATCGACGACTGCCCCGGCAACACCGGAAAGTTGGCCTCCAGATCGACCAGGTCCGCGTCCCCCGACCGCACCGAGAAATCCACCACGAACGTGCCCCGACCCACCGCCCCGGCCACCAGACCCCGCCGCGCGAGCTCCTGATAGACCCGGGCCGCCGTCGACACCGCCATCCCGTGACGCCGGGCGAACTCCCGCTGGGGCAGCAGCCGCTGCCCCGGCCGCATCCGCCCGGACCGGATATCAGCCGCCACCGCATCGGCCACCAGCCGGAAATCGTCCCGCACCGTCACCCCTCACCTCCACCGAACCCTGCCCGCACCGCACCCCCGCAACGCCTCCGAGCAATCCGACCACAACCTCGGTGCAATCAACAGACACCCAGCCACGCAAAACCCCCCAATGTCGGATTCCCGGCCGCGAACACAGTTGACGCCACCAACCAAACCGATGCGAGACTCACCTCAATCACCCCATTGACTCGGTTCATTGAGAGGTGTGACCCGTGCGGACACCCACCACATCCACCCACCCCACCGAACTGCTACGCCGCGCCACCGACGCCCTGTGGACCGACGGCGACCTCACCACCAGCCGCATCCACTTCGACGCCGCCTACCGCGCCGCAGAAGCCACCGGCGACCACCACACCCGCACCCTCGCCGTCACCGGCATGGGCGGCCTCTGGGTCCACGAACACCGCACCACCAGCGAGGCCACCCTCCTGCTCCACCGCCTCCACCACGCCATCGCCACCACTGACCCCCACACCCCCCTCGGCATCCGACTACGCGCCCGACTCGCCGCCGAACAGGACTACCGCACCGCCACCCACAACGACACCCTCACCCTCGTCGCCCAGGCCCGCGCCACCGGCGACCCCGTCGCCCTCACCGAAACCGCAAGCCTCGCCCACCACTGCCTCCTCGGCCCCGACCACACCCGACTACGCCACGAACTCAGCCAGGACGCCCTCACCGCCGCCCTCGCCACCGGCCGCCCTAGCGACCTCACGGTCGCCCTCCTCTGGCGCACCGTCGACCAGTTCCTCGACACCGACCCCCAAGCCGAACGCAGCCTCGCCGAACTCCTCACCCACCTCACCCACCACAACCACCTCGCCGTGTCCTACGTCGCCCACGCCATCGACGTCATGCTCACCATCCGCGCCGGCAAACTCACCGAAGCCCGCACCCGCGCCGCCACCTGCGCCCAACGCGGCACCACCGCCGGCGACGCCGACACCACCGGCTGGCACGGCGCCCACCTCACCACCATCGCCTGGTACCGAGGCCACCTCGCCGACCACCTCCCGATGCTGCGCACACTGGCCGTCTCACCCACCCTCAGCACCGTCGACCACTCCTACCAGGCAGCACTCGCCGTCGCCTCCGCCCTCGCCGGACACCGCCGCGAAGCCACCGCCGCCCTCGCCCGCCTCCACGGCAACGACCTCACCACCCTGCCCCGCTCCAGCAGCTGGCTCGTCACCCTCCACGGCATCGTCGAAGCAGCCCACCTCCTCGACGACGGTCACCTCGCTACCGAGGCATACGACCTCCTCACCCCCTACGCCGACCGACCCATGCTCGCCAGCCTCGCCATCACCTGCTTCGGCAGCACCCAACACACCCTCGGCACCGCCGCCCTCACCGCCGGGGAAACCGACCGCGCCATCACCCACCTCCACGCCGCAGTACACGACAACCTCAGACTCGGCCACCTTCCCGCCGCCACCCTCTCCCGCGCCCGACTGGCCCAGGCCCTCGACCAACGCTCCGGCCAACACGACCGCCGAGAAGCCGAACGACAACGCCAACTCGCCCACACCGACGCCACCGAACTCGGCATGACCCTCCCCACCCCACCACCACGCCCACGCACCCCCCACCGCCCCCACATCCGATGCCACCGCCACGGCCGACACTGGCAACTCACCCTTGGCCACCGCACCGCCACCATCGACGACTGCGTCGGCGCCCGATACCTCGCCACCCTCATCGCCAACCCCGGACACGACATCCCCGCCATCCAACTCGCCGGCGACGCAACACCCACCACCGACCGCCAACCCGTCCTCGACGACACCGCCAAACGGGCCTACCGGCGACGACTACGCGACCTCGACACCGCCGTCGACGAAGCCGACAACGACCACGACCCGCACCGCGCCGAACAGGCCCGCACCGAACGCCAGTGGCTCATCGACGAACTCGCCGCCCGCACCGGACTCCACGGTCGCGACCGCACCTTCACCGGCAACACCGAACGGGCCCGCATCGCCGTCGGCAAGGCCATCCGCCGCGCCCTGGACCGCATCACCACCAGCGACCCCGTACTCGGCGACCACCTACGCACCACGATCAGCACCGGCACCCGCTGCTCCTACCGCCCGAGCTGACCCGACACCAACCCCACCAACACCCGGTTCGTCCGGTTCGACCGCACCGCCGCCCGTTGCTGACCCGCCGTCACCTCGATGTACGTCTGCGACGACGCCAACGACGCGTGCCCCAACAACCGCATGATCTCCGCCGCCCCCGCCCCGTCCTCGGCCAACCGGGTGGCGAACGTGTGCCGCAACGCGTGCAACCGGGCCCCCGCCGGCACCCGGTCGGTGATCCCCGCCCGCCGGTAACAGGAATCCACCAGGTACTGCAACCCGCCCCGACGCAGCGGATCACCCCGCCGGTCCACCAACAACACCCCGTCCGGGCGTACGCTGCGCGCCCCGAACCGCCGACGCCGACTGTCCAGGTAGGCCGACACCACCTCGTCCAACTCCGGCTCCACCGGCACCACCCTCGGCCGGCCACCCTTACCGGCCACCGCCACCCGCCGCTCACCGGCCCGCCCCGACACCGACGACACCCGCAACGCCAGCAGCTCCGCCAGGCGCAGCCCCGCGCACAACGCCAACGCCAGCACCGCGACGTCCCGCTCCGGCCACGGATCACGCTGCCGCCCGTCCTCCCGCGACACCGACGCCAGCAGCAACTCCGGGGTGTCCTCACCGCGCAACGGCTTGGGCTGGGGGAGCGGGGTACGGGGACGCCCCACCGCCGGCATCGGGTTGCCCGCCACCACCTGCTCGGCCACCAGGAACGAGAAGAACCCGTTCCAGCTCGACCAGGCCCGGTGCACCGACGCCGCCGCCCGGGGCGCGGCGAACCGGGCGAACGCCGCCCGCATCACCCGGGGGGAGAGGGCGGAGATCATCAGGGCGTCCAGGGGCAGGGCAGGGGAGTGCTCCGCGCCGGCCAACGCCGCGACGCTGCGCAGGTCCCGCCGGTAGGCATCCTGGGTGTGCGGGGAGGGCTTACGGGTGGCCCGCGCGGTCAGGAACTCCTCGATGAGTCGTTCAACCGATTCGTCCCGAATGTCATGCATAAGGGATATTATGCAGCTTTCTCGGGTTCGTGGCCACCGGGAAGGGGAGTGGCGCGCGGGATGCATGCCGTCGGGCGGATCCCGGCCACACGCTGCCGGAGCATTGGTCCGGGCTCTCCGCGCCGGTCCGTGCGAGGCTCCGCCGACGACGGTCCGTGCGCCGCATGATGCGGCCACAGGCTGCTCACCGGGTTCGTGATGCCGCTACTCAGACGGCGGCCAGGAGCGGCTCGGCAGCCGGGGTCCGGGTTTCGGGCCCGCCAGGCCGGACGGTGGTCGACCCATGACGGCGACCGCACCGGCAGCCACGTCGCCACCCACGGTCCCGCCGCAGGCGCGGACCACCGGAGGAGTGCCCCGATCCGGTCAACTTTACATAATGTGCATTATCGAATCCTTGACGAGGGGCCGACCAGGCAGGTCGACGACCGTTCGGCGTTCAGCCCGATGGCCCCGCAGCGCGGCGTCGGTCGGCCCGACAATGTGCGACGGGTGCGCGGTTCCGGAGAGGAACGGAGATCGATAGGCCGGGCGCGACGTCGGGTCACCGGGTCGCGCTGGCTCCCTTCTCGACCGCGACCAGGGATCCGCTCTCCATCGCCACCCACACCAGGCGGTCCTCGACCCACAGGCCATGCGGTTCCCGCCCGGGTAACTGGTGGAGGGTCACGTCTCCGTCCGCGGTGATCCGGGCCAGCTGGGCGGTGCCCCAGAGGGTGACCCAGCATCCGCCGTCGGTGTCGGCCGCGACGGCGTGGGGCCGACAGGCGGGGTCGGCGAAGCTGATCTTCTCTGTCGAGCCGGACAGGTCGACCCGACCGACGCAGCCGCCGGCGATGTCCGCGTACCAGATCCCCGTGGCGCAGGCGGCGATGCCGACCGGTGCGGCCGGTGCCCGGCCACCGGGTAGTTCGACGGTCCGTACCGCGCCGTCGTGCACGTAGGCGAGGGCGCCGGCAGCGTTGAGCGCGACCCACGGTCGTCCTGCGTCGTCGACGGTGAGCATCGCCGCCCGCGCGTCGGGAATCGGCAGGTCGAGCATGGTGATGTCCCCCGATGCGGTGACGATCCTGCCGATCTGGTTGAGCCCGGGTGCGGTGAACCAGACCTCCCCGTCAGGTGCGGCGGCGATGCCGTAGGGCGCTGAGCCGGGTGCCAGGTCGATCACCGTGTGGTCGCCGTGGAGGTCTCGGCGGGTGAGCCGGTCGTCGGTGCTGGTGCACCAGAGCGCGCCGTCGGGGGTGACGGTCAGCTGCATCGGATGGCCGTGGCTGTGTGGGAGGCGTTCGTGGCGCACTGCGGAGGTGGTCCCACCGCCGGTGGCGGTGTCCGCGGGATCGAATCGTGCGAGTCCCGGCGGGGTCACCAGTGTCATCCACAGGTTCCCGGTGGTGTCCCCGGTCACGGCGTACGGGGCCCAGCCCGGTGGCAGGACCACCTCGCGGTGCGGCGCTGTCTCACGTGGTGACATCAGCTCTCCTTAAATGCTACGGATGTAGCATTAGGTGCCTGTGTCGGATGCGCAAGTCCCTTTCCGTGCCCCCGGGCCGGCTACAGGCCGCCGGCGACGCGCAGCACGGTGCCCGTGGTGTAGGTGGCGTCGGGGCCGAGCAGCCAGGAGACGGCGCCGGCGACCTCGTCGGGCTCGCCGGCGCGGCCCAGTGGGATGCGCCCGGCGGCGGTGTCGGGTCGGTCGGGTACGCCGGAGTCGGCGTGGATGTCGGTGCGGATGATGCCGGGGGCGACGGCGTTGACCCGGATGCCGCGGGGGGCGAGTTCCTTGGCCAGGCCGATGGTGAGGGTGTCGGTGGCGGCTTTGACGGCGGCGTAGTGGACGTACTCCCCCGGGCTGCCGAGGGTGGCGGCGGCGGAGGAGATGTTGACGATGGCTCCGCCGGAGGTGAGTCGGCGGGCGGCCTGTTGGGCGCAGAGGACGTAGCCGATGAGGTTGACGTCGACGACCCGGCGCAGGTCGTCGGGGCGCAGGTCGGTGAAGGGGCCGATGGGGCTGGTGACGCCGGCGTTGTTGACCAGGGCGGTGAGGGTGCCGAGGTCGGCGGCGGCGGTGAAGAGGCGGTCGATGTGGGTCGGGTCGGTGGTGTCGGCGGGGACGGCGACGGCGCGGCGGCCGAGGCGGTGGATGTCGGCGGTGACGGTGGCCGCGGCGGCGTGGTCGCGGCGGTAGCCGATGACGAGGTGGTGGCCTTCGGTGGCGAGTCGGCGGGCGGTGGCGGCGCCGATGCCGCGGCTGCCGCCGGTGATGATGGTGACCGGAGTCAATGCGGTACTCCCCCTTGTGGGCCTGGCGTGCGGTGGGCCGACGGTACCGCGGGTGGGCGGGGTGCACGGGTTGCGGTGCGGTGGTGGGTGGGTTGGTGGGTCGATCGCTTACGCTCACCGCGTTTCGGACGGACCGGTGGAGGTGTGTGGTGGGTGTGAGTGTCGGCGATCTGGTGGAGGATTTCGAGCTGCCGGATCAGACGGGTACGCCGCGGCGGTTGTCGGAGTTGTTGGCGTCGGGGCCGGTGGTGTTGTTCTTCTATCCGGCGGCGATGACCCGGGGGTGCACGGCGGAGAGTTGCCATTTCCGGGATCTGGCGGCGGAGTTCGCGGCGGTGGGTGCGCAGCGGGTGGGGATCAGTCGGGATCCGGTGGCGAAGCAGGCTGAGTTCTCCCGGTTGCACGGGTTCGACTATCCGTTGTTGTCGGATGTCGAGGGTGTGGTGGCGCAGGCCTTCGGGGTGCGGCGGCGGTTGCCGTTGGGGCCGTTGAGCACCCGGAGGATGACGTTCGTGATCGGGGTGGACCGGCGGGTGCTGGCGGTGGTGCACAGCGAGTTGGGGATGGACGAGCACGCCGACGAGGCGTTGCGGGTGCTGGGGGGTTGATCTTCCGGATGTCGCCGTCGACTGGTATCAAGGCAGGAATGACACACGTGTACGAAAGAGGGTTGTGATGGTGGGCCAGGGTTTGTCCGATGACGAGGTACGCGGCATCCGGGAGGCGTTGACGGCGGGGCGCAAGCCGAAGGTGGTGTTCACCGCGTCGGCGGGGCAGATCGCCGGTCAGGTGGGTCAGGTGGTGGAGCTGACCGATCCAGCGGTGTCCGACGAGTTCGTGGTGGTGCGGTTCGGGCGCGACGAGTTGCCCTTCTCCCCCGCCGATGTGGCGGTGGCGCCGCGGGGGGCGGGTCGTCGGGTGGTGGAGGCGAAGGCGGAGCCGGTGGTGGAGCAGGTGGAGTCGACGGCGAAGGCGGAGCCGGAGTTCGTGCTGGACACCCCCCGGGTGCCGGTGCAGCGGCGGGAGGAGTCGAGGGTGGAGTCGAAGCCGGAGCCGGTGGTGGAGAAGCCGGCGGCGCGTCGGCCGGCGAAGGTGGCGAAGCCGAAGGGTCCGGCGGGGTTGACGGTGACGTTGGCGTACGCCGACGGTGAGTGGACGGTGGCGGCGCAGCAGGGGGCGAAGGCGTTGGCGAAGCCGTACGTGGTCAAGCCTGCGGAGGCGTTGCGGATGGTGGCGCTGGTGGATGTGCCGGGGGTGCAGGAGGCGGTGGAGCAGATCCTGTCGGCGGAGCGGTCGGAGGCGGAGCAGCAGGCGGAGAAGTTGCGGGCGGAGTTGGCGGAGATCGAGGCGCGGTTGGCGGAGTTGCGCGAGGCCCGTTGAGGTTGGTTCGTGGTGGGCGGCCCGGCGGCTGTTGCGGCGGTCGGGGCGTCACCGCGGCGCGGGTGGGTGCGTGTGCCGGGGTGGTGTAGGGGCCGGTGTGGTGCGGTGGGGGCGTTGTGGTCGGTCGCGTGGTGGGTGCCGGAACCTGTGGGGGTCAGAAGTAGTCGCCGAGTTGGGCGGGGCCGCCGGCGGCGAGCAGGTCGAGGGGGGCGGGGTCGGTGCCGGCGGGGTGGTGCAGCAGGCCGGCCTGGGCGATGGTGCGGGCGGTGGCGGTGCCGGTGTAGAGCAGGGCGAAGCCGCGCACGGTGAGGTGCAGGTCGGCGGGTGCGGTGGTGCGGCGTAGGTCGGCGTTGCCGTTGGTGATCTCCAGGTGCCAGGTGCCGGTGTTCCAGTCGGCGAGGGGGTCGTCGAGGGTGAAGGTGGTGGTGCCGTGCAGGTGTGCCGGCCAGCCCCGGTCGCGGATGGCGCGGGTGACGTCGACGGGGCGGTGCATCCAGGTGTCCTGGGCGTGTTCGCGGGCTTTCTCCACGGGCAGGTGGGGGGTGAGGGGGTCGCCGGGGAGCAGGGTGAGACGCAGGGTGGGGGCGACGCTGTGCCAGCTGGCGAGGATGCCGACGAGTTCGCGGGCGGCGTCGGCGGTGGTGGCGGTGAGGTCTTCGATGGTGAGGGTGCCCTGGTCGCCGTAGCCGTCGCGGCGGTTCCAGCCGGCGTAGCCGATGAGGTGGCCGTGGTGTTCGACGAGGGTGAGGCCGTCGTAGGGCAGGGTGTTGCCGGTGGTGTGGCGGGCGCGGTGGTGTTCGTGCAGGGGGCCGGTGCGGGCGAGTAGGCCGCGGCGGTGTCGGGTGGTGTGGGTGTGTAGTTCGTCGACGGCGGTGAGGTCGGCGGGGGTGCCGGGGCGGACGGTGAGGTGTGGGCTGGGCTGGTGGCGGGTGAGTAGGGCGGTGGGTAGGTCGACGGTGCGGAGGGTGCCGGCGGTTTCCCAGCCGCAGGCCCGGTAGGGGGCGGCGACGGTGGGGAAGAGTGCGCTGATGGCGGCGCCCCGGTCGTGTGCGCCGCGCAGCAGGGTGGTGAGTAGGGCGCGGGCGACGCCCCGGCCGCGGGCTTCGGGGGTGACGGCGACGCTGGCGATGTCGGCGGCGGCGACGGTGTGGCCGTCCCACCACTGGTCGTGGTGCAGGTCGACGGCTTTGCCGATGAGGCGGCCGGTGTGGTCGAACGCGCCGTAGCGGGTGGTGCCGGGGGTGGTGGTGGGTGGTGGTGGGGGTTGCGGGTCGGAGCCGAAGGCGGTGCGGCCGAGGTGCCAGGCGGCGGTGGCGTCGTCGTCGGTGAGTTCCCGGACGTGGGGGGTGTGGTGCATGCGGGCGACGATAGCTGTGGGTGGGTGGGGTGGCGATCGGTTTGTGCCGGGGCGCGTTGCGGGGCCGGTGCGACCCCCTCGCCCCGGCCCCGCGTCCCCGCGCCCCTCGCGCGTCTTTCAGTGTTGCGGGATGTTCTGTACCCCGATTCGCTTGCGGAACACCCAGTAGGTCCAACCTTGGTAGGCGAGGACGATCGGGGTGAAGATCACCGCCACCCAGGTCATGATTTTCAGGGTGTAGGGGGTGGAGGCGGCGTTGGTGGCGGTGAGGGTGCCGGCGGGGTCCAGGGTCGAGGGCATGACGTTGGGGAACAGGGCGGTGAAGAGGGTGGCCACGGCGAGGGCGATGGCCAGGGCGGTGCCGGTGAAGGCCCAGCCTTCGCGGCGTACCCGGGCGGCGGCGAGTGCGCCGATCAGGGCGAGGGCGGCGCCGGCGGCGAGGACGACGGCGGCCGGGTTGGAGCGGATGGTGAGGGTCCAGGTGAGGAAGGCGACGGCGACGACGGCGGTGCCGAGGCCGAGTCGGACGGCGAGGGTGCCGGCGCGGTGGCGGATGTCGCCGGTGGTCTTGAGGGCGAGGAAGACGGCGCCGTGGGTGAGGAACAGGCCGAGGGTGGTGAGGCCGCCGAGCAGGGCGTAGGGGTGCAGCAGGTCGATCAGGCCGCCGACGTATTCGTGGTCGGCGTCGAGGGGTACGCCGCGGAAGATGTTGGCGAAGGCGACGCCCCAGAGTAGGGCGGGGATGGCGGAGCCCCAGAAGATGGCGTGGTCCCAGCGGCGTTTCCAGGAGGCTTCGGGGCGTTTGTGGCGGTATTCGAAGGCGACGCCGCGGGCGATGAGGGCGAGCAGGATGAGTAGCAGGGGCAGGTAGAAGCCGGAGAAGAGGGTGGCGTACCACTCGGGGAAGGCGGCGAACATGGCGCCGCCGGCGGTGATGAGCCAGACCTCGTTGCCGTCCCAGACGGGGCCGATGGTGTTGATGAGGACGCGGCGTTGCCGGTCGTCGCGGCCGAGGACGGGCAGGAGCATGCCGACGCCGAAGTCGAAGCCTTCGAGGATGAAGTAGCCGGTGAAGAGCACGGCGACGAGGAGAAACCAGATGGTGGTGAGTTCCACGGTGGGGCTCCGGGTCAGTAGGCGAAGGCGAGCGGGCGCTCGGCGTCGTCGGTGTCGTCTGGGGTGGGGGTGACGTCGGGTACGCCGGCGCGGGCGTAGCGGATGAGGAGTTTGAATTCGATGACGGCGAGGACGGCGTAGATGAGGGTGAAGGCCGTGAAGGAGGTGAGGACTTCGGTGAGGGAGACGCTGCGGGAGACGCCGTCGCGGGTGAGCATTTCGCCGAAGACGATCCAGGGTTGGCGGCCCATCTCGGTGAAGATCCAGCCGAAGGAGTTCGCGAGCAGCGGTAGGGCGGGCATGATCAGGCCGGCGCGCAGTAGCCAGCGGTTGGTGGGGGTGCGGCCTTTGCGTTGGGTCCAGAGGATGAGCAGGGCGATGGCGGCGGCGGCGAGTCCGAAGCCGATCATGAAGCGGAAGCTCCAGTAGGTGACCGGGATGATCGGGGTGTAGCTGCCGGGGCCGTACTGGCTGGCGTACTGGGCCTGGAGGTCGTTGATGCCGTGGACGGTGCCGTTGGGGTCGCCGGTGCCGAGGTAGGACAGCAGGTAGGGGATCTTGAGGGCGAAGACCTCGCGGCTGCCGTCGAGGCTGCCGATGGTGAGTACGGAGAACGAGGCGGGGCTCTCGGTGGTGTAGAGGCCCTCGGCGGCGGCCATCTTCATCGGCTGCACCTGGGTCATGATCTTGCCTTGGATGTCGCCGGTGAGCAGGACCAGGGTGGAGGAGATCAGGACGACCCAGGCGCCGAAGCGGGTGGCGTACCGGTAGGCGTCGGTGTCGGGGCTGGTGCGGTGGCGCATGAGGTGCCAGAGGCCGACGGTGGTGACGAGGGAGCCGGCGACGAGGAAGGCGCCGGCGAGGGTGTGCGGGAAGGTGATCAGGGCGACCTTGTTGGTGAGGACGGCGACGAAGTCGGTGAGTTCGGCGCGTCCGGTGTCGGGGTTGAAGCGGTAGCCGACGGGGTTCTGCATGAACGAGTTGGCGGCGAGGATGAAGTAGGCGGACAGGTTGGTGCCGATGGCGGCGGCCCAGATGCTGGCCAGGTGCAGGCGTTTGGGGAGCCGGTCCCAGCCGAAGATCCACAGGCCGATGAAGGTGGATTCGAGGAAGAAGGCGACGAGGGCTTCGATGGCCAGGGGTGCGCCGAAGATGTCGCCGACGAAGCGGGAGTAGTCGGACCAGTTCATGCCGAACTGGAATTCCTGCACGATGCCGGTGACGACGCCCATGGCGAAGTTGATCAGGAAGAGTTTGCCGTAGAACTTGGTGAGTTTGAGGTATTTCTCGTCGCCGGTGCGGTGCCAGCGGGTCTGGAGGATGGCGACCAGGACGGACAGTCCGATGGTCAGTGGTACGAAGAGAAAGTGGTAGACGGTGGTGACACCGAACTGCCAGCGGGCGACGTCCAACGCGTCCACCGAGATCCCCCTGCCGTTAATACTACGAGACGTAGTAAATACTACTGCGCGTCGTAGCTCGGGTGGCAGGGCCGGGGGTCCCGATCCGGGCCGGGACCAATGACCCTGATCACCACAGGCCGCACGACCCGGATCCGGCCCTCCCCCACACCCGTGCGACCATCGGCGACTGATGGACACCCCGCCCCCCGGCTGGCAGCCACCCCTGTTCTGGCGTGCCGCCCAACTGTTCGCCCGGCTGGTCGTCGCCCTGTTCGCCCGGCTGGAGGTCAGCGGGGACGTCCCCGCGCACCTGCGCCGGGGACCACTGATCCTGGCCGCCAACCACATCAGCCCCTTCGACCCCATCGTGCTGGGCGCCGCCTGCCGGGCCCGGGGCATGGCACCCCGCTTCATGGCCACCGGTGGGCTGTTCCGCACCCCGGGCCTCGGCGCGCTGATGCGCCACGCCGGGCACCTGCGCGTCGACCGGGGCACCACCGGCGTACGCCGGGCGCTCGACGACGCCGCCGCCGCGGTCACCGCCGGGTCGGTGGTGCTGGTGTACCCGGAGGGACGCATCGGCCTGGACCCCGGCATGTGGCCCGAACGCGGCAAGACGGGCACCGCCCGGCTCGCCATGGCCTGCGTCGCCCCGGTGGTGCCCGTCGCCCAGTGGGGGTCGCACGAGGTGCTGCCCTACCGGGCGCCCCGGGGGATGCTGCGGGCGCTGGCCCGGGCGCTGGTGCGCCGCCCGGTCATCCGGGTCCGCTTCGGTGCGCCGCTTGACCTGCGGGACCTCTCCCCCACCGCACCCGGTGCGGCCCGCCGGGGCACCGACCGGATCATCGACGCCATCACCGACGCCCTGGCCCCGCTGCGCGCCGACGAACCCGACCGGCCCCGGCACGTCGACCCGGGCCGCCCCGTCGACACCAGCCGGGTCCACCGCCGCCCCACCTCGGCCTGACCCGCCGCCCACGAAGCACGTTGCCGGTCGGCCACCCGGCGGTCACCGCGGGCGGGCATACTGCGTTGCGTGCTGATCCGTCCCGGTTTCCTGGACGCCCCCGCCCCGCTGGCCTTCGCCCACCGTGGGGGTGCCGCCGACGGAGACGAGAACACCGTCGCCGCGTTCACCCGGGCCGTCGACCTGGGCTACCGGTACGTGGAGACCGACGTGCACGCCACCGCCGACGGGGTGTGCGTGGTCTTCCACGACGCCACCCTGCACCGGGTCACCGGGCAGCGGGGACGCATCGCCGACCTGCGCTGGGCCGACCTGGCGTCGGTGCGGGTCGGCGGTGCGACGGTCGTACCCCGGCTCGACGAGGTGCTGGCCGGGTGGCCGCAGGTCCGGTTCAACATCGACGTCAAGGCCGACGGTGGGGTCGCCCCGGCGGTGGCGGCGGTGACCCGGGCCGGCGCGGCCGACCGGGTGCTGCTGGCGTCGTTCAGTGACGCCCGGCTGGCCCGGCTGCGGGCGGCCACCGCCGGGCGGGTCGCCACCGGGCTGGGCATGCGGGGGGTGGCCCGGCTGTGGTGGGCGTCGCGGCACGGCTGGCCGGTGCGGTTGCCGGAGTCGGTGGTGGCGGTGCAGGTGCCGCCCCGCTACGCCGGGGTGCCGGTGGTCGACCGCCGGTTCCTGGCCTACTGCCACCGGTCGGGGTTGCAGGTGCACGTCTGGACGATCGACGAACCTGCCCAGATGCACGACTTACTGGATCGTGGTGTGGATGGCATCATGACCGATCACGTCGGCGTGCTGCGCGACGTCTACCGCAGCCGCGGCCACTGGGCCGCCTGAGCCCCGAGGACCATGATGGCCGACCCGGTCACCACCCCCACCGCCGTCGACGCCCCGGCGGGCCTGCGCCGGGAACGGCGTGGCTGGTACCTGTACGACTGGGCCAACTCGGCCTTCCAGACGACCGTCATCACGGTCTTCCTCGGCCCGTTCCTCACCACCGTCACCGAGTTGGCGGCCGGCTGTGAACTCGGTGCGGACAGCTGCGACGGGTACGTGTACCCGTTGGGCATCCGGATCGCCGCCGGCTCGTACTACCCGTACCTGATCTCGTTGTCGGTGTTCCTGACCGTGTTCGTGCTGCCCGTGGTGGGGGCGATCGCCGACCGGACCCTGCACAAGAAGCGGCTGCTGGCCGGGGCGGCGTTCACCGGGGCGGGGGCGACCGTCGCGATGGCGTTGGTCACCGGCGAGCGGTACCTGCTCGGTGGGGTGTTGTTCCTGGTCGCCAACATCGCCTTCGGGGCGGCGGTGGTGGTGTACAACTCGTTCCTGCCGCAGCTCGCCGGCCCCGACGAACGTGACGCCGTGTCCAGTCGCGGCTGGGCGATCGGTTACCTCGGTGGTGGTGTGCTGCTGGCGTTGAACCTGGTGGCGGTCACGCTGCTCAGCGAGGACGACAACCCGCAGCGCACCCTGGACCTGGCGCGCTGGTCGATCGTGTCGGCCGGGGTGTGGTGGGCGGTGTTCACCCTGGTGCCGTTGCGGTGGCTGCGCGACCATCCCACCGTCGAGGCGGTACGCGGTGCGGGCCGCAACGTGGTCACCGACGGGTTCCGGCAGCTGGGGCGGACCCTGCGGGAGGTCAAGGCGTACCCGTTGACGTTGTTCTTCCTGCTGGCGTTCCTGGTCTACAACGACGGCATCCAGACGGTGATCACCCTGGCCAGCCAGTACGGCACCGAGGAGCTGCGGCTGGGGCAGAGCACCCTGATCGTGACGATCCTGCTGGTGCAGTTCCTCGCCTTCGGTGGGGCGTTGGCGTTGGGGGCGTTGGCCCGGCGCATCGGCGCGTGGAAGACGGTGCTGCTGTCGCTGGTGCTGTGGACCGGGGTGATCATCGGGGCGTTCCGGTTGCCCGCCGAGGCGCCGCTGCCGTTCATGATCCTCGGTGGGGCGATCGGTCTGGTCCTCGGCGGCAGCCAGGCGTTGAGCCGGTCGCTGTTCAGCCAGCTCATCCCCGCTGGCAAGGAAGGCGAGTACTACGGGTTCTACGAGATCAGCGACAAGGGCACCAGTTGGCTCGGCCCGCTGGCGTTCGGGTTGGTCTTCCAGCTCACCTCCTCCTACCGGGTGGGTCTGGTGTCGTTGCTGATCTTCTTCGTGGTCGGGTTCGCGTTGTTGGCGGCGGTGCCGATGCGCCGGGCCATCATCGCCGCCGGCAACACCCCGCCCCGGGTGCTGTGACCATCGGCCCGATCCACCCGTGCCGATGGGCTAGGCTGCCCCGACGTGACCGACGACGCCGCTGCCACCCCCACCTGCCTGGCCCGCCCGCTTCCCGGCCCGGATGACGGCGGGGCCGGCTGCGCCGCCGCGCGGGGCGTCGACGGCCGCCCGTTGCACGCCGCCGCGTTGAAGTTCTTCTGGGGTCCGATGGACTGCGGCAAGTCGACGATGGCGTTGCAGATGAACTACAACCACGCCCGGCAGGGGCGGCGGGGGCTGGTCACCACCCGCATCGACAGGTCGTTGGGCCCGCAGGTGACCACCCGCATCGGGTTGGCCCACACGGCGGTGGAGGTGACCGACGAGTTGGACCTGCGGGCCCTGGTCCGCGACACCTGGGCCGAGGGGGTCCGCATCGACTACCTGATCTGCGACGAGGCGTCGTTCTACGACGTGGCGCACGTCGAGCAGATGGCCGAGCTGGTCGACGGCTACGACGTCGACGTGTACGCCTTCGGTCTGGCCACCGACTTCCGGTCCTGCCTGTTCCCGGCCGCCCGGCGGTTGTTCGAACTCGCCGACGAGGTGGCCCGCATCCAGGTGGAGGTGCTGTGCTGGTGCGGCCGGGAGGGCCTGCTCAACGCCCGGGTCGTCGCCGGGCGGGTGGTCCGTGAGGGGGCGCAGGTCGTCATCGGGGACACCGTCGACACCGCCGACGTGCGCTACCAGGTGCTGTGCCGACGGCACTACCGCTCCGGCGACCTCGGCCCCCGGGCCTGAGCGGGGACGGGTTCAGTACGGGTCCCCGCAGACCCGCCACCTGCCGTCCTCCTTCACCACCGGCAACCGACGCTGCTCGGCGGCCCCACCGTCGCGGGTGACCCGCACCGCCACCTCACCGGCGGGCCTACCCCCCTTGGTGCGTACCGACACGTCGAGGATCTCGTAGCCGGTGACCACCGGCGGGGTGCGGACCCACCCGGCGAAACCGACCTCGCTCCACCGGCCCCGGGTCTGCGCGCACAACCGCCGGTAGGCCTGGTCCACCTGCCCCGCGGACAACTCCCGGAAGAACCCGTCGGCGGTCTCCCGGACCGGGCCGGTCGCGCCCACCACGACCTGCGCGTTCCACACGCCCAGCCCGGCCACCCCGACCAGGCACAGGCCGGTGGCGAGGCCGCCCAGGAACAGCCCGGTGCGCACCGGGCGGTGCCGCCGCGCCGGTCGGGTCCACGCCTGTTCCACACCCATCACCTGCGACGGTATGCGGGTGGGGCGGTGCCGCGCAGCCGCTTCGCCCCTGTCGCGCCGCCGCGCCGATCGTCTACCGTCGGCGCACACCCCTGGTAAAGGAGCGACGGATGAGCCGTTACGTGCAGCCGGTGACGGACATCGACGACCCGTACGCCGGGGACGGGTTGCTGCGGTCGTGGTTGACCCGGCAGCTCGGGCCGGCCGGGCACGCCGCCGCGCAGGACCAGCTGACCGCGCTGGCCGCCGACGTGGTCGGGCCGTTGCGGGCCGCGCACGCCGACGCCGAGGCCCACCCGCCGACGCTGGTGCGTTACGACCCGTGGGGTGCCCGCGTCGACCGGATCGACACCAGCACCGGTTGGCAGGCGCAGCGGGCCGCCGCCGCCCGACACGCCGTGGTCGCGTTGCCCTACCTGGAGTCGGCGCGCGGCAGGTGGGGGGCCGCCGCCCGCGTCGTCCAGCACGCCCTGCTGCACCTGTACGGGCCGGAGTCGGCCACGTTCTCCTGCCCGGTGGCGATGGCCGACGGGGCGGCGGCGCTGCTGAGCAGCCCCGACGTCGACGTGCAGGTCCGTGACGCCTGGCTGCCCCGGTTGATCGCCACCGACCCGGACACGGCGATCGTCAGCGGGCAGTGGATGACCGAGTCGCAGGGCGGTTCCGACCTGTCCGGCACCAGCACGCTGGGGCGGCCGGCCGCCGACGGGTCGTGGCGGCTGACCGGGGAGAAGTGGTTCTGCTCGGCGGCCGACGCGACGATGGCGGTGGCGTTGGCCCGGCCGGAGGGCGCCGGGCGGGGCAGCCGGGTCCTCGCCCCGTTCCTGGTGCCCCGGTACGCCGCCGACTCGCCGCTGGCGGGGAGCACCGCCGCCGCGCACCACCCCGCACCGGGGGTGGTGGTGCACCGGCTCAAGGACAAGTTGGGCACCCGGGCGTTGCCGACCGCCGAGATCGGGTTGCGGGACGCGTACGCGTTGCCGTTGGGTGACCCGGTGGTGCCGGGCCTGGTGCGGGCGATGACCCTGGTGGTGGTGACCCGGGTGCACAACGCCTCGGCCGCCGCGTCGGGGATGCGGCGGGGTCTGGCCTACGCGCTGGCGTACGCGCGCGGCCGGCACGTCGCGGGTGGGTCGTTGCTGGACAACCCCCTGCACCGGGCCACCCTCGGTACGTTGGCGGTCGACGCGGCGGGCGCGTTCGCCCTGGCCGGGCATGCGTTCGCGTTGCTCGGCCGGGTGGAGGTCGGTGGTGATCCGCAGGCCGCCGCCGAGCTGCGGGTGGTCGCGCCGTTGGCGAAGCTGGCCACCGGTCGGCTGGCGGTGGCCAGTGCCGCCGAGTACGGGGAGGCGTTCGGCGGGGCCGGTTACGTCGAGGACACCGGGGTGCCGAGGTTGCTGCGCGACGCCCAGGTGCTGCCGATCTGGGAGGGCACCACGAACGTGCTGGCCCTGGACGTGCTGCGCGCGGTCACCCGGGAGGACGCCGGTACGCCGCTGCTGCGGCGGCTCGCCGGGGCGGTGGACCTGGCCCGGCCGTTGTCCCCGGTGGTGGCGGACACCCTCGCCACGGTCGTCGGGGAACTGCGGGACACCCTGGGTGAGGTCACCGCCGACCCGGGTGCGGTCGCGGTGCTGGCCGGCGCGCGTGGTCTCGCCCTGCGGATGGCGTACGCGCTGGCGGCGGCGTTGCTGGTCGAACACGCCGCCTGGGGTGACGGGCAGGCCGAGGTGGCCGCCCGGTTGTGGGCCCGGCGGTGGCTGCGACACGAGGACATCGCCGCCGACGCCCACCACCACCTCGACCTGCTCGGCTGAGCCCACCTGCCGGGTCTGCCGCGCCGGCCCGACCCGGTGGGCGGGGTCAGTGGTCGCGGGTGGTGAGTGCGCCGTGCAGGAACAGGTCGACCAGGACGGTCGTCGACGGCGCTGCGGTGGCCAACGGTCCGGGTGGGGACAGCAGACCGAGGAAGAGGTCGGCGAGTTGGTCGGCGGGCAACCGCAGCCGGTCGGCATCGGGGGTGAACAGCGCGGCCACCGCCGCGCGGACCGCCGCACCGGTGGGCGGTGGGGTCCGGTGGGAGCGGCCGGCGGCGTGCAGGGCGCCCAGCACCGCACCCAACCGGGCCAGGTGGGTGTGGATGACCGTGGCGGCCTCGGTGAGCCGGTCGGTGAGGGGTCGGGTCCGCTCGACCCGGGCCAACTGGTCGAGCAGCGGGTCCGGGCGCAGGACCTCGGCGACGCAGGCGTCGAGCAGGGCCTGCTTGTCGGCGAAGGCACGGAACACCGTCGCCTCGCCGATCCCGGCGGCGCGGGCCACCTCGGCGGTGGTCAGGGCGGTGCCCCGGCGGGTCAGCAGCGGCAGGGCGGTCTGCACGATCATGGCGCGACGTCGGTCGGCGCTCATGGCCGGCGCGCGCCGCCGACGTCCCCCGGGTGCCGTCATGGCACCAGGCTCGGGAGTGAGCGCTTACTCCGTCAATCGGTTTTCTCAGCTGCGCCGCCGTGCCCGGGCCGCCCAGATGGCGTACGCCGGGTCCCGGTCGAGGTTGTGCCGGTCCCGGTCGTAGCGGCGGGTGGTCCGTGGGTCGGCGTGTCCCATCGCGTCCTGGACGTCCTCCAACGGCACCCCCTCCTCGCGGGCGGTGGTGGCGAAGGCGTGCCGCAGCGAGTGCGGGGACAGCTTCGCCGCCGCCGCGATGCCGGCGGTCTCGGCCAACCGGCGTACCAGCCGGAACACCGAGTGCCGGTCGAGGCGGCCACCGGTGGCGGTGGCCAGCAGTGGGCCGGTCAACGCGTCGACGCTCACCCCGGCGGTCGCCGCCCGGTCGGCGAGGTAGGCGTCGACCGCGTGGGCGGTGCCGGGGGTGAGCGCGCGACGGCGGGCCTTGCCGCCCTTGCCGACGAACCGGACGCTGCGGTGGCCGCGCTCGGCCCCGAGATCGGTCAGGTCGAGCGAGACCAGCTCACCGACGCGTAGGCCGAGGTCGGCCAGCAGGGCGACGGCGGCCCGGTTGCGGGCGGCGGTCGGGCCGGTGTCGGTGTCGGCGGCGGCGAGCAGGGCGTCGACCTCCTGCGGGGTGAGCCCCACGGTTACCGAGTGATCCCGGTCGATGCGTGGCCGGTCGGCGCCGGCAACCGGGTTGGCGTCCACCGCCCGCAGTTTGACCAGGAATTCGTACCAGCTGGACAGCGCGGAGAGTTTCCGGGCGACGGTGGCCGGGGTCAACGGCCGGCCGCTGCGCGCCGACGGGGTCGCCTCCAACTGCCGGGCGTAGGCGTTGACGTCGAGGAAGTTGGCCCGCAGCGGGTCCAGGTCACCGGCGGCGCACCAGGTGAGCCAGCCGGCGATGTCGCGCCGGTACGCGTCGCGGGTGTGCGCCGATAACCGACGGTTACGCAACCACGCCTCGGTGAAGTCGACCGGTGTGCCGGTGAGCGCCGGGCGGGCCGAGGCGCGGGGCAGGACGGGGACGTCGGGACGCAGCATGCGAAAAAGACTCTCAGCCTCGGTGGGGATTCACCGTGAGGCGCGCCGGTGTCGCCGGTGCACCGCTGCGGTGGGGCCGGGCCGGGCCCCACCGCAGCGGTGGCGATCAGGCGGTGAGCTGCTTGCGCCCGTTACTGGCGGTGACGGGCACCCGGCGCGGCTTGGCCCGTTCCGCGATCGGGATGCGCAGCGTCAGCACCCCGTGCTCGTAGGTGGCTTCCAGCCGGTCGGTGTCGAGGGTGTCGCCGAGGAACAGCTGCCGGGAGAAGGTGCCCATCGGGCGTTCGGCGGCGACCAGCTCGACGGTGTCGGTGGTACCCCGGCGGCGCTGCGCGCGGACGGTCAGCACGTTGCGCTCCACGGTGCAGTCGATGCTGTCCGGGTCCACCCCGGGCAGGTCGAACGCGGCGTGGAAGTGGTCGCCGTCGCGCCAGGCGTCCAGGTGCATCACGGCGGGGCGGCTGGTGGTGCCGAAGAGCTGCTCGGTGAGCCGGTCGATCTCGCGGAAGGGGTCGGTACGCATCAGCATGGTCGTGCCTCCTCGGTTTCCTCGGGCCGAAGGTCCTTGAGTTGAGTCAGGTCGACTCAACTCGTACTTCAGTATTTACCCCGTCGCGGGCCACCCGTCAACCCACCCCCCGACCGGCTGCACCACGGTCGACTCCCCGGCCGCCCGTCAGGGCCCCGTACGCCAGTAGATCCCCTGCTCCCGGCTCAGCAGCGCCTCGTCGACCAGATACCGGCGCAGGGTCACATGGTCCGTGCCGCCGCCGTCGCACCACCGCCGCAACACCTCGTCCACCGCCCGCTCCGGATACCGCACGCCAGGGGTGAACGAGGTGACGACGTGGGCGAGCAGCAACCGACGCCGACCCCGCTGCGCCGGCAGACCCCACAACACCCCGTCCCGTACGAAGATCCGCAGCACCCGCTGCGCCGGCTCCTCGGCGACCTGCGCGGTGCGGGCGACACGCGCGCAGTCACAGCCGCCCGGCGTCCACCCGCAGGTCACCGCCGGCCTCGACGACGAGCCCGGCGTCGGTCAACCGACGCACCGCGGTGACCGCCTGGCGCAGCGGCAGCGCGGCCCGTGCGGCCACCGCCGCCACATCACCACCGCCGAGCACGATCGCCGCGAAGACCCGCCGTCGCGTCTCGTCGGCGAGCGCACCCGCCAGCGCCTGTGCCGTCATGCCGGTCACCCTGCCAGCGCCCGCCGGGCCCCGCCATACGTTTACGCCCACCGGGACCGGGCGGGGTGGCTGGCGGGTGGGAGCCGTCCGGCTCAGAGTGCGTGCCCGGTGGTGGCGTCCACGTGCGCGGGCACCTCCTCGTGCCGGTCCCCCACACTGGACGTCCCCGACGGCTCGAACATCAGGATCGACGCCCCGTCGGGCGCGGACGGCCGGTGCTCCACCCCGCACGGCACCACGTACACCGCACCGCGCGGCAGCACCACCGTCCGCTCGCCGGTGTCCTCCCGCAGCCCGATGTGCAGCTCACCGTCGAGCACCAGGAAGAACTCGTCGGTGTGGTCGTGGGTGTGCCACACGTGCTCCCCGGCCACCTTCGCCACCCGTACGTCGTAGTCATTGACCCGGGTGACGATGCGGGGGCTCCACAACTGGTCGAAGGAGGCCAGCGCGGACACCAGGTCGATCGGCTCGTCGCTCATCGCACCATCCTGGCACCGCCGGCCCGGGCACCCCGTCGGTACCCGCCGGCGCGCGTACACCCGCTGCCGGACGACCACCCGGGGAGCCCTGCCCCCGGTGGCCCACGGTGCGCCACCGCAGAGACGACGAGTCGTCCCCGACGCCTACTCAAGGTGCGGCAGGCCGCGACGAGGAACTGCCGCCCGGCGTGCGTTCACCACCCACGCCGGTGGGTCCTCAGCGCTGCACGCCAGTGGTGGTCGGGGATCGTGGTCCGCAGAGCGTTGTCGAGCCATCGGCTGGCCCGTCCGCCGAGAAGTGGCAGTGCTGCGGCGAAGTCGATCTCGTCCTTGGCCGGCCGGTTCACCGGCTTCGCCTTGTAGTGGAGTTGGACCTCTGGTGCCAGGTAGGGCCAGCCCCGGTTCGTACGACGCCCGAGGTGGGCGACGGGAAGTGTCACCGCCGGGTGGCGTCGCGAGCGCCACCGCTGCCCCTCGGCGTCCTCGATCATGAACTGGATTCGCCAGGGTGAGGTGCGGTCTTCCCGGCACCAGATGTCATGGACATGCTCAGGAAGCGTCTCGCCGGCCGGCCAGGGCCGCAGGTGTCCGGGCGGATCGGCGGCCTGGACGTCCCAGCCCCGCAGAACCTGATGGACCACCTGTTGGTCACGTCTGAGAATCACCACGTCGATGTCGCCGTGAGGCCGAAGGACACGGTCGGTGAACAGCTCGATCGCGTAGCCGCCGGCCATCCACCAGGGCTTCTGGATGTCGCTGTGGAGAAACCGGTCCACCACCTGCGGTGGAGCCAGTGGTGCCCGCCGCCCGAGCCCGCTCATCGAGTCAGCACACTCGCCCGACGTAGCGCACCGCGCACCCATGGCCGGCCCGCGCTGGGGACATCACTCTCGCTGTAGAAGGACTGACCCCGTATCTGAGGATGCGTCACGGCAACGTCCTTCCCGAGTTCGCCAGCCGGTCGGCGAGCGCGATGACACGGTCGCGGAGCTCATCCGGGCGTTCGATGACGAACGGCAGGTCGAGCGCGGCGAGCACGGCGGGCAGCCAGTCGAGACTCTCGGCCCGGATCTCCACGGACTGCCAGCCTTCGTCCTCGTCCGCTCGCACCTCGGCGATGCTGGCCGCTAACCGTGTGCGGATCTGCTCAAGTGTTCCTTGTATCCGCAGCGTCACCGCATGCCGGTACGGCGCTCGTGCCATCGAGGTGAGCAGGCGCCCTGCCGGATCGTTTCCGGCGGGCGGCGGCTCGAACGAGCCAGGAAGTGCTCTCGCGTCCACGATGCGGTCGAGCCGCAAGGTCCGATCCTCGCCAACCTCCGCATCGGCCCCGGTGACATACCACCGGCCGGCATGGTTGACCAGCCCGAACGGATGCAGCACGCGAGCGCTCTGCCGGCCGTCACGCGAGGTGTATCGGAGCGAGACCGGCCGGTGATGGCGGACCGCGTCGGCGACGGTGAGCAATACACCGGTCGGCGGCGCTGGGAATTCGCCGGGTTCGGCGGTGAAAGCGAGGGATTCAAGTACGGCGTCCAGCCGATCCGCGATCCTCGGCGGCAGGACGCGACGAATCTTCGCGGCGGCCGTCTCGCCCGCCGTACCCGTTGCCGTCGCCAACCCGGCGCGGCGGCCGGCGACCAGGCCGAGCAGGACGGCCAGTGCTTCGTCGTCACTGAGCATCAGCGGCGGCAGACGATATCCGGCGGTGAGCCGATACCCACCGTGGCGACCCCGCACCGACTCGACCGGCACCTCCAGGTCGACCAGATGACCCACGTAGCGCCTCACCGTACGCGGTTCGACACCCAGGCGCTCGGCAAGTTCGGCCATCGTCCGGACGCCGCCGGACTGCAGGAGCTCCAGCAGCGTGAGTACCTGAGCTGTCGGTCGTGCCACGGCCTGAACTCTAGACCTGATACTGGACCAGATCTGTCCGGTATCAGGTCTAGCGTGGGTCTCGTCTCTGACACGACCGTACTGAGCAGGGAGAAGACATGGACTTCGTCTCGATCCGCATCATCACCGGCGACGTCAACCGCCTGGTCGACTTCTACGAGAACATCACGGGCGTGCAGGCGGCCTGGGGCAACGAGGACTTCGCCGAGTTGCGCACCACCCACGGCACGCTGGCGATCGGCAGCACCCGCACGGTCCCGCTGTTCGCACCCGGCTCGGCCCGCCCGGCCGACAACCACACCGTGATCATCGAGTTCCTCGTGGACGACGTGGACACGCTCTACGAGAAACTGAAGAACGCGGTAGAGGACTTCGTGACCGAACCCACGACCATGCCCTGGGGTAACCGCGCCCTGCTCTTCCGCGACCCCGACGGCAATCTGGTCAACTTCTTCACCCCGGTGACCCCCGAGGCGATCGAGAAGTTCAGCCGCTGACCGGATCGCCGTAGCGTCGGTGCTGCGGTACCCGCTCGCCGTCGGCACAGCACTGCACGCTGCCCCAGGCGTACGACCGACGGCGGTGCCTGACACCGTCCATCGTGTCGAGGCGATCTCCCACCAGTATCGGTGATCTTCACCGGGACGGCGCGACAGCGGCCGAGCGCCGAGCAGTGGAGCGCCGAGCGGCATCAACTGTGCCAGGCCCACGAGGCAGGACAGCGCAGTACGGCGATGACGCCGAGATCGTCGACAACGCGTTCGCCCTGCACCCCACTCGTAGCTTGCCCTGCCGCCTGCCCTCGCCGAAGCAACATCGCGGTGTAGCACCATAACAGTCATTATGGTGCTAAACCGTTATGCCCGTTTTGGCTGATCCAATTACTGGTTTGTCATTACTGGTAATCCGTTAATTGATGCAGGGGTGGGTGGCGGCCATCCGGACGTCCTTACTCCGGATGGCCGCCACGGTGGCTCCGACGGGACCGACCGCACCCGGGCCACGCAGGGATCCATGCCGGGCCGTGGCCCGGGTGCGGGGTGGACCGACTCAGCTCGTGTGGCGAATGATCGAGCCGGCGATCCGTTCGGTGAGCCCGGGCGAGAAGAACGGGTGGTGGCCCATCCCGGGCACGATCTCCAGCCGCGCGGTGGGGATCTGCGCCGCGACGGCCTCACCGTGGGCCGGCGGGAACAGCGGGTCGTCGCTGCCGTGCAGGACCAACGTCGCGGCCGTGATGCCAGACAGCGCCGCCCGCCGGTCGTCGTCCCAGCGCCGGCCGGCCAGATCGTGGTTCGCGGCGGCAGCGAGGTTGTCGGCCCGCTGGTGACAGTGCTCGACGAACCGCCGCGCAGCCGGCTCGTCGAAGGGCAGGACACCACCGTTGAGCACCCGCCAGGTCCGCACGTCGGCGTCCACGCGTTGACGGGCCGTCGCGCGGGGCGCCTTCGCCGCGTCCATCAGATGGCCGAGGAACCACGCCGTCGGCGGCGGGAGTTCATCAGCCGCAGGCGGTTGGCCCGCCATCGCCCGCGCCCACGCCGGACCGGGGTTGTTCCCCATCGGAGAAGAGGCCATCGCCGTCAGCGTGCGGACCCGTGACGCCTGGTGCAGGGCGAGCCACTGCCCGATCGCCGCGCCCAACGACGTCCCCACGACGTGCGCGGCGGTGACGCCGTGGCCGTCCAGGACACCTGCCGCGTCGGCTGTCAGGTCGGCGAGCGCGTAGGGGTGCGCCGTGAAATCGACGGAGTCGGAACGGCCGGTGTCACGGTGGTCGAAGCGGATCACCTGCCGGCCACTGTCGACCAGGGCTTCCACCAGGTCGTCGGGCCAGCCGATGCCCTGGGTGGACGTGCCCATGATCAATAGGACGGTGGGGTGGTCCGGGTGGCCGAAACGCTCGGTCCACAGCCGGACGTGCCCGCGACGAACGAACTTCTCCTCGCCAGTAAGCATGCCGGCACCGTAGCGGTCACCGGATCGCACGTAAGTCACTACCCGCTGTAGTGGAAGAATGCGCCCGTGGGATAATAGCGGGGTAGGGCAGCGGCTGCGGTGAGCCGGATCGTGGTCGTACGCCGCCGGCCTGACAATCGACGGGTGACGACGGCTCTGCACTACTACGTGGTCCACGACGGCGTCGGCGAGCCCGAGGGGTTGCTGGTCGAGGAGTTCCTTCTCGCGGGGGACCACTCCTGCGTCGGGCTGGTGGGTGGCGGCTGGAGCCGCTCGGAGGGCCGGTGGTGCGACGCGTCGGCCACCAGCCGGCGCCTGCGTGTCGATCCCGCGCTACGGGCCCGGGTGACACCCGTCAGTCGGACCGGCGCGGCGACGCTCTACCAGGAGCTCTGCGGGGCCGCCCTGCCGCACGAGGCCGTGCTGCGGACGTGCTTCGGTGCACCTGCCGTACCACCCTCGCCGCCTCTGCTGCTGCACGGGCGCGAGGCCACCCCGGGGTTCCGCGAGACGCGCCTCTACCGGATCCTGTTCGCCGGCGCGCTGACCCCGGGTGGCCTCACGGCGCTCGGCGAGGCGTGGCAGATGCCGGTCACCGGCGACCTCGCAGATCCCGGGGTGCGTGTCCTGGGCCCGGTGCGCCGTCGGGTGGGCCGCGACGCCTTCCGCTGGGAGCTGCGCCGGATCGCCGCGGGCGCCGCCTGGGGACTGGATGTGACGTGCGACCTGACGGGCGACCGTGACGATCCGGTCGGCGTGCTCCTGCACGGCCTGACGGCGCAGGTGCGGTTCCAGGGGCTGATCCCCGTCACCGTCGACCGGTTCCGCTGAGCGTCACGGCCGCGGCTCCGCCACTGGCGTGAGGGCGGCGAGCGCCTGCGGAGCGTTCTCGCCGCCTGCGGCCGGACGTGGATCGCGCCGTCGTCGGGCACGGTGGCGAGGTGCCGACTGGCGCGGGGACGTTGACGTCGCTGGCCCTGCCGCCCGGGACCGGGACGCCGGCGGGTCCGGGTCGGCTACGGCTGCGGGTGGCGCAGCCGGGCCAGCGACCGGTCGAGCCACTCGGTCAACAGCGTGCGTTCGGCGTCGGTGAGGCCGGGCAGGTCGGGCGTCAGCGCCGCGAGGGTCACCGCGACGGTGCGCAGGGTCGGGTCGGGGGTCACCGGGGCGGCGGTGAGGATGCCGCCGAGGACGGCGTCGAGCACGGCGTCGCCCAGTCCGGGGTCGCGTTCCGGCGTGGGGGTCCCCAGCAGGGTGAGGATGACGCCGGTACCGGCGGCGTGGATCATCATGGTGGCCCGCTGCTCGTCGACCCGCAGCAGGCCGGCGGTGGCGAGCCGGCGCACCCGCGAGCGCAGCACCGCGAGACCCGCCACCGACGCCGGGGACGGGTCGCCGGGCCCGCGCGTGCCGAGCAACCGGAACAACTCGGGGTTGGCCAGGCCGAACTCCAGGTGCGTACGCCACCCGGCACGCAGCTCGGCCACCGGGTCGGGCGGGGCGGCATCCGTGCGGTGCGTCTTGGTGGCGACGTAGCTGGCGAGCACGTGTTCGGCGACGGCGTCGACGAGGCCGTTCTTGTCACCGAACAGCCGGTAGATGGTGGGTGCCTGTACGCCTGCGGCCTGGGCGACGGCTCGGGTGGTCACCGCGTGTGCCCCGTGTTCACGAAGCAGGCGGGCGGCTGCCGCGACGATGTCGGATCGTACGTCGTCGCGGGGCGGGGTGTCGGGCGTCACGGTCACGAATCAACGATAACAGCCCCTTGTTAGCGACGGAATATCGATGTTAACGTCTGCGGCGTAACGTTGATTCGTCGAAGGGGTCGCTCTCGTGTTCGTCATCACCGGTGCCACCGGGCAGCTCGGCTCCCGGATCGTCGACCAACTGCTGGCCCGGGTGCCCGCCACCACCGTGGGGGTGAGCGTGCGCGACGTCGACAAGGCCGCCCACCTGGCCGAACGCGGTGTACGGGTCCGCCGGGGGGACTTCACCGAGCCCGCCACGCTGGAGCACGCCTTCGCCGGGGCCGACCGGGTGCTGATCGTGTCCGCCGCCATCCGGGGCGGCGACGCGGTCACCGCGAACCGGGCCGCCGTCGACGCCGCCCGCGCCGCGGGAGCCGCCCGCATCCTCTACACCAGCCACCAGGCCGCCTCCCGCGACTCCCTCTTCCCCGCCCAGGTCACCCACGCCGCCACCGAGGAGCACCTCGCCGCGACCGGGGTGCCCTTCACCGCCCTGCGCAACGGCTTCTACGCCAGCGCCCTCGGGTTCGTCATCGGCGACGCCCTGACCACCGGCCGCCTGGTGGCGCCGGCCGACGGGCCGGTGTCCTGGACCGCGCACGACGACCTGGCCGAGGCCGCCGCCATCGCGCTGACCGGTCAGGGCGTGCTCGACGGCGTCACCCCCGCGTTGACCGCCGGGGAGGTGCTCGACCTGGCGGACGTCGCCGGCATCCTCACCGACCTCACCGGACGTACCGTCACCCGGGTCGTCCTCGACGACGACGAGTGGCGGGCCACCGCCGTCGCCCGGGGCATGCCCGAGGCCGCCGCCGACTTCACCCTCGGCATGTACCGGGCGGCCCGGCGGGGCGAGTTCGCCGTCACCGACCCGACCCTGGCGGCACTCCTCGGCCGGCGTCCGACGCCCGCCCGGTCGGTGCTCGAAACCCTCGTCGCCGCCGGGTCTCCCACCGGCCCTCAGCCCGCACGTCGAGCCTGAGCCACGCCACACGGCCCGGCGCGCGGGACACGGTGGTGCGAGGATCGGTCGCATGCCCACCGAGGAACGGCTGACCGGTCGCGGGATCCGGGACGCCATCGACGAACTGACCCGCACGCTCGGCCCGTACACCGACCGGGACTGGACCGGGCCCGCCGGTGGCCTGGACTGGTCGTGCTGGGCGACCGCCGCGCACATCGCCCATGACCTGCTCGGCTACGCCACCCAGCTCACCGGCCGCCCCGACACCGCCTACCTCCCGCTCGACCTGCGGGTACGCCCCGACGCCACCCCGGCGCAGGTGCTGGTGGTGGTGGCCGCCTGCGGGGGGCTGCTCGCCGCCGCGCTCGACACCGTGCCCGCGCACACCCGGGCCTGGCACTGGGGGCCCTGCGACCCGCCCGGCTTCGCCGCCATGGGCATCGCCGAGACGCTGCTGCACACGTACGACATCACCGGTGGGCTCGGGGTGACGTGGCGGCCCCCGGCGGCGCCCAGCTCGGCGGTGCTGGGACGGCTGTTTCCCGACGCGCCCGCCGGTGATCCGGCCGACGTGCTGCTCTGGATGACCGGGCGGATCGCCCTGGCCGGCCGGCCGCGACGCACCGACTGGACCTGGCGGGCCGCCGTCGGCTGACCCGCAGCCGGGCCGGATCGGACACCGGCGGGTCGACGGCGGTCGTTCAGGCCCGCCGCCACGGCCAGCGCCACCGTCGCCCGGGACGCGGCGGGAGCGCCCGTGCCGGCGCGGCCCCGGCGGCGGCGTTCCGGGCGGTGCGGTGGGCCCGCCACTGGCGCAGCACCGCCTCGGTGTCGACCGGGCGGACCACCACCCGGGGGCCCTCGGGGTACCGCAGCCAGGCGACGATCTCCTGGTTGAGCAGCCCGACGAACTCCCGGACCGACTCCTCGGTGGGCAGGTCACGGACCTCGTTGGGGACCTGCTCGACCCGGCGGCGCAACTGCAACGGGGTGGGCAGCAGCAGGTCGGTGGGCAGCGCCTCCCGCTCCAGGAAACTCCTGATCCACCAGGACTCGTCGTAGGGGAGGTCCCGGCCGGGGATCGGTTTGCCCATGCCGGGCAGGTTGTCGAACTCGCCGCGCTCCTGGGCGCTGCGGATCTGCGCCTCGACCGCCGCCTCCCACGCGTCCACCATCGCGGGCACCTCCCCCGTCCACCGTCCTGGCCGTCACCGGTGCAGCGCCGACGCGGGGGCCGGCATTCCCGGCTGCCCGGTGGCCGGCTCAGCCGTGGTGGCGGACGTGGCGGTGCCCGTCGCGGGGAAACGGTGGCCGGGCGGGCAGCACCTCGACGAAGGGGAACCCCGCCTTCTCCGCCACCCGGCAGGACGCCGGATTGTCGACCTGGTGCAGCAGTTCCAGCCGGGTCAGCCCGGTCGCGGCGAACCGGGTGAACGCCCAGCGGCTCACCGCGTCCACCGCCCGGGACGCGACGCCACGGCCACGGGCCGGCCCGGCCGTCCAGTAGCCGATCTCCGCGTCGGCGCGTCCCGGCACCACGTCCTTGAGCAGGACACAGGCGACCAGCCGTTCGCCGGCGGGCAGCGGCTCGCAGACGGCGAAGCTGAACCGGCGGTCCGCCGCCCAGCCCTGCCGGTTGCCGGCCACCCAGCGTCTCGCCTGCGCCGGGGTGGTCAACGGGTTGCGGGTCCGGGCCCGCAGCTCCGGGTCCCGGTGGGCCTCGACCAGGGCGTCGACGTCGTCGTCGCGCCACCAGCGCAGGACCAGTGCGGGGGCGGCGGCGGTGGGGGCGGTCCGCAGGGTCACCGACATCTGAGCAGTGTGGCCGCTGTCACCGCCGGTCCGGAACCCCTGCCTTACCGGGTTCGGGGCCGGCGTCACGTCGTACCGGGACGGCCGGTGACGGCGCGGCGGCGTAGGGTGCGGTCGGGGACGGCGGAGCGGGGGCGGCGATGGTCACGGTCGGTGCGGTGGCGGGAATCGCCCTGGTGGCGCTCGGTCTGGTGCTCACCCCCGGGCCGAACATGGTCTACCTGGTGTCGCGGTCGGTCAGCCAGGGCCGCCGGGCCGGGCTGGTGTCCCTGCTCGGGGTGGCCGCCGGGTTCGGGGTCTACCTGGCCGCCGCCGTCGCCGGCATCGCCACGGTCTTCGTGCTGGTGCCGCCGCTGTACACGGCGGTGAAGCTGGCCGGTGCGGCGTACCTGCTGTGGTTGGCGTGGCGGACGTTGCGCCCGGGTGGGCGGTCGGCGTTCACCCCGCAGGAGTTGCCGGTGGACCGGCCGCGCCGGCTGTTCGCCATGGGACTGCTCACCAACCTGCTCAACCCCAAGATCGCCATCTTGTACGTGTCGCTGCTGCCGCAGTTCGTCGATCCCACCCGGGGTGACGTGGCGGTGCAGAGCCTGCTGCTCGGTGGCACCCAGATCGTCGTGGCCCTGTCGGTGAACACCCTGATCGTGTTGACCGCCGGGTCGGTGTCGGCGTTCCTGGTGCGCCGGCCGGGCTGGGCCCGGGTCCAGCGGTGGGTGACCGGCAGCGTGCTCGCCGCGATGGCGGTACGGATCGCCGCCGACCGGTCCCGGGCGGCAGTGGCCAGCGGCTGATCCGCTCAGACCGGCGACGGTCGGGACGCCGCCGTCGGTAGTTCCCGGTTCACCGGGCCGTCCACGGCAGCCACGGCCAGCCCGATCGCGAAGAACATCACCGACAGGTTCATGTCGGTGAACCCGTAGAACGGGGCGAGGGCCAGGGCGACCACCGGCACCACGCTCAACCAACGGCCGGCGGCGGACACCGCGACCGCCGTACTGCGGACCAGCACCACGAGCAGCGCGAGCAGGGCCAGCAGCGCGGGGACGCCGTGGCTGTACATGGTCAGCCAGACCTGCCCCTGGGTGCCGAGCGGCTCCGCGCCGGTGGTGGTGTCGGCGCTGCGCGGGGCGCCGTAGCCGAGCAGCGGCGAACGCAGGACCGCGTCGAGGGTCTGCCGGTAGAGATCGGCACGGTCGCGGGTCGAGTCGGTGTTCTCCACCCTGTTCATGATCATGTCACCGACCGGGACGACCAGGGTGATCACCCAGGCCACCGCCACGCCGGCGGTGATGGTGCCGATGAGCCGGACGTCGCCGCGCAGCAGCGCCCGCAGCCCCAGGTAGGCCAGCCCCACCCCCAGGCCGATGAACATGCCCCGGTTGAGGGTGAGGAACGCCGGCACCAGGGCCAACGGCAGGGACACCACCAGCACCCGGCGCAGCGGGCCGGTCCGCACCGCCGACAGGTACGCCAACACGCACGGCACGAGCAGCGCGAAGCCGGTCCCCCAGTTGTTGGTGTACGGGTACGGGGCCGCCGTACGGAAGTACGGGTTACGGCCGGTGGGGTTGAACTCGGTGGAGTGCACGTGGGTGACCGCCCGGATCATCCGCTGCCCGGCCAGCCCGTCGGGTAGCAGCGACTCCACCGGCGTGGTCAACGCCAGGCGGGGGGCCAGTACGCCGACCCAGCCGAGCGCCACCATCCCCAGCCAGAACAACAGCACCGGCTGGAACAGCCGTTCCCACCGGGCTCCCTGCCGGGCGGCGGTGTAGACGTACAGGTAGACCACGAAGGCGGTCAGCACGAATCCGAGCCGCAGGCCGTAGACGAGCAGCCCGCTGGCCTTCTCCAGCCGGGTGGCGCTGATCAGGACGAGCCCGACCAGGACGAACCACAACGCCGAGCCGGGCGGCCACACCACCTTGCCGTGGGTGAGCAGGACCACCGCCAGCAGCATCCCGAACAGCGCCCACCCCAGGTAGAGGCCGCCGAGCAGCCACCACAACGGCATCGCCGCGAACATGGCGTACAGCGGCCAGAGGGGTAGCGCCCGCTGCGGTGCCGTGTTTCTCGTCCACACCGGGGCAAGGGTAGGCGGGGCCGGGCCGGGTGGTCATCGGCGGACCGGCTGTGACGGGTGTCATCGGCGGCCCCATCCGCGGGTCACCGGGGGTGCTCGCGCAGCACCGCCGCCGCCCCGGCGGGCAGGGTCACCGCCCCGTCGGCGGGGATGCCGGTGAGCAGGTCCAGCCCGTCGGCCGGCACCCGCTGCGGCCGGTCGGTGTGGTTGAGCAGGAACAGCCAGCTCGCCCCGGGGGCGGTGCGGCGGACCGCCTCCACCCCGGGTGGGGCGTCCGGGCAGACCGGGTGCACGCCGGCGGTCCGGGCCGCCTCGGTGAGCAGGCGACGGTAGGTGGCGTCGTCGGGTCGGGTCGACACGTACCAGGCGGTGCTGTCGCC
The DNA here is from genome assembly GCF_017599305.1 of Micromonospora antibiotica. GTDB lineage: Bacteria > Actinomycetota > Actinomycetes > Mycobacteriales > Micromonosporaceae > Micromonospora > Micromonospora antibiotica. The sequence continues at coordinate 97,634 of NZ_JAGFWR010000002.1, forward strand.
GACCCGGTGCCGGGTCACCGCCGGTCGGCCGTCGAGGACCCCGCCGACGTACGTGCCGACCGGCTCGGCGCCGTGCAGCTGGACGGTCTCCGACCAGATCCGGCCGGTCCCGCCGCCGGAGAGCAGCACCTGCTCGTCGGCGGCGAGTGGATGGAACTCCTCCACCCGCAGGCCGAGCAGGTCCCGGTAGGCGCCGGGGTAGCCGCCGAGGTGGACCCGGGCGTGCGGGTCGGCGACCCCGCTGAGGTAGCTGACCAGCAGGTGCCCGCCCGCTTCGACGTGGGCGCGGACCCAGCCGGCGGTGGTGTCGTCGGCCAGGTAGAGGGCGGGCAGGACGAGCAGCCGGTACCGGTCGAGGGGGTCACCGGGGACGACCACGTCGCAGCCGTACCCGGCCCGCCACAGCGCCCGGTGCGCGGCGGCCAGCTCGGCGTGGCCGTCGAGCAGCTCGGACGGCATCCCGGGGTGGCGCAGCGCCCAGCCGCTGGCGGCGTCCGCGGCCAGTGCGACGGATGCGGCCGTCTCGCCGGCGGTGACCTCGGCGAGCCGGTCGAGGTGCTCACCGAGGCGTACCGACTCCCGGAACACCCGGCTGTCGGCCCCGGTGTGCGGCACCAGGGCGGAGTGGAAGCGCTCCGCGCCGCCGGTCGGGGCCCGCCACTGGAAGAACATCGCCCCCCGGGAGCCGCGGGCGACGTGGGAGAGGCTGTGCCGGGCCATCCGGCCGGGCTCCTTGGTGTGTGCCCGGCCGGGGGTGTGGATCTGGCTGGCGGCGCTCTCCATCAGCAGCCACGTCGCCGGGGCGGTGGCGCGGGCCGGGTCGGCGGAGCGCAGGCGTCCGTGTCGGGCCCACCCGCGGGCCAGGTCGGCGGCGAGGGCGGTCTGTTCCTCGGCGCCGCCGTCGACCGCCGACGGGTAGTGGTCGATGGCGACGAGGTCCACCTCGGCGGCCCAGCGGGCGTGGTCGACGGGCACCCAGTCGCCGAGGACGTAGTTGGTGGTGACGGGGACCGCCGGGTTGGCCGCTTTGAGCAGGTCGCGTTGTTCGACGTACGCGGCGAGCAGGGTGTCGGACCAGAACCGCCGGAAGTCCAGCAGCTGCCCGGGGTTGCCGAGGTACTGGGTGGCCCGGGGGGTGCTCACGTACGCCCAGTCGGCGTAGTGCTGGCTCCAGAAGCTGGTGGCCCAGGCGGCGTTGAGGGTGTCCAGGTCGCCGTGGCGGTCGACGAGCCAGCGGCGGAACGCGGCCTCGGTGTGCGGGCAGTGGCAGGTGGTGCCGTACTCGTTGTGCACGTGCCACATCGCCAGCGCCGGGTGGTGGGCGTAGCGGGCGGCGAGGGTGGCGGCGATACCCCGGGCGGCGGCCCGGTAGGCGGGTGCGGCGGCGCAGTAGGTGTCGCGGCTGCCGTGGTGCAGTCGTACGCCGTCGGCGGTGACCGGCAGCGCGTCGGGGTGCGCCAGGGAGAACCAGGGCGGCGGGGAGGCGGTGGGGGTGGCCAGGGCGACCCGGATGCCGCCGTCGTGCAGCAGGTCCAGCACCTCGTCGAGCCAGCCGAAGTCGTAGCGGCCGGGGGCCGGCTCCAGGCGGGACCAGGCGAAGACGCCGACGGTGACCAGGTTGACCCGGGCCCGGCGCATCAGGGCGACGTCCTCGCGCCAGGTGGTGGCGGGCCACTGCTCGGGGTTGTAGTCACCGCCGTGGCAGAGCCGCCCGTCGTCCCACATACCCACCATCCCGTTGACTTTGTTTGATAGGTGTCCAAACTATGAAGACTATTTGCCCATGTCAATCGGTTACATCGTGGTCCAATCAAACCTAATCGTTGACAGTTCGTTGGGAAGGCAAAGAAACTGTCGGTACCGCCGCAGAGCGCTTGCCGAGGAGACGCCGATGCCGTACCGACCGCCCTTGGTCCCGGACGGGACGATCGTGGCCGACCCTTCCCCGGCGGGGTGACACCGGCCCGGACACCCCGCCACCGGGGGCCGGTAGAGTTAGTTGAGTTTCCAGCCGAACAGACTTTCCGACGGTGCACCGGCCCGCCGGGCAGCATCGCCCACCGGCCGACCGGCGTACCCGTGCGGGGGCCGGCGGTGGGCGACGATGCACCGGCACCACCCACCGTCGGGCGCAGGGAGCGGGCAGATCGTGATCAGCATCCACAACGAACCGCAGCCGACCGACCTGGGTGACGTCCGGGTGGCCAACCGGGCCGTGGTCCTGCGACACGTCCGCCTGCACGCACCCTGCTCACGGGCCGACATCGCCGCCGCCACCGGCCTCAACAAGGCCACCGTGTCGAGTCTGGTGACCGAACTGCTCGACCGGCGGCTGGTCCGCGAGACCGGACTGACCGGCAACCGGGTCGGCCGGCCCGCCACCATGCTCGTCCTCGACGGCGCCCCGTACGCCGCGTTGGGCCTCCAGGTCGGCGCGGACGACCTGGTGGTGGTCGCCGTGGACCTGGGCGGCAACCGGCTGCTCACCTGGCGACGGGCGTTCCCCGCCCCGACCGCCTCCCCCGCCGAGACCGTCCGGGCCCTGGTCACCCTGGCCCGGCGGGCGATCGGCCGGGTCACCGGGCAGGGGCGAACGGTGCTCGGCCTCACCGTCGGGGTGCCCGGCCTGGTCGACACCGCCGGGGGTGTACCCCTGGCCAGCGGACTCGGCTGGCGGGACGTGCCGCTCGCCGCCGACCTACGGGCCGCGCTGCGGGAGACCGGGTTCACCGTGGCCGTCGACACCGACGCCAACCTCGCCGTCCTGGCCGAACAGCGACACGGCGGGTACGCCGCAGCCACCGACCTGGTCCACCTCACCGGCGGGATCTCCGTCGGCGCCGGGGTGCTCGCCGGCGGCCGGCTGCTGCGCGGCGGCCGGGGCCACGCCGGCGAACTCGGCCACCTCTGCCTCGACCCGGCCGGACCGCCCTGCCCGTGCGGTCGACGCGGCTGCCTGGCCGCGTCGACCGCGCTACCGGCCGTGGTCGACCGGCTGCTGCCCGACGCCGGGCGGGACGGCCCGGTCACCGACTACCTGCCGGAACTCGACCGGATCGTGGCGTCGGCCCGGCAGGGGGACCCGGCCGTGCTGGCCGGGCTCGCCGAGATCGGCCGGCACCTCGGGCACGGGGCGTCGATCCTGGCCAACCTGCTCAACCCCGAGGCGATCGTGGTGGGCGGACACTTCGCCACCCTGGCGCCCTGGCTGCTGCCGGCCGCCCGCATCGAGTTGGCCGCCCGAACCCTCGCCCCGCAGGCCGGCGGGTGCCGCCTGGAAGCCTCCACGCTGGACTCCGCCGCCGCCGCGCTGGGCGGCGCCGCCGCCGCGCTGGCCACCATCGAGGCCGGTCGACTCCCCACCGCCTGATCCGGGTGCCGGTCACCCCTTGACCGACCGACGCGCAGGTGCCAACCTCGAACCGCCGCCCCGTCGTTCGGGCACCCGGGGCGGCATGTTCTCCGCGATCGTCGAAGCGCTTCGCCGCTCCGGGCCGACGACCGCCGCAGCCACCACGACGCGATGCCGCACGTCACCATGGCCGTCGAAGCGCTTCGACCGCCGGCCGGCGCCTCACCGCGAGCCCACCGGAAGGTAACCGCATGAACGACCCCACCGACCGCGCCACCGGCCCGTCCCCCGCCGGGCACGCCGACGACCTGCTGGCCCGGCTCACCCTGCCCGAGAAGATCGGCCTGCTGCACCAGTGGCAGGCCCCGGTGCCACGCCTGGGCCTACCCGGATTCCGCACCGGCACCGAGGCGCTGCACGGGGTCGCCTGGCTCGGCCCGGCCACCGTCTTCCCCCAGGTCGTCGGCCTGGCCAGCAGCTGGAACCCCGACCTGATCCGGGCGGTGGGCGCCGCCGCCGGCGACGAGGTCCGGGTCAAACACCAGGCCGACCCGGCCGCCGTCGGGCTCAACGTGTGGGCACCGGTGGTCAACCCGCTGCGCGACCCCCGGTGGGGCCGCAACGAGGAAGGCTGGTCGGAGGACCCGTGGCTGACCGGCCGCCTCGCCACCGCCTACGCGTTCGGGCTCCGCGGCGACCACCCCCACCGGCTGCGTACCGCCCCGACGGTCAAGCACTTCCTCGGCTACAACAACGAGACCGACCGGGCCACCACCTCCAGCGACCTGCCACCCCGGGTGCTGCACGAGTACGAACTGCCCGCGTTCCGCGCCCCGCTCGCCGCCGGTGCGGCAGTCGCCGTGATGGCCTCGTACAACCTGGTCAACGGGGTGCCCGCGCACCTGAGCCCACTACTGAACGACGAACTGCGCCGGTGGACCACCGACGAGGTGATGGTCGTCGGCGACGCCGGGGCGGTCACCAACATCGCCGGGGTGCAGGGTCACCTGCCCGACCACGTCACCGGTTTCGCCGCCGCCCTACGCGCCGGCATCGACAACTTCACCGAGGACGACACCGACAGCGGACAGACCATCCGACGGCTCACCGAAGCCCTCGACCGGGGGCTCATCGACGAGTCCGACGTGGACCGGGCGGTACGGCGCATCCTCACCGTCCGGATCAGGCTGGGTGACCTGGACCCACCCGGGCAGGACCCGTTCGCCGGGGTGTCCCCCGACGTGCTCGACAGCCCCACCCACCGGGACCTGGCCCGGGAGGCCGCCCGCCAGTCGGTCGTGCTGCTCCGCAACGACGGGCTGCTGCCCCTGCCGGCCGACCCGACGACCCGGGTGGCGGTGCTCGGCCCGCTCGCCGACACCGTCCACACCGACTGGTACAGCGGCACCCTGCCCTACACGGTCACCGTCCGGGAGGGCCTCGCCCGGGCGCTGCCGACGGTCACCCACCACCCCGGCGCCGACCGGATCGCGTTGCGGGTCGGCAACCGGCACGTCCGCTGCCCCCGCTCGTCCGAGGGGGGACCGCTGACCGCCGACGAGGGCCGCGACGGCACCTGGTTCGACGTGTTCGACTGGGGACGCGACGTGGTGGCGCTCCGCGCCGTCGCCAACGGCCGGCACGTCGGCGTCGACGACGACGGAACGTTGATCAACGACCGGCCCGGACCGGGCGGCTGGATCGTGCGGGAGACCTTCCGGTTGCACCACCGCCCCGACGGCACGACCCTGCTGCACCACCTCGCCACCGGCGCGTACGTGCGGGTCGGCGACGACGGGCGGTTACGCGCCGACGCCACCGACCCGGACACCGCCACCGGCTTCACCGTCGAACTCGTCGCCGACGGAGTGGCCGAGGCCGCCGCGTTGGCCGCCGCCGCCGACGTGGCGGTCGTCGTCCTGGGCAACCACCCGATGGTCAACGGCCGGGAGACCGAGGACCGGGCCGACCTGGACCTGCCCGCCGGACAGGACCGGCTGCTGCGCGCCGTACACGCGGCCAACCCGCGCACCGTGCTGGTGCTCACCAGCAGCTACCCGTACGCGGTGGGATGGGCGCAGGAACACGTCCCGGCGGTGCTGTGGTCGGCGCACGGCGGGCAGGAACACGGCACCGCCCTCGCGCAGGTGCTCCTCGGCGACGCCGACCCCGCCGGCCGGCTCACCCAGACCTGGTACGCCGACACCGCCGACCTGCCCGACCTGCTCGACTACGACGTCATCGGCGCGGACAGCACCTACCTCTACTACCGGGGCGAACCGCTGTACCCGTTCGGCCACGGCCTCAGCTACACCCGGTTCGACTACGCTGACCTGCAGGTGAGCGCACCGACGGTGCCCGTCGGCGACGAGGTCGAGGTGAGCGTCGAGGTGAGCAACACCGGCGACCGGGAAGGTACGGAGATCGTGCAGCTCTACACCCGGCAGCGACACTCCCGGGTCAAGCAGCCCCTGCGGCAGCTGCGCGACTTCGCCCGGCTCACCCTCGCCCCCGGCGAACACCAGCGGGTCACCCTGCGGCTGCGCACCACCGACCTGTCCTGGTGGGACGAACACCGCGACGGCCCCGTCGTAGAGGACGCCACCCACACCCTGCTGGTCGGCCGTTCCGCCCGTGACATCCGGGCCGTCGGCGCGGTGACCGTACACGCCCGCCCCGCAACGCAGCAGTCCCGCCCGGCGGTCCCGGCCGGCGGCGGTACCCGGTGACCGGCGCACCCGGGCGCGGACGCAAGTCACCCGACCAGGTCACCATCGTCGACGTCGCCCGGCACGCCGGGGTCGCCGTCAGCACCGTGTCGTACGTCCTCAGCGGCAAACGAGCCATCTCCGAGGTGACCCGCACCCGGGTGCTGGCCAGCATCCGGGAGTTGGGCTACCACCCCAACGCCGGGGCGCGGGCACTGGCCAGCCGCCGGGCCAACACCATCGCGCTGGTGCTGCCGCTGCGCGCCGGCATGCAGGTGCCGGTGGTGATGCAGTTCGCCATCGCGGTCGTCACCACGGCCCGCCGCTACGACCACGACGTCCTGCTGGTCACCTCCGACGAGGGACCGGCCGGGCTACGCCGCATCGCCGGCAGCGCCATGGTCGACGGGATGCTGGTGATGGACGTCGAGTTGGACGACTCCCGGGTGCCGCTGCTGCGGGACCTGACCCGACCCAGCGTCCTGATCGGTGTCCCCGCCGACCCGACCGGCCTGACCTGCGTGGACCTGGACTTCCACCGCGCCGGGCAGGTGTGCGTGGAACACCTGGCCCGGCTCGGGCACCGCCGGGTGGCGCTGCTCGGCGCCCCCGCCGCCGTCTACGACCGGGGCACCGGGTTCGCCCACCGCACCCGCGCCGGGGTGGCCGCCGCCGCCGACCGGCACGGCGTCACCGTCGTCACCCAACCCTTCGAGGAGGGGCCCGCCTCGATCCGGCAGGAACTCGCCGACCTGCTCGACCGGCACCCCGACCTGTCCGCGCTGGTGGTGCAGAACGAGGCGGCGGTGGGGCCGGTGCTGGCCTGCCTGCCCACCCTCGGCCGGCGGGTGCCGCAGGACATGTCGGTGGTGGCGATCTGCCCCGACCAGTTCGCCGAGCAGGCCGGGCCCCGGCTCACCTCGGTGCCGGTGCCCGCCGAGGAGATCGGCCGGCAGGCGGTGGCGTTGCTGATGCGCAAACTGCACGACGAGGCGGTGCCGGAGGTGACCCTGCTGCCGCCCCGGCTGACCATCCGGGACAGCACCGCCGCACCGACCGTGCGGGCCCGGCCGTGACCTGCGGGCCACCACCGGCAGCACACCGGATCTGGGACGACGCCCCCGCCGTCGACTGGCCCGACGCGTTCCTCACCGGCAACGGCGAGTACGGGCTGATGGTGCCCGGCGAACCGCACGCCGAGCGGCTCGTGCTCAACCACCACCGGTTCGTGCTGCCCAACGGCACCCACGACGCGCGGGCACCGCAGCTGGCCGCGCTGCTGCCCCGGATCCGGGAACTGGTCCTCACCGGCCGGCGGGCCGAGGCCGGCGAACTGCTCACCGGCGGCCGGGAGTTGACGTGGACCCAGCCGTACCACCCGGGGTTCGCGTTGACCGTCGACGCCGCGCCCACCCCGGTGCGTGACTACCGGCGGCACACCGACTTCCGCACCGGTGAGGTGGTGGTGTCGTGGTCCGGGCGACGGCGACGCAGCTTCGTCTCCCGCGCCGACCGGCTCGTCGTCACCCACCTCGACCAGGGCGGGTGTGTCGTCGGGGCCACCGGTGACCTGCCCGGCCGCCCCGATACGGTGCACTACGACACCACCGCCTACCGCCACGACGGGCTGGTGTTCCTGCGGGTACGCGGCCGCTACCCGGACGTCGGCGGGGCGTACGGGTTCGAGGGGGTGACCCTGGTCCGGGGGGATGCCGAACCCGCCGGCGACCGGGTGCTGGTGCACGGGCCGGCGCTGCTGACCACCGTCCTGGACCGCACCCGCAGCCCCCGGTGGCGCACCGCCGCGCAGGAACGTCGACTGGCCGCCGGCCCGGACGACTACCCGACCCTGCTGGCCCGGCACGTCGCCCGGCACACCGGCCCGTACCGGCGCGTCGACCTGGACCTGGCGGTGCCGGCGGCGGACCGGGACCTGCCCGTCGGTGCGCTGACCGCCCGGCAGGTCGCCGCCGACCGGTTGGACCCGGCACTGCTGGAACGGCTCTTCCACGCCGGCCGGTACCTGCTGTTCAGTGCCAGCGGGGTGCTGCCGCCCCGGCTGACCGGGATCTGGACGGGGTCCTGGGACGCCGCCTGGGCGGGGGACTTCACCACCGACGCCAACCTCAACCTGCAACTGGCCGGCGCGAACGTCGGCGCGCTGCCCGAGGTGACCGCCGCGCACGCCCGGCTGGTCCGCGCCCAGGTCGACCACTGGCGGGACAACGCCCGCGCCGTCTACGGGGCGCGGGGCCTGCTGGCGCCCAGCCGCACCGACGGCGAACACGGGCACCTGTTCCACGTCCACCCGCACTGGCCGTTCACCGCCTGGCTGGCCGGCGCGCACTGGCTGCTGCACCCGCTGTACGAGCACCACCAGGTGACCGGGGAGCCACTGGGGGAGGTGGCGGGGTGGCTGGCCGAGGTCGCCGACTTCTTCACCGACGTGCTCACCGACGTCGACGGGCAGCCGGCGCTGGTGCCGTCGTACTCGCCGGAGACCGGGCCGCTCGACGACACCGGGCGGCCGGTGCCCGTCGCGGTGAACGCCACCATGGACGTCGCCGCCGCCCGGCACGCCATGACGGTCGCCGCCGAGGTGACCGGGTCGCAGCGGTGGGCGGCTACCCGGGACCGGCTGCCCGGCTACCGCATCGACGAGCGCGGTGCGCTGGCCGAGTGGGCGTGGCCCGGCTACCGCCCCGACGACGACCACCGGCACGTCAGCCACCTCTATCCGGTGTGGCCGACCGGGGAGGTCGACCCCGACGACACCCCGGAGTTGGCGGCGGCGGCGCACCGGGCGTTGACGGTCCGCGGCGACGAGGACGGCTCCGCGCACGGCACCCTGCACCGGGCCCTGGTGGCGGCCCGGTTGGGCGACGGGCCACTGGTCGGGGCGTACCTGCGGCGCATCGTCGCGGCGGACATGTTCTTCCGGTCGCTGATGAGTGCGCACAACCCGGGCCGGGTGACCTACAACGCCGACGCCGCGCACACCCTGCCGGCGGTGCTGATCGAGGCGCTGGTGCAGTCCCGGCCGGGGCTGCTGCGGCTGCTGCCGGCGCTGCCACCGGGCCTGACCCGGGGGACGCTGCGCGGGGTGACCTGCCGGGGGCGGATCACCGTCGAGGAGCTGACCTGGGACGAGGGTCGGGTCACCGCCCGCGTGGTCGCAGTGTCCGCTCAGCGGGTACGGGTGCGCAGCCCCTACGGCGACGCCGTCTGTGACCTGCCGGCGGGCACGGCGGTGCGGGTGGCCTTCGGCGGCCGGCCGGCCGGCACCGGGTGAGCGGCGCACCTGCGGCCGGTCACAGCGCACCAGCCGGTCACAGCGCACCGGCCGGACACAGCGCGTCGGTGGGTCACAGCGCGTCGGGTCGGCACAGGGCCGGATGCCGCTCCCCGGGCCGCGCATACCAGGGGGCGTCGTCGGGGGCGGCGGCCGTGTCCAGCCGCAACCGCGCCCACTCGTCCAGCTCCGGCAACGCGTCGGGGGCGAACCAGCCGACCTCGGTGGACTCGTCACCGTCGGCGCGGGGCCACCCACCGACCGGCCGGCAGCGGAACCACACGTTGAGGTACTCGCAGGCGTCGCCGTTGGGGTAGACCACCGGGTGGGTGGCGACCCCCGCGATCCGGTCGACGACGACCCGTACCCCGGTCTCCTCCCACACCTCCCGCACGACGGCCTCGGCAGGCTGCTCACCCGGGTCGACCACCCCGGCCGGCAGCGACCAGCGGCCGTTGTCGCCCCGACGGGCCAGCAGCACCCGGCCCGCGTCGTCACGGACCACCCCGGTCACCCCGGGCAGCAGCAACAGGTCGTGCCCGACGTGGGCACGCAACTTCACGATGTACGGGGAGACGGCCACCGGCCCACGGTAACGGTCGTGGTACCGGTGGACCATCCCGACGCCCGCGCGACGCCGCCGCACCCGGGGCCAGGTGCAGCCTCTAGACTTGCCCGGCGATGGACCCGCAGCCCTCCCCCGCCGACCTGCGCCCCTGCGCGCACTGTGGACGTGACGTGCCGCAACGTGCCGGCGCGGGACGCCCGTTCCGCTACTGCCGGGACAACGACGGCGCCTGCCAGCGGGCGTCCCGCAACTCCCGGATGCGCCACCGCAACGCCCCCGGCCTGCCCGGCCAGGTGGCCCGCACCTGGGAGGCCGTCGACCGGCTCGACCAGGTGGTGGAAACCCTCACCGAGGCGCTGCACGCCGAGTTGTCCCCGGTCGGGGTGGAACGGCAACTCGCCCAGGCCCGCGCCGACGCCGCCGCCGCCATCGCCCAGGCCCACGCCGCCCGCGACGAGGCCCGCGAAGCCGCCGAGACGGCCGCCGCGGAGACCACCCGGGCCCGGCAGGAGACCCGGGCCGCGGCCGCCGCCGCCGACGCGGCGCAGGCCCGCGCCGCGCAGGCCGACGCCCGCGCCGCCGAAGCACAGCAGCGGGCCGCGCAGGCCGACACCGCCGCCGACGCGGCCCGCCGCGACGCCAGCGCCGCGCAGGCGCTGCGGGTGCAGGCCGAACGTGACCGGGACGCCGCCCGGCACGAGCTGCGGACCCTACGCACGGAACGCGACGCCGAGCGGCAACGCACCGCCGACCTGACCGCCGAACGCGACGCCGCCCGCGCCGACGCCGCCCGGGAGTTGGCCGACGCGCAGCGCGCCGCCGCCGAGGCCGCCGCCGCCCGCCAGGAGACCCGGCAGGCCCACGCCGACGCCGAGGCGGCCCGTACCCGCGCCGACACCGCCACCGAGCAGGCCCGGCAGGCGGAGGCCACCGCCGAGGCGGCCCGGCGGGACGTCGCCGCCGCACGGGCCGACGCGACGGCCGCCCGGCAGGAGACCGCCGCGCTGACCGCCCGCGCCGCCGAGGACCTGGCCGCCGCCCTGGCCCGGGTGGACACGCTGACCGCCGAGCTGACCCGGGCCCGCGCGGAGGTGACGCAGGCGCACCGGGCGACCGCCGCCGACCGGGCCCGGCTGGCCGAACTGGACCGGCTGCTGCCGGCGGCGCAGGCCGACCGTGACGCCGCCCAACGCCGGGCCGGTCAACTCGCCGACCAGGTCAGTGACCTGGCCGGCGCGCTGGCCCGGCTCAGCGGCCCCACTCAGCCGGGCTGAGTCGACCCCGACGGGTCAGGTCCGCCCGCGTCGCCGGGTCGGCCCACCGGGGCGGGGTGCACCTCGACCCGGGTGTCGTGGAACGTGGGCCCCCCACCGAGGTCGGTGTCCCGGACCCCGGTCACCGCGTTGACGGTGCTGCCGCCGGGGCTCAACCGGGCCCAGTACGCCTTGTAGGTGAACGCCAACCCGGGGCGGGTCGCGTCGTCCACGGCGACGGTGGCGAGGAACTCGCCCCGGTCGTTGTGCACCCGCGCCGGGTCACCGTCGGCCAGGCCCCGGGCGGCGGCATCGACGGGATGCAGGTGGATGCGCGGCGGGCCGGTACGACCGAGGTGCCACGGCAACGACGCGAACGTCGAGTTGAGGAAGAACCGGCCGGCGGGGGAGATCAACGCCAGGGGGAACCGGCGGGCCAGCGCCGCGTCACCCACCTCCACCGGCGGGGTGTACCCGACGAGCGGGTCGACGCCCTGCGCGGTCAGACGCGGATCGTGGAACCGGGCCCGCCCGTCGAGGCTGGGGAACCCACCCTCGGCGTACGGGGCGGACCCCACCGCCACCCCCGTCGCCCGCACGTACGTGCTGCGTACCAACTCGTCGTAGCTGATGCCGGTGCCGTCGAGCAGCTGCCGGGCCAGGTCCTCGTCGCTGTCACGCAGCCGGGGATGGTCCAGCCCGAGCGCGGCGGCGATCCGCCGGAAGATCTCCGTGTTGGGCAGCGCCTGCCCTGGCGGGTCCAGCACCGGCAGGTTCAGGGTGGCGTAGTGGTGACCGTAGGAGGTGTGCAGGTCCAGGTGCTCAGGTTGCATGGTGGCCGGCAGCACCACGTCGGCGAAGTCGCAGGTGTCGGTCCAACGCTGCTCCAGCACCACGGTGAACAGGTCACCGCGGGTCAACCCCCGACGCAGCAGGTTCTGGTCCGGGACGGTCGCGACCGGGTTGGTGTCGAACACCACCAGCGCGGTCACCGGCGGATCCGCCTCCCCGGTCAGGGCGGCGGCGAGCCGACTCATGTTGATCGACCGGGCCGGGGGAGCGGGCATCCCGGCGGGCCGGGCGACCCGGTCGGAGTCGACCCGGTGATGCCCGCTGGTGGTGGCCAACGCCCCGCCGCCGGGATACCGGAAATCCCCGGTGAGCAGGGGGATCGCCGCGATGGCCCGGACCGCCTGCCCGGCCCCGGCGTGCCGTTGCAGGCCCAGCCCGATCCGGATGGCGGTGGGACGGGTGGTGGCGATCCGCTCGCCGAGGCGACGCACCACGTCGACGTCGAGGCCGCACTCGGCGGCGGCACGCTCCACCGGCCACTCGTCCAGGCGGGCCGCCATCCGCTCCCACCCGACGGTGTGCGCGTCCAACCACCCGCGGTCGACCCCACCGACGTCCCGCACGTGCCGCATCAACCCCAGGGCGAGGGCGGCGTCGGTGCCGGGCAGCGGCGCCACGTGCTCGTCGCTGCGGGCCGCGGTGTCGGTGCGCAACGGGTCGATGGTGACCACGTACGCGCCGCGTTGTTGGGCCTGCCGCACGAACGGCCAGTGGTGCAGGTTGGTGGAGAGCAGGTTCGCCCCCCACAGGACGATCAGTTTCGCCTCGACCACCGACTCCGGTTCGAAACCGACGGACCCGCCGTAGATCGACCCGAGGGCGGCCCGGGACGCCGCGGTGCAGATGGTGGTCCGCAACCGCGACGCCCCCAGGTGGGCGAAGAGCCGGGGACCCATCGACCAGCCCTGCACCAGACCCATGGTGCCGGCGAAGTAGTACGGCAGGACCGACTCCGGTCCGTTGAGGTCGATGCTGGCCCGCAACCCGGCCGCGACCCGACGCACCGCCTCGTCCCAGCTCGCCGGCCGGTACGACACCGGCCCGACCCCCTTGGGGCCGACCCGCACCAGGGGGGTGGTCAGCCGGTCGGGCCCGGTGACCGCGTCGAGATAACGGTTGACCTTGCCGCACAACGCGCCCCGGGTGAACGGGTGACCAGGGTCGCCGCGCAGCGCCACCGGCCGCCCGTCGGTGACGGTGAGCTGCCAGACACACGTGTCGGGACAGTCCAGGGGGCACGCGCCGGGATGCACGGTGGTGGCCATGCCGCGGATGCTATCGCCACCGGCCGCCCCGGTACGGCCCGTCGTCGGCGCGGGACGCACCGGCGGCGGCTACCATCGCGGTGCACACCCGGGACACGGCACCGATGTCGACCCGGCCGCAGACGAACCCGCCGGGGCGGTGCGACGGCGGGCTACCCTTGCGGGGGCCGTCCCACCGGACGGGCGGGAATGCCCCGGCGGTGACCGGCCGTTACACCGGAAGACCAGCACCACGAACGAGGGGAAGTCGATCATGGGCGAGCGCATGCTGCGCGGAAGCCGTCTGGGCGCGGTCAGCTACGAATCCGACCGCAACACGGAGCTCGCGCCGCGCCAGACCCGCGAGTACCTCTGCGCCAAGGGCCACCAGTTCGAGGTCCCCTTCGCCGTCGACGCCGAGGTCCCCACCACCTGGGAGTGCAAGTTCGACGGCAGCGTCGCCCGGCTCGTCGACGGCACCGAACCGGAGCAGAAGAAGGCCAAGCCGCCACGCACCCACTGGGACATGCTGCTGGAACGGCGCTCCATCGCCGAGCTGGAGGACATCCTCGCCGAACGGCTCCAGGAGGTCCGCACCCGCCGCGGCCGCGCCTGACGTACCGCACACCACGACGGCGCCCCCGGGGATCTCCTCCCCGGGGGCGCCGTCGTGTCACCACCGCTTCCCCGCCCACCGGGACAACCGCAGCCCACGCCCCGGCCCCACCCGGGCCGAAAGACTGTGCCCGCTCCTGCGCGGGACCGCCGGCCGGTCAGGGCCGGCGCGGCTCCACGATCTCCCCCTCGATGGCCCGACCCCCGTCGACCGGCGGCGGGGCCACCACGTCACCGTCGACCGGCGGCGTCGGCGCCGCCGGCTCACCCCGACGCACCCGCACCGTACGCGGACCGAACAGGTCACCGGCCACCATCGACGACACCCGCCGCTCAGTGGCCCGCTGCACCCCCGAGCGCACCAACCGGCGCACCGGCGGCACCAGCAACACCACACCCACCACACCACTGAACAGACCCGGCACCGCCAGCAGCAACGCACCGGCCAACCCGACCAGACCATCGGTCACCTGCCGGCCCGGCGGCTGCCGCGACTCCACCGACGTACGGAACCCCCGCCAGGCGCGCATCCCCTCCCGGCGCAGCAACACCAGACCCACCAGGGACGCGGCGAACACCAGCAGCACCGCCGTGCCGAACCCGACGGCCCGGCCCACCACGACGAACACCGCCAACTCCGCCACCACCGCCAACAGCAGGGCCGGTGGCACGAACCTCAGGTATCGGCGCATCTCACCTCATCCGCGTCGCGCGGAACCCGCCCACCACCGTCAACCGGACAACGCCCGGGGCGACAGGCCCGCTCCTCCAGCATGCCACGCCCCACCTCACGGCCACCGGTCGTGACCGCGACGCAGCCGACCCGGCCGCCGGTCCCGCAACCCCCAGGTGGTGATCCGCCACAACGCCTCCGCCACGATCAACGGACTCATCTTGCTGGCCCCCCGCTCCCGCTCGACGAACGTGATCGGCACCTCCACGATCCGCACCCCCGCCCGGTGCGCCAACCGCGACAACTCCACCTGGAACGAATACCCCTGGGAACACACCGACTCCAGCCGCATCGCCCGCAACGCCGACAACCGGTACACCCGGAAACCACCCGTGGCGTCCGACACCGGCATCCCCAACGCCATCCGCGCGTACAGGTTCCCGCACCGCGACAGCACCAACCGCCGCCACGGCCAGTTCACCACCCGCGCCCCACCCACCCACCGCGACCCGATCACCACATCCGCGTCGCGGGCCGCAGCCAACAACGCCGGCAGATCCTCCGGGGCGTGCGAACCGTCGGCGTCCATCTCCACCACCGCGTCGTAGCCGCGCTGCCGCGCCCACCCGAACCCCGCCAGGTACGCCGCCCCCAACCCCTCCTTGCCGGGCCGGTGCAGCACGTGCACCTGCGCGTCGGTGCCGGCCATCGCCTCCGCCAACGCCCCCGTACCGTCGGGGCTGTTGTCGTCGGCGACCAGCACGTCCACCGCCGGTGCCGCCCGGCGGACCCGGGCCACCACGTCGGCGACGTTGTCGGCCTCGTTGTAGGTGGGAATCACCACCAGCACCCGACCCACCCCGGGCTGCCCCGCGACTGCCTCACCCACGCCCGTCCCCCGTTCCTGCCGGCTCACCCGACGACGGTGACCTCCCGCCGACGGCGCAGCATCCCCGCGACGACCAACGCCGCCACCGCCAGACCCGCCAGCGTCGACTCCGGCCACCGCCCGGCCCGGGTGGCCGGGGTACGCCCGTCGGAGAGCGTCACCTGCCGCACCACCACCGCCCGGGTGTTGAACCCGGTGGCGTCGCTTACCCGCCCGTCCGGGGCGACGAACCCGGACACCCCGACCGTCGAGGCCATCAACGCCGCCCGACCGTGCTCCACCGCCCGCAACCGCACCATCGCCAACTGCTGTCGGGCCTCCGCCACGTCGAAGGTGGCGTTGTTCGTCTGCACCACCAGCAACTGCGCCCCACCGTCGACGGTGTCGCGCACCAGACCGTCGTAGGCCACCTCGAAGCAGATCACGTCACCGAGGACCACCGGGCCCACGTCCACCACCCCCGGGGTCGACCCCGGCACGAAATCCGCCCGCACCCGGTCGACCTGCGACGACACCTTCCGCGCCAACGACCGCATCGGCACGTACTCGGCGAACGGCACCGGATGCCGCTTGGTGTACAACTGGGCCATGTCCGGGCCGGTGCCCGGCCGCCACAGGATGCCGGCGTTGCGCACCTCACCGTCACCCGGACCGGCAAGCACCGCACCGACCAGGATCGGCGCACCGATCGCGTCCGCAGCCGCGGAGATCCGCGCCCCGGCGGCGGCATTGCGCAACGGGTCGATGTCCGAGGAGTTCTCCGGCCACACCACCAGGTCCGGACGCGGCACCGCACCGGCGGCGACCCGCCCGGCCAACTCCACCGTCGCATCGGCGTGATTGTTGAGCACCGCCTGCCGCTGGGCGTTGAAATCCAACCCCAACCGCGGCACGTTGCCCTGCACGATCGCCACCCGCACCGACCGGCCACCGCCGGCACCCGTGGGGACCGCCAACCCCACCCCCACCAGCAGCAACAACCCGACCGCGACCCCGGCCACCGGCCGCCACGCCCCGTCCGGGCCCGGCCACCGCCGCCACGACCCCACCACCAGCAACCCACCGGCCACCGCAACGACCCCGGTGACCAGTGGGGCCCCACCGAGCCACGCCCACCCCAGCAGCGGCGACGCGTCCTGGCTGAACGCCAACCGCCCCCACGGGAACCCCCCGAACGGCGTCCGGTCGCGCAGCGCCTCCTGCCCCACCCACAACACCCCGGTCACCACCGGCCACGCCCACCGCCACCGGTCGATCACCGGCGACACCCACGCCGACGCCGCCCCCAGCAACGCCAGATAGCCGGCCTGCAACAACGACAACAACACCCACGGCAGCAGCCCGGTGTGCAGATTCGTCCACGCCAACAACGGGGCGAACAACGCCACCCCGGTCAGGAACCCCAACCCCGCGCCGGCCCGCAACCGCCGCCGGTGCACCGCCACCGCCAACCCGGCCACCCCTACCGGCGCCAACGGCCACCACCCGTACGGCGGGAACGCCACCAGCAGCGCCAACCCGGCCGCCACCGCCACCGGCACCGCCACCCGCAACGGCACCGGCCCCCTGGTCGGTCGTACCACCACCGGGGTACGCGTCTCATCCCGGTCGAGCGTCGTCACCGGCACCTCACCACGATCACGGGCCGAAGGCTACCCGCCCCACCCCGGCACCCCCGAACCACCGAGCCGCAGGCCCGAGCCCACCCGACACCGACCCGCCCCGGACAACGCGACGCCGGCCGGCCCACCCCGGGGAACACCGGTGACACCGACCCCCGCAGCGGGCGGACACGAAATCGGGGCGCGGCCTCAGCCGCGCCCCGATGCTCCCAGGCCCTTCCCGGCCGGTGGGACACAATGAGCGACGCCGACCTTCGGACCGACCCGACGGTGGACTGGCTGCCCCCGCCCGGCCGTTGTCTACTGGCCGTACCACTCACCCTGCCCGTACACCGGTAACCGCGGCCGGTTCGCGCCGCCCCGCCGACCCCCGCCCGCTGGACCTGGCCGCCGCGACAAATACGCACCAACAATGTCGCTCGGCCAGCGGACGAAGGGACGAAGCGAACAACAGCCGCTTCCCGTAGTAGGACTCAAAGACGGTACGGCCTACACCCCCGCCGCTGTCAACCCACCACCGGCCAGTCACGTCCACCAACCCGGCGTGTCGCGTCGGCGGGTCTCAATCCCCACCGAGATGCCGACGCAACAAAGCCGTCGCCGCCACCGGATGCTCCCCCGCCAGCAACCCCCCGGCGGCCAGCACATAATCCACATCCACCACCGGCCGCGCCGCCCGCGGCAACGGCCACCCACCCGCACGATCAGCGAGCACCTGCGCCAACACCCCCACCCCGGCACCGGCCGACGCGTGACGCAGCACACCACCGGAACCCACCAGCAGCCGCACATCCCGCAGATCCCGACCCGCCCGCTCCCCCGTCGCCGCACCCCGGGCATGCCGCCGCAACGCCACCGTCGCCGCCAACACCGCGATCCGCCCGTCCACCGCCCGACCCGCCGCGTCAACCGGCAGGAACCCCGGATCAGCCGCCCGCACCGCCGCCGCCGCCGCCAACTCCTCCTGCCCGACCGCATCGAGCAACCGTTCCTGCACCGCCGCCCGGACCACCCCCGGCGCGCTCCACCGCATCCCCAGGTCACCCTCCACGGTGCGGGCCCGCCACAACGCCCCAGCCACCTCCCGACCCGGCCCACCGGCCCGCTCGTCCGGCGTCAACACCGAATACACGTCGGTCGTCGCCCCACCCACGTCCACCACCGCCAGATCACCCCCCACCACGTCGGCGAGGACCTCCACCCCGGTCAACACCGCATCCGGGGTCGCCGCCCGCACCAACCGGGCGAACCGGGACCCCCGCGACAACCGCTTACCCCCGATGACGTGCCGCAGGAACACCTCCCGGATCGCCGCCCGCGCCGACACCGGCGCCAACACCCCGATCCGGGGCAACACGTTGTCCGCCACCGTCACCGGCACCCCCGCCGCCGCCAACACCTCCCGCAACCCCTCCCGCACGTCCACGTTGCCGGCCAACACCACCGGCACCCGCCACCGGGCCCGCGCCAACCGCGTCGCGTTGTGCGTCACCGTGTCGACGTCCCCACCGTCGGTGCCACCGACCAGCAACACCACATCCGGCCGCGCCGCCCGCACCGCCGCCAGCTCCGCCGCCGCCAACCGGCCCGCCGCCACGTGCACCACGTTCGCCCCCGCCGACAACCCCACCCGCCGACCCGCCTGCGCCGTCACCAACGGCTCGTAACCCACCACCGCCAACCGCAACCCACCACCCGCCGACGAACACACGTACCACGGCAGAGCACCCGCACGCCCCACGCCGGCCCCGTCGACCGCCGCACCCACCGCCGCGTCCAACCCGTGCAGCACGTCCGTACCGACCGTCGTCGGCGCCGACGCCGCCCCCACCAACCGCCCCACGGCCAGGTCCACCACCGCCGCCTTCGTCCAGGTCGACCCGACGTCGGCGCAGACCGCCAGACTCACGCCGCCCCGGGAACGACCACGGTGCCCGTCGCCGTCACCGCCACGACCGGCTCCGCCAACACCTCCGCCGCCGACCCACCCCGCTCCGGCCGACCCCGACACACCACCCGCGCCACGAAATCGACCGTCCGGCTGCGGGTACCCACCCGCACCACCGTCGCCGTCACCTCCAGCACGTCACCCGCCCGCACCGCCGCCAGGAACTGCACGTCCGCGTACGACGCGAACAACCCCTCGTCACCATCGGTACGGATACACACCTCCGTCGCCACGTCCCCGAACAACCCCAACGTGTACGCCCCATCCACCAGGTTCCCCGCGTAATGGGCGTGCGAATACGGCACATACCGCCGATGCGTCACCGTCAACCCGACCCGCGAATCGCTCATGCCCCCGCCTTCCTGCTCGTCACCAACGCGTGCACCAGATACGACGCCACCTCACCCGGCGTGGTGCCCCGACCGAAGATCCGGTCCACCCCCAACTCCGCGGTCATCGTCTCGTCGAACCGCGGCCCACCCACGATCAGCAACGGCCGCTTACCCGCCGGCAACGCCTCCCGGAACGCCGCCGACATCTCCCGCGTGTTGTGCAGATGCGCATCCCGCTGCGTCACCACCTGCGACACCAACACCGCATCCGCCCGCTCCCGCCGCGCCGCCTCCACCAGCTCCGGCACACTCACCTGCGCACCCAGATTGGTCACCTTCAACTCCCGGTAATACTCCAGCCCCTTCTCCCCGGCGATACCCTTCACATTCAGGATCGCGTCGATACCCACCGTGTGCGCATCCGTGCCGATACACGCCCCCACCACCGACAACTTCCGACGCAACCGCTGCTTCACCACCGCGTTGACCTCCTTGGCGCCCAGCAACGGAAAGTCCCGCTCCACCACCTGCACCTGATCCAGATCCACCAGATGGTTCACCCGCCCGTACACCACGAAGAACGTGAACCCGTCACTCATCGGCTTCGCGTGCACCAGCATCGCCGGATCGATACCCATCCGGTTCGCCAACTGCACCGCCGCACCCTCGGCCCGCTTGTCGTGCGGCACCGGCAACGTGAACGACACCTGCACCATCCCGTCACCGGTGGTGTCCCCGTACGGCCGCACGACCCGCTTCCCGGCGACCGCGCCAGCCCCCACGACACCAGTGCCGTTCCCGCCGGGCATGCTCTCGCGGCCCGCACCGCGTTCGGTGCGCTCACTCATGCCATTCCGGTCGGGCATGCCTTCGCGGCCCTCACTGCGTTCGGTGCGCTCACTCATGCCATTCCCGCCGGGCACGCCTTCGCGGCCCTCACTGCGTTCGGTGCGCTCACTCATGCCGGCTGCTCCAGGATCTCCGTCGCCGGGTTGTAGTAGCCGGCCTCGTGCCGCGCCACCCCCGCCAACCCCTTACCCCGGTCCGCCGGGCGCTTCATGATGCCGAACGTGCCCTCGGCGATCGCCGTCAACAACGACTGGTCCCCGATCCGCTCCAACAACTGCACCGCCTCACCCAACACCCGGTTCGCCCGCTGCTGGATGAACCCACCCGGCGCCGGCACGAAATCCTCGTGCAACCCACCCGCCGCACCCAACACGTACCGCACGTTCTGCAACGCGATGTCCCGATCCGACAACCACGGCGTCACCACCGCCTCCGTCATCATCCCCACCAACAGGATCCCCTGCCCCGTCATCGTGCCCACCAGATTGAAGAACCCGTCCAACAGGTTCCCCCGGAACACGTCACCCGTCATGTGCTTCGTCGGCGGCATCCACTTCAACGGCGCATCCGGAAACAACTCCCGCGCCAACAACGCATGCGCCAACTCCAACCGGAACGACTCCGGCACATCCGGATTGATCTCGAACGCGTGCCCCAACCCCAACTGCCAGTCGGCCAACCCCGCCTCATGCGCGAAGAACTCGTTGAGCAACTGCGACACCGTCACCGTGTGCGCCTCGTCCACCGCATCCGCCGTGGTCAGATAGTTGTCCTCACCGGTGTTGATGATGATCCCCGCCCGCGCGTGCACCTGCCGCGAAAACCGCTGGTCCACGAACGTCCGGATCGGATTGATGTCCCGGAACAAAATCCCGTACATCGAATCGTTGAGCATCATGTCCAGCCGTTCCAGACCCGCCAACGTCGCCATCTCCGGCATACACAAACCAGACGCATAATTCGTCAACCGCACATACCGACCCAACTCCTTCGACGTCTCATCCAACGCCGCCCGCATCAACCGGAAGTTCTCCTGCGTCGCATACGTCCCCGCGAAACCCTCCCGGGTCGCCCCCTCCGGCACATAGTCCAACAACGACTGCCCCGTCGACCGGATCACCGCGATCACATCAGCACCCGCCCGCGCCGCCGCCTGCGCCTGCGGAATGTCCTCATAGATGTCCCCGGTCGCCACGATCAGATAGATCCACGGCCGCCGCACCGGATCCCCGTACCGCCTGACCAGACGCTCCCGCTCCACCCGCCGCCGATCAACCCGCCGCACCCCCGCCGCCACCGCCCGCCGCGACACCCGCCGCGCCGCCGTCGCCGCCCGCCCCGACGGCACCACGAACCGCACCGACCCCGCCGCAGCCTCCTGCGCCAACACCGTCACATCGTCGACACCCTCCCGCGCCAACGCGTCGAACACCGGCAACGCCACCCCGTGCCCCAGCCCCACATCCGCCACCACCGCATCCACCAACCGGTTCACCCACGGAATGCCGTCCGGATCCGCCCCCGACACCCCCGCCAGCCGCAACACCGCCCGCTCCACCGACACCGTCGTGTGACTCCGCGCCAGATCCACCACCGGCTGCCCGGCCCGACGCGCCAACTCCCGCGCCCGACCCACCAACACCGGATCAAGACCAAGCTTGCCCGACCCGCCCTGCCGCGCCGTACCGATGGATCGCTCGCTCACGAAACGCCTTCCTCATAGATGACCTCACCACGCAACACCGTGCGCCGACACACCGGCAACGGCGTCGGATCCGCCGGACCCCGCAACTCAGGATCCCCGGCCTGCACCACCGGCAACCCCCGCTCCACCCCCGCCGGACTCGACCACACCGCGAACGTCGCCGGCGCACCCAACGCGATCACCCCCTCGTTGTCCAGATGCACCGCCCGCCACCCGCCCCGGGTGTGCGCCGCGAACGCCGCCCGCACACTCATCCGCTGCGACACACTGTGATGCGCCGCCGCCGCCCGCACCGAACCCCACGGATCCAACGGCGTCACCGGCGAATCCGACCCGAACGCCAACGCCACCCCCACCGCATGCATCGCCCCCATCGGATTCGACTCCAACGACCGGGCCAGACCCAACCGCGACTCGTACATCCGACCCGCACCACCCCACAACCGGTCGAACGCCGGCTGCATACTCGCCACCACCCCGTACTCCACGAACCCCGCGATCAACCGCTTGCTCATGATCTCCGCATGCTCCACCCGGTGCCGCGCCGCCCGCACCCGGTCCGTGCCCAACACCGCCGCCGCCCCCGCGAACCCCTCCAACACCGTCGCGATCGCCGCATCACCGATCGCATGGAACCCGCCCTGCATCCCGTGCGCCGCACAATCCACCAAATGATCACGAACCTGACCGGCACTCAGATAACCGTGACCGCAACCCTCACCGTCGAGGTAATCCCGCGACACGTGCGCCGTCCGCGACCCCAACGCCCCGTCCGCGAACAGATCACCACCCGCACCCACCGCACCCAACTCCCGCGCCCGCGCCGCCCCCGACAACTCACCCCAGTACCCGTACACCTCCGGCAACCCCGCCCCCGACAACGCCAACAACCCGGTGAAGTCCTCCTCGTCGGAAATCTGCGGACCACCACACTCGTGCACCGCCGCGATCCCCAACGACGCCGCATGCGCCAACGCCACCCGCTGCGCCGCCACCCGCTGCACCCGACCCACCGAACCCTGCGCCGCCGCCCGCACCACATGGTGCGCGTCGCGCCGCAACCACCCCGACGCATCGAAACCCGGCACCACCGCCGCCTGCGGACACGCCGCCAGCAACGCCTGCGACACCAACGCCGAATGGATCGACGCCTGCGACAGGTACACCCGCCGGCCACCCGCCGCCCGATCCAGCTCCACCGCATCCGGCAGCCGCGGATCCCCCCACGCCGACTCGTCCCAACCGTGTCCCAACACCACCGCGTCACCCGGCAGACCCGCCGCGAACGCCGACACCGCCGCCAGCAACTCCCCCGCCGACCGCACCGACGACAGCTCCAGACCCGACAACACCAGCCCGGTATCCGTCGCGTGCACGTGCGCGTCCACGAACGCCGGCGTCACCAACGCCCCGTCCAGCTCCACCACCCGATCGGCGGCCGGCGCATCCGCCGCCCCACCCAACCAGGCGATCCGCCCGTCCCGCACCAACAGCGCCGTCGCGCTCGGCTCCGCCGGACAGTGCAGCACTCCACCGCGATACAACGTCGAGGGGTTCGTCATGGCACTCAGTCTGCCGCCAACCGGGACTCGAAGAGACCACGTACCCCCGGCTCCGACCGCAACAACCCCAACGCCAGATCCGCATGCCCCGGCACGAACCCGTTACCCACCAGCATCGTCACGTCCGCCGCCAACCCCTCCGCACCCAACGCCGCCGCCGCGAAACTCGTCGCCATCGAGAAGAAGATCACCGTGCCGCCGTCCGCCGTGGCCAACACCGCACCGTGCTCACACCCCGGCACGTCCACGCACACCACCGTCACGTCCGCCGGCCCACCCAACGCCGTGGTCACCGCCGACGACAACCCCACCGGATCCCGGGCATCGGCCAACGCCACCACCGACGCCAGACCAGCCGCCACCAGCGCGTCCCGCTCCGCCGCCACCGGCACCACCCCGACGGTACGACCCGCACCCGCCCGCCGCGCCGCCGCCAACGACAACGACCCGCTCTTACCGCCCCCACCGATCACCGCCACCGTCACCGCCGACCCGTCACCGGCGCGCTCCCGCCGCGCCACCTGCTCGGCGACCACCCGGGCCGTCAACGCCGGCGCCCCGCACACGTCCAGCACCGCCAACGCCAACTCCGGATGCAGGTCCCCCGGCAGCACCGCCGCGATCGACCGGGCGAACAGGATCGCGTACCCGTCACACGGCACCTGCTCGCTGCGCCCGTCCCAGCGGGCCAACCCGTCGAGGATCGTCAACGGCGTCAACGTCAACGACACCAGCGTCGCCACCCGGTCACCCACCGCCAACCCCAACGGCGACCGACGGCCGACCTCCTCCACGGTGCCGATCAGCATCCCGCCCGACCCGGTCACCGGATTCTGCATCTTGCCCCGGGTCGACACGATCTCCAGCACCTCGGCGCGGATCTTCTCCCCGTCCCCGTCGTGCTTCTGCGCCAACTGCCGGAAACTCGCCGCGTCGAGATTCAACCGCTCGACCCGGATGCGCACCTCGTTCGGGGCGATCCGAGGGTCGGCATCCAGCCGCCAGGCCGCCTGCGGCAGCACCCCCGCCGGCTCCACGACACGGTGCAGGCCCACCGGTGACGTCACACCAACCTCCCCCCTCCACCGCCCGAAGCCCCGACCAGGACTCGCATCGCGGGAAAACTTACGGCAGACTAATTTCTTCGCCGGATATTTTCCAGTAGCCTTCGGATCTACCGATCATCAACCGCCGGCCACCCGGCTCGCACCCGCCGGCCACCCCGGCCACGCACACCACGAGGAGGGGCCGTGACCCAGACCCAACCGATGGCGACCATCCCTGGGCCCCGCCCCGCCCCGGTCGCCGTACCGACCGCCGGCCAGCCCTACGAATACCGCCGCAGCCCCCTGGTCGAGCCCGACTGGACCCGCTTCCCCGGCTGGCGTCACGTCACCCGCGAGCAGTGGGAGAACGCCCAGTGGCAACGCGTCAACTGCGTCAAGAACATCAAGCAGCTGCGCGCCGTCCTCGGCGACACCGTCGACGAGACCTTCTACACCGACCTCGCCGCCGACCAGCAGGCCCTGGCCACCATGTCGATGCTGGTGCCACCCCAGATGATCAACACGATGGTGCCGTTCGCCCCGATGACCACCGAGGCGTTCCGCGCCGACCCGATCCGCCGCTACATGATCCCCGTCGCCGCCGACCGGCGCACCGACTGGCCGTCACACCCCTACGCCAGCCGTGACTCACTGCACGAACACGACATGTGGGTCGCCGAGGGCCTCACCCACCGCTACCCCACCAAGGTCCTCGCCGAACTGCTCTCCACCTGCCCCCAGTACTGCGGACACTGCACCCGGATGGACCTCGTCGGCAACTCCACCCCCGCCGTCGACAAACTCAAGCTCACCCTCAAGCCCGTCGACCGCTACGACGCCCACATCAGCTACCTCAAGGCCCACCCCGGCGTCCGCGACGTGGTCGTCTCCGGCGGCGACGTGGCCAACGTCCCGTGGCGCAACCTTGAGTCGTACCTCATGCGGCTTCTCGAACTCGAAACCGTCCGCGACATCCGGCTCGCCACCAAGGCCCTCATGGGCCTGCCCCAGCACTGGCTCCAGAACGACGTCGTCGAAGGCCTGGAACGGGTCGCCCGCACCGCCGCCCGCCGCGGCGTCAACCTGGCCATCCACACCCACGTCAACCACGCCCAGTCGATCACCCCGCTGGTCGCGAAGGCCACCCAGACCGCCCTCGACGTCGGCGTCCGCGACGTGCGCAACCAGGGCGTACTCATGCGCGGCGTCAACGCCACCACCCCCGACCTGCTCGACCTGTGCTTCGCCCTGCAGGGTGAGGCCGGCATCCTGCCGTACTACTTCTACATGTGCGACATGATCCCCAACGCCGAACACTGGCGGGTCCCCGTCTGGCACGCCCAGCAGCTCCAACACGACATCATGGGCTACCTGCCCGGCTACGCCACCCCCCGGATCGTCTGCGACGTGCCCTTCGTCGGCAAGCGCTGGGTGCACATGCTCACCGAGTACGACCGGGAACGCGGCATCTCCTACTGGACCAAGAACTACCGCACCTCCATCGAGTCGGCCGACCTGGAGGCGCTCAACAAGCGCTACGCCTACTACGACCCGATCGACACCCTCCCCGAGGCCGGCCAGCAGTGGTGGGCCGCACACCGCGACGACTGACCCCACGACACACCCACCCCGCCGCCCCCGACGACCCGACCGGTCCCGGGGGCGGCGCGCGTCACGCCCCGCGCGGGGCGTACATGATCACGGCGACGCCGAGCAGGCAGATCGCCGCGCCCGTCAGGTCCCACCGGTCCGGCCGGAAACCGTCCACCAGCACCCCCCACGCCAGCGATCCCGCCACGAACACCCCGCCGTACGCGGCCAGGATCCGGCCGAAGTTCGCATCCGGCTGGAAGGTCGCCACGAAGCCGTACACGCCCAACGCGAGCACCCCGGCGGCGATCCACCACAGCCCCCGGTGCTCCCGCCAGCCCTGCCAGATCAGCCACGCCCCACCGATCTCGGCGAACGCGGCCAGGACGAACAACACCAACGACCGGGCGACCAACATGCCCGCACGCTAACCCGGACAGCCCCCTGAGCATGCTCAGGGGGCTGTCCGCACGGGTGATCCGCTCAGCGCATGGCGTCCCGGACGTCGCGACCGGCGTCCTTGACGTGCTCACCGGCCTGCCGGGCGCGCGCCTCGCTCTGCTCGGTGGCACCCTCGGCGCGCATCCGCTCGTTGTCGGTGACGTCGCCGATCCGTTCCTTCGCGGCGCCGGTCAGCTCCTGGGCCTTGTTCTTCGCCTTGTCGGTGAAGCTCATGTCGCCTCCTGTCGCTGCGGCGGTCACGGGGCCGATGCCCCGCACCCGTGGCGTCCCCGCTCCGTCCGGCTCGAAACGAATTCGCGCCGTAGGCGCTGCTGTTCGTGGTGTGCCGTGGCACACCACCGGTAAGCCATCCTAGGACAATGGGCGGCGAGCGGTGGCCTGCCGCCGGTGATCAGGAGGGCTGGACCTGGTCGAAGAGGGCGAGGGCTTCGGCGGGGTCCGGGCTCACCAGGCGTTCCAGACCGGCCGTCGTGATCCTCGACCAGGTGGCGGCCCGGGCCCACATCCGTTCCTCGAAGGCGCGGACCGCCTCGTCCAGATTCTCCGGGTCGGCGGCGATGGCCTCCGCGAGCTCGGCACCGTCCAGCATCGCGAGGTTCGCGCCCGCCCCCAACGGTGGCATCAGGTGGGCGGCGTCGCCCAGTAGCGTCACCCCCCGGACATGGTCCCAGGTGTGGGACGCGGGTAGGACGTAGACGGGTCGGTGGGCGAAGGCGGTGCCGTGGCCGAGCAGGTCGCGCACGGGAGCGGCCCAGCCGTCGAACAGCGCCAGCAGACCCGACCGGGTGGCCTCGACATCGGCCAGGTCCAGGTGCGCGTGCCAGTCCAGCGGCGCGCGGAGCCTGGCGTACACCTTGACGTGACCGCCGCTGTTGCGTTGGGCGACGAGAGACCGGTTCACGCCGTACACGGACACCGAACCCGCACCGATGAGCCGGGCGAGGTCAGGGTGGCGGGTGTCGACGTCGTCGAGGGAGGTCTCGACCGAGGTGACACCGGTGTACTGCGGCGTCACCGACGAGACCGCCGGACGGACCCGGGACCAGGCGCCGTCGGCGCCCACCACGAGATCGAACGCCTCCGGCGGCCCGTCGGCGAAATGCACCAGGACGCCCTCCCCCGCCCCCGGCACCACCCGCGTCACCTCCCGCCCCCACCGCACGTCCAGCGAGCCGAGCAGCAGATCGCGGAGTTGCCCGCGGTCGATCTCCGGATTGGCCCGCTCGTCCGGGGCGGGTTTCCAGTCCCGCAGCACGGTCCCCGCGGCGTCCAGGATGCGCATGGCCTGTCCTTCGGGACGGGACAGCGCCTCGAACTCCGCCAGCAACCCCGCCTTGTCCAGGGCCCGCTGCCCCAGCCCCTCGTGCAGGTCCAGCGTGCCGCCCGGGGGGCGGGAGTCGGGCGAGGGATCACGTTCGAGGACGGCGACCCGGTGGCCGTGGCGGTGCAGGACCCGGGCGAAGGTCAGACCCGCCGGGCCGCCCCCGACCACAGCTATACGATGTCTCATGGCGATACACCGTATAGCTCCCCTACAATTCAGCGCAACGACAGGGAGTGACCATGAGTGTCTGGGACCGGCCCGCCCCGCCGAACCCCCCCGTACCGCTCGACCGGGGGCAGATCATCGCCGCCGCCATCGCGCTGGCCGACGAGGGCGGGCTGGCGGCGGTCTCGGTGCGTAAGGTCGCCGCCCGACTGAACGCCGGCCCGATGCGGCTGTACGGCTACATCTCCACCAAGGACCAACTGTTCGACCTCATGGTGGACGAGGTGTACGCCGAGATCCTCCCCGGGGAGCGACCCGGTGACTGGCGGGAGGCGTTGCGCGGCCTCGCCCACCGCACCAGACAGGCCGCGCTGCGGCACGAATGGCTGGCCGACCTGCTCGGCGGCCGCCCGGCCCTGGGCCCGAACGGCCTCGCCGTCACCGAAGCCACGCTGGCCGCCCTCGACGGCCTCGCCGACGTCGACACCGTCATGCGCGCCGTGGAGACGGTCAGCGCCTACTTCACCGGCGCGATCAGGCGCGAGGTCGCCGACCTGCGGGCCGAACGCGCCACCGGCCTGTCCAAGCGCGAGTGGCAGCGTGCCTCCGGCCCGCACGTGACGAAGATGCTGGCCACCGGCCGTTTCCCGGCGCTGAGCAGGGCCGTGCACGACGGCACCGAGGTGGCCGCCGAGGTCTCCTTCGCCACCGGCCTGGACTGGGTCCTCGACGCCGTGGCCGCCAGACTCACCCGACCGGCGGGGTGACGATCCGCTCCCGCCGCAGGTGGGAACCCCGCAGAACGACGGCACGCTCTGCGGTCCCGGTCCCGGTCCCGGTCCCGGTCCCGGTCCCGGTGGCGGTCCCGGTGCGGGCGCCGGTGGCGGTGGCGGAAACCGGCGAACGGACCGGTGTCTCCGCGCCGGGAACTGCGGGCGGAGCCGGGCCGGGCCCGGCGGATGCTGGTTGACTGGGGGGATGAGCGAGATCATCCTGATCCGGCACGGCGAGACGACGTGGAGCGCCAGCCGGCGGCACACCTCGTACACCGACCTGGAGCTGACCCCCGACGGCGAGCGGCAGGCCCGCGCGCTGGCCGGGGTGCTGACCGGCCAGCGCCTCGCCACCGTGCTCGCCAGCCCCCGGCGGCGGGCGCTGCGCACCGCGCAGCTCGCCGGCCTCACCGTCGACCACACCGACGACGACCTCGTGGAGTGGAACTACGGCCGGTACGAGGGCCGCACCACCGCCGACATCCACACCGACCGGCCGGACTGGGACATCTGGACCGACGGCTGCCCCGACGGGGAGGCCCCCGACGAGATCGGCGCCCGGGTCGACCGGCTGCTCGCCCGGCTCACTCCCCTGCTGGAGCGGGGCAACGTGGGCCTGGTCGGGCACGCCCACCAGCTGCGGGTGGTCGGCGCCCGGTGGATCGGGCTGCCCCCGTCCGGCGGCGGCAAACTCCGCCTGGACACCGCCACCGTCAGCGTGCTCGGCCACGAACACGGCCGACCGGTGCTCCTGCGCTGGAACGGCCGCTGAGCGGGCCCCGCGTCACGCCACCCGCCGACGGGGCACCACCGGGGGTGTCAGGCCGACGCCTCCGCGCCACCCCGGGCCCGGGGCCGCAACTCGCCGACGGTGATCTTCGGCGGTCGCCCCTCGTACGGCGTCGACAGCACCACCGTCGTGCGGGTGGTGACGTTCGCCGCGGTACGGATCTCCTGGAGCACCCGTTCCAGGTCGGCCGGCCCGGCCACCCGCACCAGCAGCAGGTAGAAATCCTCCCCCGCCACCGAGTAGCAGGAGTCGATCTCGGGCAGGTGGGCCAGCCGCTCCGGCGCGTCGTCCGGTTGGGACGGGTCGAACGGCCGGATCGCCACGAACGCCGTCATCGGCAGGTCCAGCGCCTCGAACGACACCCGGGCGGTGTACCCGTTGATCACACCGCGCTGTTCCAGCCGGCGGACCCGCTGGTGCACGGCCGAGACCGACAGGCCGACCCGCTCCGCCAGATCCGTGTACGACAGACGGCCGTCGGCGGTCAGCGCGGCGACGATGGCACGGTCGATCTCCTCCACGCGTGCAACCTACCCGGTGGAGCGCTCCCCTGGCGACGACGTCCCGCCGGAGGTGACGCTCAGCGGGCCGCCCGGTCGCGCACCGCGTCCGCGGCGAAGTTCAACACCTCGGCCAGATCGTCCTCGTCGAGGAAGGGCAGATCGGTGAGGATGTCCGTCACCGACATCCCCTCCGCCATCATCGCCAGCAGGGTCGCCACCGGGATCCGGGACTGCCGCACGCAGGGTGCGCCACCCATCACCTCGGGGTCGATGGTGATCCGGGGAAAGGTCACCGGCACAGGCTAGTCCCTCGCCAACGCCCGGGAGATCACCAGCCGTTGGATCTGGTTGGTGCCCTCGACGATCTGGAGCACCTTCGCCTCGCGCATGTACCGCTCGACCGGATGGTCGGACACGTAACCGGCCCCGCCGAGCACCTGCACCGCGTCGGTGGTCACCCGCATCGCCACGTCGGTGGCGAACAGCTTCGCCTTGGCCGCCTCGATCGAGTACGGCCGGCCGGCGTCGCGCAGCCGGGCGGCGGCCAGGGTGAGCGCCCGGGCGGCGGAGATCTGGGTGGCCGCGTCGGCCAGCAGGAAGCCCAGACCCTGGAAGTCGATGATCGACCGGCCGAACTGCTGCCGTTCCCGGGCGTAACCGACGGCGTAGTCCAGCGCCGCCTGGGCCAGGCCCACCGCGCAGGCGGCGATGCCGAGCCGCCCCGAGTCCAGCGCGGACATCGCGATGGTGAACCCCGCCCCCTCGCCGCCGATCAGCCGGTCGGCCGGCACCCGGGCGTCATCGAAGGCGACCTGCGCCACCGGCGAGGAGCGCAGCCCCATGGTCCGCTCGGCCGCCTGCGGCACGATGCCCGGCGTGTCCCGGTCGGCCAACAGGCAGGAGATGCCCTTCGGGCCCGGCTCGCCGGTGCGGCAGAAGACGTTGTAGAAGTCCGCCACCCGGGCGTGCGTGATCCACGCCTTGACCCCGGTGACCAGGTAGTCGTCGCCGTCGCGGACCGCCCTGGTGGTCAGCGACGCCGCGTCCGAGCCCCCCTGCGGCTCGGAGAGGCAGTACGCCCCGAGCAGTTCCCCGCCCACCAGGTCCGGCAGCAGTTTGCGTTGGGCGTCGGTGCCGAACTCGGCCAGCGGGTAGCAGGACAGGGTGTGCACGCTGACCGCCTCGGCGACCGCGAGCCAGCGCCCGGCCAGGATCTCCAGCACCTGGAGGTACACCTCGTACGGCTGGGCGGCGCCGCCGTGCTCCTCGGCGTAGGGCAGGCCCAGCAGGCCCGCCCGGCCCAGGGTGCGCAGCACGTCCCGGGGGAACTCGGCGCGCTCCTCGAAGCCGGCGGCCCTCGGCGCGAGCTCCCGGTCGGCGAGTTCGGTGGCGAGGTCGAGCAGGTCGTGGGCCTCGTCGGTGGGCAGGATCCGGTCGACAGTCATAGCGCGATGAACTCCAGGGTGGTGAGCCGTTGCCCGTCGTCGGGCGCCACCCCGTCAGCTTAACGGTCGTTTGGGCCAGGGCCCAGTCCGGCGGTCGGGACGCGACCACGTCCCGGGGTGAACCGTGGCCGCGTCGATCTCGTACCACCGGATGCCTTCCCCGGGTCCCGACGAGCCCGACCGGAGATTCCGATGCACCGACGCGCAGCACTGACCTGGACCGGGGTGGCCCTCGCCGCCCTGGTCACCGGCTGGGCGGCCCTGGCCGTCCCCACCGCGAGTGCCGACACCGAGCCCGCGCCACCGGCCACGGCCGGCCCCGTCGCCACCGACCCGACCACCGGCACCACCGGTCCCCCGGCCACCGCCACCGACGGGCCCACCGCGGGCCCGGCCACCGCGCCCGCCGGGTCCCCGGTGGCCGTGCACGGCCGGCTACGGGTGTGCGGGGTGAACCTGTGCGACGAGGCCGGCGAACCGGTCCAACTGCGCGGGATGAGCAGCCACGGTCTCCAGTTCTTCCCGAACTGCCTCAACCCGGACTCGCTGGCCGCGCTGCGCACGGACTGGCAGGCCGACTTCGTCCGGGTGGCCATGTACGTCCAGGAGGGCGGCTTCGAGACCGACCCGGCCGGCTTCACCCGCAGGGTCGACGAGGCCGTGGCGACCGCCAGCGCGCTCGGCCTCTACGTGGTGGTCGACTTCCACATCCTGACCCCCGGTGACCCCCGGTTCAACCTGGAGCGGGCACAGTCGTTCTTCGCCGACGTCGCCGCCCGGCACGCCGAGCGGACCAACGTGCTCTGGGAGATCGCCAACGAACCCAACGGGGTCGGCTGGGCCGACATCAAGAGCTACGCCGAGCAGGTCATCCCGGTGATCCGGGCCGCCGACCCGGACAGCGTGGTGCTGGTCGGCACCCGGGGCTTCTCCTCCCTCGGCGTCTCCGAGGGCGCCGACGAGACCGAGGTGATCGACGACCCGGTCGACGCCACCAACATCATGTACACGTTCCACTTCTACGCCGCGTCCCACCGGGACCTGCAACGGGCCACGGTGGCCCGGGCCGCCCGGAGCCTGCCGCTGTTCGTCAGCGAGTTCGGCACCCAGACCTTCACCGGCGACGGCCCCAACGACCTCGACAGCGCCACCACCTGGCTGGACCTGCTCAAGAGCCTGAAGATCAGCTATGCGATGTGGAGCTTCTCCGACGGGCCGGAGAGCAACTCGGTGTTCCGGCGGGGCACCTGCGCCGGTACCGATTTCACCGGCACCGCCGTGCTGACCGAGTCGGGGGAGTTCATCCGCAGCCGGATCCGGGGCTGACCCGGCTGGACGACGACGGTCGGCGTCGCCGCACGCGGCGGGGCCGACCGTCGGTGGCCGCGACCCACCCCGACGCAGACCGCCGCCCGGCGACGCCACGTCCCCCCGGCGGTGCCGTCAGCCGGCGACGACGGCGCAGACCCGGCGCGCACGATCGGGGTGGGTCAGCACGTCCACGCTGTCGACGTACTGGTCCACGGCCCCGACCAGCGGCCGGTCCCGCAGTGCCGGGTCTGCGACCGCGGCCCGCAGCGCGGCGGCGAGGCGGGGCGCGTCGAGCACCAGGAAGGGCCGCCCGTGGAAGGGCCGGGCCGTGGTGACGACCGGCGCGGCCAGCCCGGTCGCGTTGGTCCACTCCCCGACCGTCTCCAACGCCCGCACCAGGCCCGCCTGCCGGTGCGGCCAGTCGCCCGGAGAGAGGGTGTCCGCCAGCGCCGCCACCACCGGCCCGGCATCCGGCAGCGCGGCGAACGCGGTGCCGAGCCACTTGTCGTACGGCGGCCAGCGCCGGTGCAGCAGCAGACCGAGACGCATCAGGTCGTGGGCCACCCGGGCAGCCACCAGGCGGCTGCCCAACGCGTCGCCCACCTCGGCACACCGGCCGACGAGATGCTCGGCCTGCCCCACCCGGGTCCACCCGGCGGCCAGCACGTGCCGCCACACGTCGTCCGGATACCAGGCCAGGCGGGCGCGGACCGCGCCGACCGCGCCGCCGAGCCCGTCGTGGAAGACCGCACCCGCGGTCAGTTCGGCCAGCCGCTGGGTCGGGGTGGCGAGCCAGTCGTCGGTGGTGACCGCGACGGTGGGGTCGAAACCGAGCCGGCCCCGCAGCCAGTCCCGCCAGCCCGCCACCTCGACCCCGCTACGGTCCCCGGCGGCATCGGGCACCCCCAGCCGCGCGGTCGGCCAGCTGAGGAACCGGGTCGGTCGGCCCAGGAACCGGGTCGGCAGGTCGACCAACGCCGCCCGCACCGACGCCAGGTCGGCCGGCTCGGCCAGAAAGATCTGCGCCCGGGGGCCCCAGTCGTGGTCGGTGGAGCGCTCGGTGTCCAGACCCAGCAGCTCCGAACCGCCGTCGAGCAACCCCGCCGAGTACCGCAGGCCCGGCAGTCGGCTCGCCAGCAGCGGCGCGAGGACCTCGTCGTGGAAGCGGCGGCACAGCACCAGACCGGGCACGAACTCCATACCCGCAGTCTCGCCCCGCCGGCCGGTGGGTGTCACGCCGGTTTCCCGCCCACCACCGGTTACTCGACCGGCTCCGGGTCCGGTACGGCCGGGACACCCTCATCGTGGCCACCGTGCCGGTGCGCTGGTGACCCGACGGGTGCGGGAGAACACCGCGTCACCGGCCGGCCCGAGCTGCGGCCCGGGTCGACCGTCGTGCCGTCCCCCATCCCGTCGGTGGGGTGTGCCAGGCTGTCGGGCGTGGCAGACCAACCCCCGATCCTGCTGATCGACGCCCCCAGCCTCTACTTCCGGGCCTACTTCGGGGTGCCCGAGTCGGCGGCGCGGACCGACGACGGCCAGCCGGTCAACGCCGTGCGCGGGTTCCTCGACATGCTCGCCCACCTGGTCCGCACCCGCCGGCCCGACCGGATGGTCTGCGCGCTCGACCACGACTGGCGGCCCGCCTGGCGGGTGGAGCTGCTGCCGTCGTACAAGGCGCACCGGGTCGCCCCCGAGGGAGGTGAGGAGGTGCCGGACACCCTCTCCCCGCAGGTGCCGGTGATCCTCGACGTGCTGGCCGCGATCGGCATCACCGCCACCGGGGCCACCGGCTACGAGGCCGACGACGTGCTGGGCACCCTGTCGGTCACCCAACCCGGCCCGGTGGAGGTGGTCTCCGGCGACCGGGACCTGTTCCAGCTCATCGACGACGCCCGCCGGGTCCGGTTGCTCTACGTCGGTCGCGGGGTGGCCAAGCTCGACGACTGCGACGACGCCGCGGTCCGGGCCCGCTACGGTGTCCCCGCCGACCGGTACGCCGACTTCGCCGCGCTGCGCGGCGACCCGAGCGACGGGCTGCCCGGGGTGCCCGGGGTCGGCGAGAAGACCGCCGCCCGGCTGATCGACCGCTACGGCGGCCTGCCCGGCATCCTCGCCGCACTCGACGACCCGGGCTCCGGCTTCGCCCCGGGGCTGCGGGCCAAGCTCGACGGCGCCCGCGACTATCTGGCGGTGGCCCCGAAGGTGGTCCGGGTCGCCACCGACGTGCCGCTGCCGACGCTGGTCACCACGCTACCCACCGCGCCCGCCGACCCCGACCGGCTGTTGGAGCTGGCCCAACGGTGGAACCTGGCCGGCTCCTGCCGACGGCTGGTCGACGCCCTCGCCGCGCAGCCCTGACCCGGCCGGCGCGGGCTGTGCCGGCCCGGCCGGGGGACGTCCCGGCCGGGCCGGGTCCGGTACGCGCGCCGCACGCCCGGTACGCGCGGCGGGGAACATTGCCGGTGCGGGCCCGGTCAGCGCGGGGGTGGGACGTCGCGGCGGGACGGGAACGGGGTGCCCGGCCGACCCAGGGTGGCCGACCGGCTGCGCAGTCCCACCGGGTCCGGGGCGGTCTCCGGTTCGACCACCGGCGCGTTGGCCTGCCGGGCGTGCAGGTAGGCGGCGGCGGCCCGGTCGTCGTCGGTGGGGGCGGCGAGCAACGCGTAGACCAGCCCGACCACCACGAGGATCACCGCGAGGACGATCGGCACCAGCAGCGTGCTCACCCCCGCGCCGGTCAGCTCGCCGCGCCGCTCGTGCAGGTGCACCGACAGGGCACTCATCCCGGTGAAGTGCATACCGTTGACGGCGACCCCCATGACCAGGGCCGACCCGGCGATCGCCAGCCCCCGGCGGACGGTCATCGCCAGCCACAGCGCCACGGTGGCCGCGACGACGGCGATGGCCACCGACAGCCCGACCCGGGTGGCGTCGTAGCTCAGGTCGCCGTTGAGCCGCATCGCCGCCATCCCCGTGTAGTGCATGGCGGCGACACCGATGCCGGTGAACAGGCCACCGCCGAGGACCTTCGCGGCACCCAGCCGACCGGTGCCGACGATGGCCAGGCCGATCCCGACGGCGGTGACGGCGATCACCGTACTGGCGACGGTGAGCGGAACGTCGTAGCGGATCCGGGTGCCGGTGACCGCGAAGCCGAGCATGGCCATGAAGTGCATCGCCCAGATCGCCGTGCCGCCGATCGCCCAGGCCGCCAGCAGACCCCACCAGAAGCGCTGCCCGGAGCTGGAGGCGGTACGGATCCGCCCGGCGCAGACCAGACCGAGGAACGAACCGAGCACGGACAGTGCGTAACTCAACGCGGGTGTGATCCACCCGTACTCAAAGTGATTGATCTCCGCCACGGCGGCCTTCCCCCCACTCATTACCGGCGCGTAGGAGACCGCGCCCGAGCAATGATCGGGGAGGCTCCGAGCAGGCGCAACATCGGCCCCCCGGTTTCCTGGCGGGTGCCGTCACGGTGACCGTGCGATGCGTCGATTCACCGCCCGTCGGTGACCGAAAGTGATGATCAGGCGGAGGTGTAATGGGCGAGTACGCCCCGGTTCACGGCCGCGATCGCCTGCCGCGCGGTGGCCCGCAGCTCGATCGACGCCCCACCGGAGTCGGATAGCTGACCGAGCAAGTCGGCGACCTGCCGGGCCCACCGGACGAAGTCCCCGGCAGGCATCTCACCGTCGATCTGGTGCCCGCTGGCGAGCACCTTGGCCAGGGTCTCCCCCCGCGCCCAGCGGTAGATCGGCCAGGCGAACCCGAAATCCGGTTCCCGGGTCACGGTCAACCCCCGCTGCGCCTCGTCGGCCTCGATCTCGCTCCACAACTTGAGCGTCTCGTCGACCGCGTCGGCGACCGGCCCGCGCGGCAACGACGCCCGCTCGTCGACGTCCCGGCGGGCCTCGAAGACCACCACCGACACGGCGGCGGCCAACTCCGCAGGGGACAGCCCGTCCCAGACGCCCCGCCGCAGGCACTCGGCGACCAGCAGGTCCGCCTCGGTCCAGATCCGGCCGAGCATCCGCCCGGCGTCGGTCACCCGCCCGTCGGCGGACAGGTAGCCCCGGGCGGTCAACAACGCGACGATCCGGTCGAAGGTCCGGGCCAACGAGCCAGTCCGCCCCGACACCCGCTGCCGCAGCTCCTCCGTGTCGTTCTCCAACCGGCGTCGCCGCTCCGCCCAACGGGCGTGGTCCTCCCGTTCCGGGCAGGCGTGGCAGGGGTGCCGACGCAGCTCGGTGCGGAGCTGGCTGAGCCGGTGGTCCTCACCGGCGGCCTGCCGGGAACGCCCGCCCCGCCGACCGCCGTGCCGGTCCAGCCCGGTGCTGCTCACCTCCGCCGCGAGATCCCGCCGGGCGGCCGGCGAGCGGTGGTTGAAGTGCTTGGGCACCCGGATGCGGGCGAGCACCTCGGCCGGGGTGGTGAAGTCGCCGGGACTGATCCGCCCCGCCCAACGGTCCTGGGTGAGCACCAGCGGCCGGGGCTCCCCGAACCCCCCGGTCGCCGGGTCGAGGACGACCGCGAGCCCGGCCCGCCGCCCGGACGGCACCCGGATCACGTCACCGACCCGCAACCGCTCCAACGCCGCCACCGCGGCGGCCTTACGCTGGGTCTGCCCCTGCCGGGCGATGGCCCGCTCCCGGTCGGCGATGGCCACCCGCAACGCGAAATACTCGTCGAAGTCACCCTGGTGGCAGACCGCCTCCGCGCCGTACGCCTCGATGGTCTCGGTGTTGCGCTGCACCTGGCGGGCCAGCCCGACCACCGAGCGGTCCGCCTGGAACTGCGCGAACGACGACTCCAGCAACGCGCGGGCCGGCTCGACTCCGACGCTGCCGACCAGGTTCACCGCCATGTTGTACGACGGCCGGAAGCTCGACCGCAGCGGATAGGTGCGGGTGGAGGCCAGGCCCGCCACGTGCCGGGGGTCGGTCTCCGGCGACCAGACCACCACCGCGTGCCCCTCGACGTCGATGCCCCGTCGACCGGCCCGCCCGGTGAGCTGGGTGTATTCCCCCGGGGTCAGATCGACGTGGGCCTCGCCGTTGAACTTGACCAGCCGCTCCAGCACCACGCACCGGGCCGGCATGTTGATGCCCAACGCCAGGGTCTCGGTGGCGAAGACCGCCTTGACCAGGCCCCGGACGAACAGCTCCTCGACGACCTCCTTGAACACCGGCAGCATCCCGGCGTGGTGGGCGGCCAGACCACGCTCCAACCCGTCGAGCCACTCCCAGTAGCCCAGGACGCTGAGATCCTCACCGGGGATCGCGGTGACCCGCGACTCCACCACCCGGCGGATCTCGGCGCGTTCCTCCGCCGAGGTCAACCGCAGGCCGGCCGCCAGGCACTGCTGCACGGCGGCGGCGCAGCCGGCCCGGCTGAAGATGAACAGGATCGCCGGGAGCAGCCCCTCCCGGTCCAGCCGGTCGACGATGTCGGGGCGCATCGGGCCCCGCCAGCGCGGGCCACGCCGCCCGCCGCCGGGGCCGGCGCTGCGCCCCTCCCCCAGCTCCAGCCGCCGGGTCTGCTCCCGGGTGTAGCGCAGCAGCTCGGGATGCACGTCGTGCTTGCGGGCCGCGTCGGCGTCGTGGAACAGGTCGAACATCCGCTTGCCGACGAGCATGTGCTGCCACAGCGGCACCGGCCGGTGCTCGCTGACCACCACCGCCGTCTCACCGCGCACGGTGACCAGCCAGTCGGCGAACTCCTCGGCGTTGGAGACCGTCGCCGACAGCGACACCAGGGTCACCGAGGAGGGCAGGTGGATGATCACCTCTTCCCAGACCCCGCCCCGGAACCGGTCGGCGAGGTAGTGCACCTCGTCCATCACCACGTAGGCCAGGCCGGCCAGGGTGGTCGACCCGGCATAGAGCATGTTGCGCAGCACCTCGGTGGTCATCACCACCACCGGGGCGTCCCCGTTGATCGCGTTGTCGCCGGTGAGCAGGCCGACCTGTGCGGCCCCGTAACGCTGCACCAGGTCGTGGTATTTCTGGTTGGACAGCGCCTTGATCGGCGTGGTGTAGAAACACTTGCGCCGCACCGGTGGCGTCGCCGGCTCGTCGGCCGCCGCCGACACCGCCGCAGGCGTGCCCCGCAACGCCAGGTGGACGGCGAACTCACCCACCACCGTCTTGCCCGCCCCGGTCGGGGCGCAGACCAGCACCCCGCTGCCCCGCTCCAACGACTGGCACGCCTCGCGCTGGAAATCGTCGAGATCGAACCCCAGGTCGAGGGCGAACTCTTCCAGGGCCGGGAACTGGGCGGCCTGGGCAGCCCGGCGGCGTGCCTCGGCGTACCGCTCGGCGGGGCTCGACATGTCAGCAAGATTAATCGGTACCCCCGACGGCCACCCGCCAAGGCCGTCCGGCAGCGGGGTCGGGGCGGGTCGGTAGGGTGCACGACGTGCCGGATCACGTCGAACCGCCCGAAGCCACGAACGGCGTCGGGGACACCCCCCGAACCGACGCGTCCCGCCGCCCCGTGCAGGCCGTGCTCTTCGACTTCCACGGCACCCTCGCCCAGGTCGAACCCGCCCACGACTGGGTGGTCGCCGCCGCGGCGACGTGCGGGGTGAGCCTGGAGCGGATGCGGGCCACCGCGCTGGCCGACCGGCTGCTCACCGCGGGCCGGGC
This sequence comes from Micromonospora antibiotica, assembly GCF_017599305.1. Lineage (GTDB taxonomy): Bacteria > Actinomycetota > Actinomycetes > Mycobacteriales > Micromonosporaceae > Micromonospora > Micromonospora antibiotica. The sequence continues at coordinate 137,160 of NZ_JAGFWR010000002.1, forward strand.
CGGTGGACCGCTGCCGGCCCGGGTGCCACCCCGACTGGCCGAGCTGTGGGCCGACCGGGATCTCTACGAGCACGCCCACCGGGCCGCGTACACCGGGCTGGCCGATACGGTCGACGCCGGGATCGAGGGCTTCGCCGAGGCGCTCTACGAACGGGTGCTGGTGCCGCACGGCTGGGTGCCCTACCCGGACACCGCGCCGGTGCTGACCGCACTGCGGGCCGCCGGGATTCCGGTGGCGGTGGTGAGCAACATCGGCTTCGACCTGCGGCCGTTCTTCGCCGCCTGGGGGCTGGCCGACCTCGTCGACGCGTACGCACTGTCGTACGAGGTGGGCCGGTGCAAACCGGACCCGGGCATCTTCCTGCGGGCCTGCGGGATGCTGCGGGTGGACCCCGAGCGGACCCTGATGGTCGGCGACACCCCCGCCGACGCCGGGGCGGTCGCCGCCGGGTGCGGCGCGCTGGTGCTGCCGGCCGCCGGCCCCGGCCGCCCCAACGGCCTCGGCGCCGTGCTCGACCTGGCCCTGCCCTCCCCATGATCGACACTTCCGGCCGGGCGGCGGCGGTCGGACTGGTGCTCGGCGGGGCGCTGTCGGTGCACTTCGGCTCCGCCGTCGCCGCGCTGCTCTTCCCCCGGGTCGGGGTGGCCGGCACGGTCACCCTGCGGCTGGCCATCGGGGCGCTGCTGATGCTGCTGGTGTGCCGTCCCCGGTGGCGCGGGCACGACCGGGCGGACTGGCTGGCCGTCGGCACCTTCGGCCTCGCCCTGGCCGGCATGAACTCGGTCTTCTACCAGGCCATCGAACGCATCCCGCTCGGCCCGGCCGTGACCCTGGAGGTGCTCGGGCCGCTCACCCTGTCGGTGCTGACCGCCCGCCGGTGGACGGCCTGGTGCTGGGCCGGGCTCGCGCTCGCCGGGGTGGCCCTGCTGGGCCAGGGCGGATTCGACCGGCTGCACCCGGTCGGCGCCGCCCTCGCACTCGGGGCGGGCGCGCTGTGGGCGGCGTACATCGTCTGCTCCGCCCGGGTCGGCGGCCGGTTCCCCCGCGCCGACGGACTGGCCCTCGCCCTCGCCCTCGCCGCCGTGCTCACCCTGCCGTTCGGTCTGGCCGACGCCGGGCCGCGACTGTGGCATCCGGGGGTGCTGGCCCTCGGCACCGGGCTGGCCCTGCTCGCCTCGGTGCTGCCCTACACCCTGGAACTGCTGGCCCTGCGCCGGCTGGCCACCTCGACCTTCGCGGTGCTGATGAGTCTCGGGCCGGCGCTCGCCGCGCTCGCCGGCTGGCTGATCCTCGGCCAGGACCTGCACCCGGTCGAGGTGCTGGCGATCGGCCTGGTGGTCGTCGCCAGCATCGGCGCGGTCCGGGCCGCCGCACCCCGGGGGCCGCTCACCGCAGCAGACGCACCGCCCGAGGCACCGCACTGATCCGTACCGGCAGGTCCAGGGACCGTTCCCCGTCGGCGTAGGTGGTGATGCCCTCGGCGGCCAGTTCGACGGTGCGGGCCCGGAAGCTGCTCGCCAGCGGATGCGTCACGTGGGTGCCGGCGTAGATGCGCGGTTTGACCCGGATCAGGGTGCGCCTGTCGAAACGACCGCCGACCACCACGTCCAGCAGCCCGTCGGTGAGGTCGGCGGCGGGGCAGATCCGCATGCCGCCCCCGTAACGGGCACCGTTGCCCACCGCCACCAGCACCGCGTCCACCTCGTGCGCGACGCCGTCGAGTCGCAACGTGTAGCGGCGCGGGCGCAACCGGGCCAGCTCGACGAGGATCGCCAGGTCGTACCGGCGGGGGCCGCGCGGCCAGCGCATCCGGTTGGCCCGCTCGTTGACGATCGCGTCGAAGCCGGCGGCGAGGACCGCCCCGTACCAGCGGTCGGTGCCGTCGCCGCCGGTCATCCGGGCCAGATCGACCGCACGGGCCCGGCCGGCCCGCAGCGCGGCGGCGATCACCGCGACGGCGGCGAGTGGATCGGCCGGGAACCCCGCGTCGGCGGCGAAGTCGTTGCCGGTGCCGACCGGGACCGGTGCGAACGGCACCGGCGTACCACCGACCGCCTGCAGCGCCCGGTGGACGGTGCCGTCGCCACCGACGGCGACCAGCGCGGACGCACCGGCGGCGACCGCCGCGTGGCAGGCCGCCTCGGCCCCGGCGGGGTCGCGCGCGGTGAGCAGTTCCACCGGGTGGCCGGCGGCGGCAAGGCCGTCGAGGACCCGGGGCAGCAGCGCCCGGTGCCGCCCCCGGCCGGCGGCGGGGTTGGCGAGCACGGCGACCGGACCGGCCGGCCGGCGATCGTCTGCGGTCACGGCGAGCACCGTACCGGCTCGACCGTCCCGTGGGTTGACCCCCGATCCCCCTTCGACGGGTTGTGCGGGCCGAGCCACCACCCCTAAAGCATCCTAGGCTGCTAGGTGGGGTGACCGGGGCAGGGGGAACGTGGTGGCCGTCATGCTCTCGGAGAGGGTCCAGAGCTGGCGGGCACGTTCGGGGTCGCGGGCCGCCTTCGACGGGGTGGTGACCCTGGGCCGGCCCCGGGACTGGGTCACGCCACTCGGTGAGATGTAGCTGTTGCCGGGCAGGTCGGCAGTGGCGGCGTGCACGGTGGTTCGGGCGCCGCCCACATCGGACTGCGACAGCGGGCGCAACAGGGCGTTCGTCCAGCGGACCGCCCGGCTGCCGCCGTGACTGAGCAGGTCGGTGGCGGCCAGGCCGGGATTGGCGGCGGTGGCGAGGACGGCCGAGCCGGCCGCGGTGAGGCGGCGCTGGAGCTCGGCGGTGAAGAGCAGGTTGGCGAGCTTGGACTGGGCGTACGCCGCGAACGGCCGGTAGGGGCGACGCCGCCAGTGCGGATCGTCCAGGTCCAGGGTGCCGGCCTGGTGCCCGCCGGCGGACACGGTGACGACCCGGCCGGTGATCCGCGGGAGCAGCAGGTTGGTGAGGGCGAAGTGGCCCAGGTGGTTGATGCCGAAGTGCGGTTCGAAGCCGTCGACCGTCAGACCCGGCGGTGGCATCATCACCCCGGCGTTGTTGATCAGCACGTCGACCGGTTCGGTCCAGGCCGCCGCGAACGCGCGGACCGAGGACAGGTCGGCCAGGTCGAGACGCCGCACCTCGGCCCGGCCGGGCAGGTCGGCGGCGGTGGCGCGGCCCCGGCCCAGGTCGCGGACCGCGAGAACGACCCGGGCGCCCCGGGCGGACAGGGTACGGGCGGTGGCGCGGCCGATGCCGCTGCTGGCTCCGGTGATCACGACGGTACGCCCGGCGAGAGATGGTGTCATACGTCGAGGGTCGTCCGGTGCCGGCCGGTCAGCCAGGGCCCGCCGCTACGGTAGGAACGGCGTTACCAGGCAACCCGCCGGGAGCCCGGCCATCATGGGGCCATGACGAACGATCTCGGCAGTCTTCTGCGGGCGTGGCGGGACCGGTGTTCCCCCGCCGACGTGGGCCTGTCCGGGCACGGGCGACGCCGGGCGCAGGGGCTGCGCCGTGAGGAGCTGGCCGGTCTGGCCGGGGTGAGCGTCGACTATCTGGTCCGCCTGGAGCAGGGCCGGTCGCGGCGGCCCAGTCAGCCGATCGTGGCCGCGCTGGCCCGCGCGCTGCACCTCGACGAGGCAGAGAACGCCCTTCTGCACCAGGCCGCCGGGCTGCCGGTGCCGACCGGCCGGATGGTGCCGGTGCACATTCCGCCCGGGGTCCAGCGGCTGGTCACCCGGATGATCGACTACCCGGTGGCGGTCTACGCGGCGGACTGGAGCCTGATCACCTGGAACACCATGTGGAGCGCCCTCTGCGGTGACCCGGCGGGCAGCCCGCCCGCCGACCGCAACGTGATCCGGGCGACCTTCTGCGCTCCCCCGAACTGGGCGAACAGCCACGGGCCGGACGAGGAGATCGACCGGGCGCTGGTCGCCGACCTGCGTCAGGCCGTCACCACCTATCCGCAGGACGAGGAGCTGCGTACCCTCGTCGACGAGGTCTGCGCGGCCAGCCCGCGCTTCCGGCGCCTGTGGAGGTCGGGTGCGGCCGGACGGCATGTCAGCTCCCGCAAGACGATGCACCACCGGCTGGTCGGTGATCTGGAGCTGGACTGTGACGTGCTGACCGTCGCCGGCTCCGACCTGCGGATCACCGTCTACACCGCGGCGGCCGGCAGCGCCGCCGCCGAGCGCCTGGAGTTCCTGCGGGTCGGCGCGGTCCACACGGTCACACCGTGAAGCGGGTCCGGGTGATCCGCGTCAGCGACGTCACGCCGGACAGTCAGTCCGCCACCGCCCCGGCCATGTTGGCCGGGGCACTCCGCACGTGCGTCGAACGTCAGGAACGCCGAGATCATCCTCGGCGTCACCATTCGTTCCGAGATTCCTCACGGACCGAACGTACGGGGCAAGGATGGTCGGTTCGCGTCCTTTCGATCTGATGACGTCAACGACTCAGCCCTCGGCGGGGACCGCGGCGAGGGTCCCGCCCCGGGGCACCGACGGCACCGGCGTGCCCCGGTCGCGCGGCGACCGGTCGGAGTGTCGGCGCTGCCGGGCGACGGTTCCCACGGGGTCGCCAGGTCCGGGCAGCCTGCCCGCTGACGGCCGACTCAAGGCGCTTGCGGCACCGGTCAGCCGATGTCGTCCGGCACGGGCGGGTGTGGCATCGGCGCGGGTGGACACGTTGCGGCGGATGATGCGTCGACGTCATCAGCTCGAAAGGACGCGAACCACCCACCAGTCCCGCCCGCCGGTCCGGGCCCCACCGTCTGCTCCCCGTCGCCGCAGGGGCCCGGCTCCGGCCGACCACCCCGCCGGCCGGAGCCGGCGGTGGCGCACGCCACCGCCGCGCCGGGTCCGGGTCGGACGGGTCAGCCGTGGGCCTTCTGCTGGCAGGGGACGCAGAAGCGGGCCTGCGGCAGCACCTCCAGCCGTTCGGCGGGGATCGCCACCTGGCAGCGTTCGCAGCGGCCGTAGCTCCCCTCGGCGATCCTGCGCAGCGCGCCGGCCAGGTGGTCCAGGCTCTGCCGGGTGGCCGCGATCAGCGCGCCCCGGGTGTGCGCCTCGGCCGGGTCGCCGGTGTCGGCGGTCAACTCGGTCAACCGGGCGGTCTGCGACGCGAACTGGTCGGTGAGGCTCTCGCGGAGCATGGTCAGCCGGTGCTGGTCGGCCTGGTCGTGCAGATCGGTGCTCATGGACGGGTCCTTTCGGGAAAAGAAAAAGGGCCGAAGCCTGCTGGCTTCGCCCTGGTGGCCGTTACGGAGGATGCGCGGTCTCCGGGTGGGCCACGCCCGGCGGGGATCGGGCTCGGCCGCCCCCGGCCCACCACGACCACCGCCACCGGGGAACCGGTGGCGGTCAGGCGGGGGCTGACGGCCGGGTACATGGGGCCCACCATAGGCCGTGTCCGGGGGAAAACCAACGGATAACCACCGTCGGGCCGACCACTGCCGGGCCGCCGTCGGCGGCCCGGACGACCGGCCCGACGACTGTGCTTACATGGGCACCATGGCACAGCCGGTGATCCTCACCATCGACGACGACCCCGCCGTCTCCCGGGCGGTCGCCCGGGACATCCGCCGCCGCTACGGCGACCGCTACCGGGTGGTCCGGGCCGACTCCGGCTCCGGCGGGTTGGAGGCGCTGCGGGAGATCAAGCTGCGCGGCGAACGGGTGGCGGTGCTGCTGGCCGACTACCGGATGCCCGAGATGAACGGCATCCAGTTCCTGGAGGCCGCGATGGACCTCTTCCCGGCCGCCCGCCGGGTGCTGCTGACCGCGTACGCCGACACCGAGGCGGCGATCGACGCGATCAACGTGGTCGACCTGGACCACTACCTGCTCAAGCCGTGGCACCCGCCGGAGGAGAAGCTCTACCCGGTGGTGGACACCCTGCTGGAGGCCTGGGCGGCCAGCCCCGACCAGGCCAGCGACGAGATCCGGGTGGTCGGGCACCGCTGGTCGGCCCCGTCGTTCGCGGTCCGGGACTTCCTCGCCCGCAACCTGGTGCCCTACCGCTGGCTGCTCACCGACGACCCGGAGGGTGGCCGGCTGCTCGCCGCCGCCGGGGCCGACGCCACCGACGTACCGCTGGTGGTCACCCCGGACGGCAAGGCGCTGATCGCCCCGACGGAGGCGGAGTTGGCGGCGGTGGCCGGGCTCACCGTCGCCCCGTCCGCCGACTTCTACGACCTGGTGGTGGTCGGTGGCGGGCCGGCCGGGCTCGGCGCGGCCGTCTACGGGGCGTCGGAAGGGCTGCGCACCGTGCTGGTGGAGCGGCGGGCCACCGGCGGCCAGGCCGGGCAGAGCAGCCGGATCGAGAACTACCTCGGTTTCCCCGACGGGGTCTCCGGCGCCCAGCTCACCGACCGGGCCCGCCGGCAGGCGTTGAAGTTCGGCGCGGAACTGCTCAGCACCCGCGAGGTGGTGGGGCTGGAGAGCGCCGGGGCGGCCCGGCTGCTGCACTTCGGCGACGGCAGCACCATCGCCGCCCACACGGTGGTGCTGGCCACCGGGGTGTCCTACCGGGTGCTCGACGCGCCCGGCCTGGCCGACCTGACCGGGCTGGGGGTGTTCTACGGCGCGGCGTCGACCGAGGCCCCGAGCTGCGTCGACCAGGACGTGTGGATCGTCGGCGGGGCCAACTCGGCCGGCCAGGCGGCGGTGTACTTCTCCCGGTACGCCAGCCAGGTGCACCTGCTGATCCGGGGCGCCGACCTGACCGCCTCGATGTCGTCGTACCTGATCCAGCAGCTGGAACGCAACGACCGGATCGTCGTGCACCCGCACACCGAGGTGGTCGGTGGCGACGGTGACGGGCACCTGGAACGACTGCGGCTGCGCGACACCCGCAGCGGCGACGTCCGCGAGACGGACGCCAGCTGGCTGTTCATCTTCATCGGCGCGGAACCACGCACCGAGTGGCTGGACGGGGTGCTGGTCCGCGACGAGCGGGGCTTCATCGTCGCCGGCCCGGACCTGACCGCAGGCGGCCGGCGACCACCCGGCTGGACCCTGGCCCGTGACCCGTACCACCTCGAGTCGAGCCTGCCGGGGGTGTTCGCCGCCGGGGACGTGCGGGCCTCGTCGGTCAAGCGCGTCGCCTCGGCGGTCGGTGAGGGCGCGATGGCCGTCTCGCTGGTACACCGTTATCTGGAGGCACAGTGAGCGACTCCGACGAACGACTCACCCCGGACCAGCTGCGGGAGTTGTTCCTGTTCGCCGCCCTCGACGCCGGGCAGCTCGACTGGCTGGCCGAGCACGGCCGGGTCGAGCAGCGGGCCGCCGGGACCGTCGTCTACGCCGAGGGCGAGCCGGCGACCTGCTTCTTCACCCTGCTGTCCGGCACCGTGTCGATGAGCCGGCGGGTGCACGGGGACGACCTGGAGGTCAACCGCACCGACCAGCGCGGGGTGTACGGCGGGGCCACCCAGGCGTACCTGGGCGGGCAGGTCGACCAGGTCTACCTGAACACCCTGCGGGCGGTCACCGACGCCGAGTTCCTGGTGCTGCCCTCCGAGACGTTCGCCCACGCGGTGCGGACCTGGTTCCCGATGGCGATGCACCTGCTGGAGGGGCTGTTCTTCGGGATGCGCGACACCCAGAGCATCGTCGGCGAGCGGGAACGGCTGCTCGCCCTCGGTTCGTTGTCGGCGGGGCTCACCCATGAGCTGAACAACCCGGCCGGCGCGGCCGTACGGGCCACCTCGGCGTTGCGGGACCGGGTCGCCGGGATGCGGCACAAACTGGCGATGATCGCCGACGGCCGGCTCGACGGCAGCCGGCTGCACGCCCTGGTGGAGTTGCAGGAGGAGGCGGTGAAGCGGGCCGCCCGCGCGCCGCAACTGTCCCCGATGGCCGTCAGCGACGCCGAGGACGAGCTGGCCGACTGGCTGGACGGGCAGCGGCTCACCGCCGGCTGGGACCTGGCGCCGACACTGGTCGCCGCCGGCCTGGACGTCGCCTGGCTGGAGCAGGTCCGCGAGGTGGTCGGCCCGCAGGACCTGGAGTCGGCGGTGCGGTGGCTTACGTACACGTTGGACACCGAGCAGTTGATGGCCGAGATCGACGACGCGGTCACCCGGATCTCCACCCTGGTCGGCGCGGCCAAGCAGTACTCGCAGCTGGACCGGGCCCCGCACCAGGTGGTGGACGTGCACGACCTGCTCGACGCCACCCTGGTGATGTTCAAGGCCAAGATCCCGCCGGGGGTACGGGTGGTCCGCGACTACGACCGGGACCTGCCGCCCCTGCCGGCGTACGCGGCTGAGCTGAACCAGGTGTGGACGAACCTCATCGACAACGCCCTGTCGGCGATGGGCGCGCAGGGCGTGCTGACACTGCGCACCGGGCGGGCCGGCGACCTGTTGACGGTCGAGGTGGCCGACACCGGACCCGGCATTCCCGAGGCGGTACGGCCACGCATCTTCGAGCCGTTCTTCACCACCAAGGGTGTCGGTGAGGGCACCGGTCTGGGGTTGGACATCTCGTACCGGATCGTGGTCAACAAGCACCACGGCGACATCCGGGTGGACAGCGTGCCGGGGGCGACCGTGTTCCGGGTGCTGCTGCCGTTCACCGCGCCCGCCCGCGCTGGCTGACCGGCAAGACAGGCTGTCCGGTGGGACAGGAGTGGAGAGACCGGGCGATACGGGACAGTGATCGCGCGCTCACGGAGGATAATGGTTGATCGCCGACGGGGACAAGTAGTGGTTCCCCTCCTGTCGCCCGGCAGTTACCCGGTCATACGCTCGGCCCGGGGAGTCCCGCCGTCCGCCGCAACCGGTTGGCAGGTCGCCGTACCCCGTCCCCGACGCCTGCGGAGGCCACCGTGACCATCGACCGGGTGACGACCGGGCCGGCTACCGCCGGCACCGCGGTCGGATACACCGTGGAGGAGCTAGCCCGCAAGGTGGGGATGTCGGCGCGCAACATCCGCGCCCACCAGGCCCGCCGGCTGCTGGCCCCACCGGTGCGCCGGGGTCGGGTAGCGCTCTACGACGACTCCCACGTCCGCCGCCTCGAGGCCATCCTGACCCTGCAACGGCAGGGCTTCAACCTGGTCTCCATCGAGGCGATGCTCGGCGTGCGCAGCGGCGACGAGGCACCCGACGGCCTGACCGCGATGCTGCAACGGCTGGCCACCGAACGGCCCGCGCTCACCCACGCGCTGACCCGGCACGGGGTGCTCGGACGTGCCCCCGACGGCACGGTCCGCACGGTGCGGCCCCGGCCGCTGCGCGCCGCGCTGGACCTGCACCGGGTACGGATGGGCACGGTGCCGGCGTTGCAGGCGCTCAGCGAGGTGCTGGACAGCGTCCGGCCCCTCGCCGACGAGCTGGTCGCGGCCGTCACCGCCCGGATGTTGGCCCTCGCCCCCGAACTGGGTGGCACCGGTGACCGTCCGTCGTGGTCCGACGTGGACCGGGAGACGATCCTGCTGACCCAGGGGGTGGTCAACGTGCTCACCGAGGCGTTCCGGCTGGCGGTGGAGGAGCAGGCGGAGGCCTACATCGCGGACCTGCTGGAGAATCCGCCCGGCCCGCAGCGGCCCGTCGACAACGGCTGACCGCGTCGTGACCGACTCGTGGGCCGGTGGTGCGTCGCGAGGCCGGTCAGCGGTCCGTGTCGTCGAAGCGGGACACCCAGGCGACCAGACCGGACCGGGACTCCACCCCCGCCTTGCGGTAGATCCGGGTCAGGTGCGCCTCCACGGTGCGGGGGCTGATGTGGAGCTGACGGCCGATCAGCCGGTTGGTGACACCGGTGGTGGCCAGCCGGGCGATGTGCCACTCCCGGTCGGTCAGCGCGGTCTCGGCGAGCGCCCGCAGCGGTCGGGCCAGCCGCAGGCCGACCCGGTCGGTGCCGCACCGGGCCGCCAGTTCCAACGCCCGGTGGCGGGCCCGGGCGGCGGTGGGACCGCCCTGGTCCACCACGTCCGCCGCGCGGGCGATCGAGACCAGGGCCAGGCTGTGCCGCAACACCATGCCGGCGGCCCGGAACCGGTCCGCCGCGGCACGCAGGTAGGGCATGGCCGCCGCCACCTCCCCACGGGCGAGCAGCACCTCCCCGTACGCCGACTCGGCGAAGGCGCGCTGCCCGGGCAGGTCGATCAGGTCGGCGGCCACCAACGCGGCCTCGGCCCGGCGCTGCGCCTCGGGCAGTTCCCCGGCGGCCAGCGCCGCGGCGCAGAGCAGCTCGTGCCACATCGGACGCAGGGACGCCTGGAGGCGGGTCAGTCGGTTGTCCCCACCGGCGTCGGTGAGCATCTCCCGGCAGGTGACCGGGTCACCGGCGAGCAGGGTCGCGGTGGCCAACGCGGTCGCCGCGGTGCGTCCGGACCAGCTGTCCAGGTCACTGGCGTACTCCACCGCGCCGCGGGCCAGCGCCACCGCGCGTTCGTCGTCGCGGGGGCCGCCCCGCCAGGCGGTGCCCTGCGCCTCGAACGCGAGGGCGAAGCTGAGCAGGGAACGGCTGCCGATCCGGCGGGCGACGGTCCCGGCTTCGGTGGCCAGCGCGATCACCGTGCCGAGCTGCCCCCGGTGGTAGGCCACCTGGCTGCGGCCGAGCAGCAGTTGGCACAGGCCGTCGTCGCGGTGGGCGTCACGGACCAGGGCGATGCCGCGGTCCAGGTGCCGGCTGGCGTCGGCGGGGCGTTCCAGGAACAGCTCGGCCAGGCCCAGGGCCAGCAGACAGTCGGGGTGGTCGCGCAGGTCCCGGTCGGGCAGCGCGTCGACGATCGGCGTCGCGGTGGCGAGCAGGTCCCGGGCGATGGCGACGTCACCGTCGTGGGCGGCGGCGAGTACCCGTACCGCGAGCAGACCGGCCCGGTCGATGCCGCTGGCATCACCGTCGGGTGCGCCGCCGGGCACCGGCGCGGGGTGGCCGGACAGGATGCCGACGGCACCGAGTTCGGTGGCGAGCTGGTACGCCCCGGCGCTCGGCGTCGGCATCCTGATCAGCTCCCGGCGGCTGATCGCGGCGGCCTCCGCGTAGTTGCCCAACAGTCGTTCCACCCGCACCCACTGGGCGACGGCGGCTGCCCGCCGACCCGCCGGGTCGGCGGGCAGCTCCGGGACGACCTCCCGCAGCAACGTCCGGCTCTCGGCGAGGTCGCCCGCCTCCCCGGTGATCCGGGCCAACAGCAGGGTGACGTCGTGCCGGCTGTCGGGAGAGCCGGCCGGTGGGCGTAACGCGCGCAACGCCGCCCGCAGCCAACGGACGGCCAGTTCCGGGGCCTCGCGGCGGATCTCCCTCGCGGCCCGACAGAGCACCTCGACGTACGGTTCGACCGGCCGGTCGTGGGGCAGGCCGAGCAGCTGTTCGGCCTGCCCCGCCCGTTCCGCCGGAGGCGCGTCCCCGGCGAGCAACGCGGTCAGCGCCCGGTGGTGGGCCTCGGCCCGCCAGGCCGGGTCGGTGTCCTGGCGGACCGCCGAGCGCAGCAGCGGATGTCGGAAGGTGAACCGCGAGGTCGCCGGGACGACCCGCAGCAGGTCACGGCGGACCAGACGCCACGCGGACTCGTTGACCAGCGGTGGGGGCAGGCCGGCCACCTCGGCGAGCAGTTCCACCGCGCACGGCGTGTCCAGCACTGCGGCGGCGCGTAGGCACGCCGTGTCGGCCGGGGGCAGGCCGGCCCACTCGGCACGCAGGGTGGCCACCGCCCGGTCGGTGAGCCGGGGTGGGCCGGTCGACGGGGCGTTACGGTCACCGGTCGGCACGACGCCGGCCAGCGCGGTGAGGTAGCCGGGGACACCGGCGGCCCACTCGTGGCGTTCGTCCAGCTCATCCGGGTCGTCGTCCGGGTAGAGTTCGACGGTCTCGGCGAGGCTGAGCGGCTCCAGCTCGATGCGTTCCCGGCACCGACCCGCCGGGACGCCGGTGGCCGGTGGGCCGAACGGCATCGCGGTGGCCATCTGCCGGGGCCGGTAGGCCAGGATCAGCAGCAGCGGCGCGGGCACCGGGTAACGCAGCAGATGGGTGACGAGCCCGATGGAGGCGGTGTCGGCCCAGTGCAGGTCGTCCAGGACTAGGGTCAGCCCGTCCCGGGCGGCCAGGGCGAGCAGCCGGCGGGCCAGCTGATAGGTGCGGAACAGCCGCACGTCGACCGGGCCGGCGAAGCGGGGCAGCAGCGCTCCGTCGGGTTCGGCTCCACCGGTGGGAGGTCGCCGTGGGTCGGCCCGGGCTGGCCGGGCAGTGCCGAAGGCGTGCCGGAAGACGTGGAACGGGATGCCCTGTTCGGCCTCCGCGCCGGTGCCGACGACGAGGGGCAGGGCCGGGGCGCAGCGGTCCAACGCCGCGTGCACGAAGCGGGTCTTGCCGATGCCGGGGTCGCCCACCACCTCGCAGACCACCTGCGTCGCGGTGCGTACGCGGTCGACGTGCGCGGCGCGCAGACGCGCGATCTCCGGGTGCCGCCCGACGAATGGTGGGCCGGCCACCGCGTTCTCCAGCCCAGCTGCCATCACGCAGATCACGTGCTTTCCCTGCGACACTCCAATGAGGATTGACGGGACTATACCGGGGACCGAGGAAGACGAGGAACATCGATTCCGTCGGGGTGGCCGAACGACTCCCACCCGCTGACCGTACGGGTGGTTATTTCAGCCGCTTGCGCTATGGCTCCGGCACCCCACCGTACTGCCGACGTCGGCTGGCGGGGCCGGCCGGCTGCCCGCCCGGTCAGGGCGCGACCCGGGCCACCGGCAGCTCGGTGAGCAGCTGGACCTGCGCGGTACGGGACTCGTCGATGCGCCGGGCCAGGTCGCGCACGGTCGGGGAGACCGCCGACGCCCGGTGGGCCCGGGCCAGCCCGGCCGCCTGCCGTTGCTGCACCACCAGCACCGCCACCAGGGCGGCGTCGTACCCGGTGACGGGGGTGTCCCGCAGCCGGGACACCGGGTCGGGTGCGCCGCCGCCCGGGTCGGGTGCGCCGCCGCCCGGGGAAGGATGCTCGTGCCGGTGCCCGCCGGGCTCCGCCCCGGCGGCGCGCAGCCACTCGCGGGCCTGGGCGACCTCGTCGGTCTCGGTCGCGTCTATGGCGGCGACCAGGGTACGCAGTCGTGGGTGGCGGATCCGCTGCGGCGCGACCCGGACGATGACCAGGGTGCGCTCCTGGTGGGCCGTCATGGTGCGCAGGAACACCAGGTCGGATCCGCCGATCACGGGCGGCGGGCCGGACCCGCTCGACGGGGGCGGCCCCGGGGTGGCCGGGGACACGGCGGGCGCGCACCCGGTGAGCAGCACGACCGCGCCGACCACGACACCCAGCCGGCGCAGGCCGGGACGGCGGCGGTCGGACCGGGTGCGGTCGATGGTGGACGGTGGCGCTACGCCATCCGCCTGCCGGGGTACCGGCACGGCCCGGATTCGGTGGACGGGCACGGTCGACGCCGGTCAGACCCGGGTCCACAGGGCGGGCACGTACGGCGGTTCCCAGCCCGGGAGCGCGGTGTGCGCCTGCCGGCACCGGTAGCTCGCCCCCTGGTAGGTGACGAGGTCGCCGACCTGGTAGCTGCGGCCGGCCGTCCAGGTGCCGCCGGCGGTCGGCGAGGGCCCGGGAGTGGTCGGGGGCGGGGTGGCCGTACGGGTCGGCGTCGGTGTGGGGCTCGGGGTACGGGTCGGCGTGGGGGTCGGGCCACCGCCGCCGAGTTGCACGTCCACACAGGAGTAGAAGGCGTTGGCGGTGTCGGCGATGTTCCAGACGGCGAGGATCTTCTGCCGACCGGTGAGGCCACCCAGGTTGACGGTGTGCGAGACGGTGGCCTCGGGTTGCCGGCCGCCGCCGTCGACGACACCGACCCGGGTGTCGCCGACGAAGTACTCCCAGTTGCTGGTGGCGTGCCGGGCGGTGTTCACCCAGGTGAAGGTGAGTGTGCTGCCGACCGGGGTGGCCGGCCAGCCCCGGTTGTCGTCGTCGAGGACGGCGAACCCGGCGATCCCGGCGCTGCAACTGCGCAGCCCCTTACGACCCTCGACGCTCTGCGGCTCGTACCGGATCTGACCGCAGTCGGGCACTGTCCCCTGGGCGCAGAGGGCCTGGCGACTGGGCGGGGCGGAGACGTAGCCGTGGGCCTGGGCGGGCGCGGCGAGACCCAGGGAGGTGACGACGGCACCCGTCGCCAGCAGGGGGACGGTGACGGTTCGACGCATGGGGACCCTCCTCGGGGCGGGACGTGCGGTCGACGGCGGGCGCCGGACGTCCCTGCGCCGCGCCGCTCGGATCGAACCCGGTGACTGCCCCCACGGTAATTTAAAGTTTGTTAACAGTAAAGTGGCAGACGGTTCCGCATCGGGCGGGACGCCGTCCGATCGGCCGCCCGGTGTGGGTCGTGGACGGTCAGGGCGGACCGAGTGCACCGACCACGGTGGTCACCACAGCGGTGAGCAGCCGCTCGTCCAACGGCTGTGCCGTCACGACCATGGACACGGCGACCAGGTTGTGTCCCACCCGCACCAGGACGAATGCCGTCACACCGGTGATCCGGCTCCGCCCGCTACCGACGGTCAGCGCATAGTCGACCCGCCAGGACTGCTCACCCAGGGCCGGGGCGGGTCGACCCCCGACGGTGAACCGCACGCCACCGCTGACGAACCGCCGACAGGCGGCCCGGGCGGTCTCGGCGGCGGCGAACACGCCCCCGCCCACCGGCCCGACGTACGAGGTGACACCGACCTCCACCGTGGTCGAGGCGATGCCGAGTCGGCCGCGTGGGGTGGCGTACCGCGCCGCCGCCCGGGCCCGCTCCCTCGGTCGGAGCCGGTCGAGGTAGCTGTCGCGGGCCAGCGGGACACACTCGGTAGGCTCGATCCGATCGTTGCCGGCGGCGGTGACCGGTCGGGACTCCCACGACGTCGGTAGCGCCGACCGGACGGCATCGACGGCGACCCGCGCCTCGGCGATGGTGAGTCGTCGCCCGGCGGCGGGCAGCGGGCTGACGGCGGATGTCGGGGCGGCGGCGGACGTCGGGTCGGGGACCACCCGTGCCGACGGGGTCGGCGCGTCAGGGGCTGCGCGGGAGGCGGACGAGGTGCCGGCCGTCGGCACCGGGACCCGGACGCCGGGTACCCCCGGCCCGAGCACCAGCACGGTCACCGTCAGCACGATCGACGCCACCGTCGGCAGCACCAGCCGGGTCGGCAGCACCCACCGGCGGGGTACGGCCCGGGGCAGCAGCAGCACCGGCACGACGAGGGCCGCCAGATACAGCAGCCAGACCAGCGGGTTGCCCACGGTCAGCCGCAACGCCGACCCGTCGGCGGACCGCCCGGCCAGGACCGCGTCCAGGTACTGCACCAGCGCCGACCCGAGGGTCGCCGCGACCGCGGCGAGCAACGCCCCACCGAGCCGGTCCGCGACCCCGCCCCGACTGCCCGGGGCGGGTGAATGACCGGCCCCGGGATCCGACGGGGACGCGGCACCGGGATCGCTCGTCGGACCAGGGTCGCTCCCGGCTGCGGTGATCACCAGGACGACGACGCCGACGAGCCCGGTGAGCAGCCCACGGGCCTGTGCGTCACCGACCGCCTCGTCGAGGGTGCCCGGCGGGGCGAACCGCAGCTGCCCGACCGCACCACCGGCGCCGACCAGCACGGCGACCGCGACCACCCGGACCCGGGTCGAGTCGACCATCCGGCGGGCCAGGGAGCCGGCGTGGTGCCGGTCGGCGCGTCGGACGGTCACCAGGAAGCGCACGCCCAGCAGCACCGGCAGCCCGAGGGCGAGCAACAGCCAACCGGTGTCGGGCAGGTCGTAGGCCAGCCAGATCCGCACCAGCTCCGGGTCGGACCAGAGCGGCGGCAGCCCCGGCACCGGCCAGAACACCGCGACCGTCACCGCGAGGGCGGTGGCATGCCCGGCGTACCGCCAGCTGCCGGTGCGAGGTCGGGTCAGGTCGGCCAGCGCCGACGCGACGAGCACGCAGAGCGCCACCGCGCCCGCGCCGAGCACGCCGGTCACCGCGGCGAAGACCAGACCGGCGACCGCTCCCTCGGCGAGGAAGAGTCCCGCACTGCCGGGCAGTGGCAGCATGGCGACGACCAGGGTCGCGCCGAACAGACCCAGGCCCGTACCGGCGACCGGACGCCACCAGCCGGGCGCGGTCGCGGACCGGTGGGCGGTGGTCGCCCGCCGCAGCAGCGACGGAAACAGCCCGCCGACGAGCAGCACGGCGGCGACCCAGACGTCGACCAGCCGGGGCAGCCAGCCCAGCGCCGGGTAGTGCGCGTTCGCGACGAGTTCGTGGACGGCGGCCATGCTCACCACCGTCACCGCGCCGACCGCCACCCCCTGGGTGAACTCACCGCCGCGCCGGTCCGACGGCTCCCGCAGCGACCTGATCCGTTGCTCAGGAGTCGGATGCCGGGCGAACACCGTCCGCAGCGCTGCCCGCGCCGGCCCGCCGCGCACCCGTCCGCCGCCGTCGGCGCGCGCCCGTCCGCCGTCGGTGCGCAGCAGGGCGGTCAGTGCCCCGGCCTGGTCGTCCCGGGCCGCCTGCCGGTCCGCCGCCCGTTCACGCGCCCGCAGCAAAGCCGCCGACAGCACGGCGACCAGGGTGGCCAGCAGCCCGGCCCGCAGGAACGCCCCGGCGACGGTCCGGTTCGGTCCGAACACGCCGACCTCCAGCAGCCCACCGACGGCGACGGCCGGCAGGGGCAACCAGACCAGGGCGCGGACGGCGGCCACCCACACCACGTCCCGGGCCCGGACGTGGGCCAGCTCGTGGCGCACCACCGGGTCGAACCGTCGCGGGTCCCGGTGGGCCAGGGCGAGCCCGACCGGGAGGACGACGATCGGCCGTCGACCGACGACCCCCACGGTGAACGCCTGCCGCACCGGTGGACCGGCGATCAGCAGGCGCGGTCGATCCCGGCCGGTCAGTCCCTCGGCGGCGCAGAGCACGGCGAACCGCTGCGCCGCCGCGCCGACGGTGAAACGCCGGTGCCGACGTAGCCGCCACAGGTCGACCGCCGGCACCGCCACCAGCAGCACCGCCGCGCAGCCCAGCACGACGGCGACCGCGACGAGCAGCACCAGGGCCCGCTGTCGGGTCGGCTCGGCCAGGCAGTCGGTGAACCCGGGTGGCACCGGGTCGACGGTGGTCGCCCCGAACGCCCGCTCGCAGGCGTCGAACGCCACCGCCCAGGGCAGGCTGAGCGACCGGTCGGCGAGGAAGTACAGGTCTCCCGCACCGATACCCACCGCGCCGAGCGCCGCCACCACGAGCAGGTACCACCAGCCCAGCCGGTCCGGTGCGGGACCGGATCGCGCGCCGACCGCCCCGACGGGGTGCCGAGGGCCGGGCCCACCGGCACCCGACGCCGAGGCGGGACCAGCAGCGCTCGACGCCGGGGCAGGCCCACCGGCGCCCGACGCCGAGGCGGGTGCCCCGGCGGGACGGGTGGCGCCCGGACCGGCCGCGTCGACCGGACCGGGCGGTCCGGTGGCGGGTCCGGTCACCGGTCGTCCGGGGTGACCGTCGCGCCGATCGTGGCGTCGGCGAGCAGGTCGGCCGCCTCCGGAGACAGGCCCAGCGCGAGCGCGTGCCGCCGGCAGGCCGCCCGCAGCAGGACCGCCTGCTCGGCGGTCAGCTCCAGCCGGTCCTGCTGTGCCGGTGTGCCGGGAAGCGGGGCGGCGGACGCGGAGACGGCCGGTCGAGGATCGGCCGACGTGCCGTCCCGGTCCCCGGCCGGCGGGGTCGACGACGGTTCGGTGCCCGGGGACGGTTCGGTGCCCGGGGACGGTTCGGCCGGGCGACGGCGGCGACGCCAGCCGGCCAGGATCCCGGTGCCGATCCCGGTCGCACCCAGGACGAGCACCTCGCTGGTGGCGGCGGCGACCGCCTGCAGGAACAGCTCGCCGACCAGTGACGTGTCGATGCCGAAGCCGACGGCGCTGCCCGGTGCCCTCGACGTCCGGGCGGGTCGCCCGGTGCCGGCCCGCCAGTCGGCGGCGACCGCGTCGAAGACCTCCAGCTCCTCCGGGGCGTAACGGGCGACGGCCGTACGGGCGGCATCGACGACGAGGACGGCGACCCGCGGTGATAGCTCGAGCACCGCCTCATCCTCACGCCGGTGGGCAACCCGGCGGCAGCGGCGGTCGGGAATCGGTCAGCGACCTGCTCCCGCCCGCAGCCGACGGCATCGCCGGTCGGCCGGATGGAAGCCGACCGGCCGACGCCGCCGCCGACGGGCTGCACGGAGCGGACGGTCAGCCCGGGGGCACCAGCACGAACCGGCCGGCGGTGGTGCCGGCGCGCTGGTCGGCCCAGGCCTGCGCCGCCTCGGCCAGCGGCCGTACCTGGTGGGTGACGGTCAGCCGACCGGCGGCGGCGTGCCCGGCGACCAGGGCGATCGCCGTGGCGCGTTCGGCGGCGGTCAGCTCGTTGTTGGTGTAGCCCAGGATCCGCAACGACCCGCCGCGCAGGGTCGCCGAGTCGATCGTCGCGGTCGGTGCGGCCGAGCCGCCGAGGTTGACCAGCCGGCCACCCGGGGCCAGGGCGCGCAGGGCCGCCGCGGCGGGCACCCCGAACAGGGGGTCCAGCACCAGGTCCACCGGGCCGGCGGCGGCCTGCCGGAACCGCCGGGCAAGGGTCTCCGGCTCGTCGGTGTCGGCGAGCCGGACCACCGCGTCCGCGCCGCAGCGGCGGGCGGAGTAGACGGCGGCGTCGGACCGGCAGGCCGCGACCACCCGGCCCGCCCCGGCGAGCCGGGCGAGTTGCACCGCGGCCTGACCGACCGTGCCACCGGCGGCCAGCACCAGCACCACCTCACCGGGGCGCAGGCCACCCCGCAGGGTCAACGCCGCCCAGGCGGCGACCGCCGAGAGCCCGAGGGCAGCCACCAGGCAGTGGTCGGCGTCGTCCGGCAGCACGACCGGGTCGGCGGCGGGAACCACCGCGTACCCGGCCAGGCTGCCGTCACCGGGGGCCAGTCCCGCCCGGGTCGGGAACCAGACCGGGGTGCCGTCGTCGAGGGTGCCCACGCCCTGCACCCCGGGGACGTACGGCAGCGCCGGGGCGCCCAGGTAGGAGGTGCCCGAGGCGCAGAGCAGGTCCAGCGGGGTCAGCGGGGCGGCGGTGACCCGTACCCGCACCTCGCCTTCGGCCGGCACCGGGCGGGGGCGGGTGACCACCTCGGGTGGCTCGCCGTGACCGGTGACGACGACGGCGGGCATCGATGCGGCGTCGGGTCCGGCGGTCATCAGGTGGCGATGTCCGGGTAGGGCAGCGAGAAGTGGGCCAACCGCAGGCCGTACTGCTTCTGGTAGGCCATCGGCTCGTCGTGGTCCCGCTCGAACATGGCGATGAACAGGGTCAAGGTCAGGAACGGGTGGGCGCCGAGAGCGAAGAGTCGGACGTGGTCGTGGCTGGCCAGCGCGTCGCGTTCCTCGTCGGTGAACCGCAGCCAGGTGCTCGCCTCACCGGTGGTGCAGTTCAGCACGGCATTGGCGCGTTCGGCCTCCCACCAGGCGACCGTGGCGTGCGGGTCGGTGCGGTAGCGCTCGACCAGCTCCGGATCGCGGTCGACGGTGTAGAGGAACTTGTCGACCAGGTAGCGGCTCATGCCGGCGCTCCGTTCGGATACCAGGTGAAGTACGCCTCCATGGTGTGGAACAGGTCCAGGGTGTCCACGTGGTCGGCCTTGGCCCCCGCACCGGCCACCCCCATCATCAGCATGAAGTCCATGAAGCCGTGGGTGGCGTTGCCGGGGGCGTGCAGGCTGTCCAGGGTCACCTCGGACAGGCAGCCGTCGAGGTCGCCGTTGGCGATCCACTCCACCGCCCGGCGGTCGAACTCCGGGTCGGGGCCCTGCGGGCCGAACTGGCGGGGCCCGCCCAGCTCCAACGACAGGTGGCCGGTGCCGATGACGGCCACCCGCAGGTGGCTGGGCCAGCTCTCGACGATCTCCCGGATGGCCGCGCCGAGCTGCACGAACCGTTTCGGCTGCGGCAGCGGCGGGGCGAAGATGTTGGTGTAGATCGGCACGATCGGCAGGTCCGCCTCGGGCCGCAGCGTGATGATCGGGCAGGTGATGCTGTGGTCGATGCGCAGCTCGTTGCTGAACGCCAGGTCGAAACCGGCGTCCAGGCCGGCCCGCAGCACGTGGGCCGAGAGGTCCTCCTGGCCGCGCAGCAGCATCCGGGGCAGCCCGAACTCGCGTTCCTCGTTGTACCAGTTGGCGTCGTAGAACGGGGCCTTGCCGACCAGGAACTGCGGCATGTTGTCCAGCCAGAGCTGGTGGAAGTGGTCCGAGCCGACCATGACCAGCACGTCCGGTCTGGCCCGGGTGAGGGTCTCCCGGAAGGCGAGGATCTTGCGGGCCCACTCGTCGGCGAACGGGGGCCGGTCCTCGCCGGTGGCGGTGGTGGCGCGGTAGTAGAACGGGTGGTGGGTGGAGGCGATGACCGCGACGACCTGGGCCATGGCCGCTCCTCTCGCAGACGGTGGGGTGGGGATCAGTCGGCGTCGTCCGGCACGTACCGGGCGTTGCGGTCGACGGTGCGGTAGATGTCCATGCCGAGCGGGCGGCGGCGTTCCTCGGCGAGGTGGCCGAGCAGGCCGGCGGTGCGGGCCAGCAGCGCGAAGCCGCGCAGCAGGTCGATGGGCAGGCCGAGGTCGGCCAGGGCCGCGCCGCACACCCCCGCGCCGTTGAGCGGCAGGGTGCGGCCGAGCACCTGCGGGTGGACCCGGCCGATCGCCTCGAACAGCCGCAGGTGCGGCCCGCGCAGCCCTTCCTGCTCGGCGATCGCGATCAGCACCGGGGTGCGCGGGTCGGTCTCCTTGTGCACCGGGTGGCCGAGCCCCGGCACCAGGCGCTTGGCGGCGCGGGCGGCGCGGACCGCGTCCAGGGCGACGGCGTCCCAGCCGGCGTCGTCGGTGGGTGTCTCGGTGAGACCGGCGAGGGTGTCGGCGAGGAACCGGCCGCAGTCCTCGGTGACGCCGAGGAAGCGGGAGCCGCCGCCGAGCAGTCCGGCGGCGATCGCGCCCTGCAACGCCTCCGGCGCGCTGAGGTACGTCAGCCGGGCGGCGATCGCGGTGGGGGTGAAGCCGTGGTCGGCCAGGGCCACCAGGACGGTCTCGAAGACGCGGACCTCGCCGGGGCCGGGGCGACGCCCGGCGACCAGCCAGAAGGCCAGTTCACCGAAGCCCACCCGGCCCATCAGGTCGCCGGCCAGGTCCTGACCGAGCAGCCGGATGGTGGTCGGGTCGGAGGTGCCGATCGAGGTCGGGAAGTCTAGCTGCCGGTCAGCCACGCGCGGATCTCCTCGCCGTGTTCGTCGAGCGCGGGCGGCGGGGTGCCGTACCGCGCGGGGGTGTCCGAAAGGGTGATCGGGTGCCGGATGCCGGGGACCGCGGCGGGGCCCTCGCCGACGGTGACCACCGGGTCCAGCCCGAGGCGTTCGGCGAACGCGACGCCGCCGTCGATGGTGTTGATCGGGGCGCAGGGCACCCCGGCGGCCATCAGGTCGGTGAACCACTCGTCACGGGTGCGCCGGCGCAGCCGCTCAACCAGCAGCGGGCGCAGTGCCTCCCGGTTGGCGGTGCGGTCCTGGTTGCGGGTGAACCGGGGGTCGTCGACCAGTTCCGGCAGGTCGAGCACCTGGCAGAGCCGGCGGAACTGCCCGTCGTTGCCGGCGATCACGATCAGCTCGCCGTCGGCGACGGGCAACGGCTCGTACGGGAAGAGGCTGGGGTGGGCGTTTCCCATCCGGAAGGGCACCACCCCGCCCGCGACGTAGCCGCTGCTGTGGTTGACCAGCCCGGACAGGGCCGAGGAGAGCAGGTTGACCTCGACGTGTTGGCCGCGCCCCGAGTCGTGGCGGTGGTGCAGGGCGGCCAGGATGCCGATCGACGCGTGCAGCCCGGCCATCACGTCGAACACGGAGATGCCGGCCCGGTAGGGCGAGCCGTCCGGGTCGCCGGTGAGGCTCATCAGGCCGGAGATCGCCTGCACCATCAGGTCGTATCCGGGGTAGGCCGCGCCCGCGCCGGTGCCGAACCCGCTGATCGAGGCGTAGACCACCCGGGGGTTGCCGGCGGCCACGGTGTCGTAGTCGAGGGCGAAGCGGCGCAGCCCGCCGGGCTTGAAGTTCTCGATCAGGACGTCGGCCCGGGCGGCCAGCCGCTGGGCCACGGCCAGGTCGTCGGGGTCCTTCAGGTCGAGGGCGATGGACCGCTTGTTGCGGTTGATGCCCAGGTAGTAGGTGGAGACGTCGTCGCGGACCGGGGGCATCCAGGTGCGGGTGTCGTCGCCGCCGGGCCCCTCCACCTTGATCACCTCGGCGCCGAGGTCGGCCAGCAGCATGGTGGCGTACGGCCCGGCGAGGATGCGGGAGAAGTCGGCCACCACGACGCCGTGCAGCGGGCCGGTCCGGCCCGGTGTCTCCTCCGCCATGATCCACCCTCTCGTTGACCGCCAGGCGGACGAGTGTCCGCTCGATCAGTTTCCCGATGACTCTATGAGACGTCAACACCTCGACTAAATTCGAGGGAAACTCCCAGTTCCACGCGTTAGAAAGCAACCGGAGACACGACGGTAACGTGCTCTTGACATGGCCGGTGACCGGGAACACACTGGCGAAAACCTGATCTGACCGTAGAGCGGACAAGCGTCCGCAGGCACCCCGGAACGGAAGTGGCGGCGATGAGTGCGAACGAGGGGCGGACACCGGCGGCAGGCCAGCCGGTGGTCTTCCGCAACGGCCTGGTGCTGACCATGGACGACACCCACACGGTGCTCCCCCGCGCCGACGTGCTGGTGATCGACGACCGGATCGCCGCCGTCGGCGCGGAACTGGCCGTGCCGGAGGGCACCTGGGAGATCGACGCGGCCGGCGGCATCGTCATGCCCGGCATGATCGACACCCACCGGCACATGTGGCAGACCGCGATGCGCGGCTACGGTGCCGACTGGACGCTGACCCAGTACTTCGTCTGGTACTACCTGGAGTCCGGCAAGCTGTTCCGCCCCGAGGACGTCCACGCCGGCAACCTGCTCGCCGCCATCGAAGCGGTCGACGCCGGCGTCACCACCACCGTGGACTGGTCACACGGCCTACAGACCCCGCAGCACGCCGACGCCGCCGTCGACGCCCTGGAGGCGGTGCCGGGCCGGTTCGTGCTCGCCTACGGCAACCTGCAACAGGGGCCGTGGGAGTGGGCCACCACCCCCGAGTTCCGCGACTTCGTCACCCGTCGCATCCACGGCCGGGGTGACCGGCTCGGCTTCCAGATGGCCTTCGACGTCACCGGCGACCCGGCCTTCCCCGAGCGGGCCGCCTTCGAGGTGGCCCGGGACCTCGGCGTGCCGGTCACCACCCACGCCGGGGTGTGGGGGGCCACCAACGACGACGGCATCCGGCTGATGCACGAGCACGGGTTCATGACCGACTCGACGGTCTACGTGCACGCCGCCACCCTCAACCGCGACTCGTACCACCGGATCGCGGCCACCGGCGGCTCGGTCTCGGTGTCCACCGAGAGCGAGCAGAGCGCCGGCCAGGGCTACCCGCCCACCTGGCAGCTACGGCACCACGACATCCCGGTCTCGCTGTCCATGGACACCAGCGTCTGGTGGAGCGGGGACCTGTTCTCCGCGATGCGCGCCACGCTGAGCGCCGACCGGTCCCGGGAACACCTCGAGGCGCACGGTCGGCAGGAGACCGTCACCCACTGCCACCTGCGCGCCGAGCAGGTGGTGGAGTGGGCCACCCGGGGCGGCGCCCGGGCCCTGGGCCTCGACCACCTCGTCGGCGCCCTCACCCCGGGCCGCAAGGCGGACGTGGTGCTGATCAAGAACGACAACTCCCCGGTGATGTTCCCGATCCTGCACCCCTACGGCCACGTGGTGTTCCAGGCCCAGCGCGGCGACGTGCACACCGTGCTGATCGACGGCCGGCTGGTCAAGCACGAGCACCGGCTGGTCGGCGTCGACCTCGCCGCCGCCCGCGCCGCCGTCGGACGCACCGTCGAACACCTCACCGACACCATGGGCGTCGACGCGTGGGAGAAGGGGATGAACCCGGACGTCCCCGAGACGGCGGTGCTGGACAACCCGTACACCTACACCCAGTGGGACGCCGGCTCGGCGCAGTGGAAACAATAGCCATCCGACGCGCCCGGCGGGTGACCACTCGCCGGGCGCGGGGCAGCCAGCGAAGGGACTCCATGGGGCGCGAGGCCGGAACCGACTTCATCGAGGCACTGGCGCGCGGCCTCGACGTGCTGCGCTGCTTCCGTCCGGGCCAGCCGACGATGACCCTCAGCGAGATCGCGGCGGTGACCGGGCTGGCCCGCCCCACCGTGCGGCGCATCCTGCTCACCCTGGAGGAGTTGGGCTACGTCCGCACCGCCGACCGGGGCTTCGCGCTCACCCCCCGGGTGCTGGAGCTGGGCGTGGCCTACGTCAACTCGTTGAGCATCTGGGACGTGGCCCGCCCGCACATGCGACAGCTGGTGACCGAGACCGACGAGTCGACGTCGCTGGCCCAGCTCGACGGCAGCGACATCGTCTACGTGTCCCGGGTCGCGGTGCCCAAGATCGTCACGCTCGCGGTGACCATCGGCACCCGGTTCCCGGCCGTGGCCACCTCGATGGGCAAGGTGCTGCTGGCCGCCCTCACCCCGGCGGAACTCACCGCCGTACTGGCCGTGCCCGGCCGTTCCGGGATCACCGCCCGCTGGCGGCCGGACCGCGACGAGCTGGACCGGGAGCTGCGTGAGGTGCGGGCACGCGGCTGGGCCCTGGCCGACCAGGACCTGGCCGCCGGCATCCGGTCGATCGCCACCGGGGTACGCGACGGCGACGGCCGGGTGGTGGCCGCGCTCAACGTCACGGTGCACGCCGCCGAGACCTCACTGGAACGGCTCACCGACGAGCACCTGCCCCGCCTGCTGCGCACCGCCGCCGGGATCAGTCAGGACTGGGCCCGGCTCGACACCGTGCCGATGGCGGTGCAACGGCCCGATCCGGCTCCGCCCGCCTGAGCGGCCCCGGCCGGGCCGACGACCGCCGGATAGACCTGCTCCACGATGGTCAGCAGGGTGGCGGTCAGCAGCAGGTGCACCTGGTCACGGTCCAACGCGCCCCGCTGGAGCCACTCCCGGGCGGTCGCGGTGGCCAGCCCGCCGTACGCCCGGATCATGGCGCGCAGCTCGGCCCGGCGGACGGTCACGTCGGCCAGCCCCACCGCCACCAGGACGCTGTCCGCCGCGACCTCCTCGGCCTCGGTGAGCACCCGGGCGACGTCGGCGTCGTGGCCCATCCCCCCGGCGGTCACCGCGGCCAGCCAGGAATCGCGGTGCCGGGACACCACGTCGAGGAACCAGGTGACGCTGGCGTCGACCCGGGTGCGCAGGTCACCGGCGGGCAGCCGCTCGACGGCCACCCCGGGCACGGTCACCATCACCCGGACGACCTCCAGGTAGAGCTGCTTCTTGGTGCCGAAGTAGTGGTTGATCAGGCCCCGGGCCACCCCGGCCTCGCGGGCGACGTCGGTGGTGGACACGTCGGCGTAGGGGCGCGCGCCGAACAGCCGCACCGCGCAGGCGAGGATCTGCCCGCGCCGGGCGTCGGGCTCCAGCCGCCGTCGCCGTGATTCCGTGTCAACGCTCACCCGCCGCACCCTATCGGCAGGTCGGCGCGACACACCCCGGGCCGACGACGGGTCCCGTCAGCCGGGCGGCGGCGGCTGCGCCGGTGTCCCCGACCCGGTGCGGCACCGGTCCGCTCGGGCAGACCGGGCGGGCCACCGGACGATGATCAGGAATTGTTGACACGCCGCCAACAGGGCGTGAGGGTGTATCCATGCCGACGCCTGGACTCCACGACTACTCCCCACCGTGGCGCGCGCCCGAGCACGACGACCTCGCCGACCTGGCCCGTGACTTCTTCACCCGGGAGGTGCTGCCGCACACCGAACGGCTGCTGGCGCAGGGCCACCCGGACCGCGACCACTACCGGCGTGCCGGCGAGCTGGGCCTGCTCGGCCTGTCCGTGCCCGAGGAGTACGGCGGCGGAGGCGGCGGTTTCACCCACGAGGCGGTCCTGCTGCACGAGCAGGCGCACGTCGGGGAGAGCACCCTCGGCCTCGGCGTGCACAGCGGCATCGTCACCGGTTACCTGGTCGCCTACGGCAGTGCCGAACAGAAGCGCCGCTGGCTGCCCGGCCTGTGCCGCGGCGAACTGGTCGGGGCGATCGCGATGACCGAACCCGACGGCGGCTCCGACCTGCAGGCGATGCGGACCCGGGCCGTCCGCGACGGCGACGACTACCTGGTCACCGGGGCCAAGACGTTCATCAGCAACGGCGGCCTCGCGGACCTGCTCATCCTGGCCGTCAAGACCGACCCGACGCAACGGGCCGCCGGCATCTCCCTGCTGGTCTGCGAGGTCGCCGACGACCGGGCCGGGTTCCGGCGGGGCCGGCTGCTGTCCAAGATCGGGCTGCACGGCAACGACACCGCCGAGCTGTTCTTCGACGACCTGCGGGTGCCGGCGACGCACCTGCTCGGCGGGGCCGAAGGGCTCGGCTTCGGCCAGATGATGCGGCAACTGCCCCAGGAACGCCTGGTCATCGGCGTCGGGGCGGTCGCGGCGATGCAGCGGGCGGTGGAGCTGACCACCGCGTACGTCAAGGAACGCACCGCCTTCGGCAAACCGCTGATCGGCCACCAGAACACCCGGATGGTGCTGGCCGAGTGCGCCACCCGCACCCGGGTCAGCCGGGTCTTCCTCGACGACTGCATCGCCCGGCACGACCGGGGCGAGCTGGACGTGGCCACCGCGGCGATGGCGAAGGCCTGGCTCACCGAGGGGCAGTGCGAGGTCGTCGACCGCTGCCTGCAACTGTTCGGCGGCTACGGCTACACCACCGAGTACCCGATCGCCCGGATGTACGCCGACGCCCGGGTACAGAAGATCTACGGCGGCACCAACGAGATCATGAAGGAGCTGATCGCCCGTGCCCTCTGACCGCCGGCCCGACGCCACCGGGCCGCTGGCCGGGGTGCGGGTGGTGGAGCTGGCGAGCCTGGCCCCGGCCCCCTTCGGCTGCATGGTGCTGGCCGACCTCGGCGCGGACGTGGTGCGCGTCGACCGGCCCGGCGGCCCCGGCCCGGGACGCCTGGCCGCCCCGACGACCGGGCCGCTGCAGCGGGGCCGCCGGGTCACCACCCTGGACCTGAAGACCCCCGCCGGGGTGGCCGACCTGCTGCGCCTGGTCGAACGGGCCGACGTGCTGGTCGAGGCGTACCGGCCGGGGGTGGCCGAGCGGCTCGGTTTCGGGCCCCGGAACTGCCGGGACCGCAACCCCCGCCTGGTGTACGCCCGGTTGACCGGCTGGGGTCAGGACGGTCCGCTGGCCGCCCGCGCCGGGCACGACATCGACTACATCGCGGTGTCCGGCGCGCTGGAACCGCTGGGCCGTCCCGGTGAACGCCCGCACGCCCCGCTGAACCTGCTGGGCGACTTCGCCGGGGGTGGGATGCTGCTCGCCACCGGCGTGCTGGCCGCGCTGCTGGAACGGGAACGCTCCGGCCTCGGGCAGGTGGTCGACGCCGCGATGGTCGACGGGTCGGCGCTGCTCACCGCGTTCCTGCACGGGATGCTCGGCGACGGTCGGTGGTCCGCGCCCCGCGGTGCCAACCTGCTCGACGGCGGCGCCCCGTTCTACGACACCTACCGCACCGCCGACGACCGGTTCGTGGCGGTGGGCGCGTTGGAGCCGGCGTTCTACGCCGCCCTGCTGACCGGGCTGGGCCTGGCCGACGACCCGACGCTGCCCGCCCAGCACGACCCGGACGGCTGGCCGGAGCTGCGCCGCCGGTTCACCGCCCGGTTCGCCGAACGCACCCGCGACGAGTGGACGGCGGTCTTCGCCGACCTCGACGCCTGTGTCGCGCCGGTGCTCGCCCCCACCGAGGCGCACCGCCATCCGCACAACGCCGCCCGGGGCACCTTCGTCGCGGTGGGCGGCGAGGTGCAGCCGGCACCGGCACCCCGGTTCGCCCGGACGCCCGCCGCTGCGCCGCGCCCGGCACCGGACCCGGCGGACCCGCTGGACGTCGCCACCGTCCTCGACGACTGGGCCGACCGACCGTGACCTGCCCGGCCGGTCAGCCCACGGCGACGGCGGGAGCCGGGCGGGCGGGCGTCGCGGCCGGCAACTGACGGTCGTGCCACCGGCTGAGCAGGGTCAGCGAGGTGACCGCCCCGACCAGCGCGAGGAACATGTCCCACTGGGTGTCCCAGACGTCGCCCTGGGTGCCGAGGAAGTCGTCGGCGGCGGAGCCACCGGCCACCGAGGACCACCACTCGATCATCTCGAAGAAGGCGCTGAAGGCCAGGCAGGCGCAGACCACCAGCGGGGCGAGCCAGCGGCTGCCCCGCAACGGGGACCGGCGGACGAGGATCTCGCGGACCAGGATCGCCGGGACGAAGCCCTGCACGAAGTGCCCGAGCCGGTCGTACGGGTTGCGGGAGAGGTCGAGCGCGTCGCGTACCCAGTCGCCCAACGGGACCCGTGCGTAGGTCCAGTGCCCGCCCACGATGAGGATCAGCGCGTGCGCCGCCAGCAGGCAGCACAGCAGGGTGGTCAACGGGAACCGCCGCCACACCAGTAGCACCACCGGCACCCCGACGATCACCCAGACCGTCTCCAGCAGCCAGGTGAGCCGGTCGTACGGGTGCAGACCGGACAGCAGCAGCGCCACGACGACGAGGCCCAGCAGCACGGGCGGGACGAGCGTACGGGCCCGGGTCACGGCGACCACCTGTCCGGAGACGAGCAGGCGGCCCGGTCGCCGCCCGGCCGCTGACGATAACAGCGCCCCGCACCGCACCGGCACCGGCGGGCCGGTCGGCACGACGGCCACACGGGTGCCCCGGTCGGCGGACGGGACGGTGTCCCGGCCTGCCCGGATCGGCACTGATCGGCGAGCAATTGCCCGAATCTACCCCTGTCGATACGGTACAGCCGGAGGCCGCCCGTCCCGGCACCACACCCCCGCAGAAGGAGCCCCATGCCACCCGTCACCCCCACCCGGAGAGCCCGCGCCCGGCGACCCGGCCTGCTGGCCGTCACCGTCCTGGCCCTGGTCGCCACCGCCACCACCGTCGCCCCACCGGCCGCCTCGGCGGCCACCGTCGACCCCGGCGTGGACTACGTGCTCGTCAACCGCAACAGTGGCAAGGCGATGGACCTGTACGACTGGTCCACCGCCGACGGCGCACCGGTCAAGCAGTACACCCGCAACGACCTCGCCGTGCAGCGGTGGCGCTTCGTCGACGTCGGCAGCGGCTACCACCAGATCCGCTCGGCGCACAGCGGCAAGGTCCTCGAACTGCCCAACGCCCTCGACGGCACCGCCCTGGTGCAGAACCCGGCCGCCAGCGGCAACACCCGGCAGCACTTCCGGCTCGTCGACTCCACGGGCGGTTACGTCCGGCTGCTCAACCGGCACTCCGGCAAGGCCCTCGACGTGTGGGAACGGTCCACCGCCGACGGGGCGACCATCTCCCAGTACCAGGACCTCGACGGGGCCAACCAGCAGTGGCAGCTCGTCCGGCCGGGCGGCACGGCCGACTGCGGCAGCGGCGCGTTCCAGGCCGAGGCGGTGCTGGCCGGCGGCACCTGGACCGTCCGCAACGGTGGCACGACCGTGCACACCGGCACCGACCTGCGGGCCGCCGTGCAGGCCGCGGTGAACAGCCTCACCGCCGGGCGGACCAGCAAGCAGCGGGTGGTGGTGCGCGGCTCGGGCACGATGAGCGCCAACTCCCGCATCTCGCTGCCCAGCTACACCACCCTCGACGTGTGCGGGACGATCAACGTCACCGGCACCGGCTCGGGGGACCAGGCCCCCGTCTACTCCCGGGGCACCACCCAGGTCGAGGTGCAGCACCTCACCCTCACCGGCACCCCGCTCTACGGGGTCTTCCTGCGCAACGTCACCAACGTCGTGCTGGGGCAGCTCGACATGCGGCTCTCCGCCGGCCTCGGCGTCCGCATCGACAACCGGGGCGACACCAGCCAGTGGACCCGCAACGTGCGCATCGACACCGTGTACGTCTCGGGCGCCAGCTCGCACGCCGTCGAGACGTACGGGGTGGACGGGCTGACCGTGGGCACCGTCACCGCCCGCAACGTCGGCGAGTCCGGCCTGCTGCTCAACCAGACGATCAACGCCACCGTGTCCACCGTGGACGCCGAGAACGCCGGCACCGGCACCGGCTACGCCGCGTTCCGGATGGCCAACCGCAACGGCCGCATCGGCGACAGCTACCCGACCAACATCCGGGTCGGCACCGTCCGGGCCCGGGGCGGCGGCCGGGGTGTCTTCTGCGTCTCCGAGTCCGGCGGGGCGACGATCGACCGGGTCGACATCGCCAACACCGGCAACAACGCCGTGCTGATCGAGAACTGCTACGGGGTGAGCCTGGCCACCAACGGCGGCACGATCAGCGGCGGCGGCGAGGTGCGGCTGGCCGAACGCGCCGAGTTCCCCGGCAACCGGGACCTCACCCTGCGCAACTTCACCCTGGTCAACAACCGGATCGTGGAGAACCCCTGCGCCGACAACCTGACCATCAGCAACATCACCCTGACCAACTCGACCATCGTCCGCTGCTGACCCGACCCGCCGACGATCGCGCGGCCCCACCGCCGGTGGTGGGGCCGCCGCACCATCCCGCCGGGCCACGGCACCATACCCGGGGCGCCGCACCATCCCCCGGGCCACGGCACATCCCCGGGGCGCCGAAGCACCCCCCGGGCCGCCGAAGCACCCCCCTGCCGGCGGATGTCAGCCGGTGTCGGCGGCGTGTCGGCGCGGTGTCAGCCGACCGGCGCACGCTGCACGGCATGACAGCTGAACTGATGATCGAGGCCGAGGGCCTGGTCAAGTCCTTCGGCCGCACCCGGGCGTTGCAGGGGGTGGACCTCGCCGTGCCCCAGGGCACCGTGCTCGGGGTGCTCGGCCCGAACGGCGCCGGCAAGACCACCGCCGTGCGCATCCTGTCCACGCTGCTGGTCCCCGACGCCGGCACCGCCCGGATCAACGGCCTCGACGTGGTACGCCAGGCCGAGCGGGTCCGGCAGTCCATCGGCCTCACCGGCCAGTACGCCTCGGTCGACGAGGACCTGACCGGGCGGCAGAACCTGGAACTGTTCGGGACGCTGCTGGAACTCGGCCGGGCCGGCGCGCGACGGCGGGCAGCCGAACTGCTCGACTGGTTCGACCTGGCCGCCGCCGCGAACCGGCCGGCCAAGACCTACTCCGGCGGGATGCGCCGCCGGCTGGACCTGGCCGCCAGCCTGGTCGGCTCACCGGACGTGATCTTCCTGGACGAGCCGACCACCGGCCTCGACCCGGCCAAGCGCGAGGACATGTGGGACGTGGTCCGGTCGCTGGTGACCAACGGGGCGACCGTGCTGCTCACCACGCAGTACCTGGAGGAGGCCGACGCGCTGGCCGACGCCATCACGGTGATCGACCACGGCCGGGTCATCGCCCACGACACCCCGGACGGGCTCAAGCGGATCGTCGGCGGACAGACCCTGGAGGTACGCCCGACCGACCCGGCACAGCTGGCCCCGACGGCGGCGATCCTGTCCCGGGTGGGCTCCGGCGCACCCGCCGACGAGATCCGCCGGGGTGTGCTCGCGGTGCCGGTCGCCGACGACTCCGCGTTGACCGAGAGCGTCGCCCGGCTGGCCGCCGCCGGCATCGCGGTCACCGAACTCTCGCTGCACCTGCCGAGCCTCGACGAGGTCTTCTTCACCCTCACCGGCCGCACCGCGGCCGACGACGACACCACCCGTACGGAGGTCGCCGCATGAGCACCCTGACCGGTACCCCGCCCCGCACCGGGCCGACGCTGTCCACGGTCGTGGCGCAGCCCCGGCCGTTGCGGCTGCTGCGGCACTCGCTGGCGTTGGCCAAGCGCAGCCTGATCAAGACCTGGCGGACCCCGGAGGCGTTGATCGACGTCACCCTGCAACCGGTGCTGTTCCTGGTCATCTTCGTGTACGTCTTCGGTGGCGCGGTCGCCGGCTCCACCCACGACTACCTCCAGTACCTGCTGCCGGGCATCCTGGCGCAGACCATCGCCACCGGGTGCATCGCGATCGGTGTCAACCTCAACACCGACATCGCCAAGGGCATCTTCGACCGGTTCCGTTCGCTACCCGTCCCCCGGTCCGCACCGCTGGTCGGCGCGGTGTTCGGCGACGTGGTGCGGTACGTGATCGTGACCGTGTCGACGCTGGCGATCGGCTACCTGCTCGGCTTCCGGGTCGAGTCCGGCCCGGTGCAGGCCCTCGCCGGGTGCCTGCTCGCGGTGCTGTTCGCGCTCTGCCTGAGCTGGCTGCCGGTCTACGTCGGGATGAAGGTCCGCACGCCGGGCGCGGTGCAGGGGGTGATGTTCGCGCTGATCATGCCGTTGAGCTTCGCGTCCAACGTGTTCGTCGCCGCCGGCACCCTGCCGGGCTGGATGCAGGCGGTGGTGACGGTGAACCCGCTGACCCACCTGGTGACGGCGATGCGCGGACTGTTCCTCGGCACCCCGGTCGGCAACCACGTGTGGTGGACGCTGCTGTGGTGCGCCGGCTTCGTGGCGGTGTTCATGCCACTGGCGCTGCGGGCGTACCGTCGGCGGGTGTGATCCGGCCGAGCAGGTCGTCCATCAGCTCGCCGATGCGGGCGGCGGCCGCGGCGGCCGGCCGCGCCCGCCACCCGGCCAGCAACGGCTCCCGCCGCGCCTCGTCACCGAGGGCGGCGGTGAGCCGTTCCCCGATGCCCGACGGGAAGAACGCCGCCGAGTTGCTGCCCAGCCGGGTACCGAGCGCGAACAACTCCCGGGCGGTCCCGACGTCGTCGCGCCAGGCGGCGAGTTCGGCGCCACCCAACGCCCAGGTCCCGATCACCGGCAGATCCCGCGACGACAGCGCCTCCGCACCGGCGGCGGCCAGCAGGTCGGTGGCGCGGCCGTCGACGTCGCGCCGGGCGGCCGGCCAGACCTCGGCGATCCGCAGGCGCAGCACCGCCACCGCGACCCGCAGCACGACCCGGGGCTGCGGCGGCGGGCCGGTCCAGCCGGCCAGCGCGCGGACCACCGCGTCGGCGTGGTCGAGCGCCTCGGCGTGCCGCCCGCGCTGCCAGGCGAGGCGGGCCAACCCCAGGCCCGCCTGCGCGGTCTCCACCTCCTCGCCCTGACCGGGGGTCGCCGTCTCGACCAACCGCCGCTCGGCCGCCGGGTCACCGCGCAGCGCGAGCTGCACGTCCAGCACCACCCGGGCGGCGCGGACGTCCTGGGTGGCGCCGATCAGCTCCATGTGGTGCACGCCGCACGCCAGCCACTCGGTGGACCTGCCGTCGGTGGGGGTCAGGCCGTGTCCGACGACCTGCGCCGCCATCGCCATCCCCCAGTGGTCGCCGGCCGTCTCGAACCGACGGTACGCCTGCTCGGCGTCGGCCACCGAGGCCGCCGGCAGACCCCCGCTGTCCCCGATCGCCGCGCGGGCGAACAGGCCGAAGCCCTGCACGTACGGGTCGGGATGCTCGATCAGGGTGAAGGTGCCCGGCAGCGCCAACTCCGGGTCGAGATGGTCGAACGCCGGCAGCACCGAGGCGAGCACCGCGTGCCGGGAGGAGACCTCCCGGGGCCGCTCGGTCAACAGCCGGCGCAGGGCCCGGCGGGCGAGCACGGCGAGCCGGAGCGGGCCGGTGATGCCGGCGTTGACCACCACCAGCAGGCACATCCAGGCCAGCCGGTCGGCGTCGGGCAACGGCCGACCGCCGCCCCGGCCGGAGACGATCGCCGAGCCGCGTCGCCGCCCGGGGGCGTCCAGGTGCAGCAGGCCCCGGGACCAGCCGGAGACCTCCAGGTGCAGGCCCCGTACCGCCCACAGGTGGAACAGCGGGGTGGCGATGTCCACCACGGCCGGTTCGTCGTCGTGCCCGAGCGCCCACCGCAGGCCGGCGACGAGGTTGTCCTGCTCGGCGGCGCACCTGGCGAACGCGTCGAGCTGGTCGGGGCCGATGAACCGGTCGAGCAGCCCGGTCGCCTGCCGTCGGGCCCAGCCGACCAGGCCGGCCATGGCGGTGGCGCGGTCACCGGCGGCGTCGAGCCGGGCCTCGCCGTACTCGCGGACGGTCTCCAGCATCCGGTAGCGGGGTGGGCCGTCGCTCTCGACGAGGCTCAGCAGGGACTGTTCGACCAGCCGCGCCAACCCACGCCGGACGTCGGGGACACCGGCGACGGCGGCGGCGAGGTCGGCGGTGAACGGGGCGGGGACCACCGCGACCCGCTGGAGCAGGTCCCGGTCGGCGGGGGCGAGGAGTTCCCGGCTCCAGTCGACCATCGCCCACAGGCTCGCGTGCCGCTCCGGCAGGCCACGCAGAGCGGCGTCGAGCAGGGCGAACCGGTCGGTCAGCCCGGCGAGCACGTCGTCGATCGGCATGTGCCGCAGCCGCGCCGCGGCCAGTTCGAGGGCCAGCGGCAGGTTGTCCAGCCGGTGACACAGCGCCAACGTGCGGTCGGTGTCCCCGGTGGGCACCGCACCACCGGCACGGGCCCGGGACTCGACCAGGGCCACCGCGTCGGCGTCGGGCAGCACGGCCAACCGGTGCACCCGTTCACCGGCCAGCCCCAGCGGCGCCCGGCTGGTCGCCAGCACGGTCACCTCCGGTGGGCACACCGCGACCAGGTCCGCGACGACGGCCGCCACCGGATCCAGGAGGTGTTCACAGTTGTCCAGCACCACCAGGCCGTCGAGGTCCGGCGCGAGGGCACGCAGCCGCTCCTGCGGGGTGAGCACCCGCCGGTCGAGACCCAGGGGGCCGCCGGCCGTCGTGGTGTCCGCCCCGCCGAGAGCAGCCAGGACGGTGGGCAGCACCTCCTCGGGGGCCCGCAGGCCGGCGAGTTCGATCACCCGGGCCGGTCGTCCGGCCGCCACCGCCCGGCGTACCACCTCGGCGGCGAGCCGGGTCTTGCCCGCGCCACCGGTGGCCACGACGGTCACCAGCACCGCCTCGGTCAGCGCCACCTCCACCGCCTCGACGTCGTGCTCCCGGCCGACGAGCGCCGTCGCCGGCCGCCGCCACGCGGCCGGCAGGGCGGTGCGGGTCGACGTGACCGGCGACGCCGGGCCGGTCGGGGCGGTCAGTTCACCCCGCAGCAACGCCAGGTGGACCTGGTTGATCACCGGCGACGGGTCGGTGCCGTAGCGGTCGGCCAGTTCGGTGCGCAACCGCGCGACCACCTCCAGGGCCTCGGCGTCGCGCCCCTGGGCGGCGAGCATCCGGACCAGCAGGGCGGCCGACGGCTCGTCCGGCGGGGTCCGCGCGACGAGCCGCCGCAGGTCACTGTCGTCATACGGGCCGGGGCCGGTCAACGCCGCCTCGGCGCGCAACGCGACGACGTCGACGAACAGCCGGCTGGTCTCCTCGGTGTCCCAGGCCGGGACCTCGGGGAACAGCACCCGGGCCGCGTCGGCGGCGTCCCGGGCGGCCGGCCCGGCACCGTCACGCAGGGCGGCCCGGCCCCGCTCCAGCAGCGACCGGGCCCGGACCGCGTCGACGGTGACCTGTTCGGCGGGCAACCGGTAGCCACCCGGCACCGCGAGCACCGGCAGCCCGAGCCGGCGTACCCGGGAGACCAGGGCCTGCACCGCGCCGGTCGCGTCGTCCGGGGGCGTGCCGTCCCACACCGCGTCCACCAGCAACGGGGTGGAGACCGCCCGGCCCCGCGCGTCGACCAGCGTGCGGATCACGGCGGCGAGCCGTTCGCCCCGGACCGGTCGGCCGTCGACGGCGAGCGGGCCGAGGATGCTGATCTGCACGGGTCCAGCATCCCTCACCGGGACACCCGGCCGTCGCCGTCCCCCGCTTCAGTGGCGGGTCCGCCGCGCCCGGACCACCCCGACCAGCGCCGCCAGCAGCAGGCCGGCGACGATCACCCCGACCCCCAGCAGCAGCGACCGGGTCCCGTCGACGCCGGACCGGGCAACGGCGGTGGCGGTCGCGCCCGGGGACGCCGCTGTCGGGGCACCACTGGACGCCGCTGTCGGGGCTCCGTCGGACGCCGTCGGGGCGGGCGGGGACGACACGGCCGGCGTGGGGGCCGCCGGGCGGGCGTAACGCAGCACCGTCGGCCGGGTGCCGGGTGGCTGACCGGCGGTCTCGGAGACGGTGAGCAGCCAGCGGCCGTCGCGGCTGTAGCTGACCGACTCGCCCTGCGGCTCGTCGGGCAGCGCCACGGTCCGGGGCGTGCCGCCGGTCAGCGCGGCCACCACGTCGCCGCCGGTCACCTCGTACTCGAAGGCGTCGGCGTAGGTGCGCAGCACGACCCGGCGGCCGTCCGGGGCGACGGCCCCGCCGGTGACCAGCCGACGGCCGAAGAACGAGTACGGGTTCGGGGTCGTGGTGAGTGGCAACCGGACCTGCCCGGCCAGCGTCAACGGCACCGTCGCGCCGGCCCGCAGCGGCCCGGCCGGCAGGTAGACGCCGGCGCTGCCGCCCTGCTTGGTCACCAGCACCGGCCGGCCGGCCCCGTCGAGCAGCAGCGCCTCCGCGTCGTGCGCCCCGTCGGGGTACGCCAGGCGGTGCAGCACCGGCCGGCGGGCCCCGGGCGCGAGCTTCCACAGCGCCACCGTCGACCGGGTCCGGTCGTTGTCGCCGGTGTCGGCGACCCAGACCGTGCCGTCCGCGCCGACCGCCAGGTCCTCGGTGTCGCGGGGCCGCGACGGGTAGGCCACCGTGCGCACCACCGCACACCGGGTGTCGAGGAAGAAGATGCGCCGCCGGGACGCCTCGTCGGCGCCGTCGTTGACCATCACGAACCCGGAGTCGGTGGCGACCATGCCGGAGATCTCGGTCAGCCGCCCGTCGCGGACCCGGCACACCGTGGCCGGTGCCGCCGCACGCGCCGGGTCGGGGACGGCCACCGTCGCCGTGCCGACGACGAGCAGCGTGGTGAGCAGCGACGACAAGCGGGTTGCCGGCCGCCGCGTCATCGCCCCTCCCCCGCCCTGGCCGGCGGCCCCCCGCCGACGATCCGAGCACAGGAGCTTGCCGGTCGCCGTACGCCGCGTCAATGCCGCCACCCCGCCGGGCACTGAGGTGTACGCCACCGCGCCGTGGCCGCGTACGGGCCGGTGCGGCCGACGGCCGGTGACTAGCCTGGGTCGGTGCCTCCACGCCTGCCCCACCCGGACCCGGGCACCCCGGACACGGCGGGGCCGCTGCGGTACATCTGGTGGCTGGTCCGCTGCCAACCGTGGCGGGTGCTGCGCGGGTCACTGTTCGGCACGGTCTGGATGGTGGGGTTGTCGGTGCGGCCGTTCCTGGTCGCCCGTGCCGTCGACGACGGGCTGCGCACCGGCGACACCGGGGCGTTGCTCGGCTGGGTCGCCGCGATCGTCGTCGCCGGGGCCGCGCTGGCCTGGGCGGGCATCATGCGGCACCGGACCATGACGTTCATCCGCGAGGACGCCAGCGCCCGCTCGGCGGCCGTGCTGCTGCGGCAACTCGCCCGGGTCGGGGCGGTGCTACCCCGCCGGCTCGCCGCCGGGGACGTCGCCACCGTCGGCGGGTACGACATCGTGCGCACCTCACAGGTGCTGACGCTGACCGGCCCCGGGGTGGGCGCGGTGCTAGCGTACGCGGTCGCGGCGGTGGTGCTCTGGTCGATCGACCCGGTGCTGGCGCTGGTGACGCTGCTCGGGGTGCCGGTGATCGCGCTGGTCGTCGGCCCGCTGCTGCGCCGGCTGGAGCGGGCCGAGGCGGTCTACCGGCAACAGCAGGGCGAGCTGACCACCCGGGCCGACGACATCGTCGCCGGCCTGCGGGTGCTCGCCGGGGTGGGCGGCCGGCACCTGTTCGCCCGCCGGTACGCCGCCCGGTCGCAACGGCTGCGGGCCGAGGGCTACCGGGTCGGTGCGGTGCTCAGCTGGGTCGACGCGCTGACCGCCGTCATCCCCGGGCTGTTCCTCGCCGTGGTGGTGTGGCTGGCCGCCCGCACGGCCGCGGCGGGCGAGATCACCGTCGGGCAACTGGTGGCCGTCTACGGCTACGTGGCGGTGCTCATCGTGCCGGTCTGGTTCCTGCTGGAGGGCAGCTACCAGTTGATCCAGGGCCGGGTCGCCGCCCGGCGGATCGTCGACCTGCTCCGGCTCGCCCCCGACCCGGTGGGCGGCCCGGCGACCTGTCCCGCCCCGGCCGGCCCGGCCCCGCTGCACGACCCGGACAGCGGGCTGACGGTCCCGGTGGGCCGGTTGATCGGCGTCGCCGCCGACGACCCGGGCGACGCGGCGGCCCTGGCCGACCGGCTGGGCCGGTACGTCACCGGCGCGGTCACCTGGGGCGGGGTCCCGCTGACGGCCGTCGACCTCGACGAGGTGCGCTCCCGCATCCTGGTCGCCGACCACGACGGGTACCTCTTCGCCGGGACGCTGCGGCAGATCCTCGCCGGTCCACACGGCACCGTCGACGACGCCCGGATCGACGCGGCGTTGCACGTGGCATCGGCCCGCGACGTCGTCGAGGGGCTGCCCGACGGTCTCGACGCCCCGGTCGGGGACCGGGCCCGTACCCTCTCCGGCGGTCAGCGGCAGCGGGTCCGGCTGGCCCGCGCCCTGCTCGCCGACCCGGAGGTGCTGATCCTGGTCGACCCGACGTCGGCGGTGGACGCGCACACCGAGGCCCGGGTGGCGCAGCGCCTGCGGCAGGCCCGGACGGGCCGCACGACGGTGCTGCTGAGCACCTCACCGGTGCTGCTCGGACACGCCGACACGGTCGCCCACCTGCGCGCCGGCCGGATCACCGGCACCGGGACGCACACCGCGCTGCTGGCCGCCGACCCGGACTACCGGCGGCTGGTCTGGCGGACCAGCGGCACCGACGACACGCCGGTGGGGCGGGCCGGACGATGACGAAGCTCCCGGTCGCGAGTGCGGCGGTGGTCCGGCGGGCCGCCCGCGACGTGCTCGCCGGTGACCGGTGGGCGGTCGTCGGGGTGCTGGCGTTGCACAGCGCCGCCGCCCTCGCCGGGCTGGCCGCGCCGTGGCTGATCGGGCGGATCGTCGACCAGGTCACCGCCGGGGCCGGGGCGGGCGCGGTGGACCGGCTGGCGCTGGCCATCGGCGGTTGCGTGCTGGTGCAGGGGCTGCTCGCCCGCTACGCCCAGTACGCCGGGCACCGGTTCGGTGAGCGGGCCGTGGCGCGGCTGCGCGAGGACTTCGTGACCCGCCTGCTCGGGCTGCCCGTCTCGGTGGTCGAGCACGCCGGCACCGGTGACCTGGCCACCCGCAGCTCGGTGGACGTGTCCACGGTGGGCACCATGCTGCGTGACGTGGTGCCGGTGCTGGTCATCGCGGGCACCCAGTTGACGCTGCTGTTCGGCGCGGTGTTCCTGCTGGACCCGCTGCTCGGCCTGGTCGCGCTCGCCGGGTTCCCGTCGATCGGGTTGGCGGTCCACCGGTACCTGCGCCGGGCCACCCCGGCCTACCTGGCCGAGGGGGCGGCGACGGCGGAGCTGACCGAGGCGCTGACCACGACCGCCGAGGGTGCCCGTACCGTCGAGGCGTTGCGGCTGGGCCGTGACCGGGTCGCCCACGGCACCGCCCGCATCGGCGCGGTGTGGACCACCCGGCGGGCCACACTCGCCCTGCGGTCGGTGTTCTTTCCGCTGGTGGAGGGCAGCTATCCGCTCCCGATCGCCGCCGTGCTGCTCACCGGGGGTGTCCTGCTGTCGCGCGGACGGGTCAGCCTGGGTGAGGTGGTCGCCGCCGCGCTCTACCTGCAACAGGCGATCGACCCGCTGGACCGGCTGTTGCTGTGGGTGGAGCAGGCGCAGCGCGGCGTCGCCTCGTACGCCCGGGTGCTCGGGGTGGGGCAGGTGCCGCCGGAGCCCCGGGGCCGGGCGGCCCTGCCCACCGGGCGCGTGGTGCAGGTGCGGGGGGCGACGTTCCGGTACGCGGGCGGCCCGCAGGTGCTGCACGGCATCGACCTGACGGTCGCGGCGGGCGAACGGCTGGCCGTGGTCGGCCCGTCCGGGGCGGGCAAGTCCACCCTGGCCCGGTTGCTCGCCGGCATCGACGTGCCCGCCCGGGGGGTGGTGAGCCTCGGCGGGGTCCCGGTCACCGACCTCGACCCGGCCGAACGCCGCCGCCGGATCGCCCTGGTCACCCAGGAGCACCACGTCTTCCTCGGTACGTTGCGGGACAACCTGGTGTTCGCCGCGCCGGGCGGCACCGACGCGCAGTTGCGGGCCGCACTGGCGGCGGTGGGGGCCGACTGGTTCGCCGACCTGCCGGACGGCCTCGACACCCCGCTCGGGGCCGGGGTGCGCGACCTGGGCCCGGCCGAGGCCCAACAGTTGGCGTTGGCCCGGCTCGTCCTGGCCGACCCGGACATCCTGATCCTCGACGAGGCGACCGCCGCGCTGGACCCGACGACCGCCCGGCGCACCGAGCGGGCGCTCGGTGCGGTGCTGGCCGGCCGGACGGTGGTCGCCATCGCGCACCGGCTCAACACCGCGCACGACGCCGACCGGGTGGCGGTGTTGGAGGACGGCCGGATCACCGAGATCGGCCGGCACGACGACCTGGTCGCCAGCGACGGCGTCTACGCGTCCCTGTGGCGTTCCTGGCACGGCCACTGACCGGGCACCCGCCGGGCGCCGGCGGCTGGGGCGGGCAGCTGAGGGCGCGAGACCGACGCGACGGGCGGGGCTGGGGCGCGCGACCGGGCTGGCACGGCGGGCGGGGATCGGGCCGTAGCGCGCTCCGGTCGGGGCCCGGCGATATTGCCTTGTCGCCGCACCGGCCGGTGTCTACGGTGCGGTGATGCTCTCGGGACCCCTGACGTTGACCCTCGACGCCCGACATCCGACCCGACTGGCGCGCTTCTGGGCCGGCCTGCTCGACCGGGAGGTCGTCGAGGACGCCACCGGTGGGGCGCTCCTGCCCGGCACGGACACCCAGCTCGGCCTCCGGTTCGTCCCGAGCCCTACCCGCAAGGCCGGCCCGAACCGGATGCACCTGCACCTGACCAGCACCAGCCCCGACGACCAGCAGCGGCAGGTGGCGACCGCGCTGGACCTCGGCGGCGCCCACCTCGACGTCGGGCAGCGACCCGAGGAGGGGCACATCGTGCTGGCCGACCCCGAGGGCAACGAGTTCTGCGTCATCGAGGCGGACAACAACTTCCTCGCCGGTTGCGGTCCACTCGGGGAAATCGCCTGCGACGGCACCCGGGCGGTCGGTCTCTTCTGGAGCGCGGCGTTGGGCTGGCCGCTGGTCTGGGACCAGGACCAGGAGACCGCCGTCCAGTCACCGCACGGCGGCACGAAGATCGCCTGGGGTGGTCCGCCCGTGGCTCCCAGGCAGGGCCGCAACCGGCAGCGACTGGACCTCACCCCCGAGGGCGACCAGCAGGCGGAGGTCGACCGACTGGTCGCCCTCGGGGCCACCCGGCTGGATGCCGGCGCGGACGGCGACATCGTGCTGGCCGATCCGGACGGCAACGAGTTCTGCGTGACGGCGAGCTGATCACCCGGGCGCCGGGTGACCCGCCGGCGGGGCGGCTCAGTCGCGGATCGTGACCGTGGTGAGTCGAGCCAGACCGGAGATGGTCAGGACGCTGTCCAGCAGCGGGTTCGCCACCACCGACAGGCGGTCGACGTGGGCGAACAACGCGGCGAGGGCGGCACTGTCCAGGTATTCCACGGCGGTCAGGTCGACGGTCAGCCGGTGCCCGTCGACGACGGCGTCGACGATCGCCGCCCGGAACTCGTCGGCGTTGCTCATGTCGATCTCGCCGGTGACGGTCAGCACCGGTGCGCCGTCGGCCCGCAGGCCGGTGGACAGGCCCAGGGGCGTGTTCATGCGGGGATCCTCGTGTGCAGCTCGACGGTGGTGCCGGCATCGGTGGTCCGGATGTCGACGTGTGCCATCAGCGCGCGCATCAGGTTGATGCCGCGCCCCCGGTCATGGTCGATCTCGGGCACCTTCCACCGCCCCGAGTCGGCCACCGTGACGAACAGGTCCGCACCGGCGGCCACCGCGTGCAGCCGGATCAGCCCGGGGCGGGCGTCGCGGTGGCCGTGCTCGACCGCGTTGGCGCAGGCCTCCCCGGTGGCGACGAGTACGTCCTGGGCGACGTGCGGGTCGGCGCCGGTACGCCGCAGCCACTGCCGCAGCGTGGAACGCACCGGGGCCATCTGCAACCGGTCGGCGGGAAACGACAACTCCAGCGGCGCGGGGTGGCGGTAGAGCAGCAGGGCGATGTCGTCGTAGCCGCCCTGCGGGGTCATCCGGTCCATCACCCGGTCGGCGAGCTGCTGCACCCCGGCGGTGTGGTGCTCCCGCACGGCGGAGGCGGCCTGGGCGATCCCGCTGTCGAGCGACTGGCGACGGCGTTCCACCAGTCCGTCGGTGTAGAGCAGCAGCACGGCCCGGGGCGGTACGACGCTTGTCGCGTCGGGGCGTCCACCGGGGGACGGGATGCCCAGCGGGCTGCCCCGACCGGCGGCCAGCAGCTCGGTGCGACCGTCCGGGTGGGTGAGGATCGCCGGGGGGTGCCCGGCGCTGCTGTAGGTCAGCTCGCCGGTCTCCGGGTCGAGGATGCCGCAGAACACCGTGGTGCAGGACGCCCCGGGCAGCATCCGGGCGAACCGGTCCAGGGCGGTGAGCACCTGGGCCGGGCCGGAAGCCTCCAGCAGCAGGGCCCGACAGGCACTGCGCAGTTGCCCCATCACCGCGGCGGCGGGCAGGCCCCGGCCGACGCAGTCGCCGACGACGATGCCGATCCGACCGTCGGGCAGGCTCACCGCGTCGTACCAGTCGCCGCCGACCTCCAGGGGGCGGGTAGCCGGCTCGTAGCGTACGGCGAAGCCGGCGGGCAGCTCGGCCGGGCCGAGGATGGACCGTTGCAGTGCGACCGCCACCTCGCGTTGCTGGTCGGCGGCGTGCGCCCGGTGCAACGCCTGCCCGAGGGCACCGCACAGGAGCAGCAGCAGCATCTGGTCCTCGGTGCCGAAACCCCGCGCCGGGTCGAGTTCGAGCCAGATCACCAGCGGACCCTGCGGCGAGTCGACAGTGGTGCCGGCCCCGGCCGGCCGGACACTGGTGGCCGGGTCGATGGTGATCCGCAGCGGTGGCTGCGACCGCAGCGCGGTGACGGTGTCGCGCACCGGGTCGGGCAGCTGCGCCCAGTCGATGGTCGGCGTGCCGGTCACCGCCGGGGTGCCGGCCGCCGGCCAGTGGGTGGCGAGCACCCGGTGCGCCTGCCACAGCTGGCGCAGTTCCTCCACTCCGGCGCGCAACACCTCGGTGGTGCTGGCGGCCCGGGACAACCGCTGGTTGAGCGCGCTGAGGGCGGTCTCCCGCTGCACCGCGTACCGTTCGGCGGTGACGTCGCGGATGGTGCCGACCACCAGCCGCCGGCCGTGGTCGTCGGTGACCGCGTTGAAGGCGACCGCCGTCCAGAGCCGGTGACCGTCGCGGTGCCGCTGCGGCACCACGAACGAGCCGTGGGTCACCGTCATGGCCTGGGAGAACGTGTCGGCCACCAGCCGGTGTGCCGACGGGTCGGTGGTGTCGTCGGGCCACCACGGATAGCGCGGGCGGTAGGGCAGGCCCTCCGGGCCGTAGCCGAACAGGTCGGCGAAGGCGGTGTTCATCTCCACCAACGCGCCGTCGGCGTCGAGGACGAAGAAGCCCTCCTGCAGTGAGTTGATCATCGCAGCCCGCCAGTTGGCGTGGTGGTTGCGCAACCGGGCCAGGTCGACGTTGGCCCGGACCCGGGCCAACAGCTCCTCGGCGGAGAAGGGCTTGACCAGGTAGTCGTCGGCGCCGGCCTCCAGCCCCTCGACGGCGGCCTCCTGACCGGCGCGGGCCGACAACAGCAGCACCGGCACCCCCATGGTGCGGGGTTCGGCGCGCAGCGCGGCGACCAGTTCGAGGCCGTCCAGGCCGGGCATCATCACGTCGCTGACGATCAGGTCGGGCAGGTCGGTTCGGGCCCGCGCCAGGGCGGCGAGCCCGTCACCCACGGCGGTGACGTCGTACCGGGAACGCAGCAGCCGGTGCAGGTACTCGCGCATGTCGGCGTTGTCGTCGGCGACGAGCACCCGGGGACGGTCCGGGCCGGGACGGTCGGCCGGCGGTGGTCGTCCGGCCGACCGGTCGTCGGTGTCGTCGGCGGGCAGCCAGCGCAGCGCCTCCTGGACGAACGGCTCGGCGGTGTCCGACG
This sequence comes from Micromonospora antibiotica, assembly GCF_017599305.1. Taxonomy (GTDB): domain Bacteria; phylum Actinomycetota; class Actinomycetes; order Mycobacteriales; family Micromonosporaceae; genus Micromonospora; species Micromonospora antibiotica. Next base: position 181,392 of record NZ_JAGFWR010000002.1, read on the forward strand.
GCGTCGCCGTGCCGAGGCCGGTGACGACGTGCTCGGCGGGCAGGTGGGCCACGCCGTACGACAACCGCACGGTGAAGGCGGTCCCGACGTCCGGGGTGCTGTCGACGGTGATGGTGCCGCCGTGCAGGCCGACCAGCTCCTGCACCAGGGCCAGTCCGATGCCGCTGCCCTCGTGGGACCGGGACCGGGCCTGCGGGACCCGGTGGAAGCGCTCGAACAGCCGGGGGATCTCGTCGGCCGGCACCCCGACGCCGGTGTCGGCGACCTGCACGGTCGGCATGCCGTCGCGCTCGGCGACGGACACCCGGATACCGCCCTGGAAGGTGAACTTCAGCGCGTTGCTGAGCAGGTTGAGGAGCACCTTCTCCCACATCGTCCGGTCGACGTGGACCGGCCGGGACAGCGGTGGGCAGTCGACGTCCAGGGTGAGGCCGGCGCGTTCGACCGCCGCCCGGAAGACACTGGCCAGTTCGGCGGTGAACCGGGCCAGGTCGACGGGTTCGTAGCTCGCCTGCATCCGGCCGGCCTCGATGCGGGAGAAGTCGAGCAGTGCGGTGACCAGCTTGCCCAGCCGCAACGCGTTGCGGTGCATCACCTCCAGCTCGTCGCGGACCTGCTCGTCCTGGTCGCCGAGGCGGGCCCGTAGCTCCTGCAACGGCCCGCTGATCAGGGTGAGCGGGGTGCGGAACTCGTGGCTGATGTTGGAGAAGAACGCCGTCTTGGCCCGGTCCAGCTCAACCAGTTCCTCGGCCCGCTGCTGCTGCACCTCGTAGGCCACCGCACCGTTGATCAGGGCGGCGGCCTGCCGGGCGACCAGGTCGAGGAAGGTGCGGTAGCCGTCGTCGAGGGCCCGTCCGGCGCTGGCGGCCAGGACGATGACACCGATGTCCTCGGCACCGGTCTCGCCGTGCAGGGGCAGCACCACCGCCTCGGTGGGCGCGGTCTGCCAGCCGCCGGTGGGTAGGTCACCGATGCGGGCGACGACGTCGGTGACGTGGGCGGGCCGGCCGGTGGCGAGCACCTCGGCGACCGGCCACACCGGCGGCGCGGTCGGGTCGGACCGGTGGACCTCACCGGCCAGGGTGCTGGCGGCCGGGCGCAGCTCACCGCCGCTGGTCCGCAGGTGCACGGCCGCGTACGGCACGTCGACCGCGGACCGGCCGAGCGAACCGACGACCAGGTCACAGGCCTCGCCCACGGTACGGGCGGTGCCGGCCTGGGCGCCCAGGTCCTGCAACGCGGCGAGCCGGCGCTCACCGATCACCCGCTCGGTGGTGTCGCTGACCGCGGTGAAGACGCCGCGTACCACGCCGTCGTCGTCGTGCAGCGGGCTGTAGGAGTACGTCCAGTACGTCTCCTCCCAGTAGCCGTGCCGGTTCATCGGCAGCAGCAGGTCCTCCGACCAGGTCGCCTCGCCGGTCTCCACCACGCCCCGCAGCATCGGACCGATGATGTGCCAGATCTCGGCCCACACCTGGTCGCCCGGCTTGCCGAGGGCGGGGTGTTTGCTGCCGAGCAGCGGACCGTAGGCGTCGTTGTAGAGGAACCGCAGCTCCGGCCCCCACCACACGATCATGGGGAAGCGGGAGGTCAGACAGATCCGGGTGGCGGTACGCAGGCTCGCCGGCCAGCTCTCGACCGCGCCGAGGGAGGTGGCGGACCAGTCGTGGGCACGCATCCGCCCGGCCATCTCACTGGTGCCGGTGAACACGGAACGCCTCGCCTGAGCCTCGGCCATCGCCGCCCTGTCCTCCCGCACGTCCCGCGCAGGGACGACCGCGTGTCCGCGGGTCGTCGCCGGCCGCCGACAGAGGTTCCTGCCGCCGGGCACCAGCATGCCGCATGGGCGGCCCGAGTCGAAATCGGGCCGGGTGGGCGGTTCGCCCCGGCCCGATTTCGGCGGACCGGTCCGCCGACCGGGGACAGGACGTACCGGATACTTCCGTTTCGAGAAAGTTTCGAGTCCCTGTCGAGCGGCGGCGGCCCTCGACACGGGCCGGCGGCGACCGTCGATGACGAGCGGTCCGACCGCCGCGCCGGCCGGCCCGACCCCCGACCTCCGAAACTTTCGGGCTATGCTGCCGACGGGCGCACGACCGAAGGAGATGGGCATGGCGGAGGACCGGGCGACGCTGTCGGAGATCGCGACCGCCGCGGGGGTGTCCGTCCCCACCGTCTCGAAGGTGCTCAACGGTCGACCCGACGTCGCCCCGGCGACCCGGCGGCGCATCCAGGACCTGCTCGACCGGCGGTCGTACACCGCCCGCCGGGCACCCTCGATGCCCGGGGCCGCCGGCCTCATCGACCTGGTCTTCCGGGACCTCGGCAGCCCGTGGGCGATGCAGATCCTCGACGGCGTCGAAGAGCTGGCCTACCGGGCGGGCGTCGGGGTGGTCGTCTCCGCCGTACACGGCCGCAGCCGCACCCGCCCCGACCGGCGGTGGATCGAGCAGCTGTCCAAGCGCCGGTGCGACGGGGTGCTGCTCGTCCTGTCCGACCTGTCCCCCAGCCAGCAGGGCCAGCTCGACGAGCTGGGCATCCCGGTGGTGATCATCGACCCGGCGGGCCAGCCCGGCGCGGGCATCCCGTCGGTGGGCGCGACGAACTGGTCCGGCGGGGTGGCCGCCGCCGAGCACCTGCTCGACCTGGGTCACCACCGGATCGCGGTGATCGGCGGGCCGCCGAACGTGCCGTGCAGCCGGGCCCGGGTCGACGGGTACCGGGCCGCGATGAACGCGGCCAACCGCAAGATCCCCGCCGGGTACGTCCGCCACGGCGACTTCACCTCCCCGTCGGGCTACCGGGAGATGAACGCCCTGCTGGACCTCGCCCAGCCGCCCACCGCCGTGTTCGCCTGCGCCGACGAGATGGCCCTGGGCGCCTACGAGGCGCTCTACGAGCGCGGGGCCCGGGTCCCCGACGACATCAGCATCGTCGGCTTCGACGACCTCGACTCCGCCCGCTGGGCCGCCCCGCCGCTGACCACCGTCCGTCAGCCGCTCGCCGAGATGGCCGGGATGGCGACCCGGATGCTGCTGTCCCTGATCGCCGGGGAGGGGCTGGACAGCCACCGGATCGAGCTGGCCACCCCGCTGATCGCGCGGCACAGCACCCGACGCGTGCCCTGACCCGCGGGCCGACCGGAGGGTCCGTGCCGGGGGTCATGGTCAGCGCGGCAGGGAACGCGCCACCCGGAAACCGACGTCGTCGATGCGCAACGTCGGGTGGCTGCGACGGCGCACCGAGGCCCGGCAGCTCCAGTGCTCGTCGAACCAGCCACCCCCACGCAGCACCCGGTAGCTGCCGTACACCTCGGCGTCGTAGACGTCCCAGCACCACTCCCAGACGTTGCCGAGGGTGTCGTACAGGCCCCACGGGTTGGGGGCGCGTCCGCCGACCGGGTGCGGCCGCTCACCGGAGTTGCCCCGGTACCAGGCGATCTCGTCGAGTGGGCCGTAGCGCGGGCCCGGGGTGCCGGCGCGGCAGGCGTACTCCCACTCGGCCTCGGTGGGCAGCCGGTAGCCGTCGGCGCCCCGGTCCCAGTCCACGCCCGCACCGTCGTCGTGCAGCCGGTACGCCGGGGTCAGCCCCTCCTGCCGGGACAGCGCGTCGCAGAAGCGCACCGCGTCCAGCCAGGACACCCCCTCCACGGGCAGCCGGTCGCCCCCGATGGCGCCCGGCCGTTCCCCGGTCACCCGGGCGTACCACCCCTGGGTGACCGGTACGACGCCGAGCCGGTACGCCGCCACCCCGACCGACCAGCGGCGCTCGGTACGCCTGTCGGACAGGGTCACCTGCCCCGCCGCGACGGTCACCAGCGCGGTCAGCGCGTCGTCGTCCACGGCCGCAGAGCCTACCGGGGGCACCGCCCGGGCCGGTCGGCTCACGGTGCCGGTCGGCTCACGGTGCCGGTCGGCTCACGGTGCCGGTCGGCTCACGGTGCCGGTCAGCTGACGGCTGCCGCTGCGGCACGGCCGGCGGTGCGGCCGGAGAAGAGGCAGCCACCGAGGAAGGTGCCCTCCAGGGCGCTGTAGCCGTGCATGCCCCCGCCGCCGAAGCCGGCGACCTCACCGGCCGCGTACACCCCGGCCAGCGGTTCGCCGTCGGGACGCAGCACCCGGGCGGACAGGTCGGTGTGCAGCCCGCCGAGGCTCTTGCGGGTCAGCACGTGCAGTTGCACCGCGATCAGCGGGCCGGCCGCCGGGTCGAGCAGCCGGTGCGGGGTGGCGACCCGGATCAGCCGGTCACCCCGGTAGCGGCGGGCCCCCCGGATCGCGGCGAGCTGGGCGTCCTTGCCGAACGGGTGGGCGATCTCCCGGTCCCGCGCCTCGACCAGCGCGGTCAGCGCGGCGGTGTCGAGCTGCGGGCCGTCGGTCTCGGCGGCCAGCGTGTTCATCCCGGCCACCAGCTCGGGCAGGGTGTCGGCGACGACGAAGTCGGCCCCGTGCCGTTTGAACGCCTCGACCGGGCCGGGTGCGCCGGGCCGGACGCGTTGCAGCACCTGCCGGACGCTGCGGTTGGTCAGGTCCGGGTTCTGCTCGGAGCCCGACAGCGCGAACTCCTTCTCGATGATCTTCTGGGTGAGCAGGAACCAGCTGTAGTCGTGGCCGGTGGCGCGCAGGTGCCGCAGGGTGGCCAGGGTGTCGAAGCCGGGGAACAGCGGCGCCGGCAGCCGGGCCCCGGTGGCGTCGAGCCAGAGCGAGGACGGGCCGGGCAGGATGCGGATGCCGTGCTGGGGCCAGATCGGGTCCCAGTTGCGCAACCCCTCGGTGTAGTGCCACATCCGGTCCGGGTTGATCACCTGCCCGCCGGCGGTCTCGGTGATGGCGAGCATCCGGCCGTCGACGTGGGCGGGTACGCCGGTGACCATCCGGGTGGGCGGGGTGCCGAGCCGGGCCGGCCAGGCCCGCCGGACGAGATCGTGGTTGCCGCCGATGCCGCCCGAGGTGATGATCACGGCCTGGGCGTCGTGCTGGAAGTCACCGACGACCTCCCGGGAGCTGCTGCGCCCCCGGGGCGCGTCGTCGGGGGCGAGCAGCGTGCCGCGTACCCCGGTGACGGCTCCTACGGTGGTGACGAGTTCGTCGACCCGGTGCCGGAACAGCAGCGTCACCCGGCCCTGCTCGACGGCCTGCCGGACCCGCCTGGCGAACGGCTCGACCACGCCGGGGCCGGTGCCCCAGGTGACGTGGAACCGGGGCACCGAGTTGCCGTGCCCGTGGGCCGCTCCCCCGCCCCGCTCGGCCCAGCTCACCACGGGAAAGACCCGGTGGCCCATCGACCGCAGCCAGGCCCGCTTCTCCCCGGCGGCGAAGTGCACGTACGCCTGCGCCCACTGGCGCGGCCAGTGGTCCTCGGGCCGGTCGAAGGCGGCGCTGCCGGTCCAGTCCTGCCAGGCCAGCTCGACCGAGTCGCGGATGCCCATCCGCCGCTGCTCGGGCGAGTCGACGAAGAACAGCCCGCCGAACGACCAGAACGCCTGCCCGCCGAGGTTGTGCTCCGACTCCTGGTCGAGCAGCAGCACCCGACGGCCCGCGTCGGCGGCCTCGGCGGCGGCGACCAGACCGGCCAGGCCGGCGCCGATCACGATGACATCCGTCTCCATGCGCCGACCCTACGTAGCGCGATGCCAAAATGATCCGTGCCGGTGTGCAGTATTCACCAGCGGAATTGTCACCCGGATGACAAAGGATGGCCGATCGTGTCCGACGCCCTGCTCGACATCGAGCCCGGTCTCGCCGGTCTCGCGCCGTCGGTCGGCGACCGTCTGCGGGGGCTGCGCGGGCCGCTGCACGAGCGGATCCTCGCCACCGTCCGGGCCGCGATGGCCGCCCAGGGCCGGTCGCTGACCGGTGGGCAGGGGCAGGGCCTCGCCCTGGGCGTGCAGACCGCCGTCGACACCTTCGTCGACGCGGTCGCCGACCCGGCCCGGGAGCTGACCGGCACCCGGGAGGTGTTCCACGCCCTGGGGCGCACCGAGTACCGCGAGGGACACCGGGTGGACGCGCTGCGGGCCGTGCTCACCCTCGGGGCCCGCGACATCTGGGCCTTCCTGGTGGAACACGCCACCGCGCCGGCCGGCGCGGACCCCGGCCCGGCCCCGGCCGACCTGTACGTGATCGCCGGGGCGCTGTTCGGCTACGTCGACGCGCTGGCCGGGGCCGCCGCCGAGGGGTTCCTCGCCGAGCAGCGGGACACCGCCCAGGACTGGGCCACCACCCGACGCCGGCTGGTCACCCTCCTCGTGCAGCCCGACCCGCCGACCGGGGCGGTGCTGCACGCCGCCGCCGACGCGGCCCGCTGGCCGTTGCCGGCGACCGTCGCCGTGTGCAGCGTCGACGGCACCGACGCCGAACACGTGGCCCGGGGCATCGGCGCGGGCGCGCTGGCCGCCGTCGTCGGCGACGCCATCCGGGTGGTGCTGCCCGATCCCGGTACGCCGGGACGGCTCGACCGGGCCCGGCAGGCGCTGGTCGGGCGACGGGCCACGCTCGGGCCGACGGTGCAGCGGCAGCGGGCGCGGCTGTCGTACCGGCTGTCCCGCCGGGCGCTGGCCCTGCACCAGCAGGGCGCGCTCGGCCCGGACCCGGTGGTGTCCTGCGACGAGCACCTGCTCACCCTGCTCACCGCCTGGGAGCCGGGCCTGGCCGGGCACCTCGCCGGCACGGTGCTGGCCCCGCTGGCCGGGCTGCGGCCCACCACCCGCCGGGCCCTGGCCGAGACGCTGCACGGCTGGCTGCGCCGGCAGGGGCAGGTGGTCGCCGTCGCCGAGGATCTGCACACCCACCCGCAGACGGTCCGCTACCGGATGCGGCAGCTGCGCGGCCTGTTCGGCCCGGCCCTCGACGACCCGGACGCCCGCCTCCTGCTGACCCTCGCCCTGCACCAGCACCCGACCGGTGAGCCGAATCGTTCCGGCGACGGTTGAACCATGTGATCACGAAATACGAACCACTGTGCGTGCGTACCACCCGTTCCGCCGTGCTGCTGGGGTTGCTCCTCGCGCTGCTGTCCGTACCGCTGACCCCGGCGACCCCGGCCGCCGCCCATGCCGCGCTGGTCGCCACCAGCCCGGTCCGGGACGCGGTGATCGGTGCCCCGCCCGGGGAGGTGGTGCTGGTCTTCAGCGAGTCGGTCTCCCCGGTCATCGGCCGGGTGCAGGTGCTCGGCCCGGACGGGCGGCGGGTCACCGCCGGGGAGCCGGTCGCGGACGGGGCCACGCTGCGCATCCCGGTGCGGGTGCCGGACCGGCCGCTCGGCACGTACCTGGTCAGCTACCGGGTGATCTCGGCGGACAGCCACCCGGTCGCCGGCAGCTTCGCCTACTCGGCCGGTGCGCCGTCGGCGACGCCCCCGGAGCCGGTCAGCGTGGACGAGCGCCCCTCGGGCGGGTGGACCCCCGCCGCCCGGTACGTCGGCTACCTGGGCCTGGTGCTGGCGGTCGGCCCCACCCTGTTCGGCGCGGTGCGCTGGCCGCGCCGTCGCCGCCGTCGCGCGGTGACCGTCACCGGGTACGTCGGCCTGGCGCTGGTGGCCGTGGGCACCGCCGGGACCTGGGTGGCGCAGGCCGCCGACATGGTCGGGGTGCCGGTGGGCGGTCTGTCGCGTGGTGACCTGACGGCGGTGGCGGGCAGCGACGTCGGGCCGGTGCTCGGGGCCCGGCTGGCGCTCGCCGCGATCGCCGCCGGGCTGCTGGCGGCGGTGGCCGGCGGGCGGGCCGGGCGCGGACGGCGGACGGCGCTGGCGGTGGTGGGTCTGGCCGGGCTGGTGACCTGGCCGCTGGCCGGGCACCCGGTGGCCACGCCCCTGCCGCCGGTGAGCATCCTCGCCGACGTGGTGCACCTGGCCGGGATGAGCGTCTGGCTGGGCGGGCTGGTCACCCTGGCGGTGTTCGTGCTGCGCGGCACGCACCGACGGGTGCTGGGCCGCATCCTGCCGGCCTGGTCGCGGTGGGCGACCGTCGCGGTGGGCTGGCTGGTCGCCTCCGGCGTCGGGCAGGCCGCGATCGAACTCGGCCGGCCCGGCGCGCTGGTCGGCACCACCTACGGTCGGCTGCTGTGCGCCAAGGCGGCCCTGCTCGCCGCCGTGCTCGGCGTCGCCGCCTGGCAACGCCGGGCGGTGCGCGACGGCCGGGCCGCCGACCGGCCGGGCCGGGTCGCGCGGGCCGCCTGGGTGGAACTCGCCGCCACGGCGGTGGTGCTGGCGCTGACCGCAGTGCTGGTGCAGACCCCGCCCGGTCGGACCGCCGACACCGAGGCCGCCCGCGCCACCCGCGAGGGCGTCGCGCAGACCCTGACCAGCGGCATCTACACCCTCCAGTTCGACATCTATCCGGTACGGGTGGGGGTGCCGAACTCGCTGCACGCCTACGTCTACACCCCGCAGGGGCAGCCGCTGCCGGTGGTCCAGTGGACGGTCAGCCTCGCCCTGCCGGCGGCCGGGATCGAACCGATGGCCGTGCCGGTGGAAACCCCGGAGCCGCACCACGGCAGCGCCGAGATCAGCCTGCCGGCGCGCGGGGACTGGACGATCCGGTTCACCGTCCGCACCAGCGACATCGACCAGGCCACCGTCACCGCCACCGTCCCGGTCCGCTGACCGACCGCCGACCCGCCCGGGGTACGCGGCACGGCCCGGGGGCGGCCGGGCGCTTCCCCCGCGCCGGGGCGCTGGCCTGCGGTGCCGGGCATACCGGCCGGGGTGGGCCGACCAGACGATCGGCTAGCCTGCATCGGCCCGGGTGTCCCCGGGCGGAGGGAGGACACCATGACCGTACCGACATCCCGGCACGACGCGCAGGAACGGGACGCCGCCGATCCGCTGGCCGGCCTGCGGGACCGGTTCGTGGTGGACGACCTGCTCTATCTCGACGGCAACTCGCTGGGCCGGCTGCCCGCCGCCACCGGCGACCACCTGGCCGGCCTGGTCCGCGACGGCTGGGGCACCGAACTGGTCCGCAGCTGGCCGACCTGGATCGAGTGGCCACGCCGCATCGGTGACCGGATCGCCGCCCACGCGCTGGGTGCCCGCGACGGCGAGGCGATCGTCTCCGACTCGACCTCGGTCAACCTCTACAAGCTGGCCGCCGCCGCCCTCGACGCCCGGCCGGGCCGGGGCACGATCCTGGCCGACGCCGAGGAGTTCCCCACCGACCGGTACCTGCTGGAGGGGCTGGCCGCCCAGCGCGGGCACACCCTGCGGCTGCTCCCCTCCGACCTCGACGAGGGGCTGGACCCGGACACCCTGGCGGCGGCGCTGACCGAGGACGTGGCGCTGGTGGTGCTCTCGGCGGTGTCGTACCGCTGCGGGGCCCTGCTGGACGTCGCGGCGGTGACCGACGCGGCCCGCCGGGTCGGCGCGCTGGTGCTGTGGGACCTGTCGCACGCGGTCGGCTCGGTGCCGCTGGAGCTGACCGCCGCCGGGGTCGACCTCGCGGTCGGCTGCACCTACAAGTACCTCAACGGCGGCCCCGGCGCACCGGCCTTCCTCTATGTCCGGCGGGAGTTGCAGGAGTCGCTGCGCCAGCCGATCTGGGGCTGGTTCGGCCAGCGCGACCAGTTCCGGATGGGGGCCGGCTACGATCCCGCGCCCGGCCCGGAGCGGTTCCTGGTGGGCACCCCGCCGGTGCTCGGGATGGCCGCCCTCGACCCGGCCCTGGACGTGCTGGCCGACGCCGGGATGGACCGGGTGCGGGAGAAGTCGCTACGCCTCGGCGAGCTGATCATCGAGCTGGCCGACGCCTGGCTCGTCCCGCACGGCTTCCAGCTCGCCTCCCCCCGCGACCCGCGTCGGCGCGGCGGCCACGTGTCGCTGCACCACCCGGAGGCGCTGCGGATCTCCCGGGCCCTGGTCGACGCCGGGGTGGTCGGCGACTACCGGGTGCCCGACCGGCTGCGGCTCGGCCCGGCGGCGCTCTACACCCGCCACGTCGACGTGTGGGACGCGATGGACCGGCTGCGGGACCTCGCCGAGCGGCGGGCCTGGACCGAGGTGCCGGCGGAGCCGTCCCGGGTCACCTGACCCGGTCCGGGCAGTTCCCGGATTCTCCCCGCCTCGCCGCCGACTTCGTACCAGCATGTCGGGTGGAGGCGGGGGGTGCCGTGGAGGTCCTGGTCCTGATCGTGGTGCTGGCCGCCACCGTGCTGGTCGGCACCACCATCGGCGGCCGGTACCGGGTGGCCCCGCCGGTGCTGCTGATCACCATGGGTGGCCTGCTGGCGCTGCTGCCGCCGCTGTCGGACGTGGTGCTCGAACCCGAGGTGGTGCTGCTGCTCTTCCTGCCCGCCGTGCTCTACCGGGAGAGCCTGGTGATCAGCCTGCGGGAGATCCGGGCGAACCTGCTGGTGATCGCCTCGCTGGCGGTGGCGCTGGTGGTGGTGACCATGGTGGCGGTGGCGCTGGTCGCCAAGGGGCTGGGGATGAGCCCGCAGGCGGCCTGGGTGCTCGGCGCGGTACTCGCCCCCACCGACGCGGCGGCGGTGGCCGGCCTGGCGAAACGGATGCCCCGCCGCATCCTGACCACCCTGCGGGCGGAGAGCCTCGTCAACGACGGCACCGCGCTGGTGCTGTTCTCGGTGACGGTCGGGTTGATCGTCGGTGGCACCGCGCCGGGAGTGTTCGGGTTCCTGGGCCGGTTCGTCGGCTCGGCCGGCGGAGGTGTCGCCGCCGGGCTGGTCGTCGGCCTGGTCGTGGTGCTGATCCGCCGCCGGTTGGACGACCCGCTGCGCGAGGGTGCGCTGAGCGTACTCACCCCGTTCGCCGCGTTCCTGCTCGCCGAGGTGGTGCACGCCAGCGGGGTGCTCGCCGTCGTGGTCGCCGGGCTGCTGCTGTCGTACGCCAGCCCGAGGATCATCCGGGCCCGGTCCCGGGTGTTGGCGTACGCCTTCTGGGACCTGTCCACCTTCCTGATCAACGGGGCGTTGTTCGTGCTGCTCGGCATGCAGATCCCCCGGGCGGTGAACCACGTGACCAGCACGTCCCTCGTGCGGTCGGTGACCATCGCCGCCTCGGTCACCCTGATGGTGGTGGTCGTCCGGCTGGTGTGGTTGCAGCTGTTCTCCTACGGCCTGCCGGTGGTGGGCCGGGGCGCCACGGTGAGCCGGCGGGTGCGGGTGGCGGCCGGCTGGGCGGGGTTCCGGGGGGCGGTGTCGCTGGCCGCCGCCCTCGCGGTGCCGGTGACCACGGCCACCACGCACACGCCGGTGCCGGAACGGGATCTGATCATTTTCTGCACCGCCGTGGCGATCGTGTCGATCATGCTGGTGCAGGGCACCACCCTGCCGGCGGTGGCCCGCTGGGCCGGCCTGCGCGGCGACGAGGCGCGTGGCGACGAGGTCCGGCACGCCCGTCGCCGGACCACCGAGGTGGCGTTGGCGGCACTGCCGGACGTCGCCGCCGACCTCGCCGTCGACGCGGCGGCCGTGGACCGGTTGCGCGCCGACTACCAGCGGCACCTGGACCTGGTGACGGAGACCGGTGGTGGGCCGGAGGCCGACCGGGCCCAGGAGTTGGACACCCGGCTGCGGCTGGGGGTGCTGGAACACAAGCGCCGCGAGGTGACCCGGTTGCGCGACAACAACGAGATCGACGACAGCGTGCTGCGGGAGGTGCAGGCGACGTTGGACATCGAGGAGATCCGCCTGCTCGGCCCCCAGACCGAGGACTGACCACCAGGTCGCCATACCCGTCGGGTCAATTCGGGGGGTAGTCGACCGGAAACTTCCTGCGCTCAACGCTGGGTGTACCGTCCGAAGTGGCAGCCGCCGCACGCGGCTGGTGGCTGCCCGTGGCGTGGGCGGGAGAGGGTATGACCGTACCGACGGTGGGTGAGCGGCTCGCGGAGATCCGTCGTGAGTCGAGGCTGACCCAGGAGCAGCTTGCCGAGCGGTCGGGCGTCAGCGTTGAGGTGATCAGGAAGCTGGAGCAGGGCAGCCGGGGGACGGCCCGCCTCGACACACTGCATGCGCTCGCCCGCGCCCTGGAGGTGTCGACGTCCGCGCTGCTGGGTGACGCGTCACAGGCCGCCGCGCGGGGCGAACCGGGTCACCGGCAGTTGTCGCTGGCGGAGATCCGCCGCGTGGTGGCCCCGGTACGGGGGATCGACGGCGCTCCCCTCGTGCTACCGACGGACGAACCGCCCGACCTCGACACGCTACGACGGAACCTGCACGCCGCCGATCGGGTCTACAACGCCGGTGACTACGCGGTCGCGCTGCGGGTGGTACCGCCGTTGCTGGTGAACGTGCGTGCCGCCGTCGGTCTTGCGGGCAACGAGCGGCAGGATGCCGCGTACGACCTGCTGGCCCGCACCCAGCACGTGGCGGGTGGACTCCTGATCCAGTTGCGGGCCGACGATCTGGCGCAGACCGCGTTGTCGGGAGCGCTCGACGCCGCGCAGCGGTCCGGGGACCGGGTGGTGGCGGCCACCGTCATCCGGACGATGTGCTGGCTGCTGATGCGCCAGGGGCGTATCGGCGAGTCGGCCGAGTTGGCGGTGGCGACCGCCGACGAGGTCGAGCCGCGACTGTCCCGAGCCGCACCGGCCGAACTGGCCGGCTGGGGATGGCTGCTACTGAGCGCCGCCGCCGCACAGGCCAGGGACAACCGGCCGGAGGAGGCGGCGGACCTGATCGGCGTCGCCGCTGCCGCCGCAACTCGGATCGGTGACCGGGTGCCGGCATCGGATCACCTGATGCTGGTGGGAGGCTTCGACACCGCCAAGGTGCAGATGCAGCGGGCGGAGGCGGCGGCCGTGGCGGGAGACGCGGGCCGGGTGCTGGAACTGTCGGCGTTGGTGCCGCCCGCGCCCACCATCAGCACCTCGGCCTGGCGGCGGCACCGGCTCGACCTGGCCTGGGCCTATGCCCACCTGCGGCGGTACGGGAAGGCGACGGCGGTGCTGACGCAGTTGCGGGACACCGCACCCACCTGGCTACGGCAGCAGCGGTACGCACGGGACATCGTGGAATCGATCGCCACCGGTCGCCGTCGAGCGATGACGGACGAGTTGGCGGAGCTGGCCGACCTGATGGGTTGTGCACGCTGACTGGTACATCCCGTCCGAGTCAGTGACACGCCGTCATCAGATCGTACTATTCGCACCTGTTTGATTACCCTTGGTCACGCCAACCTGTGGTCCGGTGACCTACTCGTCGATGTCGGTCACCAACGTCGGGCGCGGCGGGATGTCCCTCCACAGACATGCCGCCACGCCCCTGCCAGCGGAGGTGGGGATGCGGGACCAGGGTGACGAGCCGGCGGCGAGTCGGGGCGAGCAGATCCAGGCGGCCGAACACGAGGCGGCGAAGCAGCGGCTTCTCGCGCAGGCCGAGGCCGAACGGATACCGGCCGAGGAGACTACCCGGGCGGTGCCCGACCGGCGGTGGCGGCGTGGACAGTAGCGAGGTGTTGCCGGTGGGTCGGCGGGTGGCGTACTGGCGGGGGCGGCGCAACCTGTCGCAGCAGGTGTTCGCCGACCGGCTGGGCAAGTCGAAGAGCTGGGTGGACAAGGTGGAGCGGGGTGTCCGCACCCTGGACAAGATGTCGACGCTCCAGGAGATCGCCGCCGTGCTGCGGATCGATCCGGCGGTGCTGCTCGGTCGGGACGTACAGCCGGCCGAGGTGACCGGGCGAGCGGCGGACGTCGCGCGGATCCGGGTGGCCCTGTCCCGGTACGACATTCCCCTGGCCCGACCGACGGGCGGGCGGCCGGTGCCGCCCGTCGGCCAGGCGGCAAGGCAGGTCGCCCACGCCTGGACGACCTTCCAGCATGCCCGGTACCCCGACCTGGCAGCTCTGCTGCCTGAGCTGCTGGCCGACGTCGAGCGCAGCCACGCGGCGGATCCGGCGGGTCGGGCGGCACTTGTGGAGACATACCGGATCACCGCATCGCTGCTTGTCAAACTGGCCGTACCGGACCTGGCCTGGCTGGCGGTGGACCGGGCGATGAGCGCCGCCGCCGGTGACCCGGCCCTGGTCGCCGCCGCAGCGGTGCAGCTCGGCCAGGTGCTGCGCGCCTCCGATCAGGCCCGGGTCGCGAAGTCGGCCATGTTGGCTGCCGCGTACCGGATCGCCCCGCCGGAGATCGAGGGCGGCGCACCTGCGGAGCTGTCGCTGTGCGGCACGCTGCTCCTCCAGGCGGCCATGGCTGCCGCCAGCCACGGGGACGACGCGGCGGCGGTCGACCTGCTCGACGAGGCCGCCGCCCTGGCCGCCCCCGTCGGCGACGGGCAGGACCACCACCGGACCGGCTTCGGGCCGACCGCGGTGGCGGTGGCGCGAGCCGCCGCCGCTATCGAACTGGGCGACACCCACGGCGCGGTGACCCGGCACAAGGAGGTCACCCGGTGCGACGGCTGGCGGTGGCTACCCGTCGAGCACCGCGCCGCGCACCTGGTCGACGCGGCCCGCGCCTACCTCCAGGGTGCGGACCCGGTCAGCGCCGGCCGGGTCCTGGTCGACGCGGACCGGATCGCCCCCGCCGAGATCCGCCACCGGCCGGCGGGCCGGGACGTGCTCGCCCGGGTCGCCCGGGAGCCCGCCGCCCCGGCGAGCCTCGTCCGCCTCGCCGCCACCCTCGGCGCGGGCTGAGGAAGACCTCCCAGCAGGAGCGTGCGGGCCCTGGACAGCACCTCTCCCCCAGCCCCAAGCGCATTGACAGTCGTGTGTGGGCGGGGTTACGGTGCGGCAGGAAAGCGCTTTCACGCACCGTTGCCCGCCTCCACCCCGTCCCCGGAGGTTCATCCGCCATGCGCAGAAACCGCCGCCCGCTCGCCGTCGCCGTCGCGGCGCTCGCCACCGCGCTGCTCTGCCTCACCCCGCTCGGCGGTGCGCAGGTCGCCCACGCCGCCACCCTGTTCGGCGACGACTTCACCGACGGCGACCTCGCCGGCTGGTCGAGGTCCGGCGGCACCTGGTCGGTGGCCGCCGACGACAGCCCGGCGTTGCAGCAGGCCAGGGCCGACACCGGCGACGCCCGGCTGTTCGCCGGCAGCGCGTCGTGGTCCGACCAGGTCGTGCAGGCCCGGGTGAAGCCGCTGGCCCTGCCCGGCAACGGCATGGTCGCGCTGCTGGCCCGCGCCAGCGGCGCGACCAGCTACTACCGGCTCGCCCTGTCGGCCGGCGATCAGGTCCGGCTGGAGGCGGTACGCAGCGGCCGGGTCACCCCGTTGGGCACGGTGTCCCACCCGGTGACGGCGGGCGGCTGGCACACCCTGCGGATCGAGGTCGCCGGGACGGTGGTAAGCGGCTGGGTCGACGGCGTCGCGGTCGGCACCGGCACCGGCACCCTGACCTCGACCGGCCGGATCGGCGTGCAGACCGGCAACGCCACCGCCCGCTTCGACGACGTGCTGGTGACCCGGGGCGAACCCGCCCCGACCAGTGCGCCACCGAGCCCCACGACCACCCCGACCGGCGCGACGCCGGCCCCCGGCGGCACCCCCACCACCACCCCGTCGGACACCCCGCCGCCCACCGGCCCGACGCCCACGCCCACCGGGCCGGCCGAGGGGTCCTCGGTGGTCGCCCGGGACGGCAGCGGGGACTTCACCAGCGTGCAGGCGGCGGTGGACGCGGTGCCGGTGGGCAACGCGAGCCGGTACACCATCACCATCCGGCCGGGCACCTACCGGGAGACGGTGACGGTCCCGGCGGCCAAGCCGTACGTGTCGTTCGTCGGGTCGACCGGGGACGCCCGGGACGTGGTGATCGTCTATGACAACGCCTCGGGCACCCCGAAGCCGGGCGGTGGCACGTACGGCACGTCGGGCAGTGCCTCGGTGACCATCGACGGCAACGACTTCACCGCCCGGCACCTGACCTTCGCCAACGACTTCGACGAGGCGGCGCACGACTACAGCGCCGAGCAGGCGGTGGCCGTGCTGACCCGGGCCGACCGGCTGGTCTTCGACGACGTGCGGTTCCTCGGCAACCAGGACACGCTCTACCACAACAGCGCCTCCGTCGACGCTGTCGGCCGGGCGTACTTCCGGGACTGCTACGTCGAGGGTGACGTCGACTTCGTCTTCGGCCGGGGCACCGGGGTCTTCGACCGCTGCGAGATCCGATCGCTCAGCCGGGGCTCGACGAGCAACAACGGGTACGTCACCGCACCGTCCACCATGATCGGCAACCCGTACGGGCTGCTCTTCACCGACTGCACGCTGACCACCGACTCGGCGGCGGCGCAGAGCGTGCACCTGGGCCGGCCGTGGCACCCGAGCGGGGACGTCAACGCGATCGGGCAGGTGGTGTTCCGCGACAGCGTGCTCGGTGCGCACGTGAAGGACTCCCCGTGGAGCGACATGTCCGGCTTCTCCTGGCGTGACGCCCGGTTCTTCGAGTACCGCAACGACGGTCCCGGGTCGACGGTCACCGTCGACCGGCCACAGTTGACCGACGCGCAGGCGTCGACCTACACCCCGCAGCGGTACCTGGCCGGCACGGACGGCTGGAACCCGGTCCCCTGACGGCGGCCCCTCCCCGCGACCCGCCCCGCTGCCCGACGGCACCGCCCGCCCGGTCCCGTAGGGCCGCCGGTCAGGAGGTGGTCGGCTACGACCGCAACGTCGACCGGGTGCGCCGCCCGACCCCACCCCTGCCGGGCGGCGCACCTACGCGCAGGCATTTACATTTAATAAAGTTAACTGCTAGCCTCCCCGCCATCGACGAGGAGGTATGCCATGCGACTTCGACCGGGGACGACGGCCATCCTGGCCGGGGCGGTGGTGCTCGCCGCCGCACTGCCCACCGCGAACGGCTTCGCCGCGCCGACCACGGCAACGGGCAACGCCGCCACCATGGCGGCCTGCTCCGCACCGGCCTGGTCCGAGGGCGTCACCTACCCGGCCGGCACCCGGGTCAGCTACCTCGGCCGCCTCTACGAGTCGCTGGTGACCCACACCCCGCCGGCCGGTGCCGGCTGGAACCCGGCCGCCGTCCCGGCGCTCTGGCGTGACCTGGGCGTCTGCACCGGCACCCCCTCCCCCACCGCGTCGCCGACACCCACCGCCACGCCCACCCGCCCACCCACCCCGACACCCACGCCGAGCGTCACGCCCACCCGTCCTCCGACACCCACGCCCACCGCCACCCCCGGCACGTCGACACCGCCGCCCGACGGCACGGGCTGTGCGCTGAAGCCCCGGCCGACCGGCAAGGTGCTCCAGGGCTACTGGGAGAACTGGGACGGCGCGGCCAACGGTGTCCACCCGCCGCTGGGCTGGATCCCGATCACCGACCCCCGGATCACCGGGCACGGCTACAACGTGGTCACCGCCGCCTTCCCGGTGATCCGCGCCGACGGCACGGTGCTCTGGGAGGACGGCATGGACGCCACCGTCCGGGTGCCCACCCCGACCGAGATGTGCCAGGCCAAGGCCGCCGGGCTGACCGTGCTGCTGTCGATCGGCGGCGCCACCGCCGGCATCGACCTCGGCTCGGCCGCCGTCGCCGACCGGTTCGTCGCCACCGTCGTGCCGATCCTCAAGCGGTACCACTTCGACGGCATCGACATCGACATCGAGACCGGGCTGACCGGCAGCGGCGACATCACCCGGCCGTCCACCTCGCAGGCCAACCTGATCCGCATCATCGACGGCGTGCTGGCCCAGATGCCGGCCGGCTTCGGCCTGACCATGGCACCGGAGACCGCGTACGTCACCGGCGGCAGCGTCACCTACGGCTCCATCTGGGGCGCGTACCTGCCGGTCATCAAGCGGTACGTCGACAACGGGCGGCTCTGGTGGCTCAACATGCAGTACTACAACGGCAGCATGTACGGCTGCGCCGGTGACTCGTACCCCGCGGGGACGGTTGCCGGCTTCACCGCCCAGACCGACTGCCTCAACGCCGGCCTGGTCATCCAGGGCACCACCATCCGCGTCCCGTACGACAAGCAGGTCCCCGGCCTGCCCGCGCAGCCCGGCGCCGGCGGCGGCTACCTCGCGCCGGCCTCGGTGGCGCAGGCGTGGAACACCTACCGGGGTGGCCTGAAGGGGCTGATGACCTGGTCGGTGAACTGGGACGGGTCCAAGGGCTGGACGTTCGGCGACAACGTCCGCAGCCTCCAGGGCCGCTGAGTCCCCGTCGGGCGACGCCGCGCCGCCCGGCCGGCCCCGACCACACCGGTCGGGGCCGGCGGGCCGGTCCGCCCGGACGGGTCGGTCGTGCTCCCGCCGGTGCGGGCGGGAGCACGACCGGGTCGGGTGGCTCAGAGCCGGGCACCCACGTCGACACCGTTGGCCGGGCGCAGGAAGTTCGACCGCGGGATGGACCCGTCGGCGGCCCGGGGACCGGTGATCGTGGTCGGGTCGGTGCTGACCAGTGGCCAGTCGCCGCCGAGGTTCCAGGAGTTGTCAGCCCCGGTCGAGGAGCCGGGCGACACGTCGGGGGTGTTGCCGACCGCCAGGTTACGGTGCAGTTGGGAGGTGGAACGGGACACGTCGAAGCCGGCCTTACCGTTGCGCCACGCGGTGTTGCGGTCGAACAACAGCGTGCCGGGGTTGCCGTTGTCGATGAAGCCGCCCGCCGAGTTGCCCCAGGCCATGCTGTTGCGGGTGACGTGGTCGACGGCGGGGCGCGGGTCGTTGCCGCCGCCGTGCTTGAAGCCGTTGCCGTCTCCTGCGTAGTCGGGCAGGTTCCAGTAGTTGTAGCCGTTGTCGTAGGCGACGCTGTCCTCGATCAGGATCGGCGACTGGAACAGCCAGGCGTCGAACCCGTCGTCGGAGTTGCGCCACAGCCGCGCACCGCTCACCCGGTTGTCGAGGCCCGAGCCCTCCTTGATGGCCAGCCCGTCGGCGCTCTCGCCGTTCTTGCGGGGGTCCCGGTTGCCGTAACTGTCCAGGTTGATGATCCGGTTGCCGCTGGACGCGCCCTGCAGGTGCAGCCCGGACTCGTAGTTGTCCCGGGTGACCAGGCGCTCGTACCTGCCGTAGTTGGTGTCGACGCCGAAGATGCCGTACGGGCCATGGACGATCTCCAGGCCGACGAACCGCCACCAGTCGGCCTCGACGTGCAGCGCGCCCCGGTCGGCCCGGGGGATGCTGGAACCCACCGCGCCCGGCGTGTACGGCATGTTCTCACCGTCGATGACCACCTTCTCACCCTGGTAGTTCGTCAGGGTGATCGGTTGGGACGACGTACCGTCCTTGAGGATCTTGATGGTGCTGGTCGGCGCGTAGGTGCCGCCGCGTACCGCGATGGTGGTGCCGGGCTCGGCCAGGTCGTGCGCGCGCTGGATGGTGCGCAACGGCCGGGCCAGCGTCCCGGGGTTGGCGTCGTCACCGTCGGTGGCGACCACCAGCACCACGGTCCCGGGCGGCGGGGTCGACGGCGGCGGGGTGGTGGCCGGCGGGGTCACCGGGGGTGTGGTCGGGCTCGGCGGCGGGGTGTGGGTGGGGGCCGGCGGGGTGGTCGGCGGGACGTCGTTGTCCCTGACCAGGACGTCGTCGAAGGACGCCGACGCGGACGCGGTCTGCAGCCCGATCCGGCCGGCTCCGCTCAGCGAGCTGGTGACCTCGCCGACGAAGACCCCGTCGACCCGGCCCCGCACGGTGCTGCCGACGACCTCGACGACGAGGGTGTGCCAGGTGCCGGTGGTCACGGGGTGGACGATGCCGGCCAGCACGGTGACCGCGCCGCCGTTCACCGCCTGCAACTGCACCTGGTTGCCGGGCAGCAGCGCCAGCCGGTAGTAGCGCGTCGACCCGGACGCGCGGGCCAGCAGGCCGACCTGGCCGCCGGTGCCGAGGCTGAGCGGTTTCACCCTGGCCTGGACGAGGTAGTCGGTCCAGCCGCTGCTGCCGGCGAAGAGCCGGGCGTTCTCGCTGCCGGCGTTGGACTGGCGGACGGCCGGGGAGCCGTCGGTGACGACCGTCCAGGTGCCACCCGACTTCGACCAGCCGACGGTGTCGCCGTCGGTGAAGTCGTCGCTGAACGCGGTGGCGGCGGAGGCGGTGGTGACCGGTCCGACCAGGAGGGCGACCACGGGCACGAGCACCGCGGCGAGCAGCAGGGCCAGCCGACGCTGGCGGGACGGTCGCATGAGGCGTACCTCCGACGGTGGGCGGACGGGGCGGCGGCTCAGAGAAAGCGCTTTCCCGGACGATACGAGCACGCATCGACATTCGTCAAACTGAGATGCCCGCCCCCACCGCCATCGACGCCGCGCCGGTGCCCCGGCACCGACGGCGCGGCGGCCGACCCCCGGGAAGGGGACCGGCCGCCGCACCCGCCCGGCGTCACCGCCAGGTGTCGGTGGCGCTCCACGAGCCGGTCGACCCGACGGTGGCGCTGCGGTTGCCCCCGGACTCCCAGGTCACCGTGCCGTCGGGGTTCTTCTTCAGGTACTTGTACTCGAACGTCGTGTTCGCCGGCAGGGCGACCGTGGCCCGCCACAGCGGGTACGCCGCCGAGGAGAGCGCCACCGCGTTCGCCGGGTTCCACGAGCCCAGCGCCGCGACACTGCCCACCACGAAGACGTTCTGCCCGTACGAGGTGGTGGCGTTGACCGTGAACGACGCCCCCTGCGTGCCGGCCGGGTCGCCCCGGAAGGTGTCGGTGACCGACGCGGTGCCGCTGCCCGGCGTGGTCAACGTCCGGTTGCTCCCCGACTCCCAGTTCACCACGCCGGCCGTGGTCTTCTTGAGGAACTTGAACTCCACCGCCGTGGCCGCCGGCAGGTTGACCACCGCCCGGTAGGTCCCCCCGCCCAGCGCGGTCAGCTTGACCGCGGCGGCCGGGGCCCACGAACCCAACGCCGGCACACTGCCGACGACGTAGGCGTCCTGCCCACCGGCGAGGGACGCGGTGACGGTGAAGGTGGTGGCAACCGTGCCGGCCGGCGCGGTCGGCGTCGGCGTGGCGCTGGCCGTGGGCGTCGGGGTGGCGGTGGGCGTGGTCGCCGGGCCGCTCTTCGCGTTGACGTGCAGCGCCACCGCGCCGTTGGCGGGGATCTGCACGGTGGCCCGGCCACCGCTGACGGTCACCGTCGTGCCGGTGCAGCCGGACCCGCCGCGCGCCCCGGAGATCACGTCGCAGTACGACCCGTCGGCCAGGCCGGTGGTGAAGGTGGCGGTGCTGGCGGAACCGGAGTCGTTGATCCCGATCCAGGCCCGGTCGCCCCGGTGGAAGCCGATGACGTTGCTGTTGACCACGGTGAAGTCGGAGACGGTCTTGACCGACTTCGCGGTGTTCGCCCAGCCGACCATGCCCTTGATCCCGGTGGACCGGGTCAGGCAGTTCCAGCTGTTGCCGCAGACGGTGTCGGTGACGTAGCCGTTGCCGTCGGCGGGCGGCGACTGGTTGCGGTTGGACCAGGTGAAGCTGTCGTAGACCGACGGCTTGCCGTGCGGGTAGGCCAGCGCGAAGTAGTTGGCCAGGACGTAGTCGCTGCCGTCGCGGTAGGACAGCACCACCCCGTCGCGCTCCAGGTCGTGGTTGGTGACCATGGCGAACACGTTGGCGCTCGGCGCGTCGAGGTTCCAGCTGCCGACGTTGGCCAGGTTGGCGATCGAGCCCTGGAACGCCGACTTCAGGCCCTTGGCGTACCCGAAGTCGAGCACGTCGCCGTTGCCGGTGAAGGCGCGGGCCTTGAGGGCGTCGTTGCTGGCCCCGTCGAAGATCTCCTGGGCGACGTACGGGCGCTTGTTCTCGGCGGTGGTGTTGCGCACCTTGCCGAGGATCGCGGCGAAGTCGTCCTTCTTGACGTGCTTGACCGCGTCCACCCGGAACCCGTCGACCCCGAGGCCGACCAGGTCGTTGAGGAAGCCGGCGACCTTGGTACGGACGCTGTCCTTCTCGGTGTAGAGGTCGGTCAGGGACAGCAGCTCGCAGCTGGTCACCTGGGCCTCGTTGTTCCAGTCGTTGATCGCACCGGAGGTCGGGCAGTTGTCACCCGGGCGGTGGAAGTCGCCGGTGCCGTAGGGCACGGCCGGGAAGCTGTAGCCGGGGCCGGAGAAGTCGGTGCCGGCGTACCCGACGACCGACTCGGGGTTGTTGGCGCCGGCCATGTGGTTGACCACCGCGTCGACGTACACCCGCACGCCGGCGTTGTGGCAGGTGGTGACCATGTCGGCGAACTGCTGCCGGGTGCCGAAGCGGCTCTCCAGCCGGTAGGAGACCGGCTGGTACACCTCGTACCAGGGGTGGACGCCGTCGGCGCTGCTCGGCAGGCTGACCGACTCCTGCGGCGGGGCGACCTGCACCGCGCCGTAGCCGGCCGGACCGAGGTGGTCGGTGCACGCGGCGGCGACGGAGCGCCAGTTCCATTCCCAGAGGTTGGCGGTGACCTCGCTGTCGTTGAGGGCTACGGCGGCGGTCGCGGGGGCGGTGGCCGGCAGCGCGCTCAGCGCGGCGAGGGAGGAGGCGGTGACAGCGAGGGCGAGGAGGCCCCGTCGCAGACGGGTTCCCCGGAAAACGCGGGGTGCGGACATCGGGAGTGGACCTACTTCCGGGGGTCGAAGAGGCGCTGGGCGGTGGGACGGCCGTCCGGTGGAGAAGACGATGCGGCATCGATGAAAGGTTTTGCAAGGCCTTGCGGCAGAGTTTTCGACATCTGCCGGCAATGATCCGCAAAACATTGCACCCTTGGGCGCGGCGGGCTCACCCTGCGTCGCCATCACCCGCATCGGGGGGCTTGCGGTCCTGGTCGCTGTTCGCCTGGCTCGGCAACCGGGTACGCGCCAACTACGGCATCGCCCGGCTCACCCTGCTGGCCACCACCCCGGTGATGTTCGCGCTCGCCGTCACCACCCGGGAGGCGTTCCAGGACCCACCCGGCGGGATCGACACGCCGCCGTGGTTCGTGGGCTGCTATCTCGCCGTACGCTGCTGCTACCTGGGCCTGCGCCTGTACTCGTCGCCGCAGCTGCGGGCGCGCGACGTCCTGGCGCTCACCGTGCCCCCGGTCCTGGCCGCCGGCCTGCTGACCGGCGCGGCGCTGCTGCCGCGCACCGCGCTGCCCACCGACCGGATAATCGCCGCGCAGGTGCTGCTGTGGGTGCGGGCCGGCATCGTCGACTACGTCGTCAGCCAGGCCCTGCCACTGCCGCGCGGACCGTCCCGGTCCCCGCGTCGGTTCCGACGCGGGGACCGGGGTCACCCCGGGTAAGGTTCGTCCGCCGTCGGCCGGACGCTCACATCGGGTTCCAGCCGTCGCTGCCGGCCAGGTAGCGCTGCGGCGTGTAGGTGGCCGCCTGGGCGTCGCTGAGCTGGGGACGGTTGCCGTTGGTGCCGGCACCGGGCCCGGTGTTGCGGTACTCGCGGAACCGCGCGTTCTGCCACACGTTGCCGGACATGTCGATCCAGGGCTGGGCGGTCTTCAGGGTCGCGCTGAGCGTCGACTCGCGGTAGAGGACCTGGGCGTCCGGCCCCCACGGGCGACCGAGCTGGGTGGTGTTGTTCGTCGCCCCGGTGATCGTCGACCGGTAGATCAGCATCCCGTACGTCTTGCTGGCCGGCGTCCGGGCGGCGGTGATCGGTCCACCGGTCGACCGCTTCTCGTAGATCGAGCTGCTGTCGACGACGATCGTGCCGCCGCCGAAAATAAAGTCGACGGTGCCCTCCACGTAGGAGCCGACCACGTACGCGCGGGTCTTGTCGTTGACCAGGAAGGTGTCCTGGTCACCGAGGAGCCGGACGTTGCGCAGCACCGCCCGGTCGGCGTTCAGGTGCAGCGCCACCGCCTGCTGGTCGACGCCCGAGGAGTTCTCCACGAAGTCGTTGGCGATGGTCAGGTTCTCGGCGACGAAGTTCGCCCCGTCGACGAACATGCTCGCGCTGTTGAAGGTGCCGTAGGTGGTGCCGTCCGGCTTACGGGTGCCGGCGGAGTTGTTGTAGACGAGCACCACGTTCGACGGCGCCGAGCCGAGGCCCCGCAGGGTGACGTTGGTCTTGTTCGAGGCCACCCGGACGACCTCGCGGTAGGTGCCGGGCTTGATGGTGATCGTGGTCCGGCTGGAACTGTTCGCCGGCACCGCGTCGATGGCGGCCTGCACCGTGCGGTACCTGCCGGTGCCGTCCGAGGCGACCGTCGGCGTCCCGCTGGTCGGCGGAGGCGTGGTCGGCGGTGGGGTGGTCGGCGGAGGCGGGGTAGTGGGGGGCGGCGTCGTCGGGGGCGGGGTGGTCGGCGGTGGCGGGGTGGTCGGCGCGGCGGTGGTGGGGGTGGTCGTCCCGGTGCAGGCCGTGCCGTTGAGCGTGAAGCCGGCGGGGTCGGGGTTGCTGCCGGTCCAGGTGCCGTTGAACCCGACGTCCACCACGCCACCGGTGCCGATGGCGGCGTTGTAGTCGAGGTTGGTGGCGACGACGGCGCCGCTGGCCGGGCTGGCGGTGAAGCCCCACGCGCTGGTGATGGTCTGCCCGGCGGGGAAGGTCCAGCCGAGCCGCCAGCCGTTGACGGGGTCACCCAGGTTTTTGATCGAGATGGCGGCGGTGAAGCCACCGGTCCACTGGGCACCGACCTGGTAGGTGACCTGACAGCCGGCGGCGGCCTGCGCCGAGACGGCGGTGACGACACCGGCGACGAGGGTGGTGGTGACGGCGGTGGCGACGATCGACGCCGCCCGCCGGGTGCGATTTCTCACGAGCGAACTCCCCGGGGTATCCGAACACGGACCGCCGTGGGAGCGCTCACATGAGCCTTGCATACCCGACCTCCGCTGTAAAGCGTCACCGACCGGGCACTCCCGGTGGGCGCGGGCCCGTTCGGTCATCCGGTGCTGATCATCCTGTCGGTCGGGCCTGTTACGGTCGCGCCGCTGTCACACCAGTCGAGCCGGAGGTAGGCGTGATCCGTTCGCACATGTCGTCGTTCGCCGGAATGCCGGTGTTCCCCTTCACACCGGGGATGACCCTGCCCGACGACCCGTCGGCCGTCGCCTGGCGGCTGGAGGTCGAGGACTTCGAGGCCGAGCCGGAGGAGTTCGCCGGCCTGGTCGCGGCGCTGCGGGCGGAGGTGCCCGGCGAGGCGGTCCACGCCCTGGTGATCGGCGAGTGGGGCTCGGCATACGAGCGGGCCCTGCCGGTCGACCTGCTGGCCGACGCCGCGAAGGACTGGACCGCCCTGCGCGCGGTGTTCCTGGCCGACCTGGTCAGCGAGCAGTGCGAGATCTCCTGGCTCACCCACGGTGACCTCACCCCGCTGCTCACCGCCTACCCGCAGCTGGAGACGCTGTGGGTGCGCGGGGCCAACGAGCTGACCCTGCAACCGGTACGCCACACCGGGCTGCGGGAACTGGGCTTCCAGACCGGCGGCCTGCCGGCCGAGGTGACCCGGGCGGTGGGCGACAGCGACCTGCCCGCCCTGCACCGGCTCGACCTGTGGCTCGGCCGGCAGGACTACGGCGGCGACACCGGCGTCGACGACCTGGCCGCGATCCTGGCCGGCGACCGGCTGCCCGCGCTGCGGCACCTGGCGGTCTGCAACGCCGAGTTCGCCGACCACGTCGCGCGGGCGGTGGCCACCGCCCCGGTGGTGGCCCGGCTGGAGGTGCTCGACCTGTCGATGGGCGTGCTCACCGACCCCGGCGCCGAGGCGCTGCTGGCCGGGCAGCCGCTGACCCACCTGCGCCGCCTCGACCTGCACCACCACTTCCTCTCCCCCGAGGTCGCACAGCGGCTGACCGACGCGCTGCCCGGTGTCCAGGTCGACCTGGACGACCCGCAGACGCCCGACGAGTACCACGGCACCGTCTACCGGTTCACCGCGGTCGGGGAGTGAGCGGCGATGACGTTCGGTTCCCACGCGCAGACGTTCGCCGGCCGGCCGGTGGTCGAGTTCCCCGCCGACGGTCCGCTGCCCACCGTGGACGGCCCGGTCTGCTGGCGGGTCGCCGACTGGCACTTCGACGGCAACACCCGGCAGGACACCCTGTCGGAACAGTTCCGGGACCGGTTCGACAGGTTCGTCGAGCAGGTCGGTGACCAGGCCGAGGCGATGGTCGTCGGGGCCTGGGGATACGCGGCGTTCCACCACGCCCCGATCGCCCAGCTCTGCGCGGCGGCCCCCCGGCTGCCCCGGCTGCGGGCCCTGTTCCTCGGCGACATGGTCACCGAGGAGTGCGAGGTCTCCTGGATGCGGGTCGGCGACGTCAGCCCGTTGCTGACCGCGTACCCGCAGCTGGAGGTGCTGCGGGTACGCGGCGGCGAGGACTTCAGCTTCTCCCCGGTGCGCCACGACCGGCTGCGGACGCTGTCCGTACAGAGCGGCGGGCTGCCCCGGGAGTTCGTCGCCGCGGTGCTCGGCTCGCAGCTGCCCGCACTGCACCACCTGGACCTGTGGCTGGGCACCGACGACTACGGCGGGGACACCACCGTGGCCGACCTGGACGCGTTGCTGGCCGGCAAGCTCTTCCCGGCGCTGCGCCGGCTCGGGCTGCGCAACTCCGTGATCACCGACGAGTTGGCCGCCGCGCTCGCCACCGCCGCCGTGGTGCCCCGGTTGGAGCGGCTCGACCTGTCGCTGGGCACCCTGTCCGACGACGGGCTCGCCGCACTGCTCGCCGGGCAGCCCCTCACCCACCTGTCCGCGCTCGACCTGCACCACCACTACCTGTCGGAGGAGGCCGCCGACCGGGTCGTCGCCGCGTTGCCCGACGTCGAGGTGGACGTCTCCGAACCGCAGGAAGCCGACGAGGACGACGGGGAGACCTACCGCTACACGGCGGTGTCGGAGTGACATGCGACTGACCGTGGTGGGCAACCCCGACAACCGGCGGGTCGCGCTGCTCCGGCGGGCCGTACGCGAGGCGGGGTTGCCCGACCCGGCGGTGCTGCCCTGGGCGCGGGTGCTCACCGGGGCGGCCCCGCCGGAC
The DNA here is from genome assembly GCF_017599305.1 of Micromonospora antibiotica. Taxonomy (GTDB): domain Bacteria; phylum Actinomycetota; class Actinomycetes; order Mycobacteriales; family Micromonosporaceae; genus Micromonospora; species Micromonospora antibiotica. Next base: position 208,202 of record NZ_JAGFWR010000002.1, read on the forward strand.
GCCGACGCCCTGGTCCGGGTCGACTCCCCCGGCGAGGACGCGGAGGTGGACCGGCTGCTGCGCGGCGCGGCCACCCCCGCCCGGCACGGGGAGCTGATCGGCCTCGCCGACACGTACGCCGGGCTGGTGGCCGGAATGGGCCGGGTGGCCGCCGGGGGCGCGACGCTGCTCAACCACCCCGACGACGTGGCGGTGCTGTGCGACAAGCGCCGCTGCCACGCGCTGCTGTCGGCCGCCGGCGTGCCGGTGCCGTCGGCGCTCCCGCCGGTCGGCGGCTACCCGCAGTTGCGGGCGGCGATGACGGCGGCCGGCTGGCACCGGGTGTTCGTCAAGCCGGCACACGGCTCGTCGGCGGCCGGGGTGCTCGCGCTCGCCGTCGGGCCGCGCCGGGTGCAGGCGGTCACCCCGATCGAGATCACCCCGGACGGGCTGTTCAACTCGCTGCGGCTGCGCCGCTACGACGACGAGGCGACCATCGCGGCACTGGTCGACCGGCTCGCGCCGGAAGGCCTGCACGTGGAGCAGTGGCTACCCAAGGCCGGGCTGGCCGACCGGGTGGTCGACCTGCGGGTGGTGGTGGTCGCCGGCCGGCCCACCCACGCGGTGGTCCGGGCCGCCCGGGGCCCGCTGACCAACCTGCACCTGGGCAACGCGCGCGGCGACCTGGACGCGCTGCGGGTCGCGGCCGGCCCGGAGTCCTGGGCGGCGGCGATGCGGACCTGCGAGCGGGCGGCGGCGTGTTTCCCCCGGTCACTGCATGTCGGGGTCGACCTGATGTTCCTGGTGGGCTGGCGGCGGCACGCGGTCGCCGAGGTCAACGCGTTCGGCGACCTGCTGCCCGGCGTGCTGGCCGACGGTCGGGACACCTACGCCGAGCAGGTGCACGCGCTGACCAGCGGCCGGTGGGACCGGTGGCGGGCGACAGCGCCGGCCCGCCCGCCCGGAGACGGCACGGCGGCGACGGGGCGCGACGCGGTGGCCGGCACGGCGACCGGGTCGGCCCGCCCGACGGCCGGCGGGCCGGCGACGACGCGACGGGAGGAGGTCGGATGCGCACGCTGATCGGCAGTCACGACATCTGCCTGGTCACCCTGGACACACTGCGTTTCGACGTGGCCGACGAGATGGCCGAAGCCGGTCGGACACCCCGGCTGGCCCGGGTGTTGCCGGGCGGGCGGTGGGAGCGGCGGCACTCCCCCGCCAGCTTCACCTACGCCGCGCACCACGCCTTCTTCGCCGGCTTCCTGCCCACCCCGGTGGGGCCGGGTCGGCACGAGCGGCTGTACGCGGCGGCGTTCCCGGGCAGCGAGACCGCCGGGGCCGACACCTGGGTCTTCGACGCCCCCGACCTGCCGACCGCGCTGGCCGGGGCGGGTTACCACACGCTCTGCCTGGGCGGGGTGGGCTTCTTCAACCGGCGCAGCCCGCTCGGGTCGGTGCTGCCCGGCCTGTTCGCCGAGGCGCACTGGGAGCCGGCGTTCGGGGTCACCTCCCCCACCTGCCTGGACGCGCAGCTCGACCGGCTGGCCGAGGTGCTGCCCGGCCAGCCCGCCGACCGGCCGGTGTTCACCTTCCTCAACGTCGCCGCCCTGCACCAACCCAACCGGCACCACCTGCCCGGCGCGGCACACGACAGCCGGGACAGTCACGCCGCTGCCCTGGAGTACGTCGACTCCCGGGTCGACCGGCTGTTCGCCCTGCTCACCGGGCGGGGGCGGCCGGTGTTCACGATCATCTGTTCCGACCACGGCACCGCGTACGGCGAGGACGGGCACACCGGCCACCGGGTCGGCCACAACGTGGTGTGGACCGTGCCGTACGCCCACTTCACTCTGCGACCGGGGGAATGGTGACCAGCACCGACACGGGCCTCGACGGCTCGCCGTACCAGCAGTACCTCTACGCGTACCCGCACAAGACCTCCTACCGGGCGTTGCGGCCCCGGCCGCTGCTGGCCGACGTGTGGCGGGCCGAGGCCCGCGACGCGTTGTTCCTCTATGTGCACCTGCCGTTCTGCGAGATGCGCTGCGGCTTCTGCAACCTGTTCACCCGGGCCAACGCCCCGCAGGAGCAGGTGACGGCCTACCTGCGGCAACTGCGCCGGCAGGCGGAACGGGTCGCCGACGCGCTCGGCGACGACGCCGGGTACGCCCGGGTGGCGTTCGGCGGGGGCACCCCCACCTACCTGACCGCCGACGAGCTGACCGACCTGTTCGACATCGTCACCGGCACCTCCGGGGCGCGGCTGCCGGGCGTACCGCTGGGGGTGGAGACCTCGCCGGCCACCGCGACGCCGGAGCGGCTGGCGGTGCTGGCGGCGCACGGGGTGCACCGGGTGAGCATCGGCGTGCAGAGCTTCCTCGACGTCGAGGCGCGGGCCGCCGGCCGGCCGCAGCGGCGCGCGGAGGTGGAGACGGCGCTCGGCGCGATCCGGGCCGCGGCGGTCCCCGTGCTCAACATCGACCTGATCTACGGCATCGACGGGCAGACGGCGGCGACCTGGCAGGAGAGCCTGGACGCGGCGCTGGCCTGGCGGCCGGAGGAGCTGTACCTCTACCCGCTGTACGTGCGGCCGTTGACCGGGCTGGGTCGGCGGGCGCACGGCCGGGCCGACTGGGACACCCACCGGCTGGCCCTCTACGAGCAGGCGGTGCAGGTCCTCGGCGCGGCCGGCTACCGGCAGGAGTCGATGCGGCAGTTCCGCCGCGCCGACGTGCCCGCCCCGGACGGGCCGGACTACTGCTGCCAGGACGACGGCATGGTGGGCCTCGGGTGCGGGGCGCGCTCCTACACCACCGCGCTGCACTACTCGTTCGACTACGCGGTCTCCGTGTCGCAGGTCCGGTTGGTGCTGGACGACTACCTGGCCCGCCCCGCCGACGACTTCCGCCACGCCGAGTTCGGTTTCGCCCTCGACGGCGCCGAGCAGCGCCGCCGGTGGCTGCTCAAGTCGCTGCTGCGCGCCGAGGGGGTCGACGCGGCGGCCTACACCGCCCGGTTCGGCCGGCCGCCGGGCGAGGACTTCCCCGAGCTGGGGCACCTGGTCGCCCGGGGGTGGGCCAGCGCCGACGGGCTGCGGCTCACCCCGGCCGGGTTGGCCCGCTCCGACGCGGTCGGCCCGTGGCTGACCTCCGCCCGGGTCCAGCAGGCGATGACCGGGTACGTGCCCCGGTGACCGGCCGGCCGCCGTCGTTGCCACACCCCGTCACGCCCCGGGCGGCGCAGCCGCTGCACCCCGTCACGCCCCGGGCGGCGCTGCCGCTGCGCCCTGTCACGTCCCGGGCGGCGCAGCCGGGGTGTTCCGGGGCCGGGGCCGCCGACGTCGGGGCGGAGCTGGCGGTGCTCTACCGGGGGCCGTTGGCGAGCTGCAACTACGACTGCCCGTACTGCCCGTTCGCCAAGCGGGTCGACCCGCCGGAGCTGCTGCGCGCCGACCGGGCGGCGCTGGACCGGTTCACCGGCTGGGTGGCGGCCACCACCGACCGGCGGCTGTCGGTGCTGTTCACCCCGTGGGGCGAGGGGCTTACCCGCAGCTGGTACCGCGACGCCATGGTGGCGCTGTCGCACCTGCCGCACGTCGACCGGGTGGTCATCCAGACCAACCTGGCCGCCCGGGTGGACTGGCTGGCCGACGCCGACCGGGCCACGGCGGCACTGTGGACGACGTACCACCCGGGGCAGGTCGCCCGGGACCGGTTCCTCGCCCGCTGCGCCCGGCTGTCCGAGCTGGGCGTGCGCTACTCGGTGGGGGTGGTCGGCCTGCCCGAGCACCTGGCCGAGGCGCGGGCGCTACGGGCCGCCCTGCCCCCGGAGGTGTACCTGTGGGTCAACGCGGCCGACGGGCACCACTACCCCGCCGACCAGGAGGCGGCCTGGACGGCGCTGGACCCGCTGTTTGGCTGGAGCGTCCGTCCGCACCCGTCGCTCGACCGGCCCTGCCACGCCGGGGAGACGGCGATCTCCGTCGCGGGTGACGGCACGGTGCGCCGCTGCCACTTCCGGCCCACGCCGATCGGCAACCTCTACGACGGGTCGTGGCGGGCCGCCCTGAAGCCCCGGGCCTGCGACGCCGCGCTCTGCGACTGCCACATCGGGTACGTCCACCTCAAGCCGCTCGGGTTGCGCGACGTGTTCGCCGGTGGGCTGCTGGAACGAATCCCGGCCGCCTGGCCGGTAGGCAGCGGGGCGGCCCGCTGAGCGGGGCGGAAACCGGCAGCCGGGCGGCCCGCTGAGCTGCCGCGACACCCGGCAGGCGTGCTCGGCGGGTGCGCCCGACGGCGGACACGCTCAGCGGGTGCGTTCGGCGCGGCGCAGCAGCCCGGCGGCGAGCAGCCCTCCGGCGAGCACCGCCACCGCCCCGGCGGTCTGCCCGGTGACCAGCGCCGACGAGAAGGCGTCGGTCACCTGCGCGCGTTCGGTGTCGTCTGCGGCGGCGGCCAGCGCGGCCGGGTACGATCCGACGCCGGCCACCGCGACCGGCGCGAGCGCGGCGAACCGGGCGTTGAGCACCGCCCCGAGCACGGCGATGCCGAGGCTGCCCCCCACCTCGGCCATGGTGCCGTCGATCCCCGCGCCGACGCCGGCCTTCGACGGCGGGATGGCGCTCATCACCGCCTCGACGATCGCGGGGTTGGCCAGGGCGCAGCCGAAGCCCATCACCAGCAACCCGGTCAGCAGCACGCCGTAGCCGTCGGTGCGCACGTGGGTGATCAGGGTCAGGCCGGCGGAGAGCAGCACCATGCCCAGCGCGATGGCCCCGGGCACCCCGAGCCGGCGGATCAGCCGGGTGGCGACCCCACCGAGGTTGAGCAGCACGATGGACAGCGCGAACGGCACCATCCGCAGCCCCGCCTCCCAGGCCGGGTAGCCGCGGACGAACTGGAGGTCCTGGGTGAGCAGGAACAGCGCGCCGGTGGACCCGAAGGTGATCAGGACGACCCCGGTGACCGCGCCGACGAACCGGCGGTCGGTGAAGAAGTGCATGTCCAGCATGGGTGCGGTGATCCGCCGTTCCCACCAGACGAACGTGGCCAGCAGCAGCACCCCGCCGCCGGCCGCGACGAGCACCGCCGGTGCCGTCCAGCCACGCTCGGGACCGTCGATGATCGCCCAGACCACGCCGGTGAGGCCGGCGGTGGACAGCAGCACCCCACCGACGTCGGGCCGCCCACCCACCGGGTCGCGGGACTCCGGCACCAGCGCGAGACCGGCCACCAGGCAGAGCAGCACGATGGGCACGTTGACCAGAAAGATCGCCCCCCACGGCAGGTGGGCGAGGATGATCCCGCCGATGGGCGGTCCGGCGGCGTACCCGAGGGCACTGGTGGCCGCCCAGAGGCCGATCGCCCGGGAGCGTTCGGCCCCGTCGAAGACCTGCATGGCGACGGCGAGGGTGGCGGTGACCAGCAGTGCCCCGCCGACGCCCATGCCGGCGCGGGCGGCGATCAGCTGGTCGCCGGAGCGGGCCAGCCCGGCGGCCAGCGAACCGACGCCGAACAGCACCAGGCCGGCGACGAGCATCCGGCGGCGGCCGTAGCGGTCGGCGGCGCTGCCGGCGGTGAGCAGCAGCCCGCACTGCACCAGCGCATACGCGTTGATCATCCACTGGATGTCGGTGGTGCTGGCGTCCAGTTCGGTGGTGAGCACCGGCACCGCCACGGTGAGCACCGTGTTGTCGAGCACCACGGTCAACTGGGCGAGGCAGAGCACCGCCAGGATCAGCCATCGGGATCGCAACGGGGTCGCCGGGCCGGGCCGCGCGGCGGACAGCGCGGTGCTCATCGGGGCGGGGCGTGCCGGGCGAGCGGGTTGCTCAGGGTGCCGGCGAACTGGAGGGCCGCCGACGGGTCGGCGAGGTCGACCATCTGCTGGTTGTTGCGCAGTTGCAGCCGGTTGAGGCAGGACAGGGTGAACTCCGGGGCGAACAGGTCGTGCCGGCGCAGCCGGTCGGCCAGGTGCGGCACCCGGGCGGCGTAGTCGGTCACGCAGTCGGCGACGGTGCGCCAGAAGTCGTCCTCGTCGAGCACCCCGGCCCCGGCCAGCACGGCGTTGAGGTGGCGGAAGAAGCAGTCGAAGACGTCGGTGAAGATGGTCAGCAGCTGCTCGTCGTCGGGGATGGCGGCACGGACCCGCTGCACCAGCGGTGGCAGGTCGACGTCGGGGTCCATCACCACGATCTCCTCGGCGATGTCCTTGAAGATCACCCGCTCGACCGCGCCGTCGTGCAGCACCAGGATCACGTTCTCGCCGTGCGGCATGAAGGCCAGCCGGTGGGCGTAGAAGCTGTGCAGCAGCGGCACCAGGTAGGCGTCGAGGTAGCGACGCAGCCACTCCCGTGGGGGCAGGCCGGACTCGGCGATCAGGGCAGCGGCCAGCGACCCTCCGTCGCGGTCGGTGTGCAGCAGGGCGGCCATGGTGGACAGCCGCCGGCCGGGGGCCAGGCCGGGCACCGGGCTCTCCCGCCACAGCGCCGCCAGCATCTTGCGGTACGGCGAGTAGCGGTCGGTGGCCGCCTCGTACTGCGGATGGCGGTAGCCGACGGCGGCCCGCTCCCGGATGACGGTCAGTCCGGTGCCGGCGAGCACCGGGTCGCCGGTGACCAGGTCGACGAGCCAGTCGTTGATCGTCGGGGTGGCCTCCATGTAGGCGGCCGACAGGCCCCGCAGGAAGCCCATGTTCAGCACGGACAACGCGGTCTTGACGTAGTGCCGCTGCGGGTCGGTGACGTTGAAGAAGGTGCGGATGGACTGCTGCGGCAGGTACTCGTCGGGGGCCTCGCCGAGGCAGACCAGGCGCTGCCGGGCGACCTCACCGGCGAAGGTGACGGCGAGCCGGTTCCACCACTGCCACGGGTGCACCGGGATGAGCAGGTAGTCGTCGGGGTCGAGGCCGGCGTCGGTCAGGGTGGTGGTGAACCGGGCCAGGGTGTCCGGGCCGAGTTCGGTGCGCAGCAGGGTCGGGTAGTCGAGGTCGGCGGCGCTGCTGAAGGTGGCGTGGTCGCGGTGCGCGGCGACCCAGACCAACCGCACCGGCCGGCCGGTCTCCGGGGCGTACGCGTGGTATTCGTGCACGCCGAAGCCGATCCGGCCGTTGTTGGCCACGAAGCACGGGTGGCCCTCGGTCATACCGGTCTCGATGGCCTGGAAGTCGGCGCGGGCCAGTTCGGCCGCGCCCACCGCCGGCCGGTCCAGCTTGAACGCGGTGCCGGCCAGGGTGGAGGTGATCTCCTCCAGGTAGACGGGGAGCACCTGGTCGGTGAGGCCGAGCGCGCCGCGCAGTTCGAGGCAGAGGTCGACGGCGTCGGGCGGCAGGTCCTCGTCGCCGCGTCGCCGGATGATGCTGTCCGGGTCGACCTGCCAGTGGTCGAGGGCGAAGCGGCGGGCGGTGAAGCGGTACTCGACCGTGCCGTCGTCGGTGCGGACGGCCCACCGGCCGTCCCCGGTGGCGGCGGGCTCGATCAGGCGTTCGTGGGTGAACTCGGCAAGCGCCTTGGCGACCAGCAGCCGGTTGGCGCGGGCCCAGGTGGCGGGGGTCAGGTGGGCCACGGCGGCGGCGGGGTTCACGCGGGCAGGTCTCCTCGGGTGGCGGCCAGGAACTGGTCGCGGGTGCAGACGCTGAGCAGGGCGTCCTTCTCCGGTTTGCGGATCGGACCGACGACGGTGAACCCGACGGCGGCGTTGAGGGCGTGCACGGCGGTGTTGCGCACGTCGGGTTCGACGACGACCCGTCGGGTGGCCGGGTCGGCGAAGAGCCAGTCCAGGACGGTGGTGATGACGGCCCGGGTGAAGCCGTGCACCGGCTGGTCGGTGGGGGCGCAGAGGAAGTGCATGCCGACGTCGCCGGGCTGCGCGGGGTAGAGGCCGACCAGTTCGACCCGGGCCGGGTCGTAGCGTTCGGCGAGGAACGCCGGGTCGCCACGCCACAGCCCGAGGTACGCGTCGTGGTGCGGGTGGTCGGCGATGCCCCGGTACTCCCGGGCGACCCGGTCGACGTCGGCGTCCTGCATCAGCCAGAACGCCGACTTCGGGTGGGTCACCCAACCGTGCAGCAGCGCGGCGTCGCCCTCCGGGTCGAGGGTGCGCAACGCGAACCCACCGAGCGCGGGGTCGTGCCGGTGGTGGACGACGGGGGTCACGAGGCGCCGCCGGCCGGAACGCCGAACTCCTGGAAGGCGATCCGCTGCTCGATCGGGTAGTGCTCGCGCCCGGTCAGCTCCCGGATGATCCAGGAGTTGCGGTACGGGCCCATGCCCAGGTCGGGTGAGGTGATGCTGTGGGTGTGGGTGCCGGCGTTCTGGAGGAACACCCTCCGGCCGGTGTGGTCGATGCTGTAGTTACGGGCCACGTCGAACCGGCCGTGGGAGTCCCAGCGCAGCCGGTCGTGGATCGGGGCGAGGAACTCCGGCAGCCGGTAGTGGTAGCCGGTCGCCAGCACCAGCCCCTCGGTGTCGAGGGTCAGGTCGTGCTCCTGTTCGATGTTGCGCAGCCCGAGGGTGTAGGTCCCGGTGGTCTCGTCGTACCGGGCGCTGGTGAGTTCGGTGTTGGTCAGCAGCCGGGTCGGCACCGGCCCGTGCACCCGGTGGGCGTAGAGCAGGTCGAAGATGTCGTTGATCAGGTCGGCGTTGATCCCCTTGAACAGGTTCTTCTGGGTGCCCTCCAGCCGGTAGCGGGTCTCCTCGGGCAGGGCGTGGAAGTAGTCCACGTAGTCCGGTGAGGTCATCTCCAGGGTGAGTTTGGTGTATTCGAGGGGGAAGAAGCGCGGCGACCGGGTGACCCAGTTGAGCTGGTAGCCGTGGGTGCCGAGGTCGGTGAGCAGGTCATGGTAGATCTCGGCGGCGCTCTGCCCGCTGCCGACGACGGTGATGCTGCGCTTGGTACGCAACGCCGCCCGGTGTTCCCGGTAGCGGGAGTTGTGGATGACGTCGCCGCCGAGGCCCCGGCAGGCGTCCGGGACGTGCGGCGGGGTGCCGGTGCCGAGCACCAGGTGCCGGGCCCGGTGGGTGACCCGTTCGCCGTCGACCACGGCGTGCACCACGTACCGGTCGTCGGCGGGGTTGTACTCCACGGAGGTGACCCGGTGACCGAAACGGACCGAGGGCAGTTTCGCGGCGGCCCACCGGCAGTAGTCGTTGTACTCGTGGCGCAGCGGGAAGAAACTCTCCCGGATGTAGAACGGGTAGAGCCGCCCGGATTCCTTCAGGTAGTTGAGGAAGGAGTACGGCGAGGTCGGGTCGGCCAGGGTGACCAGGTCGGCGATGAACGGCGTCTGCAACCGGGTGGCGTCCAGCAGCATGCCGGGGTGCCAGTCGAACTCGTCGCGGGCTTCGAGGAACAGGCCGTCGAGGTCGTCGAGCGGCGCGGTCAGGCAGGCCAGCCCGAGGTTGTACGGGCCCAGCCCGATGGCGATGAAGTCGTGGGTCGACACAGGGGTTTTCTCCAGGGCGGGTGGTCAGCCGACGGGGCTGGACAGCTCGGCGGTGGCCCGGGTGCGGGCGTACCAGCCGGCGTGTTCGGCGATCAGGTCGAGCACGTGGGCGATGTCGTCGAGGGTGGTCTCGGGGTTGAGCAGGGTGATTTTGAGGTGGTGGGCGCCGTCGACCTTGGTGCCGGCGACGAGGGCCGTGCCGGAGGCGGCCAGCGCCTCGCGGGCGTACAGGTTGGCGTCGTCGACGACGTCGCGGCCGGCGCCCGGCGGCAGGTAGCGGAACACCACAGTGCTCAGTTGTGAGCGGGTGACCACCTCGAAGCGGGGGTCGTCGGCGAGCAGCCGCCAGGCGGCGGCGGCGAGGTCGACCACCTCGTCGAAGAGCGCGCCGACCGCGTCCGCGCCCATGATGCGCAGGGTGAGCCAGAGCTTGAGGGCGTCGAAGCGGCGGGTGGTCTGCAGGCTCTTGTCGACCTGGTTGGGGATGCGCCGCTCGGCCATCCGGGCCGGGTTGAGGTAGTCGGCGTGCCAGGTGGCGTGGCGCAGCACCCGCCGGTCGCGCACGAGCAGGGCGCTGGAGCTGACCGGCTGGAAGAACGACTTGTGGTAGTCCACGGTGACCGAGTCGGCCCGTTCGATGCCGGCGAGCAGGTGCCGCCGGGTCGGCGAGACCAGCAGCCCGCAGCCGTACGCGGCGTCGACGTGCAGCCAGACCCCGGCGGCGGTGCAGATCTCGGCGATCCGGTCCAGCGGGTCGATGGTGCCGAAGTCGGTGGTGCCGGCGGTGGCGACCACGGCCAGCACGGTCTGGCCGTCGCGGCGGCACCGGTCGAGGGTCTCGGCGAGTTCGTCGGTGCGCATCCGTCGGCCGGCGTCGGTGGCGACGGTGAGCACCGCGTCGGCGCCGAGCCCGAGCAGCTTGGCGGCTTTCTGGACGCTGAAGTGCCCGGCGGTGGAGGTGATGATCCGCAGCCGGGACAGCACCTCGGGCCGGCTGGGCCGGTCGGTGCCGCCGCCGACGATCCGGGCGTACGCCTCCTCCCGGGCGAGCAGCAACGCGTGCAGGTTGGACTGGGTGCCGCCGCTGGTGAAGACGCCGTCGGCGGCCGGGCCGAGGCCGATCCGCTCGGCGGTCCAGTCGATCAGCCGGCGTTCGATCAGGGTGCCGCCGGCGCTCTGGTCCCAGGTGTCCAGGGACGAGTTGACCGCGCTGAGCACCGCCTCGCCGAGCAGGGCGGGGATGACCACCGGGCAGTTGAGGTGGGCCAGGTAGCGCGGGTGGTGGAAGTAGACGGCGTCACGCAGGTAGACGTCGTGCAGTTCGTCGAGGGCGGCGGTGGTGTCGCCGAGCGGCCGGTCCAGGTCGATGCCGGCGATCCGGGGGGCCAACTCGTCGGGGGTGACGCCGGTGGCGGGTCGGTCCACTTCGGTCACCCGGGCGGCCACCCGTTCGATGCCCTGGGTGACGGCCCGTCGGTAGTCCGCGACGGTGCCGGCGTTGAGCAGGTGGGCGCGGGGCGGGAGGGGGTGCGTCCCGGTCACGGGGGCCTCGACGGTGGATCCGGGCAGGCTCATGGGCAGTCCTCGACGGTCGGTGACGGGCGCACTGGCAGGGACGGTGGGGCAGGGGCAGGTCGTCCCGGCGGCCCAGTTGATCTCGCGAGTTAGGCTACCCTAACCTAACCTCTTGTCAACGCCGACACCCGCCGGAGGGCGGAGGGCGGATCGGCCGGCAGGCGACGGGGGGCAGCCGGGTGGAGGGTCAGCCGGGCACCCCGACCGACTGCGCCGCCGGCTCGGCCGTCCGGGTCGGCGCGACCCGGAACCGACGCTGGTGACCCAACCCCACCACCACGCCGAGGGCGACCAGCACGACCGAGGCGACCGCCACGGCGGGATAGCCGACCCGGTCGGCCGCGGCGAGGCCGATCGAGGCCGCGACGAACGAACAGACCAACCCGAACGACGACAGGACGGTGAAGTCGGTCCCCCCGGTCTCCGGCCGCGAGTAGTCCATGTTGACCACGTAGAGCACCACGTTGGCCACGGTGTACGCCGCCATGAAGCAGCACAGGGCGGCGACCGTCGTCCCCAGCGGGGCCCGCCCGTTCATCAGGGGCAGCAGCAGCGCCGTGGAGACCGCGAGGGCCGCTCCCCCGACGACGAGCAGCCGACCCCGGCCGAACCGGTCGACGCCGACCCCGGCGAGCAGGCCCGCCACGATCGCCGGGGCGCTGATCACCACGCCGGTGACCACGCCGATGCGGGCCAGCGACCAGCCCGCGTCGACCAGCGCCGGGGTGACCAGGGCATAGGCCGCGCCGGCTCCGGTGTAGACCAGCGGCACCACGCCGAAGGTCCACCAGCGGCAGCCGGGCTGCCCGAACACCGACAGCAACGCCCGGTACGCCTGCCCGGCACCGGCCACCCGGGCGACCCGCTCCGGTTCCCGCAGCCGCCACACCACCACCAGCCCGACGGCGGTCAGCGCGGCCAGCAGCCCGATCGCCGGCACCCAGCCGTACCGGTCGTAGACCAGCACGCACGCGCCCCCGCCGAGCAGGTTGCCCAGGTAACTCGCGGCGACCTGGATGCCGTTGCCGGCCCCCCGGGTCCCCTCGGACAGCACCCGGACGGCGACCGCGTCGACGGCGATGTCCTGGGTGGCGGAGAGGAAGACGTAGGCCGCGCAGATCGCCACCACCGGGCCGAGCTGCCGGGTCGGATCGGCGAACGGCAGCAGCGCCAGCAGGCTCAGCACCAGGCCCGCCTGCAACGGCAGCAGCCAGGACCGGTAGTGCCCGTGCCGGCGGGAGCCGTACCTGTCGAGCAGCGGGGCCCAGAGGAACTTCAACGGCCAGACCAGGCCGACGAACTGCAGCAACGCCAGGGTGTCCAGCGAGGTGCCGCCGTCGCGCAGGATGGCGGTCAGTCCGACGGTGATGAACCCGATGCCGAGGTACTGCGTGACGTAGAGCGCGGTGAGCGTGCCGAGCCGTCCCTTCACCGGGCGCTCCAGTAGCCCAGCGAGGTCAGCTGCTGCTTGCCCACCCCGAGGGTGCGCCGCACGTGCTTGGTGAGGGCACGGGTGGTGGCCGCCTCGCAGGCCACCCAGTAGTGGGCGTCCGGCGCGGCCGGGAGCGCGTCGCGGACGGTGTCGACGAGTTGCTGCCCGTCGTCGCCGCGCGGCACCCAGGTGACCCGGTGCTGTTCACGGGTACGCAGGGCCAGCGCCCGCTCCCCGTCGTGGGCGTACTCCAACCAGATCGTGGCGGGGGTGTCGGGCGCGGCGTCTAGCAGGCTGTTCACCGCCGGCAGCGAAGCGGCGTCACCGACCAGGTAGAGGTGGGCGGGTGCCGGGTCGGGCAGGGCGAAGGCGCTGCCCTGGAGGGTGGCGACGATGGTGTCACCGACCTGCGCGGTACTCGCCCACCGGGCCGCGCACCCGTCGTGCAGGGCGAACTCCAGGGTGAACCGGCCGGCCTCGGGCTCCGGGTCGACCAGCGTGTACGCCCGCTGGTGCGCCCGGCCGGCGTCGTCGAACCAGAGCCGGATCCACATGGTGGGGTGCACCTTGCCCGCCGCCAGCAGACCGCCGTCGTCCATCAGCAGACGCTGGTAGTGCCCGCCGACCGACTCGGTGCCCCGCACGGTCAGCCGGAAGTCCCGGCCGCCCATGGCCTTGAGCACCAGGGCCTCCCAGTTCCGTTTCACACGCCCTCCAGGTAAGGTCCGCCTAAGTTAGGCGAGGGTAACTTAAACGAGGAGTCCTGTGGAGAGTGGGACCGGCACGCCGCCGGGCGACCGTCCGACCAGCGGCGTGCACCGCGACCGGTGGGGCGTACCGCACCTGTGGGCCGACACCGCCGACGAGCTGGCCCGATGGCAGGGCCGGGTGGCCGCCACCGACCGGGCCTGGCAGCTCGAGGTCGAACGCTGGCGGGCCGAGGGCCGACTCGCCGCCCACGTCGGCCCCACCGAACTCGACTGGGACCGGTTCGCCCGGCGGGCCCGCCTCGACGACACCGCCCGACGCTGCTTCGACCGGCTCACCCCGGCCGCCCGGCGCTGGGTCACCGCGTACGCCGACGGGGTCAACGACGCGTTGCCGGCCGGCGCGGCGGCGGCCCCGGAGTTCGCCGCCACCGGCGGCACCCCCGGCCGGTGGCGACCCTGGACGCCGCTGGGCGTCTTCCTGGTCCAGCACATCCTGTTCGGCACCTTCCCGCAGAAGCTGTGGCACGCCCACGTCGCCGCCACCCTCGGCCCGCACGCCCGCGAGCTGTTCGCCGTCGAGGGGCCCGGCGGCTCCGGCAGCAACGCCTGGGCGCTGCCCGCCGACCCGACGACCGGTCGCGGGCCGGTCATCGCCGGTGATCCGCACCGGCTGCTCGAACTGCCCGGCATCTACCAGCAGATCCGGCTGGCCTGCCCCGAGTTCGACGTGGTCGGGCTGGCCTTCCCCGGCGTGCCGGGGCTGCCACACTTCGGCCACGCCGGTGACGTCGCCTGGGCGGTCACCAACGCGATGGCCGACTACCAGGACCTCTACCGCGAACAGCTGCGCCGCGACGGCGACCGGGTGGTGGTCCGCGACGCCGACGGCTGGGTGCCGGCCCACCGGCACGTCGAGCGGATCGAGGTACGCGGCGGCGCGACCGAGACCGTCGAGGTGATCGAGACCCCGCGCGGGCCGGTGGTCGACCACGACCGGCACACCGGGGAGGCGCTCAGCCTGCGCACCCCGGCCCGGGTGACGGAGAGCCTCGGCTTCGAGGCGCTGCTGCCGCTGCTGCGGGCCCGCACCGCCGACGACGTCGCCGACGCGCTGCGTGGCTGGGTCGAACCGGTCAACAGCGTGCTCGTCGCCGACCGGCACGGCACGGTGCTCCAACTCGTCGCCGGCCTGGTGCCGCAGCGCGACGACCGGTGCCGACGGGAACCGGTGCCCGGCTGGGAGCCCCGCTACCGGTGGCGCGGCGACCACGCCACGGCCAAGCCCGTCGAGGTCGGCGGGCCGGTGGTCTGCGCCAACGACCGCCGCGACGACACCGCCCACCTCGGCGTCGACTTCGCCCCGCCGCACCGGGCCCACCGGATCGGTGAACTGCTCGCCGACGGCGTCGCCGAGCCCACCGTCCACACCGACACGCTGCTCGGGTCGACGGTGCTGCGGGGCCTGCTCGCCCGGCTCGACCCGGGGCCACTCAGTGGGCCGGCCCGACGGCTGCGCGACCGGCTGACCGGCTGGGACGGTCGGATGGCCGCCGACAGCACCGACGCCGGGGCGTTCGCCGCCTGGCGGGCCGCGCTGGTCCGGCACCTGTCCGCGCACCCCGCCCTGGCCCCGTTGCACTCCCCCGGCGGCTACGACCCGCTCTTCGCCCCGTGGACCGACCCGCTGGCCCGGATCGGGCACGCCGTGGAAGGGGTCGTCGCCGGGCTGCCCCGCCTCGGCGGTGCGGTCGAACCGCTCGCCGTCGCCGCGCTGGAGGAGGTCGCGGCCGGCGACCCACCCGGCCCCTGGGGGCGGCGGCACCTGCTGCACCCGCTGCACCTCGGGGTGTCCGAGGTGGTCGCCGACCGGGTGGCCGCGATGCGTGACGGCACCGCGCTCGGTGGCGACACCAACTGCGTGCTGTCCACCTCCAGCGTGCCGGGGGTCTCCGACGCGTGCTGGCGCGGGCCGGTCGCCCGGTACGTGTGGGACCTCACCGACCGGGCGGCGAGCCGCTGGATCGTCCCCTTCGGTGTCTCGGGCCGCCCCGACGACCCGCACTTCGCCGACCAGTTGCCGCTGTGGGCCACCGGTGGGCTGATCCCCGTCGGCACCGACTGGCACACCCTCACCCTCACCCCGCACCCCGAGACGAGGACCCCGTGACCTACCAGGAGCAGATCCCCGGCTTCGGTGAGTTGAGCCTCACCGTGGTCGACCCGGCCGCCCACGCCACGCTGCTGCACGGCTGGGTGACCGAGCCCCGCGCTACGTTCTGGGGGATGGGGTCGTACACCGTCGAGGAGGTACGCGAGGTCTACACGTACGTCGACGGCCTGAGCACCCACCACGCGTACCTGATCGGGTTGGACGGCACGCCGGTGGGCCTGTTCCAGACCTACCAGCCGGAGGCCGACCCGGTCGGGGAGCGCTACCGGGTCCGTCCCGGCGACATCGGGATGCACCTGCTGCTCGCCCCGGGCCGCCGACCGCCGCGCGGGCTCACCGACGCGATCGGCCCGGCGCTGGCCCGGTTCCTGTTCCGCGATCCCACCCGACTGCGGATCGTGGTCGAGCCCGACGTGCGCAACCGGTTCGCGCTGCTGCGGCTGCAACGGGAGGGGTTCACCTTCGCCGACGAGATCGACATGCCCGACAAGCGGGCCCAACTGGCGTTCCTCACCCGGGAGCGGTTCGAGGCGGACCATCCCGTCCCGGCCTGAACCGGCTGGCGGGCGGGCCACGACCGCGCGGTGGTGAGGCACACGGGCAGTGCCGCGACCGCCACGGTGGTCAGGAACGCGGGCGCATCGTGGTCGCGCGGTGGGTCGGGGATGCGGGCGCACCGGGACCGCGCGGTGGTCAGGCGCGCGGGCCCAGGAAGAGGCCGCCGCTGGCGTCGAGGACCTGCCCGGTGACCCAGCGTGCGGCGTCGGAGGCGAGGAACGCGACCACGTCGGCGACGTCACCGGGAGCGCCCAGCCGGTCGAGGGCCGTCATCGAGGTGATCAGCTCGGTCAGGCCCGGTGCGGCGAAGGCCGGTGCGTTGGTCGCGGTCCGGGTGGCACCCGGCGCGACCGCGTTCACCGTGACGCCCCGGGCCCCGAGCTGGTTGGCCAGGGCCAGGGTCATCGTCTCCACCGCCCCCTTGGTCATGGCGAACGACGTCTGCCCGGGGTTGGCCATCCGGGTCGCCACGGACGAGATCGTGATGATCCGGCCGCCGTCGCGCAGCAGTGGCAACGCCCGTTCGATGATGAAGTACGGCGCGCGGACGTTGACCGCGAACAGCCGGTCGAAGGCGGCCCGGGTGGTGCCGCCGAGCGGGCCGGCGGGCGGTGCCGCCGCGTTGTTGACGAGGATGTCCAGTGGCCGGCCGGCCAGGCTCGCCACCACCCCGGCGAACAGCGTCTCGACATCGCCGTCCACGCCGAGTTCCGCGCCGACGGCGTACGCCGTGCCGCCGTCGCGCCCGATCCGGTCGACCGTCTCCCGCGCGCCGTCCTCGTCGGTGCCGTAGTGCGCGATGACGGCCGCTCCCCGCGCGGCCAGCCGGACCGCGATCGCCTGTCCGATGCCCCGCGACGCCCCGGTCACCAGAGCCGTCCTGCCGCTCAGGTCACTCATGTGTGAGCCACTCCCCACTTGGTAGTCACTATCGCTGCGGTAGTGTCTACCACGTGAATGAGCGGCACTCCACCCTGCGGGACCAGCGACGGGCCGAGACGCAGCGCATGATCCAGGCGCACGCGGTGCGGTTGTTCGGCCGGCGCGGCTACGACGGCACGACGGTGAACGACGTCGCGGCGGCAGCAGGGGTGTCCCCGATGACTGTCTACCGGCACTTCCCGACCAAGGAGGATCTCGTGCTGGCCGACCAGAACGGGCCACTGGTCGCCGAACGCATCGCC
The DNA here is from genome assembly GCF_017599305.1 of Micromonospora antibiotica. Lineage (GTDB taxonomy): Bacteria > Actinomycetota > Actinomycetes > Mycobacteriales > Micromonosporaceae > Micromonospora > Micromonospora antibiotica. The sequence goes on from NZ_JAGFWR010000002.1 coordinate 225,254, forward strand.
GCGACACCGGCCGGGCAGCCCCTCGTACGCCGGATCGGCACCGCGCTCGTCGAGTCGGCACGTACGCTCACCGCCGGTGACGACCGGTTCCTGCTGGCCCGCCTCCGGCTGATGATCTCGACGCCCGCCCTGCGCGCCCGACACCTGGACAACCACCACCTGCTGCAACAGGCCATCGTGGACGGGCTCGGGGACGAGGCCACCGATCCCGATGCGGCCTTCCGCGCCACGGCGGCGGCCAGCGCCTGCCTGGCCGTCATGCACACCGCGTTGGTGCGGTGGGCACAGGACGACGGGCGCACCGACCTGGCCGACCTGATCACGACGGCGCTCGCGGCGGCCTTCGGCGATGACCCGCGGTGACCCCGGCCGGGTGGGCGCCGCCCTAGGCTCCCCGGGATGGTCATGCGCACAGGACGTGGTGGGGCTCATCGAGTCCGACCCGGAGGCGATGAGAGTCCTCCGGGCCACGGCCGGCCTCGGCCTGCCGGACTGGTGGATCGGTGCCGGCTTCGTCCGCAACCGGGTCTGGGACGCGATCAGCGAGCTGCCGGCCCTGCCGCCGCGCGACGTGGACGTCGCCTACTTCGACCCGCAGGAGCGGGACCCCCGCGCGGACGCCCGCGCCGAGGCCCGGGCCGCGACGCTCCTGCCCGGGGTGCCGTGGGAGATCCGCAACCAGGCACGGATGCACCTGCGCACCGGCGACGGCCCCTACCTCGGCACTCTGGACGCGATTTCGCGCTGGCCCGAGACGGCCACCTGCGTCGCGGTCACCCTGCGGGGTGACTCGGTCCACCTGGTGTGCTGCCACGGCGTGGCCGACCTGGTCGGCATGGTGGTCCGCCCCTCACCGGCCTTCGACCACCCCGCAGGCCACGCGAAGGTACGCGAGCGCGTGACGGCCAAGGGGTGGCGCGGCCGGTGGGCCGGGCTGCGGTTGGAGGTCTAGGAGCTTCGGGGTTCGCGCTCCCCCGCGCCATCTGCTCGGCGACCACCCGGGCGGTCACGCCCACCGGCACGGCCAGGTGGTGGGGCAGGCGTGAGCTGTCCCGACGCACCGGCGCGAGGGACACGTAGACCGGCGAAAGGGACCACGTCGACCGGCGAGGGCGACCTGCGACGACTGACCGGGACCGACCCGCCAGCCCGGCGGGCAGTGATGTGACCGGATGGCCGACCGGCGTTCTGCCATGATCAGCAGATGGCGAACGTCTGGTCCGGCGTCACGATCGACTGCCTCGACCCCGAGCGGGTGGCCCGGTTCTGGGGCGCCCTGCTCGGGCGGGAACCCGGCCCGGCGCAGGAGGGCTGGGTCTACCTCGGCGAACGGGGTGACCCACAGCCACGGCTGGTGTTCCAGCCGGTGCCGGAGCCGCCGACGGGCAAGGTACGGCTCCACCTCGACATCGCCGTCGACCACGTCGGCGAGGCCATGGCCACGGTCATCGACCTCGGCGGTAGGTACACCGGTGAGCGGCACAACCACGAGCAGGGTGTGGTCGCGGTCATGGCCGACCCGGAGGGTAACGAGTTCTGCCTGGTCCAGTACTACGACTGACGGGTCCGGGGCGCGGGCGGTCGTCGACAGCGAGGACATGTCGATCCCGGGTCGCGGTCGGTGGCCCGACCCCACCTGACGGTGATAGAGGCCACGACGCTTCGAAGCAACTAATCCGGTCGCGTACGGGCCGGTCCTTGAGGACGATGGGGCGATGTCCGGCACCCCCGAGGGATTCACCTATCGTCTCCGCAAGAACGGGGACGTGGAAGTGCTGCACCACGGCCGCCCCGCCTCGGTGCTCCGCGGCGCCGCCGCAGCCCGGTTCCTGGTCGACGTGGACAGCGACGATCCGCAGGAGCTGATGGCCCGCCTCACCGGCAACTACAAGCACGGCAACGAGCGCGCGGCCAAGCGGCACCCCCGCAACCGGGACCGCTAGCACCGCCCCACGGTCAGGTGGCGTCGCATCCCGCTCCGGTGGGCGCGGGTGCCCCGAGGGCGGACCGACCCCGTGGGCTAGCCGTCGAGGAGCTGCTCGCGCAGGATGTCCGCGTGCCCGCAGTGCTGGGCCAACTCCCGCAGCACGTGCAGGTACACCCACCGCAGGGGGAACGGGCCCCGCCGGTGCCCGGACAGGATGTCGTCCAGACCCAGCGTGGCCGTCGCCCGCCGCGACGCGGCGCAGGCCGCCCGGTGGGCCTGCCGCACGGTGGCGATCGTGTCGTCGTCGGCGAGGACGAACGACTCATCCGACGTCGCGGGGATGCCGAGCTCGGCGCGCGACCGGCCCGTGACGGCCTCGTCGAACCAGACCCTCTCCACGAATGTCGCGTGCTTCACCAGACCCAGCAGCGTGGTCGGGGAGGCCACCAACGACCGCCGCGCCTGTTCCTCGGTCAACCCGTCCAGGCACCTGTCGAGCGCGCCGCGGTGCTCGTCAAGGAACGCCTCGAACTGGGCCCGGAGCGGCTGGGCGACCACCTGGTCGGCGAAGGTGGGCGGGAAGGCAGGCATGGGAGCAGCATTCCAGATACGCCCGTGGCGATGGGGGTGCGCGACGCGGGTGCACGCCGGTGGCACCGCGGCCGGCCCGGATGCCGACCACCGGCCCGGGCTCGTCCGGGAGGGTCGGATGCCGCTTCGCGCCGGGTGGTCGGAACCCCGGGAACTGTCGTACCCGTGACCCATGATCTTGTGGTCACGGCGACGCCGGCCCCGGCCGGCGCACGCCATCAACCATGGTCGACGCCGTGTTGCGGCGGGTGGGAGGACGTGCGGTGACGGACACTGACGGGGCCGCGCGGCGGCGGAGCGTGCTGGCGGTGGTGCCGCCGGCCCGGCCCCGCAAACTGGCCAAGGTGCCCTTCGTCGAGCTGGCCGACGGGCGGTTGCAGGGGGTGGTGTCCAGCGGATCCGACATCGAGCGGGTCTACGTCTCCTCGGTGACCGCCGGCAGCCACGCCTACCACTGCAGCACCAACAACAACCGGCCCTGCGGCGGGCTGCGCGGCGCACCCTGCAAGCACCTGGAGTCCCTCGCCGACGAGGCCGTGCTCCAGTACGGCGTCGACCGGGTGGCCCGCTACCTGCGGGTCGACGCGGGTGAGGGCACGCAGACCGGCGTCGAGCTGCTGTCCCGGCTCGACGCCCGGCACGAGCCGACCTCGGCCGCGGTGGTGTTCAGCCGCTTCCTGCGCCACCTGGCCTACCTGGAGCTCCCGGCCAGCACGACCGTGCTGCCCGAGCTGCACTGGTTCCCGTCGACCGGGGCGGGTCGCTGATGCTCGGCACGCAACTGGCGCAGCTGCGCGACGGCACCCCCACCGGGCTGACCGACGCCGACGACGTGGTCGCCGGATTCGACGACGCCCTGCTGCGGGGCTTCGCCCGGGTCGGCGAGCAGGACGCCGCCGCGTTGACCGCCCTGGCCGACGCGGTGGTGGGCACCCCGCTGGGCGAACGGGTGGCCGAGGCGGTCGGCAAGGTGACCGCCGGGTCGGTCGGGCAGGAACACCTGGCCGCGCTGGCCGGGGCGCGGTCGGCCCTGCTCGGCGCGGCCCACGACGCCCTGCTCGACCAGCTCGACACCGCCCTCGGGCGGCACCGGGCCCCGTGGACCCCGACCGGCGCAGCGGGTGACCCCTCCCCCGCCCGCGCCGCAGCCCGGTCCTGGCTGCACGAGACCGCCCTGGCCGGCTGGCGGGGCATCGACCACGAGTTGCTCTCCGCCGTCGGCACGCCTGTCGAGGCGGCGCTGGCCGAACCGCAGTCGCGCCGGCTGGCGGTGCTGCTCGACGGGTTCGCCGCCGAGCTGCGGGCCGGGCTGCCGGTGGCGACCATGGCGCAGGTGCCGGTACGCCGCTGGGCGGACCTGTGGTCCCGGGCCGTGCTGCTCGCCCAGGACGGGCCCGCCCCGGTGCCCGCCATCGAACGGGTCACCGGTCGGCTCCTGCCGCTCGGGGTCGACGTCCACGAGCACGAGACCGCCGTCCAGGTGCAACTGCACGCGATCCTCGAACCAGCCGACGGCACGCCGCCCCGGCTGGTCCGGGTGACGGTGGGCGCGGCCAAGGTCGCCACGATCGGTGGGCCGGCGGTGTGGCGGCTGCTGTCGGCGTACCCGGCGCTGCTCACCGCGATCGCGCAGCGCCGGGCGCTGACCGTCACCGACCTGCCGGCGCAGGACGGCGACCTGCACTGGGTCGACGGGCAGGCGCAGGTGGGCGAGCCCGCCGACCCGTTCGCCACCGCCCGGGTCCTGCTGGGCACGGCGACGGCGACGGCGCTCCCGCCGCTGGACCGGCACCCGGTGGCGATCGCCGAACCGGTGCTGCTGGAGGGCTACACCGTGCACGACGACGCAGCAGCGATCGACCTCGACGGGCACCGCCTCGCGGTCGCCCTCGACCGGCTGCCGGCCGGCGGGCCGCTCACTCCCGCACTGGTCGCCGCGTCGTCGACCTGCCTGGGCCTGATCCGCTGGGACGACGGCCGGTGGCTGCTACAGCCGCTGGCGGTGCAGGCCACCGTCAAACGCCGGCCGGTCGAGGCGCACAACGGTGACTGGGCCGACGGGGTGACCGATCCCAAGGTGGCCAAGGCCGAGTCCCGGGCGGGCGACGCCGTGGCCGTACTGCGCGAACGCGCGGGACGGTTGCTGCGCCGATGACCGAGCCCACAGCGATTGGCGACACCGTGCCGGCGGGTGACGCCGTACAGCCGGGCGACCTCGCCGCCGCCAACCGTCGGCAGGTGCTCTACTGGCGGCTGCTGGGTCGGCTCTTCGACCCCGACGAGCAGCCCACGCTGGAGTCGGCGAGCGTGGCCGTGGTCGACGACCTCGGTCTGCCCGCCGCGCTGCTGGACCCGACAGTGTCGGTGGACACCGTCCTGCAGCGCTTCCCCGTGCTCGCCGACGAACTGCGCGGCCTGCTCGTTGCCGAGCCCGCCGCGAGCGCCGACGACGCCGACGGCCGTGCCACCGGTGGCGACGGCGAGGGCCCGCCGGCCGACGGGGCGACGGAGCCCGACGGGGCGACGACGGAGGCGGCCGGTGTCACCGCCGAGGGGGACGCCACGACCGACGGCGGTCACCCGGCGGCCGGCGACGGCGGCCCGCACCGGCCCGGCGAGGCCGAGGTACGCCGGGCGGCGCTGGTGTCGAAGCTGCTGCTCAACGTCTTCGGCACCGGGTCCGGGCCGGTCAGCGCCGGCCAGTTGGCCCGGTGGCAGGCCGACGCCGGCTGGTTCGAGCAGGCGCTCGGCTGCCCGCCGGGGGAACTGCGTCGGCAGGGCGGCACCGGACTGGGCGGCACCCTCGCCGGGCTGGAGGGCGACCTGGTCCGCCGGATGCACCTGCGGGAGGTGCTGGCCGACCCGAAGCTGGCCGCCCAGCTCACCCCCAGCATGTCGCTGATCGAGCAACTGCTGCGGGACAAGTCCAACCTGTCCGGGGTGGCGCTGGCCAACGCCAAGTCGCTGATCCGGCGGTACGTCGACGAGGTCGCCGAGGTGCTGCGTACCCAGGTCGAGCAGACCAGCGTCGGCACGATCGACCGGTCGGTGCCGCCGAAGCGGGTCTACCGCAACCTCGACCTCGACCGCACCATCTGGCAGAACCTCACCAACTGGAGCCCGGAGGACGAGCGCCTCTACGTGGACCGGCTCTATTACCGGCAGACCGCCCGCAAGACCACCCCGTCGCGGCTGATCGTGGTGGTGGACCAGTCCGGGTCGATGGTCGACTCGATGGTCAACTGCACCATCCTGGCCTCGATCTTCGCCGGGCTGCCCAAGGTGGACGTGCACCTGATCGCGTACGACACCCGGGCGCTGGACCTGACCCCGTGGGTGCACGACCCGTTCGAGGTGCTGCTGCGTACCAAACTCGGCGGCGGCAACGACGGGCCGGTGGCGATGGCGATGGCCCGCCCGAAGATCGTCGAGCCGCGCAACACGGTCATGGTGTGGATCTCGGACTTCTACGAGTTCGACCGCTCCCAGCCGCTGTTCGACGGCATCGAGGCGGTGCACCGTTCCGGGGTGCGGTTCATCCCGGTCGGCTCGGTCAGCAGCTCCGGCCAGCAGAGCGTCAACCCGTGGTTCCGGCAGCGCCTCAAGGACCTGGGCACCCCGGTGCTCTCCGGTCACATCCGCAAACTCGTCTTCGAGCTCAAGAGCTTCCTCACCTAGGAGAATCACCCCTCATGTCCGAGATGTTGCGTGCCCCCGCCGAGGTCAAGTACGCCGACGAACTCGACTACCTGGAGTCGGTCGACACCGGCCCGAAGCCGTTCTCGTGGCGGTTGAGCCCGCGCATGGTGCGGCTGTTCGTCCTCGGCTCGGAACGGGCCGACGGTCTGGAGCGGGAGATCCCGCAGAAGTGGTTCGGTGACCGCAGCTTCGTCGAACGCAGCATCGTGACCCTGGCGTCGGACCGGGGCCTGCTGCTCATCGGCGACCCCGGCACCGGCAAGAGCTGGCTTGCCGAGCTGCTGTCCGCCGCGATCTGCCGCAACTCGACGCTGGTGGTGCAGGGCACCGCCGGCACCACCGAGGACCACATCAAGTACTCGTGGAACGTCTCGATGGTCATCGCCAAGGGGCAGTCCCGGGAGTCGATGATCCCGTCGCCGATCATGACGGCGATGGAGCAGGGTGTGGTGGGCCGCTTCGAGGAGCTGACCCGCTCCACCAGCGACGTGCAGGACGCGTTGATCTCCATCCTGTCGGAGAAGTACGTCTCCATCCCCGAGCTGAACGACGACAACATCGTCTTCGCCCAGCCCGGTTTCTCGATCATCGCCACCGCGAACAGCCGGGACCGGGGCGTCAACGACCTGTCGTCGGCGTTGAAGCGCCGGTTCAACTTCGTCCGCATCCCGGTGGTCACCAACAAGCGCAGCGAGGCGGAGATCGTCCGGTTCCGCACCGAGGAGCTGCTGCGCCGGCACCGCATCGAACTGGACGTGCCGCCCACCCTGCTGGACATCCTGCTGCAGAGCTTCGCCGACCTGCGGGCCGCCGCCGCCGCGGCGACCAGCGACGACGAGAAGCTGGAGTCGGCGTTGTCCACCGCCGAGCAGATCGGCGTGCTGGAGGACGCCATCCTGCACAGCCAGTTCTTCGGCGACCGGTCCCTGCGGGTGGAGACGCTGGCCTCCTCGCTGGTGGGGTCGTTGGCCCGACGCAGCCCGGAGGACCTGGCGATCCTCAACAAGTACCTGCACGGTGTGGTGGAGCCCCGGGCCAAGAAGGACGGCGAGGGCTGGGCCGGCTTCCTCGACGGCGGTCGCCAGGCGATCGCCTCGCTGTCGTGACCACCGCCGACGCCGGCACCGCCGCGCCGCCCGCGACCGCCGTCGCCGGTACCGGCGGGGTGACCGCCGGGCCGTTCGGGGCGTTGCGGGAGCAGCTCACCGACGCGGCGGCCACGTTCGCCGGTTCCGCCGACGCGCTGGCCGGCATCCTCGCCGGCATCGTCGACGACGTCGACCGGGCGCTGGGCGAGCGGTTGGAGATCTTCCCGGTCTGTCACCACTCGCCGGCCTCGGCGCTGGCGATGGTACGTCGGCTGCGGCACAAACAGCCCAAGGTGATCTACCTGGAGCTGTGCGAGGATCTCCAGCCGCTCCTGGGCGAGCTGCGCAACTGTCGGCTGCCGGTGGCGGTGCAGGCGTTCGCCTCCGAGCTGGACGGCTTCCCCGCCGAGTGGGGGCCGCTGAGCGTCGTCGCCCCGGTCACCGAGGCGTCCGCCGAGTACCAGGCGATCGCGTACGCGTTGGAGACACCCGGGGTGGAACTGGTGCTGGTGGACCGCTCCACCGACCACGTCTTCCAGTGGTCACCGCGCGGCGACGCCCCGGCGGCCACCGACGCGCCGGCCGACACCGCACCGGAGGCGGCCGGCGGCGAGGCCGGGGAGCAGGCGGCCCTGCACGGCGACGCGGTCGGCGTGGAGATCGGCGACCTGCGGCCCCGGTTCGCCGAGCTGGAGGCGTACCTGCTGCACCACGGCAAGGTGCGGCACTGGTCGGAGTGGTGGGACCAGTACGTCGAGCGTCCCCTCGCCGACGCCGACCACGACACCTACCGGCAGGTGATGGTGCTGATCGGCAGCCTGTTCCGCCGGCTGCGGCCGGCCGGGTCGGACCGTACCGACCGGGACGAGGACCGGGAGCGCTACATGTGGACCCGGATGCGGGAGCACCTCGCCGCGTCCGGGGCCGACCCGGCGGACTGTCTCTACGTGTGCGGCGCGTTCCACGCCGCCAGCCGGGTCGAGCAGTTCGGCCTGGACTCCCCCGCCCCGGACTTCCCGATCACCCCCCGCACCGGCACCCGCTGGCGGTACGGGTTGATCCCGTCGAGCCACTCGGCCATCGAGGCGCAGTTCGGGCTGGCACCGGGGTCGGTGTCGATCGCCGCCGCCAACTGGACGCGGGCGGTCGGCCGGTCGGGCCTGGCCCCGTACCGGCTCGACGGTCAGCGGGGCGTCAAGGGCGGCCGGGGCAAACGTAAGGCCACCCCGCCGGTCGCCACGCCGGCCGGTCCGGTCGCCGACCGGCTCACCGGCTTCCTCGCCGCGCCACCGGCGCTCGACGGGCTGGACGAGGCGGAGCTGCGCGGGTGGTGCGTGGACATCGTCCGGTTGGCCCGCCGCAACGGGTACCTGGCCAGCACGGCCGACGCGATCGCGGTGTTCGAGACCTCGATCCTGCTGGCCGGGTTGCGTAACCGGGCCCGACCCACCCCGTACGATTTCGCCGACGCGGCGGTGACCTGCATCGAGAAGGACGTCGTGCCGGGTCGGCGGGACGTGCGGCGGTTGTGCGAGATCCTGCTCGGCGGGGACCGGATCGGACAGGTCGGTTACGACGCCCTGCCACCGCTGGCCCGCGACGTGCTCGACCGGCTGCAACCCCTCGGCCTGGACCTGGAGAAGCGCACCGTCCAGCGGGCCCTGCTGGACCTGCACGCCACCCCGGCGCTTTCCGGCTGCTCGGATCTGCTGTGGATGCTGCGGCACCTGCTCCCCGCCGACGCCGTCCGCCCGATCATGGGTGAGCGCCGGTTGGGGCACCGGTCGATCCAGGAGAGCTGGGACCTGTCGCTGGGCCGCCACCAGCGGGCGCTGATCGAGCTGGGCTACGAGGGGGTGACCGTCGAGCAGGTGCTGGAGCAGCGCCTGCGGCGGGCGGTCCGGGGCCCCGACGCGACCGCTGCGGGCGCGCTCGCGGCCGTGGAGGACGCCATCCGGTTGTTGGACAGTCCCCGGCTGGTCGACGAGTTGGGCACCCGCGCGGTGGAGCTGCTGTCCACCGAGCGCACGGTGGACGACGCCCCGGACGTGCTGCGGCGCATCCGCCGGTTGCTGGCCCACCACCGGGCCACCGCACCCGACCTGCCGGCCTGGTGCGAGGCGTTCGTGACGACCGGGTACGCGCACTACTGCACCCTGTTGCCGACCGCGTTCGTCGACGAGGAGACCGGGGTCCGGCAGGTCGGGGCGATGCTGGGCTTCCTGTTCAGCATGGAGAGTCTGGCGCTCTCCCTGGGCTGCGACCGGTCCCAGCTGGAACTCGCGGTGGCCCAGTCGCATCCGGAGAGCCCGGCCAAGGTCGCCCTGCTCTGGGCGGCCCGGCACCAGCTCGGCCTGTTGCCGCTGGCCGAGCTGCGGGAGCGCTGCCGGCAACTGTTGGACAACCCGCTGGTGGTGCCGGCGTTCCCGAGGTACCTGTCCGGTTTCGTGCACGCGTTGGAGCCGGTGCCGGGGCTCGCGCCGTTCGTGGTGGAGACGATGTCCACCGCGTTCGCCCGGTTGCCCGATCCGGTCCTGCTGCCCTGGCTGCCCACCCTGATCACCACGCTGCGGGAGCACGGTCCGGAGCTGGTGCCGGTGCTGGTCCGGGAGGCCGCGCGCACCTTCCCGGGGACCCTGCCGGAGTTGGACACCTGGGTGCCGCCCTGGTTGACCTCGACGCCCGCACCCGCGGCCACGGGGACGGCACGTCGGGCCGGGCCGGTGGGGCAGGTGCACACCCTGCTCGCCGGGCATCCGGCGGCGGTGGACGCGGTCGCCGGGCTGCTCGGCTGCGACGGCGAGTGGTCGCAGCCGGTCGACGCCACGGCGGAGTCGGCGGCGACGACGCTGCTGCTCGCCCATCCGGCCACCGTGGAGGCGGTGTCGGTGCTGCTCGGCGGCTGACGACCGGCCGGCCCGCCGGGTGCGCGCGGGTGCACCGGGGGTGGTGCCGCCACCGCAGCTGAGGTGGCGGCACCAGCGCCCGGCCGGGTCACGGGGTGTAGGTCACGCCCGGGTAGTCGGCCTGCGCCTGGACGAACTGCGCCTGCCAGTCGGTGGGCCAACCGCCGAACGCGGTGGTGGCCAGGGGTTTGAGGTTCACGCCGGCCGCGCCGCTCCAGAAGTGCACGAACTCCCCCCAGTTGAGGTCCCGCGCGTAGACCCCGTCGAACTGGTGAAAATGCTGGGAGAGCAACTGGAAGAACTTGTTGAGCACGACCTTGCCACCGTAGTTCTGGTAGATCGGGTAGAACCAGTCCCGGAACCAGTAGGTGTTGGCGACCGGGAAATTGTCGGAGGTGAGCAGCTTGGCGTTCTTCCAGCGGGTGGCGTCGGTGGTCCGCCCGGTGCCGACGTAGCAGTCGTACTGGAATATCTCGGCCCACTTGCTGTCACCCCAGATGCCGTACGCGGGTGAGCCGTTCACGCCGAACGCGGTGAACTCGACGGTGTGGTTCATCTCGTGGGAGACGACGTCCTCGTTGAGGTCGGTGTTTCCCCAGCCGCCGCCGCTCATGTCGTTGACGTCGCGGAATGCCGTGTTGGGGTCGAACTGGCTCAGCGCGAACCCGCCCGATCCCGCGTCGTCGTGCAGCACCTCGTACAGCCGCTGGCCGCTCAGGTTGCCGTAGTTGGCCTGGACGTACTCCCAGATCTGTTTGGCGTAGTCCTTCACCCAGGTCAGGTCGGTCGAGGCCAGACCCGGATCGCGGTAGATGGCCACGTTGGCGTCGTAGTAGTAGCGGGTGAGCGTCTCGTTGGGGGCGTGCCAGGTCTCGGTCCAGGTGGTGGCCGGGGTGGCGCTGAGGGTGGTGGTGTCGGCGGTGGCGTAGCTGGAGTTGCCGGCCACCCCCTCGGCCCGCAGCCGGTAGTAGTAGTGGGTGCCCGCCGGCAGTTTCAGGTTGTGGTACTTGGTGGTGCTGGCCGGCAGCACGTACGCGGTGCTCCAGGTGCTGCCGTTGGTCGAGCGTTCCAGCCGGTAGGCCGTCTCCCACCGGGTGTTGTCGGTCCAGGTGAGCTGGATCTGGTCGGTGGCGGCGGTGGCGACCAGTCCGGTCGGCGCGGCCGGCGCCGGGGTGGTGGCGGTGGTGGTCCCGTAGATCTGCCACTCGCCGATCTGCATGTTGACCGACCCGTTGGTGGCGGTGACCCGCAGCCGGTAGTACCGGTAGGCGTTGGTGTTGCCGAACGAGTAGGTGTTGCGGTGGAAGCCGGTGATGAACGTCTGGTTGCTCTGGGTGTCCAGCGGTGTCCAGCTGCTGCCGGTGGTGGAGGCCTCGAAGACCCAGCTGCGTGGGTTACGGTCGGGCCAGTCGTTGGCGGAGGTGACGGCGTAGCTGGTCACCACGGCGGCCGTGGTCGCCTCGAACTGGATCCAGCCGGCGCCGCTGTAGGTGAAGTACTTGCGGTAGGGCGTGTTGTCGACGATCTTGTCGATGCCCTCGAGTCCGGTGGTCCCCCACTGGTCGGTGATGGTGCCGGGGGTGTCGGTGATGTCCACCGCGGCGGCGAGGTGGACACCGGCGAGGTGGCTCGGGGTCCCCGCGAGGAGCAGGACGATCGCGGCCACCGCGGCGAGCAGGGGCAGTGCCGTGCCCGGGGGGCGGCGGCGGATCGGGTCAGCGCGCATGGAGTGGGTTCCTCTCGGCGTGGTCGGTCCTGACCGGTGCGTGCCGGGAGTCGATGCCACCTCCCGGTGACCCCCACGCACGCGACACCACGACCCGCCCGGCGTTTCTCGGGATCGGTCGTGTAATAGGTGGCGGGGAATTGCTCCGGAATGCCTTCGCCAGGAGCTTGACGAATCGGCCGCGCGACACCGGAATAGCATTCGATGTGGATACCGCGACCGCTCCCCGTTGACCGTCTGCGCACCGAATACTAGTTGCGGCATAGCAAGTGGTCAATGAGATCTCCTTCTCATCGATAAGCGGGAAATGCATTTGAATAGATATCCCACCCGTGGGAGGCGACCCGGGACGGCAGCCGGGGCCGGGGCACCTGGCGACCCGGCCACCAACCGGTCCGGACGCGCGGCGGGCCTGGCCGGCCGTCGTTCACCCCTGCCCCGCGTGCCGTGCAGCGGCCGTTCATCCTCCTCTCGGAGGCTTCGTCACCGACACGGTCGACATCCGGATCATGTGGAGGGCTCCGCAGTGCAGCACAGGGATTCCGAGGACGCCACAGGCGGTCAGCTGTCACGCCGCCAACTGGTGAAATACGCGGGCTTCGGCGCGACGCTCGCCGCCGCCGGCCCGTTCGTGGGGGTCGAGGCGGCCCACGCCGACCCGGACCGGCAGGATCAGGCGCAGGCCGACCCGGGCCGGCCCGACAACCGGGTCTGGCGGGCCGGCGACCACCACATCCACTCCGAGTACAGCGGGGACTTCGACACCTCGACGAACCCGCCGACGTTCCGCAAGGGCGCCGACGCGGTCTACCCGATCGTCACCAACGCGATCATGGCGAAGAACTTCGGGCTGACCTGGGCGATGTGCACCGACCACGGCGGGCCGACACACTCCAAGGTGAACCTGGAGCAGGCGTACCCCGATCTGCTGCGGTCGCGTCGCCTGGTGCCCGAGGTGTTGCAGTTCTGGGGGATGGAGTTCGACGCCCCGGCGATGGACCACCACACCCTGATGATCCCGCGGCACGCCGACGAGGCGAAGCAGCTCTTCGAGCTGGAGAGCCGGTTCGCCAAGCGGGACCCGTTCCCGGCCGACCCGGGCCGGGACACCGAGGCCAAGATGGTGGAGTTCCTCAAGGTGGCGCGGAACATGCCGCACAAGCCACTGGTGATCGCCCACCACACCTCCCGTTCGGCGACCGGGCTCGGGGTCTACGGCCAGGACCTGCCGCACGAGTTCCGCAACGGCAACGACGCGGCCCCGGACGTGTACGTCGGCTTCGAGGGTGCCCCGGGCCACCAGGCGGGCCCGCTCAACGGCAGCGCGCGCGGCGGCTACGGCAACCACCCCACCTACGGCGGCTACGACCAGGCGACCGCCCGGGTCGGTGGGCTGTGGGACGCGCTGCTCGGGGAGGGGCGGCACTGGTGGATCACCGCGACCTCCGACTCGCACGTGCACTGGACCCGGGGCGGCACCGACTTCTGGCCGGGTGAGTACAGCAAGACCTACGTGCTGGCCCGGCAGGAGTACCACGACATCATGGACGGCCTGCGGCACGGGCGGATCTTCGTCACCACCGGCGACCTGATCAACCGGCTCGACGTCACCGCCAGCAGCCAGGGGCACTCGGCCGGGGCGGGCGAGACCATCACCGTCAGCCGGCGCAACCGTACCGACGTGGACGTCGTGATCCGGTTCCGGCCGCCGGCCGGGACGAACGGCAACGGGGACCGCCCGCAGGTCCGGCGGGTGGACCTGATCGTCGGGCAGGTCACCGGTCCGAGCGTCGACCGGGACGCCGACACCAACCCGACCACCGCCGTGGTGGCCCGGTTCGGCCCGCGCGACTGGCAGCAGCAGGGCGCGCAGTACGTCATCCGGCACACCCTGCGCGACGTCGGGACCGACAGCTACCTGCGGGTACGCGGCACCAGCACCGACGAGGCCGAGCCGCTCGCCGACGGGCTGGAGAGCCCGTGGAGCGACCTGTGGTTCTACTCCAACCCGGTGTTCGTCCGGGTGCGCTGACCGCCCGGTCCCGGCCCGCCGACGGCGGGCCGGGACCGCCCACACCCGGTCGACGACGGTGAATATGATCCGGCGTACGGCGCGGATCTTCCCGGGCGGACGAGAGTCCAGGGTGGACGCCGAGTCGCCATCAAACGCCCGTGTTCGAGCGGGTGTGGGGCAATTGGCGAATCGCGTACCGGCCCCCGGTTGTGAATCTTGACCACCCGAAAGCGCAGGTCATACGCTCCGGGCACCCTTGGTTCATTTCCCGGGAAGGGAAACGAAACGCCTCATGCGAACGCCGATAATCCGCTCCGCATCGCTTTCCCGCCAGCGGTTGGCCAGCGCCGCCGCCATCGTCCTGCTGGCCGGCATCACCGCCCTGCTGGTCGGCCCGCCCGCCGCGGCGGCACCCCCGACGACCTGCAGTACCGATCCCACCGACCGGCTGGCCTCGGTGCCCAGCCCGGAGAGCTTCCTCGGCTTCCCGCTCGGCACCGGCCAGGAACGGGTGGTCACCAACGAGGAGGTGCGGGGTTACCTCACCGCCGTGGACACCGCGTCGAAGCGGGTCGTCACCGGCGTGATGGGCACCAGTGTGCTCGGCCAGCCGCTGCCGTACGCGATCGTGTCCAACGAGCGCAACGTGCGGCCGGCCGTACTCAAGGGCATCGCCGAGGACGTCCGCTCGCTGCGCGACCCCCGGGTGCTCGGCCAGCAGCAGGCCGGTGAGATCGCCGAGGCGGCGCCGGCCATCGTCTGGGTGACGGCCAACGTGCACGGCGGCGAGAAGAGCGGCACCGACGCCGCCCTCAAGACCCTGTACGAGCTGGCCGCCGGCCTGTCCTGCGAGGTCCAGCAGCGCAACGACAACCTGGTCACCATCATCGTGCCGACGCAGAACCCGGACGGCCGCGACGCCAGCCGCCGGCAGAACGAGTACGGCTTCGACATGAACCGGGACTGGTTCGCCCGCACCCAGCAGGAGACCGACGGCAAGCTCGAACTGATGCGGAAGTACCCGCCGCAGGTCTTCATCGACGCGCACGAGATGGGCGGCCGGCAGTACTTCTTCCCACCCAACGCCGACCCGATCCACCACGAGATCTCCGGCGAGGCGGTCGACTGGATCAACCGGATCGGCGAGGCCAACAAGGCCGGCTTCGGCTACAACGGCGCATGTGACGCCACGGTGACCACGGAGTGCTATTTCAACTACTCCACCTACGACCTGTTCTTCATGGGGTACGGCGACACGGTGCCGGCCGCCGGCTTCGGGGCCGCCGGCATGACCTTCGAGAAGGGCAGCTCGTCGGCGGTGGCCGACCGGGTGCAGCAGCAGTTCCACACCCAGTGGTCGACGCTGGGCTGGGCGGCGGCACACAAGGTCGAGGTGCTCACCGGCTGGTTCAAGATCTGGAAGGACGCCCTCGCCCAGGGCCGGGCCGGCACGTTGGAGCCCAACGAGGTGGTCCAGCCGACCAACACCGTGCAGTTCCCGGTGCCGGCGCAGACCGTCCGGTCGTACTTCCTGCTGCCCGACCGGCAGCTCGCCGACGCCCGCCAGCTCGTCGAGCGGCTGCGCCGGATGGACGTCGAGGTCTACCAGGTGAAGAAGGCCGTCAAGCTGCCCACCGCGAAGCTCTTCGGTGGCCGTTCGGCGACCAACCTGACCGTGCCGGTCGGGTCGTACTGGATCCCGATGAACCAGCCGCAGAAGCACTGGATCCAGGCGATCATGGGTGAGGACCCGTACACGCCGTTCCCGTACTTCTATGACGTGTCGTCGTGGAGCAACCCGCTGCTGATGGGTCTCAACGCCGTCTACACCGGCGCGGACGTCAAGCCCAACGCGGAGCTGATCGACAAGATCCAGAACACCGGTGGCGGCAAGATCCTCGCCGCGCCGCCGTTGAAGGGCTCCTACACCTACGCGCTGGACTCCGCCGCCGCGGCCGAGTTCACCTTCACCCTGCTGGGTCAGGACGTGCAGCTGGTCCGGGACCTGGACAGCGGCGAGGTGGGGATGCCGGCCGGCGCGTTGACGCCGGAGCTGAACACCACGGCCAAGAAGCTGGGCGTCACGCTCACCCCGTACACCACGGCGGCCGTCGGCACCCCGATCAGCCGGCCGGACGTCGGCCTGTTCCAGGGCACCGGTATCTCCACCACCTCCGGCTCGCACGGCGAGGCCCGGTACGTGCTGGGCAAGCGGTGGGGCCTGGACCTCACCCCGGTCACCACCGCCGACATCAACGACAACACCCCCGCCTTCACCGGCCGCACGGTGCTGCTGGTGCCGGACGGCAGCAACGCGACAGGTGGGCTGACCGCGACCGGGCAGGCCAACCTGCGCGCCTGGATCGCCCAGGGCCACACCTACCTGGGCCTGCGCAACGAGGGCACCCGGATGGCCCGCGCCGCCGGTCTCACCTCCACCACCGAGAAGCCGAAGCCGACCGGCTACACGGTGATCGGCTCGCACCTGCGGGTCGACGTGGACCCGGACAGCCCGGTCGGGCTGGGCCGGCCGGCGGAGGACTTCGAGTTCAACAACAACGACCCGATCCTCACCCCGAGCAGCACCGGCCGCAACGTGCTGCGTTACCCCAGCGGGGACACCTTCTGGGCCAACGGCTACACCGTGCAGGGTGACGCGCTCAAGGGCACCGTGGCGGTGGTGGACGAGCCGACCGGCGCCGGTCGGGCGGTGCTGTTCGCGTTCAACCCGCTGTTCCGGGCGTACAACGAGAGTGGCCTGCACCTGGTGGCCAACGCGCTGCTCTACCCGGGTGGCGGCCCGGCGGCCCGGACCGCGTCGCCGGTGCCGGTCGACCCGGCCCGCGCCGCCGCGGCGGCGGCACCGGTGGCGGAGAACCTGGGCGGACAGTGGCGGCCGTTCACCCTCCAGGTGGCCGCCGGTGACCTGGCCCGCGCCGAGGCGGTCGTGCAGCGGTACACCGACACCGCGCGGGTCACCGTGGCGGGCGGCTCGGCGTACCTGGTGATCCCCAACCCGGCGGGTCTGCAGGTCGACGAGCACCCGTTCCTGGGTGACCTGGTCCGCACCCTGCGGGCCGAACAGGTCCCGCTGCGTTCCGTGGTGGGTTAGCACCCGTCAGGGTGGGGGCGACGCCGTGCGGCGTCGCCCCCACCCGCCCGGGCATCCCGGGCGATCCGGTCCGGTGGCGGGCCGGCCACCCGCCCCGGGCAATCCGCGCGGGTGCCCGGGCCGGCCACTCGCCCCCGGGCACCCCGCGCGGAGCCGGTGATCCGACGTCGGCTAGGAACGGTGCATGCCCCGCTACCTGCTGTTTCCCGGCCGACATCACCTGCTGACCCGGTTCCAGGCCGACTATCTGCACCGGCTCGCCACCGGTGGTCGCCCCGACGCTGCCGACGGCGACCACGCCGGTGCCGACGCCGGGCCGACCGGCACCGCCGGCCGGGTCACCGACGACGAGGCCACCGTGGTCTGGGCGGTCACCTCGGCCAACCACGAGAACACCCGCCGCAACCCGGTCCCCTACCACCGGCGGGAGGCGGCGATCGAGCGGTTCAGCGTGCTGGCCGGGCTGCGGTCGGTGGTGGTGCCGGTCTTCGACACCGCCGAGACCGACCGGTTCGCCGAGGTGACCCTGAAGAACGTCGCGGCGACCGCCGGCCTGGAGCTGACCCCGGAGAACACCGTGGTCGCCTGCTCGACCCCGCAGGTCGCCGCCATGTACGCCGGGCTGGGGTTCCCGATCGCCGGGGTGGAGGCCGACGTCGACCCGACCCCCGCCCGGCCCTGGGACGTGCTGCTGGGGCTGGCCGCCGACGACCCGTCGTGGCGGGAGCTGGCCCACCCGGCGACCCTCGACGTCTACGCCCGCTACCGGCTCGACGACCTGGTCCGCTCGGTGGTCAACGATCCGGTGGTCGGGGACGAGGGCGGGTTGACCGCCACCCGCGACTACCGCACGTACGCCGAGGCGTTCGCCGATGCGGCGCAGCGCAAGTGGGCGGCGGTGCGCGAGCACGTGCGGCCCGGCCGGATCGTCGACGTCGGCTGCGGCGCGGGCGCGGTGCTGGAGCTGGCCGACCGGGAGCCGACGCTGCGCGAGAGCGACCTGATCGGGGTCGAGGTGGCCCGGCACCTCTACGAGGAGTGCGTGCACAAGAAGGCACAGGGCTTCTTCGCCAACCCGAACGTGTTCTTCTACCGCCGCAACGTGCTCGGCGGGGCGGTGTTCGCGCCCCGCTCGGTGGACACCACGATGACCTTCGCGCTGACCCACGAGATCTGGTCGTACGGCGATCAGATGGCGTCGCTGCGCCGGTTCGTGCAGGCCATCTACGACCACACGGTGCCCGGCGGGGTGTGGATCAACAGTGACGTGTGCGGACCGGACGGCCGGGACCGGACGGTACGGCTGCGGCTGTCGACGACCGACGGGGCGAACCCGGCCCGGCCCCACCCCGACCTCGCGGCGCTGCCGGCCGACCAGGTGGCCGAGCGGCTCGCCGGGCTGTCGACGCGGGCCCGGTTGGACCAGTTCGCCGTCGACTACCGGTTCCCGTTCGGGTTCCGCCCGGTCGACGACGGTACCGGGGCGGTGGTCGAGCTGCCGCTCGGCTCGGCGATGGACTTCCTCACCCGCAAGGACTACACCGACAACTGGCTGTCCGAGACGCAGGAGGAGTTCTGCGGGCTGGAGTGGGCCGACTGGAAGGCGCTGCTGGCCGACGTGGGCTTCGAGGTCGACCCCGCCAGCGGCCCGTACCGCAACGACTGGATCGTCACCCACCGGCTCGCGCCGACCGCCGAGCTGTCCGCGCTGGACGGCAGCCCGCTGGACTGGCCGGTGACGCACGTGCTGCTGGTCGCCCGCCGGCCGGTCAACACCTGATCCGGCGGGAGACGGAAGGCCGGGGGCGGGGGGAATCCCCCCGCCCCCGGCACCGCCGTCAGGAGCCGGTCAGGACAGGAACTTGTCCAGGGCGGCCTCGATGGTGCCGCTGTCCGGGGCCGCGTACGCCTTCATCGTCGTCTTGTTGTACGAGATGAAGCTCGGGCACCGGGTGGCCGGGGCGTTGACGACCCCGCCGTCGCCGATCTTCTCGGCCGTCTTCGCGGCGAAGAAGGTCAGCTGGTAGCGCGAGGAGATGTAGGAGACGCTGACGTTCTTGCCGTCGCTCGCCTTGTAGTCGCACTTCTTGGGCGCGCCCTCGCTGCCCGGGACCATCGACATGCAGCCGACCACCGACACGGTGGTGAAGTCGGCCGACTTGGCGTAGTACCGCTTGTCGGAGCCGACCAGCTTCGACGACCAGAACGTCGGCCGCTCCGGGTTGTTCGAGAAGACGTACGCCTTGGCGGTGGTCGGGCCGCTGTAGGTGGCGGCGTTGAGGATCGGGCTGCCGTCGCAGACCGACGACAGGTCGCTGGAGTAGCGCGCAGTCACCGCGTTGTTGTTGTTGTTGTTGTTCGGCTGCTCCGGCGACGACTCGGACGGCTGCGCGGTCGGCGGGGTGTCCGTGCCGCTGCCGGTCCCGGGCCCGGGAGCGGTGGTCGCGACCGGGTCCGGCGTCGGGTCGGCCTCGTCGTCACCGACCAGGGCGAGCCCGATCCCGGCGCCGCAGAGCGCGAGGATGAGGACCACCGCGCCGACGATGAGGCCGATGACCAGGCCCCGGTTCGACTTCTGCGGCGGCACGGGAACACCGAACTGCGGGGCCTGCCCGTACTGCGGGGCCTGCCCGTACTGCGGGGCCTGGCCCGGCTGGCCGTACGCCGGGTAACCGGCGGGCGGGGCCGGTGGCCCGCTCCACGGGGTGACGTTCGGATCCGGCTGTTCTCCGTACGGAGGGTGACTGTTGCTCATCTGAAGCCCTTATCGCTGTCGACGGTACCCAGGCACTGGATCATCGGTCAGGGTAGTGAGCGGCACAAACCGAGGCGCTCGTTGTCGGGTGGCAATCAACCCCGGTCGACCACGCGGGGTGAGACGAGGTAACGGTGTGTGTCCGGTGGTGTTTCGTCGGCGGGAACGCCGCCACCGAAACGGGAGCGCTGGGCGCCGAATGTAGGGCACGGAAAAGGGATTCGGCCCGGAACGTGCCTTCCGTGCCAGCCACTGCGAGAAGGGTTCACAATGTGACGTAGATCATTGCTCGCCATCTCGGTGATCGGCACCCGCCGGCCGCCCGGCCGACCGTTCGCCACGGCTCACCACCTCGGTGGCGGTCCGGACCACGGCCCGGTCGAGCAGCCGGCCGGCCGCGTCGGTGGCCACCCCTGAACCCTCCCGACCGGCCCGTTCCCACGCGTCGAGCACCGCTCTGGCGGCGGCCACCTCTGCCGCCGTCGGGGTGAACGCCGCATTGATCGTCGCGAGCTGACCCGGGTGGATGGCGGTGCGGGCCCGGAACCCCTGCCGCAGCAGGATGCCGGTGGTGCGTTCCAGCAGCTGCGGATCACGCAGCGCCGTTTCCACCGGGCCGACCGGCGCGACGATCCCCACCGCCGCCGAGGCCACCACCACCTGCGACCGGATCGGCGCGAACTCGGCCCGGTCCGGCCCCGGTTGCAGGCCCAGTTCCCCGGCCAGGTCCGCCTCGCCGAGCCCCAGCCGCAGCACCCGGGGCGCGGCCGCGACCTGCGCGACGGTCAGCACGCCACGGGCGGTCTCGACCAGGGCCACCACACCGAAGGTGCGCTCGGCCAGCCCGAGTCGACGTTCCGCCGCGCCGAGCGCCCGGTCCACCTCGTGCAGCAGCTCCGGCTCCGCTTTGGGCACCCACACGCCGGCCGCCGCCGCCGACAGCACCGCCACGTCCGCCTCGACCTGGTCGCTGTTGATCCGGACCCACCGCTGCCCGGGGTCGGTCACGTCGGCGAGCGCGTCGGCCACCGTGCGGCGGGCCTGTTCTTTGTGGGCCGGGGTGACGGCGTCCTCCAGGTCCAGCACGAGGGCGTCCGCCCCCCGACCCGGGGCCTTGCCGATGAGGTCCGCCCGGTCACCCGGGACGTACAGGTAGCTGCGCGCGACGGGCCGCACCACGCCCCCTACCGCGCGGTCCGGGCCACGTAGCGGCCCTGCGGGTCACCGGTTACCTTGCCGTCGACCAGGACGTGCGCGCCCCGCACGAAGGTGTCGGTGACCCGGGCGGTCAGGTCGAACCCCTCGAACGGGGTGTACTCCTGGGTGGACTCGGAGTCCTCGGCGCGGACCGTCCAGGCGCTGTCCGGATCGACCAGGCACAGGTCGGCGTCGTACCCCTCGGCGATCGCGCCCTTGCCGGCCAGGCCGAACCGTCGGGCCGGGTTCCACGAGGTCAGCGCCGCCACCCGGGACAGCGGCAGGCCGCGCCGCCGGCCCTCGGTCACCAGACCCGGCAGCAGGTACTCGGCCCCACCGAAGCCCGACTTGGCCAGGAAGATGTCGTCGCGCGGCTGGCCGAACTTGACCTCGTCCTTGCAGCAGGCGTGGTCGCTGACCACCCAGTCGACCCGACCGGCGAGCAGGTGCGCCCAGAGCGCCTCCACGTCCTCGCGGGGACGCAGCGGCGGGTTCACCTTGCCGCCGAGGCCGTGCGCGGTGGTGATGTCGGCCAGCAGGTGCCCGATGGTGACCTCCCGGCGGAAGTCGATGTGCGGGAACGCCTCGGCCATCCGCAGCGCGGCGTCGAGCGCCTTGGCCGAGGACAGGTGCAGCAGGTTGACGTTCGGCAGCCCGGTCTCGTGGGCCAGGTACGAGGCGATCGAGACCGCCAGCCCCTCGGAGTGCGGCGGCCGGGAGGCGTGGTACGCCTCCAGCCCGGTCAGCCGGCCCTCCTGCTCCACCTGCCGGGTGTAGGCGCTCATGATCTCGGCGGTCTCGCAGTGCAACGACAGCGAGATCTGCGCCGCCAGGTCGGGGAAGCGTTCCCGGGCGGCCTGCACGCCGCGCATCACGAACTCGAAGTGCGCGTAGTCGTACCGCTCGTCGTCGGGGATCATCAGGAAGGAGTTCTGGTCGGCCGAGCGACCGTGCAGGCCGTGCCCGCCGTAGAACATGAAGATCTTGAAGGAGGTCACCCCGAACCGCTCGACCAACTCCGGGATCTCCCCGATGTGCTCGCGCATCATCGGGGCGAGATGGAAGCCGTAGTCGATGTGCGACCGGCCCTCGCAGGCGGCCAGCACCTCCGGGAAGAAGTCCGCGTACCGGCCACCACGGTTGAGGTAGTACTGCCCGGTGCGCATGTACGTCAGCGCCGTTGTCACGCCGCCCTGGGCCGATGCCCGGCTCTCCGAGGCGGTGTCCTCCCCCAGCGGATTGTAGATGCCCCAGTGCTGGTGGGCGTCGATGACGCCGGGAAAGGCCAGCCTTCCCTGGCCGTCGAGCACCGTGGCGGCTTCCCGTGCCTCGATCCCCGGGGCGACCCGGCTGATCCGGCCGTCGGTGATCGCCACGTCCACGGGTTCGGCGTCGGGCCGGTCGTGCCGGACCACCCGGACGTCGCGCAGCAGCAGGTCGTAGGTACTCATGCTTTCACTCCTCGGGGTGTGTCGTGGGTGGCCACCGCGGTGGCCGCTGCCGGTACGGCCGCCGCGAGCAGCCCGGTCAGCCGCCGGACGTCCGGGGCCCGGTCCAACCGGCCGATCTCCTGTTCGACCGACGCGGCGACCTCCTCGGGCAGTCGGCCGGCGACGTTGTGCCGGAACTTCACCGCCAGCTCCGCGCGGGACAGGGGGCGTTGCGGTCCGCCCCGGTTGGTCAGCACCTCCTCGGTCCACTCCCGCCCGTCGTGGGTGACCACCCGCAGGACGGCCGGGAACTGGTACGGGAAGATCCGGTCGCAGCGCGCGTCGGGCACCACCTCCACCCGGTCCATCACCGCCCGGCGGGACTCCTCGACCGCGAGGGCGTCGGTGAAGTCGTCCGGGCCGACGCCCAGCACGCCACCGCCGTGCAGCCCCGCAGCCACCGCGTACGGGCCGCTGAACTGCGCCTCGTAGCCGGTGGCGGGACGACGCTTGCGGTCGATGGGCTGACCGATCGTGCGGATCACCGGGGTGGGCACCCCGAGGGTCGCCTGCGCCACGTCCTGCGGGGTCACCCCCCGCGCCCGCAGGGCCAGGGCGGCGTCGATGGCCGCGTGGGTGAAGTGGTTCGCTGGGTACGGCTTGAAGAAGATGTCCGGCACCGCCCAGTCGACGCCCAACCCACGGACAATCTCCGCCGGGTCGTACTCGCCGCGCAGGAACGCCTCGAAGAAGCCGAAGCGCCCCTCCAGCACCGTCGGTGGGCCGGTGATTCCGTGCCGGGCCAGGCTGGCGGCGGTGACCGCCGAGTGGGCCGCCCACCCGCAGTGGATCCGCTTGACCGTGCCGCCGGTGCGGTTGGCCTCGATCAGGCCGGCGGCCATCGAGGCGGCCACCCCGAGCGCGTCGAGGGTCCGGTCGCCGTCCAGCCCGAACAGCCGGGCGGCGGCCACCGCGCCACCGAGGGTGCCGCAGATCGAGGTGGCGTGCTGACCGTGTTCGAAGAAGACCGAGTTGCCGGCGGCCCGGTCGTAACCGGCCATCCCGAGCCGGACGCAGACCTCCAGGCCGACGGCGATCGCGGCGACCGTCTCCGCGCCGGAGGCACCGGTGAGTTCGGCGGCGGCGAGCGCGGCGGGCACCACCGACGCGCTCGGGTGCAGCACCGACGGCAGGTGGGTGTCGTCGTAGTCGAGGGAGTGCGCCAGCACCCCGTTGGCGAAGGCGGCCAGCGGGGCCGGCACCGGGGTGGGCAGTCCGATCGCCGTCGCCCGGCCCAGGCCACCCTGCTCCCGGACATGCTCCAGGGCGGCCCGGCTGGTCGGCAGGTCGACCGCGGCCACGCAGAGGCCGACGACGTCGAGCACCCGGTTGCGGACGCTGTCGACCACCTCGGCGGGGAGGGCGGTGGCGGGGGTCTCGGCGGCGAAGACGGCGAGTTGCCGTCCGAGGGTCGACTCAGGCACGACCGACCACCGCCAGCGGCCGGACCGGGGAGCCGGTGGCGCCGTACAGGGCGAGCGGGGCCATCAGGAAGGTGAACTCGTGGACCCCGTCGCGGGCGATCTCCTCCAGCGCCATCGTCTCGATCAGATAGATGCCGTGCTCGACCAGCAGCACCCGGTGTGCCGGCAGGGCGCTGTGTCCCTGGCCGGGACGCAGGCACTCGAAGGCGATGGTGTCCGCACCGGCGGCGTGCACCCCCGCGGCGGCCAGCCACTGCGCGCCCGCCGTGCTGATGCCCGGCACACCCGACTCCCGGCCGACGTACCGGCCGGGGTCCTCGTCGTCGAAGTGCCGACCCCAGCCGCTGCGGATCAGCACCACGTCGCCCGCCTGCACCGGGGTTCCCTGGCGGCGTACGGCGGCGTCGAGGTCGGCCGGGGTGATCTCGTAGCCGGGCGGGCAGTCCGGCAGGTCGAGCGCGGCGGGGACGTCGAGCAGGACACCCCGGCGCACCATCGGCGCGACCGTGTGCACACCCAACTCGGTGAACCGCCCACCGGCCTGGGCGGCGGCGGCGTCCGCGCCGCCGTGCAGCCGGCCGTCGTGGGAGACGTGGGCCAGCGCGTCGACGTGGGTGCCGACGTGGGTCCCCATCACCAGCAGGTCGTTGGCGGCGGACCCACCGTCGGCGCGGACCATGTCACCGTGGCGGCGGGGCATGCTGAGCCAGAACGGCGGATGGTTCGGCGACTGCGGCATGCCGATCGAGAGCTGCCGGCCGAGGTCGTAGATCGCTACGCCGGCGCGGACGGCGTCGAGCAGCCGGTCGGCGTGTCGGGCGGTGGTCGTCACGGTTCCTCACGTTTCAGCGGGTTACGGCCACACCGTCAGGCGACGATGTGGCGGGCTCGGAGGTCGGCGAGTTCGGCCGGGTCGCAGCCACACTCGTCGACCAGCAGGGAGTCGGTGTCCGCGCCGAGGGCGCGGCCGGTGAAGCGGACCCGTCCCGGGGTGCCGGACATCCGCCACATCACGTTGTGCATCCGCATCGGCCCGAGGTCGGGATCGTCCACGGTGGTCACCATGTCGGTGGCCCGGACGTGCGGGTCCTCGACGATGTCCCGGGCGTCGTAGACCGGGGCGACGGCCGCGCCAGCCTCGGTGAACGCCCGGGTGACCTGGGCGCGGGTCCGCGCGGCGATCCACCCGCCGACGTAGGCGTCGAGTTCGTCGGCGTGCCCGGCCCGGCCGGCGCCGGTACGGAACCACGGTTCGTCGATCACCTCGGGGTGCCCGACCAGCCGCAGCACCCGTTCGGCGATCGCCTGGGCGCTTGTCGACACGGCCACCCACGCGCCGTCACTGGTGCGGTACGTGTTGCGGGGCGCGTTGTTGACCGACCGGTTGCCGTTGCGCTGCTCGACGATCCCGAGCTGGTCGTAGACGGTGGGGCCGGGGCCGACGGCGGTCATGATGGGCTCCAGCAGGCTCATGTCGATCACCTGCCCCGCACCGCTGGTGCGGTCCCGGTGCCACAGCGCCATCATCACCGCCGAGGAGGCGGCGATCCCGCAGATGCTGTCGGCCAGCCCGAACGCCGGCAGTGAGGGTGGGCCGTCGGCGGCACCGGTGAGGTGGGCGAAGCCGCTCATCGCCTCGGCGAGGGTGCCGAAACCGGCCCGCCCGGCGTACGGACCGGTCTGCCCGAACCCGGTGATCCGGGCGATCACCAGGCCCGGGTTGACCCGGTGCAGCTCCTGCGGGCCGACCCCCCAGCGTTCCAACGTGCCGGGGCGGAAGTTCTCCACCAGCACGTCCGCGCGGGCGGCCAGCCGCAGCAGCAGGGCGGCACCCTCCGGAGCGGACAGGCTCAGCCCGACGGTGCGCTTGTTGCGGGAGATCTCCTTCCACCACAGCGGATGGCCGTCGCGGGACTTGCCGTGCCCGCGCATGCTGTCACCGGCGGTCGGATGCTCGATCTTGATCACCTCGGCACCGAAGTCACCGAGGATCTGGCAGCACAGCGGACCCGCCAGGATCGTCGACACGTCCAGCACCCGCAGGCCGGTCAGCGGCCCGTCACCGGGTGGTGCGGCACCGGGCCGGTCGGCGGCGGACCGGGTCGGGTCGGGTCGGTCGTCGGTCGTCGTCATGACGTCCCCTCTCCCCCGCCGGAGCGCGGCATCGGCGGCCGGAAGCCGAGTTCGCCGGAGATCTCACCGGCGGCGGCGGCCACGAGCGCACCGTGCGCGGCGCAGACCTGCGGGGTGAACCGGTCCTGCGGCCCGCACAGCGAGATGGAGCCGAAGACCTGACCGGTGCCGTACCGGACGGCGGCGGCGACACTGCCGGCCCCGTTCTGCCGCTCGCCCAGGCTCACCGCGTACCCCTGCCGGCGGATCCGGGCGAGTTCGGCGCGCAGCAGGTCCGGGTCGGTGATCGTCGACGGGGTGACCCGGTCCAGCGGCTGCCCGAGGTACTCGTCCAACTCGACCGCCGGCAGCGCGGCCAGGATCGCCTTCGACGACGACCCCGAGTGCAGCGGGTGGCTGGTGCCGAGGGAGACCGACATGCGCACCTCGTGCGGGGAGAGCACCTGGTCGATGTAGACCCTGATCCAGCCCTGCCGCACCGACAGGGTGGCGGTCTCCCCGGTGCCCCGGACCAGCCGGACCAGGTACCGCCGGGCGATCTCCGGCACGTCCAGCGCCCGCAGCGCCGCCAGGCCCACCGCGAGCGCCCCGGTGCCCAGCCGGTAGCGCTTCGTCTCCTCGTTGAAGCTGAGGAAGTCGTCGGCCACCAGCTCCTTGAGGATGCGGTACGCGACCGCCTTCGGCAGCCCCAGCTCCCGGGCGATGGTCGACACGCCGAGGGTCTCCGGCGCCCGGCCGGCGATGATGTTGATGACGTCGAGCGCCCGCCCGAGACCGGAGCGGACCGGTCTGTCGTCCCGGGCGATGACGGGGGTGGTGGTCATGTCAGTCCTCACTGTCGGCGTACGCGGGGTGGGCACGGACCGCCGCTCACGGTGGCGTCACGGGGGTGCCCGGCGGCAATCCTCGCAACTGTCGATGTCGTTCCACCGCCACCACGAGCGCCACCGAGGCGAGCACGACGACGCCGGCGAGCACCTGCCGGCCGGTCAGCCGTTCGTCGAGCACCACCATGCCGAGCAGGACCGCGATCACCGGGTTCACATAGGCGTACGTGGCGACCAGTTGCAGCGGGGCACGGCGCAGCAGCCAGGTGTAGACGGTGAAGCCGACGACGGTGCAGACCAGCATCAGGTACAGCCAGGCCAGCCAGGACCGGGTGGTCACCTCGGCGGGGCGCAGGTCGTGCCACTCGCCGGCGAACAGGCCGGCGACCGCCACGCAGGCACCCCCGACCAGCATCTGCCACCCGGTGCCGACCAGGTGGTCGGCCGGCACGGCCAGCCGCTGGGTCAGCGTGGAGCCGAGCGCCCACACCACGGTCGACGCCACGATCGTCGCCATACCCGCCAGGTGCAACCCCTGGCCGGGGGCGGCGACCAGCAGCAACGCCAGCCCGGCCAGTCCACCCAGGACCCCGGCCACCGCCGCCGGTCGGGGGCGTTGACCGGAGCCGAGCCGGATCAGCAGCACCCACAGCGGCATGGCGGCGACCAGCAGGGAGGCCAGTCCGGAGGCGACGTACTGCTGACCGACGGCGAGCAGGGCACTGCCCGCGCCGACCATCAGGACTCCCCCGGCGGCGACCCCCGGCCACTGGGCCCGGGGCAGCCGCAGCCGGCCCGGCCCACGCCGGACCGCCACCACCGTGCACACCAGCACCCCGGCGGCCAGGAACCGGCCGGCGGTGGACACCATCGGCGACAGGCTCTCCAGGGTGATCCGGTTGCCGAGGTAGGTGGAGCCCCACAGCAGGTAGACCGCGCCCAGACCGACAGCCGTGGCGGCGGGCTCACCCAGGCGTCCGGGTGCCGCCGGTGGCCGGGCGGCCACGACGGTCGCCCGGTCAGCGCCGGCCATCGACCCGGACCCCCGTCGAAGGGCCGACCCACGGGGTGTAGGTGCACCCGGGCCGCCGGTCGGTCACGGGGTCGCCACCTCGACGTCGAGCTGCCCGGCGACCGCGTCGGCGAACGCCTCGGGCTGCTCGTCGGCGACGAAGTCGGTGCCACCGGGGATGGTGACCAGCGGCGCGTGCGGCAGGGCGGCGCGCACCACCGGGGTCATCCGGTCGACCAGGTCGTCGGCCCCGTGCAGGAGCACGGTGGGCACCGTCGCCAGGGCGGCGGTGTCGAGGGTGTGGTCGAAGACCGCCCGGTAGGCGGTGGCGTAGTCCGGCCCGGTCATCAGGTACTCGGCGACCTGCCGGTCCGCCTCGTCGGGCGTGAGCCGGGGATAGAGGCCGTACACCCGTTCCCAGATCACCCGCAGGTGTGACCCGTCGCGATCCGGCCGGTAACCGGGGGCGTAGCCGGTCTTCTTCTCGGCCCGCTCGGCCGGGTCGTAGAGCGGCAGGCCCTGCAGGATCAGCCGACCTACCCGGTGCGGGGCCTGCAATGCCGCCTCGGCACCGATGGTCGCGCCGGTGTGCTGCCCGAGCAGGTGCACCCGGTCTAGGCCGAGGGCGTCGGCGGTCTGCCACAGCGCGGTCGCGTACCCGGGGATCGTCCACCGGTGCGGTGGCGGGTCGGACATCCCGAAGCCGGGGGTGTCCACGGCGACGACGTGCAGGCCGCGCGCGGCCAGCGGGGCGAGCACCGCGTCGTAGGTGGCCGACGACAGCGGCGACTGGTGCACGATCAGCAGGGTCGGCCGGGCGGGCGGGCCGGCCTCGCGGTAGTGGACCTGACCCCAGGGCAGGTCGACGTAGCCCCGACGGGCCGCGCCACGGACCCGGCTCACCGGGTCACCGCCAGGGCGGCCATGACCTCGATGACGTGCTTGATGCCGGCCCGGTAGTCGTCGAGCCGGATGTTCTCGTTCGGCCCGTCCACGCCGGAGTCGGCCCGGGACACCCCGACGCCGACGATGGGCCGACCGGCCAGGGTGCCCTGGTTGCCGATCCACTGGGTGTACGGCTCGATCACCGGTTCGGTCCGGTAGACCCGCCGAGCCGCGTCGGCCACCAGGGCGACGAACGGGTCCCGGTGGTCGGTCATGTTCGGCCGGCTGGTCGCCATCACCTCGACGTCCAGATCCCCGAAACCGGTCGCCTCCAGGTGGTCGCAGACCGCGGTCAGCACCCGCTGTGGGTCCTGACCGGGGACCAGCCGGATCTCCACCTTCGCCGTGGCGGTCGACGGGATGCCCAGGGTGACGTCGTCACGCATGTCACCGCCGGAGATCCCGGCCACCGTGAGCGTGGGGACGGTACGGATCGCCACCGCCGCCTGCCGGTCGTCGAGGCCACCGGCGAAGCTGGTGACCCCGGCCCGGCGGCGCAGGTAGTCCCCGTCGAACTCCACCTCGGCGAGCAGTTCCCGCTCCCGGTCGGTCAGCGGGCGGACGTCGTCGGCGAAGCCGGGGACGGTGACCGTGCCGTCGGGGCGTTGCAACCGGGCCAGGGCGGCGGCCAGCCGGGCGGTGGCCGCCGGCAGTAGCGCGGTGTTCTGGCTGGTCAGGTCGCGGGGCAGGGTGCGGGCGGTGAGCCGCAGGTAGAGCACGCCCTTCTCGGCCAGTTTGAGCAGCGGGCGGTCCTGACCGTCCACCCAGGAGTTCTCCCACAGCGCGCCGTCGCTGGCCAGCCGGTCGGCGTGGGCGTCGACGAACGAGCCGAGGCCCGGGCTGTGCAGCCACTTCTTGCCCTCGAAGATGAACCGGCTGGTGACCGGGGCGGGCAGGCCGGCCAGCCGCCAGGCGGCCACCGCGTGGATGCGGGACATTAGCGCGCCCTTGTCGTCGGCCACCCCCCGGGCGTACAGCCGGCCGTCGTGGATCTCGGCGGCGTACGGCGGGCTGATCCAGTCGGCGTCGTCACCGGCCGGCTCCACCTCGACGTCGTAGTGGGTGAAGTGCAGCAGCGCCCGCTCCCCGTCGCCGGGCATCTCGGCCAGCACGTACGGGTAGGAGTGCTCCCAGTCGACGAGGTCGGCGTGGCCGCCCCAGCGGCGTACCGAGTCGGCGATGAACTCCGCCGTGGCGACCATCTGGTCCGGCTCCTGCCGACGGCTGCGGATCCGGCAGAGCTGCTGGAGTTCGGCCACGAACTCGTCGAAGTGGGCGTCCACCGCCGCGAGGGCGGCTGCGGTGTCGGGGTGTGCCATGAGGGGTTCCTCCCACGGGGTGGTCCGGTCGGCGGTGGGGCTGCCGACCGTCAGTGGATGGTGACGCCGCCGTCGACGAAGAGCGTCTGGCCGGTGACCATGACGGCGGCGTCACTGAGCAGGTAGGCGACCGCGTTGGCGACGTCGGCGGGCTCCGCCATCCGGCCCAGCGGGATGGTCGCCAGCTTGTCGGCGAGATAGCCGGCGTCGCCGCGTACGTCGGCGGTCATGTCGGTGGGCACGATGGTGGGGCCGACCGCGTTGACCCGGATCCGGTCGGGCGCCCACTCCAGGGCCAGCACCCGGGTCAGGTGCAGCACGCCGGCCTTGCTGACGCAGTAGCCGACGGTGTCGAGCACCGCGATGTGGCCGTTGGTGGAGCCGATGTTCACCACCGACCCGTGGGTGGCACGCAGCGCCGGGTAGGCGGCCTGGCAGACCCGGAACGTGCCGGTGAGGTTCACGTCGAGCACGGTGCTGAAGTCCTGCTCGCTCATCGTCGCGGCCGGCCCCCGCCGGACCACCCCGGCGTTGTTGACGAGCAGGTCCAGCCGGCCGTGCCGGTCGAGGACGTCGGCCACCAGGTCGACGCAGGACCGGCCCGACCGGACGTCCACCCGGTGCCGGCTGTGCGGCCCGTCGGGGGTGGGGGTGTCCCAGGTGTCGGCGACGTCGGCGTACGCCACGGTGGCCCCCCGGGCGGCCAGGGTGGCGGCGATCGTCGCGCCGATGCCCCGGGCCGCCCCGGTGACCAGCGCCACCCGGCCGTCGAACCGGTTCGGGTCGTCCGTCGGGGTGCTCATGCCCCGATCACCTTGGTGTCCTCGGCCCAGAACGCGAGCCGTCGTTGCAGCAGCCGGATGACGAAGTGCGCGACCAGCCCCATCAGCGACAGCACCACCAGCACGGCGAACATGCCGGCGATGTCGAAGTTGTAGTTGGTCTGCAACAACAGGTAGCCCAGCCCCTCCTTGGCGCCGATGAACTCACCGACGACCGCGCCGAGGATGGCGAAGACGATGCCGATGTCGAGGCCGGCGAAGATGAACGGCAGCGCGCTGGGCAGCCGGACCATCCGGAAGATCTGCGACCGGCTCGCGCCGAACACGGTGAGCATCTGGATCCGGTCGGCGTCGGCGGCCCGCAGCCCCTCGATGACGTTGACCAGCATCGGGAAGAACGAGATGACCGCCGCCATCACCACCTTGCTGGTCAAGCCGAAACCGAACCAGAGCACGAACAGCGGGGCGAGGGCGACCTTCGGCACGGTCTGGAACGCCACGATGTACGGCATCAGGGTGGCCTCGACGACCCTGATCTGGGAGATGAAGGTGCCGAGCAGGACCGCCGCGCCGACGCCGATGGCGAAGCCGAGCAGCGACTCCTGGGTGGTCACCCAGAAGTGCCCCCAGAACTGGTCGTCGGTGAGCTGCCGGTGCAGCGCCTCGGCGATCTGGGAGGGGCGGGGCAGCACGTACTCGTCGACGTCGAGCAGTTGGGTGCCGTACTCCCAGGCGAGCACGACCACGACGAAGACCGTCGGGACGAGCCACAACTGGGGACGGTCCCGCAGGTCGAACCGCCGCCGGGCCGGCTGCGGGCCCGGCGGTGCGCCGGGGGACGGCTTGTCGCGCACATCTGTCGTTGCCATGGCGGCACCTCGTCAGTCAATCACGCCGGCGGCGTGGAAGTGGCGGCGGATCCGGTCCACGTAGACCCCGGCCCGGTCGGAGGACATGACGCCCAGGTCGCGCGGGCGGTCCAGGTCGATGGGCAGCACCTCGGCGATGCGCCCCGGGCGGGAACTGAGCACGACGACCCGGTCGGAGAGGAAGACCGCCTCGGGGATCGAGTGCGTCACCAGCACCACCGTCTGGTTGCTCTCCCGCCAGATGCGCAGCAGCTCGACGTTCATGTACTCGCGGGTCATCGCGTCGAGCGCGCCGAACGGCTCGTCCATCAGCAGTACGGCCGGGTCGTGCACCAGCGCCCGGCAGATGCCGGCCCGCTGCTGCATGCCGCCGCTGAGTTCGTGCGGGTACTTCCGCTCGAACCCGGTCAGGCCCACCATCTCCAGCAGTTCCTGGGCGCGTTGCCGATGCCGGGCGGGATCCAACTTCTGGATCTCCGCCGGCACCATGACGTTGTCGAAGATGGTGCGCCAGGGCAGCAGGGTGGGCGCCTGGAACACCATCCCGACCTCACGGAGGGGTCTGACCACCTCGGTGCCGGCGATCCGTACCGTGCCGCCGGTCTTCGGGCTCAACCCGGCCAGGATCTTGAGCAGGGTGGTCTTGCCGCAACCCGACGGACCGACGACCGAGATGAACTCGCCGCGCCGGACGGTCAGGTTGATGTCGCTGAGTGCCTGGGTGGGTGCCGACCGGCGGGGCTGGTACTGCTTGTCCAGGCCGGCCACCTCGATCCAGGAGTCCTCCGACACCGTGGCCGGCTGCTGCTCCCGGCGACCCATCGCCTTGATGGCCATCGCGTTCCCTTCCGCGTCCGCCGCGCGCTACTGCGCGGGGTAGTTGGCGGCCTTGTCGAGCACCGCGGCCTTGTCGAACTGGTTCGCGCCGGAGAGCAGACCCGGTTCCCACACGTCGCCGAGGGAGACGTCACCGGTGATCTGGCCGGCCTCCTTGGTGTACGCCTGGGTCTTGGTCCACTCCTGGTCGCTGATCGCACCCCAGTCGCCGAACTGATCCGGGCTGCCGGACGCCGGGGTGGCGGTCTTCAGCCAGGCGGTGAGGCTCCTGGTGTCGGCGGGCAGCTGCGCCGCCGCGTCCTTACCGGCGAGGATCTGCGGGAACACCTTGTAGCCGATCCGCATGGCGGCCTCCGGGTTCTTCGCGGAGAAGAGCATCGCCTTGTACGCCGCCCGCAGGAACCGGGTGTAGACGTCCTTGTTGTCGTCGAGCTTGCGGGCGCCGACGGCGAAGCTCAGCGACCGGATGCCGTCGAAGGCGTCGGGGTTGTCGAGGTACTTCAGCGTGGTGCCGGAGTTCTCGATCACCGCGTACGCCTGGGTATAGAGCGCCAGCACGTCGACCTTGCCGTCCTTGAGCGCGGCGGCGGCCTGCGCGCCGACCCCGACGGGCAGCAGCTCGACGTCCTTGGCCGGGTCGAGGCCGGCCGCCGCGACGTAGGCCCGGGCGTACGGGGCGGAGCCGGACGCCAGGCTGATCACCCCGATCTTCTTGCCCTTCAGGTCGGCGCCGCCGGTGAGGGTGCTGTCCGGCTTGACCGCCATCACCCAGGGCCAGTTCTGCACCAGGCCGCCGATGGCCTTGACCGGGACGTTCTTCTGTACCGCGCCGAGGATGGAGCCGGTGTCGGCGGCGGTGAGGTCACCACTTCCCGAGGCGACCGCCTGGAGCGCAGCGACCGAGCCGTCCGTGTTGATCGTCTCGACGGTCAGCTTCTCCTCGTCGAAGTAGCCCAGCTCCTTGGCCACCGCGTACACGGCGACCTCCTCCTTCGGGCCGATCACCGCCGAGGCGATGGCGAAGGTCAACTTCGCCGGTGCCCCCGCCTCGGTGCCCGACTCGTCACCGGAGCCCCCGCATCCGGCCAGCGTCACCGCGGCGACCAGCGCCGCCGGCAGCAAACCCCACTTGTGCTTCATGTCGATACCTCGTCCTCGTTCAGGGAAAGGGCTGGTCAGCCGCGCACAGCAGCGGCGGCCGGGACGGATCGGTGCTGGTGTGGGTGGGTCGGACCGACGCCGCCACGGCGGGCGGGAGGCGGGGACCCGGGTCGGTGGATCAGCGGGACGGGTCCCGCCG
This sequence comes from Micromonospora antibiotica, assembly GCF_017599305.1. Lineage (GTDB taxonomy): Bacteria > Actinomycetota > Actinomycetes > Mycobacteriales > Micromonosporaceae > Micromonospora > Micromonospora antibiotica. The sequence continues at coordinate 259,207 of NZ_JAGFWR010000002.1, forward strand.
CGCCACGGTGTCGGCGAGGTCGTTGTAGACGTGCTGCTCGACGATCAGCCCGTCGCGCAGCACGAACACGTCGGCGTAACGGATGTCGTCGAAGCCGGCGCCGTCGGGCCACTGCCCGTACAGCCGGCCCAGGGAGACCACCGAGACGGCGTCGCCGTCGGTGCCCACCAGGTAGCGGTCGCGGTGCTTGCGCACCCACCGGTAGGTGCCGGTCGCGCCGGCCACCAGTTCGTCGAGGTTGCGGTAGACCCGGCCGCCGGGAAAGACGATCCGGACCTCCGGTGCGAGCAGGCGACCGGCCCGGTCCAGCTCGCGGTCCTCGCACAGTTGCAGGTAGTGGTCGACCAGCCGGGCCGGTTCGTCGGCGAGGGTGCCGTCGGGGAGGTCCCCGGGCGGTCGCCCGCCGTCCATCAGCCGGCCCTGCCGTTCAGCGCCGCCTCCCACTGGTCGCGCAGCGGGTGCTCCGCGGGGCCCTGCTCGGTGAGGATGCGCATCAGCCGGTGCAGCAACTGGTCGCGGTCGCGGGCCAGGGCGAGCTGTTCGGCGTCGTCGGCGGTGAAGCCGTCGACGTCACCGGCACCGAGCACGTCCCGGCGGACCAGCAGCTGCTCCAGCACCCGCAGCCGCTGCCGGCTGACGTGCAGCTCGGTGGACAGTTGCAGCACCAGGTCGAGCAGCTTGCCGAGCCGGGGGTCGCCGAAGTAGTCGAACTCGGTGCTCATCACGCCTCCGGCTTGGTCGCGGACAGCACGGCCCAGGGGAAGTGCCACTCGGACCGGTCGCCCCAGCCCTCGGGCTGCATGCCGTTGCGGCGTTCGTCGAACGGCGTCCAACCGGCGTCGGTGAGGCCGGCCTCGGCGCAGATCGCGAGCAGGTCGGAGCCGAACAGGGCGTGGAAGAACGGCTCGTTGTTCCGCTCGGCGTGCTCGTAGACGGTGGCGTCGCGCAGCGGGTCACCGGTGAGTTGGAACTCCAGGAAACGCAGCGCGCCGCCCGGCTTGAGCAGGCGGGCGGCCTCCTCGATCGTCTCCCGGATGGCCGCGGCCGGCATCTCGTGCAGCACCATCGTGCCGGTGACCACGTCGCAGGAGGCGTCGGCGAGGTCGGTGGCCCGGCCGTCGGCCTGCCGGTAGTCGATGGCCAGGTCGGCGGCCTCCGCCTCGGCGTGCGCCAGGCGCAGTCCGGGGGCGGCCAGGTCGAGTCCGATGACCTGGGCGGTCGGGTAGCGGGCCACCAGCGGCCGGGTGCTCTTGCCGAAGCCGCAGCCGATGTCGACGACCCGGGTCGCGGCGGGCAGGTCGGGCAGTGCGGTCCGGGTGAACAGCTGGTGGAACTTGTAGCCGTCGTTGTCGCGCAGCATGACGATCCGCGCGCCGAACTCGTAGACGTAGGCCGACATGTCGTCGGAGCAGAACCCGCCCGGCTGGATATGGATGTCGTAGTCGGTGTACCAGTCCGGCAGGGCCAGGTCAGGGTCGAGGGTGAGCGAGCCGGCCGGCGGTGCCGCAACGGCGGTCAGTTGCCGGGTCAGCTCCGCACGCCGGTCCAGTACGGCGTCGCCGGCCGCCTTCCACAGCATCTTCTGCTGCACCCGCTCCAGGTGGCTGAACCACGGGTAGAGCGGCAGTTCACGCAGCGTCCGGCCGGCCTCGTCGATGCTGGTGGCCGGTGCACCGGTGGCGGCGTACTCCCTGGTGAGTGCTGGGTACACGGTGTCGGCCCAGCGCTTGCGCAGGCCGAGGACGAAGTCCACGGCGGATCGTTCGTCCAGGGTCAGGCGGTCCTCGACGTCGAACATGGCTGATCTCCTTTTGTCGCGTCCGGCTCCTCGCGGGCGGCGCCGGATCGGGAGGGGTGCTCGGGGCGGCTGCGACCGGGGTCGCCGCCGCCGGATCAGTAGGCGAGCGCCACCTGGACGGCGGCGGGGGTGTCGTGGCGGCCGAGGAAGGCGCCGGCGAACCGGCCCTCGTAGACCGCTTCCAGGGTGGTGCGGGGGGCGTTGGCGTCGCCGACGAGATGGACCCGGGGTCCGTCGGGCGACGCGTCGAGCTGGCGGTAGAGGGAGTCGTCGGCGACCGACGGGCCGGCGTCGACGACCGCGGTGACGTCGTGAATCTCGAGTTCGGGGCCGGTGAGCGGCCCGGTCAGGGCCACCGTAGTCGGACCTGCGGCGCGGACGGTCCGCAGTGGATGGGCCACGACGCCCAGGTCAGCGAGGCGGCTGAACAGGGCCAGTCGTGAGTAGGTGGTGATCCGGGCGGCGATGCTGGCGGTCGGGGAGACCAGGTGCACCCGGCCGCCCCCTCGGGCCAGGGCCTCGGCGACGGAGGCGGCGGCCCAGCCCCCGTCCTCGTCGATCACCACGTAGCTGCCGGTGACGGGTGCGTCGAGGGCGGCGACCGCCTGCCAGAGGTCGAGCATCGGCGGCCCGCCCGGCAGCGGCCGGGGGCGGGGGCGGGACCCGGTGGCCAGCACTACGTCGTGGTAGGCGCCGGCCCGCACCTGCGCGGCGGTGATCCGCCTGCCGAGCAGCACCTCGACCCCGGTGGCGTACGCCTCGGCGGCGAGGTCCCGGGTGAGCAGGCCGAGCCGTTCCCGGCCGGGTACCCGGGCGGCGAGGGTGACCTGGCCGCCGAGCGCGTCACCCGCCTCGGCCAGGGTGACCCGGTGGCCGGCCCGTCGCGCGGCGGTGGCCGCGGCCAGGCCGGCCGGACCACCGCCGACGACGAGCACCCGGCGCGGTGGTGCCGGCCGCTGCGGGCGTCGCCAGGCCGCCGCCCACTCCCGCTCCGCGCCGACCTCGGGGTTGACCACACAGGTGATCGGCAGGCTGGCCTCGACCCGGGCGATGCAGCCCTGGTTGCAGGCCAGGCAGGCCCGGGTCTCGTGGTGTCGGCCCTGGGCCGCCTTGCGGACCAGGTGCGGGTCGGCGATGTGCGGGCGGGCCAGACCGACCAGGTCCGCCTCCCCCGCCGCGACCAGTTCGGCCGCCTCGGGCAGGCTGTCGAGCCGGCAGACCGCCAGCACGGGCAGGTCCGGGAAGGCCCGCTTGAAGGTGGCCGCGTGGTGTCGGAACGGCGCGTGCCCGAAGCTCATGTCGGCCATCTGGGTGGCCAGGGTGTAGCTGCCGTGGTAGGCGGAGTGGCTCACGTGGACGTAGGCCAGCGGGAACTCCTCGCGCAGCCGGGCGACGATCTCCACCATCGCGTCGGGATCCAGGCCGCCGGGAAGGAACTCGTCGGCGCTGACCCGCAACCCGACCGGCAGGTCGGTGGCGGCCAGCACGGCGGTCAGCACCTCGCGGGTGAGCCGCAGCCGGTGGTCCAGGCTGCCGCCGTAGGCGTCGGTGCGCCGGTTGGTGTGCGGCGACAGGAACTGTTGGAGCAGGTGCCCGTGGCCGGCGTGCAGTTCCAGGCCGTCGAAATCGGCCCGCCGCATCCGCCCGGCGGCGGCGGCGAACGCGGCGACCACCACGGCGATGTCGTGGCGACCCATGGCGTGCGGGACGTGCGCGCCGGTGGCCCAGGCCACCGGGGAGGACGACCAGGCTGCGGTGCGGGTGGCGTCGCCGTTGGCCTGCCGGCCGGCGTGCATGAGCTGGGCGAAGATGCGCGTGCCGTGCCGGTGCACGGCCTCGGTGACCGCCCGGTAGGCGGGGATGCCGGCGTCGGTGAAGCTGCCCAGGCTGATGCTGCGTCCGGCGCTTGTCGGGTGCACCCGGATGGCCTCGGTGACGATCAGGCCGACGCCGCCGGCCGCCCGCTCGGCGTGGTAAGCGGCGAGTCGGGGGGTGGGCTCGTTGTGCAGGCCGAAGTTGGTGGTGTGGCCCGGGACGAAGACCCGGTTGCGCAGCGGGACGGAGGCGAGGCGGACTGGCGTGAAGAGGGTGTGCACCGTCCCGTCGGCCATGCTCGGGCCTCCCGTCTGGACGTACCACCACCGGACCGAAGACCGTTCGGGTGGACCGTACGCCGTTCGAATGGAGGGAACGCTAGAGCCGCCTCACGTTGACCGTCAATGACCTACCAGTCAGTAACTTGCTGGTTAACATAGCTTTGACCTGCTGTTTCTCTCAGGCGAACGGTCGACGGTCCGCCAATCCACCCTCCTGCCGCCAATCGGACACGTGCGGGGCGGCGGCGAATCGACCCCGACAACCGCGACCACCACGAACGGGCCGACCACCGGCCCCACCCACACCCGCGAACGCCCGGCCGCAAACAAAATCGATACATGTACATAGATCGGTTCCACCGCATATCGTGAGGGTCGAGAAAAGGTCCCGCGCGTCCCCGCGGCACCTCGCGCCCACCGCAAGAGGAGGCGGCCATGCCTGCCGCGCCCCACCCCACCACCCTCCGCCGGATCGTCACCGCCCTCACCCTCGCCGCCTGCGCGGTCCTGCTCGCCCCGCTCACCCTCACCACCCCGGCCGCGCGGGCCGCACCCGTCACCGTGGCCAACGGCACCCAGTTCACCGACACCAGCGGCGCCGGCGTGCACGCCCACGGCGGCGGCATGATCAAGGTGGGCGACTACTACTACTGGTTCGGCGAGAACCGCAACGCCAACAACACCTTCCGGTACGTGTCGGTCTACCGCTCCACCGACCTGCGCACCTGGGAGTTCCGCAACAACGTGCTCACCCAATCCTCCGCCGGTGAGCTGGCGACGGCCAACATCGAACGCCCCAAGGTGATCTACAACGCCGGCACCGGCCAGTACGTGCTCTGGATGCACTGGGAGAACGGCGTCGACTACAACCAGGCCCGGGTCGCGGTGGCCACCTCCAGCACGGTCGACGGCAACTACCGCTACCTGGGCAGCTTCCGGCCGCTCGGCCACGACTCCCGGGACCAGACGGTGTTCCGCGACGACGACGGCACCGCGTACCTGATCTCCGCCACCCGCAACAACGCGGACCTGAACATCTACCGCCTCACCGCCGACTACACCGGGGTCGCGTCGCTGGTGCGGACGCTGTGGCCGGACAACTACCGGGAGGCCCCGGCGATGTTCAAACGCAACGGGGTCTACTTCCTGGTCACCTCGGGCGCCACCGGCTGGTCGCCCAACCAGGCCCGGTACGCCACCGCCAGCAGCGTCGGCGGCACCTGGACCAACCCGACGAACTTCGCCGACGGCACCACCTACGACTCCCAGTCGGCGTACGTGCTGCCGGTGCAGGGCAGCGCCGCCACCTCGTACCTCTACCTCGGCGACCGGTGGGCCGGCGCCACGGGCGGCCCGGTCAACCAGTCCCGCTACGTCTGGCTGCCGCTGAACTTCCCCACCGCCACCTCGTTGACCATGAGCTGGTATCCGCAGCTGACCATCGACACCGCCACCGGCGTGGTCTCCGGGGTCAACGGCGGCTACACCTTCGACACGCTGCGCGCCCGGCACAGCGGCAAGTGCCTGGACGTGCTCGACCGGTCCACCGCCGACGCCGCCGCCGTGGCCCAGTACGCCTGCAACAACGGCACCAACCAGCAGTGGCAGCTGCGCGACGCGGGCTCGGGGTACGTGCAGATCGTCGCCCGGCACAGCGACAAGTGCCTCACCGTGGCCGGCGGCTCCACCGCCGACAACGCACCGGTGCAGCAGTTCGGCTGCCAGTCGGGGCGCACCGACCAGCAGTGGCAGCTGCGCGACGCGGGCTCCGGCTACACCCAGCTCGTCGCCCGGCACAGCGGCAGGTGCCTGGACGTCACCGGCTACTCCACCGCCGACGGCGCGCGGGTGATCCAGTACGCCTGCGGCAGCGCCGCCAACCAGCAGTGGCAGCGGGTCGGCACCTCCTGACCGGCCCCGTCCGCCGTCCCGCCTCCCGCAGGCCGGGACGGCGGACGGCCACCACCGCGCATCCCACCAGCCCCGGAACGCGGTGTGACGATGACCTCACCCCACGTGCCGCCCAGGCGACGTCTACTGGACCGGACAGCAGTCGTCCTGGCGGGGGTACGGGGTGCGGGACAACACGCAGGAACAGCTCCACCGGCTCAGGTCACTGCGGATGGCCGCCGGACTGACCATCGACGAACTCGCCGCCCGCTCCGGGGTGAGCGCCCGGACGATCGGCGGGATCGAACGGCACCGGATCCGCCGCCCGCACCACGGCACCCTGCAGGCGCTCGGCGCGGCCCTGGGCCTGGACGGGGTGGATGCCGGCCAGCTGCGCCCGGCCGCCGGACAGGTCGCCGGGCTCACCGGTCTGCCCGGGGTGACCGCCCACTTCACCGGCCGCCACGACGACCTCACCTGGCTGGCCACCCGGCTGGAACACCGCCACGCGGTGCAGCTGATCGGCCTGCCCGGGGCGGGCAAGACGGCGTTGGCGGTGCAGGCCGCCACCGACCTCGCCGGGCGGTTCCCCGACGGGGTGCGGTTCCTCGGGCCGGTTGCGGACGCCACCGCCGCGACGATCGCCCGCCGGTTGCTGCCACCGTCCGACGTGTCCACGCACGGGCCCGACCCGGTGGTCATCGGGGCATACCGGGACCTGCTGCGCAGCCGGCGGATCCTGGTCGTACTGGACGACGTGCGCGACGACCGCCAGGTCGGGCCGTTGCTGCCGCCCGACGCCCTCGGCGTCACCCTGATCACCGGCCGGCACCCGCTGGCGGACCTCCCGGTGACCGACCGGTGGCTGGTGCCGCCCCTGCCGGCGGCCGACGCCCGGGCCGCCCTCGACACGATGGTGGACGGCACCGCGCCCGCACCCGCGGTCGCAGCGCTCGCCGCCGGCTGCGGCGGACTGCCCCTTGCCCTGCGGGTGACCGCGAACCGGCTGCTGACCCGGCCGCAGTGGAGCGCGCAGTGGCTGATCGACCGGCTGGCCAGGCCGGAGCGGGTCCTGGACGCGCTGGTCGCCGGTGACCTGTCGGTGCGCGACGCGTTCGAGCGCACGTACGCGGGGCTGCCGGCCCGGGCCCGCCGGGCCGTCCGGCTGCTGACCCGGCCAGCCGGTCCGGTCCCCGCCGAGGCGGGCTTTCTCGACCTGGCCGAACGGGGCTGGGTCACGGCCGGCCGGGAGCACCGCTACGAGCCCCACCCGCTGGTACGCGCCTTCGCCCGCGTCGCCACCGGCACCTGACCCTCACCCCGGGTCCACGCCGTCGCGGGAGAGCTCGGCCAGCAGCGTCGCGGCCCGGGCGGCCAGGTCCGGATCGTCACAGTCCTCGGCCAGTTCGATCGCCCGCCGCAGGTACGCCGGGGCGTCCCGGGTCTCCCCCGTGCGGCGCAGCGCCTCGACCAGTTCCACCGACACCAGGGCCTCGAACGCCGGCATCGCGCTGACCCGCAACAGCGCGACCGCCTCCCGCAGGGCGGTGACCCGGTCCGGCCACCGGCCGAGGACGGCGAGATCGTCGGCGATCCGGCGGCAGTTCAACGCGTCGGTGGCGGCTCGGGCGAAAGCCGCGATGGGGTAGCGCGGATCGCGGAGCAGGCATCGCGTCCGCCGGTGCACCCGCAGCGCCTCGACGGGTCTGCCGAGGGCCAGCAGCGATGAGCCGAGCGAGGCCATCGCCTGCGGCAGGCCCTCCGGATCGGCGGCCCGTCGCAGCAGCACCCAGGCCCGCTGCCGCTGCCGCAGCGCCGCCGCGTGCTCGCCCAACCCGGTGTGGCCGCTGGCGGCGTAGAGCAGCGCCCAGCCCTGCTGGGCCGGGTCGCCCGCACGGACCGCCCGGTCCAGCGCCCGGGTGGCGGTGGCCACGCTGGCGGCGTACTCACGCTGGCAGATCGCCTGCGCCCAGGACAGGTAGTTGAGGTGGACCGCCTCGATGCGGGGGTCGTCCAGCCGGGCGGCGGACTCGGCGGACAACCGGAAGACCTCCGGCCACAGGTCGAGGTGCACCCGGCTGTCGGAGAACCAGTGCAGCGCGTCGACGGTGTCGACCACCTGCTCGTGCAGCCCCTCGGCGGCGGCCGACCGCAACGCCGCGAACCAGTTGCCCCGTTCGGCGTCGAGCCACGCCGTCGCCGCCTCGCGATCCCCGAACTCCGCCAGCGACGGCGGTCCGTCCGGCTCGAAGTGCCGCCCCGCCGCCGTGGTCCGCGCCAGCCACCAGCGCAGCGAGGACGTCCGCAACGGGCCGGCCGAGTCCGGCTCCTCGGCCGTCAGCCGGTCGACGGCGAAGTCACGTACCAGGTCGTGCAGCCCGTAGCGGTCCGCCGGCACGGCAGCCACCAGACCGCTCTCCACCAGGGCTTCCAGCCGTTGCTCGGCGTCGGCGTCGGAGCCGTCGGTGACCACGGCGACCGGGTCCGGGCCGAAGTCCGGACCCGGCATCAGCGACAACCGCCGAAAGGTCCGCCGCAGGTCGTCCCCGAGCCGCCGGTACGACAGGCTCAGCGCGGTGTGGATGCCGGCGGTGTCGGCGTCGATGACCCGCAGGCGGGCCTGCTCGCCGGTGAACCGACGGTTCAGCTCCGCGACGGACAGCCCCGGCTCGGCCGACAGGCGTTGCCCGGTGACGCGCAACGCCAGGGGCATGTGACCGCAGTGCCGGGCCAGCTCGGTGAGTTCGGCCGGATCGACGGCTACCGGCCGGGCGATGGCCCGCAGCATCGCGGTGGAGTCCTCGGCCGGCAGTGGCTCCAGCGACAGCCACTGTGCGGTGTCGAGACCGCTGAGTCGCCGCCGGCTGGTGAACAGCACGAGACTGCGTCCGGCCCCGGGCAGCAACGGCCGGACCTGCGCCTCGTCGGCGGCGTTGTCCCACACCACCAGGGCCCGGCGCTCGCACAACGCCGAGCGGTACGCCGTCGCCCGCCCGTCGAGCCCGGCGGGGATCCGCTGTTCCGGCACGCCGAGCGCCCGCAGCAACCGGTGCAGCGCCTCGCCCGGGGTGGTCGGGACGTCGTCCATGCCGCGCAGGTCGACGAAGAACCGGCCGTCGGGGAAGTCCGTGGCCAGGTCGGCCGAGGCCCGCAGGACGAGGCTGGTCTTGCCCACCCCGGCCGGTCCGGTGACGACGAGCACGGTGGCCTGCTGCCGGTCACCTGACGGGCGACGGGCGATGTCGCCCAGGGTCCGCAACTCCGCTGCCCGGCCGCTGAAGTAGCGGGGCGGATCGGGCAGTTCCGCGCCGGCCGGCCGCACGGAGGTGGCCTCGACCAGACGACGACGCTCGTCGTGCGGCACGGCGAGAACGTCGAACAGGACGGTCAGGGTGCGCCGTTGCGGGCGACGGACCCGGTCGCGTTCGATGTCGCTGATCGCCCGGGCACTGACTTCGCAGCGCTCGGCGAGCGCCTCGATCGACAGGCCCGCCGCCAGGCGGCACCCACGCAGGACGGCACCCAGCGTCGGTGGTTCGGGTACGCTCGGTATCGGCTTCACCGAGCACACCCTCACAGATCGCCGCCCGAGATTCCAGGCATCGACGAGTGACGTAGCGCATGGTCGGATCACCCACCGTTCAACCGTCAGGTCTGGTAGCCGCCGTAGTTGCACGCCCGGGCGTACGCGTCTGCGCTGCCGTGGATGTCGACGCAGCCGTGGCGGGTGTCGACGTCGTTGAGCCGCAACGACACCTGGTTCCAGTTCGGACCGTGGCCTTCGATCTGCTGCTGCAGGAACCCCGGGTGACCCGCGGAACGACAGGCAGGACAAGACGACGACGCAGACCGGGCCGGGCAGCGCGACACGACCGGCCGGTCGGGCCGCCCCGCGCAGGACACGAGGCGGCCGACCGGCCGGTTACGACGTGGCGGTCAGCTACGCAGGCTCCACTGCTGGTTCTGTTGCCCGTTGCAGGCCCAGAGAACGAGTTTGGTGCCGTTGGCCGTGGCCGCGTTGCTGGCGTCCAGGCAGCGACCCGACTGCACACCGGTGATGGTGCCGTCGGCATTGACGTTCCACTGCTGGTTGGCCCCGTCGTGACAGTCCCAGATGATCACCTGGGTGCCGTTGCCGGTGCCCTGCCCGGAGGCGTCGAGACACTTGCCGCCCGACACCTGGAGTTGCCGGCCCGCCGTCCGGGTGAAGCGCTGCGCGCTGCCACCCGTACAGTCCCACAACTGGACCTGCGTGCCGTTGGTGGTGCTGCCGTTCGGCACGTCGACGCAGCGACCGGACTGGGTGCCCACGAGTTGGACGCTCTGCGTGGGGGTGCCGCCACCGGCCGGCGCGTATCCCGCCGCGGCGATGTTCGCCTGCACCGCGTCCTCGGTGGCCGGCGACGGGTAACCCGAGGTCAGCACGCCCTCGAAGAAGGTGCCCCGGCCGGAGACGCTGTTGTCGCCGCCGATGCCGAGCAGAATCGCACCCTCCTTCTTCATCGGGTGGTATCCGTTGGGACGCCGCCCGTCGAAATAGGTCGTCAGGCCCCCCGACTGGGCGTTGCCACCGCGGATCGCCCAGTGGTTCGGCTCACCTTTGACCATGGCCGTCACGAAACGGTGGTTGATGGACGCGATGTTGTTGTACCCCGCGTTCACCCCGGAGAACAGTCCCCACTCCAGATCGGCCATGACCCACGGGCCGGCGCCGGCACCGTATCCCCACTGCTTGTTGGCACCGAAGTAGACCGTCTCCATGATGGCCGGCGAGTCGGCCTGACCGTCGGTCTGCGCATTGCCGTAGTCGAAACAGCACCACTGGTTGTAGTGCGTGCCGTCGACGACGGCGTAGATGCCCTCGGGCTGGTCGCCGGTGGCGACACCGTTGGTGTTGTTGTTGCGGTAGCCGGTGCCGGGCGAGACGTAGACGCCGTACGCCTTCTGGCCGCCGATCGTGACCGGTGCGGCCTTCGCGTCGGCCAGGTTGTCCCAGCCGCCCGGCGCGGGGCCGGGCCAGTAGCCGCCGGGCGCCTGGGTGAGGCGGTTGTTGCGGCCCGACTGGTCGTAGATGATCGTGATCACGCAGCTCGTGTTCGCGCAGAAGGAGTCCTGGGTCGCGGCGTTGACGACACCACCCACGCTCAGCACGCCGACGTCCCGGGTGGTGTTGTCCGACGTCCGGCGCACCTGGTACAACGGCCCGTTGTACGCACCGTACAGGGCGCGGGTGGTGCTGTGCGCGGCCACGCACGGCGTACCGCCCGCGGCGTAGATGTCACACGGGCCGGTGGTCGCGGCCCGCGCGCCCGGCGCGTCCGCCAGCACGGAGCCGCCGCTGACGACGGCCAGGGTCGCCATCGTCGCCACGGCGATCGTCATACGACTGGACCTTCTCAACACATTCATCGAATCCTCTCCGGAACGGTACGGGTGCGGTGGTGGCTGCCTCTGGCGCGGCTGTGCCTCGTGTCCGAACGACGGGGTTGCGGGACCGATCCGTCAGCCGCGCCCACTCCTGACATAAGACGTCAGATCTTTAACATTAACCCCTATCGATATATTGCGCCACCCTGCGATCCCTGTCCGCCCCGCCCTGCCCACCACGCACCGCCGGACATCGGCGGATTCCCCCCGGCGGACGGCGGCGGAACTGTTCCTGCCCCGATGGGGAATTGCGGGGCGGTTATGCTCCACGGCAAACACGGCGCATTCCCGCGTCGGTGGCGGAATTCGGCTTGAGGGCGGGCATGAACATCGGGGAGATCGCCCGGCGGGCCGGAGTGTCCCGCAGCACCGTGTCCTATGTGTTGAGCGGGAAGCGGGCCGTGTCGGCGACGACCCGGCAACGGATCCAGGCGGTCATCGACGAGCTGGGCTACCGGCCGAACGCCAGCGCCCGCGCGTTGAAGGAGGGACGCACCCGCACCCTCGGGCTGGTGATCCCCCCGGCCAACCAGCGTCTGACCGACATGCAGCTGGGCTTCGTCGCCAGCGTCGTCGAGGCGGCGGCCCGACACGACCTGGACGTGCTGCTGTCCCCGTCCGGCGGCGACCACGACCGGTCGTTCGAGCGGATCGTCACCGGGCGGCGGGTGGACGGGGTGGTGCTGATGGAGATCCGGCTGACCGACGACCGGGTGACCCGGCTGGCGACGGCCGGTGTGCCGTTCGTGACGATCGGTCGGACGGCCGAGCCGCACGGGATGAGCTGGATCGACGTCGACTACGCGGCCCTGATCTCCCGTTGCGTGCACCACCTGGCCGACCTGGGGCACCGGCAGGTGGCTCTGGTGAACCGCTCCGCCGAACTGGTCGCGGCGGGTTACGGCCCGAGCCACCGTGCCCTGGCCGGCTTCCGGGCGGCCACCGCCGAGCGGGGCCTGACCGGCATCGACGTCTGCTGCGGCGACGACACCGCCTCGGGCGAGGCGGGCATGACGCAGCTGCTGGCGACGCATCCGCAGGTCACGGCGGTGGCCACCATCAACGAGGCGGCACTGCCCGGGATGCAGCGCGCATTGCACGCCGCCGGCCTGTCGGTGCCGGGTGACTTCTCCGTCACCGGCGTGGCCGCCCAGCACTGGGCGGAGGATTTCCGCCCCCCGTTGACCGCCGCCGACGTGCCGACCCGGGACATGGGCGCCGAGGCGGTGTCGCTGCTGCTGGAGCTGATCGCCACACCCGGCGGCACCCCCCGCCACCGGCTCTACGCGCCGCCCATCTCGTTGCGCGAGAGCACCGGCCCGGCCCGGACCCGCTGACCCGCCCCGGCCCGGGACGGCGACGTGCCACCACCGGGTGGGCGGCGGCACGACGTTCACCGGGTCGGCCCCACCGGTGACCCGGTGCGCCCCTGCTGGGCGGCGGCGAGGATGAGGTAGCTGCTGGCCGTCCAGGTGTACGCGCGGTCGCGCAGCCCCGCGCCGGTCTCGGCGTCGAAGTTCTCCGCGAAGCCGGACTTCTCGCACAGCACCAGGAATCGCCGGCTGATCTCGTCGGCGAGCACGGTGTGCCCGGCCCGGCGCAGGCCGTCCTCCACCAGCACCGTGGAGGGGGCCCAGATCGGGCCACGCCAGTAGCCGTCGGCGAGGTAGTGGGCCGAGTCCGTCGGTTCGGTGGCCAGCCCATGGGTGGTCAGGTGGGCCTCGACCCGCCGGGCCAGCACCCGGGTGACCGGCTCGGGGAGGTCGTCGCCGAGGGTGACGGGCAACAGGTCGAGCAGGCTGCGGCTGGCCCGTCGCCGACCGGTGTGCGGGCTGCGGGCGGTGAAACGCTCGCCGTCCCACAGGTCCCGCAGCAGGGCGGCGCGTACCCGGTCGGCCTCGGCGGACCACCGGTCGGCGGGCTCACCCAGCTCGGTGGCGAGGTCGGCCAGGCAGCGCAGTTGGCTGACCAGGAAGGCGGCGAGGTCGGCGGTCTCCAGCACCCGGTCGTGGTCGAAGGTGGTGGCGTTGTCCCAGCCACTGTCGTTACCGTGCTGGTAGTGCGGCAGGTCGTGGCCGGGGGCGCGGCGGGCGTCCAGCCAGAACCGGGTCCACCGACCCAACCGGTCGTACGTCCGGGCCAGTTCCGCCCGGTCCGGCGGCGTGGGCAGCCGGCGGCGCAGCTGCCGCAGGGCCCACCCGTGCACGGGTGGCTTGACGTAGTTGTGCAGCACCTCCGAGTGGGTGACCGAGTCCGGCAGGGCACCGGCGGCGTCCTGATGGTCGAAGGGCAGCTGGAACTGGTGCCAGGCAAGCTCCGGCTCGCCGGACGCCAGGGCGATCGCGTTGAAGCAGTGGTCCCAGCTCCACACCTTGTCCATCCAGTGCTTGGACATCAGCACGGCCGGCCGGGTGACGAAACCCGCCGGCTCGACGGTGGCCGACCACAGCACGTACGCGGCCAGCTCGGCGGCGGGGGTGTCGACACCGCGCCAGGGCGCGACCGCGTCGACGAACGCGGCGAACTCGACGCCGCGGTCGCGGCACAGCTGGTCGAACGTGCCGGACCGGACATAGGGGCGGCGGGCCGTGCGGTACTCCTCGATCGCGATCTCCCAGGGCTGGTCGGCGGGCAGGTGCAGCCAGCGGTCGGCGGTGCCGAGTGCCTCCGCTCCCCCGAGCCCGCCCGGCGGGCCGGACAACACGGTGACCCGGTAGCGGCGGCCCGTCTCGTACGAGGTGAACACAGCCGACCCGTCGACCGGGTCGCGGTAGAGGTAGGTGCCGCTGAACGGGGTGAGGGTCCCGGCTGCGGCGGCGATCCGCAGTCCGAGCCCTCGGCCCCGCAGCCGTAGGGTGTCCGGCCCCTCGTAGCCGGCCTCGACCAGGCCCGTGCCGCTGCGCCAGGTGAGCAGGGTGGGCGTGGCCACGACCGTGCTGGCGGCGGTCGGGGCGAGGCGGAGCACCGGGTGCAGCCCGGTCTGGTGGGAGACCAGGTGCAGATCGTCGGCGTACGTCTTCTCGGCCACCACCGGGGAGATGTTGAGCCACGAGCCGCGGTAGCTGAACGGGATGTCCTGGATGGAGAACTCCGGACCGGACGGTGCGACGGTCATGGCTGGTGACGCCCTTCTGTGCTTCGGGTGGTCAGTCCTTGACCGCGCCGGCGGTGATCCCGGTCGAGACGTACCGCTGGGCCAGGACCAGCAGCACGGCGGCGGGGACCGAGGCGACGACGGCGGTGGCCATGATGGCGTTCCACTGTTGGTTGTTGTTGCCGATGTAGCGGTAGATACCCAGGGTGATCGGCTGGTGCCCGCCACCGCCGGCCAGCGTCGAGGCGAAGACGAAGTCCGACCAGGCCCAGAGGAACGCGAACAGCGACACCGTGACGACCGCGTTGCGGCTCAACGGCAACACGACCGACCAGAAGGTACGCAGCCGACCGGCGCCGTCGACCACGGCGGCCTGGAGCAACTCGTCGGGGACACCGGACATGAAGGCCGTGAAGATCAGCACGCCGAACGGCACCGCCAGGGTCGAGTCGGCCAGGATCAGGCCCGGCAAGGTGTTGAGGATGCCGAGTTCGAGGTAACTGGCGTAGAAGCCCATCGCCATGATGATGCCCGGGATCATCTGCGCGGTCAGCAGCAGGAAGCTGAGCGCCCGGCCGCCCGGCGGCCGGAGCTTCGCCAACGCGTAGCCGGCGGGGGCGGACAGCGCCACGGTCAGCGCCACTGTCCCGAGTCCGACCAGGAAGCTGGTGCCGAGGTACGGCAGTTGCTGGTCGAACACCGCGCGGTAGCCCTCGACGGTGCCGTCGACGGGGAACAGGTGCGGTGGGCTGGCCCGCATGTCCCGGTCCCTGGTGAACGACACGTTGATCATCCAGTAGACGGGGAAGAGCATCAGCCCGGTCAGCACCAGGCCGATGCCGGTCTTCCACCAGGTGCGGCGCGTCGGGGCGGTGGTGGTGGTCACGACTGCTGCCTCCGTTGCCGCCGCAGGTAGCCGAGCCCGGCGAGCAGGGCCAGCACGATGAGCAGGTTGCCGACGGCCGCGCCGGGGCCGAACCGGGGCAGCAGGTTACCGAAGCCGAGCCGGTAGGACCAGGTGGCCAGGGTGGTGGAGGAGTCGGCCGGGCCACCCCTGGTCATGATCCAGATGAGGTCGAAGACCTTCAGCGTGTAGATCAGGCCCAGCAGCAGGGTGATCGCGGAGACGGGGCGCAGCAGCGGGAAGGTGATCGACCGGAACCGTTGCCAGCCGGTCGCCCCGTCGAGGGCCGACGCCTCGTACAGCTCGGCCGGGATCGCCTGGAGGCCGCTGTGCAGCACCACCAGGTTGAACGGGACACCGATCCAGACGTTCGCGATGATCACCGAGACGAGCGACCAGCGGGGCGAGGTGAGCCAGTGGACCGGGTCCACCCCCACCACCCCGAGCGCCGCGTTGACCAGGCCCGCGTCGCTGTTGAGCAGCCACGACCAGGTGGACGCCGAGACGATCAACGGCAGCAGCCAGGGCACCAGGATCACCGCCCGCAGCGTCCGGGACAGCGGGAAGTGCTGATGGAAGAAGAGGGCCAGCGCCATCCCGATGGTGAACTGGAGCACCAGCGAGGCCACGGTGAAGACCAGGGTGTGGGTCAGCGCCGGCCCGAAGGTCGGATCGGCCAGCGCCGTGCGGTAGTTGTCCAGGCCGGCGAAGGGCGCCCCGCCCTGGACGAACGACCGGACGGTGTACTCCCGCAGGCTCAGCTCCACATTGCGGTAGAGCGGGTACGCGTAGCAGATGACCAGGTAACCGGTCACCGGGGCGAGGAAGGCCCAGGCCGACCACCGTCCCGCCCGGGACACGCGGTACCCAGGTGGGACGGTGGCGGCCATCCCCCGACGGCCCCGCCCGGCGGTGGCGGCAGCTGTCGAGGTGGTCGGGGGCGAGGCGGTGGGTCCCGTGGCGGTCACGATGTCGGCGCGACCCGACTATCCGGCGGTACGCTGCGCGGCGGCCAGCGCCTCCTGCGGTGTCTTCGCCCCGCTGAGCGCCGACTGCACCCCGGTCCACAGGGATTCGGAGATCTTCGGATACCTCGTGCCGAGGTTGTCACCGGTGCGGCCCTTGGCGGCCCGGACCGCCTCCACCCAGACCGTGAGCTTCGGATCGGCTGCCACCTGCCGGTCCTGCACGGCGGTGACGGGCGCGACGTAGGACAGTGTGGTGTCGGTGGCGAGGAGGTTGTCGGCGCTGGTCAGACAGGTGACGAGCTGCCGCGACGTCGCGTACCTGCCGGTGTCGCGCTGCACCGGCACGGAGACGAACTCACCGCCCGTGGGTGCCGGCGCCGGGCCACCCGCGCGGGCCGGGATCGCGATGATGCCGTACCCGAAGCCGAGCTTCTCCGCGTTGGCCAGCTGCCAGGTGCCGTTCTCGGCGAAGGCGTAGTCGCCGGTGGCGAACTCCTGCCAGCTCGTGGTCTGGGTGTTGTTGATGACGGAGTTGGGGGCGTGACCCTGCCTGAGCCAGTCGGCCCACAGCGTGAGCGCGGAGACCGCCGGCGGCGAGTCCAGCGCGGTCAGTTGGGCGCCGGCCCCCCAGAACCAGGGCAGGAACTGGAAGCTGCCCTCCTCGGTGCCGATCGCGGAGAAGGTGATGCCCTTCTTGCCCTTGGCCTTCACCTTGGTCAACGCGCTGTTCAGCGCGGCCCAGTCGGTGATGGTGGCGGGGTCGACGCCCGCGGCGGCCAGCACCTCCTTGTGGTAGTAGAGGGCGAGGGTGTTGGCCCCGATCGGCACCCCGTAGGTCCGGCCCTCGCGCTGGCCGGCGGCGAGCAGGTTCGCCGCCATGGTCGTCACGTCCAGCTTGTTCTCGTCGGTGGTGGTGAGCGCGCCGGCCTCGGCCAGGGTCGAGATCACCGGGTTGTCCACGATCAGCACGTCCGGCGAGTTGCCCTGCTGGGCGGCGAGCAGGGCCTTGTTGGTCAGGTCGGTGGTGTCGTAACCGGTCCGCTCCACCGTCACCCCGGCCCCCTCGCCGCACTTCCTGAGCAGCGCGACCCAGGCGGAGTCGTCGGCGAACTGGGGGTACGGGTCCCAGACCAGGTAACTGCCGCCGCCCGAGGGTTCGTCGGCGGACGAGCAGGCACCGCCGGCCAATGCGACGAGGGTGGCGACGGCGGCGGCCAGGCACCGCCGACGGCTGGTTGCTGTCATCTGCTGCCTCAATTCTGGTGGGACGTCAGGAGGTGGCGGGTGGGCGCGGTGACCACCGCGCGGGTGGGGCGCGGCCCGATCATGAGGCGAATCGATTCGACACTTCGGTTCGCACGAAGATAGAGCCGTCGATGCGACCCGGTCAAGAGGGGTTGCCCAGAAACAGGATCATCGGCGGAAACACCGACTTCATCGCCCTGTCATTTCATTGACATCCTTCACAGTCTCGTCCTACGATCCCTGCGAATCGATTCGCTAGCGAAGCCCTCCGGAGAGCGTCCCCGCGCCCCACCAAGGAGTCGCCGTGAACACCCCGTCCCGCAGCCGGCCCGGACGAGTCCGCATGATCGCCACCCGGATCGCCGTCGGCCTACTCGCCGTCGCTGCCAGCACTGTCGCCACCACCCCGGCCCAGGCCGCCGATGAATCGATCAGCGTCAACTTCTCTGCCACCGACGGCACGCCGGCCTACCGCGCCTCCGGCTGGATCTACGGCATGACCGAGAACGCCAGCGGCCCGGCCGACCACTTCTACCGCGACGTCAAGTTCCAGTACATGCGGGCCGGTGGCGCGCAGTTGCCCGGCAGCGGTTGGGTCGGCGGCAACTACGACCGCCGGTGGAACTCCACCCTCGCCCAGGCCCGCCGGACCGCCGCCCTGGGCGGTCAGTTCATCATCCTGCCGCACGACCTGTGGGGCGCCGACGGCGCGGGGATCTCCCGATTCCCCGGTGACAACGGCAACTGGACCGACTACGACAACTTCCTGACCCGGCTCATCGGCGACGTCCGGGCGGCCGGGCTGACCGTGCAGTGGGACATCTGGAACGAACCCAACATCACCATCTTCTGGAACCGCCCGATCTCCCAGTACCTCGAACTGTGGCGACGCACCTACCAGCGGCTGCGGGCCGAGTTCCCCACCCAGCTCATCGTCGGGCCGAGCTGCGCCTGCGTGCCGTCGACCAACCACGCCTTCTGGAACCAGTACCTCGACTTCGTCCGCTCCACCAACACGGTGCCGGACATCGTCAGCTGGCACTCGCTGCCCGGCGACCCGGTCGCCAACGTCGCCGCCGCCAACGCCACCCTCGACGCGCGCGGCATCGCCCACCCACGGCCCTACCAGATCAACGAGTACGGCGCGTCCAACGAGCAGAACCCGGCGGACGGGGCCTGGTACGTCGCCAGGCTGGAGCGGGCCCGCGCGGACGGCCTGCGGGCGAACTGGGCCAGCGCCGGCAACCTGCACAACGATCTGGGCAACCTGCTGGTCCGCAACGCCGCCGGCCAGCACCAGCCCAAGGGCGAGTGGTGGGTCTACCGCTACTACGCCGCGCAGACCGGACAGATCGTCGCGGTGACCCCCAGCCAGTCCTACGACGCCTTCGCCACCCGGACGCCCGGGGCGGCGAGGGTACTGGTCGGCGGCGGCCGGACCACCGGCAACCTGACCGTCAACCTGCAACGGCTGGACGCCACCAGCGGCATCGTGCAGAACAACCAGGTGCGGGTGCTCACCCAACGCATCCCCTACAACAACGGCGGCGCGGTGCAGGGGCCGGTCACGGTGTCGAACACCGTACTCACGCTGACCAACAACGCCGCCTCGGTGACCCTGCCGTACGGCAACCAGAACGACACGTACACCGTCACCGTGCTGCCGCCCACGGAGACCGGCTTCACCTCGGTCGCGGTGGCCCAGCACTCCCAGCAGTGCCTGGACAACACCGGCCTGGGCACCGCCGACGGCAACCCCCAGCAGCAGTTCCCCTGCGAGGGCGGCGACCAGCAGCTGTGGAACTTCCGCCCGGTCGCCGGGGTGGCCGACACGTACACCGTGGTCAACCAGCAGAGCGGCAAGTGCCTGGACGTCAGCGGGGCGTCCACCGCCGACGGCGCGGCCGTGCAGCAGTGGACCTGCCAGAACGGCACCAGCCAGCAGTTCACCCTGCGCCGGGTGACCTACGGGGGCAACGACCCCCACGACTACCAGCTCGTCGCCCGGCACAGCAACAAGTGCGTCGACGTCAACGGGGTCTCCACCGCCGCCCAGGCGCGGATCCTGCAGTGGACCTGCAAGCCGGTGGGCCAGAGCAGCCCGCTCAACCAGACCTGGCGGCTCTGGGGCCGGTAGGAGCGACGGTCGGGTGCCGGTCGACCGGCACCCGGTCGCGCGGACGTCGACCCCACCCCACCACAGACGATCCAACGAATTGATTTCTATCGTTCTTTTGGTGATCCTGAGGGGGTCCCGAACCGATTCGCCACCACCACCCGAGGGCGGGTCCGCCAGGGCCGCGCCGCCGACGAACCAAGGAGCCGCCTCGTGCGTACCCCGTCCCCGAGCGGATCAGGACCGGTCCGCGATCCCCTCCCCCACCGCCGCCGACACCGGCTGACCATGCTGGTCGGTGCGCTGGCCGGCGTCCTCGTCGTCGCCGGGGCCGTGCCCGGCGTCACCTCGCCGGTCGCCGAGGCCGCCGCCGCGCCCGCGCTGGCCGCCATCGAGCCGGGGCAGAGCACCCGGATCGTCGGCACCGCCTCCGGGCGCTGCCTCGAGGTCCCCAACGCCAGCACCACCAACGGCACCCAGACCCAGCTGTGGGACTGCCAGGGTGGTGCCGGACAGACCTGGACCTGGACGACCAGCCGCCAGCTCACGGTGTACGGCAACAAGTGCCTGGACGCCTCCGGCCGGGGCACCACCGCCGGCACGGCGGCGATCATCTGGGACTGCAACGGTCAGACCAACCAGCAGTGGAACGTCAACGCCAACGGCACCATCGTCGGCGTGCAGTCCGGCCTGTGCCTGGACGCGAACGGCAACGGCACCGCCAACGGCACCAAGATCCTGCTGTGGACCTGCAACGGTCAGGCCAACCAGCAGTGGACCTCGCCGACCACCCCGCCCACCACCACCCCGCCGACCACGCCGCCGCCGACCACTCCCCCGCCCGCAGGCGCCCTGCCGTGTGACATCTACGCCGCCGGTGGCACCCCCTGCGTGGCCGCGCACAGCACCACCCGGGCGCTCTACGCCGCGTACACCGGCAACCTCTACCAGGTACGCCGCTCCTCGGACAACACCACCCGCAACATCGGGCTGACCGGCACCGGCGGCACCGCCAACGCCGCCACGCAGGACTCCTTCTGCACCGGCACCACCTGCGTGGTGACCGTCGTGTTCGACCAGTCCGGTCGCGGCAACGACCTGTGGTACCAGGGCTCCAGCGTGGTTCCCGGGTCGCCGCAGAGCCGGCCGGCGGTCGCGACCTCGGAGTCGCTGACGGTGGGCGGTGCCAAGGCGTACTCGCTCTACATCAACCCGGGCAACAGCTACTGGCGCGACGGTCACCTGACCGGGGTGCCGACCGGTGCCGCGCCCGAGGGCATGTACATGGTCACCAGCGGCACCCACGTCAACAACGGCTGCTGCTTCGACTACGGCAACAGCGAGACCACCCGCAAGGCCGACGCCGCCGGGGCGATGGACGCGATCAACTTCAGCAAGCAGTGCTGGTTCGGCGGCTGCTCCGGCTCCGGCCCGTGGGTGCAGGCCGACCTGGAGTGGGGCCTGTTCCCCGGCGGCAGCAGCTCCTGGAACCCGAACCAGCGGGCCTTCACCAGCAAGTTCGTCACCGCCACCCTGAAGAACAACGGCACCTCGCGCTTCGCCATCAAGGGCAGCGACGCCCAGTCCGGCAGCCTCTACACCCTCTACGACGGGTCGCTGCCGCCCGGCTACAGCCCGATGAAGAAGCAGGGCGCGATCATCCTGGGCAGCGGCGGCGACTGCTGCAAGCCCGACGGTGGCGCGAACCTCAGCGCCGGCACGTTCTACGAGGGCGCGATGGTCGCCGGCTACCCGTCGGACGCCACCGAGAACGCGGTACAGGCCAACATCACCGCCGCCGGCTACCGCTGACCCCGGTACCCGCCGCCTGACCGGTCCCGCCCGCCCGTCACCGTCCCGCACGGTGACCGGCGGGCGGGTCACCGTGCCCGCGCCGAGGGACCGGAGGGCGGGTCACCCCCGCTGCCCGGTCGGCCCGCCGAGGCGGTGGTCCAGCGCGGTGTGGCGGCGGCCCGCGCCGACCGTACGCACGGCGGCGGCCAGCGCACGACGGGAACCGACCAGGACGACGAGTTGCCGGGCCCGGGTGACGGCGGTGTAGAGCAGGTTGCGTTGCAGCATCATCCAGGCGCTGGTGGTCAGGGGCACCACCACGGCGGGATACTCCGAGCCCTGCGAGCGGTGGATGGTCATCGCGTACGCGTGGGCCAACTCGTCAAGCTCGTCGAACTCGTAGTCGAGGTTCTCGTCCTCGTCGGTGCGTACGGTGAGGGTCTGTTCCTCGGGGGTGATCGCGGTGACGATGCCGAGGGTGCCGTTGAAGACGCCCGACTGGCCCTTGTCGTAGTTGTTGCGGATCTGGGTGACCTTGTCGCCGACACGGAAGACCCGCCCGCCCATCCGCCGCTCCGGTTGCCCCTCGCGGTGCGGGGTGAGCCGCTGCTGCAGCAGGGTGTTGAGGGCGGCGGCACCGGCCGGTCCCCGGTGCATGGGGGCGAGGACCTGCACGTCGCGGCGCGGGTCGAGACCGAACCGGGTGGGGATCCGGGTGCAGGCGACGTCGACGGTCAACGCGGCGGTGGCCTCGGTGTCGTCGCAGGCGAACAGGAAGAAGTCCGGCAGCCCGTCGAGCAGGGGTGGCCGACCGGCGTTGATCCGGTGCGCGTTGGTGATCACACCCGACTGGGCGGCCTGGCGGAACACCCGGGTCAGCCGCACCCGGGGGACCGCCGACGCGGTGAGCAGGTCGCGCAGCACCTCCCCGGCACCGACGCTGGGCAACTGGTCGACGTCGCCGACCAGGAGCAGGTGCGCCCCCGGCGGCACCGCCTTGACGAGCTTGTTGGCCAGGATCAGGTCGAGCATGGACGCCTCGTCGACGACCAGCAGGTCGACGTCGAGCGGGTTGTCCCGGTCGTGCACGGCCTCCCCGCCGGGACGCAACTGCAGCAGCCGGTGCACGGTGGCGGCGGGGTGCCCGGTCAGCTCCGACAACCGCTTCGCGGCCCGCCCGGTCGGCGCGACCAGGGTGATCCGGGCCTTCTTCGCGGCGGCCAGCGCGACGATGGACCGCACGGTGAAGCTCTTGCCGCAGCCCGGCCCGCCGGTGAGCACCGCGACCTTCGAGGTGAGCGCCAGCCGGACGGCGTGCTCCTGTTCGGGGGCGAGGTCGTTGCCGGTGACCGCCCGCAGCCAGGTCAGCGCCCGGGGCCAGTCGACGTCGGTGAAGTGGGGCAGCCGGTCGGCCCGGTCGTGCAGCAGCCGCAGCAACGAGGTGGCCAGCGACTGCTCGGCGCGGTGGAACGGCACCAGGTAGACCGCCGGCACCGGCTCGCCGTCGTCGCCGGGCAGCAGCTCCCGGACCACGCCCTCCTCGGCGATCAGGTCGTCCAGGCAGCGGGTGACGAGTTCACCGGGGACGTCGAGGATCGTCGTGGCGTCGGCGACGAGCGCCGGGGCGGGCAGGTAGCAGTGGCCCGAGTCGGTGGCCTCGGACAGGGTGAACCGCAGGCCCGCCATCACCCGCTGCGGGCTGTCGTGCGGGATACCCACCGCCTGGGCGATGGTGTCGGCGGTCTTGAAGCCGATGCCCCACACGTCGGCCGCCAGCCGGTACGGCTCCTTCGTCACCACCTCGATCGACGCGTCGCCGTACTGCTTGAAGATGCGTACCGCCAGCGACGTGGACACCCCGACGCCCTGGAGGAAGACCATCACCTCCTTGATGGCCTTCTGCTCCTCCCACGCGGCGGTGATCTTCGCGGTGCGTTTCGGCCCCAGGCCGGCGACCTCGACCAGCCGGGCCGGCTCCTCCTCGATGATCCGCAGGGTGTCCAGGCCGAAGTGCGCCACGATCCGCTCGGCGAACACCGGCCCGATCCCCTTGACCAGGCCGGAACCCAGGTAACGCTGGATGCCCTGGACGGTCGCCGGCAGCACGGTGGTGTACGAGTCGACCTCGAACTGCCGGCCGTACTTCGGGTGCGACGACCAGCGTCCCGACAGCCGCAGGCTCTCCCCGGGCTGCGCACCCAGCAACGCGCCGACCACGGTCAGCAGGTCGGAGCCCCGGTCGGTGGCGACCCGGGCGACGGTGTAGCCGGTCTCCTCGTTGACGTAGGTCAGCCGTTCGAGGACCGCGTCCAGGGTGGCGAGCGGTGCGCGGGCGGGGGCGGTCACCCCCTCATCGTGCCGGGTGCCCGACGCGCCCCACCCACCGCCCGGACGAACACCGGCGTCCTCCCCCGCCGGGTGGGCGGGGAAGGACGCCGGGTGTCGCGGTGCGCCTGGTCAGCCGATGGTGAGGTTGCCACCGGAGGCGGTCAGGGTGATCTCCCGGGTGGATGCGCCGGTCCAGTCCGAGGAGAAGAGCAACCGGTCACCGTCCCAGACGGTGATGCCGATCCCGTCGCGGCGGCCCGGCTCGCCCCGGTCGGTGGCGGTCACCCGCATGGTCAGCCCGGTCGCCACCGCCACCGGGTCCTGCGCGGTGGAGATGTCGTACAGGGTGACCTGGTAGCGCAGGTCGGCGACCGGTTCCCCGGCCACCGCGACACCGAACGACTCCAGCGCGGTGCTCTGGAACTTGTACCGCTTGCCGCCCGACTTGTAGCCGACCTTCGCGCTGCCGACCAGCTTCTTGCCGTTGTTGATCCGGCCGTCCAGGGTCACCTCGATGCGCCGGTCGTCGTCGAGCGGGTAACCACCGGCGGTGGCCCCGCCCTTCAGGTAGCCCGAGCCGGCGACCGACCGGCCGTATCCGCCGGCCACCGTGACGGTGGCCGTCGCGCTGCCGGTGTACGCCCCCGACACCGTGGCGGTGACCGGGTGCGCGCCGTGCGGCAGCACGGCGCGGCAACTGGCCGAGCCGTCGTCCGCCGCCGCGCCGAACGGCGTCGCGACCGCCGTGCAGAGGGTCTCGTCGCCCTCGGTGAAGGCCACCGTGGCGTTGCGGACGTCACCGCCGCCACCCCGGACGGTGGCCCGCAGCAGCACACCGGTCGAGTCGGCGTCGTCCACCGGGGCGGCCAGGGCGTCACCGACGTAGGTGACCGTGGCCGCGCGGACCTGGGTGATGGTGAGGTCGGCGTCGCTGAGGTCGAAGAAGACGTTGCCGACCGCCTCGATCTTCAGCCGGCCCCGGGCGGTGTCCACGTTCGGCAGGGTCACCGTCGCGGACCCGGTGTTCGGCACGCTCTCCGCCAGCACGTGCGGGAAGGTCGCCCCGCCGTCGGTGGACAGCGAGATCTTCACCTCGCCCACGTTGACCGGCGCGGTGTCCGTGCCGGCCACGTCCCAGGTGACGGGCATGGTGCCGCCGCCCAGGTGGGCCGCCGGCGTGGCCTGCGAGGTGACCAGGAACGGGCCGGCCGCCGGGGCGAGGGTCAACGCCACGTCGGCGCTGCCGATGCCGCCGCCACCGGGGTGGTGGTCCCGGCCGGTGAGCCGGAAGTGCAGGGTCCGGTCGTTGGTCACGCCGACCCAGTCGGCGGTGGGCAGGAACTCCGAGTAGC
This sequence comes from Micromonospora antibiotica, assembly GCF_017599305.1. GTDB lineage: Bacteria > Actinomycetota > Actinomycetes > Mycobacteriales > Micromonosporaceae > Micromonospora > Micromonospora antibiotica. The sequence continues at coordinate 284,219 of NZ_JAGFWR010000002.1, forward strand.
AGTCCACCGTCGCGGCGGGCACGTTGCTCGCCCCGCCGGTGGCGGGTGGGGCCGGCGCGGCCGGGCAGGCCCCGGTGGCGGCGTTGGTGTTGTTCGCCGCGATCTGGGTCAGGTCGGGGAAGTGCCGGGTCGGATCGGTGGTCACCGCGTTCTCGCCCGGCGAGTGGTACTCCAGGGTGTCGGTCGGGCTGACCGCCGCCGCCTCGCCGAACTGGCGGAACAGCGGCCCGTTGGTCTTGGTGTTGTTGACCAGCGCGGTGCCGGTGCTGCCACCCCGGTCGTTCTGCTCCCACAGGTAGCTGACGGTGTCCCCGTCGGCGTCGGTGGCGCCACCGGTCAGGGCGAACGGGGTCCGCGCCGGGATGGTGTACGCCGCCGCCGGCACGGTGACCACGGGGGCCCGGTTGCCGGTCTGCGCGGTCTGGAAGCCGTTGTTGCCGGCCGCGCCGCCCCGGGCGGTCTCGCCGACGAAGCCGGACGCGCCCACGACGCCCGTCAGTTCGAGCGCCGACACGTCGACCCCGGCCAGCGACCCACCGTTGAAGGTGACCTGGAAGCCGGTGTCGTTCGGCGCGCCGAGCCCGCCGAAGGCCGTCACGCTGACGGTGGCCCCGGCCGGCCAGCCGGCGATCGCCTCGATGGCCGCCTTGATCCCGGCCGCGGTGTAGTTGCCGCCGCGCACCACCGGCACCGACGACTGCCCCGCGTAGCTGATGCGCAACGCGTCGCCGTCGGTGTCGAAACCGGACAGCGAGACGGTCTGCACCTCGTTGAGCGCCGGGCGGGTGCCGGAGACGAACGTGCTGATCTCGGTGTAGCTGCGCTGCGACCAGTACGGGTCGCTGTGCGGCTGGAGGTTGTCCTGCTGGCAGATGCCCGCGTACGCCATGATCGACGAACCGCTGCCCGGCTCGTAGGAGTTGGCGGCGCTGCGGTTGCCGCCGGAGCAGTTGTACTGGGTGCCGTTGAAGGTGTGGTTGCCGGCGAACTGGTGGCCGATCTCGTGCGCCACGTAGTCGACGGCGTAGAAGTCACCGACCGGGGTGGGCAGGCCCGTGCAGCCGCGCGCCTTGCCGTCCAGGCCGACCACGCCGAGGCCGGCGACACCGCCACCGGGCAGGCCGAGGCCGATGTGCCCGACGTCGTAGTTGCCCGCGCCGACGAGCTGGCCGAGCACGATCCGGTTGCGGTTGAGCAGCGAACTGGTGCACGACGAGATCTGCGTCGGGGTGTAGCAGGCCGCCGTGCCACAGGGCCCGTTCGCCTCGGTGGCCAGGGCTGCGGTGTTCAGGTTGGTCTTGTCGGTGTCGTTGACCAGCACCAACCGGATCGCCGTCTCGTCCTCGTAGATCTGGGTGACCCGGTTGATCAGGGTCACCTTCGCCGCGGTGACGTTCTCCGCGCCGAAGAAGGTGGCGTACGACGGGTCGGTGACCAGGGCCAGCCGGTAGGTGCGCAGGGTGACCGGCGGACCTGCCGGCTCGTCCGCGGTCACCTCCGGCGACAGCGCCCCGGCCGCCGCGGCGACGTCCTCCCGCTCCACCATGGCCGGGTCGGTGTCGAGCAGGTCGCGGGCGTAGTAGCTGGCGTAGACGCTCTGGTCGCCGTGGTAGTACGGGTCGAGGTACCAGCTGCCGCCGGTCGACCGGACCGAGGCGTGGAAGCCCAGCGGGGTCAGGTCGGCGCGGATGGTCGCCGTCGGGTCGTCCAGGCCCCGGCCGACGTACGTGCTGATCTCGGGATGCCGGGCGGCGAGCCCCGGCTCCATCACCGGCGAGTCGACCAGGCTGAACCGCTGGAAGCCCCCGGTGGGGGTGGGCAACGCGACGGTCAGCGCCGACTGCGACCGTCGGGCCGTACCGGCCCGCTCGGCCGGCACGTCGGCCAGGGTGTCGGCCAAGGCGGCCCGGTCCAGGGCGTACGCGGTGAACCGCTCGGCGCGGATGTCGGGGGTACGCCCGTCGCGGGCGTTGGCCGACGGCTCGCTCGGCAGCTGCCGCCAGGGGCCGGGGTCGGCCGGCGCGGCGACCGCCGCGGTGCCACCGGTCAGCGGTAGCACGGTGGCGACCAGCACCGCGGCGCACAGCCCGGCCAGTCGGCGGCGGCCGCGACCAGCGGGATCGGGGGGTGGAACCGTCATCGAGTGGGCCTCACTTCACCAGGTAAGAGGAACGGGCCTGATGGCGTGGCGTTCGTGGGCCACGCCGGGCTGTCCCGGAGAAGCACACGCTATGACGGGTCCCCTGTCGACAGACATCATCCGTAAAGTCGACGCGGCGACACAGGCCGGCGGTGTAGATGCTCCCCAGTGGACCGCGCGGCACGCGCCGGGCAGGACCGGACGGGCCGCCGGGTGGGTCGGTCGCCCACCGGGTGCCGGGGTCAGCCGGCTGGTCGATCGCCCCGGATGCGGGCGTGCAGGTGCATGTCGTGCCGGCCGTCGGCGTGCACGGCGTCGCTGCGTTTGGTGCCCTCCAGCCGGAATCCGGCGCGCAGCGCGGTCCGGCAGGAGGCGAGGTTGCGGGTCGAGTGGTCCAGGTGCAGCCGGTGGAAGCCCGCCCCGTCCAGCGCCCACCTGCCCAGTGCCGTCAACGCCCGGGAGGCCACCCCTGCCCGGCGGGCGGCGGGAAGCACCCAGTACGCGCACCCGGCGACGCCGTCATCGAGATCCATGCCGGTCAGGGCGATCCGGCCGAGCACCTCGACGCCGTCGCGGGTCACCGCCCAACTGGCACCGGTCTCCCCTGCCCAGGCCCGGTGATAGCCCTCGAACCACTCACGGACCTGGCTCTCGGAGGCCGGATGACGGGTGTGCCAGTGCCGGATCTCCGGATCCCGGTAGGCGGCCAGGAACACCGGGGCGTCGGACGGCTCCCAGGGACGCAGGACCAGACCCCCCGGCGCGGCGAGGGTCGGCTGCGCACCGGCGGCGAGGGCCCCGGCCGGGATGGCCGGTGGCGTGGAGAGCGGGACCCGCACGCCGCATCCTCCCCCGACGCCGTGGGCCGGTGTCAAACTCCGCCCGGGTCGACGTCGACGTCGACCCGGGCGAGGCCCCGGTGGGCGGCGAGGCGTTGCGCCTGCGCGACGATGTCGTCGTGGACGGCGGCGGACAACTTCCGCCACGGCTGGACGGCGAGCGTCAGCGCCCGGCCGGCCTTACGGGGCCGCCAGGTGCCGACGATCTCACCGCCGGCCAGGACGGCCCCGGGGCGGCCCAGCACCGGCCACAACTGCTTGGCGTGGGCCGCGTCCGGCACCAGGGTCGACCGGTCCCGCGCCTGCAGGAACAGGTCGAACGGGGCGAGCAGGCGCACGGCCGTGGTGTCGGCGGCACCGGCGAGCGCCGGCTCGTCGGCGGCGAGCAGCGAACGGGCCTCCCCGTCGACCCGTACCTCGACCACGTCCTGCGGCCAGCGGGCCCGCACCTCCCTGACCGGGGCGTCGAGGTAGTCGGCGACCTGCTTGGGGGTGGCCGGGCCGAGCAGCCGCAGGTAGGCGCGGACCAGGTCGAACCGGTCGCCGGGCGGGGCGGGGCGGGTGAACCCGGGGATGCGGTGCAGGACCGGTGGCGAGGTGCCGGGGCGCAGCTCCAGCCCGGCCCGCACGGCCGCCAGCCGGAACGGCATCTCGTAGAGGTGGGTGGCGGCGCAGGGACGGCAGAACCGCTGGTAGGGCTCGGGCAGCAGCTCGGCCAACCGCCCGGAGACGTCGCCCTTGACCGTCGGGGTGGTGACCACCGCCCGCATCCGTGCCGCCACCTCGTCGAGGGCGGCCAGGTTGCCGATGCCGGCGGCTTTCAGCGGCCGGGCCGCGTCGTAGATGCGTTTGCCCGCGTCCGCGTCGGAGTACGGCGCGACCGCCCCCGCCACCTCGGCCACGTCGGCGCGACGGTAGAGGTGCGGCGCGCCGCGCACGGTCCAGAGCAGGATCAGGTCGTCCGCGACCGGTGCCGTCACCTCGACACCGCGCAGCGCCAGGGCCCACCGGCCGCCGTCCGGGCCGGTGTCCTGCACCCCGAGGTCGAGTACGGCGGTGTCCGCCGGGGTGCCCTCGATGCGGTCGAGCTGCTGCGCCCCGACCCGGAACTGCATCACCTGACGGCGGTCGATCATCCGACCAGCCTAGGTGCTACCCCCGACAATGCCTGTCCGTAGCTTCCCGACACGGAACGACGCCGGAAACCGAGCGTTGATCAGGCTCCGTCCCGGGCCCTCCCGGCGTCCCCACCCCCGGGGTCTCGCTGTCAGAGCGGTCGGTGCGGCGGACACCCGCGTTTCGGCGGGGGTCATCCACCGCCGGTTCGGCGGCCCTACGAAGCAGACGATGCCCTCGACGTGGACCATCCGGCGGATCTGCCGGCGGGTGACCCCGACCAACGCAGCAGTGCCAGGCCGGGGACCGCCGACGCTACCGTCGACCGCCGTCGAGGTAGCGCAGCACCGCGGTGACCCGGCGGTCGGCCCGGTCGTCGGGGGGCAGCTGGAGCTTGGCGAAGATGCTGCGGATGTGTTTGTGCACCGCGCCTTCGGTGACGTACAACCGCTCGGCGATCGCCGTGTTGCCGAGCCCCTCGGCCATCAGCCCCAGCACCTCGCGCTCACGCGGCGACAGCTCTCCCAGTGCCGCGTCCGGCCTGCGGTGGCGGGCCAGAAACTGCCCCACCACCTCCGGGTCGATCACACTGCCGCCGTCGGCGACCCGGTGCAGCGCGGCGAGGAACTCCTCGACCCGACCCACCCGCTCCTTCAACAGGTAGCCGAGCCCGACCGCGCCGACCGAGAACAGGTCGGTGGCGAACGCCTGCTCCACGTACGCCGAAAGGACCAGCACCGCGAGGCCGGGCTGCCGGCGACGGGCCTCCACCGCGGCCACGATGCCCTCGTTGGTGTGCGTCGGCGGCATCCGCACGTCCACGATCGCCACGTCCGGCGCGTACGCGTCGACCGCGGCCAGGAACTCACCCGGGTTGCCCGCGGTGGCGACCACGTCCAGGTCCTCCGCCCGCAGCAGCAGCGCCAACCCCTCCCGCAGCAGCGGGTCGTCCTCGGCGATCACGATCCGCACGGCAACTCCACCTCCAGTCTCGTCGGCCCACCCTTGGTGCTGGTCAGGGTCATCCGGCCGTCGTACGCCCCGACCCTCCGACGGATGCCGGTCAGCCCCGAGCCGCGCGTCTCGTCGACGTCGCCGCGCCCGTCGTCCTCGACGGTCACCGACAACCGGCCCTGCTCGCGGCGTACGGTCACGTCGACCCGGCCCGCGCCGCTGTGCCGGACCACGTTGGTCAACGCCTCGGCCACCACGAAGTAGGCGGTGGCCTCCACCGAGACGGCGCAGCGTACCGGCACGTCGACCGTGAGCCGGCAGGGCACCGCGCAACTGCCGGCCAGCCCGGCCAGGGCACCGGCGAGGCCCCGGTCGTCCAGCACGGGCGGCAGGATGCCCCGCACCACGGTACGCAACTCGCCGAGCGCCTGTTCCGCCGCGTCCTGCGCCCGCCCGAGGATCTCGTCGGCCCGGTCCGGGTCCCGCCGTACCGCCCGGCGGGCCGCCCCCAGCAGCACGTTGACCGCGACCAGCCGGTTCTGGGTGCCGTCGTGCAGGGCACGTTCGATGCGACGCAGTTCCACCGCGTGGGCGTCCAGCGCCGCAGCCCGGGTGGCGGTCAGCTCGGCGACCCGCAACGACAGGTCGATGCCCGGCGGCGGAGGCAGCAACCACCGTCCCGGCCGGGCCTGGAGGCGGGCCAACGGCGGACCGAGCGCGACCACGGCGACCAGCCAGCCCAACCCGAGCAACCCGACCAGGAGTGCCTCGGCCGGCCCGTCGATGCGCCACCAGACGATCCCCGGCGCCCCCGCCCCGGGCGGCAGCAGCCGGTACCACAGCGGGAACGTGAGGTCCTGCACGGCGTAGAGCGGCAGAGCGAGGCCGAGCAGCCCGCTGGCCAGGCCGGTGACCGCGTGCAGCGCGACCCAGCCGAGTTCCCGCCGGACGAACGGGTCGCGCACCGCCACCCGCAGCTCGGCCGGCACCGGGCCCGGGGCGGGGAGCTGCGTGCCCCAGCGGGACAGCCGGGCACGCTCGCGGTCGGCCACCGCGCGTACCGCCCGCAGCGCGCCGGGTGCCGCCGGCAGCCCCACCCAGACCAGGCAGGCCGTCGCGACGAGCAACACCCACAGCAGCGCAGCCAACGCCAACAGTGCGGTGGCCAACCCGCCGACGAGGTGTTCGAGGGCGTCGACCGAGGCACGAGCCCGGTCCCGCAGGTGTGTCATCGGAAGACCTCCCGCGCCAACATAGGCCACCGGGCGGGCGGCCCGGCACCGTCGGCGCGGAAAGTAGCGCCTGCTGTACCGCCGCCGGTCGCGCTGGCGGGATCGTGCCCGACCCACCGCCACGCCTAGCGTCAACCTGGTCGAACACCCGCCGCCCGAGGAGGCAGCCATGACCGATCCGTACCGCATCGCCGACGCCCCGACCAAGCCGGAAGCCGACCTGCTCCGCCCGCTGCTGTGGCTGGTGCTGGTCGTCAGCCTCGCCGCCAACGCGGCGCTGACGACCGTGTTGGACAACCAGTGGGCCGGCTCCGCCTGCGGCCTGCTGGCGGTGCTCTGCGCCGGGACGCTGCTCGCCCGGCACCGCCGCGCCCGGTGACCGGCGCACGGGACGCGGGCCGGCCCCTCCCCGGCCACGGGGCAGGGGAGGGGCCGGCCGTCGCCTCTCCGCCGACCGGCGCTCAGCGGCCGTCGGCGGCGGCGCGGAGGGTGAGCACGTAGCTAGCGGTGAGCGCGACGACCCGGTCGTCGTCCCCGGTCAGCCCGGCCAGGGCCCGGGACGCCGTGTCCCCCGGGATGTCCGCGAGCGCCTGGGTCAGCCGACGCCGTGCCGACGCCCCGAGATCTGCCCGGGTGAGCAGGCCGATCAGGCGCGCGGCGATCCGCTCCGCCGTGGCGGGATCGGTCGCCAGCGCGCTCAGCGCGTCGGCGGCGTCGACGTCGTTCACCTCGGCGACGACCATGTCGACGAGCGTCGGCACGGCGTCGGGCTCGCCACGGACGCCGAGCGCCAGCGCCGCGTACCTGCCGACCACGGGGTCCGGGTGGCGCAGGGCGTCGCGGAGCAACGTGGTGGCGTCCCCACCCGGGATCTCGACGATGGCCCGGACGGCACGTTCCCGCACCCCGGCCTCGGGTGCGTCGAGCCCCTCCGCCAGCAGGGGCAACCCGTCGACGCCCAGGTGCGCGAGCGCCCAACGCAGCGCCCCGGCGACGTTCGGGTCGGACTCGTCCAGCACCGCCGTGACCAGTGCCTCCACCGGCACCGGTACCTCACCGGCCGAGGCCAGCGCCGCGCGTTGACGCTGCTCCGCGCGCGGTGAGCCCAGGTCGCGCAGGAGCGCGACCACCTGCAGGACGTCCTGCCAGTCGGCGGGCCCGGCGGCGTCGATCCGCCGGAGGCGGGTGAGCAGCTCCCGCTCCGCGGTGATGCGCGCCCGGGTCTGCCGGATGAGGTCGTCGACGAGTTCCGCAGGGGTGAAGGCGGGGTCGTCGAGCGCCCGTCCCACCGCCCGCAGCGACAACCCCAGCGAGCGCAGGCTCTCGATGTGGAAGATCCGGCGAAGGTCCGCGCCGGAGTACTCGCGGTAACCGACGCCACTACGACCGGTCGGTCGTAGTAGTCCGAGCGACTCGTAGTGCCTGAGCATCCGGGCGCTGACCCCGCAGCGTCGCGACACGTCACCGATCAGCACCGCCTACCCCGGCCCGCCGGTCCCGCCGAGCGCCACGATGCGCGTCGCCTCCCCGAGGGAGAACTCGAATCCGGCGTCCGGGTCGCGCAACAGCCGCTGCGTGGCGACCGCGTGCGCGCGTACCCGGGGATCCGGATGCGCCCCGGCGGCCTGCAGGACCGGCGGGACGACCTCGCCGAGCGCGGACAACGCCCGGCTGAGGCTCAGCCACGTCGCCCGGTCGCCCCGCCCGAGCTGGGTGGCCAGCACCTCGGCCAGGCCGGACTCCGCGTCGTCGGGCACCAGCGCGACCGCCGCCCGCCAGGCGCTGCGTGCCACCTCGTCGTCGGGGTCGGTCAGCAGGGCCCGGGTGATCGCCGGCCAGGCCCGTCGGTCCCCGATCTTGGACAGTGTGTGCAACGCCTGACTGCGGGCCTGCGCCCGGGTCGACCCCAGGGCGGCGACGAGCCGGGGGACGGTCGCCTCCGGCGGGTGACGGGTGAGCGCCCAGGTCAGCATCTCGCGGACGGAGAAGTCCGGTTCGGTCCCGCAGCGGGCGACGAGCGGGTCGACGAAAGCCGGGTCGGGGGTGGTGCCGACCGCCAGCGCGGCCCGCAGCCGCACCGACGGGTCACCACTCGCCAACCCCCGCAGCGCCCGCGTCGGGTCCACTTCCGATCTGGTCATCCGGACCACCTCCCCGACGCAGTGTCGACCCTGACACCGTGTCAGGGTCAACCGGTGCTCCGCTGCGTCCGCCCGATCCGGTGGGCGTCCGCCGGGTCACCGGGGCCGGCGCAGGACGACCGGTGGACCGAACCGGACCGGCACGCCGGGTGAGTACAGCACGCTGACCGGCGGTCCGGTCGGCGCCGGCAGTCCGGCGGCGGTGATCAGTTCGTCGTCCAGGTGCAGCAGCTCGGCCCGGTGCAACGGCCACTGCGGATGCCAGTTCGGCAGGTGCAGGGTGCGCCCGTACGCCCGGGTGTGCAGGCCCCACCGGGCGGTGAGGAAGTGCTCCAGCGGGGTCGGCCGGTGGATCGGCGCACCCACCCGGACCACCATCCGGCTGGTCGTCCCGGCCGGCCCTGGCCAGCGCCGACGACACCGGTAGCTGCGCAGGTCACCGTCGTGGTCCAGGCGCATCGCCGACCACAGGTACGGCAACCCCAGGGTGATCCGGGCGACCAGCACCGGGATCAGCCGGGACGCGTCGAGGGACCGGAACACCACGGCCCGCCGACCGGCCTGGTCCACCGAGTAGAGCCGGACGTTGGTCTCCCAGAAGGTCCCCAGGTACGGCACGGCGGGCCCCCGGCCGAAACCGAGGCCGACCATCCGGAAGCCGATCAGTCCGACGTGGGTGGTTCCGTCGACGGTGTCCGGACGGGTACCGGCCGGCAGCAGCGGCGCGACGAGTTCCGGGGCGACCGCCCAGTGCAGGAAGGTCAGGTCCGCCCACCGCTGGCGCAGCAGCGTACGGGGGAACGTCTGGACGGGTGCGGGGACGACCGGTTCGATCTGCACGCACCCATCCTGCTCCACGGCCCCCGGCCGGTGGGACGGGTCAGCGCAGGGTCCGTCGGGCCGTCTGCCCGGCGACGGTGGACGAGGGGGCGGCGGAGCGACGGGTGACGACGAGCCCGAAGGCGGCGGCGGTGAAGAACATGAGGCTGCCGTAGACCACCGACGGCATGGCCATCGTGGCGTTGTCGAGCAGGGTCGGACTCATCCCGATGGTGATGGCCAGGGTGGCGTTGTGCAGGCCGATCTCGAAGGAGGAGGCGACCGAGTCCCGGTGCCCGGCCCGCAGCAGCCGGGGCGCGAGGTAGCCGACGGCGAGGCTGGTCAGGTTGAACAGCACCACGACCCCGATGAGCTCCCCGAGGGTGGCCAGCACGTCGTCCTTGATGCCGGCCACCGCCCCCACGATGATCACCGCCAGGACGAGCACGGAAATGATCTTCACCGGACGTTCCATCCGCAGGGCGAAGGCGGTGAACCGACGCCGCAGCAACATCCCGATGGCGATCGGGATCAGGACCAGCGCGAAGACCTGCACCACCTTGCCGAACTGGAGGCCGATCGTACTGTCCGCACCGACGAAACCGGCCACCGACAGGTTGACGATCAACGGGAGGGTGAACAGGGCCAGCACCGAGTTGATCGCGGTCAACGACACGTTGAGCGCGACGTTGCCCCGGAACAGGTGGCTGTAGAGACCGGCGGTGCTGCCGCCCGGCGAGGCGGCGAGCAGCATCATCCCCACCGCCAGCTCCGGGCGCAGACCGAAGGCGGCCACCAGGCCCAGGCAGATCGCCGGCAGGACCAGCATCTGGCAACCCAGGCAGATCAGCACCACCCGGGGCTGGCGGGCCACCAGGCGGAAGTCCTCGACGGTCAGGCTGAGACCGATGCCCAGCATGACGATGCCGAGAGCGACCGGAAAGAGGGCGAGCGACAACCCGGAACCCATGACCCACCACCCTGCCCCACGGGATAGACGTCTTTCACTGCATCCTGGCAGCGGCCGGCCCGTCGGTCATCTCGCCGAGTGCTCATCCACTCCCGACAGCCGGTGTCGAGTAGCCGACGGTCGCCCGGGGTGAACGGATGCGTAGGCCTGACATGATTACTCCATGTCAGCGTCTGACCACACCGAAGACGCCGCCGTCGACCCGGCGCGTCGCACGCAGGACCGCCCCGCCGACCAGGAGCACCCCGCCGACCAGGAGCGCAGCGCGCAACAGCAACGGGCAGTCGACGCCGAACCCGCCCACCCCGACGACCGGGACGGCAACTCCGGTCCCCCTGGCAGCAGCGCGGACGAGCCGCCGGCCGACGCCCGACCGACGCGCCGACAACGACTGGTCCGGTCCATTCCGACCGTCGTCGCCGTCCTCGCCGGGGCGGTGGGGGTGGTGGGCGGTGTCGTGACGTTGATCCCGCACCGGCCCCCGTCCTCGCCTTTCGCCGAGTCGGCCTTCTCCGAGTCGTTCAACTCGCCGCTGGCCGACCCGCAGGAAGCCGACCGGTACTACGCGAGTTGGACCGACCCCGACGGCGACCGCGATCCGGACGACGCCTGGACCACCCAGGTGGACACCGGCAACGGCCTGTTCCGGCTCACCAACCGGGCCGACCGCAACGCCGTGCGCTACCACTGGGTCAGCGTCCGGGACCACCGCACCGGCACGGCGCTCGACGCCGCCGACCGACCGGTCACCGTCGACGTCCGGATTCCCGAGCACGGCACCCCGGCAAGCTCGGCGGGCCTGCTCTACCGGGCCACCGGGCAACCCCGGGCGTACTACGCCTTCCTGGTCTCGCCCGACGGCACCTACTCGTTCGCCGTCCGTCGGCCGAGCGGCGATGGCGGACTGTCCTACCGGTTCACCGAGGCCTCGGACCGGATCCGGCCCGGCGGCTGGAACCGGATCGGGATCGTCGGCCACGGCGACCGGCTCGACCTCTACCTCGACGACACCCGGGTCAAGACGGTGTCGGCGGAGGAGCTGACCGACGGGCAGAGCGGCGTCATCGCGACGAGCACCGGCGTCTTCGAATTCGACAACTTTCAGCTCTACCGGTGACCGGCGGGACCGGCGGGCCACGTGCCGGAGGGGACCGGAGGCCGGCGCACCGACGACTCGTCTGCGTGAACCGGTGACGGCACCGGGTGTCGGGTAGCTGACGCGGCGTAGTCGGGTGCCCGCTAGAGGTGGGTACGGCATGAGCGGAGGGTGACAACAGCCGACCCGCCACTGCGAGACGAGGTAGTCATGCCCGTCACTCCGAGCTATCCCGGCGTGTACATCGAGGAAGTCGCGAGTTCCGTCCGCCCCGTCATCGGCGTGGCGACCGGGGTGACCGCCTTCGTGGGATACGTCCGGACCGGACCGGAGCACCGGGCCGTCCGGGTGAACACCTTCGGCGAGTTCGAACGCCGGTTCGGCGGGGCCGACCGGGACTCCGAACTCAGCCTGGCCGTGCAGCAGTTCTTCCGCAACGGCGGGGCCGCCGCCCTGGTCGTGCGGGTGCCCCGCGCCGACGCCCGGGCCGCCTCGGTGACCCTGCTGGACAAGGTCGGCGCCGGGGCGAAGTCCGCGCTGCTGCTGGACGCGACGAGCACCGGTGCGTGGGGCAGCGGACTCCTCGTCGACGTCGACCACGACGGGGCCGCCGACGCCACGTCGTTCAACCTGACCGTCACCTACACCGCCACCGGCGACACCGAACGGTTCACCGGTCTGTCCGCCGACCCGACCAGCGCCGCGTACGCGGTGGCCCTGCTCAACGACCCGGACCGGGGTTCGGCGCTGGTCCGGGCGCGGGCCGGGGCCGCCGGGGCGGGACGACCGGTGCCCAGCGGCACGGTCGGCGCGGCGCTCGGCACGCCCACCGTGGACGCCGCCAAGAACTACCGGCTCACCGTGCAACCCGACCGGCCCACCAAACCGGACCCGAACGACCCCGCCAAGACCGTGCCGGCGGTCGCCCCGGTGACCGTCACCGCGCTGACCAAGGGCGAACGGCTGCCGTCCTCCCCGGCCGGGGTGGCCGCGCTGCTGCAACGGAAGGTCAACACGGCGCTCGGTGCCGCCGACGGCGCGGCCGGCCTGCGGGTCCGGGTGGTACCCACCGCCGCCGGTGGGCTGCGCGTCCTCGGCGACGTGGACGCGTTGGTCGCCCCGGCGGCCGTGGACGCCGCCTTCACCGTCGCGGGGGTCACCCCCGCCGGCGACGTGGCCGACGGCGCGGCCCTGCTGGGCCTGTCAGGTGCTGCCACCAACGTGGGCCGGATCAGCCCGCTCGGCGTCAAGCGGCTCGGGCAGGGCGACCTGGTCACCGGTTCCGACGGCACCACCCTGCCCGGCACCGGCGCGCTGATCGGCAGCGAGGCCGCCTACACCGGCATCTACGCGCTGCTCAAGACCGACCTGTTCAACCTGCTCTGCATCCCCGACGCCACCCGCGCCAAGCACGGCGACCCCGGCGTCGTCGACAGCGGGCTGGACCCGGAGGCGGTCTGGTCGGCCGCCTACGACGTCTGCGAACGGCGGCGGGCGGTCCTGCTGGTCGACCCGCCGCCGGGAGTGGACGACCCGGACCGCGCCCTGGACTGGATCAACCAACTCGGGGTCAAGGGCCCCAACGCGGTGGCCCACTTCCCCCGGCTGCGCATCCCCGACCCCACCGACGGCTTCCGACCCCGCACCGTCGCCCCCGGCGGCACCCTCGCCGGCCTGTACGCCCGCCAGGACACCGAACGGGGCGTGTGGAAGGCACCGGCCGGCACCGAGGCACAGCTGCGGGGGGTGACCAGCCTGGTCTATCCGCTGACCGACGCCGAGAACGGTGTGCTCAACCCGTTGGGGCTCAACTGCCTGCGCACCTTCCCGGTGACCGGCACCGTCAACTGGGGTGCCCGCACCACCGCCGGCGCGGACGTACTGGCCAGCCAGTGGAAGTACACCCCGGTCCGACGGCTCGCGCTCTATATCGAGGAGAGCGTCTTCCGGGGCACCCAGTGGGCCGTCTTCGAGCCCAACGACGAGCCGTTGTGGTCCCAGCTGCGGCTGAACCTGACGTCGTTCATGCAGGACCTGTTCCGCAAGGGCGCGTTCGCCGGGCGCACCCCGCGCGAGGCGTACCTGGTGCGGTGCGATGCGGAGACCACCACCAGCGACGATCGGGACCGCGGCGTGGTCAACGTGGTCGTCGGGTTCGCCCCGCTCAAACCCGCCGAGTTCGTGATCGTGCGGATCCAGCAGCTCGCCGGCCAGAGCCCGTCCTGAGAGGTGTGAGTCATGGTGCAGTTCGCGGTCAACCCGACGCGCTTCGACCCGTACAAGAACTTCAAGTTCCGGGTGAAGTGGGACGGCCGCTACGTGGCCGGGGTCAGCAAGGTCAGCGCGCTGAAACGGACCACCGAGGTGGTCAAGCACCGCGACGGCGGCAACGCCTCGACCAGCCACAAGTCGCCGGGGCGTACCGAGTTCGAGGCGGTCACCCTGGAGCGGGGGCTGACCCACGACGCCGAGTTCGCCCAGTGGGCCGGACGGATCTGGGCGCTGCACGCCGGGCTCGGCTCGGAGGTGTCTCTGGCCGACTTCCGCCGGGACATCACCATCGAGCTGCTCAACGAGGCCGGCCAGGTCGCCCAGTCGTACCGGCTGTTCCGCTGCTGGGTCTCGGAATACCAGGCGCTGCCGGAGCTGGACGCCAACGCCAACGCGGTGGCGATCGAGCACATCAAACTGGAGAACGAGGGCTGGGAACGCGACGAGGCGGTGCCCGAACCGGCCGAACCCCGGCTCGGGTCGTGACCGGGGGGCCGCCGCTGACCGAGGTGGCGCTGGTCGACGCCTGGGACAGCGCGCTCGGTCGGCCCGCGCCGGTCCGGGGGTTGCTGCTGCTCGGCCGGGCCGACGCCGACCGGCTGCCGGTGGGCGAGGTGACGGCGCTGCTGCTGGCCGCCGCCGGTGACTGGACGGGCGGCCGGGTGGCGGCCACGGTGGACTGCCGGGCCTGCCCGGAGCACCTGGAGGTGGCCCTCAGCGTCGCCGACCTGCTGGCCGCCGCACCGGACCGCACCGACGCGGACCGGGCCGCCGGGCCGTTCACCCTCACCTGGCGGGGGCACCTGCTGAGCCTGCGGCTGCCCACCACCGCCGACCTGGCCGGGGCGGCCCGGGCCGGCGACGCGGCGGCGGCCGAACGGTGGTTGTTCGACGCCTGCCTGCTCGACGCCACCCCGCCGCTGGCCGACCCGTCCGCCGCGCTGCCGGCGGTGTCCGAGGCGATGGCCGAACGCGACCCGCTCGGCGTCGTCGCGGTCACGCTGACCTGTCCCGGCTGTGGCGGCAGCACCGAGGCACTGCTGGACGTGCCGGCCTGGGCGTGGCAGGCCGCCGACACCCGGGTCCGCCGGCTGCTCGACGAGGTGCACCGACTCGCCCGGGCCTACGGCTGGTCGGAGGCGCAGGTGCTGGGGCTGGGCCCGCACCGGCGGGCCGCGTACCTGGAGCGGGTCCCGTGACCGGCTACCTGGCCGCGCTGGCGGCGCTGGCCGTCGGTACCGCCCCCCGGCTGCGCCCGCGCGGCCACGGGCGTTTCGAACCGGACACCCCGCAGGTGGGCGGGTTCCTGGCCGACGAGCAGGAGTTGACCGCACCCCCGCCGGCCAGCCGGCCGGTCACCCCACCGGTGCCGGACCCGCCGCCGACGCCCCGCCCCCACGTCGCGGTGGCACCGCCCGGCCCGGTGGGGACACCCGCCTCACCGGCCGCCCGGATGCCGACCCCCGAACCGCCGCACCCGGTGCCACCGCAGGGCAGCAACGCCGCAGGGCGGCAACGCCAGGTGGCCGGGCCGAACCCGGCGGCGGCGACCCGCCCACCAGCACCCGCACCCCTGCCCGCTCCGGCGACCGGTTCCGGCTCCGTCCCGCCTGTCGGCGTGCCGACGGGCCGGGCCACGCCGCCCCCGCCGCCGGCCACCCCCACCGCCGCGCAGCGGTCCCCGCAGCCATCCCGCCGGGACCACCCGGACCGGCCGCCGGCCCACACCCCCGCCCCGCACCCCGTCGTCCCGCCCCCGGCCGTCGCGCCGGTGCGCGCCGGCACCGTGCCGCCTCCCGCACCGCCCGCCACCCCCGGGCACCGCCCCCCGGTCACCCGGGCCACCGCCCGGAGCCCGGAGCCGGTCACCGTGCACGTGCACATCGACCGGATCGAGGTACGCCTCGCCGGCAACCGGCGGCCCGCGACCGCACCGGCGGCCACCACACCGGCCACCGCCGCCGCCCCGGCCGTCGCCCCGGGGCCGGCACCGGAGTTGGAGTCGTACCTGCGCGGGGCGGGGGTGCCGCGATGAGCACCGGGTACGCCCTGGCCGCCGTCACCGCCGTGCTGCGCGGGCAGCTGATGGCCTACCTGCGGGCCACCGGCGCCTCGTCGGCGGTCGGCGGGGTCTCCGTCTCGGCGGGCCCACCGGACCGGGTGACCGTCGGCAACCAGGAGGGCAACCAGGTCAACCTGTTCCTCAGCCGGGTGACCCGGAACCCGACCTGGGCCAACCTCGGCCCGCCGCCGCGCAGCACCGGCGGGGACGACGTCGCCGCGCCGCCGCTCGGCGTCGACCTGCACTACGTGGCCAGCGTCTACGGCCACGACCCGTTGACCGGGGAGATCCTGCTCGGCCACCTGCTGGCGATGCTGCACGAGACGCCGGTGCTGACCCGGGCGACGATCCGCCGGTCACTCGCCCCCGACCCGCCCGACCCGACGCTGCCCGCCGCGGTGGCCGACTCCCGCCTCGCCGAGCAGGTCGAACTGCTCCGGGTCAGCGTCACCAACAGCCCCGGCGGGGAGGAGAGCTTCCGGCTCTGGTCGGCGTTCAGCGCGCCGTACCGCAGCAGTGTCTTCTTCGACGTGTCGGTGGTGCTGATCGACCCGCTGCGTGGTGCCCGGGAGCCCCTGCCGGTCCGCGCGGTCACCGCCGGCACCGTCGACGTCGACGGCCCCGAGGTGGACCTGGTCCGCGCCGACGGGCCGACCGGCACCCCCGTCACGGCTGGTGCGACGCTGGTGGTGACCGGCCGTAACCTGGCCGGGCCGGACGTCCGGGTGCGGATCGGGACGGCCTCGGCCAGCCCGGCCACCGCCTCGGCCGGTGAGTTGCGGCTGCCGATGTCCGCCTTCGACCGGCCCGTCGCGGCCGGGGTCCGTGGCCTGGTCGTCACCCACTCGGTGGCGTTGGGTGACCCACCCACGCCCCGGCCGGCGATCAGCTCCGACGCGGTACCGGTCAGCTACCAGCCGACGATCACCGTCGCCCCCGGCGACGTGGTGGTCGGGTCCAGCCGGACGGTCGACGGGGTGGTGCTGCGTACCGGCACGGTCACCGTCGACGTCGTGCCGGAGGTCGAGGCCGGCCAGCAGGTCACCCTCGGGCTGACCGGGGCGGGTGGCACGGTGCTCGGCGCGCCGGCCGACAACGGGGTGCCGTCCGGTGGGCAGCACACCGGGCGGATCAGCTTCGCCTTCCAGGACCTGCCCGCCGGCACCTACCTGGCCCGGTTGCGGGTGGACGGGGTGGACAGTCCGCTGCACGCCGACCCGACCGGCCGGTACGACGGCCCCGCCGTGGTGCTGTGATGCCCGCCCCACGCCCGGCCGCCCGCTGGCCCGGCCCACCGCCGGCCTCCGGGCACGACGGTGGGCTGGCCGCCGAGGTGGAGCGGATCCACCTGCTCCTCAAGGGCGAACCGGCCCCGGACGGCCCGGCCGACGGGTCGACCCCGCACCGGATCGCCACCGGGTTCGGGCTGACCGCCTTCGAACGGGACGTGCTGGTCGCCTCGGTCGCCGGGGAGTTGGGTCTGCTCGACCGACCGCCGACCTTCGCCTGGTGCCTGGACGCCCTGCCCGGCGGGCACTGGGACGCCCTCGCCGCCGACCGTCCGCTGCGCGCGGCGCGGCTGGTGGAGTTGGGTGAGGGGCCACTGCCGCACGCCCCGCTGCGGGTCGACGAGCGGGTCCTGCACGAGCTGCGCGGCGTCGGACGGCTCGACGAACGGTTGCGGCCCTACCTGGTGTCGTTGCCCCCGCCGCCGGCCGTCCTGCCGGCCAGCCGTCGCCGGGCCGCGCAGCAGCTCTGCGCCGCCTGGCAGGGCGGCCGTCGCCCGCTGCGGGTCTGCGGGCCCGACCCCGCCGACCGGGTCGACGTGCTGGCGGCGGCGTGCGCGACGGTGGGCCGGGCCGGGCACCGGGTGGCCGCAGCCGACCTGCCCCGCGCGGTGACCGACCGGGACGCGTTCGCCCGGCTGTGGAACCGGGAGGTGGTGCTCGCCGATCCGGTGCTGGTCGTCGACCTGACCGGCGACGAGCCACCCGAGGTGAGCGCCGCCGTGGCGCAGTTGCTGGCCCGGCTCGTCGGTGACGTGGTGGTCAGCGTCCCCCGCGCCGTCGCCCTCGACGGGGTGGCCCCCGGGCCGACGGTGGACCGGCCGTCCCGGGCCGAGCAGCGGGCGCTGTGGCGGGAGTCGCTGCCCGGTCACGCCGAGGCAGCCGCCGCCGTCCTGGCCCGGGAGTTCGACCTGGGACACCGGGAGATCCTCGACTCCGCCGCCCCCGGTCCGACCGTCGACCCGATGGCGGTGGCGCGGGGGCTGGTCCGTGAGCGGGTCCGGCGGGACCTGGACGGGTTGGCCGAACGGATCGACGTACGGGCCGGGTGGGACGACCTGGTGCTTCCCGCCCCCGCCCTGACCCAGCTACGTCAGTTGACCGCCGCGGCGGCCGGCCGCGCCCTCCTGGCGGAGCAGGGCTTCGCCGGTCGGACCGGCCGGGGTCTCGGGGTGGCCGCGCTGTTCGCCGGGCCCAGCGGCACCGGCAAGACCCTCGCCGCCGAGGTGGTGGCTGGCGCACTCGGGCTGGACCTGCACCGGGTCGACCTGGCGACCGTGGTGAGCAAGTGGATCGGTGAGACCGAGAAGCAGCTGCGGCGGATCTTCGACGCCGCCGAGCGGGGCGGCACCGTGCTGCTCTTCGACGAGGCCGACGCCCTGTTCGGCCGCCGGTCCGAGGTACGCGACAGCCACGACCGGTACGCCAACATCGAGGTGTCGTACCTGCTGCAACGGATGGAGCAGTACCGGGGCGTGGCGGTGCTGACCACCAACATGCGCACCGCCATCGATCCGGCGTTCCTGCGTCGGCTGCGGGTGGTGGTCCCGTTCGGACACCCCGGTCCCGCCGAGCGGGCCGGCCTGTGGCGGCGGGCCTTCCCGACCGGGGTCGCCACCGCCGATCTGGACCTGCCCCGCCTCGCCGCGCTGGACCTCACCGGTGGGGACATCCACACCGTGGCGCTGCGGGCCGCGCTGGTCGCCGCCGGGGAGGGTGACCCGGTCGGGATGCGGCACGTGCTCGACGCGGTCGCCGCCGAGTACGCCAAACACGACCGGCCCGCCGACCCCGGGTTGTGGTCATGAACATCGAGGTCACGACCATCGAGGTCGACATCCGCCGGTTGGTCCTCACCGGCGTCGACGGGCCGGTCGACGCCACCCTCGCAGCCGAGGTGGGCACCCGGTTGAGCCGGCTGGTCGCCGATCGTGGCCTGCCGTCGGCCGGCGCACCGGCCAGCGCCCCATCCGCCGGCGACGACCTGCCGACCGCGCTGGCCGAGACGATCTGGGCCCGGCTGCGGCTGCCGGGGGTGGGCCGATGACCAGCCCCGACCCGGCCACCGGCGCGGGAGCCGCCCGGGAGACTGCCGCCCACCGGGCTGCCCCACCGCCGACGCAACCCGCACCGGGCCGCGACGACGCCCTCGCCACGCTGACCCGTGAACTGGTCGACCGGTACGCCCCGGCGTTGGGGCTGCGGCCGGACGCCGTACGGGTGCACCTCGGTGCGGCGGGTCGACGGGCCGCCAACCACGGCGCGCGCGGGCTGCTCGCCGACGGCGCGGTGCACCTGGCCCCGGGCTTCGACCCGTCCCGGGCGGCCGGGCGGGCCCTGCTGGTGCATGAGTTGGGGCACCTGGCGCAGGCGACAGCCGGCACGGCGTACCCGGGGCAGCGGGCGACCGACCCGGAGGGCGAGGCGCGGGCGTTGGCCGACGCCGCCTCGGCCGGGCGGGCACTGTGGACGCCGGTGGCCCGGTTGCCGGCAGGTGCGGTCGCCGCCGACACCGGTGCGGTCGCCACCCCGCCGCGCCCGGCCAGCCCGCCGGCCCCCGACCGGGTGCCGGCCGACGAGGCCGGGACCGGCCCGTTGGAGGCGGAGCTGGGCGCGCTGGTGGAGCGCCGGTACCGGGCGGAACGGGCCCGCATGATCGACCTGCTCGACGGCCTCTGGGTCTCCGGCGACGACGTGCGGGGCTGCCTGCGGATCCTGGACACCCTGCCGTTCGTGGTCGCCCGCAGCCTGGTGCACAGCCTGCCCGCGCCCCGGCGCACCGACCTGGCCGGCAACCTCGACGACGACCACCACCGGGCGTACCCGCGTGCCGCGCTGGCCGCCCTCGGCGGGCAGACCCCCTACCTGCTGCGGGTGCTGGAAGCCGACAACGTGCACGGGTTGAGCGCCGAGGGGCTCGACCCGGTGCAGCGGCGCACCGCGCTGAACGTGCTGCGGGCCCTGCGGACCAGTGTGTTGCGGGAGCTGCTGGGCGGTGACCGCAAGGCGCAGTTCCGGGCGTTGCTGGCCGAGCGGCCCCCGTCGGGCAACGACGCCGACGCCCTGCGCGAGCAGGTCACCATCCTGGGTGGGGCGTCGGCCGACGACGCCCGCCTCGACCGGGACACCGATCTGGCCGCCCTGCTGCGGCGGGTGCAACGGTCGATCGGCGACCGTCGGGCCGACGAGGCGCTGCGCCAGCTCGCCGACCTGGCCCCCGCCGCACCCACCGCCGGTGCCCCGGCCACCGCCGCGTCGGCCGCCGCCGGGCCGCCCGAGCCGGGTCCGAGGCTGCGGTACGCGGTCCGCCAGCTCGACGACGGCGGCCACCTCGACACCCTGCTCGACCAGTTGCCGTGGGAGGAGAAGCGGGTCGACGCGCCGCTCGGCCCCCGGCTGCTGGTCGTGCTCGCCGCCCGCCCGGAGCACCGCAACCTGTCCCGGGTGGAGGGACTGCTGTCGTACGGGGTGTTCGACTGGGCGATCCGCGACCATGAGGCCCGCTTCGCGTACCTGCTGCTGCGTAGTCTCCCGCTGGCCGCGCAGGACCGGTGGCGGCGGCTGGACCAGGGCAGCTGGTTCGACCGGTTGGAGGAGAACATCCCGGCCGAGGATGTGCTCGGTGGCGGCTACACCGGCGTGGGCGCCCTCGCCGAGCCGTGGGACCGCCGCCGGCGCAGCGGCGGGCAGGTCGACGCCGAGCGGCTCGTCGCCGACATCCACCGGATCGTGCAGGACGGCCTGGACGGGGTGAAGGCCGTCGAGCTGGTCCGCCGGTTGATCGGCTACGACCGGCCGACCGGGGCGACCGCCGGGCCGGATGCCCGGGGCCGGGAGGCGTTGCGGGCCGCCGTGCACCGGCTAGACGCGCTGCGCGACCTGGACCGCATCCTCGCCGCCCTACCGGATGCGTACCTGACCCACGAGATGTGGCGGGCCGAGTTGCTCGACCTGCTGGCCCTGCGCGACCCGGCGCATCTGGAACGGCAGGTCCGTGGCCTGCTGGCGATCGGGCTGACCGACTGGGCGGTGAACCCCCGGGAGGCGTGGCTGGCCTTCCAGCTGGTGCGCAGCCTGCCGGTGGCCGACCAGACCCGGCTGGCCGCCGACGATCCGGACCGGTGGGCCCGGATGCAGTCCGGGATGACCCCGCAGATGCGCGCCTCCCTCGCCGTCACCGCGATCTCCGGTCCGCGCCGTGTGGAGGCCCGCGACCAGCTGCGCGACCGGTTGCGCGACGACCGGCTCTGGCGGGCCGGGCGGGTCACCGAGCTGCGGTCGTTGATCATCCAGGCGTACGCGCTGGACGACCGGCGGTGGGTGTTCCTGCGCTCCCGGGAGGTGCGCGCGGACCTGCTGCCCGACCTGGCGACCCTGGTGGCGGAGCTGCGGCTCTACCACGCGACCCGCCGGCCCTCGTTCGACCCGGAGTCGTTGCGCACCGACGGCCTGCCGACCGTGGTGGGTGACCTGGCCCGGCTGGTCGCGGTGGGGCTGAAGCTGCTGTTTCTCAGCCGCACCGGGTTGAGCCTGTTCACCGACGAGGTCACCGTCGACGAGTTCGACCTGCACGACGCCCAGTGGATCAGCGGCGACCTGGGTGGTGCCCGGCTGCGCGACACCGACCGGGAACGCACCAACCGGCTGTCGCTGTCGGTGGACGCCCGGCAGGGGGTGCTGCGGGTCCGGCTGCCCCGGTTGGAACTCGACGGGGTCAACCGCACCTTCACCGGCAGTTCGCTGCGGACCGGCCGGGTCACCCTGACCGACCTGGACATCGTCGCCTCGTTCTCCGACCGGGGCTACGAGCGGCCGGTCGGCGCGCAGGCCGGGATGGGCGCGTTGAGCGTCTCCGACGTGGTGTACGCCAGCGACGGGCTGCCCGGCGGGATGCTCGGCCTGACCCGGTTCGGGCTGTCCACGCTGGCGTTCCGGGCCGGGGCGACCGGGCAGGAGAACGTGACCGAGCCGGGCCGGCACGGCTGGGTCGGCATCCCCGTCATTGACCCGCTGATCCACCTGCTGCACAACGTCATCTCGTTCTACGGTGGGCTGCCGTTCCTGTCCAAGATCAGCGACGCGTTGCTGGCCCCGTACACGGCCGGAGCGCCGTTCCTGGCCCAGCAGTTCACCTCGCTGACCGCCGGGGAGATCTTCACCCCGCTGGCCAACGCGACGATCGGGCTGCTCACCGACGGGGTGTTCCGCCCGCCCCGTGGGGTCGGCGAACGGGTCACCGACGCGGTGGAGATGATGCACTCGCTGCGGGTCAGCTTCTCCAGCGCCACCGCCGAGGGGCTCTCCTTCGCCGGCCTGCAACAGGTCGGCCGGATCGAGGTGGGTCGCACGCTGATCGGGGTGGCCACCAGCCTGCCGGCCCGGTTGCGTGCCGAGCAGGAGTCGCTGCGGCTGCGCCGCGAGACCGCCACCGGGGCGCAACGTGCCAACCTGGAGGAGCGGCTGCGCGCCGTCGACAGCCAGCTCACCACGCTGGAGCCGGCCGAGCGGGAACTGGACCGGTTGGAGGCCCGGCACCGCTGGCACGCCGAGTCGCTGTCCGAGGCCGAACGCCGCCGGCTGGTGGAACTCTCCGACCAGTTGCGCCAGTCCGTCGGCGGCGCGATCGACATCGGCGGCATCCGGGTCACCGGGCTGACCGGCCGGGTCGAGGCCGCCGGGGTGGAGGTCGACCCGATCCACGCCGAGGCGTCCCTGCCGTCGCGCATCGGCGAGTACCTGCCCGACGACGAGCTGATCACCAGGTTCCGCCGCGACCGGGTCCCGGTCGACGCGGCGACGACGGCCCGGGGCAGCACCGGGTCGGCCACCCTCGCCGGGGTACGGCTGCTGCCCGGCCCGGCCGGCGCACCGGCGCTGCGGATCACCGCCGGGGACCTGCCCACCCGGGCCGACGTCGCCGCCCAACTCGCCGCGCTGCCCGCCGAGCCACGCTGGGCGGACCGGCGGGCGGAGCTGACCCGCTGGCTGACCGACCTGGACCGGTTGCGGGAGTTGGAGTCGCTGGCCGCCGAACCGGTCGACCCGGCCGGCCGCCCCCTGCCGCGACACCGCACCCGGGCCCAGGAGCAGGAGCTTCAGCTGCTGCGGGAACGGGCCCGCCGGTACTTCGGCATCACCGCCGGCGGGCTGACCGTCGGCGGGCTCGACGTCACCCTGGACCCGGCCACCCTCGGGGTGCAGGTGCGGCTGGCCGAGCTGACCGCCACCGACGTCCGGGCCGGGGCCACCAGCGTGGAGCGGTTGGCGGCGTCCCGGCTGCGGGTACGCGCCGACCTCGACACCGTCGGCGGTGGTGCGCTCCCCGCCGAGCTGGCCGGCCCGGCCGCCGCCGCGGGGTTGCCGGTCGGCCGGACCGCCGTCGGGTTCGGGGTGGGTGAACTGGCGGTGACCGGGGTCTCCGGGCCGGGCGTGCAGGCGCAGCGGATCGCGTTCACCGCACCGGCCCGCGCCGACGGCACACCCGGCGAGGCGATCCACGGCCGGGTGCTGCCCGACGGCGACGACCTGCGCCTGCCCGACCTGGTGGTGGAGCAGACCGAGCTGACCGGGTTGGCGTTGGACTCCCCCGGTCGCAGCGTCTACTCCCGGGGCAGCACCCGGATCGGTCGGATGAGCCTCGACGTGCGGGTCCGCACCGGCGTAACCGCCACCGGCCGGCAGGTCCGTGGCGCGCTGGTCCGCAACCTGGTCATCGACCGGATCGACGCCGACCGGATCGGCATGGACGTCACCGACCCGGCGCCGGGGATGAGCGTCGAGGTGGTCTCCGGCGCGCTGATCGGGGTGCGGCTGCGGGACCTCGACGTGGACCTCACCGGCGAGGAGCTGACCTACTCCGGGCGGTTGACCGTCGGTCAGCTCGACCGGCTCCGGTTCGCCGTGGTGTCCCGCGCGGTGCATGGCGGCCCGACCACGATCACCGGCACCGTGGGTGGCCGGGCGACCCGCCCGAACGCCGCCACGGTGACCGTGGACCTGATCCGGGCCGGGCCGCACCAGGTCGACCCGGTGACCGGCCGGATCCTCAGCGACCCCACCGACAGCCAACGCATCCAGCTCGACGGGCTCACCCTCACCGACACGACCCTGCGGACCCCGGACGGCGCGGTCACCGTACGCCGGGCGGGGCTCGGCGGCCGGCTGGTCACCGAGCGGGCCGGCGGGCTGCGCTTCGAGGACGTCGGCCCGGCCCGCATCGAGCTGGGCGCGATCGACTGGCGGGCCGGCGACGGGCGCATCGTCTCCCGGGGGGCGACCGTGCTGGACGGGCTGACCGCCAGCGGTCGCTGGGACAGCACGCCGGAGCAGCGCGACGCCGCCGGTCGGGTCGTCCCGGCCACCGCCGCGCTGCACCTGGAGCGGCTGCACATCGCCCGGATCACCGGGCGGGACCTGCGCTACCGCGACGGGGTGCTCGACGTCGGCCTCGGCCGACCCGAACCGCTCCCGGCCGGGGAGCCGGACCGGCCGCCGCTGGAGATCCTCGACGTGGACCTGCGCGGCCTGCGCTGGTCGGCGGCGGCGGGGGTGACCGCCGGACGGCTCACCACCGGGGCGACCCGGGTGGAGATCGCCGGCCGGATCGACGCCGCGCTGCACGTCGACGGCGCGTTGTGGGCCGCCCAGCTCACCCTCGCCTTCGGTCGGGGCGGCCGGATCCAGGCCCGGGTGGTCGGCGGTGAGGCTCAGCTCGGCGTCGGTCCCCGGCCGGGCGAACACGACCAGCACGTCAGCATCCAGGGGCTGGACACCGGCGTGGTCAGCGTCGGCCCGGACCACATCGAGATCGGCCCGGACGGGCAGCCGGGGCTGAGCCTGGCCACCATCTCGGTGGACGCGCTGAACTGGCAGGGTGCGGCGCTCGGCCTGCGGATCCCGTCGGGCGCGGGGGCGATCACCCTGCTCGGCATCAGCGCGCGGGCCCGGGTCGACCTGTGGCCGGCGGGCACGCCGGGCGGCCGGTTCCGCCGGTTGCTGCTGCGGGAGCTGGTGGTGCAGCAGACCCGGGCCAGCGGGCTGCTGGTGGATCTGCACGACGGCGTCACCATCCGGCTCAGCTCGGACATCGAGGCGGTGCTCGGGGAGCTGCGGCTGGTGCCGGCGGCCGGGCAGGACGGCTTCCTGGTGGAGGCGACCCGCACTGCGGAAGGGATGCGGATCCTCGGCGGCCTGCGGATCGGGGCCATCGAGGCGGCCCGGGTCGGCTTCGACATCGGCACGTTCCTGTCCGGCGGCACGGCCGACTTCACCGCCGGTGGGCTCAGCGTCGACTTCCTCGACCACGGTGGGCTGCGGCTCAACCTGGCGCAGCCCACGCTGACCGCGATCAGCGCCCAGGTCACCGCCGACCCGCGCCGGCAACTGCTGTTCCTCGGCGCACCGACCGGCCGCCCCGAGTACGGGCTACGGTTCACCTCGATCGGCTACGAGCAGGACCCGGCCGGGCCGGACGGCACGGCGGCCCCCGGCCGGCGGATCGCCGTACGCGGTGGTGAGGTGACCGGGCTGAGTTTCACCGACAGCGGGCTCGGGTTGTACATCTTCGTCGAGCAGGGGCTGCTCGGCGACCTCACCCACGACCTGACCAGCGGGTCGGGCGAGCTGCCGTCGTTGGACATCCGCAACGCCCGGTTCGTGCTGGACCTGGCCACCATGCTCGGCGGCGGCTCCCCGATCCCGGCCCCGCCCGCCCGGACCACCAGCGCGCAGCGCCGGGCCGCCCTGGCCGGGAAATGGGACGCCCTGGTGCGGGTGTTGGACGCCTACCGCATCGGTGAGGTGCTGGACAGCCTCAACGGGCACATCGACTTCGACGTCACCCACGACGGGTTCCTGTGGGGTGAGCGCAGCTGGGAGGTGCGGCTGGCGTTGCGTGACGGGGCGGTCGACTACCGCCGGCTCACCGGCGCGCTGCCGTGGTGGACCCCGGGCCGGTTCATCGTCGAGGGCGACGACCTGGTCTACCGGGTGCACCTGCCCAGCTTCGGGGCGGAGGGCGCTCCCCCGCCGGACAACGACATCGACCTCCTACGGTGGCAACTCGACACCGGCGAGGTCAGCCAGGCCCGCACCGAGCACCTGGTACGCCTCAACCGGCTGCTGCGGCCGACCGCCGCCTCCCGTGACGACCTGCTGCACACCATCGCCGACGTGCAGAGCGACGAACCGTCGACCGGTCCGCCCGGCAGGTTGGCGATCGGCAACGTCGACGTGGACCTGTCGATCAACAACCCCCGGGAGATCACCCTGCCGCTGGGCGGTAGCAACGAGATCGTGCTGGCCCCCGACGCGCTGGTGCACCTCGCCGTCGGCGGTGGGGTACGCCGGGCCGCCGGTGGGGGCGGCCTGCCGGGTCGGCTGCGGCCGGTGTCGTTGCAGAGCGCCACGGTGGCCCGGGTGAACCTGCTCTTCGACGGGCTCGGCCTGTCGACCGGGCAGATCCGGATCACCGACCTGACCGACTGCACCGTCGACTTCAGCGGGTTGGACCCGCTGCTGATGCAGGGCCGGATCACCCGGGCCGTGGCGGAGCGGATCCGCTGGCGGCGTCCCACCTCTGGAGGCACCCCGTGACCAGTCCCCTCAGCCCCCGGTTGCTGCGCGCCGGCCTGGTCGTGCTCGACCCGGATAGCGGGCGCAGCCGGCGGGTGATCACCCTGCAGTACAACCCGGACTCGTTGACCCGGGGCTTCCAGCTCAAGACGGCCGGGGCCGAGGGCGGGGCGCGGGGCGAGGCGTTGCGGATCACCGGCCCGCCGGTGCAGACGCTCACCCTGGAGGCCGACCTCGACGCCGCCGACCAGCTCACCGACCCCGAGGCGGTGGAGCTGGGGTTGACCGCCCAGCTGGCCGCCCTGGAGTCGCTGGCCTATCCCAGCCTGGCCGCGGTGCAGGACGCCGCGGCGCTGTTGGCCGCCGGCACCCTGGAGGTGGTGCCGCCGCCGGCGCCGCTGGTGCTGCTGGCCTTCGGACGACGCCGGCTCTGGCCGGTACGGATCACCGAGCTGACCATCACCGAGGAGGCGTTCGACCCGATGCTGAATCCGATCCGCGCCAAGATCCGACTGGGTCTGCGGGTGTTGACCGTCAACGACGTGGGCACCGACGGCCGGGCCGGTGGCCTGGCCATGGCCGCCCACCAGCAGCTCGAACAGCTCGCCGGCCGGGCGCGCGGCGGGCGGCTGGCCGACCTCGGCATCGACCGGCTGCCATGAGCGACCCGACGGACACCGATCCGGCCCTGGTGGCCGCGCAGAGCCGGGTCGCGCAGACCCTCTTCGCCGCGACCGGCGCGGGTGGCGTCGACACGCCGGCACCCGGGGCGGTCCCCCCCGACAGCCGGTACGCCACCGTGGGCACCACCGTCACCGTCGACCCGGACACCGGTCGGGAGGTCGTGCACCTGCGTCGCCGGTTCGTGCCGCCCGCGGACCGGCTCGCCACCGCCGGCTGGGAACCGGTCGCCGACGGGGACCGGGTGGACCTGCTGGCCGGTCGGACCGTCGGCGACCCCACCGCGTTCTGGCAGCTCTGCGACGCCAACGGCGTCTTCGACCCGGCGGAGCTGGAGCAGCCGGGCCAGGTGGTCCGGGTCGCCCTGCCCGAGGGGTTCCCGGGGGGCCTCGATGCCTAGCGGGGTGCGGTTGCAGGTGCTGACCGGGCCGTTGACCTTCCGGCCGGCCCCGATGGAGCTGGTGGCGGCGGTGCAGGAGGCGCAGGTCACCCAGAACGCCGGGCAGCGCTCGGGCTTTCAGCTGCGCCTGGCGCTGGGCCGGGGGTCGCTGGTGGAGCGGATGCTCGCCGACGGCAGCCTCGACCCGCCGACCCGGCTGCTGCTGGTGCTGCACGTCGACGGCCGGCCGCAGGTGCTCTCCGACGGGGTGGTGACCCGGCACGACGTGGCCCGCAGCAACGACGCGGGCGCGTCGACGCTCACCCTCACCGGGGTGGACGTGAGCCAGATGATGGACCTGATCGACCTGTCGGACCTGCCGATGCCGATGCCGGCGGAGGCCCGGGTGCTGACCCTGCTCGCCCCGTTCGCCGCGTACGGGGTGGTGCCGATGGTGGTGCCCAGCGTGCTGGTGTTCGCGCCGAACCCGGTGCAGCGGATCCCGGCGGTACGCGGCACCACCTTCGCGTACGTGTCGCAGCTCGCCGACGAGGTGGGCTACACGTTCTATGTGGAGCCGGGGCCGACCCCGGGGATGAACACCGCCTACTGGGGGCCGGAGGTGCGGGCCGGTCAGCCGCAGCCGGCGTTGACGGTCAACGCCGACGCGGGCGCCAACGTGGAGTCGTTGTCGTTCTCCTTCGACGGGGTGCAGAAGACCGTCTACCTGCTCACCGCGTTCCCGGAGCAGGTACGGGTGCCGATTCCGCTGCCGGTGCCGGACGTCAGCCCGCTCAACCCGCCGCTGGGCCGCAAGATCCCGATTCCGTTGTCGTACCGGCGGATGAACATCGGGCGGTCGAACCCGGGCGGCACCGACGACGCCACCGCCCGGATGGACGTCGTCCAGACCCTCGCCCGGGGCCTGGCCCGGGCCGCCCAGTCGGCGAACGTGATCACCGGGTCCGGCTCGTTGGACGTGCTGCGCTACGGCCGGCTGCTGCGCTGCCGGCGGCTGGTCGGGGTGCGCGGGGCGGGTCGCGCCTACGACGGTGAGTACGTGGTGCGCAGCGTGACCACCACGGTCAAGGCGGGCGAGGTCAAGCAGCGGTTCACCCTGGGCCGCAACGCCCAGGTCTCCACCTCGGGAAGGGCACAGCCATGACGACGAGGTACTACGGCAAGTATCGCGGCACGGTGGTCAACCACCTCGATCCGTTGCAGCAGGGCCGCATCCAGGTGACCGTTCCGGACGTCACGCTCCCCCCGTCGAGCTGGGCGATGCCCTGTTTCCCGCTGGCCGGCATCCAGGCCGGCATGTTCGCCGTGCCGTTGCCGGGCACCGGGGTGTGGGTGGAGTTCGAGCAGGGCGACGCCGACCATCCGATCTGGACGGGCTGCTGGTACGGCTCCAAGGCGGAGATCCCGGCGCTGGTGTCGTCGGCCCCGCCGCCCACCCCGCCGATCGTGTTGCAGACCCCCGGCCAGGCCACCCTGATGATCTCCGACGCTCCCGGCCCGACCGGCGGCATCCTGCTCAAGACGCTGACCGGGGCGATGATCTCGATCAACGACACCGGGATCATCATCTCCAACGGCAAGGGTGCCTCGATCACCCTGGTCGGGCCGACCGTCGCGGTCAACCAGACCGCGTTGACGGTGACCTGATGCCCGGCCCGCTGCTGCACGTCGGTGCCGTGCTCACCTGCCCGCACACCGGCCCGGTCACCCCGCAGACCGGCAACGCGCGGGTGCTGGTCGGCGGCCTGCCGGTGGTCACCGCCACCGACGCGTACCCGGTCACCGGGTGCCCGTTCCAGGTGCCGGTGGGCGCGGGCACCAAACCGCAGCCCTGCGTCCAGCTCCGGTGGACCACCCCGGCGGCCCGGGTGCTGGTCAACGGGCAGCCGCCGGTGCTCGCCACCAGCGCCGGGCTCGGGGTCAGCGCGGAGGGCATTCCGCAGGGGCCGCCGACGGTGGCCGGCGTCCAGGTCCGGGCGGTGGCGTCATGACCTACCCGGCGTTTCCGTGGCGACCGGACAACCGGGGCCGCTCCGGCCTGGCCGGCCCGGAGCGGCACGTCGCCGACCTGGTGGAGGCGGTGCTGTTCACCGCCCCCGGCGAACGGGTCAACCGGCCGGACTTCGGTGCGGGTCTCGGCCAGTTGCTGTTCGCCCCGGTCGACGACGCGGTGGTGGGCACCGCCGAGTTGCAGGCCCGCAGCGCGTTGCAGCGCTGGCTCGGTGAGCTGATCGAGGTCGACGACGTCCGGGTCGACCTGGCCGAGGCGGCGGTGCGGGTGCACGTCGGGTACCGGCTGCGGGCCACCGGCCGGCCGGCGCAGGTGTCGGTGGAAAGGGGTGCGGGATGAGCGTGCGCTGCGACGACGACGAGCGGCGGGCCGAGGTGGGCCGGCCGGGCAGCGCCTTCAACGGCATCGACTGGGTCGAGGTGGACGCCACCGACCAGCGGCTGCTGCACGTCGGTTTCCTGCACCCGTTGCCCGGCCAGACCGGCGGGGTGCCCGCCGGGGCCGCGCTGGCGGTGGGGAACGTACTGGTCGACGGCGGGGTCCGGATCACCGGTGTGCGGGTGCTCAGCGTCGCCGCCAACGGCGCGGAGTTGACCGTCCGGGTGGACCGGGCCGGTGACTTCTCCCCGTACACCCTGCGGTTGGTGCGCTCGGCGGTGGACGACCGGGTGCCGCCCGGGTTCGACCCGGTGCTGTCGGTGCAGACCTTCTCCTTCAAGGCCAACTGTCCCAGCGACCTGGACCCGGCACCGGCCGCCCCCACCGTGACGCCGCCGCCGACCACCGCGCCGGCCGACTACCTGGCCAAGGACTACGCCGGGTTCCGGCGGCTGATGCTCGACCGGCTCGCCGCCCTGCCCGGTGGGGCCGAACGGCACCCGGCCGACCCGCTGATCACGGTGGTGGAGGCGCTGGCGCACGTCGCCGACCGGTTGTCCTACCGGCAGGACGCCGCCGGCACCGAGGCGTACCTGGGCACCGCCCGCAGCCGAATCTCCGTGCGCCGGCACGCCCGGCTGCTGGACTACGCGGTGCACGACGGTTGCGCGGCCCGCGCCTGGCTCAGTGTGCGGGTGGCCGCCGGGTCGGACGTGGAGAGCCGGGGTGTGCCCGCCGGGACCCCGGTGCTGGCCGCCGACCGGGCCACCCCGGCGGTACGGCCCACCGACGCGGCGGCGCTACTGGCCGACGGCGCGACCGGCTTCGAGACGCTGACCCCGCTCGTCCCCCGGGCCGCCCGCAACGAGATCGCCCTGTACGTGTGGGGCGGCCGGGACTGCGGGCTGCCCGTCGGTGCGACCCGGGCCACCCTGGTCGACCTGCCGGCCACCGGCCTGGCCGCCGGTGACCTGCTGCTGCTGGAGGAGGTGCTCTCCCCGCAGACCGGCAGACGCGCCGACGCCGACCCCACCCACCGGCAGGTGGTCCGGCTGGTGTCGGCGAACCCCACCACCGACCCGGTCACCGGGGTGGCCGTGCTGGAGGTCGAGTGGAGCGCCGCCGACCGGTTGGCCTTCCCGCTGACCGTCACCGCCTCCGTCGCCGGCACGGGCACCGGCCAGCTGGTGACCTGTGCGGTGGCCCGGGCCAACCTGGTCGCCGTCCAGCACGCCAGCGCGGTGTCCGGGCAGCTCCCGGCCGCCGCCGAACACCGGTGGCGGCCGGTGCTGACCGGCGAGCCGGTCGCCTCGGCGGTGCCGTTCCCGACCGACACCCCGGCCAGTCAGGCCCTCGACCAGGACCCGCGTGCCGCGGTGCCGCTGATCCGGTTGGAAACCATCGAGGGCAGTTGGCGGCCCCGCCGGGACCTGCTCAACGCCGACCGCTTCGACCAGGGTTTCGTCCCGGAACGCGAACGCGACGGCCGGGTGAGCCTGCGGTTCGGCGACGACGTGTCGGGGCGGCGACCACCGGCCGGCACGGTCTTCCAGGTCACCTGGTGGCGCGGCGGCGGGGCGGCCGGCAACCTCGGCCACGACGCGCTGACCACCCTGGTCACCGACCGGGTCGGGCTGCTCGCCGCGACCAACCCGCTGCCCGCCGTCGGTGGCACCGATCCGGAGGACATCGAGCACGCCCGGCAGCACGCCCCGGTCGCCTTCGCCACCCAGGAACGGGCGGTCACCACCGCCGACTGGGTGGCGGCGGCCCTGCGGCTACCCGAGGTGGCCAACGCCACCGCCCGGGTCCGCTGGACGGGGTCGTGGTGGACGGTCTTCCTCACCCTCGACCTGGCCGGCGGGCAGCGGCTCACCGACGAGCCGGCGCTGGCCCGACGGCTGGCCGGGCGGCTCGACCGGTTCCGCGTCGCCGGGTACGACCTGCAACTGCGCGACCCGGTCGACCTGCCGGTGGAGCTACGGCTGTGGGTGTGCGTCACCCCGGGCGCGTTCCGGTCCGACGTACGCCGGGCCCTGCTGGACCTCTTCTCCGCCCGCGACCTGCCCGGTGGGGTGCGGGGCTTCTTCCACCCCGACCGGTTCAGCTTCGGCACCCCGCTCTACGTCAGCCAACTGCTGGCCGCCGCGGTCGGTGTCCCCGGGGTCACCGACGTCCGGGTGACCGAGCTGCACCCGGTGGGCGTGGTGGCCGGCGGCGAACTGGCCGCCCGGGTGCTGCGGGCCGGCGACACCGAGGTGATCCGCCTCGACAACGATCCCAGCGTGCCGGAGCACGGCATCCTGCACCTCGACCTGGTGGGTGGACTGTGACCTCACGAGTGGGCCGGGGGCCCAACCCGCCCGGCCGCAGTGGCATCGCCTACCGGCTGGGCCGGCAGGCCGACTTCGCCGCCGACCTGGTGGCCCGGCTCGGTGGGCGGCCGGAGCTGGCCGGGCTGACCACCCGGGAGGTCGACGACCCGGCGGTGGCGCTGCTGCACGCCTGGGCGACGACCCTGGACGTGCTCGCCTTCTACCAGGAGCGGATCGCCAACGAGGGTTTCCTCGGCACCGCCACCGAACGCGGTTCGGTGCTGATGCTGGCCCGCGCGATCGGCTACGAGCTGCGCCCCGGCGTGGCCGCGACGACGTGGCTGTCGTTCACCGTCACCGCCACCCCCGGTGCCCCGGACGGGGTGCCGATCCCGGCGGGCAGTCAGGCGCAGAGCGTGCCCGGCCCCGGCGAGCTGCCGCAGGTCTTCGAGACGGTGACGCCGCTGCTGGCCCGGCCGGAACTCAACGCGGTGGGGTTGCGGGTCACCGCGCCCCGCGCGCCCCGCCCGGGCGACGCCACCCTGTACCTGGCCGGCACCGACACCGTGCTTACCCCGGGGGGTGCGCTGCTGGTGCTCGGCCCCGACTGGTTCGACGTCCGTCGGGTGCGCGCGGCCACCGCGGTGCTGCCGGCGGCGGCCACCGCGCTGGACGGCGGTGCGGTGGTGCCGGCGTACACGGTGGTCGGGTTGGACGCGGCGGTGACCGCCCAGCCGCTCGGCACGGACCTGCGTCAGCCGGGACGGGACGTGCAGGTGCACCTGCTGGCGCAGCGGGCCGCGCTCTTCGGGCACCAGGCGCAGCCGTGGTCGGCGCTGCCGGTGGCGCTGCGGGTCGGTGAGTTGAACCCGGGCACCAACCAGGTGCTGCCGGGCGCGTACGCCACCCGCAAGGACAGCTGGGTGGACGCCCCGCTGGGCAGCCAGGAGCGGACGCTGCACCTGGACCAGTCGTACCCGTCGATCGTGGCCGGGTCGTGGCTGGTCCTGGAGACCGCCGGGGTGCCGCAGCTGCGCCGGGTCGACGCGGTGGCGGAGGTGCCGGTGGCCGACTTCGGCATCGCCGCCCGCACCACCCGGGTCACCGTGGCCGGCGGCGACTCGAACATGTTCTCCCGGCGCACCACCACCGTGCTCGGCGACAGTCGGTTGCTGCCGCCGGCCGCCGCACCGCTGACCGCCCCGCTGACGGCGACGGCGACCCTGGAGCTGGCCCGGCCGACGCCGGGGCTGGAGCCGGGCCGCCCGCTGGTGCTCACCGGTGTCGACCCGGACGGCGGGCCGGTCGGCGAGGTGGTGACCGTGCTGCGGGTGCGGAACGAGACCACGGTGGACCTGACGGCCAACGTGACGCGGCGTTACCGGCGCGACAGCGTCCGGGTGCTGGGCAACGTGACGGCGGCGACCCACGGGGAGAGCCGGGCGGAGGTGCTCGGGGGCGGCGACGCACGGCGGGCGTTCCAGCGGTTCAGCCTGCGGCACGTGCCGCTGACCTATGTGCCCGCCGCGACCGCGAGCGGCTCCCGCACCACCCTGGCGGTCTGGGTGGACGGGGTGCGCTGGCAGGAGGTTCCGGCGCTGCTCGGGCAGGCCCCCTCCGCCCGGGTCTACACCGTGCGCCGGGCCGACGACGGCACCGTCACGGTCACCTTCGGCGACGGCCTGACCGGGGCCCGGCTGCCCACCGGGCAGGACAACGTGGTGGCCACCTACCGCAGCGGCGTCGGGCGGCTGGCCGATCTGGCACCCGGCCGGTTGACGATCCCGCTGTCCCGGCCGCTGGGCCTGATGGAGGTCGGCAACCCGGTGCCCGCCGCGGGGGCCGACGACCCGGAGGGGGTGGACCGGGCCCGTCGCAACGCGCCGCTGGCGGTACGCACCCTGGGCCGGGTCGTCTCGCTGGACGACCACGCCGACTTCGCCCGCGCCTTCGCCGGGATCGGCAAGGCCCGCGCGGACCTGGTCTGGGACGACGCCCGGCAGCTGGTCCTGCTCACCGTCGCCGGCCCGGACGGGGCGGAGATCCCGCCGGACGCGGCGGTGCGCGCCGACCTGCTGCGGGCCCTGGACGCCGCCCGCCAGGCGACCGTGCCGGTGCGGATCCTCGGCCACCACCGGCGTCGGGTGGCGGTGACCGCCCGGCTGTTGCTGGCCGCCGGGCACCGGTTCGCGGCGGTCTCGACCGCCGCCCGCGCGTCGCTGGTCGCCGGGTTGAGCTTCGACGCCCGCGACTACGCCCAGCCGGTACGCGCCAGCGAGGTGCAGGCGCTGCTGCACCGGGTGCCCGGCGTCACGGCGGTGGTGCTGGAGCTGCTGTACGACGCCGGGCAGCCACCGGCCCGCCTCGACGTGATCACCGCCGCGCCGGCCCGTCGGGTCGGTGACGTGCTGCTGCCCGCCGATCTGCTCACCGTCGACGCCGGTGACGTCACCCTGCTGGAGGCATCGTGAGGGCCGAGGAGATCTGGGGCCTGCTGCCGGCCGCGCTGCGCAGCCAGGACGAGGCGGCCGGCGGGGTGCTGCACGCGCTGGTGGAGGTGATGGCCGAGCAGGCCGTCGCGTTGGGTGCCGACGTGGACCAACTCACCGACGACTGGTTCGTGGAGACCTGCGCCGAGTGGGTGGTGCCCTACCTGGGTGAGCTGGTGGGGGCGGGTCAGTTGCATCCGCTGGCCGACGGCACCGGCCTGTCCGACCGGGCCCGGGTCGCCGACACCATCCGGTTCCGCCGACGCAAGGGCACCGCCGCCGCGTTGGAGGAGCTGACCCGGGCCAACACCGGCTGGAGCGCCGCCGTCGTCGAGTTCTTCGAACGGCTGGTGGCGACCCAGCACGTCAACCACGTCCGCGACGCGCCGGCCACCGCGTCGATCCGG
The DNA here is from genome assembly GCF_017599305.1 of Micromonospora antibiotica. GTDB lineage: Bacteria > Actinomycetota > Actinomycetes > Mycobacteriales > Micromonosporaceae > Micromonospora > Micromonospora antibiotica. The sequence goes on from NZ_JAGFWR010000002.1 coordinate 319,399, forward strand.
GCCGCCGCGCCGTTGGAGCTGGTCGGTGGGCCCTTCGAGACGGTCTGCCGGACGGTGGACGTACGGGCGATGGACGCCGGTCAGGGCCGCCCCAACATCGGGCACATCGGCCTGTACGTGTGGCCGCTGCCGTCGTACCGGCTGGACCGGGCCACCGCCGCACCGGCCGTGGTGCCGGCGGACGGCCGGTGGTGGATCGACCCGGTGGGGGTGGGCCGGCAGCTGACCGGGCCGACGGTGACCGAGCCGGACATCGACCACCGGGCCGACGAGGCGAACGTGCCCGGTCCGCTGCGCCGCCGGCCGTTGCGCGACGAGTTGGCGGCGCTCGCCGGCGGCACCCCGCCCCCACCCGAGCAGCGGCGCTGGTTCCGCGACGACGACCCGTCGTTCGTGGTGTGGATCCAGCCCACCCCGGCCGACGAGCTGCGGCCGGTCCCGCTGGACCTGCTACGGATCTGCGACCTGGCCGGCTGGGAGCTGCCGACCGGCAGTGTGGTGCGGGTCGACCCGGTGCGCGGCCGGATCACCGTCGCCGCCGGTCGGCCCGTGCACCGCCTCGCGGTCTCCTGGTGGTACGCGTTCAGCGCCGACGTCGGCGCCGGGCCGTACCCCCGCCGGGGTGACCTGGGGGCGGCGGACGGGCCGGTGGACTGGCAACTCGCGGTGAGCGTGACCGAACCGCCACGGGCCGGGGAGGTCGTCGCCTCGCTGGGTGAGGCGGTGACCGCCTGGCACGACTTCCAGGCCACGCACCCGGGCAGCACCGGCCGGATCGTGGTGCTGGACAGCCACCGTTACCGGGAGAACCTGTCGGTGCGGGTGGGGCAGGGCAGCCGGTTGAGTGTGCTGGCCGCGCAGTGGCCCCGGCCGCCGGACCGGCCCCGGCGGCAGACCGACCTCGACCCGGTCGGGGTGCGTCCCTGCCTGCTGGGCACGCTGGCCGTCACCGGCGTCGGTGTCGGGGACCGCCCGGGTGAGCTGGTCGCCGACGGGCTGCTGGTCGCCGGGGCGGTGACCGTCGCCGCGCCCGGTGACGGCGGACCGGGCCTGGGCCTGGTGGAGTTGCGGCACTGCACCGTCGGCCCGGCGGCGACCGGGCTCACCGTCACCGCCGGCAACGACCGGACCCGGGTGGTGGTGCACCGCTGCGTGACGGGTGCGCTGACCACCACCGACGGCCCGTTGACCATGACGGACACGCTGGTGCACGGCCCGGTGGCCGCCGGGGACGCGGCGGCGGAACTGGCCGGGGTGACGGTGCTGGGCACCACCACGGCGCGGGTGCTGACCGCCACCGACTGCCTGTTCGACCAGCAGGTGACGGTGGCCCGCCGGCAACAGGGGTACGTCCGCTTCAGCTACCTGCGGCCCGGCTCGGTCACCCCGCGCCGCTACCGCTGCCAACCGGACCTGGCCCAGCAGGCTCAACCCGACGACCCGGACGTGGCCACCCGGGTCGGGCCGGCCTGGGCGAGCACCCGCTACGGCGACGCCACCTACGGCCGGCTCGCCGACACCGCCGCCACCGAGTTGCGTACGGGGGCGGAGTCCGGGGCGGAGCTGGGGGCGTTCCGGCGTGCCCTGACCCCGCAACGCCTGCACAACCTCACCCTCGCGCTGGCGGAGTACCTGCCGCTGGGGCGGGTGGCCGCTGCCCTGCCCGTCCTGCCGACCGGAGGTACCACACCATGAAGGGCGACATCAGCCGCGTCACGTTCGACCAACGGCGGCACGCGACGAGCGTCCGCAAGCAGCAGGGCCGGGTCGACCTGGACGCGGACTGGAACGAACAGCAGGACATCCAGGCGCACCTGCGGGCCACCGCGCTGACCGACGTGGTCGGCGCGGCCGGTGCGCCGCTGGTCGGCGGGGCGTTCGGGTTGACCGGCGGGGCCGACCTGAAGCTGTCGGCCGGCCGCTACTACCTCGACGGGGTGCTCTGCGAGAACGACACCCCGGTGTCCGTGTTCGCCCAGCCGGACCTGCCGGCGGCCGGCCCGTTCGTCCGTAAGCTCGACGGCTCCTGGCTGGCCGGTGGCACCCCGGTGCCGCCGGGGGTGTACGCCGCCTGGTTGCAGGGGTGGTCGCAGCACGTGACGGCGATCGAGGACCCGGCGCTGCGGGAGGTCGCCCTCGGCGGGCCGGACACCACCACCCGGCTGCGGACCGTGTGGCAGGTGCGGTTGTTGCAGGCCGGGCCGCCCAACACCCCGGTCGGCTGCGCGGACACCCCACCCGGCTGGGCGGAGCTGACCGCCGCCTCCACCGGCACCCTCGCGGTCCGTGCCGACCCGACGGGCAGTTCCGGGGGTGACTGCGTGATCCCGACCGGGTCGCCGTACACCGGGCTGGACAACCAGTTCTACCGGGTGGAGATCCTGACCGGTGGGGCGCCCGGGGTGGCCGGTTTCGTCTGGTCCCGGGACAACGCTGCCACGGTGGCGACCTGGGAGAGCATCGATGTCGACGTGCTGACGGTGAAGGTCCCCGGCCGCGACGGCAGTGCCGGCTTCACCAACGGCTCCTGGGTGGAGCTGACCGACGACGGCCGGGAGCAGAACGGCCTGCCGGGCACGTTGGTGCAGGTCGACCGGGTGGAGGGGGACCGGATCGTGATCCGGCCGGGCACCGCCACCGGCAGCCTCGACCGGGCGGACTTCCCGTCGCGGCCCCGGGTCCGCCGCTGGGACGGCCGGGGCACCGTGCCGGCCGGCGGCGTCGAGGTGGACCTGGAACTCGGCATCAAGATCCGGTTCTCGGCGGCGGGCAGCTTCCGCACCGGCGACTGGTGGTCGTTTCCGGCCCGCTCGGCGCTGCACGACGTCCAGTGGCCCCGGGTCGGCACCACGCCGGTGGCGCAGACCCCGCACGGGCCGCGTCGGGCGCACGGCCGGATCGGCATCGTGAGCTGGGACGGCAGCCAGTGGAGCGTGCTACGCGACTGCCGGCCGGTGTTCGCCCCGTTGACCGGGCAGGCCACGCTGAGCCTGCTCGGCGGGGACGGCCAGGAGGCGGTGCCGGTGCCGGGCAGCCCGGCGACCCTGGTGCCGCTCGGGCACGACCTGGTCACCGGGGTGGCGATGGGCGGTCAGCCGGTCGCCAAGGCCCGGGTCCGGTTCACCGTCACCGGCGGGGCTGGCCGGCTCACCGCCGGGGCGGTCACCGCCACCACCGTCACCGTGGAGACCGGTGCCGACGGCCGGGCCCGCTGCGCCTGGCAACTCGACTCGGCCGCCGCCACCCAGGAGGTCACCGCCCAACTCCTCGACGAGGCCGGGCAGCCGGCCCACCTGCCGTTGACCTTCACCGCCGCGCTGTCGCGCGCCGACCGGGTGTCGTACGACCCGACCGGGCGGCCGTCGCTGGCCGGGGCGACCACCGTCCAGGCCGCCATCAACCAGCTCGCCGCGTCCGCCACCGGTGGGTGGGCGACCATCACCATCCGGCCGGGCATCGACTGGGTGCAGGCGCTCACCACGCTGCCTGCCGGGGACGTGCTGATCTGCTTCGCCCCCGGCCTCTACACCAGCACCGTGCCGGTCACCTTCACCGGCCGGGCCAACATCCGGGTGCTGGGCAGCGGGCCGGCCAGTCGGATCCGGGTGCAGGGTCAGGAGTTCGCGCTGATGTTCGTCAACTGCGGCACCGTGTCGGTGTCGCACCTGGCGGTGGAGACTCCCGGCCCGGCTGCCGCCGAGGGGCGGCTCGGCCCGGTGTCGGCGCTCAACTGCGCCGAGGTGACGATCGAGCACTGCCAGCTCACCGGGGTGGCCGGCGCGTCACCGCAGAGCACCTGCCTGACCGTCCGCAACGACCAGGGCGCGGCCCCCGGGAAGGTCCGGGTGCTCGACTCGGACTTCCTCATCGGCCACGGCCAGCAGGGTGTGTTGCTGGTGAACCCGGACCACGCGGTGATCACCCGGTGCCGGTTCTCCTGCCCACCCCGGCCGGCCTCGCTGACCCTGGCCGAGCTGGTCAAGGACCAGAAGTTCCGCAGCCAGCTCGCCACCCAGTTGGTGGGGAGGCTCGCCCTGGACCGCGACGACCGGTTGGAGACGGGCGAGTGGAACACCGTGGTCCGGGTCGGCCGGTGGGGCGTACGGATGAACTCGATGGTCCCGCAGAGCGAGTGGAAGACCCTGACCACCCTGCGCCCGCCCACCGCCGAGGACCAGCGCACCGCCGGGGCCGCCGAGGCGTACGTGCTGCGGCTGGCGGACCTGGCCACCGAGGACCCGGCCCAGCTGCCCTCGTACAAGCGGCAGCTCACCTCGCTCAAGGGGCGGCTCGGGCAGAACGCCGGGCGGATCTTCGACACCGACGAGGGCCGCAAGACGCTGCGCGATTACCTGGTCGGTGAGGGGATCGACGTGCGGGAGGCCGACGACATCGCCCGCGACCGCCGGGAGGTGGCACTGCCGGCGCCGGGGGCGAGCCTGCGCTTCGATTCGGCGTTGAGCCAGGGCGCCTGGGAGGCGGCGGTGGCCGCGTCGCCGCCGTCGCGCCCGGTGCAGACCCCGTCGGCGGCGGCGAAGCACCTGCGCAGCGTCGCCGACCGGATCCTGCTGGAGCCGGCCTTCGGCGAGAAGTACGCCGGTGGTTACCGGCGGGACCTGACCGCTGCGGCGGAGGTCTCCGTCGGGGCCTGCGCGGTGGTGATCGGCGGCGGTACGGCGGTCGGCGACGTCGAGGTCTCCGACTGCCGCATCGACCAGGTCGCCGAGGGGATCCACATCGGGGTCTCCTACCACAAGGGACCGCCGATCCAGGGCCGCACCATTCGGGTGACCGGCAACGACATCCACCTCTACCAGGCGTGGTGGCGTGGTTCGGGCACCATCCGGGGCATCAAGATCGGCAGCATCCGGCACGTGTTCGTCTCCGACAACCGGATCTCGGTGGCCGCCGGGGCGGGCGTCGGCATCTGGGCCTTCGCCGCCGGGGGTCCGATCATGGCGATCCGCGACAACCTGGTGCAGAACTGCGAGCCGGCGATCCTGTGCAACCCGTCCTGGTCGGGGGCGCCGGCGAAGCGGCTGTGGTCGGTCACCGACAACGTCTCGTCGAACGGTTCCATCCAGGTGGCCGGGGGTGCGCGCAGCTCGGGCAACGTCAGTTGAGCTGTCACAAGCACGACTGCGTCGGCCCGGCGGGCGGGACTACGCTCATGGTGACTGCCACTTAGCACGGTTGCGGATTGCAGATGTGGTCTAGGGGTTCAAATCCTCTGGTAGTCGCCAACAAACGGCAGGGCGGGCCCTCGGGCCCGCCCTGTTCGCCTCGTGCGGGCCGGTGCCCACGCCGCCGGTGCGGGCGACCGCGCCGGTCACGGGCCTCACCCTCTCCCGCCGCTGTTCACCCCGTTTGCGGCCGGAGTAACCCGAGTCGACGTGTCCGGCCGGTCCCGTCAGTGCACCACGACCACTGCCGCGGGCGGTTCCAGGTCGGCGAGCCTGGACGGGCGGACCACCAGGAACAGCACCGCCAGCGCCGCCACCATCCCACCCGCCACCACCAGCGCCATCGCCACCGCACCGTTGCCCAGCACCCCCACCATCGGCGCGGCCACCGCACCGACGCCGAACTGCACGGCACCGAGCAGGGCCGACGCGGTGCCGGCCGCCTCGCCGTGGCGGGACAGCGCCAGCGCCGGGGCGTTCGGCATCGCCAGGCCGGCCGTCGCCAGCACCACCCATAACGTCACCAGCAGGGCGGGCAGCCCGCCGAATCCGGTCGCGGCGAAGGCCAGCAGCGCCAGCCCGGCCAGCGTGCCGACGCTCAACGAGGTGACCAGGATGCGCTGCGGGGAGAAGCGACGCAGCAGCCGTACGTTGTACTGGGCCGCCCCGATCAGCCCCACCGCGCCCGCTCCGAAGGCCAACGCGAACTGCTGCTCGTCGAGCCCGTACCCCTCCTGGAGGACGAAGGACGAGCCGGCCACGTACGCGAACAGCGCCGCCATGGCCAGGCCGGCGACCAGGACGAGCCCCACGAAGGTGCGGTCGCGCAGCAGCGAGCCGTACAGGCCGACGGTCGTCCACACGCCGCCCCGCTGACGACGGGCGGCCGGCAGGGTCTCGGGCAGGCCGATCACGGCGAGCACGGCGAGCAGCACGCCGAAGACGGCAAGCGTCACGAAGACACCCCGCCAGTCGGTCCAGCGCAGCACTCCGCCGCCGAGGGTCGGGGCGAGGATCGGCGCCGCGCCCATCACCAGCAGCAGCCGGGAGAGCAGGGTGGCGAAGGCGGTGCCGTCGAACAGATCACGCAGTACCGCCATGGCGACCACCGTGGCGGCGGCGACCCCGAGGCCCTGCACCACCCGCAGCGCGCCGAGGACGGCGATGTTGGGGGCGACGACGCAGAGCGCCGAGGCCACGACGTGCACCGCGAGCCCGACGATCAGCGGGCGGCGGCGGCCGACCGCGTCGGAGAGCGGCCCGATCAGCAGTTGACCGAGGGCCAACCCGGCGAGCGTGCCGGTGAGGGTCAACTGGACGGCCGCCGAGGTGGTCGCGAAGTAGGTGGCGATGGCCGGCAGCGCCGGCAGGTACATGTCGATGGTCAGCGGGCCGATGGCGATCAGCGAGCCGAGGACGAGAACGAGTCGCACGCGCTGCCGGCGGGTCATCAGGTCCCCCGGCGTCGACGCGACCTTCGGCGACTGGTCGTGGACGACGTCGGTCATCGGGAAGGCTCCGCCCGGTCGGGGTGCGGCCGGACGGTAACGGGTGCGAAGGTCACACCTGGCTTCAAATCCTGATCCGCTGTTCTGATTCCCGCTCCACCGAGAGGTAACGCGGGTCACAACCGCTGGTCACGGTCAAGCCGGGTCCGTCCGGCCGTGCCGCCAGTACCCCATGAAGGCGACCGCGCGCCGGTCCATGCCCCGGTCGGCGACGAGGTGCCGGCGCAATGCGCGGATGACGCCGGCCTCCCCCGCCAGCCAGGCGTAGACCGGCACCGGCGCGGTCGGGGTCGGCACCTCCCAGAGCACAGCCTGGTCGGTATCGACGTCGACGTCGACGGTCGGCCCCCCGGTGGGGTGTGCGCCGACGTCGGAGAGCAGGTGGTGCGCTGCGGCGGCGACGGCGGGTAGCAGCCGACTGCCGTGGTCGCCGCCGTCGCGGGGCAGCCAGTCGACCGTGACCCCGGGCGGGGCGACGAGCGGCAGCACGTCGGCCCGCTCCGGCACCTCCAGCAGCACCCGGCCCCGGGCGTCGAGGGGCAGCCGCTCCAGGATGGCGCTGATCGCCGGTACGGCGGTCTCGTCACCCGCCAGCAGCAACTGACCGGCGTCCGGTGGGCGGAACTCGATGCCGCCGTGGTCACCGTGGTGGCCGGCGTCGGGTCCGAGGAGGCCGGCCTCGTCGCCGGGGCGGGCCCGCAACGCCCACCGACCGGCCGGACCGCTGTCGCCGTGCAGCACGAGGTCGATGTCGACCTCGGCCAGGTACGGCCGGACCGCCCGGACGGTGTAGGTGCGGATCGGGCAGCGCTCGTCCTCGGGCAGCGCCCGCCAGTGGGAGTACCAGTCGGCACCGCCGGGCAGGTGGACGCCGGGCCGGCCGGGCAGCGGCAGCACCAGCTTGATCCGCTGGTCGTAGCCGTTGTCGGCGAACCGGTCGAGGTCCGGGCCGGTGAAGGTGACCCGCAGGAAGGACGGGCTGAGTCGACGCGCCGCGCGTACCTGAACGTCGAACAGCCGCCAGGGGGCCACGGGCAGGGTCGCGGTGCCGGTGGCGTGGTGGGGCTCCCCCGCCGGGCGAACTCGATCACTAAGCACGTAGGTGAGGCTAACCTAACCAAGAAGATGAATGGCGAGGTGGCCCACCCCGTCCCCGTTCGGGTGAACCGCCGTCGCGGCCACGCCACGTCGCGGCCAGGACCACGCAGGTCTCGACATGGCGACCCGGTCAGGACCACGGGGCGCCCCCGACCCTGCGGCACCATCGGCAGGCACGACCAGCGAGTACGACCAGCGGGCACCGTCGGCGCACCCGACCGGCGGGCGGCGGTCAGTGACCCGGCGCGACCCGGTCGAGGAACATCAGTTGGGCGCGCTTGTCCGGCAGGTCGATCTGCGGGCCGGGTACGAAGCCGGCGCGGGCCAGCCGGTCGACGGCCCGGGTGTTGCGGGCGTCCGGCTCGGCCACGATCCGCAGCCGGGTCGGATCGGCCAGCACGAACGCGAGGAACGCGTCGAGGAGCACACCGGTGAAGCCGGGCTCCGTACCGCCGTCCGGGGGGCCGATGAGCAGGTGGACACCGAAGTCACCGGGGCGCACCTCGTAGCACCGCCCGACCGGGTCGGCGGCCGGTTCGTAGGTCTGGAACAGGGCGACCGGGCGGCCGTCCCGGTGGACCAGGTACGCGTGATGGGTGCTCAACGAGTCGAGGTACGCGTATATCTCGTGCACCCGCTCGCGGTCGGCGTCCCGCATGCCCCAGAACCGGGACCGCTCCCGGGTGACCCAGTCGTGGATCACCTCGACGTCCCGGTCGGGCCGCACCGGCCGGATGGTCACCTCACCGAAGCCGTCGATCAGACGCGAGGCGGAGGTCGACACCGTCGCCATGGCACTCCTTCCAGGACCGAGCCGTCGACCCAACGAACCGTCGACTCACGAACCGCCACCGCCACCCGCCGACCGCCGTTGCCGACCGCCGCAGCCGATAGGCAAGGACGACCCAACCACGCATCCGCACAGTAAGCAATCGAACACTCCGAGTACGCCCGAATTCCCGGCCTGACCGCCCCGCCCACGCAGGCCCCCGTCGGGCGACCGCGGAACGGGTCACCCACCCCGGACCTCGCCCGGGCCGGGCGGATGTGACACGTCAGGCACCGTTCGGCATTGACGAAAGGAATTATTCATGTTAGCGCTCACATGCTGTGAGAAAAAGTGCGTTTCCTCCCCCGAGGCCGACCACCCTCCACTTCGAGAGGGGGTGACACATTGCCGTTCTTCGTTGGATAATTGCGCCGTTGAGCGCCGACATCCGTGCCGCGCCGGCATTTACCGGAGGGACATTCGTGAAACGTGACCAGTCACCCGTGCTGCCCGGCGACGGTCCTACGGACTACGCCCGCTACATGCGCACCGGTGAACTGCTCGATCTGCAACGCCGCCCGGAGGAGGTGCTGCACCGCGACGAGTTGCTCTTCCAGGTCGTACACCAGTCCACCGAGTTGTGGCTGAAGCTGGCCGGAGCCGAGCTGAGCGCCGCCGTGGCGCGGACCGAGGCCGCGGACCCGGCAGCGGCGGCGGAGCTGCTGGCCCGTGCGACGCTCGCGGTGCGACTGGTCACCGACCAGTTGGCGATGTTCGACCATCTGGCACCGATCGACTTTCAGACGATGCAACCGGCGCTGGGCAACGGATCCGGTGCCGAGTCACCCGGCTGGCGTCAGGTCGCGGCGGTGAGCCGGCAACTCGGCCGGGCCTTCGCCGGGCAGCTCGCCGACCGGGGCGCGACGCTGCATACCCTGCCGCCGACCGACCCGACACGTCGGCTCGCCGAGGCGATGGCCGGATGGGACGAACAGGTCTCCCGGTGGCGGGCACGTCACTACCAGGTCGCCCTGACCGTCGGTGGGCACCCCGCCGACGGCAGCCCGGCCAGCCCGGCCACGATGCTCGCCAAGCTCGTCGAGCACCGGTTCTTCCCCGAGCTGCGACCGGCCCGGCCGAACACCGACACACCGGTGTCGGCCCATTCCCGCTCCGCAGAAGCATGACGACCAGCGCCACTCGAAGAATCGTCGGCGCCCCCTTGACATACCCCCACCCGAGGTGCGGATCGTGCTTGAGCTGACCAGCTGGTCGTCCGGTACGGCCGATCCCGAGAGATTTCCCTACGATGCGGTTGTCACCGAATTTCAACGCGTCGGCAAACACTTCGTCAAAAAGGAACTGCTGGCCCTGCTGGATCAGGTCCGCCCCCGGGTGGGCACCCGGACGCCCCCCGCCCGCCAGTTGTCCACCTTCCTCGACGTGGCGCTCGACAAGTGGGACGACCGGTACGACTACCGCAGCTACCTGGCCCTGCCCCTGCTCCCCCTGCCCGCCGCCGGGCCCACGGACATCCGCCCGGCCGGGCCGGCCCCGTCGACCGACCAGACCGGGCCGATGACGCGGGCCGGGCAGAGCCAGCAGGCGACGCGGGCCGGGCAGGCCGGCGGGCGACGGGAACGCGACCGGCTGCTGGTCGACCTCGTCGCCGACGCCCTCGCGTTCGAGTTGGCCGCCGCGACCGACGCCACCGATCTGCTCCCCGAGCAGCGGCCGGAGCCGACGGTGGTGGCCAAACGGTACCGACTCGGGGTGCGGGCCGGGATCTCCGCGCTGACCCGGCTCGGCCGTGTCGGGGCGGTCACCGACCCGGACCCGGTGACAGCGACCCGGGACCCGGTGGCGGCGGCGACGGCGCTGCACCGGCTCGCCGTCGCCGGCCGTGATCCCGCCCGGGAGCGGGTCCTGCGGCTGAGCATGTTGCCGGTCTACGTCTCCCACGACGAATACCTGTTCATCCGGGTCCTACAGGCGTACGAGTGTGTGTTCGCCGGGGTGGCCGAGGAGTTGCGGGACACGATCACCGCGCTGGCCACCGGTCGTCCCCACCGGGCCGCCGCCTCGCTGGCGTACGCCCGGGAGCTGATCAGCGACGCAGGTCCGCTCTTCTCGCTGCTGGCCACCATGCAACCGGCGGCGTTCCGGACGTTCCGCGATTACACCGAGGGGGCCAGCGCGATCCAGTCCCGCTCCTACAAACTGATGGAGTCGCTGTGCCGTCCGCCGACGCCGGACCGGTTGGACTCCACCGCGTACCGGTCGGTGCCGGAGGTGCGTGACCTGGTGCGGTCCGGCCAGCCGTCGATCGACCAGGCCTACCGGGCGGCGGTCCACGACGGGCTGCTGCGGGGCCCCGACCAGGCGCTGGTACGCCAGCGGATGGCGGCCTTCGCCGAGGCCGTGCTGACCTGGCGACGCACCCATCACCGGCTGGCGACCCGGATGCTCGGCAGCCGTTCCGGCACCGGTTACACCGAGGGCACCCCCTACCTGGCGGCCGTCCGCGCCGATCCGGTCTTCACCACCGTATCCGCAGACCCGGGCACCACCCGGGTCGACCCGATTGGAGGCTGCTCCGAGTGAGCGGACCCGACACCCTCCCGGCAGGCTGCCTGGACACCGCCGCGCACACCACCCTGCGCGCCGAGTTCCCGCTGCTGGAAACCTGCGTCTACCTGGGCAACAACTCCACCGGCGCATCGCCCCGGGGCGTCGAACGGGTGCTCGCCGACTACTGGGCCACCCTGCGCGACTGGCGCGACGACGTGTGGCAGGGCTGGCACGTCGGCCTCGACCGGTACGCCGACTCGGTCGCCGCGCTGCTCGGCGCACCGCCGGGCAGCGTGGTCACCGACGCCAACCTGAGCACGCTGCTGGTCCGGGTGCTGTCCTGCTTCGACTACCGCCCGCCGCGCGACCGGATCGTCACCACCGACCTGGAATACCCGACGGTGCCGTTCATCGGCAACGCGTTCCGCCGCTACGGCGCGCGGCTCGACGTGGTCGGCACCGGCGGCCCCCGGTTCGACGAGGACGCCCTCGAAGCCCGCATCGACGAGCGGACGCTGCTGGTCTGCGTACCCCATGCGAGTTTCTCCTCGGGGGCCACCATCGACCTGGCCCGGCTGGTCGCCCGCGCCCACGCCGTCGGCGCCCTGGTGGTGGTGGACGCCTTCCAGACCGTCGGGGCGGTCCCGCTGGACGTGACCGCGCTCGGCGTCGACGTCGTCCTCGGCGGTGCGCACAAGTGGCTGTGCGGGGCCGGCACCGCCTTCCTCTACGTCCGCCCCGACCTGGCCGAGCGGCTGGAGCCGGCGGCGACCGGGTGGCAGGCCGGCGATCGGGCGTTGACCTTCCGGGTGTCGAGCGGGTGGGCGGCGGGGGCGCAACGCTTCGCCGGCGGCACGCCGTACCCGTTGACCTCGCTGATCTCCCAGGTCGGCCTGGACCTGCTCGCGGGCGTCGGGATCGGGGCGATCCGGGCGCACTCGCTGGCGCTGACCCAGCGGGTCCTGGACCGGGCGGCGGCGGCCGGCATCGCGGTGGTCAGCCCCACCGACCCGCAGCGCCGGGGTGGGGTGGTCTGCCTGGACGTCCCCGACGGCGAGGCGGTCAAGCGGCGGCTGGCCGCACGCAACATGATCTGCACCTGGCGGGGCTGGGTGCGGGTCGGACCGCACGTCTACAACACCCTCGACGAGGTCGACGCGTTCATGGACGCGCTCGCCGAGGAGCTGGACCGGTGAGCGTCACCCTGTCCCCCCGGGCGCTGATGAGCCTGCTCGTCAACGGCCCCAAGGCCGTCGACGTGCTGGAGACCGCGCTGGCCCTCGGCCTGCTCGACGCGCTGGAACCCGGCCCGGTACGCCTCGACGCGCTGGCCGACCGGTTCGGGGTGCGCCCGCTGCGGCTATACAAGTTCCTCGACTGCCTGGAGAGCCTCGGCTGCGTCACCCGCCACGAACCCGGCGACGACATCGCCGCAGCCAGCTACCGGGCGGTGCCCGGGTTGCGCGACGCCGTGCTGGCGGTGGTCGGCCCGGACGCGATCGAACGGGACCGGGACCGCTACCCGTGGCGGCTGCTGCACGGCCGGCTCGCCGAGAGCCTGCGCGGCGAGGTCGGCATGACCGACGACGACTTCGCCTGGCCGCCGAAGACCGACGCGCAGACCGCCGACTTCGAACGCAGCATGGCCGCCGGGCTCGGCCCGGTGATCGAGACGCTGCGCCGGCACGCCGACCGGCTCTGGTCGGACCGGCGACGCCTGCTGGACGTCGGCGGTGGTGACGGCACCCTCGCCGCGCACGTCCTCGACACCGCCCCCGCCCTGCGGGTCGACGTGTTCAACCTGCCGGCGGTGGCACCGCTGGTGGCGGCCACCCGGGCCGACCGGGGGCACCCCGACCGGCTGGGCTTCGTCGGCGGCGACTTCCTGGCCGGGCCGCTGCCGACCGGCTACGACGCGATGGCGTTCGTCCGGGTGCTGCACGACTGGCCCAACGACGTCGCCCGCCGCCTGGTCGAGCAGGCGTACGCGGCGCTGGAGCCCGGTGGGCTGCTGCTGATCGCCGAGGAGTTCCGCACGCCGGACCGGCTGGCCGTGCAGTTCTTCTGGAGCTACTTCCTGATCGGTGTGGACAGCTGCGTCAGCCGGCTGCGGGAGGTCGAGTTCTACACCGGGCTGCTCGCCGAGGTCGGCTTCACCCGGGTGGCGGTGCTGCCCGGCGGGTGGGAGCTGGTCACCGCGTACAAGCCGGGGTGAGCGGGCGGGCCGGCGGGCCGTGGTGGCCCGCCGGCCGGGCCGGTCAGGGGCGGCGGGCCAGCACCGCGCCGTTCGCGCCGGGGGCCTCGAACGGCACCGTACGCACATCGACGAAGCCGGCGTCGGTCAGCCAGGCCCGGTACTCCGCACCGGAGTAGTTCTTGCCGCCCTCGGTCTCGACGAGCATGTTCATGCCCATCAGGGCGGCCTCCGGCGGGCCGGTGCGCTCGTCGTTGAGCAGCAGCTCAGAGATGACGACCACCCCGCCGGGGGGCAGCGCGGCGAAACACCGGGCCAGCAGCGCCCGGTTGGTCGGCTCGTCCCAGTCGTGCAGGATCATGCTGAGCAGGATCACGTCGTGCCCGTCCGGCAGGGCCGGGTCGGCGAGGAAGTCCCCGGGGACGGCGCTGATCCGGTCGGTCAGGCCCGCCTCCGCGATCCGCTCCCCGGCCCGCACGCACACGTGCGGCAGGTCCAGGATCGTCGCCCGCAGGTGCGGCAGACGCAGGCAGAACTCGATCGGGAACGCCCCCGCGCCGCCGCCGACGTCGAGCAGCCGGCGGTGCGCGCCGAAGTCGTACGCGTCGGCCAGGGCGCGGGCGGTGAACCGGGAGGTGGCGAACATGGCGTCCCAGAACTGGGCCACCAGCTCCTGGTCGGTGGTGTCGAACAGGGAGTCCTGCTGCTGCGGGTCCCAGGTGAGCGGCCGGTTACCGCGTAGCGCCTCGCCCACCCGGTGCCAGGGCAGGTAGGTGCGCAGGTCGGAGTAGCGCACCTGGGCACCGAAGTAGTAGGGCCGCCCCTCGACCAGGAACTGCTCGGCCAGCGCGGAGTTGCGGTAGCCGTCACCGGCCCGCTCCAGCAGCCCCAGCGACGCGCTGGCCGACAGCAGCAGGTCGGCGGGGCGTTCGTCGAGCCCGAACTCGGCGGCGGCCTCGGCCACGGTGACGGTCCGGCCGCCGGCCAGCTTGGTGAACAGCCCGAACTCGACCCCGACGGCGAGGGTCTTGAAGCCCCAGACACCGGCGACGAGATGCATGAGAGGAGTGGGAGTGATCATGGGAACATAAGATCATGGAACGGTGACGCGGTGGCACGCACCCGTCACTATGGAGTAATGATTCGCTTCATCCTGAACCTGTTGTGGCTCATCCTCGGTGGCGGAATCGTGCTGGCCCTCGGCTACTTCGTCGCGGCGGTGGTCTGCTTCGTGCTCATCATCACGATCCCGTTCGGGGTGGCGTCGCTGCGGTTGGCGTCGTACTCGCTGTGGCCGTTCGGGCGGACCCTGGTCACCAAGCCCGGGGCCGGCGTCCCGTCCGGGCTGGCGAACGTGCTGTGGGTGCTGCTCGCCGGCTGGTGGCTGGCACTGTCGCACCTGCTCGCCGGGATCGCGCTCTGCGTCACGATCATCGGCATCCCGTTCGGCATCGCCAACTTCAAGCTCGTCCCGGCGGCGTTCTGGCCGCTCGGCCGGGAGGTCGTCGAGGCCCCCTGACCGGCCCGGGGACACCCCGGTCAGGGCAGCGACGACCCGGCCGCGACGACCCGGCGGCCGGGGCCCGAAGGCCGGGGAACACCCCGGTCAGGGCCGGCGGTCGGCGTGCAGGCGGTCGAGGTGGGCGGCGAGTTCGTCGGTGATCAGGAGATCGGTGCGGATCCGGTCGTGCGGGTAGCCGGCCCGGCCGATCATGTGGGCGGCGACCGGCGCGGTGGCCAACTGGAACGCGCCGACCAGCACCAGCGTGGTGACGTCCACCCCGGTCCGCAGCCGCAGCGCGCAGCCGAGCAGCACCAGCAGCAGGCCGAGCACCTGTGGCTTGGCCGCGGCGTGCATCCGCGACAGCAGGTCGGGGAAGCGGACCAGGGCGACCCCGGCGGCGAGACTGAGCAGCGCGCCGCCCAGCAGGCAGACCGCGGCCACCACGTCCAGCACCGCGTCGACGCTCACCGGTCGTCCCGGCGGGTGGCGAAGCGGGCGACGCTGACCGACCCGACGAATCCGAGGATGGCCAGCACCACCAGGATCGGCAGCGCGGTCGCGTCCCGGCTGTAGGCGGCCTCGGTCGCCACGGCGGCCACCACGATGGCCAGCAGCACGTCGGTGGCGACCGCCCGGTCGAGCACCGACGGCCCCCGGACGATCCGGGTGAGGGTGAGCGCACCGGCCACCGCCAGCAGCACGGTGACGATCACGGCGACAGCGGTCATCTCGAACTTCCTTCCAGGGTGGACGGTGTGTGCTCCCGGATCAGCCGTTGCTCCTGCGCCGAACCGATCGCCGCGATCAACCGGGCCTCCAACTCCAGCACGCCGTCGCGGAAGCGTTCGACCTCGGCGCGGTCGCGCACCCCGAGGACGTGGACGTAGAGGATGCCGGCGTCCCGGTCAACCTCGACGATGAGGCTGCCGGGCACCAGGGACAGCGCCTCGGCGGTCAGGGTGAGGTTGAGGTCGGAGCGGACCCGCAGCGGCACCGCGATGATCGCGCCCAACGGGGGGTGCCCGAACCGCAGCGCCAGCACCGCGATCTGGACGCTGGCCACCACCAGGTCCCGCAGGAAGCGCAGGGCGAACCGCAGCAGCGGCACCGGGTGCACCCTCCCGGCGAAGGTCACCGGGGGCAGCGGGAAGACGGTCAGCACCACCAGCCCCACCACCAGCCCACCGAGCACGTTGGCCCAGCTCAGCGTCCCCCACAACAGCACCCAGACGGTGACCAGCACGATCATCGCGACGGCCTGGTTGCGGCGGCGGGCCGCCGGGGTCAACGGCAGATCCTCCGGATGCTCCGGCGGCGACGGCTCCCCGGCGCGCGGCGACGGCAGCGCACCGGGCGACAGGTCCTCAGGCCGCTGCGGCGGCGGATCGTGGCTCACGGGGTACCCCCGGGGTAGACGGCCTCGACGTACGGGGTGCGCCGCAGCAGGTCGTCCGCGGCGTCGGAGCTGAGGTCGAACAGTGGCCCGGCCACCACGGTCAGCCCCAGCCCCAGCACCACCAGGGCGACCGTCGGCGCGATCATCAGGCGGGGCAGCATCGCGCCCGGGTGGGCGTCGCGGTCCGGCCCCCGGTAGGGCTGCTCCACCCCGTCGGTACGCACGGTGTGCACGCTGTCCTGCGGTTCGGGCATCTCCGGGTGCGGGCGACGCCAGAACGCCAGGTTCCACACGCGGGCGATGGCGTAGAGGGTGAGCAGGCTGGTCAGCAGCCCACCGGCGACCAGCACCCAGGCCAGCACGCCGCCGTCGTCCACCCCGGCCTGGACCAGGCCGAGCTTGCCGAGGAAACCGGAGAACGGTGGAATCCCGGCCAGGTTCAGCGCGGGCACGAAGAACAGCACGGCGAGCAGCGGCGACAACCGGGCCAGCCCGCCGAGGCGGTCCAGCGCGGTGCTGCCGCCCCGGCGTTCGACCAGCCCGGCGGCGAGGAAGAGGGTGGTCTGGATGGTGATGTGGTGCACCACGTAGAAGATCGCGGCGGCCAACCCGAGCGACGAGCTGAGGCCCACCCCGAACAACATGTACCCGATGTGGCTGATCAGGGTGAACGACAGCAGTCGTTTGATGTCGGACTGGGCGACCGCGCCCAGGATGCCGACCAGCATCGTCAACGCCGCCACCACCAGCAGCAGGTCGGCGGTCCGGCCACCGGGGAACAGCAGCGTCTCGGTGCGGATGATGGCGTACACGCCGACCTTGGTGAGCAGGCCGGCGAAGACGGCGGTGACCGGCGCGGGCGCGGTGGGATAGCTGTCGGGCAGCCACGCCGACAGCGGGAAGACCGCCGCCTTGATGCCGAAGGCGAGCAGCAGCATGCCCTGCAGCACCAACCGCAGGTCGTCGGGGAGCGCGTCGAGCCGGTCGACGAGCTGGGCCAGGTTGAGGGTGCCGGTGGCCGAGTAGACCAGCCCGATCGCCACCAGGAAGATCAGCGACGACAGCAGGCTGACCACGACGTACGTGGTGCCGGCCCGGATGCGGGTCTCGGTGCTGCCCAGGGTGAGCAGCACGTAGCTGGCGACCAGCAGGATCTCGAAACCGACATAGAGGTTGAACAGGTCACCGGAGAGGAACGCGTTGCACACTCCGGCGGTCAGCACCAGGTAGGTGGGGTGGTAGACCGACAGCGGGGTGTCCTCGTGCCCGTCGGCCATGCCCTGCCCGATGGAGTACACCAGCACGCAGAGGGTCACGGCGGCGGACACCACCAGCATCAGCGCGGCGAGCTGGTCGGCGACGAGCACGATGCCCAGCGGCGCCACCCAGCCGCCGACCTCGACGACGAGTGGTCCGTCGATCGAGGAGCGGACCAGCAGGGTGGCGGCCACCGCCACGGTCGCGGTGAGCACGGTGAGGCTGACCCACCGCTGCGCACGGGGGCGGCTGGCCAACAGCAGGGTCAGGGCCGCGCCGAGCAGTGGCATCACCACCGGCAGCGGGACGAGGTAGTTCACGCTTCCCTCCCCCGCCCGCCGGCCGCCGCCGCCAGCGACGCCGCCGAGGGCCGCCGGCTGTCCGGATCGGGCCGCCCGTCGCCGTCGAGCTGGTCGTCGGAGTCGGGCTGGTCGGCGTCGTCGGTGCCCGGCCCCTCGTCCCGGTCGGCCAGGTCCATGATCCGGCGGTCCTCCACGTCGTCCTGCACCTCGTCGTGGCCGTTGAGGTGCCAGCTGCGGTATGACAGCGCCAGCAGGAACGCGGTCATGCCGAGGGTGATGACGATGGCGGTGAGCACCATCGCCTGGGGTAGCGGGTCGCTCATCTCCGCCCCGTCGGTGGTGCCGACGATCGGCGGGCCACCGGCCCGGCCGCCGGTGAGCAGCAGCAGGTTGGCGCCGTTGCCGAGCAGGATGACGCCCATCAGCACCCGGGTCAGGCTGCGTTCCAGCAGCAGGGTCACCCCGGCGGCGAAGAGCACGCCGACCACCACGATGTAGGTGAGGTTGGGGGTCACACCAGCTCCTTGTCCCGTACGTCGTCGTGGGCGTCCTCCTGCTGGCGGTCCATCTCGGCGCCGAGGCTGCGCAGGATGTCCAGCACCAGGCCGACCACGATCAGGTAGACGCCGACGTCGAAGAAGACCGACGAGACGAAGTGGACCTTGCCCAGCAGGGGCAGGTGCAGGTCGAGCACCGCGCTCTGCAGGAACTCCCCACCCAGCGGCATCGCCACCACCCCGGTGCCGACGGCGAGGAAGAGTCCCGCGCCGAGCACCGCGCCGGCGTCGACCGGGGCGGCGGCGTTGAGTTCCCGCCGGCCGCCGGCCAGGTAGCGCACGGCCAGGGCCAGTCCGGCGACCAGCCCGGCGGCGAACCCGCCACCGGGGGCGTTGTGGCCGGAGAAGAGCAGGTAGACCGAGAACAGCACGATGGCGTGGAACAGCAGCCGGGTGACCACCTGGAGGATCACCGAGTGCCGGTGCGCCTCGAAGCCGGCGGTCAGCCAGCGCGGCCCCCCGGTGGTCGCCGGTCGGGGGCCGGGGACGGCGCTGCGCCGGTCCAGGTCCCGGGAACGGCGGAAGATCAGGCTGGCCACCCCGGTGGCAGCCACCACCAGTACGGCGATCTCGCCCATGGTGTCCCAGGCCCGGATGTCGACCAGGGTCACGTTGACCACGTTCTTGCCGCCGCCGTAGGAGACCGCCTCGTCGGGGAACCGCTCGGAGATCGGGGTGGCCAGTCGGCCGCTCGACGCGACCCAGGCCATCCCGGACACGACCGCGCCGACGGCGACCCCGAGGGCGATCCGGCCGCGCCGGCTGCGGCGGATCGGCCGGGCCGAGAACTTCACCGGCAGCCGGCGCAGCACCAGCACGAACATGACGATGGTGACGGTCTCCACCAGGAACTGGGTCAGCGCCAGGTCCGGTGCGCCGTGCAGGACGAACATCAGGGCGGTGCCGTAGCCGGCGACGCCGACCAGGATCATCGCGGTGAGCCGGCGCAGCGCGCGGGCGGCCATCACGGCGGCGACGATCACCAGGGCGGCGACGACGGCCTGCAACGGGGTGTCCCAGGCGCGGAACTCCCGGGGCCAGGGCCCGCCGGTGAGCAGCGCCCCGCCGGGCAGCACGACCAGCACCACCAGGATGATCCCGAGGTAGAACGGCAGCGAGCCCCGCTGGGTGGCGCCGGTCAGCTCCACCGCGAGCCGGTCCACCCCGGCGACCAACCGCTCGTAGCCGGCCGCGCCGTCGACCGGGGTCCACCGGGTCGCCCGCAGCCGTCCCCCGTGCAGCAGCAGGAACAGCCCGCCGCCGACCGCCACCGCCAGGGCGGACAACCCGAGCGCCGGGGTCAGGCCGTGCCACAGCGCCAGGTGGTAACCCGGCTCGGCGGAGGCGAACCCGTCGGCGTACGGGGCGAGCAGCCCGTCGAGGGCCGGGGCGGCGACGCCGACGGCCAGCCCGGCCACGGCGAGCAGCGCCGGGGCGGCGAGGAACGACCGGCCCGCCGGGTGCGGCTCGGTCGGCGCGACCCCGGGCTTGCCGGCGAACGCGCCCCACAGGAACCGCAGCGTGTACGCCACGGTCAGCGCCGACCCGGCCACCACCCCGGCCAGCACCAGCAGGTCGGCCGTACCCCCGTGCTGGAACGCCTCGAAGGCGGCCTCCTTGGCGACGAAGCCGGCCATCGGCGGCAGCCCGGCCATCGAGGCGGCGGCCAGCACGGCGACCCCGGCCAGCACCGGCGCGCGCCGGCCGAGGCCACTGAGTTCGCGCAGGTCACGGGTGCCGGTGGTGTGGTCGACGATCCCGACGACGAGGAAGAGGGTGGCCTTGAACAGGGCGTGGGCCAACACCATCGCCGCGCCGGCCAGCGCGGCGTCGCGGGTGCCGGCACCCAGGACCACCATCAGCAGCCCGAGCTGGCTGACCGTGCCGTAGGCGAGGAGGAGTTTCAGGTCGGTCTGGCGCAGCGCCACCCAGGCGCCGAGGAAGAGGGTGGCCAGGCCGGTGACGAGCAGCACCACCCGCCAGGCGGTGACGTCGGCGACGGCCGGGCCGAGCAGCGCGACCAGGAACACCCCGGCCTTGACCATCGCGGCGGCGTGCAGGTAGGCGCTGACCGGGGTGGGCGCGGCCATCGCCCCGGGCAGCCAGAAGCTGAACGGGACGATCGCCGACTTGCTGAGCGCACCGAGCAGGATCAGCATCAGCGCGGTGACCAGGTAGCCGCCCCCGGGCAGGTCGGTGGCGACGACCGACCAGCGGTAGCTGCCGGCGTGCTGGCCGAGCATCACGAACCCGGCCAGCATGGCGAGCCCGCCCAGGGTGGTGACCAGCAACGCCTGCATGGCGGCCCGCCGGCTGGCCCGCTTGGCCGGGTCGTAGCCGATCAGCAGGTACGAGAAGACGGTGGTCAGTTCCCAGAAGACGTAGAGCAGCAGCAGATCGTCGGAGACCACCAGGCCGAGCATGGAGCCGGCGAAGGCGACGAAGACCGCAGCGAATCGGCCCAGCCCGGGGTCGTCGGATCGGAAGTACCTGGCGCTGTACGCCAGCACCAGCGCGCCGACCCCGCCGACGAGCACCACCATCAGCCAGGACAGGGTGCCCATCCGCAGGGCGAGTTCCAGGCCGATCCGGGGCACCCACGGCCAGGTCTCCACCACCGGCTCGCCGGCCCGGACCCCACCGGTGCGGGTCAGCGCCCAGACCAGCGTGGCGGCCGGGGCGAGCGCGACGGCGTAGAGCGCCCGGCGGCCGAAGCGGCGTACCAGCCCCGGGGCGACCACGGCTGCCAGTGCGTGGACCGCCACCAGGACCAGCACATACCCTCCTCAAAGATCAGTGTCGGCGGCCACCGACCCGATCGGGGCGGTGCGGAACCGGCGGCGCGGGGACGGGCGTCCCCGGGTCGCACGGCCACCGCGGCGGTGGCGTCACCAGTGGTTGGTCGGTCGGTGGTGGTACCCGGTCAGTGACCGGCGAACACGTCCACGGCGGCCGTGGTGGCCGCCTCCGCGCCCGCGACGACGACCTCGTCGCCGGCGAGCAGGACGTAGTCGTCGCCGGGGGTCGGGACGACCCGGCCGGCGCGGACCACCGCCAGCAGCGACAGCGGCAGTCCGGACGACGCGGTGTCCCGCCAACGTTTTCCGTCGCCGGCGCCGCCCACGGCGACGGGTATTCGCACGACGGTGACGCCGGGGAGCTGGCGTTCCAGCTCGGCGAGGTGGTCGACGGTGACCGCCTGGTTGAGCACCCCGGCGACGGCCTGCGCCTCGGACTGGTCGAGCACCAGCGTGCCGACCGCGGTGTCGGTGTCGTCGGGGTGGTAGATCACGATGTCGCGCCGCCCGCCGGGGTGGGAGATGACGCTGGCCCACTGGCCGTGTGCGGTGGCGAAGCGCTGGCAGAGTCCGACCCCGTGAATGACCGTACGTTCGAACCGCACACCGACCTCCTTCGCCCAACATCGAAGGGGCGTCCGGCCGGTAACGGCCGCGCGCCCCTTCATCCCTATCATGATCGGGGCGCGACCGCCCACCTCCACCGTCCCACCATTCGGGAAACCTGGACGTCGGAGGGGGTGCCGACGGACCCTCGGCTCCGCTCGGGGGCGACGGTCACGGGCCCACCGACCGGCACCGGCCGGTCAGCGGCCGACGGGCCGTGCGACATGTCGACGGCGGATGCCGACGGTCCGGGTGACATGTCGGCGGCGGATGCCGACGCCCGTCGTCAACGGGCGTCGGAGCGTTCGGCCGACCGGTGCCGGCTCGCCGGGTCGTCCCGGTCGATGCGCAGCTCACGTTCCAGCTCGGCGATCACCGCCCGCAGGTCGTCCAGGCGCTGGGTCAGGGCGATCCGGTCGACCTCGTCGGGCACGCCGTCGCCGTCGGCGTCGTAGCCGGGCGCCAGCCCTTCGGTCATCTCCAGCCGGCGGGCCTCCTCCATCGAGTTGACGATGACCGCGATCAGGATGTTCAGCAGCAGATTGACCGTGATGATCACGTAGCTGACGTAGTAGAGGAGGGTCCACGGGGACAGCGCCATGCCCTGCTCGACGAGATCCGGCAGGGTCTCCAGGGAGAGCAGCACGAACAGGGTCAGCAGGGACCGGCCGATGTCGCCGTACTGCTCCGGGTACGCCCGGCCGAAGATCAGCCAGCCGGCCATGCCGTAGACGTAGAGGGTCACCATGGCCAGCGCGAGGAAGCCGCCGACGCCGGGCAGGCTGCGCCACAGCGCGGCCACGATGGTGCGCAGTCCGGGCGAGAAACGCACCAGGCGCAGCACCCGGGCCACCCGGACGACGCGCAGCAGCGCCGAGTCGCCGTGCAGGCCGGGCAGGAAGATCGCCGCGATCACCACCAGGTCGAACACGTTCCATCCGTGCCGGAGGAAGTCCTGCGGCCGACGCCCGTACGCCAGCACCCGGATGGCGATCTCGGCGACGAAGGCGACCCGGAAGCTCAGCTCCAGCCAGTGCAGCGCGGGTCGGGCCGCACCGAGATCCGGATAGGTCTCCACCCCGAGGACCGCCGCGTTGGCCATGATGAGCACCACGATCGCCGCCTCGAACGGACGCGACCGGGCGATGCGGGCGCACCACCTGGGCAGGCCGGACAGGTGGGTCGGACCGGGATCGGGGGCACCCCGTGGGGTGGGAACCGGCGACAGGGGTGTGGCCACGGGCGGCACCGGTCACCCGGTCCCGCAGCGGGGCGGAAACGCGGCAGCCATGCCGACACCCTAACGGCCACCCCGGACGGTCACCGAAGGTCACCGACCGGCCACCGGCCCACTTTCGGGCACAGCTTCTCGCCGCGACATTGAACGACCGGGGCCCGGACTTCGTACATCCCGGTGAAGGGAGCTGCTCATGAAGCGCATGACCCCGTTGCTCACCCTGCTGACCGGGACGGGCATGGCCGCCGTCCTGTTCGCGATGAGCGCCCAGGCGGCGCCGCGTACGGTCGACGCCGGGCCGGCCGCGAACGCGGCGGCCTCGCCCGAGGCCGCCGTCGAGTCGCCCGCCGCACCAGCGGAGCCGGCACCGGACGCCACCCCGGCGGAGCCGTCGGAGCAGCGGGGCCAGCCCGCCCCGCCGCAGACGCCACCGCCGAGCACACCACCGGCGGCCAAGGCCGACTCCAACTGGACCGGGCGGCTCGACGGCGGCGCCACCATCGCGATCACCGTCACCGACGGTAAGGCGGTGGCGTACGTCTGCGACGGCAAGAAACTGGAGGTGTGGCTCAAGGGCACCGCCGCCGACGGCCGGATGAAGTTGACCGGCAAGAAGGGCGAGGTGCTCACCGGCTCCTTCGGCGACGGCGTCGCCTCCGGCGAGATGGTGGTGGGTCAGCGCCGGTGGAAGTTCACCGCCAAGCAGACCAGCAAGCCCGACCCGGTGCTCTACCGGGCCACCTCGCAGCAGCGCCGTTCCGGTGTCGACGGCGGCTGGATCATGCTGCCCGACGGCAGCCAGATCGGGGTGGTGACCCGCGACGGCACTGCGGTGTCGGCCCCGCCGCTGGACCCCGCGTTCGGCACCACCATCCTCGACGGCCGGACCGTCACCGCGGCCCCGGTGACGGCCGACCCGGGCGTCGGTGAGTGATGACCGCCCGCCGCAGGTTCGAGACCGACGTGGGACGCGACGTCGACGACGGGCTGTCCGTCCGGGTCCTGTCCGACCCCCCGTCCGTCGGGATCCCGCCCGACCCGACCGGTACGCCGTCCACCGCCTCCGGCGGACCACCCGCCTCGGTGGTCGTACCGCTGCTGGTCGGGGCGGCGGTCACGGTGGCCATCGGGGCGTACGCCAAGGTGCACCAGCCCACCGGGATCGCGGTGAACGTAGCCGGCTTCTCCAGCCCCCAGGCGGTCAAGGTCTGGTTGGGCACCGGGGCGGCCTTCTTCGCCGTGGTGCAGCTGGTCACCGCGCTGTCGATGTGGGGCCGGCTCGGTAGCTTCTCGCCCTCCTGGGCGGGTGGGCTGCACCGGTGGAGCGGCCGGGTGGCGTTCCTGCTGACCGTGCCGGTGGCGGTGCACTGCCTCTACGCGTTGGGCTTCGCCGACTACGACCTGCGGACCCTGCTGCACTCGCTGCTCGGCTGCCTCTTCTTCGGCATCTTCACCATGAAGATGCTGGCCCTGCCCAAGCGGGGGTTGGCCGGCTGGGTCCTGCCGGTCGTCGGTGGGTTGCTCTTCACCGTCCTGATGGGAATCTGGGTGACCTCGTCGCTGTGGTACTTCACCACCTTCGGGGTGGGCACGTGACGCGGGCCGGTAGCCGATACGCGGGCCGGGTGGCTGACGCGGGCGGGTAGCCGATACGCGGGGCGGGCACGTGCCGCGGCGGCGGCCCGTGGACAGGGTGGGCGTGTGACACACGAGAGGAACGACGGGCAGATGTGCGACGAACGTGGGGCGGGCTGTGCGTCCCGGCGGGCCGTGCTGGCCGGTGCCGGTGGGGTGGGCGTGACCGCCCTGCTCACCGGCTGCCAGACGTACGGTGAGTCGACGGCACCGGCCGCCGCTCCGGCGGCCAGCGGTTCCGCCGGGGCTCCTGCGGGTGGCAACCCGGCCGGCGCCTCACCGGGCGCGGCCGGGCCGTCCGCGGGGGCGAGCGGTTCCCCCGCAGGAGGTGGCGAGCAGCCGCCCGCCCCGGCGGCGCTGGCCGCGGTGGCGGACATCCCGGTCGGCGGCGGCAAGATCTTCAAGGCCGAGGGGGTGGTGGTGACCCAACCCGCCGCCGGCACCATCAAGGCGTTCTCGGCGACCTGCACCCACCAGGGCTGCACGGTCACCTCCGTCAAGGACGGCACCATCGTCTGCGGCTGCCACAACAGCGTCTTCGGCATCGCCGACGGCGCGGTGCGCAGCGGCCCGGCCGGTAGCCCGCTGCCGCCCCGGGCGGTGACCGTCGACGGTGACGACATCCGGCTGGCCTAGACGGCGGAGTCCAGCCACGCCATCCGCCGGTCCAGCCAGTCCCGCAGGTAGTCGAGCTGCCCCTGCCACGTGTCGGCGGTCGGGGTGACGATGGGGCCGATCTTCTCGGTGGTCAGGTTCGGCCACCGCTGGAAGTTGCGGTCGGCGGCGTTGGCCAGCGGCGCGGTGAGAGCGGCGAGGCGCGCGTCGAGCCCGGCGGCGGAGAGCGGACCCTGGCGGAGAGCGGCCCAGCGGGCCCGGACCAGCGCCATGAACCCGGGGTCCGTGACCAGCCGGTTGATCCAGTTGTTGGGCTTCGGCCAGCGGGGCTGCGCGTACTGCCAACCGGTGGTCTCCAGGTTGTCCCCGCCACCGATGCCGTAGGTGAGGTCGAGGTCCCACAGCGGCCCGGCGGTGATCTTGCCGCCGCGGTCCTTGTGGAAGTACGAGCTGCGGGCGTACGCGTCGAAGTTGCGGGTCAGCTCGTTGACGATGAACGAGTCGACGAACGATCCCACGTCGATCCAGGCGGGATAGCCCGTGGTCGGATCGGCGAAGTCGCGGGACTGCATCAGGTCGTTGAACTGTTGGAGGTGCCCGGTGAGCCAGGCCTGCTGTTCCGGTTGCAGGGGCGAGGGGTCGACCACCTCCAGGTAGTGCCAGCAGGTCGCGGGCCGTCCCTGGCACTCCAGGGTCGGCTCCTCGGCCGTCAGCCACTCGAACTTGAAGATGTACCCGCCGGAGATGGCCGGCAGGGTGACGTCGTCG
This sequence comes from Micromonospora antibiotica, assembly GCF_017599305.1. GTDB lineage: Bacteria > Actinomycetota > Actinomycetes > Mycobacteriales > Micromonosporaceae > Micromonospora > Micromonospora antibiotica. Next base: position 345,397 of record NZ_JAGFWR010000002.1, read on the forward strand.
GGGTCGAGGTCCTTCAGGTCGAGCCGGTTCTTCGAGTTCTTGATGGTCTCGACGATCAGGTAGACGCCCTGGTAGTCCTCGGCGTTCACCGGCCGGTCCGCGACGTTGTGGTAGAACTCGACGAAGGCGTACCGGGGGGCCGCGAACCCCATCTCGCGGGCCAGGTCAAAGGTGAACGCCTCCCGGATCAACGCCTTGTCGGTGTAGGGCCCCCGCAGCACCCAGTCGGATTCGGCCGGCATGCCGAGCACCGGATGGTCGACGTCGTCGTCCTCGTTGTCCCGGAACTCGACCCGGTAGGGCGCCTTGTCGAACAGGGAACTCGACGTGCCGCGCAGGTGGTAACCGATCCGGGTGGCGAGGGTGGGTGGCGTCGAGAGCGACGCGTGTCCCCCGGTCGGCGCGAAGAGCAGGGCTGCCGCATCGACGAACTCCCGTCCCGGCGCACCCTGGCCGTACCCGTCGATCAGCAGGATCGGCAGGTCGAGGCTGACGTCCACGGCCCGCTCGACGTAGAGGGCGGTGCCCGGGTCGCCGGTCGCCACCCCGTCGACGAACGCCGCGGCCCGTAGCTGGGTGGTGGCGGAGATGGCCACCGGGGTGCCGTCGTACCGGGGGGAGTCCGTCCCGGGCAGCGCCCCGTCGGTCGTGTAGCGGATCTCGGCGTCGGTCACCGTCGTCCGCAACGAGACCGCGAGTGCGTCCCGGAAGGTGCCGCTCGGCGTGGAGAAGACGATGTCGCCGGTCAGTTCGTCGGCCGGGTCCGCCGCCGGGGCGGCGGTGGCCGACGCGCCGGCCGGCCGGTCCGGGGTCGGCGACGGGCCGCCGACCACACCGAGCGAGATCGCGGTCACGACGCCCAGGATCCGGGCCGGCAGATTCCGCACAGTCACTCCCCTGCGTCACGGGCGGTTGAAGCACCTCCATGCCATCTACGCACGCCAATGTTACATGTTCGATCACTTTCGGTCATCGATCCAACACGGTCAGACAGCGAGCGCCTGGCGGACCGACCGTTCGGCGTCCCGGCCACCGTCGCCGGTGGCGGTGACCCGGCCGGACTCCAGCACGTAGTGCCGGGTCGCCACCCGCAACGCGAAGCCGAGGTGCTGCTCCACCAGCAGCACCCGGATGCCGGCCCCGGTGGCCAGCTCGACGATCCGGTCCTGGATCTCGGCGACCACCGAGGGCTGGATGCCCTCCGTGGGTTCGTCGAGCAGCAGCAGCCGGGGCCGGGTGACCAGCGCGCGGGCGATGGCCAACTGCTGCCGCTGGCCGCCGGAGAGCAGGCCGGCCCGCCGCCGCAGCAGTGGGCGCAGCGCCGGGAACAGGTCCAGCGCCTCGGCGGTGGCGGCGGCCCCGTCGCGCCGGCCGTCGGCCACCAGCCGCAGGTTCTCCGCCGCCGTCAGGTGCGGGAAGCACTGCTGGCCCTGCGGCACGTACGCCAGGCCCCGGGCGACCCGCTGGTGCGGGGCGAGCCGGGTGACGTCCTCCCCGTCGAGGGTGACCGTGCCGGCGCGGGGGCGCAGCAGCCCGACGGCGACCCGCAGCAGGGTGCTCTTGCCCGCGCCGTTGTGGCCGAGCACGGCGGCCACCCCGTCGGCGGGGACGGCCACGTCCACCCCGTGCAGCACCTCACTGCGGCCGTAGCCGGCGTGTACGCCACGCAGATCCAACATCACGCCTCCGGTGCGGTGTCGACGCCGAGGTAGACCTCCTGCACCCGGGGGTCCGCCTGGACCTGGGCGACGGTGCCCTCGCTGAGCACCTTCCCGGCGTGCAGCACGGTCACGCTGCGGGCGAAGCGCCGCAGGAAGTCCATGTCGTGTTCGATGACCACCACGGTGCGGTCCCGGCTGACCGTCTCCAGCAGGGCGCCGGTGGCGTCGCGTTCCTCGTGGCTCATCCCGGCGACGGGTTCGTCGAGCAGCAGCAGCCGGGCGTCGGAGACCAACAGCATGCCGATCTCCAACCACTGCTTCTGCCCGTGCGCCAACGCGCCGGCCAGCTGGTCACCCCGGTCGGTCAGCCCGATCGTCTCCAGCGCGGCGGCCACCTCGTCGGGGATCCGGTTGCGTCGTCGGGCCAACGTCCACCAGTTCCGGGTGGCACCGGCGGCGATGTCGAGGTTCTGCACCACGGTCAGTTCCTCGAAGACCGAGGCGGTCTGGAAGGTGCGGCCGATGCCGAGCCGGGCGATGCGGTGCACGTCGCGACCGAGCAGTTCCCGGTCGCCGAAGCGGGCCGAGCCGGTGGCCCGGACCAGCCCGGTCACGGCGTCGACCACTGTGGTCTTACCCGCCCCGTTCGGGCCGATCAGAAAGCGGATGTCGCCGGGCGGCACGTCGAGGTCGATCCCGTCGACGGCGGTGAAGCCGTCGAAGGTGACCCGCAGGCCGCGTACGCACAGGCCGTCGAGTTGCGGGCCGGTCATGCCGCCGACACCTCCGTCCGGTTCTCGGCCCGGTCCACCGGCCGGGCCCGCCGCCACCACCGCGCGCCGGCCGGGTCCGACCGGCGCTGCCGGGCCAGCACCCACAGCGACGCCAGGCCGCCCGGCAGGAACGCCACCACCAGCACGAACAGCAGGCCCTGCAGGTACGTCCAGGTGCCCGGGAACCGTTCCGACAGGGCCGTACGCGCCCAGGCCACCGCCACCGCGCCGAGCACCGGACCGAGCAGGGTGGCCCGGCCGCCGACCGCGACACCGATGACGAACTCGATGGACGGGACGATCCCGATCAGGGCGGGTGAGATGATCCCGACCGCCGGGACGAACAGCGCCCCGGCCAGCCCGGCCATCCCGGCGGCGATCACGTAGCCGACGAGCTTGACGCCGGCCGGGTCGTAGCCGAGGAAACGGACCCGTTCCTCACCGTCGCGGACGGCCACCAGCAACTCGCCGTAGCGGCTGCGGATCAGTTGCCGGGCCAGGGCCAGCAGCGCGAGCAGGCTGGCGGCGATGATGAAGTAGACCATCCGCTGGTTGACCGGGTCGTCCAGGTCGTACCCGAAGAAGCCCTGGATGTCGGTGAGGCCGTTGGTGCCGCCGGTGGTGCCCTGCTGGCCGACCAGCAGGATCACCATCGCGGCGGCGAGGGCCTGGCTGAGGATGGCGAAGTAGGCGCCGCGGACCCGGCGGCGGAAGACCAGCGAGCCGAGGCCGAACGCGACAGCCATCGGCAGCAGCACGGTGGCCGGCAGGGCGATCCACGGGCTGGCGAACGGCCGCCACCACAACGGCAACTCGTCGAGTTGGCCGTAGAGCTGCATGAAGTCGGGCAGTTCGCCGGGGCCGGCGTCGGCGAGCTTGAGGTGCATCGCCATCGCGTAGCCGCCGAGGCCGAAGAACACCCCCTGGCCGAGGGTGAGCATGCCGCCCCGACCCCAGGCGATGCCGATGCCGACCGCGACCATCGCCACGCACAGGTACTTGGCCAGCAGCGACAGCCGGAAGTCCGACAGGGTCAGCGGGGCGACGGCGAACAGCAGCGCCGCCCCGAGGGCGAACCCGGCGGCGGTGCGGGCCGGGCCGTCGAACCGGCGGCCCCGCCGGCCACCGGGCGGGCTCCCGGTCACGGCGGCCGGATCGGTGCCGACCAGCGGCGCGGCGGTCATGCGAGGCTCCTGGTACGCAGGGTGAACAGCCCCTGGGGCCGCCACTGGAGGAACGCCACGATCGCCACGAAGACGATCACCTTGGCGACGCTGAGGGTGGTGAGGTACTCGCCGGTGGCCTGGAGCACGCCCAGCGCAAAGGCGACGATCACGCTGCCCTTGAGCTGGCCGATGCCGCCGACCACGACGACCAGGAAGGCGTCGATGATCAGGTTGGTACCCATCGTGGGGCCGATCGGCCCGAGCAGGGTCAGCGCGACCCCGGCGACGCCGGCCAGCCCGGATCCGATGAAGAAGGTCGTCCGGTCGACCCGGGCGGTGGGGATGCCGGAGACGGCGGCGAGGTCGCGGTTCTGCACCACCGCGCGGATGCGCCGCCCGAGCGGGGTGAGCCGCAGTGCCAGGGTCAGCGCCAGCACGGCGGCCAGCGCGAGGGCCAGGATGAACAGCCGGTTGTTGGCGACGGTGAGCCCGCCGGGCAGGGAGATGTTGCCGGTGAGCAGCGCCGGGGCGCGGGTCTGCACGTTGGGGCTGCCGAAGACGTCGCGGGCCAGTTGCTGGAGCATCAGCGAGACGCCCCAGGTGACCAGCAGGGTGTCCAGCGGGCGGGCGTAGAGGCGGCGGATCAGCAGCACCTCCAGCAGCACGCCCATGGTGCCGGCCACCGCGAAGGCGACCGGCAGCGCCACCAGCAGCGACCAGCCGGCGGCCGTCACGGTCTGCTGCAGGACGTAGGTGGTGTAGGCGCCGGCCATGATGAACTCACCGTGCGCCATGTTGATCACGTTCATCTGGCCGAAGGTCAGCGCCAGGCCGAGGGCGATGAGCAGCAGCACCGCGCCGATGCTGATGCCGGTGAAGAGCTGACCGAAGAGGACTGTCACGTTCGCGCTCCGAAGTGGTGGGTCGGCCCGGGCGGGGGTGCCTCCCGCCCGGGCCGGGATCGGTCAGCTCAGGCCGCTCGCCCAGGGGTAGCTCTTCAGGTACGGGTCGGGCGTGATCGGCTTGCCCGAGTTCCACACCTCGGCGATCAGCCCGTCGGCGCCGACCTTGCCGATCCGGGCGGTCTTGGCGATGTGCTGGGTGGGGCCGTCCACGGTGACCAGGCCCTCCGGGGCGTCGTAGGTGATGCCACCGGAAGCGGCCCGGACCTTCTCCACCTCGAACGTGCCGGCCTTGTCGACCATCGCCTTCCACAGGTACACCGCGACGTAGGCGGCCTCCATCGGGTCGCTGGTCGGCTTGTCCGCGCCGTACTTGGCCTTGTAGGCGGCGACGAACTTCTGGTTGGCCGCGCCGGGGGTGGTCTGGTAGTAGTTCCAGGCGGTCAGCTGGTCCTTGAGGTACTGGGTGCCGATCCCCTTGACCTCTTCCTCGGCGATCGACACCGACACCACGGGCATGCTCGCGGCGGTCAGCCCGGCGGAGGTGTACTCCTTGAAGAACGCCACGTTGCTGTCGCCGTTGAGGGTGTTGAACACCGCGTCGGCCTTGGCGGAGCGGACCTTGTTGACGATGGTGCCGAACTCGGTAGAACCGAGCGGGGCGTAGTCCTCGCCGAGCACGGTCATCCCGTTCGCCGCCGCGTACGCCTTAATGATCTTGTTGGCGGTACGCGGGAAGACGTAGTCGCTGCCGACCAGGTAGACCGACTTCTTGCCCTGCGCCTTGAGGTAGTCCAGGCCGGGCACGATCTGCTGGTTGGTGGTGGCCCCGGTGTAGAAGATGTACGGCGACTGCTCCAGCCCCTCGTACTGCACCGGGTAGAACAGCAGCGCCTTGTTCTTCTCGAAGACCGGCTTGACCGCCTTGCGACTGGCCGACGTCCAGCAGCCGAAGACGGCGGCGACCCGGTCCTGGGAGATCAGCTTCTCGGCCTTCTCGGCGAAGGTGGGCCAGTCGGAGGCGCCGTCCTCACCGACCGGGACGATCTTCTTGCCCAGCACGCCACCGGCGGCGTTGATCTCCTCGACGGCCAGCATGATGGAGTCCCGCACGGTGACCTCGCTGATGGCCATCGTGCCGGAGAGCGAGTTGAGCAGCCCGACCTTGACGGAGTCGCCGGAGACGTCGGCACTGACACCGGCGGTCGACTTCTCGTCGGAGGTCTTGCTGCCACAACCGGTGAGTGCGGCGGCGGCGATCAGGGTCATGGCGCCCGCCAGGATGCGGCGGCCCCGGAACTGTGACATTCATTCTCCCTGCGCGGAGCGAATTTCGCCGGACGATTTTCCGTGTCGACCAGCACTGGTCGGCAGACATTGGTCCAACTCGGCAATCGGTGCGGTAGCGGTGGTCGTCGGCGGTACCGCCGGGCGACGGGTGGGACGTCACCGTGGCGGTCCGCAGTGGACTTCGGGCAGCAAGAGCCTCTGCCCAATTGATTGCCGCCACGTTTCCCAGCCCTTAATTGGCTGTTTCACCAATCGATCTCGGCGCATAAGAAAAGGCCACCGCCGCAAACCGACGATGACCTCAACAGAATCCGCGAAATAGCGTCCGCCACCACCGGCGCAGGCACCCGACCAAAAAACCCGGCCGCACGCCCCACAATGGCAGGAATGGCGATTACTTCACGCAGGAAGCATCCTAGAGCCCCCACCCACCCCCCTGTCAACCACCACCCCACCCCACCCCACGCCCTCCCCCCTCCCCCACGCCGCCCCGCCCCGCATCTCCCCGGTGATCAAGAGGTTTGCGTCACCAAACGGCCGACGGATGACACAAACCTCTTGATCACGTGACCGACCCGGTCACCGTGCCCCGGGTCGGCCGGCTGGGGCTGGTGATCAAGAGGTTTGCGTCAAGTTCGATCTTCAAGTTGACGCAAACCTCTTGATCACCGGGGTCTGGGGGTGGGTGAGGCCGAGGTGGGGGGGTGGGTGAGGCCGGGGTGGGGGGGTGGGGTGGGGGTCAGAGTTGGGAGAGGACGGTGAAGTCGAGGCCGTCGGCCTCGGCGAGGTAGATGCGTTGGCGGACGTGGCGGTGGCGCAGGTGCAGCTCACCCCGGGGGCCGTGGTAGGTGACGGCGTCCGCCGCCGCGCCGATCGCCCGTACGTCCAGGGTGCGGGCCCGGGTGATCAGGGCGGCGAGCAGCATCACGCCCTCGTAGCAGGACTCCCCCAGGCTGCCCAGCGGCGGGGCGTCCACCCCGAACCGGCGGGCGAACGCGCCGTGGAAGTCGAGGTTCTCCCGGGTGACCAGGCCGGCGAAGAACCCGGCGGTGCTGAACAACCGGCGGGTGCCGCCGACACCGCTGGCCATCAGCATGTTCTCGTCCATCAGGGTGCTCAACCGCAGGCACCGCTGGTCCAGTGCGGACCGGCCGAAGGCCCGGTTGAACCGGACGGCGTCGGCACCGACGAGCAGCATCAGCACCGCGTCGGCCTCGGCCCGCTCGACCGCCCGCAGCACCGGCCCGAAGTCCTCGGTGCCCAACGGCAGGAAGGCCCGCCCGCACACCCGCGCCCCGTCGTCGCGGGCGTAGCGCTGGGCGGCCTGCGCGGTCCGGCGTGGCCAGACGTAGTCGTTGCCCACCACGTACCAGCGGCGTACGCCCTGCTCCCGGGCGAGCAGCCGCATCGCCGGCCGGAGCTGGGCGTCGGGTGTCTCGCTGGTCAGGAAGACCCCCTCGGTACGCTCCCCGCCCTCGTACAGGGCGGTGTAGACGTAGGGCACCCGGTGCGCGATCCTCGGCGCCACCGCCTGCCGGACCGACGAGATGTGCCAACCGGTCACCCCCTGCACCGCACCGGTCGACACCAGCGCCTCCACCTCAGCGGCGACCTCGGCCGGTGGCGCACCGCCGTCGACCGGCACCAGCCGCAGCTCCCGACCGAGCACCCCGCCGGCCCGGTTGACCTCCTCCACCGCCAACTGGGCGCACAGCTCACAGGTGGGGCCGAACATGCCGGCCGGGCCGCGCATCGGGAAGACCAGCGCGACACTGACCACCGACCGGTCGACGGTCAGCCAGGGGGCCGCACCGGCCGTGCCGCCCGGGCGGGACAACGGCTCCGGCAGGCCGGGGGAGCCGGGCACCGGCACGGACATGCTGACATGATCGCCGGCAACCCTGGCGGGCCACCAGACCCGACCGAAAACCGGGATGCTTCGGTAACATGGCAAGCCACCGAACGGGGAGAGACATGGCCGACGATCCCACCACGCCCGTCGACCTGATGCGCGCGCTCACCCGCGCCGAACGGCTGCTCGCCCGTCGGGTCGGTGTGGTGCTCACCGCCGAGGGGCTCACCGTCGAGGCGTGGCGGGTACTCTGCCGACTCGCCGACGGGCAGGGTCACCCGATGAGCGAAGTCTCCACCGAGGAGTCGTTGCCGCCGGGCACCCTGACGAAGATCGTCGATCAGCTCGTCGACCGGAACCTGGTACACCGCCGGATCGACCCGTTCGACCGGCGACGCATCCGGGCCTACCTGACGCCCCGGGGCCGGCGCGAACACGAACGCATCGATGCCCTCGTCCGGGCCGAGCTGGCCGGGATCATCGACGACGCGACGCTGACCGGCCAGCTCGTCGACCTCGTCGCCCGGCTCGACCCCCGCCGGCAGCCGGTCCGCGCCGGCTGACCGGCAACCACAGCGGACCGACCGACTGCCGGTGCGGACCGACTGACCGGCAGCCCCACAGTCCGACTGACCGGCAGCCCCACAATCCAGCTGACCGGCGGCCGGCGCAGGTCAGCTGTCCGACGGCCGCACGAGCCAGCTGACCGACGGCCGGCGCAGGCCAGCTGACCGACCGCCGCACCAGCCAGCTGACCGGCAACCACACCGGGCCAGCTGACCGACTGCCGGCGCAGGCCGACTCCCCCGGCAACCACACGGGCTGGCTGTCCCTCCGGCCGGCTGTCACCGGCACCAGGCCGGCCGTCAGCGGCGACCGGCAGCCGTCACCCACCCCGTCTCCCCCGCCGCGTCCGGAACGCTGCCCCCCGCCCCCGGCAGCGCCCTGGGCCCGGCAGCGGCAGCGGGCGCGGTAGCAGCCGCGCTGACGGTCGGGGCGGCCGGAGTCGGACCGGTGGCCGTCGCCGGGGTGGGCGGGTCGATCGCCGCCACGCCGGCCGGGTCGAGCAGGGTACGCAGGGTGTGGGCGTCGGGGGCGGTGGCGGTGAGCAGGGCCGCCGGACCACCGGCCAGCGGCAGCCAGGCGGCGGACGCCCCGGGGCCGGTGGGCAGCACCCGACCCCGGAGCTGACCGCCGCCGTCCACGGTGGCCGGTCCCGACGCGGCGGCGGGACCGACCACCAGCAGCGAACCGGTCGCCGTCGCCCCGCCCAGCACCGCCGGCCCGGCCCAACCGGGTGCGGCCGGGCCGACCGCCAGGGACTGGCGCAGCAGCGGCCGCCCGGCGTGGTCGACCGAGGTGGCCACCACGACGTTGCCGGCGGGTTCGCCGTACCGGCCGCAGACGAGTTCCTCGCGCCAGAGCAACCGGGCCCCCTCGGCGAGGGTCACCCGGGACCCGGCGACGTGATCGCAGCCGGCCGCCGCGACCAACTGCTCCGGCAGCCAGTGCAGGGTGCCGCCGTCGTGCACCACCGCGTCGACCCGCATCCGGGAGACCGCCCCCGGCCGGCCGGGCAGGGCCACCGAGGCGGCGACGGTACGCACCCGCACCGCCGCCCCCGGCCCCACCTCGACGCTCAACCGCAGGTCGTCACCGGCCAGCGGACCGGCCGCGCCGCCGACGACGTACACCGTGGGGACGCCCTCCTCGGTGGCGGCCTGGCGCAGCAGCAGCGGTGACTCGCCCCGCAGCTCGCGCAGCACCGTGCGGCCGTGACGGTCGGCCACCGCCACCACCCGGGCGACCGCGCGCATCAGGCGACGGCCAGCCGGCCGCGGTGGTGGGCCAGCTCGTGACGGACCCAGTCGGCCACCCCGGTGGCCAGCGGATCGCCCACGATGGACAGGAACACCGTCGGCAGGTCCCCCCGCCGGGCGCGGGCGTCGCGGTCCATCACCGACAGGTCGGCCCGGACCAGCGGGGCCAGGTCGGTCTTGTTGATGACCAGCAGGTCGGCGGCGGTCACCCCGGGCCCACCCTTGCGGGGCACCTTGTCGCCCCCGGCGACGTCGACCACGAAGATCTGCCGGTCGACCAGCCCCCGGCTGAACGTGGCGGTGAGGTTGTCCCCACCGCTCTCCACCAGCACCAGGTCCAGCGGTCCGACCCCGTCGACCAGCTCGTCGATCGCGTCGAGGTTCGCGCCGATGTCGTCACGGATCGCGGTGTGCGGGCAGCAACCGGTCTCCACCGCCCGGATCCGCTCCGGGTCGAGCACCCCGGCCCGGCGCAGGAAGTCGGCGTCCTCGGTGGTGTAGATGTCGTTGGTGACCACGCCCAGGCGCAGCTCGTCGGCGAAGGCCCGGCACAGCGCCGCGACCAGCGCGGTCTTGCCCGACCCGACCGGTCCGCCGATGCCGACCCGCAGCGGGCGGGCGGTGGGCGGCAGCGGGGCGTGCGGGTCGACCCCCGGCTCGGGGTGGGTGTGCGGCACGGTCTCGTCGTGCGGGATCGACGCGTGCGGGGTCGGCGATACGGTTTCAGGACGCAAAGAGACGCACCTCCCAGGTGGTGTGGACTTCGGCGTGGATGTCGGTGAGCGGAGCGGCCGGGGCCGGCAGCCACTCGGGCGGATCGTCGGCGGTGGCGACCGCACGGGCCGCCGTGGCGTCGCAGTCGACGGCCAGCGCCGCCAGCACCGCGTGCACCCGGTACGGGTCGAGCCCGAGCAGCCGTACCCCCGCGCTGGCCGGGCCGGTCACCGACCCGTACGCGGCGACGGTCGCCACCGCCACCGGGTCCAGGCCGGCGGCGGCGGCGACCAGACCGAGCACCAGCGGCTGGTGCGGCCCCGGCACACCGGCGGGCAGCGCGTCGAACCCGCCGTCGGGCCAGATCTCCCGACCGGCCCGCAGCAGCGCCCGACCCTGCCGGCGGGAGACGGTCCGCAGCGCCGGGGCGGCGGTACGGGCGTCCAGTTCGGCGTCCAGCCGGGCCAGCGTCGCCCGCCGGTCGGTGGCTGCGGCGGCCCGGTGCGCCGCCACCGCGAACGCGGCGGCGACCAGCCCGCCGGTGGCCAACCGGCCGCGCAGGAACCCGGCCAGGGTGGCCGGGTCGGTGACCAGCCCGGCCGCCACCGCCGCCTCCAGCCCGCCGGAGTGGGCGTGCGCCCCGGCGGGGAACCTGCCGTCGGCCAGCAGCAGCACCATGCTCGACGGGGTCATCAGAACAGGTGGTACCGCTGGGCCATGGGCAGTTCGGTGACCGGTTCCGGGTCGACCGCCACCCCGTCGATGCGGACGGTGAAGGTGTCCGGGTCGACCTCGATGCGCGGCAACGCGCCGTTCTCGGGCAGGTCGGCCTTGCCCCGTGAGCGCACGTCGGCCACCGGGACCAGCGGGCGGCGCACGTCCAGCCGCAGGCCCGCCTCCAGCGCGGCCGGTGCGACGAACGCCACGCTGGTCGCGGCCGGCACCACGCCGTACGCGCCGAACATGGGCCTCGGCAGCATCGGCTGTGGGGTGGGGATGGACGCGTTCGCGTCGCCCATCTGCGCGTACGCGATCATCCCGCCCTTGATCACCAGGTGTGGCCGGACCCCGAAGAACGCCGGGTCCCAGAGCACCAGGTCGGCGAGCTTGCCCGGTTCCACCGAGCCGATCTCCCGTTCCAGCCCGTTGGCCATCGCCGCGCAGATGGTGTATTTCGCTACGTAGCGGCGAGCCCGGTGGTTGTCGGCCGGGCCGTCACCGGGCAGCGCGCCCACCCGCCGCTTCATCACGTGCGCGCTCTGCCAGGTCCGGGTGATCACCTCGCCGACCCGGCCCATCGCCTGCGAGTCGGAGCCGATGATGGAGATCGCCCCGAGGTCGTGCAGCAGGTCCTCGGCGGCCATCGTGGACGGCCGGATCCGGCTCTCGGCGAACGCCAGGTCCTCCGGCACCGACGGGTTGAGGTGGTGGCAGACCATCAGCATGTCGAGGTGCTCGGCGAGGGTGTTGCGGGTGTACGGCCGGGTCGGGTTCGTCGACGACGGCAGCACGTTCGGCTCCCCGGCCACCGTGATGATGTCCGGCGCGTGCCCACCCCCCGCCCCCTCGGTGTGGTACGAGTGGATCGCCCGGCCGGCGATGGCGCGCAGCGTGTCCGCCACGAACCCGGCCTCGTTGAGGGTGTCGGTGTGGATGGACACCTGCACCCCGGACGCGTCGGCCACCCGCAGGCAGGCGTCGATCGCCGCCGGGGTGGTCCCCCAGTCCTCGTGCAGCTTGAACCCACCCGCCCCGGCCCGCAACTGCTCCCACAGCGCCTCGGTGGAGACCGTGTTGCCCTTGCCCAGCAGCAGCACGTTCACCGGGAAGGTGTCCAGCGCCTCGTGCATCCGGGCCAGGTGCCAGGCGTTCGGGGTGACCGTGGTGGCCCGGGTGCCCTCGGCCGGGCCGGTGCCCCCGCCGACCAGGGTGGTGATGCCCGAGGTGAGCGCCTCGGTGACGAGCTGCGGGCAGATGAAGTGCACGTGGGTGTCCACCGCCCCGGCGGTGAGGATGCGCCCGTTGCCGGCGATCACCTCGGTCGACGGGCCGATCACCAGGTCCGGGTGCACCCCGGGCATGGTGTCCGGGTTGCCCGCCCGCCCCAACGCCACGATCCGCCCGTCGCGCAGCCCGACGTCGGCCTTCACCACCCCCCAGTGGTCCAGCACCACCGCGCCGGTGATCACCGTGTCCAGGGCGCCCTCGGCCCGGGTGGCCCGGGACTGGCCCATCGACTCGCGGATCACCTTGCCGCCGCCGAACACCGCCTCGTCGCCGCCGACGCAGTGGTCGACCTCCACCTCGATCAGCAGGTCGGTGTCGGCCAGCCGGATGCGGTCGCCGGTGGTCGGGCCGTACAGGTCGGCGTAGCGTCGCCGGTCCACCGCGCTCATCGTCCCGCCTCCGCGTCGCGCGGGCCGGACCCGTCGGCATCCGGCCCCGGGTCGAGGGGGCCGGCGACCTCGCCGCGCAGCCCCGGCACGACCCGGGCCCCGCCCAGCGGCACCAGGTCGACGGTGCGGCTGACGCCCGGCTCGAACCGCACCGACGTCCCCGCCGGCACGGCGAGCCGCTGCCCGTACGCGGCGGCGCGGTCGAAGCGCAGGCCCGGGTTGGTCTCGGCGAAGTGGTAGTGCGAGCCGACCTGGATCGGCCGGTCGGCGGTGTTGACCACCAGCAGGGTGGTCAACGGGCGACCCGCGTTGATCTCGACCGGCCCGTCGCCGGGCAGGATCTCCCCGGGGATCACGGGATCGGGTGGTGCACCGTCACCAACTTGGTGCCGTCCGGGAACGTCGCCTCCACCTGCACCTCCCCCAGCATCTCGGGGATTCCGTCGAGCACGTCGTCGCGGGTGAGCACGGTCCGGCCGGCGGCCATGAGGTCGGTGACCGTCCGGCCGTCCCGGGCGCCCTCGAGGAGGAACGCGGTGATCATGGCGACAGCCTCGGGATAGTTGAGGCGCAGTCCGCGCTCGCGTCGTCGTCGGGCGACGTCCGCAGCGACGTGGACGAGCAGGCGGTCCTGCTCGTGGGGCGTGAGGAACACGGGATCTCCCGGGCGGCTCGGCGTGTTTCCCACCGTACCGACTCCGAACGCGACAAAGGGCGCAGACCGGCGAGGGGGCGGGGCGACACACGGGACCGCCGCCGGCACCGGGCAGGTCCTCCCGGGGCCCCACCGGCCCCGGCCCGCCACAGGGCCGCTCGGCGGTGGTGGTTGGGAAGGACCGCACCGCCAACCGCTGGACCGACCGTAGAGGATCACCCCGGGCCCTGGCAACGCCCAGGGCCCGACCAGCCGGGCTCAGGTGGCCGGGGTGACCGCCGCCAGCCACTGCTGGGCCAGCACCGCGTGACCGGACGGGGTCAGGTGCACCCCGTCGTCGGTCCACACCCGGTCGTCGACCTCGGCGCGGTGGAACACCGCCTCCACCGCGACCAGCGTCGCGTCGAACTCGGCGGCCAGCTTGCGCACCGCGTCGACCTTCGGGTCCAGGTCGTCACGCCAGCGCCGCTGGAGGTCATCGACCGGGATGAGGAAGGGTTCCATCAGCACCAGCCGGACGTCGGGCAGCGCCTGCCGGGTGCTGGCGAGCAGGTGCCGGTAGTCGGTGGAGAACTCCTCGACGGTGGTCACCTCGCCGCTGCTGTACCGCCGCCAGGTGTCGTTAATCCCGATCAGCACCGACACCACCTGCGGGGCCAACGCCAGGCAGTCGTCCGCCCAGCGGGACCGCAGGTCGCGTACCCGGTCACCGCCGACGCCCCGGTTGCGGAAGGTCACCCGGTGGCCCGGATGCCGGGCGGTGAACCAGGCGGCGGCCATCATCGCCCAGCCCGTCCCCAGGTCGGCCTCGTCGGCACGGTCGCGCCCGGCATCGGTGATGCTGTCGCCGATGAACAGCACCCGGCCACCACGCGGCATCTCCAGCGTCATCGCGTCCGCTCCCCTGTCGTCGTCGGACGCCATCATCCCCCGGGGTCCGCCCCGGACACCACCCGGGAAATCGACGTCGTGGTGGTGTCCGTCGCCTGTCGTCGCCGACCGACCCGCTACAGTGATGGTCCGCATTCGACGTCCCCCAGGACGTCGCAGGCGAGCGTCAAGCAGTGGCGCGATCCCCGGTTCGTCCCGGCGGAGCCGCACCTGCGGCCGCCGGCACGGGCCGATCGTCACGCGCCGCCGGCTCGACCGGCAGGTTCGCGCCGGTTCGCAAGGACGTCAGACGCCATGCCACAGTCCCCGCTCGACCTCACCGAGGCCATCCTCCGGTTGGGGTCCATCCGCCACGACGAGATGGGCCTCGACGCCGTCCTGACCCGGATCACCGAGGTGGCCCGGGACAGCATCCCGGGTACGACGGAGACCTCGGTGACCCTGGTGCACGGCACCGAGGCGAAGACCGCCGCCCACACCGGTGGCCTCGCCCGCCAACTCGACCAGTGGCAGTACGAACAGGGTCGCGGCCCGTGCCTGGACGCGGCCACCACCGGCACCGTGCTGATCGTCACCGACATGACCCGGGAGCAGCGCTGGCCGGAGTGGGCCACCCGGGCCCACGCGTCGGGGGTGTCCTCGGCGATGTCGATCGGTCTGCCGATCCAGGAGGCGGTGGTCGGCGCCCTCAACCTCTACGCCACCCGACCGGACGCCTTCAGCAGGGTGGCCGAGCCGGCCCGGGCGCTCGCCGGACACGCCGCGGTGGCCCTGGCCAACGCCCACCTGTACGACAGCACCGCCACCCTGGCCGGGCAGATGCAGGAGGCGATGCGCAACCGGGCGGTCATCGAGCAGGCCAAGGGCATCATCATGGGTCAACGCCGGTGCACGGCCGACGAGGCGTTCGCGATGCTGGCCCGGGTCTCCCAGAATTCCAACCGCAAGCTGCGCGACGTGGCGGAGGCCCTGGTGCAGCAGGTCGTCCGGCCGGTGCCCGGTCAACCCACCGCCGCCGACCGCTGAGCCACGCCGGTTCAGCGGCTGCCGGCGGTGGCCCTGCCGACCAGTGCGGCGGCGACGTCGCGCAGCCTGCGGTTGGTGTCCTGGGAGAGCTTGGCGAGAATGCCGAAGGCCTCGTCGGCCGTGCACCGGCGTTGACCCATGATGATGCCCTTGGCCTGCTCGATGACCGCCCTGCTCTCCATCGCCGCCCGCATCTGTTCGGCCAGGGTGGTGGCGCTGGAGTAGAGGTGGGCGTTGGCCAGGGCCACCGCGGCGTACGCGGCGAAGGTCCGGGCCAGCTCGACCGTGTCGGCGTCGAACGCGCGGGGGGTCGTCCCGTAGAGGTTGAGGGCGCCGACCACCGCCTCCTGGATCGGCAGGCCGACGGCGAGCGTGCTGCCGACACCCGCGTCGGCGGCCCGGGCCGCCCAGGCCGGCCACCGTTCCTCGGTGGCGGTGTCGGCCACGACGAGGGTGTCGCCGGTGACGGCGGCGTCCAGGCACGGCCCGTGGGCCTGCCGGTACTGCCACTCGTCGAGCAGCAGCGCGACGTCGCCGGTGACGGCGATGCTGTGCGGCACAGCGCCGCGCAGCAGGGTCACCGAGACCTCGTGGGCCCCCCGTAGGCTGCGCCCCGCCAAGTCGGCGATCAGCTGCAACACCTCGTCCACGCCGACCTCGTCGAGTCGGATCCGGCCGAGTTCGGCCAACGCGTCGTGCGGGTCCAGGGAGAGTGGTGTCATCGCGCGGCTCCTTCCCTGCTGGGGCGGGGACGCGGAACGGCGTCAACGGCTCGCCTCCGGCTGCGCGTCGCCCCCGGCGGCAGGTCGACACCCTGGCCGTCCGCCGGGGCACGACAACCGCACCATACCCGCCGTCGGCGCGTACCGCCCGGCGGCGCGGCAGCCGTCGCGGAGGTGACCGGGTCACCCCAGGTAGGCCGGTGGCACCGCGTCGGTGAGCCACACGCCGTTGGCGCTGCGGTAGAAGGTGTGCCCGTCGCGGGCCATCGCCGCCGCGTCGACGGTCAGCACCACCACCGCGCCACCCCGGCGGGCCCCGACCCGCCGGGCCGTCGCCACGTCCGACGACAGGTGTACGTGGTGCCGGCCGCCCCGGTGCAGTCCGGTGGCCCGGATCGAGCTGAGCGCGGCGGCCCCGGTGCCGTGGAAGAGCCGCGGCGGCGGCGGTTCGGCGGTCAGCCCCAGGTCCACCGGGTACGAGTGGCCCTGGCTGGCCCGGATCCGTTCGGTCCCGTCGGCGTCCCGGGTCACCGCGAAGCGCTGCTTGTCGTTGCCCGTGACCACCACGTCGAGGTCGGCCCGGTCGATCCGCAGGGCCGCCAGCAGGTCGACCACGGACACCCAGCCGCCCGGGTCGGGGGTGAGGCCGAAGCGGGCGGGCTGGTGGCGCAGGGCGAGCGACATCCGCTTGCTGACCCGCACCAGCATCTGGTGATCCATGGCGAGCATTGTCGGGTGGGGCGGGGCGACGTTCCACCGGTTATCCCCGCGCCGCCCGCCCCGGCGACACCCCGGGGCGGGCGGGTCGGGTCAGCGGGCGGCGCGGAGCGCCTCGGTGAGGCTGGTGGGCCGGCGGCCGAGCAGCTTCTCCAGGTCGTCCACGGGCACGTACAGCGCACCCTGGGCGATGCCCCGGTCGGCGTCGGCCAGGGTGGCGGCGTACGGCTCGGGCAGCCCGGCGGAGACGAGCAGGTCGGTGTACGCCGGCACCGGCAGGTCGGTGTAGCGGACGTCGTGTCCACTCTGGCGGGACACCTCGGCGGCCAGTTCGGTCATGGTGAACGCCTCACCGCCCAGCTCGTAGACCTGACCGGTGTGTCCCTCGGTGGTGAGCACCTCGGCGGCGGCCTCGGCGTAGTCGGCGCGGGTGGCGGCGCTGACCCGGCCGTCACCCGCGGAACCGGCGACCCCGTGGGCCAGGTAGCCGTCGAGTTGGCCGGTGTAGTTCTCCAGGTACCAGCTGTTGCGCAGCAGCACGTACGGCAGGCCGGAGGCGCGCAACTCATCCTCGGTGGCCCGGTGCTCGGCGGCCAGCAGCAGGTCGGAGGTGTCGGCGTGGGCGATGCTGGTGTAGACGACCAGGCCGACACCGGCCTCGCGGGCGGCGTCGATGACGTTGTGGTGCTGGGGCAGCCGCTGGCCGACCTCGCTGCCGGAGACGAACATCAGCTTCTCGGCGTCGGCGAAGGCGGCGCGGAGCGAGTCGGGGTCGGTGTAGTCGGCCGACCGGACCTCGACCCCCCGGTCGGCGAGGGCGGTGAGCCGGCCGGTGTCCCGCCCCAGCGCCACGATCTTCCCGGCGGGTACGCCCCGGCGCAGCAGGGATTCGACGATCAGGCGACCCAGGTGGCCGGTGGCTCCGGTGACGACGATGGACATGGCGTTCTCCTTCGGGTGGCTACTTCAGTCGTACTGGCAAACACCCAGCTGCTTGGCGATACTTCCCATCGGAGAGTAGGCACCTTGAAGTTTGTGACGCACTGATGGAGAGTAAGCAGATGCGACCCGACCCGTTCCAGCGCAACTGCGGCAGCCGGCAGGTCATCGACCGGATCGGCGACCGGTGGAGCGTGCTGGTCGTGCTGACCCTCGCCGACGGCGACCGGCGCTACGGCGAGCTGGCCGAACACATCGACGGGATCAGCCAGAAGATGCTCACCCAGACCCTTCGCGGGCTGGAGCGCGACGGCCTGGTCACCCGGACGGTGCACGCCAGCGTCCCGCCCCGGGTCGACTACGCCCTCACCGACCTGGGCCGCAGCCTGCTCGACCTGGTCTCCGGACTGGAGTCCTGGGCCACCACCCACCTCGCCGAGGTGCAGGCGGCCCGGGTCCGGTACGACGCCGACCTGCCCCACCGCGCGCCCACCGGCACCGCGCGACCCACCCGTCTCACCCGTCCCGCCCGGCGGTAAGGAGCGGACGTGAGGGCCGTCATAACGGGTGGACGATCGCCCGGTCCCGGCTGCTAGCCTTCGGGCAGGTCATGAGCGCCAGCGTCAAGCCCCGGCTCGCTGGCCGGCAACCCTCCGCCACGGTGGGGTGCTCCGGGTGAGGACCAGGCACCGGTAGACCACCGGTGCAAGCGTGGCCTGGTTTCCCCAGGTCAACTCCGACCCCGGGAGAACCCATGTCCACACCCGCCCCGCCCACCGACGGCGTCGCCCCCGTGTCCCGGGCCGGCGTCCGGAGCAGCGGCGTCCGGCTGGTCAGACGGCGACACGTCGACCTGATGCGGGTCCACAGCGACTCCTGTCGCCCCCGGTAGTCGACCCCCTCTTCCCGTACCACCTCAGCGGCGTGCCCGGCGGGCACCCCGTCGGCGACGCGCGCCCGCCGTCGCCCGATCAACTCTGGAGACACCCGTGCGCTTCCTCCCTGCCCTGCCCACGACCCGGCGGCCCCGGCCCGCCCTCACCAGGGCCGCCGCGCTCGGCGTCGCCGCCCTGCTCGCCGCCACCGCGCTGACCGCCTGCGGCGGCGACTCCGCCGACCCGGCCGACAACCCGTACGGCCTGCTCCAGCCGGGGGTGCTGCGCGCCGGCACGCTCACCGACGCCCCACCGAACGTCTACCTCAAGGACGGCACCTTCACCGGCTTCGACAACGACCTGCTCGTCGCGGCCGCCGGCAAGGTGGGGCTGAAGGTCGAGTTCGTCGGCACCGACTTCTCGGCACTGCTCTCCCAGGTCAACAACCGCAAGTTCGACATCGGCAGCTCCTCGATCACCATCACCGAGGCCCGGAAGAAGACCGTCGACTTCGGCAACGGCTACGACTTCGGCTACTTCGGCCTCGACGTGCCCGCCGGCTCCCCGCTGACCGGCTTCGACCAGCTCGCCGGCAAGCGGGTGGTGGTCGTGCAGGGCACCGTGCAGGACGACTACGCCACCTCGCGCAAGCTCGACCCGGTGCGGGTGCCCGACTACAACGGGGCGGTCAACCAGCTCAAGGCCGGCACCGCCGACGCCTGGATCGCCCCCGCCGAGATCGGCGAGAAGTCGGCCGCCGACAGCAACGGCAAGATCACGGTGGCGGCCACGGAGTTGAGCCCGACCCCCACCGCGTACGCCTTCGCCAAGGGCAACGACGCGCTGCGCGAGGCGCTGAACAAGGGCCTCGACGAGGTCATCGCCGACGGCACCTGGACCCGGCTCCAGCAGCAGTACTACCCGGGCCGGCCGATCCCCGCCGGCTTCACCCCCGGCAGCGGCACCGTCGCCGCCCCCGGCGCGGCGACGCCGTCGGCGTCGGCCACCTCCTGACGGTACGACCAGACCAGCGAGCGGGGCGGTAGGAGAAACCGATGGATCCGTTGAGCACCCTGTGGGAGACCTTCTTCGACGGGGACTCCATGCGCGAGGCGCTGCCCGAGATGCTGACCGTCGGGCTGCCCAACACGCTGATCCTGGCGGTCTCCGCCGCCCTGCTCGGCTCGGTGCTCGGCATGGCGCTGGCCGTGGCGGGCCTCTCCCGTACCCGGTGGTTGCGCTGGCCGGCCCGGGTCTACACCGACGTGTTCCGGGGCCTACCGGCCGCCGCCACCATCCTGCTGATCGGCGTCGGCCTGGCCCCGCTCGGCATGCAGGTGTGGGGTCCCAACCCCTACCCGCTGGGCATCCTGGCGCTGTCGCTGATCGCCGCCGCGTACATCGGGGAGATCTTCCGCTCCGGCATCCAGAGCGTGGAGGCGGCGCAGCTGGAGGGGGCCCGCGCGCTGGGCTTCTCCTGGGGTGAGGCGATGCGCCTGGTCATCGTCCCGCAGGGGGTACGCCGGGTGCTGCCGGCCTGGGTCAACCAGCTGATCGCGCTGATCAAGGACTCCAGCCTGGTCTACTTCCTCGGCCTGCTGGCCAGCCAGCGGGAGTTGTTCCGGATCGGGCAGGACTACGCGGCCAACACCGGCAACCAGTCGGCGCTGCTGCTGGCCGGCCTGTGCTACCTGCTGCTGACCGTGCCGCTGACGCACGCCGTCAACGCCATCGACCGCCGGTTGCGCCGGGGCCGGACGGTCACCGTCGACCCCGACGACGACGGCGGGCTGGCCCTGGCCGGCGAGACCGCCCTACCGCAACCGCGTACCCCCCGGGAGGACCCCCGATGACCGCCGGCACCGCGACCACCACCTCGGTCAGCCTCGCCGTCCGCGACGTGCACCTGGCCTTCGGGGCCAACCGGGTGCTGCGCGGCGTCGACCTGGACGTCGCCCGGGGCGCGACGGCCTGCGTCATCGGGCCGTCCGGTTCCGGCAAGTCCACCCTGCTGCGCACCGTCAACCGGCTGATCGAGCCGGACGCCGGTGACGTCCTGCTCGACGGGCGCAGCGTGCTGCGCGACGACCCGGACGCCCTGCGGCAGCGGATCGGCATGGTATTCCAGCAGTTCAACCTGTTTCCGCACATGACCGTGCTGCGCAACATCACCCTGGCGTTGCGCCGGCTCAAGAAGCTGCCCGAGGACGAGGCGGTCGCGCTGGCCCGGACCCAGTTGGCGCTGGTCGGCCTCGCCGGCAAGGCCGACTCCCGACCCGCCCACCTCTCCGGCGGTCAGCAGCAGCGGGTCGCCATCGCCCGGGCGCTGGCCCTGCAACCTGAGGTGATGCTCTTCGACGAGGCCACCTCGGCGCTCGACCCGGAGCTGGTCAAGGGGGTGCTCGGGGTGATGGCCGAGCTGTCCGCCGGGGGCATGACGATGGTGGTGGTCACCCACGAGATGGGCTTCGCCCGCTCGGTCGCCGACACCGTCGCGTTCATGGACCACGGGGTGGTGCTGGAGGCCGGCGCACCGGAGGCGGTCTTCGAGACGCCGCAGCACCCCCGGCTGCGCCGCTTCCTGTCCCAGGTGCTCTGAGCCCGCCGGGGCCGGACGGGCGACGCCGCTCCCGGCAGGGCGGGAGCGGCGTCGGGTGGTGCGGATGACCTGACGCTCAGGTCATGTCGTCGTAGCGGCGGTCGATCGGTTTGGGCGGGGCCACCGGCTCGGAGGCGTGCACCGGCTCGGACAACTCCAGTTCCGGCGTGGCCACCACCGGGTCGTCGTCCAACTCCAACGGCGACACCTCGTCGTCGCTCAGCCCCGCGTAGGACTCCTTACGCCGCCCCTTGCGCCGGTCGTTGATGAAGGCCACCCCGACCGCGGCGAAGTAGAGCGCGCAGAGGCAGATCGCCAACGCGGTCATGCCGAACGGGTCGGGGGTGGGCGTTACCACGGCGGAGAAGGCGAAGAACACGAAGACCGCAACCCGCCACCAGCTCAGCAACTTGCGGGCGCTGGCCAACCCGACGAAGTTGAGCATCAGCACCACCAGCGGGAACTCGAACGCCACCCCGAACAACAGGATCAGGTTGGTGACGAACGAGATGTAGCGGGTGACCTCCAGGGTGGTGGAGATGTCGCCACCGGAGATGTCGAGCAGGAACTCCAGGCCCTTGGTGGTGACGAAGAAGGCCAACACCGCGCCGGCCGCGAACAACGGCGCGGCGAGCGTCGTGAAGATGTACGCGTACCGCCGCTCGTGCCGGTGCAGACCCGGCGCGATGAACGCCCAGAGTTGGTAGAGCCAGACCGGTGCCGCGATGATCAACCCGACCCAGAGGCCGATCTTCAGATTGAGCAGGAAGACATCGGCGACGCCGAGCTGGACGAACTTACACAGCCCGGTATCCGGGTCCCTCGCCTGAGGCAGGTCGCAGTACGGCTTCGAGAGCAGCACCCGGACCGGCGTCGCCAGCCAGATGCCGAAGCCGAAGCCGACCAGGATCGCCAGCGAGGCGCGGAACAGCCGGTTCCGCAGCTCGCGAACATGCTCCATCAGGGTCATGGAACCGTCGGAGGCCCGTTCGAAGGTGCTGGGGCCGCGTTTACGGAGCGCGAAGGCCACGGTGGTGGGGCCCTTCGGTCAGTTGTCGCGGACGCGCTGCACCGGGTCGACCGGCGGGGCGACCGGCTGCTGCGGAGCCTGCTGCGGGGCGTACTGCGGCTGGGCGTACTGCTGCTGGGGCTGCGGCGCGTACGGCTGCTGCTGCACGGGCTGCTGCTGGGGCGGCAGCGGCTGGTAGCCGGCCTGCGCGTCGGCCTTCTCGGCCAGGTCGCGGTCGTCGTCGGCCAGGCTCTTGGTCTCCGCCTTGATGATCCGCAACGAACGGCCGAGCGAGCGGGCCGCGTCGGGAAGCCGCTTCGCGCCGAAGAGCAGGATCAGCACAACCACGAGTACGGCGATGTGCCACGGCTTGAGGGCACCCATGGGAAGCTCCAGTCGCTCTGTGTCGAAGGGTGGGGTCGCTGCCCATCGTACGTGCGAGACGGGCTGCTGCCACCCGCCGGGCCACCGCTGATGCGGCCCGGCCGGTGAAGTCTTGACCACCGCTGAGTGTCCCGTCAACCACCTGTACGGGTGCAGAGCTGCGTGAATCGGACGCCGGGTGGGCGGCGGACGCGCGGTTCACCGACCAGTGTCGATCAGTTCCCGCGCCGGATGTCGATCAGTTCCCGCGCCCGGCCGTCGATCAGTCGCCGCGCTTGGCCTTGATCAGTTCCAGCCGCTGCTGGGTCGTCTCGCCCTGCCGCTGGAGCGCCTCGACCCGTTCCTGGAGCGCCTCGGCGCTGTGCCGCAGCGCCTCCGCGTCGGCCTGGCGACGCTGCAACGCCACCGCCGCGCGACGCAACCGGGGCAGCCGCACCAGCACCGGACGGACCGCCAGGGCCAACACGACCAGCGCGAACAGCAGCACCACGAGAACGATCCACTTCACCACGGCGGCCAGCCTACCGGTCGGTCGGCGGACCCACCGGGCCGGCCGAGAGCACCGGGGTGGCGTACGCCTCCAGGGCGGCGGTGGCCTGGGCACGGACCTGGGCAGCCAGCTCGACCGGGGCGAGGACGGTGACGTCGGGACCCAATCCGAGCACGAAGCGGCGTGCCCAGCCGAGATCGGTCACCCGCAGCGACACCACCCACCGGTCACCGTCGACCTCGACCCGCTCACACGGGTAGTACTCGGTGATCCACCGCTCGCCCCGGCCGATGCGCAGGGTGATCAGCGGCAGGTCCGGGGACGGCTGGAACACCCCCTGGCGCAGGTCGTGCGGGCGGGCCTGCGGCGGCACCACGGCGGGCTCGTCCAGCTCGACGACCGCGTCGATCCGGTCGGCCCGGAACAACCGGACCGCCTCGGCGCGGCGGCACCACGCCTCGACGTAGGCCCGACCGTCGACCATCAGCATCCGCAGCGGGTCGATGACGCGCTCGGTGCTCTCGTCCCGGGCTGCGGTGTAGTAGGTGATCCGCAGCGCCCGGTGCCGCTCCACTGCCGCCCGCAGCTCCTGCACCCGCTGGCTCTCGCCGGGGAGTCGGACGGCCACCGGGGCGCCGACCAGGTCACCGGCCGCATTCTCGATCTTGGCGAGGGCCCGCTCGACGGCCTCCCGGTTGGCCACCCCGGGCGTCTCGGCGAGCATCCGCAGCGCCACCACCAGGGCCAACGCCTCGTCCGGGGTGAGCCGCAGCGGCCGGTCGATGCCGGCGTCGTAGGTGATGGTCACCCGGTCGCCGTCGAAGGCCATGTCGATCAGGTCACCCGGGCCGTAACCGGGCAGCCCGCACACCCAGAGCAGCTCCAGGTCCTCGCGGAGCTGCCGCTCGCTGACGCCCAGGTCACCGGCGGCCTCGGCGATCTCGATGCCCGGTCGGGCCAGCAGGTAGGGCACCAGGTTCAGCAACCGGGCCAGCCGGTCGGCGGAGGTACGCGCGGCGGGGCGGGTCATCGGGAACCCCCGGCCACGGCCAGCTCGTCGTGCCGGGCCGCGATCTCCTTGAGTCGTTGGATCACCGCGTCGCGTACCTCGGGAGGGTCCACGACCCGGACGTCCGGGCCGTAGCCGACGAGCTGCCCGGCCAGCGACTCCGGATCGGCGTAGGGCAGCACCAGGTGGTCGCCGTCGGGGCCGGGCACGCTCTGCACCGCCCACCGGCGCAGCCCGGCGGCCCGCCCGGGCGCGGCCAGCACGGTGGCCCGGCCGGTCCGCTCGACCGGCCCGGACCAGGTGGCGACGTGCGAGATCAGGTCGAGGCCGGCGGGTGGCTCGTAGCCGCCCGGCGCACCGGTGGCCCGGACCGCGCCCACCACCCGGGACAGCCGGAAGCAGCGGGTCGCCGCCCGGTCCCGGTCATGGCCGACGACGTACCAGCGGCCCCGCCAGCAGACCACGCCCCACGGCTGCAACCGGCGTCGGGTCGGCGCGTCCCGGTCCGGCACCCGGTAGTCGAAGGTGACCTCGCGGCGGTCCCGGGCGGCGGCGGTGAGCGGGGCGAACGACGGGTCGACGGTGACCATCGGCTCCAGGCCCAGGGTGGCCTGCGGGTCGACGTCGACGCCGGCCGCGCGCAGCTTGGCCAGCCCGGACGAGGCGGCGGCGGCCAGCCCGGCGTGCTGCCACAACCGGGCGGCGATGCCCACCGCGGCGGCCTCGTCCGGTTCGAGCGGGATGTCGGGCAGGGCGTACTCACGGTGGGCGATCCGGTAACCGGGCTCGGCGTCGAACACGCTGGCCGTCCCGGTCTCCAGCGGCACCCCCAGCTCGCGCAGTTCCGCCTTGTCCCGTTCGAACTTACGCTGGAACGCCTCGTGCTCCCGGGCGTCGTCCGGATCGTGTTCGTAGCCGGGAACGGTCGCGGCGATCTGCGCGGCGGTCAGGAACCGCCTGGTGGACAGCAGACAGATCACCAGGTTGACCAGGCGTTCGGTACGACTCCGCGACACGGGGTGAACGCTAGCAGCCCACCCGCGAAACCCGTGCACCCACGCCGGACCCCCGCCCCCACCCAACCCCCCATCCCCCGCCACGACCCCACCCTTCTGCGGTGATCAAGAGGTTTGCGTCATCCGTAGAGATCAATTTGACGTAACGCTCTTGATCACCGGGGGCAGAACCCGGCCGGCTCTCCGGGCGGAGCCGGGACAACAGACTTACGGTGACCGCATGTCGGAAGGTGAAGTCAAGACCGAGAGCGTCGGCACGGTCGTGGTGGCGGGGGTGGCCAACCTCGCCATCGCGGTGGCGAAACTGGTCGCCGGGGTCGTCTCCGGCTCGGCGGCGATGCTCTCCGAGGCCGCCCACTCGCTCGCCGACACCACCACCGAGGTGCTGCTCTACCTGGCGTTGCGCCGGGGCGCCCGGCCCGCCGACGTCCGGCACCCGTTCGGGTACGGCAAGGAGAGCTACGTCTGGGCGTTCCTCGCCGCGTTGTTCACCTTCGTCGCGGGGGCCGGCTTCGCCATCACCCACGGCGTGACGACCATCCTGGTCCACGAACACAGCGGCGACTACCTGATCTCGTACGTGGTGCTGGCGGTCTCCTTCGTCATCGAGTCGGTGTCGCTGACCCGCGCGGTACGCCAGGTGCGCAGCGAGTCCCGCCGGTGGCGGACCACCCCCCGCCGGTTCCTGCGGCTGACCGCCGACACCACCGTCAAGGCGGTGTTCCTGGAGGACAGCGCCGCCCTGGTCGGGCTGCTCATCGCGGGCGTCGGGGTGGGCCTGTCCGAGTGGACCGGTGACGAGCTGTGGGACGGTCTCGCCTCGATCCTGATCGGCCTGCTGCTACTCGTCGTCGCCACCGTCCTCGCCCGCAGCAACCTCTCGCTGCTGGTCGGTCGGGCGGTGCCCGAACGGCTGCACCGGGAGATCGAACGGGAGCTGGCCAGCCTGCCGACGGTGGACCGGATCGACACCCTGCTGACCATGCAGCTCGGCCCGGCGGACATCCTGGTGGCCGCCAAGGTCGACTTCCGGGACGAGGCGACCGGGGGCGACATCGAGGCCGACGCCGACGAGGCCGAGCGACGGCTCACCGCCCGCTATCCGGAGATCGGGTACGTCTTCCTCGACCCCACCCGGTCGCTGCCCGGCGTCGCCGGTCGCCGCGCCCGGCGTACCCAGGACGAGCAGGGCCCGGTGACCGATGCCCGGGTCACCCGGGGCGGACCCGACCCGGCGACCGACGCCGGCGACGCCCCCGGGCGGCCCGACCGACCGGCGTAACCGGCCCGACCGCCGTAACCGCCGTGACCGGCCCGACCGGGGCGACCGGCGTGACCGGCGTGACTGGGCCTGCCGGCGGGCCGAGGTGGGTCCGGGCCGACCTGCACCGCGGGCGGGCCGGACCGGGCGGCGGCGGACCCGCACGCGGTCACCCGGCCGGCCGGCGATACCGTGCCGGGCATGGTGCGATGGCGGTCCGGGACGGTCACGGCGGTACGACGGCGGTGGGCCGGTGCGGTGGAACTCGACGTCGCCCTGCCCGACGGGACCACCCTGCGTGCGCTGGCCTACCCGGAGCTGGTCGGTGACCCGGTCCCCGGCGACCGGGTGCTGCTCAACGCCGGTGCGCTGCTGATGGGCCTCGGCACCGGCGGGTACGCCCTGGTGGTCGCCCTGCCCGACCGGCTGCCCGCCGACCCGCCGCAGGCCGGGGACACCCGCGACGCCGGTCACCTGGTCAAGGCCCGGTACACCCCGTTGCAGCCGATCATGCTGGGGGTCGACGAGGAGGCGTCGCCGCACCACTCGCTGCTCGCCACCGTCGACAGCCTGGACGGGATGCCGGTGGTCACGGCCGACCTGCACTCCGCCCTGCCGGCCATCCTCGCCGGCATCCACGCCGACGCCCCGCAGGCCCGGGTGGCCTACCTGCTCACCGACGGTGGCGCCCTGCCGGCCTGGTTCTCCCGCACCCTCGACGGGCTGCGCGACGCACTGGTCGGCACGGTCAGCGTCGGGCAGGCGTTCGGCGGGGACCTGGAGGCGGCCACGCTGCACACCGGCCTGCTGGCCGCCCGGCACGTGCTCCGCGCCGACGTGGCGATCGTCGCGCAGGGGCCCGGCAACCTGGGCACCGGCACCCGGTGGGGGTTCTCCGGCGTCGCCGTCGGCGAGGCGGTCAACGCGGTGGCCGTGCTGGGCGGTCGGCCGGTCGGTTCGCTGCGGATCTCCGACGCCGACGCCCGCCCCCGGCACCAGGGGGTGTCGCACCACAGCCTCACCGCGTACGGCCGGGTGGCGCTGGCCCCGGCGGAGCTGGTGGTGCCGGACGGCCTGCCGGTGGAGCTGGCGGCCCGGGTGGATGCCGCGTTGGCCCCGCTGGCCGACCGGCACCGGGTGGTCCGGGTCGACACCGACGGTCTGGACGCCGCGCTGCGCGCCCTGCCGGTGCGGCTGTCCACGATGGGTCGTGGGCTGGACGCCGACCACGCCTACTTCCTGGCGGCGGCCGCCGCCGGCCGGCACGCCGCCGCGCTGGCCGACACGCCGGCCAGCTGACCCGTCCGGCGCGCTGACCCGCCCGCCCGCAACCCCGGCCGGTGCGGCGGCACCCCGGTCGACGCGGCCCCACCCCGGTCGACGCGGCCCCACCCCGGTCGACGCGGCCCCACCCCGGTCGACGCGGCGGCACCGGGCCGGCGCGGCGACCCCGGTCGGCTGGAGTCGGCGGCGGATCCGGGAGGGCGGGCGGCGCGGGTCCGGTGCCCGGACAGGCGGTGGGCGTCGTGCCCGGGCCCGTTCAGTCGCCCGGCTGGTCCCCGGGCCGGCCGTCGGCGTCGACCGGTCGGGCCGCCGCCCAGATGTGGCGGAACTGGTCGATCCAGTAGGCGTACCAGCGGTCGCTGTCGCGCCGGTGGAACTCCAGGTGCATCCGGCCCGAGGTGGACTCGTTGTGGAAACCGTGCAGCTCCACGATCACCCGGCCGTGCCGGCTCTGCGGGTCGATCGCCACCAGGCTGAACCCGGGGTTGAAGTCGAGCACCCGATGCTCGACGACGCCGGGGACCGGCCAACCGGCCATCGCGGCCAACCGGCCACGGGTGGTGGTGATGGACGGCCGGAGCCGCTGCAACGCGAAGTCGACCGCGTCGTCGAGCTGCCGTACGGCCTGCTCCACCGCCGGTGACGCCGGATCCAGCAGCACCACCCGGACGACCCCACCGGGCCGGGCGAGCACCGACGTGCGCAGTGCGTCGCAGTGGGCCGGCGACAGGATGTTGACCGCCGACGGCGCATAGACCCACACCTCCTGGGCGGTACGCAGCCGGTCCGGGAACGGCCGGGCGTCGAACGCCACCCGGTCGTCGAGGAAGGCGTCCAACGTGCCCGCCCGCTCGTCGGGGACGGTGATCCGGTACACCAGCAGCGCGATGCCGGCGAGCAGGACGCTCCACAGCACCTCCACCGGCACCAGGTCACCGAAGGCGGAGACGACGGCGAGCGCCGCGGCGACCAGGGTCACCGCGTACGCCTCCAGATTGCGTCCCCGCCGCACGTCGTGTCCGATCCTGCGCACCGTCCCGGCCATCCGCCCCTCCTGTCGTCTCGGTCGTCGATGGCACCGCGTCGGGGCCGGTCGCCTCCGCCGGGTGGCTGGGCTGCTCACCGGCCGGGTCAGTCCGGCGACTCGGCGGCTCCCCCGGGGCGTGTCCCGGCGATCTCCCGTCGACGCCACCGGCGCAGATACGCCCGGGCCCGTCGACGGGTCTGCGGCGACATCGCCTCGTCCCCGGCGATCCGGGCGAGGTCGTCCTGCACCGCCGTACGCAGCGCCGGCTCCCCGGCCACCCGGATCGCCAGGTTGATCAGGGCGTCGTTGCCCGACTGCAACCACTTGCGCAGGATCGGCACGGCGTCGCGCTGGTTGAGCAGTTCGGTCCGGAGCTTGCCCATCCGGTCGACGTACTTGACGCGCAGGCTCTCCACCAGGGCGTGGTGCGCCTTGCCGAGGCTCTGCAGGTCCGCCGACTCGCTGAGGGCGCCGGCCACCTCCAACGCCTGCTGCCAGCGCAACAGCCCGGTGATGATGTCCTGCAGGCGCTTGTCGTCCGACTCGGAATCGAACGGGGCGGACCCGGTGTCCGACGTCGGGTCGCTCGCCGCGGACTCGTCCGGACCGATCAGCGAGGTGGGATCGACCAGCGAGGTGGGACCCGCGTACTGCTTGCTGATCCGGGCCAGTTCCTCGGTGAAACCGGCCTGCACCGAGTAGGAGATCTCGACCGGATCGAGATCCGGCACCTCCACCTTGATCATCGCCGAGGTGAGCGGACCGTCGGGCAGGTTCAGGGACACGTCGACGTCCTTCAGGTTGACCGTCATCCTGAGCGCGTCGAGCGCCCGTGCCGGCGGAACCTGCAGGGGATGCGCCCGGAGCAGGGGCAGTTGGTCCCCGGGGGGTCCCGTCACCGGTCCGCTCCGTCCGGCGGGTGCGGCCGTGGGTCGATCTGGAAGTCCGGTGCGCCGTCCTGCGGGTCGGGCGTCGTCGCCGCGTCGTGCCGGGGTACCGGGTCCACGGTGAACACCGGTTGGATCGCCTCCGTCGCGTCCGCCAGCCGGCGTACCACCTCCGACCAGAGACGGCCGAGTTCCTCCACGGACAAGCCGCCCGTCGACCCGTCCGCCGGCACGTCGGCGTCCGGTGCACCGTCCGCAGGCGCCCTACCGGCGGCGGCCACCCGGGAGATGGTCAGGCCCACCTCCTGCCGCCAGATGTCGAGCGCGTCGTGCAACCAGTCCGGATCGGACTCCGGCAGGGCGTCGACCTGCATGATCGCCCCGCCCAGTCGGGCCACGCAGTCCTCGTCGAGCCAGGCCAGCAGCGGACCCAGCTCCCGCGTGATCCACTCGACGACCGCGTCGACCGTGACGAACATCTGCTCCGGCAGGGCCTCCACCCGGACCGTGTCGCCGCGGCCATAGTTCGCCCGCGCCCAGTCGGTCACCGCCAGCGGACAGAACAGGACGATGTGCGAGCCGTTCGGATCGACCGATTCTCGCCACCACTCGATGACCGCCGTCAGTCGGACCCAGAAACCGGGGTCCGGGGAGGACAGGTCACACAGTTCACCGACGACGACGGTGTCCGCGCCCCGGGCCCGCAGGCCGAGCCACCGGCCGATCGCGGTCAGGTCCGCCCCGCCGCGCAGGCCGGCGGAGGACAGACCCTCGTCGAGCCCCGCGAGCAGCCACTCCGCCGTCCGTCGGCGGGTACGTTCACCATCGATGCCGATCAGGGTGACCGGCCCGGCGAACGCCGACTCCCGCAGCCCGGCCAGTTGGTCGACGGTGAGCAACGGAGGGGTCGCCTCGGGCCGCAGCACCGTCCAGCCGGCCGACGGCGACGCGGTCGGCGGCACAGCGGCGGACGAGGCGGCCCCGGACAGGCCGAGGCTCTCCGCCAACTGGTTCAGGATGTCGGTCGTCGCGTCCTCGTCGTCCTCGCTCTCGTCACCGACCACCAGGTGGAAGTCGGCCTCCACCCAGGAGTGTTTGAGGCTGTACCGGCCCAGCAGGTACAGCGGCGTGAGCTTGCGGTAGAGGGTGCTGAGCGGGACGTTGAGCCGGCACCAGCCCCACCCGTAGACGACGTCGAAGTCGTCGAGGAACTCCACCAGCGCGGCACGCATGTCCCGGAGTTGGGTGCCGTGCTCGTCGAGCCGGGTCGGTTCCAGCCCGGCGATCAGCATCTCCGCCGCGTCGACCAGCACCGGGCGGGCCCGTTCGCTGCCCTGCCGGCGGAGATCGAACATGCTCGGCTTGTGCCCCACCGCCTCGATGTGGCGCGGCACGATGGAGCCGGCGGCGATCATGTGTCGACAGAGGTGTTCATAGAGATACCGGGCCGGGTCGGTCACCATGACCGCGTTGAAGTAGCCCTGGTTCATCAGCTCGGCCAGGTTGGCGATCGCCGTCAGGTCGCCGTCCGCCGCGTCGGTCGGTGTGGTGTACCGCTTCAGGAAGTCGTCCCGGGCCAGCGACGAGGAGCGGAAAGCCCAGAAGTCGCCGATCTTCTGGTCGTCATTCTTGGTCGGCGCCCGGTCCCCGCGCAGCGCGTCGACGAACCGGGTCGGTCGGGCGTGGTTGAGCAGCGCCGCCCCACCGTCCAGACCGATCACCAGGGCCGAGGACACCTTGCTCTCCCGGTTCGCCCGCATCCGTTGGGCCAGGTCGGCCACCTGCAGCTCGGACCTCTTCACGTCAACTGCTCCGTGACGGCCCGCATCAGGCCGGCGAAGCTGCCCAGCTTCCCGTCGATGAACCTCGGGCTGTAGTTGCGCTGGGCCATCAGCGACAGCACCATCGGGGCGTCGGGGAAGGCGATGTTGGCGTAGTAGAGGGGGGAACGGTCCCGGCTGAACGCCTGCAACACGTTGAGGTGGAAGAAGGAGTACCCGCAGACCACCGCCGGTCGACTGGTGACGTCCCGGACGAGCTGCTCGATGCGCTCCTCGTACCGGATGATCTCGCGGCTGGTCATCAGGTTCAGCCCGAGGTCCAGCCCGCCGTGCAGCTTGATGATCCGGATCCGGGGGCTACCCGGTGCGGTGATCTGGAGCACCGCCGCCTCGGGCCGGTACTGCGGCACGTCGATCACCCGGTAGTCGTGGTGTTCGCGCAGCCCGGCGGCGGCGAGCGCCTGCTCCAGCAGATCGTCGATGTTGACGGTCACCACCATGTCCGCGTACCCGCGGGTGAGCAGCCCGACCAGTTGGCGGTACGGCGAGTCCGGGGTGAGCGGACGCTCCAGGTACCGCCGGAACAGGCCGGCCCGCGCCACCCCCGGCCCGAGCCCGTCACAGAACAGGTCGAACCGGTACTGGGGGCTGCCCCACGTGTCGACGTCGTCACCCAGCACGGCGGCGAGCAGCTCCGCGTTGAGCGGCACCCCGTCGTGCACCGAGCAGCCGGCGCCGAGCCAGAAGAAGGGCTTCTCCGCCGACGCCTGGTCATCCCGGAACTGCCGCAGATGCCGGACCAGTTCCCGCACACTGTCCTGCGCGGTCATCGCTACCTCCGTAGGTGTCGGAGCAGGGTCAGGTCCACCACCGGTTCCTCCGACCACGCCTGCTCGGAGACGGGATGCCAGGCCGGGCCGGTGCCGGGCAGCAGGGAGGCGACGCCGCCCTGGACGTAGTGGCCGTAGGTGCGCTCGACGTCGCGCGCCATGTCGTCGTGGCCCAACTCCCGCAGCGCGGAGACCGACTGCCGCACCCAGTCGCGGATGTGCATCGGCTGCTGGTACGTCTCCAGCGCGGCCAGCAGCTGCTGCCGGGTCAGCTGCCCGGTCGGCCCCTGCGGGCCGGTGGACGAGATGACCCCCATGACGGTGTCCGAGACGACCTTCTGGATGTCACCCGGCGCCAACCCGTGCGACCTGCGGGCCAACTCGACGACGTCGATGTCGTCGGCACGCACCCCGGCGTCGAGCTGGTCGAGGTGCACCTGGAAGATCTTCGCCCGGACCTGCTCGTCGGGCAGCTCGACGGGGATCATCTCGTCGAAGCGGCGCAGCAGTGCCAGGTCCATCGCCCAGAGCCGGTTCGTGCAGCCGAAGAAGATCACCGCGGCCTGTGACTCACGTAGCCGGTCGATCTCCTGGAGCAGGTGCGAGGTGAGCTGCACCCGCCAGTCCTGACCGCCCTCCCGGGACATGCCGATCGAGTCGATCTCGTCTCCGAACAGGATCGCCGGTTGGGCGTCGATCGCCTGGTCGAAGATCTCCGACACCCGCTTCTCGTCGTCACCGACGTAACGGTTCAACACGTCGTTGAGACGCATCCGGAAGATCGGCAGTGGCCGGCCGTGTCGACGCCGGTACTCGCCGCTGAACGCCCGGATGAGGAAGGTCTTGCCGCATCCCGACGGCCCGAACAACAGGATGGACCTGCTGGGTGACTGGTGGTAGCGGGCCAGCCGGTCGGCGAGGCCCTCGCTGTCGAGGTCCCCGAAGTAGGTCTCGAAGATCCGCTGACGTAGCCGCCCGGTGAACGTACCCGCCTCGTCCGCCCCTCCGACCTGCGCGAACGTCGGTTCGGTCGAGCCGGTCACCGGCCGGGACCCCGACCCCGGCTCGGCGGCGTCCACCTCCGCGGGCAGCCGGGGGTGCCGCGGCTGCAGGGCCCGGACCCGACGCAGGTCCGTCGCGCACTGCTCCGGCCGGCCCAGCTCCTGGTGCACGTACGCGCGGGTGGCCAGCACCTCGGCGGACAGGTACCGGCCCAGCCCGCCGGGCAGCGGCGCGGCGTCGAGGAGCCCGGCGAGCCGGTCGCACGCCGCCACCGCCTCGACCGTCGGTTGCTGCTCGAACCCGGCCAGCAGCCGTGACAACGCGTCGGTCAGACTGTTCGCCACCAGTTCCTGGTGGGTGCTGCGCCCGATGGCACGCAGCAGCGACCCGACCGCCCGCTCGTGCTCGCCGCGCAGGTGCTGCAGGTGACCCAGCAGCGCGGCGGCGTCCGAGCCGGCGCCGAACTCGTCGAGGGCACGGGCCAGGTCCGCCTCGGCCACCGCGAGGTCCGCCGGGTCGGGCTGCCCGTCCCCGTCCCGCAGCAGGGTCCAGGCCCGACCGTAGTACGGCTCCCACTGGTCCGCGCCCAACTCGATCGCCTTGGCGAAGTGTTCCCGGGCCGACCGGAGGTCGTCCCGGCCCAGTGCGTCGACACCCTCGTGGTAAGCCGACGTCCAGACCTTCTCGGGCTCCATCAGCCACCTCCCTGCGTCCCGTTGACCGGCCACACGACACAGCGGGAGACGTGGGACCGTCCCCGACCGGCGGTCACCCGGATGCCGCCGTGCGCGCCGATGCCGTCGACCAGTGCGTCCGCGACGGTGACACCGGCGGCGACCGCCAGCGCCCCGTACGCCGCCGGCGTCAGTCCACCGGCGAACAACTCGGTGTAGCCGGTGCAGTCGCCGATCGCCCGCGGGTCGGTGTCCGCCGTCGCGGCCACCAGGACGTGCGGGGCGAACTCCGCCGTGCCGAACAGCCGCTGGAGCTGGTCCAGCACCGGCCCCGGGCCACCGGTGAACAGCACGCACACCGGCCCGGTCACCCCGGTGGGTGGCACGACGCCGGTACGGATCCAGGGATTGTCGTCGTCGGGGGGCGTGCCGCCGGCCGCCGGGGCGGACCGCTCCGGCGGCGGGTCGGGTTCGCGGGCGGAGCTGACCAGCGCCGCCAACTCCTCCAGCCGGGCCTCGTCCGGGCGGGGCACCACGTCCAACTCGAAGTCGGACCAGTCCCGGTCACCGGTGGCCTTCGGCACCGACCCGATCGCCCCGACGGTGTCGACGATCGAACCCAGCAGCAACGTCGCCGCCACGGGGGCTTCTACGGCGTCCGTGGGCAGGTCGACCAGGACCCGGCCGGCCGAGCCGAGCGGCTCGACGGAGAAGTCCGGCCGTTGGAACGTCATCGCCACGGCCCGCCGCAGGATGCTGACGACGCCCAGGGCCCGGTCGAGCAGGAGGGCGGCGCGGCGCAGGTCACCGGTGTGGTGGAACGTCAGCCCGGCGCGCTCGGAGACCATCGCCACGGCGTGCGTGCGGGACGCGTCGGCGTCGTCACTGGCG
This sequence comes from Micromonospora antibiotica, assembly GCF_017599305.1. Lineage (GTDB taxonomy): Bacteria > Actinomycetota > Actinomycetes > Mycobacteriales > Micromonosporaceae > Micromonospora > Micromonospora antibiotica. The sequence goes on from NZ_JAGFWR010000002.1 coordinate 379,940, forward strand.
TAGGCGCGCCTGGTAAGCAGGCCGACGGCGTAGACGATGGCCCTGACCACCGCGTCGGCGGCCGGGTCCGCACAGTGCGGCAACCGGGCCAGCAGACACTGCGCCAGCAGGTCGCGCAGCGCCGGGGCCCGGTCCAGTTCCTCCAGCCACCAACCCGCCTGCCCCTGGCCGTCGAGCTGGGGTCGCAGCCGGTGCCAGCCCGGGGGGACCGTACCGACCGGCGTCTCCCGGATCCACACCACCGGCCAGCCCTGCCGGGACAGCGTGTCCCCCCACGCGCCGATCCGGGCTTCGGTCACCGGGGTGCCGATCAGCCGGCTGCGGACGCCCGGGCCGATCCGCAGGCTGGCGACGCCGCCCCGGTCGGCCAGGCCGACCCGCAGCGGCACCCCAGGCGGGGCGTCCGGGTAGCCGGTCAACCGGGCAGGTCGGCGGAACGGGTCCCCGCTGGCCGGGGGCACGGCCACCCGGGTCGGTGCCGACGCCGGGACGACGGGCGGTGGCACCTCCCGCAGCAGTTCGGCGTCGGCGAGCAGGGCCGGCAGGAACCACCCGCTGCGCCGACCGACCGTCCGCAACTGGCGGGCCGCCACGGGCAACCGGTGACGCAACACCCGGCCGTCGAGCAGTGACACGAGTTCGGGTAGCCGGGCCTCCAGACCCCGCTGCATCATCCAGTCGCCGATGCGCAGACCGTGGGCGAAGGCCCGGTGCAGCTCCCGGTCGGAGCCGAGCCGGGAGTGCTCCTCGACCAGCATCCGGCGGTAGCGCCAGGCCGCCGCGAGGACCGGATCCACCCGGTTCGGGCGCCACGGGTCCGGGCCCGGCCCCACCGCCGCCTCGTCGGTGAGGGCGCTGGCCAGGTAGAAGCAGGCGTACGCGGTGGTGGGGTCACCCAGCCGGAGCAGGGCCCGCCCGCACCAGACCAGTTCCGTGCGCACCTCGGACTCGAGCCAGCCGGACAGCCTCTCGTCCCCGACGATGGTCAGGAGCTGCTCGACGATGATCCGGTATTCGCCCAGGCCGTACCAGACGTCACCCCGGGCGAGGTAGGGACCGGTCAGATCGCGCAGCAGCCGCCGTTCGACACCCTCCGGATCGGTGGCCGGCGACTCGCCGTACGGCAGGTCGTCCTCGCCGTCGAAGAGGGCGGCGAGCCGCTCCCGCTTCGGCTCCGGGCCCTCCACCCCCAGCGGTGCCACCGGTGCCGGCACGGGGACCGGTTCCGACGGGCGCAGTGCCGGCTCCTGGGCCAACGCCGCCAGCTCGGACAGCTCGGCCCAGTCCGCCCGCAGGCCGGTGCCGACCAGGTGAACGGTGTGCGTGAGCAGCGCGTGGGCCAGGCCCGGCAGACCGAGTGCCGCCCAGCCCCGGATCACCGCCAGCCACCAGCCGCACCGGCCGGTGTGCAGTTGGGCCAGCAGTTTCCCGTATCCGGCCGGGACGGTGTCACCGGGGTCGGCGGCCGGTACGAACACCGCAGGGTCCACGGCCAGCATGACCGCCGCACTGAACTCGCGGGCCACGACCACCCGCTCACCCGCGTCGAGCAGCCGCGGCCAGTTGCCCCCGACCTTTCCGCGCCGGCCGGTGGTCAACTCCCCCGCACCTCCTCCGGTCGTCCCCACGCTCAGAACCGGCACAGGACGTGGTCGATGCGACCGTGCAACCGGCCGAGGTGGTCGGTGCAGATGGTGGCCACCGACTCCTGCCCGGCCACGCTGACGATGTGCTGGGTCAGTCGTTGCGTGCGCAGGTCGAAGGCGGCGATCTGGTTGCCGCCGTCGTCGTCGAACAGGGCGTAGAGGGTGTCGCCGCCGAGGGACAGGTCCCGCACCGGCCACCGGTCCCAGGGTGGGTCGAGGGCGATGTCGACCAGCGGTGTCCCGTCGTCCTCGGCGGGTCGCCAGAGCCGGAGCCGGCCGTCCTGCACGGCCCCGAGCAGCGGCGTCGACCCACCGGACTCCTTCCAGCGGGGCAGCAGCCGACACTGCGCGGACGGCAGGTCCCCCCGCGTGCCGGAGCCGAGCGACGTGCGCTCGCCCTCCTGGACGAGGGGCAGCCGGTGCCACTGCCGGGCGGTACGCACCCAGACCGCCTCCGGGTCGCCGACGGCCTCCAGCGGATCCCCCTCCAGTGGGGGCAGCGCGAGTCGGGCGAACTGGAACCGGAACCGGGTCCCCTGCTCCGAGTCCTCGGCCGCCGAGGTCTCCATCCGCAGGACGTGGTGGTTGGCCATCAGCACCCAGAGCATGCCCTCCTGGTCGTAGTGCACCGAGACGGGCGGCGACTCGATCCGGACCGGCCAGACCAGCCGCCGGGATATGTCGAAGCGCTCCATCAGCAGGTCACCCGGGGTGTAGGAGTAGCACTCGCCCCGGTGTACGGCGATCCGTTCCTTGAACCGGGTGGAGGCCAGCCGTAGCCGTCCCTGGCGACCACGGGTGTGTCGCAGCCGCCGCTGGACCGCCTCCAACTCCTCGACGCAGCCGGGGTCGGCACCGGCCGTGAGCGCCACCTCGACCAGGAGCCGGAACTGGTCGATGCCGGCGTCGGTGCCCCACCGGCGACGGGGGCTGGCCGCCGCGGTCAGCAGCGTGGCCAGCCGGGACTCCGTGGCCACGCCCAGTGCGGGCAGCAACTCGGCCGGCCCTGGTCGGCTCGGCCGGTCGTCGTCGTCCCGGTCGACGCACTCCTCCAGGAACCGCTGGTGTCGTTCGGCGGCGCTGTCGGGGCCGGTCATCCGGACCAGGTAGTCGTCGAGCGCCTCCAGTTCGGTGCCGGCGAGCCGCCAGAAGCCCACCGGGAGTCCCCACTCGCCGGCGCCGACCACGGCGGAGACGTACCAGGGCGCATTGAAGTGTGCCTGGTGCATCTTGTGGTCGGTCCCCGACATGAACGGCTTGCCGCCGACGTGTGAGTGGTACCAGCCGACGATGTACTCGTCGACGCTGTCGGCGAGCCGGGCGGCGATCGCCTGGATCGACGACTGGTCGAACTCGAAGTGCACCGCGCTGGCGTTGTCGCTGGGCACCGCCAGGTGGTCGGTGACCGTGACGATCCAACCGGTGCCGTTGACGAAGTGACGGCCCAGCAGGATGCCGCCGACCTCGGTGCCGGCCTGCTGCGCGGACTGCCGCCGGATGCCGCTGAGTACGGTGTCGTCGACGTGCAGGGTGACCACGGGGCCGGACCGCAACAGTTCACTCGACGGTGCCGGGTTGTGCTGGGCGAGCGGGCGGCGGACGGGTTCGATGCGGAAGTCCGGCGAGACGTCCATCAGGTCGCCGCCCCCGCCGTCCGGTCGCCCGCGCGCGCCTCCCGGGTCATGATGAGGGTGTGGCCGGCCTCCACCTGCGCCGACCGCAGGGTCTCGGACACCCCGAGGAAGCGGTTGCGTTCCTGCCACATCAGCCGGTACGGGATCACGTTGCCCGTCTGGTCCTGTTGGGGGAAGGGCAGGGCCGGGTTCGCCACGATCTTGGCGATGATCCCCTGCACGGGAATGTCGAGCGGGAGGCTGACGTCCCACTTCTCGGTCAACATGGTGGTGGCCAGGATGACCGGGATCGATTCGAGCGGCGGATTCGTCATGCGTCACCTTCTGCCGGTGTGGACCATTCCTGGATGCGGTTCACCGAGATGTCGAAGTCGAGATCCTGCTCCGGCTGGCCGAGCAGGGTGTGGGCGGAGGTCTCCTCCGCCCGCCGATGGACCGCCTCGAACAGTGCGCCGACGGTCAGGTCCGTGGCGATGAGGGCGATCTCCACGCCGGTGTAGGTGCCGAGGCGGCACACCGTCTGCAACAGGTCCTGGAACGTCCCCGCATGCCACTGCACCGCCGGCACCTCGGCCTGGATGAGCACGCACCCCTGCACCAGCAGGAACTTCGCCTGTCGGCTGTGGACGTTCCACTCCGACACCAGCCGCAGCACGGGTCCCCGGGCGGTGAGACCGACCTCCCGTTGCAGCAGGGCGCGCAGGTAGACCCAGTGCGGCGTCGACTTCACCTCGATCAGCAGCGGGTAGTGGTAGCCGGGCACCGGGCAGCGGTAGCCGGTGACGACGGTGTTCTCGTCGACGACCTCGCAGGTCCAGCCGATCTGCGCGAACAGGGCGGCGATGGCCTTGCCGTCAGGCCTGCTCATCCGGGCCCCCTTCCCGTCCGGTCGAGTCCGGCTCGACCGTCGCCAGGCCGGGTTCGACCAACGCCGGACCCGGCTCCGTCGACGGCAGGTCGGGACCGGCCGGCGGCTGACCCGGCTCCGTCGACGGCAGGTCGGGACCGGCCGGCGGCGGGCTCGCCCGCGGTCGCAGGTCGAGGTCGAAGGCCAGGTCACGCACGGGTGTCGGATCGATCGGCACCACTGGTTCGTCGGCCTCCAGGTTGATCCCGAGCCACCGGGCCGCCCCGCGGTCCAGCGGGTCGTAGATGTTGAACGACTTGTACTGGACCAACTCGCACAACTGGACGCAGAGTTCGGCCACGGACATGCCGGGGTACCAGATGTCGCCGGTGCAGACCCGGGGCGGCCGGATGTTCGGGTGGAAGATCGGTGTCTTCCACACGATCTCCGGGGGCAGCAGCGGGAAGCTACCGCCCAGGGTGAGGGTGAACTCGTGGTGCGACGACAGGCCCAGCTCCTCCTGGTTGAACACCAGGCCACGGCAGGTGAGCACCACGTCGTACCGGGTCGGTGGGAGCCCGTGCGCGGTGAAGGTCACCATCGAGCTGGCCCTGACCAACTGCCGCATGTCGGTGTACTCGGTGTCCAGTCGCCGGTCGCGGGGCGTCATCGCCATGTCAGCTCCTGCCTCTGCCGGTACGCGCCGCCGGGTCCTGCGGACCACGAGGCGTCGGGGCCTGCGGACCACCGTCCGACGGGTCCGGCGGCACCCGGGGCGGCGCACCACCGGCGCCGCCCCGACCTCCGTCGGAGCCCACCGGTTCGGCCAGTTCGAAGACCACGGTCCCCCCGCTGCCGTGCGCCTCGACCCAGCTCCAGCGGGGGAAACCCGTCTCGTGCGGCGACAGCCGGTGCCACGGCTGCGTCCCGTCGATCTGGTCGACCAGGTCGAGGGCCACCTCGGCGGCGCAGGTCGGGCACCGGACCGGGCGGTCCCCCGGGTGGACCCGGTGGACCTCGTCCTGCCGGCCGCAACCGAGGCAGCTCCAGCCGCGCAACACCGTCAGCGGCAGGCGCAGCACCACCTCGTCGTCGGCCCGCGCCGTCCGCCACCGCTCGAGGATGTCGACCCACCGGTCGGTGGCCCACGAGCCGGGGCTCCCGGTCGGCACCGCCGGGGTCGGGTGCAGCAGGCAGTCCGGGTTCACCGGGATGCCGACCTGCCAGAACCGGTCGTAGGCGAGGTCGAAGCGCAGTTCGTGGCCGATCGGCACGGTCATGTCGTGCCGGTCACGGCTGAGCCACCGCATCGCCTGCTGCGCCATCGACGCCCCGACGGTGGAGGCGACGGTCGGGGTGGTGGGCACCCCCCGGGCCGTCTCGGCACGGACCCGGTAGGCCAGGCAGGAGTGGCGCAGGGCGAGGTCCCGCAGGTCCTCGTCGGTCAGCCCGCAGACGTAGCACGGGCCGTCCGGCGGCAGGTAGAGGCGCACCGCGCCCTCCCAGGTGGTGAGGCCGCCGTCGATCAGCAGGACACCGGCCTGCCCGGCGAGTTGGCCGAGCGCCACCCGGGCGGCCACGTTGTCCAGGCAGCCGAGCACCACGTCGGCGCGGTGGAGCAGCCCGGCCCCGAGACCCGTGCGCAGGTCGTCGGCGATCACGTCGACCTGACAGTCCGGGTTGAGTTCACCGGCGGCCCGTACGACGGCGTCCACCTTGGCGGCACCGACGTCGGACGGTCGGTAGAGCACCGACCGGGAGAGGTTGCCGACCTCGACCGTGTCGAGGTCGACGACGGTGATCGTGCCCCAGCCGAGCAGGAGGAGGTTCTTCAGCACCTCGTTGCCGAGGGCACCCGCGCCGGCGACCACGGCGTGCGCGCCACGTACCTCGTCCTGGTCCCACCACTCGATGTCGGCCAGCCGGGAGTAGCGGTCCTGGGTCATGTGGTCACCACCCGACCCACCGGCACCGGAACCGGCACCATGTGGCAGTCGCGCGAGTAGCACCGCGCGCCACGCAGGTACTCCCAGCAGTCCTCGCAGTAGCCCTCACCGCACAGGGGGCAGAGCACCACCTCCGCATCGACGGTGAAGGTGGTGTGGCACTGCTGGCAACGGTGCCCGACCAGCACGTGCCCGGTGGGCAGTCGCAGCTGACGGACCTCGGAGAACCACGCCAACTGACCGGCGAAGGCCACCCGGTCACCGTGGTGCAGGACGGCGAGTCCGATGATCCGTCGACCGTTGCGGACGACGTCCACCCCGTCCGGGATGATCAACGAGTGGCCCGCCCGGGACCGGGCGAGCCAGACCCCCGCGCCGTCTCCCGCGGTGTCCCGCAGCTCGGCGGTGGGCAGTCCCGCGCACGGCAGGTAGCCGTGCGTCCCCCGTTGGGGCAGCTGCACGGTGAAGTCGTCGAAGTCGAGGTACGGACCGACGGCGGGGATCTCGATCATCAGCACCCTCCACGACCGGTTCCGGAGCAGCACTCGCGCGGCGGTGACCGGGGGCCGGTGGATCCGTGCCACCCGGAGCACCTCACGCACGGTGTGCGTAGGGAGACCCAGTGTTCTATGAGGATGCAAGTGCGGGGATCGACCGATGGTCCAGTGAGGACTGTCGACACAGCCCGGGCGGGTGACCCGACGGCAGTTTCCCGGCGCCGGGCCGGCCGCAGCGGGCCGGCAAGGCGACCGACCTGGCGGCGGTACAGCGTCCCTGACCTGCTGGATCGGCATGGACGGGGGCTCTCGGCCGGCGGACCGCACCACCCGTCCCCCGCCGACTGACCGGTCGGCGGGGGCACTGTCGGATCAGCGTCAGTCCGCCGTGTAGCCGTGCGTCACGATCCGCGCGGCGGTCTCCTCGTAACCCTCCCCCTCGGGGGCGAAGGTGCCCAGGCCGTCGACGTACCGGTTGAACATGCAGAACGCGGCGGCGATCAACACCGTGTCGTGGATCTCCAGGTCGGTGCCGCCCTCGGCGCGGGCCGCCTCGACCAGCTCGCTGGTGACCTGCCGGCCACCGGCCTGCACCGCCGCCGCGATCCGCAACAGGGCGCGCAGCTTCGCGCTGACCGGCGCGGTGTCCAGGTCGGCCCGCACCTGGTCGACCAGGGTCATCCCGGTGGGCAGCTGGGCGGCGGCGAACGCCGAGTGGGAGGCGCAGCAGAACCGGCACTCGTTGAGCCCCGAGACGTAGGCGGCGATCAGCTCCCGCTCACCCGGCGTCAACGTCGGGTGCGGGGTGCGCAACAACACCTCGGCCAGCTCGTTCAGCGGCTTCGCGGTCTCCGGCCGGTACCGCATCGGCCCGGTGATCCCCGGGAACGCCTTCTCGTCGAGACCCAGATCGATGTGCGCCACCGGCACCCCCTGACTCGCCGGCCGCCCCGGCGGGCTGCCGTCGCACCAGGGTGCCAGCTCCGCGGCCCCCGATCATCTTCCGGAGTGCTCGACCGGACCGACCGGTGCCGACGGCGGCCCGACCGGAAGGGGTCAGCCGACCAGGAAGATCACCGCGAGCCAACCCACCACGATGACGACCAACGCCACGGTCAGCACCCAGGTCGGCACCGTGTACTCGCCCCGGCGGTTGCGGGCGATCTCGTCGCGGATCTTCGCCCGGCGACGATCGATCCAGTTGAGCCGCTGGGTGTCGCCGCTCTCGCGGTCGGCGGGTTCGGAAGTGTTCATCGCCCCGCCAGCGTACCGGTGGGGTCGACGGTCGGTGCCGGCCGCCGACCCCACCGGGTCACATGCTGGCGATCAGGCGTTCGACCCGCTCGTCGTACGCGCGGAACGGGTCCTTGCAGAGCACGGTGCGCTGCGCCTGGTCGTTGAGCTTCAGGTGCACCCAGTCGACGGTGAAGTCACGCCGCTTCTCCTGGGCGTGCCTGATGAACTCGCCGCGCAGCCGGGCCCGGGTGGTCTGCGGCGGCGTCTCCTTGGCCTCGAAGATCTCCGGGTCGGTGGCCACCCGGTCCACCTGACCGCGCCGCTCCAGCAGCCCGTACAGGCCCCGGCCCCGGCGCAGGTCGTGGTAGGCCAGGTCCATCTGCGCCACCCGGGGGTGCGACAGCGGCAGGTCGTGCTTGCGCTGGTAGCGCTCGATCAACCGGAGCTTGCTCACCCAGTCGATCTCCCGGGCCACCGGGTCGAGGTTGCCGTCCTCCACCGCGTTGAGCACCCGGCCCCACAGCTCCACCACCCGCTTGGCGGTCTGGTCGCCACCGCGGCGCTCGACGAACTCGGTGGCCCGCGCCAGGTATTCCTGCTGGATCTCCAGCGCGCTGACCTCCTTGCCGGAGGCGAGCCGCACCTTGCGCCGGCCGGTGATGTCGTGTGACACCTCCCGGATGGCCCGGATCGGGTTCTCCAGCGACAGGTCACGCATCACCACGCCGGCCTCGATCATCCGCAGCACGATGTCGGCCGAGCCGACCTTGAGCAGCGTGGTGACCTCGTTCATGTTGGAGTCGCCGACGATGACGTGCAGCCGCCGGTAGCGCTCGGCGTCGGCGTGCGGCTCGTCGCGGGTGTTGATGATCGGCCGGCTGCGGGTGGTCGCCGAGGAGACGCCCTCCCAGATGTGCTCGGCCCGCTGGGACAGGCAGTAGACCGCCCCGCGCGGGGTCTGCAACACCTTGCCCGCCCCGCAGATCAGCTGCCGGGTGACCAGGAACGGGATGAGCACGTCGGCCAGCCGGCCGAACTCACCGTGCCGGGACACCAGGTAGTTCTCGTGGCAGCCGTACGAGTTGCCGGCCGAGTCGGTGTTGTTCTTGAACAGGTAGATCTCACCCGCGATGCCCTCGTCGTGCAGCCGCTTCTCCGCATCGACGAGCAGGCCCTCCAGGATCCGTTCACCGGCCCGGTCGTGGGCGACCAGGTCGGTGACCGAGTCGCACTCCGGAGTGGCGTACTCCGGGTGCGACCCGACGTCCAGGTAGAGCCGGGCCCCGTTGCGCAGGAACACGTTGCTCGACCGCCCCCAGGACACCACCCGACGAAACAGATACCGGGCGACCTCGTCGGGGGACAGCCGCCGCTGCCCGCGATAGGTGCAGGTGACGCCGTACTCGGTCTCGAGGCCGAAGATTCGCCGCTCCATGATGTGACACTAGCCGCCCGGAGGGCAGGTTCGTCACTGTCACAGCACAGGTAGTGTGCTTCGGTCGCTCAGATCCCGTCCGAGTACGACATTCCGTCCGGCCCCAGCCCGGCCACGAACGCCCGGCAGGCGGCATAGTCCGGCAGCGTCCCCGCCGCGCGGACCTGCGCCAACGTCGGCGCCGCCGCGTCGCGGGCGGACAGTTGCGGCACCTCGGCCGGCCACTCGATGCCCAACTCCGGGTCGAGCGGGTGCACGGCGTGTTCCCCGGTCGGGTTGTAGGTGGTCGAGCAGAGGTAGGTCAGGGTCGCGTCGTCGCTCAACGCGCAGAAACCGTGCCCCAGCCCCTCGGCCAGATAGACCGCCCGCCGGTCGGTGTCGTCCAACCGGACGCCCTCCCAGCGGCCGAAGGTCGGCGAACCGGTGCGCAGGTCCACCACCACGTCGAGCACCGCGCCCCGGACGCAGGTGACGTACTTGGCCTGGCCGGGCGGGACGTCGGCGAAGTGGATGCCGCGCACCACACCCCGGCCGGAGATGGACAGGTTGGCCTGGGCCAGCCGCAGCGGGTGCCCCACCGCCTCGGCGAGCTGGTCGAACCGGTACCACTCCATGAACAGGCCGCGCGGGTCACCGTGCTGCTGCGGGGTGACCTCCCAGGCGCCCTCGATGCTCAGCGGGCGAATCTTCACCGCACCCCCTCCGTTACCGACTGGGCCGCGCGCAGCACCGCCTCGTCGTGCTTGTCGGCCAGCAGGCCCAGCAGGTAGTCACCGTAGCCGCTCTTGGTCAGCGGCTCGGCCAGGGCGCGCAGCTGCTCGTCGTCGAGCAGGCCGGCCCGCCAGCAGACCTCCTCGACGCAGCCGATCTTCATGCCCTGCCGTTCCTCGATCACCCGGACGAACTCGCCGGCCTGCATCATCGAGGTGAAGGTGCCGGTGTCCAGCCAGGCGGTGCCCCGGTCCAGCACGGTCACCGACAGCTCACCGGCCCGCCGGTACGCCTCGTTGACCGCGGTGATCTCCAACTCGCCCCGGGCGCTCGGGGTGAGGTTGCCGGCGATCTCGACCACCCGGTTGTCGTAGAAGTACAGGCCCGGCACCGCGTAGCGGGACTTCGGCCGGGCCGGCTTCTCCTCGATCGACAGCACCCGGCCGTCGGCGTCGAAGTCGACCACCCCGTACGCCTCGGGGTTGGCGACCGGGTAGGCGAAGACCCGCCCGCCGACCAGGTCGCCGTTGTCGGCCAGCTGCCGGCCGAGGCCGACGCCGTGGAAGATGTTGTCGCCCAGCACCAGCGCCACCGAGTCGTCGCCGATGAAGTCCGCGCCGAGCACGAACGCCTGCGCGATGCCGTCCGGGCGGGCCTGGGCGACGTACTCCAGCCGCAGCCCCCACTGGCTGCCGTCGCCGAGCAGCCGCTGGAACTGGTCCTGGTCCTCCGGGGTGGTGATCACCAGGATCTCCCGTACCCCGGACATCACCAGCGTCGACAGCGGGTAGTAGACCATCGGCTTGTCGAAGATCGGCATCAGTTGCTTGGACACCGCGCGGGTGATCGGCCACAGCCGGGACCCGGTGCCACCAGCGAGAAGGATTCCACGCACCGGGGGAGCCTACCGGGACCGGCGCGAACCGGACACCGGGGTCACGGTCCCCGGGTCGGCGGGCCGATGCGCGTACACTTCCGTCCCCGTGAGGATTCTCGTCACCGGCGGAGCCGGATTCATCGGGTCGGAGTACGTACGGATGCTGCTGGGTGTGCCCGGCGGTGACGCGTCCGGCGTGCCCGCGGTCGAACCCGCGACGGTGACCGTGCTGGACAAGCTGACCTACTCCGGCAACCTGGACAACCTCGCCCCGGTGCGCGAGGACCCCCGGCTGCGGTTCGTCCGGGGCGACATCTGCGACCCGGCGACGGTCGACGAGGTCGTCGCCGGCCAGGACGTGATCGTGCACTTCGCCGCCGAGTCGCACGTCGACCGGTCGATCGCCGGGGCCGCCCCGTTCGTCACCACCAACGTGCTGGGCACCCAGACCCTGCTGGACGCCGCGCTGCGGCACGGCACCGGCCGGTTCGTGCACGTCTCCACCGACGAGGTGTACGGCTCGATCGACTCCGGTTCCTGGACGGAGACCTGGCCGCTGGCCCCGAACTCGCCGTACTCGGCCTCGAAGGCCGGGTCCGACCTGCTGGCGCTGGCCTACCACCGGACCCACGGCATGGACGTGGTGGTGACCCGCTGCTCCAACAACTACGGGCCGTACCAGTTCCCGGAGAAGGTCGTCCCGCTGTTCGTGACCAACCTGCTCGACGGGGGCACGGTGCCGCTCTACGGCGACGGCGGCAACGTGCGTGACTGGCTGCACGTGCACGACCACTGCCGGGGCATCGCGATGGTGGCGCACGCCGGTCGCGCCGGTGAGGTCTACCACATCGGCGGCGGCACCGAGCTGAGCAACAAGGAGCTGACCGGGCGGCTGCTGGAGGCGTGCGACGCCGGCTGGGACCGGGTCGTCCCGGTGACCGACCGTAAGGGCCACGACCGCCGCTACTCGCTCGACATCAGCAAGATCAACACCGAGCTGGGGTACGCCCCGAGCATCGGCCTCGACGAGGGCCTGGCCCAGACCGTCGCCTGGTACCGGGACAACCGGGCCTGGTGGGAGCCGTTGAAGACGGCACCGGCCGCATGACCCGGGTCCTCGTCACCGGTGCCGGCGGCATGCTCGGCCGGGACCTGCTCACCGTGCTGGCCACCCGCGGCGACCTCAAGGTGACCGCCGCCACCCGCACCGACCTCGACATCACCGACGCCGAGGCGGTCCGGGCCGCGGTCGCCGGGCACGACGTGGTGTTCAACGCCGCCGCGTGGACCGACGTCGACGGCGCGGAACGGGACGAGGCGGCGGCCACCGCGATCAACGGCGGCGGGGTGGCCCACCTGGCCCGCGCCTGCGCCGGGCACGGCGCGCGGCTGCTGCACGTCTCCACCGACTACGTCTTCGCCGGCGACGCCGACACCCCGTACGCCGAGGACGCCCCCACCGACCCGATCAACGCGTACGGCCGCAGCAAGCTCGCCGGGGAGCGGGCCGTGGTCCGATTCCTCCCCGAAACCGGCTACCTGGTGCGGACCGCCTGGCTCTACGGGGCACACGGGCGCAACTTCGTCACCACCATGCTCGGCCTGGCCGCCACCCGGGAACACCTCGACGTGGTCGACGACCAGCACGGCCAACCCACCTGGTCGTACGCGCTGGCCACCCGGCTGGTCGCACTCGCCGACGCGGCCCTGGCCGACCGGGCCCCCGCCGGGACCTACCACGGCACCTGCACCGGCCAGACCACCTGGTACGGGCTGGCCCGCGCCGCCTTCACGCTGGCCGGGCTCGACCCCGACCGGGTCCGACCCACCACCAGCGACCGGTTTCCGCGTCCGGCCGCGCGACCCGCGTACAGTGTGCTAGGGCACGACCGGTGGGCCGAGGCCGGCCTGCCCCCGCTGCCGGACTGGCACGACGCGCTGTCCGACGCCTTCGCCTCCCCGACTGCACCCACCCCGTGGAAGGTCGCATGAAGCTCACCCTCGTCACCGGTCTGACCGGCCTGATCCTGCTCGCCACCATCGTCGAGCTGCTGCGCCGCCGGCAGCTCCGCGAGAAGTACGGCATGCTCTGGCTCGGCGTGCTGGTCATCGTCATCCCGTTGTCGCTGTTCCCCCGGCTGCTCGACAACGTGGCCGGCTTCTTCGGCGTGGTCTCCGGCGTCAGCCTCGTGCTGTTCCTCGGCATCGTCTTCCTGCTGCTGGTCTGCGTGCACCTGAGCTGGGAGGTCAGCGCGCTGGAGGAGGAGACCCGCACCCTGGCCGAGGACTTCGCCCTGCTCCGCGCGCAGATCGACGCGGAACGCGCCGCCCGGCTCGCCCAGGACGCGCAGCTCACCGCAGCCAACCGAGACGAACTGGTGTCCCACGATGGTTAACGGCAAGCGTGTCCTGATCATCATCCCGGCGCTCAACGAGTCCGGGTCGATCGCCGACGTGGTCGGCGAGGTCCGGGGCGAACTGCCCGGCGTCGACGTGCTGGTGGTCGACGACGGCTCCACCGACCGTACCGCCGCCGTGGCCGCCGCCGCCGGGGCCCGGGTCGCGAAGCTGCCGTACAACCTCGGGGTGGGCGGGGCGATGCGGCTCGGCTACCGCTACGCCCGGGACAACGACTACGACGTGGCGATCCAGATCGACGCCGACGGCCAGCACGACCCCCGGTACGTGCCCAAGCTGGTCGACCTGCTCGACGACAACGACCTGGTCATCGGTGCCCGGTTCGCCGGCGAGGGCGACTACTCGGTGCGCGGGCCCCGCCGCTGGGCGATGGTCATGCTGTCCGGGGTGCTCTCCCGGGTGGCCAAGACCCGGCTGACCGACACCACGTCCGGGTTCCGGGCCGCCAACCGGCGGGTCATCGAGATGTTCGCCGGCTGGTACCCGGCGGAGTACCTCGGCGACACGGTGGAGACCCTGGTGCACACCGCCCGGCGCGGCTACCGCATCCGTCAGGTGCCGGTGGCCATGCGCAAACGGATGGCCGGCACCCCCAGCCACTCCCCCGCCAAGGCGATGATCTACCTGGGTCGGGCCTTCGCGGTGCTCACGCTGGCGCTCATCCGCCGGTGATGCGGCGGCTGCTCCATCTCGTCCCGCCCGGCACCGTCGCCGTCGGAGGCGGGCTCGCCCTGCTCGGGCTCGCCTCCTACGTGCACCTCGCGGTCGCCGGACACGCCCTCGACCGCGCCGACTACTCCTCACTGTCGGTGCTCTGGTCGATCGTGTTCACCCTCGGCATCGGCGTGTTCATCCCCGTCGAGCAGGAGGTGGCCCGGGTCGTCGCCGCCCGCCGCAGCCAGGGGCTGCCCCCCGGCCCGGTGCTGGCCCGGGGAGCCACCGTCGCCGCCGCCGTGCTGGCGGTGCTGGTCGTGGCCACCCTCGTCGGCCGCCAGGCGCTCACCGACCGGCTCTTCGCCGGCGACGACACGATGGTCGCCGTGCTGATCGGCGCGCTGGTCGCGATGGCCGTGGCGTACACCACCCGGGGTGTGCTGTCCGGCCTGCAACTCTTCCCCTGGTACGGCACCCAGCTCGGCGTCGACGGCGGGGTGCGCATCGCGCTGGTCGCCGGCCTCGGCGTCAGCGGCGTCACGGACCCGGTCTGGTACGGCGCGGTGCTGGTCGTCGCCCCGCTGCTGTCGGTGCTGGTGACCCTCCCGCCGGTGCTGCGGGCCGTCGGCGGCGGCCTCCCGGTGGCCTGGGGCACCCTGCTGCGCGGCCTCGGCCTGCTCACCGTCTCCAGCCTGCTCTCCCAGGTCGTGGTCAACATCGGCGTGATCAACGTCCGGCTGCTCGACCCGGCCGACGTGGCGACCGCCGGTGCGCTGCTCTCCGCCCTGGTGCTGGTCCGGATCCCGCTGTTCGTCTTCGGCTCGATGCAGGCGTCGCTGCTGCCCGGCCTGGCCACCACCGCCACCACCGGCGACGTGGCCGCTTTCCACCGCCTGCTGCGCCGGGCGCTCGGCGTGGTCACCGCCCTCGGTGTCGCCGGGGCGGTCGGCGCGGTGGCGCTCGGCCCGTGGCTGGTGCACCGGCTCTTCGACGCCCCCGGCGTGCTCGGCCACGGCGACTTCGCCTGGCTGGCCGTCGGCACCCTCGCCTACCTGTGGGCGATGGTGCTCGGGCAGGCGCTGCTCGCCCTCGACCGGCACCGCGCCCAGGCCGTGTCGTGGACGATCGGGGTGACCGCCCTGCTCGCCGTCACGGCCGTCCCGGCCCCCGTCGCGCTCCGCGTCGAACTGGCCTACGCCGTCGGTTCCGTCGTGGTGGCCGCCACCATGGCCGTCCTGCTGCTGCGCCGGGGTGCCCGCCCGGCCACCCCCACCCCCGGCCGGCCGCTCGACGACGTGGTGGCCACCGGCGTCTCCGGAGGTCTGTAGATGTCCCGCCCCCAGGTGTCCGCGGTGATGCTCGCCTACGGTGCCGAGCCCTACCTGGTCGACGCCGCCCGCGCCGTGCTGGCCAGCACCGACGTCGAGATCGAGCTGATCGTGGTCGACAACGGCTGCACCGGTGACGGCATCGACGTGGTCAAGGGCTTCGCCGGGGTACGGGTGGTCCGGCCGGAGGAGAACACCGGCTACTCCGGCGGCTGCCGGGTCGGCGCCGCCGAGGCCACCGGTGAGTGGCTGGCCTTCGTCAACTCCGACGCCGTCGTCGCCCCCGACGCGCTGGCCCGGACGGTGGCGGTGGCCGGTGAGCCGGGCGTGGGCGCGGTGATGGCCTCGATCCGGCTCGCCGAGAACCCCGACCTGATCAACACCTCCGGCAACCCGCTGCACTACATCGGGCTGTCCTGGGCCGGCGGCAACGGCCAGCCCGCCAGCGCGCACGCCCGGCGGACCACGGTCCCGTCGATCAGCGGCTGCTGCTTCGTGATCAACCGGGCGCTCTGGCGGGAGCTGGACGGCTTCGCCGCCGAGTACTTCGCCTACCACGAGGACACCGAGATCAGCCTGCGGTTGTGGCAGCGCGGACTACGCCAGGAGTACGTCCCGGACGCCGTGGTGGTGCACCACTACGAGTTCTCCCGCAACAAGCTCAAGCACTACCTGCTGGAACGCAACCGCCTGATCTCGCTGCTCACCGCGTACGAGACGCGGACGCTGGTGGTGCTCGCGCCGATGCTGCTGCTGACCGAGGCGGCGATGCTGGTGGCCGCGCTGCTCGGCGGCTGGAGCCGGGAGAAGGCGCGCGGTTGGGGTTGGCTGTGGACCAACCGGGCCTGGGTGCGGGCCCGGCGTCGCCAGCTCCAGCAGGAGCGGATGGTCCCCGACGGCGTCATCGCCGAGCTGATGACCGCCAAGGTCGACCCGTCGAACGTCGAGTCGCCGCCCGGGATGAGCATCTTCAACGTCATCGCCGCTGGCTACTGGGCCCTGGCCAGGCCGCTGCTGCGCAGGGCCTGACCGTCACGCCGCCGCCGTGCCGCAGGGCACCGGCGGCGGGTGGGTCGACCCGGACTGCGGATGGCACCCACGCGTAGGGTCCGGGGTGTGCACCCCGGCCCCTACGCGTGTCGCCGTCACGCTTCCGGCTTCTCCTGGGGCTGGCCCTCCAGGTCGGCCGAGCCGGCCGACGTGGTGGGCTTGTGCGCCTCCTCGGTCGGCACCGTCGGGGTCTTGGCCTGGCCGTCGGCCGGCGCGGCGTCACCCGCCGCGTCACCCTCCAGCAGCGCGGTCAGCGCCGCGCCGGTGATCCGTCGGAAGGTACGCCCCACCCGGGCACGGTCCAGGACCGCCACCTCGAGCTGGTTGGGGGCGATCGTCCGGGCCGCGCCGCCCTCGCCGCCGACGCTGCTCAGCGCCTTCATCGCCACCCTGACCGCCTCGCTGAGCGACAGGTCGGGGCGGTGCTCGGCCTTGAGCACGCCGGTGATCGCCTCGGCCTGACCGCCCATCGCCATCCGGCCCGGCTCGTCGTTGACCGACCCGTCGTAGGTGAGCCGGTACAGCTCGTCCTCCTCGACCGTGGCACCGACCTGCGCCACGCAGATCTCCACCTCGAACGGCTTGGACTGCTCGGTGAAGATCGCGCCCAGGGTCTGCGCGAACGCGTTGGCCAGGGCCCGGCCGGTCACGTCACGCCGGTCGTAGCTCAGGCCGTTGAGGTCGGCCATCCGCACCCCGGCACGGCGCAGGTTCTCGAACTCGTTGTACCGGCCGACGGCGGCGAAGCCGATCCGGTCGTAGATCTCACTGACCTTGTGCAGGGCGCTGGAGAGGTTCTCCGCGACGAAGAGCACCCCGCCGGTGTAACTCAGGACCACCGCGCTGCGCCCCCGGGCGATGCCCTTGCGGGCCAGCTCGGAGCGGTCGCGCATGATCTGCTCGGGCGAGGCGTAGAACTGCATGGCCACGGCGGCGGTTCTCCTTCTGGCACTGTGCTGACGACTGGGGCTGGTGGGGGTGGGACGGCGTCAGCCGCCCGGGTTCTCCATCCGCCCGGCGACGACGGCCTCGGCGATGGTGGCCGTCTCGGCCTCGGTGAGCCGGCGGGTGCCCTCGGCGGTCGCCGTCATCACCACCGGGTAGATCCGCCGGGTCAGGTCCGGCCCGCCGGTGGCCGTGTCGTCGTCGGCGGCGTCGTAGAGCGCCTCGACGGCGAGCCGGGTCGCGTCGTCGATCGA
Organism: Micromonospora antibiotica; assembly: GCF_017599305.1. Lineage (GTDB taxonomy): Bacteria > Actinomycetota > Actinomycetes > Mycobacteriales > Micromonosporaceae > Micromonospora > Micromonospora antibiotica. Next base: position 397,418 of record NZ_JAGFWR010000002.1, read on the forward strand.
CACGCCGGTGCGGTACCGCTTCTTGAGCGCGGACTTGGCGAAGAGCGAACCGGAACCGATCGCGTCGTAGCCGGTCTCCTCGTAGGGGCCGCCGGTGACGTCGAAGCTGAAGATCCGCCCGGCGCGGGCCGGGTCCCGGGCGGCCAGGTCGAAGCCGGCGAAGAGCGGCACGACCGCCAGCCCCTGCATGGCCGCGCCGAGGTTGCCCCGGATCATCGAGGCGAGCCGGTTGGCCTTGCCGTCGAGGGAGAGCATCGCGCCCTCGATCTTCTCGTAGTGCTCCAGCTCCACCTGGAACAGTCGCATCAGCTCGATGCCGATGCCCGCCGTGCCGGCGATGCCGACCAGCGAGTACGCGTCGGCGGGGTGCACCTTCTCGATGTCGCGCTGCGCGATCAGGTTGCCCATGGTGGCCCGTCGGTCGCCGGCCAGCACCACACCACCGACGGCCGAGATGGCCACGATGGTGGTGGCGTGCGGCGCCAGGTCGGCGGCCATGCCCGGCGGCAGCGGCCGTCGGCCGGGCAGCATCTCGGGGGCCACCCGACTCAGGAACGAGGTGAAGGAGGACGTCCCCGCGTTGGTGAACACATCTGGTAGACGCCCGGATGGATCAAAGCCCGCTGCCACGTGGTTCCTCTCAGGTACGTGATCGCCCTGGCCAGCCTCGTGGGACTGTCACGGAACTGGCCAAGACCACCGTTGCAGTTGAAGCAGAGTATCCCGCGCACCCATCCGGTGCGGTGATCGTGGTCCACATGTTGAGGATCTTCCGCCCCGCAGACGGCACAGACGCCGCCCTGCTCGGCGAGCAGCTCCTGGAACTCCTTCTCGCCGATCCCGTAGCGGCGGCGCAGGTGGTACTCGCGACTGCCGCCGTACAACCGGAGCTTGCTCTCCTTGCCCTTCTCGTTGTGGCAGGGCTTGCAGTATCGGCCGTAGCCGCCGCGCCCCGACCGGTTACGGGGAAAGTCGTCGAGTGCTTTCGTCTCACCACACGTCGGGCAGCGACGGTGGCCATCCGGCACCACAGGTAGTTGGCGAACCTCCCGGCCGTGCTTCGCTCTCGTCCGCTTGGCATAGCTCACCTTGGAACGCAGGTTGAAGCAAGGCTTGCAATAGCTGCCCCGGCCATCGGGCCGACGGCTGTTCGCGCAGAAATCATCGAGCAACTTCCACTCGCCGCAGTCTCGGCAACGACGGTGTCCGTCTCGATCGTCGAGCGAATCAGGCATGTCCGATTTAACCGTCTATGCCCTATTCACCCCCTTTTTGTACGTAGCCACGCACAAATTCTTCGGCGTTCTCCTCCAGGACCGAGTCGATCTCGTCGAGCAGGTCGTCGACGTCCTCGGTGATCTCGGCGTGCCGCTCGGCGACCTCGGGGTTGACCTCGGTGGTGACGTCGTCGATCTCCTCGGCCTGGTGCGACTTGCCCGACTGGGTCTGACCGCCCTCTTGTGAAGCCATCTCGCTGCCTCCTCCACGATCGTCTGCGATGAACTTACCTCGCGGAGACGACGAAAAGCCCGTCGCGCGCCGGCATCCGACGCACGACGGGCCGCCGTCACCGCGTCGACTCAGCCGCCGGTCAGCGTCTCCAGCAGATCCTTGGCGGTGTCGCACCTGTCGAACAGCGCCCCGACGTGCTGGCGGGTGCCCCGCTCCGGCTCCATCATCGGCACCCGCACCAGCGACTCCCGACCCACGTCGAAGATCACCGAGTCCCAGCTCGCCGCCACCACCTCGGAGGCGTACTGGGCCAGGCAGCGGCCCCGGAAGTAGGCCCGGGTGTCCTCCGGCGGCTCGGTCATCGCCCGGCGGGTCTGCTCGTCGTCCAGCAGGGTCTTCATCGAGCCCCGGGTCACCAGCCGGTGGTAGAGGCCCTTCTCCGGCCGGACGTCGGAATACTGCAGGTCGACCAGCTGAAGCTTGTGCGAGCCCCAGCCCAGCTTCTCCCGCTCCCGGTAACCCTCCAGCAGCCGCAGCTTGGCCACCCAGTCCAGCTCGTCGGCGCAGAGGAACACGTCGCGGCCCAGCCGGTCCAGCACCTGCTCCCAGCGCTCCAGCACGTCCAGGGTCTGCGCGTCGGCGTCCGCGCCGTACCGCTCCTCCACGAAGGAACGCACCCGCTCGTAGTAGGCCCACTGCAGGTCCAGGGCGCTCAGCCGACGGCCGTCGCGCAACCGCATCCGGTGGGTCAGCGACGGGTCGTGGCTGACCGCGCGCAGCTCGGCGACCGGGTCGGCGATGCCCAGGTCGGCACCGAGCGCCTTCTCCTCGATCATGGTCAGGATCAGCGCGGTGGTGCCCACCTTGAGGTAGGTGGAGATCTCCGACAGGTTGGCGTCGCCGATGATGACGTGCAACCGGCGGTACTTGTCGGCGTCGGCGTGCGGTTCGTCGCGGGTGTTGATGATCGGCCGCTTGAGGGTGGTCTCCAGCCCCACCTCGACCTCGAAGAAGTCCGCCCGTTGGGAGATCTGGAAGCCGCTCTGGCCGCCGTCCTGCCCGATGCCGACCCGGCCCGCGCCGCAGACGATCTGCCGGGTGACGAAGAACGGCGTCAGGTACGCCACGATGTCGGCGAACGGGGTCTGCCGCCGCATCAGGTAGTTCTCGTGCGCGCCGTAGCTGGCGCCCTTGTTGTCGGTGTTGTTCTTGTAGAGGTGGATCGGCTGGGTGCCGGGGATGGTGGCCGCCCGCCGGGCCGCCTCGGCCATCACCCGCTCCCCCGCCTTGTCCCACCGCACCACGTCGAGGGGGTTGGTCACCTCGGGGGTGGAGTATTCCGGGTGTGCGTGGTCGACGTAGAGCCGGGCGCCGTTGGTGAGTATCACGTTGGCCAGGCCGAGGTCCTCGTCGGCGAGCGCCTCCGCCGGGTCGTAGGCGGCCCCGGAGTAGGTGAACCCCCGGGCGTCGCGCAGCGGCGACTCCTCCTCGTAGTCCCAGCGGGCCCGGCCGCCACGGTTGAGTTCCGGGCGCGCGCCGTACGCGTTGACCACCTGGGACGAGGTGACCATCGGGTTGGCTCCGGCCTGGCCGGGCACGGAGATCCCGTACTCGACCTCGGTGCCCATGATCCTTCTGACGCTCATCGACCTACCCGCTTCGCTCGCCTCACCCGGTCCGCCGTCATGTCGAGCGTAGTCCGCCTCACCGGGGAAGGGGGCACGCCGCTTCGGCCGGGTCGGGAGTGGCGGTCTCCAGGGTGGGCGGGGGCGGCTCGTCGGAGGGGGCCACGTCGCACTCGGGGACCGTCAACGGCACCCAGCTGAGCCGGTGCCGCAGGGCGGGCTCGTCGCGCAGCATCCGGTGTACCCGACGTTCGCCCTTGGGGTCGGAGGTGATGAACCGGACGGGGCCGGCCACCCGGCGGACGATGATGTCGGTGCGGTCCGGTTCGAGGAACGGCAGGCTGTAGATGCCCGGATCGGTGGCCGCCGTGGTGCCGTGCAGGGCCGACAGGCACAGCGAGATCAGGTAGGACCGCATCGGCCCCCGGTCGATGACCAGGGTGGTGGTGCCCGGCACCTCGGGATAGCGCTGTTGGGCGTCGGCGCACACCCAGGCCACTCTGGACGGCAGGGTGAGGTCCTGGTGGACCCACCGCTGCGCCCAGGTCTGCTCGTCGACCACGAGCAGGCTGCGGTGCCAGCCGGTGACCCCGCAGAGCGCCACCGCGACCGTCATGGTGAGTGCGGCGGCCAGCACCCCCGCCGTGGTGCTGCCGGCCCCCCGCCAACTCAGGGCGGGCCGGGGCACCGGCAGTAACCGGACCACCCCGGCGGTGCCGACGATGAGCAACGCGGTGGCCAGGTGGGTGCCCTTGACGAAGTAGTAGCCCGGAGTCACCCCGGCGTCGGTGTTGATCTGCGCGATGGTCAGCGGCAGGGCCGCGCCGACGACGCAGACCAGCAGCCAGCGCCGCCAGGCCGGATCGGCGCGGGCGACCTGGACGAGCAGGGCCACCCCGACGATGCCGCCGAGCCAGATCAGCGCCCGCCAGCCCTCGACGGCCTGGGACGAGCCGATGACCAGCGCCTCGGTCTGCCCGGCCCGCAGCACGCCGAGCAGCGGGGCGATCAGGGCGAGAGCGGCGCCGGCCAGGCCGACGGTCAGCACGGTGAACCACCGGCGCAGTGCCTCCCGCCAGTGGGTGAGCACCCAGCACAGGACCAGCACGGCGGCGGCGGGCAGGAAGAGGTAGTAGGTGAACCCGACGGCGGCGAGCAGGGCGCACAGCAGCACGACCTGCTCCCGGGTGCCGGGGACGGGCCGGGCGACCAGGGTGGCGATCAGGACGGTCAGGGTCAGCCCGAGCACCTCGGTGGGGTAGCCGGCGTTGAGCAGGCGGGGCAGTTGGGTGCCGAGCACCAGCGCGCCGACGACCACGGTCAGCACCGTGCGGTGCAGCAGGTGGATCGGGCCGGCGAGCCGTTGGGCCGCCCAGATCAGCACGAGGGTGAACAGTCCGAAGCCGGCGATGGTCCAGCCGAAGTAGTGGGCGACGAGGGCGTCGACGCGCGGCCCGGTGGGGGTCAGGAAGCCGTCGAGCAGGGCGGTGACCAGGTGCCAGCCCTGCGGGTAGTAGATGAGCTGGGCGGTGATCTGCTCCCGGGCGGCGGCCGGGTCGACGAAGGTGTAGCCGTCGAGGCGGCCCATGGCGTCGAACAGCGCCAGGTGCCGCCAGTTGTCCTCGCCCGCGCCGAGGACGGTGAGCCGGTCGGCGAGGTCGGTGGCTCGCTGCCAGGGTTGCCGCAGGTAGGCCACCATGGCGGCGGCGCCGGCCAGCGGGAACAGGTCGGCCCAGCCGGGCCGGGGCAGCCGGGGGCGGCGGCGTAGCACGGCGGCGGCGAGGACGAGCCCGGTGAGGGCGGTCCCGGTGAGCGGCACCGGTCGCATCCCCCAGGGCCAGACCGGGAAGACCAGGCCACCGATGGCGGTCAGGCCGAGCAGCAGGCCCAGGGCGAGCATCAGCCGGTCGAGCAGGGTACGGCCGCCGCGCAGCAGGCTGGCCGTGGCGATCAGCACGACCGGGGGTAGGAGCCAGTCCCGGTGCAGGGCGTGTCCGGCGAGGGGTACGGCCCATGCGGCGACCAGCGCGGCGAGCAGGAGCGGGATCCACCGCCAGCGGCGGGCCGGCCGGCGCGGCGCGACGGTGGGGGGTGTCTGATCCACCGCCGGGGACAGCGGCGGATCGGCGACGGTGAGCTCGGGCGGCACGCGGTTCCTCGGAGTCGACTACGCGGTCGGGGAAGTCTAGCGACGCGGCCGGCATTCCACCCACCCGACGCGGGGTGGTGCGGTTAACAGTGGGTGACGTACGCGAGCGGGCCCGCGACGCGTCGCGTCGCGGGCCCGTCCGGTCGGCCGGTCAGAGGTACTGGCCGGTGTTGCTGGCGGTTTCGATGGAGCGGCCGGCCTCGGTGCCCTTGCCGCCGGAGACGAGCGTGCGGATGTAGACGATCCGCTCGCCCTTCTTGCCGGAGATGCGGGCCCAGTCGTCCGGGTTGGTGGTGTTGGGCAGGTCCTCGTTCTCCCGGAACTCGTCGACGCAGGCGTCGAGCAGGTGCTGCAACCGCAGCCCCTTGCGCCCCGAGGTGAGGAACTCCTTGATCGCCATCTTCTTTCCCCGGTCGACGATGTTCTGGATCATCGCGCCGGAGTTGAAGTCCTTGAAGTAGAGGACTTCCTTGTCACCGTTGGCGTAGGTCACCTCGAGGAAGCGGTTCTCCTCGGTTTCCGAGTACATCCGCAGCACGACCGCGTCGATCATGGCGGCCACGGTGGCCTGGGGCTCGCCGCCGTGCTCGGCCAGGTCGTCGGCGTGCAGGGGCAGGCCGACGAGGATGTACTTGGAGAAGATGTCCTTGGCCGCCTCGGCGTCCGGACGCTCGATCTTGATCTTCACGTCGAGCCGGCCGGGGCGCAGGATGGCCGGATCGATCATGTCCTCCCGGTTGGAGGCGCCGATCACGATGACGTTCTCCAGGCCCTCGACACCGTCGATCTCGCTGAGCAGCTGCGGGACGATGGTGTTCTCCACGTCGGAGGAGACACCGGAGCCACGGGTCCGGAAGATCGAGTCCATCTCGTCGAAGAACACGATGACCGGGGTGCCCTCCCCGGCCTTTTCCCGGGCCCGCTGGAAGATCAGCCGGATGTGCCGCTCGGTCTCACCGACGTACTTGTTGAGCAGCTCCGGACCCTTGATGTTGAGGAAGAAGCTGGTGTGCCGGTCCTTGCCCAGCCGCTCGGCGATCTTTTTGGCCAACGAGTTGGCCACCGCCTTGGCGATGAGCGTCTTGCCACAGCCCGGCGGACCGTAGAGCAGGATGCCCTTCGGCGGCCGGAGCTGGTGCTCGCGGAACAGATCGGCGTGCAGGAAGGGCAGCTCCACCGCGTCGCGGATCTGCTCGATCTGCGACTGGAGGCCGCCGATGTCGGTGTAGTCGACGTCGGGCACCTCCTCCAGCACCAACTCCTCGACCTCGCTCTTCGGGATCCGCTCGTAGGCGTACGCCGAGCGGGGCTCGATCATGAGCGAGTCGCCGGCCCTGATCGCGGTGCCGATCAGGGTGTCGGCCAGGTGGACGATGCGCTCCTCGTCGGAGTGCGAGACCACCAGCGCCCGGTCGCCCGGGCTGCCCTCGGGACCCGCGAGGATCTCCTTGAGCATCACCACCTCGCCGACCCGCTCGTAGCCGAACGCGTCGACGATGTTGAGCGCGTCGTTGAGCAGGACCTCCTGGCCACGCCGCAATTCCTCGGCGTCCAGTGAGGGTGAGACGGCTACTCGGAGCTTGCGTCCGCCGGTGAAGATGTCCACCGTGCCGTCGTCGTGTCGCGCGAGGAAGACACCGTAGCCGGACGGCGGCTGCGCCAGCCGGTCGATCTCCTCCTTGAGCGTCACGATCTGCGCGCGAGCCTCTTTGAGGGTGCTCACGAGCCGGTCGTTGTTCTCGGTGAGCCGCGCCAACTGTGCCTGGGTGGCCGCCAGCCGCTCTTCGAGCTGCCGGACGTGTCGGGGGCTTTCGGTCAACTTGCGCCGCACCAGAGCGAGTTCCTCTTGAAGGAACGCGACCTGCGTGGAGAGATCGTGGGCCTCCTTCTCCCACCGTGCGGCGCGCGAGTCCGCGTCGTCGCTGCGTGCCACGTCCCACCTCCCCGGGGGGCTTGAACGTTCTGCCCTAACACTAGCCGCTATGAGGCCGATTCGGTCCCACGCAACGCCCTCGTCACTGAACCTTGATCGCCAAGGTACGCCTGAGGGGCAGGTCCGGCCGTTCGGGTACCGTCGTGGGGTGGGACGGGAGAACATGGGGGGTGCCGGGTGAGTGACGTCGCGACCGACCAGTTGCAGGTCTGGGTGGACCAGGATCTCTGCACGGGTGACGGGCTCTGCGTGCAGTACGCGCCGGAGGTCTTCGAGTTCGACGTCGACGGCCTGGCGTACGTCAAGGGCACCGACGGTGAGCTGCGGCTGGCCCCCGGCAGCCGGGTCGACGTGCCGGAACACCTGCGGCTGGAAGTGATCGATTCCGCGAAGGAGTGCCCGGGTGACTGCATCCACGTGGTACGCGGCAGCGACGGCGTCGAGGTGGCCGGCCCCGAGGCCGCGGACGACTGACCACTTCCCGACAGAACGCACCGCCACCCGGCCGGCCGCCACCCGCCGGGGCGGGCCGGTCGGCGGAGCGGCCGGGGCGACCGTCGTCCCGGCCCGACGGTGGTGTCACAGCAGCGGACGGCCGACCACCGAGGCGACCAGCCGGGCGAACTCCTCCAACCGGGCGATCTGACCGGCACCGCCGTCGTCGAGGGTCTTGCCGAAACGCAGCGCGTCGTGCCGGGGCGCACCGACCATCTCGTCGCCGGGTGGGGCCTCGTCCAGTGAGGTGAGCAGCAGGTAGACGTCGATGCTGTCGACCCGTACCTCACCGTTGTCGGCCCGGGTCAGGCGGCGTCGGCAGCCGACCTCGGTGACGGTGGAGACCGGCACCACCCGCAGCGACGAGGTCATCGACCCGGGGGGACCCTCCCCCGGCGGCACGTCCTCGCCGTGCCAGAGCACCAGCCGGCTGCCGTCGCAGACGACGACCTCCTGCCACACCCCGTTGACCTCGTTGACGAAGCGTTCCAGGGTGAAGCCGAGCACCGAGGCGCCGCGCAGCACCCCGCCGAGCGCCTCCAGGGCGATGTCCGGGTCACGCAGGTAGGCCCGCGCCGCCGACTCCAGGTCCTGGTACGGCGACCAGTCCGGGAACACGGCCGGCAGTTCACCGCCGCCGAACCCCGGCCGACTCATGCCCACTCCCTGCGGTCGCACCGTCGGCCCGCACCGGCCGTCGGGTTCTGCCCGTTCACGCCCAGCTGCTCCGCTCCGCCGTCACGGCCGGTCCACCTCGTCGGCGCAGGCGGCCGACGCGGCTGCGGTGGCCTGCGCCGCCGCCTCCCGGGCCGCCGCCGCCTCGCGCAGCGCCTGCTTACGCTCGGCGTACGCCTCCGCGCCCTTGCTGGGCTTGCGGCGACGCGGCGGGGCGGTGACACCCGGAGCGAGTTTACGCGCGGAGACCAGGAACGCGGTGTGCGCGATCATCCGGTGGTCGGGGCGGACGGCGAGCCCTTCGGCGTGCCAGTCGCGCACCAGCGACTCCCAGGCCCGCGGCTCGGTCCAGCCGCCCCGCTCGCGCAGCGCCTCGACCAGCTCGGACAGCTGCGGGGTGGTCGCCACGTAGCCGATGAACACGCCGCCGGGCAGCAGCGCCCGCTCGACCATGTCCAGGGTCTCCCACGGGGTGAGCATGTCCAGGATGATCCGGTCGAACCCGGTCTCCGGGCAGTCGGCGACGTCGCCGACGTGCAACCGCCAGGCCGGGTGCGGCGCACCGAAGAACGCCTCCACGTTGCGCCGGGCGATCTGGGCGAAGTCGTCGCGCACCTCGTAGGAGTGCAGCTCGCCGCCGGTGCCGACGGCGCGCAGCAGCGAGCAGCTCAGCGCCCCGGAACCGGCGCCGGCCTCCAGCACCTTGGCACCGGGGAAGACGTCGCCCATGGCGACGATCTGTGCCGAGTCCTTCGGGTAGATCACCTGGGCGCCGCGCGGCATGGACAGCACGTAGTCCGACAGCAGGGGACGCAGCGCCAGGAACGCCGTCCCGCCGCCGGCGGTGCTGACCACGCTGCCGTCGGGCTGCCCGATCAACGCGTCGTGCGCCAGGATGCCCCGGTGGGTGTGGAACTCCTTGCCGGGCTCCAGGGTGACGGTGTGCATCCTCCCCTTGGGGTCGGTCAGCTGCACCCGGTCACCGGGGCGGAACGGTCCCCGGTGCACCGGGGGCAGCTCCGCTGGGGCGGTGGGCGTCGGTGTGCCGTTGCGGGCCGGGAGGGTGGGGGGATGTGCTGCGGTCACCTGTTCATCTTCCGTGTGGGTTCGAGGACCTGGGCGAGATCCGCGGTGTGCAGAACGCCGACCACATCTTCGCCTGCCGTCACCACGTACCGTGCGCCCGGGTGGGCCTGGACGGCCGCCATCAGCCGCTCGCCGTCGAGACCGAGCGGCAGGGTCGGCAGCGCGGTCAGCGGCCGGGCCACCGCGTCCACCCCCAACCAGGGCCGACGGTCCACCGGTACGGCGTCCGCCGCCGCCGGGTCGACCAGGGCGACGGGCCGGCCCGCGCCGTCGACGATCAGGAGGGCGGACCGGGGCGGGCCCTGCTCGGCGTGCCGACGCTGCGCCTCGGCCAGTGGCGTGCCGGTGGGTACGGCATGGACCGGGCGGGCCAGCCGGCCCAGGTCGAGCAGCGGCACCCGGCGGCTGATCCGGGCGTACCGGATCGACTGGCCGGCGCCCCGCCAGAGGGTGATCGCGACCAGCAGCATCAGCGGCAACGCCAGCGGCACCAGGATCCGCTGGACGGTGAGCAGCACGACCAGCCCGGCGGTGGCCACCGCGACGGCCCGCCCGACCCAGCCGGCGATCTCGGTGGCCCGGTGCCGGTCCCGGGTGAGCCGCCACAGCACGGCGCGCAGCGCCCGGCCGCCGTCCAGGGGCAGGCCGGGCAGCACGTTGAACACGGCCACGATGACGTTGCTCAGCGCCAGTTGCAGCGCGAGCTGGTGGGCCAGGGTGTGGTCGGGGGCGGCCAGCGTGGCGGCCACGGCGATCCCGCCGAGCAGCGCCGAGACGGCCGGGCCGGCCAGGGCGACCAGCAGCTCCACCCGGGGGTTGGGGGCGTCCCGGTCCATCTCGGTGTAGCCGCCGAGCAGTTCCAGGGTGATCCCGCGCACACCGATGCCGTAGCGGCGGGCGGTCAGCGCGTGCCCCAGCTCGTGCAGCAGGACGGAACCGAGCAGCGACACCACGAAGCCGAGACCGATCAGGTAGCCGCCGAGCGGGGACAGGCCGAGGCGGTCCCGGGCGAACTCGGCATAGGTGACGGTCACCAGCAGGGTGAGCAGCAGCATCGACAGGTTGAGGTGCAGCGGCACCCCGAACACCCGGCCGACGGTCAGGCCGGCACCCCGGCGGGGCCGGCGCGGTGCGCGGGGACGGGACTCCACCGCCCCGATGCTACGCGCCGACTCGATCATGCCCGGTGCGGCGAGCGCGGTGGTGTCACACCGGTGCCCTAACCTTCGGGGCATGACGGCGGAACCGGTGACCGACCAGCAGCATCCTCCGGCGGCGTTGCCCGCCACGGTCCGGGCTTCACTGTCGCCGTCACGGGCCGCCGACTTCAAGACCTGCCCGCTGCTCTACCGGTTCCGCAGCATCGACCGGTTGCCCGAGCGACCCAGCGTCGAGCAGGCCCGGGGCACCCTGGTGCACGCGGTGCTGGAGCGGTTGTTCGACCTGCCGGCGGGCGGGCGCACCCCCGACGCCGCCGGTGACCTGGTCGTCCCGCAGTGGGACCGGCTGGTCACCGAGCAGCCCGAGCTGGCCGGCCTGTTCGACCCGGGCGACGACGCGGGCACGGCCGAGTTCCTCCGCTCGGCGACGGCGCTGTTGGCGGGTTACTTCGCGGTGGAGGATCCGCGCCGGTTGGAGCCCGCCGAGCGGGAGCGCCTGATCTCCGCGGTGGTCGACGACGAGCTGCTCATCCGTGGTTACGTCGACCGGCTCGACGTGGCCCCCGACGGGGCGCTGCGGGTCGTCGACTACAAGACCGGCGGTGCGCCGAGGGAGGCGTTCGAGGCACGGGCGCTGTTCCAGCTGAAGTTCTACGCGTTGGTGCTGTGGCGCACCCGGGGCGTGGTGCCCCGCGTGCTGCGCCTGCTCTACCTCAAGGACGCCGAGGTCTGCGACTACTCCCCCGACGCTGAGGAGCTGCTGCGGTTCGAGCGCACCGTGGTGGCGCTCTGGCAGGCCATCGAGCAGGCCACCGTGCGGCAGGATTTCCGGCCCCGACCGAGTCGGCTCTGCGACTGGTGCAACCACCAGGCGCACTGCCCGACCTTCGGCGGCACCCCGCCGCCGTTCCCGCAGCGGGCCGGGGCGGCCGACCCGTTGCGCGACGCCCGGTCCCGACCGGCCACCCCGGGCGCCGACGAGTAAACGGTCGGCGGGTCGGAGACCGGCTCATCCGCGAGGAGGAGACGAGGTTCACCGTCGGCGACGACCGGACGGCCCGCCGGGCGGCTAGCGTCACGGTATGACCGAGGGGGGCGAGCGCTGGTGGGTGCGCCGGCCGTTGGCCGGTGACGCTCTCTTCGCCGTCGCGCTGGTAGTGCTGGAGGTCGCCTTCATCCTGATCACCCCCCGCGAGTTCTGGCCTCGGCAGCTGCCGTCCGCGCTGGCCTGGAGCCTGCTGTGCGCCGCTCCGGTGGCGCTGCGGCGGGTCGCCCCGTGGCCTGCGGTGGGGGCCGCGTTGGCCACCCTGGCCGTGCCGGCGGTGCTCGGGCACGCCCCGACCACGCAGAGCCTGACGTTCCTGGTGCTGACCTACACGATGACGGTCAACCGGCCGGCGCTCCCGGCGGTCGCCGCCACGGTGCTGCTGTGGGTGCCGGTGGCGGCGCTCAACGTGCTCACCCCACTGGACACCGGGCTCGACGTCGGCCCGGCGTACCTGGTGCTCAACAACCTGCTCACCGCGCTGCTCGCCTACGCGGTGGGGCGGGCGGTGCGGGCCCGGCGCACCTCGCTGCGGGCGCTGCGGGAACGGGCCCGGGTGGCCGAGGCGAACCAACGGTCGCTGGCCGAGCAGGCGGTGGCCGACGAGCGGCGACGGATCGCCCGGGAGCTGCACGACGTGGTCGCCCACCACGTCAGTGTGATGGGGGTGCTGGCCACCGGGGCCCGGCGGGTGCTGCGGCGGGACCTCGCCGCCGCCGACGAGGCGATCGCCACGATCGAGGACACCAGTCGGGTCACGCTGCGGGAGATGCGGCGGTTGCTGGACGTGCTGCGTACCGACGCCGAGCCGGCCGCCGACCTCACCCCGCAGCCCGGCCTGGCCGGCATCGCCGCGCTGGCCGAGCAGGTACGCGAGGCGGGGCTGCCGGTCACCCTGGAGGTCGCGGACCCGGTGCCGACGGTCGAGGAGGGGATCTCGCTGACCGTCTACCGGATCGTGCAGGAGGCGTTGACCAATGCGCTCAAGCACGCCGGCCGGGCCACCGCGACGGTCCGGCTGGGGGTGACGGACGGCTGCCTGACGGTGGTGGTCACCGACACCGGGCGGGGTCCCGGGCCGGAACCCGACCGGATCGGGCACGGGTTGGTCGGTATGCGGGAACGGGTCGGCCTCTACGGTGGGATCCTGCACACCGGGCCACGTCCCGGTGGCGGCTTCCGGGTGTACGCCCGGATCCCGGTGGAACCGGTCGGGGCGGTCCCGACGTGACGGCGGCAGAACGGGGAGAACAGATGGGCGAGACGTACGGCAGCCCCCCTTCCGTCGTGCCGGACGAGGTGCGGGGGCCTGCCCGCGCGCCGGGGCGGCCGGTGCGCATCCTGCTCGCCGACGACCAGCCGTTGCTGCGTACCGGGTTCCGGATGGTGTTGGGCACCGAGGACGACCTGGACATCGTGGCCGAGGCCGGGGACGGTCAGGAGGCGGTGGAGTTGTCCCGCCGGCTGCTGCCCGACGTGGTGCTGATGGACATCCGGATGCCCCGGATGGACGGGGTGGCCGCGACCCGGGCGATCGTGGACGCCCGGTTGCCGGTGCGGGTGCTCATCCTCACCACCTTCGACCTCGACGAGTACGTGGTGGGGGCGTTGCGGGCCGGGGCGAGCGGGTTCCTGGCCAAGGACGTGCCGGCCGACGACCTGGTCACCGCCATCCGGACGGTGGCCGCCGGGGAGGCGGTGGTGGCGCCGCGCATCCTCAAGCGGCTGCTGGACCGGTTCGCCACCGTGCTGCCGGACCCGGCGGCGAGCCCACCGAAGGCGTTGGGCACGTTGACCGAGCGGGAACGCGAGGTGCTCGTCCAGGTGGCCCGGGGGCTGTCCAATGCGGAGATCGCCGCCGCGTTGTCGGTCAGCGAGACGACCATCAAGACCCACGTCGGGCACGTGCTGACCAAGCTACGGCTGCGCGACCGGGTGCAGGCGGTGGTGCTGGCGTACGAGTCGGGGCTGGTCCGCCCCAAGGCGTAGCCGGGTGGTGGCGGGTCCGCCTCGGGGCGTACCCGCAGTGAGGCCGGTGGGCGGACGGCAGCGTTGCCCCGCTCACCTACCGTGACGAAAGACGGCGCGGCGCGGTTGACCATGACACGGCGTCAGGTTTTAGCGTCGGCGTCGGCACCGCCGCAGGCGGCGCGACGAACAGTGACCGGTCGTCGCCTCAGGGGCAACCCTGAGTCGGGCTCCGGGCCGACCCGCAGCGGGAAATCCGCCTCGGGTCACCCCGTGGTCGGACGGATCTCCACCGACCGGCACCGAGGATGGGATCGACCCCACCGACCAGCGGGGGCGGTGGGGGCACACACAGCCAGACGGAAGAGGTAGATGACGTGACCGCGACGGTAGGCCGGCATTCGCAGGCCGCGGCCCGGGCGAACGACGTGTGGAAGGTGTACGGCACCGGCGAGGCGCAGGTCGCCGCGCTCCGCGGGGTCAGCGCCGAGTTCGAGCGGGGCAGGTTCACCGCGATCATGGGCCCGTCGGGCTCCGGCAAGTCGACGTTGATGCACTGCCTGGCCGGGTTGGACTCGGTGAGCAAGGGCACCGTGCAGATCGGCGACACGACGGTGACCGGGCTGGGTGACTCTGGCCTGACGAAGCTGCGCCGGGACAAGGTGGGCTTCATCTTCCAGCAGTTCAACCTGCTGCCCACGCTCACCGCCCAGGAGAACATCCTGCTGCCGATGTCGATCGCCGGCCGCAAGCCCGACCCGGCCTGGTACGACACGGTCATCGACACCGTCGGCCTGCGGGACCGGCTGGGGCACCGGCCGTCGCAGCTCTCCGGGGGTCAGCAGCAGCGGGTCGCCTGCGCCCGGGCGCTGGTCGCCCGCCCCGAGGTGATCTTCGCCGACGAGCCCACCGGCAACCTGGACTCCCGCTCCGGCGCGGAGGTGCTCAACTTCCTGCGCAACTCGGTACGTGAGCACGGGCAGACCATCGTGATGGTCACCCACGACCCGACCGCCGCCGCGTACGCCGACCGGGTGGTCTTCCTGGCCGACGGGCAGATCGTCTCGGAGCTGATCGAGCCGACCGCCGACACGGTCCTGGACACCATGAAGAAGCTGGACACCCCGGTCGAGGTGGCCGGCTGATGTTGCGGGCCACCCTCAAGAGTCTGCTGGCGCGCAAGGTGCGCCTGCTGTTGTCCGGCCTGGCCGTGGTGCTGGGCGTCATGTTCGTCTCGGGGGCGTTCGTGCTCACCGACACCCTGGGGCGGTCGTTCGACGCGGTCTTCGCCGACGCGTACGAGGGCATCGACGTCAACGTCGCCGGCAAGCCCAAGGTGGCGCTCAGCGAGATGCAGGGTGAGCAGGTGCCGACCACGGTGCCGGCGGCGACGGTGCAGCGCATCGGCGCGGTCGCCGGGGTCGCCGAGGCCACCGGCGTGGTCGCCACCGACGGGGCCCAGCTGATCGGCAGCAACGGCAAGGTGGTCACCTCGTTCGGGCCGCCGCAGCTCGGGTCGAACTGGCAGGGCGAGAGCGACCTGGTGAAGCTGCGCGAGGGGCACGAGCCCCGGGCGGACGACGAGATCGTCGTCAACGCGGCGCTGGCGCAGGCGGGCAAGGTGAAGGTCGGCGACCGGGTCGGGGTGCTGACCCCGCTGTCGCCGAAGCAGACCTTCACCCTGGTGGGGATCTTCGGGTACAGCGGTGACCGGGATTCGATCGGCGGGGTCAACGAGGTCGCCTTCACCACACCGGTGGCGCAGCGGTTGCTGTTGGGTGAGTGGGACGTCTTCACCAACGTCACGGTCCGGGCGGCCGACGGGGTCAGCGACTCGGCGTTGCGCGACGACGTGGCCCGGACGCTCGGCGACGGCTTCGAGGTCAAGACCGGCGCGCAGTTGTCGGCGGACGCCTCGGCGAGCCTGAAGGAGGGGCTGTCCTTCTTCAACAAGATCCTGCTCGGTTTCGCGGCCGTCGCGCTGCTGGTGGGCACGTTCCTCATCCTGAACACCTTCTCGATCATCGTGGCGCAGCGGACCCGGGAGCTGGCGTTGATGCGGGCGATCGGGGCCAGCGGCCGGCAGATCATCGGTTCGGTGGTGCTGGAGGCGGTGGCGATCGGCCTGATCGCCTCGGTGCTGGGGCTGGGCGCCGGCATCGGCATCGGCGCGCTGCTGGCGTACGTCTTCGGCAACCTGGCCGGAGGGCTGACGCTGGCCGGCATCGGGGTGCCGGCCTCGGCGGTGATCGGCTCCTTCGCGGTGGGTCTGGTGATCACGGTGGTGGCGGCGCTGCTGCCGGCGCTGCGGGCGTCGCGCATCCCGCCGATCGCGGCGATGCAGGACGTGGCCAACCCGGACCGGCCGCTGACCCGGATCACCGTGACCGGTGGGGTGATCACCGGGATCGGCGCGGTGCTGCTGTTCCTCGGGCTCAGCGGCAACGCCGGGGACAACACGCTGGCGGTCATCCTGGGTGGGGTGCTGTTCGCCTTCATCGGGGTGGCGCTGCTGACTCCGTTGATCAGCCGCCCGGTGGTCTCCCTGCTGGGGGCGATCTTCGCCTGGTCGGTGCCGGGCAAGCTGGGTCGACTCAACTCCGGCCGCAACCCGCGCCGGACGGCGATCACGGCGGCGGCGCTGATGGTCGGCATCGCCCTGGTGACCGGGGTGACGGTGATCCTGGACTCGGCGAAGGGCAGCATCGGCGCGTTGGCCCAGGACACCATCAAGGCCGAGCTGGTGATCTCGGGGTCGACGACCGGTCCACGGCCGGCGAGCTTCGACCCGGCGGTGCTGACGAAGGTGGCGGCGCTGCCCGGTGTGCAGATGGCCGACGGCGAGTACGGCGACATGGGCATGGTCGACGGGAAGGTCACCTGGCTGGCCGCGTCCAGCGACGTGACGGCGTTGCAGCGGATCTTCGGGGCCAAGACGACCGCCGGTGACATCAGCCGGCTCGGCCCGGACCAGATGCTGTTCAGCTCCGACGCCGCCAGGTCCCGCAACATCTCGGTCGGTTCGACGGTGACGGTGCAGGCCTCCCGGGGTGAGCCGCGCACCTACACGGTCAGCGGCATCTACGAGAGTTCCGAGCTGACCAGCCCGGTGCAGTTGCCGCCGCAGGCGGTGAAGGACTTCGCCGTCCCGAAGCCCAACCAGGGGTTCATCCAGCTGGCCCCGGGCACCCGGGTGGCGGACGTGCAGCCGCAGGTGGAGGCGCTACTCGTGGACAGCCCCGAGGTGTCGGTGGCCGACCGGGACGCGTTCATCGAGCAGCAGACCGGCTCGCTGGACAGCCTGCTCACGATGATCCAGATCCTGTTGGCGCTGGCAATCGTGATCGCGGTGCTCGGCATCGTGAACACCCTGGCCCTGTCGGTGCTGGAGCGGACCCGCGAGTTGGGTCTGCTGCGGGCGATCGGGCTGCGCCGGGCGCAGACCATGCGGATGATCACCGTGGAGGCGGTGGTGATCTCGGTCTTCGGGGCGCTGCTCGGGATCGTGGTCGGCGTCGGTCTCGGTGCCGCGGTGGTCCGGGCGCTCAAGGACGACGGCATCACCGACCTGATCCTGCCGTGGGGTCAGATGGGGCTGTTCCTGCTGCTGGCGGCGATTATCGGCGTGGTGGCGGCGGTGCTGCCGGCGGTGCGGGCGGCCCGGATCAACGTGCTGGGCGCGATCGCGCACGACTGATCCCGTCCGCCGCGAAGGGGTTCCGCCGGTCGGCGGGACCCCTTCGTCGTGACCGGCCCGCGCCACCGGCCCCGCCGGTCACGGCCGGGCCGGCCGACCCCGTGGGTGACGGCGGCTCAGCCGGGTGGCTCGCCGAGCAGCGCCGCCAGCAGCTCCAGATCAGCGGCGGTGAGGCTCTCCACCTGGTGTACGCCGTCGGTCGGCGGCACCGGCACCTCCGCCGGTACGGCCAGCACCGCCGCGCCGGCGGCGAGCGCGCTGGCCACCCCGGTCGGCGAGTCCTCGATCGCCACGCACCGGCCGATCGGCACGTCGAGCAGCCGGGCAGCGGTCAGGTACGGCTCGGGGTGCGGCTTGGCCGAGTCGACCTCGTCGCCGCAGACCACGGCGTCGAAGCTGTCCCGGCCGAGGGTGTCCAGGGCGACCTCGACCAGGGGCCGGCCGCTGGAGGTGACCAGGGCGGTGGGGATGCCGGCGGCGCGGACCGCCCGCAGCAGGGTCAACGCGCCCGGCCGCCAACGCAGCCCGGTGCGGAACAGTTCCAGGATCCGCGCGTTGATCCACTCGGCGCTGGCCCGGGGGTCCCGCTCGGGTTGACCGAGGTCGTCGTGGAGGATGCGCATCGACGCGGCCATCGCGGTGCCGATCATCGCCCGACGGGCCGGGCCGGTCAGCGTGCCGCCGTAGACGGCGGCCAACTCGTGCAGGGCGACGTCCCAGAGCTTTTCGCTGTCGACCAGGGTGCCGTCCATGTCGAAGAGCACGGCGGCGGGGTGTGGGCTGCTCAGCGGAATCCTCCTGGCGGTCGCGGGTGGTCTCCGGGCGATCCTGCCAGCCCGGCCCGGGACGCGTGCCGCCGTACCACCCGGACGTGACGTGGTCCTCAGCCGAGGTTGCA
Source organism: Micromonospora antibiotica (assembly GCF_017599305.1). Taxonomy (GTDB): domain Bacteria; phylum Actinomycetota; class Actinomycetes; order Mycobacteriales; family Micromonosporaceae; genus Micromonospora; species Micromonospora antibiotica. The sequence goes on from NZ_JAGFWR010000002.1 coordinate 415,601, forward strand.
GGCGTCCAGGGACCGTTCGTAGCCGCGGAAGAACCAGTCGGTGCGCTGTTCGGCGGTGCCGTGCGACCCCTCGGCGAACCACGGCTGGTCGGGGTCGTCGCCGACGGCGAGCAGCCCCTCACGGAACTCGTCCAGGTCGCCGGCGTCGAGCTTGAGGGTGCCGTCGCGTACCGAGTCGCCGAGGTACGCCCCGGCCATGCAGTCGGCCTGCAGCTCCTGTTGGATGGTGAAGTTGGCGCGGATGCCGAGCCGGATCTGGATGCCGTGGGCGTACTCGTGGCCCAGCAGGTAGAACACGAACGCGTCGCCGACCTGCCGGAACGCCGCCACCGACCAGTTGACGTCGTAGGCGATGAAGTCGCCCTGGGAGCAGTAGACCGCGTTGTTGCGGGGCAGCGCCTGGCCGCCGCAGGAGATCTCACCCTCCCGCTGGTAGGGCAGGATCCGGCGGATCGGCCGGAACTGCTGCCCGGAGGTCCGGAACTGGGCGGCCCAGTAGCGTTCGGCGATGGCGACGGCGTCGTCGATGTCGCTCTTGAACTCGGCCACGCTGGTGGTGCCGTCGGCGCGGGTGGTCTCCGCCTCGGGAGAGGCCGGTGCCGCCGGGCGCGACGACTGTCGTGGGGCCGGTTCCCGGGGTGCCTGCGGGGCGTTCTCCCCCACCCCGCCGGCAGCACAGCCGACCGCCACCACCAGCGCCGTCAACGCGGCGACCAGTGGTCCGTGCGAGCGGCGTCGCGAGCCTGCCGTCACCGTGTGCCTCCCAAGGCGTCCCGGTCCTACGGCCGGTGGTACCCCGACCGTGGAACGATCATGCCCGGCCGACGTCCCGTTGACCATGGGGGGCCCGGACCGACCCGGCCGGGACGGTCAGTGGTGCTCCTGGCCCCGGTGGATCGTGTCGGCCTGGGTGAAGTGTCGCTCCGCCTCGTACCGGTGCTGTCTGGCCTGGGCGTCCAGCCTGGCGGCCCGGTCCTCGGCCCCGGCGGTGCGGGCCCGGTCGCGCCATGCGACCCAGCCGACCGAGCCGACCGTCACCAGCGCCGCCGCCCCGAGCGCGACCCACATCGTCGTCATAGCACCACGATAGGTAACCCGTCGCCATCCGGGCGTCCCCCGCCCGGTGGGCGGTTAGCCTCGGGACCGGTGTCCGGATCGGCCCCGCGGCACCGACGTCTCCGGTGTCCGGCCGGGCCACGGCCGGCCGAGAGGAGAGAACATGAAATACATGATCATGTTGTACGGCTCGCAGCGCGACTACGACGCGATGGCCGGCCGGCCCGGCGCGCAGCCGCCGATGACGCCGGAGCAGGTCGCCGCGATGCACGCCCACATGGCGGCGGTGCACCAGGAGCTGGCCGAATCCGGTGAGCTGGTCGACGGGCAGGGGTTGACCGCGCCGGTGCACGCCCGCCGGGTGCGGCTGCGGCAGGGCACGCCCGTGGTCACCGACGGGCCGTACCCGGAGACGCAGGAGGTGCTGGCCGGGTTCACCGTCGTCGACTGTGTCAGCTTCGACCGGGCGACCGAGATCGCCGCCCGGTTCGTCGACCCGGACGCCGAGGGCGGGTACGTCGACGTGCGGCCGGTCGCCGACGGCATCGACGACCTGGACGGCTGACCCGTTCCCGTGGGCCCGTCCACCGTCGAGGACCTGCTGCGCGTGCTCGCGCCGCAGGTCCTCGGCGCGGTCGTCCGCCGGTACGGCCACTTCGACACCGCCGAGGACGCCGTCCAGGAGGCGCTGCTGGCCGCCGCGACCCGCTGGCCGGTCGAGGGGCTGCCGGAGCACCCCCGGGGTTGGCTGATCACGGTGGCCGCCCGGCGGCTGACCGACCTGCTGCGCGCCGGGCAGGCCCGGCGTCGGCGGGAGGACGACGAGGGCCGGGCGCAGCGGTGGATCGCCCCGGCGGCCGACCACCGGGAGCCGTTCGACGACAGCCTGGTCCTGTTGTTCCTGTGCTGTCATCCGGCGCTGCCGCCGGCCGCCCAGATCGCCTTGACCCTGCGCGCCGTCGGTGGGTTGAGCACCGCCGAGGTGGCGCGGGCGTTCCTGGTGCCCGAGGCCACCATGACCCGGCGGATCACCCGCGCCAAGCAGCGCATCCGCGACAGCGGGCTGCCGTTCGCGCTGCCCGACGCCGACGAGCGCCCGGCCCGGCTCGACGCCGTCCGGCAGGTGCTCTACCTGGTCTTCAACGAGGGGTACGCGAGCACCGCCGGCCCGCACCTGCGCCGGGTGGACCTGTCGACCGAGGCGATCCGGCTGGCCCGGCTGCTGCACCGGCTGCTCCCGGACGACCCGGAGGTGACCGGGCTGCTGGCGTTGATGCTCCTCACCGACGCCCGGGGCCCGGCCCGGGTCGGCCCGGACGGTGAGCTGGTGCCGATGGCGCAGCAGGATCGCCGCCGCTGGCGGGGCGACCAGATCGCCGAGGGGGTGGCCCTGGTCAGCGCGGTGCTGCCGCGTGGGGATGTCGGGCCGTACCAGCTCCAGGCGGCGATCGCGGCGGTGCACGACGAGGCACCGGGTGCCGACGAGACCGACTGGGCGCAGATCGTGGCCCTCTACGAGGTGCTGATGCGGATCTCGGACAACCCGGTGGTGGCGCTCAACCATGCGGTGGCGGTGGCGATGGCCCGGGGTCCCGTCGACGGGCTGCGCCTGCTCGACGCGCTGGCCGCCGATCCCCGCATCGGCGACGACCCCCGCCGGCACGCCGCCCGCGCCCACCTGCTGGAACGCTGCGGCAGCCTCGCCGAGGCCCGGGCGGCGTACGCGCACGCGGCCCGGCTGTCGACGAACCTCCCCCGCCAGCGCTACCTGTACGGCCGGCTGGCGCGGCTGACCGACGCCGGGGACGGTGAGCACGGCAACGGATGACCGTGCGGGGGCGACGCTGCGATGGTGGATGGGTCGCCTGGCCAGGCCCGTCACCGTCTTCGAAGCTGGAGGGCTCGATGGACCATCCGCGCGATCTGCTCGACGCTGCGACGAAACTCCGCCCCGAGATGGTGGACCGGCTGCGCGTCCTGGTGTCCGCCGAGTCGCCCCCCGATGACCTGCCCTGCCTGGAGTCCTGTGCCGACCTGCTCGCGGGCTGGGGCGAGGAGGTGCTCGGCCGGCCCGCCGAACGGGTCGTCGTGGACGGGCTGCCGCACCTGCTGTGGCCGGCCGCCCGGCAACGGGTGCTGCTGCTCGGCCACTTCGACACGGTCTTCCCCGCCGGCACCGTCCGGACCCGGCCCTTCACCGTACGCGGGGACGTCGCCACCGGTCCCGGGGTGTGCGACATGAAGGCCGGCATCGTGCAGATGTTCACCGCACTGGGCCTGCTGGCCGACACTTCCCGGGTGGGGGTGCTGCTCACCTGCGACGAGGAGAGCGGCTCCGGCACGTCCCGGCCGTTGATCGAACGCGAGGCGCGGCGCTCGGACGCGGTGCTGGTCTGCGAGGCGGCCACCCCGCAGGGGGAGGTGAAGGTGGCTCGCAAGGGGGGCTCGGTGTACCGGGTGACCGTGCGGGGCCGGGCCGCCCATGCCGGGGTGGAGCCCCAGCGGGGGGTGAACGCCACCGTCGAGGTCGCCCACCAGATTCTCACGCTGCGCGCCCTCGGCGCGGGGCACAGCGCCGGCACGTCGGTCACCCCGACGCTGTTGGCGGCCGGCACCACCACCAACACGGTGCCGGAGCTGGCCAGCCTGGCGGTCGACGTACGGGCGTGGACCAGTGCCGAACTCGAACGCGTCGACCGGGCCATCCACGGGTTGGTGCCGTTCCTGCCCGAGGCGACGGTGGCGGTGGAGGGCCGCATCGGCCGCCATCCGATGCCCCCGGAGCTGGCCCGGCCGCTGCTGGCCGTCGCCCAGTCGGTCGCCGGTCGACTGGGCCTGTCGGCCCTGGGCGGGGCGCACGCGGCGGGCGCGTCGGACGGCAACTTCACCGCCGCGTTGGGGGTGCCGACGCTGGACGGGCTGGGTGCGGTGGGTGGTGGGGCACACGCCCGCGACGAGTACGTCCACCTCGACCGGATGCCGGAGCGGACCGCCCTGCTGGCCGGACTGGTCGACCGGTTGTCCACGGTGGAGGCGCGTTGATGACGATGTGGCCGAACGGGCCGTAGGCTGCTCCCTGTCGGCGAGCGACCGACGGCGAGGGGTCGGACGCGCGCATGACTACGGCACAGTGGTCGGGGTCGACCATTCCCCTGCTCGGCGTCGAGGAGGAGTTCCTCGTCGTCGACGCCGAGCGGGGCGAGGTCAGGCCGGAGGCCGCCACGGTGGTCGACCTGGCCCGCCCGGCGCTCGGCGGTCGGGTGGGTGGCGAGATCACCGAGCTGCAGATCGAGACCCGCACCGATCCCTGCCACGCGGTGGCGGACATCGGGGCGCAACTCGTCGAGGCCCGGGCGGCGTTGCAGGCGGCGGCGGGCCGGGCCGGGCTGCGGGTGATCGCCACCGGCTCCCCGGTGCTCGGCCGGGCCGTGCCGCCGCCGATCACCCAGGGGCCACGCCAGGACCGGGGCAACGCCACCTACCGGGGGTTGCACGACGACCTGGCGATCTGCGCGGTGCACGTACACGTGGAGCAGCCGGACCGGGACCGGGCGGTGCTGGTCGGCAACCACCTGCGCCCGCACCTGCCGGTGTTGCTGGCGTTGACCGCCAACTCGCCCTACTGGCGTGAGCGCGACACCGGCTATGCGAGCTGGCGCAGCCTGACCTGGCAGCGCTGGCCGGTGGCCGGCCCGCCGCCGTATGTGACCTCCGCGCAGCAGTACGACGCCCACATCGACCTGCTGCTCGACGCGGGCGCGTTGGTCGACTCCGGGACGATCTTCTGGGACATGCGGCTGTCGGCACGCCACCCCACCCTGGAGGTCCGGGTGGCCGACATGCCGATCACCGCCGCCGAGTCCGCCGGGTTCGCCGCCCTGGTCCGGGCCCTGGCGATGGTCGCCGGAGCGGCAGTCGACCGGGGCGACGAGGGCCCCCGCACCGACCCGGACCTGATGCGGCTGGCGTACTGGCGGGCCGCCCGGGACGGGATGGGTGGCCACGGCGTCGAGGTGGGCACCGGGCGGCTGCTGCCCGCCGGGGTGCTCGCCGCGCAGCTGGTCGAGCTGGCCCGGCCGGCGTTGACGGAAACCGGTGACGGTCCCCGGGTCGGGCGGTGGCTGGCCGGGCTGGCCGCCGACGGTGACGGGGCGACCCGGCAGCGGGCGGCGGCGGCCGGGGGGCGACTCACCGACGTGGTCGCCGCCCTGGTCGCCGCGACCGCTCCGGACGTGCCCGATCGGCAAGACAGCACGGTGGCGTAACGACGAACCGGCCCGCCTCGGAAATGCTGGGAGCAGCCGCCCCACGGGCGTGGCGTCCACTGTGGAACTTGCTGCGTGGTGCCCGGCGGGTCGGTTATCGCAGGGAGGCGACAGATGGCCGACACGGTCCTGCTACCCACCGTCCCGATCCGACACGAACGCCGGCCGGCGGCGGACATGCTCCGCGCGGCGGAGGCGTTCGCCGACCGGATGGCCGGCCGCCGTTCGGTACGCGACTTCGCGCCCGACCCGATACCCGAGGGGGTGATCGAGGCGGCGGTCCGGGCCGCGTCGACCGCCCCCAGCGGGGCCAACGTGCAGCCGTGGCGGTTCGTCGTGCTGACCGACCCGGCCCGCAAGCGCCGGCTACGTGCGGCGGCCGAGGCCGAGGAACGCGACTTCTACCAGCGCCGCGCGCCACAGGAGTGGCTGGGGGCGATCGCCCAGCTCGGCACCGACTGGGAGAAGCCGTTCCTGGAGACCGCACCCGCCGTCATCGTCGTGTTCGAGGTGCACCAGGGGCCGCACAGCCCCAAGCCGTACTACGTCAAGGAGTCCGTCGGCATCGCGGTCGGCCTGCTGATCTCCGCGTTGCACCACGCGGGCCTGGTCACCCTGACCCACACGCCCAGCCCGATGCGGTTCCTCAACGAGGTGTGCGAGCGCCCGCCGGAGGAACGCCCCAACCTGGTGCTGCCGGTCGGGTACCCGGCCCCGGACGCCCGGGTCCCCGACCTGGCCCGCAAGCCGCTCGACGAGATCATGATCCGCCAGTGAGGTCCCCGGTCAGGAACTCGACGAGCGGGTCGACGTGCCGGTCCGGCCGCCGCCACTCGGCCAGCAGATCCTCCAACAGGTGCTGCTCGGCCACCAGCTCCCCGTGGCGGTACCGCCGAATCACCGGGTGGATGAAGGCGCTCTCCCGGGCCCGGTCCGGCGTGGGGTGCCGGTCGATGGCGAAGACGTCGCCGTAGTCGTCGCGACCCCAGCGCAGGGCGAGGGTGTAGAGGTGCGACGCGGCGGCGAACCGCTGCACGGCGTAGTCCTCCGGCAGGTCCTCGTAGTGCCGGAAGTCGCCGGTGGCGTCGTCGCGGACGAACACGTCGCAGAGGTACTCGAACTGGGTCCACAGCGCCGAACTCCAGTTGACCCGGTCGAGCATCACCTTGGTCAGCGACGCCGGCTCCCCCGGCGTGGTGGCCACCGGCACCGGCACGTCGTCGTAGCGCTCGCGCAGCAGCCGGGTGAAGGTCCGCAGGTTGTACCGGAACCCGTCGATGAACGGCGACGAGGCGTGCTTCACGTCCCGCGCCTGCGCGATGGTGCCGGCGAAGTACAGGTCGTCGACGTTGCTCGACTGCCAGTCAGGACGCAGGCCGGGCATCCGACCGTCCCGCACCATGTCCGGGGCACAGGAGGCGTCGAACAGGGAGGTGTCCATCCGGAACCCGGTGCAGCGCAGCACCTCGTGGTAATCCAGCTCGGCGGTCTCCCCCTGGGCGTGGGTGTAGGTGATGGCGACCTGGAACCTTCCGTCGACCGGCCGGATCTCGTCGATGGTGCAGTCGAGCACCGAGTGCAGCGTCTTGAACTGGTAGCTGTCGAGGATCGCGCCGTACTGGCCCCGGACGTCACCGGGGTGCTTGGTGTTCCAGGCCAGCCGCAGCGGCTGCCGGCTGGCCAGGTGCACCATCGACGCCTTGCCCAGGATCGCCGAGGCGGTCTCGAACGCGGAGTTGCCCTTACCGATGATCAGGACCCGCTTGCCGGCGTACCGGTCGGGGTCGACGTCCATCTCCTCGTAGCCGGTGGCGTACTCGATGCCCTTGATGTCCGGCACGAACGGCCGCCCCCAGCCGGTCGCCACGATCAGGCAGCGCGCCCGCACGACCCCCCGGTCGGTGCGCACGACGAACCCCTCGTCGTCGCGGCTGATCTGCTCGACCGTGGTGCCGTAGCGGACCCGGAGCTGGTGGACCCGTTGGAACTCGGCGAGATAGCTCACCAGGTCGTCCGCCGCCGGCAGGTACTCCTGGCTGAACTTCGGGAACAGCAGCTCCGGGTCGTCGTTGAGCAACGAGTTCCAGTCCCACCGCAACCGGATCTCGGGGTCGGTGCTGTCGGTGTGCACCTTGTTGAGCGAGATCAGCCGACGGTGGCGCGGGAACCGCCGGAAGAAGCCACCGGGCTCGGCGCCGCGCTCGAGCGTCAGGTAGTCGGCACCCTGCTGCTGAAGGTAGTAGCTCAGCTGCAGGCCGGCGGGCCCGGCTCCGACGATGACGTACGTGTGCGTGGTGTCGACCATCAGGTGAACCCTTCGACGCGGGGACGGTTCCCCCGACGATGGAGTGGACCACGAGATGTGTCAATGGTCGACGGTCGGAATCGACGGCGGTGCGCCGGTGGGCACCCGGCGGGGGTCGCCGGGCCGGAGGCTACGACGAGATGGTGAACGCCGCCACCACGCCATTGTGGTCGGAGTTGGTGCCGCTGACGATGTTGTAGTCGGTCATCCACATCTCGCGGTGTTCCTCGACGCGCTTCCAGAAGTAGATGTAGTCGATGTGCCGGTTGCCGTGCGTCCCGTTCCCCTTCTCGCCGTACAGGTTGTAGCAGGACCGCAGGTTCGGCAGCTCGTTGGCCTCGAACACTTTCCAGGGGAACTTCTGGTACCCGTACGCCCGGTCGGCGCTGAAGTCGACGTTCAGGTCACCGCTGACGATGACCTGGCCGGAGTCCTTCTTGGCGGCCGCCAGGTTCTTCAGGGCCTGGAACTGCTGCTCGGCGCAGGCGGTCCGGGGCAGGTCCTCGGGCCGGCCGTTGTTCTCGATGCTCGCGTTGGCGTGCGCGTTGAGGTGGTAGACGCTGCGCCCGGTCGCCTTGTGCCGGTAGCGGACCCAGTTGTTGTAGCGGGCCGGCGGCACCTCGCCGGGCCCGTTGGTGTCGCACACGAAGTTCGACCCCTTGTCGAGCACGTCGAACACGCTCTTTTTGGCCAGCAGCGCCTCGTTGGCCGCCTGCGTCGGCTCGGGCGCGTACAGCCACCAGCCGTTGTCCGCCGCCCAGTTCTGCAGGTACGCCTTGCGGTTGCCGACCTCGTTGAGCCCGACCAGGTCCGCCTTCGCGGTGATCAGTTCCAGGTCGTGGACGAAGTCGGCCTGGTTCAGCTCGTTGAGGATGTTCAGGGTCGCCGCCTGGAAGGTGGAGTTCGCGGCGGCGGGGGTCGCCGGCACCAGGCTCACCAGCAGCACCGCCGCGCCGACGAGGGCACCCGCCCCGCGCGCCGACCAGAGTTTTCCGCGTGACATGGTGGTCCTCTCCTGAGTCCCGACAACCGGCGCAACGCGATCCGGCGATGAAGAATACTGTCTTGCTTTCTTCCGGCACGGTAGCTTAGTTTCACCACCCGGACAACGGAACAACATTGTCCGGAATGAATTGCCGATCTTGCCGACGGAGTGGCGCAGGGGCCCGCCCGACACCGGCCCGGACGCCGTCCTCCACCCGCCTGTCGCACCGGGAGACCCCATGCATCCACGAACGACCTGGCGACCGTCGCTGATCGCCGTCGTGGTCACGCTCGTCGCCGGCACCGCCGCCGCGCCCGCCGCAGCGGCCACCCCGCAACCGGTGTACGCCCCCTCGGGCGGGATCGCCGACCCCGGCGTGGTGCGGCACAACGACACCTTCGTCGTGTTCGCCACCGGCACCCGGGCCCCGGCCTACCGGGGCGAGACCGCGTCCGGGCCGTGGAGCGCCCTCGGCACGACCCTCGGATCGGTCCCGGACTGGGCCGAGAACGGCGCGGTATGGGCCCCCGACGCGGTCCGTACCGCCACCGGCTGGGTGCTCTACTACTCGGCGCCCGCCAAGGGCAAGAACGGACAGCGGTGCATCGGGGCCGCGACCTCCGACACCGTCGACGGGACGTACACGCCGGTGGGTGTCGCGCCGCTGATCTGCCCGGGTGGCGCGCACGGAGCGGACGACGCGGTGGCGGGACGGCCGGTCGCCGCCGCCGGCGTGATCGACCCGTCCCCGTTCGAGGACGCCGACGGCAAGCGGTTCGTGCTCTACAAGACGCAGCAGACCCCGTCGTCGATCCGGATGCTGCGGCTCGACGACACGGGCACCCGCTGGGTCGGCAACGCCAGTGGTGAGCTGGTCCGCAACGCCGGCATCATCGAGAACCCGGTGCTGCGGCAGCGGGGCTCCACGTACGTGCTGTTCGCCTCCCGGTACGGCTACGACAACTGCAGCTACGCCACCGTCTATCTCACCTCCACCGACCGGTGGGACTTCCACGGCAGGACCGAGCATTCGTTGCTCACCACGTCCGGCACCGGGATCTGCGGCCCGGGAGGCGCGGATCTCGTCCCGGCCCTGGTCGACGACGAGCAGCGGCTCTTCCTGCACGGTTGGGTCTGCGCCGGCACCACCCCGTGCCGGCAACAGGCCGACGGCTCGCTGCCCGCCAACGCCCGCCGCGCGCTGTACGCGGCGATCTTCCGCTGGGACGGCGCCACCCCGCGCGTCGGGGCGTTCCTCTGAGCCGTCCGACGGCCGCAGCGGTCGCCCTGTCGATGCGGACCGGCCCCGCCGAGGCCGGCTCAGTCGTCGCGCTGTCGGCCCGACCGGCGGCCGGTCCGGGCGACCACGACGGCGGCGGCGAGGCTGAGCGCCGCAGCACCCAGTTGCAGCAGCCCGTCGACGAGGTCGACGAGGTCGGCGAGGGAGGGGGATTCCACTGTGGCCTCCGGAGGGTCGGTCCCCGCCGTCCGCGCGGTGCGGAGGCGCCCCCCGGGCCCGGGTGACATCCACGGGCACCATCACGATTATGGCACCACGAACCGAACGCCGTCACCCGCCCGGTCCCGCTTCCCAGCCGTAGCCGCCGCACCGGGACGGATCAGAGTTGACCGGGAAAGAAGCCGTAGCGGGCCAACGGCTCGACGATGTTCTGCTCCTCGTAGGACAGGTGCGACAGCAGGGTGTCGGTGAGCACGTCCACCGCCCGCTGAAGCTCGGCCAGCCGCTCCGGGTCCTCGATCAGCGCGACCAGCGCCCGGTCGACGCCCTCCACGACGTCGTGGATGACCACGTGTTCCTGCTCCAGCCGGTCGATCACCGGCACCAGCCCCGGGTCGGCCCGCCGCAGGTGCGGGAAGATCGCGTCGTCCTCCAACCCGTGGTGCTGGGTGACCAGCGTGCAGTACGCGGCACAGTACGCCCCCAGCGTCCAGTTGTTCTGCCGCATCGTCATCCGGTTGAGCACCCCCCGGGCGTCCCCGGCGGAGACCACCCCCCGGCGGACCTGATCGAGCAGGTCACGGATCTCGCCCAACTCCCGGCGCAGGTGGTCGTGGACGTCGACCAGGTGCCCGCCGACGGCCTGGGCCTGCGGGGAGTAGACGTGCCCGGGCGGGGCCGGCGGGGCGACCGGCCGGGTCGACTCGTCCCAGAGCCGGTGGTCGCTGTGCCGTACCTGCGGTGCCGGGGTGGGGGTGACCGCCAGCCCGGCTGTGCCCCCGGCCCGGACGACCTCCCGTGGCCGCGCGGCGCCCGACCCGCCGGAGCCCGCCGCCGACCCGCCCTCGGCCGACCCGGACTGCGCCACAGGACCCGACCCGGCCGACGCGTCCTCGGCCGACCCGGCCGGTGCGCCTTCGCCGGCGGACCCCGATGACCCGGGCGCGGTCGACCCGGCCCGCTCGGCGGCGACCAGTTCACGGACGGCGGGAGCGACCTCCTGGGCGAACAGCTGGATGCTGGTGGGATCGTCCGAGCCGAGGATGAAGCCGGAGGTGCCGTACGTCAGCACCAGGTCGGCCAGCTCCCGCACCCACTGCTGCGGCGGCCCCTCGAGGAAACCCGCACCGGTGCGGGTGAACCGACCGGAGACGTTCAGCAACCGCCGCACCTCGGCGGGGTCACGCCCGACCGCCGCCGCACCCTCGTCGACGAGCGCGTTGAGGTCGGCCAGCTCCGCCGGCCCCTTCGGCAGGTACGACAGCGACGGCAACCAGCCGTCCGCCGCCCGGCCCACCAGCCGCAACAACCTCGGCTTGTACGCCCCGACCCAGATCCCCACCGGGTGCGCCGGGGCGGGACCACGCTTCGCGCCGACCACCCGGTAGTGCTCGCCGTCGACCCGCACCCCGCCGCGCCGGTCGGCGGCCCAGACCTCGCGGATGATCCGGATCGCCTCGTCCACCGCGTCCACCGCCTGCCCCGGGGCGAGCCGTCGGCCACCGTTGGCCTCGATGGCGTCCCAGAACGCACCCGCGCCGAGGCCGAGTTCGACCCGGCCGCCGCTGAGCAGATCGAGGCTGGCGACGCTACGGGCCAGCACCACCGGCTGCCGCAGCGGCAGGTTGAGCACGTTGCCGGCCAACCTGATCCGGCTGGTCGCCGCCGCCAGGTAGGACATCAGCGTCCAGGTGTCGAGGAATCCCGGCTGGTAGGGGTGGTCCTGGAAGGTGACCAGGTCCAGGCCGGCCTGTTCGCAGAGCCGGGCCCGGGCGACGACCTGCTCCGGCTGCCGGGCGTCGGGGGTCAGGAAGCCGCCGAACAGCAACTCGTGTCCGTAGTCGGTCATGACGCTGCCGTCACCTGATCCCTTCGTCGCGTCCGGCGTCGCCCAGCGGCACGCCCGGCGTCGGGACGCGGCCACGGCGGGTGGCCGGGGCGACCGGCCCACCGTAGCGCCGTCCCCCGGTGCTCTGCCGGGCGGTCGCGGAGTTCGGGCCGGTCAGGGCCGCGGTGCCGGGCCGGCCAGAGGTCGAGGGTGAGGTGTACGGCCACCCGCTCCCCCACCTCGATCCCCTCGGCCGTACGCACCCGGGCCCTGCCCGGGACGAGATGGCGCCCGCCCGACGATCACGAGTGGCGGAAGTTGCGGCAGCTTGCAAGGCTAGGTGCCGTGTATGACTACGACCTGTTGGTGCTGGGCTCCGGGCCCAGCGGTCAGAAGGCCGCGATCGCCGCCGCGAAGCTCGGTAGGCGGGTCGGCATCGTGGACCGCCGCGACATGATCGGTGGGGTGTGCATCAACACCGGCACCGTCCCCTCCAAGACGCTGCGGGAGGCCGTTCTCTATCTGACCGGCCTGAGCCAGCGCGACCTCTACGGCAGCAGCTACCGGGTCAAGGAGGAGATCACCGTCGCCGACCTGGCCGCCCGTACCCAGCACGTGATCGAGCGGCAGACCGATGTGATCCGCAACCAACTGGGCCGCAACCGGGTCGCGCTGATCACCGGCACCGGCCGGTTCGCCGACCCGCACTCGATCTGGGTGGACGGCGGCTCCGGGCACGACACCCGGATCACCTTCGACAAGGCCGTCATCGCCGCCGGCACCCGACCGGCCCGGCCGGACAGCGTCGACTTCGACGACCGGACGATCGTCGACTCCGACGGGGTGATCAACCTGCAGGCCGTGCCGCGCAGCATGGTCGTCGTCGGTGCCGGCGTGATCGGCATGGAGTACGCCTCCATGTTCGCCGGGCTGGGGACGAAGGTGACCGTGGTGGAGCGCCGGGACCGGATGCTCGAATTCTGCGATGAGGAGATCATCGAGTCGCTCAAGTACCACCTGCGTGACCTTTCGGTGACTTTCCGCTTCGGGGAGGAGGTCGCCGCGGTGGAAAAGCACCAGAACGCCGCGCTGTGCATCCTCAAGAGCGGCAAGAAGATCGTCGCCGACACGGTCATGTACTCGGCCGGCCGGCAGGGGCAGACCGACGACCTGGCCCTGGACGCGGCGGGCCTGGAGGCCGACAAGCGCGGCCGGATCTCGGTCGACGAGCACTACCGCACCAGCGTGGAGCACATCTACGCGGTGGGTGACGTGATCGGCTTCCCGGCGTTGGCGTCCACCTCGATGGAGCAGGGCCGGATGGCCGCGCAGCACGCCTGCGGCGAGCCGGCCCGGGAACTCCAGGAGTTGCAGCCGATCGGCATCTACACGATCCCGGAGATCAGTTTCGTCGGCAAGACCGAGGAGGAGCTGACCAACAGCTCCACCCCGTTCGAGGTGGGCATCGCCCGCTACCGCGAGCTGGCCCGCGGTCAGATCGTCGGCGACTCGTACGGCATGTTGAAGCTGCTCGTCTCCCCGCAGGACGGCCGGTTGCTCGGGGTGCACGTGTTCGGCACCGGCGCGACCGAGATCGTCCACATCGGGCAGACCGTGATGGGGTGCGGCGGCACGGTCGACTACCTGATCGACACGGTCTTCAACTACCCGACCCTGTCCGAGGCGTACAAGGTCGCCGCCCTGGACGCGGCCAACAAGATCCGCAACATCACCCGGATCGACGGCTGACCCGCGGGCTCCACGACACGTGGGGGCCCGCACCGGTGGGTGGGGACGGTCACCGGCCGGGCGCGCGAGGTGACGCACGGCGGCGACGGCAACTACGCTCGACGGGTAGTCAGCCGCCGATCGACAGGGCCGCCTCGTGATGCCGAAGAGTCCGACCGTGGACGGGCAGTCGCCGGGGGACAGCCGCCGCCGGAGCCTGGGCGCGCTGCTGCGCCGGGTGCACCTCGGCGGACCGGTGTCGCGCGCCGGGCTGGCCGCCGGGCTGGGCGTGAACCGCAGCACGGTCCTGGCGCTCACCACCGAACTGGTGGCGGCCGGCCTGGTGCGGGAGGGTTTCCCCGAGCTGACCGGCCGGGCCGGCCGGCCGTCCCTGATGGTCCGGCCCGCGTCCGACCGGGTCTTCGTGCTCGCCTTCGACATCGCGGTGGACCGGCTGGTGGCCGCCCGGGTCGGGCTGGGCGGGCAGATCCAGGACCGCCGGGAGGCGCCCCGGGCCCGCGCGGGCGTCGACCTGGACACCGTGGCGGGGGTGCTGGCCGACCTCGGGCGTGACCTGCACCGGGCAGCGGCACCGGGGGCGGTCTGCGTGGGGATCGGCGCGTCGTACTGCGGGATGATCCGGCCCGGCGACGGGATGGTGCGGTTCGGCCCGGACCTGGGCTGGGTGGACCAGGCGTTCGGCGCGGAGCTAGGGCGTCGACTCGATCTCGGCCTGCCGGTCCTGGTCGGCAACGAGGCCCACCTGGGCGCGCTGGCCGAACACCAGCGTGGGGTGGGCGTCGGGGTGCGCAACCTGGTCTACCTGCACGGCGACGTCGGGGTCGGGGGCGGCATCATCGTCGGCGGCGACCTGCTCGGCGGCGACGGCGGGTACGGCTCCGAGGTCGGTCACATGCTCGTCAACCCGTACGACGGGAGGCCGTGCGGGTGTGGTTCGCGCGGCTGTCTGGAGGCGGAGGTCGGCGAGCGGGCGTTGCTCGACGCGGCCGGTCGACCCGCCGACCTGATCGGTCGCGACGCGGTCCGTGAGGTGGTCGAGGCGGCCGGTCGCGGCGAACCGGCGGCCCGCGACGCCCTGCGGACCGTCGGCGACTGGTTGGGCATCGGGGTGGCCAACGTGATCAACCTGTTCAATCCCGGCATGGTGATCTTCGGTGGTGTGCTGCGGGAGGTGTACCGGGGCGCGGCGACGCACGTCCAGGAGCGGATCACCGCCAACGTGCTGCCGGTCTCCCGGTCCCGGGCGCAGTTGCGGGTCTGCGCCCTCGGTGACGACGCCACCCTGGTCGGCGCGGCGGAACTCGGCTTCACGCGGCTGCTCGCCGATCCGCTGGGGATCCCGATCGGCTGAGCGGCCGGCCGAAAACCCGTTGGCCGCAGCGGTCCGGTGCGCCAGGCTGGTGGGCATGACGTACTGACGGACACCTCCGCATCCCGCCCGCACCGCGCCACCGCGTGCGCCGCATGCCGCCGTGATACCGCGCGCCATCGCGCGCCGCCGCGCCGTCCGTTCCCGTCACCCGAAACGAGCGTCCGTGTCCCCACAGCATTTCCCGCCGCCGTCGACCACGGCCACCGTCACCGTCTTCGCCTCCCCCGAGAGCTGGATCGAGTCCGACGCCGTCCGGCAGTGCCACCAGGTGGCGGCCCTCGACGGCATGCGCCACGTCGCCGCCATGCCCGACCTGCACCCGGGCAAGGGCGCCCCGATCGGCGCCGCGATGGCGTCGACCGTGCTCTACCCGCATCTGGTGGGCTCCGACATCGGGTGTGGCATCGCCGTGTTCCCGATCGGCCTCAGGCGCGTCGTACCCGAGCGGCTCGCCGCCCGCTTCCCCGACCTGGACCGGGCGCTGGACCCCGGGCGGGACGCCGACGATCCGGCCTGGGCCGTCGCGGCCGGCGATCCGCCGGCCGGCCACGTCGAGGGCCTCGGCACGGTCGGTCGGGGCAACCACTTCGTCGAGCTGGCCCGGATCGAGACCGTCTTCGCGGCGGACCACGCGGGCCGGCTCGGGCTCACCGCAGGTGACCTCGTGCTCATTGTCCACAGCGGATCCCGCGGCCTGGGTGAGCGGATCCTGCGGGCGCACACCGAGGCCCACGGCGCGGGTCCGGCCCCCGATCCGGCCGGCTACCTGGCGCGGCACGACGACGCCGTCCGCTGGGGTGCGCTCAACCGTCGGCTGCTGGCCGCCCGGGTCGCCCATGCCCTGGGGGCCGAGCCCACCGCGCCGATCGTGGACCAGTGCCACAACCTGGTCGAGGTCCGTGACGGCAGCTACCTGCACCGTAAGGGCGCGGCCCCGGGTGACGGCCGCGACGTGCTGGTCGCCGGTACCCGGGGCACCCGCTCGTTCCTCGTCGCCGGCCACGCGGGCCCGGCGGCCAATTATTCGGTGGCGCACGGGGCGGGTCGCAAGATGTCCCGCGCCGACGCCCTGCGTCGGGGCCGGGCGAAGCACACGGTCGCCGAGTTGCGGCGGACGCCGGTCGGTTCGCTGGTGGTGTGCGGCGACCGGCAGCTGCTCTTCGAGGAGGCCCCGACGGCCTACAAACGTATCGAGCAGGTGATCGCCGATCTGGTCGGCCACGGCCTGGCCACCCCCGTGGCGAGCACCGTCCCACTGGTCACCTACAAGACACCCGACCTCGGGCCCGGGCTCCGACCGGCACGCCGGGACGAGCGTCGGCAGCGGGGCCGGGGATGAGCGTCCACCTGCTCCTGTCGGCCGGGCGGGGCCCGCAGGAGTGCGCCTGGGCGGTGGCCCGGCTGCTGGACCGGCTGACGGCCGACGCCGCCCGGCACCGGGTGAGCACCCACCGGTTCGAGACCGTCGCCGGTGACCGGCCCGCCACCTACCGGTCGGTCCTGGTCCGGCTCGACGGGGCCGACGCGGAGGCGGTCGCCGCCTCGTGGACCGGCACCCTGTGCTGGCAGGCCCCCAGCCCGTACCGGCCCGCGACGGGTCGGAAGAACTGGTACGTCACCGCCAGGCCGTGCCCGGTGGACCCCCCGGCCACGCCGTTCACCGAGGCCGACGTGCACGTCGTCGCCTGTCGCACCGGCGGGCCCGGCGGCCAGCACCGCAACAAGGTCAGCACGGCGGCACGGGCGACCCACCGGCCCTCTGGCCTCGTCGTCGTGGTGGACTCCGAACGGCGGTTCGGCCTCAACCGCGCCGCCGCCCTGCGGTTGCTGCGCCAGCGGCTCGCCGACGGCGACGTGCGCGCCGGGCACGCCGTCACCGCCGCCCGCCGGCGCGTCCACGACGAACTCGTCCGGGGCGACGCCGTGCGGGTCGAACGCCCGCACCCACCCGACGGGTCGGCGGCGACGACCGGGGCACGGGTCAGGAGCCGTCGCGCAGGTCGGCCAGCCGGTCGCGGGTGAAGTGGATGTCGTCGAAGGTGACCCGGCAGCCGTCCCCGATCGGCGACTGCGCCTCGAAACCGATCGTGGCGGCGGTGGCCGCACCGTCGACGGTGAAGTACCGGACCATCCGCCAGGTCCGCCCGTCGACCGAGGCGTGGTACGCGAACGCGTGGTCGATCCGGGACACCCGCAGCCACACCGTACGGCCGTCGACGACGAAGGCGTTAGCGTCGTCGGCGACCCCCCGGCCGACCACCGAGACGATCATGGGCTCGCCGTCGGGAGAGAACTCGAAGCAGAGTTTGCCCCAGTGCCGCTCGTCGACCCAGAGCAGCAGCACCCCGGCGTCGTAGGTCGCCGCGAAGTCGACGCCGACCCGGGCGCTGAACTGGAAGTCGCCGTCCGGGGGCAGACCGAGCAGGGTGGCCGCGGTGATCGTCGGCTCGGCGTGGAGCGGGTCGCCCGACGCCGGGTCGATGAAGATGTCGGTACGCGGGGCGGCCGACGCGCTCACCACACCGTCCGCCTCGGCGATCGTCCACGCCGCCTCGGGAGACGGGGACAGGGTGAACGGCAGACCCGGGACGTTCCAGGTGGTGGTCATGGCGTCCATTATCTGCCGGGGCACCGGCACGCGTCGCCCCGGTGGGCCGGTACCCGCCGTCGTCGGTCGGGACGCCTAGGGTGAGGGTATGGCTGAGCGAGGTCTGACCCTGATGGCGGTGCACGCGCACCCCGACGACGAGGCGACGAGCACCGGCGGCGTGCTGGCCCGGTATGCGGCGGAGGGCATCACCACGGTGCTGGTGACCTGCACCGACGGGCGGTGCGGCGACGGTCCCGGTGGGGTCAAGCCGGGTGAGCCGGGGCACGATCCGGCGGCGGTGGTGGCGATGCGGCAGGAGGAGCTGGAGGCCAGCTGCGCGGCGTTGAAGGTCAGCCACCTGGAGACGCTCGGCTACGCCGACTCCGGGATGATGGGCTGGCCGAACAACGACATGCCCGGCGCGTTCTGGACCACGCCTGTGGTGGAGGCGGCGGACCGGCTGGCGGAGCTGATCCGCCGCTACCGCCCGGACGTGGTGGTCACCTACGACGAGAACGGCTTCTACGGTCACCCCGACCACATCCAGGCCCACCGGATCACCATGGCCGCCGTGGCGATGACCGACATCCCGGCGAAGGTCTACTGGACCACCATCCCGCACACGGCGTTCGCGGAGTTCGGCCGGGTGATGAAGGAGCTGGGCGTCGAGTGGGCCGAGCCGGACGCGGGGGACGCGCCGGGGCCGCAGCTCGGCCTGCCCGACGACGAGATCACCACCTGGGTGGACACCAGCAGTTACGGCGTGCAGAAGTTCGACGCGCTGGCCGCCCACGCCAGCCAGACCGAGAACATCTTCTTCCTGCGGATGGGCCGGGACCGGTTCGTCGAGCTGATGGGTCGGGAGACCTTCGTCCGGGTCCGCGACACCACCGGGGCGGCCCTGCCGGAGGACGACCTCTTCGCCGGCCTGCGCTGACGGCGCGAGCGGGTGTTGCCGGGGTGTTCCGTCCGTAACAGGGATGGAACACCCCGGACACAACTCGTCGGTCATACCATCGCCCGGATGGGCAACTCGGTATGAATAGCCATCGACAACTGTCTTCCCAGACTCTCCACAGCCGACGATGATCTCGCTATCGAAAGATGCGAGAGCATCTCGGATTGGGGAGGTCAGTTTGAGATCAGCCCTAGCGCTGGCCGGCGTCACCATGCTGGTCGGCAGCGGTCTCGTGGTCACCACCACGAGCGTGTCCGCAGCCCCACCATCCACCCCGGGGCCGGCGCTGGTCGCCGCTGCCGACACCGCCCTCAAGAATCACGCCGGAGCCGTCAGGTCCTCGGCGAAGGACCGCTACGCCGTGCACAGCAGCCGGCGGGACGCCAAGGGCGGGGGCGCGGTCCGCTACACCCGCACGTACGACGGGCTGCGCGTCTACGGCGGCGACTTCGTCATCCGCACCGAGGCCGACGGCGACTACGCGGGCAGCTCGGTCGGCCTGGCCGCTCCGCTGACCCTCGCCACCACCCCGAAGGTCAGCGCCGCCAAGGCGCGCAGGGCGGCGACCGCCGAGTTCTCCGGCAAGGTCACCGGCACCGGCGCGGCGGAGCTGTTCGTCGACGCCAGCAGCGGCACCGGCCGGCTCGCCTGGGAGACCGTGGTCACCGGTTGGGCACCGGACGGGCAGACCCCCTCGAAGCTGCACGTGATCAGCGACGCGCTCACCGGCGCCCGGATCGGCTCCTACGACGAGATCGAGTCCGTCGTCGGCACCGGCAACAGCATCTACGCCGGCCCGGTCGCGATCGACACCACGCAGTCCGGGGCCACGTACAGCATGATCGACCCGACCCGGGGCAACGGCCGCACCTGCGACATGAACAACGGCACCTCGACCTGCACCACCTTCACCGACGCCGACAACGTGTGGGGCACCGGCGCGGCCTCGAACCGGCAGTCCGCCGCGGTCGACGCCCACTTCGGCGCGGCGACGACCTTCGACTACTTCACCGAGGTGCACGGCCGCAACGGCATCTTCGGCAACGGCACCGGCGTGCCGAGCCGGGTGCACTACGGCAACGCCTATGTCAACGCCTTCTGGGACGGCGCGCAGATGACCTACGGCGACGGCGCGGGCAACGCCAAGCCGCTGGTCGCCCTCGACGTCGCCGGCCACGAGATGTCCCACGGCGTCACCGAGAACGTGGTCCCCGGCGGCCTGACCTACTCCGGCGAGTCCGGCGGCCTCAACGAGGCCACCAGCGACATCTTCGGCAACATGGTGGAGTTCTACGCGAACACCCCGGTCGACCCCGGTGACTACGAGGTCGGCGAGAAGATCGACATCCGGGGCACCGGTGCGCCGCTGCGCTACATGTACAACCCGACGCTGGACGGGTCGTCGCACGGCTGCTGGTCGAGCAGCACCAACAGCCTCGACGTGCACTACTCCTCCGGGGTGGCCAACCACTTCTTCTTCAACCTGGCCGAGGGCTCCGGGGTGACCCCGTACGGGACCTCGCCGCTGTGCGGGTCGGCCCCGCCGGTGACCGGCATCGGCCGGGAGAAGGCGGAGAAGATCTGGTTCCGCGCGCTGGACGCGTACTTCGTGTCGAACACCCGCTACGTGAACACCGCCCAGCCGACCAACACCGCGCGGCTGCACACCCTGTCGGCCGCCACCGACCTGTACGGCCTGTGCAGCACCGAGTACAAGGCGGTGATGGCCGCCTGGACCGCGGTGAACGTCAACGGCACCGAGTCGTGCGCCGCCAACGACTTCTCCGTCGCGGTCGCCCCGGCGACGCTGACCCTCGACCCGGGCACCTCGGGCACCGCAACGGTCTCCACCACGGTCATCCGGGGTACCGCCGAGACGGTGACCTTCTCGACCGGACCGCTGCCGGCCGGGGTGAGCGTGTCGTTCAGCCCGTCGTCGGTCACCGCCGGCGGGTCGACCACCGTCACGGTCACCGCTGCCGCGACCGCCGGTAGCGGCACGGTGCCGATCACGGTGGTGGGCACCGCCCCCTCGGTCGCCCGGACGACCACGCTGAACGTGACGGTGAACGGGCTGCCGGGCTGCTCCGGCACCAACGGCACCGACGTCCCGATCGCCGACAACTCGACGGTGGAGAGCACCATCGTGATCAGCGGTTGCGCGGCGACCCCGTCGACCGCGAGCAAGGTCGAGGTGCACATCGTGCACACCTACATCGGTGACCTGGTGGTCAGCCTGGTCGCCCCGGACGGCAGCGTCTACACGTTGCAGAGCCGCTCCGGGGGCAGCACCGACAACATCGACCAGACGTACACCGTGAACCTCTCCTCGGAGGTGGCGAACGGCAGCTGGAAGCTGCGGGTCCAGGACGCGGCGAGCCTCGACACCGGTTACGTCAACAGTTGGAGCCTGAACCTCTGACAGTGGCACGGCGGGCGGGCCATCCGGGCTTCCGGGTGGCCCGCTTCGCGTCGCCGGCACGGAGTCGACCGCCCCACACCCCGCTATAGTCAAGTCTGTCTATTGGTGTCGCCGCCCCGACGCCGGCAGGTCCCCCACCACCACCCCACCACCGAGGAGGTCCGGATGACTCCGTACCGCTCCCGCCTGCGGGCCTGGGCCGTCGCGTTCCTCGCGGCGGTCGCCCTGCCGGCCGCCCTGCTCGGCCCGCCGACATCGGCGTCGGCCGCGAACACCTTGACCATGCTCGGCGCGGACGTCTCCTCCGTGCAGCGCAGCCTGGACCTCGGCGCGCGGTACTACGACGCCGGCGGCACCGCCCGCGACCCGCTCGACATCCTCAAGGGCCTCGGCGTCAACTACGTCCGGCTGCGGGTGTGGAACAACCCGGCCAGCGGCTGGAACAACAAGGCGAAGGTGCTGGCGTACGCGAAGACGGTCAAGGCCAAGGGCCTCAAGTTGATGATCGACTTCCACTACTCCGACACCTGGGCCGACCCGGGCAAGCAGTACAAGCCGGCCGCCTGGGCCAACCACGGCATCGGCCAGCTCCAGACCGACGTCTACAACTACACCTCCGACGTCTGCACCAGCCTGCGCAACCAGGGCACCACCCCGGACAGCGTGCAGATCGGCAACGAGATCAACGTCGGCATGCTCTGGAACGACGGCAAGGTCGTCAACAACGACTTCACCAACCTCAGCCTGCTGCTCAAGGCCGGCTACCAGGCCACCAAGGCGTGCAACGGCGGAACCCAGGTGATCATCCACACCGCCAACGCGGACAGCATGGACCACGCCCGCTGGTTCTACGACGGCATCCGGGCCAAGGGCGTGCAGTGGGACCTGACCGCCCTGTCCTACTACTGCATGTGGCACGGCACGCTGGCCAACCTCTACAACGTCATCACCGACGTCCGCACCCGGTACGGCAAGCCGGTGGTGCTCACCGAGACGGCGTACCCGTTCACCGCCGCGAACGCCGACAACGAGGCGAACGCGATCAACGGCACCGAACCCTGCGCGGGTCACCAGGCGAGTTGGAGCGGCCAGGCCACCGAGTTCTCCTGGGTGCAGGACACCGCCCGCAACGCCGGCGCGGTCGGGGTCTTCTACTGGGAGCCGACCTGGTACGCGGTGCCGGGAAACGGCTGGGACCCGGCGAACATCAACGGCACCGGCAACCAGTGGGACAACATGGCCATCTTCAACTGGACCGGTCAGGTGAACCCGAGCATCCGCTGGCGGCCGTAGGCCGGGCGGAAGGCTTCCGTCCCGGTCGGCGGGCCACCGGCGGTGGCCCGCCGACCGGGCACTACCCTGGCGCGGTGCGATACGACGAGTGCGACGCGGCCATCCGGGAGCTGGTCGACGCGGCCGACGAGGACGCCCTGCACGCCTTCGGGCTGGCGACCGTCACCCGCCTGCTGGCGGCCGACCTGATCGACGAGGCCGGCGCGGACGACCTCGACGAGGACGCGTGGGCGGCGCTGGCCGCCGCGCGGGAGCGGATCGCCACGGCCGACGCGGGCGAGCTGCGTTCCCACCTCGACCGCATCGACGAGGGTATCCTCGCCGACGGCGACATGGACCCCGGCCTGCTGATCGCCCTGTCGGCCCTCGAACACTGGACCACGTACCTGGAGGGGCACCGGCGCGGCGAGCTGCACGAGCTCGCCCTGCGCTCGGTCGAGGAGGTCGACCACCGGGTCTCGGCCGCGCTCGACGACTTCCTGGCGACACCGGAGATGGCCGCCGAGTACGCGCGGATCAGGCAGTCGCTGACCGGCTGACGGGTCACCGGGCGGCGGGCCGCGCCGACGGCGGGCCGCCACCCCGGTGGGTGGCGGCCCGCCGGTGCGGACCTCAGTCCCGTGCGGTGCGCCCGCGCGCCGGCCCGGCCGTCGCCTGCCGGCCGGCGTAGGCGGTCACCGGCCGCAGTTCAGCGTCAGCGGGCCCGGCGCGTTGGTCCAGACGAGCATGCCGAACGTCGTGCTGCCACCCGGGGCCAGCGTGCCGTTCCAGGAGGCGTTGCGCACCGTGACGTCGGGACCGGAGATGGTGAGCACGCCGTTCCAGAGGGCCGAGATGCGCTCGTCGCCCAACCACCGCCAGGTGACCTGCCAGCCGTTGAGCGTCTCCTCGGCGGTGTTGCGCACGGTGACCGTGGCGGCGTACCCACCGGTCCAGCGGTTGTCGAAGGTGATCGTCGCCCGGCACGACGCGGACCCGGCCGGCAGCGTCCGGACCGGACCGTTGATGACGTACGGGTCGTGCTTCTCCCCGGCGCTGAACCGGTACCAGTACTCGCTGTCCGGGGTCAGCCCGGTGACCGTGATCTCACCCTGCCGTTCCGGGCCGGACACCGCCGAGGCCACCGGGTTCAGCCAGGCCGTCGCGTCCTCCCGGCTGGCGAAGAGGACCAGGGTCATCGGCGGGTTGTAGCCGCACGGCGGGGTCATGAGCATCGAGTACCGGACGGTGATGCTCGTGGCGCTGGCCGACATGAACTGCCCGGAGACCGGCAGCGCCGGGGGGCACGTGTAGGTGGGGGTGGGCAGGGGGGTGGCCGAGAGCGCCGGCTGGGCCTGGGCGCCGGTGAGTGTGCCGGCCCAACCGGCCAGGGTCAGGGTCGTGGTCGCCAGCACCACGCCGAGCGTGCGGAGCATCCGTACCTCCGAGGGGTTGCGGGGGCACCGACGGCCGGGACGGGCCCGAGGTGCCGGATCCGGGACTGTCGCCCACCGTGCGGTGGGCGGGTGAGGTGCTGCGCGATCATCGGCTGTCACAGCCGGGCGGATGCCGGACGGCCCGGTCGACGGGCGCGGAGGACCGACCGGTGGTCACCGTCGCGGACTGCCCGGCGCGGGGTGGCGCGGCCACCTCGCGTGTCCGACGAATCGGCGCACGAGTGGTCACGCTGGCTCCCGAGCGTGACGACGCCAGAACAGTCTGGCATTCGATGACTGTCGATGCAATGCTGTCCGATCGGGCCGCCCGGACCGGCCGACCGGCCGCTACGGGCCACCCTCCGGCGTCGATCGGCCGACCGCCGACCCGGCCCGGATCAGCGGATACGCGGCGCGGCGGCGCTGTCCCGCACGACCAGATCGGTGGCGAGCTCCACCCGGGGGCTCTCGATCGTCTCGCCCCGGGCCAACCGCAGCACGGTCCGGGCGGCCAGCATGCCCATCTCGGCCAGCGGCTGCCGGATCGTGGTCAGCGGCGGCGAGCACCAGCGGACCTCCGGCAGGTCGTCGAAGCCCACCACGCTGACGTCGTCCGGCACCCGCAGGCCACGCTTACGGACCGCCTCGTAGACCCCGAGGGCCATCTGGTCGCTGGAGGCGAAGATCGCGGTCGGCGGTTCGGGCAGGCCCAGCAGGTGCATGCCGGCCGTGTAACCGGACTCGTGGTAGAAGTTGCCCGGCCGGACCAGCCGGTCGTCGACGGCGAGACCGGCGGCGTCGAGCGCGGCCCGGTAGCCGTCCATCCGGGCCCGGCTGCACATCAGCTGCGGCGGGCCGGCGATGAAGCCGATCCGCCGGTGACCCAGGCCGAGCAGGTACTGGTTGGCGCGCAGGCTGCCCGCCCAGTTGGTCGCCCCGATCGTCGGGGCCTCCTGGGGGGCGACCCCGGCCGGGTCGACGATGACCACCGGCAACCGCAGCCGGCGCAGCTCCGCCTGCAACGGCGGCTCCACCATCGAGGTCACGAAGATGACCCCCTCGGTGGAACGGGTGCGCATGTTGTCCAGCCACTGCTTGGCCGACGAGGTCCGCCGGTGGATCGCCGACACGACGGTCCCGGCGCCGCTGGCCTGCGCGACGTCCTCCACGCCCCGGATGATCTCCACGGCCCAGGGGCTGTCCAGGTCGTTGAAGACCAGGTCGATCAGGGCGGACTGGGTACGGCGGGCCGCCGAGCGGGGTCGGTAGCCGTGCCGGGTGAGCAACTCCTCCACCCGTTCCCGGGTCTGCGGGGCGACGTCGGACCGGCCGTTGATCACCCGGGAGACCGTGGGCACCGAGACGCCCGCCAACCGCGCGATCATCGCGATGGTGACGTTCCTGCCGTTCTCGGAGCCCACGGTCACCCTTTCGGTCGGGGGAACTACGGTTGCAGAAGGCTATCGCAGCAGGTCGGGGTCACCCCTTGACGCTGCCGGAGAGCCCACCGATGAGCTGACGTTCGGCGATGGCATAGAAGCCCAGCGCCGGGATCATCGACAACACGACGTACGCGAGCACCTTGGCGGTGTCGTCGGAGTACTGCCCCTGGAACGCCTGGACCCCGAGGGGAAGCGTCCACCAACTCTGGTCGGTGAACACCACCAGCGGCAGCATGAAGTTGTTCCAACTGCTCACCAGCGCCAACACCGAGACCGTGGCAAGGGCGGGCCGGGCCATCGGCAGCAGCACCCGCCAGAAGAACCCGAAGGGACCGCAGCCGTCGAGGGTCGCCGCCTCCTCGACCTCGCCGGGAATGCTCCGGAAGAACTGCCGCAGGATGATGATGGTGATCGGCAGGCCGAAGGCGGCCTGGGGCAGGATCACCCCGAGCGGGTTGTCCAGCAGCCCCATCCCGCGCAGCAGGATGAACAGCGGCAGGATCGCCACCGCGAAGGGGAACATCAGCCCGATCGCGAAGATGGTGACCAGGAACTCCCGCCCCCGGAAGGCGAACCGCGCGAAGACGTACGCGGCCATCGCCGCCGCCGCGACCACGACGAACGTGCTGGCCACGGCGATCAGGACGCTGTTGCCCACGTTGCGCCAGAACACCCCGGCGGTGAAGATCTCGACGTAGTTGCCCGGCACCCACGGGTCGGGCAGGCCGAGCGGGTTGGTGGAGAGCTGCCCGTTGTCCTTGAACCCACCGATCACCCCGAACCAGACCGGCACGACGATGAGCGCGCCGACGGCGATGCAGACGAGGTGCAACAGGAGGCGACGGCCCCGCTGGGCCGGGTTCGCCGAGGTGGTCATCGCTGGTCTCCTTGGACGGTGAGGGCGCCCTCGGTGTCCCGACGCAGGACGACGCGCTGGTAGATGAGGGCGAAGACGAGGCTCAGCAGGAACATGATGATGCTGATCGCGCTGGCGTAGCCGACCTCGAAGCGGCGGAAGCCGAACTGGAACATCGTCACGGCCATGGTCTCCGAG
Source organism: Micromonospora antibiotica (assembly GCF_017599305.1). Lineage (GTDB taxonomy): Bacteria > Actinomycetota > Actinomycetes > Mycobacteriales > Micromonosporaceae > Micromonospora > Micromonospora antibiotica. The sequence goes on from NZ_JAGFWR010000002.1 coordinate 441,794, forward strand.
GCGTGGATCGGCCCACCGCCGGTGAGCACCCAGACCATGTCGAAGAGCTGGATGGTGCCGATGACCGACAGGAACACGCTGATCCGGATGGTCGGGCCGAGCAGCGGCAGGGTGACGAGCCGGAACGCCTGCCACGCGCTGGCCCCGTCGGTGACCGCCGCCTCGTTGAGCTCCTTGGGGATGTTCTGCCGGGCCGCCAGGAAGAGGATCATGTAGAGGCCGAAGTACTTCCAGGAGACCACCAGGAAGACGGCGTACAGGACGGTGTCCGGGTCGGCGAAGACGGCCCCCGCGTCGGCCCCCAGGAACCGGGAGATGGCGTCACCGAACCCCCGGTTGGGTGAGAACACCAGGTTGAACAGGACCGCGGTGGTGACCTCGGACAGCACGTACGGGGCGAAGAAGATCACCCGGTAGATCGCGCGCCCCCGTAGCGGCTGGTTGAGCAGCATCGCCAGGCCCATCGCGACCGGCAGCTGGACCGCCAGGGAGAGCACGATCAGCACGAGCCCGTGCCACAGGTCGCCCCGGAACACCGGGTCGCCGAAGGCCCGGGTGTAGTTGTCCAGCCCGATGAAGTTCTCGGGCAGACCGAAGCCGTTCCACTTGTAGAGGCTGGCGTAGCCGGCCACCACGATGGGGGTCAGCACCAGCAGTAGGAACAGCACCAGGGACGGGGCCAGGAAGACGGCGAGGGCCCGGCGCCGGCCCGGCCGGGGCCGGCGGCCGGTACGGCGTACGCCGCCCGGCCCCGGCCCCGACGGTTCGGTCACTCGGCCGCCGGGTCCCGCATTCGACAGGATCGATGGCGTGGTCATGCCTGCTCCACTCAGTTCTCGCCGGCGGCTGGTGATCGATGGGGTGGGACGGTACTACTGGGTCTTCGCCACCTGGGTGATGTCCTTGAGGATCTGCGCCGGCGACTTGCTGCCGGCGACCAGCGCGGCGACGCTGTCGTTGACCTGCTGGCCGACGGCCGGCGGGTAGGCCTGGTCGAGGTAGAGCTGGAAGCCGGTGGCGGCGGCCAGCGTCTGCGCGACGACCTTGTTGTTCGGGTCGGCGACGGCGTCGGTGGCTTCCTTGACCGTCGGCAGCACCGCGCCGGTCTTGGTGCTGCGACGCTGCACGTCGACGCTGAGCAGGGTCTTGAGGAAGTCCAGGGTGGCCGGCGGGGCGTCCTTGCCGACGGCGAAGCCGTTGCCGCCGCCGAAGACCTCGGTGGCCGTGCCCTTGCCGCCGTCGACGGCCGGGAACGGGAAGAAGCCGAGCTTGTCGCCGAGCCCCTTCTTGCTGGTGGAGCTGGACGCCTGCACCGACGGGGCCCACTGCCCCATCAACTCCAGCGCGGCACGGCCGTTGCCCATGGTGGCGGCCTGGCCGTCCGGGGAGCCGTACTCCGCGCCCAGGAAGCCCTTCTGGAACGGCTGGAGGTCGACCAGTTCCTTGAGCCGTTCACCGGCGGCCACGAAGTCGGGGGTCTCGAAGTTCTTGTCCTTGGCGGCCTGCTGGAGGGCACCGAGCCCGCCGATGCGCATGGACAGGTAGGCCCAGTAGAAGTGGGCCGGCCACTTGTCCTTGCCGGCCAGCGCGACCGGGGTGATCCCGGCGGCCTTGAGCTTGCGGACCACGTCGAGCAGCTCGGCCCAGGTGGCCGGCGGCGCGGTGATCTGCGCCTGGGCGAAGAGGTCCTTGTTGTACCAGAAGCCGACCATCCCGATGTCGAACGGCACCCCGTAGATCTTGCCGTCCACGGTGTACGGCTCCAGGGACAGCGGCAGCAGGCCGTCCTTCCACGGGGCGATGGTCTCGGTGAGGTCCTTGACCAGACCCGCGTCGACCTGCTGCTTGAGCACCCCGCCGCCCCAGGACTGGAACAGGTCGGGCGGGGAGCCGGCCTGGGTGGCGGTGGTCAGCTTGGCCTTGAACGCCTCGTTCTCCAGCGGCTGGATCTCGATCTTCACGTTGCTGTGCGCGCTCTGGTACTCCTGGGCCACCGCCGCCCAGACCGGCAGCATCGGCTCGGTGTTCTGGATGTGCCACCAGTTGATCGTCTGCGGGGCGTCCGGGTCGTCGGAGGCGTCGTCGCTGCAGCCGCTGAGCAGGTACGCGCCGGCACCGGCGCCGACGAGGCCGAGCAGCGATCTGCGGGAGAGGTGGGCGGTCATGATCCATCCCTTCGGGGGACTCACGAGGTGCTCGGGTGCCGGTCGAGCCGGCGATTTCGAAACGTGTATCTCCGGAACTTTCAGAGCGTCGCCGGTATTACCGATCGATGGCGGGCACGCTACGAGCTGTTTCCGCGCGGGTCAAGACCTCTGTCCTATCGCGGCGAAAACGGCTAGCGTGTGCAGGGCTTCACCGACCATGGCCATGATTCCGAAAGTTTCGAGAGCTGCCCGAGGAGTGCCCGTGTCGACCGACACCGCTGAAGTGGCGACCGCTGCCCGGTCGATCCGCAACCCCGTCCTCGCCGGGTTCCACCCGGATCCGTCGATCCTGCGCGTCGGCGACGACTACTACCTGGCCACCTCGACCTTCGAGTGGTACCCCGGGGTCCGGCTGCACCACTCCCGCGACCTCGTGCACTGGCGGGCACTGGGCGGGGTCGTCACCGACCGCCGCCTGCTCGACCTGCGCGGTTGCGGCGACTCCAACGGGATCTGGGCACCCGACCTGACCTACCACGACGGTCTGTTCCACCTCGTCTACAGCGACGTGGCCAGCTTCGCCAGCGGCTACTGGGACCCGCAGAACTTCCTGGTCACCGCGCCCGACATCACCGGACCCTGGTCCGACCCGGTGAAGCTGCACGGGCGTGGCTTCGACGCCGCCCTGTTCCACGACGACGACGGCACCAGCTGGCTGCTCGCCATGAGCGCCGACTGGCGGCCCGGCCGGGACCGCTTCGCCGGCATCGAGATCCAGCAGTACGACCGGGCCGCGCGCCGCCTCGTCGGCCGGCCCCGCATCCTGTTCACCGGCACCCCGGTCGGGGTCACCGAGGGCCCGCACCTCTACCGCCACGACGGCTGGTACTGGCTGATCACCGCGGAGGGCGGCACCAGCTGGGAACACCAGGTCACCGTGGCCCGGTCCCGGGAGCTGTTCGGACCGTACGAGGTGGACCCGGACGGTCCGCTGCTCACCTCCGTCGGCCGGCCCGAGCTGCGGTTGCAGAAGGCCGGCCACGGCAGCCTGGTGCGCACCCCGGACGGCGGGTGGTACCTGGCCCACCTGGTCGGCCGCCCCTACTCTCCGCTGGGCAGCTGCGTGTTGGGCCGGGAGACGGCCATCCAGCGCGTCGAGTGGCCCACGGACGGTTGGCCGCGGATCCCCGGCGGCGTGCCGGCGGACGAGGTCGCCGCGCCGGACCTGCCGGCGCACCCGTGGCCGGCCGAGCCCGCCACCGACGACTTCGACGCCGCCGAGCTGGGCCCGGCCTGGTCGACGTTGCGTCGACCGGCCACCCCGGACTGGATCGACCTGCGTTCGCGCCCGTCGCACCTGCGGGTGCACGGTGGGCAGTCCCCGGTGGGCCGGCAGGCCCCCAGTCTGGTGGCCCGGCGGGTCGGCGCGACCCGGTGCACCCTCGACACGGTGGTCGAGTTCGACCCGGTCGACCACCGTCAGCTGGCCGGCATCACCGCCTACTACAACACCCTCAACTGGCACCACCTCTACCTGACCCGGACCGACGACGGTCGGACGGTGCTGGAGCTGCTCAGCTCGGACAACGGCCGGCGTACCGCCTATCCGGAGCTGACCGTCGACACCGACGGGGCCACCCGGGTGGGTCTGCGGGCGGAGTTCGACGGCCCGGTGGTGCGCTTCGGCTACGACCTGGGCGCGGGCTGGCAGCAGCTACCGATCGACCTGGACGCGACCATCCTGTCCGACGAGCACGCCGCCCTGATCATCGACGGCGAGCCGGCGGCCTGGGGGTTCACCGGGGCGTTCCTGGGTCTCTGGGTCCAGGACCTCGGTGGCGACGGCGGCCACGCCGACTTCGACCGGGCCACCTACCGGGAGCACTGACCGCTCCCACACCCGTCACGACCGGCTCCGGGTGGGGCCGGTCGTGGCCGTGCCCGGGATACCGGGGGGCCGGATCTCGAAACTGTTGCGACGACCGGTCGACGGCCTGACCAGGAGTTCCGGAAGTTTCGATGGTTGACCCGGTGGGCTCGCGCTCGTAACGTTCCAGTCGGCTTCCGGAAATCGATGCACAACTATCGGTTGGCTCCGGTGCGGCCCGCCACACGTCCCGCCGTGGCGGTGCCGCACCCCTCCCCCACCCTCGCCGCCGTCGACCCGTCGACGCGCCTCGGGAAAGGACCGCAGATGATCCTCAGACGGTGGATGGCTGCCGGGTTGGTCGCCGTCGCGACCGCCGGCGTGTTGAACGCCGTACCGGCCACCGCACAGCGGCCGTACGACCCGACCGCGCAGAGCCTGCGCGCCCTGGGCCAGCGCCACGGCCTGTACGTCGGCACCGCGGTCGACATGGCGGCCCTCAACGACGCCGCCGAGCCCCGCTACCGGGAGATCGTGCGCGACGAGTTCTCCACGGTCACCGCCGAGAACGTGATGAAGTGGGAGTCCCTGGAGCCGACCCGGGGCACCTACGACTGGTCGGCGGCCGACGAACTCGTCGCCACCGCCCGACGCAACGGCCAGAAGGTCCGGGGCCACGTGCTGGTCTGGCACAGCCAACTGCCCAAGTGGCTCACCGACGGGGTCGCCGACGGCTCCATCGACAACACCGAGTTGCGGTCGATCCTGCGCCAGCACATCACCACCGTCGCCAGCCGCTACCGGGGCAAGATCTGGCAGTGGGACGTGGTCAACGAGGCCGTCAGCGACCCCTGGGACACCCCGTCCACCCTGCACTACAAGGGTTTCTGGGCCGAGCACCTCGGCCCGGGTTACGTGGCCGACGCGTTCCGCTGGGCCCGCGCCGCCGACCCGACCGCCCTGCTGTTCTACAACGACTACAACATCGAGGCGTTCGGCTCCGGCGACCCGGCCAACGACAAGACCCAGTTCGTGTACGACATGGTCAAGGGCCTGCTGGCCCGGGGCGTGCCGATCGACGGGGTCGGCAGCCAGGGCCACCTGGGCACCCAGTACGGCAACTACGACACCCTCCAGGTCGCCGACGCGCTGCACCGCTTCGCCGGGTTGGGGCTGTCCACCGCGTTCACCGAGGTCGACGTGCGCAGCCGGTTGACCGACGGGGTGCAGGCCGGCGACTCCGAGGAGATCAACCCACGGCTCCAGGCGTCCGCCGCGAACTTCCACGTGCTGTTGCAGGCCTGCCTGGCCGAGCCGCGTTGCCTGTCGTTCACCGTCTGGGGGTTCACCGACCGGCACTCCTGGGTGCCCGGCACCTTCGACGACCCGCCGCAGGGCCTGGCCACCATCTACGACGAAAACTACCAGCCCAAGCGGGCGTACCAGGTGATGAAGGCCGACCTGATCTACGCCGGCCCACCGTACGTGCGGATGCGGGCCACGCCGAAGCCGCGCCGGTAGGCCGGCCGGTGGGCGCCGACATCCTCGACACGGCCCGGGGCGGCGGACGGACGGTCAGCCTCACCTTCGACGACGGCCCGAACCCCACCGACACGCTGCGCCTGCTCGGCGTCCTGCGGCGGCACCGGATCGCGGCCGTGTTCCTCCTCTGCGGCGGGCAGGTCGAGGCCCACCCCGAGGTGGTGCGCAGGATCGTTGCCGACGGTCACCGGCTGGGCAACCACAGCATGCACCACGACGACATGACCACCTGGTCGGCCGAGCGGATCGAGGCGGATCTGCGGGAGACCAACGAGGCCATCCGGCGGGCCGTACCGGGTGCCCGGATCCGCTACTTCCGTGCGCCCTACGGGGCCTGGGGGGCGAGTCCCGGCGTCGCCGCCGCGTTGGGTATGCGACCGCTCGGCTGGCGGCTGGCCGTCGGTGACTGGGAACCGCCGGGCACCGACGAGCTCGTCCGCCGGCTCCTCGACGGGGTCACCCCCGGCGCGGTGGTGCTGCTGCACGACGGTGGCGGGGACCGCAGCCAGAGCGTCGCCGCCGTCGACCGGGTCGCGCCCGTGCTGCGCGCACGACGCTGGCGGTTCACCCTGCCCGCCGACTGACCCGCTGCCGTCCCGCCCCGGCGGATCGGGCCGGCAGCAGGCGGAACGTACCGGCCGACCGGTTACGGCCGGTGCGGGTGGTGGGTGGGGGGTCGGGGTGTACCCGCCCACCCACCACGCCGTCGGGGTGCCGCCGGTCCACGTCCCTGGACGCGGCGGCACCCCGACCTGGACGGTCACGGCCGGCGAGACCTACCGGACGACACCCCCGCCACCACCGCTGTTGCCACCGCCGCCCCGCCGGTGCTGGTCACGGGTGCGATCGGACCCGTTGCGCCGGCTCACCGGCTCGTGCGACGAGCCGCTGTCGCGGCCGCTGGTCCGCGAGGTGTGGGTGCGGGAGGTGTGGTTACGGGAGGTGGCCCCGCCCCTGCGGTGCGAACTCGCGGTGTCGGCTACGTCCCCCCGGGCCTCCGTGTCCTGCCGGGGACGCCCCGGCTGTTCCCGGGGGCCCCGGGTGACCATGAACGCGGAGCCCACCCCGTGCACGATGGCCCCCGAGTTGCCGGCCGTGGTGTCCTGGCCCGGCGCGTAGCCGACGCCCCAGGTGATGGCGCCGGCGGCGGCCACCGCGCCGTAGGCGGCCCGGACCAGGTCACCCTGCTGGCCGTTGCGCAGCGAGTTGACCACCTCCTTGCCCACCACGTACATGCCGGGGCCGGCGGCCAGGGCCAGGCCCACGCTGTTGGCCACCGCGTTGCCCCGCAGCCCGGCGGCACCCTGCACCCCGGGCGACGCGACCATCGACACGAAGTTGACGATCTTCTCGTCGTTCTCGTAGACCCACCTGCTGGCCTGCTGAGCCCAGGTCATCACCCGGTTGCGGCTGTCCAGGGAGTGCCGGCTGGTCTCGCTCTCGCTCCACTCGACGCTGATCGAGTCTCCCGGGCCGGGGCTGCTGCGGCCCGAGGAGGTCGACGTGCTGTACGGCTGGCCCACCTCGGCCCGGTAGTCGTCGGCGGTGTACTGGCCGTAGCCCGACTGCACCGACGAGGTGCTCGGGGCGCCCTGGCTGTAGTTGCTCGGTGTGTAGGCGCCCGGGGTGTAACTGACCTGGCTGTAGTTGCTGGGCGTGTAGACGCCCGGGGTGTAGCTGACCTGGCTGTAGACGCTCGGCGAGTAGACCACCTGCGGCTCGGACTCGGTCGGGGTGGGCGGGTAGTGGACGCTGTAGCTCTCGCTGCCGGTGGGACTTCCGCTCCCGCCCGGTGGTGGCTGATGGGGTGAGGACACCTGGGCTCCTTGATGCTCGACCAGCGGTTGACACGCTCATTACGACCGGCCCGGCGTCCCGGTTCAGCCCGCGGCCGGGGTTTCTCGCCAGTTCGCCTGCCACGGCGTCGCGGTGGCCTTGCCGGCGGCCCGCTCGGTGATAGCCGCGACCTCCTGCCGGGCCTGCGCCGAGATCCGCCCCGCGTCCGGCTCCTTGTACCAGGGCCGCAGCGTGATCACCGCCGGCCGGATGCCGGTGGCGAGCAGCAGCGCGGTCCCCTTCGGCAGAGCCCGGATCCGGTCCGGCGGCAGCACGTGTTCCTGCCGGTACGAGGTGGACCGCGACGAACCGTCCCGGCTGCGGGAGACGCTGACCGTGCTGACGTCGTGCTGACCGACCAGCTTGGAGACCTTCTCCACGAAGTCGGCGTCGTCGAGGCCCGCGCCGAGCAGCTTGATGGTGGCGGCGCCCCACAGCGCGTCCATCCCGGCCTCACCCCAGACCCGGGACCCCTGCCGGTAGCTCTGCAACAGGGTGACCACGTTGATCCCCCGCGATCCCAGGTGGGAGTAGAGGTCCGGCAGGTCGGAGATCCGGCACACGTTCGCCGCCTCGTCCAGCACCGCCGTCATCGGCGGGTCGAGCCGGCCACCCATCCGTTCGGCGGCGACCACCCCGGCCCGCAGGGTCGCGTCGGCCAGGCCGGCGATCACCCCGGCGGCGGAACCGCCGCCGTCCTTGGACAGCAGGAAGAGGGTGTCCCGGCCGAGCACGTGCCGGTCCGGGCGGAACTGCGGCAGGTACGGGTCCGGGGAGACCCAGGCGAGGATCTCCGGGTCGAGCAGGCACGCCACGCACTGCCGGGCCGTCTCGTAGATGCCGTCGCGGGTCTCCACCGCCCCGCGTACGGTGCCCTGCAACTGCTCGGCCATCGCCGCCATACCCGCGTCGCGGAGCAGGTCGATCGGGGTACGGTCGGCCGGGTCGGCCAGCCAGCCGAGCAGCTCGGCGACGGGGGCCCGGCCCCGGGCGGCGGCCAGGAAGAGCGCGGTCAGGGTGTTCTGCGCCGCCGAGATCCAGAAGTCCTTCTTGGCGGTGTCGTCGTTGACCGACGCCACGAAGTGCCCGGCCAACCGGCGGGCCCCCTCGATGGTGACGCAGTCGGCGAGGATGTCCCACCACATCCGGCGGGGAACGTGGGCGATGCCCTGCGGGTCGAAGGTCCACACCGTACCGACACGTTCCCGCTCGGCCCGGGTCACCGCGTACACGTCGGACTTGTTGGAGGTGAGCAGCACCGCGCCCCGGGCCCGCAGCACCCGGGGCACCGCGATGCCGGTGGACTTGCCGGCCCGGGGGGCCATCAGGTCCAGCTCCACGTCCTCGAAGGAGGAGCGCAGCTCCGGGCCGTTGGGCGACAGGTCACCGAGCAGGTTGCCGGTGTCGTCCGGGGCGAGTTGCCGTACCCCGGCCAGCGAGGGACGCAGCTCCCGGGCCCGGGCCGCGATCCCGGCGGGCGTCAGCGGGGCCAGGTCACGCACCCGGGCCAGCCCGACGCCGCGCCCGCGCAGGTCGAGCAGCCGGCGACCGACGAGCACCGCCGGCACCACCACCAGCAGCGCCACCACGAGCATCCCGGAGCAGAGCGCGTACGGTGACGCCCCGGGCCAGAGCGCGCCGGCCGCACCGGAGATCACCATGAAGTACGCGCCGAGCGTGAACGGCGGCGTCTGCCAGCCGTGGCCGGTCACCCCGGCACCCAGGGTGCCGCCCAGCCAGGCGACCGTGAACAGTGCCGCGTTGGCGAGGACCACCAGGCAGAACGCCCAGAAGAACAGGTCCGCGCCCCGGGGCGAGCCCGACGACATCCGGCTCACGCGTGCCACCCCCGCTCACCGGCGGCGACCTGGTCGGCGAGGTGGGCCAGCTCCGGCCGGGTGGCCAGGTTGCCCAGCTCCGCCTCGACCTCGAAGGCCGCCTGCCGGGCCGCCGCCCGCTCGGCGGCCTGCTGGGCGGCGTACCCGTTCTGCACCCAGCGCTGGTTGGTGTCGTGCAGCCGGCGCTCGGTGTCGGTGATGGACACCCGGATCGGGATGCCGGGCCGGCCACCCACCTTGATCAGGAACCGGCCCCGCCCCGGTGGTTCCTCATTGCTGCCGGTGCTCGCCCAGCCCGGCGGCGACGACCAGGAGGAGACCAGCTCGATCTCCCGTTTGGACAGGCCGATCACCCGACCCAGGTCGGTCATCTCCGCCGCCGGCAGCCCGGCGCAGGCGACGATCCCGGCCCGTTCCACGAAACCGCGCGCCTTGGCCCGGTCGGCGTCGGAGCCCAACGCCTCGGCGTCCTTGAGGGTGTGGGTGATCTTGGCATCGCCGAGGCCGAGCGACCGGTTGAGCCGGGTCAGCGCGTCGATCCGGTCGACGATGCCGGAGGCCGCCCGCAGCGGCCGCCACAACTCGTCGAGGATGGTGAAGAACCAGCGGCGCGGGGCCAGCCCGGCGTCGGCCATCGCGTGCGACGCGGCGACCGTGCCCAGGCCCTCGGACCATGCCGCCAGCATCGCCGCCGCGGTGAGCTGGGTGTCGGACTCCCCGATCCGGGAGATGTCGATGCACACGGCGGGGGCGTCCGGGTCGATCCGGGTGGAGGTGGACGAGCCGAAGGTGTCCCCCAACGCACCGTCGAGGATGCCCAGCAACGAGCGGTGCAGCGGGTCCACCGCATCCCGGTAGCGGCTCTCCTGACCCCGGTCCAGGGTCACCGCCCGGACCCGGTCCGGCCCCTCCTCCAACACCCGCAGCAGGTCCGGCAGCAGCGGGGCCCGGCCCTGCGGGGTGCGTTCCCGCAGGTGCCGCAGACAGGCGGAGAGCACCGACTGCTCGTGGTCGTCCAGCGCCCGGCCGCGCACGATGGTCAGCAGCGCCGCCACCATGTTCAGCACCCGACCGTGCGTCTCGGCGGCCAGCGCCCGGCCGGCCCGGCCGCCGATGCGTTCGGCGGCCAACCCCATCGCCCCCGGGTCCAGCACGTTGATCCCGCCGACGCCGCGCCCGATCGGGATCACCTGCCCGCCGAGGGCCCGGACCGTGTCGGCGTAGTCCGGCTTGAGGTCGCCGAGCACCAGCGGCACCACCCCGGTCGCGGCCAGACCCACCGCCATCCGGTTGATCAGGGTCGACTTGCCCAGGCCGGGCATGCCCAGCATGAACAGCGACGGATTGGAGATGTAGCGGGCCCGGGTGAACCAGGAGATCGGATCACCGCAGACCGTGGCGCCGGTGAACAGGTGCTGACCGAGCGGCACCCCGGACATCGGCGCCCCCGAGCCGGCCGAGAACGGCCACAGCCCGCACGCCTGCACGGTGGTGGCCCGCCACATGGTGGGCGCGTCCAGGTAGCCGACCCGGCCACCGCCGGGCCCCTCCCAGCCCCGGGCCGAGGGGGGTAGCTCACGGCGGGGCCGGGCCGGTCGGGTCTTCTTCGGCGCGACGGGGGCCTCGTCGTCCGGGTCGCCGACCACCCCGGCCAGCGCGGTCCGCGCCCCCGAGGTCCCGACCGGCCAACCCGCCCCGAGCCCACCCGTGCGCAGTACCGGTGCGCCGGTCACATCGCCTCCTGAAGTTCGTGTGGCAGCACGGTCTGCTCCCACGGAAGGATTCCGGTCGGCAGGGTGCAGGTGAACGCCGCCGCCTGCATCCGGTGGGCCGGCCGCATCGCGATCCGGGTGGCCCCGGTCATGTTGCGCACCAGCACCGACGCGTCGTCGAGCTGGGACCGGTCGTCGACGGTGACGGTCAGCATCAGCGAGAACTCCACCAGCCCCGCCCCGGTGGCCTCCTCGGCGGCGGCCTGCTCGGCGGCGCGTACCTCGGCGGCGGCCCGCGCCTGCACCATGCCCCGCCCGGAGGTCGCCATGAACTGCGCGGTCCGCCGGTCCGCCTCGACGATCCGGGCCGAGGTCGCCGGGTCGATCGGCCGGTAGAGCAACGCCACCCGCTTACGGCGGGTCCCGGCGGAGGCGTCGAGCATGGTGCGCAGCACACTGGAGCGCACCGTGCCCCGGGGGGCCAGGGTGAGCAGCCAGGTCCGGGACACCCCGGAGTCGTGCTGGTAGGCGTCCACCGACTCGACCGCGGCGACCGGCCCGCAGTCGGCCCACTCCAGCCCGGTCTCCCCGTGCTCGGCGCGGACGCTGAGCACCTCGGCGGCGCAGGCCGGGTCGTACGCCACCCGGACCACCTCGGCGATCTGCTCGGCGGTCAGCGGCTCGGCGACACCCCCACCGGCACCGATCAGCCCGGTCAGCAGGCTCGGCACCCGGATGGCCAGGTCGGTGACCACGTCCTCCGGATCCCGCCGTGGCCCACCCACCGGGGCGTAGGTGAGGGTGATGTACGAGTTCATCTCCGACGACGCCGACGGGTAGTCCTCGACCACCTCCTCCAGCACCGCACGGGCGGCGGCGGGGGCGGCGGCGTCCAGCCGGGGCAGTACCTCCGCCGCGAGCCGGGTCCCCGGGTCCGGGGCGGTCTCCACCACCACCGACGCCCCGCGCAGCCCCGGTTCGTGGGCGAGCCGGGACAGCCACTCGCCCCACAGCGACACCCACGTGTCGACCTGCTCCGGGTCGACCAGCGAACCGCCGTCGGGCTCACACCGCAGCACGATCGTGTAGAGGTTGCGGCTCTTGTGGTGCAGCACCCCGAACGGTCGGTCGTAGGCGTCCCGGCCTTCCCGGGCGAGCACCCCGCTGAGCAGGCCGGGCGGGGGGAAGCGGCCACCCGGTCGGGCCGAGAGCGGCCCCGAGACGTACAGGTGCTCCCGGCGGGACACCCGACGCGACCAGCCGATCCGCAACGCCAGGAGCTGGTACAGGTTACGGCCGTCCTGGGTGCGGACGGCCATCGGCAGCAGGGCCACCACGAGCGGCACGCCGACCACGAACGCCGCCTGCAGCGACGCCAGCGAGGCCAGCAGCACCAGCACCAGCCCGCCGAACACCCCGACGGTGCCGACCAGGCCGAGTGGGCCCAGCCCGGCCCGGCGGGGCCGACGCCAGTTGCCGTACGTCGGTTCGATGACGGCTTCGGTCGTCATTGCCTCTCCCTCGTCTCACCGGACCGCCGCCCGACCGGGTCGTCCGGTCGGCGGTGGTCCGCGCTGTCAGTTGTGGCCGGCGTCGCCGTCCGCGCCCGACACCGTGCCGGCCGCCATGTTCCGACCGGTCCGGGCCGCCCGTTGCGCCCCGTCGATCGCGACCCCGACCGGTCCGGCCAGCCGGGCCGCGGAGCCTGCGGCGGCTGCGCTGCCGCCACCGGTGCCGCCGGTACGGCCGGCTGGGCCCTGTCCGCCGGTGTCACCCCGGCGACCCTGCGGTCCGCGGGCCCCGGACGGGGCGCCGCCACCCCCACCGCCCGAGGACAGGGCGGACCCGGCGACCCGCTTCGCGCCGGAGGCGACCATGCCGCCCGCGGCCGAGACGGCGGTCCCGGTCGGGTCACCGGTGCCCAGCGCCGCCGTGGCCGGCACCACGATCTTGAGCAGCGCCGGCAGGGCGACCGCCGACAGCAGCAGGACGCCGATGCCGGCGATGCGGATGTGCGAGGAGTTCTGGGTACGGCTGCCGACGGCGAGCATCTCCGCCCCGGAGAACATGATCAGACCGACGGCGGGCTTGTAGAGCAGCCAGGCGATCGTCCAGCCGATGTGCTTGCGCCACCAGCCGGCCCCCCAGTTCGTCATCGACGCGGCGGCGGCCAGCGGCAGGGTGCCGAGCATGATGGTCATCACGCCCAGCCGCAGGTAGAGCATCAGCACGTGCACGATGGCGGCGATCAGCAGCAGGAAGGCCAGCACCAGCAGCAGGAACGACTCGATGGAGGAGCCGTTGTCCACACAGGGCACCCCCATGATCACTTCCATCGCCGCGGACCTGAGCAGGTGGTCGGAGAAACCGTCGGAGAGGCTGGCCGCCCGGCCCACCACCCACGAGCCGGCCCCGGCGACCAGGATGACCCGCAGGAAGCCCTGCAACGCGGTCCGCCCGGCGGTGCCCTTGCGTTCCATCGCCATCCGCGCGGCGGCGAACAGCACCGACCCGATCGCGAGATAGGTCACGACCCACTCGATCTGGTCGCTGATCAGGCTCGGCACGTCGTCCGGGCCGCCCTCGGTCGTGGTGCCCAGCGTCGGCACCGAGACGCTCAACTCGGCGAAGATGGAGATCGCGGCGGCCAGCATCAGGTTGGCGATCATCCGGACCAGGGTGCCGATCGGGTCACCGAGGAACGAGAAGAAGCCGGTGATGATGTCCAGGGGGTTGGGAGGCGAACACCCGCCCATCTACTTCCTCCAGAGTGTGTAGCCGGCACTGCCGGTGACCGTGCCCAGCGAGGCGTGCACCACCCCGGCCCGCGACGGCGCCACCTTCCAGTCCCCGGCGTCCCAACGCAGCTCGACCAGGGTCGCCACGTAGCCGCCGGCACCGGTCTTGACCAGCAGTTGCACCCGGGCCGTGTCGGCCGCGTACCGGGCGAGGGCGAAGCCGGCGTAGCTGCCACCGCCACGACCGGTGACGACCCCGGCGGCGGCCCCCAGCCGGGCCACCAGCACGTCCCGGCCCGGTCCCGGCACCACCTGCCGGTCGGCCACCGTCCGCCAGGTGGCCCCGGCCAGTTGGGTGGGCACGGCGTGTGCCGCCAGCACCGCACCGATCGGGGTGTGCGCGAAGCAGCCCAACACCCCGTCGGCGGTACGCGACGGTCCCTGGGTCGCGGAGACCGGCACCCGGTCCCCACCGTCGAGGGTCCGCCACGCCACGTCGTCCGGCGGCACCGCCGGCCCCGCCGCGACCACCGTCCGGGGCGGACACTGCGCCACCTGCGCGACGGCGTCACGGGCCACCGGGTCGGCCGGGGTCTCCCGGGCCGACCCGGACATCCAGGCCCCCGCCGCCAGCAGCGCCATGCCGGCGAGGAACGCCACCGAGAGGATCCAGCCGCGCTCGGTCCAGAACGGCGGGTCCGCCGGGGACCGGCCGCGCCCGCCGGTCACTGCGGCTGGCCTGCGGTGGTGCCGGCACCGCCGAGGAAGAAGTTCGCCAGCGGGCCCGCGACGGCGACCAGGATGCAGCCACCGAGCACCAGACCGAGCCGGGACATGTGCTCGGAACTCTCGCCCCGCTTCACCGAGATCGCCATCATCGTGCCGGTGATCAGCACCCCGGCCACCCCGGCGGCGGTGCCGGCCCAGGCGATCAGGCCCAGCAGCTTGTTCACCAGGGTGGTCAGCTGCCCCGGGGCGTTGGGGGTCGGGTTGATCCCGCCACCGCTCGGCGCCGGCTCAAGGGCCGGGAGGCGGGCGACCAGGTAGGCGGCGGCGTACTGGGACAGGCTCGTGAACGACATCGGAACAGCTCCTTCGGGCAGGTGGCATCACCGGAGGCGTCGACGACGCTCCGGCGGTGACGGGGTGGAACGGGCCGGCAGTGCGGGGTGCGCTGTCCGGCCGGCGGCGATCCGGCTCAGAGTCCGAGGTCACCGAAGAACATGACGAGTGGTCCGGCGGTCGCGCCGAGCACGCAGCCCATCGCGACGAACACCGCCCCACGGAAGTGGTCGCTCATCTCCCCGGGAACGCCCCGGTTGAGTTGGATGGCCATCGAGATGCCGAGGATGAGCAGCCCGGCGACACCGGCCGCGCTGACCCCCCAGGCGAGCAGGTTCAGCAGGTCGTCGGCCGCACCACCCGCCGGGTTGTACGGCGGCGGGGGTTTGAGGCTCGGCAACGGGGAGGGCGCCGCCCCCGGGCCGAACGCCAGGAGGTGGCCGGCGAGCCGGTCCACACCGTACCCGACGGTCATGACGGACTCCCGTCCCTGGCCACGCCGGTCGCCGCCCGGAGCCGTTCCAGGGGCTTGGGCATCCGGGCGGGCTGCTGGCCCAGCCGCCAGGCGGGTATCCACGGCACCCGGTGCACCGGCGCGACCGACCGCAACACCCGGATCCGGCGGGCCAGCACCGGCGGCAACCGGCCCGGGGCGTCGGCCAGCAGCACCAGGCCGGCCAGCCGCATCCCGGGCGGGTGACGTCCCTCCCGCAGGGCGTTGAGCGCCCGGGACACCGCCCGCATCCCCTCGGCGTCGGTCCGGCCGACCAGCATCACCGTGGCCGGCTCCGCCCGCGCCGCGTCCGGCCACCGGCAGCCCAGGTCGATGCCGCCGAAGAGCCGGGTGAGCGTCGTCGCGCCGGCACCACCGTGCGCCGCGATCCAGCCCAGCCCCGCCTCGGACAGCGACCGCCGGGGCGACACGACCGGCCCGGGACCGGTCCGGGCGGACAACGGCCCCGGTGACACCCGCGATGCCGGGTCGCTCATCGTCGCGGACCCCATGCACCCACCTCCTCGCCAAATGTCGCTCCAGTTCGTCGGCGTCCCGGTTGAACCACCCCGGGTCCGGTCCCGTCATCACGGCGGGCCGGGCAGTCGACGGACGCCTCTACGGGGGCTCCCGCCCCCCGGTTCACGCCGGGGACCAACTTTTTCCACCGCGATGGTGAGCAGCATGGGAGGCGACATGGCAACGTCCGACAACGACGGCGCGGAGCCGACGCAAGGGTCCAACCGCAGCAGCGCGGCCCTGATCGGCGCGGCCGTCGCGGCCGGGCTGAGCTGCCTGGCCACGCCGGTGGTCGGGGTCGTCGGCGCGGCCGCCGTCTTCGTGATCGGCGCGCTGGGCGTGCTGCTGGCCCCGCTGGTCGCGTTGATCCTGTTCTTCGGGGGCGGCGGTGGGTCGGCCGACCCGGTCAGCGTCGCCGACGACTCGTTGGCCGCCGCGCAGGGCGACGGCAAGGGGACCCTCGACCCCGACCAGGTGCCCGAGGGCCTGGTGGACAGCATCGAGGACGCCGGGAAGGCCTGCACCCAGATCGGGCCCGTGGTGATCGCCGCGCAGATCGAGGTGGCCTCCGGATGGGACCCGGCGAAGGTCGGCGCGAACGGGGAGAAGGGCATCTCCCAGCTCCCGCCCGCGGTCTTCACCCGGTACGGCGAGGACACCGACGACGACGGCGACACCGACGCGACCGACGAGGAGGACTCGATCGCGGCACAGGCCAAGCACGTCTGCGCCCTGGCCGGGCAGGCTCAGGCCCTCATCGACGACGGCCAGGCGATCGGTGAGGTGCTCGACCTGACGCTCGCCGCGTACGCCGTCGGCATCGACGAGGTACGCCGGTCCGGCGGGGTGCCCTCGACCAACGCGGCGCAGCTCTACCTGGCGCAGGTCCGGTCCCTGTTCGCGAAGTACCAGGGGCTCGGCGGCCCACCGCCGTCGTTCCCGCCGACCGCCTCCCCCAGCGCGTCGCCGACCGGCGACTGACCCCGACCGACCCGCTGACCGACCGATGAGGAGTTCCGATGACGGTGACCCCGCAGGACCAACGCCCCGCCGGGCAGCAACAGCCCCCCGGCGACGACACACCGCCGAGCGACGCGCCGCCGACCTCGCCGTTCATCCTCTACCTGCGCGACGAGGAGTACGCCGAGGAGCTGGAGCTGCTCAGCAACTGGGTCCGGCTGTTGCTCGTGCCGATCTACGCGCGGGAGGCGTCCTCGACCGCGCCGTGGTGCGGGCGGTGGTGGCAGCACCCCGAGGCGGTGGCGCAGTTGCACGGCCTGTGGCTCGCCTGGCAGGAACTCACCGGGCCCGACGCCGGGCTGTGCGGCCCGGCGAACTGGCACCGTGACTATCTGGAACCGGTGCTGAACAGTCTGCGTAGCCCGGCCGGGCCGTTCGCCGGGTGCAAGGCGGGAGCACACCGGGCCAAGGAGGTCCCGCACACCGACCCGTACTGACCGACGGTGGCCCGACGACGAGGGCGGGGTCTCGTCTGCGATCCACCCGCGACGTCGCCGCATCCGGTCTCCCCGGCCGCCCGAGGAGACCGGCCGGCTCAGCGGGAGATCGGTGCGGTGACGACGGCGGTGCCGTCCACCAGGCCCACCGTGACGAAGGCCAGGTCGGCGACCGGCAGCGACAACTCGCCGGTCACCTCCTGCGGCCCGGTCGAGGCGGTCCAGTCCCGCACCACGTGCGTGACGCCGTCGCGGGTCACCGCGAACAGCCGGTACCGCAGGCCCTGACGCAGCCCGGTGGCGGTGATCCGGATGGTGGAGCCGCGCCCCTCGTCGGTGGTGATCGCCACCGACAGGCTCACCCCCTGGGCCGGGGCCTCGCCGGTCGCGGTGAGCACCACTGCGCTATGGCCACCGAACCCGGTGACGGCCGCAACGCCACCGGCCAGGACGACGGCCACCAGGGCGGCGGCCACCCCACCCCAGAACAGCATCCGACGACGCCGGGCCGAATCCGGCCGGGTGCCACCCGTTGCGGACGCCGACCCCGGTCGGTCCCCACCGGGGCGGCTCCCCGACGGCCGGTTCCGGACCGGACTGCCGGCGTCGGCACGCGGACCGGTGCCCCGACGAGCGCCACGCCGGGCCGTCCCGGCCGGTTCATCCGCTGCCCTCGGCGGGGTCACCCCGGCGCCCGGGTCCGCACCGGTGACGGTGGCGACCGGCTCACCCGCGCGGGGTGCGTCGGTGGTGCGGGGCGCTGGGTCGGCGGCGCTGGGTGGGTCGGAGGCGCGGGTCGGTGGGTCGGGCACAGCGTCGGGCACCGGCTGCCTCGGCACCACAACCGGGGCGGACGCCGCCGGCACGTCGGGGTCGGCAGCCGGTGGCGGCCCGGCCGGTGGGGCGAGGCCCGGGGCGGGTGTGTGGCCGGCCGGCGGGAGGAACTCCGCCGGTGGCGCGAACTCCGGCAGGCCACCCAGGTCGTCCCAGTCGGCGGCGGCCAACCCGCCGAGGGCGCTGGTCACGCTGCCCATCTCACCGGCTGCGGACAGGCACTCCCCGCACCCGGCCAGGTGGGCCTCGAAGGCGACCCGGTCGGTATCGTCGAGCGCGCCGAGCAGATAGAGGGCCAGGGCGGAGTGCTCAGCGGTGGGGTGTTCGCCGCCGGTGCGCATCACGCCCTCCTTTTCGACCCGGAGACACCGATGACGGTGTGACGACCCCCGGGACGGTGAGCGTCCGGGGGGTCGAACGGGAGATCGACACGTCGCGTCATCAGGAGGACTCGGTCGGGCCGATCGCTGCGTGCAGCGCGCGCACCGCATAGTACGTCCTGGACTTTACCGTACCCTCCGGGATGCCCAGTCGCTGCGCGGCTTCGGCGACCGACGAACCCTTGTAGTACATCTCGACCAGCACCTCGCGGTGCTCCGGTTTGATCTGTTGCAGCGCCAGCCGGACCGTGTGGGTGCTGACCACCCGGTCCATCTCGTCCTCGGCCGAGGCGAGCCGGTTGAGGTCGGGGATGGCCACCTCGGGCGGGCGGGACTGCCGGGCGCGCATCGCGTCGATGGCCACGTGCCGGGCGACCGTGTAGAGCCACGGCGCGATCCGACGCGGGTCCTCGGCCAGGGTCTCCAGGTTGCGCCAGGTGCGTAGGAACGTCTCCTGGACCAGGTCCTCGGCGAGTTCCTGCCGACCGAGGACCAACCGGGTGAGGAACCGCAGCAGCGGCCCCCGGTACTGCTCGTGGATCGCCCGCATCAGGGCCTCGGGGGAGGCCCGTTCGGTCGCCGCGTCGCCGGTCACCCCGGGCGCTTCGTTGGGCACCGCCGACACAGAACGCCTCCCCCTGACGTACGGGTCGTGCCCGTACGGCCGCGCCGTCGTCTCGACGTCGAGCCCGCCTAGGAAGAGAGCATAACCGTGCTCATCGGACGGTCCACCAGGCCATCGTGTGGCCGGTCGGAACCGTCGGTGCAGGGTGGTGGACGCCGTGGCCCCGACGCACCGGTCGGGATGCTCCACGGGGGCGAGGAGGGTGGCCGGGCTCATCGGGTGAAACGCAGCCAGCGGACGTTGACGAACTCCTCGGGTTGCCCACTGGCGAAGGTCAGGTAGACGTCGTGCACACCGGTCACCGGGGCGAGGTTGCCCGGCACGGTGACCCAGCTCTGCCAACCACCGGTGCCGGCCACCGCGATGCTGCCTACCGGTGGCAGGCCCGGGGCGTCGAGGCGTACCTCGATCAGACCCGACACCCCCTGCGGGGCACCGGAGGCCACCCGCAGCTGGAACTGCGTCGCCGGCTCACGGCCGAAGTCGACCCCCCGGTAGCCGGCCCAGTCGCCGTGGGCGAGGAACCCCAGGTGCTCGCCGCCCTCGCTGGACGGTTCCGTCCGGACGCCCTGCTGCCGGTCGAAGCCCGCCGCCGCGATCTCCTGGCCCACGCCCCGCTGCCCGGCGACGACGACCGGGGCCGGCTCGACGACCACCGGTGCCGGCTCGCCGACGACCGGTGCCCGCTCGACGACCACCGGGCCGCCGGCCTGCTGTGGCGGGGCCTCCCCCGGACCGGCGCCGAACGGGGTCAGGGTGACAGTCACCTCGTGCGGTGCGGTGTCCTGGATGTACGACGCGTCGTCGGCCACGTCGTCGAAGGGGAAACCGTACGCCCGGCCGTCGGCGCTGTGCCGGTGCAGCACCCGGGCGTAGTGGTTGGTCACCGGGTGCTGGTAGTAGGCGTCCCGGTTGGTGGTCGGCTGGTCGGGCTGGTCGAGCACCGACCGGTTCAACCCGGCCCCGATGATCGCCGCCACCGGCCCGTAGTGCCCGTCGTTGGGCGCGGCGAGCGCCCCGTCGCAGTGGAACACGTTCAACGTCGAGGGCCGGTCGAACGACCGCGCCCCGTCGTCGAAGGTCAACCGCCCGTCGACCACCCGCCCCCGGTAGCTGCCCAACGGACCTCTGACGCGCAGCTCGGAGCGGCTGTAGCGGTCCCAGGTCTCGGCGATGTAGCCGTCGAGGTACCCCGGGTCGAAGCGGCCCGTCTCGATGCCCTTGCCGGGGGCGATGACGCGCAACCCGTCGCCGACCACCAACCGTTCGAACCCGGGCTGGCGGGCCAGCTCGGCGAAGATCGCGTCCCGGCCGCCGTCGACCAGCTTGCCGGTGGCCTGCTCCACGTCGCCGTGCAACCGGATCGACATCGGAATGCTGAACATGTCCACCATGGTGGTGTTGCAGAACATCCCGCTCGCGTTGTACGTGAACTCGCAGCAGTCGTGCAGCACCCCGAAGCTCGGGTCGTCCGCCACCCAGCCGACCGGGTACTGCAACGCCGGCCGCCCGTTGCCGTCGGTGACGACCGTGAACCTCAGGTGACCGTCGATGGCGAAGTAGATCCGGCCCGACATCATCGGCAGGACGAACCGGGTCACGCCGGAGCCGGCCAGCGGCACCCCGATGTCGGCGACGCCGTCCGGTCCGTTGTGCGCCGGGTCGGCCGGCGTGAAGATCCCGCTCTCCCGGACGTAGCCCATCGCGCCGGTCTCCGCGTGGGTGCCGACGACGTACATCCGGATCGCCGAGTTGGCGAACCGGCCTGTGCTGTTCACCACGTTCAACGGCAGGCCGCCCGAGGCCCGCGCCCGGGAGATCAACGGGGCCGCCACCAGCGGCACACCGACCACGGCGGCACCCGCGAGTCCCATCCCGAGTATCCTGCGGCGAGTCAGCATCACAGCTCCGATCGACGACGGCCATCGCCGCCGGCACCCGGTGTGACATCGGCCGGGCCCGGCGGTAGCCACGTTGACGGCCCGGTATCCCCCTCGGTTCAATGTCGACCGGACCAAAATCATCCGATCCGATCCGAGCCCGGTGAACCAAGGACATCGCGCGTCCGTCACCACAGCGATGCCGTCACGCCGGAAGGGACACCTCCCCGTGAAATCCGATCACCCCTCCTTACGCTCCCGACTGGGGTCGATCCCCCGTCGGACCGTTGCCGGCCTGGTCGCCGGCCTGGCCGTACTGTCCACGGTGGTGGCCGCCATCGGCTGGGGCGCGGCCTCGGCCCGGGACGACGACCTGACCGGTCGCCCCGTCTCCACGGAACACCTGACGACCATCCAGGCCGCCGCCCGGTCCTGCCCGACGCTCACCCCGGCCCGGCTGGCCGGTCAGCTGATGGCCGAATCAGGGTTGGACGGCCGGGCCACCCGGACCGCCTCCGGTGGTCAGGGCATCGCCGGTCTCGACGCCGCCGCGTGGAAGTCGTGGGCGCCGTGGCCCGGTGCGGAACGCTCCGATCCCGCCGCCAACATCCTCGCCCTGGCGCACCTCATGTGTGACCTCAACGGGCAGGTCCGGCTGGCGAACGTGCCCGGTGAGGCCTGGCGGCTGTCCCTGGCCGCGTTCCACACCGGCCTCGACGAGGTACGTGACGCCAAGGGGGTGCCCGCCGACGCCGTCGAGTACGTCGACCAGGCCAGCGGGTACGCCGCCTACTACGGCAAGCTGACCGCGTTCGGCGGTTCCGGTCAGCCCCGCCCGTCGGGCGGTGTCCAGCAGCCCAAGGCGGTGCCCGGCGGTTACACCGCGCTCGTGGTCCGGGCCGGCTCGGTCTGCCCGGAGGTCACGCCCCCGCTGGTCGCCGCGCAGCTGATGGCGTTGTCCGGCTTCGACGTCAACCTGCTCGGCCCCGAGGGTCAGCGGGGCGTCGCACAGTTCCGCCCCGAGGTCTGGCAGGCGTACGGCCCGACCGACACCTCGGCCTGGGACCCGCAGGCGGCGATCCCGGCGGCCGGTGCCGCCCTGTGCGGGCTGCACCGGGAACTGTCGGGGCTGGAGGGCGACCCGTCCCTGTTGGCGCTGGCCGCGTACCGCAACGGTCCCGCCGCCGTCCGGCAGTCCGGCGGGGACCTCGACGCCGGGACGCAGGCGTTCCTGCGGACCGTACGGGAACACACCGACTACTACGCCCTCGACAGCCGGCTCCGGGCGGCGGCGTCGCCGTCGCCCAGTCCGTCGCCCACGCCGAGCCCGACGCCGTCGCCCACCCCGAGCGGCAGCCCGGCCGCCCCGACGACGCCCCCCGCGAGCCCGCCGGGCAAGAAGCCCACGCCGGCACCGACCCGGCCGGCCGGCACGAAGCAACTGGTGGGCAAGGAGACCGGGCTGTGCGTCACCGCCGGCACCAGCGACGGGGTACGCGCCGTGCTGAGCAAGTGTCGGGAGGAGAAGTCGCAGTGGTGGGACTTCCGATCCGACGGCACCGTCCGGGCCAACGGACTCTGCCTCGACGTGGCCTGGGGTGAGAAGAAGGACGGCACCCCCGTGCAGGTCGCCGTGTGCAGCGGCAACCCGGCCCAGAAGTGGGAGTGGATCAAGCAGAACGACCGCACGTCCCTGTTCAACCGGGAGACCGACCGGTGCCTGGACGTCGACGGCCACGGGGTGGGCGCCCCGATGATGTCCTGGATCTGCGTGTTCAACCCCAAGCAGACCTTCACCCGGCGCTAGCTGGCCGGCACCACCGGTGCCCGGTGGCCCGCCCACAGGGGGTGGGCCACCGGGCATCCGCCGTACCGACCTGGTCCGCCCGGCCGGTCGGACGTCGACCGACCGGCGTCGGGCCGCCCGGTGTCGGCTCAGCCGGCGAACCGGCGGCGACGCAGGCGCAGCCCGAAGACAACGCCGGCGCCGCAGAGCAACGCGATGCCGAGGATGACGGCCAGCGCCGCGCCGGTGCTGCCCTGCTGCTGGCTGGCCACCTGGTTGCGGTCGTCCACCGCCACCGACACCGAGGCGGCCGGGTTGATCATGCCGGAGCCGTACTTGGCGTCGGGGGCCGTGCCGATCGCGTCGGCGGTGCCGCGGATCCGCTCCTTGACCTGCGCGGCGGTCAGGTCGGGCTGGGCCGCCCGGATCAGCGCCGCCTGCCCGGCCACGAACGCCACGGCGAACTCGGTGCCGGTGTTGCTGACCGCCCGGCCGCCGCCGACGCCGAGGCTCGCCACGTCCACCCCGGGCGCGACCACCTCGACCGCGCCCGCCACGTACTGCTCGGCGAGCTGGTCACCGGCCCCGACCCCGCCGGTGAACAGCAGCGCCCCACCTCCGGACCGGCCGGCCGGGGACGGCGGCGTCACCGCCTTGGTCGGCGCACCGGCCACCAGCAGGACGTCGTGGTCGAGGGCGGTGGCCACGGAGGACGCCACCGCCGGGTCACCGAGGTCGACGTGCGAGCCGACCGCGACGACCGAAGCACCGGCGCTGACCGCCACCTCGATGGCGTTCGCCGCGTCGGCCGCCCGGGCGGCACCCGACCCGCGTACCACCCGCACGGGCAGGATGGTGGCGTCCGGGGCGATGCCGACCGGGCTACCGTCGACACTGCTGTCACCGGCGATGATGCCCGCCATCGCGGTGCCGCTGCCCAGGCAGTCGGTGTCCCCACGCCCGTTGCCGACCGTGACGTCCGCGCCGACCGCGACCCGGCCGCTGAGCTGCTGCACGCTCGCGTCGACACCGCTGTCGACCACCGCCACCTTGACCCCGTTGCCCCGGGTCAGGGTCCAGGCGCTGTCGGCGGCCATCCGCAGCTGCGCCCAGTCCGAACGGCTGCTCGACCCCGTCGTGGCGGTGCACTTCGGGCCGGCACCCCCGGGGCGGGGGCTGGCGCCCGTACGGCTCGGGCTCGGCGTCGGGGGCGGGGTCGGGCTGGCGGCGCCGGGTGTGGGACCGGCCGCGCCGGAGGGCCGGGCCGTCGGGGTGGGCCGCTTCCCCGCCGGGAGCTGGCCGTACGTCACCCCCTCACCGGCCGCGTCCCACGGCAGCACCAACTGCCAGCCGGCCTTCAACCGGCCCGGGTCGGTCAGCCGGGACCCGTCCGGCTGCACCCGTCCCGTGTTCAGGTGGTAGATCTCCGCGGACCGCTCACCGCTGCCGAGGAACCGTCGTGCGATCGCCGTCAGGCTCTCCGGCTGGCCCTGGTACTGCGCCGCGACCACGTAGAACTTCACGTAGGGCTGCGGATCGTTGGTGGCCTTCGCCACAGCCGGCCCGGTCAGCGCCATGAGCACGCAGCCAGCCATCGCCACCGCGAGCAGGCGGGCAAGGATCGAGCGCTTCGCCAGCACTGGGTGTCCCCCTTCAGTCACCATGGCCGAGCGTCACCGGCCTTCACCGTCTATTGCGGATCAGCGGCGAGTTCGTTCAAATCAATCTGAACCAGATTTCCATGATCCTCGTCATGAGGTCTGCCGAGAGTACCGGCCGACGATGACGGGAAGATCTCCTCGGGCCGTCCCCCCGATGGGAGCGGATGACCGGTGGGCAGCCGACGGTCCACCGCCGACGGTGGCGACGACGACCGAGGGGACCGGGCCGTCAGGCCCGGTGGAGACGAAGGTGGGGCGGCGGTGAACGGGCTTGGGCGTACGGCAGGGCCGACGGGCGGCAACGGCTTCGACCGGGTGCCGGCCACCCGTCGTTTCGACCCCCGCCGACACCGCCGCATCGCCGGGCTGTTCGACCTGTGGTTGGCACCCGGGCCGGGCGGACGGCTGGTGGTGCCCACCGACCCCGGTCGACCGCTCGACGCCCGGGCCGTGGCCACCCTGGTCCGGCACGGCGCGGACGCGGCACAGGACGTGCGGATCCTCGCCGACGACGGAGCCCGGCACGTCGAACTGTTCACCGAGGTGGCCGGCCTGCTCGGCCACGACGTGCTGGTCAGCCCGGACGGGTCCGACATCCGGCACGCCACGGAGCGCACGACCGGCCCGGCAACCCGGTCGACCACCGACGGCGGGCCGCTGGACGCCGTGCCGCTGGACCGGGTGACCCGCCAGCCGATGGACTGGCTCGTGCTCCAACCACCGGATCTCGCCACCTCGCTGCCCGGCTGGTTCGCGGTGGACGACGGTCTGGTCCGCCCCCGTACCGGGGTGGTGGGCCTGCCGCTGCCGGACGGTCTCGCCCTTGCCACCCGGGCCGACTTCGTCACCAGACGGGCCACCGCGCACCGGCTGGGCGCGTCGACCGGGGTGGTCACCGTGGCCGTCACGGCCCGGTCCGGGGGTTTCCTGGTCGGCAACTACAGCGGCACCCAGGACGTGCACAGCGGCGGGCAGCTCGCCGCGGTCCTCGGCGACCTCCCGCTCTACGGCGCGGACCTGCGGCTCTGGCTGACCTGGCCGTCCGACGCCGACGAACAGGCCCGGCTCGTCACCCAGGTCGTCGAGCTGGCCGAGACGACCGGTGCCACCGTCTGGACCCCACCCCCCGGTGGTCGGGCCGAGCTGATCGACGACCGCCGTGACCTGCGCTCCTTCGACCCGGCCGGCGCGATCGCCGCCTGGCAGGCCCACCGACCGAGGTACGCCGACGGGCCGGCCACCCTCGACGCGACCCCCGACGGGCTGCTGGTGTCCCGGCTGGACCGGCAGCGGATCGTGATGGCGTCGGCCACCGGCGGGACCGTCGACACCACCCCAGTGTCCGACCGTCCGCCGGCGGACCGGGCCGGCGAACCTGACGGCGTCGACACCGGGGGCCCGACGGCGGACCGTCCCGCGCCCTCGACCTCGACCCCCGCCACCGCACCCGCCCCGGCACCGGCCGGCACCACCGTCGGGTCCGCGGCGGAGCAGCCGGCCGTGGCCCTGCCCCGCCCCGCACTCGTCACCGACAACCGCCGGGCTGCGGACTACGGTCCACCCTGGTTGCGGCGGGGCCAGCAGGTCAACGCCGAGGCGTTCGAGGCGTTCGTCCTCGCCGAGGGTGATCCGGCCCGCGCCGTCACCGACGGTGTGCCGAGCGTCGAGTTGTTCCTGGCCGCTTTCCTCGATCCCCGGTCGGCCCCGGCCGGCAGCGACCTGCTGCGGGTCCGGATCGGCCCCGGCGGCGCCGTCGCCATGGCGGTGCTGCGTACCCACGTCCCGGCGCGGTTCAAGTACGTCCTGGGCAGCCCCGACACCTACCTGCTGCCGGCCGCCCGGCTGGACCGGGTCCGGCTGGTGGGCGGGTTCCGGTCCGACGGGCACGGCCGGCTGCTGCCCACCGTGGACGCCGACGGCGAACCACTGCGGATCCGGCCCGCGCCCACCAGCCGCTCGGTCGCCGGGCTACCCCACGACGTCCGCCGCTGGCCCGGATTCGGCACCCGGACGGCGTACGCCCTGCTGCCGGCCAGGTCACGGGGGCTGCCCCGGGGCTGGTTGCCGTTGCACCAACAGCGGCCCGTGGCCCGGCCGGGCCGGTTGCTGGTGGAGGTCCGGGTGCCGGCCGGCCGCACCGTCGACGTCGACGCCACCCACACCGCGCTGACCGGGTTGCCCCTGGCCCGGACCAGGGTCGCGCGGCTGCACCACGCGGGGGTGGCGCTGGTCCTCGGCAGCCGGTCGTACGACCGGATCGTGGTACAGCGCGCCTACCGTGCGCAGGGCGGCGGGTGGCAACGGATCGGGGATCTCACCCCCGGCCCGCTGCCGTCCGTCGTCGCCGGCCTTCAGTCCGCCGTACCGGCCCGGGTGGTCGACCCGCCGCCGGTCGACGCCACCTGAACCGACCACCGGCCGGCGGGCACCGGCCCGATCACCACCGGCACGCACCGTCCCCCGCTCTCCGTGGCGAGTCGACGCGCCCCGGCCAGTTCCGCACCCGCCAGACCGGGCGTGAACACCACGTACGGCGGGGCGGGGTTCACGTCGGGAGCGGGGGCCGCCGGTAACCCGGGCAGCGCACGGCAGCCCTCCGGGGCCTGCGCACCGAGCACCCCACCCACCGTGGCCACCCCGATCCCGGCGGACCGTAGCCGGCGGGCGAAGAGGGCTGCGGTGTCTCGGCAGTCGTCGGTCCCGCCGACGAGGGTGAGCACGTCGGGTGCCCGGCCCAGGTCGACGTGCAGCCGCCAGGGTCCCCGGTGCCCCAGCACCAGCGGCAGGGTCGCCGGCGGCGCGGCCTCGTCCGGGCCGAGCCAGGCGTAGGGGGGCGCACCCCGGCCCGCCGCCACCCCGACCAACCGGACCTGGATCGGCCCGAGTTCGGTTTCCAGCTCGGTGCTGAGGTAGGGGACCTCGTTGCCGCCCGGCACCGTCGGCCGGGGCAGCTCGGGTACGGCAGGCGGGGCGACCGGCGTGCCGGTGACCGGACGGGCCGGGGCCGGCGCACCCGACGGCTCCGGAAGCCCTGATGGCTCCGACGCACCCGACGGCTCCGACGCCTCGACCGTCGCCAGGTCCACCGGGGTCGGTCGAGGCGGTGCCGACTGCGGTGACCGGGGCGGCCAGACCGGCTTCGCCGGGAGCACCGGAACCGGGAGTGCCGGTGCGGCGGGGGGCGTGGCCCCTGCGGGCTCCGCAGCGCCGGTGCCGGGCGCACGCTGCACTGTCGGCTCCGATGGCACCGGCGGAGCCGTGGCCGGTACCGGGACCGGGCGCTGCGGGGGCGACGTCCGGGCCAGTGACGCCACGGCTGATGACGCCGGGGCCGGTGACGCCGGGATCGGTGGCTGGATCGGCAGCGACGGTGTCGGTGACGCGGTGGCCGGTGACGGTGCCGGGACCGCCAGGGTCGGTGGGGACGCTAGTGACGGTACCGCCGGGGCCGGGGCCGGGGCCGGGGATGACGGTGCCGGGACCGCCAGGGTCGGGGGGGACGCTGGTGACGGTACCGGCGGGGCCGGGGATGACGGTGCCGGTGGGAGCGGTGACGGCTGGGGGGCGGAGGGCGGCTGGGGGGCGAAGGGCGGTGCCGGCGGGAGCGGCCCGGCGACCGGGGATGGCGGGGCCGGCCGGGTGACGGGCGGCGGTGGGATCGGCCGGGTGACCGGCGGTGGCAGCGGCGGGGTCGGTCGGGGCGCCACGGCCACCGGAGCCGGCCGGGGCGCTGCGGCCACCGGAGCCGCTCGGGGTGCCGTAGCCGGGGCCGGCCCACTGGTAGGCGGTGGTGGGGTGTCCACGTCGCCGACCGCCGGGCCGGCGGCGAGTTCGGCGGGGGTCGGGGTGTGGTGCCGCTGCGGCGGCCACGGCCCGTCGTCCTCCAGCACCACCCGGCGGCTCCCGCCCCGCCGCAGCAGCATCACCGCCACCGCCGCGAAGAAGACCGCCAGCAGCCCGGCGGTACCCCGGATCAGCAGCGGGCTCAGCGGGCCGGCCGCCGCCGGGCCGTCGGGGGGTCGGGCGACCGCCCGGGTGCCCGCCTGCGCCGGGGTGGTGGCGGGCCGGGGCGCAGCGGACGTCGTCGCCCGTGGGGTCGGGCTGGGACGCGCCGGGGTCGTGGCCGGGGCGCTCGGAGCCGGCGGACGCGGGGCGGACGGGCCGAGCTGCGGCAGTCGTCCGATCCGTACCCCCTGGCCCTTCGCGTCCCGGGGCAACACGAGCTGCCAGCCGGGGCGCAGGACCACGCCGTCGGTGAACGTCTCGCCGTCCGGTTGGGCCCGCCCCGCGTTCAGCTCGACGATCTCCCGGAACCGGTTACCGTTGCCGAGGGTACGCAGCGCGATGGCGTAGAGGTACTCCCGCTGACCGTCGACGGGTGGCCCGACCACGTAGTACCGGCCGGTCTCGGCGGGCACCGCACGTACCGGCCCCGCCGGAACGACCAGCACGATCCCGACCAGCAGCACCGTGACAAAGGCTCGCCGCATCCCCACCATCGCTCTCCACACCCTTGGTCCCACCGACATCCTCCCGTCCCGGTCCCCTTCTACGAACCGGGGTGCCGACGGTTCAACCGGAGGGCGATCGGCCTGCGCGCCGGACGGACGGGCCGCCGGACCATCCCACTTCCACCGGTGGTACGCCGCCCGCGCGGACGTGGTCCGGGGGCCGTGCCAGGATGTGGCGGTGTCGTATCCCCCTCAGCCGTCGTACCCGGCCGCGCCCGGCGGCGTCACGCCGATGATCGCCTACCCCCACCCGATCCCGCCGCCCCCGGGGCACGCGGTGCTGACCGTCTCGGTCAACCGGGGGCCGTACCTGGTGCCCGCCCCCTCCACGAGCCGGTTCAAGGTCGACGGCCGGTTGGTGGCGATCCCGGGCGAGGGCACCTGGTACGTGGCCGTCCCGGCCGGGCCGCACGACGTCCGCTACACCGACTTCATGGGCATCCCCGTCATCACCACCGCGCTGGTCACCCAGCCGGGGGTGGTGTACCCGTTGTCGTTCCGCTTCGGCGGCTGGCGCAACCGGGTCCACGACGGGCAGGGCACCGACGTGACGAAGTTCGGCATGTGGTCGAACTACAGCATCCTGCTCGTCACGCTGGCCGTGCTGGGGGTGCTCTGCTGCGGTGGCTTCGGCCTCGTCGCGGCGTTCTCCACGTCGCCCTGACCGTCGCGCCGGCCGGGGCCGGTACGGGGTCGCAGCCCGTACCGGGGTCAGCGCAGCCGGCGCGCGACGAACCTGGTCGGCGGGTCGGCGATGGCGTCCTGGGCCGCGACCAGCTGGATCTCCCGGGTGCCCGCCGCGAGGGTACGCTCCAGCACGGTGAAGACCGAGGCGATGGTCCGTTCCAGGGCGATCGCCGGTGAGCCCGTGGTGCGCAGGTGGGCCAGGTAGAGCGCGGCGGTGACATCGCCGCCGCCGTTAGGACTGATCGGCAGCAGCGGCGTGGTCACCGCCCAGGCACCCTCGTCCGAGACCGCCACCACCTCCAGCGAGCCGGCCGGCACGTCGTCGTGCAGCACGCTGGTGACCAGGACGTCGCGGGGGCCGGTGGCGCGGACCACGTCGACGGCGTCCAGCACGGCGGTCAGCGAGGTGGTCGTCCGGCCGGCGAGGAAGTCCAACTCGAAGTGGTTCGGGGTGATGATGTCGGCCCGCGGGACCACCACGTCGCGCAGATACTCCGGGATGCCCGGCCGGACGAACATCCCGCGGCCGGTGTCGCCCATCACCGGGTCGCAGCAGTACACCGCGTCCGGGTTGGCGGCCCGGACCCGGTCGGCCGCGTCGAGGATCACCGCACCCATCGCCGGGTCGCCCTGGTAGCCCGACAGCACCGCGTCGGCGGTGCCGAGCACCCCACGGTCGGCGATGCCCT
The DNA here is from genome assembly GCF_017599305.1 of Micromonospora antibiotica. Classification (GTDB taxonomy): domain Bacteria; phylum Actinomycetota; class Actinomycetes; order Mycobacteriales; family Micromonosporaceae; genus Micromonospora; species Micromonospora antibiotica. The sequence continues at coordinate 472,058 of NZ_JAGFWR010000002.1, forward strand.
CGATCACCTCCGCCACGTCGGCCGGGGCCAGCAACGGCCCGCGCCACGCACCGTAGCCGGTGTGGTTGGAGAAGTGCACGGTGAGCACCGGCCAGACCTCGTGCCCGAGGCGCTGGAGGGGGAACACGGCCGCCGAGTTGCCGACGTGACCGTAGGCGACCGAGGACTGGATGGACAGGATCTTCACCGGCCCATCATGGCCGCTGCCACCGACACCCCGGGTACGGGCCCTCCGATTCGCCCCGGCCGGGCCCACCGGTTCACCCCCGCCGGACAGCCCGGCCGGCTGACGCCTGTGGGCCCGGCTGCCGGGATCACCCGCCGGGTCGGCAATCCCGGGGACCGGTCGCCGGGGCCGGCGCTCAGCCCAGGTCGAGGGTGTACTGCGCGGTGTGCACCTGACCGTCGACCTGGAAGTCGAAGAACGCGCGGTACCGGCCGGTGCTCGGGGCGGTCAGCCAGAACCGGACCGTCCCGTCCACCAGCTCCGGCTCGGGGTGGACGTGCACGTAGCCCAGGTCACCCTCCCGCACCACGACCAGGTGCCCGTACGCCCCCAGGTAGCGCTCCAGCCGGGACGGCTCGACCCCGTCGGGCCGGAAGGACAGCGGCACCGTCACGCCCACCGTCGGCGTACCGGTCATGGTCACCGTGAACGGGCCGGCCGTCGACTGCTGCGCGGCGGGCGGCAGCGGGGCCGGAGTGTGCGCGCCGGGCACCTGGTGGTCGACGCCCAGCACCAGCGGCACCGTTTTGCCGTCGACGCCGGTCACCGAGAAGTCGGCGTAGATGCGGTAGCCGCCGGGTCGGGCCAGCGTCAGCGGGACCGTCCAGGTGCCGTCCGCCGCCATGGTGGGATGCAGGTGCTGGTAGCCGCTCAGGTCGCGGCCCACCACGACCAGGTGCAGTTGCTTGTCGTGGACGACCGCGAAGCGGGTCGCCGGCTGACCGTCGGCACCGACGATCCGGAACCGGTAGTCCGTGCGTACCCCCGCTGGTTGGGTCCTGGCCTGCGGCTGCACGGTGTAGCCGCCGGAGTTCACCGACAACCCGGTCACCTGCGCCTGTGTCGCGCCGTCACCGGGATGGGTGTGCGCTCCGGTGCCGGGTCCGTGCTGGTGCCCGTCCCCCGCCGACAGCGCCGCCCCGGTGACCGGCGGCGCTGTCGCGCTGCGGTCGGCGGGCCGGGTGCCGGAGCCGAGCCGGCCGAGCCCGAACCCGGCCAGCAGTGCGACCACCAGCCCTCCGACGAGCAGCGCGAGGCCGGTGTTGCCCAGCCGGGTGCCCCGTTCCGCTGCCGTCCCGGCCACGGCGGGTCCCGCCTCGGCCGTGATGGGTACCGCCCCGGTGGCGGGCGCGACCGTGCTGGCTGCGGCTCCCCTGGTGCCTGCTGCCGCCTTGACGCCTGATGCCGCCTTGGCGCCTGATGCCGCCTTGGTGGCGGGGGCGGCCTTGGCGGCGGGGGCGGCCTTGGCGGGTGCCACCTCGGTGGCGGTGGGTGCCGGCACCGGCTCGGTGACCCCCGCGCGCGGGGCAGCGGGACGGTTCGCCCCCCGGCGACCGCGCGCCGTCGTCGACCGGGTCGGGCGGGCCCCGGCGGCGGACCGGGCGACCGACCCCCGGCTGCGGGGCCGGCCACCGGCGCGGCCGGCGGGCCGGGCAGCCGGGACCGGGCGACGCCGCCAGGCCGCGAAGCCGACCGCCGCCACGACCAGCACCGCGCCGCCGGCCCAGGCCAGCCACCCGAGGTCGTTCTCGTCGCTGCCGGGGGTGGCGGCGGCCGGCGGGGCCGCGGCGGTGGCGGCCGTCGAGGGGGCCGGTGGGACCGCGGAGGCCGGCCCGCCCGGAGCTGCGCCGCCGGTGTGGCCGGAGGTGGCGTGCTGCTCGGCGGCGGCCAACAACGCCGGGTCCGGCTGGTCGACCGGTGGCCGCCAGCCCTGCGGGGCGGCCGTCGCCCGCCCGGTGTACCGGAAACTCATGGTGCCCCGCACCGGCTCGCCGTCCGAGGCCACCGACAGGTAGCTCACCGCGTACTGCCCCGCCGCCGGCAGGTGGGCCAGGGTCACCACCGCCGGGAAACCCGTGCTGTACTCCTTCGGCTCGAACTTGCCGTCGACCAGCAGGTACTCCCGGACCGGCTTGTCCAGGGGCCGGGGTGAGCCCTGCCGCCAGCCGTTGTCGACCCGACCACCCCCGGGGCCGGTGACGGTGAAGTAGGCGTTGGCGGCGACCTGCTCGGTGAAGTACAGCTCCACCTCCGTCAGCGCCTCGCTCACCGTGGCGTCGGCCGCCGGAGTGGACATCGCCAGCGTGCCGTGTGCCTGGGCCGGCCGGGCGGTGGGGAGCAGGACGACCGCCGAGGCGAGCACGAACGCGAGGAGGCCCGCGAGGGCACGCCCGGTGGGCCCGGTGGCTGGAGGGGAACAGCGCATCGGATCATCCTCACGAAGAGTGGACTTCGATCAAGAGTTCACCAACTTTTTACGCAGATGGCAAAAGTTTTGGCCAGGACGTCCCAATCCCGACCCCGGATGATCAAAACTCGCCGCGGCGACGGCACCGCCCGACGCGGGACCGCGCCACCGGGTAAGGACGAGGTGATCCGTTGCCGGCTCCCGTCCGTACCAGTGGGCGAGGGTGACGCCGGGTATGCCGTACGCTCACCCGAGACCTACTACACCCCGTCGTTACGGTTGGCGGGCGTGCGCGACCGGACACGGAGGTAGCAGGTGAGCGACGACGACGCGGAGGTCACCGCGTGGGCGCTGGCCGCGGGTCGGGGTGACCGGGAGGCAGCAGCCCGGTTCATCCGGGCCACCCAGCAGCACGTACGACGGTTCGTCGCCCACCTGATCAGTCCGGCCGAGGCCGACGACCTCACCCAGGAGACGTACCTGCGGGCGATGCGGTCGCTGCCGTCGTTCGCCGCCCGGTCGTCGGCCCGGACCTGGCTGCTCGGCATCGCCCGGCGCACCGCCGTCGACCACGTACGGGCCGCCACGTCGCGCCCGCGCACCGTGCCGTTGTCCGAGTGGCACGACACCCCGGACACCCGGGGCAGCGGCTTCGACGGCGAGGTGGTCCTCAACGACCTGCTGTTGGCCCTGCCCGCCGACCGTCGGGAGGCGTTCGTCGCCACCCAGGTCCTCGGCCTGTCCTACGCCGAGGCGGCCGAGGTGTGCGGCTGTCCGGTCGGCACCATCCGGTCCCGGGTCGCCCGGGCCCGGGAGGATCTCGTCGTGCTGGTCGAGGGCAACCCCCGCTCGATCCGCCGCCGGCCCGGAAGCGCCGCCGGCTGACCGCTGACCTGGGTCGCGACCACGGTCCACGGGAACCAGCAGGCCCCCCGGTCCGACTACCGGTACATGGGGTGTGAGCAGTGGCGTGAGATCCTGTCGGCGCAGCTGGACGGCGAGGAGACCCCCGCCGAGCGGATCGCGGTCGACGCCCACCTGGACGGATGCACGGGCTGCCGAGACTGGTGTGACCGGGCCGCGACGGTGACCAGACGGTCCCGACTGGCCCTCTCCGGCCCCGCCCCCGCCCACGGCCAGCGGCGTCGGGTGGTGCCCGGCCCCGATCTCACCGACGCCGTCCTGGCCGCGCTCCCCGCACCCCGCCGGCTCCGCGACCGGCTCGTGTTCGCCCTGCGCACCGGGCTGGCCCTCATCGGCGCACTGCAACTGGTGCTGGGACTGGCCCAGGTCGGGCGGGGCCCGGCTGCCGGTCACGCCCACGGCGCGCTCGACACGCTGACCTCCGGGCACCTGTGGCACGAGTCCGCCGCCTGGAACATCGCCGTCGGCGCGGGTTTCCTGTTCGTCGCGGCCCGGCGCACCCCGACCAGCGGGCTCCTGCCGACCCTGAGCGCCTTCGTCGGGGCACTGGTGCTGCTCTCGGCCAACGACCTGGTCACCGGGCGGGTGGAGCCGGCCCGGCTGGTCAGTCACGGTTTCCTGCTCACCGGTTACCTGATCGTGGTCGCCCTGTCCCGACCCCGGCTGCGACCCGACGGGCCGGCGGGCCGCGACCACCGCGACCGTCCCGCGTGGCGGCTGGCCGCGCACGACGTACCGACCGCCACGCCGCCCCTGCGCCTGGTGCCGCCGCACGTCGGTTCGGCGCGGATCCGCGACCGGTCGGCGGCCTGACCGGCCACGAAACGTCGATGCCGACCGGCCGGAACCTCCAGGGCCCGGTGACCGACCAACGGGACAGAGCACCAGCACAACGGAGGAAGAACCCATGCGCCCCACCCGTCCACTCGGCTCGTATCGACGCCCGTCGGTCGTCCTCGCCACCACCGCCGCAGCGCTGCTGGCGCTCGGCACCGCCGGCTGCGGCCCGGCCGATCCGGCCGCAGCTCCGCAGTCGAGCGCTTCGGCCCCGGCGAGCGCGGTCACGGGGGTGGTCGACATTCGTGACCCGTGGGTGAAGGCGGCCGACAAGGGCATGACGGCGGCCTTCGCGACCCTGGTCAACGGCGGCGACGCCGACGTGACGCTGACCGGTGCCACGACGTCGGTGTCGCCGATGGAGCTGCACGAGATGACCATGAAGGACGGAAAGATGGTCATGCGGCAGAAGGAGGGTGGCATCGTGATCAAGGCGAAGGGCACCCATGTCCTGGAGCCCGGCGGTGATCACCTGATGCTGATGGACCTGCGTCAGCCGGTGCAGGCCGGTGACGCCCTCACCGTGACCCTCACCTTCGGCGATGGCCGGACCCAGCAGTTCACCGCCGTGGCGAAGCCGTTCACCGGCGCGCAGGAGAGCTACGCCCCCGGCCACGGCGCTCCCATGCCGAGCATGAGCGGGCAGCCGAGCATGAGCGGGCAGCCGACGACGAGTCCGGCGTCGTGACCACGACCCCGCCCGCCCGGGCGGTGAGCCGGCGGGGTCTGCTCGCCGGTGGGGCGTTGGCCGCGGGTGGCGCGGTGGCCGGCGCGGCGGTGGTCGCCGCCGCTACCGGTGACCAGGCCGGTGGCCCGCCTGCGGCGGCCGCGCCGAGCCCGGTGGCGGCCGTCGGTGCGCTGGTCGAGCCGTTCCACGGTCTCCGGCAGGCCGGGGTCACCACCGAGCCACAGGCGCACGGTGCGTTCGTCGCGTTCACCCTGCGGCCGGGCACCGACCGGGCGGCGCTGGGCCGGTTGCTGCGGCTGCTCAGCGACGACGCCGCCCGGCTCACCCAGGGCCGGCCGGCGCTGGCCGACACCGAGGCGGAACTCGGGTTGCTGCCCGCCCGGCTCACCGTGACCTTCGGTTTCGGCCCCGGCCTCTACCGGGCCGCGGGCGTCGACGACCGCCGGCCGCCGTCCGTGGTGGACCTGCCGGCGTTCCGTGTCGACCGGCTCCAGCCGGCCTGGTCCGGTGGGGACCTACTGGTGCAGATCTGCGCCGACGACGCGGTCACCGTCGCCCACGCCCAACGGGTGCTGATCAAGGACAGCCGGCCCTTCGCCACCGTCCGTTGGGTGCAGCAGGGCTTCCGGCGCAGCCCCGGTGTCGAGCCGGCCGGCCACACCCAACGCAACCTATTCGGTCAGCTCGACGGCACCGCCAACCCCCGCCCCGGCCCGCCGTCGGACACCGCCGTGTGGGTGCCCGACGGCCCGGCCTGGCTCAAGGACAGCACCACCCTCGTGGTCCGCCGGATCAGCATGAACCTGGAGACCTGGGACCTGCTCGGCCGCACCGACCGGGAACTCGCCATCGGCCGCCGCCTCGACACCGGCGCCCCGCTCACCGGCACCGCCGAACACGACGAACCCGACTTCGCCGCCACCGGCGACGACGGCCTCACCGTCATCCCGGACTTCTCCCACCTCACCCGGGCCCACGTCACCGACGACCGGCTGAAGATCCTGCGCCGGCCCTACAACTACGACGGCACACCCACCCCGCAGGGGCACGCCGACAGTGGACTGATCTTCGCCGCCTACCAGGCCGACATCACCGCCCAGTTCCTGCCGATCCAACGACGACTCGCCGACCGGGACCTGCTCAACGAATGGACCACCCCGATCGGCTCCGCCGTGTTCGCCGTCCCGCCCGGCTGCCCACCCGACGGCTGGATCGGTCAGCAGGTGCTCGGATGAGCCGGCCCGGTAGAGCGTCATGATCACCTCGACCTGCCGGCTCGCCGCCGCGCTGCTGGCCACCGTGCTGGCGCTTCTCGTCGCCGCAACGCCGGCCTGGGCACACAACAGCCTCACCTCGGCCTCACCGGCTCGGGAGGCGACCCTGTCCCGCGCACCCACCGAGATCACGCTCGAGTTCCTGGCCCGGCTGGACCCGGCCTTCACCACCATCGTGCTCACCGACGGGACGAAACGACGCGTCCCCACCGGCGATCCGGTGGTCGACGGGACGAAGAGCACCGTCCAGGTGACGGACACCCTGCCCAACGGGACGTACACCGTCGCGTACCGGGTGGTGTCCGCCGACGGGCACCCGGTGCAGGGGTCGTACCCGTTCACCGTGGCCGACCCCGCCGCGCCCACCGTCGCCCCCAGCACCGCGTCGGCCGCCCCGGCCACCGCCGCGGCCCCGGCCGGGGACGACGACGGTCGGGGCACGGTCCTGGGCGTGGCCGGCGGCGCGGTGGCCGCCCTGGCGGTGGCGGCGGGCGCGCTGCGGTGGCGACGCCGGTCGACTCGCCGCTGAGGGCGGGCCGGCGCGACGCCGGCACCACGAACGCGGGCTGATCCGCCCGTAGGCACGGGACGACCATCGGTACCTCCCGACGATCTCGATCGGATGATTATGTCTGTCACTGAGTTGCCCGGCCCGTCGAGGCCGGAACCCGCCCCACCCGCCGACCCGCCCGTCCGGTCCACCCGGGGTGGTTCACCGTTCGGCGCGTTGCTGCTGCGGCTGCACTTCTACGCGGGTGTGCTGGTCGCGCCGTTCCTGGTGGTCGCCGCGCTGACCGGGTTGGCGTACACCGTCGCGCCGCAGGTGGACGGGGTGCTCTACGGCGACCGGACGACGGTGGCCGAGGTGGGTGAGCGGCCACTACCGGTGGCCGACCAGGTCGGGGCGGCCCGCAACGCACACCCCGAAGGCAGTGTCGCCTCGGTGCAGCCGGGAACGGGTGACCAGGCCACGAGGGTGGTGTTCGCGGCCCCGGAGTACGGGGAGAAGCAGCACACCGTGTACGTCGACCCGTACACGGCACGGGTGCAGGGGCAGCTCACCACCTGGTTCGGGTCCACCCCGGCCACCACCTGGCTGGACGACCTGCACCGCAACCTGCACCTCGGGGCGGTCGGCCGGCACTACTCGGAGCTGGCCGCGAGTTGGCTGTGGATCATCGCGCTGGGAGGGGTCGTGCTGTGGTGGCGACGCCGCCGGGCCTCCCGGGCCACCGTGCGGCACCTGCTCGTGCCGGACCTGTCCGCCGCCCGGGGGGTCCGCCGGACCCGGGGCTGGCATGCCACCCTCGGGATCTGGCTCACCGTCGGCCTGTTGTTCCTCTCGGCGACCGGGTTGACCTGGTCCCGGTACGCCGGAGCGAACTTCGGCGCCGGCCTCGACTCGCTCGACGCCCGCGCCCCGCTGCTGTCCACCGCCCTCACCGCGACGCCGAGCGACCCGGCCGACACCGACGGCGGTGGTCACCACGGTGCGTCCGGGGCGGGCGGGGTGGTCGAGTCGGCCGCCCTCGACCGGGTGCTGACCGCCGCCCGGACGGCCGGGCTGGCCGGCCCGGTCGAGATCGCCCCGGCTGCGGAGCCGGGCTCGGCCTGGACGGTCACCCAGGTCGACAACACCTGGCCGGTCGCGAAGGACCGGGTCGCCGTCGACCCCGCCACGGCCACCGTCACCGCCCGCAGCGACTTCGCCGACTGGCCGCTGCTGGCCCAGCTCAGTGGTCTCGGCATCCAGGCCCACATGGGCGTGCTCTTCGGCCCGGTCAACCAGCTCCTGCTCGCCGCGCTGGCGCTCGGGCTGCTCTGCGTCATCGTGTGGGGCTACCGCATGTGGTGGCAACGGCGACCCACCCGCACCGACCGGCGCGCGCTCGTCGGCACCCCACCGGCCCGGGGCGGCGTGCGGGCCGTACCGCGGTGGGTCCTGCTCGTCGGCGTGCCGTCGACGGCGGTGATCGGCTGGGCGCTGCCCCTGTTCGGGCTCACCCTCCTGGCCTTCCTCATCGTCGACGTCGTCCTGGGCGCGACCTCGCGACGGCGTCGGCGCACCACCACCCCCACGTCACCCGCACCCGCCGGTCGATGACCGGTCCCGGCCGGTTGTCGCGCGACGGCCGGCCGGGACCGTCGACCCGTCACAGGCGTCGGGCTTCCGCCCGGGGTGGCTCACATTCGTCAGGGTGACGATTGACCAGTCGGGGGTCGCGCCGTTACGGTCGACCTACTATCTGCGGCGTCGCGAGGTAAGCCGGTGAGATTCCGGCGCGGTCGCGCCACTGTGAGCGGTTCCGTCGACGACGGTGCCACGAGCCAGGACGCTCGGTCGTCCGCAGCCTTGCGATGGGGACGCGTCATCCCCGGGAAGGTTCGTGTCCCATGTCGAGTTCCACTCCCACCCAGTCGCTGGTGCAGCCCGTCGGGTCGGCCCGCGTGTGGGGGACGGCCCTGGTCGTCGTCGGCGTACTCCTCCTGCTCACCTACCTGGTCGCCTTCGATCAGGGCGCGATCTCGCGCAGCGGCATGTACCTGCACGAACTCATGCACGACGGGCGGCACCTGCTCGGTGTCCCGTGCCACTGACCACACCCCACAGTCCACCCACGTTCGCCACCGTCCTGCTCCGCGGTCTGCTCGCCGGTCTCGTCGCCGGCCTGCTCGCGGGGGCGTTCGGCTATCTCGTCGGTGAGCCGCGCATCGAGGCGGCCATCGCGATCGAGGAGTCGGCCACCCACACCGGGCCGGTGGCCGACGACCACCACGCGGACGACCTGGTCGGTCGGGGCGGGCAGCGGGCCGGCCTGTTCCTGGCCACCGGGCTGTTCGGGACCGCGATGGGCGGCCTGTTGGCGACGGCGTACGTGCTGCTGCGCCGTCGCCTGCGCAGCACGGACGACGGCCGGTCGGTGCTGCTGCTCGCCGGTGGCACCCTGGTCGGCGCGGTGCTCGTGCCGTTCGGGAAGTACCCGGCCAATCCACCGGCGGTCGGTGATCCCGACACCATCGACCAGCGCACCGTCGCCTATCTGGCGCTGGTGGTCCTCGGCCTGGTGGCGGTCTGGGCGGGCACCCTCGGCTACCGGTCGGTGCGCGCCGACGCGCCGGTCTGGCAACGGTTCGGGGCGGGCGTCGGCGGATTCCTCCTGGTCGCCGTCGTCGGCTATGTGGTCCTGCCGTCGTTCCAGGAGGTTCCGGACGACTTCCCGGCGACCCTGCTGTGGAACTTCCGGTTGGCCTCGCTCGGCACCCAGGTGGTGCTCTGGACCGCGATCGGCCTGTTGTTCAGCGCCCTGATGAGTCGGGGCGGCGGACGGCCGAGAAGCGAGCGGCACGCAGGCGACCGCCCCGGTGAGCCGGCGATCGGTCAGGGCACACCGGCTCACCCGTGAGCGCGACCAGCCTGCGGCTGGTCGCCCACGCGCACACCGGCGCCCTGCGGCGCGGGGTGTTCGGCGCGGGTGACGACGACCTGGACGAGGGCGGCCGGCAGGCCGCTCTCGCCCTCGTCGGCCCTGACCGGCGCACTCCCCTGGGCCGGGTGGACCTCTGCCTGACCAGCCCGGCGGCGGCAGCGGCGCAGACCGCGTACGCCCTCGGGCTGCGTCCCACGGTCGAGGCCGCGTTGGCGGACTGCGACTACGCCGCCTGGGCCGGGCGGAGCCTGGCGGACGTGGGGGCGCGGGAGCCCGAGGCGTTACGGCAGTGGTGGGAGAGCCCCGAGGTGGCACCGCACGGCGGGGAGTCCCTCGCCGCACTGCGCGACCGGGTCGGGGGCTGGCTCGACGGTCAGCTCGCCCCGGGTGTCCGGATCGCCGCGGTGACCCATCCGATGGTGGTCCGGGTGGCGATCGTGCACGCGTTGCAGCTTCCGATGGCCGTGTTGCCCAGCCTGGACGTCGCCCCGCTGGCGGTGGTGCGGCTCAGCCGGCACGGCTCCCGGTGGCGGCTCCAGTTCACCGCGCCGCGGGTCGGACCGGGTTCGGAGCGCAGGCCGACCGGGTGATCAGCAGGTCGCCGGTCGCCCGGACACGTTCCGGGAACCACGCGGCCGAGGGCTACGCCCCCCACTGCTCCGCCCGCCACGGCCCGGCCGCTTTCCGGTGCCCGGTCCACCGCCCGGTCGAGGTGTGCCGCCGGGCCGCCGACCGCCGCCGAATCCCGGTGGCGGCCCCGGCCGGTGGTTGCGAGACTGCCACCCGTGCGAGAGCCCGACCGTTTCCGCGCCGCCGTCCGCGCCTGGGCGGCCGGCGGCGCGGACGCGGCGGGGGCCGCGGTGATCGCCCGCCGCCTGGCCGGTGCCGGGGTGGCCACGGTCGTGCTCGTCGAGGGGGTCAGCGACCGGAGCGCGGTCGAGGCGTTGGCCGTGCGGCGTGACCGCGACCTGACCGACGAGGGCGTCTATGTGCTGCCGATGGGGGGCGCGATGAGCGCCGGCCGGTTCCTGCGGCTGCTCGGCCCGCCGGGTCTCGGCCTGGCCGTCCGGGGTCTCTGCGACGAGGCCGAGGAGGGGTGGTTCCGGCGCGCTCTGGAGCAGGTCGGCCTCGGCGTCGACCTGAGCCGGACCACGATGGAGGCTCTCGGCTTCCCGGTCTGCGTCGCCGATCTGGAGGACGAGCTGATCCGCGCGCTGGGTCCCTCCGGTGTCGAGGACGTCCTCGACACCGAGGGTGACCTGCCCAGATTCCGGGTCTTCCAGAACCAGCCCGCCCAGCGCGGTCGGTCCGTGCAGCGGCAGCTACGCCGGTTCCTGGGCACCACCAGCGGCCGTAAGGCGAGGTACGCCGCCGCACTGGTGCACGCCCTCGATCTGGACCACGTCCCCCGACCGTTGGACCGGGTGCTCCCCCGACGGCGGGTAGGGTCGCCAAGGTGACGGGTGACCTCCTGCTGCTCGCGGTCGACAACCCGCTGGCGGCCACGGTGACCGGGGCGATCCGCAGCGGCGACCTGACCACGCTGCGGCGGCTGCTCACCGCACACCCGGGGCTGGCCACCGCGCGCCTGGTCGACCACGTCGGCGGGGCCCCCGGTGCGAGTGCGATGTCCCGCACGTTGCTGCACGTCGTCACCGACTGGCCGGGCCGGTTTCCGCACGGAGCGGCCACCGTGGCCGCCCTGGTCGCCGCCGGCGGCGACGTCGACGCCCGGTTCGTCGGACCGCACCGGGAGACCCCGCTGCACTGGGCGGCCAGCTGCAACGACGTGGACGTCATCGACGCGCTGCTGGACGCGGGTGCCGACATCGAGGCTGCCGGGGGCGTGATCGCCGGCGGTACGCCGCTCGCCGACGCGCGGGCCTTCGCCCAGTGGCGGGCGGCGTACCGGCTCGTCGTCCGGGGGGCCCGCACCACCCTCACCGACGCGGCCACGCTCGGCCTGCTCGACCGCGTGGAGCGGGCCTGCACCGACGTCGTGCCGCCGTCGGCGGACGAGATCGACGTGGCGTTCTGGGGTGCCTGCCACGGCGGCCGGCAGTCCTGCGCCGGGTACCTGTGGGAGCGGGGCGCCCAGCTCAACTGGGTGGCACCGTGGGAGCACCGCACCGCCCTGGACGCGGCCGTCCGGCGCGGTGCCACCGAGCTGGTCGTCTGGTTGCGGGCCCGGGGGGCCGTCACCGCCGCCGAGCTGGATCGGCGCACGCCCGGCTCAACCCGCTAGCCGGTACGCCGGCCGGGTCGCCGCCGCGGACCGCCGGCCGGACACCCCCGCGACGCCGGTGGCGCGACGACGGGACGGCCCGCGCGGGCCGGGCGGCTATTCTCCCGCCGACAGTTGCTCCTTGGCCCCGTCGTAGCCGACCGTGGCGGGCGACTCGACCGGCGCGTAGACCACCCGGATCACCCCGGTCGGGAACACCTCCGCCGTGGCCACCCGCAGGTGGTACGGCGCGTCCCCGTCGTCGAACAGTTTGCGGCCCTTCCGCGCCGCCACCGGGTGCACCAGCAGCCGCAGCTCGTCGACCAGTCCGGCGGCGAGCAGCTGCTGCACCACGGAGATCGACCCGGGGATGAGGACGCCACCGATGCCGGTGTCGTTCCTGAGCGCGGCGACGGCATCGACGAGATCGCCGTCGAGCAGCTCGGAGTTGCGCCAGGGGAACTCCCGGGGCTGCCGGGAGACGACCACCTTGCGCAGGTCGCCGAGCTGCTTGGCGAACGGCGCGTCGTCGCCGCCCGCCGTCTCCCGGTCGGGCCACGCCCCGGCGAAGCTGTCGTAGGTCTCCCGGCCGAGGAGGAGCACGTCGGCGGCGTCGTAGTCCTCGTTGACGGCCCGGCCCATGTTGTCGTCGAAGTACGGGAAGTGCCAGTCGGGGTCGATCTCGGCCACGCCGTCGGCCGAGATGAAGAGTGTGGAGATGACCTTTGCCATCGGAAAGGTCCCTTCGAGTCGGAAGATGTCGCTTGTCGGACCGGCACAGCATCCCAAACCCGTCGGCCGCGCACCCGCCCATGGGCCACCCGCACCGCGTGTCGCTCCGTGGGCTGCCCGTCCTACCCACGCAGCGTGAAACGGTAGTCGGCGGGTGGGACCGAGCCGGGTGTCCCCGACGCCCTCGAAGACACCGCCGCACCGAAGCCGTCCTCGTGCCACCCCGGCCCCCACTCCGCGTGCGCTTCCCGCCAGGCGTCGTACAGCTGGACGGCGGGTGCGATCAGCTCGGGCACCCGACGACGGTACCCGCGACCCGCCCGGCCGACCGACCGGACGGGTGGGCCCGACGTCACGGATCCGTCACCGGTGGTGTCGGAAGAGCCGGTGGTGCCGGAGAAGATCGTGGGGTGGGACTGAAACCGGGCGACGGTGTGGAGCGTCCTGAAGGGTGAGTCGGGCGGGACGCCGACACCGGGCCGGTGCGACGACGGACCTGCCGACCACGTCCACAGGTGGAGGAGCGGACAATGGTGATGAAACGATGGCTCGCGGGTGCCGGGTTGCTGGCGCTGACCGGGGCGCTGGCGGCCTGTGCGGTGGACACCCGGCCCGGGGCCGACGGTGGGCAGGCGGGCCCGGCGCAACGGGACACCACGGCCGTGGCGGACAGCGTACCGGTGGGATTGTCGGCCACGCTGCCGACGGCGACCAGGGCCCCACGCGGGTTCACCGGCACCCGGCAGTACACGATCGTCCGGGTCGGCGCGTTCGAGAGCGGCCTGTCGCTGACCGACTCCGGGCGGCTGGCCGAGGTCGACGACGACCAGGGCCGGCAGCTGTTCGTGCCGACCCCGCTGGGTGGGCAGAAGTACCTCGTCAAGTCGTACTCCCGGGCCAGTGCCGGCCCGCTCTGCTGGCGGGTGCATAATCCCGGCAACAGCAAACCGTTGGAGGTTCGGGCCGCCACGTGCAACGCCGATGATCCCCGCCAGCAGTTCGAGATCTTCGCCGCGACCGGCACCACGCCGTCCTACCTGATCAGCAACGCCGGGGCGTTCCTGCGGGACTCCGCACGCTCCGGCCTCATCCTCGAGGAGCTGGGTGACGCCCCGCCGACGAGCAGCTTCCGGTTCAACGACAACGGACCGGCGCCCGCCGCCCGCTGACGGCAGACCGGTCGGATCGGACGGGTGCGCCGCCCCGTCCGATCCGACCTGGGCAGGGTGGGTCCTGGGCGTGGCGGGATCGGATGCGACCGGCCGGGTGGAGAGCGTGATCGATGCGTGACGCCGAGGAGTTCGACGCCTTCTACGCCTCGTCGGCGCAACGGGTGCTGGGGCAGGTGTACGCGATGCTCGGCAGCCGTACCGAGGCCGAGGACGCGGTGGCCGAGGCGTACGCCCGGGCCTGGAGCCGGTGGGCGACGGTGCGGGAGTGCGACAGCCCGGAGGCGTGGGTACGCAAGGTCGCCTACCGGGTGGCGGTGAGCGCGTGGCGCAAGGCGGTGAACCGGGTCACGGCGCACCGGCGGGAGGCGACCGGGCAGCAGGTGGAACCGGTCTCCGTCGACCACGTGGTGTTGGTCGACGCGTTACGGCACATCCCCTCCGAGCAGCGCCGGGCCATCGTGCTGCATCATCTGGTCGGCCTCAGCGTGGCCGAGATCGCCGCGGAGACCCGGGCGAATCCGAACACCGTCAAGACCCGGTTGGCCCGGGGCCGTCAGGCCCTGGCCAGGTACCTGAGCGATGACGGACATCAGACGACGGCCGGGAGGAGCCATGGGGCCTGACGACATGCTCGACGAGGCCCTGCGCGGGTTGGCCCGACAGGCCGGACAGACCGGTCGGCTCGCCACCGTCGCCGAGGTCCGTCGGCGCGGTGACAGCCGGCGTCGGCGTCGGCACATCGCGACCGCCGCGCTGGGCATCGCCCTGCTGGGGGCGGTGGGTGCCGGTGCCACCGTGGTCCACCTCGCCGGCACTGGGCGCACCACTCTGCCCGCTGGCCCGAGCGGTACGACGTCGGGCCCGACGCCGGGGGCCACCCCGTCCACCGGGCCGACCCCGGACACCTCGACCACCGGGGATCCGACGTCCGGGTCGCCCCGGGCCACCCCCAGGGGCACACCCAGCGCCACCCCCAGCGGGTCGAAGAGTTCGGCGTCCACCGACCCGCTACGGCTCGGACAGCGCCGCTACGTCGTCCTGCGGTCCGCCGCGATGGAGTCCGTGGTGTCCCTGCTCGACGACGGCAGTCTCGGCGAGGTCGACGGCGACGAGGGGCGCAGCCTGTTCGTGTTCGTGCCCCAGGGGTCCGGCACCTATCTGGTCCGTACCGCCGAACCGAACGCCGAGGGTGACCGGGACTGCTGGCAGGTCCGGTCGGCGGGGTCGGAGCCGCTCACCGTCGTGGCGGCCGCCTGCTCGCCGGACGAACCGAGGCAGCTGTTCTCGATCGTGGTGCACAGCTCGGGCGGCGGCCAGCGGACCTACGCCCTCAGCAACAGCTCCGCGTACCTCCGGTACTCCAACCAGCGCGGGCTGATCCTGGAGGAGCTCGGCGACGCTCCCCTGGACACGGTGTTCCGGTTCGTGGACAACGGGCCCGCGCCCAAGTGAGGACGGTCCGGGGCGCGGCGGCGTCCCGGCCGCTCACCTGTCCCGGCCGCTCACCGTCGGGGCAGTGTGGCCAGCCAGCGGTCCAGCTCGGTCGGGGAGCGGAACAGCAGCACCGGTGGTCCCGAGGGGTCGGCCTGCCAGGCGCGCATCCGTCGCCGCGCCCGGCCGAAGGCGCTGACGTGCCATACCAGGATCGAGTCCCGGGACAGCACGCTGCGCAGTGACTCGCGGTTGCCGTTGCAGATCTCCTCCCCCGTCACCAGCCGGCGCAGGGTACGACGCAGCAGCCGGCCGAACGAACGCCAGCGGGGGTAGTCCAGGGCGACGACCAGGTCGGCGCGGGCCAGCGGCACGTCCCGCCACCCGTGGTAGGCCCCGTCGAGGATCCACCGGTCGCCCCGGCAGACCTGCGTGATGCGGTTGCGCTGCTCGGCGACCGGCACCTCGACCCAGCCGGGTTGCCACAGCAGGTCGTCGACCGGGTGCCACGGCAACCGCAACCGGTCGGCCAGCGCCGCCGCGAGGGTGGACTTGCCCGCGCCGTACACCCCGTAGACCAGGATCCGGGACGGTGCGCTCATCCGGGCAGCCTACGCAGCGGGTACGGGGTCCGCACGGCGTGCCCGGGGCGGTCCGGCGCGACGGTCGCCGGGCCCGGGCGGCCGGTCGCCGGTCGGCACGGCGGGTGTCGATGCCTCTTGTCGGAATCTCCCGCCGTCCATTAGTTTGTTTAACATCCAGACCAACTAGCTTCACCTCCACCTGCTCCACCCCGACCTGCGAACCCGCTACCCAGCCCTTCTCGAAGGGGGACCGATGACACCCCAGCAACCCGGCTCGACTGCCTCGCGCCGACACTTCCTCGGCCTGGTCGGCCTCGGCACGGCCGCCGTCGCCGGCGGCGGACCCCTGCTCGCCGGGTGCTCCGAGAAGCCGGCCGGCTCCGGCGCCGCGCAGAACCTGGACGCCTACGCCGATCTGCTGCCGACGCACAAAGACCTGGCCCAGAGCATCAAGCCCGACATCATCGGCACCCGCCCGGTGCCCGACGGCTACACGAAGTACCCGACCTCGCTGGTCGACGCGATCACCGAGCGGCCCGGCACCAGCGGCAAGGAGATCACCGCGATGACCCCCGCCTGGGGTCCGGCCCCGCCCGGTGCGGCGCAGAGTGCCTACCTACAGGCGGTGAACGCGAAGCTGGGCACCCCGGTCAACTTCACCATCCAGGACGGCAACACCTACGCCGACAAGCTCAACGCGATGCTCGGCGCGCGGGACGTCCCGGAGCTGCTCTGTGTGCCCGGCTGGGAGGTGCAGAAGATCCCGCGCTTCTCCGAGGCGATCAAGGTGCTCTTCGAGGACCTCACCGACTACCTCAAGGGTGATGCGGCCAACGCGTACCCGATGTTGGCCTCGTTCCCGACCGGGGCCTGGCGCAACTCGCTGTGGAACGAGCGACTGGCCGCCGTGCCCAACCCCACCGACGGGCCGTTCCCCTGGGCGTTGTTCACCCGCAAGGACCTGCTCGACGCCCGAGGGCTGGCCGTGCCGGCGTCGCTCGACGACCTGCTCGCCGTGGCCAAGCAGGTCACCGACCCGGCCAAGAAGGTGTGGGCGTTCGACAACGTCTTCGAGATGATCCAGATGTACCACAAGGTGCCCGCCGCCAAGCAGGGCTGGCGGCTGAAGGCCGACGGCACCCCGGAGTTCAAGTACGAGACCCCGGAGTACCGGCAGGCCGTGGAGGTGATGGCCAAGATCTACAAGGACGGTCTGGTCCACCCCGAGATCGTCGCCAGCAAGGGCGCGGACAACGTCCAGCTGTTCGCCAAGAACGGCGCGATCGTCTTCACCCGCAACGGTGTGGGCTTCTGGCAGGGCGCCCAGGCCGAGCACCAGAAGGTCAACCCCAAGCTGAACATCCAGCCGGTGCCGGTCTTCTCGGCCACCGGCGGCGACCCGCTGGTCTGGGGCGACGACGAGCCGATCTCCTTCACCTTCGTCAAAAAGGGTCTCGGCAAGGAGCGCGTCGAGGAGCTGCTGCGGATCATGAACTGGTGCTCCGCGCCGCTGGGCTCGCAGGAGGCGCAACTGCGCGACTACGGGGTGGCGGGCAAGCACCACACCAGCACGCCGAACGGGCCGGTCAAGACCGACCTGGCGTTCAAGGAGATCGCCAACCAGTACTTCTTCATCAGCGGTCGCAACCCGACCATCGGCCCGTACCCGGAGACCCCGAACTACGTGCCGGACCTCCTGACCTACTCCAACGACATGGTCAAGTACCTGGAGAAGGACCCCTGGGACGGGGTGAAGCTGGAGATGCCGGCCGCGTACAAGGCCAATCAGGTGCCCACCGAGGACAAGATCACCGACATGCTGCGGGGTCGCCGGCCGCTCTCCGACATCGACGCCATCGTGCAGGAGTGGAAGGCCAACGGGGGCGAGGAAGCGCGGGAACTGCTCGCCAAGTCGCTGCCCAAGGCCGGGCGATGACCACTCGCGACACCACCGTCGCGGCCGGGTCCGACCGGACCCGGCCCGACGGGCCCACCCGGGCGGGACGCCGCCGCCCCGCCCGTCGTCCGCAGGTACCGCTGCGTACCCGGCTGGCCCGGGACTGGCAACTGCTGGCCATGGTGACGCCCGGCTTCCTCGTCCTGCTCGTCTTCAGCTACCTGCCGATCCTCGGCAACGTCATCGCCTTCCAGGACTACAACCCCTACCTCGGGGACAACCCGTTGCAGGCGTTCGCGCGCAGCAACTGGATCGGCTTCGGGCAGTTCCAGCTGCTCTTCGAGGACTCGGCCTTCTGGGAGGCGCTCCGCAACACCCTGGCGATCACCGCCTTCCAGCTGGTCTTCTTCTTTCCCGTGCCGATCTTCCTGGCGATCATGCTGCACAACCTGCTCTCCAGCCGGTGGCGCGGCTTCGTGCAGACCGTCGTCTATCTGCCGCACTTCTTCAGCTGGGTGCTGGTGGTCAGCTTCTTCGTCGCCATGCTCGGCGGCGCCGGCCTGCTGGCGCAGACCATGCGCGACGCCGGGATGCAGCCGTGGAACGTGATGACCAACCCGGACACCTTCATCATCCTGGTCACCGCCGAGGCGGTCTGGAAGGACGTCGGCTGGGGGACCATCGTCTTCCTCGCCGCACTGTCCACCATCGACACCAGCCTCTACGAGGCGGCGGCGGCCGACGGGGCCGGCCGGTGGCGGCGGCTGTGGCACATCACCCTGCCCGGCCTGCGCCCGGTGATCGTGCTGCTGCTCATCCTGCGGCTGGGCGACGCGCTCTCGGTCGGCTTCGAACAGTTCCTGCTGCAACGCGACGCGGTGGGCCGGCAGGCCGCCGAGGTGCTCGACACCTTCGTCTACCACTTCTCCATCGCCACCGGGAACTACGGCTACGGCGCGGCGGCCGGCCTGTTCAAGGCGGCGATCGGGCTGGGCCTGATCCTGGCCGCCAACCGGGTCGCCCACCTGCTCGGCGAACGGGGGATCTACTCGAAATGACCGAGACCGTCGCACTGCGGGCCCGCACCGGGCGCGACCGCCGGCCCGTCTGGGAGGAGCCACCGACCCGGATCGGCCAGGGGTTCAAGGCCGCCTTCCTGGGTCTGCTCGTGCTCAGCGTGCTCTTCCCGCTCTGGGTGATCCTGGTGACCAGCCTGTCCTCCCGGGAGACCCTCGCCGAGGCCGGCGGCATCGTCGTCATCCCCCGGGGCATCGACACCGCGGCCTACGAGACGATCTTCGCCGGTGGGGCGGTCACCCGGGCGCTGTGGATCAGCACGCTGGTCACCGTCATCGGCAGCGCGCTGGCGTTGACCGTGACCGTGCTGGCCGCGTACGGGTTGTCCCAGCCGCGTTCGGTGGGCTACCGCTGGCTGCTGATCTACTTCCTGGTCCCGTTCCTGGTGTACCCGCCGTTGGTGCCGAAATACCTGGTGGTGACCGGGCTGGGCCTCAAGGACACCATCTGGGCGCTGATCCTGCCGCCGGCGATCAGCGTGTTCAACCTGGTGGTGGTGCGCGGCTTCTTCCAGGGCATCCCGCAGGAACTGCTGGACAGCGCCCGGGTCGACGGGGCGAGCCACTTCCGTACCCTGGTGCGGATCGTGCTGCCGCTGTCCCGGGCGGTCATCGCCGTGGTGGGGCTGTTCTACGCGGTGAGCTACTGGAACGTCTGGTTCGACGCGCTGCTGTTCATCGACCGCAACGACATGTACCCGATCCAGCGGGTGTTGCAGAGCTACCTGCTGGCCGGCCAGGCCCCGCACACCTCCGGCGGCAGCACCGGGGTGTCCATGCCACCGACCGAGGCGATCAAGATGGCGGTGGTCGTGCTCACCGTCGCCCCGATCGTCGCGGTCTACCCGTTCATCCAGCGGCACTTCATCAAGGGTGTGCTGATCGGCGCAGTCAAGGGCTGACCGCTGCGGCGGGACCGGGTCGACGGCCACACCGGCCCGCGTGCGACAGTGGCTGGTTGTGAGCACACTTGCCGTACGCGGGCTGACCCGCCGGTTCGGCGCGCTGGTCGTCCTCGACGACGTGCGCTTCCAGCTCGACGCGGGGCAGGTCGCCGTCGTCGTCGGGCCCAACGGCTCCGGCAAGACCACCCTGCTGCGCTGCGTCGTCGGGGCGGACCGCCCCGACGAGGGCGAGGTCCTGCTCGACGGCCGACGCTGCGACGAGACCGACCCCCGGGTCCGCGCGGCGGTCGCCGCCGCCCTCGACGACATCGACTTCTTTCCCGACCTGTCCGTCGTCGAACACCTCGAACTGCTCGCCTACGCCCACGGCGGCACCGCCGACCCGGTCGAGGAGGTACTCACCGAGCTGGGTCTCGAACCGGCCCGCGACCAGCTTCCGGCGACCCTGTCCAGCGGCCAGCGCCGCCGCCTCGCCCTCGCCTCCTGCTTCGTGCGCCCGCGCCGGTTGCTCGTCCTGGACGAACCGGAGCAGCGCCTCGACGTCCGGGGCCGGGCCTGGCTGGCCCAGCGGCTGCTGCGGGAGAAGGCAGCCGGCACGGCGGTGCTGATGGCGTCGCACGACACCGAACTGATCGACGCGGTCGCCGACCGGCGGATCGAGATCGGCGGCTGAGGTGACGTCGACCAGGACCTCCCCACCACCGGTGGTCGGGCCCACGCCCCGGCAGCTGCGGACCGGGCTGCGACGGGCCCGCCGTCGCCACCATCCCGGCTCGCTCGGCGAGGTGCTCACCGACGCCTACGTCGTGGTCCTGTTCGTCGCCCTGTACGGCTGGTTCGCGGTCGCCGCGATCCGCGACCACCTGGCGGCCCCGCAGGTGACCCGGACCGACCCGGGCGACAGGTACTGGATCGCCGTCGCCGCCGTGACGGCGGGGGCCGGGCTCGCCTGGTGGGGCCTGCGGCTGACCGGGCCGCTGCTGGTCACCCCGGCCGCGCAGACCTGGCTGGTCAGCTCACCGGTGGACCGCCGGGCGTGGCTGCTCCCCCGGTTCGGTGGCCTGGTCGGCGGCGGCACCATCGGTGTCGGGCTGCTGGCGGTGGCAGCCGCGTACGCCGGTGGCCTCGACCGCCCCGTCGACCTGGGCTGGGCGGCGTTGGCCGGCCTCACCTGCGGGGCCACCGCGACCGGGTGGGCCGTCGTCGCCCAGAGCGTCCGCCCCACACCCCGCTGGGCGGGACGGCTCGGCGTCGGTCTGTCCGCCGCCGGGGCGACGATCGCGGTGCTGGTGGTGCTCGGGCACGCCGCCGGGTGGTCCCTCCCGCTGCCGCCGGTGTCGCTCACCGCCGGCGTCGGCCTGGTGCTGCTGCCGGTCGCGGTGGCGTCCACCGTCCGTGCGCACCGGCGGCTGCCCGGGGTGGACCGGGCGGCGCTGACCACGGGCGCGCAGTTCGCCAACGCCGCCACCACCGCCGCCGTGCTGCTGGATCCGTCGCTGCTCGCCGCGCTGGTGGAGAGCCGCCGGTGGCGCGGGATCGGCCTGGTGCGCGGGCGGCCCTTCCGTGCCGGTGGTCGGTTGCGGGTGCTGCTCCAGGCGGAGGTACGCCGGTTGTCGCGCCGCCGGGGTGCCCTCGTCGGCTGGGTCGGGGCGCTGCTGACCATGTACGCCGTCGCGGTGGCGCTGCCGTCGATCGCGGGTCCCGCGCACCTGGTGCTGGCGTACCTGGCGACGGGCGGGCTCACCGGCGGGCTCCGCGCGATCAGCCGCGCACCGGGCCTGCGACGGTCCCTCGGCGGCAACGACGCCCTGTTGCGGCTGACGCATCTCGTCGTGCCGGGCGTCGGCGCCACCCTCTGGTATCTGGCCACCCTGCCCGCCCTGCGGCCGGTGCCCGTCCCGCTCGACGCGGTGCTGCTGCTCGGGGTCGTGGCGGCGGCCTTCTGGGCCGGCACCCGCCCACCCATGCGGTACGGCGGTGCGGTGGTCAACACGCCGTTCGCGATGGTGCCCGTGGACCTGGTCCGGCAGGTGCTGCGCGGCCCGGACCTGGTCGCCGTGCTGGTGGTCGTCCAACTGCTCGCGGGGTGACGGTGGCGGCCTGGCGCTCAGCGGGCCGGCAGGCACACCTTCCCGGTGAACGCCGGGTCGGGTTGCCGGTTGCCCGCCCAGGCCGGGTTCGCCGCGATCGGCAGCGGCGGCGCCTGCCAGGCGGCGGCGAAGCTCTGCATCAGCGGGTACTCGGCCCGGGTGTGGGCGATCGGCTTGCCGGTCAGGAAGTCGATCAACCGGTCCTGGAGCAGCCTGCGGTCCAGCAGGCCACCGTGCACGCCGGGGATCTGGTAGACCGGAATCCGGCTGTACTCCCCCGGTGGCGCCTCGGTGGCCGTCGCGGTGGGCAGGAAGGCGACCATCCGGACCCCTGGCACGGGACACATCAACTGGTTGCGGTAGAACGGCGCGTCGTCGAGCAACGACCGGATGAACGGCTCGTCGGGGCCGCCGCCGACGTCGGCGAGCCCGAAGATGGCCCGCAGTTGCCAGCCGGTGACCACCCCCCAGCCCTCGTCGTGGTGCGGGGGCGGGTAGTAGGCCCGGCCGGCGTAGATCAACGGGCTGAACATGACGAGGATGTCGACCGTCGTGTCGTGTCGCCGGGCGAGATAGGTGCGGGCCACCATCGCCCCCTCGCTCTCCCCGATCAGCGCCACCCGCCGTCCGGTGCGCCGGTGCAGCAGCTCCACCTGCCGGGTGAGCAGCGCCACGCTGTCCGCCATCGACCGGGTGGTGTCCGCCGACCGGTACGCGAGCGGCTTCCCGTCGGGGTCGAGCCCCCGGTAGGAGAAGCGCTGCACCCGGGGGTCGGACGGCTGCTCACCGCCGTAGTCCGAGCCGTAGCCGGTGAGCACGATCACCGCGTGGGTGACTGCGGCGGGCAGCGGTCGTTCCAGCACCGCCGTCCTGATCCACTGCTCGTTTCCCGGGACCAGCTCGGTCACCGGCGGGATGACCAGCGGCACGGCGACGGCCAGTAGCGCCGCCAGCGGGGTCACCGGCACCCGGGCCCAACGCACCCGTGAGGGCAGCAGCGCCGCCCGTACGGTCCGGTTCCACAGCACCCCGTTGAGCGCCCCCGCCACCCCGGCCACGGGCACCGTCCACCAGCCGGGCACCACCCAGCACAGCGCGCCGGCCACGGTGAGTACCACGAAGTTCAGCAGTGACCAGCCGACCAGCGAGATCGACGGCAGTCCACGCCACCAGTGCTCCACCACGGCCACCCGTTGCAGGAACGGCGCGAGCAGGAACATCGGCAGCAGCGACGCCAGCAGCACCCAGGACAGGGCGACCACCGACGCCGCCACCGAGATCGCCGCCCAGGGCGCGACGAACCCGCCGACCAGCACGCCGAGCACGACGTTGCGGCGCAGCAGCCAGCCCAGTGCCGGCCGGGGCACCCCGGCCGGCCAGGCCAGCAGCACCAGGCCGGTGGTGAACAGGCCCCGGGCGACCAGCACGTAGGTCAGCCAGAGCGCGAACTCCCACCACGACCGGTGGTAGACGTAGAGCCACCGCAGGTCGTGGTAGGTGTCGTACGGCCACAGGGCGGTGAGCTGCGGGGGGATGCCCTGGGCGGCCCGGAATCCGAGGGCGACCAGCACGGTGGCCTCGATCATCGGCACCAGGCTGGTCACCAGCAGCAGCCCGACGAACCTTCGGTTCAAGACCACCCCGTTCCGCCGCACCGTGCGCGATAGCGTCCCTCGCAGGCTCCACCGGAACGACGGCCGGCGTCGGCGAATCCGGCACATTGCCCCGGTTCGACCGACGCCGGGGTGTCGGCGACGACGCGACCGTGTCACCCGGACGGGCCGGCTGGCACGGCGGACGGCGGCCGGCCCGGGGGTGCCCCGGACCGGCCCCGTCGTGGCTCACTGGACCAGGCAGACTCCCCCGTTGAACTGGAACGCGGCCGGGCGTGGGTTGCTCGCGCCGGAGGTGCCCTGGACGCCGAAGCTGACCGTGCCGCTCTGCGGCACGGTGCCGTTCCAGGCGGCGTTACGCGCGGTGACCGCGGACCCGGACTGGGTGACCTGCGCGTTCCAGGCGTTGGTGATCCGCTGGTCGGCCGCGAAGGACCAGGTCAACGTCCAACTGGTGACCGGGAATCCCAGGTTGGTGATCGACACCTCGGCGGTGAACCCGCCGTTCCACTGGTTGGGCTGCCAGACGACCCGGCAGGAGACGGGCGGCGGGGTGCCCGGCGGCGTGGTGGGCGGGGGCGTGGTCGGCGGCGGCGTGGTGGGCGGGGGTGTGGTCGGCGGAGGCGTCGTCGGGGGTGGGGTGGTGGGTGGCTGGCTGGTGGGGGGCGGGGTGGTGTCCTTCGGCGGGAAGCGCAGGATGCGGTCGTCGGTCGACGCCGGGGTGCCACGCCCGTCCCGGTTGCTGGTGGTGACCCAGAGCCAGCCGTCCGGCCCGTACTCCACGGTACGCAGGCGACCGTACGCGCCGGTCAGCTCGGCGGCCGGGGTGCCGACCCCGCCGGTGCCGGTGAGCGGCACGGTCCACAGCCGGGTGCCGCGCAGGGCGGCGACGAAGAGCCGGTTGCCGGCGACCGCCGCGCCACTCGGGGACGCCTCGGCGGTCGTCCAGACCAGCAGCGGGTCCCGGAACCGTGGGTCGTTGGCCCGCCCCTCGACCGTGGGCCAGCCGTAGTTGCCGCCGGCCACGATGAGGTTGACCTCGTCCCAGGTGTTCTGCCCGAACTCGGCGGCGTAGAGCCGCCCCTGCGCGTCCCAGGTCAGGCCCTGCACGTTGCGGTGCCCGAGGCTGTAGACCAGGGAGCCGGCCGTCGGGTTGTCCGACGGCGCGGACCCGTCCGGACGCATCCGGAGGATCTTGCCGTTGCGGCTCTGCGGGTTCTGCGCGTTGGCCGTCTGCCCCGCGTCACCGACCCCGGCGTAGAGCATCCCGTCCGGGCCGAAGGCGATCCGCCCGCCGTTGTGGATGGTGGAGCGGGCCAGTCCGGTGAGGACCGGCTCCTGGTTCTGCGGGGCGCTGAGCCGGAACCGGACGATCCGGTTGTCGGTGGTGGTGGTGAGGTAGACGTAGACGTAGCCGTCCTGGGCGTACCCCGGGGAGACCGCGAGGCCGAGCAGGCCGCCCTCGCCGCTGGCGTTCACGCCGGAGATCTGGGCCACCTGTTCCGGGGCCTGACCGGGTCGGACCCGTACCACCTGGCCGGAGTTGCGCAGCGCGGTCAGGGCGCTGCCGTCGGGCAGGAAGTCCATCCCCCAGGGCACCGTCAGGCCGGTGGCGACCACCTGGGGGCGGGTGAAGTCGAAGTCGCCGACGGCCAGGGTCGCGGCGGCCGGGGCCGGGTCGGCCGGCGCGGCCCCGGCGAGCGTGGCGGTGCCGACGCCGGTGGCCGCCAGCCCCGCCGCGACCGCTGCCGCCACCATCGAACGGACTCTCACGTCGGGCACCTCCAGAGCAGTAAGTGACTTGTGTCAATATAGCCCGACCTCGGTGAAAGCCGCAGCGGTGGACGAAACCGACGCCTGCCGTCGGGTCCCCGCTGACCGCCGACCGGCGCGGCGGACCCGCCGTCGACCGGCGCGGCGGGCCTGTCGGGGGCGGCGGTTAGCATCCGCCGGTGACCCTCACCCCTGACGATCTGACCGGCTACGTCGAGCGGGACCTCGACGCCGATCTCGCCCGATGGTTCGCCGACCGCCCGCCCGTCACCGTTCCCGCCGGGACCCGCCCGGTGACGTCGCTGCTCGACCGCCTCCCGCCCCCGGCCGCCACGGCGTTGGCGGCGTTCGACCGCCGCGTGCGGTCCGGGCGGCTGCCCCAGTTCCTCGACATCTACGACTGGTCCTACGGCTTCGACTTCGCCGCCAACGACTGCCAACTCCTCGACGCCGACTACCGGCCGACGCTCACCGACGACGACGTCTACTCGATCGGCGCCGACGGTGGCGGCAACCTGCACGTGGTCCTCGCCACCGGGCAGGTCGGCCTCTGGTTCCACGAAGAGGAGGTCGTCGAGGGCGGCACCCGCTTCGACACCCTCGACGTCTTCCTCTGGTCGGTCGTGCGCTACCACGCGGTGCGGGCGGGCCGGCTGGAGCGGGCCGCCGTCGAGGCCGACTTCCGGTCGCTGGGCCAGGACGGCGCGCTGAGCCCGGAGGTCGGGCTGCTCAGCACGATGACCTGACCCGACACCCGACCCGGCACTCCCGCCGACCGGCGGCGACCCCCGGCAGGCCGCTCCGGGTGGCGGCCGTCAGGCGGCGGGGCGGCGGGGCACGCCGTCCGGCGCACCGGCCAGGCCGGCGTAGCGGCCCCGGTGGTAGAGCAGTGGCGTACCCACGTCGGCGTGCTGGATCAGCTCCGGCTCGGCGAGCACGATCGCGTGGTCGCCGACGGTCACCCGCTCGACCACCCGGCACAACAGCCAGGCCAGGGTGTCGTCGAGGATCGGCGCACCCTCCGGCCCAGCCTGCCACCGGGTCGGCGCGGCGAACCGGTCGATGCCGCTGGTGGCGAAGGTGCGGGCCAGTTCCTGCTGGTGGTGGCCGAGCAGGTGCACCGCCACGTGCCGGGTCCGGGCCACCGTGGGCCAGCTCGACGCGCCGAGGTCCAGGCAGAACGAGACGATCGGCGGGGCCAGCGACACCGAGGTGAACGAGGTGGCGGTGAAGCCGACCCGCCGGGGTGCCGGGCGCGGTGACCACCACGACGGTGCTGGCCTGATGGCGCAGCAGCGCACGCAGGGCGTCGGCGTCGGCGTCGACCGGCGGGGGACGATGGTCGGGCTCGGTCATCTGGGTGCCTCCTACGCGGGCATCGGCGGGGTCACGGCGGCCCGGCGGACGGCCGGTGCCCTCGGGCGTCTCCTCGACCCGCCGTCGCACGTCGGCCGGGTCGCGCACCGCTCGTCCGGGAGTTGCTCGGGAGCTGCTCGACTGACGGCTGCTCGACTGGGAGCTGCTCGACGGCGACCGGCAGCCGGTTCTCCCCCCGGCGGCGACGGACGGGGCGGCGGCACGCCGGTCAGGCCGCGTCGGGCATTCCGGGACAGCGTTGCGCGGCGACCCGCATCAGGTCGACGACCCGACGGGAGGTGAACGGCCGGAACAGCCGGACGGGAAGCATGGATCCGATTTTCCTATCAAAGCGATAGGATTTCAAGCCCCCCGACCGGAGCCGTCCAGCCCGGAGGGTCACCACCTGGCCGGAGCCGTCGGGCCCGAGTCACCACCAGGGCCGGAGCGGTCCGGCCCACGGGTCACCACCTGACCCCGCACCACTGCGCAGCCCGCCCCGCACCGGGTCACTGCCGCAGGGTGAGGGTGACGGTGCCGGTGGCCGCCCCGGACGGGTCCACCACGACGGTGTAGACACCGGTGGCCGGCAGGACGGTCGCGTCGATGCCACCGGCACCGTTGACCACGCAGCCGGTGCCCACCGGCACCCCGTCGGGGTCGCGCAGTTCCAGCGGCGAGCACTGGTCCGGCAGGGTGGCGTCGGTGGCCGTCACGGTCACCGACGTGCCGGCCGTGCCGGTGAACCGGTAGCCGAGCACCGCGCCGGGCCGGTCGACGGTGGCGACGACCGGCGGTCCGTCGAGCGCGATCGGGTCGAACCGGTCCCCGGCGACGAACAGCCGCAGCGCCACCGCGCCGACGGTGCGGTCCACCGGGTCCACCAGCACGGTGTACGTGCCGTCGGCGGGCAGCACCGTGCCGTCGATGTCGCCGGTGCCGTTGACGACACAGCCGCTGCTGAGCCGCTGTCCGTCGGGATCGTGCAGCTCCAACGGGGAACACTGGTCCGGCAGGGTGCTCTCCGGCACTTCGACGAAGACCCGCTGGCCGGCGACGCCGGTGAACCGGTACCGGGCCCGGCCGCCCGGCCCGGCGATCGTCACCGGGACCGCCGGCCCGTCCGGTCGCAGGGTGCCGGTGACGTCCCGGGCCGCGTAGACCCGCACGGCCGCCCGACCGGTGCCCCCGGCGGCGGCGTCGACCACCACCGTGTAGTTGCCGTCGCGGGTGAGTTCGGTGCGGTCGACGAGGCCGCGTCCGTCGATGTTGCAGCCGCTGGCCAGCTCCGTCCCGGTCGGGTCGAGCAGCCGGTACGGGGAGCAGCGGTCCGCCAGGCCGGGCGCGCTGACGTCGACGAACACGGCGTCGCCGGCCCGGCCGCGGAAGGTCAGCGGGTCGCCGCCCGGGGTCAGCGCGCCGGTGGCGATCGGTGTCGCGGCGATCGGCGCGTCGGCCGGCGGGGCGATCCGCTGGGTGCCGACGCCGCTGACCGCGAACTCGGGACGGCCGGTCACGGCCACGTCGAAGACGCACTCGGCGAGTTGCCAGGGGTCGGTGATCCCGGCCCACCGGCACACCTGCTCGGCGGCGGCCCGCCGGGCCGGGTCGAGGTCGTCGAGGGTCACCGCCCGCTCCGGGAAGCCCCGATCGGTGAACGACCCGGTGTCCTGGCCGTCGGGGTAGCTGAACAGGGAACTGTCCCGGGTGACCCGCCAACTGTCCGCGTACGACGGGTAGAGCTTCGCGAACGGCACGGGTTGGGGCAGGGCGGCACCGGACGGCGCGGCGACGTCGTCGGTCGGGTCGCCGTCGAAGTCGCCGAGCAGCCCCCGTACCTTCCCGGCCCGGCTCGCCGCCAGCTTCGTCAGCACCCGGTAGCCGTAGGGGCCGATCTGGTCGACGGCGGCGGCGGAGCCGTCGGGCCAACCCAGGTCGTAGCCGTCGGCGGCACCGGTGTCGGAGTCCCGGCGGGTGAGCGTGCCACCGCCGGGCAGGGCCGTCTCCCCTGGCGGCGGGACGCGGACGGCACCGTCGACGCGTACCTCGGTGTCGCCGTCGACCAGGGTGAGGGCGACCCGGTGGGCGCCGATCCGGACGGCGACGGCGGTGTTGACCGACACCGTCCGCGAGTCGCCCATCGGCGTCTGCCGGACCTGCACCGCCAGCGGGTCACCCGAGGTGGAGCCGACCAGCACGAATTCGCCGACGGCCTGGAAGTCGTAGTAGTGCCGGTCGAAGGTGACCAGGTGCGGGTCGCCGTTGGTGCCGCCGCAGTCGCCCTCGTCCTCGCAGAGCTTGACCGGGCCCTTCGGCGGTGGGGTCTTCTTCGCGGGCTTCCTGCACTCGTCGAGGCTCTTCGGCAGGGTCTTGCCGTCGTACTCGGTGCGCGCCGGCAGACCCTTGGCCGCCCGGTACCTGTTCTCCGCCAGGGTCGCCTTGACCTCGGCGGTCTTGATGCCGGTGCCACCGCAGTCGCCCTGTGGCACCGCGTCGCGGGAGATGTCGTCGGAGTGGTTCAGCTCGTGGTAGAGCGCCGCGCACGGGTCCCGGGCGATCCCGTCGCCGTACGGGTCGACCGAGGTCGGGTTCCAGGTCACCGTGGATGAGCCCTTGCCGTCCTTGCTGGTGGGAGTCTCGAAGGACCCCGATCCGCCGGGGGTGGGGATGATCCGCACCCGGGGGGTCTTGGTGTCCTTGAGCCGGGGCAGGATGCCCGCCGGGTCACCGCCGGCCGCCGCGAACCCCTGGAGGCAGCCGTCGACCGCCGCCTGGAAGTCGACGCCGCTGACCGGCACCCCGGCGCTCGGGTCGACCTGGTAGTCGGCCCGGGCCGGCCCACCGGTGCCCCCGACGACGGTCCCGACGCCGACGAGCAGCAGCGCCACGACGAGCGCCGGGCGACGGCGACCACGCCGCAGGAGCAGGACGGCCAGCCCGCCCACGACGACCAGCAGCAGCACCGCCCCGCCGAGCAGCCAGGGCCACCACCACCGGCCGGCCGGGTCGTCGCCGACGGTGAAGCTGGTGGTCCGCAGCACCGTCGCGCCCGTGCACGGGGTGTCGAGACCGGTCACCGGCAGCGCCGTCCAGTTCGCCGTCACCTCGTAGACCCCGGGTGCCCCGACCGGCCAGAGGGCGTCCAACCCGCCGCCGTCCGGGGTCGCCGCCACCGACCGCAGCACGACGGCACCGGCGTCGGTGCCGTCGTGCATCCGGGTGCCGGCCAGCGGCACGGTCACGCCCGCACCGGGTTCCACGGTCGTCGCGCCGGCGGTGGCGGCGGCACCGATGCCGTCGCCGTAGAAGCTGCGGCCCAGCGCCGGCACCAGTTCCTGACCGTCGCGGCGGACCGAGGTCACCTGCACGGTGCCGTCGGCCACGGTGGCCAGGCCGCAGGCCGCGCCGGTGGCGTTGGTGACCGTGAGCGTCAACCGGATCGCCTCGCCCGGGGCGTACCGCGGGGCGGTGGTCCGCAGGTCCAGCCCGAGACCCTCGCCGGCCGGCGCGGCGCAGGCCGCCCCCGGCCCCGCCGCCAACGCCGCCAGGAGGACGGCGAACCCGCCGGCGAGTCGCACGATCAGCTTCATGCGCGGCACTCTAGGACCGCGACGCCCACCGCCCGCGCGACTGTCGTGCATCGGTCGCCGCCGCCCCGGCCGGTCCTACGGCACGCGGGTCACCCCGGCCGTCCGTCGACCCACGGACGCCCCACCGTCACGAGGCGATCACCTCGCGCAGCCGGGCGGCGAAGCCCGCGGGGTCGTCGGTGAAGCCGATGTGCCCACCGGGGAACATCGTGGGTGGCACCCCCAGGGCGGCGGCCAACGCCCGGGAACTACGGTCGCACAGCTCCCCGGCCGACTCCTCGCCGAGGCCGACCAGCACCCGGGTGGGTCCGTCGCGCAGCGCGGCGACGTCCGGCTGGTAGCGGGTCGTGCCTTGCAGCGTGTGCAGGTACTGGTAGCGCTCGTCGGCGGCGTCCTGCGGGTCGGGGTCGCGGCCGAACATGCCCTGGATCATCTCCTCCGGCATGGTGATGTTGGCGTTGGCGAGGAACTTCCGCCAGGCGCCCAGCCGGTCCCCGCGCCGGTAGGTGGCGACCATGTCGTCCTCCCGGGCGAGGAGTTCCTCCCGGTCGTCGAGTAGGAGCAGCAGCGGCGGTTCGTGGGCGATCACGGTGTGCGCCGCCTGCGGGTGGGCGTGGGCGAGCGCCAGCACGGTGACCGCGCCGCCGCTGGAGCCGAGCACCGTCGCCGGACCGGCGTCGAGGTGGGCCAGCAGCCGGGCCAGGTCGTCGGCGCGTAGTTCGGGCGTGGAGTCCTGCTCCGGGTCGTGCAGCCGACTGCGGCGGATGCCGCGCGGGTCGGTGGTGAGCACGGTGTGGTCGGCGGCCAGCAGGTCGGCCAGCGGGGCGAACGCCCGGGCGTCCATCGGGGCGGCGACCAGCGCCACCAGGGGGCCCTGGCCGCGTACCTCGAAGTGCAGGGTCCCGTCGGGGACGGCCAGGGTGGCGGTGGTCACCGGGATGGTGGTGGGACTGCTCATGATCGGGTCCTCCGGGTCGTGACGTGCGGCTCTTACACGGTGCAGACTCCCGGCGTGGGGCAGAATCGTCGGTCGTGAGCATGATTCTCGCCGACATCACGGCCGACGACCATGAGGCGACGCTGACCCGGGCCCGGGGCGGGGACGACGCCGCGTTCACCACGCTCGTCGCGCCGCTGCGGCCGGAACTGCACGCGCACTGTTACCGGATGCTCGGTTCCCCGCACGACGCCGACGACGCGTTGCAGGAGGCGCTGCTGCGGGCCTGGCGGGCGCTGCCCCGGTTCGAGGGGCGCAGTTCGCTGCGGACCTGGCTCTACACCGTGGCCACCCGCACCTGCCTGGACCTGTCCACCGGGCGGGGCCGACGGGCGTTGCCGGTCGACCTGGGGCCGGCCAGCGAACACGCCGTGCCGGGCAGCGTCGCCGCCGACCACGTCCGGTGGCTCGGCCCGTATCCCGACGCCGCCCTGGTCGCCGGCCCGGCCGCCCCCGACGCCCGCTACGAGCAGCGGGAGGCCGTCGAGTTGGCGTTCGTCGCCGCGCTGCAACACCTGCCCGGCAACCAGCGCGCCGCGTTGCTGCTGTTCGACGTGCTCGGCTTCACCGCCGCCGAGATCGCCGCCATGATGGGCACCTCCGCCGGTTCGGTCAACTCGGCGTTGGCGCGGGCCCGCCGGGTCGTCGCCGAGCGGGTGCCGGCCCGCAGCCAGCAGCGGACCCTCCGCACGCTCGGCGACGCCCGGCTGCGGGAGGTCGCCGCCGGCTACGCCACCGCCCTGGAGAACGGCGACGCCGACGCCCTGGTCGCCCTGCTCACCGAGGACGTCACCTGGTCGATGCCACCGCTGCCGCACTGGTACGCTGGCCGCGACGCGGTGCTGGACTTCGCCCGGACCATGCCGTTGGGCAGTTGTGGCAGCTGGCGACACGTGTCGGTGGCGGCCAACGGGCAACCGGCGGTGGCCAACTATCTGCGCCCGGGCGACACCGGCCCCTACCTGCCGTGGTCGATCACGGTGCTGACGGTGCGCGACGGCCGGATCGCCCAGCTCGTCTCGTTCCTCGACGACACCCTGTTCCCGGCGTTCGGCCTACCGGCCACCCGCTGACGGCCGGGGCCGGCCGGTGGACGTGGCTGCGCCCACCGGCCGGCCCGGCGCCAGGGCTCAGGCCAGCGGCGTGGTGAGGGTGTACGAGGCGTCCCCGGCGAAGGTGCTGCCGGCGGCGTACGGGTCGACCCGCAGCACGTAGTCGTAGTGGCGCAGGTAGCGGCCGGGGTGGTTCCACGACTCGAACGAGTAGCTGCCGCCCCCGGCCAGCCCGGTGCGGCTGCAGAAGGTGGCGTCCCCGGCGAAGACGGCGCTGCCGTCGTTACCGGCGAGCCGCATCGTGAAGTCCCAGTGCCGCAGGTAGGAGCCGTTGACCGCGCGGAACGAGTAGCAGGACGCGTTGGCCAGCCCGGGGACGATCTGGAAGGTGGCGTCCTGCCGGTCGGCGAGCGGGCTGCCGCTGCCCAGCACGTCGATGCGGGCGACGTTGTCGCGGTGGCGGACGTAGCGGTCGGGGAAGTTCGCCGAGCGCAGCGAGCGGTTGCTGGTGGGCGGGGCGGAGTTGTCCCCGACGCTCTCCCGCAGCACGGTGAAGTGGCGCACCGTGCCGGACAGCCCGGCCAGTTCGGTCTTGCCGGTGAAGCCGTACAGGTCGCTGCTGTCGGCGGAGTAGTAGCGGCCGGCGCCGTACTGGTCGAAGTAGATGCGCCACCGGTTGTCGGGCAGCCGGACCAGGGCGGGGCCTTCCAGGCCGGAGCCCCAACCGGCCCAGTTGCCGGTGCCGACCCAGCTCCACGGGCCGGTCAGCGCGGGGGCGGTCGCGTGCTCGATGTACTTGGTGGTCTCGTTCTTCATGAAGTTGTGGTAGATGTTGCCGACCTTGACGATGAAGCTGTCGATGTGGTTGGTGCCGATGCCGGCGAGTGCCGCCGGGGCGCTCCACGCCGACAGCGCCGCGTTCGTCGCGGTGATCCGGTACGGCTGGAACTGCCCGGCCGTGCCGGTCTGCGACACGGACACGACGATGTGCACGCTGCCGTCGCTGTCGACGAACCACTCCGGGGCCCAGGTGCTGCCGTTGGCCGGCGCGACGGAGATGGTGACGTTGCGCTGGAACGTCCAGGTCAGGTAGTCGCTACTGCGGGCGATGCCGATGGTGTTGCCCGTCCAGCCGGTGGTGTAGACGAGGTAGTAGTAGCCGTCGGTGTGCCGGATGACGCTGGGGTCGCGGACCAGCCCGGACGGCGGGGTGTAGGCGTTGGCCCGCTGGAGGGTGAACCGGGTGGCGTCGGCCGAGTCGTAGACGTACATGTTGGATTCGCTGCTGTTGGTGAACGCGGTCATCAGGTAGTGCGGGACCGGCCCGGCGGCGTTGGCCCGCGCGGGTGCGGCGACCAGCAGGCCACCGAGCATGCAGAGCACCGCCGCCAGAGCGGCGTACCGGAGACGTCCCATCGACGCACCTCTTCCCTATGAATCGACAGCTGTCATCCTGCACTATTGCCAAGGGTTTTCGTAAGTGTTGCGATAAGCCATGGCCCGGACCTCCCGCGACATCCGCTCCGCCAACCGTCTCACCGTCGTGCAGCAGGTCGTCGCCGCCGGCACCACCAGCCGGCAACGCCTTGCCGCCGACACCGGCCTCAGCCTCGGCACCGTCGCCACCCTGGTCGGCGAACTCACCACCCTCGGGCTGCTCACCGAAGCCGGCCGGGAGGACTCCGGTGGCGGCCGGCCCCGTGGCCTGGTCACCGCCGACCCGCACGGCGGACTGCTCGTCGGTGTCGACGTCGCCGAGACGTACGTGCACGTCGACCTCTTCGACACCACGCTGACCCGGCTGGCCGGGGCCGAGGAGCCGCTGCACCCGCTGGAACGCCGCCCCCACCAGGTGGTCCGGCACATCGTCAGCGGTGTCGACGCCGTCCTGGCCGGCACCGACGCCCGGGTGCTCGGCGTCGGCGTCAGCGTCCCCGGGCAGGTCGACCGGGAGGGCGGCGTGTCGGTGTTCGCACCGAACTGGGACTGGCACGACGTACCGCTGCGGGACCTGCTCGCCGACGGCCTGGCACTGCCGCTGCACCTGGACAACCCGCTGCGCGCGGCGGTGCTCGCCGAGCTGTGGGCCGGGGCCGCCCGGGGCCGCGACGACGTCGCCGTGATCAACCTGGGCACCGGCGTCGGCGCGGGCCTCGCCTTCGGCGGCACCCTCTACCGGGGTGGCAGCAACAGCGCCGGCGAGTGGGGGCACACCACCCTGGTCCTCGACGGGAGGCTGTGCCGGTGTGGCAGCCGGGGCTGCGTGGAGGCGTACGTCGGTGCGCCCGGCATCATGCAGACCCTGCGCGACCTGGCCCCGACCAGCCCACTGCTGCACCCCGAGGACCAGACCGCCACCCTCGACGCCCTCGCCGCCGCACTGGCCGCCGACGATCCCACCGCCGCCAAGGTGGTCGCCGAGACCGCCCGCTACCTCGGCGTCGCCGTCGCCGACCTGGTCAACCTGATCAATCCGGAGGTCGTCGTGCTCAGCAGCTGGGTCGCCGACCGGCTCGGCGACCGGCTGCGCGACGAGGTCCGCACCGTCGTCGCCCAGCACGCGCTGCGTCGCCCGCTCGCCGCCACCGAGATCGTCCGCTCCCCCGTCGCCGGCAACCCGGTCAGCCTCGGCGCGGCGACCCTCGCCCTGGAGGGCTTCCTCACCAGGGGACGGTAGCCCGCCGCACCGGCGTCGCGGCGTCGACCAGGTCCGTCGATGCTTCTGACGCCCCCGGTGCCGGAGGCGGCTGCTCCCCGCCGCCCCCGGCACCGTCGGGTCCGCGCCCCGCCCGCCCCGCCGGACCGTCCCCGCGACCCGGCCCGGCAGGCCCCGGTCACGCGCGGCCCGGCGGGCGCAGGGCGAGCCGGCCGGGGGTGGTCCCGGCGGGGGCAGGGCGAGCCGGCCGGGGGTGGTCCCGGCGGGGGCAGGGCGGCGTCAGCGGGCGACGTAGGCCGCGAGGTGTTCGCCGGTCAGGGTGGAGCGGGCGGCGACCAGGTCGGCGGGGGTGCCCTCGAAGACGACCCGCCCGCCGTCGTGGCCCGCGCCGGGACCGAGGTCGATGATCCAGTCGGCGTGCGCCATCACCGCCTGGTGGTGCTCCACGACGATGACCGAGGTGCCGCCGTCGACCAGCCGGTCGAGCAGGCCGAGCAGCTGCGCCACGTCGGCGAGGTGCAGCCCGGAGGTCGGCTCGTCCAGGACGTACACCCCGCCGGCCTCGGCCATCCGGGTGGCCAGCTTGAGCCGCTGCCGCTCGCCGCCGGACAGGGTGGTGAGCGGTTGACCCAGGCGCAGGTAGCCGAGCCCCACGTCGACGAGCCGGCCGAGGATGGCGCTCGCCGCCGGGATACGTGCCTCGCCCGCACCGAAGAACTCCGCCGCCTCGGTCACCGACATCGCGAGCACCTCGCTGATGTCCCGACCGCCGAGGCGGTACTCCAGCACGGCGGCCTGGAAGCGGCGACCCTCGCACTCCTCGCAGACCGTGGCGACCCCGGCCATCATCGCCAGGTCGGTGTAGATGACCCCGGCGCCGTTGCAGCCGGGACAGGCTCCTTCGGAGTTGGCGCTGAACAGCGCCGGTTTCACCCCGTTGGCCTTCGCGAACGCCTTGCGGACCGGGTCGAGCAGACCGGTGTACGTCGCCGGGTTGCTGCGCCGCGACCCCCGGATCGCCGCCTGATCGACCACGACCACCCCGTCACGCCCCGCCACCGAGCCGTGGATCAGGGAACTCTTGCCCGACCCGGCCACCCCGGTGACCACCACCAGCACGCCCAGTGGGATGTCGACGTCGACGTCGCGCAGGTTGTGGGTGTCCGCGCCGCGTACCGGGAGCACGCCCGACGGGGTGCGCACCGCCGGCTTCACGGCGGCCCGGTCGTCGAGGTGCCGCCCGGTCAGGGTGCCGCTGTCGCGCAGCCCGGCGACGGTGCCGGCGAAGACCACCTCGCCACCGGCCGAGCCGGCACCCGGGCCGAGGTCGACCACGTGGTCGGCGATCGCGATGGTCTCCGGCTTGTGCTCCACGACCAGCACCGTGTTGCCCTTGTCCCGCAACCGCAGCAGCAGACCGTTCATCCGCTGGATGTCGTGCGGGTGAAGCCCGACGGTGGGCTCGTCGAAGACGTAGGTGACGTCGGTCAGCGAGGACCCCAGGTGGCGGATCATCTTGGTCCGCTGCGCCTCCCCACCGGACAGGGTGCCCGCCGGGCGGTCCAGCGACAGGTAGCCCAGGCCGATCTCCGCGAACGAGTCGAGGAGCCGTTGCAGCCCGGTCAGCAGCGGGGCCACCGAGGGTTCGGCGAGGCCGCGCAGCCAGTCGGCGAGGTCGCTGAGCTGCATGGCGCAGACGTCGGCGATGTTCTTCCCGCCGATCTTCGACGACCGGGCCTCCGGGCCGAGGCGGGTGCCGGCGCAGTCGGGGCAGGTCGTGAAGGTCACCGCCCGCTGCACGAACGCCCGGATGTGCGGTTGCAGGGTGTCGACGTCCTTGGCCAGGTACGACTTCTGGATCTGCGGGATCAGCCCGGCGTACGTCAGGTTGATGCCGTCGACCTTGATCCTGGTGGGCTCCCGGTACAGCAGGTCGTGCAGCTCGGTCTTCGTGTACCGGCGGATCGGCTTGTCCGGGTCGAAGTAGCCGCAGCCCCGGAAGATCCGGCCGTACCAGCCGTCCATGCTGTAACCGGGGATGGTCAGCGCGCCCTCGTTGAGTGACCTGTCGTCGTCGTAGAGCGCCGACAGGTCGATGTCGGTGACCGCGCCCATCCCCTCGCAGCGCGGGCACATCCCGCCGAGCCGGTGGAAGGTCGCCTTCTCGGTCTTCGTCCGGCCGGCGCCCCGCTCGACCGTGATCGCGCCGCTGGCCCGCACCGAGGGGACGTTGAACGAGTACGCGTTGGGCGGGCCGATGTGCGGCTGCCCCAGGCGGCTGAACAGGATGCGCAGCATGGCGGTGGCGTCGGTGGCGGTGCCGACGGTGGAGCGGGCGTTCGCCCCCATCCGCTCCTGGTCCACGATGATCGCCGTGGTCAGCCCGTCGAGCACGTCCACCTCGGGCCGGGCCAACGTCGGCATGAACCCCTGCACGAAGGCGCTGTAGGTCTCGTTGATCAACCGCTGGGACTCGGCGGCGATCGTGCCGAACGCCAGCGAACTCTTGCCCGACCCCGAGACCCCGGTGAACACGGTCAGCCGGCGCTTCGGGATCTCGACGTCGACGTCACGCAGGTTGTTCACCCGCGCGCCCTGCACCCGGATCAGATCGTGGCCGTCGGCAGCGTACGACCCCGGCGAGCGGCCCTGCGTCATCGCGTCTCCCCCTCCGTCGGGCGGGTCCGGCCCGCACCCCCTGCCCGCCTGATCCTCCCCTGCCCCGCCCCACCGCCCCGGGCCGGCCCACATGACCAACTCGATGTCGGCGATCCGGCGGGATCGCAGCGGCTGGATACCGCCGGATCGCCGACATGGTGAACGACCCGTCTGCCCGGGCCGGGACGGTCAGTCCAGGATCGCCGTCGCCTCGACCTCGACGAGAACGTCGGGCTCGAAGAGGTAGTCGACGCCGATGAGCGACGACGGGGGCAACGGCTGCGGCAGGCCGAGTTCTCCCGCGACGTCCTCCACCCCGGCCATGAAGTCGCCGATCCGCTCCGGCGACCAGTTCGTCACGTAGAACGTCAGGCGCACGACGTCGGCGAAGCCCGCGCCGGCACCGCCCAGCCCGTACCCCGTGTTGCGTAGCGCCTGGGCGACCTGACCCCGCAGGTCGCCGACGGCGACCGGCCGGCCGGCCTCGTCGCGGCTGATCTGACCGGCCACGTGGACGTGGCGCGACCCCGACGCGACCGCGACGTGGTGGTAGGGAACGGGCTGCATCATGCCCGGTGCGGAGAAAAGCTGGACACCCATCTGAGTTCCTCCCTCGTTGGTATCTCATGGATACCTGGTGCTCCGAGGAAACTTCAACGAGACTAGGTGTCATGCCGGAAACCGCACCCCTGCCGGAGGAAACCCTCCGGATCGCCCCACCCCACCGCGAACTACTGGACCAGGTCCTCGACAAGTGGTCGTTGGAGGTGCTCAACCAGCTCTGCGAACGGCCCTCCCGGTTCAACGAGCTGCGCCACGCCATCCCCACCGTGTCCCAGAAGTCACTGAGCGCCACCCTGCGCCGGCTCGAACGCAACGGCATCGTCGCCCGGCACGTCCTGTCGTCGCGGCCGGTCGCCGTCGAGTACCGCATCACCCCGCTGGGCAAGACCCTCCGGCACCCGGTCGACGTGCTCCTCGACTGGGCCGGACAGCACCTGCCCGCCATCGAGGCCGCCCGCCGGTCGTACGACGAGACCAGCTGACGGCGCGGGACCGCGCCGCCTCCCCGGGGTGACGCTCAGACGAGGCGCCGGAGGCGTACCTTCGGGTACTCGTTCCTGAGATGGCCGTGCTTGTGCTGGCGCACCTCCTCGTCCCACACCTCCTGGCCGTAGTCCGGGTCCGGCGGGGACCCACCGGTGCGAACCGTCGCTGTAGTGGTACTCCGCGTCGCAGGATGCTCATCGGGTCCAGCCGAGGAAGCGGTGGTGCAGCTGGCCGGCGGGAAGCACGGCAAGGTCCCGGCCGGCGGCGACGAGCTGGGCAGCCAGGTACAGCGCGAGGGCCACCCGGGCGTCCCGGTACTCGGCCAGCAGCTGCCGGCGAGCCGGCCCACAGGGCCAGTCGGTGCCGCAGCCGCCACAGGTCCAGGTCGGCGGGACCGGTTGATGGCTCGTCACCGGGGATCGTCCTGATCGGGCCAGTGACCACGGTTGATCGGGATGCGGTGCCGGCTGGAGCAGGGCAGGTCAGCGCCGCAGCGGCAGACCCACCGCCAGCGCCGCCAGGACCAGGCCGGCCGGTGCCGGCGGGCGAGCGTCAACGCCACCGCGGCGACATACCCGTCGTACGAGACGCGCCGCTGGTCGCCGCCCGGCCCCACACCCCGAGCCGCCGGGCGGCGATGGCCGGGACTCCGGTTGCCCGGCCCCATCGGCATGCCATTCACCCCCTCGTTCGATTGACTCACCACACCTCCCAGGGACGCTTCCAGGGGCCGTGGGCACCCGACCGGTCCGTTCGAGGTCGGGTACCCACGGCGGGAGACCCGGCCGCCAAGCTGGGCGATCCCTTCAGCAACTTAGGACGCAATGTGCGCAGGGTCAACAGCTGACAACACATTGCGTTGCAAGTCCGGCGGCTACGTGGTCTCCTTGCACCAGCCGCCAAGCTGGGAGCACCACCATGTCTGAAGCCGCGTACCTACAGGTCGCCCGGGATATCCGCGAGCAGGTCAGCTCCGGTCACCTGAAGCCGGGCGACAAGCTGCCGTCCTTCGCAGCCCTGTGCGAGCGATACGAGGTGAGCAACACCGTCATCCGCGCCGCGATGCTCATCCTCAAAGCCGAAGGGTTGATCGACGGCAGGCAGGGCAAGGGTGTCTACGTCGCAACGCCGCTCCCCCGCTAGCCTCGGCCATTCAGCGGGGGACGGCTTCGGCGCAACATACCGACGGTCGATCCGGGAATGCAGCGTCATACCGTCGAGCACGCACGAAGCGTCAGGGGATAGGGTCACCCGTCCCCGCACGAGTCGATTTGGAAGGTTCCTTTGCGGTGCATTCAGGGCCCACTGGAAAGACGCCAGGCTGACGCCGCAGCCACCTGCGATTCTGGTCGACCACCGCCCGCCACCCCGCCAGGTGCTTGGCGTTGATCGCCATATAGCATCGGCTCGTGGCTCCAACCAGCATGAACTCGACTGGCGAGCGGCTACCTCGACGCCTCTCACCGGGAGTCAATATCGCAAGCGCGCTGTTGACCCTCCAGGCATTCCTGCTAATATTCGCGGCGATTTCCGTAATATACACCCAAGGGAACATCAACGCTGCCGTAAACGACGCAGCGAACCGCTCCGGCACACCGATAGACAGCAGTTCGATCGCGCTCAAGGCGTCCTACTTCCATTTCGAAGCCCGGATTACCCTGTGGTATGCGTTCTTCTTCGCACCGACATTGGCCGGCGTTGCCTTGTGGGTCAGGACGGGTCACGAGGCCGCAAGGGTGGTCACCTTAATAACGAGCCTGCTCAGCGTTGTCTGCTGCTACGGTTCCGGATGGCGACTATGGCTATCCGACGAACCGACAGAGTTTGATGACGCACTTCCCGCAGCATTCGCCAAGATTTATCCGACATGGGTTGAGGTTGGCAAAATCGGGCTGGTTGCATCCTTTGTACCTGCCATTATCGCGGCAGCCATCCTCGCCTTCAGCGAGCGTGCCACTGTCCGCACCTCCCCAGGATCGAACCCGTGACCTCTACGCATCGGGCACGCTGTGGGAACGCAAGGCTGAGCGCCTACGCTGATGCTCATGGAGGGCATCGGGGCTGGGATCATGTTGCTGTGTGGCGCGCTGAGTTGCCTATTCGTCTGCCTCATGCTCTGCGCCGCCGCTGCTGCATGGGCCGCTCGGCCTGAACGTAGGCGCTGAACCTACAACGCGACCGCTATGCCCCGAAGGACCTTACCGACCGGCCGGGCCAGCCTCGATGCGAACGGTGACCTGCAGAAATGGTTTTCCAGCGTCCATGGTCGTCCGGCGATGCGCGTACCGACCGTCACTCGGTTGGCCACTCAGGCCCGGACGCTCCGGGCCATCTCGGCGGGAGCGCCGTCACCGTTCTGCGGTCCATCCGAACGCCGCAAGGCGGTCAATCAATCGGTCGACATCACGGGTCCAAAAGATCCACAACTCATCACAATCACTAACCTCGAACTCCAACCCGGCGCTTCGCCATCGTCGGATCGCAACCAGATTGTCGGCGGTGATCATCAGAGTTCCGGCCCAGATCTCCCTCAACGTGATGGAGTTCGGGTCCGCTCGAAGCCTCGCCATCGGCCAGCCAGATTCGGCGCGAAAACCGCCTCCAACTCCAGGAACCACCCGGATACCGCCACGTAACGAGAACCCCTCCACGCCCGCCAACTTCGATCCTCCGCGTCAAGGGGCCTCAGTAGCTGAGGGCCGTCAGGCGACACTCGGCCCACTGATCATGCCAGCACCGCCCGGGTCCTCGTCGACGTGGCCGGTGTCGGAGTAGACGCTCACCATCCCGGTCACCTCGGCACCGATACCGGTCTCCTCCCGGACTGCTACGAACGAGCCGGGACAGCACCCGTCCGGTGATCATCATTCCTTCGCAGCACGGCCCCACCCCGAAGGCCCAGCAGGGAGGGTGCCGTGCTGTCCGCGCAGTTCAGTGCCGTCGAGGGGACGGCGTCACTTGGCGTTGAACTGGCCCCTGGCGTCAGGCGAACCGGGCAAAGAGTGCCCATTCTCTGCCTGAGCTGCGCAAACACTTGGCATCGATCGCCACCGTTGGGTATCAATGGTCGACGTTCCACGGCCTGGCGACGGCCTGACTCCTTGACCCCCAGGCAACGATCAAGCTGGGCCGACCTGCCCCTACTCCCGTCGCACCCTGGACTCTCGGTCCGTCATCGTCCACCGGTGTGCGCGCCGGTCCGCCCCGATCGTCACTCAGTTAGTCACCCATGCGAGGTTGAAATGGCTCGTCGTCCTTTCGGGGTCAAGTCCTTGCCGTCGTGCCTCGGCATCGTGATCCTCCACGAGAACATGTCGACGGAGTGCGGCCGGGCCGACTGCCCCGGAACGGGTTCGATCCACGCGGCAGCCAACGTGCGCGCTTGCGGCATCACCGGCTGCGAGCGGTGCCCGTCGGGTCCGGGGTGGAGCGAGTAGACGCCTTCGGTGTGAAAGAACGATCATGGACGCTGGATCAGCTCCGATACACGGCGCTACGTGGCGAGATAGTCCACCATCGTTCATCAACATCCGTCGTCGTACACCCCGGTTGTCACCCAGTTCGTCACCCACCAGCCCCGTCGACCGCTCGCTTGTAAGCTCTGCGCGCTTCGTCCGGCGGTGTCCGTCTACGTCCCTGACTTCGGGCGCTGATCCGTCGCCCACCGTCTTCGGCTCTCCTACTTCGGCCCTGTTGCTGTCGCATCTACCCGCTCCGGCTCCGTCATACGCTGGCACGAGCGTCCGATGCCGTCCGTCCATATCCCGCTCTACGCACCCCGATCGTTACCCAGTCAAGAGGCGGCTACATCAGCATGAATCCTCGCTTCCAGTTCTGTTAACGCTGCCAATCTTTGCTGATGAACCCGCACCGCCGGGTCACTCGCCTGGTTTATGCCGGTTCGCTTCGCTGCTTCGGCCTCGATGTCCAAGACCTGCACCCGCCGCCAAGCTTCTTTCACCGCGCTTGAGGCAAGAAGGTACACCTTCGTGGACATGTCTTTGGGGGTCTCATACGGCTCTGGCTTCATGTACATAAGGCCCTCCCGACGGCGCTGGCAGTCGTACATCAAATCGACGTACAGGTTGATGCGGGCTTCGTGCAGGATACTGGCCCGCTGCTGCTGGCCCTGCCAGCGAGCGCCGAGGTAGCCGCCGCCAATCGCCAGCACAGCACCGAGCAGGATCGGCCACAGTTGAGACATCACCCGGCCATGATCTCAAGAGCCCGCCACGCCCTGCGCGCATCGGGCACGCGTCGGGCACGGGCTTGATGGAGCTGATACCTAAACTCTTAGGTACCGGCAAGCTCTAGCCGGTCGGCGACTTACGCTGGACTGCTACCCCTCCGCTCGTTGCCGGAGAAAGGTTTCCGGGCGACATCAAGAATCTTGCAGCCAGCCGACTGCCGTTTGCCATCGACTCGCCCTCTGGGGAGCGGGCCGCCGCCCGGCCCGCCATGTCAGGCGCGGCTTGACGCCGTACGGACGC
Organism: Micromonospora antibiotica; assembly: GCF_017599305.1. Lineage (GTDB taxonomy): Bacteria > Actinomycetota > Actinomycetes > Mycobacteriales > Micromonosporaceae > Micromonospora > Micromonospora antibiotica. The sequence continues at coordinate 514,969 of NZ_JAGFWR010000002.1, forward strand.
GCCGGGTCGTCCAGGGGTCGGTGTCGGCTTTCGTGTCACGGACCGCGCGCCCGGCGAACGCCGCCACCGTGGCGCAGTTGACCTGACCTCGCCCGGCGCGGACCGGGCTCCCGTGGTCGGAGCTGGCCACCGGCGGCCACCCCACCCCCTCGCCGGTGAGCAGTTGATCTGACCCCGACCGGCTACGGAGCCGGCTCCTGGACAACCGGCGTGCCCCGCGCGGCCGCCGCCCCCATGCTTGGAACGTGCCGCGCGGACCCCGATGCGCCCCACCTACGCCGCGTCGCTCGGACGCGGCGCGGCCGGCTGCCGGCCCCGAAACAGCACACCCACCGTCCTATCTGTCGGCGGCGGCCCGTCCGGTGTCCCGCGTCCGCGCCAGCCGACGGGCGTTCGGCGTGGCCGGCGTGGAGCGCCAGCGGAGCGACGGGCGCGCGCCCAGTCGGCGGCGCGTGCGGCCCGTTCAGGGCCGCCTTGAAGACGTACAGAAAGTTTGAACCACATCGCCGGCAGCCGGCCGCCCCGGCCGTCGGTGACTGGACACGGGATGGTGCAGGGACCGCGTCGCTCCGTACCCTGGCGGGATGGCCGACCTCGTCGATACCGCTCGGGAAGTTGCGCGACACTTGTTGGAGACGCCGTTACCTCGTCGGTGGAGTCACGTCCAGGCGGTGGCCGCCAAGGCGGACCGGATCAGCGCGGCGGTCCCGGCCGAAGATCGCGCGGTGCTCGTGGCGTCGGCGTGGCTGCATGATGTGGGCTACAGCCCTGACCTGGTCGATACCGGCTTTCACTCCCTCGACGGTGGGCGCTGGTTGCGGCGTGAGCGGTTCAACGAGCGCATTGCCGCCCTGGTAGCTCATCACTCCTGCGCCTGGCTGGAAGCGGAGGAACGTGGGCTCGGTGAGGTCCTGGCCGCCGAGTTCCCTCGGGAGGAAACCGCAGTGACCGACGGGCTTTGCTTCTCGGACATGACGACCGGGCCGGACGGCCAGGACTTCGAGGTGTTGGAGCGGCTGGCGGAAATCCGGTCACGGTATGGGCCGGAGCACCTGGTGACGCGGTTCATCGGTCGGGCGGAACCGGAGATGGTTGCCGCTGTGCGGCGGACTCAGGAGCGGCTCGCCGGCGGTGTTCGTCAGCCGATGTAGGGCTCGGGGCGTTCCTCGTAGCCGTGGGTGATGCGGAGCAGGGTCGACGGGTGGATGTCGAGCGCGGCCAGCTCGTCGCGGGCAACCCACCGGACTTCGTGTGACTCGTCGCTCGGGGTCGGGGTGCCGCTGACCGGTACGGCGCGGAAGCAGAGCGAGAACTGCTGCCGTACCTCGCCGTCTGAGTACTCGATGACGTGACCGGGGTCGGAGTAGACACCGACCATCCCGGTCACCTCAGCCCTGATGCCGGTCTCCTCGCGGGTCTCCCGGACTGCCGTCTCGGCGACCGATTCACCGATCTCCTGACCACCGCCGGGCAGGGACCACAGACCGTTGTCGGTGCGCCGGATGAGCAGCACCCGGGCCTGCTCGTCTAGGACGAAGACGGAGACGGCGACGACGATGCTGTTGGCCTTCGGCGCGTTCGGGTCGTGGTAGTGCTCGGTTCTCGCCATGTCTCTAGGCTGCCACCTCGTCGCCGGGCCGGCGCTTCGAGACGCCCAAGATCCGGTCGAAGCTGTCTGAGTAGGTGCGGAACAGGTCGCCGCCGTTGAGCTTGCGTAGGTGCATGACGGGCGCGTGGGGCGCCGGGAAACCGAGGACGTGCATGTTGACCAACATCTCGTCATCGAAGCGGTAGATCGAGTTGTAGAGGGTCGTGTCGTGGTAGAGCACGTTCACCCCGGGCGCATCGTCAAGCCGCTTGTAGTACCCCTGGACCTGGCGGATCTTCGCGGCCATCACGCCGGGCGCACCTTCCTCGACGCTCCTTCGCTCGATCGCGGCACTGGTCGGATCACCTAGCAGGATGTTCACCGTTACGCCGTCAAGGCCCTTTTGACGCAGGACGTCGACAAGCATCGGGTCCTGCTCCACGAGGAATAGGCCGGCGTAAGCCAGTACGTCGATGCGCTGCTCGGCCCGTTCGATCAGTCGTCGCCACAGGTCGTTCGGCACCGAGGAACGCCGGGAGTAGAGCTGGACCAATTCGCTCTGCCCGATCTTCGATGCCCGTTCCGGGGTCACCGCCTCCGGCCACAGGTACGGGACGTCTTCACGCACCATCGCCGCGATGGCGTGCCGATGGCGCGGATACGGCGTCCGATTCTGGGTGATCCAGCGTTCTACAGTCTTCGCGTCGACCCCGATCCTCTCGGCTACGGCGACGGGAGTCAGGCCGTTGCGCAGGATGGCATCGCGTAGCCGGTCGTTCGGCATCGGACACTCCTCAAGGGACGACTTTAGGACGACTACAAGGTAGCCCAGACGTCCCATAGTCGTCCAGCCCATCGGATGGGTTGTCCCCCGCTTTCCGGGAGTCTTTACCGCAGAGGCCAAGAGCAGAAAGTCCACCGGGGACAAGCTCACTACCTGGCCCGAGACACAGGAGGTTTGTTGTGAAGCTGTACGTGGACACCCAGAGCAAGCAGGTTCAGGTGACGAGGGACCCGGAGCCGAAGAACGACCAGAACGGCAACCAGCGGTCGGAGAAGAACACTGGCCGGCTCATGTGGTCCACCCAGGTCTTCGTGCTCGACGAGACCGGTGGCGAGATCATCACCATCACCACGGCGGGAGAGAAGCCGGGCGTGACGGTGGGACAGCTCGTCGCTGTCGAGCAGTTGGAGGCCATTCCGTGGGCGACCAACGGGCGTAACGGCGTCGCGTTCCGTGCCATCTCGCTGAAGCCGAAGGCTGGTGCCTCGGCGGCCAAGTGAGGTTCCTCGCTCACCGTGCTGTGTGAGCCTCTGGTGTCTTCGCACGAAGCGGCCTGACGGTCCGCTGATCTGATCCGCCCAAGGTTCCGGGAGCGTTTCTGGCTCCTACTCTCCCGGCCCTCGGCAACCTGCGGTTGCCCTCTCGATATGGCGCGGGGTCGGTACTGGCTCCTACACCTGCCGACCCCGCCTGCCATCCAACCCGTCTGCCCATTGTTGTTGGGAGTGGTTGTCATGCTCGTTTCCGCCATCGTGTTCGCCGTTGTCGCGGCGACCTTCTACGCCGGCCACCAGGTGGCCGACCACGTCTTCGGTCAGTCCGACAAGCAGGCCGCCCACAAGGCCGCTCCCGGCTGGGACGGCTGGCGTCACCTGCTGGGCCACATCGTGGCCTATCACCTCGTGGTGGTGGTCATGTTGACCGTCGCCATCGTCGCGCTCGACCTGCCCGTCACCGTTGTCGGGCTCACTGCCGGTGTCGGCTTCTCCGCCGTCTCCCACGCCATCCTCGACCGGCGTTGGCCGGTGCGGTGGCTGCTCATCCACACCGGAAGCGCGGACTTCGCCGACCGCCAAGCCCCGATCTGCGGCATGTACCTGGCGGATCAGTCCCTGCACGCGGCCTGCCTGTGGGTGTCCGCACTGCTCATCGCCTGCATCTGAGCCCATCGGCTGCTGCGGCGGCCTGAGTATTTCGAGCGCGGGGCCGGTACTGGCTCCTACACCTGCCGACCCCGTGCTCTCCAACCCATCCAGCCCAATCGCTTGGGAGGACGTGTCATGTCCAAGTCTAGCCCTCGCCGCTCGTTCGGGCGGAAGTCAATCGGAACCGTGACGGTCATCGAGGCCAAGGTGCACCGGTCGTCGGCCCGGAACGCTCGCATGGCGTTCATCCTCACTGCGGTCATCATCGGCGTACTCGCTGCCGTGGTGGCCGCTGCCTACGTACACCCGATCATCGCGCTGTTCATCGGCGCGGCCGTCAGCGTCCCGTGTGGCGCGCTGGCCTGGCTCCTGGTCCGCATCTGGCCGGTACTGCGGCTGCTGTGGTGGTGGACCCCCGAAATCGTCCTGGCCGTGCTGCTGCTCACCGGCTGGGTGCAGCTCGCCACTCACACCTCGACCCTGGTCACCCTGGCCGTCGTCGCCGTCGTCCTCGGCGTTCCGGCCGCTGTTCCTGCTCTGCGCCGTCAGGTCGTCGCCTGGGTGTGGTGCCTGATCGTGCGCCACCGGCTGCGGGTGTGCTTCGCGCAGTTCATCATCGCCAACCAGTCGGGTTCCCTCCCGCTGATCCTGTGGGCCACGCCGACCCCGGTCGGCGAACGGGTCTGGGTCTACCTGCGGCCCGGCCTGTCCCTGGCGGACCTGGAAGGCCGCCTCGACAAGATCGCCGTGACCTGTCACGCCTCGTCCGTCCTGGTCGAACGGGCCTCGGACGGTAACGCCGCGTACCTGCGGTTCGACATCAAGCGCCGTGAGGTGCTGACCGCGACCGTCACCTCTCCCCTGGCCGACGTCATCGACCCTGACGCCCCGGCCACCGACCGGCCGACGCCGGTCATCCCCACCGCCCTGGACCTGCCCGACGTCCAGGCCCCCACCATCACCCTGCCCGTCCAGCCCAAGAAGCAGACCGCCACGTCGGCCAACGGCAGCAAGCCGGCCCCCGCGCCGTCGTCGGATGCCGACGACCTCTCCGACTGGCTCTGACCCCACCCCAACCCGACCCGGACGCGGGGAGCCCTACGGGCTCCTTCGTGTGGCTTCCCGCGCCCACCAACGCCCAAGGAGGGCACCCATGGCTACGGCATCCGCCCCGACCGCCGGCATTCCGGTGGGGCCTGGCCTGTCGATGTTCGACCCGATCTTCATCGGCATCGACGAGTTCGGCCAGCACGTCTACATCACCCTGGCCTACCGCAACCTCCTCGCCGGAGGCGAACCCGGTGGAGGCAAGTCCGGCCTCCTCAACACCATCGCCGCCCACGCGGCGCTCTCCGTCGACTCCCGCCTTGTCCTGCTGGACGGCAAGCTCGTCGAGCTGGGGCAGTGGGAGGACTGCGCCGACGCGTTCATCGGCCCCGACATCACCGCCGCCCTCGACGTCCTGCGACGCCTGCAAACGGTGATGAACAACCGCTACGCCTGGCTACGCGCCCACGGACGTCGCAAGGTCACCGCCCTCGACGGACTCTCCGTCATCACCGTCCTCGTCGACGAAATCGCCTTTTACTCCGCCACCATCGGCAGCAAGCAGGAGCAGGAAGAGTTCGTCGCCCTGCTCCGCGACCTGGTCGCCCGGGGACGTGCCGCCGGTATCCCCGTCATCGCCGCGACTCAGCGGCCGTCCTTCGACATCATCCCCACCAGCCTGCGGGACCTGTTCGGCTACCGCGCCGCGTTCCGCTGCACCACCCCCAACAGCTCGAACATCGTCCTCGGTCACGGCTGGGCCGAGCAGGGCTACACCGCCACCGATATCGCCCCCACCAACCAGGGCGCGGCCTACCTCATCGCCGAAGGCGGCACCCCTCGCCGCATCAAGGTGGCCTACCTCGATGACGCCCAGATCGCCGGCATCGCCGACTACGCCACCTGGACCCGTCGCCCCACCCGCCTATCCGCACCCACCGGAACCCGAGTCGACTGGGAGACCGCCGCATGAGCCTGCTCCAGCGCATCCACGCACGTCGCGCCCCGCGACCGACCACCCGCTACGTCAACCGCTTCGTCGTCGGCACGCCCGCCGAACTCGCCACGCTCCTGAAGCTGGCCGCCGATCACGGGATTCTCGCCTTCGCCTCCGCGCCCGTGCCGCTGGCCGACGACCCCACCCGATTCCGCCGCTACCTGCGGCTACGCACCCGCTGAACGGCCGACGGAACCGGCTCAAGCCCTGGAAAGCAGACCGGTTCCGCCGACCTCCCACCAAGCCCTTCTGAAAGGACGTGGCTGCCGTGAAGGCTACCCAGAACCCGCCCACCACCGGAATGGTCACCACTGCTGACCTGCTCCGGATGGCTGCCCTCTACCTGCGCCGGCACGGCTGGCACCAGGGCACCTACTACGCCTCCACCACCGACATCCTCACCCCGCCGGCCTGCGCCGCCGGGGCCATCCGCATCGCCTGCGCCGGTCGCCGGATCGAGCAGTTCGTCCAACTCGACAGCGATGCCCTCACCGACTATGTCACCGCCCTCGACGTGTTCGTCGACCACCTCGACGCCACCGCGCCCATGTTCTTCATCGACGAGGACGGCTACCTCCTCGACGAACACACCTCCCCCTACTCCTGGAACGACGACCCGGCCCGCACCGCCGAGCAGGTCGTCACCGCCCTTGAGGCCGCCGCCGACGAGTGGGACCGCCTCCACACCGCCGGGGGTGAGAACCGGTGAGCACCGTCAAGGCGTCCTTGACGCCATCCGTCCCCCGGCAGAAGCGTCGCGAGGTCGTCGAGAACGACCAGTTCGCCGCCTTCACCCGGCGCATCATCCGCGCCCACGGCCGCCGCGTCGCCACCGGCGACGTCGAAGCGCTCCGCGACCTCGTCGCGCTGTCCGCCGATCTCGACCGGGCCATCGGTGACGCCGTCGTCGGCCTGCGGGCTTTCGGCTACTCCTGGGCCGAGATCGGCTCCCGGCTCGGCATCTCCCGCCAGGCCGCCCAACAGCGTTGGGCAGACCGCTCATGACCGTCTTCTACGACCCGACCGGCAGCCGCTACGGCATGCCCACCTATCCGTACCGGATGGCCCCCGACGGCCTTGCTACCCGGCGGCAACTGCGCGCCGCCGGCCTCCGGCCCGCCGGACAGGAACCCGTCTGTCAGATCCTCTGGCGTCGCGGTAAGCGCGTTGCCTACCTCTACCGCCTCGACCTCGCCAAGCCGAAGCGGACCGCCACCCCCGCCCAACGGGAGGCCGTCACCAAGGCGCTCCGCGCCCGCCGCACCTGTCAGGTGTGCGGCCTGGTGCAGCCCTACTACATCCCTCGCCGCTACGGCTGCTGCCTCGACTGCCACGGAGGCCACTGATGTCCGCGAAGACCCCCGCTGCCGGCACCCGTGTGGAGGGTGTCGTCCTGGTCCTCATCCTCGTCGCCGTCGCCGGCTTCGCCGGGGCTGCCTCGTTTACCCACGTCAAGGACTGGACCCTCGCCAACTCCCCCACCGGCACCGGGCAATGGTTCGGCTGGGCCAACGCCGTCATCTCCGAACTCGTCCCCATCGCCTGCCTCCTCACCATCCGCCGACGCCGCCGGCTCGGCGCTTCCATCGGCTACCCGCTGTTCCTGCTCATCGCCGCCGCTGGCCTCTCCCTCGCCGCACAACTCGCGGTCGCCAAACCTGGCCTCTCCGGGTGGCTCCTGTCCGCCGTACCCGCCCTGGCCTTCATGGCCCTGGTGAAACTCGTCCTCGCCCCCGCCCCGGCCGCCACCGACAACACATCGCCGGTCGCTGAGCCGGCCGAGCCGATTCACGTCCAGGTGACCGAGCAGGTCACCGCCGAGCCGGTAACGCCGGCCGCCATCACCACCGACCCGGCACCCATCACGGTCACCCGGCCCACCAAGCTGGAGCCCGTCACCGCTGCGCCTGTCGCGCTGGAACCCGCCACCGTGCCGGCACCGGAGCCGGTCGACGTCCCTACCCACCTGCTGCCCATGGCCCGCTTCGCCGCCGTGCAACACGAGCAGAACACCGGAGCACCCATCACCCCGGACGAGCTGGCCGACCGGCTCGACGTCACCCCGGCCGTCGCCGGGCAACTCCTCACCACCCTGACCGGTGGTGCCCGATGACCATCGTCATCGTCGACATCGAACACGTCACCCACACCTGCCCCGTCTACCCCGACGGGCACCCGTACGACATCCGACGCACCGTCGTCGACGTCATCCCCGGCGGACCCTGCCGGGCACCGGTCACCGTCCGCTGCGGTGAACAGACCACCCTCATCCCCTGCCACCGGCACGAACCGACCAAGCGCCAATGCAGCGCCTGCCGGGTCATCGTCACCGAACGCACCATCACCACCCGCACCCCCAACGACGGGAGCGCGGCCTGATGGCCTCGACGCTGGACCTCACCCCCCGCGCTCTGGCCCGGGGGGTGGGCTCGAACGCCGACGTCCCACCCATCTACGACTACACCGCCGCCGGCTCCGCCTTCGAACGCGCCACCCGACCCGACTACTTCGGCTGGATCGAACACGTCCGCGCCGCCGCCGGCTGCACCCGCCCTATCCGCCTCGCCGGAAGCCTCCACACCGTCGACCCCACCACCGGTCGGGTCCTCGACCAACGGCACACCGACACCATGCCCGACGCGGTCATCTACACCGCCTGCGGCAACCGACGCGCCACCGTCTGCCCCTCCTGCGCCCACACCTACCAACGCGACGCCTACCAACTCCTGCGCGCCGGCCTCATCGGCGGCAAGGGCGTACCCGACACCGTCACCCAGCACCCGGCGGTGTTCCCCACCTTCACCGCACCGTCGTTCGGACCGGTCCACGTCCGGGCCGTCCGCAAACACACCTGCGCCAACCGCAAGCGCTGCGACTGCCGCCCCGACCCCTGCCACGCCCGCCGTGCCACCGACGCCACCGCCGGCCGCTGCCCACACGGCCGCCCCGCCGTCTGCTGGGCCAGGCACGAACCCGGTGACGCCACCCTCGGTCAACCGCTCTGCCTGGACTGCTACGACCACGACCACCAGGCCGTCTGGAACCTGTTCTCCGGCGAGCTGTGGCACCGCACCAAGCAAGCCGCGGAACGGCACCTCGCCAAACTCGCCCGACGGCGCGGCATCCCCCGCGTCCAGGTCGTCACCGCCTCCGGCAACACCCGCACCGTCCCGCCCGTGCGGCTGTCCCACGGCAAGGCCGCCGAGTTCCAGGCACGCGGTGCGGTCCACTTCCATGCCCTGGTCCGCCTCGACGGCGCCGACCCCGACGACCCGGCCGCCGTCGTCCCACCACCGGACGCCTTCACCACCGCCGACCTCGTCGACGCGCTCCGGCACGCCGCCGCTCAGGTCGCGTTCGCCACCCCCACCCACCCCGACCGGCCCGACGGCTGGCCCATCGCCTGGGGCGAGCAGCTCGACATCCGCCCCATCACGCTGAACGGCCACGGCGAGGTCACCGACAGCATGGTTGCCGGCTACCTTGCCAAGTACGCCACCAAGAGCACCGAGGTAACCGGGCACCGCTCCGTCAGGCTCACCGCCGACACCATCGGCGACCACGCCGACCCCGACGGCGACCACACCGCCCGCCTCATCGACGCCTGCTGGCGCATCGGTCGACCCACCGGCACCCCCGTCCCGCTGTCCCAGCGGCCCCGCGACCACCGGCCCCGGCCCGGCTTCGTCGACCGCTGGGAGTGCCCCGACTGCGGCACCCACACCCGATACGCCGCCTGCCCCGTCTGCGTCGCCCACCGTCAAGCCGGCCTTGACACCAAATCGACGCGACCAGCCAACCCCAACCCCTACGCCCGACTGCGCCGATGGGCGCACATGCTCGGTTTCGGCGGCCACTTTCTCACCAAGGCCCGGCGATACTCGGTCACCTTCCAGCTCCTGCGCGACACCCGCCGCCACCACCGGCAGCGTGAGGACCAGGACCACGCGCACCCGACCGCCGGCGGCCAGCTCGTCGACGAGCACGACGACACGACCCTGATCGTCGGCACCCTCACCTTCGCCGGCGTCGGCTGGCACACCACCGGTGATGCCCTCCTCGCCAACACCGCCGCCGCCATGGCCCGGGAGCGACAAGCCGCCGGGCGGGAAGAACTCGCCCACGAAGTCAGCACCAACCCGGCCGGTATCGCGCCGGCTGCCGCCTGACCCATCCGACTGCTGGGAGACGACATGACCCCCGTGTCACCGCTCAAGCTCTGGTCCGTCGAGGACGTCTCGGCGTACCTCGGCGTTCCCGTCCAGACCCTCTACACCTGGCGCAAGCGTCGCACCGGGCCACCTGCGGCTCGTGTCGGCCGTCATCTGCGCTACGACCCGGATGCCGTCCGCGCCTGGTTCGTCCAGCAGACCGCAGCCTGAGGGGAGGAACCGACCATGGCTCACATCGAGGATCGCTGGTACAAGACGGTCGTCGTCGACGACCGCAACGTCCAGGTGCCCAAGGCCACCCACGGCAAGGGGATGCGCTACCGGGTGCGCTACATCGGCCCGGACGGACGGGAGCGTTCGGAGTCGTTCCCGGACAGGCGCAAGCGGGACGCGTCGGCGTTTCTCGCCCAGGTCCAGGCTGACATCCTCAAGGGCACCTACGTCGACCCGGACGCCGGTCGGGTGACGTTCCGCAAGTACGCCGACGAGTGGCTCGCTGCCGCATCCTGCGACGAGTCGACCCGGGAACGGTTGGAGCGACAGTTCCGCCTGCACGTCTACCCGGTCTTCGGTGACCGCCCCATCGCCGCCGTCCAGCCGAACACGATCCGGGCCTGGGCCAAGCAGCTCCAGGACTCGGGCATGGCGGCCAGCTACCGCCGAAACCTGTTCAACGACGTGTCGATGATCCTCAACGCGGCCGTCGACGACCGGAAGGTGATCAGCAACCCCTGCGCACTCAAGACGGTCCGGGCTCCCCGGTACGTCCCGGCCAAGGTCGTCCCCTGGTCGACGGAGCGCCTCGCCTCGTTCCGTGCGGTGATGCGGGAACGCTATCGGATCGCCGTCGACCTGGGTGCCGGTTGCGGACTCCGGCAGGGCGAGATCTTCGCCGTCAGCCCGGACGACGTCGACACCTCGCGGCGACTGCTCCATGTCGACCGCCAGATCAAGATCGTGCGGGGAACCCTGGTCTTCGCCCCGCCCAAGGGCGGCAAGTTGCGGGAGGTCCCGCTACCCGACGCGGTCGCGGCACGGCTACGCGAGCACGCCGACCAGGTCGACCCCGTGCCGGTGACCCTGCCGTGGGGCACCCCCGACGGCGAACCCCGGACGGTCACGGTCTACCTCAGCACCGCCAACGGCGACCCGCTCAGCCGACCGTCGTTCAACGCCAACGTGTGGAAGCCGGCCATCCGGGCGGCCGGCGTCGAGGACACCCGGCAGAACGGCATGCACGTCCTACGCCACACGTACGCCTCGGTGCTGCTCGACGCGGGCGAGAACATCAAGGCGCTGTCGCTGTACCTCGGCCACGCCGACCCCGGCTTCACCCTGCGGGTCTACACCCACCTCCTGCCGACCAGCGAGGACCGCACCCGCCGGGCGATCGACACCGCCTTCGGGCACGGCCCCACGGCCCCCGACGGCCTGGCGACGGCCTAGAGGGGCGCTGGAATGGTGTTCGCGCAGCTCAGGAGGGGTGACGGCGTCACTTGGCGTTGAAGTAGTTGGCCTCCGGGTGGTGCACCACGATCGCGTCGGTGGCCTGCTCCGGCACCAGCTGGAACTCCTCCGACAGCTGCACGCCGATCCGCTCCGCCCCGAGCAGCTCCACGATCTTGGCCCGGTCCTCCAGATCGGGGCAGGCCGGGTAGCCGAACGCGTACCGGCAACCCCGGTAGTCGTTGCGCAGCAGGCCGGCCAGGTCGGTCGGGTCACCGGTGGCGACCGTGCCGCCGCCCGGCAGGGTCAGCTCGGAGCGGATACGCCGATGCCAGTACTCGGCGAGCGCCTCGGTGAGCTGCACGGACAACCCGTGCACCTCCAGGTAGTCGCGGTACTCGTTGGCGGCGAACATCTTCGCGGTGTACTCGCTGATCGGCTGGCCGACGGTGACCAACTGCAGCGCCACCACGTCGAGCCCGTCACCCCTCGGGCGGAAGAAGTCGGCCAGGCAGAGCCGGCGTTCCTGCCGCTGCCGGGGGAACGAGAACCGGGCCCGCTCGCTGTTGCCGTTCTCGTCCAGGATCACCAGGTCGTTGCCTTCGGAGTATGCCGGGAAGTAGCCGTACACCACGGCCGCCTCCAGCACCTGGTCGGCGATGAGCCGGTCCAGCCAGTACCGCAGCCGGGGCCGCCCCTCGGTCTCCACCAACTCCTCGTACGACGGGCCCTGGCCGCCCCGCGACCCGCGCAGCCCCCACTGGCCGAGGAAGGTGGCCCGCTCGTCCAGCAGGGACGCGTAGTCGGCCAGCGGCACCCCCTTGACCACCCGGGTGCCGAAGAACGGCGGGGTGGGTACGGCCACGTCGGTCGCCACGTCGGAGCGGACCGAGGCGTCGTCCAGCTCCGGCAGCACCTCGGTGACCATGGTGCGCTGCTTCTCCCGGCGGGCCCGCCGGGCCGCCAACGCGGCCTCCCGCTCCGGGTCGATCACGGGTGCGCCACCGCGCTTGGCGGTCATCACCCGGTCCATCAGGGCCAACCCCTCGAAGGCGTCCCGCGCGTAGTGCACCTGGCCGGGGAACATCGCCCGCAGGTCGTCCTCGACGTACGCGCGGGTCAGCGCCGCCCCGCCCAGCAGCACCGGCCACCGCTCGGCCACCCCGCGCGAGGCCATCTCGGCGAGGTTCTCCTTCATGATGACGGTGCTCTTGACCAGCAGCCCGGACATCCCGATCGCGTCGGCGCGATGCTCCTCGGCGGCGTCGAGGATCGCGGTGATCGGCTGCTTGATGCCGATGTTGACGACCTCGTAGCCGTTGTTGGACAGGATGATGTCGACCAGGTTCTTGCCGATGTCGTGCACGTCGCCGCGCACGGTGGCCAGCACGATCCGGCCCTTGCCGCCGTCCTCGACCGCCTCCATGTGCGGCTCCAGGTAGGCCACCGCCGTCTTCATCACCTCGGCGGACTGGAGCACGAACGGCAACTGCATCTGCCCGGAACCGAACAGCTCACCGACGACCTTCATCCCGTCCAGCAGGATGTCGTTGATGATGGACAGCGGGCTGCGGCCCTGCGCCATCGCGGTGTCCAGGTCGGCCTCCAGGCCGTTGCGCTCGCCGTCGATGATCCGTCGCTTGAGCCGCTCGTCCAGCGGCAGCCCCGCCAACTCCTCGGCCCGGGTGGCCCGCGCCGAGGCGGCGTCGACGCCCTCGAACGCCTCGATGAACCGCTGCACCGGGTCGTAGCCCTCGCGCCGCCGGTCGTAGATCAGGTCGAGGGCGACCTCCCGCTGCGCCTCGGGGATCTTGGACATCGGCAGGATCTTGCTGGCGTGCACGATCGCCGAGGTCAGACCCGCCTGCACGCACTCGTGCAGGAACACCGAGTTGAGCACCTGCCGGGCGGCCGGGTTGAGCCCGAACGACACGTTGGAGATGCCCAGGGTGAAGTTGACCCCCGGGTAGCGGGCGGCGATCTCCCGGATCGCCTCGATGGTCTCGATGCCGTCGCGGCGGGTCTCCTCCTGGCCGGTGGCGATCGGGAAGGTCAGCGCGTCGATGAGGATGTCCCCCCGGTCCATCCCCCACCGGCCGGTCAGGTCGTCGATCAGCCGGGCCGCGACCCGGACCTTCCACTCCCGGGTACGCGCCTGCCCCTCCTCGTCGATGAGCAGCGCCACCACGGCCGCGCCGTGCTCGGCGATCACCGGCATCACCCGGGCGTAGCGGGAGTCGGGGCCGTCGCCGTCCTCGAAGTTGACCGAGTTGACCACGCAGCGCCCACCGAGCATCTCCAGCCCGGCTTCGATGACCTGCGGCTCGGTGGAGTCCAGCATGATCGGCAGGGTGGACGCGGTGGCGAACCGGCCGGCCAGCTCCCGCATGTCCTGGGTGCCGTCGCGGCCGACGTAGTCGACGCACAGGTCCAGCAGGTGCGAGCCGTCGCGGGCCTGGCTGCGGGCCACCTCGACGCACGCCTGCCAGTCGGCGGCGAGCATCGACTCACGGAACGCCTTGGAACCGTTGGCGTTGGTCCGCTCCCCCACCATCAGCACCGAGGCGTCCTGGGCGAACGGCACCGGGTGGTAGATCGACGAGACACCCGGCTCGTGCCGGGGCTCGCGGGCGGCCGGGGTCGCGCCGTGCAACCGCTCGGCCAGCGCCCGGATGTGCTCCGGGGTGGTGCCGCAGCAGCCGCCGATCAGCCCGACGCCGTACTCGCCGACGAACCGCTCCAGGGCGTCGGCCAGCTCCACCGGGCTCAGCGGGAAGTACGCCCCGTCGGCGGTCAGCACCGGCAGGCCGGCATTCGGCATCACCGACAGCGGGATCCGGGAGTGCTGCGACAGGTAGCGCAGGTGCTCGCCCATCTCGGCCGGGCCGGTCGAGCAGTTCAGCCCGATCAGGTCCACCCCGAGCGGCTCGATGGCCGCCAGCGCCGCCCCGATCTCGCTGCCCACCAGCATCGTGCCGGTGGTCTCCACCGCGACGTGACAGATGATCGGCACCTGCTGGCCCAGCTCGGCCATCGCCCGCTTGGACCCGACCACGGCCGCCTTGACCTGCAACAGGTCCTGGCAGGTCTCGATGATCAACGCGTCCGACCCGCCGGCGATAAGCCCGGCGGCGTTCTCCTGGTAGGCGTCGCGCAGCGTCGCGTAGGGGGCGTGACCGAGGGTGGGCAGCTTGGTGCCGGGGCCGATCGAGCCGAGCACGAAGCGGGGCCGCTCGGCCGTGGTGTACGCGTCGGCGGCCTCCCGGGCGATCCGTGCGCCGGCCTCCGACAGCTCCCGGATGCGCTCCGGGATGTCGTACTCGGCGAGGTTGGCGAGGTTGGCACCGAAAGTGTTCGTCTCGACACAGTCCGCGCCGGCCGCCAGGTATTCCTCGTGCACACCGCGCACCACGTCGGGTCGGGTCACGTTGAGGATCTCGTTGCAACCCTCCAGCCCCTCGAAGTCGTCGAGGCTCAGGTCAGCCGCCTGGAGCATCGTCCCCATCGCGCCATCGGCGATGAGGATCCGGTCGGCCAGCACATCCCGCAACGAAGTCCGCACAGGTTCAGGTTAGTGCGAGGATCCCGACGATTGTCGACGCCCGGCCCCGTCCCACTATGTGTCCATCCGCTCATCGGGTCGGTTCGTACCGGTTCGGGGGCGGGGTGGGTCGGCGGACCGGCGCGGCCGACGGGCCACGCGCCGCGCCGGGACGTAGGCTGGCGGACGTGAAGGACATCAGGGACGCCACCGTGCACGGCGGGCGGGTGACCGGGTCGACCCCCGGCACCGTCGGCGACGAGCGGGGCGAGGTGACGGCGTGACCGAGTTCGACGGGCTGCCGGTGCTGCGGTCCCCGGTGGCGATCGCCGCCTTCGAGGGGTGGAACGACGCCGCGGACGCCTCCACCGCCGCCGTGGAACACCTGGAGCAGGTCTGGCAGGCCCGGCAGATCACCGAGATCGACCCGGAGGAGTTCTACGACTTCCAGGTCAGTCGGCCGACGATCACGATGTCCGACGGCGAGACCCGCCGGGTGGAGTGGCCCACCACCAAGTTCGTGGTGGCCAGCCCCGAGGGCACCGAACGCGACGTGGTGCTGATCCGGGGCATCGAGCCGAGCATGCGGTGGCGCACCTTCTGCGAACAGGTGCTGGAGATCTGCCACAGCCTGGAGGTCGAGCGGGTGGTGCTGTTGGGCGCGTTGCTGGCCGACGTGCCGTACACCCGGCCGTTGCCGATCAGCGGCAGCGCCTCCGACGCCCAGGCCGCCCAGCGCTACCAGCTCACCCCCACCCGCTACGACGGGCCCACCGGCATCGTCGGGGTGCTCCAGGATGCCTGCACCCGGGCCGAGGTCGACGCGGTGTCGTTCTGGGTGCACGTGCCGCACTACGCCAACAACCCGCCCTGCCCGAAGGCCACCCTCGCCCTGCTGCACCGGGTGGAGGAGGTGCTCGACCTGCCGGTCCCGATGGCCGACCTGGCCGAGGAGGCCGCCGAGTGGGAGCAGCGGGTCCGCAGCGCCGCCGAGCAGGACGCCGAGCTGGGTGAGTACGTCCGCGAGCTGGAGGAACGGGTCGGTGACGCGGGCATCACGCCGTTGACCGGTGACGAGATCGCCCAGGAGTTCGAGAAGTACCTGCGCCGCCGGGGTGGTTCCGCCGGCCCCACCGCCGGCTCCTGGTAGTCGTTCCTCGCATTCCTGGTAGTCGTCTTTCGGGTTTCTGGCAGTCGTCTTCGAAAGGCCCCGGGCGTCGTGGCGTCCGGGGCCTTTCGGCGTGTCCGGGGTGGCGTCGTCACGCTCTCTAGGGCATCCTAGGAACCTAGCTATCAGGAGGAGGCGGGCGTGCAGATCAACCCGGGGACCGCCGAGTTCCCGCACCGACAGATCGCCGCGCAGCTCAAGGCCCAGGTGCGCCGGGGCGACTGGGGGCCGGGCGAGCGGCTGCCGTCCATCCCGGCCATCGCCGAGCTGTTCGGGGTCGCGAAGCAGACCGTGCAGCGCGCCATCGACCAGCTGCGGGTCGAGGGCATCCTGATCACCAAACCCGGCTCCGGTACGTACGTGCGGGGCACCCGGCGGCGACTCAACCGGCTCTCCCGGGGCCGGTACGGCGGCTTCCGGGGCTACCACGCCGACCTCGCCGCCCGGTACCGCCAGCAGCTCGTCTCCGTCGGTCGGGCACCCGCCCCGCCCGAGGTCGCCGACGCGTTCGGGGTCCCCGACGGCACCGAACTGCTCTGCCGCCGGCACCTGGTACGCACCGACGAGTCCCCGGTGGAGGTGGGCGCGTCCTGGTTCCTGCCGAAGGACACCGCCGGCACCTCCCTGGAACGGGCCGAGGCGTTCGGTCGACCGCTCTACCAGGAGGCCGAGGAGGCGACCGGCCGGCGGTACACCACCGCCGCCGACACCATCAGCGCCCGCCAGCCCAGCCGGGAGGAGGCGGAGACCCTCCAGATCCGCCCCGACACGCCCGTGCTGCACCTGCTGCACGTCGCCTACGACGCCCACCGCAAGCCGATCGAGGTCGCCCAGGCCACCTGGCCCGGCCCGATGACCACGCTCACCGAGGAGTACCAGATCCCCGCCCCCGCGCCGGACCCCGACCCCGACCCCGGCCTGGTCCTCGGCTGATCCCGACCGGGCACCGCCCGCCGTCCCGGCCCCCGCACGGTCGGGCAGCACCGCCCGCCGTCCCGGCCCCCGCACGGCCGGGCAGCACCGCACGGGGGCCGGGCGGCAGTACCGCAGGCCGGGCAGGGGTGGCGCGGCTCGCGGGACGGCACCGGGCGCACGGGGCCAGCCGTGCCTCAGGTGACGGCGGTGACCACGACGACGGCCGCCCCGAGCGCGACGACGATCAGGGAGGCGACCACCCCGAGCAGGTCGGCGACCCGTGCCGGGACGGTGACGCCCAGGGCCGCGCCGATCGCGGCGAGGCCGGTCTGCCACAGCAGGGAGGCCAGCCCGGCAGCGACGACGAACACCCCGGGCCCCGTCCAACTGCCCGGCACGGCGTTCACCGTCCCGGCCAGGGCGAAGAAGTACACCAGGGTCAACGGGTTGACCGCAGTGAGGAGCACGAAGCGGACGTAGACCGGTCCGGCGGCGGTCCGGGCCGGACGCTCCCCACCGCCGCCGTTCCGCCCGGCACCGGTCCGGTCCCGCAGGGCTCCACCGGTGCCGTTCCGCCAGGCCTCGCCGGTGGCGTTCCGCTCGGCTCCGGTCCCGTCCCGCCGGGCTCCGCCGGTGACGTTCCGCTCGGCTCCGGCACCGGCGGGGCGTGCCGGGGCGCGGCGCAGGGTGACCAGTTGGTGGCAGCCCAGCCCGACGATCACCAACCCGGACAGATAGCGGGGGGCGTCGCCCCACGAGGCGATCACCGGCGCGAGCGCCGCCCCGGTCAGCAGCGCGCCGAGGCAGTAGAGGGTGTCGACGGTGGCGACGCCGGAAGCGGCGGCCAGGCCACTGCGGTGGCCACGCAGCATCCCCTCCCGGACGATCAGCACCCCGATCGCCCCCAGGGGCATCGCCACACCCAGCCCGGCGGCGAACCCGGCGACCGCCAGGAACACGATTCCATCAACCATCCGCCGAGTCTGGGTCACCCCGACGGGTGCGCCCGACAAATGAGCGGTGCCGACGTACGATTGTCGGTGTGGACCGGCTTGACGAGCAGATTCTCGGCATCCTCCAGGACAATGCGAGGTGTTCGTTCAGTGAGATCGGTCGACGGGTCGGCCTGAGCACGAACGCCACCGCCGCCCGGGTCCGCCGGCTGGAAGACGACGGCGTCATCCTCGGGTACACCGTCGTCACCGGCCACGACGCGCCGGAGCTCCGCGGCGGGTTGGAGGTGTTCATCGACGTACGCCTCGACGCCGGGACCGACTACGAGACGTTCGTCGATGCCATCGCCCCGATCGAGCAGATCGTCGACGCGGTGCACATGACCGGGCCGTACGACTATCTGCTGCGGGCCCGGCTACGGGACACCGCCGCCCTGGACGCGTTGCTGCGTCGGCTCAAGAAGAGCTGCGGCGTGGTGCAGACCCAGACGCGGGTCGCGCTGCGCCAACCCGCCCCGCAACCCCGCAACCGGTGAACACCGCCCCCGGCACGACGAACCAACCACCCACGCCTGACCGGCCCCCGGGTCCCCGTACGTCGATCATGGAGTTGTGGGGCCCCGCATAAGTCGCATAAGGGGGCCCAACCCCCACCACAACTCCATGATCGACGAGCCGGCCGGGGCCACGCGGAGTCCGGCCGGGGGGCGTGCCATCGTGGTCGGGGCGGGTGGGGGTGGGGTCCGGGTGGGGTCCGGGTGGGCGGGGTTAGAGGCGGATGCCGAGGAGGGCGTCGACGGTGGTGGCGAAGAGGGCGGGGGCCTGCGGGTCGTCGGTGGTGCCGGCCAGCGCCGCATCCGCCCAGCCGTCGGCCAGGGCGAGTGCGCCAGGGGTGTCCAGGTCGGCGCCGAGGCGCTCGCGTACCCCGGCGAGGAAGGCCGCGCCGGACGGTCCGGACGGCGCGGTAGCGGCCCGCCGCCAGCGGTCCAGCCGCTCCTGCGCGGCGGTCAGCACGTCGTCGGTCCAGGCCCGGTCGGTCCGGTAGTGCCCGGACATCAGGCCGAGCCGGACGGCCATCGGATCCACCTGGTCGGCGCGCAGCCGGGAGACGAAGACCAGGTTGCCCTTGGACTTCGACATCTTCTCGCCGTCCAGGCCGATCATGCCGGCGTGCACGTAGTGGTCGGCGAAGGGGGCGGTGCCGGTGAGCCGCTCCGCGTGCGCGGCGGAACACTCGTGGTGCGGGAAGATCAGGTCGTTGCCGCCACCCTGCACGTCGAGCCGGTCACCGAGCAGGTTGAGCGCGATCACGGTGCACTCGATGTGCCAGCCGGGCCGGCCGGGGCCCAGCTCACCGCCCGGCCAGGACGGCTCGCCGTCGCGGGCGCCGCGCCACAGCAACGGGTCGAGCGGGTCGCGTTTGCCGGCCCGTTCCGGGTCGCCACCGCGCTCGGGGAAGATCTCCAGCATCTGCTCCCGGGTCAGGTTCGACTCGTAGCCGAACGCGGGGGCGGCGGCGACGTCGAAGTAGACGTCACCGGTGCCGTCGTCGAGCCGGTAGGCGGCACCGCCCTTGAGCAACTCCTGCACCCGGTCGGCGATGTCCGGGATCGACTCGACCGCGCCGACGTAGTGCGCCGGCGGGATGATCCGCAACGCCTCCATGTCCTCGCGGAACAACGCGGTCTCCCGCATCGCGAGGACCTTCCAGTCCTCCCCGTCACGCTCGGCGCGTTCCAGCAGCGGGTCGTCGATGTCGGTGACGTTCTGAACGTACCGGACGGTCAGACCGGCGTCACGCCACATCCGCTGCACCAGATCAAAGGTGATCATGGTGGCGGCGTGCCCCAGGTGGGTGGCGTCGTACGGGGTGATGCCACAGACGTACATGGTGGCCGGGCCGGCAGGGCTGCTCGGGTGGACACCACGCCGCGCCGAGTCGTACAAGCTCAGTGGCCCGCCGTCGCCCGGCAGCCGTGGCACCTCGTGTCCCGCCCAAGACTCCATGACCGTCAGCCTAACGAGCCGTCCCGCCGCCGGGCACGGTCGCCCGGGTGATCAACACGACAACGGCTCACATGGGCGGCCAGGGCATCGCCGGCCACTCCTGCGGCGGCAACGGGAAACGACCGGTGTCCCGCAACCGCCCCACCCGGGCCCCCACCTCGGCGACCTCGCCGAGGGTCAGGTGCTCCGCCAACTCCTCACCCAACTCGCCGGCAAGCTGCCCGGCGAGGGCGTCGAGCACCTGCACCGCATCCGCCGGGAGCTGGCGGCCCGCCCACCCCCACAGAACGGTCCGCAGCTTGTCCTCGACGTGGAAGCAGACCCCGTGGTCCACCCCGTAGATCCGGTCGTCGGCACCCACCAGCACGTGGCCGCCCTTACGGTCGGCGTTGTTGAGCACCGCGTCGAGCACCGCCAGCCGGGCCAACCGGGGATCGTCCGCGTGGGCCAGGGCGTACGCCGCACCGTCGTCGTCGCGGGCGGCGGCCACCGGGAACCAGCGTGGCGGCACCGCCTCGGCCGGCACGAACCCGACCAACGGATCGGCGTCGTCCGGCTCGTCGATCCACAGCTGGCACGACCCCGGCCCCAGCGGCCCGTCCCGCAGCACCGTCGGCGGGACCAGATCCCAGCCGGTGGCCCGGGAGACCAGGTAGGCGGAGACCTCCCGGCCGGCGAGGGTACCGTCGGGAAAATCCCAGAGCGGGCGCTCGCCGCGCACCGGCTTGTAGACGCAGCGGGCGGTCCGGCCGTCCAGGGTCAGGATCGCCCGCAGGGTGGTGTTGGAGGCGTCGACCAGCCGCCCCTCCAGCTCCAGTTCACCGTCGCACAGCAGCCGGAGCGCGGCGTCGGCGTCCTGACGCCGCACCTCCGACGAGGTCACCGGTGGTAGCCGTTGTGCCGGGGGCAGAGGTGCCCGGCCGGGTCGAGCGGCTGCCCGCACAGCGGGCAGGGCGGACGGCCGGCGTTGACCACCCGGCGGGCCCGTTCGATGAACTCGCGGGTCGCCTCGGGGGTCAGCCGCACCCGCAGCCGGTCGAGGTCCTCGTCCGGTTCCTCGTCGTCGTCCTCGTCGGCCTCGTCGTCGTCGCCCAACTCGACCTCGGCCTCCCCCTCACCGGCGGCGATCGCCTCGATCACCACGGTGGCGGAGTCCACGTCGAAGGCCAACCCGAGGGTGCCGACCCGGAACTCCTCGTCGACCGGGTTGTCCAACGGGTCGTTGTCACCGACGGCCACGGGCGCCTCCGGCAACTCGACACCGAACCGGCGCTGCGCCTCGGAGAGGAGCTCCTCCAGCTTTTCGGCGAGCAGGGAGACCTGCACCTTCTCCAGCGCGACGCTGACCAGCCGACCGCCACCGCGGGCCTGGAGGAAGAACGTGCGCTCCCCCGGCGGCCCGACGGTCCCGGCGACGAACCGCTCCGGCGGCTCGAAGGCGTGCACCTGGTGGGTCATACCCACGACCCTATCCGGAGCGTGGAACGGTCGCGCAAGGCACCGACGCCGAATCAGCCGAGGGCGAAACGGCGCGACCCGGGTGCGACGTCGGACGGCCCGGCTCAGCCGGCGGTCCCCGCACCCCCGCCGACGGCCGCGTCGGAGTCGGCCGGTCGGGTCGCCCGACGCCGCCGCCGGGCCGGTGGCGGCACCAGTGCGGCCAGGTCACCGCCGGTGTCGTTGAGCCGGACCAGGAACGGCCGTAGCGAGGTGTAGCGGATCGCGGTGACCGAGGCCGGGTCGGCGACGATGCGTTGGAACAGGTCCAGGTGCACCCCGAGGGCGTCGGCCACGATGGCCTTGATCACATCGCCGTGACTGCACGCCAGCCAGACCGCCTCCGGACCGTGCTCGGCGGTGACCCGGGCGTCCCACGCCCGCACCGCGGCGACCGCGCGCGCGGACATCTGCGCCATCGACTCCCCGTCGGGGAAGACGGCCGCGCTGGGATGCTGCTGCACCACCGGCCAGAGCTTCTCCTTGGCGAGCTTCTTCAACGGCTGCCCCTCCCAGGCGCCGTAGCCGCACTCGATCAGCCCCTCCTCGACCACCGGCGCGGCCTGCGGGAGCGCCAGGTCGAGGGTCTGCCGGCAGCGGATCAGCGGACTGGTGACCACCGCCGCCAACGGCAGGCCACGAAGCCGCTCGCCGACCGCGGCCGACTGGGCCCGCCCGGTGTCGTCCAGCTCGACCGGCTGCCGGCCGGCCAGCCCGCCGTCGGCGTTCGCGGTCGTCCGGCCGTGTCGCAGAAGCAGAAGGGTCGCCACGCCCCCACCCTAGGGGCAGGTGGCACGGCGACGGCCCCCGACACCGGCTGGTGGTGTCGGGGGCCGTCGGGTCCGTCGGGCCGGCGTCGGGTCAGGTGGCGCTGATCGTGCCGGTGAGCAGCAGCGCCAGTACCAGGGTGCCGAGCGCCACCCGGTAGAGGACGAAGACGTAGAGGGTGTGGTGCGCCACATAGCGCAGCAGCCAGGCGATGGCCGCGTAGCCGATGCCGAAGGCGATGATCGTGGCGACCACCATCTGCGCCACCGAGGGCACCGAGGTGCCCGGCGCGGCCGGCTCGAAGACGTCCCCGACGCTGAAGATGCCGGACATCACCACCGCCGGGATGGCCAGCAGGAACGAGTACCGGGCGGCGGCCTCCCGGGTCAGGTTGAGCAGCAGGCCGGCGGTGAGCGTGCCGCCGGAGCGGGACACCCCGGGGACCAGCGCCATGGCCTGGGCGAAGCCCATCACGATGCCGTCGCGCATCCGGAAGTTCGCCAGGGTACGGGTCTGCCGGCCCCAGTACTCGGCGAAGGCCAGCACGAAGGCGAAGACGATCAACGTGGTGGAGACCACCCACAGGTTGCGCCCGGCGGTGCGGATCTGGTCCTTGAACAGGAAGCCGAACAGCCCGATCGGGATCGAGCCGACGATCACGTACCAGCCCATCCGGTAGTCGAGGCTGGAGCGGACCGAGGTGTCCCGGATGCCGACCAGCCAGGTCCGGGTGATCCGCCAGATGTCCTTGGCGAAGTAGATGAGCACGGCCGCCTCGGTGCCCAGCTGGGTCACCGCGGTGAAGGACGCGCCCGCGTCCCGGTCGAAGAAGATCGCCGAGGTGATCCGCAGATGCCCCGACGAACTCACCGGAAGAAACTCGGTGAGCCCCTGGACGATGCCCAGGACGATGGCCTCGACCCAGGTCACTCGCCGACTCCCGAGAGGTCGAGGGCCTCGGCGACGGTACGCAGGGTCTGCACGCCGCTGTCCCGGTCGGCCACGAACAGGGTGACCGACAGGGTGGTCACCCCGGCGGCCGCGTACTCCCGCATCCGCTCGGCGATGCGTTCCTTCGGGCCGAGCAGCGAGGTGCGGTCGATGAACTCCATCGGCACCGCCGCCGCCGCGTCCCGCTGCTGCCGGGCCAGGTAGAGATCCTGGACCTGCCGGGCGGCGTCGCCGTAGCCCATCCGGGTGGCCAGCTGGTTGTAGAAGTTCTGCTGCCGGCTGCCCATCCCGCCGACGTAGAGGGCGGCGTACCAGCGGACCAGCTCGGCGCAGGAGGCCACGTCGTCGCCGACCACCACCGGCACCGACGGCACCACGTCGAAGCCGGCCAGCTCCCTGCCCGCCTTCGCCCGTCCGGCCCGCACCGAGGCGAGCTGCTCCTCGGCGAACTCGGGGGCGTAGAAGACCGCCAGCCAGCCGTCGGCGATCTCACCGGCCAGTTCCAGGTTCTTGGGGCCGACGGCGGCCAGGTAGATCGGGATGTGCTCGCGTGGCGGGTGGAAACCCAGCCGCAGCGCCTTGCCGGGGCCGTCGGGTAGCGGCAGCGTGTAGTGCTCACCGGCGTAGGCGACCTCCTTGCGGGCCACCGCCAGCTTCACGATGTCGACGTACTCGCGGGTGCGGGCGAGCGGCTTGGCGAACCGGACGCCGTGCCAGCCCTCGGAGACCTGCGGGCCGGAGACGCCCAGGCCGAGCCGGAACCGGCCGCCGGAGAGGGCGTCGATGGTCGCCGCGGTCATCGCGGTCATCGCCGGGGTACGGGCGGGGATCTGCATCACCGCGCTACCCACGTCGATCCGCTGGGTCTGGCCGGCCATCCAGGCCAGCATGCTCGGGGAGTCCGAACCGTACGCCTCCGCCGCCCACACCACCGAGTAGCCGAGGCGGTCCGCTTCCTGGGCGAGCGCCAGGTGGTCCGCCGGCGTGCTCCACGCTGTCTGATATCCGAGGCTGAGCCCGAGTCGCACTGATCCTCCCCATCCCGCACCACAGGTCGCATCAGGTTACGCAATGCCATGGGTCCCGCCGGAGACCGGCTCACCCCCGGGCACCGCGTCCGCCGACACCGGCGGGCCGAGCCGGTCGGGCCGAGCCGGTCGCGGGTACGCCGACGTCGGCCGGTGCGGGACGGGCGGTGACGGCCGGGCGGTCGGGTCGGCCGGGCGGTCGGGTCGGCCGGGTGGCGACGGGCGGCCCACGTCGGACGGGCACGGCGGGTGGGTGGGGTCGACAACCAGCGACCGGATCGGCGCATCGGGTGCACAACGCGACACCGGGGGCGGCGGTGACGGTCGGATCGGCGACCCGACAGGCAGAGATGCCGGGAGCAAGGATATCGGTTGCGCCGGGTTCGAAATAAGGTTCACCCATGCAACAGCGACCGCTCGGCCGAAGCGGGCTGGCGGTTTCCCGGCTCGCGCTCGGCACCATGACCTGGGGCCGGGACACCGACGCCGACGACGCGGCGGCCCAGCTGAAGAGTTTCCTCGACGCGGGCGGCAACCTGGTCGACACCGCCGACGTGTTCGCCGACGGGGACGCCGAGTCGGTGCTCGGCTCGCTGCTGGGCACCCTGGTCCCCCGCGAGGACGTGCTGATCGCCACCAAGGCGGGTCTGCGGCCGGGCAGCGGCCGACGGCGCGACGGCTCCCGGGGGCACCTGCTGCGGACGCTGGACGGCTCGCTGCGCCGGCTCGGCACCGACCACGTCGACCTGTGGCAGGTGCACGGCTACGACCCGGACACCCCGCTGGAGGAGACCCTCGCCGCGTTGGACCACGCGGTGGCTTCCGGCCGGGTCCGCTACGTCGGGGTGTCGAACTTCTCCGGCTGGCAGACCGCGCGCGCCGCCGCCTGGCAGGCCGCCTGGCCGGGGCGGGCCCCGGTGGTCGCCACCCAGATGGAGTACTCACTGCTGGAGCGGGGGGTGGAGCGGGAGGTGCTGCCGGCCTGCGCCGCGCTGGGCCTGGGCGTGCTGCCGTGGTCGCCGCTGGGGCGGGGGGTGCTGACCGGCAAGTACCGCAACGGCCGCCCGGCGGACTCCCGGGCCGCCTCGGCGCACTTCGAGCCGTTCGTCGCCACCTACCTGGAGCCGCGCTGCTCCAGCATCGTCGAGGCGGTGAGCATCGCCGCGGGCGGGCTGGGCGTGTCGCCGCTGGAGGTGGCGCTGGCCTGGATCCGGGACCGGCCGGGGGTGACCGCGCCGATCCTCGGTGCCCGCACGGTCGGCCAGCTGCTCGGCGCGTTGCAGGTGGAACGGATGACCCTGCCGGAGGAGATCACCACGGCCCTGGACGACGTGTCCGCCGTGCCGGCCGGCTACCCGGAACGCGAGGGCTGACCCGCCCGTACCGGAGCGGGCGCTGACCCGGACCGTCCCGGTGCCGGAACGCAGAAGGCTGACCCCGGCCCGCTACCGGACGCCGGTGGGGCCGTCGCCGTGCCCCGACGGTGTCGGCCCGTGCTCGCCCGCCCACGCGAGGCGGTGCCGGAGGTGACCCTGCTGCCGCCCGGCCGGTCGGTTGCCGTGCCCGCAGCGGGCCGACGGTGTGGCAGTCGGGCCGCAGCACGCCCCGGCGGCGACCCCGCACAAGGTAGCGGAACGCCCCAAAAGCGCACCGGAGCGCGTCAATTCCGCCGATCATCCTTTACCAACTGTCACACCCCCATAATTCGATCCACCCGCTGGTGTGTGTTCCGCCCGAATAGGCGGGCTTCGACGCCCCTGGCGCGCTTTTGGCCCAGCTCTTTTTCGTCCGTTTTCCGGTGGCCCTGCCCGAAAAGGGATTACCCCCCTCGCGGGCCACCTGATCCGGCTGCCGAAAACATTGTGGCGAACCAATGGCGGTGCTCTAATGATTGCGGCGCGAGCGACCCCCGCCGCGCCGTTTCTCCCATTTCGTTGGAGGACCCGTGGACCGTAAGACCGACGTCAAGCGCAAGCCCGCCAAGGTCGTCGTGCGCAAGCTCGAGCGGCTCGAGACCACCGTCGCCATCATCAGCGAGCCGGGCTGCCGCAACGACGTCTGCGGCTGACCCACCCCGTTTCGGCCGGGGCGCGGCGTGCCGCGCCCCGGCCGGCCATCTTCCAGGAGGTCTTCGCCCGATGCAGCGGCCCCGGATCAAGGGCATCCACAAGCCGGTACGGCTCCGCCCGACCCTGATCAACATCGGTGGTCGGCAGCTGGGGATCGGCGCGGAGATCGACGACGAGGACGGCAGCCTCTGGGCGCTGCTCGGTCTGATGGACGGCACCCGCACCCGGGCCGAGATCGTCGCGGCGCTGCTCGCCGGGCACCCGGAGATGACGGCCGACGAGGCGACCGACGCGCTGGAGACGATCATCGACGCCGGGTACGTGGAGGACGCCGCCGCGCCGCCCCCGCCCGAGCTGAGCCCAGCGGAGATCGACCGCTACGACCGGGCGTTCACCTACCACGCCTGGGTGGATCTCACCCCGCGTACCTCCCGCTACGAGGTGCAGGCCCGGCTCAAGGCGGGCCGGGTGGTGGTGCTGGGGCTCGGCGGCTCCGGTTCGGCGGTGGCCGCCTCGCTGGTGGCCGCCGGGGTGGGCACGGTGCACTGCGTCGACTTCGACGTGGTCGAGACGGGCAACCTGACCCGGCAACTGCTCTACACCGAGGACGACATCGGCGCCGCCAAGGTGGACACCGCGGTGGCCCGGCTGCGCCTGATGAACTCCCACGTCACGGTGACCGGCGAGGAGGCCCGGGTCGACTCGACGGCGGACGTGGCGGCGTTGATGCGCGACCGCGACCTGCTGGTGCTCTGCGCCGACCAGCCCCGGCACGCCATCCGGGAGTGGACCAACCGGGCCGCCCTGGCCACCGGCACCCCCTGGATGCTCGCCCAGTACGCCGGCCCGATGGCGGTGATCGGTCTCTTCGTGCCCGGTCAGACCTGCTGCGAGGCGTGCCTGCCGAGCGTCACCGACCGGCTGCGTGAGGAGCACGGCACCGAGCCGGAGGAGCTGTTCGGATTCACCGGGCACGCGGTGATCGCCCCCACCGCCAACCTGACCGGGCACCTGGCCGCCCTCGACGTCGTCTACCACCTCGCCGGCATCCCGACGACCACCCGGGGCCGGATGTTCCACCTGAGCCTGACCGACCTGACCTACCACTACGTGGTCAATCCCCGGCCCGGCGTGAAGTGCGACACCTGCGGCTGGTTCCAGGAGGAACGGTGACCGTGCTCGGGTTGGACAGCCACCCTCCGGTGACCCACCTGGTGGTCCGCCAGGAGGAGGACGACGAGTACGTCGTCGGCGACCTGGCCAGCGGAAACTTCGTGGTGGTGCCCGAGGTGGGGGCGCGGCTGGTGGCGTTGTTCGCCGCCGGCCGGACCGTCGCCGAGGCCGCCGACGAGGTGGAACGCGAGACCGGTGAACCGGTCGACGCGTTGGACTTCGTCGAGGTGCTGGTCGAGGCGGGCATCATCCGGGTGCAGGAGGGGCCGCCGCCGGCGCCGGCCCGACCCTGGTCGGTGTCGCGCATCCCGGCCCGGCTGGTCCGGCCGTTGTTCGGCCGGGTGGCCTGGACGATCTACGTCGGCGCGTTGCTGGCCACCCTGGCGATGTTCGTCGCCGAGCCGTCGCTGCTGCCCACCTACGAGGACACCTTCATCTTTCCCGACGTGGTGCTCAGCCTGCTGATCACCAATGTCACGGTGGCCCTGCTCACGGTGGTGCACGAGGCGTGGCACGCGTTCGCCGGGGCGGCCGTCGGCGTACGGTCGCAGCTGCGGTTGGAACGCCGGGGGATCTTCCCGGTGCTGGAGACCGACCTGACCGGGCTCTGGGCGTTGCCGCCGGAACGCCGCTACGGCCCGTTCCTCGCCGGTATGGCCATCGACGGGATCCTGCTGTTCGCCGCCGTCGCCCCACGGTTCGCCTGGTCGCGGGGCTGGCTGGAACTGCCGCCGGGGATGGTGCGGTTCCTCGCCATGGTGGTGTTCAGTCAGGCCGTCAAGCTGGCCTTCCAGACGCTTGCCTATCTGCGCACCGACATGTACCTGGTGATGGCCACCGCGACCGGCTGCCGCAACCTGCACGAGGTGACCCGGCTCAGCGTCAAGAAATGGATTCGCCGGTTGACCCCCGCCGAACGCGCCGTGCTGCGTGACGCACACGCCCGGGATCTGCGGGTGTCCCGCTGGTACCGATTGTTGTATGTCGCCGGAGTAATCTGGATGGTCTGGTTCGCCATCCATTTTCTGCTACCGGGGGCGAAAGTGACCCTGGGGTGGGCCGCCGGGGTGCTGACCGGCGCACCGTTCGGCAGTGCCTACTGGTGGGAGGGAATTGCGCTGGCGGCTTTCGCCTCGCTCAACATTCTGCTTCCACTCGGGGTGATCGTGCGTAATCGTTACCGCGCCGGAAGGTTGGCCACGTGAACCGCAGATGGCTCGGCCCGGTGGTCAGCGTGGTGGTCACCGTGCTCAGTGTGGCGACCATGTCCAGCCTCGGGGTGGGGGTGTTGATCAACCTGGTCGGCGGGGAGGCGGCGCTGCCCTGCGACCGGTTGCCCGGCACCGCGCAACCGTTCGAGGGCGACCGGCACATCGCGTACGAGGGTGCGCCGCACGAGCCGTACCGGACGCTCCCGCCGACGTCGGGGCCGCACTCGCCCCGGGTGGTGGTGCCGGGCATCTACCGCGACGCGGTGCCGGAGGAACTCCAGGTGCACGCGCTGGAACACGGCCACGTGCTGGTGCAGTACGCCCCGGACGTCCCGCCCGGCGACGTCGAGAAGCTGGAGCGGCTCGGCCGCCGGCATCCCCGTGACGTGGTGGTGGCCCCCTACCCACCGCTGGGTCACGGCATCGGGTTGACCGGCTGGCAGCGGCTGGACCGGCTGGACACCCTCGACGAGCGGGCGGTCGAGGAGTTCATCGAGCGGATCGCCGGCCGCTACGACCATTCCTGGCAGCACGGGGCGACCGACTGTGTGTCGGGTTGACGGGTGGGGCTGAGCGCAGCAGGGCGACCTGACGGTCCGGGCGGCCGACGGGCGGACCTGGCGGGCCGGGTCGACGGGGGCCGGGCCGACCGGGGGGTCGCCCCCGGTGGTGGCGCGGCGCACCGCCCGGGGGGTGGCGCCCGGCCGCCGGGCTGGGCAGCATGGATGGCATGGACTACGAATACGCGCCGTTGCGGTTGCCGCCGAACGTCGACCGGTTGACCGCTGCGGCGCAGCTGGCCATCCAGGCCGAGTTCTCCGGCTGGGAGCTGGCCCGGGTGCAACTGTTCCGCGACGGCACCCGCAAGGTGGTGCTGCGTCGCCGCCGGGTCAACCAGCCGCAGCCGGGCCTGTCCTACTGACCACCGGCACGACGCTGACCACCGCCACCGCCACCGGCAGAGGCCACCGGCACCCGGCAGTGGCCACCGGCACCGAGGGCTGGCCGTCGGCACCGACGCGGCGGGTGCTGAGGGACACCGTGCCGGCCCGGGTCAGGTGAGCCCGGGCCGGCACGCGCGGCACCTAGTGCTGGTGCCCGGCGTGGTCGTGGTCGTCCTCGTCGAGGAACGGGTGCTCGTCGAGCCGGCCCACCAGCCGGTCGTCGGCGGCCGGGGAGAACGGGCCCACCGGGTCGTCGTCGTCGAACGACTCCAGGTCGACCGGGGTGCCCACCTCGCTGACCATCACCACGCCGTCCAGCGGCTCCAGCTCCGGCACGTCCAGGGCGGACAGCGATCCGTCGCCGCTCTGCAACAGCTCCAGCACCGCCTCGCCGACCCCCTCGACCGGCGCCGGCTCGTCGTCCTCGGGGGTGCCCTCCCGGCGGGCCACCTCGGCGACCCGCAGCAGCGCCGAGACGCTGGGCACCCGGTAGTCGCGGCGCTGCCGCACCGAAATGACCTGGGGGTGCGGATCGGTAGCCTCGGCGCCCTCGGCCGCGCCGCCGAAGCGCTCGTCGGCCTCGTCCGGGTCGATCGACTCCACGTCCCAGGGGGTGACCTCGCCGAACGCGTCGAGCAGCTGCTCGTCGTAGGCGAAGGAGGCGTTGTTCAACGCCACGTACGCCTGCCACACGTCGTCGTCGTCGATCCGCCCCTGGGCGGCACGCACGGCCGTCAGGTGGGCGCGGGCCGCGTCGATCACGCGCTCCAGGGCGGCGTCCAGCTCACCGTGCTGGTCGGTCATGAGGCAGTCCCTTCAACAAATGGGGGAAGGTGCGGCACCGGTGCTGCTCAGCAGTTGCGGAGGAACCGGTCGAGCACCCGCACGCCGAACTGTAGTCCGTCCACCGGTACCCGCTCGTCGATGCCGTGGAACAACGCCGAGAAGTTGAGGTCCGCCGGCAACCGCAGCGGGGCGAAACCGAAGCAGCGCATCCCGAGCTGCGCGAACGCCTTGGCGTCGGTGCCACCGGAGAGCATGTACGGCACCGGCCGCGCCCCCGGGTCCTCGGCGCGCAGGGCGGCCGACATCGCCTCGACCAGGTCCCCGTCGAAGGTGGTCTCCAGGGCCGGCTGCCGCTGGATGTACTCGATCTCGATGTCCGGGCCGACCAGCTCGCGCAGCTGCCGTTCCAGCAGCTCCGACTGGCCGGGCAGGCTGCGGCAGTCAATGGTGGCGGTGGCCCGGCCGGGGATGACGTTGTCCTTGTAGCCGGCGGCGAGCCGGGTCGGGTTGGCGGTGCTGCGGATGGTCGCCCCGATGATGTTGGCGATCGGGCCGAGCTTGGCGATGGCGGTCTCCGGGTCGTCCGGGTCCAGCTCGACGCCGAGCACGTCGGACAGTTCCGCCAGGAAGGCCCGGACGGTCGGGGTGACGGTGATCGGGAAGCGGTGCCGGCCGATCCGGGCGACCGCCTCGGCCAGCGCGGTGACCGCGTTGTCGTCGTGGACGAACGAGCCGTGCCCGGGGCGGCCCTTGGCGTGCAACCGCATCCAGTCCAGCCCCTTCTCGGCCGTCTCGATCAGATAGAGCCGCTGGGCGTCGCTGATCGAGTAGGAGAAGCCGCCGACCTCGCCGACCGCCTCGGTGCAGCCGTCGAAGAGGTCCCGGTGCTGCTGGACGAGGAAGTGCGCGCCGTAGTCGCTGCCCGCCTCCTCGTCGGCGGTGTAGGCCAGCACGATGTCGCGGGGCGGACGGACACCGGTGCGCTGCCAGTGGCGTACCACCGCCAGGACCATCGCGTCGAAGTCCTTCATGTCGATCGCGCCCCGGCCCCACAGGTAGCCGTCGCGGATCTCCCCGGAGAACGGGTGCACCGACCACTCGTCGGCGTCGGCGGGCACCACGTCCAGGTGCCCGTGCACCAGCAGGGCGTCCCGGCTCGGGTCGACGCCGGGGATGCGGGCGACCAGGTTGGCCCGGCCCGGCGCGGACTCGTGGATCTCGGCGGCCACGCCGACCTCGGCGAGCTTCTCCGCGACGTACTCGACGGCCCGGCGCTCCCCCGCACTGGTGGCGTTGTCACCGGTGTTGGTGGTGTCGATGCGCAGCAGGTCACGGCAGAGGTCGACGACCTCGACGGTGGGATCGGGCGGGGCGGAGGCGGCATCGCTCGTCATCGCCTCTTTCTACCAGTCGCCGGTCCCGCCGCGAACGGCCCGGCCGGCTCTGGCACGTCCCGCCCCGCCGACCGCACCGGGACCACCCGCCGGCCGGGCCGGCCGGCGCCGCCGGGCCCGGACGGCAGCGCCGGACGACCTGGGCCGGGGTGCCCGCACCGGCCGCCGGGGTTTGCCGGTCACCGGGTACGGGTACCGGCGCTGGCGTCCCCGTTTCGCCCGTCGCACCGGCCGGCGACCCGTGCCGGCCCCGTCGAGGAGGGCGTCATGTCCGCCGTTCCCCTGCCCCCGCTGCCCCCGGCCGCCGACGACGCCTACCGCCCCGGTGGGCGGAGCATGGCCGATCTCGCCGACACCGAGCACCGGCAACTGCTCGACCTCGTCGAGCAGGTCACCGACCCCACCCTGGCGGTCGAGCGTCGGCGGGAGGTGCTCCAGGTGCTCACCGCCACGGTGTCGCGGCACCTGTCGGCGGAGGAGCAGTACCTGCTGCCCAGCGCCCGTGCCGCGCTGCCCGACGCCGGTGCCCGGGTGGACCGCGAGATCGCGGCGGACGCGGCGCTGCTCACCGTGCTGAAGGCCTTGCGCGGCCCGGACGACCCGACGCTCGCCGACGTGGTGGTCCAGATCCGGCGGCACGTCACCGCGGTCGGCGCGCTGATCGTCCCGCTGCGCGAGGTGGCCACCGACGCCGAGCTGATCCGGTTGGGCAACCGGTGGGAGATCGCCGAAGAGGCGGCCCCGACCCGCCCGCATCCGGGCACCCCGGCCACCCCGCCGTGGAACCGGATCGTCGAGCCGGCCGTCGGAGTGGTGGACAAGCTCCGCGACGCGGTGACCGGCCGGCGTACCCAGCTGAGCGACCTCACCCGCCGCGCGCGGCGGTGACCGGTCGACTCCGATCCGTTCAGCTCGGCCAGCCGGTTGCGTTCAGGGCCTTCCGTCTATCGACGAGTGGCCATACCGTCACCATATGAATCTGGAGCTGCGCCACCTGCGGGTGGTCTGCGCGATCGCCGAGACGGGCAGCGTGACCAAGGCCGCGTCCGCCCTCGGCCTGGCCCAGCCGGCCCTGACCGCCCAGCTTCAGCGCATCGAGCGGACGCTGGGCGGTCCGTTGTTCGAACGGGACCGCCGGGGGGCCCGGCCGACCGCCCTGGGAGAGTTGGTGCTGTCCCGGGCCCGGGTGCTGCTGCCGGCGATGAAGGGCCTACAGGACGAGGCGGCCCGGCTGGCCGGCGCCGACGACGCCCTCGGCCGGTACCGCTTCGGCGGGGTGAACAGTCCCATCCTGGGCCGGCTGGTGCACCGGCTCGCCGCCGAGCAGCCGCACGCCCAGATCACCACCTACGCGTCGTGGTCGGCCGACGAGCTGGCCGCCCTCGTCGCCGGTGGCCGGCTCGACTTCGCACTGACCGGGATCTGCGGCGATGCCACCCCACCGGCGGAGTTCGGCCTGACCTGGCAGGAGGTGGCGGTCGACCCGGTGCTGGTGCTGCTGCCCGCCGGCCACCCGACGGCCGGCCAGGACGAGGTCGGTCTGGCCGAACTGCGCCACGAGCAGTGGGTGGCCGCCCCGGGCGACGGCTGCTTCGGCGACTGCTTCGCCGCCGCGTGCGCCCGCGCCGGGTTCACCCCCCGCAAGGTGTACGAGACCGACGTGCGCGGCTGCATGGACCTGGTCGACGCAGGGGAGGCGGTGGCGTTGTGCCAGGCCACCTTCCGTCCGGTCGCCGGGCTGGTGACCCGTCGGCTCGCGGGCATCCCGCTGCGCTGGCGGCTGCTGCTCGGCTGGCACCCCGAATCCCCGGCGGCCCGGGTCGCCGAGGCGGTGCTGGAGGACGCGGTGGCCGCGTACACCGATTCGTTGGCCGCGCATCCCGACTACCTGGCCTGGTTGCTGCGGCATCCCGAGTTCGGGGCCCGGGACACCGGCACGGCCCGCCCGGCCGGGCGGGTGCGAACGGCGTGACGACGGGTATCAGCCCTGCATGACCGATCTCTATCCGGCCGCCGACCAGCGGGAACTGCTGCGCCGGGCGGCCACCGCGCACACCGCTGCCGCCCGCGACGTCGAGACGTTCCTGCGTCGCCTGCCCGAGGTGCCCGACCCGGCCGACATCACCGAGTACGCGACGCTGCTCACCCGGGAGGAGCAGACCCGGGCCGAGCGGCAGGACGCCGCCGACGCCGCCGGCCTGCAACTGCCCAGCCTCGGGTCCGAGTAGCCCACCGACGAGCGGGCACCCGGGACGGCGTCCCGGGTGCCCGCGCCATCGTCGACCAGCCTTCGGAGCCGCCCGGCCCCGCCGGACCGGTCCGCCCGCCGAACCGGGTCGGCATCCGAACCGGGTCGGCGGGCGACGGTCCCGGTCAGCGTTCGACGAGGACGTCGTGGCCCAGGTCGAGCAGGGCGTACCGCCACTCGTCGTCGACGTCGCCGGGCTTCTCGTCCACCAACGACCGGATCCGGTCGACCGCCGTCCGCATCACCGCCACGTCGGCCGGGGTGAGGTCGACCTTGCGCTTGCGCAGCACGGCCAGGATCTGCCGGCCGGGCTCGGGCAGGTCGAGATCCGGGTCGGGGCCGAACGCCTCCTCCCCCGACCCGCGGGTCAGCAGCCACTGCCGCAGCTGCTCGGAGGGGACGTTCACCTCGGCGTGGAAGTCCTCCCAGAGCACCTCCACCTCGGGGTCGAGTCGCTGTTCGCGTGCCATCACGCCTCCTCTTCCGGTGCCCCGGGTGGTGCCGGGTCCCCGTCGTCGGTCCACTGCTTGAGTCCCTCCGGCGGCACCTGGACCCGCCCCGGGTTCGCCGTCGGGGCCGCGAGGATGGGTGGGGTCTGCTCGGCGTACTCCTCGGTCTCCTCGGGTTCGGTCATCTCCGCCCTCCGGTCATCGGGGATGCGAGGTGGTGGCGGGCGCGTAGTCGCGGTCGCCGGCGGACACGTCGAAGGTGAGCTGCCCGTCCCGCGCGTCGACGGTGACCTTCTGCCCTGGTGAGAGCTGGTTCTCCAGCAGCATCCGGGACAGCCGGTTGTCCACCTCCCGCTGGATCACCCGGCGCAGCGGGCGGGCCCCGAACTCCGGCTGGTAGCCGTGCTCGGCCAGCCAGTCGGTGCCGGCCGCCGTGACGTCGACCTGGATGTCCTGGGCGTGCAGCCGACGCCGGGTCTCCTCCAGCAGCAGGCCGGTGATCTGGCGTAGCTGCTCGGCCTCCAGCCGCTGGAAGATGATCGTCTCGTCGATCCGGTTGAGGAACTCCGGCCGGAAGTTCTCCTGGAGCCGGCGCATCAGCCGCTCCCGCAGCTCGTCGGCCTCCTGCTGGTCGCCCTGCGCGCCGACCCCGAACCCGACCGTACGCTGGGCACCGGTGATCAGCTCCGAACCCAGGTTGCTCGTCATGATCAGTACGGTGTTCTTGAAGTTGACCGTGCGGCCCTGGCTGTCGGTGAGCCGCCCGTCGTCGAGCACCTGGAGCAGGATGTTGAACACGTCCGGGTGGGCCTTCTCGATCTCGTCGAGCAGTACCACCGCGTACGGGCGGCGGCGTACCGCCTCGGTGAGCTGACCGGCCTCCTCGTAGCCGACGTAGCCGGGGGGCGCACCGACCAGCCGGGCCACGGTGTGCCGTTCCTGGAACTCGCTCATGTCCACCCGGACCATCCGGTCGGCCTCCCCGAACAGCGCCTCGGCCAGGGCGCGGGCCAGTTCGGTCTTGCCGACGCCGGTCGGGCCGAGGAACAGGAAGCTGCCCATCGGCCGGTTCGGGTCGGCCAGCCCGGTACGCGAGCGGCGGACCGCCTCGGCGATCGCGGTGACCGCGTCGTCCTGGCCGATCACCTTCTGGTGCAGGTGCCCCTCCAGGCGCAGCAGCCGGTCGCGTTCCTCCTCGGTGAGTTGGCTGATCGGGATGCCGGTGGAGCGGGAGACCACCTCGGCGATCTCCGTGGTGTCGACCGACGGGACCTGACTGTCCCCGCCGTCGCCCCGGGCCCGCCCGATCTGCGCCTCCACCTCGGCGATGCGGTCCCGCAGGGCGGACGCCTTCTCGTACTGCTCGTCGGCGACGGCTTGTTCCTTGTCCCGGCGCACGTCCTCCAGTTGCTGCTCCAACTCCCGCACGTCCGAGGCGGGGGTCCGGGTGCGCAGCCGTACCCGCGCACCGGCCTGGTCGATCAGGTCGATCGCCTTGTCCGGCAGGAACCGGTCGGTGACGTACCGGTCGGACAGTTCGGCGGCGGCGACCAGCGCCTCGTCGGTGAACCGGACCTGGTGGTGGGCCTCGTAGCGGTCCCGCAGGCCGCGCAGGATGGCCACGGTGTCCTCGACGTCGGGCTCGGGCACCAGCACCGGTTGGAACCGGCGGGCCAGGGCGGCGTCCTTCTCGATGCTGCGCCGGTACTCGTCGAGCGTGGTCGCCCCGATCACCCGCAGCTCGCCGCGGGCCAGGGCCGGCTTGAGCATGTTGGAGGCGTCCATGCCGCCCTCGCTGCCGGCGCCGCCCGCGCCGACCAGGGTGTGGATCTCGTCCAGAAAGATGATCAACTCGTCCCGGTGGGCCCGGATCTCGTCGATCACCTTCTTGAGCCGCTCCTCGAAGTCGCCCCGGTAGCGGGTGCCGGCGACCAGGCCGGCCAGGTCGAGCTGGACGACCCGCTTGCCGAGCAGGGTCTGTGGCACGTCGCCGTCGCAGATCCGCTCGGCCAGTCCCTCCACGATGGCGGTCTTGCCGACGCCGGCCTCACCGATGAGCACCGGGTTGTTCTTGGTGCGCCGGGACAGGATCTCGACGGCCTGTTCGATCTCGTCGGCGCGGCCGATCACCGGGTCGATCTGGTCGTTGCGGGCCAGGTCGGTGAGGTCCTGGCCGTACTGGTCGAGGGTGGGGGTGCCCCGGTCGGGTTTCGGGCCGGCCATCGGGCCGCGTTCGGCGCCGGCCGCCTGGAGCGACTCGGGCTGGATCCGGCCGGCGGCGAGCATCCGACCGGCGGGCGACTCGGGGTTGAGCGGCAACGCCATCAGGATGTGTTCGGGGCCGATGTAGTTCGCCCCCATCGCCCGGGACAGCTGGTGGGCGTCGAGCAACGCCCGTTTCGCCGCCGGGGTGAGGGAGAGGTTGGGTGGCACCTCGCCGCCCGGGGCGCCGTCGGCGCGGCCACCGAGCGCGTTGACCAGGGTGTCCGGGTCGGCACCGGCGCGGCGGACCAGGTCGCGCAGCGGGTCACGCTGCAACGCCGCCCAGAGCAGGTGGTCGGTGTCCAGGTCGGTGCTGTGCTTCTGGGCGGCCCGGCGGGCCGCGTCGGCCAGCATCTCCCGGGCGTCGGCGGTCATCAGCCGGGTGATGTCGACCCGATGGGCCGGCCGGCGTCCGCCCTCACCCCGGCCGAAGTACCGGGCCAGGAACTCGTCCCACGGGTCGGAGCCGAAGTCACCGGGTCCCATCATGTCTGTCCTCCGCTCCTCGGGCGCGGCAGGGTCGCCGAGGGCGACACGTAGGCGCGACACGATCGCCGGTGGCTACCCGACGGTCGCCCCGACAAACGCCCGCAGGTGGCAGGGTGGGGGGCATGGACACCAACCCGCTGCTGATCGTCGACGGTGCGAACGTGGTCGGCTCCCGACCGGACGGCTGGTGGCACGACCGGGCCGGCGCGGCGGCCCGGCTGCGCGACCGGCTGGTCCCGGTGGCCGACGCCGGCGTACCCCCGGAGCTGCCCGCGCCCGTCGAGGTGGTGCTGGTGGTGGAGGGCGCGGCCCGCGACGTGCCGGGAGTGGCGGGGGTGCGCACCGTCGCGGCCCCCGGCTCGGGCGACGACACCATCGTCGACCTGGTCCGGGACGCGCCGGACCGGCGTCGGCTGGTGGTCACCGCCGACCGGGAGCTGCGCGGCCGGGTGGGTGAGCTGGGCGCCGAGGTGTACGGCCCCCGCTGGTTGCCCTCCTGATCCGGGGCGGTCCGGGGTCCGGGACCACCCCCGCCCAGTCCCGCCGACGGGATCAGGCGTCTCGCTTGCGGGACCCCGCGACGGCTTTCCCGCACGTCAGGGCGGTAACCGGACACCCGGGCAGCAACACCGACAGGGCGGATGTTCTCTCCCCGTCGGGGATACGTTGTAATGGAGATCTCCCCGCCCCCAGGAGGTCACCGTGGCGAGCGTCGCCGAGCTGAAGGCCGCGATCGACATCGCCCTCCAACAGATCGGTGACGGGCAGAGCGCCGTGCAGGCCGCCGGGGAGAAACTCTCCGAGGCGCAGCAGACCCTCGCCGGGGCGTTGGAGGGCAGCGGGCACGAGACCGTCGAGGCGGCCCAGGCCTCCCTCACCCAGGCCGGCCAGGAGCTGGAGGAATGTCTCGCCGCGACACTCGTCGCGGTGGAACAGGCACAGCTCTACGTGTCGTCGTTGTAGCGGGGCGTCGTGTCCATCGTCGAGGACGTCGGAGCCCAGGTACGGGCCGCCGCCGAGGAGTTCCCGCTGGCCCAGCTCGCCCTGGCCCTGGAGAAGTTCGGCCAGGCCACCGAGCGGCTGCGCTGGGTACGTCAGGAGTCGGCCAACCCGATGGGGGTGCCGGAACTCGCCGCCGCCACCGAGCACGCCGAGTCGGCCGGGCACGCCCTGCGGGTCGCCCAGGAGCAGCTCTCCGGATACCTGGCCGCCATCGGGCTGGCCCCCGACGGCCCGCCCCCGGCCCGCGCCGACGGTCCCGCGCCACGCCACGACGGACCCCGGGGCGAGAGCACCGCACCGCCGGCCGCACCGGCACCGGCCGCCGACGAGGACCCCACCGTCAAACGCTGGTGGGCGGTCCGGGTGGCCGAGCTGACCGGCGGGCGGGAAGGCCCCGCCGAGCAGCCGGACGAGCGGGTCGCCGACTCGCGTGAGCTGCTGCGTCGGGTGGTGGCCGGCATCCGCTCCGGCGACCGGGACCGGCTGCACCGGGAGCTGCG
Source organism: Micromonospora antibiotica (assembly GCF_017599305.1). GTDB lineage: Bacteria > Actinomycetota > Actinomycetes > Mycobacteriales > Micromonosporaceae > Micromonospora > Micromonospora antibiotica. The sequence goes on from NZ_JAGFWR010000002.1 coordinate 553,503, forward strand.
CGCCGCCCACGCCGACGTCGGCCTCGGCCTGGCCGCGATCGCCCCGCCGCTGCTGCGCGACCTCGCCGGGGAACTACTCGGCCACCCGCCCCGCGCCGACGACCTGCCCCGGTTGCGCCGGGAGCTGGACGGCCGGGTCCGCGACCTGCTGCCCGGCCTGCCCCCACCGGTGCTGCACACCCTGCTCACCCGGGTCTGCCGGATGCCCCCACCACGCCGGGGTGACGGGGACGACGCGCAACCCCACGCCGCCGACCCCGCCGTCACCGCAGGTGTGCTCACCGGGGTGCTGCTGGCCCGGCTCGGCCGGGAGCTGCCCCGCGAGGAACGCGACAGGCAGCCGGCCCCCCAGCCGCCCGAGCGGGCACCGGAGGCCGACCGCTCCCGCCCGCGTCCACCCGCCGAGCGGCACCCCGGGTCACGCCCACCGCGCCGGCCCGAGCCGGCCCCACCCCGCCGGCCCGAGCCGGCCCCGCCGCCGGGCGCGGGGCCACCCACCGGGTTCCCCGCGCCGGGCCGCAGGAGTCCGTGGGCGGACGGTGGGCCCCGTGGCTGACCTACGCGCCCAGGTCGCGGCGCGGGTGCGGGGGATGCTCTCCGAGGCGCTCGGCGTCACCCGTACCCGGCTCGCCTCGGCGGAGATGGAGCTGACCGCCGCCCGGGACCGGCTGACCCGGGTCCGGCGGGCCGCCACCGCCGTACCGGAGCGGGTCGGCGTGGAACGTGACCGACGACTCGTCGAAATCGACCGACGACACGCCGCCCGGCTCGCCGAACTGGCCCACCGGGCGACCGAGGCCGCCCGTCGGGAGGCCCCCGGGGCGGCCGGCATGCCGTGGTCCGGGTGGCGGGTCACCCAGGCGGGACGCGGCGAGAGCCCCGGCCCGCTGCGCGTCGGCACCCTGCGGGTGCCCGGGGCGGAACCCGTCCCGGCGCTGGTGCCGCTGCTCGACGCCGGTCACGTGCAGCTGCTCGGTGACGACCGGGAGGGTGCCGACGCGGTGGTGTCGGCGCTGCTGCTGCGCGGGGTCGGCCGGGCCGAGCCGGGCGCGGTCCGGCTCTACGGCTACGACCCCGAACACCTCGGTGGCGGCCTGGCCGGCTTCGCCCCGCTCGGCACCGCCGGGCTGCTCACCTTCGTCGGTCCGGGCGGGCTGGCCCGGCTCCTCGACGACCTGGTGGAACAGATCCGCCGGATCAACGAGACGGTGCTGGCCGGCGAGTACGGCTCGCTGCGCGCCCTGGCCGTGGCCACCGGCCGACGCCCCGAACCGTGGCGGGTGGCGGTACTGCTCGGCGGGGACGAGTTGTCCCGGCACGAACGTGGCCAGCTCGACCGGGTGGTGCGCACCGGCGCGGCCTGCGGGGTGCACCTGGTGACACGCGGCATCGACCTGCCGGACGACCCGAGCCTCACCCGGATCGTCACCGGCCCGGGCGGGGTCCGCATCGGCGACCCACCCGGCCCCCCGGTACGCCTCGACCCGCCCCCACCGGCCACCCTGGTCACCGAGACCTGCCGGGAGGTCGCCACCCGGTTCAACGCCGGGCCGCCACCGACCCCCTTCACCGACCTGCTCCCCCCGCCGGAGCAGATGTGGAAGGACGACTCGGCACACGGGCTCACCGCCCCGATCGGCGAGGGACCGCACGGCCGGCCGGTGCTGCTGACCCTCGGCGACTATCCCCCGCACGCGCTGATCGGCGGGCCGTCCGGCACCGGCAAGACCAACCTCATCTTCGCCTGGATCGGTGCGCTGGCCGCCCGCTACTCCCCCGCCGAGCTGGAGTTCTATCTGCTCGACTTCAAGGAGGGGGTGTCCTTCGCCCGGTTCGCCCAGGGCCGCCGTGACCCGAGCTGGCTGCCGCACATGCGGCTGGTCGGGATCAACGTGAACACCGACCGGGAGTTCGGCCTGGCCCTGCTGCGTTTCCTCGCCGAGGAGCTGCGCCGACGCGCCGACGCGGCCAAGAAACACGAGGTGACCAAGCTGGCCGAGCTGCGCGCGGTGGACCCGACCGGGCACTGGCCCCGGATCGTCGCGGTGGTCGACGAGTTCCAGGCGCTGCTGGCGGGTCGGGACGTGGTGGCCCGGGAGGCCGCCGACCTGCTGGAGGACCTGGCCCGACGCGGTCGGTCGCAGGGCATCCACCTGGTGCTCGCCTCGCAGGACGTCCGGGGCATCGAGGCGCTGTGGGGGCGGCCCGCCCTGGTCGCCCAGTTCACCCTGCGGATCGCCCTGCCCAAGGCGCTGCGTATCCTCGCCGAACGCAACGACGCCGCGCAGGCGCTGCCCCGCCACCACGCGGTGGTCAACGCCGAGTCGGGGATGACCGAGGGCAACCAGGTGGCCCGCATCCCGTCGGCCAGCGACTGGGAGACCTGGAGCGAGTTGCAGCACCGGCTGTGGCGGATGCGGCCCGCCGACGCCGCCCCGGCGCGGCTCTTCGACGGCGACGCGATCCCCCGGCTCGCCGAGGCCCCCGACTTCCGGGCGCTCACCCCGCCGGAGGATGACCTCCCGCCGCGCGGCCCGGTCGCCGTCCTCGGGGAGATCATCGACGTGCAGTCCCGCTCGGCGGCGCTGCGGTTGCCCCGGGCACCCGGCCGCAACCTCGCCATCCTGGGCACCCGGGTCGACGAGGCGTGCGCGGTGCTCGACGCCGCCGCCCGCTCGCTGGCCCGGCAGCACCGCCCCGGCAGCGCCCGGTTCTCCATCGCCTGCCTCGACCCGGACGCCGACCCGGCGGCCCGTGCCCTCTACGAGGACCTCGCCGACGACGCCGCCTGGTACGACGAGGAAACGGTGGCCGAGCTGATGGCCGAGACGGCGACCGCGCTGACCCGCCCCGGCACCCCGTCCACCCCGCACTACCTGCTGCTGTTCGCCGTCGACGCGGCGGCGGGGGCGCTGGCGACCGGCTCGCCCGGTGCGACCGGGCTGGACCGGCTGCGCCGCATCCTGCACGACGGGCCGGAACGGCGTACCCACGTGCTGGCCTGGTGGCGGGGGGTGGCCCGGATGCGGGCGGACCTGGGCGGGCCGGCTGCCCGCACCGACCAGATCGGCGCCTGGGTGGCCCTGGACGTGCAGGGTGGCGAGCTGGGCTCGGCGCTCTACCCGGGCTCCGGCGGGCCGGACTGGTACCCGCGTCCGTGGCGTGGGCTCTTCTTCGACCGGGCGGTGCACCGCACCGGACAGGTGATCATCCCTTATGGTCCGTCCCGATGAACGAACCGGTCGCCAGTGACACCTACGCCGCGCACGTGCGCCGGCTCGCCGAACTGACCGGCCGGGTGGCCGCCCAGCGGGCCGAGGCGCAGGCCTGGCACGACCAGCAGTGCGCCGCCGCGCAACGGGCCGTGGCCCAGGCGAGCGCCCAGCTGCGGGACGCCGAGCAGGAGGCCACCGACGCCCGGTCGATGCTGGAGCGGGTCGACACCGAGGTCGGTCACCTCTGGGCCGAGCTGCGTTCCCTGCTGGGCACCCGCCGCCTCGGCGACCCGCCGGGGCCGGCCCGGGACGTCACCGGCGACCCGGTACCGCTGCTGCATGGCGTACGCGAGCTGCTGGACCGGACCGGGCAGCGCGGTGAGCTGCCCGGGTCGGTGAACCCGCTGCTCGCCCTCTGCGGGGTGGCCGGGGCGGTCGTCGCGTACGCCCTCGGGGCCGGCGCCCGGGCCGTCGGCCAGCGCTACGGTGGTGACCTGGCCGTCGGGATGCCGGTGCTGGCGCTGGTGGTGACGCTGCTCGGCCCGGTGGCCGGGCTGGCACCGGCGAAGCGGCTCGCCGACCGCCGGCACGCGCTGCTCGGCCCCCGCCCGTTGGCGGTCGTGCTGGCCGCCGGGGTGCTGACCACGGTCCTGCTGCTGGTGTCGACCCGCTGACCACGCCCCGGACCGCCCGGCCCGGGGCGCAGGTCGGACCACTCGCCGCCCCGGCCGGGCCGGCGCTCACAGCGGTACGGCGACCGCCTCGCGTAGCAATCGACGGGCCAGCACCAACCGGTCGGCGTCGTCGTCGAGACCGGGCAGGTCGCCCACCCGCAGACCGGTGGACCGGAGCAGAGCACGCAGCGCCGCCGCACACTGGGCGGGCAGGGTGACGGTGCGGTCGACCAGCCGCAGCGCCACCCGGTCGGCGTCGGCGGTGAGCTGCCAGCGCAGGCCGCCCCGGGGTGCTATCCGGCTGTCGGCGGTGAGGCCGTCGAGCGCGGCGGCCTGGGCCAGCGGCCGGATCGGGGCCGGCCGGGCGGCCGGCCAGGCCCGGTCCCGCAGCCGGGCGGAGACCGCAGCCGGGTCGGCCCGCAGCAGCCAGTCGCGCAGCGCCTCGACGGTCTCGGTCAGCTCCGGCTCGATGGCGTCCGGGTCGGCGACGTCGGTGCCGAAGGGCAACCCGGCCCGCAGCCGGGGATCCTCGGCGGCCAGCGCCAGCAGCTCCTCGACCAGGGCGTACCGGGTCAGCGCCCGGATGCCGACGGTCAGGTGCAGCGAGCGGGACTCCTGCGCCTGGGCGCTGTGCAGCCAACCACGCGGCAGGTAGAGCGCGTCGCCCGGTTCGAGGACCACGTCCAGTGCGGCCGGGCCGTCGGCGGTGGCGGACACCTCGTCGGCCCGACCGCCCCAGGGCTGGCGCTCCAACGGGTCGGTCAGCACGGGCGGGTGGATCCGCCAGTGCTTACGGCCGTCGACCTGGAGCACGAAGACGTCATGGGTGTCGTAGTGGGTGGCGAAGCCCTGGCTCCCCGGTGGGGTGAGATAGGCGTTGACCTGCAACGGCTGCGTCAGGGCGGCACCGAGGTCGCGGGCGAAGTCGACCAGGGCCGGCCAGAGCCGGTGCAGTCCCTGGAGCACCAGCGTCGCACCACCGGCGTACAGCTCCAGGATGCGCTCGTCGAGGACCTGGTCGCTGATCTCCGCGCCCGCGCCGCCGCCGCCGGTGAACCGCGCCGCCGGCACCAACTGGCCGTCGCGGGCCACCCGCAGGAACGGGGTACGCAGACCGCGCCGGCTGAGCAGCTCGTCGGCGTCGTCCGGGCTGAGCAGATCGGTGAACCCGGCGGCGTTGGGCAGCTCGGCGGCGCGGGACAGCAGTGGCGCGCGGCCCCAGTGGGCCGCGGCGAACTTGGCCGGTTCGACGCTGACGCAGCGGGCCAACGCCCGGGTCGCCGCAGACGGGACCGCCGGGCGGCCGTGGCCGCCCGGCGGGTCGATGATCGTCATGGTGCCGGTCAGCGGGCGCTGCCGTCGGCGCCGCCGTCGTGCTGACCCGGGGTGGCCCCGCCGTCGGCCGGGCCCTCCGCGCTGCCGTCCGCGCCACCGTCGTGCTGACCCGGGGTCGCGCCGCCGTCAGCCGGGCCCTCGGCCCCGCCGTCCGCGCCGCCGTCGTGCTGACCCGGGGTGGCCCCGCCGTCGGCCGGGCCCTCCGCGCTGCCGTCCGCGCCACCGTCGTGCTGACCCGGGGTCGCGCCGCCGTCGGCCGGACCTTCGAGGCCGCCGCCGCTGGTGGTCTGGATGTCGTCGTCGTTCAGTGCCATGGGTGCTCCCTCGGGTGTGCCGCCCCGCCACGGGCGGGGTCTGTCGTGCGGGTGGTACCCCCCACACGATCTTCTCTAACCACACCGTAGACGCCCGGTCCGACGCGCGGGACGGATCGCCGGGCCCGGGTCGGGGGCGACGTGCGACCCGGATCAGGGAATCAGCCGTTGCAGGTCCCTCGGCATGCCGGACTTCACGTCCTGCCATTCGCCCTGGGTGACGTGCCGGCGCAGGGCGTCCAGCACCACCTGCGCCACCCGCTGCGGGCCACCCTCGACGTCGTACGGGAAGCCCTGCCGGACCTCGTAGAGGAAGTCGTCCCGGTTGAGCTTGACCGGCACGTTCTCCGGCTGCCACCCGTCGAAGTAGATGCCCCGCACCAGGACCGGCAACTGGGCGGCGAACTCCGCGCACTCCTGCACGGTCATCCGGTCGCGCAGCAGGTGCAGCACCGTACGCAGCGCCGCGTACGACTGGTTGCGTCGCGCCCGGGGCCACCCGTACGCCTGCTCGATGTCCTTGAGGATCAGGTTGGTCTTGTCCACCGACGACTCGAACGCCGACATCAGTTGCTCCGCCATCGGGTCACCTCCCGGCCTTCGGCTCGCCGTCCCACCGACGGTCGTCGGCACGTCGGGGTGGCCCCGACGGGCCCCGCCCCTGGCGGGTCGGACTGCCGCCCCGGCCGGTCCGTTCCGGTCGACGGGTGTCCCCACCCGAGCCGACGACGTGCAGCACCGCGCCCCGTCGTGGGTCCACCACCACCCGCACCGCCATCTCGGTCACCTCCGTGCCCGTTCTCGGTGTCCGGCCGCACGACGCGACCGGTCGGCCCTGCCGGCCGGCACGGCCCGGAGCCATCGCCCCGGTCCGCCAGTTCCGGCCGGCACCTTCGATGCTGCCCGGTGGCGGGGTGAGTCGTCCTCACCCCGACGAGGTGAAACCAGGCGACCTGCGGGGAGGTGACCGGCGTCGGTCACCGGCCGGTGGTGGCGGCACCGGGGCCGCGGTCAGCGGCCGGCCGCAGGTGGTGGACGGCGGTCGGCGCGTGCTGGACGGCGATCGGCGCGTGGTGGCGGGAGGGCTGCGGTCAGGCGGCCCGCCGCTCCCGGTTCTGCTTGCAGGTCACGCAGGCGGTGGCCGAGGGGTAGATCTCGAGCCGCTCCACCGGGATCGGCGCCGTGCAGCCCTCGCAGAAGCCGTAGGTGCCCTCGTCCAGCCGGGTCAGCGCGTGCTCGAACTGGGCCCGCCGGTCGAGGATGGTGCGCAGCAGCGACTGGGCGGTGTCCCGCTCGGCGGTCTTGGTGCCGCTGTCGGCCTGGTCGTCGCCGGCGGTGTCGCCGACCTCCACCAGCCGCAGCACCTGGCTCTGCGCGACGGCCTGCTCGTACTCCGCGGACAACTCGTCGTAACGGGCCCGCAGGGAGGTCCGGATCTGGTCGGCCTCCGCCGTGGTACGGGCGGTGCCGGCGGTGTCGTGGACGAGCATCGCTGCCTGCCTTTCCTGGGACCGGCGCGGCCGAACGGCGCGCTCCGGACTCGGACGGCACGGTTGAGATCATCCGTGCCGGATGAGCCCCGCGATTACCCACTCTCCCGATCCGGCAAACCACCGGGTTTCCCGGTCCGGTGAGCGCCGCCTCCCGTGAGCCACGCGGAGGGCTCAGCCGGTCGCCTCGTCCCGCTGCACCCAAGCCGGGTGGCGGGGGTCGTCGACCCGGACCACCACGTCGGCGAAGGAGGCCGGGGCGACCTCGTCGGCATACCGGGCGAAGGCCGGGAGGGTCCACCGCTGTGCCGGTTCGGTGCGCCGGGCCAGCGCGCCCGGCGAGAGCACCAGGTGCACGGTGACGTCGAACGGGAGTCCCCCACCGAGCAGGAACGCCCCACTGACCACCAGCACCGAACCCGGGGACAGGACCCGGTAGGCCGCCCGGCTGGCCCGGTCGGCCGCCGCGTCCCACAGTGAGGGCAGCACCCGCCCGGTGCCACCGGGGCCGGCCGGGTCGAGCACCTCCCGACGCAGGCCGGCCTCGTCGGTCCAGCTCTCGTAGTAGGCGTCGGGGTTGGTCCGGCCGGTTTCGTAGCGGACCGAGGCGGGCCGGAGGAAGTCCCCGGCACGCAGGTGCACCGCCGGGCGGCCCCCGGCGCGCAGCGGGTCGATCAGGGCGGCGGCGAGCCGCTCGGGAGCCGCAGCCGGTGGGCCGTCGACCGCGACCCGTAGATGGGCCGGCGCAGCGGATCCGGCGGAGGCCGGTACGGACGCGACCGTGAGGAGCCGTTCGGTCAACTCGGCGACGAGCCGGTCGGGCGAGATCGGACGGACACGCATCCCCCCATGGTGCCCTGCGGGCCCTCAGCCGGTGCGGTCGACGGTGACCCGGGCGTCGTCGGCGAGCCGGTAGCCCACCCCGTAGACCGTGGTCACCAACGGGACGTCGATGCCGACCTTGCCGCGCAGCCGACGGACGTGCACGTCCACGGTGCGTACCCCGGCATGCTCGTAGCCCCACACGGCGTTGAGCAGTTGCAACCGGGTGAACACCCGACGGGGGTGGGCCACCAGGTGCAGCAACAGGTCGAATTCCAGCCGGGTCAGCGGCAGCGGCTCGCCGTCGCGCAGCACCGAACGGGAGGAGGCCAGGATGTGCAGCATCGGGATGGTGGTCGCGAGGGACCGACCCGGGGACCGGCCGGCCGGGACCTGGTCGGGTCGCCGCTCGGCGGGGACGCCGGTGGTGGTGATGGTGCCCTCGCCGCGCTCCAGCATCTCGCGGGCCGCCTCCAGCAGCCGGCGGGCCGGCGGGGTCAGCGACTCCTCGCTGGCCAGCGGGATCGACAGGGTCACGGTGAGCACGGGGGTCACGCCGTTGGCCGGCCGACGCTGGCCGCCGGGGGGTCGGCCCGGGACCGAGGGTTGGGACGTATGCCATCCGGCGCGCGACGATGCGGGGCTGACCGACATGGTCCTCCTTGGGCTGGTCCGGGTAACTCCGCACGGCCCGGGACGCCGCTGCATCGATGCTTCCCGGCCCCTGGACGGGGGTCAAGGGGCGACCGCGTTGCATGAATGTGACAATTGACGAACAGTTCGCAGCCGGTCCCTCGCTCTGCGTACGAGCCAGATGATTACAGCAGAAGCGCCGACGTGCCCCAAAACGGGGGGTGCCTGCGCGTCAGGGCACCACCACGACGACGCGACGCACCCGCTCGGCTGAGCCGGGTGCGTCGCGAATGGGTCCGACGGTCAGCGGAAGCGGTCCACCCGGACCCTCGCCTCGTCGGCGAGTCGGTAACCCACTCCGTACACGGTGGTCACCAGCGGGGTGTCCGCGCCGAACTTGGCGCGCAGCCGCCGGACGTGCACGTCCACGGTACGGGCGACGGCGTGCTCGTACCCCCAGACGCTGCCGAGCAGCTGGAGCCGGGTGAAGACCCGGTGCGGGTGCTCGGCGAGGAAGAGCAGCAGGTCGAACTCGATGCGGGTGAGCGAGATCTCCCGCTCGCCCTGGCGCACCACCCGGGTGCCGGCGAAGATCCGCAGGGTCTGCGGGTCGTCACCGGCCGGCGACGGGTCCATCGTGGCCGGCCACGGGCGCGGGGGCGGCACCGACGACAGCAGGCGCGGGGCCGTCGGCTCGCTGAGCCGGACCGCCCCCTCCCCCGTCTCGACCAGTTCGCCGAGCAGGTCGACCAGGCGGGCCAGCCGGGGCGTCAGCGGCCCGGCGGTCAGGTCCAGGGTGATGGTCACCGACGGCGTGGACCGGGGCCGGCCCGGCGCCACCCGGTCGGGGCGGCCCGGTGGGTGCGGACGCGCGGTGAGGGTGACGAGGGACATGGGAGCCTCCTGTGTGGCGGTGCGTCCGCCACGCCCGGTGGGGCGCGACGGTCAGTGCGGCGTCCGGCCGGCGGTCACCGGCGGCGCGAGGGAGGGGGTACGGGGCGACGGCGCCGGCCCCAGGGTCGGCAGTCCGGCGATCCGCCAGGCGACGAATCCGCCGACCACGTCGGTGGCCCGGTGCAGCCCGAGATCCTGCAACGCGACGGCGGCCAACGACGAGGTGTAGCCCTCCTGGCAGATCACCAGCACCGGCAGGTCGTAGCCGGCCGCCTCGGGTAGCCGGGCCGGGCAGCGTGGATCGAGCCGCCACTCCAGCACGTTGCGTTCGATCACCAGAGCGCCCGGCACGGTGCCGTGGGCGGCCCGTTGGGCGGCCGGCCGGATGTCGACCATCAGTGATCCGCCCCGGTGGGCCAGGTGCGCCTGCTCGGGGTCGAGCCGGCGCAGGCGGGTGCGGGCCTCGGCGAGGATCTCGTCGATGCCACGCGAACCCGGTGGCGGGGCCGGACAACTCTCGGTGAGGGTGAGGTGCTGCGGCATCGTCGCGGTCCTTCCATGGGCGAGCCGACGGGCGGGCGGAGCAGGGGCGGGGGCGGGGGCGGGGGTGGGGGTGGGGACAGCGGCAGGGGCGGGGATAGCGGCGGGGGGGCGTCACCAGGAGACGCCGGCGAGGGCGACCTCGGCCACCTGGAGCCGGCCGTCGACGAGGTGGTACCGGGTCATGTGGCGCAGTTCGGGCCGGTAGACGTGCACGCTGACCGCGGGCCGGTCGCCCCGGTTGGTCACCACGTGCACGTGGCGGGGGCCGAACCGTCGCCCGGTCCCGGCAGCGAGCCGGTGCGGGCGCAGCCGTCCACCGGAGACCGTCTGTTCGGTCAACTCACCGGCGACGACCAGGAAGGCACCCGAGGAGCCACCGTGATCGTGCAGGTCGGTGCCCTGACCGGGCAGCCAGCTCAGCGCCCAGACCTCGTGGTCGTCGGCCGAGGCGAGCCGGGCGTACCACCGCTCGGCGCGGTCGAAGCACAGCGGCACCGTCCAGGTGGTGGGGTCGGTGTACCGGCCCGCGACGGCGAGCAGGTCGGCGGTGTGGATGCTGGTCATGGTCACTCCCGTGGTGAAACGTCCCGCACCACTCTAAGCTGTAAAGCCTATAGGTTTAGTAGGTAATACCGCATGCTGGGACAGGCGGTGCGGGCCGGCCCGCTCCGGCATCCGGACGGGGTGACAGCGGGCACCCGGCGACCACGCCACCGCCCGCGCCCGGACCTCTAGGCTGGACCGGTGACCGAGGAGTTGGACGCCGAGACGCTGGCCTTCGCCCACCGCATGTTCGACCTGGCCCGGCTGGGCGAGGCCACCGAACTCGGCGGCCACGTCGACGCCGGGCTACCGGTGAACATGACCAACGACAGGGGCGACACCCTGCTCATCCTGGCCGCCTACCACGCCCACCCGCAGACCGTGGCGGTGCTGCTGGCCCGGGGCGCGGACCACACCCGGGTCAACGACCGGGGGCAGACGGCGCTCGCCGCAGCGGTGTTCCGGCGCGACGCCGAGACGGTACGTGCCCTGCTCGACGCCGGAGCCGACCCGGAGCACGGCACCCCGTCGGCGGTGGAGACGGCCCGCTTCTTCGACCTGCCGGAGATGCTCACCCTGCTCGCCACCCGCTGACCCGGCTCCGGCGGGGACACCGGCCAGCCGGGACGGGCGCGGCGGTCCCCGGGCCCGGTCGACGCGGCCGGGTCGACGGTGCGGTGTCCTGGCAGGCGGACACCGCGTCGGCGACCCCCCGGAGTGGACCTCCCGCCCGACCGGTCGGCGTGGTCGGGGTCACCCGGCCGGCTTGTCGGCCTCGATCAGAAAGCGGCGGGAGTGGGCGACGAACACACCATCGGCCCGGATCCGCGCGTGCAGCCGCTCCAACTGCGGCCGGTACCGCTCGACGTCGAAGTCCGGCACGGTCCAGACCACCTTACGCAGGAACCAGACCACGGCACCGACGTCATGGAACTCCACCCGCAGGACGGCCCGATCGAGGCGTACCACGTCGAGGCCGGCGGCCCGGGCGGCGGCCACCGCCTGGGCGGTGTGCCGGGTGGCCGGCGGCGGCAGCGGCCCCAGCACCGCCTCGCTCAGCTCGCGCATGGTGCCGGCACCGATCTGCTGGGACAGGTAGTGGCCGCCGGGCCGCAGCACCCGGGCGATCTCCGCCCACGGGGTGTGCACCGGGTGCCGGCTGGTCACCAAGTCGAAGGCGGCGTCCCGGAACGGCAGGCCCGCGTCGGGGTCGACCTGCACCACCCGCCCGTCGAGCCGTTCCAGCGTCCGCCGGGCGACCGCGACGTTGGGCGGCCACGCCTCGGTGGCGACCAGCAGCGGGGGCGGCTGCGGCACCTCGGCGAGCACCTCACCACCACCGGTGTCGATGTCCAACGCCGACCGGGCCGCCGCCATCCGGGCGGCCGACAGGCGGGCGTAACCCCACGGTGGGCGTTCCTCGGTGGCCCGGCCGTCCAGCCAGTCGAACCCCCAGCCGTCGACGGGGGCCGCCGCCGCCTCGGCGATCAACTCGGCACCGCTCCGACCGACCATCCGCCCAGCCTGCGGCACCCCGGCGCGAGCAGCAACCCGATTGTCCGCGCCGGACCCCACCCGGATCGCCGCCCGGCGCGTTGCCGGGGCGGGGACTCGGTCAGGGGGCGGGGCGGGCGATCTCGACGGTGGAGCCGGCGGGGAGTGCGTCGAAGGCGTCGAAGCCGGTCGGCTCCGGGAGGCCGGAATCGAACTGGCGCATCAGCCGGGCACCGAGCCCGACGCCGACCGCACCGACCGTCAGCGCCACCAGCTCGGTCACCAGCAGCACCCCGGTCGCGCCACGCTGCGGGGCGTCCGCCCGGATCAGGCAGGCCAGCAGGAAGAGCGCGGCCATGCCGGCGTTGACCATGTTGAAGGTGATCATGGTGCGACGGTGCGGCCCCGGCCGTACGTCCCACAGGTCGATCATGCCGGCCACAGCGGCGAGCCCGGCGGCCACCAGCGCGGCGACCCCCGTCCAGTAGCCGACCTCACCGAGAAAGGCCGGACCACCGGCCACGTCCGCGAGGTCGAAGACGGTGGCGCTGACGAAGAGCCCGAACGGGAACGTCACGAGCATCGGTTGGATGGGATGCCCCTGCACCCTCAGGCGGCTCTCCATCGTTTCCTCCCCGGGATCGGTTCAGCTCACCGGTCCAGGGTGCTACCCGCAGGCCGCTGCGACGAAACGGTCGGGCCGTGATTCGCGGGTCCGGAGAGAAACGACACCGTCGGCCGACGCGGTCCCGGGATCGGCATCGGCGACATGGCGGCATCGCCACACGTCGATGCTGTTACGTCGGCCCCGGCGAGCGGGTCGACCGAACCGGCCGGTCGTCAGGACTCGCGGGGGCGGGAGACCGTGGTGACCAGCCGTTCGGCCACCTCCCGTAGCGGGATGTCCAGTGAGGACGCCGCGCTGCGCAGCACGTCGAGGGCCTCCGGCGCCGGGCAGCCCCGCTGGGTCATGATCACCCCGACGGCCTGGCCGACGACGTTCTCCCCGAGCAGCGCGCCGTCACGTTCGCTGTCCCGCTCGGCCCGCCTGGCCCGGTCCCGTACGGCGGCCAGCAGCAGTCCCGCGTGCTCGGCGAGCAGCATCGCGGTGAGCTGGTGCCGGGTGCCCAGCGTGCCGTCCCGGCCGGCGTACAGGTTGATCGAGCCGACCGCCCGCTCGTCCACGTCCACCGGGGCGGAGATCACCCCGCGCACGCCGAGCCGGCGGGCGCGGTCGGTCCAGGCCGCCCACCGGTCCTCGACGGTCAGATCCGTCGCGATGATCATCTCGCGGCGGCGGATGGCGCTCATCGCCGGTGACTCCGCACCGTGCCCCAGGTCATCCAGCTCGGCCAGCCGGGGGTCCGACGCGGCCACCCCGGCGGGCTCACCGGCCCGCAGCGCGGTGAAACCGCACCAGAGCACCCCCGGTACGGCGTCCGCGGCGATCCGGACCAGCTCGGTCAGCGCCTCGTCGAAGTCGTCGACCGCGATCAGCCCCGCGGTCAGCTCCCGCAGCAGGGCGGCCGTCTCCAGTACCCCGAGCGTGTCGATGGTCAGCTCCCGCATGTCCAGGTTCACCGGCCCACGGGCTCCGTCGTGCAGCTGCCGCCCGGCACCGGCGTCGTTGCCTGTGTCATCGTGATGATCTCTCCCCCGAGTCGTGGGCCCCGGGCTACTACCCTGGCAAAACCGGATCGAAACCGCGTAAAGGAACCCCTCCGGCGCGTTTCGCGCCGGAGGGGTTCCCCGGGCCGCTCAGCGGGCGGCGGCGAGCCGACGACCGACCGAGGCGATCAACCGGTCCAGCTCCGAGCCGAACGGGTTGTCGTGCACCAGGTACGTCCAGGTCGCGCTGGGCCGCACCAGCTTGGCGGCGTCCGGCTCCCAGTCCTCGGCGAACTCGGTCTCCTCGAAGGTCGCCAGGGTCCGCGTCTCGATCTCGGGGATGAGGTTGGTGAACGCCGGCACCGCCGCCCGGTGGAACTCGTCGAGCGGGTCGAGCCGGCCCAGCGCCCGCAGGTGCACGCCCTCGCGGACCTCGGACAGCTCGGCCAGGTGCTCCGCCCAGAGCCGGTCGGTGTGGTAGAGCGCGATGGAGCGGGCCACCCGGGCCAGCAGGTCCTCGTCCATCTCGCCGGCCTTGTCGGGCATCCGGTCGAGCAGCATCAGCGCGGCCACGTCCGAGGTGAGCAGCCGCTCCCGGCGCTCGGCCAGGGCGATGCGCTGCTGCTCGATGACGACGCTGTAGCGCCAGGTGTTGCGGTGGATCTCGTGGTTGACGCCCTCGGCGACCCGCTGGGCGTGCTCCACCGCGTAGTCGACCTGCTCGTCGGTGACCAGGCCGTCGGCGTTCATCCGGGGCGAGGCCGGGATGGTGTCGCCGGCGTGCCGCACGACCAGGTCGTCCTCCAGGCTGGTGAAGAAGACCGAACCGCCCGGGTCGCCCTGCCGGCCGGCCCGACCACGCAGCTGGTCGTCGACCCGACGGCTGTCGTGCCGGCCGCTGCCGATCACGTAGAGGCCGCCGAGTTCGGCCACCCGCTCCTGGTCGACCTGCTCGCTGCCGCCGAGCCGGATGTCCACGCCCCGGCCGGCCATCTGGGTGGAGACGGTCACCGCGCCGTACGCGCCGGCCTCGGCGATGATCGCCGCCTCCTCGTCGTCGTTCTTGGCGTTGAGCACCACGCACGGCACCCCGGCGGCGCGCAGGCCGGCGGCGAGCCCCTCGGACTCCTTGACGTCGAGGGTGCCGACCAGCACCGGGCGGCCCGCCTCGTGGCAGCGCCGGATCTCGTCGATCAGCGCCTCCTCCTTCTCCGCCCGGGTCGCGTAGATCCGGTCCGGCTCGTCCTCGCGGACGCAGGGGGTGTTCGGCGGGATCACCGCCACCTCGAGGCCGAAGAACTCGCGGAGCTGGTCGCCGACCAGCACCGCGGTCGCCGTCATGCCGCACAGCTTGGGGTAGCGCGCGATGTACGCCTGCACGGCGATGGTGCCCAGCACCTCGCCCTCGGCGGTGGCGTCCAGCCCCTCCTTCGCCTCCACGGCGGCCTGGAGGCCGTCGGGCCAGCGGCGGCGCTGGGCGACCCGGCCGCGCATCTCGTCGATCAGCTCCACCGAACCGTCACGGACGATGTAGTCGACGTCGCGGTGCAGCAGGGCGTGCGCGTGCAGCGCCACGTTCACCGCGGAGAGCTGGCCGACGTGCTCGGTGTCGTACAGGTCGATGCCGCCCAGCTTGGCCTCGACGGCGGCCAGGCCCTCGGTGGTGAAGGCGACGCTGCGGCCGTCCTCGGCGACCGTGTAGTGCCGGCCCCTGCGCAGGCCGCGCACGAGTGCGGCGGAGGCGTGCACCGGGTCCTGCTCGCCGGTGGTCGAGCCGGCCAGCACCATCGGCACCCGGGCCTCGTCGATCAGGATCGAGTCGGCCTCGTCGATGATCGCGGTGGCCAGCGGCGGCTGGACCCGGTCGGCGATGTCGGTGACGAGCTGGTCGCGCAGGAAGTCGAACCCGGCCTCGCTGACCGAGACGTAGGTGACGTCGCAGCCGTACGCGGCCCGCCGCTCGGTCGGGGTGGAGGCCTCGTTGACCCAGCCCACGCTCAATCCGAGCAGCCGGTAGACCGGCGTCATCCACTCGGCGTCCCGGCGGGCCAGGTAGTCGTTGACGGTGAGTACGTGCACCGGCCCGTTGCCCAGCCGGACGTGCCCGTAGGCGGCGATGGTGGCGGTGAGCGTCTTGCCCTCACCGGTGGCCATCTCGGCGACCTTGCCGGACAGCAGCGCCATCGCGCCGAGCAGCTGCACGTCGTACGGCCGCTGGTCGAGGCCCCGGCGGGCGGCCTCGCGGCCGACGGCACAGATCTCGGCGTACTCCGTGGCCGCACCGGCGGCCTCGGTCAGCGCGTCGTCGTCGAGCGCCGACAGGTCATCCTCGCGCGCGGCGATCCGCGGCAGCAGCTTCTCCAGCGGAGCCAGGTCGACCGTCGTCCCGGGGCGCTGGAGGAACCGGCGGAACCTGCTCTTCAACCGTTGCGACACACCCATGAGCGGCAACGGTACGCGAACCAGCGCGGAAAAGGCTGCCCGGTTGGCCCGACGCGGGCCCGGTGTCCCGTTCCCCACCCGTGCGGGCAGGTCAGCGCGGGTGCCGGCGGGTCCGGGTGGCCGCCGGTCGACCGGCGGCGACCGACGCGGTGGACTGGCGGGCGTCGATCCGGGGGCCGGTCCGGCCCGCCGGGCGGGGACGCGGTGGCCGGAGCACTCCCGATCCACAATTCCCACCTTATGGGACGTGTGAGCGGCGGATTCGGCGGCGGACGGCGGGCCCACGGCGACGGGGGGCGAAGATCCGATAGCCCTCCGTAGTTGCAGGTCAGTTCACCCCATCGCCACCGCACAACCGCCGGGGCGACGCGATCCGGACGCCGGTCGCCACCACGGGTGCCGCAATTATCCGGCGTCGGGGGCGCGGGTGCTGGCGGACACCCGGTACATTGACTGCTGTTGCTCCCGGGCAGGCATCCCAGGGGGAGGAGAATGCCATCCCGACTTCCGCTGGATCCGCTGTCCAATGCCCGCGACGGGCGGTCGAGCAACCCCGGTGCGGCACGCCGAAGACGGTTGGCGATTCGCCGTACCCGAACCGCTACGATCATTACTCTCACTATTCCGCCGGGGGGCTACGGGTAGGAGTATGGACATCTTTTTCGCCGGCCTGTTGCTCGGGCTGGCCATGATAACGCCGATCGGTCCACAGAACATCTTCCTCATCAACCAGGGCTTCAGCGTGGGCATGCCACGGGCCTGGGTGGCGGTCGGTGCCGCGGGCGTCTGCGACACCGTCCTCATCGTCCTGGGCGGCGCCGGCGCCTCGGCGGTGCTGCAGAGCGTCCCCGGCCTCAAGACGGTGCTGCTCGTCGTCGGGGTCGGCTTCCTGAGCTACCTCGGGGTGCAGTGCTTCCGCACCAGCACTCGCGGGCCGGACGCCCTGGCCACGGGTGGTCTGCCCTGGACCCGGGTGGTGGCCCGGTGTGCCTCGGTCTCGGTGCTCAACCCCCACTCGGTGCTCGACGTGGTGGGTGTGCTCGGCGTCGCCATCGCCACCCAGACCCCGGACGACCGGCCGGTGTTCGCCGCCGGCACGGTCAGCGCCTCCTGGGTGTGGTTCATCGTCCTCACCTCCGCGGCATCCTCCCTGCGGCGCTGGTTGACCCCGCAGCGTCGGCAATGGATCGATTGGCTCTCCGGTTCGCTGCTGCTCCTGTTCGCAGCACTGTTCGCCATCGAAGCGGTACGCGGTTAGTCCCTCCTATTCGCGAACGGAGACACCGCACCATGTTCAAGATCGGATTGGTGCAACAAAGCGCATGGGACCTGCCCATCGATTCCATGCCACTGGCGGCGGGATATCTCAAGGCGATCCTCGACGCCGATCCCGACCTCGGTTCCGAGACCGACGTGCAGATCCACAACCTGCGCGGTGGCTGGTCGATCACCGAAATGGCCCGAAGGATATTCGCCAGTGAGCCGCCGGACATTCTCGCGTTCTCGGTGCTTGGGTGGAACTACCGGAACTTCGCCTGCCTGGCCGACCTCTACAAGCAGCTGAAGCCGGGCGGCACCGTGGTCTTCGGCGGCAACCACGTCAGCCACCAGGGGCCCCGGGTGTTCCGCGAACACCCCGCGGTCGACGTGGTGGTCAACGGGGAAGGGGAACTCACCTTCCGTGACCTGACCGCCGCGATCCTCGCCCGCCCCGGTGACCCGGCGCTCGACACCGTGGCCGGAGTCTCCTACCGGGACCCGGACGGGGCCTGCCACACCACGGAGGACCGGCCACGGATCGAGAACCTCGACGTGATCCCCTCGCCGTTCCTCACCGGCGCCATCCCCCTGGTCGACCGCAACGGAGCGTTCCCGTACGAGTTCGCGCTGCTGGAGACCAACCGGGGCTGCCCGTACAAGTGCTCGTTCTGCTACTGGGGCGGGGCGACCGGGCAGCGGGTGCGCTCGTTCTCCCGGGAACGCCTCGCCGAGGAACTCGACCTGTTCGGCTTCCACCAGGTGCCCACGGTCTTCCTCTGCGACGCCAACTTCGGCATGTTGGAGGCCGACGAGGAGTTCACCGAGGACCTGCTGAGCACCAACGCCCGGTACGGCTTCCCGACGGCGCTGGAGGCCAACTGGGCCAAGAACAAGTCCGAGCGGTTCCACCGTATCGTGCGGACCCTGCGGGACCGGGGGTTCAAGAGTTCGTTCACGCTCGCCCTCCAGACGCTGTCCGACGAGGCGCTGGGCGACATGCAGCGGCGCAACATGAAGCTCAACCAGTGGGAGGCGCTCGCCGACTGGCTGGCCCAGGAGAAGATGGAGGCGTTCGTCGAGTTGATCTGGGGAGCGCCCGGCGAGACCACCGCCTCGTTCTTCGACGGCTACGACCGCCTCGCCGAGAAGGTCCCCCGGATCGCGGTCTACCCGTTGCTGCTGCTGCCCAACACGGGCTACAGCGAGCAGCGCCAGCTGCACGGGTTCGTGACCGTCCGGGGCCAGCACGACGACTTCGAGTACGTGCTGGCCAACCGCACCTCGACCCTGGCCGAGAACTTCGCCATGCAACGCTTCATGTACCTGGCCCGCATCCTCGGCGAGAACCAGTACTTCCGGCGGCTCTGGCGGCCGGCCCGCCTACTCGGCGGGCTCACCCAGAGCCAGGTGATCAACAGTCTGCGGGACTTCATCGAGGCGTCGGCCCACCCGGCGGTGGTGGCGTTCCGGGAGAGCTTCCCGATCATCGCCGAGTCGCCGGCCGTGGCGGCCGGACACCGGATGCTCTACAGCGAGCCGGCGCTCGACGAGCAGATCGAACGGTGGTGGAACGACGCCGTGGTCAGTCGCTTCCCGGCCGACTGGGCCGAGTTCGGCCGGGAGCTGTACCGCTTCGAGCGCTGGAGCCGCCCGGTCTACCAGCCACCGGGCGCCACCCGGCCGGCCGGCTGGCGGGTCGACGGCGAGGAGTACGCCAGTGACCCGGTCACCTTCCCCATGCCGGTCGCGGAGGTCCTCGCCGCCCTGGCCGACGGCGACCTGACCGCCCCGCGCGCCGCGGTGACGACGTACGAGTTCCGCAGCACACGCGGGTTCTACCAGCACCTGGACAACCACGAGACCGGGGCGCACTACTTCGCCCGGGCCGTGCCGCAGGTGACCGCCGACGCGCGGTGACCTGCGGTACCGGTCGCGTGCGGTGGCCGGCCCACCGCACGCGACCGGTCCCCGGTGGGGTGCCGGTCAGCCGGTGAGCACCACCTGGAGTTCCTGGCGACGGCGTTCGGCCAGGTCGGTGAGGAGGGCGGGTCCCTGTGCGAACGGGACCACTGCCGAGATCAGGTGGGTGCGGATCAGGTCGCCGTACCGGCGCAGCAGGTCGATCGTCTCGGCGGAGAGGCGTTCCCGGTCCCAGGTGGGGGCGAGACCCCGGGGCACCCGGCCGATCTGTGCGCAGCGCAGCGACAGCCCGTTGTGGTGGAACTCCTCACCGAGCCGGACGGCGTCCGCGCCGCCCTGGTAGAACGCCAGGTCGATCACGGTGCCCTGGGGGCGCAGCAGGCGCAGCGCCAGGTGCAGTGCCCAGTCCTGACCCCGGCACTGGAACACCACGTCGGCGCCCCGGTCCCCGGCGCTGTGGTGCCACCGGGTCTTGAGCACCACGGCGGGGTCGTCGGCGTCCGGGTCCAGGGTCTGCAGGCCGAGCGCCTCGGCGACCTGGCGGCGCTGCGGCGTCGGGTCGACCACCACCACCGAGGCGGCACCGTGCTGCCTGGCGAACAGGGCGGTGAGCAGGGCGACCACCCCACCGCCGACCACCGCGACCCGGCGGCCGCGCACCCCGTCGCCGAGCGAGCGGACGTCGGTGCCGTACAGGTCGGCGGCGGCGTGCAGCAGCCCGTTGGCGCAGATCGGGCCCATGTGGGCCACGTAGACGCCGAGCAGCGGATCGAGGTCGTCGGGCAGCGGCACGAACCGTTCGGCCAGCGGGTCGGCGACGTACCCGGTGCGGTGGCCGTAGGTCATCGCACCGACGGTGCCGACGGCGATCGCCGGGGTACGGCTCTGCACCACCTCGGCGACCTGCATGTAGCCGAGCCGGGTGACCGGGTACGGGGTGCTGGCCGTTCCGGGCCGGAACAGGCCGAGGCCGGTGTCGAAGGTGACGTTGAGGTAGGGGTTGGTGCCCTTGACGAAGCTCAGCTCGGTGCCGGCGGAGATGCCGCTGTAGCGGGTCCGCACCCGGATGGTGCCGTCGCGCAGCTCACCGGCCTCCTGCTCGGCCAGCTCGACCCGTCCCGGTCCGCTGACCACCACCACCGTGTCACGCATCGACGGTCACCCCCGCGGGTGTCGCCGGCACGCCGCCGGCCACCGACGTCAGGGCGGCCGGGCCGGTGGGCAGGGTGACGGGGCGACCGGTGCGGGCGCTCTGCGCGACCGCGACCGCCAGTCGCTGGGTGCGCAGCGCCTCCGCGTACGGCACCCGGATGTCGTCGCCGACGCCGGTGACCGCGTCGACGAAGGCCCGGTCGACGGCGACCCGGGCATCGTCCGGGTCGGCCGCCAGGTGGCGTTCCCCGTCGGCGTCGCGGATCGTCAGGCCGTCCTCGGCCAGGGACAGGGCCAGCCCGTCGGCGAGGATCTCCAGGCCGGCGCGGTGTTTCCAGCCGAGCACGCAGGCGGCGGCGAGGGTGCCCACCGCCCCGGAGGCGAAGCGCAGCGTGGCGGCGGTCACCGAGTCGATGTCGGCGTCGTCGACCGGCGGCGGGCTGCCGTCGCCGTACGCGGTCACCTCGACGGCCTCACCGGCCAGCACGCGGATCAGGTCCAGCACGTGGGCGGCCTGCTCGACGACCGGGCCGCCGGAGCGGTCCCGCACCGCCCACCAGGCCACCGGGGGCACCTTGTCCAGCCAGGCTCCGTTGACCATCCGCACCGGGCGGTCGGCGAGCAGTTGCCGGGCCTGCTGCACCACGTGCAGGTGACGCCAGTGGTGTCCGACGGCGGTGAGCAGCTGCTTCTCCTGGACCAGGGCGGCGATCCGCTCGGCGGTGTCCAGGTCGGCGGCGACCGGTTTCTCCACGAACATCGGCACCCCGGCTGCGATCACGGCTTCCTCCACCGGCCCGTGCGCGAACGGGGGCACGCAGACGTAGACGGCGTCCGGGCCGGCGGCCAGCAGTTCGTCGACGTCGGCGAAGACGTGCGCGGAGTGCGCGGCGGCCAGTTCCGTCGCCGCGTCCCGGGCCACGTCGGTGACGCCGAGCAACTCCACGTCGGCGAAACTCCCCAGCACTCGGGCGTGGCGTTGCGCCACCCCGCCGGCCCCGACCAGCCCCACCCGGCACGTACGCATTCTTCGGCCCTCTCGACGCGGTCATGACCAACGCCGTCAGCACTCCCCCCGGTGGGCCGGGGCGAAACCCCGGGGTCGTCGCGCAACACAGCGTTCACCTGCCGGGAACCGGCCGGTGGAACCGACGTGATCAAGCTGTTAGGGATTATCCGGTTAGCGGTTGTGCGGGGGTGGGAAAACCACATCCGGGTTTTCCGCCATGGATCTGGGGGTTTGCCAGTGCGGGATACAACACCGATCGTCTCTCCTGTCGTGGAGGCGTGGGCCACCTATCGAACGACGTCGGCGCAGGACTGGCCCACGCGACGGCTGATGCGGGCGAAGGGAGAGAACCGGGTCAGCGTCGTGCTGCCCGCCCGCAACGAGGAAGCCACCGTCGGGGCGATCGTCGCGACGATCCGGGAACACCTGATGGACCGGGTTCCCCTGGTCGACGAGCTGATCGTGGTCGACTCCCGGTCGACCGACCGGACCGCACAGGTGGCCCGGGCCGCCGGCGCGGAGGTGGTCGGTCAGGACGAGATGACCCGGGGGCTGCCCCGGCTGACCGGCAAGGGTGACGCGCTCTGGGCCGGCCTGGCCGCCGCCGAGGGCGACGTCGTCGCCTTCATCGACGCCGATCTGCGGGAGTTCCGGCCGCACTTCGTGACCGGCCTGATCGGTCCGCTGCTGGTCGATCCGTCGGTGGAGTTCGTGAAGGGCTTCTACCACCGGCCCCTGGTCGGCACGACCAGCGTCGAGACCGACGGCGGCGGACGGGTGACGGAGCTGATGGCCCGGCCGCTGCTGAACCTGTTCTGGCCGGAGCTCGCCGGCTTCGTGCAGCCCCTGGCGGGCGAGTACGCCGGCCGGCGCGAGGTGCTGGAACGGGTGCCGTTCGTCACCGGTTACGGGGTCGAGACGGCCATGCTGATCGATCTGCTGGAACTGGTCGGCCTGGACGCGTTGGCCCAGGTCGACCTGGGCGAGCGCAAGCACCGGCACCAGGACACCGCGGCCCTGGGCCGGATGTCCGCGCAGATCATGCACACCGCCTGGGCGCGGTTGCAGCGGCGCGGCTGGGCCGCCCCGGGCACCAGCCCGGGAGCGCTGCTGACCCAGTTCCGTCGGGGCGGCTCGGAGGCGCTGCCGAATCTCGACCGGGAGATCGTCGTCAACGACGTCTCGGTGCAGGAACGTCCACCCCTGGCCGAGCTGCGGCCCCGGCTGCCGCGGCGGCGGGTGGCCGCGTGACGACACGGCGGGCCCTCCGACGCGACACCGGCAGTGCCACCCGACGCGCGGGGTCGACACCCGCCCGGGACTCCCACCGTCCCGAGAGGATTCCCCGATCATGAGTCTCACCGTGTTGATGAACGCCGGCCCCTGGCTGTCCGTGCCCCCACCCGGCTACGGCGGCATCGAGAACGTCATCGCCACCCTGGTGCCGGAGCTGCGTCGGCTCGGGGTGAAGGTGGTGCTGGCCTCGGTGGGGTCGAGCACCCTGCCGGTGGACGAGAGGTTCTCGGTCTACGACGACGGGCAGTTCGCGGCGTTGCAACGGCCCTACAACCAGGTGTGCGGGGTGTCCCAGGCGCACCTGGCCGGGGTGGTCCGGCAGGTACACGGCCGCGACGACATCGACCTGGTGCACGACCACGTGGAAGCCGTCGGGCTGGCCACCCTCGCGGCGATGGGGCCGGCCGCCCCACCGGTGCTGCACACCCTGCACTGGGACCTCGCCAAGCACCCCGAGCTGTACGGCAACCTCGACGCCGGGGCGCGGGTCCGGGTCAACGGGGTCTCCGCCGCCCAACTGGCCCGCGCACCCCGGGCACTGCGGGCGCACTCGGTCGGGCACGTGCACCTGTCCACCCCGCTGGCCGTGCACGCCGACCGGGCGCCCCGGCCGGCAAAGGGTGACTACACGATCATTCTCGGCCGGATCAACCCGGGAAAGGGCCAGGACGTGGGCGCCCGGCTGGCCCGGCGCACCGGGGTGCCGCTGGTGCTCGCCGGCCCGGTCGGGCCGTACCACCGGCCGGCGGACCTGGCCGCGGCGGGTGAGGAGGCCCGGCAGAACCCGGACGTGCGGTTCTTCTACGACCAGGTCGCCCCGCACGTCGACGGTGACCTGGTCCGCTGGGTGGGCACGGTGGCCGGCCGGGAGCGCGACGACCTGCTGGCCGGGGCGCGGGCGTCGTTGTTCCCGCTGCGCTGGGAGGAACCCGGCGGGACCGCCGTGGTGGAGTCGCTGGCGTTGGGCACGCCGGTGGTGGCGACCGGGCGGGGTTGCCTGCCCGAGCTGATCGTGCACGGGCGGACCGGCCTGCTCACCGACGACGAGGAGGAGCTGGGTGAGCTGTTGCTGGCGGCACGCCGGCTCGATCCGGACGAGTGCCGGCGGGAGGCCGCCGAGCGGTTCACCCCGGCGGTGATGGCGCAGCGGTACGTCACGCTCTACGAGACGGTCCGCGCCGGGGCCCGCAAGCCGCAGCTCCAGGCCGCCTGAACCACCGACCCGACCGGGTCCGGACCGTCCTCGGTCCGGGCCCGGTTTCGTTCCCCGGGACCGCGGGTACCTGGCGGTTCTGCCCAGCACCGCGAGCGGAATCGAGGGGCCGATGGCCAGCCGGATCACCTGCGAGGTCCACGACGAGTCACCCGTGACCGTCGTACGCCTCGCGGGCGCACTCGACCTGGGCACCATGCGCGCCGTACACACCGTGCTGGACCGCTGCCTGGCCACGCTGCCGGACGCGTTGGTGGTCGACCTGGGCGGGGTGACCGTCGCCGACCGGTTGGCGCTGTCGGTCTTCGCCGCCACCGCCCGGCAGGCCGCGGACTGGCCGGCCGTGCCGGTGGTGCTCTGCTCCCCCCCGCCGGACGCCGCCGCCTGGCTGGCCACCTCCACCGCCTGCCGGGTGGTGCCGGTACGGCAGGACTGCGCCGAGGCGACCCGGCTGGCCGGGGCGAGGGCCGCACCCCGGTTGCGGGTCCGGTTGGATCCGGTGGCGGGGGCCTGCCGGCGGGCCCGTGAGCTGGTCGGTGACGCCTGCGCCCGGTGGAACGTCCCGCACCTGGTGGAACCGGCGTCGCTGGTGCTCAGTGAGCTGGTCGGCAACGTGGTGCGGCACGCCCACACCCCGATGCGGATCACGTTGACCCTGCACCAGCCGTACCTGCGGGTGGCGGTCGCCGACGGCAGCCGGGCGGTGGCGCGCGCGGCCAGCCCGGACGTGACCGCCGAGGGCGGCCGGGGTTTGCTGCTGATCCGGGACATGGCGCAGCGCTGGGGCAGTTCCCCGCTGGCCGACGGCAAAGTGGTTTGGGCACTCCTGCCCGCGAATTGACCGAAATTCCCTCTCTCGCCTGGTTACATGGGCGGAGGGACGGGTAGTCGCGCCCGTCCTTTCTGTCGTCACGACGGGGTGAGAGAGCCATGCCCAGACGGGTAACCACGGAACCCGCCCGAGACCGCGGCCCGGCGATCCTCGCCCCGGCCCGGTTCGGTGGCTTCCCCGGACCGGTCCGCCCGGCGCTGCCCGGGAACAAGCTGCTGCGGCTGCTCGGCACCACCGACGCCAAGCAGATCGGCCTGCTCTACCTGGCCACGTCGTTCGTGTTCTTCCTGATCGGCGGCGTGCTGGCCCTGCTCATCCGGGCCGAGCTGGCCCGGCCCGGGATGCAGTTCCTCTCCCCCGAGCAGTACAACCAGGCGTTCACCATGCACGGCACGATCATGCTGCTGCTCTTCGCCACCCCACTGGTGTTCGCCTTCGGCAACTACATCGTCCCGTTGCAGATCGGCGCACCGGACGTGGCCTTCCCCCGGCTCAACGCGTTCGCGTACTGGCTGTACCTGTTCGGCGGCACGATGGTCGTCGGCGGCTACCTCACCCCCGGTGGTGCGGCCGACTTCGGCTGGACGGCGTACAACCCGCTCAGCGACGCGACGCACTCCCCCGGCATCGGGGGGAACCTGTGGGTGGTCGGCCTGGTCGTCTCCGGCCTGGGCACCATCCTGGGCGCGGTCAACCTGATCACCACCACGCTGACCCTGCGCGCGCCCGGCATGACCATGTTCCGGATGCCGATCTTCACATGGAACATGCTGCTCACCGCCGTCCTGGTGATCCTGGTCTTCCCGCTGCTGGCCGCCGCGCTGCTGGCGCTGGGCGCGGACCGGCTGCTCGACGCCCACGTCTACGACCCGGCGACCGGCGGGCCGATGCTGTGGCAGCACCTGTTCTGGTTCTTCGGCCACCCCGAGGTCTACATCGTGGCGTTGCCGTTCTTCGGCATCATCACCGAGATCATCCCGGTCTTCAGCCGCAAACCGATCTTCGGCTACACCGGCCTGGTGCTGGCCACCGTCGCGATCACCGTGCTGTCGATGACAGTCTGGGCGCACCACATGTTCGCCACCGGCCAGGTGCTGCTGCCGTTCTTCAGCTTCCTCAGCTATCTGATCGCGGTGCCCACCGGGGTGAAGTTCTTCAACTGGATCGGCACCATGTGGAAGGGGCAGCTCACCTTCGAGACGCCGATGCTGTTCGCCGTCGGGTTCCTGGTCACCTTCCTGCTCGGCGGCCTGACCGGGGTGCTGCTGGCCAGCCCGCCGGTGGACTTCCACGTCACCGACTCGTACTTCGTGGTGGCGCACTTCCACTACGTGCTGTTCGGCACCATCGTGTTCGCCGCGTTCGGCGGGGTCTACTTCTGGTTTCCCAAGATGACCGGCCGGCTGCTCGACGAACGGCTCGGCAAGCTGCACTTCTGGACCATGTTCATCGGCTTCCACGCCACCTTCCTGGTGCAGCACTGGCTGGGCGACGAGGGGATGCCCCGCCGGTACGCCGACTACCTGCCCGACGACGGCTTCACCACGCTCAACATGATCTCCACCGTCGGGTCGTTCGTGCTCGGCGCGTCCACCCTGTTCTTCCTCTACAACGTGTGGAAGTCCTGGCGCTACGGCGCGCTGGTGACGGTGGACGACCCGTGGGGTTTCGGCAACTCCCTGGAATGGGCCACCACCTGCCCGCCCCCGTTGCGCAACTTCGACCGGATGCCCCGGATCCGCTCCGAGCGGCCCGCCTTCGACGCCAAGTACGGCCCCCTCGTCGCCGACCTCGGCCGGGACCTGCCGCAACGCACCACCCGGCCACCGCAGCACCTGCACGACGAGCTGCACCACGAGCGGCACGTACCCGAGTCACCGGCGGCCGAGGGCGCGCACGGGGCCCGGGAGGCGGTGGAGTACCAACCCGCCCCGCAGTCCGGCGCCCGCCCGGTGGAGGTGCCCGAACCGGAGGACGTCCGCCGTCCCGGCTTCGCGCACTCCGACGCCCCGGACGACGACGGCCCCGGCGGTGCGAACCCCGACACCCCCGAACGGTGGCGGCACCCGCACAGCACGGACGACGACGACCCCGGACGGCGCTGACCCGCAACGGTCGTCGGGCCGGCACCCCGTTCGGGGGTGCCGGCCCGATGTTCCCCCGCCGGCCGGAGCCGGGTCAGGCGTCCACGGTGGCGGGCAGGCCGGCGGCGGCCAGCGACCGTCGTACCGCCGGCTGGGCCCGGGTCAGCCGCAGCGGCACCCCGGTCCGGATGGCGGCGTCCCGGCCGGCCACCAGCGCGGCGATGCCACCGGCGTCGACCCCGCCCGCTCCGTCCAGGTCCACCACCAGCTCGCGGGGCTGCCCGGCGACCGCCTCCAGCATCATCCGGCGCAACTGGTCCGCGCCGTCGCGGTCGATCTCTCCCCCGACCTCGACCACCGTCCGCTCCGCGGTGCGTCTGACCGCGATCCGGTTCCGGCCGGTCTCCGTCTCGGCGGTGCCGTTCTGCCAGGGCGGCGGGGTGTCGGCGAGCATCGCCTGACGCAGCCAGGTCAACGCCCGCGACAGCAGCCGGGACACGTGCATCTGGGAGATGCCGAACCGGGCGGCGATCTCGGCCTGGGTCTGGTTGCCGTAGAAGCGCATCGCCAGGATGCGCCGCTCCCGCCAGGGCAGCCGGTGCAGCAGCCCGCTGACCGTCACCCGGTCGTCCACCGACTCCAACGCGTTGTCCGACTCGCCGACCAGGTCACCGAACTCGGCGGAACTCTCCCCGCCGACCGGCGCGTTGAGCGAGGCGGGGCTGTAGCCGGCCGCCGACTCCAGGGCGGCGAGGATCTCCTCCTCCGGCGTCTCCAGCCGGGCCGCCAGCTCGGCCACGCTCGGCGCCCGGGACAGTTCGCTGGTCAGCGCCGAGGTGGCCTGCCCGACCTCCAGGATCAGGTCGCGCAACCGCCGGGGCACGTGCACCCCCCAGGTGCGGTCCCGGAAGTGCCGCTTGATCTCACCGACGATGGTGATCGCCGCGTACGCGGTGAACGAACCCCGCTCGGGGTCGTACCGGTCGACGGCGTTGACCAGGCCGAGCCGGGCCACCTGCTCCAGGTCCTCCAACGGCTCGCCCCGCCCCCGGTAGCGGCGGGCCAGCCGGCCGGCGAACGGCAGGGCGAACCGGACCAGGTCCTCGCGGGCCTCGCCCCGACGCTCCGGTGGCAGGCCGGCGATCCGCGCGGCGTACGCCAGCGCGGCGGCGTCCAGATCCTCCAGACCCCGTTCGGTCGGAGGTGGTGTGGTCGTGGTGGTCTGTCCGAACATCCGCGCCTCCCTCAGGAAGGTCCCCCGCCCGGATCGAGCCGGTCGTGCGCGTGGTGGCACCACGCACCGGGTCGGAAGTGGGGTCACGTGCCGCGCCGGGATCGCCGGACGCGCGGAGGCGATGACCGGTCGCCACCCGGCGTGATCGCACCGTCGCGGCGAGCGGTCTTCCCGCTCCCCAGGTACTCAACCACGCGGCCCCGGGTTCGCGAGGATGTTTCGGTGTGCCCGGTCCGGCCCGACGGCGCGGACACCCCGGGCGTCCCCTTTCCGGGTTACCGGCTGCCCGTCGCCCGCCGGAGCGGGCGGTGTCGGCGCCGGACGGGCCGGCCGGTCAGGACACGGCCAACCCCAGCGGGGCACCCGCGTCCCGGAGCCCGGCCAACGCGTCGGCCACGCTCAGCGGCGGCGGCGTCGGCAGGTCGTACGGCTGACCGCGCAGCACCTCGGTGGCCCGCCGGGTGGCCACCGAGGCGACCGGGTAACCGCGGGCGGCGGTGCGGTCCAGGGCCCGGCGACGACGGCCGAACGCCGCCACCGCCAGCCACTGCGGCAGCCCGGCCAGCGCCGGTGAGCGCATCCCCGGCGACTCGGGCAGCACGTCCACCGAGCTGAACGGCTCGCTGCCGGCGAGCCACCACTCCACCTCCTCGACGCTGCGTCGGGTCGCGTTCTCACACCAGTACGGCACCAGTCCCGCCCGTACCACCTGCCACGGGTCGAACAGCCGGCCGCACTCGACCACCAACCGGTCGCCGGTCTTGCCGGCCCGACGCAGCCACCGGCGGTACAGGTCGGCAGTCGCCGCGCTGAGCGCCCCGGGGTGCGGCGTCTGCACCTGACGCAGCTCGTGCCCCCGGCTGCGGGCCCAGTGGTCCAGCGTGCGGGTGAAGCCCGGTTCCACCCCGTGCTCGGCGGGCTCGCGGGCGGCGGTGACCGCCGGTGGCTCCCAGCCCTGCCCGGTCCCGCCGACCGCCCGCAGCACCTGACGCAGGGTGGGTGAGTCGGTGTGGAAGTCCACCGGTTCCAGCCCGCTGGCCGGGGAGCCGAGCTGGAAGCTGTGCCCCTGCCCGGAGTCCGACACCGGCCACCGACGGCCGTCACCGACCAGCAGCAGCGCCGCCCGGGGCGTCAGCCGGTCGGCCAGGAACCGGGCGTACGCCACCGGCAACGCCCGCCACCGGGCCACCAGGCTGATCGCGACGCCGGCCAGCGCGCCCCGGCTCGCCGGGCAGTGCACCTGGCGGACGTGCAGGTCGGGGTTGCCGGCGAGGACCCGGGCGGCGAACGCGGCACCCTGGTCCAGGGCGGCACCGGGCCGGTCCACCGCGCCGCGCGTCCAGTGCGCGGTCATCTCGAACCCGGTGGGCAGCCAGGGCACCCCCAGCGCCACGGCCAGGTGCACCGCGGCGGCGTGCGGGGAGCCCAGCACCAGCGCCGGATACCGATCCCGGGGGTACTGGTCGACGATCCACCGGGCCACCCGTTCCCCGTCCACCTCGCCGGCCTGTGCGGCGGTGAGCGCCACCCGGCCGGCGGCCCGCGCGGCGGCGGCCCGGCGTACCGGCTCCGGCGCGGGGGTGAACCGTGACGGCGGGCTCGGCTGGCCCAGGTCGGCGCAGTCCACCCCGCGCAGGGCCCGGGCGGCGGCGGCCACCAGCACCCGCGCGGGGCTGCCCACCGCCACGACCCGGTCGCCGGCCAGCCCCGCACCCTGGGCCGTCGGTCCCGCCGGCACCACCGACGCCGGTTCCACCCCGCCTCGATCACTCACCACGCAGCCCGGCTTCCCCTCCCTCTGGGGTCTAAACGGGGCATCCCGCCCCGTCGGGCGCAATCCCCGACCCGGGGGTGCACCGGCGACGACGGTGCTAGACGAGGTCCTCGGCCTCGACGACCGACCGCTCGGCCGACATCATCCGGTCCCGGACGCGTCGGACGGCGTCGCCGTCGGCGAACAGGCCCCGCAGGTCGGCCAGGGCCGGTTCCGGCACCCGCAACGGCACGCCCGGGTCCACCACCGCCTCCAGCACGCACGGCCGGTCGGCGGCCAGCGCCTCGTCCCAGGCCGCGCCGACCAGCTCCGGCCGGTCCACCCGGACACCGTGCAGCCCGAGCAGCCGGGCCCAACCGGCGTACGGCACGTCGGCCCGCCGCCCGGCCACGCCCGGCACCCACCCGCGGTGGTCCAGACCTCGGTGGTCGCGGTCGTTGAGCACCAGCACCACCAGCCGGGGATCGGCCCACCCCTGCCAGCGGTGGGCCACGGTGATCAGCTCGGCCAGCCCGTTGAGCTGCATCGCGCCGTCACCGAGCAAGGCGATCACCGGCTCGTCCGGGCGCTCCAGTTTCGCGGCGAGCGCGTACGGCACGGCGCAGCCCGGCGAGCCGAGTGCGCCGCAGAGCTGCGCGTCGACCCCGGGCGGCAGTTCCAGGTGGCGGGCGTACCAGTAGAGCACCGAACCGACGTCCACGGCGACCGACCCGGTGCGGGGCAACCGGGTGGACAGCTCGTGCAGCACCAGCTGCGGGTTGACCGGTTCGGCCGTTTCGGCGGCGCGGGCGGCGGCCTCCGCGCGCCACCGCTCGACGGAGCCCTCGACGGTGGCCCGCCACTGCCGGTTGGGCCGGTCGGCGACCTGGGCCAGCAGCGCGCGCAGGGTTTCGGTGGCGTCGCCGACCAGCGGCACGTCCACCGGGTACCGGCTGCCGATCCGTCGCCCGTCGATGTCGATCTGGATGGTGCGGGCCTGACCGGGCATCGGGAGGTAGTCGGTCCACGGGTCGTTGGTGCCCACCAGCAGCAGGGTGTCCGCGCCGCCCATCAGCTGGGCGGCGGCGGTGGTGCCGACCGCACCGAGCACCCCGGTGTGGAACGGCAGCCGCTCGTCGAGCACCGGCTTGCCCGGCAGTGAGCTGGCAACGCCGGCACCCAACCGGTCGGCCAGCGCCGCGATCTGCCCGGCGGCACCCCGGGCGCCCTGCCCGACCAGGATCGCCACCCGCGCTCCGATGCTGAGCAGCGCCGCGGCGGCGTCCAGGTCCGCCTGGTGGGGCAGCACCCGGGCCAGCGGTTCGCCCGGCGTCGCGTTGAGCACCCCCACCGTGTCCGGTTGCAGGTCCGGCACCACGGCGAGCTGCAACGCGCGGGGCAGCACCACGCAGGTCGGGCTGCGGGTCGCCGCGGCCGTGCGCAACGCCTGGTCGAGCAGGGCCGGCACCTGGGCCGGGGTACGGCCGTAGCGGACGAACTGGTGGCAGACGTCGCCGAAGAGCCGGCTCAGCCCGATCTCCTCGTGCACCTCACCGAGCGGTCCGGTGACGTCCTCCCCGAGGATCGCCACCACCGGCCGGCTGTCCAGTTTCGCGTCGTACAGACCGTTGAGCAGGTGCACCGCGCTGGGGCCCTGGGTGGCCACGCAGACCCCGATGCCGCCGGTGAACTTGGCGTGCCCGGTCGCCATGAAGGCGGCGGCCTCCTCGTGCCGGGCGGGGACGAACTCCGGGTCCCCGCCCGCGGTGTCCAGCGCCTCGATCACCGGGGCGATCGCGTCCCCCGGGCAGCCGAAGGCGCGGGGCACCCGCCAGGCCCGCAACCGGTCCACCACCAGCTGCGCGACCGTACGGTCAGCCATGGTCGCGTCCCGGCGTGGCCGGGTCGACGTAGCGCAGCACCGCACCGATCCCGTCGGCCAGTTCGGGGGCCTCGTCCGGCCCGAGAACGGTCAGGTCCGCGTCCGTGCCGACCAACGCCCGGACCAGTGCCGCGTCGGCGCGGACCCGTTGCGGGTCGGACACGGCGGCGAGCTGGCCGGGGGCGGTGGCGATGTCGGTCGGGCGGGGTCCGATCCACAGCTCACCGACGGCCGACGGGTCGTCGACGAGCAGCATCGTGTCGACCTGGTTGCGTTGCAGGGCGGCCACCACGGCGGCCAGCCCCGCACCGACGTCCTCCTGGGTGCCGAACCGGTCCAGCGCGGCGGTGACGTGCTGGTCGGCGACCTCGGCGATGGTCTGCACGGTGACGTCGTCCATCGCGGCCGGGTCGGCGCCACCGGCCCGGGAGCCGGCGTCGGTGCGCACCACCACGTCCTGCCAGCGGGCCGGCAGCTGCGCGGTGATCATCCCGGTGGCCCTGATGTCCCCGGCGACGACCACCACGTCCGCGCCGACCCGGTCGGCCAGTTCGGCGGTGGCCGCGGCGGCGTCACCGGCGTTGTGGTGCCAGGCTTCCAACGCGGCCCGCTGGTAGCGGGACTGGGACCAGCCGCCGGGTTGCACCCGGCGCAGCGGATAGGTCTGCCGGCCGCTGACGTGGGCCCGTCGGGGCACCCCACCGGCGCTGACCGCGACCGCGTCCGCGCCGGTGCGGTCGGCGAGGACCCGCACCCAGGCCACCTGTTCCCCGCGTTGCGCCAGCAGGGGCATCACGTGCGGCAGCGGCGTGTACGCGGCCAGGTCGCGCAGTGGTGGCGCGGCGAGGTACTCGGACACCACCACCCGGCCCCGACTGGCGAACGCGGCCAGCCCGTAGTCGCCGGGCATCGGGTCGTGACCCCGGACCACCCGGTCCAGGGCCGCGATGGTCGGCTCGTCGGCGCCGTCGGCGGCGAGTTGTTCGGCCAGGGCCCGCCAGCGTAGGTCCAACGCCGGACGCGCGTCCTGGGTGTCCCGGGAGGCGTCCAGGTAGACCGAGCACCACGGCCCGGGAC
Source organism: Micromonospora antibiotica (assembly GCF_017599305.1). Lineage (GTDB taxonomy): Bacteria > Actinomycetota > Actinomycetes > Mycobacteriales > Micromonosporaceae > Micromonospora > Micromonospora antibiotica. Next base: position 586,222 of record NZ_JAGFWR010000002.1, read on the forward strand.
GGTCGTAGAGCGGGCGCAGGAAGGACAGCTGCATGCTCGACCCCTTTCCGGCTCGGCCGCCCGCTTACCCGGGCTGCCCGGGATGTCACCTCGGCCCGACCACCAGCCGAAGCGCCTCACCCACCGTCGTCCGTGTCGTGACTCTCCGGTTCATTCACGTCGTTCGACCCGTTTGCTGGATACCATCAGTGAACGGAAAGGGACTCTCGGTGGTGAACATGGACAGCGATCTCCGAAACCGGGTGGTACGCCCCACCCAGCGGATACTCACCGGGCGGGTGGTCCGATTCATGGACGGCTACCCCCGCGAGGTCAGGATCGGCCAGCCGGTGCTGGTGGCGGTGCTGACCGCGGCGAGCGTGGCGGGTCTGCTGGTGCTGCTGGTGCGGACCGCCCTCTCCCGGGCCGGCGGGGGCGCGCGCCGCACCTGGAAGGACCTGAAAAAGGGTCCGGAATTCCTGGTCACACCGCTGCGGGTGCGCGACGACAAGGGTCTGCTCTATGAGGTGGAGTTGCACGGGCACCTGCCGCAGAGCGCGGTGCACCCGTCCGACTGGGTGCAGCTGACCCTGCAGCCGCAGGACGTCGACCTGCCGCCGCGCATCGAACGGATCGTCAACCTGACCACCGGTCAGCTGCTCACCCCGCGTACCGCCACGGTGTGGAGCCACCTGGGCCCGCCGCTGCTGATCCAGGCGGTGCTGGGGGCGGTGCTGGTGCTGCTGGTCGCCGCCGCCGTGGTCCTCACCTGACGGCGACCCGTCCGATCGTCACCCGCCCCGACGGCCGGGCCCGGCCGGGCGGCCCGGTCGTGGGTGGGTCCCGGCCCTCGTGGGTGGGTCCCGGCCTGCATGGATGGGTCCCGGCCCTCGTGGGTGGGTTCCGGCCCGGTCGACTCCCGGCGTCGGCCCGTCGCGGGGTGTCCCCGCCGGGCGCGCACGCGGGCGGTCAGCCGACGGGGGTCAACGGACGCTGCTCCCCGGTGGTCCGCAGCAGGCCCCGGCGGGCGGCCCAGCGCTCGAAGAACAGGGTGGCCAACGGCGGCACCGCGCAGACCAGGGCGACGACGGTGACCCCGAGGGACCACCGGTGCAGCCGGGCGACGGCGAGCACCAGGAGGCCGTACGCGACGAAGAGCGCGCCGTGGATCGGCCCGAAGACCTTGACGCCGATCTCGTTGCCCGGCGGGCCGTACTTGACCGCCATGCCGACCAGCAGGGCCAGCCAGGAGCACGCCTCGGCGACCGCCGCCGCCACGAACAACCGGGTCACCTTCTCGCGCATCGGGTCATGGTAGCCAGCCGCCGTCGGCGGCCGGCGCGTGACGACCGGGAGGCGACGGGGATCACCCGGGCCCCCGATGGGTACGTAGGGGGTCCTTCGGGTCTTCCCGGTCCGTCCGGGACGTGCGAGGTTGACAGGACCAACGGTGACAGGGCGGGTGGCCATGGGTGAGGAAGTCGGAGCGCGCACGTTCAGCCGGGAGGACCGGGCCCGCTACCGGGAGAAGGTCCGCCGGTGTCTGGACGTCTTCGCCGAGATGCTGCGGGAGTCCCGGTTCGACGTCGAGCGGCCGATGACCGGCCTGGAGATCGAGCTGAACCTGGTCGACGACGACTCCCGGCCGACGATGCGCAACGCCGACGTGCTGGCCGCCGTCGCCGATCCCAGTTTCCAGACCGAGCTGGGCCAGTTCAACGTGGAGATCAACGTGGCGCCCCGACGACTCGTCGGCACCGGCACGGCCGAGTTCGAGTCTCACGTGCGGGCCAGCCTGAACGCCGCCGAGGAGAAGGCCCGCACGGTCGACGCCCACATGGTGATGATCGGCATCCTGCCGACCCTGGAGCCGGGGCACCTGACCGCCGGGGCGTTGTCGGCGAATCCGCGCTACGCGCTGCTCAACGAGCAGATCTTCGCCGCCCGTGGGGAGGACCTGCGGATCGCGATCAGCGGGGTGGAGCGGTTGGCGACCACCGCCGACACCATCACCCCGGAGGCGGCCTGCACCAGCACCCAGTTCCACCTGCAGGTCAGCCCGGTCGACTTCGCCGCCTACTGGAACGCCGCCCAGGCGGTCGCCGGGATCCAGGTGGCGCTGGGCGCGAACTCCCCGCTGTTCTTCGGCCGGGAGCTGTGGCGGGAGACCCGGGTGCCGCTGTTCCAGCAGGCCACCGACACCCGCTCGGAGGAGATCAAGGCCCAGGGGGTACGCCCACGGGTCTGGTTCGGTGAGCGCTGGATCAACAGCGTCTTCGACCTGTTCGAGGAGAACGTGCGCTACTTCCCGGCGCTGTTGCCGGTCTGCGACCCGGAGGACCCGGCGCAGACGCTGGCCGCCGGTGGGGTGCCGAGGCTGGCCGAGCTGCGGTTGCACAACGGCACCATCTACCGCTGGAACCGGCCGGTGTACGACGTGTGGAAGGGCCGCCCGCACCTGCGGGTGGAGAACCGGGTGCTGCCGGCGGGGCCGACGGTGGTGGACACCATCGCCAACGGCGCGTTCTACTTCGGGCTGGTCCGGGCGCTGGCCGAGTCGGACCGGCCACTGTGGTCGCAGATGTCGTTCAGCGCGGCGGAGGAGAACTTCACCAGCGGGGCCCGGCACGGCATCGACGCGCAGGTCTACTGGCCGGGTCTGGGCTATCTGCCGGCGACCGAGCTGGTGCTGCGCCGGCTGCTGCCGTTGGCGCACCAGGGGTTGGACGGGTGGGGGGTGGATCCGGCCGAACGTGACCGGCTGCTCGGCATCATCGAGCAGCGCTGCCTGACCGGACGCAACGGCGCGAGCTGGCAGGTGGCGACGTTGCACCGGTTGGAGTCCGCCGACCATCTCGACCGCCCGGAGGCGCTGCGGGAGGTGGTCCGTCACTACGTCGAGCTGATGCACAGCAACCAGCCGGTCCACGAGTGGCCGGTCCCCTGACGGTGTCGGGTCACCGCCCACCCGCCGAGTCGATTGACTTTCGATAGCTTCCGAGCGATAGTCGATACATGACGACAGCGCGTTGGGCGGTCACCGCCCTCAGAGGCTTCCTCGTGGTCCTGTTCGCGGTGCTGGTGCTGTTCCAGACCATGTCGCTGCCCGGCCAGTTCGCCCACCTGGCGCGCGAAGCACCCGAGCAGGCCTACCTGCGCTGGCCGGCCACCGCCGTGACGGTGTTCTGGGTGCTCTGCGTGCAGGTGGTGATCGTCGCCACCTGGCGGCTGCTCACCCTGGTCAGAAACGACCGGATCTTCAGTGAGTCGGCACTGGCCTGGGTGGACGCCATCGTCTGGGCCGTCGCCGCCGGCTGGCTGGTGCTGGTGGGTGTCTTCCTCTACGTCGGGTTCCACGCCGACGACCCCGGGCTGCCGATGCTGCTGTTCCTCCTGTCGGTCGGCGTCACCGTGCTCGGGCTGCTGATGGTGGTGATGCGGGCGCTGCTGCGGCAGGCCACCGCACTGCGCACCGACCTGGAGGCGGTGATCTGATGCCCATCGTCGTCCGCATCGACGTGCAACTGGCCAGACGCAAGATGAGCGTCGGCGAGTTCGCCGAGCGGGTCGGGCTGACCCCGGCCAACGTGGCCGTGCTGAAGAACGGCCGGGCCAAGGCGGTGCGGTTCAGCACGCTGGAGGCGATCTGCCGGGTGCTCGACTGCCAGCCGGGCGACCTGCTCGAATTCGTCGACGACGAGGAGCCGACACCGTGAGGTACCTGTCCGCCATCGTCGCCGTCGTGGTCCTGGCCGTCGGGCTGGCCGGCGTCGTACTCGGCGAGTCCGACGACTCCCCCGGGCTCCAGTTCCTGGGCGGCCTGCTGGTCATCGGCGCGATCGCCATCGGCGTACGGGTCCTGCGGTAGCGCCGGCCGGGGCCGGATCGGTTCAAGGACGCCGCGCGGTGACGCTCACCCCGGGGGAGACGCCGTCTCGTCGACCACCATCCCGGAGTGACCCACCACCGCGCCGAGGACCTCGCGCACACTGCGTCGGCGGTCGAGGCGTGCCCCGGCGAAGCTGACGGGACCGTGGAACGTCGCCTGCCCGTCGCCGCCGCCGAGCCGGAAGGTCGCCCCGGTGAAGACGCTCCCCGCGAACCCGGTGTCGCCGTGGAACTGGGCGCCGGTGAAATCGGCGTGGCCGACGTGGCAACCGCCGAGGTCGAGGTCGACCAGGGTGGCCCCGCAGAGCATGAGGTCCGTTCCCGGCCAGTGCGGCGGCCCGCCCGGGGCGGGCGTCGACGGACGCAGCCGCGCCGCGAGCATCCGTTGCGCGGTGCGCCGCAGCTCCAGCTCGGCGGCCTGCCCGTCGGTGCGGGGCCCGGCCAGGTCGAACGGCAGCGGGGTACGCAGGTAGCCGCAGACCGCGTCCACCACCCGCTGCCGCAGCTCCGGCCGGGCGTCACCCAGGTCGGCGAGGACCGCCAGCCCCGCCCGGCGCACGTCCGGGTCGGCGTCGGCGAGCTGACCCGAATACGGGCGGACGGCGTCGTCGGGCACCACCTGCGCCCCGTCCGGCCCGGCCGGTGCCGGCGTCCAGCCGAGCGGCCAGCACACCGGCCCGTCGTCGGCCGTACCGGCCCAGGTCGCGCCGGTGAGGTCCACGCTGGGTTGGTCGAGGTGGACCGGCCCACCGAACCGGGCCCGTCGGAACGTCGCGGCGGCCCCGAACCGCGCCTTGAAGAACCAGGCCGGACCGGCGAAGCGGGCCTGCCGGAACGACACCGGCCCGACGAACCGGGCACCGTCGCCGCCCTCGCTCCACTCCTGGTAGTCACCCATCAGCACGGCGACGGGCCAGTGCGGGTCGTCCTCGTTCGGCTCGTCCCAGGGTGCCGGGGAGGTCTCCTCGATGGTCTCCCAGGCCGGGTCGTCCTCCCACAGCTCGTCCTCGCCCCGGCCGAACCAGGCGAACGCGGCGAACCGAGCCCCGGTGAAGTCGGCGTCGGCGCGGAACCGGGCCCGACCGAATGCGGCGTGGCCGAGGAACCGGGCCCGGGTGAAGCGGGCCGGGCCGGACCAGACGGTGCGGGCGAAGTCGGCGTCGCCGGTGAACCGGACGTCGGCGAACGAGGTGGTCCCGAGGAACCGGGCGTCGGCGAACCGGGCCGCGCCCAGCACCGCGCGGGAGAGGTCGAGGTCCACCAGGGTGGCCCCCCACAGGTCGAGGTCGGCGGCGGGCGGCGGTTCCGGATCGGCGGTCGGGTCCGCCGGCCCGGCCGGGGCCTCCGCCGCCGGGCGCAACAGCGCGGCCAGCACCCGGCCCGCCTCCCGCCGGGCGTCGGCGTCCCACCCGTCGGCCCCCACCGGTGCCCGCAGCCCGTCGGCGAGAGCCGCGACCGCCCGGGGTCGCAGCCCGGGGCAGCCGGACACCAGTTCGCCGAGGCCACGCAGGGCGACGATCCGGCCCGCGCCGGTCTCCTGCACCACCGCGCGGAGGGCTACCTGGAACGCCACCGAGTACGACTCCCCGACCGTCACCCGACCTCCCACCCGAGCCCTCGCCGGGGACGCCCCCGGCGTCGCGCAGGATAGCCGGGCCGACCGACAGCCACCCCAGCCGGGCGGCCCGGTCAGCCGCCCCCGGTGGGCGCGGTCAGCCGTCCCGGGTGGGCCCGTCAGCCGCCCCCGGGTGGGCGCGGTCAGCCGCCCCGGGCGAACAGCGCCAGGCGAACCCGGTTCGGGCTGTCCGTCTTGGTCATCAGACTGGTGATGTGGGTCTTGACGGTGGTCACGCCGATGTGCAGCCGGTCGGCGATCTCGGTGTTGGACAGCCCCTCGGCCACCAGGTCGAGGACATCCCGCTCGCGGGCGGTCAGGCCCGTCACCGGTGTGCGCGGCTGCACGCGGGCCCGCACCGCCCGACCGACCAACCGCTGCAGCACCTCCTCGCTGAACGGGCTGGCTCCGGCGGCGGCCCGCCGGATCCCGTCGACCAGATCGGCAGGCGGGGCGTCCTTGAGCAGGAACCCGCAGGCACCGGCGGTCAGGGCGGGATAGAGATGGTCGTCGTCGCCGAACGTCGTCAACACCAGCACCCGGGTGCCGGGCCGGTCGGCGAGGATGCGCCCGGTCGCGGTGATCCCGTCGACACCGGGCATCCGCAGGTCCATCACCACGACGTCGGGGACGAGCCGGGCGGCCAGGGTGACCGCGTCGCGGCCGTTGTCGGCCTCCCCGACGACCTCGATGTCGGGTTGTGCCTCGCAGAGCATGCGCAGGCCCGCACGGATGAGGTGCTGGTCGTCGACCAGCAGCACCCGGATCACGCCGGACCCGCCGCGTACGGCCCGGCGGAACCGGGCGGCGGGGACGCCGGGCCGGCCCACCCGGCCCGGCGTGCGCCCGCACCGGCCGGCGACGCACCGGCACCGGGCGACGCTCCGGTGGGGGACGCACCGGCAGGCAGCACGGTCCGGACCCGCCAGCCGGTGCCGGCCGGCCCGGCGTCCAACCGCCCACCGAGGACCTCCACGCGTTCCCGCATGCCGGTGAGACCGTGTCCACCACCGGGCGGCACCGCCGCCGGAGCCCAGCCCCGGCCGTCGTCGGACACCTCCCAGTGGACGGCGTCCTCGACGACCGACACCGACAGCCGTGCCCGCGCGGACGTGCCGGCGTGCTTCACCACGTTCGTCAGAGCCTCCTGGGTCAACCGGAGCACCGCCAGCCCGCGTACCGCGTCGAGTGCGCCCACCGCCGGATCGACCTCCGCCTCCACCGTCACCCCGGCCTGCCGGGCCCGGTCGATCGCCGCGCCGAGCGCGGTGGGCAACGCCGCCGGCTCGATCGAGATCAGTGCCGCGTCCCCGTGCGCCCCGTCCGGATCACGCAGCACCGCGACCAGCCCCCGCAGGTCGGCCAACGCCGCCGTCCCGGTCGCGTGCACGTCGTCGAAGACCGCGCCCACCCCGGGGCCGAGGTCGGTCAGGACGTGCCGGGCGACACCGACACGCAGCACCATCGACGCCACATGGTGCGCGACCACGTCGTGCAGCTCGCGGGCGATGGCGCTGCGTTCGTCGGCGCGTGCCGCCCGGTTGTCCGACTCGCGTCGCAACTGTTCCGCCCGGAGCCGTTCCTCGGCCTGCCGGGCGAGTTCGCGGTTGGTACGCACCACCGTGCCGACCAGCAGCGGCAGCCCGACGTAGACCAGCACCCCGAACACCGTCCCGACGATGCCCCGGGCCCCGTGACCCGACGGGGACGGGCCGAACGCCGTGACCACGGCCAGCCCGCCGGCGGCCAGCCAACCGGTACGTGGGCGACGGGACCGCATGGTCAGTTCGAGCAGCGCCCAGCTGGCCCCGACCTGGTTGATGGTGGTGTCGTCGAGGGCCACGACCGCGACCACCAGCAGTCCGGTCTGCACTGTCAGGTTCACCAGGGGCCGGCGGTGTGCGAGCAACGCGACGGCGAACGCGACCACCGCCAGCGCCCACTGGGCGTCGGTGGGCGGCTTACCGGCCTGCGTGCCGAAGACGAGGTAGCCGAGGCCACTGAGATCGAGCAGCAGCATCCGCACGAGAGTGTCCCGTGCGTCGAACAGTCGCCCGACCCAACCCACGGGGTCAGCCTACGGATCGGGGGGTGGGAGCGGCAGCTGCCCCGCTCGGGTGGGCCCAGCGGGTCCGCAGCACCAGGTAACCGGCCAGGCCGAGGGGTCCCAGCAGGATCGTCGCCACCAGCACCGGGGCCATGACCAGCGCCGGCACGGCGCGGTCCCGGCTGTCGAGCCACGCCCACCGGCCGACGAACAGGTCGAACCCGATCAGGTGCGCCCAGGCTGCCGCCGCGCCGACGTCGGTGCCGAACAGGTCCCGTACCCCGGTCAGGGTCGGTGAGGTCACCACCGGGAGCACCGCGCCGAGCGCCGGGAGCACCAGCACCGCGTAGATCACCAGGACCGGCAGGACGATCAGCGGCGACCGGATGATCCGGATGGTCCACGACCAGCCCGGTAGCAGGATCATCAGCGCCCAGAACGGTGCGGCCAGCGCGAAGGTCAGCGTGAACCAGGTGGCGGTCACGCGGCCAGCGCCAGTTCCGGGCGACGTCGCCGGGCCACCACCGCCACCGCGGCGACCGTGGTCGCCGCGGCCAGGGCGGCGAGCGCGGTGAGGGTGGCCAGGTCCGGCCGCAGCAGCGGCTGCCCGCGCAGCGCCTGCCAGGTCAACAGCACGGTGAGTACGCCGTACCCGGCCCCCGCGACGACCAGCAGCCGGACCCGGCTCCGCTCGTCGAGCCAGTGACCCAGGTAGCGGCGCAGCAGGTAGGCCAGGATCGGTAGCGCCTGCATGGCGTGCAGCCCCACGAAGTGCCCGATCCGCAGGTCGCCCCCGGTGGTGCTCCACCCGACGATCGGCAGGCCCGGCCCGCCGTCCGGCACGCCCACGCTGTGCGCCCCGGCGATCCCGTCCGGCCCGGCCCGGTCCTGGGCCACCATCGGGAACGCCGCCAGCATCCCCAGCGCGGACAGGCCGAGCCCCAGAGCCACCGCCCAGGTGGTGGCCCGGTCGGTGGGCCGCCGTACCAGCAGCACCACCGCGACGATCAGGTGCGCGGCGAACAACACCATGATCGCTATTCCCATCACCTGCCAGAGCGCGGCGTTGAGCGGGGTGGTCTGGTTGTAGTGGCTGGTCGTGCCGCGCAGCACCTGCCCGACGATCACCACCATCTCGACCAGGGCCGTCGCCACCACCACGCTGGCCGACCACTCGGCGAGCCGGCTGCGGCGCGGCAGTTGCGCCAGCATCCAGGCGAGGGTGGCGGCGTAGAGCGCGAAGGACACCGAGAACTTGAACGGCTTGAGCCAGATCGGCACGCCGGTGAGCACCCGCCCGTCGACGACCACACCGACGGCGGTGACGACGGCGAGCACCGCCGCCGCCACGCTGAGCACCATCAGGGGGCGGTGCCGGCCGGCCGCCCGGGACATCAGTTCAGTCATGTGTCGAGCCTCGCCGGCCGCCGGCCCGGCCGCGCCCGACCGGAAGCCCCGGTCACGGCCCCCGGTCGGAGGCCGCCTCCTCCCCAGGGTGGAGGGGTGCCGGGGCGGACGGGCGGATTGACGGCATAGACGATGCTCAGTACCTTGGAAAGCGCTTACCTCGATTGACGCGCCGACCCACCACCTCCCGGGGCGGCCCCGGGGCAGGGCGGGCTTCGTACCCCAACCCCCAGGAGAAGACCATGATCTACCGACAGCGTCGGACGGCACTGTGGATGTCCGCAGTGGCGGCGACGACGCTCACCGCGACCGGAGTCGTGATCACCGCGAACGCCGCCCAGGCCGCCGCCGGTTGCCGGATCGACTACACGGTGTCCACCCAGTGGTCCGGCGGTTTCACCGCGAGCGTCAACCTCACCAACCTGGGCGACCCGCTCAGCGCCTGGACGACCACCTGGACGTTCGGTGCCGGGCAGCGCGTCGACCAGGGGTGGAACGCCACGTTCAGCCAGAGCGGCAGCACGGTCAGCGCCGCGAACGCCGGTTACAACGGGGCGGTCGCCACCAACGGCACGGTCTCGTTCGGTTTCAACGGCACCTGGACCGGCAGCAACCCGGTCCCGACGAACTTCGCGGTCAACGGGGTGGCCTGCACCGGCGGCGTCACCCCCACCACCGGCACCCCCACCAGCGCGCCCCCGACGACACCCCCGCCCACCACACCCCCACCCACGACACCCCCGCCGATCACGCCGCCGCCGACCACCCCACCGCCCACGACACCCCCGCCGTCGGGCAGCACGCTGTACGTGGCACCGAACGGCAGCGCCGGTGCGGCCGGCACCCAGACGAACCCGACCACGCTCGCCTCGGCCATCACCCGGGTCACCGCCGGCGGGACGATCTACGTCCGCGCCGGGACGTACAACCTGGCGCAGACCGTGACCATCGAACCGGGCAACAACGGCACCGCCAGCGCCCGCAAGAAACTGTTCGCCTACCCGGGTGAGAAGCCGGTGCTGAACTTCTCGGCGATGAGCGAGGACCCGGCCAACCGGGGGCTGGCGCTGAACGGGTCGTACTGGCACGTCCAGGGCCTCGTCGTCGAGCGGGCCGGCGACAACGGGATCTTCGTCGGCGGCAGCAACAACATCATCGAGCGCACGGTCACCCGCTTCAACCGCGACAGCGGGCTGCAACTCTCCCGGATCGCCTCCAGCACCCCCCGCGACCAGTGGCCGGCCAACAACCTGGTGCTCAGCGCCGAGTCGCACGACAACGCCGACTCCGACGGGGAGGACGCCGACGGCTTCGCCGCCAAGCTCACCGTGGGCAGCGGCAACATTTTCCGGTACGCGGTGTCGCACAACAACATCGACGACGGGTGGGACCTCTACACCAAGACCGACACCGGCCCGATCGGCGTGGTCACCATCGAGGACTCGCTCGCCTACAACAACGGCACGCTCAGCAACGGCACGCAGAACGGCAACGGTGACCGCAACGGCTTCAAGCTGGGCGGCGAGGACATCGGCGTCAACCACGTCGTACGGCGGACCATCGCCTACCGCAACGGCAAGCACGGCTTCACCTACAACCGCAACCTCGGCTCGATGTCGATCTCCAACAACCTGGGCATCGACAACACCGAGCGCAACTTCTCGTTCGACGGCGGCAGCTCGGTGTTCCGGAGCAACACCTCGTGCCGCAGCGGCAGCGGGTCCAACGACAAGATCGTCGGCAACAGCGACAGCTCCAACCAGTTCTGGAACGGCAGCAACGGCTCCCGCTGCGCGTCGTACACCGGGGCCATCGGTTGGGCCTTCGCCTCCGACGGGCGGCTCGTGGTGACCCTCGGCGGCCGGCAGGTCACCCTGTAACCGCCGGTTTCCGGAGGGTGGCCCGGCCGGTCGGACCGGTCGGGCCACCACCGCGGGCAGCCCCGGTCACCGGGTGGTGAGGCCGACCAGCGTGGCCAGTCGCGCGACGCCGGCCCCCGACGGCCGCCCCCGGGCCAGCTCGGCGATGACCGTACGGGCCACCGGCCGGCACCGCACCTCGGCCGGCGCGATGCCGTCCGCGTCGACAAGCACCCGACCGGCCCCGAACAGGTCGCCGACCCGGAGGTACGCCCGCGCGGCGTCGACCAGGTAGGCGGCCCGGTACTCGGCCGGCAGGAGCCGCCAGCCCTCCCGACGGATCACCTGTTCGTGCCGGTGGACCGCCTCCCCGGCGTCACTTGCCCAGCAGTACGACTGCTCAGGTTGGCACGGTGCGGCGGGCGATCGAGCATCTCCAGATCACCGGGGAGCTTCAGGGGCGACAGGGCAAGGGCACGTACGTGACCGGGAAGTTGTTCGAAGGCTCCTGAGCACACCGCCTAGGCGCAATGCTCATCGCGACGCGCGGACGGGCAGGAGGTCGGACCTGGGGAGTACATGTGTGCACTCAGGCTTATGCCACACAGGCATAAATATGCCAGCCAGGCATACACCTTCCACCCGCATGGTGCTCCCGCCGCGACCGTGACCCAGCGTGACCACCCACCGCGCGGGTCAGCCCGAGAACCGGGCGCACCCGCGCCGGGAACAGAGCGCACCAAGCGGACCGAGCGGAGAACCGGGGACCAAGCGGAGAACCGGGGACCGGCGCGAGCCCAATCGCGGACCGCGCGAACCAAAGCCGCAGACCGCGCGAACCAAAGCCGCAGACCGTGCGGCGACGGGCGTTGCGCTCAGAGCGCGACGATCGCCGCCGTCTCCGCCGGCAACTCCACCCGGTCGCGCATCACGGTGACGCCCTCCCCCGTGGTGAGCAGCACCCGACGGGCCACCCCGGGCAGGGTGACCCGCTGGCGGCGACCGGCGAGGTTCGCCACCACCAGGCATCCGCCCCGGCGGACCACCAGGAACTCGTCGCCGTGGCGTACCTCCACCTGGTGCAGGCGGGGGTCGGCCAGGTCGGGCCGGCTCTTGCGGAGGGCGATCAGCCGCCGGTAGAAGTCGTACATCTCGCGGTGTTCGGGTTTGTCCAGCTCGGCCCAGTCCAGGCGGGAGCGTAGGAAGGTCTGCGGGTCCTGCGGGTCGGGCACGTCACCCGGCGGCCAGCCGTGCGCGGCGAACTCCCGCCGCCGGCCGGTCGCGACCGCCGCCGCCAGCTCCGGCTCCGGATGGCTGGTGAAGAACTGCCACGGCGTGCTGGCCGCCCACTCCTCCCCCATGAACAGCATCGGGGTGAACGGCGCGGTCAGCAGCAGCATCGCCCCGACCCGCAGCAGCGCGGGCGACAGGCCGGCGGAGATCCGGTCGCCGGTGGCCCGGTTGCCGATCTGGTCGTGGTTCTGCAGGTACGCCACGAACCGGTGCCCGGGGGTGGCGTGCCGGTCCACCGGCCGGCCGTGGCTGCGGTTGCGGAAGCTGGACCAGGTGCCGGCGTGGAAGAACGCGCCGGTCAGCACGTCGGTCAGGCACTCCAGCGAGCCGAAGTCGCCGTAGTAGCCCTGCCGCTCCCCGGTGAGCAGGGTGTGCAGGGCGTGGTGGGCGTCGTCGTTCCACTGCGCGTGCAGGCCGTAGCCGCCCGCCTCCCGGGCGGTGATCAGCCGGGGGTCGTTGAGGTCGGATTCGGCGATCAGCGACAGCGGCCGGCCCAGGTGGGTGGCGAGCGCCTCCACCTCGACCGCCACCTGCTCCAGGATGTGCACCGCGCGGGTGTCGGGCATCGCGTGCACGGCATCCAGCCGCAGGCCGTCGACGTGGTAGTCGCGCAGCCACATCAGCACCGAGTCGACGATGTAGCGGCGTACCCCGTCGGAGTGCGGGCCGTCCAGGTTGACCGTGCGGCCCCAGGAGTTGTCCTGCTCGGTCAGGTAGGGCGCGAACCTCGGCGCGTAGGCCCCGGAGGGCCCGAAATGGTTGTAGACGACGTCGAGGATCACCCCCAGCCCCCTGGCGTGGGCGGCGTCGACCAGGCGTTTCAGCCCGTCCGGCCCGCCGTAGGGCTGGTGCGGGGCATACCAGCAGACCCCGTCGTAGCCCCAGTTGTGTTCGCCGTTGAAGGCGTTCACCGGCAGCAACTCGATCAGGTCGACGCCGAGGTCGACCAGGTGGTCGAGGCGGTCGATCGCCGCGTCGAAGGTGCCCTCCGGGGTGAACGTACCGACGTGCAGCTCGTAGAGGATGCTGCCGGGCAGTTGCCGGCCGGGCCAGCCCTGGTCGGTCCAGGCGAAGGCGGCGTGGTCGTAGCGTCGGCTCGGCCCGTGCACCCCGGTCGGCTGCCAGGCCGAACGTGGGTCGGGCAGCGGGGTGTCGTCGTCGTCGAGCAGGAACGCGTAGTCGGTGCCGGGGCCGGCGGCGGGCACCTCGACCCGCCACCAGCCGTCCGGCCCGGCCCGCATGTCGTGGTCGGCGACGCCGGGCAGGTGCAGCCGGACCCGGGCGACGTCGGGCGCCCAGACGGTGAACTCGGTCATGCGGCAGCCTCCACGGGGTCGGTGGGAGCCAGCAGGGCGGTGGGCGCGAGGAGCGCGACGGGGTAGGTGCTCAGCAGATCATGAAGGAGCAGCTCAGAACCACTGTAGACCCGTCCGGTGAACACGTCGGTAACACTGTTGCCGGGCATCGACAGGCGGGTGTCACGCCAGCCGCCGTCGCGGGCCAGCCCCACCGGCAGCCGGGTCGCCACCGCGATCACGCCACCCCGGTCGAAGGCGACCACGTGGGCGGCGGCCGGCCCGTGCGCGGCCACCGGCCGGTAGCCGGCGAACAGCTCCGGGTGGTCACGGCGCAACCGCAGCGTGCGGGAGACCACCAGCAGCTTGGCCGCGCCGTCGGCGGCCACCGCCGGTTGCCAGCCGGCGTCGAGCCGGGCCAGCATCTCCTGGCGTACGGCGAAGTCGACCGGGCGACGGTTGTCCGGGTCGACCAGGGAGTTCTCCCACAACTCGGTGCCCTGGTAGGTGTCGGGCACCCCCGGCATGGCGAGCTGGACCAGCTTCTGGCCCAGCGCGTTGGACCAGCCGGCCGGCGTCAGCTCGGCGGCGAACGCGCTGATCTCGTCGTGCAGCAGCGGGTCGTCGAACAGCCGGTCGACCAGGGCGTGCAGGTCGTGTTCGAAGGTCGGGTCGGGGTCGGCCCAGCTGGTGGACGTCGACGCCTCCCGGGCGGCCTTCTCCACGTACGCGTGCAGCCGCTCCCGGTCGATCGGCCAGGCGCCCACGGCGGTCTGCCACAGCAGGTGGGCGAAGGCCGGATCGGCCAGCGGCGCACGGGCCATCCAGTCGCCCACCTGCTCCGCCCAACGGGCCGGCAGCTCGGCGAGTACGGCCAGCCGGGCCCGGACGTCCTCGCCGCGCTTGGTGTCGTGGGTGGACAGCGTGGTCATGCTGGTCGGCCAGCGGACCTGCCGGGCGGCGGCGAACCGGTGGAACTCCGCCGGCGGCACCCCGAAGTGGGCCGGCGAGCCACCCACCTCGTTCAACGCGACGAACCGGCTCCACCGGTAGTAGGCGGTGTCCTCCACCCCCTTGGCCATCACCGCACCGGTGAGCTGCGGGAACCGGGCGGCCAGCTCGTGCTCGGGGCGGCGCAGCAGCGCGGTCACCGCGTCGAGGGTGGCGGTGAGATCGGGCCGGCGGCGGCCCGCCTCGGCGCGGGCGGCGGCCAGGTGCCGGGCCACGTGCGGCGGGTAGCCCCGGTAGACCGGGAAGCAGGCGGCCAACTCCGCCAGGGCCGCCCGGGTGGCGTCCCGGTCGAGGTCGGGGGCGAGGGAGGCGAGCCGGCCCAACTCGGCGGCGAGCAGCCGGGTGGCGGCTTCCAGCTTGGTGGCGTGGGTGAGGTCCTGCCAGGAGGTGTGATGACCGGTGAGCCGGGCGTCGAGGGCGGTGAAGTCGCCCTCGGCCCGCCCGTCGACGAACAGCCCGCAGACCGCGGCCAGCGCGTCGTAGCCGGTGGTGCCGTCGACCGGCCAGTCCGGTAGCTCCTCGCCGTACTCCAGGATCTTCTCCACCACCAGCCAGGCGTGCGGGGCGGCGGCCCGCAACCGGGTCAGGTAGCCGGCCGGGTCGCGCAGGCCGTCGGGGTGGTCGACGCGGATGCCGTCGACCTCACCGGCGGCCACCCAGCGCAGCACCTCGGCGTGGGTGGCGTCGAAGACCGCCGGGTCCTCCACCCGCAGCCCGGCCAGGTCGGACACGGCGAAGAACCGGCGGTACGTCAGCTCGGCGTCACCGCGCCGCCAGGAGACCAGCTCGTAGTGCTGCCGGTCGTGCACGTCGCGGGGGCTGCCGTCGGCGGTGCCGTCGGCGACCGGGAACCGGTGCTCGTGGTAGCGCAGTTCCCCGTCGACCAGCTTGAGGTCGTCGAGGGCGTCGGGGCTGTCGGCGAGCACCGGCAGCAGCAGCCGCCCCCGCTCCCAGTCGATGTCGAACCAGTCGGCGTAGGCCGAGTCCCGGCCCCGGCGCAGCACGTCCCACCAGGCCGGGTTGGCGGCCGGCTGGGCGACCCCGGCGTGGTTGGGCACGATGTCGACGACCAGGCCCAGCCCGGCCGCCCGCAATGCCCGGACCAGCCGCTGCCGGCCGGCCTCCCCGCCCAGCTCCGGGTTGACCGCGCGGTGGTCGACCACGTCGTAGCCGTGCGCGGAGCCGGGGGTCGCGGTGAGCAGCGGCGCGGTGTAGAGGTGGGTGACGCCCAGGTCGGCGAGCCAGTCGGCCAGCCCGGCGGTGGTGTCCAGGTCGAACCCGGGTCGGACCTGGATGCGGTACGTCGACCCGACCGTCGCCGTCGAGTCGGGTGCGGGCTGCGCGGGCATGTCAGACCGTCCTCTCCAGGACCACCAGGGAACGGTCCGGCACGCAGACCGCGCCGCCCGCCTCGACCACCGTGGGCTTCTCCGGATCCGGTTCCGCGGTGCTGATCACCAACTCCCAGCGCTGCCCGAACTCCGCACCGGGCAGGGTGAAGTCCAGCGGCGCGTCGTGGGCGTTGAAGCAGAGCAGGAACGAGGAGTCCCGGTGCCGCTGGCCGTACTGGCCGCGTTCGGGGATGCCGTCGCCGTTGACGAACAGGGCCACCGACCGGCCGAAGTCGTTGCCCCAGTCCTCACCGGTCATCTCCCGGCCGTCGGGGGTGTACCAGGCCAGGTCCGGCAGCCCCGCCTCGGCGTTGCGGCCACCCACCGGCAGGCCGGTGAAGAACCGGCGGCGGCGGAACACCTGGTGCCGGTTGCGGAAGTCGGTGAGCCGCCGGACGAAGGCCAGCAGGTCGTCGTCGGCGTGCTCCCAGTCCACCCAGGCCAGCTCGCTGTCCTGGCAGTAGGCGTTGTTGTTGCCGTGCTGGGTGCGGCCCAGCTCGTCGCCGTGGCCGAGCATCGGCACGCCCTGGGAGAGCATCAGGGTGGCCAGGAAGTTGCGGCGCTGCCGGGCCCGCAGGGCGGTGATGCCGGCGTCGTCGGTCTCCCCCTCGACGCCGCAGTTCCAGGACCGGTTGTGGCCCTCGCCGTCGCGGTTCTCCTCGCCGTTGGCCTCGTTGTGCTTGTCGTTGTAGGACACCAGGTCGTTGAGGGTGAACCCGTCGTGACAGGTGACGAAGTTGATGCTGTGGAAGGGGCGCCGGCCGTCGTCCTGGTAGAGGTCGGCCGAGCCGGAGATGCGGGAGGCGAACTCGGCCAGGGTGGCCGGCTCACCGCGCCAGAAGTCCCGCACCGTGTCGCGGTACTTGCCGTTCCACTCCGTCCACAGGGGTGGGAAGTTGCCCACCTGGTAGCCGCCGGGGCCGACGTCCCACGGCTCGGCGATCAGCTTCACCTGGCTGACCACCGGGTCCTGCTGCACCACCTCGAAGAACGTGGACAGCCGGTCCACCTCGTAGAACTCGCGGGCCAGGGTGGCGGCGAGGTCGAAGCGGAACCCGTCGACGTGCATCTCGGTCACCCAGTACCGCAGCGAATCCATGATCAGCTGGAGGGAGTGCGGGCTGCGCACGTTGAGGCTGTTGCCGGTGCCGGTGTAGTCGACGAAGTACCGGCGGTCCTCTTCGGACAGCCGGTAGTAGCTGGGGGCGTCGACGCCCTTGAAGCTCAGCGTGGGCCCCAGGTGGTTGCCCTCGGCGGTGTGGTTGTAGACCACGTCGAGGATGACCTCGATGCCGGCGGCGTGCAGCGCCTTGACCATGCCCCGGAACTCCTGCACCTGCTGGCCGAGGCGGCCCAGCGCGGAGTAGCCGTGGTGCGGGGCGAAGAAACCGATGCTGTTGTAACCCCAGTAGTTGCGCATGCCGAGGTCGGCCAGCCGGTGGTCGTGCACGAACTCGTGCACCGGCATCAGCTCGATCGCGGTCACCCCGAGCTGCCGGAAGTAGTCGATCATCACCGGGGAGGCGATCGCCGCGTAGGTGCCGCGCAGCTCCTCCGGGATGCCGGGGTGACGCATGGTGAGCCCGCGCACGTGCGCCTCGTAGATCACCGAGTGGTGGTACGGGGTGCGCGGCGGCCGGTCGTTGCCCCAGTCGAAGTACGGGTTCACCACCACCGACTTGGGCATGAACGGGGCCGAGTCGGTCTGCGACATCCGGTCCGGGTCGCCGCCCAGCTCGTAGTCGTAGACCGCCGGATCCCAGCTGACCTCCCCGTCGACCGCCTTGGCGTACGGGTCGAGCAGCAGCTTGTGCGGGTTGCACCGGACGCCGTTGGCGGGGTCGTACGGGCCGTGGACCCGGTAGCCGTACCGCTGGCCCGGCTCGATCCCGGGGATGTACGCGTGCCAGACGTACGCGTCGACCTCGCGCAGCTCGACCCGGCGCTCCGCGCCGGTGTCCCACTCGTCGAACAGGCACAACTCGATCTTCTCGGCGACCTCCGAGAAGATCGCGAAGTTGGTGCCCATCCCGTCGTAGGTGGCGCCCAGGGGATAACGCTCACCCGGCCAGACCTGCATGTCGCTCCTTCGGCCCATGATCATGAGCACACCTGCCGAGTCGGGGACCGGCCGATGCGCACGCCACTGATGCCCCGTGGCCGGGTCGGCCAATCCACCCGTTCGGACGGCACCCGATTTCCACCCGTCCGAGGGATCACCCACCGTCAGGTGTCGTCCGTCACGATAGGCCCTTTCGAGATGCGCCGAGCCGCCCGATGCCCTTTGCTAGACGCGACGCGCCCGCGCGGGCACGTCACCACTCGGCCCTCGGCCACCCCCACCACCGCCCCCTCCCGCCGTCACCGCTGCCGGCGTGATCGCGTGCGCATGGACGGAGATTGATGTGACCACCCTGCGGGTCAGCGACCAGCTCGCGACCGCTGTGGACCGGACCCGCCGGCCCACCCCCACCTTCCGGCCCCAGGTCCCCCAGCAGGGCGGCGGCTCCGGCGTGCCCCCGCGCACCCGGCGCATCCTGATGCTCTCCTGGGAGTATCCGCCGGTGCTGGTGGGCGGGCTCGGCCGGCACGTGCACGCCCTGTCGGTGGCCCTGGCCGCCGCCGGGCACGAGGTCACCGTCGTCACCCGGCACACCGAGGGCGCGGCGCTGGAGGAGTACGCCGACGGCGTGCGGATCGTCCGGGCCACCGAGGACCCGGTCACCTTCCCGCTGGCCACCGACTCGCTGCTGGCCTGGACGATGGCGTTCAACCACACCCTGACCCGGGCCGCCCTGCGGGCCACCGAGTCCGGCGCGTACGACGTGATCCACGCCCACGACTGGCTGGTCGCGCACACCGCCATGACGTTGCGCGCCCACCTGGACGTGCCGCTGGTGACCACCATCCACGCCACCGAGGCCGGCCGGCACCAGGGCTGGCTGCCGGGGGAGATGAACCGGACCATCCACGGCGTCGAGCAGTGGCTGGCCGCCGAGTCGGGTCGGGTCATCGTCTGCTCCCGGTACATGCGCGACGAGGTGGGCGCGCTGTTCGACGTGCCGACCGCCCGGGTCGACGTGGTCCCCAACGGGGTCGAGCCGCACCGCTGGAAGGTGCCGACCTCGGCGGTCACCGCGGCCCGCGCCCGGTTCGCCGGGGACGGGCCGCTGGTCACCTTCGCCGGCCGGCTGGTCTACGAGAAGGGCGTCCAGCACCTGCTCGCCGGCCTGCCCCGGCTGCGCGAGCGGCACCCCGGCCTGCGCGCGGTGATCGTCGGCGACGGGCCGTACAAGGCGGAGCTGGAGGCCGAGGTGCGCCGGCTCGGGTTGGGCGGCACGGTCGCCATGCCCGGTTTCCTCGGCGGCACCGACCTGCCGGCCGTGATGGCCGCCTCGGACTGCTTCGCGGTGCCCAGCATCTACGAGCCGTTCGGGATGGTCGCCCTGGAGGGCGCGGCGGCCGGCGCACCGCTCGCGGTCGCCGAGACCGGCGGGCTGGCCGAGATCGTCGAGCCGGGGGTGACCGGGATGACCTTCGCCCCGGAGGACCCGGCCGACCTCACCGAGGCCGTGCACGCGCTGCTGTCGGACCGGGAACGCGCCCGGGTGCTCGCCCGCCGGGCCCGCGCCATGGTCCACGAGCAGTACGGCTGGTCGGCGATCGCCGCCCGCACCGCGACGGCGTACGCCTCGGCGATCGCCGGGGACGCCGCGTTCACCGCGCAGCGCGCCGAGCAGCGGATGGCCACCGGCCGGGTCACCGCCCCGATCCCGGCGGGCAACCTGCTCGTCGCCGCCGGCCTGCGCTGACCGCAGCTCGGTGCCGGCTGCCGGGCCCCGATGCCCGGTCCCCGTACGCGAGAAGGCCGCCGACCCGCAGCGGGGTCGGCGGCCTTCGTCGTGACCGGGGTCAGCGCTGCGAGATCGCGGTGAACTCCCGCTCGGGCGCACCGGTGTAGATCTGCCGGGGCCGGCCGATCTTGGTCTCCGGGTCGCTGATCATCTCGCGCCACTGGGCGATCCAGCCGGGCAGCCGGCCCAGCGCGAACAGCACCGTGAACATCTTGGTCGGGAAGCCCATCGCCTTGTAGATCAACCCGGTGTAGAAGTCCACGTTCGGGTAGAGCCGGCGGGACACGAAGAAGTCGTCGGCGAGCGCGATCTCCTCCAGCTGCATCGCGATGTCCAGCAGCGGGTCCGGCTTGGCCATCCGGCCGAGCACGTCCTGGGCGGCCTTCTTGACGATGGCGGCCCGGGGGTCGTAGTTCTTGTAGACCCGGTGCCCGAAGCCCATCAGCTTGACGCCGTCCTGCTTGTCCTTGACCTTGCGGACGAAGGACGCGACGTCACCGCCGTCGGCCTCGATCTTTTCCAGCATCTCCAGCACGGCCTGGTTCGCCCCGCCGTGCAGCGGGCCGAACAGGGCGTTCACCCCGGCCGAGACCGAGGCGAAGAGGTTGGCGTTGCTGGAGCCGACCAGCCGGACGGTGGAGGTCGAGCAGTTCTGCTCGTGGTCGGCGTGCAGGACGAACAGCATGTCCAGCACCCGCGCCACCACCGGGTCGACCTCGTACGGCTCGGCGGGCACGCCGAAGTTCATCCGCAGGAAGTTCTCCACGTAGCCCAGGGAGTTGTCCGGGTACAGCAGCGGCTGACCGATGGACTTCTTGTAGGCGTACGAGGCGATGGTGGGGACCTTCGCCATCAGCCGGACCGTGGACATCTCCACGTGCTCGGAGTCGAACGGGTCCAGGCTGTCCTGGTAGAAGGTGGAGATGGCGCTGACCGCCGAGGACAGCACGGCCATCGGGTGGGCGTCCCGGGGGAAGCCGTCGAAGAACCGGCGCATCTCCTCGTGCAGCAGGGAGTGCCGCCGGATCCGCTCGCTGAACTCGCCCAGCTGCTGCTGGGTCGGCAGCTCACCGTAGATGAGCAGGTAGGAGACCTCCAGGAAGGAGGACTTCTCGGCCAGCTGATCGATCGGGTAGCCGCGGTACCGCAGGATGCCCGCGTCACCGTCGATGTAGGTGATCGCGGAAGAACAGGACGCGGTGTTCACGAAACCGGGGTCGTATGTTGTCATCCCGGTTTCCTTGAGCAACTTACTGACCCCGATGCCCGCAGGGCCCTCGACCGCGCCCTGCACCGGCATCGAAAGCTGCCCACCGGGGTGGTCGAGCTTGACTTCCGTCATGTGGTTCCTCGCTTCGCCGGCGAATCTTCGTTGAATTGCCTTCGCTTTTACCGTAATCGCGGTCGCGGGGATACCGCCCCCCGTGGTTCTGCGGTGAGGTATGCGTCACCCGATTCCCGACCCGGCGGCGCGGAAACCCCGACGGGCCCGGGGGTACGGCCGGAGCCGGACACCGGTGACGGGACGCAGAAAAGCGGCGAAATACCAGGAAATTGCACTGAAGCTTAGGAGAGGGTCAATCGGCGCAGATCGCCGCCGCTGCCCACCCGGTAGATGTCCAACCGGTTCGCCCCGGCCCGGAACAGCCGGTCGTCGGGGAGGAACGCGGCGAACCGGCGACCCCCCCGGTCCGGGGGCACCACCGGCACGACCGCGCCGATGCGGCCGTTGACGGCCACCGCGAGCAGCGTGCCGTCGGGCACCTGCCCGGGCACGGTCCCCCACACCAGAGCCGGCAGCTCCCCCGCCCCCGCATCGACGTGGTCGAACGCGCCCAGGTGCGCCACCGAGGCGGTACCACCCGACGGCTTCTCCCCCACCGTCGTGCCGACCAGCGGATGCGGGACGGGCGGCGCGGGACGGGCCGGCACCCCGCCGGGAAGGACCACCCGCTCACCGGGCTGGTCGTAGAAGAACTTCTCGGTACGCTCCCGGGGCGGCTGCTGCGCGGACCGGCCGTCGAGCCGCCACGGGACCCGGACGTGCACCTCGTCGGCGATGGTGGGCAGCAGGTCCACGTGCTCCCAGTTGCGGTCGTCGACCCGACCGGCACGCTGACCGGGCTCCTTGACGAACAGCGGCACCCAGGCCACCTCGCCGGGCGCGTGCGTGATCGCGCCCATCCCCCGGCCCTGCCAGTCCGGGGCGAAACTCACCCCGTGGTCGGCGGTGAGCACGACCAGCGACCTGTCGTACAGGCCGGAGGCGCGCAGCGTGCGCAGCGTCTCGCCGACCAGCCGGTCGGTGTACCGCAACTGGGCCAGGTGCCGGGCCCGGGCCAGTTCCGCCCAACCCGCGCCGTCGTTGGGCAGGTCGTCCGGTGCGTCGTAACGCGCCCCGGACGGCAGGTACACCCACGGGGCGTGCGGCATCAGCAGGTGCAGGAAGTGCAGGGTCGGCCGGTCGGACGGGCGCAGCCCGGCCAGGAAAGCGGTGAACCGGGCCGGCTGGTTGTCGTTCAGGCTGTCCCAACGGAACTTCGGGTCGGCCGGGACCGGTTCGGCGGCGTCCAGTCCCACCTCGGCGGCGGTCTGCTCCCGGTAGGACTCCTGCGGGTCGACCCGGCTGTCCACCGGGGCGGCGATGCGGCCCAGCAACGCCCCGCTCTCCCGCACCAGCACGCCGAGCCCCTGTTCGGGGGCGACCGGCTGGTCACAGCGGCTGGGCGGGCAGAGCCGGGTGATGCTCTCCTGGGCCCGGATGTCGTACAGGCCGCCGAGGGCGGTGAACAGGTTGTCCGGGTACTGCGAGTAGTGCGGGGCCGCCGGGGTCGACGGGTAGCGGCCGGTCAACATCGCCGGCAACGCGTACGGCGTCCACCCGCTGACGCCGGTGGCGTTGCGGTACCAGGTGGAGCCGCCGGCCAGCTCGGCGAAGTTCGGGTAGCGGGCCGCGTCGATCCGTCCGTCCGGACCGAGCAGCGACACCAGCGGCAACTCGTCCAGGACGATCATGACGACCGGCGGGTGCGAGCCCGGGCCGGCGACCCCGGCGGCACCCTCGTGCGCGCGGGGCAGCACCACCGCCGAGGCGGGCGAGGCGAACAGGAACAACCCGACGAAGACGACCGGCCCGACGGCGGCCACCCGCAACACCCGGCCGGGCAGCGACCAGCGCCGGTGTGCCACCGCCCCGGCCGCCCCGGCCAGCACCGCCACCATCACCAGCGGTACGCCCCGCAGCGCCGTCACCTGCCGGCCCACCTGCACGGCCAGCCCGGCCAGCAGCAGCCCGACGAGCACCGTGTGGGCACCGGCCCGGACCCGCGCCCCGGCCAGCCGGGTCGCCGCCCCGAGCAGCACCACGGCGAGGCCGGGCACCACCGCGACCAACGCCACCAGCGCGAGCACGTCCCCGCTGCCGGCCCGGTGGAACAGGAAGAAGTCGGGGCTGCGCCCGAGCACGTCGAGCAACGGCTGGGTGACCACCAGGCCGACCAGGGCGACCAGCTCCGCCGCCCGGCGCAGCTCGACCCGCCGGGTGGACGGCGCGCTCCGCTCATCCGGCGCGGGCGGCGCGACGGGCTCGGTCCGGGTGAGGGTCGGCTCAGTCACCCACCACCACCTGGTAGAGCGTCCGGGTGCCGGAGGGCAGTTCGCACCGACGCTCGATCCGGCAGTGGGCGGTCAGCAGCCGGGTGAACTCGTCGCGCCGGTAGTCGGGGAAGATCCCGGCCGGCTTGTTCGCCAGCAGCCGCCGCGCCATCGGGTCCTGCGGATCGACGAACTCCACCACCAGCCGACCACCGGGACGGACGTACCCGACCAGCTGGTCGACCACCTCGGGCAGCGGCACGTTGTGGCCGATCGCCAGGTGGTGCACGACGGCGAGGGCGAGCACCACGTCGGCGTGGGCCCGGGCGGCGAACCCGGCCCGTTCCACGCCCCGCCAGCCGCCGCCGGGTGACGGGTCGGCCAGGTCCATCACCAGTGGCAGGATCCGCCGGTCACCCTCGGCACGCAGCGCCCGGTAGAGGGTGTCGACCACGGCCGGGTCCTGCTCGACGGCGACCACCTGGGCGGCGTGCCGGGCGGCGATCCGGGCGTACCGGCCGTCGTTGGCGCCCAGGTCGAGCGCCAGCCGGGGGGTGCCGCACGTCGCCACCGCCGCCTCGACGAAGCTCTCCTTGGCCGCCCGGTCCGCCGTGGTGTAGCCGCAGGTGCGCGGGTAGTCGACCCAGTGGCTGCCGGCCACCCGACGGTCCAGCCGACTGACCAGCCGCGTCAACCGTCGTACGGTGGCCAGGGCCAGCTGGCGGGAGTAGCCCGCGTCGCGCAGCTGGGCGGCGACGGCGCTGCTGCTCGCGTCGGCGTTGCGGGCCTGCATCGCGCCGTGCAGGTGCACGTGCGTGGGCACCCCGGGCAGCAGCCGGCGCACGCCCCGGAACAACGGTCGGAGCTGATCGGGGGTGATGCCGTCGACCCGGGCCCGCAGCCAGGGCTGGAAGTCCACCCCGAGGTGGGCCTGGAGCAGCAGCGGATAGAGCAGGGTCTGGCAGAACTGCCGGTAGCCGGCCCACGGCTCGCCCTCGGTCAGCGGCGTGAACGAGCCGATGTCGATGAAGACCGGGGTGGCCCCCCGCCACTGGAGGTTGTAGGCCGAGCCGTCCTTGACGGTGAACCCCGCCTCCAACGCCCGACGCAGGATCTCCAGGTGCAGCAGGGCGGCGTCGCGCAACATGCCGAACGACCACTCGTACGGGTGCGAGACGAACGGGATGCGCTCGTGCCGCAGCACCGTGGTCCACCCGGTGTCCGGCAGCGTCGCCGGGTCCACCGCCGAGGTGGCGCAGACCTTGCCCTCGGCGAGCAGCGCGGCGAAGAACCCGCTGGCCGCGAGGGCCTGCCAGTCGGCGGTGCCCTGCGGGCCCAGCCCGCGCAGCACCTGTTCGCCCAGGTGGAAGACCCGGTTGGCGGGGTCGCGGAAGGAGCCGGGTTCGGCCCGGATCCCGAGGTCGGCGGTGGTCATCCGTGCGCCGGCCCGTCAGTTGCCGGCGGGCTGTCGCGGTTGCCGGTCGGTCCGGGTGGCCTCGGCCGGTACGGAGGGGTGCCGCCCGGTCGCGGCCGGTTGCCGCCCGGTCGCGGTGGCCCCGGCCTGCCCGGCGGGTTGGCCGGGTGGGCGGGCCTCGACGGGTTCGGTGGGCTGGCGACGGAAGCGGGCCGCCACCCGCCGCCAGTAGAGCTTGGCGGCGACCGCTGCGCCCGCTGTTCCGCCGACCACCGCCTGCACGATCAGACTGCCGGATCCCGCGTCCAGGTAGGCCAGGTGCATCATCGGCCGCTCCCTTCCCTCGCCGTCATGGACCGCCGACAGGCACGCCGTTACGAGGCATTTGAACCTGAAAGGCGGTTTTCTCCCCTGACACCGTACGTCGTCCGGTCCCCGCGCGAGGGGCACATGGATCAGGCCGGGCCGGTAGTCCGTCCCGGCCGTCGTCCGGTCCCGCGCGAGGGGCACGTGGTTTCCTCGGTCCGTTCCGTTCAAGACCCCGGGTCGGGCACCGACCTAACCTGGACCCATGACGCCCCGCTTCGACCTCATCGGCACCGCGGTCAACGACATGGCCCGCACCCTGGACTTCTACCGCCGGCTCGGGCTCGACATCCCCGCCGACGCCGACCACGAGGACCACGTCGAGGTCACCCTGCCGGGTGGGCTGCGGCTGGCCTGGGACACCGTGACGATGCTGCGCGGCTTCCACCCCGACTGGACGCCACCCAGCGGCAGCCCGCGCGCCAGCCTCGCCTTCCGCTGCGCCGACCCGGCCGAGGTGGACCGGTACTGGACCGCGCTGACCGACGCGGGCTTCCACGGCGAGATCGCCCCCTGGGACGCCTTCTGGGGCCAGCGGTACGCCGTCCTGCACGACCCGGACGGCAACGGCGTCGACCTCTTCGCCCCGCTCGACCCGAGCTGACCACGGCGGCCACGGATTTGCCGGCATTCCCACCTGCTGCCGGCCGGACGGCGTGGTAACCGAAACCGAGAAGACCCGGCTCGCGCCACCACTGCCCGCGCCACCGCCCCACAGGGCCACCGCCCCACAGGGCCACCGCCACGCGCGGCCACCGCCTGCCCCGCCACATCCCCCGCACCACCACAGCCCACACGGCCACTCCCGCGCACCACCACAGCCCGCGCGGCCATTTTCCCGCTCCACCACAGCCTGAGCGGCCACTCCCCCGCACCACCACAGCCCACACGGCCACTCCCCCGCACCACCACAGCCCGCGCCCCCGCGCCACACTGCCCGGGACGCCACCCGGATGCAGGATCCTGCCGGGAGCGGGACCAGGCGTGGTGCTGTTCGGGTCCTTTCGAGCTGATGACGTCAACGATTCACTCGACCGGCCCGACCACCGACTACGCCGCGGCCGGGCCGGTTCGGTCAGCTCGACCCTCCCGCCCACCGACTACGCCGCTGCCGGGCCGGTTCGGGCAGGCGGAGCGGGGAGAACGAGGACAGAACCGGCCCGCCACCCTCTCATCCCCGAGCCGAAACCGTCGGTCGGTGGCGTCATCAGCCCTCCCCTCCGACGCCGACGCCGACCGGCGGGCGTGGAAGGTCCTGGAGAAACTGGCGAGGATTCCGGACGACCAGGGCGGAAAGCATGGTGGTGACCGACGAGGATTCCGGACGACCAGGGCGGAGGCAGGGTGGTGAGTCGTTTGGGTCATCAGCTCGAAAGGGCCCGGACAGCACATGGTCAGCCGGGCTGTCCGCCGGTCCGGGCAGCGGTCCGGGCGACGACCGGGCGACGGTCCGGCGCTCAGTGCGCCGGCCGGAGCACCGGAATCGTCTCGATCAGCCCGATGATGCCCGCCGTGGCCCGGCGTCCGCTGGCGGCCCTTCCGCAACGGACTTCCGGGCCATCGCCCGGCCACGCTTGCCCAGCACCCAGCGCCCGGCGACCACGACGTGACTGACGACCGACAGCCCCGTCCATCGTCGCGCCGATGTCGACGAAGCCGCCCACGGCCGCCCAGGCACCGGATGACGGGCAGCGCAGACCAACGGCAACGGGCACTACCGGGCAACGGTCAACGGGCAACACCAGGCACACCCCGGCAACGGGCACTACCGGGCAACAGGCAGCGTCAGGCAACGCCCTGGCGACGGGCACTACCGGGTGACGGGCAGCGCGGGTCAAGGGGCACCACTGCCGACGGGGCGGGGTCACCGGGCGAGCAGGGTGGTCGGCGTGACTCCGGCCAGGTCCCGGGCGTCGCGGGTGAAGTGGGCCTGGTCGGCGTAGCCGGCACAGGCAGCCACCTCGGCCAGGCCGACCCCGCGACCTGCCAGGGCGAGTGCGCGGCGCAACCGCAGGATGCGGGCGAGGGTCTTCGGGCCGTACCCGAAGAGGGCCTGGCTGCGTCGGTGCAGGGCGCGCGGGCCGAGGCCGACCTCGGCGGCGGTCGCGGTGACCGTGGCGCCGGCGGCGAGCAGGGCGGCCACCCGGGGGCCCAGCGGGTCCGCGCCACCCACCCGGGCGAGCCGGTCGGCCGCCACCGTGGCCAGGTCGGCGGCGGTGGGCGACGCGCCGAGTTGGTCGGCGAGCCGGAGGGCGGTCCGCCCCCAGAGGGCGTCGAGGGGCACCCGACGGTCGCGCAACTCGTCGGCGGGGACACCGAAGACGGCCGGGCCCAGCCCGGGCGGTAGCCGGACACCACGCCACCGCTCCCCCTGCCGGGACAGGCTCAGGTAGGCCGTGCGGTCCGGCCCGGCGACCAGCAGGCCCGCCCGGCTCGACCAGAGCAGGTCCAGGCAGCCATCGGGCAGCACCCGCGTCGGCGCGGCGTCCGGTCGACTCTCGGTCGCCCAGAGCACCGCGCCGGCGATCATCTCGGCAGGCCGTTCCCGGTACACGGACCCAGCCTGCCACGCCACCGGCCCGGGGACCGCGCCACGCCACCGGCCGGGGACCGCGCCATGCCACCGGCCACCGGCCCGAACCGGACGACGGAGGACACCGAAACAGGCCGGACACCGGGCCGTCACCTGGCAGATCGCCATCGCATAACTTCCTCGCTTCCGCGTTCCCGCAGCTCTTGTGCAGGGCGAACGTTTGTGCAACTGTCATCACCCAGTTGAGCAATCGTTTGCGCAAGGGGGTGTGGCTGGTGCGGATCGCGGTTCTGGCAACCGGTGGGACGATCGCGTCGCGGTGGGACCCCGACGAGGGCCTGGCCGTGACCGACTCCGTCACGGACCTGCTGAAGAACGTCACCGTCCCGGCCGGCGTGGAGATCCACGGCTTCGACCTGTCCTGCCGGCCGAGCTTCGCGCTCTCCCTGGACGACATGCTCGGCACCGTCCGGGCCGTCCGGGCCAAGCTCGCCGACGGGTTCTCCGGCGTCGTCGTCACCCACGGCACCGACACGCTGGAGGAAGCCGCCTACCTGACCGGGCAGCTCACCGGCCCCGACGCCCGCGTCGTGCTGACCGGCGCGCAACGCAGCGCCGACGAGCCCGACTCCGACGCCGGACGCAACCTCGCCGACGCGATCCGGGTCGTCGCCGCCCCGCAGCCGGTCGGCGCGGCGACGGTCATGGGCGGGGTCGCCTACGCCGCTGTGGAGAGCCGCAAGGTGCACACCTCGGCGGTGTCGGCGTTCTCCGGCGGAACGGCCGGGGTGCTGGCCCTGGTCGACCCGGACGGCGTGCTCCGCGTCTCCACCGCCGCCCGGGGCAGCCACTACGCCGACCGACCGGTCCCCACCGCACTTCCCCGGGTGGACCTGGTCAAGCTCGTCGCCGGTGTGGACGGCACCCACCTGAACGCGTCGCTGCACGCCGGTGCCGTCGGCATCGTGGTCGAGGCGTTCGGCGCGGGCAACGCCCCACCCGCGGTCGCCGAGGCCGTCGCGGAGGCCGGCCGACGCGGCGTACCCGTGGTCATCACCAGCCGGACCGGGGCGGGCCGGGTCCGCCCGGTCTACGCCGGCGGCGGGGCGACCCTCGCCCGCGCCGGCGCGCTCTTCGCCGGCGACCTCACCGGCACCCAGGCCCGGGTGGCGTTGGCCCTCGCCCTGGCCGTCGAAGAACCCGGCGCCGTGCCGGCAGCCCTGCGCACCATGGTGGAAGGACGTCACGCGTGAAGACCGAAGCAGTGACCATGAACGGGTACGGCGGCCCCGAGACGCTCACCCTCACCGAGGTCGACCTGCCCGAACCCGGCCCCGACGAGGTCCTGCTGCGGGTGCTCGCGGTCGCCGTCAACCACCTCGACGCCGACCTGCGCAGCGGGGTGTCCCGGATGCCGCTGCGGCTGCCACACGTGCTCGGCCGGGAGGTCGTCGGCGTGGTCGAGCAGCTCGGCTCCCGGGTCACCGACCGGGCCCCGGGCGACCGCGTGCTGGTGCTGCCCAACACGCCCTGCGGGACCTGCCCCCGTTGCCTGGGCGGCCGGGCCAACCTCTGCCCGAACGCCGACATGCCCGGCATCACCAGGTGGGGCGGCTACGCCCGGCACGCGGTGGCCCCGGCGCGCGGCCTGCTCGACATCGGCGACCTCGACCCGGTGGTCGCCGCCTCCACCCCGATCTCCTTCGGCACCGCCTGGCGCACCCTGTACTCCATCGGCCGACTCGCGCCCGGCGAGTGGGTCCTCGCCCCGGGTGCCGCCGGTGGGCTCGGGCACGCGGTGGTGCAGCTCGCCAAGCTCGGCGGCGCTCGGGTGGTCGGCCTGGTCGGCGACCCGGCGAAGGCCGACTTCGTCTCCTCCCTCGGCGCCGACGCGGTGCTGAGCACCCGCGACCCCGACTGGGCCACCGAGGCCCGGAAGATCACCGGGGGTGCGGGCTTCGACGTGATCGTCGAACACATCGGGGGCGACGTCTTCGAGGCCGCGCTGGGCACCCTCGCCCCCACCGGTCGGCTGATCGTCGGCGGCGGCCACGCCGGGGAGCACCCGCACCTCGACCTCATCGAGACCTTCCGCAACGAGTACGAGCTGCGCGGGTCGCGCAGCCAGCGCCCCGACGAGATCGCCCGGGTGCTGGGCCTGGTCGCGGCGGGACAACTCACCCCCCGGGTCGACGCGGTCCTCCCGCTGGCCGACGCCGGCCGGGCCCACCAGGCGCTCGCCGACCGGCGGGTGCTCGGCAAGCAGGTGATCACACCGTGACCGACCACCGGCGGGGGGATGCCCGCGGCGACGTGCTGGCCACGCTCGTCGCCGGTGCGGTCGAGGCCGCCGACACGCTGCTGGCCACCGGCGCTGGACAGGTGCTGGTCCGGCAGGTGGCCGCCCGGCTGACCGCCAACGCCGTCGCGGCCCGGGGGCACCTGCCCGCCGGGCTCGACACCCCCGGCGACCCGCACGGCCGGTGCACGCTGCTGGCCGCCCCGGGCGGGACGGACGAGCCGGCACGGGCGGCGGCGGTGACGGCGGCGGCGATCACCGTCAGCCAGTGCGACGAGGGCCTGCGCGAATCCCGGGGGCACCCCGGGCTGCACGCGTACGCCGCAGCGCTGGCCGCCACCGAAGCCGACGACCGCAGCCTGCGGGTGTTCCTGCGGGCGCTGGCGGTCGGCTGGGAGGTGGGCGCCCGGCTCGGTCTGCTCCTCGGCGCACCCCGCCCCGGGGTGCACCCGCACGGCGGGTGGGGCACCGGCGCGGCCGCGGCCGCCGCCGGGATCGTCACCGGTCAGGACACCGCCGGGGTCACCGACACGGTGAACCTGGCGCTGACCGTGGCGCTGGCCGGGCCCGAGGCCGACACCCGGCGGGGACACGCCGCCCACTACCTGTTGCCCGCCCTCGGCACCGCCAACGGGCTGACCGTCGCCCGGCTCGCCGACGCCGGGTTCCCGGCCACCGGTCCGGCGCTGCCGCACCTCGCCCGGACCGTCCACCACGGTGGCACCGACCGGCCGGTGGACGTCGCGCTGGGATCCCGACCGCTGCTGCCGGACGCCTACTTCAAACCGGTGGGGGTCTGCGCGCACACCCTGACCGGGTGGACGGTGGCCCGCGCGATGGCCCGGGACCTGACGGCCGACGAGGTGGCGACGGTGACCGTGGACACCTACGCGGGCGCGGCCCTGCTCGCCGAGCGTCGTCCGGTCGGCCGGCTGGCCCGCCAGTTCAGCATCCCGTGGGTGGTCGCCTGCGGGCTGGTCGGCACCGACCCGGGTGCCCCGGACGGGCCGGCGGACGACCGGTGGGCCCGCGCGGCCCGGCTCGCCGAGCGGGTGACCGTACGCCACGACCCCGGGCTGGACCAGGGATATCCGGCGGGCCGACCGGCGGTGGTCGAGGTGACCACCCGCAGCGGGGCCCGGCTGACCGGGCGGGCCCGGTTCCACCACGGTGACCGGGAGGACCCGATGACGGCCGACGAGCTGGCCGCCGTGGACGCCGCGCTGCTGCGTACGCCGGGGGTGCCGGCGGGGGCGGCCGAGCTGCTGCACGGGCTGACCCGGGCCCCCGGGGCGACCCGACTGCGAGACCTCACCGCGCTGGTGCGGGGTGGGGCACCGAATCCGAACGGCGGCCCGCCGCCGGTTCCCGCTGGGCCCGGCCCATCCGGCAGAAAGGACATGACGTCATGGTGATCAGAGTCGAACCCGGCACCGAGCGGGACTTCATCGGCTACGGCGCGGACCTGCCCCGCGTCGAGTGGCCCGGTGGTGCCCGGGTGGCGGTGAGCCTGTGCCTCAACTACGAGGAGGGCGCCGAGCACAGCCTCCTCGACGGCGACAGCGTCAACGAGTGGGTCGGCGAGATCTCGTACACGCCGACCAGCGCCGAGCACCGTGACCTGTCCCAGGAGTCGGTCTACGAGTACGGCAGCCGGGCCGGGGCGTGGCGGTTGCTGCGGCTGTTCGACCGCACGCAGACCCCGGTGACCGTCTACGGCTGTGCCGAGGCGCTGGCCCGTAACCGGCCGCTGACCAAGGCGTTCGTCGACGCCGGGCACGAGATCTGCTCGCACGGTCTGCGCTGGCGGGAGCCGTCGGGGATGACCGAGGACGAGGAACGCGCGGAGATCCGGCAGGCGGTGGCGACGATCACCGAGCTGTCCGGGGAACGCCCGGTCGGCTGGTACTCCCGGTACGCCCCGTCGGACCGCACGCGGCGGCTGCTGGTCGAGGAGGGTGGCTTCCGCTACGACTCCAACGCCTACAACGACGACCTGCCGTACTGGGTGCAGGTGGCCGACCAGCGGCACCTGGTGGTGCCGTACACCCACACCTACAACGACGGCCGGTTCGCCTTCAGCCCCGGCTACGGCAACCCGACGGACTTCTTCGAGAACTGCCGGCGGGGCATCGAGTACCTGTGGGAGGAGGGCGAGACCTCCCCCAAGATGATCTCGATCGGGCTGCACGCCCGGCTGATCGGCCAGGCCGGGCGGGCCTCCGCGCTGCGTGACCTGATCGCCTGGGCGCAGGACCTGCCCGGGGTCTGGTTCGCCAGGCGACGCGACATCGCCGACTGGTGGCACCACAACTACTCCGACCTGCCGGCCCACGGAGGGCAGTGACCATGCGCATCGAGATCGACAACGTGGCCAAGGGCTATCCCCGGGCCGACGGGAGCCGACTGTCGGTGGTCGGCAGCCTCAGCACCACCATCGAGGCGCAGGAGTTCGTCTGCGTGATCGGGCCCAGCGGGTGCGGCAAGTCGACGCTGCTCGGCCTGCTCGGCGGGCTGCGCCGGCCGGACGACGGGGAGATCCGCTTCGTCGGCGAACGCACCGCCGCCGGCCCGCTCACCTCGATCGTCTGGCAGGACTACGCGCTGATCCCCTGGCGCTCCATCGCCGACAACGTCGGCTTCGGGCTGGAGCTGCGCGGGGTGCCCGCCGCCCGGCGGCGCGAGGTGGCCCGGGAGCACCTGACGATGATGGGCATCGAGGCGTTCGCCGACAACAAGCCGCACGAGTTGTCCGGCGGGATGCGCCAGCGGGCCGGGATCGCCCGGGCCCTGGCCAGCGACCCCGAGGTCCTGCTGATGGACGAGCCGTTCGCGGCGGTGGACGCCCAGACCCGGACCCTGTTGCAGGACGAACTGCTCCAGGTCTGGTCGAAGCACCGCAAGACGGTCCTGTTCATCACGCACAGCATCGAGGAGGCGCTGCTGCTGGCCGACCGGATCATCGTGCTCGGGCCCCGGCCGACCCGGGTGGTCGAGGAGATCCGGGTGCCGTTCCCCCGGCCGCGTACCCGCGACGTCGAGTTGGACCCGCGGTTCACCGAGTTGAAACGCCACCTGTGGGCGCAGTTGCGGGACGCCACCCTGGCGGCCGAGTGGGCGGAAGCGAAGGGGGACCGATGAGCGAGCAGAGCGTGCCGACCCGGGAGCGGGCGCCCGACGAACCCGTGGTCCGCTACGCGGTGGACCCCCGCGCGGAACGCCCGCCGGGTCGCGGCTTCAAGCTGCTCAGCAGCGGGCTGGGCAGCATGGTGCCGGTGGTCGTGGTGCTGGCGCTGTGGCAGGGCGGCAGCATGGCCGGGCTGATCGACAAGACCTTCTTCCCGGCCCCGTCGGAGTGCGTGCAGGCCCTGGTCGAGCTCTTCTCCTCCGGGGAGCTGCTGCCCAACGTCGGGATCACCGCCCAGCGCATCCTGCTCGGCTTCCTGCTCGGGGTGATCCCGGCGACGCTGCTGGGCATCGCGATGGGACGGTCGCGGTGGGTTCGGGTGCTGATCGACCCGCTGATCGCCATCACGTACCCGATCCCGGTGGTGGCGATCCTGCCGCTGCTGCTGGTCATCTTCGGCACCGGCGGACGGCCGATCGTGGTGCTCGCCGGGATCATCTCGTTCTTCCCGGCCGTGGTGAACGCGATGTCCGGGGTGCTCCAGGTCGACGAGCGGCTGATCCTGATGGCCCGCAACCTGGGCGCCGGCCGGCAGCAGATCCTCTGGAAGATCGTCCTGCCGGGCGCCCTGCCGTCCATCTTCGCCGGCATCCGGCTGGCCGCGGGGCTGGCCCTGCTGGGCACCATCGCCGGTGAATTCCTCGCCGCCAGTGACGGCGTCGGGTCGATGACCTGGCGGTACTGGCAGATCTATCAGATCGACAACATGTACGCCACGCTCGCGGTGATCGCGGCGATGGGCTTTTTCCTCACCACGGTGACGCTGCGCGTGCAGCGGCGCTTCTTCAGCTGGACGGAGGGCCAATCATGACAATCAAGCGGATCACGACGATCAAGCAAAAAGGTGTCATCGCCGCGCTGTTGGGGGCGAGCCTGCTGCTCGGCACCGCGGCCTGCGGTGACGACGCGGAGTCGAAGGGCGCCGACGGCACCGACAAGGTGACGGTCAACTCGCTGGAGATCCTCTCGCTGGCGCCGATGATGGTGGCCGACGCGAAGGGCTTCTTCGGCAAGCACCAGGTCGAGGTGGAGTTCAGCAACGCCGACATCTACTCCCGGCTGGCGGTGCAGGGTCAGGGCAAGCTGGACGTGAACATCCCGGGCACCGGTGGCGCGCTGTTCAACGCGGTCAACCAGGGCCTGCGGGTGCGGGCGGTGGCCGACCGGCAGCAGTACCGGTGTGCGTCGGACAACCTCCTGCTGGCCCGTACCCAGGCCTTCGACGGCGGCCTGAAGAGCGTGGCCGACCTCAAGGGCAAGAAGGTCGCCATCCTGGCCAAGGGTTCGACCACCGAGTACTGGCTGGACCGGGCGCTGGGTGAGGTCGGGTTGAAGCAGTCCGACCTGGGGCAGATCGTCACCCTGAGCTACCCGGACACGGCCAACGCGCTCAAGAGCGGTGCGGTGGACGCCGGCTTCGTGGTGCAGCCGCTGGCGTACCAGCTCATCACCGACGGGCAGGCCAAGCGGGTGCTGGCGATGAACGAGGTGGCGCCCAACCAGGAGCAGGGCCTGATCACCATGTCGCAGGACTTCATCAGCAAGCGGCCCGAGGTCGCGGCCCGGTGGATGGCCGGCTGGCTGGAGGGCGTGCGCTACTACCAGGACCCGGCCAACAAGGACGACGTCATCAAGATCGTGGCTGAGCGGACCAAGGTGCCGGCGGAGACGATCACCAAGCTGTACGGCACCGACCAGTGGCCGTACATGGACCCGAACGGTCGGGTGGACACCGCCACGGTGACCGCCGAGGACGGCAAGTGGCTGCTCGACAACAAGATCATCGAAAAGTTGCCGGAGGTCGGTGAGTGGCACGACGGTTCCGTCGTCGACGCCGCCCTGAAGATCGTCGGCGAGGTGCCGGCCAACCGCGACTGCGGCGGCGTGCAGAAGCTGGAGTCCTGATGTATCCCCGTCCGAGCCGGCTGGCCGAGGTGCTGCGCGACGGTGGCGTCGCCCTCGGCAGCCTGACCCTGCTCCAGGAACCGGCGATCGGCGAGATCCTCGGCGCCCTCGGCTACGACTTCCTGGTCGTCGACACCGAGCACGCCGCGGCCGACGAGCAGAGCGTGCTGGCGATGGTCCGGGCGGCCGGCTCGGCGGGGACCACCCCGCTGGTCCGGCTGCGCCGGATCGAGGAGAAGGACCTGCTCTGGTCCCTGGACAGCGGTGCCGGTGGGGTGGTGCTGCCGCTGGTGGAGACCGGCGCGCAGGCCGTCGAGGCGGCCCGGCTGACCCACTACCCGCCGGTCGGTGACCGGACGCTGTGCTCGGCGGCGCGGGCCGCCGGGCACGGCACCGCCCGGGGCGACTTCGACCGCTACCTGACCTGGGCCGGGCAGAACACCACGGTCGTCGCCCTGGTCGAGACCCCTGCCGGGCTGGCCAACCTGGACGACATCCTCGCCGCCGACCTCGACGTGCTGATGCTCGGGCGGGCCGACCTGTCGGTCAAGCTGGGCCTGGGCTACCAGCCCACCCACCCGGAGGTGGAGAAGCACGCGGTCGACTTCGTCGAGCGGGTCGTCGCCGCCGGCCGGGTCGCCGGCATGCTGGCCTACTCCGCCGAGGAGGCCCGCCGCTGGATCGACCGGGGCGTCCGCTTCGTCGTCTACTCCCAGCCGGAGATGCTGCTCTCCGACGCCTACCGGCGGGCCCGCGACGAGATCCTCGGCGGTACGTCGTGAGCCTGCTGGTGACCGGCGGGGCCAGCGGCATCGGCGCGGCGGTGGTCGCCGCCGCCCGCGCCCGGGGCGAGACGGTGCACGTGCTGGACGTCTCCACCGGCGTGGACGCCGCCGACCCGGTCGCGGTGGGCGAGTTCGTCGACGCGATCGGCACCCCGCGCCGGGTGGCCCACCTGGCCGGGGTGGTCAGCTCCGGTGGCATCGAGCAGACCAGCCTCGCCGAGTGGGAACGCACCCTGCGCAACAACCTCACCGCCGCGTTCGTCGTCAGCCAGGCCGTGGTGCCCCGGATGGCGGCGGCCGGCGGCGGGTCGCTGGTGCTGATGAGCAGCCTCAACGCCCGTGACGGCGGCACCCGGCTGTCGGGCACGGCGTACGCGGCGGCGAAGGCGGGGGTACTGGGCCTGATGCGGCACCTGGCCGTCGACTTCGGACCGCAGGGGGTACGGGTCAACGCCGTCGCGCCCGGCCCGGTGGCCACCCCGATGCACGACCGGCTCACCGCCGAGCAGAAGGCGGGTCTGCGGGCCCGGATGCCGCTGGGCCGGGTCTCCTCGGCACAGGAGATCGCCGACATCGTGCTGTTCCTGCTCTCCGATTCCTGCGCCACGGTCACCGGCATGACCTTCGATGTGAACGGGGGCAGTCATCTCAGCTAGGTTGCCGGGTACGGGTACCGGTCCGGCACGGGAGGCACAGTGAACAAACGGGTGACCCTGCGCGATGTCGCCAGCCTCACCGGGGTGCACGTCTCCACGGTCTCCCGGGTGCTGCGCGGCGACGACGTGCGGGTCGCCCCGGCGACCGCGACCCGGATCGTGGAGGCCGCCAAGCAGCTCGGGTTCCACCGGGACCGCTGGGCGGCCAGCCTGCGCAGCGGCAAGACCGGGGTGATCGGCGTGCTGGTCCCCCGGATCACCGACATCGTGCTGGCCACCGTCTTCGAGGGCATCGACGCCGCCGCTGCCGCCGCCGGCTACCAGGCGGTGGTCAGCAGCAGCTGGGACGACGACGAGGCGCGGGCACTGCGCATCCAGCGGTTGATCGGGGAACGGGTGGACGGGCTGATCATCGGTGACGCCCGCCGCAACGACCCGATGCTGGCCCGGCTGGCTGCCGACGGGGTGCCGTTCGTGCTGGTCAGCCGGGCCTCCCGGGGTTTCCCGTCGGTGACCGGCCGGGACCGCCTCGGTGGGCGGCTCGCCGCCGAGCACCTGATCGACGTGGGCTGCCGGCGGCTGGCGGTGATCGCCGGCCCCGGCCACGCCAGCACCTCCGCCGACCGGGTCGCGGGCTTCCTCGCCGCGGCGAAGGCCCAGGGCGTCCCGGTCGACCCCCGGTGGGTCGCACCGTCCACCTTCGACGTCGCCGGTGGGGCCTCGGCGATGGCCGGGCTGCTGGGCTCCGGTCGTCCCGACGGGGTCTTCGCGGTCAACGACTTCGCCGCGATCGGCGCGATGGGCACCCTGCGCGACCACGGCCTGCGGGTCGGTCGGGAAGTGGCGGTGGTCGGGTACAACGACATCGACGTGGACGCCCAGCTCCTGGTGCCGCTCACCTCGATCCGTACCCCGCTGCGGGACATGGGCTCGCAGGCGCTGCACGCCCTGCTCACCCTGCTCGACTCGGGCAGCACCACGTCGGTGCGGCTGGCCCCGGAGCTGGTCGTCCGGGCGACCACCGCCGACTTCCTCCCCGACGCGACGAGGGCGGTGGCGGGTACCGTCGCGCTGCCGGCGGTGTCCCGGGTGGGCACACCGCTGAACTGACGGCCGCCCGGCGGACCCGGTCGGCCGGCACCCGCCGTGCCGCGCGGACCGGATCCGCCCGTGCCCCGCGCCACCCGGACCAGGTCCGCCCGGTCCGGATCCGCCCGTGCCCCGCGCCACCCGGACCAGGTCCGCCCGGTCCGGATCCGCCCGTGCCCCGCGCCGCCCGGTCCGGTGCCGGGGTCCGGTCGTGCGGGGTACGGCGGCCACGACGCGTCGCCGCCCGACGGTCAGCGCCGGCGGTGGTGCATCGCCAGGCGCAGCAGCAGGAACCGCAGCGCCGTGGCGGCCAGGTTCGCCGCCACCAGCACCGCCAGTTCGACCGGCCGGGCCGGGGTGCCGACGGCGTGCAGCGCGGCGAGCGCACCACTGGTCAACGCCAGTCCGAGGGCGAAGGCGAGCAGGCCCTGGAGGTGGTGCCGACCGACCGACCGGCGACCGGTGATGCCGAAGGTGAGCCGCCGGTTCGCCGCGGTGTTGCCCACCGCGGTCACCAGCAACGCCACCAGGTTCGCCGGTTGCGCGCCGAGCACCCCCCGGGTCACCACGAACAGCACCAGGTACGCCACGGTGCTGACCACCCCGACCAGCGCGAAGCGGGCCAACTGGCCGGGCAGCCCGACCGGCACCCGCGCCGGCTGCCCGGCCAGCGGTGCCCGGCCCCACTGGGCGCGCAGGGTGGCCAGCGGCAACGCCCCGGTGAGCAGGGCCCGCCCCAGCCGGCCGATGCCGCGCAGGTCGGCCAGGGCGGTGGCCACGATGTCCACCCGGCTGTCCGGGTCGTCGACCCAGTCCACCGGCACCTCGTGGATGCGCAGCCCGGCCCGCTGGGCGAGCACCAGCAACTCGGTGTCGAAGAACCATCCGGTGTCCTGCACCAACGGCAGCAACTCCCGGGCCACGTCGGCGCGGATCGCCTTGAAACCGCACTGCGCGTCGGAGAACCGGGCCGCGAGGGCACCCCGTAGCAGCAGGTTGTAGGCCCGGGAGATCACCTCCCGTTTGGCGCCCCGCACCACCCGGGAGGTCCGCGCCAGTCGGGTGCCGATGGCCAGGTCCGAGTGACCGGAGATGAGCGGGGCGACCAGCGGCAGCAACGCGGCCAGGTCGGTCGACAGGTCCACGTCCATGTAGGCCAGCACCGGGGCGTCCGAGGCCGACCAGGCGGCCCGCAGCGCGCGGCCCCGACCCTTGGCGCTCAGGTGCCGCACCTCGACGTGCGGGAGGTCGGCGGCGAGCGCCTCGGCCACCGCGAGGGTGCCGTCGACACTGGCGTTGTCCGCCACGGTGATCCGGAACGGGTACGGGAAGTGCGTGCTGAGGTGCTCGTGCAGCCGGCGTACGCAGGGACCGAGGTCGGTCTCCTCGTTGTAGACCGGCACCACCACGTCGAGCACGGCGGTGGGGGTGTCGGTCCGGGTCTCGACGGCGGGTCGGGGGCTGCCGATCGTGGTCATCCCTGTGCCTCCTGTCCGGCACTGGTCAGGTCGTAGACGGTGACCCCGTCCACGGTCTGCGCGGTGAAGGTCTCGGCGACCCAGGCGGCGATCTCCTGGGAGGCGGAGCTGCCCCCGTTGGCCCGGAAGCCGCCCCCGCCGACGAAGTAGTGGATCTTCCCGGCGGCCACGTACTCCTGGAACCGGGCCAGGGTGGGCGACGGGTCGCTGCCGTTGAAGCCGCCGACCGCCATCACCGGACGACCGGTGGCCAGCTGGTATCCGGAGGCGTTGTTGGAGCCGACGGCCGCCGCGACCCAGGTGTAGTCGTCGGCGTCGGCCGTCAGCAGCGCCTTCAGCGCGGCACTCGGCTCGCGGGAGTCGAGCAGCCCGCCCATCCCGCCGCCGGTGCGCCCCTGGCCACCCCCGGTACGCCCACCGTCCTGCCCCGTGCCACCGTTACGGCCGGTGCCGCCGTCCTGCCCCGTGCCACCGTTCTGGCCGGTGCCACCGGGGAAGCCGGGGAACTGCCCAGTGCCGCCGTTCTGGCCGGTGCCGCCGGGGAAACCGGGGAACTGGCCCGGGCCGCCGTCGGCGGTACCACCGGGGAAGCCGGGAGGCTGACCGTTCTGGCCGGTGCCGCCGGGCCGGTTGCCGCCCGGGAAGCCGCCACCGGGGAACTCCATACCGTTGCCCATCCGGCCGCCGGGTCCGCCACGCCCCGGGCCGAAGCCGCCCTGCACGGCCGGGCCGGCGCTCGGGATGGACCCGGTGTGCGGGGTGCCGGCGGTCTGCGCCGCGTACGCCGCCGGGCCGGCCAGCGCGGCCGACGCGCCGAGGGCCAGCGCCACCGGCACCAGCCGCCGGGGCAGCAGTCGGGCCGCCAGGATCAGCACCGCCACGGCGAGGCCGACCACCAGCACGGCCGGGCGCAGCCAGGGGTGGAAGTCGGGGCTGCGCCCGAGCAGGGTCCAGGACCACCAGGCGGTCACCGCGAGGGTGCCGGCCAGGACGACGGTGGCGAACACCCCCCGCCACCGGGCTGACCGCCGACCACCGGCCCCGGACGCGGTACCGGCGACAGTCGGCACGACACCGGCGGCAGGCTGTGCCGGGCCGGCGGCAGGCTGCGCTGGCCCGAGGTCGGCCCCCGGCGTCGGTCCCGGGTGGACAGCCGACGCGGTGACCGGCGCGGCGGGCGTCGCCGTACCGGTTACCGGGGTGGCGGATCGGGCGGCGGCCCGGCATTCCCGCCAGAGCAGGACGGTGCCGATGCCGACCAGCGCGCCGACCGCCGGGGCCAGGGCCACCGTGTAGTACGCGTGGAAGATGCCGGACATGAAGCTGAAGATCAGCCCGGTGACCAGCAGCCAACCGCCCCACAGCAGCAGCCCGGCACGCCGGCGGTCGGTGCGGGCCGCCCGCCCGGCCAGCACCAGGCCGGCGACGAGCAGGATCAACGCGGCCGGCAACAGCCAGGAGATCTGGCCGCCGACCTCGGTGTCGAACATCCGCAACCAGCCGGTCTGCCCGGAGAACGGCCCACCGCCGCCGCCCATCCGGGCGCCGCCGCCGACGCTGCCCTCCTCGTCACCGGTGATCCGCCCGAGACCGTTGTAGCCCAGGGTCAGCTCCAGGATGCTGTTGCCCTGCGACCCGCCGATGTAGGGCCGGGCGCTGGCCGGGACCAGCTCCACCGTCGCGACCCACCACCCGGCGGCCACGACCAGGCCCAGGCCGGCCAGCAGCAGCTGCCGGATCCGCCGCCAGAAACCGGTCGGCGCGGCCAGCAGGTAGACCCCGGCGAAGACCGGGACCACCAGGAACGCCTGGAGCATCTTGGTGAGGAAGCCGAAGCCGACCAGCACCCCGACCAGCACGATCCACCGGGTGCTGGCCGTCTCCACCGCCCGCACCGTGGCGTACGCGCCGAGCACGAGCAGCAGCACCAGCAGCGCGTCCGGGTTGTTGAACCGGAACATCAGGGTGGCGACCGGGGTGAGCGCCAGGACCGTCCCGGCGATCAGGCCGGCGGCCGGGCCGTACCAGCGGCGGACGGTGGCGAACAGGACGCCGACCGAGGCGACGCCGAGCAGCGCCTGCGGCACCAGGATCGCCCAGCTGTTCAGCCCGAAGATCCGTACCGACAGGGCCATCAGCCACAGCGAGGCCGGCGTCTTGTCGACGGTGATCGAGTTGGCCGCGTCGGAGGAGCCGTAGAAGAACGCCTTCCAGCTCTCCGCACCGGCCTGCACGGCCGCCGAGTAGAACGAGTTCGCCCAGCCCGACTCCCCCAGGCCCCACAGGTAGAGCAGGGCGGTGCCGAGCAGCAGCACGGCCAGCGCGGGTCTGACCCAGCGCGGGTCCCGTGGTGGGGGCGCGTCGCCCGCGTCCGGGTGGACGGTCGCCGACCGGGCCGGCGGTTCGGTCGCGGCGTCGGGCGGGCCCGACGGCGGTACGGTCGCGGCGTCCGGCGGGCTGGCCGGCGTCGTCAGCAGGCTCTCGGTTCTGTCCATGCGGTCAGCCTGGCCGGGCTGGTTGGGTCGATCCCGTGCCCTGGCTATGCGTGCGCTGTGGAATCCGGGGACGCGGGCCCGTCGCCGTCCGACCGCGCGGGCGCGACGGAAACCTGCGGCGCGGGGGCGGTGGGACGTGCCGGTGTCGGCGGGTCCGAGGCCGGGGGCGCGGGGGCGGGGGAGTCCGGCAGCCGTACGGTGAAGACGGTGCGGCCCGGCCGGCTCTCCAACGCGACGGTGCCGTGGTGGGCCTCGACCACGGCGGCGACGATGGCCAGGCCGAGGCCGGTGCTGCCGTGTTCCCGGGACCGCGAGCTGTCCCCCCGGGCGAACCGTTCGAAGACCTCCTCGCGCAGCTCCGCCGGCACCCCGGGGCCGTCGTCGGTGACGCTGATCTGCACCGCGCCGGGCATCGGGGCGAGCCGGGTGGTGACGGTGCTGCCGGGCGGGGTGTGCACCCGGGCGTTGGCCAGCAGGTTCGCCACCACCTGGTGCAGCCGGACGGCGTCGCCGGGCACCTCCACCGCCTCGTCGGGCAGGTCGAGCTGCCACCGGTGTTCGGGGCCGGCCACGTGGGCGTCGCTGACCGCGTCCACCACCAGCGCGGTCAGGTCGACCGGGCCGGTGGCCAGCGGCCGGCCGGAGTCGAGCCGGGCCAGCAGCAGCAGGTCGTCGACGAGGCTGGTCATCCGGGTGCTGGCGGACTCGACCCGGCGCAGCGCGTGGGCGACGTCCGGGGGAACCTGGTCCCGGCCCCGGCGGGCCACCTCCGCGTAGCCCCGGATCGCGGCCAGCGGGGTGCGCAGTTCGTGCGAGGCGTCGGCGACGAACTGGCGTACCCGGGTCTCGCTGGCCTGCCGGGCGGCGAGCGCGGCGGCGACGTGACCGAGCATCCGGTTCAGCGCCGCGCCCACCTGCCCCACCTCGGTACGCGGGTCGGTGTCGACGGCGGGCACCCGCACCGACAGGGCCACCTCGCCCCGGTCCAGGGGCAGTTCGGCGACCCGCCCGGCTGTGGCCGCCACCCGGTGCAGCGGGCGCAGCGTGGCCCGGACGATCAGCGCACCCAGGCTGCCGGCGACCAGCAGGCCGGCGGCCGCGACGCCCGCTTGGGCGGCGACCATCCACCACACCGTCTCCTGCGCCATGTGCAGCGGATAGGCGAAGATCAGGATGTCGCCGTCGGGGAGCCGTCGGGACACCGCCCGGTAGTCGCCACGGTCGCCGAGCGCGACGGTGTGCGGTGCGCGGTCGGTGGGCAGCCGGGTCAGCGGGGCGACCTCGGCGGCGGTGAGCGCCTCGGTCGCCCCGGAGCTGCTACGGATGCGGGCCGACGTCTCCCCCTGCGGGGTGACCCGCAGCCCGACCGAGCCGATCGGGAACGTCGGCGGTGGGTCGGGTTGCCCCTGCCGACCGGCGATCTGGTCGAGGGGACGCGGCTGGTCCTGGGGCCGTTCCCAGGGCAGCCGGCTGTCGAAGCGGCGGTTGTCCATGACGAGTTGGCTGTCGACCTGGCTGATCAGGAAGTGCCGCAGCGCGACCGTGGTCAGCCCGCCGATGCCAACGCTGACCAGCGCGAGCAGCGCGACCACGGTGAGCACCAGCCGGCGGCGCAGGGACCAACCGGCCAGCCACCGTGCCCGGACCGCACCGGACAGCCGGCGATGCAGCCGGCCGACCGGGTCACGGCGCGGGCTTGAGGACATAACCGGCGCCGCGCAGGGTGTGGATCATCGGTCGGCGTCCCACGTCGATCTTCTTACGCAGGTACGAGATGTACAGCTCGACCACGTTGGCCTGCCCGCCGAAGTCGTAGTTCCAGACCCGGTCGAGGATCTGCGCCTTGCTCAGCACCCGGCGCGGGTTGCGCATCAGGTAGCGCAGAAGCTCGAACTCGGTGGCGGTCAGGGTGATCAGGTCGTCGCCCCGGCGTACCTCGTGGCTGTCCTCGTCGAGGGTGAGGTCGCCGACGGTGAGCACGGCCTCCTCCCGGGCGGTCACCGCGAAGCCGGTACGCCGCAGCAGGGCGCGCAACCGGGCGATGACCTCCTCCAGGCTGAACGGCTTGGTGACGTAGTCGTCGCCACCGACGGTCAGCCCGGCGATCCGTTCCTCAACCGCGTCACGGGCGGTCAGGAACAGCACCGGCACGGTCGGGGTCTGCTCGCGCAGCCGGCGCAGCACCTGGAAGCCGTCCAGGTCGGGCAGCATCACGTCGAGCACCACCGCGTCGGGTTGGAACTGCCGGGCCGCGCTGAGCGCCGCCATCCCGTTGCCCGCGCTGCGCACCTGCCAGCCCTCGTAGCGCAGTGCCATCGAGAGCAGGTCGGTCAGGGTGGGTTCGTCGTCGACCACCAGCACCCGGACGGGCTCGCCGTCGGGACGGCGAAGCTCGATCCGGTTCGGTACGGTCTGCCCGTCGGTCACCATGCCCCCATCGTGGGACCGGTTGCTGGTCCTGACCTATGCGCATCCTGTGTGCCGGCTGTGCGCGTGCGGCGGCCCCGCTCGACCGTACCGGGCCGGACGGGGTCGGGTGGGCCGATCGTGCTTCTGTGGGCCGCTACTGGCCCGCGCCGAGCGGGTAGGTGTGCACGAAGGACATCGTCCAGACCCCGTCGGCGGTCGCCGGGTTCCGCTGGTAGAGGTGGTCGGGGCCGCCTCCACCGGGGGCCGGCGGGGTGTCCGGGTGGCGCAGCACCCAACGCACCGGCGGTGCGCCCGCCGGGTCGGCTGGCAACGCCCTGACCAGGTCGTGTGCCGGCCCACCGAGGAAGCGTACGGTCACCTCGCCCATCGACCCTCCCGGTGGTGGGCCGACGGTACGCCGGCCACCCCGGCAAGCTACCGCACGCCCGGCCGGGCCGGGGGCACACGACGGACGCCGCACGACGGAGGGCACCCGACGCAGGCCGCACGGATCGGCCGGCACCTGGCGGTTCCGGGGTCCACCGGGGCGGGCGGACGGTTTGCCCTGCGCAGCGGCCGGGTACCGGCTCGGCAGCGCCATCGCCATCCCGGCGACGCGGTCGGCATGGACAGGAGCGGGTCGATGAGGACGCTCGCCGGGCGGTACCAGCTCGAACAGCGCATCGGCATGGGTGGGATGTCGGAGGTCTGGCGGGCGCACGACGTCGTGCTGGACCGGCCGGTCGCGGTCAAGCTGATGTCCCCCGCCCACCGGGGCGAGGAGACCTCCGTCGAGCGGATCAGGACCGAGGCCCGCTCCGCCGCCCGGCTGGTGCATCCCAACGTCGCCAGCGTCCACGACTTCGGCACCTCCACGACGCTGCCGGGCCGGGAGATGCCGTACATCGTGATGGAGCTGGTGGAGGGGGAGACCCTCGCCGCGCACCTGCGGGCCGGGCCGTTGGACTGGCGCATCGCCGTGCGGGTCTGCGCCGAGGTGGCCGCCGGG
Organism: Micromonospora antibiotica; assembly: GCF_017599305.1. Classification (GTDB taxonomy): domain Bacteria; phylum Actinomycetota; class Actinomycetes; order Mycobacteriales; family Micromonosporaceae; genus Micromonospora; species Micromonospora antibiotica. The sequence continues at coordinate 631,080 of NZ_JAGFWR010000002.1, forward strand.
CTCGCCGCGGCGCACGCCCACGGCATCGTGCACCGCGACGTCAAACCGGCCAACGTCATGCTCACCCCGTCGGGGGCGAAGGTGCTCGACTTCGGCATCGCCACCCCGGCGGGGGCCCCCGACCGCAGCCCGGACGGCATGGTGGTGGGCACTCCGGCGTACCTGGCCCCGGAGCAGTTCGACAGGCAGCCGGCCACCCCCGCCGCCGACATGTACGCCGTGGGGGTCCTGCTCTACTACAGCCTCACCGGCCGGTTGCCGTACGCGGCGGGGACCACCGCCACCCAACTGGTCGGGGCCCGGTGGAAGATCACGGCGGAACCGTTGCCGCCGATCGCGGGGTTGCCACCCGAGGTGGTGGACCTGTGCCGGCGCTGCCTCGACGACGACCCCCGGCAACGGCCCAGCAGTCTGGTGGCGGCGCTGGAGCTGGCGGAGGTGGTCGACGCCCGGGTCTACGTGCCGATGCTGGCCCCGGTGCCCCGGCCCCGGACGGCGTCGATGTCGCCCTGGACCGAGCGGGCGGCGGCGGAGGCGACCGAGGCGGTGGCGTTGCACGACTGGTCGCGTACCGGATCGGTCTGATCCCGGTTCCGCCGGCCGCGCGGCACGGCGTTTCACCCGTTCGTGGCCGGGAATCCGGCCGACGAGTGAGGGAGGAACGCGATGCCGGATCCGAGTTCCTGGCTGCACGAGGCCAGCGCGACCGCCACGGGCGGGCACGTACGCACCGACGACGGTGGGCTCTCCACCGCGCTGGCGTCGCCGCTCGCGCCGCACTGCACGGGGTTGACCCCGGAGCAGCTGCTCGCCGCCGCCTTCGCCTCCTGCCTGCACCACGCGGCGGTCGAGGCGGCCGGGGAGATCACCGACGAGGCGCACACGGTGCAGGTGACCGCCGAGGCGAAGCTGGGACGCGACGACGACGGCCGGTACCGGGCCGACGTGCACGCCAGCATCTCGTCGGTGGGGTTGAGCCGCGACCAGTTGGCCGAGCTGGTCGCGTACGCCGACCGGCTCTGGCCGTTCTCCAGCGACGACAGCAGCCGGCACCGGTTGACGGTGAGCGCGGCCGACAACGGCCGGCACTGAGCCACATCGTTCGTCCGGTGGAGGCGGCGGTCGGTGGTACGGACACCGTCGCCCCCCGGACGAACGATGCCCACTGATCGATCAGCAGCGATGACATTCTGTCCGCTATCGCATAGGAATTAATGCTATAAGCGACAGAAGTGGCCTGAGGCTTACGCGGCTCCCATGGCGATATGCGGAGAAGATCCGGGCGGAAAGTGACCCGGTGTGGCGCAGGCCACCCGGCACGGCGGTGGTCCGCGGCCGAAACCTCTCTAGCCTCGGCGGGTGCACCCCGACGACACCGATGAGCAGCGACCGACCCGACAGCACGCGGCTGACCCTTCGACCGGGGCCACCTCGGACGAACGGAGGATCGGCCGGCACCGCGCACCGGAGCCGCCCCGGCGGGGCGTACGCACCCCGTTCGCCTCGGTCCCCGCCCGGATCGCCCTCGCCGGCGGCGTCACCTGCTGTCTGGGGCTCATCGCGTTCGCCGGCACGCACCACGTCGACCGGCAGCGGCCCCGGCCGGTGCAGGAGGTGCTGGCCAACCGGGCCGCCGACGAACAGCGGGCCTCCCGCGCCCGGGACCGGGCCGCCTCACCCCCGGCCGACCCGGCGTCGGCGAGCCCGCACCCACCGGCCGCCCGCGGCGCCTCACCGACACCGACGAAGCCGGGCCGGCCCCGCCCGGTCGCCGGCCTCACCCCGCTCCAGATGGACAACGCCAAGAAGATCGTCGACGCCGGTGTCGACCTGGGCGTGCCCCGACGCGGCATGGTGGTCGCCGTCGCCACCGCCATGCAGGAGAGCGACCTGCACAACCTCGCCAGCGACGTGCTGCCCGAGTCGTACGACCACCCGCACCAGGGCAGCGGTTCCGACCACGACTCGGTCGGCCTGTTCCAGCAACGCCCGAGCAGCGGCTGGGGCACCGTCGCCCAGCTGATGCGCCCCGACTATGCGGCACGGGCCTTCTATGCGGCACTGGCCAAGATCCCCGGCTGGCGGGAGCTCAGCGTCACCGCCGCCGCGCAGGCCGTGCAGATCTCCGCCTACCCCCGCGCCTACGCACGGCACGAGCAGCGGGCCACCACCGTGGTGGCGGCGCTGACCTGAGGCCCGACGACCCCGGCCCGTCACCGCAGCGGTGGCGGCACCGACCGCTGAGGCCCGACGGCCCCGGACGACCGCCGCAGGTGGCGGCATCGACCGCTGAGGCCCGACGGCCCCGGGCGGGTCGCCGGCAGCGGGTGCGGCCCGGTCAGGCCACCCAGGTCCCCGGCTCCGGCTGGTCGGCCGGCACCTCGTCGACACCGGTGGCCGCCCGGGTCGCCGGCACACCCCCGGCGGCGGCGGTCGGGGTGTCGACCGGCACCGTCTCGACGGCCACCCCGGTCAGGAGCTGATCCGCCCGGGCGGCCCGGTGCCGCCGTTCGTGCAGCGACGCCTCGAACTCCCGCCGGGCCTGCACCGCCTCGGCGTACACCCGCTCCCGCAGTTGCCGGGCCTCCTCCCGGGCGGCGTCCAGCTCGTCGCGGGCCCGGGCCAGCAGCTCGGCCGCCGGCTCCGCCGGGCGGACCGCCCGGCCGGCGTCGGCCCGCCGCCGGTCGACCATCGCCAGGAGCAGGGTGGTCTCCTGGCGGATCTGATCCCAGTCCCGCCCCGCGCCGCCGATCACCTCCGCCCGCGCGGCGAGTCGGGTCAACCGGACTCCGAGCTCGTCCAGGAAGGAATCGGCCTGTTGCCGGTCGGAGCCGGACCGCACGACGGAGAACCTCATCACGTGTCGCCCCCCAGGAAGCTGATACGTCTGTCCCAGCTCGATCCTGGCGGCAGCCGGCCGACACGGGGGCGGTTCAGGAAAAATGTTCAGCAATTGCGGGGCCGGCGGCCGACCGGGCCCCGGCGCGGGGGACGCGCCGGGGCGAACCGTGCGGTCAGGAACGCTTCGGCAGCACCACGACCCGGCCGAAGAACTCGTCGATCCGGCGCACCACGTCGTTGAAGTCGTCCAGGTCGATCGGCTTGGTGACGTAGGCGTTGGCCTGCAGGCTGTAGCTGCCCACGATGTCGGTGTCCGCGTTCGAGGTGGTCAGCACCACGATCGGGATCGTCCGCAGGTCGTCGTCCTGCTTGACCTCGCCGAGCACCTGACGCCCGTCCATCCGGGGCATGTTCAGGTCGAGCAGGATCACGTCGGGGCGGCGGGCGTCGACGTGCCGGCCCTCCCGACGCAGGAACTCCATCGCCTCCTGGCCGTCACCGACCACGTCGATGACCTTGGCGATCTCGGAGTCCGCCAGGGCTTCCTCGATCATCAGCACGTCACCCGGGTCGTCGTCGACCACCAGGATGCGGACGGGGTTCGTGGCGCCTCGGTCCATGGGTCCAACCTGTCTGTCTCGGCGATCGGGGACGACGGTCTCGGTACCCCGTCGGCGGGAGAACCGAACGCGGTCATCCGCGAGGTGGGAAACCGGTCGGTCATCCGCTGGCGGGGAAATTTAGCCCATCACCGGGCGGACGGCGACCGCGGGTCGGCGGTGTCCGGCTGGTAACGCAGCACCTCGGCCAGTCCGGTGATCTGGAGAACCCGATCCACCCGGCCGGTCGCCCCGGACAGCCGCAACCACCCGCCCCGGGCGGCCGTCAGGTTGTCACCGCGCACGAAGGCCGCGATGCCGGTGGAATCACAGAAGGTCAACGCGCCGAGGTCGAGCAGCAGGTGCCGCTCGCCGTCGGCCACGAGCCGGTCGATCTCGGCGTTGAGCGCCCCGGCCGCACCGAGATCCAACTCGCCCGCGAGCCGCAGGCACACGCCGCCACCATCGCGCTCGTCGTGCGTGACGGTGAAGGTCAACGTCGTCCCTCTCGCTTCCACCGCAGGAAGACCCTTGCAGTGCAGCAAGTATACGCAGCGCTCCCCGGGCGCCCCGCAACGCCGCGTCAGTGCCGGACGACCCCGGACGCGACGGTCGCCGCCACACCCAGCGCCACGAACCGTCCCGCCCGGGGGAAGTCACGCAGGGCGTGCCCGTAGTGGCCCAGGGTCGACGCGACCGCCGCGGTCGGTACCCCCCGACTGGCCAGGATCGTCGCCAGCCAGGACACGAAGTCGGTGAACAGCTCCGGGTCGTCGACGTAGACGGCGGCGGCCAGCGAATCCACGATGTAGCCCAGATCACCGATCGTCGCATCCCACTGCGTCGAGGTGTACTCCCCGACCGACGGCACCCGGACCCGCAGGTCCGCCACCGCCGAGTCGATCAGCTCACCACGCCGTTTCACCAGGCCCGCGTACTCGTGGTCGGCGAGGTGGGACAGCTCCGCGGGTGGCACCCGACGCAACCGCCGCTCGTCGGCGACCAGGTCGGCCGCGCCCGGGGCGTCCGCCGCCCAGGCGACCCCGAGCCGCCGGGCCCACCGGCCGTCCACACCGAACCCGCGCCCGCCGACCACCACCGGCACGTCCGAGCGCCGGCACGCCTCGATCATCCGGTGCGCGTACGGCAGCCGCATGGGCAGGGCACAGGCCAACGCGACCGCGTGCGCGTCGTGCCGGTGCAGGTAGGACACCAGGTGCGCAGCCGGCACACTGGCCCCCAGGAACGTCACCTGCCAGCCGCGCAGTCGCAGCACCTCCGCGACCAGCCGGGGCGGCAGGGCGTGCCACTCACCATCCATGCAGGCCACCACGATCCGCCCCCGGGTGGGACGCGGATCGGCGTACCCGGCGATCGCCGCCACCACCCGCTCGCTGATGTGGGTCGCCGCGTGTTCCTGCGCCACACTCCACTCGTTGCGGGCCCACCGCTCACCCACCTCGACCTGGGCCGGTGCGACCAGGTCGAGCAGCACCCGCTCCGCGGCGACACCGGCGTCGAGCAACCCGGTGGCGACCTCGATCGCGCCGTACTCGTCCGCCTCCTCCAGACAGGCGAGGAAGTCGGCGAAGGCGTGCGCCGGGTCGACCGGGGCGGTCACGGTCGGGGGTTCCTCTCGGCCGTGCCCGGGACAGCCGGGACGGAGTGCAGGTGCCGTCGGGGACGACCGCCCGGCCCGGTCGCCCGCAGGGCCAGCACCGCGATGTCGTCGTGGTCACCGTGCCCCAGCCAGTCGCAGGTGACCTGCTCGACCCGCTCGGCGAGCGCCGGGGCGGGCATCCGGTGGCAGGCGGTCACCGCATGGACCAACCGGTCCTGGCCGAACTGCTCGTCACCACGTCGACCGCCCCGGGCCTCGGTCACCCCGTCGCTGTAGAGCAGACAGGTCTCCCCCACGGCCAGGCGTACGGTGACCTCACCGACGCGGGGGTCGGGGACCACGCCGATCAGCATGCCGCGCAGCGGCACCGTCTCGACCTCGCCGGAGTTGCGCAGCACCAGCGGCGGCAGGTGCCCGCCACCGGCCATCGTCAGCGACAGGCCGCCGTCGCGGTGCGGGCGTACCGTGCCGAGCACCAGGGTGGCGAAGCGGCCCTGACCGTGCGCCTGGGTGGTCTCCAGCAGGGCGTCGTTGAGCAGCTTCACCAGCCGGCCGGGGTGCGACTCGACACGATGCAGCGCCTGGAGACACTGACGCAACTGGCCGGTGAAGACCGCGGCCTCCACCCCCTTGCCCGAGACGTCGCCGAGGAAGAACACCGCGCCACCGTCGGCCAGCCGGTGCGCGCCGTAGAAGTCGCCACCGATGCGCAGGCTCGCCTGCGCCGGCCGGTAGGCCGTCCCCCACTGCACGCCGGGCACCTCGGGCGGCTCCACCGGCACCAGACTGGCCTGGAGGGTGTCGGCCACCTCGGCCTGGTTGCGGTAGAGGACCGCGGTGGTGAGCGCGGCGCCGGCCCGGGCGGCGAAGGCCCGGACGAGATCCAGGTCGGCCTCGTCGTACCAGCGGGTGCGGCGGGCCACCAGCAGCACCCCGGCCGGGGCGTCCCGGCCGGGCAGCGAGACCACCCGGGCGGTCACCTCCGACGTGGTCAGCCCCGGCAGCCAACCGGCCTCGACCGCCTGCTCGACGAGCCAGTCCACGGCATGCGGCTCGACACCGGACAGCCCCTCGGCGATCGCCGGGGGCAGTGCGGCGGCGGGCAGCACGCCGCTGTCCACAGTGGGGGACTCGTGGTCGGCCCGGGTCGCCCGCCACCACCGGGCCCGCCCGGACCGGGGCGCCAGCACCAGCACCGCCACCTCGGCCAGGGTGGGTACGGTCAGCCGGATGACGGCGGCGGCGGCCCGGTCGGGGTGCAGCGGGTTACCGAGCTTCTCCCCCACGACGGCGAGGAAGGCGGACCGGGCCCGCTCGGCGAGCAGCGCGTCCGCCCGGGAGACGCTGTCGGTGACGTCCTCGACATACAGACAGCTACGGGACCCGGACAGCGCCACCCGGCGGATCCGCAGCCGCCGGCCGTGATGGCCGAACCCGTCGGGGTCGGTGACCCCGGTCAGCACGGCGAGCCCGGCGGCGGCCAGGCGACGACCGGGCGTCACCTCGGGCAGCAACCGCGCGGCGACGGGGCTGACGTGCCTCACCACGCCGTCGGAGTCACAGATGATCAGGCCCTCACGGAAGTGCTCGACGACCTCGGACCAGGCAGGCTCGGGCCGGGCGGGCTCGGGGCTGGTGCCGTCCGGTGCCAGCGGGGGCAGCACGGCGGGGGCGCCGACGGACCGGGCCGGAGCCCGTCCGGCACTCGGCGTGGAGATCCGTCCGTCGCCCGGGTCGAAACCCCTGACGTCGGCAGCAGCCACCAGCTGAGCCCCACTCCCCTTGTCACCGTCCGCCTGTCACCGTTCGCCGGGCCGCGGAGGTCGTCCGTATGCGCCAATCTGTTCCGCTCAGCCTACGCCGCACGGCCGGTTCCGCCACCGCACGGCACCCGGCGGCCCGGATACGCGCTCCTGCGGACCCGCCGGGAGATTGTTACGATCCGGCTGATCCAGCCCGACCGTCGACCCTGCGGAAAGGCGCGCTGTGGCATCCCCTGGCAGGACTTTCGAAGCTGCCCCACTGACCATGTCGGTCGACGGGTCCGACCCCCGGTCACCGGTCATCTCGGTCGGGGGTGAGCTGGCCTACACCACCTCCGCGCCGTTGCGCGCCGAGATCGACCGGTTGCTCACGGGCCGGCCTCCGGTGATCGTCATCGACTTCGCCGGCCTGACCTTCATCGACAGCACCGGGTTGTCGGTCATCGTGCACGCCTGGCGCGAGGGCCAGCGGGCCGGGACACTGATCCGCCTGCGAGCCACGCCCCGGTTCCTGGGGACCATCCTGGACATGACGGGGGTCACCGGGCTACTGGCCCGTCAGGCGCCGGAGCAGTCCGCTGTCGCCGCACCGAAGCCACCCGCCGCCACCGTCTGAACCCCCGGCGACCGCGCCCGGCCCGGGTGGATCCCAGCAACCCCCGACGTTTCCCGGTCCGGGGTTGCTGGGAACATGAGGGCGTGCGCCCGCAGCTGTTGTCCATCGAGGTGACCCGGCCCGATGCCGGCCACGCCCGGCTGCGGCTGACCGGTGACCTCGACTTCGACACCGCTCCGGAGCTGCTCGACGCGGCGGCCCGGGTCCGCGCGGACGGCTGCCACGAGCTGACGGTCGACCTCGGCGGGGTCGGCCTGTGCGACTCGTCGGGCCTGAGCGCCTTCCTGGTGCTCAGCCGGGGCGGCGTCGGGCCGCTGCGGCTGACCGGGGTGGGTGACCGGCTCCAGCAGTTGCTCGACCGCACCGGCCTGACCGAGCTGCTCGCCGTGGAGCGACCGACGGCAGGTGCCGCCGACGACGTCCGCGAGGTGGGCTGAGCCACCCGGCTGCCGGGGTGGCCCCCGACCCTGGGACCAGGGGCCGGGGGCCGGGAGGGGGTCGGGCGGGTCAGCTGCGCCCCGGTCCTGTTCGTGCCGGGACCGGCGGCGGGCGGCCCGGTCGACCCCGTCGGCGTACGGGCGGCGGTCATCCGGCGACGGCGGGCTCCTGCGTCACGACGGCGGGTTGCCGGCGGGGACCGGTCGACCGGACCTCGACGGGGGAGGGTCGTTCGACGTCCTCCGGAGGACCGGAATCGGGCAGCTGGAACAGGTAACGGACGAATCCCCCACCCGACTCGTTCTCCTCCGCTCCCGGCCACTGCCCGGCGCAGTCCACACCGACGACCTCACGACCGGAACCGTCGGCCTCCTCCACCAGCGCCCAGAGGCTCACTGGGTAGCACCGGGTCGCCTCGGGGCCGATCCGCCACCGCGAGTACCAGCCGGGACGAGCCGGAACAATCTCCACGATCCTCTTCATGACGACCTTCCCTTCCGCGTGCCTCGGAAGACCTCCGGTCGCCTCGATGGTCTGCCCCGGACGGGTGAGCGCCCCTCACCCCCGGCGAGTGAAGCCACCGCCCGCCGGAGTCCGGCAGAACGGTTTCCGGGCGCCGACCGGGGGTAGCCGCGCCGGATGGGGACCACCGACGATCGTCGTACCGCCCGCCGGGCGCTGATCGTGATCGGTCTGGTGTTGGCGGTCGTCATCGGGCTCGGCCTGCTCTGGTCCACCCGTCGGGTGCTGATCTGGATCCTGCTCGCGGCGTTCCTCGCGACGGCCCTCAAACCCCTGGTGGACCGGGTGGAGCGCCGGCTGGTGCGGCACCGGGCCACGGCCACCCTGCTGGTCTTCCTGGCCGTGTTCGGGCTGCTGGCGGCGGTGGGCGCGGTGATCCTGGTGCCGCTGCTGGACGAGCTGGGCCGGTTCGCCGACCGGGCCCCCGAACTGCTGCGGCAGGCCCGCGCCGGGCAGGGACCGCTGGGCGGCCTGCTCGACCGGACCGGCCTGCTGGACTACGCCCGTCGCCACGGCGACCAGGTCCAGCGGTACGGCGGTGAGCTGCGCCAGCCGGCGGTGGAACTGTTCCGGGGCGTCCTGCGGACCCTCGCCGGCCTGGTCACCGTCGTCGTGCTGGCCTACCTCATGGTCCTGGAGGCGCCCTGGATCATCCGGACCATGCTCGGGGCGGTCGGTGCCGGCACGGGGGTGCGGTTGCGGCGGATCGGGCGGGGCACCTCGCGGGTCATCACCGGCTATCTCAGCGGCAACCTGCTGATCAGCGTGATCTGCGGACTGGGGACGTATGTCGTGCTGGTGCTGGTGGGGGTGCCGTTCGCGGCGGTGATCGCGCTACTGGTGGGGATCGCCGACCTGGTTCCGCTGGTCGGCGCGACGCTCGGGGCGGTCGTCGCGTCCGGGGCCGGCTTCCTGCGCTCCCCCACCGCCGGGCTGGTGGTGCTGGTCTTCTTCGTCGTCTACCAGCAGGTGGAGAACCATCTGCTGCAACCGCTGATCATGTCCCGGGCGGTCCGGCTGAACCCGCTCACCGTGCTGGTCAGCGTGCTCGTCGCGGCCGAGTTGGCCGGGCTGGTCGGGGCGCTGTTGGCCATCCCGGCGGCCGGAGTCGTCCAGGTGCTGGTGCGCGAGTTCGGGCCCGCCGGCCGCCGCAGGGGTGACGATGTCGGCGGGTCCGACGCGGCCCGGTCCGGCCGCCGGGGGTGAGCCGGCGGCCGGACCGATCAGCTTCGGTCAGCGGGTGCGCGCCGGCACCTCGGGCGAGGAACTCTCCAACGGCACGGCGTTGGCCGGGACCAGGCCGAGCTGCGTCGCCGGGCGGGTCAGCGCGGCGTCGAGCACCCAGTCGGCGCTCACCCGCGCCCGGTTGCCGGGCATCGCCAGCAGATGGTAGCCCCGGGTGACCGCCTTGGCGGGCAACCCGGACAGCGACAGTTTCAGCGGGTTGGCCGCCGCGTCCTTCCCACCGAGGTCGACCACCCAACCCAGGTCGTGGTGCTTGTACGGGTGACGCCGGCCCTGGCCGTAGGAGGCGGCGATGTTGCGCGCCACGAGCTTGCCCTGCCGCTGCGCGTGCTGGGCGGTCATCGTGCAGACCTGGCCGGGGCGGGTCAGGTCCGGCACGGCGGCGGCGTCGCCGCAGGCGTACACCTCGGGGAAACCGGGGACGTTGAGGTACTCGTCGACCACCAACCGGCCCTTCTCGGTCCGCAGCCCCAACTCGGCCACGAACGGGTCGGGACGGACCCCGACGCACCAGGCCAGCGTGCAGGTCGGGACGTACTCGCCGTCGGTGAGGTGTACCCCGTCGGCGGTGGCCTCGGCGACCGAGGTGCCCATCCGGACGTCGACACCCCGACGACGCAGCACCCGGTCGGCGGTGCGCGACATCCGCTCGTCCAGCTCCGGCAGGACCCGGGGGGCGACGTCCAGCAGCATCCACCGGGGCCGGACCGTCAACCGGGGGCGTTGCGCGTGCAACGCGTCGGTGAAGAGCTGCCCGTGCGCGGCGACCTCGGTGCCGGTGTAGCCCGCGCCCACCACCACGAAGGTGGCGCGGGCCTGCTGCTCGGCCGGGTCCTGCGCCTGCTCGGCCAGCTCGATCTGCCGGACCACGTGGTCGTGCAGGTAGACCGCCTCGGGCAGGCCCCGGAAGCCGTGGGCGTACTCGGTCACCCCGGGGATGGGCAGCAGCTTGTTGACGCTGCCGACGCAGAGCACCAGCCGGTCGTAGGCCAGTTGGCCCCGCTCCCCCTCCGGGTTGGCGAAACCCACCCAGCGGTTGGCCAGGTCGACCCGGTCGGCCTCGCCGACGACGACCCGCACCCCGGGCAGGGTGCCGGTCAACGGAACCGAGATCCGGGTCGGCTCGACCACCCCGGCGGCCACCTCGGGCAGCAACGGCAGATAGAGGAAGTAGTCGGTCGAGTTCAGCAGCACGACCTCGGCCCGCCCACCGGCCAACCGCCGCAACGTCTTCGCCGCGTGGTAACCGGCGAAACCGGCGCCCACGATCACCACACGAGGTTTCGTCATGCCCGCTCCCTTCCCGGCGGTCAGCACGACAAACGTGTCGGATCGCCCCGGCACCGTCGCGCCGGAGCGGAGCGGAGCGCGCCGGGGCGGGGCGGAGCGGGGCGGCCGGTGACCCGGAGTCATCGTTCCCGCCGCCGCGCGAGGACGCGTGCGGTGCACGAGGGCGTTCCGGCCCGCCTGATACATCAGTGACGGGGTCCCGACTGTAGTCACACCGCGTAGACGACACCGTTGCTTTCGGCGCGCCTTCCGCTCACGCTGAGTTCCTGTTCGACCACCACCAATCGGAGGGACAGATGAGAGTTCGCCGTGTCGTCGCCGTCGCACTGGCCGCCCTGCTGGCGGCCGTGGGGCTCGCGCCGACCGCACCCGCCGCGGCGGCCACCGCGGACCGGTGGGGTTTCGCCTACGTCGACAACCCCACCGTCACCAGCTGGACCGTGCTGGACACCACCCGGCAGTGGGGCACCTGGAAGACCGCCTTCCCGGCCGCCTGGGCCACCGGCATCAAGCTCGCCCCGGGCCGGTTCCAGGTGCGCTTCCCGCAGATCGGTGCCGGTGCGCGCGGGGTGCCGCACGTGACCCCGGTGGACCGGGCCGGGCACTACTGCACCGTGGTGCGCTGGTTCCAGTCGGGCACCGACGAGATCGTCGACGTGCAGTGCTTCGCCCCCGGCGGCACCCGCGACGACAGCCGGTTCACCGTGCTGTGGACCGCCAGCTCCGGGGTGCTGCCGGCCGGCACCGCACACGCCTACGTCCAGGGCGGGGTCAGCGGCCTGGTCCAGTCGTACGTGTCCACCGGGGCCCCCGCCGCGCTGGCCCCGCTGGGGGTCGGGCAGTGGTCGGTGCGGCTGCCCGGGGTCGGGCTGGCCGGGGTGCTGGCCGGCAACGTGCAGGCCACCGCGATCCAGCCGAACGCCGGTCCGCGCCGGTGCACCGTCGCCCGGTGGGGCGCCTCCGGCACCGACGTACTGGTCTACGTGTTCTGCTTCGACCAGGCCGGAGCGCCGGTGAACACCGACTTCACCCTCTCCTACCACCGGGGCCGGTCGGTGATCGGGTCGCTGGCCCCGCCGAAGTTCTTCGGTCACCTGGCCAGCGCGGCGGGCGGCCCCACCAACGACAACTCCCAGCTCGGGGTGGGCGTCAACACCATCGCGCCGCTCGCACCGGCCGGCCGCTACCTGGTCACCTTCAAGCAGCTCGGCCAGAAGGAGACGCACGCCCAGGTCACCGCGCAGGGCACCGGGCCCAACTACTGCAACCTGACCCAGCCGTGGTCGTACGCGGTGGACGCCCCGGTGGACGTGATCTGTTTCGACAACACCGGCACACCCGCGCCGTACCAGGTGCTGGTCGCCTTCACCTCCCGCATCTGAGTCGGACGTCGATGCCCGCCGGTGCACGGCACGGGCGGGCATCGACCCGGGCGACGCCGCCGTACCGCCAGCACCCGCCCGGCCGGCACGTGCCGGGGCCGTCGCCGCCCCGCCCAACCCGTGGACCGGGTGCCGCACGTCGTCTCCGCTTCCCGGCCGGTTCGGCTAGCGTTGTCGGACCGTCGCCCCGGCGGCCGAGCCACGAGCAGCACGAAGGTGAGCCGATGGGACCGAAGGCGAGCATCCGGGACGTCGCCGCCGCGGCGGGCGTCTCGGTGACCACCGTGTCCCACGTGTTGAACAACAAGTCCGGCACCCGGGTCAGCGCACAGACCCGGGAACGGGTCGAGGCGGTGGCCCGGCAACTCGGTTACGCGGCGAACGGGCTGGCCCGGGGGCTACGGCTGCAACGGTCGTACGCGCTGGGGCTGCTCGGCGACGTCATCGCCGCCACCGGGCAGGCCGGGCGGCTCATCCTCGGCGCACAGGAGACCGCATCGGCACGCGGGTGGGTGCTCCTGCTCACCACCGGACGCGACCTCGAGGCCGAACGGCGGGAGATCCGGGCGCTGTCGCGGCACCGGGTCGACGGCGTGCTCTACGCGACCACGGACCACCGGGTGGTGCGGGTCCCCGACGAGCTGCGCCCGATGCCGGTGGTGCTGCTCAACGCCCGCAGCGACGACGCCACGCTCCCCTCGGTGGTGCCGGACGAACGCGGTGGCGCCGCCGCGGCGGTGCGGGAACTGCTCGCCCACGGGCACCGCCGGATCGGTTTCGTCACCACCGTCGACGACGTTCCCGCCGCGCGGGGCCGGCTGCTCGGCTACCGCGAGGCGCTGTGGGCCGCCGGGGTCCCGTACCGGCCGGAGCTGGTACGTGCCGACGTCGGCGACCCCGCCGGCGGGCACCGGGCCGCCCGCGTCCTGCTCGACGCGGCCGACCGGCCGACCGCGTTGTTCTGTTTCACCGACCGGATGGCGATGGGCGTCTACCGGGCCGCCGCCGAACTCGGCCTGCGGGTGCCGCAGGAGCTGTCGGTGGTCGGCTCCGACAACCAGGAGGTCATCGCGGACGGGTTGTTCCCCGCGCTGACCACCGTGGCGTTGCCGCATCACGGGATGGGCGCGTGGGCGGTCGAGACGATGGTGGAGCTGCTCGACCGGCCGAAGGGGGCCCGCCGCCGGGTGGCCCGGCACGTCGCCATGCCCTGCCCGCTGGTCCGCCGGGCGTCGGTCGCCGCCGCACCGCACTGACCGGCGGAACCCGCGGGTGCCGACCGCGGGCCCGGACCACCCGGGTCCGGGCCGTCCGGCCGCACCCCGCGACGGCGGCGGGGACGAAGGCAGGTGGCTGGTCAGAGTGGCCGGGGGAACGGTTCGGCGGTCGGCATCGGCACCTGCAGGTAGGTCGCGCCGCGCAGGTCCAGCCAGGCCCGGTCGGGGGCCCGGACCAGCCGCAGCATCACCTCGGCGCAGGAGGGACAACGACCCACCAGCCCCGGGGCGTGGGCCCAGACGCGCAGTCCGGCCATCGGGCCGACCATGCCACAGGACGCGCACCGCCCGGTCGCCGCGCTCAGGTCCACCGCGAGCAGCTCGCGCAACGGCCCGTCGAGCATGTTGCCGTCCAGGTAGGACATCTCGGTCATCGGTTCTCCTCGCCGGTCAGCCGGTCGGCCCGAACCGTTCGGTCCGGACCCGCCGGGTCGGGTGGCCCAGCCCCACCAACAGGTCCGCGACGGTCTCCACGAAACCGGTCGGGCCGCAGACGTAACAGAGCGGTTCCAGGTCCGCCGGCCAGCCGTGGGTGTTCACGTCGGCCAGACCGATCCGGTGCGGCTCGCCCCGCCACCCGTCGGGGGCCTCGCGGGTGTAGACGTAGCTGACGTCCAGGCCGAAGTCGTCGCGGGCGCGGGTACGTAGTTCGTCGGCGTAGATGACGTCCGCCGGGGTGCGTACCGAGTAGATCAGCCGGAACGGCGCCCGGCTGCCGGCGGCCCGGCGGGCCCGCACCATCGCCATCAGGGGCACCACCCCGGAACCCCCGGCGACCAGCAGGACCGGCGCGGTCTGCTCGGACCGCCAGACGAACCAGCCGCCGACCGGGCCACGCACCTCCACCGGGTCCCCCTCGGCCCAGGCGTCGGTCAGGTACGGCGACACCTCGCCGTCGGGCACCCGCTGCACGGTCAACGCGATCCGGTCGCCGTCGGGCGGGCCGGCCAACGAATAGGAACGGGCCGCCTGGTAGCCGTCGGGGGCGGTGAGCCGGACGTCGACGTGCTGCCCCGGCAGGTGTCCCGGCCAGCCGGGCACCGACAGGACGAGGGTCTGCGCGGTGGGCGTCTCGATCCGGCGCTGCGCCAGCCGGGCCACCCGCCAGCCCAGCGGGGCGGCGACCCGGCCACCCGGGGCGGCTGCGGTCACCTCAGTCACCCTGGTAGCGCTGCTCACGCCACGGGTCGCCGTAGTCGTGGTAGCCGGCCGTCTCCCAGAAACCGGGCTCGTCCTCCACGGTCAGCCGCAGGCCCCGCACCCACTTGGCCGACTTCCAGAAGTAGAGGTGCGGCACCAGCAGCCGGGCCGGGCCACCATGCTCGGCGGGCAGCGGTTCGCCGTCGTACCCGTGCACCACCCAGGCCTGACCGTCACGCAGGTCGTCCAGCGGCAGGTTGGTGGTGTATCCGCCGTACGAGTGGGCCTGGGCGTAGTCGGCGGCGGTGTCCACGCCGTCGAGCAGCACGTCCAGCGAGACGCCCTGCCAGCTGGTGCCGAACTTGGACCACCGGGTGACGCAGTGGATGTCCACCGTGGGGGTCTCCTGCGGCAGGGCCATCAGCTCCGCCCAGGACCAGCGGAACTCGTCGCCGGTCTCGGTGGCGAGGACGAACTCCCAACGGTCCAGCGGGACCCGGGGGGTCGGCCCGGCGGACAGCACCGGGAAGTCCTCGGTCAGGTACTGCCCCGGCGGCAGGGCCGGATCGGTCGTACGGCGTCGGCCCTGGAAGCCCGGTGACACGATTCCCACCCGTCAGTCGTACCACCCGGCGGGTGTGCGCGGGAGGGTTCCCGCCGACCGGCACGCCTTCGGCGGCGACCCGGTCGCGGGCCGCCGCCGGGCGCGTACCGTCAGTGTTTGTCGGTGACGACCTCGACCTCGCCGGGCTCCCGGTCGCGGGTGGCCCGCAGGCTGGTGAGGGTGACCACGGCCAGGACGCCGATGATGACGCCGAGCGAGGCCAGGGTCGGGATCTCCGGCACGCCCGACCAGATCCCGTGGGCCCAGTGCAGGCCGAGCTTGACGCCGATGAAGGCCAGGATGATGGCCAGTCCGTAGCTGAGGTGCACCAGGCGGCTCAGCGCGGCGTGCAGGACGAAGTAGAGCGCCCGCAACCCGAGCAGCGCGAACGCGTTGGTGGCGAAGACCAGGTAGGGGTCCTCGGTGATGCCGTAGACGGCGGGCACCGAGTCGACCGCGAAGACGATGTCGGTGGCGAGCACCGCGACCACCACCAGGGCGAACGGGGTGAGGGCCCGGCGGCCCTGCTGCCGGATCGTCATCCGGGTGCCGTGGTACTCCTCGACGACCGGCATGAACCGGCGCAGCAGCCGCACCGACCGCATCTTGTTGATGTCGACTTCCTGCTCGTGCCCGGACAGGGCGTCGCGCAGCAGCTTGACCGCGGTGGCGATCAGGATGATGGCGAAGATCAGGAACGCGAAGTCGAGGGTCTGCAACGCCGCCGCGCCGAGGGCGATGAAGACCGCGCGCAGCACCAGCGCCCCGGCGATGCCGTAGAGCAGCACCCGTTGGGCGAGCACCGCGGGCACCGCGAAGGCGGCCAGCAGCAGCATGAACACGAAGAGGTTGTCGACCGACAGGGACTTCTCGACCAGGTAGCCGGTCAGGTACTCGACGCCCTGCTGGGAGCCGAAGCGGTACCAGACCCAACCGCCGAAGGCCAACGGCAACGCGATGTAGAAGGCCGACCAGCCCAGCGCCTCCCGGATCGACACCTCGTGCGGGCGTCGGGTGACCAGGAAGTCGAGGACCAGCAGGGCGAGCACGCCGACGATGGTCACCGCCCACAGGGTGGGCGTGCCGACCGACGACAACCCACCGGCAGCAAAGTACGACAGATCGGTCATGGAGCCTCCTCGAACACCGTGCCATGTTCGAGGTCTCCTTCACCCACGTTCGCCGTGGGCAACCACCCGAGGCGCACCCGGGGCGCGCCGTACTGACCGGAATGGTTCGTGGGAAGTACTCCCCTCGTGCGGTCCAGGTTAGGCCAGGTCCGAGCGACTCGCCAAGTCAGGGCACACCACCGTCACAGCGTCGTTGCCCTGGTCAACGGCTGTGTGTGCCCGGGGGGCGGTCGGCCCACGCCCACGCCGGAGCCCGACCACCCGGTGGCACCGGGGTCGACCGGTGGGGTCAGGCCCGGCGCAGGGCGGCCACCCCGGGGGTGAGCGCCGGTTCCACCAGTTCCCGGTAGTCGCGGGGGAACCGGGTCACCAGATCGTCGAACTCACCACCGCTGACCGCCTCGCGGACCGTGACGAAGACCGCCCGCACCACGTCCCGGGCGGCCGGTTCGTCCAGGTCGGCCCGCTGCGCCACCCGGGCGACGAACTCGGCCGCACCGAACCGCTCGGCCGCCTCGGTGCTCGGACTGGGCCGCAGTGCCAGCCGCAGCGGCGCGGGCAACTGGGTGGCGAGGTCGAGCACCTCCCCACCGGTCAACCGCTCGGCGAGGGTGGCCAGGGTCGCGTGGACCAACACCACGGCCCGCTCCGGGTCGGTGCGGACCCGACGGGCCACCTGGTCGACGAAGGTGTCGTAGTTCATGCGGGGCTCCCTTCGACATGAGGCCGGTCGGTTACCCGCCACGGCGACCCGGAAACGACCCGGTTCCCCGCCCTCGCCCGGGTCCGGTTCCGACGCCGGATCCCGCTCCGGGCCGTACCACCGGCGACGGTGCCACTTTTCCGCTTCGGGGCGCGTGACCGGCCGGCGGACGGGTAACCGCCGCCGATCGTGACCGGCACGAGGCGGCAAGGAGGCTCACCGGTGGCCAGTCGAACCGAGATCCTGCGGTACCTGGCCCGGCTGGACTGCCCGGCGGCGCGCGACGCCGTGGTGAGCCAGGCCGAGCGGGAGGGCGCACCACCGGAGGTGGTACGGGCGTTGCGCGCGCTGCCGCCGGTGGACTACGCCGACACCGCCGAGGTGGCCCGCTGCGCCGCGCTCGACCCGGCGCCGGAGGGCGACCCGGCCCGACGCGCGGAACGGGGCGACCGCCGGCGTCACCTGCGGGTCGCGCAACACCTGCGGAGCATCTGAGCCGCCGGCGGCGAAGGTGGTCTGCTGCCCGGCCGGCGAGACGGCGGGGCCGGGAGGCGGGAGGGGTCCCCACACAGGCGGGCGCCCCGGGTCACGAACCGTGACCTGGGGCGCACGCGTGCCTGTTCACCGGCCAACCGCCGGGTGGCCACCCGAACCGGGTGGGCATCGCTGCCACGATCAGCATATGACACGCCATCACCCGTACGGCTGATTGTTGAAATAGTGTGGGCGAGCACACGGCCGGGGCGGCGGGTCAACCGTGCAGGTCCCCCCGCCGGTCCCGGGCCTTCAACCGGACAGTCGGCAGTTCCGGTGCGGGCAGCGGCGGGGCCGCGTCGTCGGCGACCCGCCCGAACCGGTCCCGGCCGGCCATCCAGTCGTCCCGGGCGGCAGCCACCTCCTCGTGCGAACGACCGACGAAGTTCCACCACATGACGAGCGGCTCGTCGAACGGCTCACCGCCGAGCAGCATCAGCCGGCTCCCCGGTTCGGCGGTCAGCTCCAGCCGGTCGCGCCCCGCGCCGAGCAGGAGCAGCGCGCCGGGCTCCAGGGACAGGCCGTCGACCCGGGCCCGGCCGGACATCGCCAGCAGGGCGTACTCGAAGCCGGGTCGCAGGCGCAGCGTGGCCGGAGCCGGCCCGTGTGCCTGGAGCTGCGCACCGACCAGCGGCGTGTGCACCACCGCCGGGGAGCGCTCGCCACCCAGCTCACCGACGAGCAGGGTGTGGTCCCAGTCGCCGGTGCGCCAGCGGGGCAGGTCGGCGTGGTGGGCGAAGTCGGCCGCACCGGCCCGCGCCGGGTCCGGCAGCGCCACCCACAGCTGCACACCGTGCATCAACGGCGGGTGGGAGGCCGGTGACCGCTCGGAGTGGGCGATGCCGTGCCCGGACGTCATCACGTTGAGCTGACCGGGCCGGATCGGCTGGACGTTGCCGAGGCTGTCGCGGTGCACGATCTCACCGTCGAGCAGCCAGGTCACCGTCTGCAGGCCGGTGTGCGGGTGCGGCGGCACCTCCATGCCGGGCCGCTGCGCGACGTCGTCGGGGCCGAAGTGGTCCACGAAACACCACGCCCCGACCATCCGCCGGGCCCGCTGCGGCAGCAGCCGGCGCACCGTGGTGTAGCGACCCAGGGGCACGTCGTGGCCGGGCAGCAGCACGCTGCCCGGGTCCTCGTCGGCCACGCCGGGTGGTCGGGTCTGCGCCGGCAACGATTCGGTACGGTCCACCGTCCGACTCTATGCCGGCCCGCCCGCCCCGGCGCGGGGCCGGCCGGTTCAGTCCTCGACGACGGTGACCGTGTTGGCCCCGGCGACGAGGTCGAGGTAGAGCCGGTCGGGTGCCCGGTCCCAGTTCGGCGAGCCGACGGTCGCCCCCCGGGCCAGCCCGTCCCGCCGGTCGCCGTACCAGACGACGCTGCCGGCGCCGGAGCCCGCCCGGACCCGCACCGGGGGCCCGTCGGGCGCCCGGACCACGAACTGGTTGACACCGCCGGTCATCCGTACCGTGCGGGTGCCGGTCGTCGGGGGCAGCCGCAGGTCGACCCGGGCCGCGCCACCGATCAGCTCCAAACCCGACAGCCGCGCGTCGGAGAGGTCGAGGACGTGGTCGCTGACCCCGCCGATCAGCCGCAACCGCCAGGTCACCCGCGTGCTGAGGACCACGTCGACGACGCCCCGGCCGGGCCGGTCCCGGCGGGTCACCCGCAGTTGCACCCGGTCGCCGGAGACCTCGGGCCGGGGGGTCAGGCCGGCGTCGGCCGGGCTGCTGATCCGGTACAGGTCGGCACCGAGATCGTCGGTGCGCAGCCGGAACGAGGTCACCCCGTCCAGCAGCTCGAAGGTGGCCCGGCGCAGCTCACCCACGGGTGCGGTCGCGGTCCGCCCGGCGGCGGCCTCGGCGGCACCGGCACCACCCGGCTCGGCGGTCGCCGCCACCGGCGGCACCCCGTCGCGGCCACCGGAGATGACCATCCCCAGCCGGTCCGGGTTGGCCATGGTCACCACCACCGCGAGCGCGCCGAGCGCGACCACCAGCACCGCCGCGGCGGCCAGCAGCCGCGCCCCCCGGGGCCACGGCGACCGGTCCGCCCGGTCGTCGTCGGTCACCTCGACCGGCTCACCCGTCACCTCGATCACCGGCTCGAAGACCGGTTGCTGCTGCCCCGCCGTCGGACGGTGCTCCTGATCCGGCTCCGCCATCGTGCCTCCCCTGTCCCGGTCCCCGCACAGCAGTACGGACGCGCAGCCGCAACGGATCACCGCCGGTGGCGTCCGGTACCGCACGCCACCGGGGTCGGGCCGGGTCAGTCGGTGTCGCGTCCCCAGACGCCACCCCGGTAGACGGTCCCCCGGTAGGTCGTGTCCCCGCCGGGCTCCGCCGGCCCGGCGGCCGCGTCGCCGGGCGGGACGTCGCCCGCCGGGGCGTCGGCGCGGGCGGCGCGGGCCCGGCGGACCCGGTTGACCACGAACCAGCCGGCGGCGGCGACGCAGACCACGATGACGACCTTCTGGAACGACCCGACGTACTCCTCGACGACATGCCAGTTGTCACCGAGCAGGAAGCCGGCCATCACGAAGGTGGTGTTCCAGATCAGGCTGCCCAGCGTGGTGTAGAGCAGGAACGTCAGGATCGGCATCCGTTCCACCCCCGCCGGGATGGAGATGAGGCTACGGAAGATCGGGATCATCCGCCCGAAGAACACCGCCTTGACCCCGTGCTTGAGGAACCACACCTCGGTGCGGTCCACGTCGCTCAACTTCACCAGCGGCAGTCGGGCCGCGACGGCCCGCATCCGGTCGCGCCCCAGCGCCGCGCCGATGCCGTAGAGCACCCACGCGCCGACCACGGACCCGAGGGTGGTCCAGAGGATCGCCGAGACCAGGCTGATCCGCCCCTGGGCGGCGGCGAAGCCGGCCAACGGCAGGATCACCTCGCTGGGGATCGGCGGGAACAGGTTCTCCAACGCCACCGCCAACCCCGCGCCGGGGCCGCCGAGCCGCTCCACCAGGCCGGTGACGAAACCCACCGGTCCCTCGGACGACGGCTCGGCGGTGGACACGACCGTACGGGGGTTGAGCGCCAGGGAGCGTGGGATCATCCGACAAAGTTACGAGCCGGTCGGCGAATCGACCACGCGGACCGGTCACGCCTGACCGTATACGGTGGGCCGGTGGGCGGACGACTGACTCAGGTATGGCGGTATCCGGTCAAGTCGATGCTGGGTGAACCGCTGCACAGCGCCATGGTGGACGGTCGGGGGCTGGCCGGGGACCGCCGGCTCGCCGTGCTGGACCGCGACACCGGGCGGGTCGGCAGCGCGAAGCGGCCCCGCCGGTGGTCGGCCCTGCTCGGGGTCCGCGCGACCGGCGACGCCCCCGACCGGGTACGCCTCACCCTCCCCGACGGCACCCGCTACGCCCACCCCGACGACGGCCTGGACACCGCGCTGTCCCGGCTGCTCGGCCGGTCGGTCACCCTGACCGGCACGGTGCCCGCCGACGCCCTGCTGGACCGGGCCGACCCGGACGCGGTGCTGGCCGAGGGAGCCGACGCCGACGTGCCGGTCACCGGGAACCCGTTGGGTGGCGTCGCCCCGGCCGGCAGCCTGGTCGACTTCGCACCGCTGCACCTGCTCACCACGGCCAGCCTGGACGCACTCGACCTGCCCTGGGCGGCGGCCCCGCGCTACCGGCCCAACCTGGTCGTCGGCACCGACGCGACGGGTTTCGTGGAGAACTCCTGGGTGGGTCGGGAGCTGCGCGTCGGTGCGGAGGTGGTGCTGCGGGTGGTCGCGCCGACCCCCCGGTGCGCGGTGCCCACCCTGGCACACGGCGAGCTACCCGGGGATCCGGAGGCGCTGCGGCGGCCGGCCCGACGCAACCGGGTGGTCCCCGTGCCCGACCTGGGGGCGCAGCCCTGCGTCGGGGCGTACGCGGTGGTGGTGCGGGGCGGTCGGATCACCGCCGGGGACCGGGTCGAGCCGGCCTGACCGCAGGCAGCCCGCCGCGGAGGAGTCCACGCGGGGCGGGCGGAGCGTCGGGTCGCCCGTGCGGGGAGCCCTCCGGCGTCGGCCCGGCCGGTCGACGGGACGGGTCAGGGCTTGCGGCCGAGTGCGCAGTACATGCTCACCTCGTCCACCGTGGGGCGGGGCTGTGGTTCGGCCTCGGCCCGCCAGCGGGCGACCGAGACGAAGCCGGGCTCGACCACCTCCAGGCCGTCGAAGAACCTGGCGAAGTCGTCCCGGCTGCGCAGGTTGATCCCGCCCGGCGGGTTGCCCGCCCGGGTCGTCTCCCGGGCGGCCTCGGCGACGTCCGGAGGAAGGTGGTCGTAGGTGGCGTGCGAGGCGGCCAGGTAACTGCCCGGCGGCAGTTCCGCGAGCAACCGGCGGACCACGGCGTACGGGTCCTCGGCCTCCCCCACGAAGTGGAGGATGGCCACCAGCATCAGGGCGACCGGCTGCCCCAGGTCGAGGGTGCGCCGCAGCTCGGGGTGGTGCAGGATCTTCTCGGGTTCACGCAGGTCGGCGTCGATGTAGGCGGTCGCGCCCTCGGGCGAGCTGGTCAGCAGGGCACGGGCGTGGGCCAGCACGATCGGGTCGTTGTCGACGTAGACCACCCGGGACTGCGGGGCGACGGACTGGGCCACCTCGTGGGTGTTGTTCGCCGTCGGGATGCCGGTGCCGATGTCGAGGAACTGTCGGATGCCCGCCTCACGGGCCAGGTGGGCCACGGCCCGTTGCAGGAAGCGACGGTTCTCCAGGGCGGCGGTGCGGATGGTCGGGAAGGCCGCGGCCATGGCGTCGCCGGAGTCGCGGTCGGCCTGGAAGTTGTCCTTGCCACCGAGCCAGTAGTTGTAGCGGCGGGCCGGATGCGCCACCGAGGTGTCGATCCGGTCGCTGGGATGCTGGGCGGCGCCCGTCGGGGCATCGGTGGTCACCGGGTCCTCCATGACTGCGCGCCACCGGTCGATGGCGTCCGTCCACTGTCTGCGGTCCTGATCATCGTAGAGGCCGCCCCACCGCAGTGACGGGCCGGTGCGGTGGTCACTGCGGGTACAGCTCGTCACGCAGTCGGGCGAGGACCTCCGGTGTGCGCTCCGGCGGGGTGGCCTCGACGCAGAGGCGTTCCATCGCCGCCGCGTAGTAGTCCAGGTCTTCCCGCTTGTCGAGGTAGAGCGCACTGGTCAGCTGCTCGATGTAGACGATGTCGGGCAGGTCGTCGTCACCGAACCGCAGGATCGTGAACGCCCCGCCGGCCGCCGCGTGGCCACCGGCGTCGAACGGAATGACCTGCAACCGGATGTGCGGCGACCGGGTCGCCTCGATCAACGCGGTCAGCTGCCCCCGCATCACCTGCGGGCCGCCGATCGGCCGGCGCAGGGCGGCCTCGTCGATCACCGCCCAGAGCTGCGGTGGGTCGGGGCGGTGCAGCACCTGCTGCCGCTGGACACGCAGCTCCACCCGGCGGTCGACCTCCTCGACCGCCGCGCCCCGGTGGCCGAGCAGGACCACCGCGCGGGCGTACTCCGGGGTCTGGAGCAGGCCGGGGACGAACTGCACCTCGTAGCTGCGGATCAACGCGGCGGCGGCCTCCAGGCCCAGGTAGGACTGGAACCAGGTGGGCAGCACGTCGCCGTAGCGGTGCCACCAGCCGGGGCTGTTGGCGTCGCGGGCCAGCTTGAGCAGCGCGTCGCGGTCGGCGGCGGCGGTGACCCCGTAGAGGGTGAGCAGGTCGGCGACGTCCCGCTCCTTGAAGCCGACCCGGCCCAGCTCCATCCGGCTGATCTTCGACTCCGAGGAACGGATCTCCCAACCGGCACCCTCCCGCGTGACACCGCTGGCCTCCCGCAGCCGGCGCAGCTGCGCGCCGAGCAGCATCCGCAACACCGTGGGGCCGGTGGCCGGTCCCCCCTCGGCGGCAACCATCGTCACGTGCCCGCCCCTCCGCGCATGCCCATCCGTTCACGGTCCCCGGGCCCCCGCCCGACCGACGAGTAAGCATGCCATGGACCGTCGGTGAGATGAACATCCTCCGGACGGACACGGTCCCGTGGGCGGGACCACCAGGTGTCAGTCGATCAGATGGTCGAAGTCGCCGTCGCGCGCGCCGAGGACGAATGCCGCTATCTCGTCCACCGTGTAGATCAGGGCCGGCCCCTCGGGGTGACGCGAGTTACGCATGGCGATGCCCGCCCCGCCGGGGAGTTCGGCCAACTCGACACAGTTGCCGCTGGGGTTGCTCCGCCGACTCTTCTCCCACCTCAGAGGGGGCAACTCGGTGGTGGGGACGCCGTTTTGAGGCTGCTGCATGGGTGTCTTTCTGTCGGGGTTCGGACCCACTGTCGCAAGGGGATGGTGCGGGGTTCGAGGGTGGTGCGACATCAGATCCGGCCGTGCTGCACGTGCATCTGCTATTGCATCTGCACCAGACAGCGAGCATGATAACGCACGTGCGCGGTACTTATCCGTTCACTTTGAGTGACCAGTCCCAGGGCGTTCACCTGGGAAAACGGCGATCCTGCGCGGCACGACGGCCGCCGCCCGGGTCGTACGCCGACACTGCGAGGGAGGACCCGTGCCGGATCCGTTGACCGTCGCGTCCGGCGTCTCCGCAGCCGGGGCCCTGGTCTCGGTGTGGCAGCTACGCCGCCGGGCGCTTGCGGCCGAGGCGGAACTGGAGCACCTCCAGGCCGAACTGGCCGCCGAACGGCACGCCGCCAGTCACGACCCGCTCACCGGGCTGCCCAACCGGCGGGCCTTCTACCGGCTGGCCGCCGCGCTGCTCACCGATGCCGGCGGGCAGCCCCTCATCGCGGTCGTCCTCGACCTCAACGACTTCAAACAGGTCAACGACCGCTACGGGCACGCCGCCGGCGACCAGGTGCTGATCAGCGTCGCCCAACGGCTGGCCGCCTTCGCCGGCGACAACCTGGTCGCGCGGCTCGGCGGCGACGAGTTCGCCGGCCTGCTGGCCAGCCCGTCGGTCGACCGGCGCTGGATCGACCACGCCACCCGTCGGCTCTGCGAGGCGCTGGCCGCCCCCATCCCGCTGGGCCCGTGCAGCGTCCGGGTCACCGCCTCGGTCGGGCTCGCCCCGGTCACCGGCCCCACCCAACTCGCCGACGCGCTGTGCCGGGCCGACGCCGCCATGTACCGGGCGAAGGGTGTCACCAGCCGTCAGTCACCCCGGCAACTGCTCGACGTGGCCCGCCTCGCCGAGTGCTGAAACCCACCGCCGGGCGACGCCACCACCGGCCGGGACGGCCCGGCCGCAGCCACACCGGCAGGGCTCAACGCCAGCCGTAGCCGGCCCGCAACGCCTGTCCGACCCGGTCGAAACGGCCCCGGTCCAGCACCGCGCCCTCCCGGCGGATGCCGTCCTCCCGCATGGTGAGCACCCGGTCCAGGCGGACCCAGCTGGGCCGGGCGTCGCGGTCCCACTCCCCCGGGCCCAACGCCAGCCAGTGCCGCTGACCGTCGCGCTCACTCTGGCTGGAGAGCATCAACCCGAACAGGGTGCGGCTGGACCGGCCGACCACCAGCACCGGACGGTCCTTGCCCTGCTTCGGGTCGTCCTCGTAGGGGACCCAGGTCCAGACGATCTCCCCCGGGTCGGCCTGCCCGTCCGGCTCGGGGGCGTACGACAGCTCCCGCCGTTGCAGGGCGCTGACCTGCCGCCGCCGCGCCACCTGCGCCGGGATCGCAGCCGGGGTGCCCCGCCGCGCGCCGACCACGCCGGTCACCCGGCCGAGCCGGGTCGCCACGTTCCTCAACAGACCTGCCACGGCGGGCAGCCTACCGCCGTCGCGCCCGGGTCACCCGCCGAGGGCGTCGACCTTGCGTAGCAGCACCGCCCGCTCCCGGACGTTGCGGCACAACCGGGCCGCGAACTCCAGCTCCGCCCGGGCCTCGGCGCTGCGGCCGAGCCGGGCGAGCAGCTCGCCCCGCACGCTGGGCAACAGGTGGGACCCGGCCAGTCGCCCCCCGGCGGCCACCTCGTCCACCAGGGACAACGCCTGCTGCGGGCCGTCGGCCATCGCCACGGCCACGGCCCGGTTCAGCTCGACGACCGGCGACGGCGCCACCCGGCCGAGCGCCTCGTAGAGCAGCACCACCCGGGCCCAGTCGGTGCGCTCCACCGAGGGGGCACCGGCGTGGCAGGCGGCGATCGACGCCTGCAGGCCGTACGGGCCGAGGCCTCGCCCCAGCGCCACCACCCGGCCGAGCGCCGCCGTCCCCCGCCGGATCGCCGACCGGTCCCACCGCCGCCGGTCCTGGTCCGCCAGCAGCACCGCCGCACCGTCGGCGTCGACCCGGGCCGGGAACCGGGCGGCGGTCAGCTCGCACAGGGCGAGCAGTCCGTGCACCTCCGGCTCGGCGGGCAGCAACGCGGCGAGCGTCCGGGCCAACCGGATCGCCTCGTACGCCAGGTCGGGGCGGAGCAGCTCGTCGCCGGCCGTCGCCGTCGACCCCTCGGTGAAGATCACATAGAGCACGCCCAGGACCCCGCCGAGGCGTTCCCGCCGCTGCGGCGGCTCGGGCAGGGCGAACGGCACCCGCGCGGCGGCGATCGTCTTCTTCGCCCGGGTGATCCGCGCCTGCACGGTGGGCACCGGCACCAGCAGCGCCCGGGCGATCTCCTCGCTGGACAGGCCACCGACCACCCGTAGCGTCAGCGCCAGCCGGGCCTCGGGGGCCAGCACCGGATGACACGCCACGAACATCAGCGCGAGGACGTCGTCGTCGACCCGGTCCGGGTCCCACGGCAGGTCCCCGTCCCCGGACGACGGTTCGGCGAGCTGGCCGGCGAGCACCGCGTACCGGTCGTCCAGCGCCGCCCGGCGGCGGAACGCGTCGACCGCCCGCCGCCGGGCGGCGGTGAGCAGCCAGCCCACCGGGTTCGCCGGCACCCCGTCGCGCGCCCAACCGACCAGCGCCTGCGCCACCGCCTCCTGGGCGACGTCCTCGGCGAGCGCGAAGTCGCCGGTGTAGCGGGCCAGCGCGCCGACGATCCGGGCCGACTCGATGCGCCAGAGCGTCTCGACGGCCCGCCGGGCGGCCTCGGCACCCGGCGGGTCGTCGGTGGGCACGGTGCTCAGAGCTGGCCGGTCCGCTCGCGCCACGCCCGCTCCCTGACGACGAACTCGTTGTCCTGCGGGAACTCGTCGATGCCCGGCACCCGCCGGACCTCGCACCTGCTGCCGCTGACCGCCGGCATCCGCCGGGCCCACTCGACGGCCTCCTCCTTCGACGCCACGTCGAGCAGGTAGAAGCCGCCGAACAGCTCCTTCGTCTCGCCGTACGGGCCGTCGGTGACGACCGGGGTCTCCCCGCTGTAGTCGACCACCACGCCCTGCGCCGGGTCCTCCAGGCCCTCGGCGGCCACCAGCACGCCCGCGCGGATCAACTCGTCGTTGAACCGTCCCATCGTCTCCAGCATCTCCTCGAAGGGGATCTTCATCATCGTCGCCAGGGACTCGTCGGTGTTCCGCATGATCAGCATGTACTTGGCCATCGTCGTCGCTCCTCGTCGTCGGGTCGCCGTTCGACCCGCTCACCCTCTGGTCGAACGGGAACCGGGCGGGATCGACACGACCGTCCGGTCAATTTTCGTCAGGCCGGCCGCCGGGCCAGCACCAGGGTGGTCCGCAGGTCGAGGGTGACGGTGCCGCCGAAGCCGTCGACGGCGGCACCGATCGCCGTGAGGACCCGCTCCCGCTGCCGCGGTGGGCGGCGCAGCTGCGGCGAGAAGGTGCCGACGAGACGCTGGTACTGCGCCGTGGTCAGCGGCACCGCCCGGCGGAACGCGGTCGACCGGACGTCGGTGAACAGTCCACTGCCGGTGATGTCGGCGTGGAACCAGTCCTCCGGCTGGTCGTGGTGCGGCACCGGGTCGACCGACTCGAACGCCGCCCGGATCGCCGCCGACTGGGCCGGGTCGACGTAGTCGTAGCGGTGGGCGAAGACGGCCAGGGTGCCGCCGGGGGTCAGCGCGTCGTGGGCCCGCCGGTTGCGGGTGGCCGGGTCGAGCCAGTGCCAGGCCAACGCGCACGACAACAGGGGCACGCCGGCCGGGGGCGGCGACCACTGCTCGAATCGGGCCACCACCACCTCGACGTCGGGGAACCGGGCGGCCAGCACCGCCGCCATCCGCGCGTCCGGCTCGACACAGGTCACCCGGGTCCGCCCCGGCGCGGCCCGGTCCACGTCGGTCCGGCCGGCGCCGACCGGGCCGGGGCGCGACGGTCCGGTCGATCCCGGCCCCACGACGCCCGGCCCCACGACGCCCGGCGCCGGCCGGGCCGGGCCGGCGGCGGCGGCAGCGAGGTCGCGCAGCAGCGAGGTGGCCAGGCCGGTGCCCGCGCCGACCTCGACCAGCCGGGTGGGTGGTCCGCCGTGATAGGCGAGGATGGTGGCGGCGAGGGCGGCCGGGTAGCCCGGCCGGATCTCGTCGTAGTCGCCCGCCACCTCACCGAAGAGCTCCGCCATGATCGCCATCGTCGCACCGCCGCCGCCCCGACGGTGCCCCGTCGAGGGAGGCCCATGACCGAACTGCCCCGGGACCTGCCGGTCATCGAACGCACCGCCGTCCGGCTGGTGGTCCGCGACCTCGACGGCCTGATCCTGCTGTTCCACACCCGCGACCCGGAACACCCCCGGCTGGGCACCTGGTGGGAGCTGCCCGGCGGGGGCGTCGACCCCGGCGAGACGTACCCCGAGACCGCCCTGCGCGAACTGCGGGAGGAGACCGGGTTCGTCGTCGCCGCCGCGCAGCTCGGCCCGCCCACCTGGCGGCGGCGGGCCAGTTTCATCCACCGCCGGTTGCGCCACGTCCAGGACGAGGTGGTGCTGACGGTACGCCTCGACGCCGCCGCCCCGGACATCGACGGCGCCGACCGGCTCGACTACGAGGTGGAGGACTACTTCGGGTTCCGCTGGTGGCCGCCCGACGAGATCGTCACCAGCACCGCCCGGTTCTATCCGGGCCGGCTGCCCGAGCTGCTCACCGGTTTCCTCGCCGGCGAGCAGATCGACGAACCGTTCGAACTGTGGTCCTGACCGGGGTGCCGCGGGCGCGAACGGTGGGCACAGTGGGGGCATGACGACGATCCCGTACACCCCACTGGCCCGGTACGCCGCCCGGCTGCACGCCGAACTCGGCGACCGGCACCACGTCGCCTCCCCGCTCGGTGCCTGGCTGCTGCTGGCGCTCGCCGCGCCGGCCGCCACCGGCGCGGTCCGGGCCGAGCTGGCCGAGGTGTTGGGCGTCGACGGGGAGGCCGCCGCGGCGACGGCCGCCGCCCTGTTGGACCACCCGCACCCGCTGGTGCCGTCGGCCACCGCGCTCTGGCACCGCCCCGGCGCGGACACCGGGAAGCTCGCCGGCTGGACCGACGGACTGCCCCGGGCCACCGCCAGCGGGCCGCTGCCCGACCAGGCGGGCCTGGACGCCTGGGCCCGCGAGCACACCCTGGGGCTGATCGACCGGTTCCCGCTGACCGTCTCCCCCCGGGTGCTGCTGGCGCTGGCCGGCGCCCTCGCCACCCGGATCTCCTGGGCCACCCCGTTCGACCTGGTGCCCGGCGCGATGCTCGGCCCGGGCGCGGCGGACCTGCCCGGCGACGAACGCCGACCGGGCACGGTACCCCGCCCCGACCAGGCGCACGGGCCGGCCGGGCCGGGGGGCGACGCCGGCCCCGGGCACCGGCCGGCCGGGCCGGCGGGGTCCGCCGACCGGGGTGCCCCGGACAGCGGGTGGGCCGGGCGGCTGGCCCGGGCGCTGCGCAGCCCGGAACACGGGCACCGGGTCTGGATCGCGGCGACCGGACCGGCCGGTGACGTCGCCGTACACGCCGCCGGCGCGGTGGAACGCGACGGGGCCGGGCTGCTGGTGCTCTCGGTGCTCGCCGACCCGGCGGTCCCCCCGGCCGACGTGCTCGCCGCCGGCTACGCGCTGGCCGGCGCGGCGGTGGACGGGGAACCGGGCCGGCGGTCGCTGTTCGACCTGCCGCTGGGAGTGGGACCGCTCGGGACGCTGCGCGAGGAATCGGTGCGCACCGCCGCCAGAGGCGGCCGGGAGGAACGCCACCGGGCGGTGCTGCCCTGCTGGTCGGCGCACGACGAACACGACCTGACCGCCCCCGGGTTGGGGTTCGCGGCGGTGGGGCGGGCGCTGGGTGGGCTGCTCGGCATCGACGTGGGCGTCGAGGCCCGACAGGCGACGGTTGCCCACTACGGCCGGTACGGCTTCGAGGCCGCCGCCGTGACCGGGGCGTTCGCCCTGACCAGCCTCCCACCGGAGGGGGTCCGGCGGACCGCCGAGCTGCGGTTCGGGCACCCGTACGCGGTGCTGGCGGTGGCCACCGACCACCGGGACGGGGAACCCGGGCCGTGGCACGGGCTGCCGGTCTTCTCCGCCTGGGTGGCCGAGCCCCGGGAACCGTCGGACACCGACCTCGTCGACCCGGTCGAGTCCTGGTGACCGGCGTCGACCGGCTCTGACCGGCGTCGGCGCTGCCGAGATCCGGCGGCGGCGACCAGGCCCGACCGCGACGTTCGTCCCCGAGGCGGCACCGTCCCCGGGGACCCGCCGCGGTCGGGGGTCCCGCGCTCGCGCGGGCACGACGGGTGTCGCCGTGCCCGCGCGGGTGTTCAGCCGGCTACCGACGCCGGTTCCGGGCGGGTCTTCGCCCGCTCGGCGAGCCGCCGCTGCCGCTCCTGCGCCCCGATCAGGTCGTCGGGAAGCGAGTCGGGCACCTCGATGTCGAAGCGGCGCAGCATCCGGATCGCGAACCCACCGAGCGTGATCAGCACCAGGGCCAACCCGAAGCAGACGTACGCGAAGCCGATGCCCCGACCCGGACCGGTGCCGATCACCGCGCCCACCGAACCGGCGAGCGTGCCGCCGTCGGCGAGCATCGGCTCGAACAGGGCCGTCGCGCCCGGGGCGAGCAGCGCGAAACCGATCGGCAGGGTCGACCAGGAGATCGTCTGGTTCAGGCTGAACACCCGGCCGTGGAACCGCTGCGGCACCTTGACCTGCACGATCGTGGCGTAGATCGACTGGGCGGTGGTCATCGCCATGGCCAGCCAGAACGCCCCGAAGGCGATCATGACGACGGAGGCGTCGAGGCCGATCAGCAGGCACCCGACGGCGGTGCCCAGGTTGCCGATCAGCACCCCGATCATGCGCCGCTGCCGGGGCCCACCCCACAGCGACATCAGCACCCCGCCGGCCACCGCGCCGATCGCCTCGGCCAGCGCCACCTGCGCCACCTGGGTGGCGGTGCCGAACGACAGCACCAGCGGGGTGGTGAGCACCAGCGCCGGGGCGAGGAAGACGTTGCCCAGCGCGAAGTAGCCGAGCATCAGCCGGAAACCCTTGTGCCGCCACGAGTAGCGCAGACCGTTGGCGATCGCCACCAGCAGCCGCTCCCGGGGCCGCCAGCCGAGCAGGTCGGGGAAGCGGACCACGGCCAGCGTCAGCACCGCCACCAGGTAGCTCGCCACGTCGATCAGCAGGATGCCCTTGAGGCCGATCGCGGCGAGCAGGCCGGCCGCGAAGACCGGCATCAGCAGCATCGCGAAACCGCTGGAGAGCTGGGTGATGCCCATCGCGTGCCCCAGGTAGCGCTTCGGCACCAGCTGC
This sequence comes from Micromonospora antibiotica, assembly GCF_017599305.1. Lineage (GTDB taxonomy): Bacteria > Actinomycetota > Actinomycetes > Mycobacteriales > Micromonosporaceae > Micromonospora > Micromonospora antibiotica. The sequence goes on from NZ_JAGFWR010000002.1 coordinate 662,397, forward strand.
GGCACCGCCGACTGGAAGGCGATCCGTTGGAACGACCCGGCCACCTGACTCAACGCCACCAGCCCGTAGATGTGCCACAGGGCGAGGTTGTCGGTCCAGAGCAGGGCGGCCAGCACCAGCTGGATGGTGCCGGAGACGCAGCTGGCGATCATCATGATCCGTCGCCGGCTGATCCGGTCGGTGAGCGCGCCGGCCACCGGCAGCATCAGCACCCCGCAGATCAGCGCCAACGCCCACAACAGACCCAGGTCGGCCACCGAGCCGGTCCGGGTGAACAACCAGATCGGCAGGGCGAACGCGGTCAACGCCGAACCGGTGGTGGAGACCAGCTGCCCGGCGGTGACCGCGACGAACCGGGCCATGCTGGGCTTCACCACCGCCGGGGCGGGCCCGTCGGCGTCGCCGACACGCTGGTGGTCGGCGACCACCCAGCCGGCGTCCTCACCCCGGGCCGCCGGGCCGAGCGCCGTCACGTCCCCGGCCCGCACCGCCGGGTGCACCTGGGTGACGATCTCGGCCAGCTCGTCGGCCCGGTACTTGAGGAAGAAGTGGCCGGCCTGGTCGAGCACCACCAGACCGAGGGTGTCGCTGAGGAACTGCCACTCCGCGTACCGCTCGGCGTGGTAGTCGGTCACCGGGTCCTCGGAGCCGACCACCGAGACGATCGGCGCACGCAGCTTCTCCGCGCCCCGGTCGAGCAGCCCGGTGAAGTACTCCTCCGACGCGCGGGAGTCGGCCCGCATGTTGCTGATGATCCGGTCGGCCTGCTCCGGCTCCAGCTCGTCGGTGTCCACCCCCATGCTCTTGAGCCAGCTCGCGTAGTGCCGGTTGCTGCTGAGCTGCTCCAGCCGGTTGCGCAACGCCGCGAAGGCGCCCTTCGGGCGGGCGAACGGGAACATCGCCCCGATGTAGACCACCTCCAGCTCCCGGCCGGCGGCCTCCACCTTGCGGGCCACCTCGGCGACGATGGCGCTGCCCACCCCGCAGTGACCGTAGAGGGCCAACGGACCGTCGATCCGCTCCACGATCTCGGCGGCCACCCGGCTGGTCAGCTCGTCGAACGGTAGGGCGTCCTCGGTCAACCCGACGTCGTGGCCGGGGATGGCCAGCGACCACAGGGCGTGCCCGGCGGGCAACGCGTCGGCCAGCGGCTGGTAGACGATGGCGCTGCCGCCGCCGTACGGGACGCAGACGTAGCTGAGCACCCGCCTGCCGGCCGGGATCGGCTTGGTCAGCTCGTAGAGCAGCCGACGCGGGCCGGCCGCCTCGGCGTCACCGGTCATGAACGCGGCCAGTTCCCGGATGGTGCGCTGCTGGAACAGGTCCATCACGCCGACCGCCCGGCCGCCGTGCTCGGCCCGGCGGATCTTCGCCACCACCTGGGTGGCGAGCATCGAGTGCCCGCCCAGGTCGAAGAAGTCGTCGTCGATGCCGAGCGTCGGCACGCCCAGCACCTCCGACCAGATCCCGGCGAGCAGCCGTTCGGTGTCGTCGCGCGGCTCGACCAGGGCCACCGACGCCTCGCGGGTGACCACCGGCGCGGGCAACGCCTTGCGGTCGAGCTTGCCGTTCGGGGTCAGCGGCAACGCGTCCAGGGTGACGAACGCGGCCGGCACCATGTACTCCGGCAGCGTCTCCTTCAGCGCCGACTTCAGCGCGGCGTGCTCGGCCCCGCCCACCAGGTAGGCGGTGAGCCGCTTGTCGCCCGGGCTGTCCTCGCGGACGATCACCGCCGCCTCGGCCACCCCGGCCTGCTCGCGCAGGGCGCTCTCGATCTCGCCCAGCTCGATGCGCAGACCGCGCAGCTTGACCTGGTGGTCGATGCGGCCCAGGAACTCGATCACCCCGGCCGGTTCGGCCCCGGTCGTCGGCCCCGCCGGGTCGGGCACCCAGCGGGCCAGGTCACCGGTGCGGTACAGCCGGGCGCCCGGCTCACCGGAGAACGGGTCCGGCACGAAACGTTCGGCGGTCAGCGCCGGCCGCAGGTGGTAACCACGGGCCAGCCCCACCCCGCCGATGTGCAGCTCACCGGCCACCCCGACCGGGCACTCCCGACCGGCCGGGTCGAGCACGTGCAGCCGCAGGTTGGCGATGGGCCCACCGATCGGCACACCGGTCAACCCGGCCAGCAGCGCCGAGTCGCAGTGCCAGGCGCTGACGTCGATCGCCGCCTCGGTCGGGCCGTACAGGTTGTGCAGTGCGCAGTGCGGCAACCGGGCGGTGAAGTCGACCGCCGAGGCCAGCGGCAGCTCCTCACCGGAGCAGATCACCCGCCGCAGCGCGGTGGCCGCCTCCACCCCCTCCTCGGCCAGGAACACCGTCAGCATCGACGGGACGAAGTGGGCGGTGGTGACCCGCTCGGCCACCAGCACGTCACGCAGGTAACCGGCGTCCTTGTGACCGCCGGGCTTGGCCAGCACCAGCCGGGCCCCGGTCCGCAGCGGCCAGAAGAACTCCCACACCGACACGTCGAAGCTGGCCGGGGTCTTCTGCAACACCGCGTCGTCGGCGTCGAGCCGGTAGGTCTTCTGCATCCAGTCGAGCCGGTTGACGATGCCCCGGTGGGTGTTCGGCACCCCCTTCGGGCGACCCGTCGACCCCGACGTGTAGATCACGTACGCCAGGTGTTCCGGGCCGGCCAGCGGGGCCGGGTCGGTCTGCGGCTGGTCGGCCCAGAGGGTCGGGTCGTCCAGGGCCAGCACCGTCGCTTCGACGGTGGGCAGCACGTCGCGCAGCTGCTCCTGCACCAGCACCACCGGCGCGGCGGCGTCGGTCAGCATGAAGGCCAACCGGTCGGCCGGGTACTCCGGGTCCAGCGGCAGGTACGCCCCACCGGCCTTGAGCACCCCGAGCAGGCCGGCGACCAGCTCCACGGAGCGTTCCGCGCAGACCCCGACCAGGGTCTCCGGGCCGACGCCGGCCGCCCGCAGCCGGTGCGCCACCCGGTTCGCCGCGGCGTTGAGCTGCGCGTACGTCGTCGAGACACCCTCGATGGTGACGGCCACCGCGTCCGGGGTCGCCGCCGCTGCCGCCTCGATCGGGCCGTGCAGCGTCTCGGCGGCCGGGAAGCCGGCGGTGGTGTCGTTCCAGGACGCCAGCAACGCCCGCTCGTCGGCGGGGAGCAGGTCCAACGCCGAGACCGGCACGTCCGGGGTGGCCGCCACCGCGCGCAACAGGGCGCCCCAGCGGTCGGCCATCCGGTCCACGGTGGCCCGGTCGAACAGGTCGGTGTTGAAGACCAGCTTGCCCCAGAGCCCGTTGACGGTCTCCACGGCGTGCAGCTCGAAGTCGAACCGGGTGGCCCGCAGCTCCATCGGGGTCCAGTCGAACGTCACGTCGGTGGCGTCGGAGACCTCGGTGAACCGGCCCATCTCGTAGTTCTGCAACACGAACATGGCCTGGAACACCGGTGACCGGCTGACGTCGCGGGGCAGGCCCAGCTCGTGGACCACCCGCGCGAACGGCACCTCGGCGTGCTCGAAACCGTCGAGCACGCTGCGCCGGGTGCGTTCCAGCAGCTCGGAGAAGGTCGGGTCACCGCCCAACTCGGCCCGCAACGGCAGCATGTTGATGAACATGCCGACGAGGTCCTCCAGCTCCGGGGCGGACCGGCCGGCCACCGACGCGCCGACCGCGAAGTCCTCCTGGCCGGCGTGCCGGGCCAGGAAGACCTGGTAGGCGGCGAGCAGCGTCATGAACAGGGTGCCGCCGGCCGCCCGGGTGAGGGTGGTCAGCCGCTCGGTCTCCGCCGGGGTCAGCCGGAACTCGACGAAGTCGCCCCGGTAGGTCTGGGTGGCCGGGCGGGGCCGGTCCAGCGGCAGCTCCAGCGGGGTGATCCCGGCCAGCCGGGACTTCCACCAGTCCAGGTGCGACCGGGCCGCCGGGCCGGCCAGCTCCTGCGCCTCCCAGACGGCGAAGTCGCCGTACTGCACCGGCAGGGTGGGCAGCTCACCGCCCCGGTAGGCGGTGATCAGGTCGCGCAGCAGCACGTCGACCGACCAGCCGTCACCGACGATGTGGTGCTTGCTGAGGAACAGCACGTGGTCGTCGGCGGCCAGTCGGATCAGCAGCGCCCGCAGCAGCGGCCCGGCCGCCAGGTCGAACGGCGCGAGCGAGGCCGCCTCCACCAGCTCCCGCGCGGCCCGCTCGTCGGGGGCGTCGACCACCGTCAACGGCACCTCGACGGTGTCGGCGACCACCACGGTCGGCTTGCCGTCGGCGTCGGCGGGGAACCGGCTGCGCAGCGACTCGTGCCGGGCGGTCAGCGCGGCGAGGGCGGCGCGCAGCGCCGTGACGTCGAGCGGGCCACGCACCCGCAACGGCACCGCGATGTGGTACGCCGCCTCGCCCGGAGCGAGCTGGTCCATGAACCAGACCCGCTCCTGGGCGTACGACAGCGGCACCTCGACACCCTCGGGGCGCGGCGTGACGCGGGCGGCGGGGGTGGCCTGCCGTCGGCGTAACCGTTGGGCGATCAGTGCCGCCCGGGCGGCGTCCCGGGAATCCTTCAGGTCCGTCATGCGGAAGTGTCCTTATCCGCCGCCAACAGCGCGGCGACCTCGGTCTCGGAAAGGTCGTCCAGTTCGGCGGCGATCTGCGCCTCGATCTGGGCGGCCAGGTCGGCCACCACGGGGCTGCCGAACAGCGCCCGCATCGGCAGGTCGACGTCCACCTCGGCCCGGATCCGGGCCATCGCCCGCATGCCGCGCAGCGAGTTGCCGCCGAGGGCGAAGAAGTCGTCGAGCGCGCCGACCTTCTCCACCTGGAGGATGTCGGCGTACACCTCGGCGACCAGGGTCTCGGCGTCGGTGCGCGGCGGCACGTAGCCGTCGCCGGCCAAGGACTCCGGCGGGGCGGGCAGCGCCGCCCGGTCCAGCTTGCCGTTCGGGGTCAACGGCAACGCGTCGAGCCGGACGAACGCGGCCGGCACCAGGTGCGCCGGCAACTCCCGGGCCAGCTCGGCGGCGAGGTGCGCCTCCTCGGCGGTGCCGACGTGGTAACCGACCAGGGTCGGCTCCCCCGAGTCGGTGCGCACGGCCACCGCCGCCTCCCGGACCTCCGGGTGCTCCCGCATCGCCGCCTCGATCTCGCCCAGCTCGATGCGCATCCCGCGCACCTTCACCTGGTCGTCGCGGCGGCCCAGGTAGTCGAGGGTGCCGTCGGCCCGCCACCGGGCCAGGTCACCGGTGCGGTACATCCGCTGCCCCGGCGGGCCGTACGGGCAGGGCAGGAACCGTTCGGCGGTCAGGCCGGGCCGGCCCAGGTAGCCCCGGGCGAGCTGGTCACCGGCGACGTACAGCTCACCGACCACCCCCGGCGGGACCGGCTGCCCCGCGGCGTCGAGCAGGTACACCCGGCTGGTGGCGGTGGGCCGGCCGATCGACACCGGGCCGGCGGGCACCGGCTGCCCGGGGGCGAGCCGGGCGGCGACACAGCCGACGGTCGCCTCGGTGGGGCCGTACTCGTTGACCACCGCCACGTCCGGGTGCGTGGCCCGCCAGTCGGCGAGCTGCTCACCGGTGAGCGCCTCACCGCCGATCACCAGGTCGGTGGTGGGCGACAGCGCCTCCTCCAGCAGCGGCAGGTGGCTCGGGGTGACCTTGAGGAACGTCGGCCGCCCACCCGTCCGGGCCGCCGGGGAGTCGATCCCGGCCAGCCGGACGGTGCCCCCGGCGGTGAGCGGGCCGAGCAGCCCCGTCACCGTCAGGTCGAACGAGACCGGCGAGTGCAGCAGCGCGGTGCCGGACAGCCCCGGGTAGGTGTCCCGGGCCCAGGCCAGGTAGGCCGTGATCGCCCGGTGCTCCACCACCACACCCTTGGGCCGGCCGGTCGAACCGGAGGTGTAGAGCACGTAACCGGGGTGCTCCGGGCGCAAGGGCGCGACCCGGTCGGTGTCGGTGAGGTCGGTGTCGGTGAGGTCGGCCTCGCCCCGGGCCGGGTCGGCACCGGCCACACCGGCGTCGACGGGGGTCGGGTCGACGTCGAGCACCCCGTCGAGCAGCAGCGCGTCCGCCGGCACCAGGGGGGCGGTCTCCGCCACGGCCAGCACCAGCGCGGGTGCGGCGTCGGTGAGCAGGTAACCGATCCGGCCCGCCGGGTAACCGGTGTCCACCGGCACGTACGCGCCCCCGGCCTTGAGTACGGCGAGGATCGCCACCAGCAACTGCGGGCCGCGCGGCAGGGCCAGCGCCACCCGGGTCTCCGGGCCGACGCCCCGGCCCACCAGCACCCGGGCCAGCCGGTTCGCGGCGGCGTTGAGCCGGGCGTAGGTGAGGCTGACGTCGTCGCAGACCAGCGCGGTGGCGTCCGGGGTGGCCGCCACCTGCCGCTGCACCTCGTCGACCACGGTGGACGACGCACCGGCCACCCCGGTCCCCGCCCAGTCGCCGAGCACCAGGTCGCGTTCCGCGTCGGCGAGCAGCGGCAGCGCGGACACCGGCTGCTGCGGGTCGGTGACCGCCGCGTCGAGCAGCCGGACGTAACGGGCCACGACCGTCTCGGCGGTGGACCGGTCGAACAGGTCGGTGCGGTAGACCAGCCGGCTCTCCCCGGTGGTGATGTCGAAGGCCAGGTCGTCCTTGGTGGTGCCCAGCTGCACCAGGTCCAGCCCGGAACCGGGGATGAAGTTCAGCGCGGTCTGGAAGACCGGCTGCACCGACGGGTCCCGCTCCGGGGCGACCGCCTCGACGATCCGCTGGAACGGGGTCTGCCCGTGGTCGAGGGCGTCGACCATCGCGTCGCGGACCCGCCCCAGCAGGTCGACGAAGGACGGGTCACCGCCCACGTCGCAGCGCAACGCCACCGGGTTGACGAACATGCCGATCAGCGAGGTCAACTCGGCGGTGTCGCGGCCCGCGGTGGAGACCCCGACCACCACGTCGGTGTCGCCGGAGATCCGCGACAGCAGCGCCGCGAAACCCGCCAGCAGCACCATGTACGGGGTGGCCGCCGATCCGCCGGCCAGCCGGCCGACCCGGTCGAGCAGCCCGTCGGGCAGGTCGAAACGCACCTCGTCCCCGGCGAAGCCGAGCTGTGCCGGGCGGGGCCGGTCCAGCGGCAGGCCGGTGACCGCCGGTGCCCCGGCCAGGTGACCGGTCCAGAAGGCGAGCTGCCGCGCCAGTTCCGCGCCGGTGAGCTGGTCGCGCTGCCAGGCCGCGAAGTCGGCGTACTGGATGGGCAGCTCCGGCACGGCGGCCGGCGCACCGGTCGACGCGGCCTGCGCGAACGCGGCGATCTCGGCGTCGAACAGCACCGCCGAGTGGCTGTCGAAGACCGCGTGGTGCACCACCAGCAGCAGCGTCCACGCCTCACCGAGACGGACCAACCGGGCCCGCCACAGCGGCGGCGCGTCCAGCGGGATCGGCGTGCGGGCCAGCTCGACGCAGAGCGCCGCGTAGCGTTGCGCGCGTTCCTCCTCGGGCAGTTCCCGCAGGTCGTCGGTGGGCAGCCGGGTCGGCTGGTGCTCCCGCACCACCTGCACCAGGTTGCCGTCGTCGACCCGCAGGTAGGTCCGCAGCGCCTCGTGCCGGGCGACGACCTGGTCGAACACGCCGGTCACCGCGTCGACGTCCAGCCCCGCCGGGAACCGGCACGGCATCGAGACGTTGTAGACCGGCGACGCCGGGTCGAGCTGGTTGGCGATCCAGACCCGCTCCTGGGCGAACGAGGCGGGGAAGGTCCACTCGCGGGTCATGCCGTCTGCTCCCGTACCGAACGCGGACGCATGTCGGTCCAGACCTCGTCGACGTGGGCCAGGCATTCCTCGCGGCTGCCGGCGAAGCCCGCGTCGTGCCACCCGGCGGGCAGGTCGCGGTCGGCCGCCCAGATCGAGTACTGCTCCTCGTCGTTGCGCACGACCAGGAATCGGGTGTCGGCCATCAGTTCGCTCCAACGGTGTCGGGGGTGTGCGGTTCGGCCATCGCGACGGCGATCTTGCGGGGGCCGGTGAACGGCTCCCGCCCGTGCGCGGCGGTCATGTTGTCGACCACCAGCACGTCGTCGCGCTGGTAGTCGAAGCGGACGCTGGCCGCCCGGTACGCGGCCCGCAGGTGGTCCAGCACGTCGGCGGGGATCTCGCCGCCGTCGCCGTAGTAGGTGTTCGCCGGCAGCCCCTCGGGGCCGAACATCGCCAGCAGCCCCTCCTGGTAGTCCTTCGGCAGGGTGCTCAGGTGGAAGAAGGTGGCGTGGTTGAACCACCGCGGGGTGTCCGAGCCGGGCCGGTGGTGCACCACGTCCCGTACCGCCCGGGTCCGCAGCCCGTCCTTGCCCACCCACTCCAGCTCGATCCGGTTCGCCGCCGCGTACGCCTGCACCTGCGCCCGGTCGTCGGTGCCGAAGACGTCCTGCCAGCGGGTACCGAAGTCGGCGTGGAAGTTACGCACCAGCAGCCAGCGCCGACTGACGAACTCCTCGCGTACCGCCGGGTCGATCTCGGCGTACACCCGGCGCACGTCGGCCAGCGGGGTCGCGCCGAGGGTCTGCGGCGCGGTCAGGCAGTAGAAGAACAGCGTCAGCGGCCAACGCGCCTGGTAGGAGTTCTCGTTGTGCAGGAAGATCTCCTCGTCCGGCGGGTAGTCGGTCGAGGTGTAGACCTTCCCCTTGATGGCGTGCCGGGGCGAGGACCGCTCGGTGTAGGTCAGCGGCTCGCCGGAGAACGCCCGCACCACCGCGTCGAAGCCGTCCACCCCGCCCACGTCGAAGCCGCGGAACAGCAGCCCGCCGTGCGCGACGAGGTCGGCGCGCAGCTCGGCCCGGCGTCGGCCGATCAGCTCGGTCAGGGGTGTGCCGTCGTTCTCGACGACCACCGGCAGCGTGGCGATCGTGTCGCTCATGGCGTGGTCTCCTGTTTCTCGACGTCAGGCGCGGGGTAGCCGCGGGATGGCGGGGATGGTGGCCGGCGCGGCCGGTTCGTCGGCGGCGGCGGCCCGCAGCTGGGCGATGCGCTCGGCCAGGCCGGCCACGGTGGGGGTCTCGAAGAGGCTGCGCATCGGCAGCCGGACCCCGGTCGCCTTGCGCATCGCGGCGATCAGCTGCACCGCGACCAGCGAGTTGCCGCCGAGGGCGAAGAAGTCGTCGTCCACCCCGACCTCGGCCACCCCCAGCCCGTCCCGCCACACCCCGGCGATGGTGATCTCCAGTTCGGTACGCGGGGCCGCCGAGCCGCCCCCGGTCGCCGCCGGAGCGGTGGCCGACGGCTCCGGGTCCTGCTCCAGGCTGTCCGTGGTGACCCGGGAGGCCCGCCGCCGGATCTCCTCGACCGGGCGGGTGGCGATCACCACCTGCGCGCCGAGACCGGCGGTGAGGCTGCGCCGGAACGCCTCCGCGCCGTCGACCGGGCGGATGTCCTCGGTGAGCGCCCCGGCCGCCGGCTCGACCGGGCCCGCGTCGGCGGTGCCGGTCAACCCGCCGGTGACCGCGCCCTGGTCGACGCGGCGCAGCACGAAGTCGCCGATCGCGACGAGTTCCCGGCCCTCGGTGTCGGTCAGCGACAGGTCGGCGGCGACCACCTCGTCGGTGGCGCTGGCCCGGTGCCGCAGGTGGCTGTGGAACACCGCCGGCAGCGGCCCGCGCACCACGATCCGCCCGTACGACAGCGGCAGGTAGGTGCCGTCGCCCTGGCCCCGGCCGAACGCGGTGGCCACGTCCAGCAGCGCCGGGTGCAGCCCCCACGCCGGCAGGTCGGCCCGGACCGGCTCCGGGGCCTCGATCCGGGCCAGTTCCTCGCCGTCGCCGAGGCGGTGCTCGGCAAGCGACGCCCAGCGCGGGCCGAAGGTCAGCATGCTGGTACGGCCCCGACCGAACGAGGCGTCGTCGTCGACCCGTCGGCCGTCGACCACCGGCACCCGGGCCGCCGGGGCGGCCTCGACGACCCAGCCCGCCGACCCGCGCACATGGGTGCGGAGCTGGCCGGCGGCGAGGCTGCGGACGGCGAAGTCGACGCCCTCCTCGGCCGGGGTCAGCTCGACCCGGTACTGCGCGACGGTGCCCTCGGGCACCGCGAACGGCTCCAGGAACACCACGTCGCGCAGCTCCACCACGGCCTGCGGCGCGGGGGTGGGCACCCCGGCGGCCACCGCCGCCCGCACCGACTCCAGGTGGGCGGTGCCGGGCACCACCGGCACCCCGCCGATGCGGTGCTCGTCGAGCAGCCAGTGGGTGCCGGCGGAGACCAGCCCGTGCAGCACCGTCGACTCCGGGCCGGCCACCTTCGTGGTGAGCACCGGGTGGTCCACCGGCGTGGTGACGGTGTCCCGGCCGGCGGCCCGGAACGCGGCCGGCGCGGCGGTCTCCACCGCCATGCCGACCTCCGCCCAGCCACCCCAGTTCTGCGACAGCACGGGGGCCCGGAAACCGACGCCGGAGCGGGCGAACGCGTCGAGGAAGGCGTTCGCCGCGCAGTAGTCGACCTGGCCGAAGCCGCCGATCACCGAGGTGATCGAGGAGCACAGCGCCACGAAGTCCAGCGGCAGGTCACCGAAGACCTCGGCCAGGGCGAGGGTGCCGGTGAGCTTAGGGGCGAGCACCCGCTCCGCCTCGGCCCGCTCCTTCACCTCGGCCATGCCGCCGCCGGGCAGGCCGGCGGCGTGCACGATGCCGTCCAGCCCACCGAACTCGGCCTCCACGGTGGCCCGGACCCGACGCAGGTCGGCCGGGTCGGTGACGTCGGCGGCGAGCACCCGTACCGTCGCGCCGGCCGCCTCCATCCGGCGGATCGCCGCGATGGCCCGGCCGGCCCGGTCCGCGCCGCCGTGCACCGCCAGGTGGTCGTCCCACCGCTCACGCGGCGGCAGCCCGGACCGGGCCAGCAGCACCAGCTTCACCCCGGCCCGCCGGGCGAAGTCCCCGGCGAGGGTGACGCCGATGCCACCCAGGCCACCGGTGACCAGGTACCGGCCGCCGTCGCGCAGCGCCCCCGGCTCGCCCTCGGCGGCCACGGTGACCTGCTCGTATCCGGTCACCCAGCGGCGGGTGCCGCGCAACGTCAGCTCCGCCCGCTGCGGGTCCACCGGGCGGCGCAGTTCGGCGGCGAGCGTCTCGACCCCGGCGTCGGCCGGGTCGGCGTCGACCAGGCGTACGGCCAGGCCGGGCAGTTCGGCCGGCAGCACCCGGGCCAGACCGGCGAGGGTGGCGTGCTCGGGCCGGACCAGGTCGGCACCGGTGACGTCGCCGACGCCCGCGGTGACCAGGTCGAGGGTGAGCGGCTGCTCCCCGGCGGTCGCCCCCGCCCCGGCGAGCGCCTGCACCAGGTGCAGGGCGTCGAAGAAGCCACGCTGCTGGGCGTCCCAGGCGGCCGTCGCGTCGAGCCCGGCCGGCGGGCCGTCCAGGGCGAAGGCGTGCACCAACCGGTCCGGCACCCCGCCTGCGGTCAACGCCGCGACCAGCGCGTCGTGGTCCTCGCGGTGGCCGGGGCGCAGCCGGTACCCGTCGTCGGACGCCGCGAACGCCGCGCCGGGGCGTACCACGACCGGGTCGTCACCGGCGGTCCGCAACGCGGCGACCAGGGCGTCGGCGCGCGGACCGGCGGCGAACACCAGGCAGCGGCCCGCCGGCACGGTCGCCGGGTCGGCGGCGGCCTGCCGCCACACCGGCACCGCGAACCACTGCGGCAGCGCACGCGGACCGGTCTCCGCCGGCACGTCGGCCACCGCCACCACCGGGTCCGGGTCGACCCAGTAACGCCGGCGCTCGAACGGGTACGTCGGCAGCGGCACCCGCCGGGCGGCCGGGTCGGCGTCGAGGCGCACCCCGACCCCGGCGCACCACAGCGCGGCGGCGCTGGTGAGCAGGGCGGCCAGGTCACCGGCCGGCTCACCGGGGCCGGGCAGGCTGCCCAGCGGGGTCAACGCCCGCTGCTGCGGGGAACCCTTGGCGACCTGCATCCGGGCCAGGTTGGCCAGTTGCCGGCCCGGCCCGCACTCCAGCAGCGCCCAGGTGCCCGCCCCGAGCAGGGTCGCCACGCAGTCGCCGAAGCGCACCGGCTGACGCAGGTGCGCCGCCCAGTACGCCGGGTCGGTGGCCTGCTCGGCGGTGATCCAGGTGCCCGTCACATTGGACAGGAACGGGATGGCCGGCGCGCGCAGCGGCACCGTCGCCATCAACGCGGTGAACTCCGCCAGGATGGGGTCCATCATCGGCGAGTGGAACGCGTGCGAGGTGCGCAGCTGCTTGCTCTTGTTCTTGCCGCCGAGGCTGTCGGCGAACGCGGCGACGGCGGTGCTCTCGCCGGCCACCACACAGGTGCCGGGGCCGTTGACGGTGGCGATGGCCAGCCCCTCGGGCAGCCGGGCGGCGACCTGCGCCTCGTCGAGCGAGACGGCCAGCATCGCCCCGGCCGGCATCGACTGCATCAGCCGACCCCGGGCGGCGACCACCCGCAGCGCGTCGGGCAGGCTCAGCACCCCGGCGACGGTGGCGGCGACGTACTCGCCGATCGAGTGGCCGATCATCGCCGCCGGGCGGACCCCGGCCCGCTGCCAGAGCAGCGCCAAGGCGTACTCGACGACGAACAGGGCCGGCTGGGTGTAACGGGTCTCGGTGAGCTTCTCCGCCGCCTGCGGGTCGCGGCCCAGGATCAGCTCCCGCACGTCCAGGCCCAGCTCCGGGTGGAGCAGGGCGGCACACTCGTCGACGGTGGCGGCGAAGGCCGGCTCCTCGGCGTAGAGCTGCGCGCCCATCCCGGCGTACTGGGCACCCTGCCCGGAGAAGAGGAACGCGGTGCGGGGCGCGGCACCGTCGACCACCCCGGACTGGCGGCGGCGCGGGGTACGCAGCGCGGTCACCGCCTCGGGCAGGTCGGTGGCGACCACGGCCACCCGGTGCGGGTACTCCTGCCGGCCCACCCGCAGCGTGTGCGCCACGTCGGCCAGCAGCTCCGGCCCGCCGTCGGTGGTCGCCGCCAGGTGGTCGGCGAGCCGCGCCACGGCGGTGTCCAGGGCCGACGCCGTCTTCGCCGACACGTGCAGCAGCTGCGCCGGCCGGACCCGCCGGTCCGTCCGGTACGCCGCCGGCGCCTCCTCGAGCACCACGTGCGCGTTGGTGCCACCGATGCCGAACGAGCTGACCCCGGCCCGCCGTGGCCCGCCGTCGGTGTCCCACTTGGTCAGGGTGTTCGCCACGTAGAACGGGGTGTCGGCGAAGTCGATGCCCGGGTTGGGCGTCTCGTAGTTGATCGTCGGCGGGATCAGCCCGTGTTCCATCGCCAACACCGTCTTGATCACGCTGACGATGCCGGACGGCTGGCTGAGGTGCCCGATGTTGGACTTGACCGAGCCGATGCCGCACCAGCCCCGCTCGTCGGTGTCCCGGGTGAACACCGCCGACAGCGCGGCCACCTCGATCGGGTCCCCCAGCGCGGTGCCGGTGCCGTGCGCCTCGACGTAGCTGATGGTGCGCGGGTCGATCCCGGCCATCCCGACCGCCTGGGCGATCGCCTCGACCTGCCCGTCGACGCTGGGGGCGGTGAAGCCGACCTTCCCGGCGCCGTCGTTGTTGATGGCGTTGCCCAGCACCACCGCGCGGATCGCGTCGCCGTCGGCGATCGCGTCGGAGAGCCGCTTGAGCAGGGTCACCCCGACACCGCTGCCCCAGACCGTGCCGTTGGCCCCGGCGTCGAACGGGCGGCACCGGCCGTCGGGCGAGGTGAAACCGTCCATACCCAGGTAGCCGACGTGCGGCAGCTCCACGTTGACGCCACCGGCCAACGCCATGTCGCACTCGTGGTTGCGCAGCGCCTCGCAGGCCAGGTGGAAGGCGACCAGCGAGGTGGAGCAGGCGGTGTGCACGGTCAGGCTCGGCCCCCGCAGGTCCAACCGGTACGACACGTTGGTCGCCACGTAGTTGGGCGAGTTGCCGGTGGCCAGCGAGACCGCCCCGTGCGGGTTGCCGCCGACCCGCTTGTTGCGCAGCACGTACCGGTGCAGGTAGGTGTTGCCGCCGGTGCCGGCGTACACGCCGACCGCCCCGGGGTAGCGGGCCGGGTCGTAGCCGGCGTCCTGCAACGCGGTGTAGCAGCTCTCCAGGAACAGCCGGTGCTGCGGGTCGGTCACCTCCGCCTCGCGGCTGGTCATCCCGAACAGCCCGGCGTCGAAGGTGTCGTACCCGTCGATCAGCGGGGCCCGGTTCACCCAGCCCGGGTCGTCGACCTCGTCGGTGCTCGCGCCCCGGGCGAGCTGCTCGTCGCGGCTCAGCTCGGTGACCGACTCGACGCCGTCGACCAGGTTGCGCCAGAACTCGCCGACGTCGGCGGCACCCGGCAGCCGGGCGGCGAGCCCGACGATGGCGATGGGTTCGATGCCGTCATCGGAGGGCGGCGCGGTGTCGATCTCGTTCTGCATCGGGGTAGTCCTTTGTCGCAAGGTGCCGCCCGCAGGCGGTGGGGAGGAATGCGGCGTCACGGCTGGTGCGGTCGGCGAGGCGGTGGGGTACGACGGGTCCGGCCACGCCGGGCGGCGGCGCGCAGCGCGGCGCGGGCCAGCTCGGGTCGGTCGGCGGCCCCGTCGAGGCTGGCGGCGAGCGCCCGGACGGTGGGGTGCCGGAACAGGTCGAGCATGGTGATCGACCGGCCGGTCGCGGCGGTCAGCCGGGCGTGCACCGCGGCCAGGGCCAGGGAGTGTCCGCCGATGTCGAAGAAGTTGTCGGCGACCCCGACCCGGTCGCGGTCCAGCACCTCCCGCCAGATGCCGGCGATCAGCTCCTCGGTCTCGGTCAGCTCGTCCGGACCGGTCGGCACCGGCGCGACCGGGGCCGGTGCGGTGGCGGCCACCGTCATCGCGCCGAGCGCCGCCACCCGTACGGTGGGCCGGGGCAGTGCCACGGCGACCGTGTCGGCCGGGCTGTGCGGGTCGGTGGCGAGCGCGCCGACCAGGTCGACCAGGTCGGCCAGGAGCGCGTCGATCCGGTCGGCGTCGAACAGGTCCGGGTTGTAGACGACGTCCACCCCGCACCGGCCGTCGCGCTGCACCACGTAGACGGTGACGTCGAACGGGGAGCCGGGCTTGGGCACCGGGACCACCTCGCCGGTCAGGCCGGTCAGCGCCAGCCAGGGCGGGGCGAAGTTGAGCACGTTGAACAGCACCTGCACCAGCGGGGCCCGGGAGGTGTCCCGCCCCACCCCGAGGGTCTCGACGAGCTTCTCCAGCGGTGCGCCCGGGTGGGCGGTCGCCTCGTGCAGCTCGGCGGCGCACCGGTCGACCAGTTCACCGAAACCCACCCCGCCGGTCGCGCCCGGGCCGTCGGCCCGGCCGGTGCGCAGCCGCACCGGGACGGTGTCGATGAAGAAGCCGACCACGTCGTCGAAGGCGGCCAGCCGGCGGTCGGCGACGATCGCCCCGACCACGTGGTCGTCGCCGCCGGTGAGCCGGCGCAGCAGCTCGGCGAAGCCGGCCAGCAGCACCGCCGCGACGGTGCTGCCGCGCCGCTCGGCCAGATCCCGCACCGCCCGGTCGGCGGTGGCGGTCAGGGTCACCGCCGCCTCCGCCCCGGCGTACGTCTGCACCGCCGGGCGGGGGCGGTCGCGGGGCAGGTCCAGCACGGTCGGCACGCCCCGCAGGTGCTCCGTCCACCAGGTGAGGTCGGCGGGGCCCTGCCGGCGGTCCCGCGCGTCGCGCCACACCGCGTAGTCGGCGTACGAGGCGGACAGCGGCGGCAGGGCCGGCGACGCACCGGCGACGGCCTGCGCGTACCCGGTGGCCAGGTCGGCGTAGAGGACCGCCTCGGACCAGCCGTCGAAGACCGCGTGGTGCATGGTCATCGCCAGCACGTGCTCGTCGGGGCCGAGCCGGTAGACGGTCACCTGCCAGGGCGGCCCGGTGGCCAGGTCGAAGGCGTGCGCGGCGCCGGCGGCGAGCATCCCGGCCAGCTCGGTCCCGGCGTCGGCGCGACCGGTCAGGTCGACCACCGGCACCGCCACGTCGGTCGGTTCCTCGCACACCGCGTAGGGCACCCCGGCGTTCTGCGGGATGCGCCAGCGCAGCACGTCGTGCCGGGTGGCCACGGCCCGCAGCGCCGCCCCGAGCGCCACCGTGTCCAGCGGACCACGCAACCGGTGCGCGACCGCGATGTTGTAGGGGGCGCTGGAGGGGGCGAGCTGGTCGACGAACCACAGTCGGCGCTGCGGCGGGGACAACGTCGGCGGGTTGCCGGTGGTCAGCCCGTCGGCGTCGGCGGGCGCGGCGGCCCTCAGCCGGGCGGCCAACGCGGCCGGGGTGCGCCCGGCCAGCACGTCCCGGGTGTCGACGTGCCGGCCCAGCTCGGCGCGCAACGCCGCGACCAGCCGCATCGCGGCGACGGAGTTGCCACCGGCGGCGAGGAAGTCGGTGTCCGGGGCGGGTGCCGCGCCGAGCAGCCGGGTCCAGACCCGCCGCACGACCCGCTCGACCGGGTCGGTCGGCTCGTCGGTCGGCCCGTCGGCGGGGACGACGGTCAGGGCGGCGTCGGCCAGCGCCCGCAGCGCCGGCCGGTCCAGCTTGCCGGTGATGGCGCTGACCGGCAGGTCGTCGCGGCGCAGCAGCCGCGCCGGCAGCATCGCGGCGGTCAACCGCCCCCCGGCGTACGCCCGGACGGTGTCGTCGTCGGGCGCGGTGGCCGGGGTGAGGAACGCGACGAGTTCGGTCCCGGCCGGGCCGGGCACCGCCTCCACGGCCACCCGGTCGACGCCGGGCACCCCGGCGAGCACGGCCTCCACCTCGCCCAACTCGATGCGCTGGCCCCGGATCTTGACCTGCCGGTCGGCCCGGCCGAGGTAGACGATCCGCCCGTCCCCGGCCTGCCGGACCAGGTCGCCGGTGCGGTAGAGCCGCTCGCCGGGCAGCCCGGAGAACGGGTCGGGGACGAACCGGTCGGCGGTCAGGCCGGGCCGGTTGAGGTAGCCGTCGGCCAGCCCCGGCCCGCCGATCAGCAGCTCACCGGTCTGCCCCGGCGGCACCGCCCGCAGCGCGTCGTCCACCACGTACGCCCGGTGGTTGGGCAGGGGCAGCCCGATCGGCACCGGGTCGGTGTCGGCGGCGGTCAGCTCACCGCTGACCGCCAGCACGGTGGTCTCGGTGGGGCCGTAGCCGTTGAGCAGCAGTCGGCCCGGCGCCCAGCGGGCAGCCAGCTCGGCGGGGACGGCCTCGCCGCCGCACAGCACCGTCCGCCAGCCGGGCACCCGGGCCGGGTCCAGCATGGACAGCACGGTCGGGGTGATGAAACCCCAGTTCACGTCGTGGGCGACGATGAACCGGGCCAGCCGGTCCGGGTCGGAGCGGTCGTCCACGCCGAGCAGCTGCACGCTGCCGCCGAGCAGCAGCGGGACGAACAGGTCGATGCTGGCCGCGTCGAAGCCGAGCGAGGCGATGCCGAGGCTGCGCACCCCGGCGTCGGCGGCGCTGAGCGCGGCGCAGCCGGTGACGAACTCCACCACGTTGCGGTGGGTGGTCAGCACCCCCTTGGGCCGGCCGGTGGAACCCGAGGTGAACAGCACGTACGCCGGGTCGCCGGCCCGCGCCGGGCAGGGTGCCGACGGGGCCGGGCCGGTGGCGGTGACCACCTCGACGCCGGGGGTGCCGGCGAACTCGACCGCCGCCGCGTCCCCCACCACCAGCGTCACCCCGGCGTCGGCGGCGATCTCCCGCAGCCGCTGCCGGGGGCCACCGGGCTCCAACGGCACGTAGCAGCCCCCGGCGAGCAGCACGCCCAGCACGTCGACCACCAGGTCGGGCCGGCGGTGGGCGCAGATCCCCACCCGGGTCTGCCGGCCCACCCCCCGGGCCCGCAGCGCGGCGGCCAGGCCCGCCGCCCGACCGACCAGCTCCCGGTAGGTGAGCCGGTCGTCCCACTGGCGCACCGCCACCGCGTCCGGGCAGCGGGCCGCCCGTTCGGCGATCAGCTCGGCCAGCGTCCCGTCCGGCCAGGGCAGTGTTTCCCCGGTGACGGCACTGATGGACAGGATGTCGGTCACGTCGCTCCCCGTACGGTTGCTGGTGCGGTACGCCCCACCGGGCGGACGGTGTGCCGGTTCACCGGTCGTCCCGGGCGGTGTCGTCGACCACGTGCAGGCGCAGTTCGCTGAGGTACCGGCGGCCGGCCGCGTCGGGCACCCAGGCGTCGTCCGGGCCGGGCAGCATCTCGCTGACCGTCAGGGAGACCCCGGGGCCGTCGCCCATCCGGGCGGCCCGCACCATGGCGCAGAACATGTTCGCGAAGGCCGGGCTGCTCAGGTCGGCGTAGCAGGGTTTGGTCTCGCTGCCGAGCTTGACGTAGACCTGCTCGGGCAGGTCGAGGCGGTGTCGCCAGGCCCGCACCGCGAGGAACCGGTCACGTTCCCCGGCGGCGTCGGCCAGACCGCTCTCCCCCACCGTGGTACGCCAGGTCCGCCGGGCCACCACCAGCCGGTCGATGGTGACCCGGGGGGTGTACGGGGCGGCGGCGACCAGCTTGAACCCGTCCACCGCGTGGGCGCTGAGCAGTTCACCGAAGACCTCGGTCAGCGGCCAGCTCTCGCCGTCGGCGGCGGTGGCGACCAGCCGGCCGTCCCGTTCGGACACGGTGAGCGCCACCGTGGGCAGCACCCGGGCCGGGTCGGCCCCGGGCGCCGCCGCGAAGGCCAACTGCCGGTCGCTGGGCCCGGCGAGGGCTTCGGCGGTCCGGCTGGTCCGCCGTGGCCAGTCGGTGGGGTACAGCAGCCGCAGCCGACGCCCGCCCAGGTCCGTGGTGAGGGCGTCCCGCAGCCGTTGTGGGTCGGGGTGGGCCGGGATGAACACCTCGCAGTCGAAGGACGCCCACGCGGCGTGTAGTTCGCCGAGCACGACGGTGTACTCCCCGCGCGCCAACGCCTCCGCGTCGGACGCGCAGAGTTGCAGGTCGGGGCTGTGTAGGACGGCCTTGGACCAGTGCGCCGGGGCGGCCGGGAAGACCTCGTCGACGCGGTCGGCGAGATCGGCGGCGGCGAGGCGCACCTCCCGGGTACCCGGTGGCAGCCCGGCGAAGCCGAACAGTCCCGCCCAGCGGGCGGCGAAGTCGGCGGCGACCGCGTCGACCGGGCGGTCGCCGGTGCCCCAGAACAGTCCCTGGGCGAGGTACCACAGGTCGGCCAGGGAGACGGTGGCGTCCCCGGTCTCGCCGCGCAGTTCGTCGTACAGCTCACGGAACACCCGGTCGTACGCCTGCGCCAGGGCGGCCACCATCCAGCGGGCGGCCCGCAGCAGCACGTCGAGCGGCGCGGCCAGGTCGGCCAGGAACGGGGCACCGAGGGTGACGTCGAGATCCCGGGCGGTGTCCTCGTGGCAGAGGGTGCGGCCGGCGTACATCCGGCCCTCCCGACGCCGGGGCGACCGCCCGGTCAGCTCGGTGAAGGTGGTGTCGAGGGCGTCGAGGGCGTCGCCCAGGCGGTGCGGGTCACCGGCGGCTGCGGCGACGGCGTCGCGGGCGGCGGTCAGCCGGTCCAGCCCTGACCGGGCGGCCAACCGGGCCGCCGGATCGCCGACGGCGTCGATCCGGGCGCGCAGCACCTCCTCCGCGGCCGGGCTGACCGGCAGGGCCGCGTCCCAGGTGAGCAGCTCCCGTTCGACGAGCCGGTCGAGCAGGGTGTAGCCGTCCTCGGGCCGGCGCAGCCCGATGGCCGGGTCGGCGACCAGCTCGTGGGCGGGGCGGCGGCCGTCAACGGCGGCCAGCAGCGCGGCCTCCACCGGGGACAGCGCCACCGGTGGTTGTCCGGGGCGCAGCACGGTGCGGTCGCGCACCGCGACCTGCGGGGCCAGCACCGGCGGCCACCAGCGCCGGACGGCGAGTTCGGTGCCGATGCACTCGGCGTACTCGTCGAGCGCCCACGACTCGAACCGGACCCACCGTCGCCGGGTCAGTTCCGGGCCGACCCGCAGCCGGGCGGTCTCCGGCTGCGCCGGGTCGACGGTCACCCAGCAGCTGGGGCCGAAGAAGCCGACCGTCTCGTTCTTGCCGCAGTACCGCTGCCAGTACTTGAGCAGGGCCCGTTCCCGGTCACGGCGGCGCACGTTGCGCGGCGCGTCGGGACCGCCCCGGACCAGACCGTCGAAGGCCACCAGCGCGCCCCGGTTCTGCCAGGTCACCGCCTCGCGCACCAGCGGGTCGGCGGCGAGTTCGGTGAACCGCTGCCCGGCGGCGCGGACGGCCTCGTCGAACTCCTTGTCGAAGCGTTCGACGCCGCCGCCGGTGGCCAGCAGCTCGTCGGCGAGCGCGGCGGCGGCCGGGGCGGCGAACAGGGCGAGGCCGTCGGCCGGGAAGCCGGTGCTGCGCAGGATCGCGTCGCGCCACACCGACCAGCCGGTGTCGCCCAGCGGCACCCGGTGGTCGACCGTCCCACCCGTACCGGGTGCCGGTACCGACGCGACGGGCCCCGGGGCGCGGCCGGCACCGACCGAGGCGGCCCGGTCGGTGCCGGTCTCGGTGCGCGGGGCACCGGGGGTGGTGGGCGGCGGGGAGCCGAGGGCGGCGGTTAGGTCGGCGCGGATCAGACCGAGCAGGTCGGGCAACCGGTCGTGCAGGAAGAAGTGCCCGCCGTCGAGTTCGTGCAGGGTGAAGCCGGCTGCGGTGTGCCCGGCCCAGCCGGCGCTGTGCTCCCGGCTGACCGCCCGGTCGGCCCGGCCGCCGAACGCCACCACCGGCACCGGCAGCGGCGCCTCGGGGACGTACCGGTAACTGTCGACCCGACCGAAGTCGGCGCGCAGCAACGGCAGCAGCAGCTCCACCAGTTCCGGGTGGTCGAGCAGGCCGGCGGGCAGGCCGCCGCCGTCGGCGAGCCGGCGCAGCAGTTCGTCGTCGGCCACCTGGGACAGCCCGTCGAAGAGACTCGCGGCGGTGACGTGCGGAGCGCGGGCACCACCGACGTAGAGGCGCAGCGGCAGCTCACGGCCGGTGCGGCGCAGTTCCCGGACCACCTCGAAGCCGAGCCGGCCGCCCATCGAGTGCCCGTAGATCGCGTACGGGCGGTCGGCCCGGTCGGCGACGGCGGTGGCCACCTCCGCGACGGTGAAGGCGGCGTCCTCGCTGATCCGGTTCTCCCGGCCGGGCAGCTGCACGGCCAGCACCTCGACGTCGGGGCCGATCTCCGCCGGCCAGCGGCGGAAGGCGCTGGCCCCGCCCCCGGCGTACGGCAGGCAGAACAACTGCACCGGTGCCAGGGGTCGGCTTCCGGGCGAGACGAACCAGTTCACCGTGCGCCTCTCTGCGGTGGATCGATCCAGTGCCGCCGGCGCTGGAAGGGGTAGCCGGGCAGCCCGGTGCGCCGCACGACGCCCTCCGGGTGCAGCGCGGCCCAGTCGACGTCCCGGCCGGCCACCCACCCGGCGGCCAGGTCCCGCAGTGCGCCGGGCGCACCGGCCACGGTGACGCCGGTGGTGAGCAGTTCGTCCAGCCCGGCGATCGCCTCGGTCAGGTCGGCGGCGACGACGGCGGCCCGCCGGCCGAAGGAACGCCGGCCCAGCGCCAGGGTGGCGGCCACCTCGGACAGTTCCGGCCCGGTGCCGGCCAGGTGGGTACGCAGCCGGGTCAACGCCGCGCGCAGCGCCTGCGGGGTACGCGCCGACACCGGCAGCAGCCAGGACCGGGGTGCCGCCGGCTCGGCCGGTACGACCGGGGGCGGCTGTTCCACCACCACGTGCGCGTTGGTGCCGCCGAGGCCGAACGAGCTGACCCCGGCCACCCGGCGCGGCGCATCCGGCCAGTCCCGGGCCTTGGTCGGTACGTAGAACGGGCCCCCGGCCAGGTCGATCTCCGGGTGGGGTCGGGTGAAGTGCAGGTTCGGCGGGATCACCGCGTGCTGGACGGCGAGCACCGTCTTGATCAGACCGGCGATGCCGGCCCCGGCGTCGAGGTGACCGATGTTGGTCTTCACCGAGCCGAGCGCGCAGGACTCGGCGGGGGCCGCCCCGCCGTACACCTCGTGCAGGGCGGCGACCTCGATGGCGTCGCCCAGCGGCGTACCGCTGCCGTGGGCTTCGATGAAGCGGACCTCGCCGGGGGCGACCTCGGCGGCGGCCAGGGCGTTGGCGACGGCGGCGGCCTGCCCGGCGGGGCCGGGCACCGCGAAGCCGGCCCGGTCGGGGCCGTCGTTGGTGACCGCCCAGCCGGGCAGGACGGCGTAGATGCGGTCCCCGTCGGCTTGGGCGTCGGCGAGCCGGCGCAGCGCGACCACCCCGACGCCGGAGCCGAAGCCGGACCCCTCGGCGGCCTCGTCGAAGGCGCGGCAGCGGCCGTCCGGGGAGGCCAGCCCGCCGGGGGTGGCCCGGTAGCGGGGCCAGGTGACGCTGACCCCACCGGCGAGGGCGATGTCGCACTGGTAGTCGGCGAGGCTCTGGGCGGCGAGGCAGACCGCGACCAGCGAACTGGAGCAGGCGCTCTGCACCGCCACCGCCGGCCCGGTCAGCCCCAGCCGGTACGCGACCTGGCCGGGCAGGTGGTCGGTGGCCTGCCGGCCGATCAGCCGGGCCTCCCAGTCGTCCGGGTCGACGTCGCCGACCACGGCCGGGTTGTCCATCAGGTGGAACAGGAAGTAGCGGTTGGCGGAGGTCGCCGCATAGACGCCCACCAGGCCGGGGAAGCGGGTCGGGTCGTGCCCGGCGTCCTCCAGCGCCTCCCACGCGGCCTCCAGGAAGAGCCGGTGCTGGGGGTCGGTGCGGGCGGCCTCCTCGTCGCCCATGGCGAAGAACTCGGCGTCGAAGTCGGTGACCCCGTCGAGCCGGCCGCCGGCCCGCACGTGCCGGGGGTCGGCGCGCAGTCTCGGCCCGATGCCGAGGGCGTCCAGTTCGGCGTCGGTGTGGTCGTGCATCGAGTCCACGCCGGCGCAGACGTTCCACCAGAAGGTCGCCGCGTCGGGTGCGCCGGGGAACCGGCCGGCGAGCCCCACCACCACGATCTCGTCGCCGGTGTACTCGCGGGCGGCGACCGGCGGGGTGGCCGGGGTGGGCAGGGTCGGCGCGGGGGCCGCCGCGGTGCGGACCGCCGCCTCGGGCGGGTGCGGACCGACGGCCGGGTGGTCCCCGTCGAGGAGGCGGGCCTGCGTGGCGATCGTCGGGTGGGCGAACAGCCGCACCATGGGCGGCGTCACCCCGAACCGCTCGGCGATGCGCTGCTGGACCTGGCCGAGCAGCAGCGACTGCCCGCCGGCGTCGAAGAAGTTCTCCTGCCGCCCGATGGCGCTGCGGCCCAGCACCGCGCACCAGATGTCGTGCACGGTGCGCTCGGTGGCGGTGGTGGGCTCCTGCCCGGCGGGGACCTCGGGGGTCGGGTCGGGCAACGCCCGCTCGTCGATCTTGCCGGTGACGGTGAGTGGGAACGCGTCGAGCACCAGCACGGCGCGGGGCAGCGCGTGTTCCGGCAGCCGCCGGGCGAGGGCGGCGCGCAGGGCCACCGGGTCGAGACCACCCTCGGCCGGCACGGCGTACGCGAGCAGTTCGCCGCCCCGGGCGATGGCGCGGACGGCGGCGACGCCGGGCTGGTCGGCGAGGACCGCCTCGACCTCGGTCAGCTCGACCCGGAACCCGCGTACCTTGACCTGGCGGTCGAGCCGGCCGAGGCAGACCAGCTCACCGTCGGGCAGCCGGGCCCCCAGGTCACCGGTGGCGTACGTGGGCATCCCGTCGGGGTCGACACCGAACCGGTCGCTCGACTGGCCCAGGTATCCGGGGGCGAGGTGCCGGCTGCGCACCACGATCTCGCCGGAGTCGGCCAGCCGCAGTGTGTAGCCGGGCAGCGCCGTGCCGATCGGCAGCGGGCCGGTGGCGGCGGGGGCGGCGGTGGCCAGCGGCAGTGCGTACCGGGCGGCGAAGGTCATCTCGGTGGCGCCGTACCCGTTGACCAGGACACAGTCCGGGGCGAACCGGTCGCGGCCCCGGGTGGCGTCGGCGTGGGTGGCCTGTTCACCGCCGAGCAGCACCACCCGCACGGTGTCCAGCCGCCGGTCGCCGAGGGTGTCGAGCAGGAACCGGTAGACGGTCGGGGTGGAGTGGTAGACGGTCACCCGGTGCCGGGCGAGCCGCTCGACGGCGTACGCCAGGCCGTGTCGGCGCAGGTCGACCGGGACGAGGGCGGCCCCGGTGAGCAACGCCGGGTAGAGGTCGGGGATGGCCGCGTCGACGCTGAACGAGGCGAGCAGGCTGAGCCGGTCGGTCGGGCCGATCGCCAGGGTGTCGATCTGGTTGTCGACGACGTGCCGCAGGTTGCGGTGGGTCTGGGCGACGGCCTTGGGCGTGCCGGTGGAGCCCGAGGTGAACAGCACGTACGCCGGGCTGTCGGGGTCGACGGGGGTGGGCCGCAGCGGCGCGGTCGCGCTGTCGTCGAGGACGAGCACGCCGGTGCCGGGGCGTGCGGCGCACAGCGTGTCGGCCAGCGCGCGGTGCTCGGCGGTGCAGGCGACGACCCGCACGTCGGCGGCGACGTCGAGCAGGCGTCGGAGGCGGTCGACCGGGAACCCGGGGTCCAACGGCACGTACGCCCCACCGGCGGCGAGGGTGCCGAGGGTCGCGGCGACGGCGGCCACGCCGTGCCCGGTGAGCAGGGCGACCAGGTCGCCGGGCCGGACACCGGCCGTGGTGAGCGCGGTGGCGTGCCCGCCGACGGTGGCGGCCAGGGCGGCGTAGCTGACCTCGTGGGTCTCGCCGAGGATCGCCGGCTGATCGGGACGGGTGGCCGCGACCTCGGCGAACTGTTGGATGATCGTCGGTTGCGGCATGTCAGCGGGCCAGCTCGGCTCCACTGTGGGCAGGCGCGCAGGAACAGTCGATTGTGATCATGATCCCCCCCAGGACTTCACAATGGAAGCAGAATAGGGCTCGATGCGGCCGAGAAAAGATCATCGATCGGAGTCGGACCGAAGGGCCCATCGGCACCTGAAGATCGGACGGCGAAATTCGGCCGATCATCCCCCTAGCGCGAAAAGGAGTTTCAGCCTAAGCGCCTACCGGCAAGTAAATTTGCGGCAAAAGCCCCTGCAAACCGGCGATTTTCCACCGTGGACGACACCTTAACGGCAGGTCAGGTGGGTTTCCACGACCGCCCGGCCCACGCCATCCTAGGGTCGAGGGGCCGGACGTCCCGCCCGACCGACGCCGTTCGCGCCGTCCGCCGCCCGACCCGCCGGCCGGAGCAGGGGCGGCGCACACCCAGGGTGAGGCCCCACGACACCGAGCGTCACCTGGTAAGACCCGGTGCCAAACCGCCGCTCACGGGGGCTGACGATGGCCGCCCAGGTCCGTAGCATCTGTCGGGGTGCCCGCGTCGGGGTGGGCATCCGACGGCCGGCCGGGTGCCTCCGCACGCGCGCCGGGTGGCGACGTTGCGCGACGGGCAGAGAGGCCGGCGATGAGTCGAGCAGAGCAGGACACCGCGGCGGGCACCGAGGGCGAGGACTACACCCAACGGCTGCAGCGTCTCGGTGGCGCGCGCTGGAAGCAGGTGCTCGACGTGCAGGCGCCCTACCGGTGGAACCTCCAGCGGCTCGAGCTGGGGCGCACCCTCGACGTCGGCTGCGGCCTCGGTCGCAACCTGGCCAACCTCGGTGAGGGCGCGGTCGGGGTGGACCACAACCCGACGTCGGTGGCGCACGCCCGGGCCGCCGGCCTGGAGGCGTACACGATCGAGGAGTTCCACCAGTCCCCGCACGCCCGGCCCGGCGCGTTCGACGCGCTGCTCGCCGCCCACCTGCTGGAGCACCTGCCCGCCGAGGCGGCCCTGGAGGTCATCTCCGGCTACCTGCCGTTCCTGCGGTCCGGCGGCACCGCCGTCTTCATCACCCCCCAGGAGCGGGGGTACGCCAGCGACGCGACCCATGTCCGGTTCGTCGGCTTCGACGAGGCGGCGCAGGCGGCCCGCGATCTCGGCATGACGGTGGTCAAGCAGTACTCCTTCCCGTTCCCCCGGTCGATGGGCAAGGTCTTCACCTACAACGAGTTCGTCACGGTGGCCCAGCTGCCCTGAGCCGCGTCACCCGCGGGTGACGGACCAGCGGCAGGCGGACGCCGCGCGGCTCCCGCGGGCCTCCGACCGGGGCCGCCGGTGTCGGGGGCCGGGACCCGAGCTGTCCGTGCCCGCCGCGCGGCACCCGGCCGGCCGGTTACCGTGGCGACATGACCAACCCGACCCGGTGGGCGACCGAGACCGGCCCCGAACACTCGCAGTGGTACATCGACCGGTTCCGGCGGCTCGCCGCCGAGGGTGCCGACCTGGCCGGTGAGGCCCGCCTGGTCGACGCGGTGGTGGCCCCCCGTTCGCGGATCCTCGACGCCGGCTGCGGCACCGGCCGGGTCGGTGCCGCCCTCGCCGCGCGGGGGCACCGGGTGGTCGGGGTCGACGCCGATCCTGCCCTGATCGAGGCGGCCCGCGCCGACCACCCCGGGCCCCGCTGGCTGGTCGCCGACCTCACCGAGTTGGATCTCGCCGGCTCCGGCGAGGGGGAACCCTTCGACGCCGCCGTGGTCGCCGGCAACGTGATGGCCTTCGTCGCCGCCGGCACCGAACCGACGGTGCTGACCCGGATCGCCGCCCACCTGCGCCCCGACGGGGTGGTGCTCGTCGGTTTCGGTCTCGACCGGGGTTACCGGCTCGACCACTTCGACGCCGACGTGGCCGCCGCCGGCCTCCGCCTCGACCAGCGCTTCGCCACCTGGGACCTGCGCCCCTGGCGGGACGACGCCGACTTCGCGGTCAGCCTGCTGCGCCGCCCGACCGACTGAATCGCCCGGGGTGGGCGGAATCGGTCAGGACGGGGCGGCGACCGCCCGGGCGGCGGCCGGGTCGAGGGGGCTGCCGGCGGGGACCAGGCTGACCAGGCCGGCGGGGAGCCGGACCGGGGTGACCCCCTGGTAGCCGAGCATCCCGAGCACCTCACCGTCGGCGAGCACGTAGCGGCGGCCCAGGTCGGTGACCACGGAGACCGCACCGCCGTCCGCACCCGGCGCGGCCACCGACTCGACCACCGCGCCCCGGCCCGGCTCGACCAGCACCTGGTCCACGCGCACCCCGCCCGAGCCGTCGGCGGTGCGGGGGGCGGCCGAGAGGTCCGGCACGGTCGCGCCGACCCTGATGTCGCGGACCACGCCGTCGACGCCGACCCGGACACAGAGCGCGCCGTCGTCCACGCCGGCCAGGCGCGGCGGGGCGGGAGGCGGCGCGGTCGGGCCGGCGGGCACCAGATCCGGCAGCTTGGGCAGCGCGGCGAACCGACCCAGGCTGACCGGGGCCGGTTCGTCCTGGCCGGTGCGGGCCATCAGCAGGGCGGCCTGGAGTTCGGTGATGCCGGCCAGGCCGGCCCGCTCGGCGACCGCGTACTGTCGGCCACCGCCGGAGTTGCGGACCAGGTAGACGTCCCCGATCGTCGCTCCGGCGACCTCGGCGGAGGGCTCGCCGAGACCGGCCACCGGGGGCGGGGCCAGGTCGACACCCGCCGGCAGGGCGTTGAGCAACGCCGGGGCGGCCGGAACCGCGCGCTCCCGGGTCGCGGCCAGCGCCGCGAGCACCCGGGCGGTGTCGCGCAGCAGGTACCGGCGGTGGTGCCAGATCAGGTGCAGGCCGCCGTCCGGGTGCCGGACCAGGACCGCCTCCTCGGTGAGCCGCCGCCCGCCGGTCGCCTCCCGGCCGATCAGCAGGGCCGACCGGGAGGTCGCCCGACCCGCCTCCGTCTGCGCCAGCGAACACACCGTCCACGGGGCGGTGGAGAGCCGACCGGGGGCGGGCAGTGAATCCGGCGCATCGGCGATGCCCAGTGGCAGGCCGCGCGGCACCCCCTCGATGGACCGACGTGACACCAGCACCGTGCGGGACCGGTCCGCCCCGACGATCAGCAACGCCGACGCGTAGTTGAGCACCGGGTGCAACCTGCCGTCGCGGTAGACGAACCGGGCCCCGGACTCCTTTTCCACGACCACCGCCCCGGTGTCGCGCCAGGCCGACCCGCCACCGGCGAACAGGCCGTAGAGGGCGAAGCCGCCCAGCCCGATCGCCGCGACCAGGACACTGGCCAACCCGGTGCCGGCCAACCGGCGAAACGGCGAACGCGCCGGGTCGGTCTCCCGCATGACCAGGGCGGCGACGGCCCGCTGCACGGTGAACTGGTAGGAGTGGAGCTGGTCCTGCCGCGACGGCATGGCGTCCCTTCCGCGAGTCCTCGGCGGACAGGATATGCGCTGTGTCGATGTCCCGTTGACCCTCCGTCGCCGACCGGCGGGGGCCGGGAGCCGGCCGGGGCGGACCCCGTCCGGCGGGCGTGCGCGAGCCGACACCGGTCCGAACCGGTCGCCCCGGTAGCATCCCGGCACGACGACGGTGGAAGGGTGGCCGGGTGGGCGTGCGATTCGAGGAACTGGCCTGGCGGGAGACCCCGATCGGCGCCATCAGCCTGCGCCGACGGCGCGACCCCGCACTCGACGTCGACGTGTACGAGGTCAAGCTCGACGACGAGTACCTGATGTCCAGCCTCTTTCCGGTCGCCGAGATCGAACTGGCCCGGCTGGGCCTGGCCCCGCTGGCCGACGAGCCGCTCGACGTGGTCGTCGGCGGCCTCGGCCTCGGCTACACCGCGCGTACCGCCCTGGAGGACGCCCGGGTGCGCTCGGTGCTGGTGGTGGAGACGGTCGAGGACGTCATCGACTGGCACCGCCGCCAACTGCTCCCCTTCGCCGCCGGCCTCGCCCCGGACCCGCGGACCCGGTTCGTGCGGGCCGACTTCTTCGCCACCGTCGCCGCCGGCGTCGGCTTCGACCCGGACCAGCCCGGCCGCCGCTTCCACGCGGTGCTGCTCGACGTCGACCACTCCCCCCGCAACGTGCTGCACCCCAGCCACGCCGCCTTCTACACCCCTGACGGCCTCCGCCGGCTGGCCGACCTGCTGCTGCCCGAGGGGGTGTTCGCGCTCTGGTCGGACGACCCGCCGGACGACGCGTTCGGCCGGGTCCTCGCCGAGGTGTTCCCCACCTGGCAGGCCCACGTCGTCCCGTTCGCCAACCCGCTGACCGGCGGGGAGTCCGCCAACACCGTCTACGTCGCCCGGCGCTGAGCCTGCGGCGACCCGCCCGACGCCCGTCCCACCGCTGCGGCCGGCCCAGGGGCACCGGTCGGCTCGGGCCCGGTCCGGCACCGGCCACGCCGGCCCACCGGGAGGTGGCGCACCGCCCACGGGGCACGCGACGCGACGCCGTCGAGGCGTACGGCGGCGGCAAACGGGAATGCCGCCCGGTCAGTGCTGTCAGAGGAGGTGGACATGCGGGCCATGCTCTTCGTCGTCGGTGTCGTCGGCGGCGCGCTCATCCTGCTCGGGCTGCTCCTGGAGGCGGTCCGCTGGCTGGCGATCATCGGTCTCGTCGCGCTGCTGGTGGTGATCGTGCTGGCGTTCCTGCGGGGACGGCAGGCGGTGCACCGGCATTCCGCAGGCCGCCGCTAGCCGACGCCGGTAACCACGCACGGACCCGGGCCCGCCGTGTGGGCCCGGGTCCCGCCGCCTCCCCGGTGGCGTCGCACCGGCCGCCGCTCCCACCGGGCGGCACCGGGAGGTGCCGACCCGGGCGATCCGGTGCCGACCCGCACGCACCCCGCCAGCGGCCCCCGGCTGCGGGCCGGAGGGCGAGGCGGCCGGCTCAGTGCGCCCCGCCGAGGTTGAGTACCACCACTCCCCCGATGATCAGGCCCACCCCGATCACCTTCGACGCGCTCAACGGCTCGCCGAGGAAGGCCGCGCCGATCGCGACGATCGCCGCGGTACCCAGCCCCGACCACATCGCGTACGCCACCCCGACCGGGATGTCCCGGACGGCCAGCGCGAGCATCCCGAAGGCCAGCAGGTAGGCGACGGCCAGCCCGACCGTGGGCCAGAGCCGGGTGAACCCCTGCGTCGCCTTGAGCAGGCTGGTGCCGCCCACCTCGGCGCTGATCGCGATCAGCAGGAACACGTAGGCCATCTCACTCCCTCCGCCGCGTACCCCCATGATCGCGCACCGCCCCGGACGGCCCGGCGGGGTCCGACGCGGGACGGCCCGGCGGGGCCGGTCGCGTATCGGACACCGCGTAACCCGGCCCCGACCCCGACCGTCATACAGGCAGCACCGTCGTCCGGTCCGCCCGGCCGACACACCGGGGCGGGCCGGTACGCCGGACCCACCCGCGCCGGTCGCGCCGGGTCCGGCCGACGTGGCGGGCCGGGCGGATGCCGGGACCACCACGTCCGAAGGAGCCACCATGATCGGTCAACGAGTATTCGCCGGGGCTGCGGTCGGCCTGCTCACCGCGGCACTGGGCCTGCCCGGGACGGCGGCGGCCGACCCACGCCGGGACAGCCTGCGGTACTGCGCGCTGCATCCGCTTCCGCTGCCGGCGGGGGTGACGCACGGCGAGGCCCAGGCGGTGGACCCGACGGGCCGGTTCGTCGCCGGCATCGGCACCCGGATCACCGACGGGGTGTGGGAGCAGGTCCTGCTGCTCTGGCAGGGCAACCGGGTCACCGCCGTGGACACCCCGCTGGCCGGAGAGGTCACCGGGATCAACCCGGCCGGCGTGGTGATCGGCAACGGGTCCATGTCCGCGACGTACCGCCCCTGGCGTTACCAGGACGGCCTGCTCACCGAACTACCCGTCCCGGGGACCGTCTCGAACGTCTGGGCCGAGGGGATCAACGCACGCGGCGACATCGTGGGACACGGCTCGGTGGAGGCCACCGAGACCCAGCTCCCGCTGCGGTGGCCGGCTGACCGGCCGGATGCGGTCGAGACGGTCGGGCCGCTGACCGACGGGATCGCCAACGCGGTCCTGGACGACGGCAGCGTCGTCGGCACCTCGGTCGGGCCGTCCGGACCGCCGAGCTACGCGGGCTGGGTACGTCGCCCCGACGGCGGCATCCGCTGGCTCAGCGTGCCCGGCAAACCCCGCGCCTGGGCGAGCGCGGGCCGGGGTGACTGGGCCGCCGGTGGGGTGGACGACACCCCGGAGGAGGGCGACGGGACCCCTCAGCGCTGGAACCTGCGCACCGGGGCGGCGACGCCGGTCCATCCGGCGGTGGGGTGGCGGATCTACGGCGTGACGGCCAGCGGTGTGGTGCTCGGCGAGTCGGCGGTGGGGCACGGTGACCGGGTGACGCCGCTGCCCGGGGTGACCAACAAGATCCGCTTCGTCCGGGCGGGCGCGATCGCGGACAACGGCATGGTGGTCGGCTGGACCGTGGGTGACCGGCTCACCCCGGTGCGCTGGACCGGCTGCTGACGGGCCACGCGGCGGGCCCGGCCGCGGGGTCAGACGCCGGAGGTGGCGAGGGCGCGGGCCGGGCGCTCGTCGGTGGTCGGCCGGGCCGCCCCACGGTTGGGCAGGGACAGCCGGATGACCTTCCACCAGGCGGAGGCGACCTGCTTGGGCAGCGGGCCGGTGGTGTAGGACAGCCCGTACCTGTCGAACAGTGCCCGCACCTGCGGGGCGATCTCCTGGTAGCGCTTGCTGGGCAGGTCGGGGAAGAGGTGGTGCTCGATCTGGAAGGACAGGTTGCCGGTCATGACGTGCATCAGCCGGCTGCCGCTGATGTTGGCCGAGCCGAGCATCTGCCGCAGGTACCACTCACCCCGGGTCTCCCCCTCGATCGAGGTCTTGGAGAACGTCTCCACCCCGTTGGGGAAGTGCCCGCACATGATCACGGAGTGGCTCCACAGGTTGCGGATCAGGTTCGCGGTGAAGGTGGCGGCCAGGGTGCTGAGGAAGGACGGGCCGGACAGCAGCGGGTGGATGACGTAGTCCTTGAGCACCTGGCGGCGGATCTTGCGGCCGACCCCGCGCAGCCGGGCCCGGAACTCGGGGGTCTTGTGCCGGCCCTTGCGCAGGTTGCGGCCCAGCTCCAGGTCGTACGCGGCGATGCCGTACTCGAAGAAGCAGGCGTTGAGGAAGTTCCACAGCGGCTGGCCGAGGTGCATCGGGTACCACTTCTGGTCCTCGTCGACCCGCATGATGCCGTACCCGAGGTCGTTGTCCTTGCCCAGCACGTTGGTGTACGTGTGGTGCAGCTGGTTGTGCGAGTGCTTCCACTGCTCGGCCGGGGAGACGTGGTCCCACTCCCAGGTGGTGGAGTGGATCTTCGGGTCGCGCATGAAGTCGTACTGGCCGTGCAGGATGTTGTGGCCGATCTCCATGTTCTCCAGGATCTTGGCCACCGCCAGGCCGGCGGTGCCGACCACCCAGGCCGGCGGGAAGAGCGAGAAGAGCAGCACCGCGCGGCTGCTCATCTCCAGCGTCCGCTGCGTCTTGATCACCTTGCGGATGTAAGCGGCGTCGCTCTCGCCGCGCTCGGCGAGCACCCGGTCCCGGATGGCGTCGAGCTCCTTGCCGAGGATCTCGATGTCCTCGGCACTCAGGTGGGCGATCGGGTTGACGGGCTTGTGCTGGATGACGGTCACGTCCGGCCTCCTGGTCAGAGATCGATGTCGCAGGTACCGGCCGCCGCCGACACGCAGGTCTGAATGAGCACACCGTCGCCGGGCAGCGCGGTGGTGAGGGTCCCGTCGCGCAGGTCGCGCACCGCGCCCTGGCGCAGCGGCAGCACGCAGCCGTAGCAGATGCCCATCCGGCAACCGGACGGCATCAGCGCCCCGGCGGCCTCACCGGCGTCGAGGATGGGGGTGCCGCCGTCGGCGGCGACGGTGAGGCCGGCCCGGGTGAAGGTGACGGTGCCACCCTCACCGGGGGCGATGACCGTCGGCCGGAACCGCTCGGTGTGCAGCCGGTCGGCGACGCCGGCCGCCGCCCAGTGCTCCTGCACCGCGTCGAGCATCCCGACCGGGCCGCACGCCCAGGTCTGCCGGTCGAGGTGGTCGGGCACCAGGTCGGCCAGCTCGTCGACGCCGAGCAGGCCGTCCCGGTCGGTGTGCCGCTCGACCAGCCGGATGCCGCCCTGGGCGGCCAGCGCACGCAGTTGCCCGCCGAACACCACGTCGTCCGGGGTCGGCGCGGAGTGCACCACGACCACGTCGGCCCGGCTGGGCACGCCGGAGCGCAGCATGCCCATCACCGGGGTGATGCCGCTGCCGGCGGTGAGGAAGAGCACCCGGGCCGGGACCGGGTCGGGCAGGACGAAGTCGCCCGTCGCCTGGTCGAGCTGGACGATGGTGCCCACCCGCGTCCGGTGGACCAGGTGGTTGCTGACCCGGCCGTCGGGGATGGCCTTGACGGTGACGCTGATCAGGCCGTCGGGACGGTCCGGGGCGGAGGTCACCGAGTAGGCCCGCCACTGTCGCACCCCGTCGACGTCGACGCCGAGGCGGACGTACTGGCCGGGGAGGTGGCCACGCCAGTCGCGGCCGGGTTGGATGGTGAGGGTCGCCGCGTCCCGGGTCTCCCGGTCGACGGCGACGATCCGCCCGCGCAGGGCGGCCCCGGCGCGCAGCGGCGCGACCAGGTCGAGGTAGTCCGCCGGCAGCAGCGGGGTGGTGACCGTCTCGGCCAACCGCAGGAGCCGGTCCCGGACGGACGTCTTCGCCGGGGGATGCGGGACGGTGGTGGTCATGACCCCAGAGTCCTCGCTATTCCGCATAACATCTTGACCAAGGAAGGTGAATCCGATGCGGTAACTTGTGCGGAGGGAACAACATGCCGGAATCAGGGGCAGCCGGTCAGCTCGGCGGTCGACTGGAGCTCGACGCCCAGGTGGCCGAGCGGTTACGCGGCCGGCTGCCGATGGTCGCCGCGCACACCGTCACCACCATCACCGCCGAGGTGACCGCCTACTCCGGCACCCTCACCGGCCAGATGCGCGAGAAGATCGAAAACGCGGTACGGGTGGCGTTGGGCACCTTCCTCCAGCTCATCGAGCGGGCCGGGGCGGCCGACCCGAGCACCCCCCTGAGCCGGGCGCTGGAGGCCGCGTACGCGCTGGGCGCCGGGGAGGCGCGGGCCGGCCGGAGCATGGACGCGCTGCTGGCCGCGTACCGGGTGGGGGCCCGGGTGGCCTGGCGGGAGGTCTCCACCACCACCGTGCGCAGCGGGTTGTCCGCCGAGACGGTCGCCGAGTTCGCCGAGCTGATGTTCGCCTACATCGACGAACTCTCCGCCGCCAGTGTCGCCGGCCACTCCGACGAGTTGGCCAACGTCGGCCGGGCCCGGCGGCGCGACCTGGACCGGCTCACCCAGCACCTGCTCGCCGGTGATCCGGAGGAGGTACTACGGCGCAGCGCCGAACGGGCCGAATGGTCCCCGCCGCAGACCCTGACCGTGGTGGTGCTGCCCCGCAGCAGCCTGCGCGGGGTGCTCGCGGTGCTGCCCCCGCACACCCTGGAGAGCGGCGAGGACCTGCCCGGGGCGCAGTGGGCCGAGGAGGAGACGCTGCTGCTCGTACCCGACATGCACGGCAGCCGGCGTCGGCAGCTCGGCACGGTGCTGCACGGGCACCGCGCGGTGCTCGGGCCGGCCCGCCCCTGGGTCGCGGTCGCCCGGTCGTACCAGCGGGTGTTGAAGGCGCTCATGCTCGGTGTGCCGCGACCGGCGGACGGCACCGCGCTGGACACCGAGCAGCACCTCGCCCGGTTGGTGCTGCACACCGACCCGGAGGCGCTGGCCGACCTGCGCGCCCAGGTGCTCGCGCCGTTGGCCGACCTCTCCCCGGCGACCGCCGCGCGGCTGGCCGAGACGATGCGCTCCTGGCTGCTGCACCAGGGCCGCCGCGACGACGTCGCCGCCGACCTGTTCGTGCACCCGCAGACGGTCCGCTACCGGATGGGTCGGCTGCGCGAGCTGTACGGCGACCGGCTGCACGAGCCCGGCACGGTGCTCGACCTGACGGTGGCGCTGGCGTTCCCCCCCGCCGAGGGCGACGGCGGGCCCGCCGAGCACCCACCGGCCACCGCGCCTACGCCTTCGTCCGAGGCCCGGCGGCCGTGAGGCGGGACGCCGCGACCGCGCTCCACGAGGGACCGTCCGGCGTCCCACCACCTCGGTCACCGGGACCGGCCGCAGTGGACGGTCGGGGTGACTGTGTCGACAGGACGACAGGAACGCGTCCGGCGGCTGACAGCGCGCGAGGACGTGGGCCATGATGGCGGCATGCGTCTGATTTTCTCCGTCTCGGCCTCCGACGAGTCGCCGGTGCACGACCTTCGCGACGAGTTGGCGGCCGATCCGGAGCTGCGTGACGCCCGGGTCCGGCTGCTGCACACCGCCCCCGAACCGGGCACCCTGGGCGCGGCCGAGGTGCTGGAGTTCGTCGGCCAGGACGTCCTGCTGCCCGTGGTGATCCAGGCGGTGTACGACTGGTTCCAGGCCCGACGCGGCGCCCGCCGGGGTGCGGAGACCACCGTCACGGTCACCCTCACCGACAGCCCGGACGGCACCCGGGAGGTGAAGATCGAGGCGAGCGGCTCGGCCGAGGACGTCATCGCGGTGCTCCGGCAGGGCCTGCGGTGACCACTGCGCACCAACCACGCTTCGACCCGACGAAGTCCCGCGCCGTCCTGCTGGGCGTCAGCCGGTACGACCACCTGGCGCTGACCGTGCCTGCCGCGCGGGACAACATCGAGGCGTTGGCCACCGCGTTCGCCGACCCCGCCGTGTGGGGCCTGCCGAGGCGGCGGATCAACGTGGTGCACGACCCGTCGGCCGACGACCTGGCCGGCTACGTCGAGGACGCGGCGCAACTGGTCGGCGAGGACGGCGTGCTGGTGGTCTACTACGCCGGCCACGCCGTCCGGGTGGGCCGGTCGATGCGGCTGCTGCCCCGGGAGGCCACCGACAACCCCGGCACCGAGTTCCCGGTGGAGGGTTTCGTGGCCGCCGCGCAGGGGGCCGGTGCCCGGCACCGGCTGCTGATCCTCGACTGTTGTCACGCGGGCAACGCCAGCGCCGCCCTGCCGGCGGAGCCGTTCCGGGTGGACGAGGAACTCAGCGGCTGGCAACTGCTGGCGGCCGTCCGCAGCGGGCCGGCGCTGGACGCCGGCCCGGAGGAGCTGCACACCCCGTTCACCAGGGCGCTGCTGGACGTCCTCGCCCACGGCCGGGCGGATGCGGCGCAGTGGCTGACGCCCGCGGAGGTGCTGCGGGAGGCCGGGGATCTGCTGGCCGGCGCGGGCTATCCCCGACCGGCCCGGAGCCCGGCCGAGTTCGACCGGGGCTGGGTGCGCAACGTGGCCTGGCGACCGCCGGAGAAACGGCCGGTGCCGTTCCCCCGCCGGCCGCCGGGGGTCTCCGGTGAGCACAGCGACCGGGCCGGTTTCGAGAGTGCCTGGCCGACGCGTCAGGTGCCGTTCGAGGGCCGGGTCCCGGAGCTGGCCCGGGGAGCGGCCAGCCTGGGGAAGCAGGGTGCCGTCCTGCCGGTCGTCGGGCCCCGGCACGCGGGCAAGCGGTACTTCGTCGACGAGGTGCTGGCCCGCTTCGCCGAGCAGGCCGACCGGGTCGCCGACGTGGCCCTGCTGCGGCTGGACATTCCCAACAGCAGTGCGCCCGAGCCGGTCCTCGGGGTGCTCGCCCGGGAACTCGACGTGACCATCGACGACGTCACCGACTACGGCGTGGACTACCCGGAGGCGGTCCGGCTGACCCTGGTCGACGAGTTGCAGAAGCAGCTGCACCGGCGTCGGCTGATCCTGTTCGTGGAGGGGTCCCGGCTGGGCACCACGCCGGAGGTGGTCCGGGCCGAGCTGGAGCGGCTGCTGGAGCTGCCGGTGTTCGACCAGGCGCTGGTCATCGTGGCGACCCGGGCACCGGTCAGCGTCAGCGGCGACGGCCGGCTGCGCTACCTGCCGGTGATCCAGCTGCGGGAACTCAGCGAGGACGAGGCCACCGCGCTGGTCGACCAGGTGCTCTCCGACCCGGTGTACGGCGGCGGTCTGACCATCGCCGGGCTCGCCGAGGGGCGGCTCTGGACGGAGCTGGACGACAAGCTGGTCCGGTTGCCGGGGGTGCTGCACAACGGGATCGACGAGCTCGCCAACGACGTGCTCAACAAGCGGATCGAACAGGCCGGTGTCGAGCACCTGGTCGACGCGCTGCTGCGCCGCTCCGCCGCGACGGTCGGCGCGGGTCTGCGGGACGTTGACTGCTTCGCGCTGTGGACCGGCACCGACGGCGGACGGGGTCGACCGGGCGCGCTGGCCGTGTTGACCGCCTGGGCCGTCACCGACGGTCTGTGGATGTCCTCCGAGCTGCTCGAGTCGATGGGGTGCGGGCTCACCGCGATGGCCACCCACCACCTGGTCGAGGCGCGCATCCTCACCCAGCAGGAGCACGACGGCACGCTCTGGCTCGACCTGGGCCGGTCGACCCGGCACGCGTTGAGCAACGCGCTGACCGCCACCCTGCGCGGCACCGGCGGCGGCAACGTCTACGGCCGGGCCCTCGTCGACGGCGCCGAACTGACCCCCGACCAGCTCGACGAACCGGTCGCCGAGGCGATGTTCGCCCTGGTCATGGCGGTGCTGACACAGCGGCAACGGCACCCGGCCAACGCCGACCGGCACGTCATGAAAGGCATCGACCGGGCGATCGGCTGCCTCGACGAGACCGTGGGCGGGTATCCCCGGCTGCGGGAGACACTGACCAAGCTCGCCGCCGCGCACTCCGGCGACGCGGCGTTCAGCCCGGTGCTGCTGGAGGCCGCGACCGCGCCGTCCGCCGCCGACCCGGTCGGCACGCCGGCCGACGCCGAGTCACCGTCGGACGGCGGAGAGACCCGCTCCGAGCGGCCGGTGCGCGCCTCCGGTTATCCGGTGGTCGCCGGTGCCGCCCAGCTCAACCAGGCGATGCGGGCCACCGGGCAGACCCAGCAGGTACGCGAAGCGTTCGTGGCCGCCGCCGACGCCGTCGCGGAGGCGATCGGGCAGGCCGACCGGGACGCGTTGTCACACCGGTTGCTGAAGTCGATCGACACCGCGCTGTTCATCGGTGGCCGTCGGCTGCGGGCGGGGACCAGCCTGCTGCCGGCCCGGGAGCGGGCCGCGCCGGTGCTGGCCGAGTGCGCCCGGGCGGCCGGCGGCAGCCGACCCGACCTGATCAACGTGGCCATCTCCTGGCTGCTCAACACCGTCGACCTCCAGCTGACCTCGGGACGGGTCACCGACTCGCAGGCCGCGCTCGGCACCGCCTTCGCCCTGTTCGACCTGATGCCCGAACCGGTGACCCTGCGGGACCGGTTCGCGGTGTTGCAGATGCGCCACCGGCTGCTGTGCGGCCGGGCCCGGGGGCAGCACCGCCTGGCCGACCGGGTGACGACGCTGTCCGAGGCGACGGCCGCGGTCGAGGAGGGACTGGCCCTGTCCGCGTCGGACAGCGACCGGGGTCTGTGGAGCATGCGACTGTGCGGGGTGGCGACGCTGCTGGTCGCCGAGCAGCCGACCTTCGCCGACCAGTCGGCGACGGGCCGGCGGGTCGTCGAGGCGCTGACGTCGTCGTGGGGTTCGCCGGGCCGGTGGCCGAGCGACACCCGGATGTACGTGTGGCGGCTGCTGCACGCCGTGCACCGCGGCGACCCGGACGTGGTCAGCCAACTGGAGGCCGCGAAGCAGACGATGGCCCTGGTGCTGACCGCCGGGGAGTTCGCGCTGTTGCCGGGCATCGAGGCGGAGGTGCACCTGTTCGTCGCGCACTGCCTGCGCCGCAACAACCGGTTCGGGGACGCGACGACCGAGGCCGAGACCGCCCTGGAGTGCGCCAGACGGGCGCACGGCGACCAGCCGGGCGCCCAGTCGCTGCTGCGTGAGCTGCGCATCCAACGCGAGTTGGGGGGTTGGCGGGCCGAGGTGGACACGCCGGCACGCGGCGACGCACCCCGTACCCGGGTCCGGGACCAGAAGCTGTTGCGTCGGATCCGGGAGGTGCAGTCCTGGCTGGCCGACCAGGAGCACACCACCTGGCACCACGCGGTGCTCGACCTGTGGTGCCACCGGGCCCGGTGGAGCAACGAGGGCAACCTGCTGGCCGCCTCCACCCCGGAGGGGCGCGACGTCAGCAGCATCCCGCATCAGGAACGGCTGACCAACATCGGTCGGCTCTACCGGGTGCGCCGGGACAAGCTCGACGGTCACCTGCGGCGGTTCAGCCACTCCATCGAGCTGTTGCAGATGGAGGTGGGGCTGGAGCGGCAGTACCGGCGGTGGCTGGGGGTGCTGGAGACCTACCGGGACGAGCAGGGGGTGACCCGACGCAACGACGTCGACAACAGCGCGGTGTGGGATCTCATCCGGGCCGCCGAGCAGCGTTGGCCGGACCACCCGGGGGTGCTGGAGGTCCGGGCGGAGTTCCACCGCTACATCTGGGAGTACCGGCGGGCGATCGAGGCCTACCGACGGTTGACCGTCACCGCCCCCGACGGTCGGGGACGGTTGCGGCACGGGCTGGCCATGGTGGAGGCGGTGGTCGGTTACGCCCAGTTCTCCTGGCCCCGCAACGATCCCGACCCCCGTCCGCTGCTGGTCGAGGCGGGTGAGCTGCTCGCCGCCGAGGAACGGGAGGGGCCGTTCCTGGAGCAGTTGGTGATCCTGCGTACCCGGGTCGACCTGGAGCTGGCCCGGGAGATCGACTGGGCCGACGTCGAGAAGGTCGCCGGCGAGATCATGAGCAGCGACGGCTACACCGCCGGTGTCGCGGCGATGCTCAACCGGCGGTGGAGCGGCGACGCCGTGGTCACCAGCCTCGCCGATCCGGGGGTGTGGCGGATCGCCGAGGGCAGCCGGTTCGCCGACCAGCTGCACCAGCTCTTCGACACCTCCCCCCGGGTGCATCCGCTGGCCGACCGGGAGGTGACCGACGAGGCCCACTCGACGATCGCCGACTTCCTGCGGGAGAACTTCACCGAGGTCCAGCTCCTGCGTGGCCTCGGTGCGGTCTACCTGCGGATGGCCGAGCTGCACCGGCAGCCCGAGCAGGCCGGCCGGGCCTTCCACTTCTTCGACGGGTGCCGGGTCTTCCAGCAGGTCCACCTCGCCGGCCGGGTCACCCCGGTCACCCGGTTCCTGATGGCCCGGGCGATCCTGCTGGCCGCGGAGCTGACCCAGTCCGCCGACCCGATCGAGGGCCCGTGCCCGTGGGAGGGCAAGAGCTGGCTGGAGTACGCCGACCGGCTCCTGCAGTCGTGCAAGGACGAGTCGGTGGGTGAGTTCGGCAAGCAGTGCAGCCACTTCCGGAAGGTGACCACCGAGCTGCTGCGGAGCATCCGGTCCCGGCAGGGGATGGAGAAGATGCGCAACCTGCGCCGCCCCCGGTGACCGGTGCCCGCCCCGGACAGGGTGGTCAGCCGGCGGGTCGGGTCGACCCCCGGTCGACGCCGACCGGTGCGCCGGGCGACCGGCGGGCACAGGCCAGCGCGGCGAGCACCGCACCGACCGCGAGGCCGGCCAGCCCGGTCCAGAGCGCCGGGTCGGCCCGCACCCCGCCGGGCAGCTGCCGGACCAGCACGAAGCCGCCCATGACCAGCACGAACCAGCCGAACGACCGGCCCAGCACGTCGGCCGGCACCCGGCTGGTGAGCAGCCCGCCGAGCAGGCTGCCGAGCACGGCGGCCACGGTGACGGCGGCCGCCAGCGGCCAGTTGATGTCGACGGTCCAGAGGTAGCCGGCGAGGCCGGCGAACGACTTCATCGCGATGACCAGCAGCGAGGTGCCGATCGCGACCGGCACGGGCAGGCCGCCGAGCAGGGCCAGCGCCGGCACCACGAGGAATCCCCCGCCCGCCCCGACGAGGCCGGTGGCCAGCCCGACCACCGCCCCGTCGGCGAGCACCCGGGCCAGGGGCAGCTCGCGCGGCCCGGCCGCCTCCCCGGTGGTGCGTCGACCCCGGATCATGGCGGCGGCGGTGGCCAGCATCAGCACCGCGAAACCGGTGAGCAGGAGCGTCGGCGGGAGGTGACCGGAAAGCCGCCCACCGGCGTACGCCCCGGCCATGCCGGCGAGCCCGAACACCAGCCCGGTACGCCAACGGACCCGGTGCGCCCGGGCGTGCGGCAGCACCCCGACGAGGCTGGTGACACCGACGACGAGCAGGGAGGTGGCGATGGCCTCCCGTACCGGCAGGTCGGCGACGTAGACCAGCAGCGGCACGGCCAGGATGGAACCGCCGCCGCCCAGCAGGCCGAGGCTGACCCCGATCAGCACGGCCAACCCGACGGTCAGCGGCAGGGTGGCGCTCACCCCTGCCGTCCGGTGTCACCGCGCAGCTGGGCGACGACACCGTCCAGGTCGCATCCGGCACCCCGGTTGTACGGCAGCCGGCCCAGCAGCATGCCCATGGCACAGGTGTCGGTGAGGGCGGCGACGGTGAGCCCGCCGCCGATCAGCGCGGCGACCCACTTCAGGCCCGGCACCAGCACCGAACCGAGGACGCTGACCAGCACGACCGACCCGGCGACGAGGCGTACCTGCCGTTCCAGGTCCCAGCGCGGGGTGCCCCGCCGGACCGGTGCGGAGGTCTTCTCCCAGGCGAGCATGCCGCCGTCGAGGACCCGCAGGTGGGGTAGCCCGGCGGCGGCGAGCGCCTGACCGGCCTGGCCGGCCCGTGCGCCGGAGCGGCAGACCAGCACCACCTCCTCGTCGAGGTGTCGTCGTAGTTCGTCGCGGTGCTCGCGGAGCAGGTCGAGCGGAACGTTGTAGGCGCCGGGAATGTGCGCGGTCTCGAACTCGGCCGGCGTGCGGACGTCCAGCAGCCGGGGTGCCCGGCCGGAGTCGACCAGGGCACGCAGGGTGTCGGTGTCGACGGTGGCCTCGCGGGTGGGGTCGGTAGGGTCCATCTCTCCTCGTTTCGGGTCCGCCGGGGTGGCGGTGGGGGTCACGGTCGCCGGGGTGGCGGTGGGGTCAGGGTGGCGGTGGGGTCCCGGTGGGACGGGCCGACCGACGGCGTGCCGGGCGGGGACGTGTGCCACCGGCCGGTGCCGGGGGCTCAGGCGGGGGTGGTGAGGGTGAGGCCGGTCGCCGCGGCCCGGTCGAACCGGTCGTCGACGACGACCACCGTCCGGCCGGCGTTGGCCAGCAGGGACGCGGCGGCGCTGGCCCGGTAGCCGGAGCCGCAGTGCACCCAGATCGCGCCGGGGGGAATCTCGGCGAGCCGCGCCGACAGTTCGGGCAGCGGGACGTGTACGGCGTCGGTGAGGTGCCCGGCCGTCCACTCGTTGGTCATCCGCACGTCCAGGACGACCTGCGGGGCGGGCAGCCCGGCGGGCGGGTTCCCGACGCGGGCGGCGGCCAGGGCCGCGAAGTCGGCGGTGGGCTGCTCGCGGAGCTGTCCGGGGTCGGCGGCCCACCGCTCGGGGCCGCCGGTGGCCTGGGCGGCGGGCCGGTCGATGCCGATGCGGGCCAGTTCCCGCTGGGCCTCGGCGATCTGTTCCGGGGTCTCGGCGAGCAGGGTGAGCGGGGTGCCCCAGTCGATCAGCCAGCCGAGCCAGGTGGACATCGGCCCGTCGAGGCCGAGGCTGACCGTGCCGGCCAGGTGCGCGGCGGCGTACGCCTTGCGGTGCCGCAGGTCGACCACCCACTGCCCGGCGGCGATCCGTTCGCGCAGTTGCCCGGCGTCGGCGCGGGTCGCCGGGGTGAGGTCGATCGGCGGCGCACCGGCGGCGTTGATGGCCCCCATGTGCGCGTAGTACGCCGGGTGGGCGTCCAGGCCGGCGAGGATGTCGGTGACGAAGTCGTCGGCGGCGAGCCGGAGCACCGGGTTGACCTGCCGTTCCCGGCCGATGGTGGAGTCGGGGGCGTCGGCCTGGGTGGCGGAGCAGAAGCTGCCGAAGCCGTGGGTGGGCCAGACCTGGGTGCCGTCGGGCAGCAGGTCGGCCAGCCGTCGGGCGGAGGTGTGCTGGCGGTGGGCGAGTTCGTGGGCGTGCTGCTGGCCGAGCAGGTCGGTGCGGCCGGTGGTGCCGAACAGCAGGGAGCCGCCGGTGAACACGCCGACCGGCTGCCAGCCGTCGTCGGTGACGGTGTCCAGGACGTACGACAGGTGGTGGAAGGTGTGGCCGGGGGTGGCGACCACCCGCAGCCGCAGGGTGTCCGACACGGGCACCTCGTCGCCGTCGTCGACCGGGGTCCGGGGGAATCCGACCTGGTCGGCGGCGGCCACCAGGTATTCGGCCCCGGTGAGCCGGGCGAGTTCCCGGCCGCCGGAGACGTAGTCGTTGTGCAGGTGGGTCTCCACCACGTGGGTGATCCGGACGTCGCGCTGGCCGGCCAGGCGCAGGATGCGGTCGACGTCGCGCTGCGGGTCGACCACGACCGCCACCCGGCCGTCGGAGGCCAGGTAGCTGCGGTCGCCGAGGGAGGACGTGCTGAGCACCGTCACCTCAACAGTCATGACAAACCTCTCTTTTCACTTATACCCCTGGGGGTATATAACGGGCAGACGGGTGTTCGTGTTCCGGGGGTACGGAGTACCCGCCCGGAGCGCGCTCAGGCGGGCCGGGCGGGGTGCCGTTCGCGGGTCAGGCCAGCGCCAGGAAGAGCTTCTCCAGCTCGGCCTCGGTCATCTCGGGAGTCTCACCGCGCCCACGCGCCGCGTCGCAGTGCCGCATCCCGGAGGCGATGATCTTGAAGCCGGCCCGGTCGATGGCCTTGGAGACCGCCGCGAGCTGGGTCAACGCCTCCCGGCAGTCCTCGCCGTTCTCCATCATCTCGATCACGGCGTTGAGCTGACCCCGGGCCCGCTTGAGCCGGGTCAACGCGTCGCCGGTCATCTCCGGTCGCAGTTTCACGGTGCACCTCCTGCCACCAATATACCCCCGGGGGTACCCGAACCGCCACCCGCCCGAAACGGCCGCGTCGGCCCGCCCCGGGGAGAGGGCGGGCCGACGCGAGGGGGTGCGGGTCAGTGCCGACGTCGGCCGTACGTGCCGGCGAGAACGGCGACGCCGACGGCCGCGAAGGCCACCTGGAGGAACAGCTCGATCCAGTCGATACCCCGGGTGTCGTCCACCCCGAGCGCGCCGGCGAGCAGGGTGCCGAGGATCGCGGCCACCACGCCGATGGCCAGGGTCAGCAGGATCGAGATCTTCTGCTTCCCGGGCACCACGAGGCGACCCAGGGCACCGATGATCAGACCGATGATGATGGCGGTGAAGAAGCCCTGTACTTCCACGTGTGTCGTCCCTCCGCGAGTCGCTGTCGATCTGGACTCTGCCCCGGGTGGGCGGGCGGTGAAACCACGACGGGACGCCACGGACCAAATGTCACGCGACTGTCATGCGCTCGCGTGGGGACCGTCATCCGAACGCCGCGCCGATCCCCGGAAGGTCCGTTCCAACAGGTCGAACAACGCCGTCCAGTGCCGCTCGGCGGCCTGTTCGTCGTACATGGCGGTGTCGGCCATCGTGAAGCCGTGCGGGGCTCCGGCGTACACCTCGGAGCGGTAGGCGACCCCGGCGGCGTCGAGCGCCCCCTCCAGCGCCGCGATGTCGTCGGCGGTCATCGAATCGTCCCGGTCGGCGTGGGCGAAGTACAGCTCACCGGTGACCGTGCCGACTCCCCGGTGCGGGCTGTCCGGCGCGTCGGTGACGACCCGGCCGGCGTGGAAGCTGGCCAGCGCCGCGATCCGGTCCGGGTGCGCCTCGATCGCCCGCAACGCGTTGGTACCACCCATGCAGTACCCCACGATCGCCACCGGCCCGGCCGCGACGTCGTCGCGGGCGGCGAGGAAGTCCAGGTAGGCCCCGGCGTCCCGGGCCACCAGCTCCGGGGTGAGCGCGGTGATCAGCGGCACGATCCGGCCGAACAGCT
The DNA here is from genome assembly GCF_017599305.1 of Micromonospora antibiotica. Lineage (GTDB taxonomy): Bacteria > Actinomycetota > Actinomycetes > Mycobacteriales > Micromonosporaceae > Micromonospora > Micromonospora antibiotica. The sequence continues at coordinate 707,034 of NZ_JAGFWR010000002.1, forward strand.
CGCCGCGCCGCTGCGGATCGGCCAGGTCGGCGAGGTCGACGCGCGGCATCGGACCGGCACGGTGGAACAGGTTCGGCACCAGCACCAGGTAACCCCGCGCGGCGATCCGCTCGGCCATCTCGGCGAGCCGGGGACGCAACCCGAAGGCGTCCATGAAGAACAGCACCGCCGGGAACGGCCCGTCCCCGTCCGGCCGGGCCAGGTACGCCTCGGCCGCGCCGTCACTGGTCGGAACCTCCACCGTCGTCGTGCCCGCCATGGTGTCTCCTCACCCGGGTGCCGGCGCACCCACCGCGGGAACGCTACCCGGTGCGCGAACAGCCGACGGAACACAGCACGGCGTCCCCGCGACGGACGGGGTGCCCGGCGGGGTGGCCCGGCGACGGACGGGGGTGACCGGCGGCAGCAGCCCGGCGACGGACGGGTGACCGGTACAGCAGCGCGGCGAGGGACGGGTGACCGGTACAGCAGCGCGGCGACGGACGGGTGACCGCAGGCCAGCGACCCGCGTGGGTGGCGTCGGCGGCCCGACTGCGTTCGGCAAACCGCCAGGTGGACGGCGTGCCGGGCCGGAGTTGTCACGGATCGGGGGTCTGCCCGGTCGTTGGTGGTGCAGGGGCGGTGGGACCGCCACGGGCAGACAGGGAGTGGACCGACCATGAAGATCGTCGTCATCGGGGGCAGCGGACTGATCGGCAGCAGGCTGGTGGCGCTGCTCGGGCAGCAGGGCCACGACACGGTGGCCGCCTCCCCCCGTACCGGGGTGGACACGCTCACCGGCGCGGGGGTGGCCGAGGCGCTCGACGGCGCCGACGTCGTGGTGGACGTGTCGAACTCGCCGTCGTTCGAGGAGACCGCCGTCCTGACGTTCTTCGAGACGTCCACCCGCACCCTGCTGGAGGCGGAGGCGAAGGCCGGCGTACGGCACCACGTGGCGCTGTCGATCGTCGGCGCCGACCGCATCCCGGACAGCGGCTACATGCGGGCCAAGGTGGCGCAGGAGGCGCTGATCGCCGGGGCGGACATCCCGTGGACGGTGGTGCGCGCCACCCAGTTCTTCGAGTTCGTGCCGGCCATCGTCGAGTCCGCCGTGGCGGGCGACGAGGTACGCCTGCCGCCCGCGCTGATCCAGCCGATCGCCGCCGACGACGTGGTGACGGCGCTGGCCGAGATCGCGGCCGGCGCACCGGTCGACGGGATCGTGGAGCTGGCCGGGCCGCAGCGGTTGCGCCTGGACGAGCTGGGCCGGCAGACGCTGACCGCCGCCGGTGACCCCCGGCCGGTGGTCACCGACCCGCAGGGGCGCTACTTCGGGGCGTTACTGGCGGAGCAGTCGCTGGTCCCGCTCGGCGACGCCGCCCGTACCGGTGGCACCCGGTTGGCGCAGTGGCGCGCACGCTGACCCGTTGCGGGGGCCCGGCGTCGGGTGACGTCGGGCCCCCGCGGCGTACCGCCTACGGTGGGTCCATGACGACCGGGGCCGCCGCCGACGAGCCACCGGCCGTCGCACCGGCCGACCTGGCCGCGTTCCTCGACGTGCGGCCGAGGCTGTTCGGGCTGGCCTACCGGATGCTGGGCAGCGTCGTCGAAGCCGAGGACGTGGTGCAGGAGGCGTGGCTGCGCTGGCAGGGCACCGACCGCAGCGGGGTACGCAACCCGGCGGCCTTCCTCACCACGACCACCACCCGGCTGGCGGTGAACGCGGCCACCTCCGCCCGCGCCACCCGGGAGACGTACGTGGGGCCGTGGTTGCCCGAGCCGGTCGACACGAGTGCCGACCCGACCCTCGGTGCGGAACGGGCGGCCGCGTTGGACGTGGCGGTGCTGTTGCTGTTGGAACGGCTGGCTCCCGCCGAACGGGCCGCGTACGTGCTACGCGAGGCGTTCGACTACCCGTACCGGGAGATCGCCGAGGTGCTCGGCACGTCGGAGCCGAACGCCCGGCAGCTGGCCAGTCGGGCCCGGCGGCACCTCGCCGTGGCGGGGTCCGCGCCCGCCCCGCCGCAGCGACGGCGGCAGCTGACCCGGGCGTTCCTCGGGGCGGCCCGCGACGGCGACCTGACCACGTTGGAACGGTTGCTCACCGCCGACGTGGTGGCCCGTGCCGACGGCGGCGGCCGGGTACACGCGGCCCGCTTGGACGTGTGCGGGGTGGCCCGGGTGACGAACTTCCTGGACAACGTGCGACGCAAGTACTGGCGGGCGACGACGGTCGACCTGGTCGAGGTCAACGGCGGCCCGGCGGTGCTGGTCGCCACCGACCGCCCGGTCACCCTGATCACGGTGGACACCTCGGCCCGGGGCATCGAACGGCTCCTGCTGGTGGTCAACCCGGACAAGCTGGGTCGGCTGCCGGCCCGACGCTGACCGGCGATTTCCGCCACCGTTCACGCAACGACCGGTAGACCGACCATTCGACTTCCGTCTATACATGTGGCAACGGAGCATCTGACCGGACGGAGCACCCATGAACCGACGCCTGCGTGCCGCCGCGACCATCCCCACCGCGGTCCTCGCCGCCACGCTCGGCCTCGCCCACCCCGCCGAGGCCGCCGGCTACTCCGCCCCGCTGACCACCGCCGTCGCCGGCCTGCCCGTCGCCGCCGAGAACCGCACCGGCTACAGCCGCGACCTCTTCCCGCACTGGATCGACGCCGACGGCGACGGCTGCACCACCCGCAACGAGGTGCTGCTCGCCGAGGCGGTCAGCGCGCCCACCGTCACCGGCACCTGCACACTGACCGGAGGACGCTGGTACTCCTACTACGACGACGCCTCCTGGACCGCCACCGGTGACCTCGACATCGACCACATGGTGCCGTTGGCCGAGGCGTGGGACTCCGGCGCGCGCACCTGGAGCACCAGCCGCCGCCAGGCGTACGCCAACGATCTCGGCGACAGCCGCCCGCTGGCCGCCGTCACCGACAACGTCAACCAGTCCAAGGGCGACCAGGACCCGGCCAGCTGGCTGCCGCCGTACGCCGCCGCCCGGTGCCGGTACGTCACCGAGTGGGTGGCCACCAAGATCCGCTGGCGGCTCACCGTGGACAGCGTCGAGAGGAGCGCCCTGACCAGCCTGGCCGGGGGCTGCCCCAACGCCACCGTCTCAGTCACCTACGCGTACTGAGCGACCCCGTCGCCCCGCGCCCCCCGACGCCGCCCCGACGCGGACGTGCAACGCCGGGGCCAGCGAACCGGGTGACCGTGACCCCGGCGGTGGTCCGGGGGAGATCCGTGCCGTCTGCTCCCTCTGCCGGGACCGGATCACACGTCGGTGATCCGCAGGCCCGCGTGGGCGCGGTAGCGCCGGTTGACCGAGATGAGGTTGGCGGTGAACGCCTCGACCTGGTGCGCGTTGCGCAGCCGCCCGCCATACACGCCCCGTACCCCCGGGATGGTGTCGGCGAGCGCCCGGACCAGGTCGGTGGCCTCCCGGTCGTCGCCGAGCACCAGCACGTCGGTGTCGACCGTGTCGAGATCCGGGTCCTCCAGGAGTACGGCGGAGACGTGGTGGAACGCGGCGACGACCCGTGACCCGGTGAGGATCGCGGCGGCCTGCTGGGCGGCGGAGCCCTCCGGGACGGGCAGGGCATAGGCGCCCTGCTTGTCGAAGCCCAGCGGGTTCACGCAGTCCACGACGATCTTCCCCGCCAGCGCCGGGGCGAGCGTGGTGACCAGCTCGGCATGCCCGTCCCACGGCACCGCGACCACCACGATGTCGGCCTGCGCGGCGGCGTCGGCGTTCGACCCGCCCCGGACCCGGCCGGGCAACCCGGCGGCCGTCTGCGCGGCCCGCCCGGCGTCCCGCGACCCCAGCACGACGTCCAACCCGGCCGCCCCGAAGCGCCGGGCCAACCCCCGCCCCTGCGGCCCGGTCCCGCCGAGCACGCCGACGGTACGGTCCCGCAGCTCGTCACTCACACTCACGTACGTCTCCTTCTCGTCCCACCGCCCGCCCCGATCTCCGTCCCGCCGCCCCCCTTCCGTCCCACGCCCTACCCCGCCGTCGCGGTGATCAAGAGATTTGCGTCAGTTGATCAAGAGGTTTACGTCATCGTGGAGATCATTCCTGACGTTTTTCTCTTGATCACCGGAGCAGGGGCGGGGGGCGGGGGTGGGGCGGGGTGGGTTTGGGGGTGGGGGTGGGTCAGGGGTGGGTTTGGGTTTGGGGGTGGGGGTGGGTCAGGGGTGGGTTTGGGTTTGGGGGTGGGGGTGGGTCAGGGGTGGGGTTGGTAGAGGGTCAGGGGGTTGCCGGTGGGGTCGGTGACCAGGGCCCGGCGTTCGTGGGGGCCGGTCACCGGGTCGGTGGCGGTGGCGCCGGCGGCGATCAGGTCGGCCAGGCAGGCGTCGAGGTCGTCGACCTGGATGCTGAGCACGGTGCGGCCGGCGACGGGTTGCTGGGTGGCGTCGGCGAGGCCGATGGTGACCGTGCCGTCGGTGACGGCGGCGTACCGGTCGCCGTCGCGGAACTTCACGGTCAACCCGAGCGCGGTGTAGAAGGCGAGTTGGGCGTCCAGGTCGTCGGCGGGGACGATCACGTGACCGATCCTCATGGACGGAACCTCGGCATGACCTCGCGGGCGAACCGCTCGACGATCTCCATCGACCGTTCGATCGGCAGGCCGAGCCACTGGGCCCGGAACACGAAGTGGTTGTAGCCGGCGTCGGCGAAATCCTGGATCTTGGCGGCGATGTCGTCGGGCGAGCCGAAGAAGAGCGCCTTCTCCTTGATCGCGTCCCACTGCGACTCGAAGAAGTCCATGCCGTACTGGACGTACTCGCCGTAGGAGCGTTTCACCGCGTCACCGGCGACGGCGAACGCGGCCTCGGCGGAGTCTGCCACGCACAGGTCCCGGTGGATCGGGAAGACCGCGTCCCGTTCGTCGAAGCCGGCGGCCCGTCGCTGCTCGCGGTAGTCGGCCAGGTTGCCGACGGCCCAGTTGCGGCGCACGTTGGACGGGGCCAGCCAGGGCAGCCCCTGCCGGGCGATCCGGGCGATGCCGGTCGGGCCGTTGGCGCCCACCCAGACCGGTGGGTGCGGGCGCTGCACCGGCAGCACGCTGCACCGCACCCCGTCCAGGGTGAAGTGCTTGCCCTCGTGGTGCACCGGCTCCCCGGTCCACAGCTGCTGCATCACGGCGAGGGCCTCGTTCATCCGGGACACCCGGGTACGCCGTTCGATACCGAACGACGTGAACTCGGCGTCCCGGTAGCCCGACCCGATGCCCAGGACGAACCGGCCGCCGGACATCTGGTCGATGGTGGCGATCTCCTCGGCCCAGTGCACCGGGTGGCCCAGGGGCAGGATGAGGATGCCGGTGCCGAGTTGCATCGTCCCGGAGTGGTCGATGAGCCGGCTCAGCAGCGGCAGCGGCTGCGGGGTGCTCAGCGACGACAGGTAGTGGTGGATGCCGAAGACCGAGTCGTACCCCAGGTCGCGGACGTGCTGGACGTACTCGACGGTCTCACCGATGCGCCGCCCCAGGTCGTCGCCGGGGGCGTACTGGTGGTCGAGCAGGATGCCGAACTTCACGCCGTCGCCTACTCTTCCCGCGACCGGCTGTCGCTGAGCCGGAAGTACGGGGCGACGAGCCGGTCCCGGTCGGCCAGCGCCTGCCCGATGCCCTTCTCCCGGCGCTCCTTGAGGAAGTTCCAGTCCCCCTCGGCGAAGCTGACGTTGGTGGCCCAGCCGTGCCCGACCCAACCCGTCATCGCCCCGAGACCCTTGCCCCGGGCCTCCATCACCACCTGCATCATCGACTTGCCCATCATCAGCGAGTCCAGCGGCATCACCGCGATCGCGTCGGCGTAGTCGTCGACCCAACGTTGCAGGTCCTCACGGGGTACGACCTTGGTGACCAGGCCCTTGCGTTCGCCCTCCTCGGCACCGATCGCCCGCATGGTGAGCATGACGTCCTTCATCGTGGTCAGGCCGACCTTCTCGATCCAGTGGTACATGTCCTGCGGGGCGGGCCCCAGGTAGCGGAACGCCGGGTGGGTGAACCGGGCGTCCGGGGAGGCGATGACGATGTCGGCGGAGAGCGCGATCTGGAAGTGCCCGCCGTAGCAGTAGCCCTGCACCTGGCAGATGGTCGCCTTGAGCGATTCGATGATCGGCCGGGTGAAGCCGGAGCTGAGCACGTTGCGGTCGGGCAGGATGCGCTGCCGCTGGGCGGGTCGCCGCCGGGACGCCTTGTCGGTGCCGGTCTTGTAGCCGATGTAGTGGCCGAGTTCGGCGGCGTCGGCGCCGGTGCCGAAGTGCTCCCCCTCCCCCGTGAACACGATGACCTTGACCCGGTCGTCGGTCTCGGCCTCCTTCACCAGGTCGCCGACGCGTTCGAAGGCGGCCACCGGGATGGCGTTGAGTCGCTCCGGGCGGTCGAAGGTGATGGTGGCGACGGCCCGCTCCTCGTCGACGTCGTAGCGGACGTACTTCGCCAGGACCTCGGGGTCGACCTCCATGTTCTCGACGTCCCACTGGCTTTCCAGCAGCTCGGCTTCGGTCTTCTTCACGGCGGGTTCCTTAGGTCAGGTGGTACGGAAGGCGGGGATCACTTCGGTGGCGAACAGCCGCAGCGAGGCGCGGAGCTTGTCGGTCGGCATCCCGAGCCACCCGGGACGGAAGATCAGGTGGTCGAAGCCCAGGTCCCGCAGCGCGCTGATCCGCTCGACGAGGAATTCGGGCGAGCCCAGCAGCAGCGTGTTGCGGACCAGTTCGTCGAAGCGGTCCCGCTGCCAGCGCAGCGCCGGGTACTCGGCGTACGTCGAGTACTCGACCCGGGCGTGCGGCAGCGCCTCCGCGACGGCCTGTTCGGTGCTCGGCGCGCAGTACAGCTCCACGCCGACGGGCCGCTGTACCGTCGCCGGGTCCCGCCCGTACTCGGCCAGCGCCTCGTTGTAGACGGCCAGGTGTTCGGGCAGGAACCGGCGGCTCGGGGAGTTGCCCGGGGCGTACCAGGCGTCACCGAGCCGGGCGGCCCGCCGGACCGCCTTCTTGCCCCCGGCGCCGATCCAGATCGGTGGGCCGCCCGGGGTCAGCGGCGGGATGCCGATGGTGGCGTCGACCTGCGGATAGAACTCCCCGTCGTGGGTGACCGGCTTTCCGGTCCACAGCGCCCGGATCAGCCGCAGGCTCTCGTCGAACCGGCGGAACCGGCTCTCCGGGTCGACGCCGAAGGCGGCGAACTCGTTGTCCCGGTAGCCCGCACCGACGCCGAGGACCACCCGCCCGCCGGAGAGGTGGTCCAGGGTGGCGAACTCCTCGGCGACGTGCACCGGGTGGAACATCGGCAGCAGCAGGATGCCGGTGCCGAGCAGCATGTCCCCCGAGCGCGGGATCAGGCTCGCCAGCATCGAGATCGGCTGCGGGGTGGCCAGGTTGGACTGGAAGTGGTTGATCGTCCACACCGAGTCGTAGCCCAGCTCCGCGGCCAGTTCGACAGTGCCGAACAGGTCGTCGAGGTGCCTGCGGAGGTCGTCGCCGGGTGGGTACTGGTGCGACGCCATGATGCCGAACCTCATCGGCTCCCCCTAGCTGTCGGTCGGCTGGTCCGGCCGTCGTCCGGCCGGGACACCGCCACGGAGGCGATGCTGTCCGCCGCCGGTGCGGCGGCCGCCGCGCGGTCGGCGTCGGTCGGGTCGGGCGACGGCACCGTCGCCCCGGCCCCGGCCGGCTGCGCCGCCGGGTCCGCCACGCGGCTGATCTTGCCGGTGGCGCTGCGTTCCAGGGCCGGCACGAACTCGATGCGCCGGGGGGCTTTGAAGTGGGCCAGCCGCTCCCGGGCGTACGCGACGAGCCGCGCGGAAAGGTCGGTGTCGTCGACCGTGCCGTCGGTGGCCCGGACCACCAGCGCCACCGGGATCTCACCCAGCCGGTCGTCCGGGCGGCCGAGCACCCGGACGTCGCGCACCAGCGGATGGGCCCGCAGTTCGTCCTCGATCTCCTCGGGCCAGACCTGGAAACCCCCGCACTTGATCATGTCCCGTTTGCGGCCGACCAGGAAGAGCACCCCGTCGGCGTCGACGTAGCCCATGTCGCCGGTGTGCACCCACCCGTCGCGGACCAGCTCGGCCGAGGCGGCGTCGTCGTCGACGTACCCCCGGGTCAGGGCGGAGCGGACCACCACCTCACCCTGCGCGCCGGACGGCAGCGCGGTGCCGGTGTCGTCGCGGATCTCCAACTCGACGCCCGGGTAGACCCGGCCGGCGGAGCCGGGCTTCCACCGGCCGGCCTTCATGTCCCGGCCGGTCCAGCCGGCGATGTGCCCGGCCTCGGTCGAGCCGTAGTTGACCAGGATGGGCACCCGGTAGCGCTCCTCGAACGCGCGCCGCACCGGCCAGGAGATCGCCTGCCCTGCCACCAGGACCGACTTGACCCCGGTGAACGGCAGGTCCCGGTCGGCGTGCACGATGTCGAAGACCATGGTGGGCAGCAGGAAGAGGTTGTCGAACCCGAACCGCGCCATGAGGTCGGCGAGCCGGTCGACGCCGAAGCGTTCCCAGACCACCGCCGACCGGCCGACGAAGTACGCGAACAGCAGCGCGTGCTGGCCGCCACTGTGGAACAGCGGCAGGGCGATGAGGTTCGGCCTGGCGTCCGGCGCGGCGGTGCCCTCGGCCCCGGTGCCGGTGGTGACCCGGGCCAGCCGCATCAGCGACTCCCGCGTCCCGCCGTGGGTGACGCTGACCGCCTTCGGTCGTCCGGTCGTGCCGCCGGTGAACAGGATGCACGCCTCGGCCTCCGGCCCGACCTCGACGCCGGTGACCCGCACCTCCCGCCGCCACGGCAACGCCGGCACCCCGGCCAGCGACGCCGTGACGGAGCGCACCGGGAGACCTGCGGCGACGTCACCCGCCCCGGTGCCGTCGGCGTCGTCGTCCCCGGGGGCGGCCCGGGTGGCGTCTCCGGCGGCAGCCCGGGTGGCGAGGAACGCGGCGACCACGTCGGGGCGACGGTCGTCGACCAGCAGCAGCCGGGGCGCGGTCTTGGCCACCGACTCGGCCAGCTCGGCGGCGTTGTAGAGGCTGCTGACGGTGACCGGCACCGCGCCGATCTTCCAGGCCCCGAAGAGCAGGAACACGATCTCGGGCCCGTTGGTCAGGTAGCAGGCGACCCGGTCGCCGGGGCCGACGCCCTCGGCCCGCAGCGCGGCGGCGACACCCCCGGCGAGCAGGTCGATCTGGTCGAAAGTCCACGACCTGCCGTCCTCGCCGTACAGGCCGGGCAGGTCGGCCCGGTCGGCGCACCGGCCCTCCAGGATGCCGACCAGGTTGCCGGCGCTCACCGGGTCACCCTCATTCACCGGGCCACCGGCGTTCACCGGGCCACCGACGCCCGCTGGACCACCGACGCCCGCTGGACCACCGGCGCTCACCGGGTCACCCCGGGGGCGGTCGCGGCGAGCCTCGGGATGACCTCCGCGCCGAAGCGGGCGAGTTGCTCCATCGCCTCGTCCTGGCCCGCGCCGACGAACTGGTGACGCAGCGAGACCTCGGTGATGCCCAGCTCGCTCTCCCAGCGGCGCAGCTTGGCGACGATCTCGTCGGCCGAGCCGACCAGGCAGTCCTCGGCGAGGTACCGGTCGAGGTCGAGGGACTGGGCGTCGTCCCACGACTTGTAGCCCGCGTACTGGCGTTGCAGGTGCGGACGGACGGCCGCGACGGCCGCCGGGTAGCTGTCGCCGAGGTACGCCTCGCGGCTCATCGGGTACTCCCGGTCCGGGGAAAAGCCGCGCTCGGCGAGGTCGGCCCGGTAGATGCCGAGCAGCCGGGCCAGCTCGGCGTCGTCGCCCTTGGGGCCGATCAGCCATGGGGCGTCCAGCCGGGCGGCGCGGCGGATCGCGGGTTCGGCGAACGCGCCGATCCACAGCGGTGGGCCGCCGGGCTGGACCGGGCGCAGCGCCAGGGACGCGCCGGGGACCTCGCCCCAGCTGCCGGCGGCGTCGATCGTCTCGCCGTTCCACAGGGCGCGCAGCATCGGCACGTACTCCCGTAGTCGCCGCAGCCGGTCCTCCCAGGCGACGCCGAACGCGGTGGTCTCGCGGCGGCGGTAGCCGGCGCCGATGCCGACGGTCAACCGGCCACCGGACAGCAGGTCGAGGGAGGCGAGGTCCTCGGCGAGGGCGACCGGGTTCAGCAGCGGGGCCAGCAGGACCCCGAACCCGATCCGCACCCGGGAGGTGGCGTGGGCGAGGTAGCCGGCGAGCGGGATGGGCTGGACGAACGCCGACCGGGCCAGGTAGTGGTGGCCGAGGTAGACGGCGTGGAAGCCGGCCGCCTCGGCGGCGGCGGCCTGGGCCAGTACGCCGTCGATGCCCTCGGTGGCCGACGCCGACGGGTCGAACTGGGCGCTCAGGAAACAGCTGATCTTCACCCGGCGACCGCCTCAGGAGTGGCTACCCGCTCGGCGGCGCGGTCCTGGGCCCGGAAGTGCGGGATGACCTTGTCGGCGAACTCCTCCATCGAGCGCAGCGCGGCCTTGCGGTCCAGGGACGGGATCCGCAGCCATCCGATGTAGTGGTTGATGCCGAGCTGTTCGCGCAGCATCTCGATGGTGTCGATGACGCGCTGGGCGGAGCCGAAGTTGCCGCCGTGGGTCAGCGTCTGCTCCAGGGTCAGCAGTTCGATGTTCTTGGCGACGGCCGCATAGTAGGACCGCTCCTGGGCGATGGCGTCCTCCGAGCCGGGGATGACCTTGCCGACGGACTTGTAGTAGTTCATCGCCGCCTGGGCCGCCGCGCGCAGGCCCTCCTCGCCGTCGCCGCACCAGACCTGTTGCATGAACGGCAGGTCGTAGGTGGAGATGTCGAAGCCGTTGTCCCGCATGCTCTGCCGGTAGAGGGCGAAGTTCTTCTGCATGATGCCCAACGGCGTGAAGTTCGGTGAGGTGATGATCGACTCGCCGACCGCGCCGCGTTCCCGGAAGCTCTCGGGGGAGACCGTGCCCTGCAGGATGGGCGGCCCGCCGGGGGTGAACGGCCTCGGGTAGGTGGTGACGTTGTCGTAGTGGAAGATCTCGCCGTGGTAGGAGAAGTTCTCCTGCGACAGCGCGAGCCGCAGGATATCCAGGGTCTCCTGGTAGCGCTGCTTGGACTCCGCCAGGGGCACCCCGAAGCCGGCGAACTCGGCGGGCTGGTAGCCGCGGCCGACGCCGATGGAGACCCGGCCGCCGCTGAGCACGTCGAGGGCGGCGATGTCCTCGGCCAGCCGCAGCGGGTGGTGCAGCGGGAGGACCAGGACGGCGGTGCCGATGGTGATCTGCCGGGTCCGCTCGGCGACGGCCATGCCGAAGTTAACCGGGCTGCCGAGGATGCCGTACTTCGAGAAGTGGTGCTCGGCGAGCCAGATCGAGTCGAAGCCCAGCTCGTCGGCCAGCTGGATCTCGTCGAGGGTCTCTCGGAGCACCTGGTGGTCCGATGCGCCGTCGGCCACCGGGAACAGGTTCATGATTCCGAACTTCACGGCCTTCTCCTCATTTATTCCGACCAGCCGGTATGTTACTGCCCGGGTGGGTGCCCGGCAAGACTTCCGCAGGTCAGCCCCGCCCGGCCCGACGTGCCCGGATACGCAACTCCCCGGTCCGTCGCCGGTGCCACGACCCCCGACCGCACCGGGCGTCGAGCACGAACGCCCGGCGCAGGAACAGGTGCGGGTCAGCCTCCATGGTGATGCCCATCCCGCCGTGCACCTGGATGCACCGCTCCGCGGCGAACACCGCCGCCTGCCCGGCCGCCGCCTTCGCGGCGTGCACCTGGATCCCGGCGTCCGGGCGACCGGTGTCGACCGCCCACGCCGCGTACAGGGTCAGGTCCCACGCCGCCTTGCGGGCGGTAGCCGCCTCGGCCAGCGGGAACGCGACCCCCTGGAACGCGCCGATCACCTGACCGAACTGCCGGCGCGTCCGGGCCTGCTCGGCGGCCAGGTCGATCGCCCCCTGCGCCACCCCGCACAGCTCGGCCGCCACCACCAGCGCGGCCCGCAGCGGGCCGGTTCCGGCTGGCTGTGTCCGCTCGGGTACGGCCACCGTCAGGTCCGACAGCGGCACCGACGGGTCCACCGACTGCCGCGCGGTGGTCCGGACCGGGTCGGCGAACCAGACCCCGTCCGGGCCGAGGGCGACGACGCCGTCGGCCTGCGCCGCGTACGGCACCAGGGTCCGCACCAGCGGGTCCGGCGCCACCCCGTCGGCCCACCCGGAGCTGCCCGGCACGTCGACGGCCAGGGTGAGCACCCGGCGACCGTCGAGCACCTCGTCGGGGAGCGGACCGGTGCGCCGCTCCTCGCCGCAGAGCAGCTGGACCGCCGCCGCATGCGCCGGGAACCGGCTCGGCACCAACCGCCCACCGAGCGCCTCCACGGCGACCAGCAGGTCGATCAGGCCCGACCCGATGCCACCGGCCGGCTCGGGCACCCCGAGCAGCCCGAAGTCGCGCAGCAGCGGACCGTCAGCCGCGGGGGCCCGCCACGGGCCGGACTGCAACTCGCGGGCCGTGCCCCGGTCGGCGTCCGCGAGCGCGCCCACGGTCGCACCGATCTCCCGCTGTTCCTCGGTGAATGTCGCACGCACCAGACCACTCCGCTCAGCGTGAGCGGGGCAGGCGCAACACCCGCTCCGCGAGAATCGACTTCTGGACTTCCTCCGTGCCGCCCTCGATCGTGTGGGCGCGGGCCCGCAGGTAGCGGCGCATCCGGGCGGCGGCGCCGTCGCCGTCGACCAGCACCCCGCCGGCCTCGTCGAGCTGCACGGCGAGCCGGTTGGCGTGCTGCACCACCCGGGCCCACAGGCTCTTGAGCGCCGAGGTCTCCGGCCCGGGTACGCCGCCGGCCCGGCTCTCGCCCAGCATCCGCATCGACCCGATCCGGACCGCCTCGGCGTCGCACTGCAACGCGCCCACCGCGTCGGCGAACGCGCTGTCGTCGGCCACGCCCCGCTCGACCGCGACGTCGATCAGCCGGTCCACCGCCTGGCGGGCCCACACCCACAGGTTCAGCGCCATGCTGCCGCGTTCGAACGCGAGCGTGGTGAGCGCGACGGTCCAGCCGTTGCCGACCCCGCCGAGCACGTCGTCGTCGGCGACGAACACGTCGTCGAGGAACATCTCGTTGAACTCGGTGTCCCCGTTGATCATCACCAGTGACCGGACGGTGAACCCGTCCATCGGGGCGAGGAAGTAGGTGATGCCCCGGTGCTTCGGCGCGTCGGGGTCGGTGCGCGCCAGCAGCAGGCACTTCGACGCGTTGTGCGCGTTGGACGTCCAGATCTTGGCCCCGTTGATCCGCCAGCCCCCGTCGACCCGGGTCGCCGCCGTGGTCAGGCTGGCCAGGTCCGACCCGGAGCCGGGCTCGCTGAAGCCCTGACACCAGTACTCGTCGCCACGCAGGATGCCGGGCAGGTGCCGGGCCTGCTGGGCGTCGGTGCCGTGCGCGATGATCGTCGGCCCGGCCAGCATCATGCCCACCCCGTTGAGCGGGTACGGCGCACCGCGTACCGCCGCCTCCTCGTTGAAGACGGCCTGCGCCAGCGCGTCCATCCCCCGGCCGCCGTGCGCGACCGGCCAGGACAGCCCGGCCCAGTTGCCGGCGCAGAGCCGGTCCTGCCACACCCGCGACCAGTGCTCCCGCTCGTCCTGGGTCAGCTCCTCCTGGTCGGGCACGTCGGCCAGCGCCCCGTCGAGCCACCTGCCGACCTCGCGCCGGAACGCCAGGTCGGTGTCACTGTCAGCGAAGTCCATGCCCACCTCCCACCTGGTCGTCGATGTCGCCGGTCACGCGCCGGCCTGTCCGGCGCGGGTGAGCCGGGCCTTGTAGAGCTTGCCGTTCGGGTCGCGGGGCAGCGCGTCGCGCACGACGTAGGACTGCGGACGCTTCGGCTTGGCCAACCGCTCGGTGAGGTAACGGCGCAGCTCCGCCAGTGCCTCCTCCGGGTCGGGCGCGGTGTCGGCCAGCACGACATGGGCCTGGGGAACCTCGCCGAACTCCGGATCGGGCGTGCCGACGACCCCGACGTCGGCCACCCAGTCGTGGCCGATCAACGCCGCCTCGATCTCGGCCGGGTAGACGTTGACGCCGCCGACCAGGATCAGCTCGGCCGCGCGGCCGGTGATGTAGAGGAACCCGTCGGCGTCGACGTGGCCGACGTCCCAGACGGTCAGCAGGCCGTCGCGGCGCGCGCCGTCGGTCTTGCCGGGATCGTTGTGGTATTCGACCCGGTCGTCGCCCTGGCGCATGTAGACGATGCCGGTCTGCCCGACGGGCACCTCGTTGCCCAGCTCGTCGAGGATGCGCAGGGTGGAGATCGAGGCCGGCCGGCCGACCGTGCCCGGGTGGGCCAGCCACTCGTGGGGTCGCGCGACGGTGGTGCCGACCTCGGTCGAGCCGTAGTACTCGTAGACCACCGGGCCGAACCAGTCGAGGATGCGCTGCTTGACCTCGCGCGGGCAGGGTGCCGCGCCGTGCAGCACGTAGCGCAGCGAGGAGACGTCGTAGCGGTCGCGGACCACCTCGGGCAGCTGCAGCAACCGGTAGAAGTGGGTCGGCACCATGCTGGTGCCGGTGACCCGCCGCTCCTGGACCCGGCGCAGGAAGCCCTCCGGCGTCCAGCCGTCCATCAGCACCATCGTGCCGCCGGCGTGCAGCGCGCCCATCGCCGGGGTGATGTTGGCCGAGTGGTACATCGGGGCCGACACCAGCCAGGACGCGAACGCGTCGCGCTCCATGCCGAACTCCCGGAACAACCAGACGTAGGTCAGCGCGCCGGTGTCCGCGTCGACGCCGCTGAGCGGACGCTTGACCCCCTTGGGCCGGCCGGTGGTGCCGGAGGTGTACATCATCAGCGACCCGGCCGGGGTCTGCGCCGGGCTGGTGGCGGGCATGTCGGCGGTGAGCGCCGAGAGCGGTCGGGCCCGGTCGGTGCGGGGCGCGCCGTCGACGAAGACCTGGATGTCGGGCGCGGCACCGGCGGCGTCGACCACCACGTCCTCGACCCGCTCGGAGCCCACCACCACCCGGGCGGCGCTGTCGGCGAGGATGTAGCCGACCTCGGGCGCGGTGAGGTGGTAGTTGAGGGTGACCAGGTAGAGCCCGGACTGCATGGCCGCGAGATAGAGCGCGACCAGGCCGGGGCTGTTGGTCATCACCGCCGCGACGGTGTCGCCGGGCCGCAGGCCCGCGTGGGTACGCAGCCCGTGCGAGATCCGGTTGACCTCGGCGAACAGGTCACCGTAGGAGATCCGCCGGTCATCGGCGGTCACGATCGCGCACAGGTCCGGTTCCGCGGCTGCCCAGAGCCGGAACCCGGTCCGCTCCTCGCTCATCGGACTCCTTGAGCTAGATTCCGACCATCCGGTATGTTGGTGTCCCACAGTAAGGGAGCCTCCCGACGATGTCCAGACCCGCGATCGACGCCCACGCCGCCAGTTGGCGGGCCCGCCAGGTGCCGGTCCCCGCCCAGGTCGTCGACGGTGTCTGGGCCATCCCGGTCCC
Source organism: Micromonospora antibiotica (assembly GCF_017599305.1). GTDB lineage: Bacteria > Actinomycetota > Actinomycetes > Mycobacteriales > Micromonosporaceae > Micromonospora > Micromonospora antibiotica. The sequence goes on from NZ_JAGFWR010000002.1 coordinate 722,514, forward strand.
CCTGCACGGCAGCGCGCTGCGGTCCATCACCGTCTTCCTGATCACCACCGGCGACGGCCCCGTCCTCGTCGACGCCGGCTACGACCACCCGAGCTGCTGGGCGTCGTTCCAACGGTCGCTGGCCGCCATCGGCCAGCGGGTCGACACCATCACGGCGGTCCTGCTCACCCACAACCACCCCGACCACGTCGGCTTCGCCGACCGGGTACGCGCCGCCTCCGGCGCGCGGGTGGTGATGGGCGCGGCCGACGACTTCGCCACCATGCACCGACGGCGCGGCACCTTCCTGCAGCAGGTACGCACCGCACTCGACCTGACCGGCGCCCCGCCCGACGTCGTCGCCGCCATGTACGCCGACGCGGTCGCCGTCGCCGTGCACCGGGAGGACCTGCGGCTCGACGTGGCCGTGGACCACGACACCGAATTCCGCTTCGGCGACGTGACCGTCCGCGCCCTGCCCGCTCCCGGGCACACCTACGGCCACACCGTCTACGTCGACTCCCGGGGGCTGGTCTTCACCGGTGACACGATGATGGCCGAGGGGCCCACCCAACTCGCCATCGTCAGTCGCCCCGACGACGACCCGGCCGCCGACCTGTTCGGCACGCTGGCCCGCATCGGCGACCTCGGGGCCGCCATCGCCTGCCCCGCCCACCAGTTCCCCTACCGCGACGTCGCCGCCCGCGCGCAGGCCCTCGCCGCGTTCCACCGCGACGAGGTCGCGACGGTCCGGGGCCTGGCCCGCGACGGTGACACCGCGTGGGACGTCGCCCGGCGGATGACCTGGAAGAAGCCGTGGGACGAGCTGGGCCGGGGCACCCGACGGTTCGCCCTGGTGCACACCCTCGCCCTGCTCCGCCACGCCGCCACCGACAGGTGACGCCGGGGCGGCCCGCCCGACCCGACGACCGGCTCAGTCGCGCCGGGCGTCGTCGTACGTCCAGTCCGGGCGCAGGGTCGAGCGCAGCTCCCGCAGGGAACGCTTGAGCACCTTGCCGGACGGGTTGGTGGGGAACTCCGGCACCAGGTAGACCTCCTTGGGCACCTTGAACCGACCCAACCGCTGCCCGGCGTGCGCGATCAGCGCCTCGGGCGTCAACCCCGGCCGGGCCACCACGAACGCGGCCGGCACCTCCTGCCACACCGGGTGCGGGGCGGCCACCACCGAGGCGGCCAGCACCAGCGGATGGTCGGCCAGCACGTTCTCGATCTCGGCGCTGGACATGTTCTCCCCACCACTGCGGATCATGTCCTTGAGCCGGTCACGGATGTAGAGGTAGCCGTCGGCGTCGAAACAGCCGATGTCACCGGTGTGGAACCAGCCGTCCCGGAACGCGGCGGCGGTCGCCGCCGGATCGTCGAGGTAGCCGGGGCTCACCTTCGGCCCGCGTGCGACCACCTCACCGGGCACGCCGACCGGCACGTCCGCACCGTCCGGGTCGACCACCCGGACCTGGACCCACGGCACCGGCAGCCCCACCGACCCCTGCTTGGACTCCTGGTGCGCGGCGTCGAGGTAGGTCAGCCCGCTGCACGTCTCGGTGAGGCCGTACCCCTCGATCAGCCGGGCGTTCGGGAACAGCCCTCGGGCCACCCCGAACAGCGCCGAGGTGACCTGCGAGAAGATCAGCCAGCGGACCGACGACAGGTCGGCGGCCGCGGCGGTGGGCTCGCGGCGGACCAGGTCCAGCATGGTCGCCGCGACCACCATGCCGGTGATCCGTTCCGTCTCGATCGCCCGCAGCACCGCCGCCGGCACGAACCGGCGGTGCAGCACCATGGCGCCCCCGACGTGCCAGATACCGAAGCCGGGCAGGTCGGTGCCGCCGACGTGGTAGAGCGGCGCGACGTTGAGGATCCGGTCCGTCGGCCGCAGCCCCAGCTCGACGATCTGGGCGTGCATGTTCCGGTTCACGTTGCCGTGGGTGAGCAGCACCCCCTTGGGCAGGCTGGTGGTGCCGGAGGTGTAGACGATCCGCTGCAGGGCCGCGTCGTCGAGGTCGGCGTCGGCGACCCGCGCGCCCCGGTGCGCCGCGACGAGCGCCCGCACGTCGGTCCAGCCGTCGATCGGCTCCAACGCCAACCGGCGTACCTGCGGCAGGTCGGCGAGGGCGGCGGCGGTGAGCGCGGCGAACTCCGGCACGGTGGCGACCGCCCCGACCCGCGCGTGCGCCAGCAACCGGGCCAGCTCCCCCGCGGTGAGCCGGTAGTTCAGCGGGACCACGACCGCGCCGAGTTTCGCCAGGGCCAGGCAGAGAATGAGGAACTCGGGGACGTTGTCCGCGACGACCGCCACCCGGGCGTCCCGGCGTACCCCCTCGGTGGCCAGACCGGCGGCCAGGGCGTTGACGTCGTCGTCGAGCTGCCGGTGGGTCCACCGGCGGTCGGCGAAGACGAGCGCGTCGGCGTCGGCGAACCGGCGGGCGTTACCGGCCAGCATCGCAGCGAGGTTCGCGGTGCTCACCCGGACACCGCCGCCTCACGCAGCGCCTTCTTCAGCACCTTGCCGGAGTCGTTGCGCGGCAACGACGTCACCAGCTGCACATGCCGGGGGACCTTGAAGCGGGCCAGTTCGGCCAGGCAGTGCGCGCGCAACTCCTCGGCGGTGGCGCTCGCGCCGCCACGGAGGATGACGAACGCCTTGGGCACCTCGTCCCACTGCGGGTCGGGCACTCCGATCACGGCGACCTCGGCGACGTCGGGGTGCTGGGCGAGGACCCGTTCGATCTCGGCGCTGGCGATGTTCTCCCCACCGGACTTGATCAGGTCGGCCCGGCGGTCGACGAACCACAGGTAGCCGTCGGCGTCGATCCGCCCCACGTCGCCGGTGCGGAACCAGCCGTCGCGCCGGCTGCGCCGGTTGGCCTCGTCGTCGTTCCAGTAGCCGGGCGACACCTTCTCCCCCCGGACGATGATCTCCCCCTCGATGTCCGGGCCGACCGGCCGGAAGTGCTCGTCGACGATGCGGATCTGCACCCCGGGGAACGGTGCCCCGAGCGCGCCCAGCTTGCTCTGCTCGTGGGCGGCGTCGAGGTAACAGACGCCGTTGCACAGCTCGGTCATGCCGAAGGTGTCGATCAGGCGGACGTGCGGCAGCCGGCGCTTCACCTCCTGCCGCACGCTCGGCGCGACCCCGGCGAACAGCAGGTAGCGCAGCGCACCGAGGTCCGGCGGGTCGTCCAGGTCGAGCAGCCCGAACAGGATCTGGGCGGCCAGCACCAGGCCGGTGATCCGCTCCTGCGCGGCGATCCGGGCGATGTCGGTCGGCTTGAACGTCGGGGTGAGCACCATCGTCGCCCCGGCGACGAACGTCGCCAGGCCCGGCGCCTCCAGCCCGCTGACGTGGAACAACGGCGCGGAGACGAGGATCCGGTCGGCGGCGGTCAACTCCAGTTCGAGGACCTGCGCGAAGTGGTTCGCGGTGAGGTTCCCGCAGGTGTGCACCACCCCCTTGGGGCGGGCGGTGGTGCCCGAGGTGTAGAGCAGCCGGTGCACGTCGGTGGGGCCCTTGTCGGCGTCGGCGACCCGGACGCCCGGCGGCTGACCGGCGAGCAGGTCGGCCAGCCGTCGGGCGTCGCCGACGACCGTGTCGCCGTTGGCGACCAGCGTCCGCAGCCCGGTCGTGGCCGCCAGCCGGGCGGCGTCGGCGGCGAAGTCGTCGTCGTAGAGCAGCCCGGCGACGCCGGCCTGGTCGATGACGTACGCCTGCTCGTTGGCGTGCAGCCGCCAGTTCAGCGGCACCGAGACCGCGCCGAGCCGGCTCAGCGCCAACAACTCGATGACGTAGGTGGCGGTGTTGCGCCCCAGCACCCCGACCAGGTCGCCGTCGGCGATGCCGGCGTCGCGCAGGGCGGCGGCGTGCCGGTCCACGTCGGCGTCCAGCTCGGCGTACGACCAGCGGGTGGTCCCGTCGACCAGGGCCTCGGCGTCGGCGCGGCGCAACGCCTGGCGGCGCAGGGTCTCGGTGAAGTTGCTGCCGCCCATCAGTCGCCGCTCCCCCGCCGCCGGGCCAGGATCTCCTCCCGGGACGGCAGCGACACGAACTCCAGCAGGTTGCCGTCGAGGTCGCGGGCGGCGAACGCGGTGATGTACCCGTAGTTGTCCAGCAGCACCCGATTCGGCGCGCTCAGGCACTGCGCGCCCAACTCGGTCAGCCGCCGGTGCAGGTCGTCCAGCTCGTCCAGGGGCACCTCGAAGCTGAGCAGGAAGGTGCCCAGCTCCAGGTGACCGGCGGTGGCGGTGCGGGTCTTCACGCCGTTCCACTCGATGAGTTCGAGCTGGCCGACCCGGCTGGGGCCCTGGAGGTACTGGACCCGGCCGGTGGTGCCGGCGGGCAACCCCAGCGACACCTCGATCCCCGGCCCGCCGACGTCGGTACGCAGCGTCCGGCGGTAGCCCAGGGCGCGTTCGTAGAAGTCCGCGGCGCGGTCGACGTCCGAGACGGTCATCGCCACGTGGTGCACTTCGCTGACCGGCATGATGCCTGCCTTCCGATGGGGTTCGCGGTTCAGGCGGACGGTCCGGACGGCCCGCCGAGGACCCGTTGGATCAGGGTGACCTCGTCGGCGCCGCTGTCCGGCACGATGAAGTCGTCGAGTCGGCAGATCTCGTCGACCGCGTCGAGGATGTCGTCGGGCGAGGCCGGGGTGGGCCCGCCGTACCAGCCGGGGGTGACGCCCAGGAAGATCCGCCCGACCCGGCCGCCGCCCACGGTGAGGATGTGCCGGTTGAGCTGGCACTGCTCCGAGGCGAGGAAGGTCGCCACGGCGGCCACGTGCTGCGGGTCGAACCGGTCGGTCAACTCGCCGAGCAGGTTCTCGGTCATCCGGGTCGCCGCCGTCGGCGCGATCGCGTTGACCAGGATGCCCCGGCGGGCACCCTCCAGGGCGAGCACGTTCATCAGCCCGATCAGGCCGGTCTTGGCGGCGCCGTAGTTGGCCTGACCGAAGTTGCCGAACAGGCCGGACGACGAACTGGTCAGCACGATCCGGCCGTAGCCCTGGGCGACCAGGTGCGGCCAGGCGGGCCGCAGCACGTGGAACGCCCCGGCCAGGTGCACGTCGAGCACCGCGCTGACGTCCTCGTCGGACATCTTGGCAAGCGTCCGGTCCCGCAGGATGCCGGCGTTGTGGATGACCGCGTCGAGCCGGCCGTACGTGTCGATGGCCCGGCCGACCAGGTCCGCACCACCGGCGGCGGTGGCCACCGAGTCGGTGGAGGCGACGGCGGCGCCGCCGGCCGCGCGGATCTCGGCGACGACCTGTTCGGCGGCGCCTGAGGAACCGGAGCCGTCGACCGTTCCGCCGAGGTCGTTGACGACCACCGACGCGCCCCGGGCGGCGAGGGTCGTCGCGTGCGCCCGGCCGATGCCGTTGCCCGCGCCGGTGACGACGACGACCCGGCCGTCGAGGGTGACCCGGGCGCTCATCGCTCGTTCCCCAGGACCGCCACGAACGCGACGCAGGAACCGGGCTGCCCGCCGAGGTTCTGGGCCACCGCCAGCCGGGCGTCGGGCACCTGTCGGGGCCCGGCCTCCCCGCGCAGCTGGGTGAAGCACTCGAACATCATCCGCAGCCCGGTCGCGCCGATCGGGTGGCCGAACGACTTGAGCCCGCCGTCGGTGTTGACCGGCAACGCCCCGTCGGCGTCGTAGCGGCCGTCGAGGATGTCCCGCCACGCCTTGCCGCGGGCGGAGAAGCCGAGGTCCTCCATCAGCACCACCTCCGTCGGGGTGAAACAGTCGTGCACCTCGGCCAACGAGATCTGCGTCGCCGGGTCGGTCACCCCGGCCTGCTCGTACGCCTCACGGGCGGCGGTGACCACCTCGGGGAAGGTGGTGAAGTCGTAGCCGTCGGCGGCCAGCCCGGCCCCGGAGCCGGCGACGAAGCTCATCCCGCGCAGGTAGACCGGTTTGTCGGTGTACCGGTGGGCGTCCTCGGCGCGGACCAGGATCGCCGCCGCAGCGCCGTCGGAGACGCCCGAGCAGTCCATGACGCCGAGCTGCCCGGCGATGCGCGGGGACCGCTCCACCGTCTCGGCGGTCACGGCCCGACGGAACTGGGCGCGGTCGTTGCGGGCGCCGTTGGCGTGGTTCTTCACCGCGACCCGGGTCATCGCGGCGCGCATCTGTCGCTCGTCGATCCCGTACGCCGCCTGATAGGCGGGGGCGAGCAGGGAGAAGCCGGCCGGGGCGGTCCAGTCGACGTCGGTGCCGTCGGCGGGTGGGAACACCGCCGACAGCCCGGAGTACGAGGAGTCCTTCAGCTTCTCCACCCCGGTCGCCATCACCATGTCGTACGCGCCGGAGGCGACCGCGAAGGCCGCGTTGCGCAACGCCTCCGAGCCGGTGGCGCAGTAGTTCTCCACCCGGGTCACCGGCTTACCGGTCAGCCGTAGCGGGCGGGCCAGGGTCTGCCCGGACAGGCCGGAACCCTGGGTGCCGACCCAGAACGCGTCGACGTCGCCGAGGGTGACGTCGGGCAGCGACCCGACGCACTCCTGCACGGCGTCGACGAGCAGGTCGTCGGCGGAGGAGTTCCAGTGGTCCCGGAACGGGGTGCAGCCCATCGCGACGATCGCGACGTCGTGGGTGGTGCGCCTACTGGCCATCGGCGGTGTCCTTCCCTGGCGCGGCGTCGGCGGGTGCCGGGCGGAGCTTCCAGAAGTAGTTGTGGATCGAGTCGGTGGTCCAGAGCCGGCGGAAGGTGGGGTCCATCGCCATCCCCACCGCCACGTCGCCGGGTGCCACGTCGGTGGCGTACGCGCTGAGCCGGCCGCCGCCGTCGACGTCGGCGACGACGATCGCGACCTCCGGTTCCGGCATGGTCGTCAGGTGGTCGCGGGTCACCGAGACCACCCTGGCGGTGCGGTCGCGCAGCGACACCGGGGCGGTGCCGGACCCGGCGGTGCCGCAGGAGGCGCAGACCCGGCCGGGGGGTGTGGTGACCCGGCCGCAGGCGTCGCAGCGGCTGCCCTCCAGCCGGTACTTCCAGCCGGCCCGGCGGTGCATGGGCGGGGCGGCCGGGGCCGGGGCGGCCGGTCGGGCCGGGCCCTGCACGTCGAGCAGTCCCCGCCAGCGCAGGTATCGGCCGTAGCCGAGGCGCTGCCGGGCGGCGAGCTGGGCGCGGACGGTCGGCCCGCCCCGGGCGGCGCGGACCCCGTCGCCGACCCGCAGCACGAACGCGTCGGCACCCTCGGTGGCCGACAGCAGCAGGATGGTCTGCCCGGGTTCGGCCTCGTCGAGGGCGTCCGCGAGCAGCAGCCCGGGGTGGGCGACGCCGGTGAAGCCGGTGGCCCGTTCGACGGTCGCGTCCTGCCCGGTGCCGCCGAGCGCCTTGCGTAGCGCCGCCGCCGCACGCGGGTTCGACGACGACACGACGACCTGGTCGACGGTGTCGAGGGACGCCTGCGCCAGGGCCCGGCGGGCGGTGTCGAGGCCGGCGGCGACGAGGATCTCGGCGGTGAACCGTTCGTCCCAGACCCGGTCGTGCCGTTCCCCGGGCAGCCGCCAGCGGTCCAGCAGTTCGGTGGTGTGGCCGGCGCGGGCGAGGAGCACGGCGGCCTGGCCGCCGCCGACGAACGCGGCGGCGGCGTCGCCCTGGGCCAGCTCGTCGGGGGCCCCGGGGCGGGTGGTGCGCACGTCGGCCAGGGCCGCGGTGGCGACACCCCGCAGGACCAGGTCGAGGGCGGACGCGCCGGCCCGGTGGCCGCGCAGGTCGAGGGCGGTGACGCCGGGGTCGAGGCCCAGCGCCTCGTGGACCACCCCGGCGGACGTCTTCGTCTCGTACGGGGCGCTGGTGGTGGCCAGCAGCAGGTGCCGCCCGGCCGGGGTGTCGGCGGCGACGTGCCGCAGCGCCTCGACGGCCATGGTCACGGCGTCCTCGTCGTAGCCGGCGACGCTGCGGGCACGGCCGCCGGCACGGGCCGGCGCGGTCGGATCGAGCCTGGTGTCGTCGAGCGCGTACGCCGGGAGGTAGGCCGCGTAGGCGTCGATGCCGGGTTGGTCGGGCATGGGTCGCGGGTTCTCCTTCAGCTCCACGAGGGGATGGCGGCGAGCAGGCGTCGGGTGTACTCCTGCTGCGGGTGGTCCAGCACGGTCAGCGCGTCGCCCTGTTCGACGACCCGCCCGCCGCTCATCACCGCGATCCGGTCGCACAGGTCGCTGGCGAGCATCAGGTCGTGGGTGACGAAGAGCAGGCCGATGCCGAGTTCGTCGACCAGGGTGCGGAACAGGTCGACGACCTTGGTCTGGGTGGTGACGTCCAGGGCGGTGGTGCACTCGTCGGCGATCACCAGCGCGGGGCGGGTGACGACGGCGAGCCCGATGGCGACCCGCTGGCGCAGGCCGCCGGAGAGCTGGTGGGGGTAGCTGGCCAGCACCCGGCCGGGGTCGTCGATGCGCATCTGGGCCAGCACCTCCACCGAGCGGCGTTCCACCTCGGCGCGGGTGATGTCCCGGACGTGGCGGCGCAGCACCTCGGCGAGCTGGGTGCGGACCTTCAGCAGCGGGTTCAGCGACCGGGACGCGTCCTGGAAGACCATGCCGACGGCGCTGCCCCGGACCCGGCCGGTGCGGTCGACGCCGGGGGCCACCACCTGCTCACCGGCGACCGCGATGGTGCCCTGGTCGACCCGGACGTTGCGGTCGAGCAGCCCGACGACGGCGCGGGCGAGGGTGGTCTTGCCGCTGCCGGACTCGCCGACGACGCCGACGATCTGGCCCCGGCGGATCTCCAGGTCGACGTCGTCGAGCAGGCGCAGCTCACCGTCGGCGAGCCGGGCGGTGATGGACAGTCCGGAGAGTGTCAGCAGTGCGCTCATCGCCGCCTCTTCCGCGGGTCGTGGTGGGTGAGCAGCGCGTCGCCGAGCAGGTTGACCAGCAGCACCAGCACGGTGATGGCGAGCCCGGGGAAGAAGGCGATCCACCAGGCCTGGCTCAGTTCGTCCTGGCCGGAGGCGAGCATCGAGCCCCAGCTGTTCATCGGCGGCACCACGCCCAGGCCGAGGAAGCTCAGCGCGCTCTCGACCAGGATCGCGGTGCCGACCTGGAGGGTGCCGAGCGCGACGATGGTGCCGGCGAGGTTGGGCAGGATGTGCCGGAAGACGATCCGGGGTTCGGACGCGCCGGCGGCGCGCAGGCCGACGACGAACTGGCGTTCCCGGATGGCCATGGTCGCCGCGCGGGTGACCCGGGCGCACACCGCCCAGCCGGTGAGCGCCAGCACCAGGAACAGCACCGGCAGGGAGCTGCCCCGGTTGGCGATGATGGCGAGGGCGACCAGGATGAACGGCAGGGCGAGCTGGGCGTCGATGAGGATCGAGATGACCCGGTCGACCCAGCCCCGGAAGTAGCCGGCCAGCAGGCCGAGCAGCGTGCCGGGGCCGATCGCGACGAGCGCGCCGACCAGGCCGATCACGATGGTCAGCCGGCCGGCGGAGACGAACTGGGTGAGCAGGTCCTGGCCGAGCTTGTCGGTGCCGAGGGGGTGCGCCCAGCTGCCGCCGGAAAGGAACGCGGGTGGCCGGCGGGTCGCGTCGAGGTCCTGGCCGCCGTCGGGCAGCAGCCCGGTCAGCGGCAGCACGAACACCGCGACGGCGGTCACCGCCAGCGGCAGGGCCAGCCAGAACACCGAGGTACGCGCCCGGCGGCCGGCCCGGCGCGGTGGCGACACCGGGGCGGTGACCGGGTCGAGTTCGAGTTGGCTCATGCTCACCGCACCCTCGGGTCGACGATCGAGTGCAGGACGTCGACGAGCAGGTTCAGCAGCACGAACACCAGCGCGCCGAACACCACGATCGCCTGCACCAGCGGGAAGTCGCGGAACTGGATGGCCTGCAACGCGAGCTGGCCGAGACCGGGCCAGGAGTAGACGTACTCGACGGCGACCGCGCCGGAGAGCAGGATGCCGGTCTGGAGCACCACGATCGTGAGGATCGGCATCATCGCGTTGGTGAAGGCGTGCCGCCACACCACCCGGCGGGTGCTGATGCCCCGGGCGCGGGCGGAGTCGATGTAGGGCTCGGCCAGCGCGTCGCTCATCGACGCGCGGGTGAGCCGGGCGATGTGCGCCATCGGGTAGACCGACATGGTCAGCGCGGGCAAAATCAGGTGTTTCGGGCTGCCGGACTGGCCGGCGGGCAGCCAGCCGAGTTTGACGGCGAACAGCACCACCAGCATCATGCCGAACCAGAAGACCGGCACGGACTGGCCGAGCAGGGCGAGGGTGGAGGCCCCCCGGTCCCACCAGGTGCCCTCCCGGGTGGCCGCGAGCACCCCGAGCGGGATGCCGACCAGCAGGGCGAGGGCCATGCCGGCACCGACCAGTTGCAGGGTGAACGGCAGCCGGTCGGCGATCATCGAGGTGTTGGACTGGTAGAACTGCAACGACTGGCCGAGGTCGCCGGTGAACACGCCCTTGAGGTAGTCGAGGTACTGCACGACGACGGGCAGGTCCAGGCCGAGCTCGTGGCGCAGCGCCTCGCGTTGCTCGGGCGGGGCCATCGGGCCGAGGATGGTGGCGGTCGGGTCGCCGGAGAGCCGGCCGAGCAGGAACGCCAGGCTGAGCGCGATGAGTAGCGAGGCGAACAGCGATGCGAGCCGGCCGCCGACGCGGCGTACGGTGCTGGCCTTCATCGGCGGGACCTCCAGCGCGCGCCGGGCATCGCGGCGAGCAGTTCGCGGGTGTAGTCGTTCTCGGGGGTGCCGAAGACCCGGTCGCAGGGTCCCGCCTCGACGACCCGGCCCCGGTACATCACGTGCACGACGTCGCAGAGCGAACGGACCACGGCCAGGTCGTGGCTGATCATCAGCAGCGCCGCGCCGGTGGTGGCCCGGATCTGCCGTAGCAGGGCCAGCACGTCGGCCTGCACGGAGACGTCGAGGCCGGAGGTCGGTTCGTCGGCGACGATGAGGCGGGGGCGCATCAGCAGCGCGCGGGCGATGCAGACCCGCTGCGCCTGGCCCCCGGAGAGCTGGTGGGGGTAGCGGTCGAGCAGGTCCGGGGCGAGCCGGACCCGGCCGAGCAGGTCGGCGTCGTCGATCCAGGAGGTCCGTTCGGGTTGCAGCGCCCGCAGTTCCCGCAGCCCGGAGCGGACCGACTGGCGGGGGTCGAGCGAGCCGTGCGGGTCCTGGAAGACCACCTGCACCTCGGGGCGCAGCCGACGCAGCTGGGTGCGGCTGACCGCTGCGAGCGAGTGGCCGAGCAGCCGGATGTCGCCCCGGCCGCGCGGGCCGAGCCCGGTGGCGGCCATCGCGAGGGTGGTCTTGCCGGAGCCGGACTCGCCGACGACGGCGACGCTCTCGCCGGCCCCGATCCGCAGTGACACCTGGTCGACGGCGCGGAAGAGCGCGCCGGTGCCGCCGTCGCGGTGCTCGACGACGAGGTCGTCGACCTCCAGCACGGGGGTGTCCGACTCCGGGGTGCGGGGGTGCCGGGCGAGGTCGCCCGGCACCCCCGTCTCCGCTGCCTCGGACATCGTCAGCGGGTCGCCTTCGTGAAGTCCACGGTGTTCAGCGGACCGAACACCACGCCGGAGACGCCGGGGCCGGTCGCGTAGTTGAACACCTGCCGGTACAGCGGCACGTAGCAGTGCTTCTGGACCACGCCGATCGTGTTGAGCTGCTCGTAGAGCGGGGCGGCCTGCTGGGCGTCGTTCTGTTCCAGCGCCTGCTGGGCCAGGGTGTCGATCTGCGGGTCGGGGCAGTTGCCGGTGATCGACTTGGTCTTCATGAAGCCGCTGACGAAGTAGTCGGGCACGGCGACGTTCGGCACCCCGGCGAAGATCGACAGGCCGGGCACCTGGCGGCCGACGATCCGCTTGACCAGCGTGCCGTAGTCCAGCGGCACGTAACTGACCTTGAAGCCGGCCTTCTCCAGGCTGCCACCGACGGCCTGGGAGACCTCCTCGATGTTGGTGTACTGGGCCGCCGGGTAGGTGATCTGCACGGTCGGGGTGGCCCCGCCGAGGAGTTCCTTGGCCTTGGCGGCGTCGGCGGTGACGCTCTGCGTCGGCTGCTGACCGGGCTTGACGTTGAGCAGGCCGGCGTCGGCGACCGCCTGGCCGTCGAAGATGCCCTTGACGATGGCGTCGCGGTCGATGGCCAGGGCCGCCGCCTCGCGCAGCTTGGGGTCGTCGAACGGCGCCTTCGTGGAGTCGAGGAAGGCGATGATCTTCATGGCGGTCTCGGTGCTGACCACCTCCACGCCGGCGGACTTGGCGGCGCTGGCCTGGGCCGGCGGCAGGTCGAAGGAGACGTCCACGCTCTTGCTCTGGATCAGCGCGAGCCGCTGGGCGGCCTCGTTGGCCCAGGTGAAGGTGACACCCTCGTTGGTCGCCTTGGTGCCCCAGTAGTCGGGGTTGCGCTTGACCGAGATGTCCCGGCCGGCGTTCGCGCCGGACCAGACGTACGGGCCGGTGCCGACGGGTGCGGCGGCGAAGCCTTCCGAGCCCTTCTCCTGGTAGTACTTCGGCGGCACCAGGTAGACGGTGGTGAGCAGGTCGGGGATGTCGTACTGCGGGGTCTTGGTCTTGACCACGACGGTGGTGGCGTCGGGTGCCTCGATCGCGGTGACGTTGCCGAAGTACGACTTGAGCTGCGAGGCCGCGCTGTCGCGGGTGAGCGTGATGGTGTTGGCCACCGCCGCCGCGTCGGCCTTCTCGCCGTTGCTGAAGCTGACGTCGGGTCGGACCTTGAACGTCCAGGTCGTGGCGTCGGTACGGGTCCAGCTCGTGACCAGGCCGGTGTTGGTCGGCGCGAGGTCGCTACCGGTGTTGATCAGGGGTTCGAGCATCGTCGCCCAGACGATCTGGGCGGAGCGCGCGCCGACGATCGGGTCGAGGGTCGCCGGTTGGGCGGCGAGCAGCGCCCGGATCGGGGCGGTGCCCGACGCGCCGGAGTCGTCGGAGTCGGAGCCGCCGCACCCGGTGAGGCCGGCGCCCACGACGGTCAGCGCGGCGGCCAATGCCAGGAAGCGCCGGGAGCGCAGGGATTTCATGATCATCATGGGTGTCCTTCACTGCGATGGACCCGTCATGTCTCCGCGTGAGGCGGCGGTGACGTTCGCCACAAAGTACCGACCAGCCGGTATCAAGTCAACGGGTCGGCCGGGTATCCCGCTCGTGACATTCACGTGACATAGGGCCGCCGGCCAGCACCGTTGTATTCATACCGACCGGTATGTATGATACCGCGGTGACCATCACCCGCACCTCCGGGCACGACGGCCGCCTCGCCCGGATCCGCTACGACAACGCGGCACGCGGCAACTGCTTCGACACCGCGACGCTGCACGACCTCGTCGACACCCTGGAGACCGCCGCCGCCGACGCGCGCTGCGTGCTCATCCGCCTCGACCTGGCCGGCCGGCACTTCTGCGCCGGCTGGGACACCTCCTCCTTCGCCGCGCTGGCCGGTGCCACCCGGGAGACCGTCGCCGCCGACCTGCGCGCCAGCGACGCCGCACTACAGCGCATCCGGCAACTGCCGGTGCCCGTCGTCGCCGCCGTCCGGGGGCGGATCATCGGGTTCGGCGTCGGCCTGCTCGGCGCCGTACACCTGCCGGTCGCCGCCGCCGACGCCCAACTGTCCCTGCCGGAGGCCCGGTACGGCTTCGCGCCGGCCGGCGTCGGCCACACGATCGCCCGGTCGGTGCCCCGGCCACACGCCTACCACCTGCTGACCGGCGCGGCGACGGCGACCGCCGACCAACTCCTCGACTGGGGCCTGGTGGCCCGGGTGGTCGCCACCGACGAGCTGGACCGGGCGGTCGACGACCTCGTCGACACCCTGCTGGCCGTGCCGGGGTCCACCCTGCGGGCGGTGGTCGAGGTGATCGAGTCGAGCCTGACCACCGGCACCGCCGACCAGGCGTACGACATCTCGGCACGCACGATCGTCGCGGGCCCGGCCACCCAGGGAGCAGCCGGATGAGACCACGATTCCAACCCGGCGAGGCGGTCTGGGTGGAGCTGTGCACCCCCGACCCGGAGCAGGCCGAGGCGTTCTACGGCGCGCTGCTCGGCTGGACCGTACGGGCCGAACGCCTCGGCGCCACCACCTACCGGATGTGCAGCCGCGACGGGCGGGACGTCGCCGGGATCTCCGACGCCGCCGCACTGCACGGCGACCGGCCCCGGGGCTGGCTCACCTACTTCGCCGTCGACGACGTCGCCGCGTCCGCACGGCAGGCGGTGACGCTCGGCGGCGAGCTGGTCTCGCCACCCCGCTACCTGCCGGCGGCCGGTACCGGCGCGGCGGTCGTCGACCCGTTCGGCGCGGCCTTCGGCCTCTACCAGGGTGAGTCACGCGTCGGCGTCCAGGCGGTCAACTCGGTCGGCGCGCTGTGCTGGAACGAACTGGACACCGGTGAACCCGCCGCGTCGGTGGCCTACTACCGCGCCCTGTTCGGCTACACCACCCGGCAGCGCGACGACTCCCCGACCGCCCGGCCCTACACGCTCCTGACGCTCGGGGACGTGCCGGTCGCCGGGGTCCTCGAACTCGACAACGCCTGGCCGAACCTCATCCCGTCGAGGTGGATCACCTACTTCGCCGTCGCGTCCCTGGACGACGCGCTGGCCCGGGTGACCGCCCTCGGTGGATCACCGACGGTCGGGCCGGTCGACACCCCGCACGGGCGGCTGCACCTGGTGAAGGACCCCGGCGGCCACACCCTGTGCCTCATCCAGCTCGAAGACGGGCTCCGCCCCGACCACGACTCCAGCGACCCGGCGGTGAACCGATGATGGCCGAGCCCCTGTTCGACTCCGCCGAGTTCCGCCAGGTGTGCGGACACTTCCCCACCGGCGTGACGGCGGTGACCGCGGTGACCGCCGAGGGCGCCGTCGCCGCGCTGACCGTCAACTCGTTCACCTCGGTCTCCCTGGAGCCGGCGAAGGTGCTGTTCTGCGTCACCACCTTCTCGTCGAGCTTCCCGGTGCTGATGGGCTCCGACCGGATCGCCATCCACATCCTCAGTCAGGACCAGCAGGACGTGGCCCGCCGGTTCGCCACCTCCGGCCTGACCGGGGCGCAGCGGCTCGCCGGGGTCTCCTGGGTGCCCGGCCCCGACGGGGTCCCGCTGCTGCCCGACACCCCGGCGATCCTCGCCGGCCGGCGCGACGAGGTGATCGCCAGCGGCGACCACGTGATCATCCTGCTCGACGTGGACCAGGTGCACCTGAAGCCGACCGACGTGCCGGCGCTGTCGTTCTACCGGGGCCGGTTCGTCACGCCGTCCCGGCCGGCGACCGAGTGAGCCCCGGCCGCCGGCCTTCCGAGTGAGCCCGGCCGGCGGCCTTCCGGGTCAGCCCCGGCCGGCGGCCCAACCGGAGGAGCGCCGGCCGGCGACCGGGTGAACGCCCTCACCCGGTCAGCCCGGGTGCGGGTCGGTCGGCGGCCTCAGGCGTGGTAGCGGAACAGGATCTCCGCCACGCAGCAGGGCTGCGACGTCTCGGCGAACTCCACCACGATCGACGCCTTGGCCTGGACCCCGGCGGCCGAGCCCTCCCCCGCCGGGGCGACCGGCGTCGCCGAGACCAGCGTCGCGGTGCCCTGGATCTCGACACCCGGTGGCAACGGCCGGACGAACCGGACCCGGTCCAGGCCGTAGTTGACCCCCATCGAGAAGGTCCGCACCTCCAGGATGTCGGCGAGCAGCCGGGGGACGAGGGCCAGGGTCAGGAACCCGTGCACGACGGTGCTGCCGAACGGCCCGGACCGGGCCCGCTCGACGTCGACGTGGATCCACTGGTGGTCCCCGGTCACGTCGGCGAACTGGTCGACCTGCTGCTGGGTCACCACCTGCGGCGCGCTGACCCCCAGCTCCGCGCCGACCAGTGCCAGCAGCTCGTCGGGGGTGTCGATGGTGGTTCGCCTCGTGGTGCGCATCCGGGTGCTCCAATTCGGGTGGTGGGTACGGGTGTCGGCCCTGCTCCGGCGGGCCGGCGCGGTGCGGAACGGGTCAGTCGGGGGTCGCCGCCGGAGGCGTCGACCCGGTGCGGGCGGCCGCCTGGGCGGTGACGTGTGCGGTCAGGGTCGCCCACTCCCGGTCCCAGGCCGCGTCGTCGGGCACCGGGCGGGCGAGGCCCAGCATCCGCCGGGCCGCCGTCACGTCGAGGGCGGCCACCGCGTCGGCCAGCGCGTCGACGTGCCCGACGAGGTGATCGTCGGGCACCGCCGCGCTGACCAGTCCCCGGCGTACGGACTCGTCGGCCGACCAGGTCTCCCCGGTGATCAGCAGGCGGCGGGCGAGCGCCGGGCCGACGGCGAGGGGCAGCAGGACGCTGGACCCCCAGCCGGGGACCTGCCCGGCGGCGAGGTGCCGGTCGCCGATGCGGGCACTGTCGGCGGCGACCGCGAGATCACAGGCGAGCAGCAGTTCGAGACCGCCGCCGAAGGCCGCCCCGTTGACCGCGGCGACGGTGGGCACCGGGGCCGCCCGGATGCCGCGTACCAGGCGGCGGCCCCGGTCGAGGTGGGTCAGCAGCGCCGGCAGGTCCCCGAGCAGGCCGGTGGCCTCGACGAGGTCGGCCCCGGCGCAGAAGCTGCGGCCGGTGCCGGTGAGCACGAGCACCCGTACGCCCGGGTCGGTCGCGGCGGCGAGCCACCGTTCGAGCCCGGCCAGCACCGTGCTGTCGCAGGCGTTGCCGGCCCCGGGACGGTCGATCCGCGCCCAGAGTGCGAACCCCCGCCGGGTCAGCGCCACGGAGGTCACGTCAGGCTCACGCAGAGCTTGCCGAACCCGGTGCCGGCGAGCATCCGGCCGGCCTGGACGCGGATGTCGGCGAGGTCGACGACGCTGTCGACGGTGGGCCGGAGGCGGTGGGTGTCGATGAAACCGACCAGGGCCACGAACTCGTCGAGGGTGCCCATGGTCGCGCCGTGCACGCTGATCTCCCGGGCGAACAGCCGCGGCAGGTCCAGTTCGGCGGTGAAGCCACTCGTGCCGCCGCACACCACGATGGTGCCGCCGGCCCGGGTGGAGCGGGTCGAGTGGGCGAAGGTGGCGGGGCCGACGGTCTCGACGACGATGTCGGCGAGTTCCGGCGTCCGCGCGCCGCTGTCCAGGGCGACGGCCGCGCCGAGGGCCAGTGCCCGTTCCCGTTTGGCCGGGGAACGGGAGGTGACCATGACGGTGGCGCCGGCGGCCACGGCGAGGCTGATCGCGGCGGTGGCGACCCCGCCGCCCGCGCCCTGCACCAGGACCACCCGCCCGGGAGCGACCGCCGCCCTGGTGAACAACATGCGGTACGCGGTGAGCCAGGCCGTCGGGAGGCTGGCCGCCTCGGCCCAGCTCAGCCCGGCCGGCTTGGGGACGAGGTGTGCCGCCGGCACGACGATCCGCTCGGCGAGGACACCGTGGCCGGCGTCGGGGAGCAGGGTGGCGTGCGGGACGGTCCGGCCGTTCGGCGCGGTGGGCAGCACCGGGTAGACGATCACGTCGCGACCCCCGGCGACCCCGGCCGCGTCGCTGCCGATGACCCGGGGCCCGTCGTGCGGTGCGGTGCCGACGCCGCGCAGCGTCCACAGGTCGTGCATGTTGAGCGCGCCGGCCCGGACGTCGACGTCCACCCAGCCCGGGGGTGCCGCCGGGGCGGCGAGGTCGCCGACGCGCAGCGCGCCGACCGGGTCGTCGGCGCAGGGTGTCAGGACGTGGGCGGCTCTCATCGCGTCGCCGATCCGGCCGGTTCGGTGGGGCCGTTCCAGAACGCCACGTCGGCGAGGTCGGCCCGGGCGGCGGGACGGAAGTCGAGTCCCCGGGTGTAGGCGACCGGGACGAGGGTGACCGGTCGCCAGTCGTCGGGCAGGCCGAGCACCTCGCGTACCCGGGTGGCCCGGTGCGCCATGGCGGTGGCCAGCACCGAGCCGAGGCCCCGGGAGCGCAGCGCGAGCTGGAACGACCAGGCGAACGGGAAGATCGACCCGTAGTAGCCGGACGCGGTGCCGCCGACCGGCCGCTGTGGGATCGGCTTGGTGCTGCACAGCACGACGAGGACGGGTACCCGCGCCAGGTGGTCGACGAGGTGCTTCACGGCGGTGAGGACCCGGTGCTGCCGTGCCTGGGCCTGCGGGTCGGCGCGGACGCCCGGCGACAACCGGGCGGTGGTGGCCGCCTCGCCGTCGGCCAGCGGCTGCACGACGGTGGCGTCCCAGATCTCGGTGTACAGCTCGGAGAGCTGCCGTTTGAGCGTCGGGTCGTCGACCGCGACGATCCGCCAGTCCTCCAGGTTGGAGCCCATCGGCGCCTGCTGCGCGAGGCGCAGGCACTCCTCGATGACGGCCCGGCCGACGGGCCGGTCGAAGTCCATCCGGCGGCGCACCGCCCGGGTGGTGGTCAACACCTCGTCGATGTCGGTGATCATTGCGCTGCTCATCCGTGGTCCTCTCCGGTGAGGCGGTCGACGGGCTTGTCCCGGTAGGGCAACGGCGTCCCCCACCGGTCGAGATAGCTGACGGCGTCGACGGGCCGCCGGGCCGCGACCTTGAAGTCGGTGCCGACGGTGTACGCGACGGGCAGCATGGTGATCTGCACCGCGCCGTCGGGTATGCCGAGCAGCGCGGCGACGGACGCCGCGTGGTGCAGGTGCAGGGTGGTGATCACCGTGCCGAGCCCGCGGGCCCGTAGCGCCAGGTTGAACTGCCAGATCGCCGGATAGAGCGACCCGTAGAGGGCGGAGTTGGTGCCGGGGCCGCCGGTGGCCGGGTCGGGCCGCGTCGCGCAGGGGATGACGAGGTACGGGGCCCGGCCGATGTTCCGCGCGAGGTGTTCGGCACCGGCGAGGATGCGTGCGGTCCGGGCACTGACCGTGCCGTCGGCGTCGACACCGCCGAGGCGGCCCCGGACGAGGTCGCTGTCCGTGCCCGCCGCGCTGTGCAGCGGCTGGTGCACGTACTCCTGGTAGGCGGCGTGGTAGAGCGTCGCCAGCTCGGCCTTGCGGGCGGGGTCGCCGACGACCAGCCAGCGCCAGTCCTCGGCGCCGCCGCCGGTGGGGGCCTGCACCGCGAGTTGCAGACACTCGCCGATCAGGCCGATCGGCACCGGGCGGTCGTAGTCGAGGCGCAGCCGGACCGACCGGGTGGTGGTCAGCACGTGGTTGAGGTCGGTGAACGGCAGGCTCATCGGCCGACCTCCGCGTCGTGGCCCATCAGGTCGGCGACGTGCAGGGTGTCGCAGTACTCACGGACCTCGGCGATGCCCCCGGGCTGGACGTCGACGACCCAGAGGTAGCGGTTCTGGTAGCGGGAGCCGTCCCCGAGAGTGGCTTCGCCCCGGGCCTCGACGGCGACCAGGGTGTCGTCGACGACCCACCGCTCGGCGGTCACCTCGACGGCGGCCGACCGGTACGCCCCGCCGGCCAGCCGCGCCCGCATCGCGGCGAGCTTGCCGGTCATGGTGACCCGCCCGTGCAACGGCCCGTTGGCGTCGAGGTCGCCCCACCGGTGCTGCCGGCCGAGGTCACGGCGGCGGCCGGAGTCGGTCCACCAGGTGGCGTCGGCGGTGAAGAGGGCACCGAACGCGTCGAGGTCGCCCCGGGCCAGCGCCGGCCACGGGGCCAGCGCCGTCACCAGTGCCGTGGGCGCGTCGGCAAGGTCGGGCGCGCGGCGGGCCGGACGGTCGTCCAGGCTGCTGCGGGCGACGGCCGCGCCGCCGCCCACGACGTGCTGCGCGTGGCTGGTGTCGAGGTACTCCCGGACCGCGACGACGGCTCCGGCGGGGTTCACGTCGAAGACGAAGCCGTAGCGGTTGGCGTACTCCAGGCCGCTGGCGTGCACGCCGTACCCCTCGACCTCGATGACGCAGGTGTCGTCCCCGGCGATGACCCGGCGCGGGATCTGCCGGCAGCCGGTCGGAAACGCCTTCGGGCCGAGGGACCGCATCAACGCGAGCTTGTCGTCCATCCGCATGACGCCGTGCAACGGGAAGCGCCCGCTGCCGTGCGGGGCGAGGACCGGGTCGCCGCCGCGTCGGTCGGGGCCGGTGTCCACCCACCAGGTCGCATCGGCGGCGCACAACCGGGCGAGGCCACCGAGGCTGCCCCGGTCGAGCGCGGAGACGAAGTCCATGCCTGTCCGGACCGCGCGGGTCATCCGGCCTCCCACATTCCGACTGGTGGGTATCTAACCCTGTCGGACCGGGCAACTCAAGGGATGTTTTACATACCGACCGGCTGGTATTATCAACGTCAGCTTGTTGACTAGGGGGTTTGTGGTGTTCGAGGCGTACCAGGTGCCCGAGGAGCACGACGCGGTCCGGGAGTCCGTCCGGGCGGTGTGCGACGCCAGGGTCGCGCCGCACGCCGCCACCGCCGACGAGAACAGCGAGTTCCCGCAGGCCGCTTACGACGCGCTGCGGGCCGCCGACTTCCACGCCCCGCACATCCCCGTCGAGTACGGCGGTGCCGGCGCGGACGCCCTGGCCACCGCGATCGTCATCGAGGAGGTCGCGCGGGCCTGCGCCTCGTCGGCCCTCATCCCGGCCGGCAACAAGCTCGGCACGATGCCCCTGCTGCTGGCCGGCTCCGAGGAACTCCGGCGTCGCTACCTGCCGCCGGTGGCCGCCGGTGAGGGGATGTTCTCGTACTGTCTGTCGGAGCCGGAGGCGGGCAGTGACGCGGCGTCGATGACGACGCGGGCGGTGCGTGATGGTGATCACTGGGTGCTCAACGGGGTGAAGCGGTGGATC
>NZ_JAGFWR010000020.1 GCF_017599305.1 Micromonospora antibiotica
CGCTCCTCATCGAGGACCCTGCCCATTGATGATCTTTGTGTGAGAACTCAGATCATGGACAGGGTCCTCCCCATTCCGCTAGACCTCCACCACCACGAATCCCCCCGACGGTCAAAACACGAGACGCGGGGGGCGTGACCCACAGGGTCACGCCCCCCGCACCCCGTCCGGGCTCAACCGCCCAGGGCGTCGATGTCGCGCATCTCCTCGGCGGTCAGCGAGAAGTTCCAGATGTCGGCGTTGGCGCGGATGCGCTCCGGGGTCACCGACTTGGGGATCACCACGATCTCGTGGTCGACGTGCCAGCGCAGCACCACCTGTGCCGGGGAGACGTCGTGCGCGGCGGCGATCCGGGTCAACACCGGGTCGGCCAGGTCGCTGGCCTTGAACGGGCTGTAGCCCTCCAGCACGATCCCCCGGTCCCGGTGCTCGGTGTGCCGCTGCCGGTCGTACAGCGTCGGGCTCCACCGGATCTGGTTGACCGCCGGGTTCTCCTCGGTGGCCTGGATCAGCTCGTCGAGCTGGGCGGTGGCGTAGTTGCTCACCCCCACCGCCCGGGTGAGGTCCGCGTCCCGGGCGGCCAGCAGCTCGCGCCAGACCGGGATGCTGTCCGCCGGTGACGACGGCGGCCAGTGGATCAGCCACAGGTCGACGTGGTCGGTGCCCAGCGCCCGCAGGCTCGCCTCGATCGTCTCCCGTTCCCGGCCGACCCGGTCCGGCGGCAGTTTGGTGGTGATGAAGACGTCCTCGCGGCGTAACCCGCTCTCCCGCACCGCCCGACCCACCTCCTCCTCGTTGCCGTACATGGTGGCGGTGTCGAGGTGCCGGTAGCCGGCGTCCAGCGCGGCCAGCACCGCGTCGTAGCCGGCCTGGCCGGTGGCCTGCCAGGTGCCGAAACCGAGCAGCGGCATCCGGACGTCGCCGGGGAGCAGGACGGTGGGTTGGTCGAGGTCCATGCCGACCGTTCTACCCGACATCGGAGCGGACATGCCGCGCCCCCGGCGAACCCGGACGGATTGCCGGAGAATGCCGGTGTGCCGAGCATCGACCCGGGCCGACGGCGAGGAGCATCGTGTACCTGACCCACCTGGAATGTCCCCGCTGCGGTCGGGAGCACGACCCCGGCCGGCTCACCAACCTCTGCACGTGCGGCTCACCACTGCTGGCCCGCTACGACCTGGCCGCGGTGGCCGCCACGGTGACCCCGGAGCGCTTCGGGTTGCGCCCGGCCGACCTGTGGCGTTACCGGGAACTGCTGCCGGTGGCCGACGAGCGGCACGTCACCACGCT
Organism: Micromonospora antibiotica; assembly: GCF_017599305.1. Lineage (GTDB taxonomy): Bacteria > Actinomycetota > Actinomycetes > Mycobacteriales > Micromonosporaceae > Micromonospora > Micromonospora antibiotica. The sequence continues at coordinate 1,291 of NZ_JAGFWR010000020.1, forward strand.
GGGCGAGGGGTGGACGCCGCTGTTGCGCGCCCCGGCGTACGGCCACGAGATCGGCATCGCCGACCTGATCGTCAAGGACGAGGGACTCACCCCGACCGGGTCGTTCAAGGCCCGGGGGGCGGCGGTCGGGGTGAGCCGGGCCCGGGAGCTGGGCGTACGACGGCTCGCCATGCCCACCAACGGCAACGCCGGGGCGGCCTGGGCGACGTACGCGGCACGGGCCGGGATGGCGGCGACCATCGTGATGCCGTTGGACGCCCCGGTCATCTGCCGCCGCGAGTGCGTGGCCGCCGGTGCCGACCTGCGCCTGGTCGACGGGTTGATCGGTGATGCCGGACGCTGGGTGGCCGAGCTGGTGGCCGACGCCGACGGGGCCGTCTTCGACGCCGGCACACTGCGCGAGCCCTACCGGCTGGAGGGCAAGAAGACGATGGGGTACGAGATCGTCGAGCAGCTCGGCTGGCAGGTGCCCGACGTGATCATCTACCCGACCGGTGGCGGGGTGGGCCTGATCGGCATCTACAAGGCCCTGCACGAGCTGCGGGAGCTGGGCTGGGTGGGCGACAAGCTGCCCCGGTTGGTGGCCGTGCAGTCCACCGGCTGCGCGCCGATCGTCCGGGCGTTCGCCGCCGGGGAGGACCGCGCCCGGCCCTGGGTCGACGCGCACACGGTGGCGTTCGGGATCACCGTGCCGGCCCCGCTGGGCGACGAGCTGATCCTGACCGCGCTGCGGGAGAGCAGCGGCACGGCGGTCGCCGTGGACGACGCGGAGATCCTCGCCGACCTGCGGGACTTCGCCGCCCGGGAGGGGTTGCTGCTCTGCCCGGAGGGGGCGGCCTGCCTGACCGCCGCCCGCCACCTGCGCGCCGGTGGCTGGATCCGGGCCGACGAGCGGGTGGTGGTGCTGAACACCGGATCGGGGCTCAAGTATCCGGAGACGGTCGACGTTTCCGGCGTACCCGTGCGGTGACCGCCGGCCGCCCGCCCGGGTGCCGACCCGCGTCCCACGGACGGCACGTCCCACGGGACGCCGGTGGCGTCGACGCCGCCGGTGAGCGGTAGCGGACCTGCCGGATCTCGGCGACGACGAAGGGCCCCGGCCACACGCACCGGGCGTGGGCAGGGGCCCTGTCGGTCGGCGGTGGCACCGGGTCAGGACGTCGGCGGCTCGTCCTGGCCGGCGGCCTCCGCCGCGTCGGCTTCCTCCTTGGTCCGGTGCACCACCTGGTCGGCGTGCTCCGGCGGGCCGTAGACGGTGTAGAGGACCAGGGGGTTGGGCCCGGTGTTGACGAAGTTGTGCTTCGTCCCGGCCGGCACCACCACCAGGTCACCCTGGGCGACCTCCCGCGTCTCCCCGCCGACCCGGGCCTCACCGGTGCCGCTGACGAAGGTCAGGATCTGGTCGATCCCGTCGTGGACCTCCTCGCCGATCTCGCCGCCCGGCGGAATAGTCATGATCACCAACTGGGTCTTCTCGCCGGTCCAGAGCACCCGGCGGAAGTCTGGGCTCTTCTGGGCGACCGTCGCGATCGTGAAATGCTCCATGTTCCGCTCATACCCGCAACGACGACGGATCACGCCGGGCCGTGCAGATGATGGAATTCCCCGCCCCGGGCAGGTTTGCCCGTCGCCGGATCGGGCAACGAGCACTCCAGACCGGCGCGGCGATCGCACCGGTCGAACCAGGTCCCCGCTGGCGTACCGCCGGATGGCTGCGATGGTGGGAGACGGTCGGAGCGCGGCGACGGACGGCCGGTGGGCCGTACGGCGCCGTGCGCCCGTTCAGGCCAACACCGCCAGGTGGAACGGACGGTCGGAGACGCTGCCGTCGGTGGCGAACGTCTTGACGAACACCCCGTTGGGGATGCCGGTCCGCCCCACCACGCTGATGCCACCGGGCGGCGCGAGCCCGGCGCTGCCGGCCAACCCGATCGTGCCCACGTAACCGGCCCGGCTCACGTCCTGGTCGAAGACGACCTGGTACATGCCGGGGGCGAGCCGGGTGGCGGAAGCCGCGCCGAGACCACGGGCCAGGACGCCGTTGGCGTGCACCACGGCGTAGAGCATCCGGGCCGAGACGGGCATGCCGGTCTGCCGGTAACTGACCAGTTGGGCGTCGGCCAGGGCCACGTCGTCGCGGCCGGGAACGGGTTGGGTGGCCGGGCGACGCCGGGGACCGGTGCTGGACATGGTGCTCCTGCCTGCCGGCCACCTTCTCGGGCCGGGAGCGATGGGGGGTGACTCCACGATCCGCGCCGTACGGCCGGATCCGTACCTCGAAAATATGTCGGTCATGCCGGCTACCACCAGTCGACCGCATGTCCATTAGCTGACATAAACCCGCCTTGAGCTGCGCAAACTCCGCCCATCGGCCGAGCTGCGCCCGCCTGCGGAGCTGCGCCCGGCCGGCGGGCGGGTCGGCGGCCGGGGCTAGCCTGCTGGGGTGGCCCGACTGCTGCTCGTCGAGGACGATCTGACCATCCGTACCCCGCTGGTCCGGGCGCTGCGCGACCGGGGACACGCGGTGGCCGCCGCGTCGACCGCGATGGAGGGTCTGCGGCACACCCTCGACGACCGGCCCGATCTGGTGGTGCTCGACCTCGGCCTGCCCGACCTCGACGGCGGCGAGCTGCTGCGGATGCTGCGTGCGGTCAGCGCCGTACCGGTGATCGTGGCCACCGCCCGCGACGACGAGCGGGAGATCGTCCGGCTGCTCGACGCCGGGGCGGACGACTACGTCGTCAAGCCGTTCACCGCCGTGCAGCTCGATGCCCGGGTGCGGGCGGTGCTGCGCCGGGGCGGCCCCGACCGGCCCGACGGCGAGGCCGTGCTGGCGGTCGGCGGGCTGCGCGTCGACCCACGCGCCCGCCAGGTCACCCTGGACGGCGTACCGGTGGAGCTGACTCCGCGCGAGTTCGACCTGCTGCACCACCTCGCCGGCCGGCCCGGTGCGGTGGTGACCAAACGGGAGCTGCTCACCGAGGTCTGGCGGATCCCCTACGGCGGGGCGGACAAGACCGTCGACGTGCACCTGTCCTGGCTGCGCCGCAAGCTCGGGGAGAGTGCCCAGCAGCCGCGCTACCTGCACACCGTGCGCGGGGTCGGGGTGCGGCTCGCCCCGCCGGGGGACGACCGGTGAGCCGGCGACATGGCGCACCGGCGGCGGCAGGTCCCGGTCTGCTGCCGGCGCACCCGGCAGGGTGACGACCGGCCGGTGCCCCGACCGGGGTCGGGACACCGGCTCGGCGGTGGGTCAGCGGACGGCGCAGGTCAGCACCGTCGGGGGCTGGTTGTCACCGGTGCCGACCAGGCCCCAGGTGGTGGTCGCGCCGGGGGGCAGGCTGCCGTTGTAGTTGGCGTTGGTGGCGGTGACCTGCCGGCCGGACTGACTGACCGTGGCGTTCCAGGACGAGGCGATCTGCTGCGCGCCCGCGAAGGTCAGCGCGGTGGTCCAGCCGGTGATGGCGGTGCTGCCGACGTTGCGCACCGTCACCTCGGCCTGGAAGCCGCCCGACCAGTTGCCGGTCACCCGGTATCCGGCCGAGCAACCGGCCACCGGCGCGGGCGTGCCGGTGGGAGTGCCGGTCGGTGTCGCGGTGGGGGTGCCGGTCGGCGTGCCGGTGGGAGTGCCGGTCGGCGTCGCGGTGGGGGTGGCCGACGGCGTCGCGGTGGGGGTGGCCGACGGCGTCGCGGTGGGGGTCGGGGTCGTCCCGTCCGAGGTGGTGTAGTCGGCCCGGGTGTACGCCGCCGAGCACGTCCCACCGCAGGAGGCGGGCAGCGCGAACCGGTAGACCCGACCGTTGTTGACCAGCGTGCCGGCCGCGTCGCGGACCCGGATCTGGAAGTCGGTGCCACCGGACGCGGTCGCCCCGATCACGTACGACTGTCCCATGTCGCTGTTCATCGTGGCGGCCGTCCACACCCCACCGGCCAGGTATTCCACCCCGTGGATGCCGTTGGGCAGGTGCGAGACGGCGATCGCCGGCCAGTACCGCTGGGCGCCCTTCATGAAGCCGATCCGGATGTCGCCGGAGTAGTCCGGCGCGGGCACGAACGACCAGGAGACGTGCCGGTTGTTCCAGTGGGTGGGGTTCAGGTCCCCCACCGGCGTCCCGTTGCGCACGAACCGGTTGAGCGAGGCGGTGGAGAGGTCCAGGTGGTAGGGGTCGTCACGGCACCAGGCGTTGCCGTCGCCGCAACTGTCCGCCACCACCATGGTCAGGGTCGCCCCGTTGTAGGCGTCCGTGGTCCACGAACCGTTGCGGCAGAACGGCTGACCCGGTGCGCCGTCGTTGACGCCGGTGCAGTAGTCGCCGATGGTGACCCGCACGAACCGGCCACAGTTGAGGCCGTTGTTCCACAGCCCGATCTTCGCCGCCTGGCTGGCCGGGATCGGCCGCAGCGGGTACGACGAGTAGTCACCGGGCAGGTCGTAGGCGTTGAGCGCGACGAAGTCCGGCGAGTCCAGCTCCGCCTGGGGCAGGCCGCAGCCGCCGTACGGGGCACCGAGGCCGTCGAAGTGGGTGGCGTTGCCGGTGACCGGGGTGCTCGGCTCGGGCACCGCGAGCGCACGGGCGGGCAGCGGAACGGCCAGCAGCAGCGCGGCGGCGGTCAACGCCGCGAGCAGGCCGGCACGGTGACGCGACGATGTCATTGGGGGTACGCCTTCCGGGCAGGATGGAGCGGGGACATGGTGATCGGATGCCCTTCCACGCCCGGCGTACCGCCCACCCATGCCACCACCGGCACCGGCCACTGTCAATGCCCGATGTGGAGGGCCCCGGGTACGGTGCCGATCCGTCAGGACGATTGCCGGCAACCCCTGTGGCAGGGCCGGTCGGCCCGGTAGATTGAGGTATGGTGCCCGCCCCCGGGGGTCGGGTGGCGGAACCGGTCTACCGCCCCATCCTCACCAGCAGACGCGGTGAGCTGGAGGCGCTGGGTCATCTCGACAGCGCCTCGGCTCCCCTGGTCGCCCCGGTCCTCGACGTGTCCCCGACCGATACCGGCCTGCCCGATCTGCTGCGCCGGCTGCCCGCCGGTCTGGTGCCGGCCGTCGACGTCTGCGCCCTGCCCGACGGGCCGGCCGGCGAGCTGGCCCGGTGGGACCTGCCCGTCCTGCCGGTGGTCGGGTTGGCCTGTGGCGACCGGCGGTTGGCGGCACACGGCGCGGCCTGTCGGGCGTACGCCCGGGGTGCGGTGGTCCGGCTGCGGATCGGCCGGGACCGGGCCGGCCCGGACGCCACGACGACGGCGGTGGAGCGGATCTGGCGGCGGACCGGGCTGGTCCCGGAGCAGTGTGACCTGCTGGTCGACGCCGGTGACGTGTGCTGCCTCGCCGACCTGCGGGTCGCCGAGCCCCGGGTGCGCCGGGTGGTGGACTGGGCCTGCCGGCACGCCTGGCGCACGGTGACCGTGGCGGCCGGCGGGATGCCGCCGTCGCTGTCCCGGCTGCGCACCGACGAACCGGTCCGGGTCGACCGCTGGGACTGGCTGTTCTGGCGTCGGCTGACCGACCTGGGCGTCGGGTACGGCGACTACGGGGTGGTCCCCGCCCCGCCGGGCGACGTGGAGCCGGGCGACCGGCTGCCGACGGTGCGGTACACCGCCGACGACGGGTGGTGGATCTACCGCTGGTCGCGGCGGGGTGGCCGGGGCGACGAACGGTTCGCCGACCTGTGCCGCACGCTGGTCACCGCCGCACACTGGCCGGCCGCCGGGGCGGGGTTCTCCTGGGGTGACCACGAGTTGCTGCGGCGGGCCCGCCGGGTCACCGGGGCCGGGTCACCGGCGAACTGGACGGCATGGAGCACGTCACACCATCTGGCGCACGTGCTGTCGGAGCTGACCGGGCCGGTCGACGGGCGTCGTCGGGGCCCACCGACGGGCGTCGACGACCGGGACGGGTTCACCCGGCCGCACCGCGGCGGGGAGCACCGGTGGGCCCGCTGACCGGGTCACTCCTGCTCGGTGAAGCCGAACTGGACCACGCCCTCGTCGTCGACGGAGGCGTCCACGGAGGTGTCGTTGAGCAGTTCGGCGGCGTCGGGGTCGAGGAAGATGCGGGCCCCCTCGGTGTCGACGACCTGATCGCCCTGCGCCGGCACGGGCACCAGTTCGATGGTGAGCGCACCGGCCTCGGTGTCGGCGGCGATCCGCAGCCCGCCGTCCTGGGCCACGTCCTGCTGGGCCGCGAGGTCACGGATCACGAGTACGGCGTTGTCGGTCATCGTGAGCATGGTGGGACTCCTCGGGATCATCGGGATCATCAGGGTCGGAACGTCGCTCGACGACACGTGCGCGTTCCCTGCGGCGAACCGGTGCCCGCCGGGTGATTCGGGGCGTCTTCGTGCCGCCCTCCCCACCCACGGTGCCTGCCGCCCGGAGGTTCGTCAAATAGAGCGCCGGCTATCGGCGAATCCGCAGAACATCCACGTTTCCGCTCCTCAGCGCCCTGATCTTTCCTACCCTGAGCGCATGGACGCTGCCCGACGGTACGCCGCAGAACTGCTCGGCACCCTGCTGCTGGTCCTCGCCGGGGTGGGCACCGCCGTCTTCGCCCAACTCCAGGGCGGCGTGGTGGCCGTGGCGCTGGCCTTCGGGTTCGTGCTGGTGGGGTTGGTGTACGCGATCGGCCCGCTCTCCGGCGCGCACCTCAATCCGGCGGTGACGATGGGGGTGCTGCTCTCCGGCAAGATCTCCGTGGTCGGCGCGGTCGCGTACTGGATCGCGCAGTTCGTGGGGGCCACGGTGGCCGGCTTCGTCATCTGGGGGCTGGTCCGCTGGGGTGGCGTGGCGGACCAGACGGGAGCGTTGGGCACCAACGGTTACGGGGTGCACATCAACCGGGGTGGCACGGCGGTGCTGGAGGTCATCCTGACCTTCCTGTTCGTGCTGGTGGTGCTGGTGGTGACGAGCCGGGTCGAGCACGCCGGCTTCGCCGGTCTGGCGATCGGCCTGGCCCTGGTGGCGGTGCTGCTGGTGGGAATCACCCTGGACGGCACCTCGATCAACCCGGCCCGGTCGTTCGGTCCGGCCGTGTTCGAGGGCGGTGCCGCGCTCCGGCAGCTGTGGGTGTTCATCGTCTTTCCGCTGCTCGGTGGGGCGCTGGCCGCGCTGGCCGCCCCGCTGCTGGTGGCGCCGAGCCGGCACTTCCGTGCCGAACCCGACGCGCCCGATCCGGCCGCGCCGGACCCGACCTGACCCCGACCACCCCACCGGGCCACCCAGCCAGGGCCACCCGACCAGGGCCACCCCAACGGGGCCACCCGACCGTGGTCAGCTGACCACGACCACCCCGATCAGAGCCACCCGACCGGGGTCAGCCGACCGGCTGAGCCCGACCGGTGGACGCCACCCGGGCGGTCAGCGCCGTTGCAGCACCACCACCGGGATCTCCCGGTCGGTCTTGCTCTGGTATTCGTTGTAGGCCGGCCAGATGCCGGTCATCCTCGGCCACATCCGGGCCCGCTCCGCCGGCTCGGCGGTCCGCGCCCGGACGGCGAACGTCTCCGGGCCCACCTGCACCTGTGCGTCGGGTTCGTCGAGCAGGTTGAGATACCAGGAGGGGTGCTGGGGCGCACCACCCTGGGAGGCGACGATCAGGTAGTCGTCGCCGTCCCGCCCGTAGATGAGCGCGGTGCGGCGTAGCCTGCCGCTGCGCCGGCCCCGGGTGGTCAGCAGCAGCGTGTAGACGCCCGGCTGCCACTCGTGCCCCTCGGCACCGCCGGTCGCGACGTACCGCCGGATGTGATCGGCGACCCAGCCCTCGGGGCTGTCCAGCACCTGCTCGTCGGTCGACATCTGCGCCTCCGGGTAGCTCGTGGCATCGACCCGGCCACGCTATCCCGACATAAACCCCAAAGGCGGGCGAACGACTCAACGCACCGCTGCCGCCTGGAGGTTCACGTTGCCGCAACTGCTGTTGAAGGTCTTCTCGACGGTCCAGCGGATCAGCAGCTGCTCACCCCGGGGCACCCGGTACCGGATGACGAACTGGGCGGTGTGGGTGGTGTGCGGGTCCTCCAGCCGCAGCGTGCGGGTCGCGCCGCCGGTGGACAGCCGCACGTCCAACCGACCCTGGGCCATCCAGGTCCCGGCGAAGAGGTGCACCGTACGCGGTTCACCGTCGCCGGTCACGGCCAGCGCGAACCCGTTACCGACCCCGCAGACGAACACACCGGTGGCGGTGGCGGAGACTGCCGGCACCCCGGCACCGTCACGCCACCCGAACAACTCGGGATTGGTGTCGTACCGGTCGCGTGCGCCCCGGCCGCCCTCGTCGCGGATCTCACCGGTGCCGCCGTTCTTACGGATCAGGGTCTCCGGCCGGTTGAGGCCCCAGTGCACCCAGTCCCGGGCGCCCAGGGCGGTCAGGTCCACCTCGGCGGGCACCTCGGCCCGGGAGACGCTCAGCGTCGGCGCGGCCGGGGACGCCGCCGGGGTGGCCGTCGGCGTCGGCGGCTCGCTCGGCGGCGGCGGGGTGCGTTCCCGGGGCTGCAGGCCGGGTGCGGCGACCCCGGCCTCGCCCGACACGCCCACCCCCGTCGCCCCGGTCGGATAACCGGCCGGGGTCGGCGCACCGGCCGGCAGCACCAGGTCGGGCTCCGCCGGGTCCGGGTCCGGGCCCAGATAGGTCACCAGCACCGCAAGGCAGGCCAGACCGGCCACCGAACCGATCGCCCAGCGGCGGCGTTGCCGGCGACGGGCCTCCCGCCGTTGGGCGATGCGCGTCGTCGGGCCCGGCCCGATCCGCCAGGTCTCTTGGTCGTTCACGTGTGTCCCACTCCCCAGCCCGACGCCCGCGACCGGTCGGGGAGGGGGTGCGGTCGCGCCGTGAGCGTTCTCACGTTTTCATTCCAGGGCCGCCATGCGCCATATGCCAGCGGGTGGGCGTTTCCAGTTTGTTACCAAGTGCGTGCCGGGGAAAGTTTCCTACCTAATATGAAACCCCAGCTCAGCCGCGAAATGGCCAGAAGATCAACGATAGGGGGCCGTCAGCGGATCTCGAAACCCAGCGCCCCGGCCAGCACCATCGCCTGGGCCGGGTCGATCACCGCGCCGGCCCGCTCGACCGCCGTCGGGTCCAACGCGGTGAGGTCGCTGCCCCGCAGATCGGCCCCGGTGAGACGCACCGCGCGCAGCTGGGCCGCCGAGAGGTCCACCCGGGCCAGGGTCGCGCCGGTCAGGTCCGCCCCGGACAGGTCGACCTCCCGCATCCGGACGTCGCTGAACTGCGCGCCCCGCAGGTCGGCCCCGGGCAACCCGACGAACGACCAGTCCCCGCCCGACACCCGCAACGGACGCAGCGCGCACTGGTCGAACGTGCTGCCGACCAGCTTGCAACCGGTGAACTCGGCCTCGAACAGGTTGCACCGGCGGAACCCGCAGCGGACGAAGGCCGAGTCGGTGTGCCGGGAGGAGTTGAACGACACCCCGCCGAAGTCACACCCGGTGAACGAGGCGCCCCGGGTGACCGCCTCGGTCAGGTCGACGTCGGTGAAGACGCACCGCACGAAGTGCCGGTCGACCAGCTCCTCGGCGTACCAGTCGGTATGGCGGAACGTCTTGTCCTCGATGGTCTGCGGCACCACCCCACCCTAGGTGCGAGCACCGACACCACCACCGCACCTTCCGTCCGGCGCGTACCGGCTAGTAGTTTCGGCCGGGTGAGCGTGGCACCCAGCACCGACCCGACCCGTACCGGCTTCGACCCGGCCCGGCTGGCCCGCATCGACGAACACTTCGGCCGGTACGTCGACGACGGGCGGCTGGCCGGTTGGCAGATCGTCGTCACCCGTCGCGGCGAGGTGGCGCACTCCTCGGTCCGTGGGCTGCGCGACGTGGAGGCGGGCAGCCCGGTCGAGCCGGACACCATCTGGCGGATCTACTCGATGACCAAGCCGATCACCTCGGTCGCGGCGATGATGCTGTGGGAGGAGGGCCGGTTCGAGCTGACCGACCCGATCAGCCGCTGGCTGCCGGAGTTCGCCGACGTCCGGGTCTTCGACCGGGGTTCGGCGCTCAAGCCGTACACCGTGCCGGCGGTCGAGCCGATCCGGGTGTGGCACCTGCTCACCCACACCGCCGGGCTCACCTACGGCTTCGCGCAGACCTCGGTGGTCGACGCGCTCTACCGGGCCGCCGGCTACGACCTCGGCGTCCCGCCGGGGCTGGACCTGGCCGGGGCGAGCGCCGGGATGGCGCAGCTGCCGCTGCTGTTCCAGCCCGGCACCGGCTGGAACTACGGGGTCTCCACCGACGTGCTCGGCCGGCTCATCGAGGTCGTCTCCGGGCAGAGCCTGGCCGACTTCCTCACCGAGCGGGTCCTCACCCCGCTGGGCATGACGGACACCCGGTTCTGGGTCGATCCGGCCGACGCCAAACGGCTCGCCGCCCTCTACACCCCGCACCCGGGCACCGGCCGGGCGGTCCGCGCCGACCAGCTCGGTGCCGCCGCGCTGACCCGCCCGGAGTGCTTCTCCGGCGGGGGCGGGCTGGTCTCCACCGCCGCCGACTACCACCGGTTCACCCAGCTGCTGCTGCGCGGCGGCGAGCTGGACGGCGTACGACTGCTCGGGCCCCGCACGGTGCGCTACATGACCCGCAACCACCTGCCCGGCGGCGGCGACCTGGCGTCGCTGCAGCCGCAGGGGTTCGCCGAGACGGTGCTCGACGGCATCGGTTTCGGCCTGGGCTTCGCCGTGGTGCAGGACCCGGTCCCGGCCAAGGTGCCGAGCAGCGTCGGCGAGTTCTACTGGGGTGGGCTGGCCAGCACCGCGTTCTGGGTCGACCCGGCCGAGGAGATCACCGCCCTGCTGTTCACCCAGCTGATGCCGTCGAGCACCTACCCGTTGCGCTCGCAGCTGCGCCAGCTCGTCTACGCCGCCCTGGTCGGCTGAGCCGCGCCGGGCCGGGCGACGGCGGTGCCGGCCCGGCCGGCGGGGTCAGTCAGCAAGGTTGGCCGGGAAGCCGCCGGTGGCGATCGGGCCCCAGCTTCCGATGGTGACCCGGATCAGCGACTTGCCCTGCGCCACCATGGCCGCCCGGTACTCGTCCCAGTCCGGGTGCTCGCCGGAGATGCTGCGGAAGTACTCCACCAGCGGGTCCAGCGCGTCGGGCAGGTCGAGCACCTCGGCCGTGCCGTCGACCTGCACCCAGGGGCCGTCCCAGTCGTCGGAGAGCACGCAGGCGGAGACCCTCGGGTCCCGGCGGATGTTGGCGACCTTGGCGCGCTGCGGGTAGCTGGAGATGACCAGTCGCCCGGCGGCGTCGACCCCGCAGGCGACCGGGGAGGACTGCGGCCGGCCGTCGGCCCGGGTGGTCATCAGCAGGACCCGGTGGCGGGGGCGGACGAATTCGATCAGGGCGTCCCGGTCGACCCGGGTGTTCGTTGCGATGCTGCGTGCCATCCCCCGGTTCTACCAGGTCCGCCCCCCGGTGGCCCCGGTGGCGTCAGCCGGGGCGACCGGTGACCCGACCCCGCGCCGGCTGGGCGGGGACCCGGGGGCGGACGGTGGGCCGCCAGGCTCGGCCGTTGGCGTAGATGACCCGGAAGCCGAGGTACGCCGCGAGCGGCGCCCAGTGCGCCGAGCCCATCCGCAGCTCGGCGGCGTTGTGCCGTTGGCCGTTGGCGAGCACGTCGAGCAGCACCGTCTCGAAGGCGGCCGACTCGACCCAGTCGACCTCGCGGGTGAAGCCGCAGATCAGGGCCGCGCCGGTGACGTCGAGGAAGTCGCGCAGCGTGGCGTCGGAGGCGCGCAGCACCGAGCAGCTGCCGAAGTAGAGCCGCCGGCCCTCACCCCGGCCGGCCATCCGCTCGGCGACGTCGGCCAGCTCGACGGAATCCCAGTCGGTGAGGCAGAGCCGGCTGGGCTCGCCGTGCATGGCGAAGAAACCGACCCGGTGATCGGCGTACTGCTTGAGCAGCCAGCGGTCGAGGAAGTAGAACAGCTCGTCGCGGGTGGCGGCGTCCTTGTGGATGTAGCGGATGCGGCCGAGGCGTTCGAGCAGTTCGAGGGTGGGCAGCACGGAGCCGCGCTCGTTGAGGTCGCGGTGCCACTGCCCCTCGACACAGAAGACCCCGCCCCGCGCCACGTGCACCTCCCCGACCTCGCCGGCCGGGACGACGTTACCGGGTCCCGGTCACGAACCCCTATCGCCCTCGGTGCCCGACTGGTCAGTTTCGACAGACTTCGCCTTGGTGGCGAAATCCGTCCCCGGTCGGTACGGCCTGACCGAATTACCATTCCCCGCATTTCACAGGCAATACCCAGGTATCGCTAATCGCGAGGACAATTCTCCTTTATCACCACGAATCAGCTCGCCAGCTGTCAGGGTGGAGGTCGCAGGACGTCCCGGGCGATGCCCTGTTCACCACCCCAATCACTTCCAATCGGGAGGACTTCTGTGCGCCAGAACACTGTGAAGCGGGCACTCGTCGCGTTCGCCCTGGCTCTGCCGGGAGCCGCGATCGCCACGGTGGCCGCCGCGCCAGCGGCCCACGCCGACGGCTGCTACACCTGGAAACGCGACCTCTACCAGGGTCGCTCCGGGGACGACGTCCGCCAGTTGCAGATCCGGGTCGCCGGATGGGCGGGACGAGGGGGAATCGTCCGGATCGACGGGGACTTCGGCCCCGAGACCGCCGCCGCGGTCAAGCGCTTCCAGAGCGCGTACGGGCTGCGCAGCGACGGCATCGCCGGCAAGCAGACCTTCACCAAGCTCTACCAGCTCCAGGACAACGACTGCACGCCGGCCCACTTCAGCTACCGGGAGCTGGACGACGGCTGCGGCAAGGGCGGGTGGAGCGGCGGCCCGCTCTCCGCCACCGACACCAAGGCCACCGCGGTGCGCACCATGTGGAAACTGGAGGCGCTGCGGCGCAGCCTGGGTGACAAGCCGCTCAACGTCACCAGCGGCTTCCGCGACTCCCGCTGCAACAAGCAGGTCGGCGGGGCCTCGGACAGCCAGCACCTCTACGGCAACGCCGCCGACCTGACCTCGGGGAGCAGGTCACTGTGCGAGGTGGCCCGCGCCTCCCGTGACCACGGGTTCAGCGGCATCTACGGCCCCGGGTACGCCGGCCACGACGACCACGTCCACGTCGATTCCCGGCGGGAGAACAACCGCGACACGTCGACCAACCGCACCAGCTGGGCGGCACCCGACTGTGGCGTCAGCCGCTGACCCGCGCGGCAGCCGATGCCGGCCCGGCCCCACGGGATCATCGGGGCCGGACCGGCATCGGGGTACCGGAGGCGTCGGCCGGGCCTGACCGCTCAGCTCGCCCGGGGCCAGCGCGGCGCGGCGGCGGGGGGTGTCACCGGCCGTCCCGGCACGCCGCCACGCACCGCGGGCCGCATCCCCGCAGCGGACGGCCGTGCCCCGGGTGTCCCGGGCCGGCCGACCTGGCCACGGGCCGGATAGCCGGCCGCCGCCGGGGCGGTCCGCGCCGGTGCCGTCCCGGGCCGGGGCGTGGTGTAGGTGAACGGGAAGGGCACGTGCACGAACGGATTTCCGTGCCGGATCAGCGCGTCGATCTGACGATCGTTCAACCCGTGGTTCTCCAGCACCCGTCGTCCCCAACGGTGCAACCGGCACGGGTACGACGACCCGTCGTTGCGGCACAGCGGCCCGTTGGGCCACTCCTCGGCGGCGTGCACCACGACCGCCCGTACCGCGAGCCGGACGTCCTCGGGTGTCAACGAGACGGGCACCGGCACCTCACCCAGAACCTGATCGATGGGGTCCGTCGACTGCTCACCAACTCGCACGGCAGGCCTCCCGCAGCTCGGCAGCAGTTGCGGCTGAATCGCCGCAACGCATCCTCGCGCAGTGGTACGGGCGGTGACCGGCGTCGGTTCAATCCCCCCAGGCGGTGAGCAGATCCTCCGGCGTCAACACCTGCACACCGTCCACCACCGCACCGGCCCGGGCGACCGCCAGCAGCGCCACCTGTTCGTCGGCACCGGGCAGCCGGGACCGGTGCAGGGTGAGCCGACCCAGATCGTGCCCGTCGAAGGGCCGGTTCTCCAGCCACTTCACCGAACCGACGACGGTGATCCGCCGGGCGACCGGGCCACGGTCCGCCCCGACCAGGTCGATCTCCGGGTCGTTGGACCGGGTCCAGTAGCCGCCCACCACGCCGGTGTCCTCCGGCAGGTAGCCGGCCGGCAGTCGCCGCACCGCCTCCCGTACCACCGGTTCGATCGCCCGTCCCCGCCAGGACGTCCAGGAGGCGCGGATCCTGGCAAGGGTGAGATCGCCCCGCCCGCGCTCGATCTCGGGCAGGTACGGGCCGAGGAAGGTCAGCCAGAAGCGCAGGTACGGGTCGGCGACGGTGTACCGGGTCTCCCGGGAGGGGCGGATGGACAGCGGGGTGGCCACCTCGACGATGCGCTTGTCGGCCAGCAACCGCAGCGCGCGGCTGAGCGAGGCCTGGGGCAGGTCACCGGCAGCCCGCGCGATCAGGGAGAAGGTGCGCTCACCGGAACCGATGGCCCGCAGCACCAGACCGGCCTGCGACTGGGTCGGAAACTCGGCGGCCAGCGCCCGTTCCGCACTGACCAGAAGGGCGGAGGTCGGGTCGGTGACCGCGTCGGCGAGATAGTCGGCGAGGCCGGCCCCGGCGGGCCACTCGTCGAGGATCAGCGGTAGGCCGCCGGAGACGAGATAGGCATCGAAGGCGTCGGCGGGGGCCGCCCCGAGCATGTCCCGGACGTCGGTGGGGCTCAGCGGCGGCACCACCAGCTCCGTCGCCCGCTGGTGGAAGGGCCGCCCGTAGTCGTTCAGCGCCTCCATCATCGCCAGGTCGGAGCCAATGCCGATCAACAGCACCGGTAGCCGTGACAACTCCCGGTCGAACACCTTCTGCAGGGTGCCTTCCAACCCGGGATCCGTGGCGATCAGGTAGGGCAGCTCGTCGAGGACCACCACGGCCGGCCGGTCCGTCGGCAACGCGGCGGCCAGCAGGGTGAGCGCGGCGTCCCAGGTGCTCGGGCGCTGGGCGGCGAAGAGTTGCGCGCCGGGCAGGCTGGACCCGACCACGGCCTCGACGAACAGGGCAAGATCGGCAGCCACGGTGGGCTGGGCGGATGCGGTGAAGAACAGGTGGGGAATCCCGGCCCGGTCGACGAACTCCTCGACCAACCGGGACTTACCGACCCGACGACGCCCCCGCATCAGCAGCGCACGTCCGGGGCGGCCGGCCCGCCCGCCCCGGACGACCTTGGCCAGCATGCCGTCGAGCAGGGCGAGTTCCCGGTCCCGCCCGACGAAGCCGTGCATAGCCCGCTCCGATGCGTGCAGATTTGATACCACCAAAAATGAGGGTATCAAATTTGAGTGCTTCAGATCGTCAGGCCAGGCCCGCGTCGTGCACCAGCAGCGCCACCTGGACCCGGTTGTTGAGCGCCAGCTTGGTCAGCAGCCGCGACACGTACGCCTTGACCGTCGCCACGCTCATGAACAGCTCCGCCGAGATCTCCGCGTTGCTCCGGCCGTGGCCGAGCGCCACCGCGACCTCCCGTTCCCGCTCGGTGAGCCCGGCCAGCAGCCGCAGCGCCCGGTCCCGGCGCGGGTCCGCTCCCGGCGTCGACCCGATGGTCAGGTGGCTGATCAGCTGGCGGGTCACCGTCGGCGACAGGGTCGCCTCACCGGCCGCCACCCGCCGCACCGCCCGGACGATCTCGGCGGGTGGGGTGTCCTTGAGCAGGAAACCGCCCGCGCCGGCCCGCAACGCCCGGAGCACCTGCTCGTCGGCGTCGAAGGTGGTCAGCACCAGCACCTCCGGCGGGTGCGGCAGCGCCCGCAGCGCCTCCGTGGCGGCCAGCCCGTCCACCCGGGGCATCCGGATGTCCATCAGCACCACGTCGGGCGCGCACGCGGCGACGGCGGCGGGCACCTCGTCGCCGTCGGCCGCCTCGCCGACCACCCGGACGTCCGGCACCCCGCCGAGGATCATCGACAGCCCGGCGCGGACCAGCGCGTCGTCGTCGACGATCAACACCCGCACCGGGCCGTCGTCGCCGTCCGGCAGGCCGGTCACCGGACACCACCGGCCACCCGCTCGGCAGTCCCGGCCGGGCGGCCCGTGCCCACCGGGACGACCGGACAGGCCAGGACGACCGGACAGGCCGGGACGACCACGGCAACCGGGCGGCTCATGCCGGCCACGGCAACCGGGCGGCCAGCCGGAAGTCGCCGGTCGCGCCGTCCCGGCCGTGCGTCAGCCGGCCACCGGCCAGGTTGACCCGCTCGGCGATGCCGACCAGCCCGGTGCCGGCACCGGGCAGGCCCGCAGCCGGTGAGCCCACCGGCCAGGGGTTACGGATCTCCACGGCCAACTCCTGCCCCGGCCCGCCGGCCAGCCGGACACCGACCGCCGTGTCGGGGGCGTGCTTGCGCGCGTTGGTCAGCCCCTCCTGCACGATCCGGTACGCGCTGCGCCCCACCGCCGTCGGCACCCCCGCCAGGTCGGCGACCTCGTCGACCAGGGTGACCCGTACCCCGGCGGCCCGGGACTCGGCGACCAGCGCGGGCACGTCGGCGAGGGTGGGCTGGGGGCGTTCCGGTGCGGCGTCGCCGCCGGAGGTGTCGGCGCGGAGCACCCCGATCACCTCACGCAGGTCCTGTAGCGCGGCGTGCGCACTGCCCCGGATCACCCCGGCCGCCCGCGCCACCTCCTGCGGTGACGCGTCCGGACGGAACTCCAACGCCCCGGCGTGCAGGCTGAGCAGCGAGATCCGGTGCGCCAACACGTCGTGCATCTCCCGGGCGATCCGGTTGCGTTCCAGCTGCCGGGCCTGTTCGATGCGGAGCTGCTGCTCGGCCTCGGCCCGGTGGGCGCGGTCGCGCAGCGACAGCACGAGCTGCCGGCGGGCCCGGACGAACAGCGCCCACGCCACCACGATCCCGACGAACATCACCGTCCAGGCCACCGTCGCCAGGTAGGGCAGCGTCGGGTCGGGGCGCACGACGGTGTAGAGCGGGATGACCGCCAGGTGGAAGCCGACCAGCGCCGCGCCGATCGGCAGCGGCCGGTGGACCAGCACGGTGAACACCACGACCAGCAGCGCCACCCCGGCGGTCACCGAGAACAGGGCCAGCGGCAGGCCGGCCACGGCCAGCCCGACCGGCCAGCGCCGGCGCAGCCACAGGGCCGCGCAGAAGATCAGGCCCGCCGCCAGGTCCACCCCGACCAGCCAGGGCGGCCCGGCGTTGTGGGCGAACTGCGGGTCGGGCGACACCGCGTCGCCGAAGCCCACCAGCGCCCAGCCGACGGCGAGCAGGAAGGCCACCGTGTCGACCAGCCAGTCCCGGGGCGTACGACGGGATGCCCTCGTCTCGGGCGTCAGCGCCCCCGGCAGCAGCCAGGGATGATCGGGTACGACGGCAGCACTCACCCACCCATGCTAGAAACCCGGCCGGCCGCCCGGACACCAACCAAAGTCGAGGTCTGCCGGTAGACCTAGGTAGGGGTGACACTCGACCGCCGGCCGCAGCGCCCGGCCGGGTGGTCGCGACAGGCTCGACGGCATGATCACCGTGAAGAACCTCACCAAGCGGTACGGCCCGCACCCCGCCGTCGACGACGTCTCCTTCCGCTGCGAGCCCGGCACGGTGACCGGCTTCCTCGGCCCGAACGGGGCGGGCAAGTCCACCACCATGCGGATGCTCTGCGGGCTGACCCGACCGAGCTCCGGCACCGCCACCGTCGCCGGCCGGCCCTACCGGGAGCTACCCAACCCGGGTCGGGAGGTGGGTGTGCTGCTGGACGCCTCGGCGCAGCACGTCGGGCGCAGCGGGCGGGAGACGCTGACCCTGGCCGCCCGGACCATGGGCGTGGACGCCGACCGGGTGCCCGCCGTCCTGGACCGGGTGGGCCTGAACCCGGTGGCGGCGAAGCGGCGGGTCGGGGCGTACTCGCTGGGGATGCGGCAGCGGCTCGGCCTGGCGCTGGCGCTGCTGGGCGAGCCCCGGGTGCTGGTCCTCGACGAGCCGGCCAACGGCCTGGACCCGGAGGGGATCTTCTGGATGCGCGGCCTGCTGCGCGACTTCGCCGACCGGGGCGGCACCGTGCTGCTCTCCTCCCACCTGCTGCGGGAGGTGGAGGCGGTCGCCGACCGGCTGGTGGTGATCGGCGGCGGCCGGGTGGTCGCCCAGGGCGGCAAGGACGAACTGCTCGCCGGGGCGGGCACCCTGGTCCGGGCCCGCGACCCGCACGCCCTGCGGCTCACCCTCGACCGGGCCGGGCTGGACGCCACCGCCAACGCCGACGGCGGGTGCGTGGTCCGCGCCGAATCCGACGCCGTCGGGCAGGCCGCCGCCGACGCCGGGCTGGTCCTCACCGAGCTGCGGCCGGCCGGCGGCGGTGGCCTGGAACAGCTCTTCCTCACCCTGACCGCCGGCGCGAGCACCAAGGAGGCCGTGCAGTGACCACCATGACGACCACTCCCCCCGACACCGTCCGCAGGGCGGTCCCCGGCCCGTCCCTGGCCCGGCTGATCGGGGTGGAGCTGCGCAAGCTGGGCGACACCCGGGCCGGCCGTTGGCTGCTGGCCTCGATCGGGCTGATCGCCGCCGCGATCGTCGCGCTGCAACTGCGCTTCGTCGACGACGCCGGGCAGACCTTCAGCAACTTCTTCACCGCGTCGCTGGCGCCGGTGGCGTTGCTGCTGCCGGTGTTGGGCATCCTGTCGATCACCGCCGAGTGGTCCCAGCGCACCGCGTTGACCACGTTCGCCCTGGTGCCGCGCCGGGAACGGGTGATCGTCGCCAAGCTCGCCGCCGTGCTGCTCGCCGCGTTGGCGTCGGTGCTGGTGAGCCTGGCCGTCGCCGCCGTCGGCACCCTGCTGGCCGGGGTCACCGGCGGGGCGGGCGACTGGAACTTCGACCCGGCACTGGCCGGGCACGCCGCCGTGTTCCAGGCCATCAACGTGCTGATCGGCGCGGGGTTCGGGTTGCTGCTGCTCAACACCCCACTGGCGATCGTCACCTCGCTGCTCCTGCCGACCGTGTGGGGCATCCTGTCCGCGATGATCTCGGCGCTGCACGGTCCGGCCCGCTGGCTGGACACCTCGGTCACCATGGAGCCGTTGCTCGGCCCGGACGTGACCGCCGGGCAGTGGGGTCGGCTCGGGGTGTCCCTGCTGGTCTGGGTGGTCGCGCCGCTCGCCGCCGGAACGGTGCGCACACTGCGGCGCGAGGTGCACTGACCATGCGGGCACGGGAGCCGGGCGCCCCGACCACGGTCGGCGGTGACCTCGGGGATCTGCTGGTGATGTGGGTCGGCTTCCCGCTGCTGGGCGGCGCCCTGGGCGGGCGGCTGCCCATGGTCGCCGACTGGGTGGCCGGGCTGCCCTGGGCTCCGGTGCAGGGCTGGTTCGAGCTGGTCGCCGGGTTGCCGTACCGGCGGGCACTGGTCGGGGGCCTGCTGCTCGGGATGCTGGCCGGGCTGCTCCTCGCCCACGTCGGCACCCGGGAGCGGTTGATCGTCACGGTGGACCGGGGCGGGGTCCGGTTACGCCGCGACGGCGTCGACCGCGAGCTGGCCCGACGCACCGTCACCGCCGTCTTCGTCGACCGCAAGGAGCTGGTGCTGCTCGGCCCGGCCGGTGCGGAACTGGCCCGGGAACGGTCCGACCTGAGCGGACGACGGCTGGGCGACGCCTTCCGTGAGCACGGTTGGCCGTGGCAGGACGGCGATCCGCACCGGGACACCTACCGCCGGTGGGTGGCGGGGCTGCCCGAACTGCCGCCGGGGGCGGACCCGCTGCTGGGCGCGCGGCAGCGGGCCGTCGAGGCCGGCCGGCAGCGCGACGCCCGGGAACTGCGCGGTGAACTGGCCCGGCTCGGCGTGGTCGTCCGGGACGAGGGCAGACGGCAGTACTGGCGGACCGTTCCGCTTCCCCGGGAGGAAACCCCGCACGGGCGGTAGCGTTGCGGTGGAGAAGATCCCCCGCGACCGGGAGCGTGTCCGATGACCGAGCGGCAGCCGTACCGGGTGCTGGGCCGGCACCCCGGCTTCGAGCTGCGCCGGTACCCGGCCCACCTGGTCGCCGAACTGCACATCGACGGCGGGTTCGCCGCCGCCGGCACCGCCGCGTTCCGGCCGCTGGCCGCGTATCTGTCCGGGGCCAACCGGTCCCGCCGCCGGATGGGCACGAACGGGCCGGTGGTCCAGGCGGCGACCGGCTCCGAGCAGATCGCGATGACCGCGCCGGTGGTCCAGGAGGAGGGCGACCGACCCGGGGCCTGGCGGGTGTGGTTCGTGCTGCCCGCACGACTCACCCCGGCCACCGTGCCCGAACCGGAGGACCCCCGGATCACCGTCCGGGAGATCCCGGAGCAGTTGGCCGCAGCGGTCCGGTTCGCCGGGCGGTGGACCGACCGGGCCTTCGATCAGCGGGCCACCGCGCTGGGCCGGGCCGTCACCGACGCCGGCCTGACCCCGTCGGGGGCGATCCGGTACGCCCGGTTCGACCCGCCGTGGAAGCCGTGGTTCCTGCGGCACAACGAGGTGGTGCTGCCGGTCGTCGAGTGACCCCCGGCAGCGGCCGGGTCAGCAGCAGTGCGGTGCCGAGGCCGGCGCACAGGCCGGCCAGTGCGGGAAGCACGTCCGGGTCACCGCCGCCGACCGGGCTGTTGCCGGCCAACGCGGTCAGCGACGCGCCGAGCGGGAAAGCCGCACTGACCAGCAGCGCGACGTACCAGAGTGCCAGTGGGGCGACCAGGGTCACCGGGACGAGCACCGCGTACCGCCGCCAGGCCGGCACGGCGTCCGGACCGGGCCGGGTCAGTGACGTCACCCCCACCAGCAGGACCGCGCCGAGCACCGCCGCCGGGAGCAGCCGGTCGGCCGGCCCGACGAGCCGGACCAGCAGCAGACCCACCCCGCCGACGGCGGCCAGCGCGCACCCCGCCGCGCTGCGGGCCCGCCCCCGCCCGGATACGGCGGCCAGCGCGCCCGCCACGGTCAACGTCAGCAGGAGCAGGCCGGTCACCAGGGTGGCCGGACCGAGCGCGGGCTCCCGGTCGGTCGGCGACCGGGTCAGCACGGCGACCAGCGCCGACACCGCCGCCACGATGGCCATCCCGGTCAGCATGGTCCGGTCCCGGCCGGCCACGCCCGCCCGGTGCCGCGCTGCCGGACCTCCCCGACTGTCCGGTGCCGCCACTCCTGCCCCGCCGGGCGGGTTTCCCGGGTCGGCCCCGGTCGCCCGGTGGATCGGACCGTCCACACCGGTCTGCGCGTCCCGGCGTACGCCGAGGGTGGCGGTGATCCCGACGGCCAGCCAGCCGGCGGCGACCAGCAGCACGGTCGCGCCGGGGCCGGTGGGGTCGGCCCGGTCGACGGCGACGTCGGCGGCCAGCGCGGCGCCGCCGAGCAGCACGGCCGGCAGGGCCCAGGAGCGCCGGCCGCCGCCGGCCAGCACCAGCCCGGACACGACCGCCACCAACGCCAGGAAACGCAGGTCACGGGCCCAGTAGGTGTGCGCGCCGGGGAGTCGCTCCGACCAGGGGCCGGCCGGTTCGGTGAGCGGTTGCCAGCGGGTCATCCCGACCGCCCAGCAGACCACGGCCACGCCGGCGAGCCCGGTGCCGACGGCGGCGAGCCGGATGACCGGTCGCGGAGCGTGACCGGGCGGGGTGGGCATCATGGATGGTCAGACGACATCCGGACGGTTACGGTTCCCCCTCTGGGGAGGTGCCGCCGGTGTACGTCGTGTCCGTGATCAACTACAAGGGCGGGGTGGGCAAGACCACCGTGACCGCCAACCTCGGTGCCGAACTGGCGAACCGGGGGATGAAGGTGCTGCTGATCGACCTCGATCCGCAGACCAGCCTGACGTTCAGCTTCTACGACCCGGACGACTGGCGGGAGCGGCTACGCGACGGCCGCACCGTGAAACGCTGGTACGACGGGCTACGCGGGGACACCCCGGCGGTTACGTTGGGTGATCTGGTGGTCTCCCCCGGCCCGGCCAACGCGCACCTGACCGGGGCCGGCCGGCTGGACCTGATCGCCTCGCACCTCGGGCTGGCCGACATCGACCTGGCGCTGGCCCGGGGCGTGGCCGACGGGGAGGACTACGACCGGGAGCTGTTCCGGGTCCGGGGCGCGCTGGCCGAAGGGCTGCACGACGCGGCGCTCGACGGCTACGACCTGGTGCTGATCGACTGCCCGCCGAACTTCAACGTGGTCACCCAGTCCGCCGTCATCGCCAGCGACCACCTGCTCATCCCGGCGAAGGCCGACTACCTGTCCACCCTCGGCATCGACCACCTCTGCGGCAGCGTCCGGGAGCTGGTCGACCGCTACAACGCCGACGCCCGCCGGTTCGCCACCAGCCGCCGGCACCACAAGGTGGCCCCGGACATCGCAGGGGTGGTCTTCACCATGATCCAGCTGACCGCGCAGCGACCCATCGCCGCCCACCAGGGCTACCTGGATCAGGTACGCGCCCTGGGGCTGCCGGTCTTTCCCACCGCGCTGCGGGAGAACATCACCCTGTTCGCCGGGAACACCCCGCGCGGGGTGCCGGTGGTGCTGCGGCACCGGGTCACCTCGCCGGTGGTTCAGGAGGAGCTGCGGCAGATCACCACGGAGTTCATCGCCCACCTGCAACCCCGTGAGGTGACGGTGTGACCGGGACGCCACCCGGCGGGGACCTCGCGGCCGGGGTGCTGGCCCGGGTGGGTGAGCTGCTCGCCGGGCTGTCGGCCGCCGACGTGGCCGCGCTGACGCAGGGCCGGGCCCGGCTGGCCGTCGTCCCGGTGACGCCGGCCGGCGACCCGGTGGCACCGGCCGACGGCCCGTCGGACCGGCCGGCCGCCCCGACGCCGCTGTCGCCGACCGCGCCGGTGCAGCCCGCCCCGTCGGGCGTCGACCTGGACGCCGCGTCGGCCGCGCTCGACGCCATGGCACGACGCGGGGACGGTACGGCGTACCTGACGCCCTGGGCGATCCGGGACCTGCGGGCGCTGGCCGCCCGCCTCGGGTTGCGCGGGGTGGGCGGCCTGCGCAAGGCGGAGCTGGTGGAACGGCTGGTCGAGCGGACCATCGGTTTCCGCGTCGCCTCCGCCGCCGTCCGTGCCCGCTGAGCCGGTTGCCCGTCGGACGGGACTCCGCCCGCTGAGCCGGTCGCCCCGCCTGTCGGGACCCTGTCGCGTAGCGGTTCGCGGTGGCCGGGAATTCACCTCGTCGACCTCCCGCCGGTCGGGTGCCGGCCGATAACATCGCCGGGCATGGATATGAAGAGCAGCACCCGCCCGCGACCCGGGCGGCTGATCGCCGCGCTCATCGCCGTCGTCACCCTGGCGGTCCCGGTGGCGGTGTCCGCCACGTCGGCGTCCGCGGCGGCCACGTCGACCGTGGCGCAGGCCCTCGCCACCCAGGACGGCCGGACCGCCACGGTCACCGGCTACGTGATCGGCCAGCCGACCGCCACCAGCACGGTGCTCACCTCCGGCTACACCGCCGACACCGCCATCGCCCTGGCCGACACGGCCACCGAGACCGGCACCAGCCGGATGCTCTACGTCCAGATCACCGCCGACTACCGCAGCACGTTCGGGCTGTTGACCAACCCGTCGCTGCGGGGCCGGCAGGTCACCGCGACCGGGACGCTGACCGCGTACTTCAGTCACGGGGGGTTGAAGAGCCCGACCGCGATGAGCGTCGGTGGCGGCGGCACGCCGACGCCCACCGCGAGCGCCTCCCCCACCCCCGCGCCCACCGGCTCCACCGGGCCGTACGACTCGACGTACTACGCCGGCGCGGTGGGCAAGAGCGGCAGCGCGCTGCGCACCTCCCTGCACACCATCATCAAGACCCAGACGAAGCTCAACTACGACCAGGTGTGGGAGGCGTTGAAGGACACCGACCAGGACCCGGCGAACGCCAACAACGTCATCCTGCTCTACAGCGGACGGTCGCAGAGCAAGAGCAGCAACGGCGGCGGGGCCAACGACTGGAACCGGGAACACGTCTGGGCCAAGTCGCACGGTGACTTCGGCACCGCCACCGGGCCGGGCACCGACGTGCACCACCTGCGGCCGGAGGACGTGACGGTCAACTCCGCGCGCGGCAACAAGGACTTCGACACCGGTGGCAGCGCGGTCGCCGAGGCCGCCGGCAGCTACACCGACGCCGACTCGTTCGAGCCCCGCAACGCGGTCAAGGGCGACGTCGCCCGCATGATCATGTATATGGCGATCCGGTACGAGGGTGACGACGGCTGGCCGAACCTGGAGATGAACAACTCCGTCACCAACGGCAGCGCACCCTACCTGGGCCGGCTGCCGGTGCTGCTCCAGTGGCACCGGCAGGACCCGCCGGACGCCTTCGAACAGCGCCGCAACCAGCGCATCTACGAGCGCTGGCAGGGCAACCGCAACCCGTTCGTCGACCACCCGGAGTGGGCCACCGCGATCTGGGGCTGAACGGTCCGGTTGTCGCAGATCACCCCGGTCGGGCCGTGAGGACGCGGCCCGACCGGGTACACCCTCGTCGTGACACACCCGCCCGGCGGGCGTGCGGGCTGCGGTCCGGCGGCCGACCGACGCGCCGAACCGGGCGAACACGACGATGGGAGAGACAGCCGACATGGCGCACACCGTTCCCGACATCAGCCTCAACGACGGCAACACCATCCCGCAGCTCGGCTTCGGGGTCTACCAGATCGAACCGAAGGACACCGCCGAGGCGGTGCGCCGGGCGCTGGAGATCGGCTACCGGCACATCGACACCGCCCAGATGTACGGCAACGAGGCGGAGGTCGGCGAGGCGGTCCGCGCCTCCGGGCTGGACCGGGGCGAGGTCTTCGTGACCAGCAAGCTGAACAACGGCTTCCACCGCCCCGAGGACGCCCGCAGGGCGTTCGAGTCGACGCTGTCCGCGCTGAAGATGGACCACGTCGACCTGTTCCTCATCCACTGGCCGCTGCCGACCCGCTACGACGGCGACTTCGTCTCCACCTGGAAGACGTTGGAGGAGTTCCAGCGCGACGGCCGGGCCCGCTCGATCGGGGTGTCGAACTTCCAGGTGCCGCACCTGGAGCGGCTGGCCGCCGAGGCGGACGTGGTGCCGGCGGTCAACCAGATCGAGGTGCACCCGTACCTCACCAACGAGCAGGTGCGCGCGTACGGCAGTGAGCACAACATCCTCACCGAGGCGTGGTCGCCGATCGCCCAGGGCAGGGTGCTCGACGACCCGACGATCGTCGACGTCGCCGAGCAGGTGGGGCGCACCCCCGCCCAGGTGGTGCTGCGCTGGCACGTGCAGCGCGGCGACATCGTCTTCCCGAAGTCGACCACCCCGAAGCGGATCGAGGAGAACTTCCGGATCTTCGACTTCACCCTGGACGACACGGCGATGGAGCGGCTCAGCGGGCTGGACCGGGGCGAGTCGGGCCGGACCGGCCCGAACCCGGACGAGTTCGACTACATCCCCGCCTGAGCGAACATCTCCGCCGCCCCGACGCGGCGCGACCACGGAGCGGGACCCGGGCCAGGGTCCCGCTCCGTCGTGCGCCGCAACGGGTGGCGCTCCCCGCCGGGACGGCAGGGGGCGGTCGGACGCTGTCGAGCTGACGACGTTGGCGAATCAACGGCACCATCTCCGTCATTGATGCACGTGCGTCGATATCCGTACCATCCGGGGTATGCGTGCCCGTCGTGTCACCGCCACCGCCACCGTCGCCGCGCTCGTCAGCCTGGTCGCGGTCAGCGCCGCCCGCGCCGACGACACCCCGGCACTGACCACCCCCGGCGCACCCGTGGTGGTCGCCAACGACCCGCACCGGCTCAGTCTGACCTGGACCCCGTCGACGTGGAAGGGCGAGCCGGGCGGCCCGATCACCTACGACGTGCGCTCGCCGATCGGACCGAACGCCTACCGGGGACTGGGTAGCACGCAGACCAACGCCGTCACCCTCACCGACCTCGCCCCGGGCACCGACTACCGGATCGCCCTCCAGGCGTACGCCCTCGGCGGCTACTCCGACACCTCGGCGGTCACCACCGTGCGCACCGCGTACGGGCGGGCGAAGGTCGACTACCTCAACCTCGACTGGGCACCCACCGACAACCAGGCCCAGTTCCGGCTCGCCGTCACCAACACCGGCACCGCACCACTGGACCTGACCACCGTGCGGGTCCGCTACCACCTGCGCTTCGAGAACGGCAACGCGGCGCTGACCAGCGAGTGCGACTGGGCGACGCTGGGCTGCGCCACCATCCGCCGTACCCTCCAGTATTTTCCGCCGCCCGCGCCGCCGCCCGGTCCCGGCCCGACGCCGACCCCGACCGTCTACCCGGTGCCCGGCACCCCCTTCCCCGGCTGGGTGGAGCTGACCTTCACCACCGGCGTCCTCGCCCCCGGGGCCTCCTCCGGGCCGATCCAGCTGCGGCTGCACCGGCCGAACTGGACGGCGATCGACGAACGCGACGACCCGAGCTGGCAGGCGGCCACCGGCGCGTGGACCCCCAACAGCCGGATCACCCTCGACGTCGACGGGGTCCGCGAGTACGGCGACAACTGGGGCTGACCGCCGTCAGGTGTGCGCCTGCCCGCCGACGGCCGTTCGCCGTCGGCACGCGTCACGCACGGGCATCGCCGGCGACGGCGCGCTGGGCCGCGACGATCGTGTCGACCGGCAGGCCGAGGCCGCAGAGCACGGCGGCCAGGTAGTCCAGCACCCGCCAGTGCTGCTCGTCGGTCAACCCGAGCCGCCGCCACGCCCCGCCGGCCGCCCGCCCACCGTCCCCGCCGGGGTCACCGAGGGCCACGGCCAGCAGGGCGGTCAACCGGCGGGCGAGCCAGGGCCGGTCCAGCCCGATCAAATACGGCGCCAGCTCGGCGTCCGACGCGACCAGGCGCAGCCAGCGGATCACCACCGCCCGTACGCCGGCCGGGCCGAGCCAGTCGAACGCGTTCCGGGGGCAGGTGACCAACTCCGTCGTCCGCACACCCGTCAGTACGGATCACGGCGCACGCTCAGTTCATCCCGGGCAGGCATGACCACTTCAGCCAGCGTCGCCACCTGGCCGGAGCGGTCCCGTCGGGCGTCGTCACCCGTGGCGAGACCGGCCCCGACCCCGGCGCGCACCGCATCGGGTTCAGGTCGACGCCCGGTGGTCCGCCAGGAACGCCAGGGTGGTCTGGTTGGCCGCCCAGCCGTCGGGGAACTTCACCGGCACGTCCAGGTGCACCGACTCCGTCGACGGGTGGGCGTCGAGCAGCTCACCGATGCCGGCGCGGGCCACCACGATGCAGGCGTGCCGGTGCCGGGAGGTCAGCACGCACAGCCGACCCGACTCCAGGTGGAAGTTCGTCGCGTCCCGCCGGCCGGAGAGCGGGTGCAGCACGATCGTCACGTCGTACTCGCGGCCCTGGAGCCGGTTGGCGGTGTCCACGGTGATGCCCGCCCCTTCCGGGCCGAGGTGGGCACGGATCGCGGCGGCCTGGTCGCGGTGCGCGGCGCCGACGGCGATCCGGTCGGCGGTGACCGGCGTGCCGGCCGGCGCGTGCTCGGAGACCGCGACCGCGCCCCGGTGCAGCACGCGCAGGGCGAGCGCGGCGCACGCCGCGGCGGCCTCCGCGTCGGTACGCAGGGTGTGCCGGGCCGGCAGCTCGTGCAACGCCCAGCCGGTGCCGACGGCCAGCTCCACCGCCGCGTCGAGCGCGTCGCCAGGCCCGGGCCGGGTCAGCGTCAACGCCCGGTCGGCCGGGCCGGTGCCGGCACGGAACCCGGTGAACGGGTAGAACGCCGCCGCGACCACCGGGGCCGCCGACGCCGGTAGCCGCCAGGACACGGGCAGCCGGTGCACGGGCAGCTGCGGGTTGTGCCGCAGCAGCACCGCCACCGCCGCCTGCATCGGGTCCCAACTCAGGCCCGTCCAGCGCAGCGTCTCGACGGTGGAGAACGGGTCGAGCTGCCCGGGGTCACCGACGAACAGCGCCCGTTCGAACCTCCCGGCCACCCGCAGCAGGGCATCCGACCGCATCTGGTACGCCTCGTCGACGATCGCCCACGGCCACTGGCCCGCGGTGACCGTGGCCCACTTCGCCGCCGTACCGATGGTGACGGCCGGGTCGCCCAGGTCGGCGACCTTCGACGCGACCCGGACCGTGTCGTGGCCCCGGACCCGCTCCGACGGCCGGTAGTCGGTCGCCGACAGCCGGCCGATGCGCAGCTCGGGGGCTTTGGTGGCGAGCCGGTCGATGAGGTCGTCGACCTGCTCGTTGGTCTGCGCCACGATCATCAGCGGCTCACCGGCGACGGCCAGCTCGACGGCGGCCCGCACCACGAGGGTCGACTTGCCGGCCCCGGGCGGGGAGTCGACCACCACGCCCCGGTGGTCGCCTGCGCGCAGGTCGGCCAGGACGGCCGCGACGACCTGTTCCGCCTCGACGGCGGGCGGCACCTCAAGCCCGATCATCGGCTCCCCTCCTGCCTGCTGAGTCTGGACCCTACCGGCAGGGGTACGACCGGCCGGCCGGACCGCCAGCGTTGGACGGTCCTTTCCGACACGGCGGTTTTGTCCGGTGTCCGACACGGCATCGGAAAGGCCGGTGGGGCGACGTGGCTGCTCCCGGCGGCGGCCGGTGCGACGGGCCGGGCCCGGGCTGTCGACCGGGACGCCACCGGCCCGGCGCGACCGGCTGACCGGCGCGTTCTCCACGATTCCAGCGACGTCGACAGATCTGCCGGTGTCGTCGGGACTGTTCCGGTCCGCCCACCGGGCGACGCCGAGGTCGGCGACGACGTCGGCGTCGGCGGCACGAACGGTGTGATCCGCCCCCGAACAGTTGCCACCGGCGGTCGCCCTTTCGCACCTCCGCTTACCCATTCGGCGGATCACAGGCTATTGACGGCAACGATAGAAAGGACGCCTTCCCGTTCTTCCGCCCCGGGACCTGAACCACACCCCGCGTCCTGTGCACGGGACTGCCCGATTCAACGTCGACGGGCGAGGCGGAGCACGCGATTCACGAAGAGGAGAGCGTTCCCCATGACATCTCGTTCTCGGAGCGACTCTGCCAGCAGCGACCCGGCCGCAGTTCCCGCCCATTCCCCTCCGGCCGGCAGCTTTCTCGGCGGCCTCTCGCCCGAGGCCCGCCATGCCCTGGCCCAGGCCGGCACCCGGCACGACTACCCGGCCAACGCCACGCTGTTCCACCAGGGCGACCCGTCCCGGCACGTGGTGCTGATCGAGCAGGGCTGGGTCAAGGTCACCTCCACCTCACGGCAGGGTTGGGAGGCGCTGCTGGCCATCCGGGGACCGGGCGACATCCTCGGTGAACTGTCCGCCGTGGACGCCCGACCCCGGCTGGCCACCGTCACCGGGTTGTCGCCGATCCGGGCCGTGGTGCTGACCGCCGAACGGTTGCACCGCTGTCTGGCTGACAACCCCGAGGTCGCCCTGTCGTTGCTGCGTCACCTGGCCTCCAGCCTGCGTGAGGCCGACGGCCGGCGGGTCGAGTACGGGTCCAGCAACGGCGACCACCGGCTGGTCGTCCTGCTGGTGGAACTGCTGGACCGGCACGGTGTGCCGACGCCGGAGGGGATCGCGCTCGACCTGCCGCTGACCCAGCAGGACCTCGCCGCGTCCGTCGGGGTGTCCCGGGAGGTGGTGGCCCGGACGCTGCGGGTGCTGCGGCACCGGCAGGTGCTGCTCACCCGACGGCGACGGATCGTGGTGGTGCAGCCGGAGCTGCTGCGGTCCCTGGCCGGTTCTGTGTCGATGTCGACATCCGAGCCGTAGGGCTCGACATCGAGCGCAGGGCCCGATTTCGGGACCCTCATCGGGACGGCAGTCCTGCGGTTCCGAGGAGTCCCATGTACCGAGCAGCCCGTGTCCCCAACGACCGCGTCCTGCACCGACGGGTACGCGCCGCCGTCGCCGCCCCGGGCGGGGGCGTCGACCGTCCCGGCCGGCCGGAGGGGGACCGGCAGGCGGCGCTGCGGCTGGCGGAGCGGCTGATCGCCGAGGCCCGCGAGGAGCTGCGCCGGGCGGACGCGAAGGCGTCGCAGTGGCTGACCATGTCGGGCGGTGTCGTGCTGGCGATGCTGACCGTGCTGACCGGCACCCGCTGGTCGCCGGGGCGGTTGACCGGCGCGGCGGCCTGGGCCTGGTGGTCGGGTTGCGCCTGCGCCGCGGTTGCCCTGTTCGCCCTGGCCATGGCGTTGTTGCCGAGGACGGCGGGCGCCGCCGAGGTGCGGCAGGTCGCGTACTTCGGGCACGTGTACCGGCTGCGCGACCCGGCACTGGTCCGCCGGTACGTCGAGCGGGCCGCACAGGACACCATGCCGGGCCTGATCTCGCAGCTCTGCTGGCTCAGCCGGCTGGTGATGACCAAGTACCGCTGGGTCCGCATCGGGACGGTGCTCATCGCGCTCGCCGCCGCCCTGGTCGCGTTGGCGCTGCTCTGACCGACCCGTCGACACCTGACCGACCCGTCGACACCTGACCGACCGAGGAGAGGAGAGACCGGTGGCTTCCCACACCGAGGACCCGAACAGGACGTCCACCTGGTGGTCGCGGACGAGCTTCGCCGGCCGGCTGTCCGATGCCGACCGGGCCGCCCTGCTGCGCATCGGCGGGCGGCAGGAGTTCCCGTCCGCGCACGCCCTGTTGCGGCAGGGTGACCGGGGTCGCCACCTGCTGCTGCTGACCACCGGACAGGCCCGGATCATGGTCGAGGGCAGCCGGCAGGGGCCGCGGGGGATCGCGCTGCGGTTCGCCGGTGACCTGGTCGGTGAGCTGTCCTATCTCGACGACGGTCCCCGGTCGGCCTCGGTGGTCGCCGTCGGGCCGGTGGTGGTCCGCCGCATCCCGGCCGAGGCGTTCGACGACTACCTGCGGCGGCATCCGACGGCACACCGGTCCTTCGCCCGGTTGCTGGCCGATCGGCTCCGGGCGGCTGACAAGCGGACCGTCACCGCGTCGTTCGACACGACCACCCGGGTCGCCGCCGTGCTGGCCGATCTGACGGTCCTGGTGGACGACGAACTGGTCGCCCCCACCACCCAGCGGGAGCTGGCCCAACTGGTCGGCGCGTCGCAGATCTCGGTGCACCGGGCGTTGCGCCGGTTGGCGCACCTGGGCCTGCTGGTGACCCGGCACGGCTCGATCGTGATCGTCGACGAGGTCGGGTTGGGACGGTTCGCCGATTCGGCGGCCGACCCCATCACCTGATGTAGATCAACTAGCCGGTTTCACAATTCCCGCCGCAGAGTCGAAACCGGCCCACCCCTCAGTAGAAAAGGACGAACAATCGCCATGGAACTTCCACGACACTGGACCGTCGTCTCGTTGGACATCGTCAATTCCAGCGCGGGCGGATACCCGCGTCAGTCCGATCTGGCGACCACGGTGGAGCAGATAGTCGGCCGGATCGAGCACCGGTGCCCCTACCCGGGTCGCTGGATCCGTCGCGAGCGCGGCGACGGGGAACTCATCCTCGTTCCGGCCGACGTGCCGATCGCCTGGGTCCTCGCCGGTCTGCTGCCCCAGCTGCGACAGGAGATCCTCGACCACAACCGCAACAAGCACCCCGACCACCTGCTCCGGCTGCGGGTCGGCATCGACTGCGGAGACGTGAGCGTCGACACCGCAGGCGTGCCCCGGGGCGGCGACGCGATCGTGGACGCGGCCCGACTGCGCGACTGCGGCGCCAGCCGGGAGGCGGCGGTCGCGGTGCCGGCCGCGCCCGTGGTGGCGGTCGTCTCCGACGAGGTCTACCGCCGGGTCGTACCGGTCAACGCCCTCGGCATGGAGTCGTGGATGTTCCGGTCCGTCCGCGCGGTGGTGCCGGACAAGACGTTCCAGGCCAACGCCTGGCTCCACCTGCCGTCCCAGCCGCCGCCGGCGGTCAGCGCGGCGGTCGACGGGCCCGCGACGGCGCAGACCCCCGACCGGTCCGCGTCCGCGCCGGCCGGCGACCCACGGGACCTGGCCCGCCTGGCCCGGCAGGCCGCCGGCCTCCACCGCAACCACGACGCCCGCCAGCAGGGCGACAACGTGGGACAGATCGTCTACGG
Source organism: Micromonospora antibiotica (assembly GCF_017599305.1). GTDB lineage: Bacteria > Actinomycetota > Actinomycetes > Mycobacteriales > Micromonosporaceae > Micromonospora > Micromonospora antibiotica. The sequence continues at coordinate 33,342 of NZ_JAGFWR010000020.1, forward strand.
CGACCACGCGACCGTGACCAACCACGGTCCGATCAGCAAGGGAGGAGGATCGGCATGACCACCGACCCGCCCGCCAACGGCGACGAGAAGAACACCGCGGCGAGCGACGGCACGCCGGACCACCCCGTCACGGAGGAGAAGTCGTCGCCCGACCCCGGTGAGGCCGCCGCGCCGGCCCCGGCCGAACAGCCCGGTCGCTCCCCGGCGCCGGACCCGTCCGGCCCCGGGCAGGGCGACGCCCGCAACCGGATGAACCAGATCCGCGCGTCCGGCGCGAAGCCCGTCCCCGGCGACTCCGGCGGCAAGGACGAGAGCTGGCACCACGCCGACGACCCGGTACGCGGCGGCACCGGGCCCGACCCGGTCTTCTCCAACGTCGGGCAGACCGTCTACGGCGACCACGCCATGCTCATCAACATCCAGCTCTCCGACGGGCGTCGGATCACCCTCCTGCGGTCCCAGCGCACCCAAGCCGAACTGCTCGAGGCGGAGCACACCTCGGTGATGGTGGCCTGCTTCGACGACGCCCTCGAACGCCTCCGGGACAAGCGGGTCGTCGTCCTGCGCGGCGGCGTCGGCACCGGTCGGCGGACCACCGCCGAGCTGATGCTGCGGCACGTCGTCGGGCTCGACCGGGTGGTCGGCATCGAAGACCCCGAGGTGACCCTCACCCAACTGGCCCGGCAGGAGGGGCTGCTGCTCAAGGACCACGGCACGGTGCTGGAGCTGCCCGCCAGCGAGGCGGTGACGATCGGCACCCTGCGCGCCTTCGAGTTGCTCGCCCGCACCGACTCGGCCTACGTGGTGATCCTCGACGGACACGGCGACACCGCCGACCCGACCCTCGCCCAGCACACCGTCGACTACACCCCGCCGCCGCCGGAGAACGTGCTCCGCCGGCACCTGCGGCGGCTGCTGCTGCGGCAGCGGGGCTGCGCCGACAGCTACGCCGCGTGCGACGGCGACTGCTGGGAGGAGTTCATCGACCGGTGCGTGACGCACGACGGGATCGCCACCGAGCTGGCCGCGCACCCCCGCCCCCGGCAGACCGTCGAACTCGCCCAGTCGCTGGCCGGCTGGAGCGGGGTCGACGAGGAGCTGGGCATCGCCCTGGGCGGACTGCGTCGCCGTCGCCGCGACGTCGTCGCCCGCCTGCTCAAGCAGGACAGCGCGGAGAAGGTCCTGGAGGACCCGCAGGCCGCCCCGCGCCGGCAGGCGTTCCAGCTCGCCTACGCGGCCCTGCACGACCTCCCGTTGGCTGACGTCTTCGACGCCAGCGAGTTGTTGCTGGGAATCCTCCAGGCGGTGGAGAGCGGTGCCGAACGGCCGCTCCGGGTGGTGTTCGACGGCGGCGTCGAGCAGATGCTGCACGCCTGGGGCGGCGAGTCCCCCCTCGCGGCGGCCGAGACCGGCGAGCAGCCCCGCCGGGCCCGGCTCGCCGATCCCCGCCTGCTCTTCGACGTCCTCGACGTGGTGTGGCACGACTTCGACGGCGTCCGGTTGCCGCTGCTCGTCTGGTTGGAGGAGCTGGTCTTCACCCGCCGCGACGAGGTCCGGCGGCGGGCCGCACAGATCACCGGCTGGCTCGCCACGTACGACTTCGACGAGGTCTGCAACGGGATGCTCCGGCAGTGGGCGGCCGACGAACGGGGCACCGGCCGGCAGGCCGCCGCCTGGGCGCTGCACGTCGCGGCGTACGACGACCGGCTCGTCGCCCGCATCCAGGGTCGGGTGCTCAGTTGGGTACGCAGCGCCAACCCGGCGCTGCACGACACCGCCGCCCGCGTCTACAGCACCCGCATCGGCCGCCTCGCCCCCGCCGACACCCTGCGGGAGCTGCGTACCCTGGCCAGCCGGGACGACCTCAACGGCAGCGCCTCGGTGGCGCGGGCGCTGATGGACCTCTACCCCGTCGCCCCCGAGGAGACCTGGCGCACGCTGGTCGCCTGGAACGACGAGGACCTGCACCGGCTGCGGGTGCACGCCGCCCGGGGCATGACCCTGCTGGGACGGCTCGCCGGTCCGGCCCCCCACGAGGGGTGGCCGCTGCTGCTCACCGCCGTCGAGGGCTTCACCCCGGAGCCGGCTGAGCTGGCCGCGCTCTGGCGGGGTGCGCTCGGCGACCCGACCACCGCCCCCCGGTCCTGGAAGACGCTGCACATGTGGCTGCAACTGGGCGACGAGGACCCGGTGCTGGCCGACCTGCTGGTCGCCCTGTTCTCCGCGGTGTTCGTCGGCCGGCTGGTCGGCCGCAGCCGCTTCTATCTGCGCGACTGGTCCCGGCAGTCGGCCACCGCCCGCCGCCTGCTCGCCCCGCCCGGCGCCGCCGCCGTCGGCGGGGCCACCACCGATCCGTCACAGCCCACCTGAGGAGGCAACCCGTGAGCATTCCGACATCCGGCCGTACCGTCGCCCGGCGCAGTCTGTGGCGTCGGCTGGTCGACTGGTTCCGTGGCACCCCACGGGGGCAGGTCACCAGGGACGAGGAGATCACCTACCAACCGACCGACGACAGCACCCTGCTGACCGCGCTCTGCCAGGGTGACGTCTACGAGTTCCAGGTACACACCACCCTGGTCTGGTCCGCCTTCCTGCCCTACCACGACCTCGTCGCCGAGGCGGGTGAGTTCACCGCCAGCGCCCGGGACACCGTCCGCGAGCGGATCTGGGAGGTGGCGCGGAACTTTTCGCCCTACCAGTCGGTGGAGGCGGAGCAGGCGATCCAGGAGGCGCTCAACCCGCAGTGGTGCTACCGGGGCGCCGCCGGCATGGTGCGGTGCCGGGCCAAGGTGCGGGTGCTGCCCGACCCCCGGGTCCGTGACCACCTGCTGCCGTTCGAGCAGCGCAAACTCGACGTCGAGGCGAACACCACGCTGGCCCTGCTGCGCGCCGACCGGTTCGAGCAGGTGGCGCGACGCTGGCAGCAGCTGTTCGACACCCTCGGCCACGACGCGATGGTGGCGTACGCCGCGCAGCTCGCCGATCCGACCGTCTCGGCCGTGGTCACCAGCCTGGTCAACCACCGGCGGGCGAGTGCGGTGCAGCTGGTCGACGTGCTGCGTCAGGCCAGCAAGGACCACGAGAACGTCGGCCTCTACGAGTTCGCCAGCGCCTACGACGCGGCCCTGCAGACGCTGCGCCGGCAGATGCACCTCGACGAGGGCGGCTTCCCGATCGCAGCGGTCGAATCCGGGGCCGAGTCATGAGGCCCGACCCCACCGACGGCCCCGACCGCGTCCACGGCCCCGACCGCATCGACGGGCCGGGCGTGCTCGACGGGCCGGGCATGCTCGACGGGTCCGGCCCGGTCGGGAAGGCCGGCCGGGGCAGCGGGCACAGCAGGGGCACGGCGCTCGGCCGGGTCACGCTGGCGGCGGTCACCGTCGCGGCGCTCAGCCTCGGTGCCGGATGCGGCGGCGAGGAAGAGCCACCGGACCCGTGCGTGACCCCCGCCGGGTCTGCGGCCCCGACCGGGGTGGGCCGCACGGCCGTGCTGCTGGACGTCTCGGCGTCCACCCGGGGGGCCGGGTCGGCACCGGACTGGGCGGCGGAGGTGGACGCCCAGGTGGCTGCCGCCGTCGACCGTGGGGACGTGGTCTCCATCGGCGCCTTCGACGGCTCAGCGTCCACCGTCGCCTGGGCGATCCGCGACCGGGCGACCGCACCCACCAGCACCCGACCCAACAACCAGCGGCTGGAACGCGAAGCGACGAAGTCCTGCCTGCGCAGGTCGGTCACCCAGGCGGCGCGGATGCCGGCCCGTACCGACGGCACCGACGTGTTGGGCGCGTTGGGTGTCGCCAGTGGACAGACCGCTCCCGCCGGCGAGGCCCGCCGGACGGTGGTGATCGCCACGGACGGGTTGGGCACCGTCGGCTGCACCGACCTCAGCCGGGCCCCGGCCGGTGGGGCGGCAATGATCGAAGCCGCCGTCCGGGACTGTCCGGCGCGCGCCGGATGGCCCACCGAGCTGGCCGGAAACCACCTGGTGATGCTCGGGGTGGGGCATCCCGCCGAGGGCCAGCCGATTCCGGAGACCGGGCAGCTGGCCTGGCTGCGGCAGTACTGGCGACGGCTCTGCGCGGCGGCGCAGGCAGCCTCCTGCGAGGTCTCCACCGCCCCGGTGCCCGTGCGGTCCGGGGGAACGGGGGGCGGGGCCGGCCAGCCGCCCACCGACCCACCGGTCAGTTTCCGTCCCGAGGGGGGACCGCCGCTGCCGGAGCCGGACGGCACCGTCTGGCCGGTGCCGTCGGCCACGTTGTTCGCCACCGACTCCGACGAGGTGGGGCCGGCCGGGATCGCCCGGCTCGGGCAGATCAGGAAGGAGATCGGCGAGGACCGGGTCACCCGGGTCGAGGTCGTCGGCTACACCGACTCCCGGGGCAGCGACCGCCACAACCAGGACCTGTCCGAACGCCGGGCCGCAGCGGTCGGGGCGGTCCTGCACGGCCTGGGGCTGCCCACGCCGGTCACCAGGGGCGCCGGGGAGACCGGCCGGATCTGCCTGACCGAGCAGCGGCCGGGCGGCGCCTGGGACGAGGAATGCCTGCAGCGCAACCGAAGGGTCGAAATCGTGATCAGCACAGAGAGCGGATGAGCGATGACCGACAATCTCGTACGCCACCACGACAGCGGCAACGGCCGCCGCTACCCCTCAGTGCAGTGCCCCCCGCTGCTGACCCTCGGCGCGACCCGGTTCGCCGAGCCGGTCGCCACGCCGGAGCCGTACCGGCCGGACCAGTTGTCACACACCGAGTCGGCCCGCCTGGTCCAGGCCAAGGCCGACGCGGAGGAGGCGCTGACGGCGTACCACCAGCGGTTGAAGACGGCGGGCGACCGGATGGTCGACGCCTGGCACCGGGCGAAGCTGGGGTTGCACCGGCTGGAGGTGCTGCTCGCCGAGCGGGAACTCGGCGCGGCGGCACGCCAGGAACGACTGGTGGAGTCGGACCACGCCGCCGACGGCGTCGAGGACCGGCGGTACCGTCCGGGCTGGCAGCATCCGGCGTTCGTGTGGACGGTGATCCTGCTCAGCGCCGTCTACGACACGGTCTTCCTCGCCGAGTCGTTCCGCGACGCCCTCGACAGCGGCGGGTCCGTCGAATACTGGGTGGCGTTCCTGCCGGGGGCCGGGATCTTCATGGCGCTCACCCTCGCCGGCTACTGGCTGGGGGTGCCGCTGTTCCGGCACCGGGCCAGGGCCGAACGGCGGCGCTGGCGGGGACAGCTGGGCTGGCGCATCCTGCTCCGCCGGGTCTTCGTGATGTGGCGCCCGGAGGACGAGGAGCGGCAGCCGGGCGAGCTGCCCTGGCCGAGCTGGGTGCTGCCGGTGGGCTTCGCCACGCTGGTGGTCGGGGTGCTGGCGTTGTGGGCGAAGCTGCGTGGCAGCCACCTGGACCCGCACCAATCCGACCTCAAGTGGCCGCTGGTCGGTCTGCTGGTGCTGCTCAGCGTGTCGGCCATCGCGTTCAAGGCCGGCGCGCACAACCCCGCCGCCGACCGGGCGAAGCGGGTGGGCCTGCGCCGACGGGCCGTCACGCGACGCTACGACCGGCTCAAGGCCAGATCGGAGAAGCAGCTGGCCGAGCACGAGAAGGCCTGGCAGGAGCTGCACCTGGCGGTGGAGGACGCGGTGACCGGCGTCTGGCGGCACGTGACCGACGCCTGGACCGAGATCGCCGAAGGGCGGGCCCGGCACGGACTCACCGGTATGGTCGCCCCCGGCTTCGTCACCTCCGCGGACACCGACGCGTCGACCCGCGCCCTGTTCGCGGGGCTGGCCGGCCCGTCGCTGCGGCTGGAGACGCTGCGGGTGACGCAGGACCTGCTCGACCGGCACCGGCCCGAAATGCTCAGCGCGGAGCAGACGGCCCTGACCGAGCAGCTCAACGCGCAGCTCGACGCCGCCACCGTCGATCCCTGGCCGGACCCGACTGATGGGGGTCCGGCCACCGGTCAGCACTGACGGTGACTCCCGGTGCCGGCGGGGGGTGCGCCCCGCCGGCACCGGGGCGGGTACAGGTCCGTCAGGTCGTGGGCGGCGGGCCGACCCGGCCGCACCGCCCACCGCCCCCGGCCCCCGCACGCCGCGCTCCTGGTGCGGGATCCGGATCACTGCCGGGAGCGGTCCCGCCGGCCGGCCACCGCACCGGATCAGCTGTGTTGCGCCTGCTGGAACAGGGGCCGGGTGATCGGCGTGCTGAACTGCGGCCCCACCAGGTAACGCTTCCCCGGGATGTAGCCGTGGGAGTTGTCGCCGACGACGGTGCCGAGCCCGGTGTGCCGGTCGAAGTTCGCGAAGCGTGGGCCACCGCTGGAGCCGCCGCCCATCACGCACGCGGTGCCCCACTGGCCGGGCGGCTCCGGCCACTCCTCGGTGGACTGTTGCTCGACCGCCGGGCCGGCGCAGTAGGCGAGGCGTTCACCGGTGTACTCGGGCAACCCCTCGCGGGCCTCGTCGGAGCTGGCCCGGGGGTAGCCGAACTGGTGCACCACCCGCGCGCCGGGCACGTCGTAGCCGATCCGCTGGGCGGTGCCGACCGCGTCCTGCACCCGGCGTCCGTCGCTGTTCGGGTGGAGCACCACGAACGCCTGGTCGTACGAGTCGTAGAGGCTCTCGATCTGGTCGTTGAGCAGCCACGTCGGGGAGACCACCGACAGCCGGGCGACGAACCTGCCGTACGGTGCCCGGCCGTCCCGGTAGCCGGGGACGAACAGCACGTTGGCCGACCACTGGTTGTCCTCACCGAGGAGGTCGGTGTTGTTGACGCAGTGCGCGGCGGTCACCACGGTGCTGCGGTTGGCGCTGTCCAGCACGGTCGCCGTGCAGCTGGTGTCCTCGCCGTGGTCGGTGAAGAAGAGCCTGCCCACGGTGCGTGACAAGGCGTCCGCCCGCTTCCAGGGTGCGCCGTCGGGCTTCGCCACGGGCGGCACCTGCGCCGACGGGGTCTTCAGATCCGCGATCCGCTGCGGCGTCCAGTACGCCAGCACCGCCTGCCGCTCGGCTGCGGTGACGGCCACGGCGTGGGTGGCGACGGGGCCGGGCGTGGCGGTGGCGGGCTGCTGAGCGAGCCCGGTCAGAGTCGTCGTCACGAGCGCGGTGACCGCTCCCGCGACGCCGACGCGACGACGCAGACCGGGGGTTGGCTTCAATGTCATGACGGGGAACGTAGGACCGGAATGTCAGGAAGACGTTTGCGGAAAAATCCCTCCCGCTCCACGGTCTGACGCCGGAATCCGGTGCGGCAGGTTGATGCGGTCGGCGGGCACACCGGCGGCGAGCAGCCGCAGCCGCGAACCCGCCAGCATCGGAGGCGGTCCGCAGACGTAGACGACCTGGTCGGGGCGCAGGTGGTCGAGGGCGATCGTGAGCGCGTCACCCCGCCCGGCCGACTCCGCGTGCGGGTCGTGGGAGAACGCGGGCACGATGGTCAGCCAGTCGTGGGCGCACTGGAGCTTGTCGAGGGCGATGGCGTCGTACAGCTCGACGAAGGTGCGTGCGCCGACGACCAGCGTGACCCGGCGGCCGTCGGGGGCGGCGGCGACCTGCTCGACCAGGGCGCGCAGCGGGGCCAGCCCGGTGCCACCGGCCACCAGCAGCAGGTCGCCGCCGCGCAGGTGCAGGCCGGTGTCGCGGGGCGGGCCGAGGTGCAGCAGCTCGCCGGGGCGTACCTCGTGGACGAGGCTGCCCGAGACGGTGCCGGCGGCTACGGCGCGGACGTGCAGCTCGACGGTGCCGTCGGGGCGGGGTGCGTTGGCCGGGCAGTACCACCGCCAGCGACCGGGGTGCCGTGGGGTCTCGACGGGAACCGCCTGGCCGGGGCGGTGCGGCAACCGCACCCAGGGGCGCAGGGTCAGGATGGCGATGCCGGGGCACGGCCGGTCGTGACCGATCACCCTCGCCGGCACGCCGTCACCGGCCCCCAACTCGGCGGCGCTCACCGGGTCACCGCCCGACGCACCTGGGCGATCCGCCCGTCGGGCAGGTCGGCCGCCCAGCACACCCCCACCAGGTAGTCGCCGATGCGCCGATGCTGCTCCTCGGACAGGCCGAGCCCACCCCAGGCGTCCGCCGGTTCCCCGGCGAGCGCGGCGGTCACGCTCGCCGTCAGGTGCGCGGCCAGCCGGACCCGATCCACCCCGATGAGGTACGGCGACAGCTCCGCATCCGCCGTCACCAACCGCAACCAGCGGTGGACGATCTCCTCCGGGGTCATGCCTGCGCACCGCCCTCGGGCGTGACCTGCGCACGATCGGACAGCAGGCACGGGTACGGGGTGTGCGCTCCTTCCTCCTGATCGGTGGCAGGGACGGGGAGGGCTGTTGCGGCGGTGTTCATGGTGTCTGCGGCCCCTGTACGTCGGCGGGAGGGTGACGGGCGCCGGGGCGGGCGGGGACGAGGTCGCGTCGTACGGGTCGACACGCCCCGGAGCCCAGCACCCACCCCGGGCCATGCATCAAACCCTGGTCGAAGATCCCCAGCCGGCTATGCCTGGATACTCGCGCCGGTCATGCGCCATGGGTATACGCAGGGGGGCGGGATCGGTACGCCGACCAGCGACGGGCGGCGGCGAGGAGCGGACGGTGGTGGGGGCGAGGGGCGGTGCGTTGCTTGCGATGCCAGAGCCGAACGAGCGCCTCGGCGAATGCGGTGACCGCGTCGTCGGGGGCTGCCGCGAAGGCGGGGATCTGCGCTGCCCACGTCTCGGCGTCGACTGGATCATGTCCCGCGCGGACGAGCCGCAGCACGAGAAAGGCGGCGTCGATCCAGGCAGCGCCCCTGGCGGGACTGGACCAGTCGACCAGGTGTAGGCGGTCACCCAGCAGGAAGTTCCGTGGCGTCATGTCGGTGTGCAGGAGGGTGTCACCGTCGACCAGTTCGGGGACGATCAGGTCGCGCCACCGGTAGGTGAAGCGCTGGATCGACACCGGAGGGGCAGGCGTCAACGTATGCGCCAGCCCGGCCAGCAGATCGACGAGCGGTGCGAGGTCTGGAGAGCCTGGAGCCAAATCGGGATGCCGGCCGGGGACGTGGTCAAAGCCGAGCAGCAGCCAGCCGGACTGCTCGACGGTCCAGCGCAGGCGTGGCGCGGCGGGCGGGAGCCACCTGTTGACCCTGGCCTCGTTGCGGTGGAGCCAATCGGTCGGTCCGTCGACCTGGCAGCCCTTGCAGAAGAACATGCCGGCAGCGGTGTCCAGGGTGACGGCCAGGTCGCAGTTTGCGCCAGCCGGCACCGTCACCGCCGACCGGATCGGGCCGACGTGGCGGGACACCTCATCGCGAACCCTGTCGGGCAGCTCTTCCCAAGGCTGACGGCGTGGCATGTGGGCCTCCGACGGTGAGGCGGTCCCGGAAGCCTATGCCTCCGGGCCGCCTCACCGTCGCGTCACCGCGTGGGACTGTCGGTGCAGCCCGCGTGGCACTGCGTGCACTCGGTCGCCACACCGGCCCACAGCGGATGGTCGAGCGTGAAGCCGGCGGCGACGATCGCAGAGACGGTGCGGGAGATCGGCGCACCGATCGGCTCCGGCGACGACGGGGGCGGGTCGTCGGAGGTGGGCTCCGGCTCATGGTGGATGAACCGGCCTGCGGTCCGCTGGCAGAAGTCGGCATAGTCGCGGGTGTGCAGGATGAACGTGTGCCATCCGATGTCCACCATCTCGGAGGGACCGATCGGCGCCGTGGTGACAGCGCAGGCCCCGAGGAAGGCCAGCGCCTGATCCACGATCCTGGGTGGGAGGTCCGGGGACATCTCGGGATGGTCCTGGGCGATGCGACGGGCCAGCCGGGTGAACAGCTCGTCAGAGACGAGTTCCCTTCCGGCGCGGGTCGTGCTGGACAACAGCATGGCGCTCCTTCCGTTGGTGTCCAGCCCAGGCTGGCCCGGTCCACGCCGCCCCCGGATGACAGTGCGAGCATCATCGATATACGCGCTGCGTATGCCACCCGACCACGCAGCGGGTTCAATGGGTAGGCTCGACTTCGGATACAGCCGCCCGCGATTGGCGAGGTTGCCGTGACACACACCAACTGCCCCAGGTGCGGCGGAAGGCTGGCCCGCGACAACGACAGCGGCCGGTGCACACCCTGCCAGGCCGCCGAGCGCGACCGGATGGGTGCCCCTCCGGCGGTGCCGGCGTCCTTCTGGAATCACGAGCCGGTACGGCAGGCGCTCGCATCGCGTCACCTGGGCCGGGTCATCCGGGCATACCGGTTCCATCCGTACCACGGGCGGACGGCACTGTCGCAGACCGTGGTGGCCGGCTGGCTGGGCATCACGCAGGCCCAGCTGAGTCGGGTGGAGAACGGACCGCCGGTGGTACACCTGGATCGGCTGGCCCACTGGGCGAAGATCCTCGGGATACCGAACGCCCTGCTGTGGTTCAGCCTGCCCGACGTAGGGCTCGACCCGTCCCGGCAAGCAGCCAGCTGGCCGGGCCTACCAGAGCCGGATCGCCACAACCATGGAAACCTCGTGGGGCCGCCCGCGACGCCAGCATCGTCCGAGGCATCGACGAAGGAGGTGGTCACGACGGACCGCCGGCAGTTCCACACGCTGGCAGCTTTGGCGGGACTTGGTTCCATGGGCGAGTGGGGCTTCCTCGCCACGCCCGCGGACGAGTCTCCGGCCATCGGCCTCGAACACGTCCGCCTGGCCACTTCGTTGGTGAAGGAGTTCCGGCAGGCCGACGCGGTGGCCGGCGCCAATCAGCTATGCGACATCGCCATCCACGTTCATGGTCGCCTCTCATCCTGGGCCGCGAAGGCACGCTACAGCCGAGACGTCGCTGAAGCCCTCCAAGCATCGCTCGCCGACCTTGCCGCCCAGACGGCCTGGCTGGCGATCGACGCCGGCCGCAGGGCAGCTGCGCGTCCGTATCTCAACGATGCCATCACCAGGGCACGCCTCGCCGACGATTCCCAGGTCGAGGTACGTGCGCTCGCGCAACTAGCACTTCTCAACGGGGATTCCCAACCAACCGAGTCGCTGCATTGCGCGGATGCCGCCCTGCGGATATCCGCCGGCTGGGCCACCCCACGTCTACGGACACTCCTGCACCTCCGCCGGGCATGCGCATTCGCCGCGCTTCAGGACCGCAGCGCGTTCGAGCGCGAGATGCGCAAGGCACGCCAAGAGTTGGAACGGGGCCCGCACGAGAGCGACCCGGAGTTCATCCACTTCGTCAACTTCCAAGAGGTGCAGGGTCTGGAAGCACTGTCGTTCCTCGCACTCGACCAGCCGAGACGAGCAGCCGAGGCGCTCCGCGACGCCATCACCACCGCGTCCCCCGCACATCGGCGCAACCAGGTCTACTACCGCGTAAGGCTGGCCGAGGCGACCCACCGGGAAGGTGACGTCAACGAGGCCGCACTGATGGCGCTGGACCTCCTTCCTGAGGTGAAACAGATGAACTCCCGGCGCGTGACTCGGCACCTGGCCGACATCCGGTCCACGTTGGGTCAGGTAACTCGACCGACTACTCCTGTCCGGAACTTCATCGAAGCCTTCGACGGCGAGGCCGTCTGATGACCGAGCAGCTGACCCTCCGCCGTTACGACGCGGCCGAGTCCGAAGGAATCACCGAGCGACTGATCGACCTCTACCTTGAGGCTCATGCGGGCGACGGCGGTTTCTACAGTGCGGACCGCTACCGTCGCCAGCTTTCGGCGCATCGACAGCGCGCAGGGTGGGTGTTGATCACCGCGACGCTGGCCGAAGAGTTGATCGGCTACGTGTACGGGTTCCCGCTCGCACCCGACACCCGATGGTGGGACGGCATTGAGGAGCCCGTACCGGCCGGCTTCACCGACGAGGACGGGCAACGCACCTTTGCCATCTGCGAACTGCTGGTGCGGGCCGCTTGGCGGCGGCAAGGCGTCGCGCGAACGTTGCACGACAACCTTCTCGGTAGTCGGCATGAGGAGCGGATGACGCTCCTCGCCCGGCCAGACAACGGCCCAGCCCAGGCCGCCTACCGATCCTGGGGGTGGCAGACCGTCACCCGGCTTCGGCCCGGCTGGCCCGACGCGCCACTGTTCGACATTCTCACCTACGACTCACGCAAGGTGTGCTCGCCTGAGTGGCCACCGGTCGCTCAGGGCAACCCACGCCCGTGACCGGCGGGTTGCCCGGAGCCGACCGGCTCGGGACACAGCAGCCGAATCTGGGTGGAAGCATGGAGTCGTTTCACAGCGATTCTCGGGACGACAGCGACCCATCCAGGCAGGGCCTTCGCCCTACCTGGTGGCCGCTGGCCACGGGGAGCGACATCGTGACCAGCGGCGAGCCAGGCCCTGACACCCTGCGGCAGCCGTGACACGGCTGCCGTACGGCCGGGTCAGATTCGTCAGAGTAGTTGCTTGAGCAGACCCGAGAACTCCTTCAACTCGTCGATCTGTTGGTCACTGAGCGCTTTTTCGTCAAAGTGAGCAATCTGGTTACGTATGACTCTCACCCTGTCCAGTTGAGCCACGAACTGGGATCTGTCTACGCCGCCCCAACCCAGCAGTTTCCAGTTCTCGACTGCATTAAGGCGTTGCTTCCCGTTCCCCTGCTCACAGTCCAGAAGCTTGACATACTCACCAAACATCAACTTGGAGAAGTCACCCGAGTGACTTTCCCCCTTCAGCTTCTTGACCGAATCGCCAGCAAGCTTGGGCCCCAGGCACTTCCGGAGACGGAACTCGATCTCACCGACCAGGAAGAACGGCAATGCAATGTTGTGGAACCGCTTGGCGATGTCAGAGCCGGTTATTATCCCCACGAAGACGCCGCTGTTTTCCCGCACCAGCAAATATCCGTGACGCCGAATCTCGGGCAAGCGGGTGAAGAGTTCCTGGTGAACCTCCGCCACGGGGATCCCATCACGGACCATGGACTTCGCGAGCGTGGGACTAGTCTCCCCGATCTCGTACCGCGCAGTGATGGAGTCCCAGGTCACGACACCCTTGAGATCGGCAAGCCCGTCGATCACCGGCAGCTGCGAATAGTTCTTCACGCGCATTGTATACACAGCGGAACGCAGCGACGACTTGGATGTGACCGAGTCGATTCCCGCACGAGCCGAAGGCACGTCGCCGATCCGAAGTGGCTGCTGGGGCAGCGTGCCTGTCTGCACCTCCTCTTCCGCTTCCTCCTCGACGAACGGCACCGCCGCCTGAGGAACGATCAGCATGTCGGTCTTGAGTCCGCAGGTAGTGAAGGAGGGGTGAGTATCGAGGCCGACCTCATGCAACGCTTCCTGGATCAGGGGAACGGTCTGATAATTGCGGACACGCTCACCGAACATTTCCAGAAGGGCAGGAACCCGTATGGTCTTCCCCTTGAGATCGAGCAGTTCCTGACGGCTTGGAAGAGACAGACTCACCGGTCCACCTCGATACGGAAGACCGTTTGCTTACCCATGGCCTCATTGACCAACTCAACCAGTCTAGCCGACCGGTCGTCATAGAACTTGTCAAAGTCGTCCTCACGCAGCAAATCTGGATTGATCACGTGAGTGGCGACCACGTCATCGAACCATTCGGGCCGCGTGCCGGTTTCCCTGGCAAGCACCTGCAAGTAGGCCGATGGCGAGCCCGTCAGACTCTTGCTCGCCCGGTAGGACAAAGGGGTCTTGTTCACGATCGAATTGCCCCGCCAGTCACCGGGAGCATGCCGGGCCAGCCACTGCTTCGGGAAAACGTGACGAATATCGACAGCATGCTGCAGGATCGACCCCGGGGTGAAAGGAGATTCGCTGTGGTACCAGTCGACGGCACCCTGCTTGACGAGCAGCGCAAAAATGCCCTTGTAGGCGGCGCTGTTACGGGTGGTCAGGGTATCCAAACGGTCGGCCAGGAAGGCCGCTTCCGCGATGGTGTCGGGCACGCTCAGCAACTGACCCTTCGCTGCGGCAACGAGTTGCTCGACATCACGGGTGAAGCGACTCTCAGTCGCACCACCATACATTTCACCCAGTACCCCACACCAGTACCAGCGGGTGAGCAGTTCCCGGGTGCCCACCTCATCGGCCTGGTCATCGAGAATCGCTCGCACCGCCGCCAAGGGCACGAGTTGGGTTCGGTAGGGAAGGTCGGCCTGCCGCACGATGAACTGCTCGTTGAGGAACCCCCCGACCCAGCCGAAGGCACTCGCCACCCTGGGCGCAAGCCGAATGAAATCATCCAGCGGCAGGTTCAGGAGGTCGCGCCGTTTACATGAAACGGCCATGTTCGGCCTGGTCCTCTTGCGTTCCCACGTGTTGACTAGGGTGACGGCTTGCAGAAAATCGCTGGTGCTCAAGCCATCGTCGACCCCCTGCTCCAGGCGCCCCAAGACCGGGTATGCGGTGGCCAGGGTCCGCTTGATGTCCTGCCACACGTCCGGCAACCGGTAGTAGTCGCCGTGGTTCTGCTCGTATTGACTGTCGCCTGCATAGGTGGCGGTCAGCAGTTCGAACACGTTTAACGGAACGCCGCCGGTGTTGACCCGCTCGAACACCGAACAGACGGCATCCTTGGTGGTCGAGGCAGCAAGCTTGATCATGGGAATCTGGAACGACCTGATGTTGTGGAGAATCCGCTGGTCGAACTTGGCCCACAATTCCCAGTTCGCGTCGTCCAGCATGACGAATTCCCGCTGCCATTCGGTAACCTTGTTGCTGTTAAAAACATCGCTCAGTGGAAAATGTCTCGCCCCGCATTCCTTCGATCGACTACTGAGATCGAGGTTAATCGTACGAGCGAAGTTCGAACGGAGGACACGGTCCTTCGGTACGGAAACGATGGCCTCGTCCCGGTCGGTGGATGAACCCACAGCCCGTTCGATGTCCACGTAATACCAACGCTCAAGCTCCTTGTTGCGATCATCGACGGTCCGCACCGGTTGGTCAAGGTGCAGGGCCTGGAACAGGGAGGTGAGCCGTTGCTGACCGTCCAGTAGCAGAAGGTCAGGCACAACCGCCCGGCCAGCCTCAGCACCAGTCAGGGTACGAGGACGAAAGGGCTTCTTACCACCCGTCTCGAGCGTCATCACAACGCCGAGCGGATAGTCAAGGGTGACCGTGGCGATCAGCTCCCGGATGCGCTGGTCATCCCACTTCCACTCGCGTTGGAAGTCTGGCAGCTGCAGCACCCCCGACTTGATATCTTTCAAGAGTTCGTGAAGCTTCGGACTGTCGAGCGCCATCGAGCGATCTCCCTGGGAACCTATCGTGAGAGCGAACCGGTCAGATTATCGACCGTCACTCTGATGGTCAAGGTCAGCTCAACGGAGAATCCCCTGGGGAATCGACTGCGGCACACGGCCGACACTCGGGGCACCGCGCAGTCGGCGAAAGTCGGCAGAGCTGACACACGCTAACCTCCACCCTCATGGACGACGACGGGCTTGCGATGGGGATCTACGAACACCTGGTCACCCACCATGTCGCCGCCATTCTCCAGCCCCTGGATCCGGCCAACGTCCAGCACCAGCCCCTGGACCCCGCCGACTCCCATCACCCCCTCACCCGGCACCTCGCCGCCCTGGTCAGCCGGGCCCTGCAAGCCGTCCCCAACGGCGAGGACAAGCTCCGCCACCAGGTCGAGTTGACCAACCGGATCGCCGAGGCCATCGCCACCCTCAGCCCCGCCGCGACCGACCAGCACGACCAGATCGCCGACGCCAAGAACCTCCTGCACGCCATCGCCGCCCCACCCACGCCCCCGGCGCAGCCGACCTTCCCGCAGCGCCCCACCACCCCGCTTTCTACCGGCGCGCTGCTGGTCAACGGCAGGCACCAGCCCCGCATCGGCCACGAGGTCACTCACGAGATGGCGTCGGCGGAGCGGGTCGATCTGCTCTGCGCGTTCATCAAGTGGCACGGCCTGCGGATCGTCGAACCCGCCATCCGTGAGCTGATCCAGCGCGGCGGCAAGCTACGCGTCATCACCACCACCTACCTGGGCGCGACCGACCAACGCGCCCTCGACCGGCTCGCCGAACTTGGGGCCGACATCAAGGTCTCCTACGAGACCAGGACCACCCGACTACACGCCAAGGCGTGGCTGTTCCGCCGCCACCACGGGCTGACCACCGCGTACGTCGGGTCGAGCAACCTGTCGAAGGCCGCGCTGGTCGACGGGGTGGAGTGGAACGTCCGGATCTCGAACGTCGAGCAGCCGCACGTCATCGACACGTTCACCGCCACCTTCGAGGACTACTGGAACGACCCGGCGTTCGAGACCTACGACGCCGGGCGGGACGCCGAACGGCTGCGCCGCGCGCTGCGCGGGGAACGGCGCGAGGACTCGCCGACGCAGATCGCCAACCTGGACGTGCGGCCGTACCCGTACCAGGCGGAGATCCTGGCCGACCTGGACGCGGAGCGGCAGGTGCACGGCCGGCACCGCAACCTGGTGGTGATGGCGACCGGCACCGGCAAGACGGTCGTCGCCGCCCTGGACTACCGGCGGCTGCACCGCGCCGGGCAGGTCGACTCGCTGCTGTTCGTCGCCCACCAGGAGCAGATCCTGCGGCAGAGCCTGTCGACGTTCCGGCAGGTCATGGGCGACGGCAGCTTCGGCGAAACCCTGGTGGGCGGGCAGGTGCCGACGCACTGGACGCACGTCTTCGCCTCCATCCAGTCGCTGCAAAGGCGGGAGATCGACCCGCAGGCGTACGACATGGTGATCGTCGACGAGTTCCACCACGCGGAAGCGCCGACGTACGCCCGGCTGTTGGAGCGGCTCGCGCCGCGCGTACTGCTGGGGCTCACCGCGACGCCCGACCGGGCTGACGGTGGCGATGTGCGGCGGTGGTTCGACGGCCGCGCGGCCGTGGAGCTGCACCTGTGGGAGGCGTTGGAGCGGCAACTGCTCGCGCCGTTCCAATACTTCGGGGTGCACGACGACACGGACCTGTCGCACCTGCGGTGGCGGCGCGGCCAGGGATACGACCTGGCGGACCTCGACGGGGTCTACACCGGTGACGACGCGCGGGCGCGGATCATCCTCGGGGCCGTGCGGGACACCGTGGACACCGCCCGGATGCGGGCGCTCGGGTTCTGCGTGGGCATCGGGCACGCCGAGTTCATGGCCGACTGGTTCACCCGGCACGGCGTACCGTCGGCGGCGGTGACCTCGCGGTTGGACCGCACGGACCGCGACGGTCTGCTGCGGGAGTTCCGGGCCGGCAAGCTGCGGGTGCTGTTCACCGTCGACCTGTTCAACGAGGGTGTCGACCTGCCGATGGTCGACACGATCCTGATGCTGCGGCCCACCGAAAGCGCCACCATCTTCCTCCAGCAGTTGGGCCGTGGGCTGCGCCTCGACGACGACAAGCCGTGCCTGACGGTGCTCGACTTCATCGGCGGGCAGCACGCCAACTTCCGGTTCGACCTGCGCTGGCGGGCGCTGACCGGGGTCAGCCGGCGGGCCGTCAAAGCCGCCGTCGAGCAGGACTTCCCGTCGCTACCCAGCGGCTGTCACGTGCAGCTCGACCGGGTCGCCAAGGAGATCGTGCTCGACAACCTGCGCACCGCGTTGCCCACGTCAAAGAGGGGCCTGGTGGCCGAGCTGCGGCAACTCGGCGACGTGAGCCTCGCCGAGTTCCTGCGGGAGACCGGCCTGGAGGTGGAGGACGTCTACCGGTCGGCCGCTGTCGGCGGGTGGACCGGGCTGCGGCGGCTCGCCGGCCTGGACACCTCGGCCCCCGGCCCGGCCGACCGCGAGTTGGGCCGGGCCATCGGCCGGATGCTGCACCTCGACGACGTCGACCGGCTCGACCTGCTGGCCCGGGTCGCCGCCGGTGACCCGCCGCCGGCCGGGCGGCTGTGGAACATGGTGCACTTCGACCTGTGGGGGCCGCAGGCGCCGCTGGCCGCCCGGGAGGAACGCCTCGAACAGCTGTGGGCGGAACCGGCCCGCTGCGCCGAACTGCGCCAGGTCGCCGAGGTGCTGCGGGAGCGCATCCACCGGGTCACCGCACCCGTCGGCGTACTGCGGGTGCACGCCCGCTACAGCCGCAACGAGGCGTGCGCGGCGTTCGGCATGACCAACCCCGGGTCGCTGCGGGAAGGGGTGAAATGGTTGGAAGCCGAGCGGGCGGACCTGTTCTTCGTCACCCTGGTCAAGTCGGAGCAGCACTACTCCCCCACCACCATGTACGCCGACCGGGCCATCACCGAACGGCTGTTCCAGTGGGAGTCGCAGAGCACCACCTCGGAGTCGTCCCCTACCGGGCAGCGGTACATCCACCACGCGGCGCTGGGCTCGACGGTGCACCTGTTCGTGCGGGAGACCCGGGTGCCGGACCGGGACCTCGGCGCACCGGCCTACCTGTACGCCGGGCCGATGACCTACCAGCAGCACAGCGGCGAACGGCCGATGCGGATCGTCTGGGAGCTGGCGACCCCGCTGCCTGGTGACCTGTACGCGGCGGCCCGCACCATCGCCGCCTGAGCGGGCGAAGTCGAGCCGTTCACAAGCCCTCACGAAAGTGGACCACCGTCTTCCGGTCAGGCTCCGGCGAGCCGGGCGGTGGCATAACGAGCGCGGTGAAACAATCCCGGGATCGACTACGAACAATCAGGCGGGGGCCCCGTGAGCTTTGACTTCCTCATGACGGACCATCCCTCCTGGCACGCGGAAGGCGCTGGCAGGGTACGCGTACTGACCTGTGGCCCCGGGTCGTTCTGGATCGTCCGGGTCCAGGGTCGTCAGGTCACCACGACCCGGGTACGCGGCGACCAGGTCCCGCCCCCTTTGGACGTCTTCTCGGCCCCGAGGGCCCCGCGCCCTCAGTCGGAGCCCATCCACGCACCCCTGGCCGAGATGGGATCAGTAGCACGTCTACGCAACCCCGACCTGTGGGAGGCAGTTGCGACAGCGATCATCCGGCAGGTGATCCGTGCAGGGCAGGCCCGCAAGTTGCACCGGGAATTCTGTCGCCGATTCGGAGACGTGATCGCACTATCCGGTGAGACGGACCTTCATACTTTCCCCTCCGCCCAGCGTGTGATAACTCTGAGCGATGACGACTTCACCATCAGTGGTATGTCGTTCAAGCGCAAGCCACTCCGGCACGCTGCCACGGCATTCCTCACCCATGGTCGGTCCTGGATGGACCTCTCACCATCGGTACTGGCCAAGGAACTCCAGACCGTCTCCGGTATCGGTCCGTGGAGTGCCGGTGCCGCTGTCGCCGACTGGAGCAACGACTGGGCCCTCTACCCTTACGCCGACCTGGCGGTCCGCACCTGGGCCCGACATGCGAACCCCCACCACCACTGGGCCAACGACGAACCGACCTTCGGCCGGCAGTGGCGGCGGGTGACCGGTGACAACCTGGCCACCTACACCCTCCTCACCCTCGCCTACGGCACCCAGCAGGCCGGAGCTGTCTGACCCTCCCATCCTCGGCGTCACGCCCGGCACACCGATCGACCTTCTGCTGGTCAATGCTCCGCTCCGCGATTACTCCCTCCGCCCCCGGGTCAACGACTTCACCCTGCCGGTATTGGGCATGGGCTATCTCGCCACCTACGCCACTGCCCAGGGCTTCACCGTGGGCGTCCTCGACGGTGAAGCCCTGGGTCTCGGTATCGCCCAGATCCAGAACATCATCAACGAGGCCGCACCCCGCTGGGTGGGCTTCAATCTGCTGGCACCGACCTACCAGTTGAGCGCCCGTATCGCCGCAGGACTCGACCCGGCGATCCAGCTCATGGTCGGCGGGCACCAGGCGAAGGCGATGCCACAAGCCGTGATCGAGGACCCTCGGTTCGCCCGGCTGGAAGCACTGGTCATCGGCGAGGGCGAAACCCGGGTAGCGGCACTCCTCGAAGATCACCGCAACC
This sequence comes from Micromonospora antibiotica, assembly GCF_017599305.1. Taxonomy (GTDB): domain Bacteria; phylum Actinomycetota; class Actinomycetes; order Mycobacteriales; family Micromonosporaceae; genus Micromonospora; species Micromonospora antibiotica. The sequence goes on from NZ_JAGFWR010000020.1 coordinate 53,163, forward strand.
GGGTGCGGCTGCCCGGGGTGATGTGGCGGGATCCGGTGCTGCGAAGCCCGGTCACGGGCGGCATGCCGGGCACGGCATGGCACCTGGCTCCCGACATCGACGCCCTGCCGTTCGTCGACCGTCGATTCTTCGCCGCTGACCCGTACCGGTCGACCGATGGACCGCTTGAGGCGGCCATGGTGGGCGCACGCGGCTGCCCTTACGACTGTTCATTCTGCGGGGCGGCAGTCAGCGCCAACCCAGACGTCACCATCCGCACCCGCGATCCGGCGAACATCATTGCCGAGATGGATGCTCTGAACGTCCGCTACGGCGTGACGGCGTTCCGATTCGTGGACGATCTCTTCCTGGGCCACGAACGCTTCATCCGCCGATGCATGACGGCGTTCACCGAGGCCGGAATCGGCGACCGGTACGTCTGGGACGCCACCGGTCGCATCAACATCCTCGCCCGCACCAGCGACGCCCTTTTGGAGACGCTCGCCAGCAATGGCTGCCGTGAAGTGGCACTGGGCATCGAATCCGGCAGCGAACGTCTGCTCGGCTACATCGGCAAGCGGATCGGGCCGGCACTGACGCGGAGGGTCGTACACCGACTCACTCGCCTGGGCATCAGCGTCAAGGGCTACTTCATCCTCGGCCTGCCCACCGAGACGCATGCCGAGTTGGAAGCGACCGTCCGGCACGTCCACGAGCTGTGGGACCTCACCGAGCACCTGCCGGGCAGCTTTCGGGCGAGCGTCTTCGAGTTCCGGCCCTATCCAGGCACCCCCGAGTGGCAGCGGCTGATGGCGACCGGCCGGTACGACCCGGCCGACCTGCTCGACTACACCGCTGTCGACCTGACCGGCGACGGACTGGACGAGGCGATGCGTGCTCGCGACGAATTCAACTTCTCGGTGAACCTTCAATTCGGGGAGGTCGCGTTGCCCCAGGTACGACGTCGGCTGATCGATCTAGCGCGTGCCCAACATGAGCGGTCGTCCACCCGATGACCGGTCGGTTCATCGTGATCGACGGCCCGAGCGGCGTGGGCAAGACGACCACCGTCGCGTTGCTCGCCAGCCTGGTGGCCGCGGACGGGTGGGAAGTTCACCGCACCAAGGAACCGAGCCACACCACGCTGGGCGAGACAGCCCGACACGGCACGGACGAGTACCGAGGGCTGACGCTAGCCTGTCTGGTGGCCGCCGACCGCTACCACCACCTCGACACCGAGATCCGTCCGGCGATTACCGCCGGGAAGGTCGTCATCTGCGACCGGTATCTCGCCACCTCGTTGGTGCTGCAACGCCTCGACGGAGTGGACGGGGCGTACATCTGGGCCCTCAATCAGCACATCGATCGGCCGCATCTCACCATCATCCTCACCGGCGATCCGGTCCGTTCCCGCGCCAGAGCCGCCGCACGCGGCATTCACAGCCGCTTCCATCGCGGCGGTCCGGAGGCGGGGTACCACGAGCGGGAACGCTACGACCAGGTGGCGGAGGAACTGGCAGAGGCCGGGTTTCCGGTGCACCTGCACGACGTCGGCGAACAGCAACCCGAGGAGGTGGCAGCAGCACTGCTGTCACCGGTCCGAGCACTGCTCACTGTGGCTGGTACTCAGCCACCGACCGGTAACGCGGCGCGCATCAGCGAGTCGTAGGTCTCGGTGCTACGTACCAGCTCCACACCGAGCGTGTGGGCGAACCGGTCCAGCTCCCGCTGGACCTCGACCGCCGACCGGGCACCGTCCACCAGGACCTCGATCTCGAAGAACGAGCCGAGCCCGTCGACCTCATCGAGGCAGAGCAACATGTCCTCGATCCGGGCCGTTCGCCTGGTCTTCACGATGCGCGTCGTCGGATAGAAACCCATCGCCAGGATCGCCGCGTGCATCGCCTCCCGTTCCACGACTTCCGTCTCGTGTTCCGCGCAGGCGAGTTCGTTCTCCAGGGGCTTCTTCACGCAGAAGGTGTGCCGGCCGTTCTCGGTACGCAGGCGAGCGAACGCCGCACCCACCTTGCTCTGCCCGTAGGTCCAGCCGTTGACCGCGTACGCCTGGTCATCCTGCCGGGCTGGCTCGGAAAAGACGGCGCCCCGAGCAGTCAGGGCACGAGTCAGCGCCGGCGGATCGGTCACCCGGTACTTGACCTCGATCTCCCGCAGCAGGGTCGACATGGCCTCTCCAGAAATCCGGTTGATCACGTACCGGACACTCAATCACGGCAGCGGCCCGCGAACAGTCCGACACCCGGGCGGCATGCCTCGATTCCGACAGTTAGCCGGACGTAGCGGATTCCCCAGCCCGGCTCCCCCCGATGCCCAACTCCTCGATGCGCTGCCACAGCGGCGCCAACGCCGCGTCCGGGTCCCGGCTGAACACGCTCCCCCGGATGCGTACGAAGACGCAGTTGCCGACCCGTTCCAGCACCGCCTGCCGGCGCATGTCGCTCTCCCACTGTTCCGGCCCGTGGTAGGCGTCCCCGTCGCACTCGATGGCGAGCCGCCGCCCGTCCGGCGCGGGCAGCACGAAGTCGATCCGGTACGAGCCGACCCGGAACTGCGGCAACGGCCGCAGCCCCCGGCGCAGCATGCGTCGCAGCACCTCGCGTTCGAAGTCGCTGTCGCAGCGCTGTTCCAGGTTGTCGTACGCCTCCTCGGCGGTGGTGACGTTCTGGCAGTAGCGCAGCAGCAGACCCCGGGCGTCGTCGGGGCGCAGGTCGTCGGGTTGCACGGAGTGGAACACCCAGAGCTGGTCGCGGGCCCGGGAGGCGGCGACGTTGACCCGCCGGTGGTGGTCGCGTTTGGTGAACGCGGCGACCGGCCCGTGGTGCGGGGAGACCACCGTCGACACCAGCACCACGTCGCGTTCGTCGCCCTGGAAGGTGTACGGGTCGCCGACGCGCAGCCGGCGGCGTTCCATCTCCTCCTCGCCGATCTCCTCCCGCAGCCGGGCCAGCAGGTAGAGGGCCTGCCCGCTGGTGCTGAGCAGGCTGACCACGCCGATGCTGCGGCCCGCGTACGCCGGGTCGGCGACGATCGTGGCGACCCGAGCGACGAGGGCTTCGGCCTCGGCGACGTTGACGTTGCCGTACGTGGGCAGGTCCTGGCGGACGCCCTCGGGCACGTGCACGGTGACGACGGGGTCGCCGATGCCGGCGGGCCGGTCGGTGCGCAGCGGTTCGATCTCGCCGCCGTAGTAGGTGTCGCTGGAGAAGCCGATGATCGCCGGCACGGACCGGAAGTGTTCGGTGAGCAGGATCCGCTCGGGTGAGCGGCGGACGGCGTGGTCGTAGAGGCTGCTCTCCGGGTCGAAGTGCTCGGCCGACGGCACGTCGACCAGGTGTGAGTTGATCAGGCCGGTGACGCTGCCGACGAAGGAGAGCTGCGGCCCGATCTGCTGGTCGTCGCCGACCACGACGGCCCGTTCGGCCAGGCTGAGGATCGGCAGCGCGAACAGGTCGGCCTGGGACGCCTCGTCGACGATGACGACGTCGAAGCGCGCGCCGCCGGCGAACTGTTCGATGGCCCGGTCGACGGACATCACCCACACCGGCACGGCGTCCACGGCGGCGGTCATCGCCTTCTGGGCGTGGGCCTGCCACTGGGCGGCGTTCTTCCCGGTCCCCTTTCCGATCTTGCGCAGCGCGGTGGTCCAGTCGGCGAGGGCGGCCCGCCGCCGGTCGTCCAACGCCAACGACACCTCCAACCAGGCGGAGGCGACCACGAGTTCCCTGGTGAGCTGGCGGATGCGTTCCCGGGTGCGGTCGACGCGCCGGCCCAGGGCCACCGGGTCGACGCTGCCGACGACCTGGTCGAACCAGGTCTGCGCCCGCCGCCACCGCCACCGGTCGAGGCAGTCCGCGCCGGTGCCGTGCAGGGCGACGGCGGTGCCGTCCTCGATCTGGGCGGCCCAGTCGGGGGCCACGGGTCGCAGCCGGTCGGTGAGCTGGGCGAGGCGTTGCGCCCCGGGGCGCAGGGCGGCGAGCCGGCGCACCTCGTCGAGCAGGGCGTCCCAGCCGTCGACGTCGCCCTGGAAGCTGTGGTCGAGCAGCCGCCACAGGTCGCTGGCGTCGACGCCGGACATGCCGTGTTGCAGCAACGCGTCGAGCCGGTGTTCCTCGGCCACCAGCTCGTCGTGGGCGAACACCGCCGTGGCCCGGCCGAGCAGGGTGATCAGCGCGGTCAGCCGGCGTACGTCGATGGTGTGCTCGGTGCGCGGCAGCACCCGGCGGACGGCGCCCAGCAGGGCCGGCCAGCGCCGCCGGTCCCAGTCCAGCGCGGTAGCGGCGGCGGTGAGCAGCTGGCCGGTCCAGTATTCCGGCTCGTCGCCGACCTCGGCGGGCAGCCCGAGCGACGCCCGCCACTCCGCCCACCGGGTGGCCAGCGCCTGCCGCAGCCGACGCCGGGTGACGTACGCGACGACGATGTCGACGTCGTCGGCGCTACGCAGCATCTCGCCGTCGATCCGGCATTCGGTGGCGATCCGGGCCAGGGTGCCCTGGAAGAGCCTGCTGACGCCCTTGCCGGTGGCGAACCGCTGCCGCAGCTCGTCGAGCAGGGCCAGCAACCGGCGCGGCTCGGTCAGGTGGACCTCGGCGACGGTGACCTCGTGCCCGGCGATGACCCGGGCGGCGGTGGCCAGGTCGGCGAGCGCCTGCTGGCTGGCGGCGACGTGGTCCTCCCACCGGATGCGCCAGTTGGCGTCGGCCTGCAACAGGGTGCCGAGCCGGTCGGTCCACGCCCCCTCCCGCTCGGTGAGCAGGGTCAGCGCCTCCCGCAGTTGCCCGCCGAGCTGCTCCATGGCGGGCTGCCCGACGGCGCGCACCTCGGCGACGAACATCCCGGCGTCGGCGAGCCGGTCCAGTTCGCGTCGGGTCGCGGCCAGCTCGTGGCGGTCCGCCCGGATCGCCTCGGCGGCCGGCAGGTCGGCCGCCGTCGGCAGCTGACGCAGCGCCTGCGCCCGGTCGGGTCGCCGGGTACGCCGGGCGATGTCGAGCAGTTCACTGAACTCCTCGCCGGTCAGCGGGGCGTCCAGGTCCGGGGTGAGCGGGTCGGGGATGTCGCCGTACCGGTCGGCCCGTTCGCGCAGCCACACCCCGACGTCGCCGGGGGACAGCCGGATGCCGTCGATCTCGTAGCGGGCGGACTCGTGTTCGGCCAACGCGCGCAGGCCGGCCAGGGCGAGCCCGAGGTCCCGTTCGGCCTCCTCCAGTTGCCGGCGCAGCCGGTCGACCCGCTGCTGCTCGGCGCGACGGTCCAGGGTGGCGCCCCGGTCGGAGAGTTCCCGGGCGGCGAGTTGGAGCTGCACCAGCTGGTCGGCGGAGCGGCCGAGCACCGCCAGGCAGAGCGGTTGGATCTCGGCCGGCAGGCCGTCGCGCAGCACCCGCAGCGGGTCCTCCTTCTGCGCGACGACCAGCACCCGCTTGCCGTGTGCCATCAGGTGGCAGATCAGGTTGCGGATGGTGTGCGTCTTGCCGGTGCCGGGCGGCCCCTGCACGGCGACGTTGCGGTGCTGGGCCAGCCGGCGGGCGATGGACTCCTGCGCCTCGTTGGTGGGCAGCGGCATGAGCAGCCGCTCCCCCAGCGGCTGCCACCGTTGCGGCTGGTCCTGCGGCATCTCCAGCCGGCTCGGCTCGTGGGCGAGGATGGCGGCCAGCGCGCCGATGCCGGTGGTGTCGCCGGCCAGCAGCCGGGCCCGCAGCTCCTCCAGGAAGCGGCGCAGCATCCGCTGCCGGGGCCGGACGAACAGCACCCCGGTGTCGTGTACGTACGCGCCGGTGGGGGCGGGGGCGTCGGCGTCGCGCAGCACCGGGTCGTGGCCGAGGCGGCGCAGCGCCCGCTCGAAGAACTCCCGCCGGTCGAGGTCCGCCCAGACGTCGAGGTCGAGTTGCCCGCCGACGCCGGCCAGGGCCAGCAGCTGCCGCAGGTAACGCTCGTCGAGGCCGGTCAGCGGGTCGGTCTGCAACCGGGCCGGCCCCTGCGGTACGACCCGCACGACCGACCGGTCCGCGTCGAACTCGACGGCGACCGGGGTCACCACCAGCGGGTACCGCACCGGGTGACCGGCGACCTCGACGCGGATGACGCCGTGGCCCCAGACGAGTTCGTGACTGGCGGCGGTCATGTCGACCCGGTGCATCAGGTCGAACAGGGCGCGGTGCAGTTGGCGTACCCGGTCGGTGCGGGCGGCCTGCTCGGCCCAGGGCCGCCAGTCCTGCTCCCGCCACTGCTCGAAGCGGGGTCGCAGCCGTGCGACCGTCTCCTCGTCGCCGGTCAATCTCGGCTCGGCCGGGTAGGGCGGGGTGTCGGCGAGGTGCGCGACGAACTCGACGGGGGTCTTCAGTCGCCGGGGTGCCGCCGGCAGGCCGACCTGGAGCCAGCTCACCCCGTCGGCCGAGACGCCCACCTGGCAGTCGGGGTGCTCGGGCAGGTCGTGCTGCCAGAGCGCGTCCGCCGTGGGCACCGTCCGGACCGGTTTCTCCAGCTGGGCGCGGACCGCCATCAGGTAGTCGACCAGCGCGGTGGTGCGCTCCAGGATCAGCGCGGGCGGTTCAGTGTCGGACGTGGCGCGGGGGAGCATGCGGCACCTTTGCTGGCTGTGGCGGTCCCCGGCACCCTACCGGCGAATTCCTCCCGGACGGGACCTCCGGTCGGCATTCCTGACCGCGACCGTGTCGGTGGTCCGTTGTCGGAGGTCCGTTCTAGCCTGGGCCGGCAACCACACCCGAGGGAGACCATCGTGCTCGACCACCTGGGCATCCAGGCCCGCGACATCCCCGCCAGCCTCGCCTTCTACGACGCCGTCCTCGCCCCGCTGGGCGCCCGGCGGCTGTTGGAGTACGGCGACGTGGTCGGCTACGGCGTCGAGCGGCCCGACTTCTGGCTCAGTCCGACCACGACGTCCGGCCCGGCCCACGAGGCGCACATCGCCTTCACCGCCGCCGACCGGGCCGCCGTCCGGGCGTTCCACGACGCGGCGGTGGCGGCCGGCGCCGAGGTGCTGCACGCCCCGAAGGTCTGGCCGGAATACCACCCGACCTACTTCGGCGCGTTCGTCCGCGACCCGGACGGCAACAACGTCGAGGCGGTCTGCCACCGGCCGGAGTGACGGTCCACCCCCGACCCACGGCTACCGGGCCCGACGCGCTGCCGGTCAGCCCGGCTCGGCCGCCGCCAGCGCGAGGTTCTCCGGCACGTCCCGGTCGTGATAGATCCGCTCGCTCGGCTCGATGCCGGCGAGGAACATCGCGTACACCGCCGCCATCCGCAGCCAGGCCACCGGCCGCAGCAGCGCCACCGCCCGTTCCGGCCGGCAGCCGGGCACGTCGGCCCGCCAGCGTGCGCACCAGTCGGCCACCAGGGCGGCGGCCGGCCCGGCGGGCAGCTGCTCGGTCAGCCGCAGGATGTCGAAGGCGGGGTGACCGACGAACGCGTCGCCCCAGTCGATGATGGTGTACCGCGACCCGTCGGCGCGGACGTTGCCGGGGTGCAGGTCACCGTGCACGAGGGTGTCGGGCAGCCCGCACCGGGCCACCTCGTCGAGCCGCCCCTGCAGCCCGGCGACGAGCGGGTCGGCGGCGGGGTGCGGGGCGAGCTTCGCGCGCAGCCACCGGGCCAGGGCGGCACCACGCAGGTCCGGCACGCCGGCGGCGACGAGCCCGTCGACGGTGGGCACCGTGCGCACCTGGAGGGCGTGATGGTCGACGGCGATCGCGGCGCGTTCGGCGGGGTCGGCGCCGTAGCGGTCCTCCCCCGGCACGTGGTCGAGCAGCATCCGCCCCTCGTCGTCGGCGGCGAGCAGCGTCGGGGTGGCCGGGTCGTCGGCGAGCAGCCGCAGCACCGCCGCCTCGTGCCGGAAGAACACCGGCACCTGTTTGAGCCAGGCGGTGCCGTGCGGCCCGTCGAGTCGCCATACCGCCGACAGGTTCCAGGTGCGCTCCTGGGCCGACACGGTCGCCGGCCGACCCAGCCGGTCGAGCTGCGCGGCGGCCCAGGCCAGGCTCACCGCCGGCCCGCCCGGCTGCGCGTAGGGCGCGCGCAGCGGATGCGCCGCCGGCTGCACCGCCTCCGCCGGCAGCAGCGGTACGCGCACCGGGCCGGCCACCTCGGCCAGGTAACTGACGTGGCCCCCGGGTGGCCGCCCGCGCTGCCCGGCGAGCAGCCGCAGCACCGTCACCTCGACGCCGTACGCGGCGCGGGCCCCCGCGACGACCGCCGTCGTGTCATGCCACCAGGGCACCGGCACGTCGAAGTCGGGCAGTGCGCCGAGGAGGCGGCCGGCGGGGTCGACCAGGACGAGTCGGATGGTGCGGGACATGCCCCGGACGGTAGCGGCGGTCCACGCGACAGGCGAGCCGAATACCGCCGGTCCGTAGGCCGCCGGTGGTCCGTCCGACGGCCGGGAGGCTGCGGTCAGCTGCCCGGTCGGGTGGCGAGGATGACGTCGAGGCCCCGGCGGAAGAGGTCGTCGTCGCTCCACTGTCGATCGTCGAGGTGCCCGGAGGCGGTGAGGGTGGGGTAGCTGGCGGCGTTCGCCACGAGGTGCCGGCGGGCCTCGGCACGTACCTCCGGGTCGCCGGTCTGGTGCCAGGTGGCTTCGGTCAGCGCGGCGCCGATCACGTAGTTGGCCACCAGTCGGGTGACGACGGCCAGGTCGAGGCCGGTGAAGCCGGCGCGGACCAGCGCCGACTGGAGGAACTCCGTGCGGGCGAGGACGTGCGGGCCGAGCATCGGCCGGCCGATCAGGCCGGGCGCCCAGGGGTGGCGGAGCATGGCCGCCCGCCATCCCGAGGTCAGCAGGTGTACGTCGTCCCGCCAGTCGGAGCCGGCTGCCGGCAGCGGCACCTCGCCGAAGATATGGTCGACGGCCAGGTCGAGGACGTCCTCCTTCGTCGTGACGTGCCAGTAGAGGGCGGTCGGGGTGACCGTCAGGTGTTCCGCCAACCGGCGCATCGTCAGCCCGTCGATGCCGTGCCGGTCGAGCAGGGCGACGGCCGCCGTCACGATCCGTTCCCGGGTCAGCGGGGTGGCCCGGCGGTTGCGGGTCGGCTCCGCGCGCAGCCAGACCGCGCCGGCCCTGGCATCGGACCGGCCGCCGTGCCGCTCGGCGGAAGCCCCACCCAATTCAGTCGCGTCCACCCGCAGCAGCCTAGTACAGTGCTCAGTTGAATTAACGTCGTTAAGTTAACTGTTCAGCGTTAGAGGAACTGCCTGAGCCGGACCCGCCGGACCCCTCGGCGGGCAGTGGCGATGCCAGGAGGGACGGTGGCACCCCGTGCCGCTGATGCGGATACAGCTGGACAGCGACCGGCAGACCGCCCGCCGGGTGGTGGAGCTGCACCGGACCGGGAAGGTCCATCGCGAATCCCGGGATGCCGCCCGCGCCGAGGTGTGGCGGCGCGGGCGCACCCCTGCCGGCGAAACGGTCTTCGTGGGCACCACCAACGGCGAACCCGTCCGGCTCATCTACGACGTCGAGGTCTACCGCGACGTGACGGCGTGAGGCGGGCCGGGCTGGTCAGCAGCAGCCGGTGCCCGTCGGCGGCGGGGCCACCGGACGGTCAGCGGACCGGGTCGTGGGTGCCGCGCGGGACGCCCGGCCGGCAGCGGCGCAGCCGGTCCGCCGCCATCCGGCCACCGACGGCCAGGCCGTGCCGTTCGACGGCGGTCAGGCCGTAGGAGCTGCACGTCGGGGTGTAGCGGCACTGGCCCGGCCAGCGGTGCGACAACCACCGCCGGTAACCGAGGATCGCCGCCCGGCCCGCCCGGTCGACCACCGGTGCCCGGCTCACCCGGGCCGTGGTCGCGCCGAGGGTGAGCAGCAGGGAGAACAGGCCGAAGTCGCAGCAGGGCAGGCTGTCGCAGCCGTCGCAGTCGGCATCGCACCAGTCGCGCTTCTTCTTGCGCTGCTTACGCTTGAAATGGATCACGCCGTACATGATGCGACGGCCGCGCCAGTCCCACTGTCGGGCCGATGGGCCGGAGCAGCGGTATCGGCCCGGGCCTGACACCGCTACTTCGCCCCAACCCGCGAGGAGCTCCGGTGGATCAGTGGTGGACGGTGCGGCGTACCCCGTCGTGGCCGGCGCAGGGCTTCGGCTGGCCGCCGGTCAGGCTGACCGCGCCGTCGCGGCACGACACCAGGTAACCCCGCCCGGCCCAGAACTGCGGCACGCAGTCGAACCAGTCGCAGACCCGGTGGTCGGGCTTACGCACCCGCTCGCCGCCGCAGTAGTCGTACCCCATCGGGTTGGCCGGTGCCCCGCAGCGTCGCTCCCGCACCACCGACGGGGACGGGACCGGCGACGGGGGTCGGGTCCGCGCCGGGACGGGGCCGGGCGCGGCGGTGGCCGCCGCCGCCACCTCCGGGGAAGCCGGCGGGTCCGACTCGACCAGCACCGCTGGCACCACCAGGGTCAGCGCGGCGGCCACCGCGACGGTCCGCCGACCACCGGGGATCCGGGCGCTGATCCGGGCCTGCGCGGGAGTGGCGATCTCCGGCCGGAACGGCGTGGCCTCGGCATGGGCGGCGATCAGCTCGTCGAGCTGGGCGAGGACGGCGGGCCGCTGCTCGATGGCGTCGGCGAAGGCCAGGGTCAGCACGAACCGGAACTCGGTCGCCACACCCGCCGGCAGCAGCAGACCCGAGGTCTGCCGCCGGTCCAGGACCTGGATCAGGCTCACCGGGGCCGCCGGATCGTGCAGCAACCCGGTCATCCTGCCGTACGCCCAGTCGCGCCGGCCGCGCCCGCCGACCAGGACCAACCGACGGTTGGTGACCACCGCGATGCCGGCGTCGGTGACCCGGACCCCGTCGGGCAACCGGTGGCGCAGCCGCCCCGGATCCGCCTCGACGACCAGGTCGGGGGCGGGCAGCACGGTGGTGTGCCGCAGCTCGACCAGCTGCACGCCGGGCGTCGTCCAGAGCACCGACTCACCGGGGCTCAACGCCAGCGGCAGGCCACCCCCGGCCGCCGCGCTGCCCCGCAGGCCGACGGCGAGGGCCCGCAGCCGACGCAGCTCGTCGTCACGGCGACGCCAGGCCCGCTCGGCGGTGCGGAAGACCCGCCGCCGTCGTTCGTTCTGCTGGCGAGCCCAGGTGTAGCGCCAGGTGGAACCCGTCGAATCAGTCATCGCCACGCCGATCCCTCCGCCGTGCGAGCCACCAACCGGTGTTCACCCGGCTCAACGGCAGGGACAAGCCCGACGGACCCGGCATTGCCGATTTACCACCCGATCGGGGGATGGATTTCCCGCCGGGCGGCGCACCGCACGATGCCTCACCTTCCGGTCCGACGCCGTGCGGGGTGCTGCCGGCGTGGGTAACGTCAGCCGCAGCCGGGCCGCACCGCCCGCACCGCCGACGCCAAGGGGGACCCGTGACCGGCCCGGACCAGCGCCGCCGCGTGGTGCTCGGCGTCGACATCGGCACCACCAGCACCAAGACCGTCGGGTACGACACCGACGGCCACCAGCTCGCCAGCCACTCCGTCGGCTACCCCCTCGACGAGCCGCACCCCGGCTATGCCGAGCAGGACCCCCAGCTCATCTTCGACGCGGTGGTGGAGACCATCCGCACCGTCGTCACCGAGCTGGGCACCGGCATCGCCGGCCTGTCGTTCAGCACCGCCATGCACAGCCTGATCGGCCTCGACCCGGACGGCGTACCGCTCACCCCGTCGGTGACCTGGGCCGACTCCCGGGCCAGCGGTCAGGCCGAACGGCTGCGTGCCGCCCCCTGGGGTCTCGCCCTGCACCGGCGCACCGGCACCCCCGTGCACCCGATGGCCCCGCTGCCGAAACTCCTCTGGTACGCCGAGCAGGAGCCGACGCTGCACGCACGGGTCGCCCACTGGGTCGGCATCAAGGACTACGTGCTGCTGCGGCTGACCGACACGCTGGTCACCGACCACTCGGTCGCCTCGGCCACCGGCCTGATGGACATCCACCAACTCGCCTGGGACGCGCAGGCGCTGCGGATCGCCCAGATCACCGAGGAGCAGCTCCCCCGCCTCGTCCCCACCACCACCGTGCTGCCGGGGCTGACCGCCCGCGCCGCCATCGCCACCGGCCTGCCCGCCGACACCCCGCTCGTCGTCGGCGCGGGTGACGGCCCGCTGGCCAACCTGGGTCTCGGCGCGGTACGCCCCGGCGTCGTCGCCTGCTCCATCGGCACCTCCGGGGCGATGCGGGTGGCCGTCGAACGCCCCGCCGTCGACCCGCTCGGTGGGGTGTTCTGCTATGCGCTCACGGAGGACCGGTGGGTCGTCGGCGGGGCGATCAACAACGGCGGGATCGTGCTCCAGTGGGCCGGCGACGCGCTCGCCCCCGAGTTCGGCGAGCACGGTGAGGAGGAGCTGCTGGCGCTGGCCGCCACCGCCCCGGTCGGCTCCGGTGGGCTGATCATGCTGCCGTACCTGCTCAGCGAGCGGGCCCCGCACTGGAGCGCGCTGCCGCGCGGGGCGTACGTCGGGCTGACCCACGGGCACCGCCGCGAGCATCTCGTCCGGGCCGCGTTGGAGGGGGTGTGCCAGCAGCTCGCCCTGGTCCTGGCGTCGGTCCGGGCCGCCGGCAACGAGGTCCGCGAGGTGCGGGCCAGCGGCGGCTTCGCCCGCAGTCCACTGTGGCGGCAGATGCTCGCCGACGCGCTCGGCATGCCGGTGCGGTTCCCCGCCGGCCACGAGGGCTCCAGCTTCGGCGCGGCGCTGCTCGGCATGCAGGCGCTCGGCCTGATCGACTCCATCGACGTCGCCGCCGACCTGGTCCGCATCGACGAGACGGTACGCCCCGAGCCGGCCTCCGCCGCCACCTACGCCGCCCTGCTCCCCCTGCACTCCGAGCTGTACGACGCGCTGGTGCCCACCTTCGCGTCGCTGCGCCGGCTGGCCCCCAGCCTGCCGGCGGAGCCACCGCCCACCCCCGCACCCATGTGACCGCCCGCACCGCACCGGGTCGGACACCGTCCGAAGGTCGTGATTACCGTGCTCACTCTCCTCGCCGCACCGGCGGAACCGGCCACCAACGCCGGTGACGCCCAGCTCGTCGTGGCCGCCCTGCTGGGCATCGCCGCGGTGGTGCTGCTCATCGCCTGGGGCAAGGTGCACCCCTTCCTGGCGCTGATCCTCGGCGCCGCGGTGCTGGGCGTGGCCGCCACCATGGCCCCCGACACGATGATCGAGTCGTTCAGCGCCGGGGTCGGCTCCACCGTCGGCGGGGTGGGGCTGTTGATCGCGCTCGGCGCGATGATCGGTGGGCTGCTCGCCGAGTCCGGTGGGGCCGACGGCATCGTCAACCGGGTCGTCGGGCGGGTCTCCGGCACCGCCCTGCCCTGGGCCATGGCCGGGGTCGCCGCGCTGATCGGCCTGCCGCTGTTCTTCGAGGTCGGCGTGGTGCTGCTGGTGCCGATCGTGCTGCTGGTCTCGCTGCGGACCGACGTACCGCTGATGAAGATCGGCATTCCGGCGCTGGCCGGCCTGTCGGTGCTGCACGGCCTCGTCCCGCCGCACCCCGGCCCGCTGGTGGCGATCTCCTCCCTCAACGCCGACCTGGGGCTCACCCTCGGGCTGGGCCTGATCATCGCCATCCCCACCGTGATCGTCGCCGGCCCGGTGTTCGGCAACTTCATCGCCCGGTACGTGCCGGCCACCGCCCCGGCCGCGCTGCTGCCCACCCGGCAACCGGCCACCTCCGGCGGTGGCCGGCGCGGGCCCGGCAGCCCCGACGCCCGCCCCGACCGGAAGTCGGCCGGCCGGGACGCCGGGCGGGGACCGGCCGGCGACGACGACCTGCTCACCGACGACGACCTGGTCAACCCGGGCACCGGCCGGCCGGGCGCCCCGGTCGACGACAGCGGCACCGAGACCGCCCGGCGTGCCCCGAGGTTCTGGCCGGCGGTGCTCACCGTGCTGCTGCCGGTGGTGCTGATGCTGCTGCGCGCCGTCGGCGAGCTGGCCCTGACCGAGGGGACCTTCGCCCGACAGGCCCTCGACATCGTCGGCACCCCGATCGTGGCGCTGCTGGCCGGGGTGATCGTCGCCATGTTCACCCTCGGCTACCAGGCCGGCTTCAGCCGCAGCCAGGTCTCCTCGGTGCTCGGCGGCTCGCTGCCGCCGATCGCCGGCATCCTGCTGATCGTCGCCGCCGGTGGCGGCTTCAAGCAGGTGCTGGTGGACGCCGGGGTGGGCGACCTGGTCGCCGACGCGGCCAAGGACGCCAACCTCTCCCCGCTGCTGCTGGGCTGGCTGGTCGCCGTCGGCATCCGGGTCGCCACCGGCTCCGCGACGGTCGCCACGATCACCGCCGCCGGCATCGTCGCCCCGCTGGCGGCCACCCTGGACCGGCCGGAGGTGGCGCTGCTGGCGCTGGCCGTGGGCTGCGGGTCACTGTTCTTCTCGCACGTCAACGACGCCGGCTTCTGGCTGGTCAAGGAGTACTTCGGGCTGACCGTGGGGCAGACCATCAAGAGCTGGTCGGTGCTGGAGACGATCATCTCGGTGGTCGGCTTCGCCGGTGTGCTCCTGCTCGACCTGCTCCTGTGACACCCCGACCCGGCGACGAGACGGGTCAGACCCCGGCGACGGTGCGGGTCAGGCGCCGGGGTCGTTGCGGGGCGGGTCAGGCGCCCGGGTCGTTGCGGGGCGGGTCAGGCGCCGGGGATGTTGCTGGGCGGGTCCTCGCCGATCAGGCCCGCCGCCGGCTTCTCCGCCGACACGGGCAGGCCGAAGTCCGCGTACGTCAGGTCGAGCGCCGAGGTCTTGCCCGGCTCGCCGGCCAGCTCGATCCGGTAGCGGACCAGCCGCCCCTGCGCGTCCACCGTCGCGGTGAACGGCACCGTGGCGGCCCGCTCGCCGAGCACCCCACCCACCCCGTCGCCGAGCACCTCGGTGCTGCGCCGCAGGTCCAGCGTGCCGGCGTAGGCCCGTTCGCCGGTGGCGCGTACCCCGGTGGCCGTGCCGAGGGTGCTGGCCAGCCGGGTGTTGTCCAGCCCGGTCCGCTTCGCGGCAGCGGCCTCGGCGGTGCCCAGGTGCCACCAGGTACGCCCGTCCCAGACCGGCACCCGCCGGTCCGGGGCGGTCACCTTCACGTAGACGTCGGTGCCGGTGGCGAGCCGTTCGATGACCACCTTGCCGTTCGCCACGGCCAGCGTCGTCGTCTCCAGTCCACGCCGGCCCTTCGGGTCCCAGACCAGGGTGGTGGTGTCCCCGCCGCCCGCGCCGTCGCCCAGGGTCAGCCGGTAGGACTGCTGGTCGACCCGCTGCGCGGCGGTGGCCAGTACGGCGGCCGGCTCGGTCGGGGCCGGTCCGGTCGTGGCCGACCCGGCGGTCGGTGCCGGTCCCGTGCCGCCGTCGTCCGAGGTGCAGCCGGCCACTGTCACCAGCGCGACGAGGGCGGCCATGGCGACGGCCAACTTCGGGTGCTTCACGGCGGTCTCCCCGGGTGACGCGCCCGCCGGCCGAGCCGATCGACGCTGGTGACAGAGCGGTCGCGCCAGCCTAGCCCGGCACCCGGCCGCCGACCGGCCACCCCCGACCGCACCGGTCCGGCCCGGGCGATGACGGGTCCGACCCGCGTACACCCGGACCCTCCGACCGGTCCGGCGACTGGACGCCGCGACCACCGCCGGGGCACCGGGGGCCACCGGAACCGGGTGTGCCCCGGCAGAAACGACAGGCCGGGGTCGGTCAGGGGGCCTCGACGGCGGAGATGCGGTAGCGGTGCACCTCCGCGCCACGGATCGTCGCGACCTGCTCCTGCTCCGGGCCGGACCCCCGGAACGCCAGCAGCTCGTCGTCGGACTCCCAGCGTTCGTAGACGTTGATCCGGCCCGGCTCGACCAGGTCGGCGCCGATGGCGAAGTCGACGCAGCCGGGCGCCGAGCGGGCCTGCCGGACCACCTCCATGCAGGAGGCCAGGTAGGTGTCCCGCTCGGCGGGTTCGACGTAGAGACTTCCGGCGACGATGAACACGGACGACCTCCGGTGGGTGGGCGGGACGAACCCCCATCCTCGCCCACCGCGGGCGGCACCGTTCAGGCCCGGCTGATCGCGTTGGCGTGGATCGCCTCCGCCAGGTACTCCGTCAGCCCCGGCACGATCGCCTCGTAGTGGGCGGTGAACCGGGGATCGGCCAGGTACATGTCGGCCAGCCCGGTGTGCACCTCGTACGAGCAGTCGTAGAACCATCCGACGATGAGCTGCCGGTGTTCCTCGGCCAGCGCCATCGCCTCCGCCGAGTCGGCAGGCGTCCCGGCGGTCAGCGCCGCCACGATCCGCCCGCCCCACTCCTCCTGCGCCGCCTTGAGGCGCAGCCAGTCCTCCTTCGAGTAGTTCGCCGCCCGCTGGGTCGACACCCGGTACGCCTCGGTGTCGCCCCAGCGCTCCCGGGCCTCCTCGGCGTGCTCCTCCGGGTCGACGTCACCGAAGACCTCGAACCGTTCCTCCGGGGTCAGTTTGAGTTCCATCCGTCTCGCCTCCATCGCGATCTCGATCGCCGCGACCATCTCCTGGAGTTTCCCGATCCGCCCGGTCAGCAGGTCGTGCTGCCGGCGCAGGTGCGCCGCCGGGTCGGCGGTCGGGTCGTCGAGGATCGCCGCGATCTCCTCCAGCGGAAACCCCAGCTCCCGGTAGAAGCGGACGTGCTGCAACCGCTCCAGGTCCGCGTCGTCGTAGCGGCGGTAGCCGGCCGCCGTCCGGCCGCTCGGCGAGAGCAACCCGATCTCGTCGTAATGATGCAGCGTCCGGACCGTCACCCGGGCCGCCTTCGCCACCTGACCCACCGTGTACGCCATGGTCTCCTCCTTTCCGACACCAAGGTTCCGGCCTGCCGCGACGTGAGGGTCAAGCCCGATTCTGCGCCGCGTCCCCGACCCGTGGGCCCGCGCCACCGCACCGCACCACAAAGCGCCGGGCCGGAACGGGCAGGCCGGAAGCGCCGGGCCGGAAAGTGCAGGCGGAAAGGGCAGGCCGGCAGCATCGCGCCGCAACGGGCGGTCCGGAAGGGGCGGGCCGGGGAGGGCGGAAGGCCGGGTGGGTCAGCGTGGGGTGTGCAGGGCGGCCAACCGGCCCGGGCGGCCGTACCGGTAGCCCTGGCCGTGGACACAGCCGATCGCCGTGACCGCCGCGTGCTGCCCCTCGGTCTCCACCCCCTCGGCCACCACCTCCATGTCGAAGGCCCCGGCCAACCGGGTGACCATCTCGACCGTGGCGTACGCCCGCGCGTCGGTGTCCAGCCGGGCCACGAACGACCGGTCGATCTTGAGGTCGGTGGCCGGGATGCGGTGCAGGTAGCTCAGCGACGAGTAACCGGTGCCGAAGTCGTCGATGGCGATCCGGATGCCCAACTCCCGGAGCTGGGCGAGCCGCTCCAGCACCGCCTCGCTGCCGTCGATCAGCGCCGACTCGGTCAGCTCCAGGGTGAGCGCGCGGGGCGCCAGGCCGGCGGTGGCGGTGGCCGCGGTGACGGTGGCGATCAGGTCGGGGCGGCGCAGGTGCGCGGCGGCGATGTTGACCGCCACGGTCGCCTCGGGCACCAGGGCCCGCCAGGTCGCGGCGGCCCGGCACGCCTCGTGGATCACCCACCGGTCGATCGGCACGATCAACCCGGTCTCCTCCGCCAGCGGCAGGAACGCCGCCGGGGCGAGCAGGCCGAGCCGGGGGTGCCGCCAGCGGACCAGCGCCTCCGCGCTGCGGACCACGCCGGTGGCCAGGTCGACGATCGGCTGGTACTCCAGGTGCAGTTGCCGCTCGTCGACGGCGCGTCGCAGGTCGGCGATCAGCTCGGCCCGGCTGACCGCCGACTCCCGCAGCGCGGGCGTGCAGGTGCGGTACGCGGACTTCCCGGCGGCCTTCGCCGCGTACATGGCGATGTCGGCGTCGCGCAGCAGGTCGGTGTGGGAGGCGTGCTGCGGGCCGAACTCGGCGATGCCGATGCTGGCCGACGGGTGCACCCCGACGTCCTCCTCGCCGACGGACGGCTCCAGGGCGGCGAGGAGCCGTTCGGCGAGCCGTTCCGGGGCGACCGGGCGGTCACCGGCGACCAGCACCGCGAACTCGTCGCCACCGAGCCGGGCGATGGTTCCGTCGCCACCGACGGCCGCCCGCATCCGGACCGCGATGCTGGACAGCAGGGTGTCGCCGGTGGCGTGCCCGAACCGGTCGTTGACCTGCTTGAAGCCGTCCAGGTCGAGGAGCAGGACGGCCACCGGCGGCCCCTCGCGCAGGGCCTGGCGCAGCCGACGGTTGAACATCAGCCGGTTGGGCAGGCCGGTGAGCTGGTCGGCGTAGGCGAGCCGACGCAGCCGGGCCACCAGCCGCAGGTTCTCGTTGGCCGCCAGCCCCTGCCGCAGGGCGAGCACCCCGAGCAGCGTCATCATGCCGACGAAGACCAGGGGCGGGGTCTGCCCGGTGGGTCGGCGGGCCAGCACCACCGCGATGATCGCCCCGCCGACCGGCAGGTAGGGCAGCGCCACCCGCCACCACGACGGGAGCGGGGACTCGCCGATCTCCTCGGCGCCGTCGCAGGTCGGCGGCGGTGGTCGGGTGGTGGCGATGCCGATCAGCAGGTAGCTCAGCGGCCAGCAGACGTCGATCGGGTGCCCCGGGGCGTAGGTGCCGTGCGCGACCAGCGAGACGTAGACGGCGTCCGCGCCGGCCCGGGTGACCAGGCTCGCCCCGATCAGGGTCAACGGCGGCCACACCGGGCGGGCCGAGCCGGCGACCGCCACCAGGATGGTCAGCTGCATCAGGTCGATCATCGGGTAGAGCAGGCCGAGGGTCCGCAGGGGATCGTCGAGGTCGGCGGCGGCGATGTCGCGGAACACCACCACCCAGCCGATCGGGATCAGGGCCAGTCCGACGATCACCCCGTCCAGCACCGTGCGGGCCCGGCCGACCACGCTGCGTGGTGCGGTCAGCGCGGCCAGCAATGCGGCCGTGCCGGTGACGATGCCGGCGGTGAAGACCGCCCCGATCAGCGGGGTGTGCGGCAACTCGTCGGCACGCAACCGGTCCACCGTCCACAGCAGCCGACCGGCGGCCGCCAGGCCCATGGTGAGGGCGAGCAGCGCCCAGAACCGGCGCAGCGGGGCGGGGTGCCGACGAATCGTCCGGGTGCAGGCGTAACTTGCCCAGCTCGCCAGTGCCGTGGCGGTCACGTCGCTGGCCAGGGCCGCCCCGGGCAGCGCGGCGAGCAGCCAGCCCAGCTCCAGCACGACGACCACCGCGGCGACGATCGCACCCACCCGGGGAAGGGCCAGCGGTCGGGTCGGGGCGCCGGAGACGGCGTCCTGGGGTAGCACGGTGATCGCTCCGGCTCTCTCTCCAACGCGCACCTCGACCGTGCGGACGGGCCACGGACGGCGAACCATCGAAGCCTAGCCAGCCGGGCGGGTAGCCGCCACACTCACCGGGTCGGTTATCCGACCACTGAGGACAGCCCGGACGAGGGGTCGGTGAGCGGTGGCCCGCCGTGCGTCCACGGTGTCTCGTCCGCCGTCGGAAACGCGCCGGCCGGCAGGAACGCCTCCGACAGGGTGGTCAGGCAGAGCCGCTCCCCCACCTGCGGCACGGTGCCCGGCGGCGCGGTCAGCCCCCGGCCCATCCCGCCCGACAACTCCAGCACCACCTCGGTCCGGCCGTCCGCCGCCGGGGTCACGAAGACCACCTTCGCCTTCTGCCCCGGCCGCGCCGTCGACCACAGGGTCGCCCCGACCGGCACCCGGACCGCTTCGGTGGTCACCACCTGGATCCTCGGCCGCAGCACCGGTCGTTTGCCGCTGTCGTCCACCCGCGCCGGGTCGGCCAGCGTCACGTCACCGACGAACGCCTCCCCGGTCAGCCGGTGCTCGGCCATCACCAACGGGTCGTCGTAGGCGCGCTGCACGGCGTAGCTGGTCGCGGCGCGTTCCAGCCGGTGCAGCCGGACCGCCGCCGCGACCGCGCCGTCGTGTCGGGGCTGCGGCCCGCCGTCGGCGTCGAGATGCTCGGCATACGATGTGAAGGCGTCCCGGTCACCGGCCCACCGCCCGGCCACCCGGGCCCCCGGTGGCAGCGCGCCGAGCAACCCCAGGCCACGCCACATCAGCTCCCAGGTGGGCGCGAGCTGCCCGCGCAGCAACCCCACCAGCTCCGCGTACGCCTCGTCGCGCGCGGCCGGGTCGTCGTCGGCCGCCGCCCACGAAGCCATCGCCGGGGCGAGCGCCGCGTTGTCGAACTCCGGGTCGGTGGCCGGCCCGGCCGGCGGGCACACCGCCGGGTCCTCGGCCCGGGCGGCGACCTCGACCCCGGTCGAGCCGGCCGGCGGGTCGATCCAGCCGAGCAGCGCCGGCAGGTGCAGGTCCTCCACCGCGCTCTGCCCGGTCGCCCAGTGCAGGGTGAGCGCGTCGGTCATCGCCAGCAGCGCCGACGAGCCGGGCTGCTCGGCCCGTTCGGCGAAGAAGGTCAGCCAGCGGCCGAGCAGCGGCACCGCCGGGTGCACCGGATAGTCGCCGTCCGGCCGGCGGAACCGGGTGGACCGGCCGAGCAGCCGCAGGAAGGTGATCCCGGCCGGGTTCGGCACCCACAGCTGCGGGGCGTCGGAGTAGCGGTAGCGGACGTCACGTCCCCGGTCCACGGCCACCGCCTCCGCCACGCCCCGGAAGTCGTCCAGCCAGGGCAGCACGATCCCGGCCAGCTCGGTGACGAAACGGAACCGCTGGTCCCGGTTGCGGGGCTGCGGCACGATCAGCAACCGGGCGTCGTCGGGGGCGGTGCCGACCAACGCGGCGAGCGGGGCATGCGCCTCACCGGCCATCGCCAGCGGCACCAGCACCAGTGGGCGCTGCGCCACGTGCAGGTGCCGGACCGTGGCGACCGGCTGGGCCACCCCGGCGGCGACGGCCTGCGCCCGGGCCAGCGCGCGCAGCGTACTCATGCGTGGTGGCCGGCGAGGGCGTCGGCGCGCAACCGGGCGGCGGCCCGCAGCAGCGCGGCGGCCTCCTCCCGCTCCGGGTCGGCGGCCCGCTCGCCGGTCGCCAGGGCCAGTACCTCGGTCACCTCGGCGATCCCGCCGAGCGCCTCCCGCACCGGCCGACCCAGCGCGCCGGTCTGCCCGCGCGCCTCGTCCCGGCAGAAGTACGCCAGCTCGCAGCCGGCCAGGCAGTCCGGCGCGTAACGGGCCGGCACGGTACGCAGCGCGGCGGTCAGCGTCGCCGGCTCGGCGGCCGGATCGGCGGTGAAGCCGGCCGGTACGGCGGTGAGCAGGTCGTCCAGCCGGGCCATCCGGTCCAGCTGGCGACGCAGCACCAGCAGTTGCTTACGCACGTCGATCAGGCTGGCCACCGGTTGGTTGGCGAAGTCACGTGGGCAGACCAGCACCACCTCGTGCGACACCGACTCCGGGTCCCGCCCCTCGGCGGCGAGCAGCTCCCGCAGCGCCAGCACGTAGACGGCCGACTGGACGGCGGCGGCGGACACCTTCGCCGGGTCGGCCTGGCCGTCGATCACCGGGAACGACTTGATCTCCACGACGTGGAACCGGCCACCGAGCCGGGCGGCGACCAGGTCCGGCTCCAGGTGCACCCGCTGACCCGCGACGTCCAGGCCGAGCAGCGGATGGTCGAACAGCGCCGCGTCCGGCCCGGTGGCGGTCAACGCGGCCCGGGACCGTTCCCGCCGGTCCGGCAGGTCGTCCGCGCCACCCAGGTCCGTCCAGCTCGCCCGCTGCGGCACCGGTACGCCCAACCGCGTCGCGACCAGCCGCAGCAGCTCCGCCCCGCCGTCCGCCTTGACCTGCGCCTCGAACGCGTTGCCGCGGGTGATGGCGAACCGGGACTGGCCGAACCGGGCGGGGAAGCCGACCCGCTGCGCGAGCGCCGACTTGTCCACCCCGGCCCCGTCCAGCACGGCCCGCCGGGCGCAGCCGGGGTTGCCGGTGAGCGCGGCGATCGTCCGGGCGTTGTGGCGTTTCGGGGGCGCGTCGCCCCGGATCGCGGCCAGGCGTCGTGCGGTGCTCGTCACGACAGGCCACGATAGCGGCCCCGACCGACCCCGGCCGACAGCCGACGGTGCGGGGTGGCGCGGGCGGGTCAGCGGCCGGCGGACCGGTTCCAGGGCGAACGGGGCGAACGGGCACCGGCAGCCGGCCGGTGGCGGCGGCGCGACGGGCGACGACCGGGGGTGCAGGGTGGGCGGGAGGCGGCGGGCACCGGCGCGGTCGGCGGGCCCGGTGGGCGGCCGACCAGCCAGCAGAGGAAACGGGCCACGGTCAGCCGACCGGGAGGCGGCGGGCCTCGTCGGCGTCGACGGCGTACTCGACGCCACAGAACGAGCACTGCTGCACGTATTTCGTCCGGATCGGGATCAGCGGGACGAAGAACAGGGTGAACTTCGTCGACCGACGGCTGATCACCTGCGCGGCCTGGTTGCCGCAGTGCCGGCAGACGGCGGTCATCACCCCCGACCGGGTGACCTTGGTACGGAGTCCGAAGATGAAGAACATCGCCCGGCATTACCCCGCCCGACACCCCGGGAACCACCGGCGGAAAAATCCTGCCCACCGCTGTCCGGAACCGTGCCTCCCGAACGTCACGCCGGTGACGACAACGACACCGAGGAGCGTCCCGATGAAGTACCTGATGCTGGTCTGCACCGACACCGCACCGGACACCGACCCGGAGGCCGCCCCCGACATCGAGGCATGGGTCGCCGAGCGAGACGGCAGCGGGCAGCGCGTGCTGGGTAGCCGGCTGGCGGACGTGTCGGCGGCCACCACCGTCCGGGTACGCAACGGTGAGCTGCTGCTCACCGACGGGCCGTTCGCCGAGACCAGGGAGGTGATCGTGGGCTTCGACCTGCTGGAGTGCACCGATCTCGACGAGGCGGTGGAGGTGGCCCGTCGCCACCCGATGGCCTACGAGGGGCGGCTCGAACTGCGTCCCCTGGTCGACCTCTGAGGGCCACGGCCGTCGACCCGTGCGGACCGCCGGGCCCGCACCACGGGGGTGGGCCGGCGGGCCCGGTCGCCGGGGACCCGGTCGGCGCGGTCGCGGTGGCGGGCGCCGAGGCGTACCCGCGGATCGTGGCCGCGCTGATCCGGGTGACCGGGGACTGGACGCTCGCCGAGGACTGCGCCCAGGAGGCGCTGGTGGCCGCCGTGCAGCGCTGGCCCCGCGACGGCGTGCCGGGCAATCCGGGCGGCTGGCTGATGACGGTGGCCCGGAACCGGGCGACGGACGTGCTTCGGCGGGCCACCGTGGAACGCCGCAAACTACGCGAGCTGGCGGTGCTCACCGACCAGCACCCCACCCCGGACGATCCGGAGGACGTGGTGGACGACCGGTTGCGCCTCGTGTTCACCTGCTGCCATCCGGCGCTGACGCTGGAGGCCCGGGTGGCGCTGACGCTGCGTACCGTGGCCGGGGTGCCGACCGCCGACATCGCGCGGGCCTTCCTGGTCGGCGAGTCCACCATGACCCGGCGGATCACCCGGGCCAAGGCCAGGATCGCCGCCGCCGGCGTCCCCTACCGGGTGCCGACCGGGTCCGCGCTGGCCGAGCGGCTGCCGGGCGTCCTGGCCGTGCTCTACCTGCTCTTCACCCGGGGGTACGACGCGGACGGCGAGCCCGCCTTCGCCGACGAAGCGGTCCGGTTGGCGCGGCTGCTCGACGAGCTGATGCCGGCCGAGCCGGAGGTCGCCGCCCTGTGTGCGCTGCTGCTCTTCCAGCACTCCCGGCGGGCTGCCCGCCGCGACGCCGCCGGTGATCTGCTCACCCTCGCCGAGCAGGACCGCTCCCGCTGGGACCACGCCGCCATCGCCGAGGCCCTGACCGCCCTGGCCCGTGCCGAGCGCCGGTCGGCACCGCCCCCCGCCGACAGCCCGTCGACCACGGTCCCCGCCGACAGCCCGTCAGCCTCGGCCCGCACCGACAGCCCGTCAGCCTCGGCCAGGGCCGACAGCCCCTCGGGCGCGGCCCGCACCGACCGGCCCGGCCCGTATCTGCTCCAGGCCCGGATCGCCGCCTGCCATGCCACCGCGCCGGACGCCGGCCGTACCGACTGGCCGGCCATCGCCCACTGGTACGACGAACTGTCGCGGCTGCGGCCCACCCCGGTGATCGGGTTGAACCGTGCGGTGGCCCACGGCTACGCGTACGGCCCCGCGGCCGGGCTGGCCCTGCTCGCCGAGGCCCGCGCCGACGGGGCGTTGGACGGCCACCCGCCGGCGCTGGCGGTGGAGGCGGAGCTGACCGCCCGCAGTGGCGACCCGGTCCGGGCGGCCCTCCTGTTCCGGGCCGCCGCCGACCTGGTGGGCTCGGCCGCCGAACGCCGGGCCCTGCTGCGCCGCGCGGACGGGCTGACCCCGCCCCGCTGAACCGCCCCCGCCTCGGCCGGCCCGGCCTCGCCCTGCCGGTCCGACCCTGCCCGCCGGTCCGACCCTGCCCCCACTGGTCCGGCCCTGTCTCGCTGACCGGGAAGCGGGGCGGGTCAGCTCGCGGTCAGTCGGGCGACGACCTGGCGGACGGTGTCCACCGGGATCGCGAAGCCGAGGCCGACGCTGCCCTCGTCCTCTCCGGTGGTGGCGATCGCGACGTTGATGCCCACCACCCGCCCGGCGGTGTCGACAAGCGCGCCGCCGGAGTTGCCGTGGTTGATCGCCGCATCGGTCTGTACCAGTCCGGACAGGTCGTCCACCGACCGGTGGAGGGCCGACACGATTCCGGAGGTGACCGTCCCGGCCAGCCCGAGCGGGCTGCCGAACGCCAGCACGGTGTCCCCGACGGTCAGGGTCGAGTCGCTGCCCAGCGTCGCCGGGGTGAGCCCGGACAACCCGGTCGCCCGCAGCAGCGCCAAGTCCGCCGTGGCGTCCTGCGCGACCACGGTCGCCGGGGCGGTACGGCCGTCGGAGAGGGTCACGTCGACCTGGCCGCCGGAGTCCACCACGTGCTGGTTGGTGAGGACGAGTCCGTCGGTGTCGAGAATGACGCCGGATCCGAGGCTGGACTCCCGGGCCCCGGTCACCTCGACGGTGACGATGCTGGGCGACACGACGGCGACCACCGTGGCGAGGGAGTCGATGGTGGCGGCGGAGACCGGGGCGGCGGCCGTCGTGCGAGTGACGGACGAAGCCGGGGCGGTGAACCGGTCCACGACCAGCGCGCCGGTGCCACCGCCCGCGAGCATCAGCGCCATCGCCGCGCCGCCGGCCACCACCCGTCGACGCCACCGCGACGACGGCGGCGACGGCGAGGACGGCGACGATTGCGGTGGCGAGAACGGCGGCGGTGCGGGTAGGGACGGCGGTGGCGGCTCGGATACCGGGCCAGCCGGTGGGGTCGGGCCAGCCGGTGGGGTCGGGTCGCCGGTTACCGATACCGGGCGCAGCATGGTGTCGGACACCAGGTCACCGCCCCTCGACGAGGATCGACCGGCCGGGCCGAAGACGGTCGGGCCGGTGGCTGTCGGACCGGTGGCGGTGGTTGTCGGGGTGCGGCATGGGCCCTCCTCGGTACGGCGATGGAGCCACCGTGCCGCGCCGCGCTGAGGCCCCCTTGTGGCGTGCCTGTGCGTCCGCCGTGCATGGTGGGCGGACCCGGTGTGTCCTGCCCTGCCACCCGTGAATCGGCAACGTCATCAGCTCTACAGGAGTCGCCTACATGACGCCACCGCCTGGCGGTCCGGGCCGGGCCACTCCGGCCAGGGACAGGCCAGAAACGGCCGCGCCCACCCCGCACCTGCGCCCGAACCTCGAAGACCGGCCCGGGCGCAGGTGCGGGGTGGTGGTGGTTCAGGTGCCGGGGGCACCGGTGTGGATCTCCTCGGCCACCCAGATCGGCTGCCAGTCGGCCATCTCGTGGAAGCGGCGCAGCTCGGACAGGCCGGCCACCGACCCGCTCCACGCCGCGTACGGCGGGTTGCCCTCGTCGAAGCCGCTCTGCACGAAGGTGAGCCGCGTCTTTCCGCCGGACTCGGCCAGCTCCCAGGTGGTGACGCCGACCGGCCCCCAGTCCACCGACATCTTCCGGCCGGGCTCCAGGTCGATCACCTTCGCGGCATATCCGCTGTCGAAGCCGCCCATGGCGTACCGGCCGCCGACCCAGGGCTCGATGCCGATCGGGTAGCCGAACCAGGCGCTGGCCTGCGCGGAGTCGGTCAGCGAGGTCCAGACCCGGTCGATCGGCGCGGCGATGGTCAGCTCACCGCGCAGGTCGGTGGAGGTGAAGTCGGTCCTCGGCAGCAGCGGGCGGCCCTCCAGGTGCGCGGCGAGGTTGGCGATCGACAGCGACCACCAGGTCTGCAGGACGCCACGGATGCTGCTGCCGTCCATCGCCTCGGCGAAGTCGAAGTGGCTCTGGCTGAGGGTCAGCGACGTGGTGTCCGGCCCCTGCGCCGTCAGGCGCAGCTCGCTGGTCGTCTCGACCCCGTCGAGCAGCCAGTCGAAGCGCAGCGTGTACGGGTCGGCGTGCCGCAGCCGCTGGTGGGGCGCGTCGCCCTCGGGCGTGTGCCGACCCCAGAACTCGTACCGGCCGGGCAGCTCGACCTCGGCATGCTCGGTCAGCCAGACGCGCAGCTCGGCCGGGTCGGTGAGCGCCCGCCAGACGGCCTCCACCGGCGCGGCGAGCCGGACGCCCAGCGTGAGTGGTTCAGCCATGCTCTTCCCCCTTGGGGTAACAGGCCACGGCGAGTTTGAAGGCGTCCCCCTCGACGCCGCCGTAGCGGGTGAACAGGTCCTGCAATGTCGACTGCAGGTCGTGCAGAAACTCCTGTCGGCGCTCGGCCGGCACCCGGATCTCGCCGGACACCCCGATCGAGGGCAACTCCGGCACGCTCCGGTCGAGCGCGGCGACGTCGGCCTGCACCTCCTCCATCAGGTCGAGCAGGTGGCCCAGGCTCAGCTCGTCGGAGGCCCGGCGGACGCCGCCGATCCGGCCGACCAGCCGGGGCGAGAGCCAGTACGACCGGGCGACGGCCTGCCAGATGCCCTCGCTGATACCGCGCACCTTCCGGCTGGCCACCTGCTCGACCAGGCCGGCCGTGGCGAGCTGCTTGACGTGGTAATAGACCCGTTGCGGGGTCTGCTCCAGCCGGGCCGCCACCTCGGTACAGGTGCGGGGCTCGGCCAACTGCCGCAGCACGTCCACGCGCTGCGGCTTGAGCAGGGTCTCGGCCTGCTCGATCTGCTCCAGGTACAGGACGTCTCTCATCTCAAAAACAATCCTGTACGTAAAAATTCTCCTTGTCAATCGGACCGACGAAAGCCGCGCCGAGGTGGCGCGGCTTTCGTCAGGGCGTCGGCGCGTGCGGTCGGGGCGTGCCGCGCAGGCTGGTCAGGGCGTCCAGTTCGGGCGCAACGGGTAGCCGTTCACGCCGTGCGGGGCGTTGCGGGTCGCCAGCACCTGGTGCAGTTGGATGCCGTTACGCTCGAAGGCCAGCCGCGACCCCGCCATGTAGAGGCCCCAGACCCGGGCGGTGCCCAGGCCCACCTCGGCGACGCAGGAGTCCCAGTTCGCCACGAGATTGCGGCACCAGGCGGCCAGGGTCAGCGCGTAGTGCTGCCGCAGGTTCTCCTCGTGGTGCACCTCGAAGCCGGCGTCGTGCACCTCGCCGACCAGGCGGCCCGGCCCGGCCAGCTCGCCGTCGGGGAAGACGTACCGGTCGATGAACGCGCCGGAGCGGTGCGGGGCCCGGTTGTCGGCCCGGGTGATGCAGTGGTTGAGCAACCGGCCACCGGGCCGCAGCCGGTCCCGCAGCGCCCGGAAGTAGGCCGGATAGTTGCGCACCCCGATGTGTTCGGTCAGCCCGATCGAGGAGATCGCGTCGAACTGCTCCCGGGGCGCGTCGCGGTAATCGAGGTGGCGCACCTCGGCCAGGCCGGTCAGCCCCTCCCGCGCGATGGCCTCCTGCGCCCACTGGGCCTGCGCCCGGGACAGGGTCACCCCGA
Source organism: Micromonospora antibiotica (assembly GCF_017599305.1). Lineage (GTDB taxonomy): Bacteria > Actinomycetota > Actinomycetes > Mycobacteriales > Micromonosporaceae > Micromonospora > Micromonospora antibiotica. The sequence continues at coordinate 81,063 of NZ_JAGFWR010000020.1, forward strand.
TCGCCTTGACGCCGTACTCGCGGGCGGCGTGCCGGACCATGCCGCCCCAGCCGCAGCCCACGTCGAGCAGGCGCATCCCCGGCTGGAGTGCCAGCTTGCCGGCGACCAGTTCGTACTTGGCCGCCTGGGCCTGCTCCAGGGTGTCGGTCGGGCTGCGGTACACCGCGCAGGTGTACGTCATCGAGTCGCCGAGCACCTTCTCGTAGAAGGCGTTCGACACGTCGTAGTGGTGCGAGATGGCGGTGCTGTCGCGGCCCCGGGAGTGCCGCAGCCCACCCATCACCCGCCGCCAGCGGGGCAGTGCCTCCTGGGGTGGCGCCGGTGGGGGCCGCAGCCGTTCCCAGCCGAGGCCACGCACCAGGGCCAACCCCTCGGCCACCGAGGGCACCCGCAGCCGCAGGTCCAGGAGCACCCGCAGGGCCTCGTACGGGTCGCCGGGGTGCACCCCGCCCAGCCCGAGGTCGCCGCTGACGTAGGCCCGCGCCATGCCCAGGTCACCCGGGGCGGTGAGCAGGTAGGACAGGCCCCGTTCGGAGCGGATGTCGAGGGTGATCCCGGCGTCGGTCGGGCCGATCACGCTGCCGTCGTAGCCGGTGACGCGGACCGGCAGGTCATGGGTGGTGACCGCGCGGACGACGTCGGCGACGGTCGGGCCGGGCCGACTTCCCGCCGGCGGGCTGGCCGGGGCGCTCGCCGCCCCCTGTTCTCGGTCGGTCAGGCTCATTTTCGGGCAACCGCCTTCTCGTAGAGTCCGGTGAGCCGATGGTCCGGGTCGTAGCGGTCCTTCACCACACGCCAGGTCTCCCCGCCGTAGAGCTGGTCGAAGGCCGCCCGGTCGTAGTACGCGTCGGAATAGAGCGACTTGTGTCCACCGAATTCCGACACCGCCCGCTCGATGGAGCGGTTCACGTCGCCGTCGACGGCACCGTCCACGACCTCGACGGTGCCCCAGAAGCCGATGTTGAGGTAGGTCACGCCGGGGCGCAGCGGGTAGAGCGGCCACGCCCGGGCCGAACCGGGACCGGCGGGCTCGCGCAGCCGCAACGGGCACAGCCACACCGGGGTCATCCCGACGTTCCGGTCGAACCAGCGTAGGAAGTCGGCCGTGCCGTCGAGCGGGATCTCGACGTCCTGCACGACCCGTTCCCGGGCCGGCCGGCCCCGCCACCGGTCCACCCGGGCGGCCACCTGGTGCCGGTGTTCCAGCCGGACCAGCCGGTGGTAGACGTCGCTGCGCCGCCAGCGGGCCGGCCAGAGCCGACGCACCACCGGATGCTGCGCGCCGAACGCGGCCGAGCACCAGAACCAGTCGGTGTCCCACCGCCACAGGTAGTCGTAGGTGCCCAGGGTGTCCCGCACCCGGCGACGCAGCGACCGGTAGTAGATGTCCTGGTCGGTGTAGTCGCTGAGCCGTTCGGGCTCGTCGGTGAAGGAGCCGAGCACCAGGTAGGACTCGCCGGGGCTGAACATCACGCCGTCCATCGCGTCGACCGGCCGCCCCTCCCACTCCCCCTTGGCGGTCACCTCGGCGACCGCGTCGGTCAGCTCCTCCAGCCGGGTGAACCGGATGTTGCGCAGGGCCACCGCCCGCCCCACCGGCTGGAGTTCGATGCGCAGCCGGGTGGCGTACCCCAGGCTGCCCAGCGAGTTGGGGAACGCGGCGAACAGGTCGGCCTGCGGGCCGTCCGGCCGGGCGGTGACGACCTCGCCGGCACCGGTGAGGACGTCCAGCTCGACGACCGACTCGTGTGGGAGCCCGTTGCGGAACGACGTGGACTCGATGCCCAGCCCGGTCACCGCGCCGCCCAGGGTGATCGTGCGCAACTGGGGCACGACCAGCGGCATCAGCCCGTGCGGGAGGGTCGCGTCGACCAGGTCCTCGTAGGTGCACATGCCCTGCACCTCGGCGGTGCGGGTGACCGGGTCGACCGACAGCACGCCGTCCAGCCCGCTGACGTCGAGGCCGGGCACGCCGGTGGCCGACCGGGGCCGGAACAGGTTGGAGGTGCGTTTGGCCAGTCGAACGGGTTGCCCCGCAGGCACGGCGGCGTACGACCGCCGCAACGCGTCCACCGCCAGTTCATGATCACGCTGCGCGCGCATGAGATCACTTTACGCGCGAAGCGCCGTTCTGGGGGGACCCCACCGCTGGCCGTTTCGGATCAGCCGAGCCCTCCGGGAGGCGGGTGCGGGGCGGGGCCCGGCGGCCGGCACCCGGGCACCGGCCGGAACCGCCGGCGGCGAGGGGTGCGGGAGCATCGACCGGGGTGGGGCGTAGCGTGGTGGCATGCCGAAAGCCGTGTGGAACGACCAGGTCGTGGCCGAGAGCGACGACACCGTCCTGGTGGAGGGCAACCACTACTTCCCCCGCAGCACCCTGCGCGACGACCTGATCACCGAGTCGACGACCCGGACGGTCTGCCCGTGGAAGGGCACCGCCTCCTACTACTCCCTCACCGACGGTGGCCGGACCAGCCCCGACGCGGTCTGGTACTACCCCGACCCGAAGCCCGAGGCGGAGCAGGTCCGCGACCGGGTGGCGTTCTGGAAGGACGTCCGGGTCGTCGACTGATCCCTCTCGGGAGCGGGCCGACTGGCCGTCGGCCCGCCCGGTGGGTCACCATGCCTGCATGGCCGTCCCCGATCCGCACCGCGACCCGTCCGGCACCGTGTACGGCGCCCGGCGGGCCGCCCGCCCCGGGCTGCCCCGTGATCCGCTGATGCGGTTCGCGCTGGCAGCCGGGCTGGCCGGCGTACTACTGGGGGTCTTCTTCGCCACCGGCGTGCTGGGCGGCGGCGACGGGCGGACCCAGCCGGTGGTGCCGGCCGCCGCCGCGCCGACCCCCGCCGCGCCGGCCACGGCGGCCCCGGAGACCAGCGCACCACCGGCGACCACCCCGCCGCCCTCGCCGACCCCGCCACCCACCACCCCGGCCACGTTCAGCGGGCCGACCGTGCTGCGGGCGGTCACCTCCGGTCTCTGTGTCGGCACCGACGGCGCGGGTGAGACGGCCACCGCCGAGTTGGCGCCCTGCACCGGTGGCGCGGAGCAGCGGTGGGTCGCCAACCCGGTCGCACCGGACCTGGTGACGCTCACCAACGCCGGGCACGGCCAGTGCCTTGACGTCGAGGGCGGCAGCGGTGACGACGGAGCCAGGATCCAGCAGTTCGGCTGCCACGGGCAGGCCAACCAGCAGTGGCGGCTGACCCCGGTCGGCACCGGCCCGGTCCTGCTGGTCGGCGTCCAGTCAGGCAAGTGCGTGCAGGTCAGGAATGACGGCACCGCGGCCGGCGACGACCTGGTGCAGGCCACCTGCACCGCGTCGGCCGGCCAACAGTGGGCACTCGGCTGACGGGTGCGGCGGGGGTGGCCGTAGCCCGGACCGACCTCGACCCCGCTGTCCGGCCGGCGGACCGGCGGCAGGCCCGACCGGCGTCGGTCAGCCTCGGTAGCTCCACGCCCCGGCGGGGCGGGCCGGCACCAGGAGCGGTGGTGGCAGCGACCGACGTCGGCGCAGCAGCAGCGACAGCACCGCGGCGCCGACCGAGAGCGCCCCCGCCACATACCAGGCCAGCGCGTAGTCACCGAGCCGGTCGCGGACCAGACCGGCGCCGGTCGCCGCGACCGCCGCCCCGAACTGGTGCGCGGCGAAGACCCAGCCGAAGACCACCGCCGCCGAGGCGCCGAAGTACTCCCGGCACAGGGCCACTGTCGGCGGCACGGTCGCCACCCAGTCGAGGCCGTAGAAGACGACGAAGACCAGCATGCTCGGCCCGGTGCCGCCGGTGAACAGGCTGGGCAGCAGCAACAGCGACAGACCGCGCAGCGCGTAGTAGCCGGCCAGCAGCAGCCGGCTGTCCACCCGGTCGGTGAGCCACCCCGAGGCCACGACGCCGCCGATGTCGAAGAGCCCGACCAAGGCGAGCAGGCCCGCCGCCGTGGTCTGCGGCATCCCGTGGTCGTGTGCGGCCGGCACGAAGTGGGTGCCGACCAGACCGTTGGTGGTCGCGCCACAGATCGCGAAGCCGCCGGCGAGCAGCCAGAACGGGCGGGTCCGGGCGGCGGCGGTGAACGCGCCGACGGCCCGCGCGGCGGCCCCGCCGGCTGCCGGGGGCCGGGGCGTCACCTCGGTCGCGCCGTAGGCGGGCAGGCCGAGGTCCGCCGGGTGTTCCCGCAACCACCACACCACCAGTGGTACGACCGCCAGGGCGGCCCCGGCCACCACCAGTGCCGCCGTCCGCCAGCCGTGGTCGCGGACCAGCACCGCGAGCAGCGGCAGGAAGACCAGTTGACCGGCGGCCCCACCGGCGGTGAGCACCCCGGTCACCAGCCCCCGTCGGGCGACGAACCAGCGTCCGGTGACGGTGGCGACGAACGCCAGCGCCATCGACCCGGTGCCCAGCCCGACCAGGACACCCCAGCAGAGGATCAGCTGCCAGCTCGCCGTCATGAAGACGGTCAGGCCGCTGCCGAGCGCCACCAGTGCCAGCGCGCAGGTCACCACCCGGCGGATGCCGAACCGTTCCATCAGCGCGGCGGCGAACGGCGCGGTCAGGCCGTAGAGCAGCAGGTTGACCGAGACGGCGGCGGAGATGGTGGCCAACGGCCAGCGGAACTCGGCGTGCAGCGGGTGCAGCAGCACCGACGGGGTGGCGCGGAAGCCGGCCGCGCCGACCAGCGCGACGAAGGCGACGGCGGCCACGGTCCAGGCCGGGTGGAGACGACGGGCTCGGGTCACGCTCCGAGTCTCGGGGCCCGACCCGACCGGCGACGAGTGGCCGGAAAGCCATCGTACGCAATAATCGGGCCATGACTCTCGTCCCGCACCGGATCGGCGTGCTCGCCCTCGACGGCGTCGTCGGCCTCGACCTGGGCACCCCGGCCCAGGTCTTCGGGGCCGCCTGCACCGCCGACCGGCAACCGCTCTACACCGTCGACACCTGCACCCCCGGCGGCCACCCGGTCCGCAGCTCCTCGGGTTTCCGAGTCCTCCCCGACCACGGGCTCGACCTGCTGACGACCGTCGCCACGGTGGTGGTGCCCGGCCTGCACGGCGGCCCACCGATGACCGACGGCACCGTCGACCCGGCGGTGACCGAGGCCCTGCGGCAGGCCCACGACCGGGGCGCCCGGATCATGTCGATCTGCACGGGCGCGTTCGCGCTGGCCGCCGCCGGGCTGCTCGACGGGCACCGGGCCACCACCCACTGGGCGCACGTCGAACCGTTCCGCCGGCTGTACCCGCAGGTCGACCTCGACCCGGACGTGCTCTTCATCGACTCCGGCCAGCTGCTCACCTCGGCCGGGGTGGCCGCCGGGATCGACCTCTGCCTGCACGTCATCCGCAGCGACCACGGCAGCGAGGTCGCCAACCGGGCGGCCCGGCGGTGCGTGGTGCCGCCCTGGCGCGACGGCGGCCAGGCCCAGTACATCGAACGACCGGTGCCACGCAGCCCGGCCAGCGGCACGGCGGCCACCCGCGAGTGGGCCCGCCAGCAGTTGCACGAGCCGGTCACCCTGCGGGAACTGGCCGCCCATGCCCGGATGAGCGTACGCACCTTCACCCGGCACTTCCGCTCGGAGACCGGGCTCAGCCCGGCACAGTGGCTGCTCCAGCAGCGCACCGACCACGCCCGGCTCCTCCTGGAGACCACCGACCTCACCGTCGACCAGGTGGCCCGTCGGGCGGGCTTCGGCACCACCGCCGCCCTGCGCCAGCACCTGCACACCCGCATCGGCGTCTCCCCCTCGACCTACCGGCGCACCTTCCGCCGCCCCCCACCCTCCGTCGATCATGCGGTGGTGGGGTCCGCCACGACCGCATGACCGACGCGGGGTGGGTGGGGGTCAGGTCGTGTGGCGCGAGCGGAGATAGTCGGAGACCACGTATTCGCCCAGGTCACCCAAGTCGGGGGTGAAGAGGCGACCCCGGGAGCGCTTGGCGACGGCATCCATGAAGCGCCGCAGGCCGGGGTCGTCGCCCAGCAGGAACAGGTTGAGGGTGACACCGGCGCGGGCCAGCCGGTCCACCTCGCGGATGGTCGCCTGGACCGTCTCGGGCAGCGTCGGCCAGTGGAAGTACGCCTCGCCGTCGTCCGGGTCGAGATGCGCGGTCGGCTCACCGTCGGTGACCACCAGCACCACCGGCTCGGCCCCCGGATGCCGGCGCAGGTGCCGGCCGGCCAGCCGCAACGCGTGCTGCAGGTTGGTGCCCTGCTCCATGTCCGGCTCCACCGCCGCCAGCTCCCGCTGGGTCAGCGTCACCGCCTCCCGACCGAACCCGACGATCTGCAACGCGTCCTGCGGGAACCGGGTCGCCATCAGGTGCGACAGGGCCAGCGCCGTCTGCTTCATCGGCCCCCACCGCCCCTGCGACACCATCGAGTACGACAGGTCCACGCAGAGCGCCACCGCCGCCGACGCCCGCCGTTCCGTCTCCACCACCTCGAAGTCCTCGACGGCGAGCTGGAGCGGCACGGTGGGGCCGGCCCGGCGGACCGCCCGGGTGAGCGTGCGCACCACGTCCAACGGCTGCTCGTCGCCGTACTCCCACTGCCGGGAGGCGCCGCTGACCTCGCCGGCCGCCCCGGCCGTACGCAGGTCGTGCTGGCCGCGCGGGCCGGCGGTGAGATCGGCGAAGACCCGGCGCAGCGCGGTCCCGGCCAACCGGCGCAACGCCTTCGGGCTGAGCGTCAACCCGTCGGCGTCCCGGCCCACCCAGCCCTGCCGGCGCAGCTCCCGCTCCAGCTCCCGCAGCCGGCGTACGTCGTCGGCGGCGTCGCGGCCCAACGTCCGGGCGACCGCCTCGACGTCCACGTCGTCCAGGGTGGCCCCCGGCTGCTGCTGGTCGAGGGAGTCGAGCAGCTCGTCCAGCTCGGCGATCTCGTCCAGCGCCCCCGTCGCCTCGCCGTAGCCGAGCGGCTGGTCGCCCCGGACCCGCTCGCCGCGCTGCCAGTTCAGGTCGGGGCGCAGGGCGCGCAGGTGGGCGTCGAGGGCGGACAACTCACCGGCGAGCCGGTCACCGAGCGACTGCCGCATCAACCCGGCCAGCTCCTCGCGCTGGCGGTCGGACAGCGACCGCATCAGCCGCTCACCGGCCGCCGACCGGCGGGCCAGCACGTCGACCAGTTCGTCGACGGTGCCCGGCTGCTCCGGGAAGAACTCGCCGTGCCGGCGCATGAACTCGGCGAACGCGTCGGTGGTGTCCTCCGCACGGGCGTGCCGGGCCAGCAGGTCGTTGAGGTCCCGCATCATCTCGGCGAGCTGCGCCTGCACGGCCGGGTCACCGGCGGCCCGCGCGGCGTCGCGCAGCCCGGCGAACCGCTGCTCCAGCACCTCCCCGCGCAGCCCGTCGAGAATCCGCTGGTACGCCTGCCGGGCCTCGTCGCTGGTCCACCGGTAGCCGGCCAGCTCCTGCACCGCGCGGGCGGTGGACCGGGGCAGGTTGTCGAGCACCGCCTCGGCGAACCGGGCGTCGTCGTCGGTGCGCTCACGCAGCGCGTCCCGCTCCGCCGCGAGGGCCTGGTCGAGCAAAGCCCGGGACCGGGTCACCGCGCCGTCCAGGTCACCCCGGCGCAGCGCCTCCCGGCGCAGCCGGCGGGCCCGGGCGGCCAGGTCGTCCAGGCCGCCCCGGCCCTGGGGGCCACGACGCAGCAGGTCCCGCAGCGCCTCCCGCAGACTGCCGCCGGCCAGCACCTCCGCGCCGACGGAGTCCACGGCGGCACGCACGTCGTACGGCGGGGCGAGCGGGTCGGGGCCGCCCTGCCACTGGCCGTACCGGAACCGGTTGCCGGCCATCCTCAGCTCCGACCGCCGTAGACGGTACGACCGGAATCGGTGACGTCCTTGCCGAGCCGGCGGGTCAGGTGCAACCCCTCCAGCACGAACTCGACCCCGGCGGCGGCCTGCTCCGGGGTGGGCGCGTCGCCCAGCCCCAGCCGGTCCAGCGCCTTGGCCAGCCCCGGCACGGTGCCGACCTGACGCAGCAGCTCCGCCGAGGAGACCAGCTCACCGGTCTCGATGACCGCCCCCTCGGCGACCAGCGCGGTGAAACCGGAGAGGTCCAACCCGGCCAGCCGGGCCAGGAACGTCTCGGCGGTGGCGGCCCGCAGCAGGTGGGCCAGGACCTCGATCTCCCGCCCCTCCTCGCCACTTTCGAACTCCACCTTGCCGCGCAACGTCGAGGTCACCGACACCGCGTCGCCGACCCGGGCGACCGGCTGCTCGGGCCGTACCGTGGCGTCGCCGGCACCCGACGCGGAGCCGGCGGCCGACGCGCCGGCCGGACCGGCGAGCAGACCGGCGCGGCGCAACGCGGCGGCGGCGACCGTCTCGGCGGCGGCGATGGCGAACCGGGCCGAGACACCGGAGCGCGGATCCACCGACGGCGACTCGCGCACCGCGCGGGCGAACCGGGCCAGCACCTCCAGGACGTGCTCCGGCACCTCGGCGACCAGGTCGGCCTCCTGCCGGATCAGGGCCAGCTCCAGCTCCAGGTCGACCGGGTAGTGGGTGCGGACCTCCGCACCGAACCGGTCCTTGAGCGGGGTGATGATCCGGCCCCGGTTGGTGTAGTCCTCCGGGTTGGCGCTGGCGACCAGGAACAGGTCCAGCGGCAGCCGCAGCTGGTAGCCGCGGACCTGGATGTCCCGCTCCTCCAGCACGTTGAGCAGCGCCACCTGGATCCGCTCGGCCAGGTCGGGCAGCTCGTTGACGGCGAAGATCCCCCGGTTGGTGCGCGGCACCAACCCGAAGTGGATGGTCTCCGGGTCACCGAGGGTACGACCCTGGGCGATCCGGATCGGGTCGACGTCACCGATCAGGTCACCCACGCTGGTGTCCGGGGTGGCCAGCTTCTCGCCGTACCGCATCGAACGGTGCAGCCAGCCGATCGGCAGGTCGTCGCCGGCCTCGGCGACCGACGCGCGGGAGGCCGGGGTGAGCGGGTGCAACGGGTGCTCGTTGAGCACCGAGCCGGGCAGCACCGGGGTCCACTCGTCGAGCAGCGCCACCAGCGCGCGGATCAGTCGGGTCTTGCCCTGGCCGCGTTCGCCGAGCAGCACCATGTCGTGGCCGGCGAGCAACGCCCGCTCGACCTCGGGCAGCACGCTGTCGTCGTAGCCGACGATGCCGGGGAAACGGTCCTCGCCGGAGCGCATCCGGGCCAGGAGGTTGTGGCGGAGTTCCTGCTTGACGGTCTGGTACCGGTGTCCGGCGGCGCGCAGTGCGCCGAGGGTGCCCGGCAGGTCGGCGGGCGGGACCGGGAGAGCCTGGTTGGGCGCAGTCACCCGACCCACGCTAGCGCGGTCGGGCCCCCTGTGCCGCTGGCACCGGGATCGCTCTTCCGACATGCCGGCCCGGGCCGGGCGGCGGGGCTAGGGTCGACGGCGTGACCTACCTCGCCGCTGACGACCGCTACGACCAGCTGACCTACCGCCGCAGTGGGCGCAGTGGCCTGCGACTGCCCGCCATCTCGCTCGGGTTGTGGCACAACTTCGGGCCCGACCGCCCCTTCGCCCGCCAGCGGGACATCGTCTGCCGGGCGTTCGACCTCGGCGTCACCCACTTCGACCTGGCCAACAACTACGGCCCACCGCCCGGCGCTGCGGAGGAGGCGTTCGGACGGCTGCTCGCCACCGATCTGAAGCCGTACCGCGACGAGCTGGTGGTGTCCAGCAAGGCCGGCTACCTGATGTGGCCCGGCCCGTACGGCGAGTGGGGCTCCCGCAAGTACCTGATCTCCTCGCTGGACCAGTCGCTGCGGCGGATGGGCCTGGACCACGTGGACATCTTCTACTCCCACCGTTTCGACCCGGACACCCCGCTGGAGGAGACGATGGGCGCGTTGGACGCCATCGTCCGGTCCGGTCGGGCGCGCTACGTCGGCGTCTCCAACTACGACTCGGAGCAGACCACGCGGGCCGCCGCGATCCTGCGTGACCTGGGTACGCCGCTGCTGATCAACCAACCGTCGTACTCGATGTTCAACCGGTGGACCGAGGCCGACGGGTTGCTCGACACGCTGGCCGAGGTCGGTGCGGGCTGCATCGCCTACAGTCCGCTGGCCCAGGGGCTGCTCACCGACCGCTACCTCGACGGCATCCCCGCCGACTCCCGGGTGCGCACCAGCGTCTTCCTCGACGAGAACGACGTGACCGAGGAGAAGCTGGCCACCATCCGGGGCCTGGCCGGGATCGCCGGGCGGCGGGGGCAGACGTTGGCCCAGCTCGCGCTCGCCTGGGCGCTGCGGGACCCCCGGATGACCAGCGTGATCATCGGGGCGAGCAGCGTGGCCCAACTGGAGGGCAACATCGCCGCCGTACGCCATCTCGACCTCACCCCCGACGAGCTGACCGAAATCGATCAGCTCCTCCCCTGACCCGCCCCGCCGGGGGGTGACTGCCGGGCGAGGCCGGGGGCGACCGTGGCGACGGGGTGGAGACGGACGTCGCGGCGGGACCGCCGCGGATGCCCGGACGAGGCGCGTCGGCTGAAGTAGCGGTAGCCCTGCCTGGGGATACCGCTACCTGGGCGACGTTGTGTGGATCATGCGGGCCCGGGTGGCCCGCACGGCGGGCTCACCAGATGCGGCGGCGGCCGGCACGGTGGTTGCGGACGCCACACGGCCGGCCGGGCGGTACGGGAGCCGGTCGGCGCAGCCTGGTCGCCACCGCCGCCACCAGCAGTACGGTCACCACCACCGCCGCGCCCACCACCAGCCGCAGGTTGCCGCCCCCGACCTGGGTCACCGACGCCACCGGCACGCCGGCCTCCTCCCCCGCGCCGCCGGACCCGTCGACGTCCGACGTGGCGTCGGCGGGGGCCACCGGGTCAGGGTCGGCACCGGTCGCCGCAGCGGTCGACGACGGGGTCGGGGCGGTGTCCGTCGGGGTGGCCGCGAGCACCCTGCCCGCCGATCGGAACAGCACGTCCGAGCAGGAATAGTAGGTGTCCGGGGTGTCGGAGTTCTGCCACACCGTGTAGATCAGGTGCCGGCCGGTCAACCCGGCGGGCAACCGCCCCGGGATCTGGTACGACCCGTCCCGCAACGGCGGGTCGGTCACCGACAGGAACGGGATCGTGTCGAGGTCGGCCCAGCGCAGCGGCGTCCGCGGGTCGTACCCGGAGCGGGTGGTGTAGAGCCGGAAGGTGCCCTTGTGCGGGATCGTGCCCCGGTAACGGAACGTGTACCTCGCCCCGGCGGTCAGCTCCGTCGCCGGCCAGTCGGCCCGGGCCAGGTCCAACCCCCGGTAGGCGGAGAGCCCGCCGCTGCACAGCTCACCGTCGGGGATGCGTTCCCGGTCCCGGCCGGCCACGCCGTACACCCGGATGTTGTCCCACTCGCGCAGCGCCGCGCCCGCCGACACCGCGGCCAGGCAGGCCGGCGTGGAGACGTGCGGCCCCTCCGGGCCACAGGCCGCCGAACGGCTCAGCGGGCTGGTCGGAGCGCCGTGCGCGGCGGCGGGAGCCGCCGGGAGCAGCACGGTCACCGCCACGACCGCGAGCGCGGCGAACGTTCGGCGTACGGTCATCTGGTCGACCTCCCGCCCTTGGTACGGATGCGGGCGGGCAAAGGTTCGACGATCCGACGCGCCGGTAACGGGGCCGCAGCAGGGACCGGCTCGCTCTACAGTGACCGCACTTCCCGCATCAAGGAGCACACCGTGTCCGAGCCGGAGCCGACGAAAGACTCCCCGGGGGGCAGCCCACCGCCGCCCGGGTCCCCGCCCGCCGACGGGGTGCCCCATCTGCTGACCATGCCCACCGTGGCGGGGATGCCCCCGGCCATCAGGTGGCCCGGTCGGGAGGGTGAGCCCGGGTGGGCCATCCCCGTCCAGGTTCCGGACGGCACCCTCGGGTACGCCATCTTCCTGCCGCTGGTGCCGGCAGGCGACGTCACTCCGGTCGCGGTCCCGCCCGCCGTCGCGCCGGCCGACCACGGAGACGGCAACCCCACCGCGCCGCCCGGCGACGAACCGGCCGGTGGGCCGGCAACCGGTGCGCCGACTCCCGGTGCGGCGGCTCCCGGTGCGCCGACGGCGACTGCGTCCGGTGGGTCGGTGGTCGGCGAGCAAGCCAGGTCGGTGACCGTCCCGGCACCACGCACCGCCGCCACCCCGACCGGCAGCACTCCAACCGCCGCCACCACGGCCGATGGCACCACGGCCGATGGCGCTCCGACCCCACCGACCTCGACGGTGGGCGACCCGCAGCCCGGCACCGGCCAACCCGCGACGCCCGCCACCAGCGGGCCCACGCCGTCCGGGGCCGGCCAACCCGCGACGGCCGGCGGCGGCACGGCGACGCCGGGCGCGGCCAGCCAGCCCGCGACGCCCCGCACCGACGGGACGGCGACCCCCGGGCCCGAGCAGCCCGGGGTCGGGCAGCCCGCGACACCCGGCACCGGCGGGACGGCGACGGCGGGACCCGGTTGGCCCGGGACGCCCGGGCCGGCGGCCGGTGGGCGGCCGGCTCCGCACTGGGGTGGCCCCCCGGCCAACTGGCACCCGACCTCACCCCCGCCGTCGTTCCTCAGCACCCGGTGGCCCGGCCCCCGGCCCGCCACCGGGTGGGCGGTGCCGGCGGGGGTCCTGGCCGGGGCGTTGGGCGTGGCGTTCTTCGTGCCCCTGAGCCGCACCGGCATCGGCTGGTTCCTCGGCTGGTTGATCCTGACCGTCGGGGTGGTCGCCGCCGTCCGCCACAGCACCGGGACGCTGACCCGCACCGACCGTCTGATCCGGGGTGGCTGGGCGGCGGGCGCGTTGGCGTTGCTGGCCGTGCTGGCCTTCCGCAACGCCTGGTGGTTGGTGACGTTCTGCGTGCTCGGGGCGCTGGGCTGCGCGACGTTGGCCATCGTGGGCGGAAGACAGGTCCGTTCGATCCTGTTCAGCCTGGTCGCGGCCCCGTTCGCGGCGCTGCGCGGGCTGCCCTGGGTGCGCCGGCACGTGAGCGCCACCGGCTCCGGCCAGCTGGTGCCCCGGGTCGTCGGATCGGTCGCCGCCACCGCCGTGGTGCTGCTCGTCTTCGGGCTGCTGCTCTCCTCCGCCGACGCCGCCTTCGACCAGGTCCTCGGCGCGATCGTGCCCGAGATCAACGCCGGTACGGTGTTCCGCTGGCTCTTCCTGGCCGTGGTGGGTGGGCTGATCGCGGTCGCCGCCACCTACACCCTGGCCGCCCCGCCGGACCTGTCGACGGTCGACCGGGAGGGTCGACGTCACTGGGGGACCCTGGAGTGGGCGCCGGCCATCGCCGCCCTGACCCTGCTCTTCGTCGGCTTCGTCGCGGTGCAGTTCACCGTGCTCTTCGGCGGGCAACGGCACGTCCTGCGCACCGCCGGCCTGAGCTACGCCGAGTACGCCCGCAGTGGGTTCTGGCAGCTGACCGTGGTCACGCTGCTGACCGTGGCGGTGCTGGGCGGGGTCAGCCGGTGGGCCCGCCGGGAGACCAGGGTCGAACGGATCCTGCTGCGGGTCCTGCTCGGACTGATCAGCGCGCTCAGCGTGGTGATCGTGGTGTCGGCACTGTCCCGGATGTACACCTACCAGAAGGTCTACAGCTTCACCGGTGAGCGGATCTTCGTGATGGCCTTCGAGCTGCTGCTCGGCGCGGTCTTCCTGATGATCCTGGTGGCGGGGGTACGGTGGCGGGGCCGGTGGATCCCCGGCGTCACCGTCGGGCTGGCCGTGGTGATGCTGCTCAGCCTGGCCGTGCTCAACCCGGAGGACTACGCGGCCCGCCGCAACATCGCCCGCTACGAACAGACCGGCAAGATCGACGCCTGGTACCTGCGGGCGCTCTCCGCCGACGCCACCCCCGCCCTGGCCAACCTGCCGGACCGGGTCCGCCGCTGCACGCTGAGCTGGATCGACGACGACCTCGCCGAGCCCGACCCGTGGTACGCCTGGAACCTGGGCCGCAGTCGGGCCCGTGCGGAGCTGGACCGGCTGGGCCCCCGCGCGATCGGCGGGCAGAAGGACTGCAAGGCCGCCGACCAGTTCGACCTGCCGAAGACCCGACGCACCCCGCGCTGACCTACCTGCGCCGCCCGGCACCCGGCCTCCGACCGGGGGCCGAACCGACCTCGCTGCCCGGCCCGGTGACGCACCGGCCGGGCAGCGGCGTCAGGTGGGCCCGGCGACGGCGCGGGCGGGCCACCACCGGACCACCGGTGAACGTTTTCCGCCCGCCCAGGCAACCCCCCGCCCCGAAACCGCGTGACTATCTCGAATCGGTGCTCGGAGGCCTGAATGGGTGATCGCGACACGGCGTTCGCGGCGTACTTCGCGGCGAGATCGGAGGCGATGCGCGGCACCGCATACCTGCTCTGCGGCGACTGGCACCGGGCGGAGGACCTGGTGCAGACCGCGTTCACGAAGCTCTACCTGGTCTGGAACCGGGTGTCCCGGCACGAGGTGCTGGACGCCTACGTACGCCAGATCCTGGTCCGGACGTTCCTCGACGAACGGCGGCGCGGCTGGTGGCGGCGGGAACGGGTGGGCGACGAGCAGACCGACCGGCCGACACCCCCCGAGTCACCGGAGACCCGGTTGGTGCTGCTCCAGGCCCTGGCCGCCGTACCGCCACGACAACGGGCCGTCCTGGTGCTCCGCTACTGGGAGGACCAGTCCGTCGAGGAGGCCGCCGCGTTGCTCGGCTGCTCCGCCGGCACGGTGAAGAGTCAGTCGGCGCGTGGCCTGGACACCCTGCGCGGCCTCCTGTCGCCCACCCCCAGCGGAGCTCGGAAGGGACAACCATGAACGGCGAAGAGTTGCGCGAGGCACTACGGACCGAGATGGCGGTCGCCACCCGACCGCCGTCGTTGAGTGTGGACGCCGCGCTGCGTACCGGCCGCCGGGCCCGGGTACGCCGTCGTGCCACCTGGGCCGGCGTCGGGTTGACGGCGGCGCTGCTGACGGTGGTCGGGGTCGGGGCCATCGGGGCCGTCGGCGCACCCGGCTCCGACGGGTTCACCCCGGGCGTCGGCCCCGTCCCGCCGCCGTCGGTGCACGACACCAAACCGGCCTGGCCGACCGGGCCGGACGGTCGGCCCCAGGAGGACCGGACGGCCCGGGCCGGCACCCGGTACGACCAGGCGGCCCAGCTGCTCGACGACCTCGTCGCGGTGGTGCCGGCCGGCTACACCGTGCCGGCGGACCCGGCGAACCCCCCGGCCGGCCAACCACTGCTGCGCGACCACCAGGCACAGTTCGACGACAGGGTGAACGGGGTCGAGGTGTGGAGCTACACGTCCTCGCTCACCCTGCTGCAGGGGCAACGGATGGGCCGGTTGCTCGTCGAGGTGCACAGTGCCGGTAACCAACTGCCGACCGAGCCGTGCCCGCTGGCCCGGCAGTTCTGGGGCATGCCGGGCGACTGCGAGGTGGTGACCGTCGGGGCGACGCAGGTCGGGGTGGTGGTCCGCCCCGGCGACGACGACCGGTTCGACCAGTGGGCGGCGTACCGGCATCCGGACGGGGCGGTGGTCTTCGTGGCGCAGTCGCGGCGGCTCGGCGACGGGCAACCGGAACTGGCCGCGCTGCCGTTCACGGTGGATCGACTCGCGGCCCTCGCCGCCGACGACCGGTTTCAGGTGCGCTGACCCGACGTGACCGGGATGAGCGGGTGGCCTGATTGGCGACGGCCATCCGCAATTCCAGCATCCGTCCGATCACCCGCCGGATCACCGTCGATGGCGCATTTCCCCTGGTAGGACAGTATTCGATCAGCCGGAAAACGGCTGTCAACGGAAACCTCGGAGAAACGGGGGCTGGTTAGCGTTCGCGATCGTTGAACGCTCAACTCGCTCCGAGGAGAATCCTTTGACGGTACGAACATCGAGGAGCATGCGCGTACTCCTCCCGGTGATCGTCGCGATGACCGCCCCGCTGGCGCTGGCGGCGCCGGCCGCCGCGGCGTCACCCACCGTGGTCGCGCCGCCCCCGGCGTCCACGACCGACCTGCCCGACCCGACGGCCCGTGGCCCCTTCGGCCACCAGGCCGTCCAGGAGGCCAAGTTCGGCCTCGCCAGCATCCAGGAACCGAACTCCTCAGGCGCCGACCCGACGGCCGGGACCGCGCAGGCCGCGGAGCGGATCGAGATCCGGGGCCAGCTCTACACACCGGACTTCACCCGTCGCACCACGCCGTCGCCGGTGCTCGTCCTGGTGCACGGCAACCACGGTTCGTGCGACTCCGGTCAGGACACCGCCCAGCTCACCTGCGCCCAGTTCAAGCACAACGAGAACGGCTACGCCTACCTCGCGGAGAACCTCGCCACCTGGGGTTACACCACCTTCTCGGTGTCCCAGGACCAGCTGATGATGCGGCAGGACGGCAACAAGGGCAAAGGCATGCACAGCCGCCGGATGCTCATCGCCGCCACCCTGGACGCGCTCAGCGCGGCGAACCGCCCCGGTGGGCTGCCGGTCGACGCGCACACCACCGTCGGCACCACGCTCGCCGGCCGCCTCGACCTGACCCGGATCGGCCTGATGGGCCACTCGCGCGGTGGTGACGCGGTGTCGAGCTTCATCGACTACAACCGGATCCGCACCGACGGGCCGCGTTACCCGCTGCGCGGGGTCATCTCGCTCGCCCCGGTGGACTACGAGCGCAAGGCCCCGTACGGGATGCCGTACCTGTCGATCCTGCCGATGTGCGACGGTGACGTGTCCAACCTGCAGGGCGCGCGGCTGTTCGAGCGCAGCCAGTACGTCAACCCGGGCGACCCGTTCCCCCGCATCCAGGTGGAGCACCTCGGCGCGATCCACAACTGGTACAACACCGTCTGGTACGCCGACGGCGGCGCGGACGGCCAGGCCAACAACGACGCCGCCTGCGGCAACTCCGCGCCGTTCGCGACGAACAACATCCACCCGAACAACCTGCGGCTCAGCGGCGCGGCCAGCTACACCGACCCGGCCCTGAACTACGCCATCGACAACTCCGACCCGCTGAACCCGGCCGTGAACACCAAGTTCTCCGGTGACCCGGCCCGGATGGGCGACCAGGAGAAGCTGGGGTTGGCGACGATGGCCGCGTTCTTCCGCCGCTACGTCGGCGGCGAGGGCGCGTTCCAGCCCTACCTGACCGGTGAGCTGGCGAACACCCCCGGCGGGTTGCAGGTCCCCGCGTCGGCCTGCCCGACCAGCCCGTCCGGCACGGCGATCGGATGCAACGAGCGGGTCAACACCAGCTACTTCGCGGCCCCGCAGGAGCGGGTGGACGTGATCCGGCCCGAGGTGAACAGCCCGCTGACCCGTAACGCCCTCGGCGGCACGCTGACCGGCACCGGCTTCGCCGACCCGTACGCGCAGGCCGCCGGGGTCACCCCGAAACCGGCGGGCACCCCCGGCGGGTACGACTGGTGCAACCCGGAGCCGCAGGACTTCGCCCCGACACAGCTCGGCAAGACGGGGCTGCCGACCGCCGCCAAGCCCTGCCCACTGCCGGCGGCCGGAGCGCTCGGCGGGCAGAACGGCACCCGGGAGAACAGCCCGATCAACCACTCCTACGGCCGACAGCTCACCCTCGCCTGGGAGCCGGGTTCGGCCGCATCGCTGACCGCCGCGATCCCGGCCGCGTCCGCCGACGTACGGCACCTGAAGGCGTTGGCGCTCAGCGCCGCCGTCAACTTCTTCGACACCCGCAACCCGGGGGCCGACAACCGGGGCGACAATACCCGGGACACCACCGTCAACGGCACCCCGACGAACCCGGTGTGGCCCAACGAGAAACCCACGTCGTACGACCCGGCCTCGACGACCCAACGGTTCCAGATCGCGCTGCGCGACGCCGCCGGTCACGAGGGGACCGTCGACGCCGGTGACCCCCGCTGGGGCAACGCCCTGCACATGTCGACCGGCACGAACACCCCGAACACCCACATCGTCCTGGACCAGATCCGGGTCCCGCTGGCCGAGTTCGCGGCGCAGGGCGTGGACGTGGGCGCGCTGGCCAAGCTGGAACTCCGCTTCGGCGTGGGCGACCTGCCGAAGTCCGGTTCGATCGAGCTGGCCGACGTACGCTTCCAGGAATCCGACGCGGGGGCTTCCCTGTTGTCCGACGGCGACCGGGCCGACGGCGCGGGTCACGGCCCGTCCGCCCTCGGCGGCCCCGACCCGGCGACCTACCTCGCCGGCTTCGACAACACCCCCGGCAACGTCGCGCTCGTCGACCCGGTGGCGAACCCGCAGGGCAACACCACCTGGACGGTCGACGACGACCGCAAACAGTGCCCGACGGCGGACTTCACCTCCATCCAGCGGGCCGTCGACTTCGCGTCGCCGTGGGACACCATCGTGGTCTGCGCGGGCGTCTACCAGGAGTCGTCGACGCCGGTGAACCACGCGTCCAACCCGGTGCAGACCGGTGCCCGCAACGGCCTGACCATCACCAAGCCGCTGAAGATCAAGGGGGCCGGCGCGGACAAGGTGACCATCAAGCCGGACCCGTCGCTGGGCAACCTGGCCGGCGACCAGCCGTACCTGCGTGACGGCGGCGGCAACGTGATCACCGTGTCCCGGCAGTCGCTCGGCTCGACCGACACCAACGAGATGTTCCTCGACCTCTCCGGCGTGACGGTGACCTCCGGCGACGTCTGGGCCGAGGCGGGCATCGCGTTCTTCGGCGCGGCCGGCCGGGTCGCCGACAGCGTCGTCGGCCCGCTGCGGGTGGCGACCACCGACGAGGAACTGGCCGCGCACCCGCACGGCTGGGGCATCGTCAAGACCGGCATCATCCGGGGGGCGGGCACCGGCACCGTCGAGAGCGAGGTGACAGTCACCGGCAGCGTGGTCAGCGGCTACCAGTCGGGCGGCATCCTCTTCGACGGCGCGCGGGGCCGCGACGGCACCCCCGACACGACCGTCCGCTCCGGCATCCGCCAGCACGGGTACGTGACCGACACCGTCGTCACCGGCGAGCCGAACAGCCGCTTCCCGCAGACCGGCATCGCGTACACCAGCGGGACTGACGGTTTCGTCACCACCAGCCGGATCACCGGGAACTACTTCACGCCCGCACCCCAGCGGTCGTACGGCATCCTGCTGACCGACGCCGGCACCGAGACGGCCGGGGCGCTCACCGGCACCCGCAACGTGCTCACCGGCAACGGGTTCGCCGTCTACAACGCCAACGCCGACAACACCGCCGTACGCGAGGGTGCCCCGTTCGCCCTGACCGGCAGCTACCTCGGCGCGGGGCCACCGGTGTCGGGCGGGCCGGCGGTCCCGGCCACCGGCGTCGAGGCGATCTCCGGAGTGGACGGCACCGGCACGGCCACGGTCACCGTCACCAAGCGCCGGCCGACCCCGCCACCGGCGGTGCCGACCACGGTGGGTCGGGTCGCCGACGCCGCCCCCACGGCCGAGGTGGCCGACCCGGGACGCGGCGCGGTGCTCCAGGTCGGGTCGACGGTGCACCCGCTGATCCGGGGCACCGACGACTTCGCCATCGCCTCGACGAGCCTGTTCGTCAACGGCACCCTGGTCGGCACCAGCACCACCGCCCCCTACCTGTTCGACTGGACACCGGCGGCGAAGGACGCCGGTAGGCAGGTCAAATTCCAGGCGATGGTCGTCGACTCGTCCGGGCAGTCGACGCTGTCCAAGCCGATCGTCGGCACGGTCGACCCGGCGACCCCGGCCCCGACCGTACGGATCGGGTCGGTGCAGGCCGACCCCATCTCGGGTACGGCGACGCTCACCGCGACGGTCAACACGGCCGGCACCCTCACCCTCAGCGGAGAGAAGGTGAATGTGGTCAGCCGGCAGGTGGCGAAGGCGAACACCGTGACGGTGACCGTGACGGTCGCGCCCGCGTACCGGCAGACGCTGGTCAAGACTGGTCGGCTCGACGTGACGTTCACTGTCGGGTTCGCCAACACGGCCGGTCAGAGCCCGGGTGAGACGGTGCAGGTGACCCTGATCAAAACCTGACGCTCCGGTGCCGGAAGGACCCCTGCGGGTCCTTCCGGCACCCTCAGGTCGTGCGGCCGCCCGGAACCCCACCCGGCCACCTGCTCCCTGACGGGGCAGGACGTACTCCTTCCGCCCTCGTGCTGACCCTTGGCAGGGCATCAGCAAACTCCGTCACCTGCTCCGGCTCGGCCACGTAACGCCAGGCGGGCACTCGGTGTACGGGCGTAAGCCCGCCAGAAAGCCCTCCGTCACAACTGCCCCTCAATCGCAAGCCAAGCCTGGACTTCCCGACGAACTTCTGGATTCGTCAAGTGATCGATAATCCATGGCAGCGCGGACAATATTCTCTCAACCCCCATTAGCGCCGACTCTTGGGCATCAGGCTCCTGACTTGCAGAGTCGTAGAGAGACCCGACATGAGCGA
The DNA here is from genome assembly GCF_017599305.1 of Micromonospora antibiotica. GTDB lineage: Bacteria > Actinomycetota > Actinomycetes > Mycobacteriales > Micromonosporaceae > Micromonospora > Micromonospora antibiotica. The sequence continues at coordinate 101,407 of NZ_JAGFWR010000020.1, forward strand.
AGAATGATTCATCGGCGGCCAAGTACTGCCCTCGCCTAGACTGAGCCGCTGCCACTGCCTCCGCCCGCGGCAACGGAACATGCTCCAGCGCCCAAGCAGCAGACCCGTCAGGCGTCAGCACGACCGGCAAATCACTATCCGGCAAGTCGAGACGAACCGCTGCCGCCGCAAGCCTAAGCAACCAGTACGCCCCCAACGATGCATCAATATCATGGCGCTCGACAGCCAGAATTACAGCCACAGCACCGAGCCTCAGGTCGGCTATCCGTTGAGAGTGATCAGCGTTCCTCAGCGGGCTAACGGCCGATTCGACCGACTCGAACAGCGCCTGCCACCATTGGGGCGACACCCGTCGCGGGAACCGAGCACGCAGCCACTCACCGAACGAGTCGAGCGGGACCGATCGAAGTTCCTGCAACTCTGATTGCGCTTCCACTATGGAGCCCTTCCGCCGTAGTCTCTAATAACTCTTAGCGGGATCCGTATGCCTGCCTCACCAAAGGCGTCCACGCCTCGCTGAATGAACGCACCAGCACAACTGGGACACGGAGTATAGTGGCCAGCCATGTTGTCGAACGACGTCACAGCACCATTCCGAAAAGAAATCTGCCCTGCTCCCATAACAGGAGCACCACCCGACGCTACCGTGTGATAAATACCGCGCCCCGCAGCAACCATGTTCAGATTTCCCCCCTCCCCCACTGTCCAGAGAAAATCCCCGCTTCCCGAGGCCGCGCGCGAGAAGCCGGAAGTACCCACCGCAACAGGTGAAACCCCCGCAAGATCTGCTTCCATCAGCTCTATAGCAATATCCCCAGGAGGTCGGTTGCTTGGAACTGGTCCGCATTTGTGTACGAGGACCGGCGTCGTGCCGGCTATCACATAGTAATTGTGGAGGGTTTCGACGGTGAGGTTGTGTACCACCTCGGGTTGGGTGCGGTGGCGTGTGCCGGCTACCGCTGCTGGTCAGTGGTCGGCGGTCTCGAAGGTGTAGCCGGGCTTGAGGTCCTTGGCTTCGCGCCATTGCTGCTGTTCGGCGACCCAGAAGGGGTGTCCGGCGGTGGCGGTGATCGTCTCGGCGCGGCTGCCCTGGGGGCCGTCCACGGTGACGGTGATGTCGACGAGTTGCTTGGTACCGCTACCGACGATCAGGGCGGTGACCACTCGCGGCGCGGTCCGCCCCGTGGTGGGGTCGGTGGCCAGGACCTTGTCGCCGAGCTTCACGTCACGGATGGGCTTGTGGCTGCCATCGGCCATCAGGACCTTCGTGTCGCCGGTGAAGCTGTTGCCGGGGCGGCCGCCGCTCCGGCTGCCGTCTGTCACCTCAGCGCGTCGGAGAATGGTCAGACGAGCAATTCGTCCTCAGCTGCAGCCAGCGCCCCTGTCCTGAGCCGGCTCGCTCTCGCATGGCGACTCCCGTCGCGCCCTGAGCAGCAGAGCACTACGGAAGGGCGGGACGGGCCTCCCCCGAGGGGCCCGTCCCGCCCGTAAGCCGCGTCGGCGCAACCGGTCACCCGGTCAGCTCGGCTCCCCCGACAGCGAGGTCCGTCGCTGCGACGCCATGACCAGGGAGTACACGTGCTCGCGGAGTTCACCGAAGAGCGGGGTCTGCTTGGTGGCGATCTGGTCGCGGGGCCGGTCGAGGGTGACCGGCAGGTCCGCCACGACGACGGAGGGACCCTGCGACAGCACGACCACCCGGTCGGACAGGTACACCGCCTCGTCGATGTCGTGGGTCACGAACAGCACCGTCGTGCCGGTCTCGGCCCAGACTTTGAGCAGCAGGTCCTCCAGGCTGGCCCGGGTCTGGGCGTCGACCGAGGCGAACGGCTCGTCCATGATCAGCATTTCCGGTCGTACGGCGAGCCCCCGGGCGATGGCGACCCGCTGCTGCATCCCGCCGGAGAGCTGCCACGGGTGCAACCCGGCGGCGTGGGCCAGGCCCACCATCTCCAGCGACTCCTGCACCCGCTGTCGGATCTCGGCGCGGGGCAGGCCCCGGTCGCGCAGCGGGAGGGCGACGTTCTTCTCGACCGTCAACCAGGGGAACAGCGATCGGCTGTAGTCCTGGAAGACGACCGCCACCCCGTCGCGGGGGCCGGACATGCGTTCCCCCCGGAACATGACCGCGCCGCCGGAGATGGGCAGCAGCCCGGCGATGCACATCATCAGGGTGGTCTTGCCGCAGCCGGAGGGCCCCACCACCGACACGAACTGGCCGGCGTGGACGGCGAACTCGATGCTGCGTACGGCGGGCACGTCGCCCTTGCGGGACCGGTAGGACTTGCTCAACTGCTGCACGTCGAGCACGGCGGTGTCGAGGGCGGCGCCGGGCTGCTGCGGTCGGGTCGTCACGGGGTTCATCCGTAGCTCCTACGTGGTGTCGGCTAGTGGCTTTCCGCGCTGTCGGGGCGCACGTTGCGGTGCCACCGCAGCAGCACCCGCTCGACCAGGGCGAAGATGGCGTTGAAGAGGATGCCCAGCAGCGCCAGCAGGACGATCGCCGACCACAGTTGCGGGAACTGGAACAGCCGTTGCTGGCTCACGATGTAGAACCCGAGGCCGGCGGTGGCGGCGTACAGCTCGGAGATCACCATCAGGACCAGCGCGATCCCGATGCTGATCCGCATCCCCGCGAAGATCGCCGGGCTGGCGCCGGGCAGCAGGACCCGCAGGAAGTAGCGTCGCCGGGTCAGTCGCAGGCTCCGGGCGGCGGTGACCACCGTACGGTCGATGCCCCGGACGCCGTCGTAGGTGTTGATCAGGATCGGCCAGAGGCAGCCCAGCGCGATGAGGAAGACGTTCATCCCGCTGGTGATGCCGAACAGCACGATGGCGATGGGCAGCAGAGCGGTGACCGGCACTGACATGCCCAGTCGGATCAGCGGGTTGAAGAACGCGCCGGCCGGCCGCCACACCCCGATCAGGATGCCGAGACCGACGCCGAGCACCGTCGCCGCGCCGTAGCCCAGGCCGAGCCGGACGAGACTCGGCAGAACGTCGGCCCGGAACTGGGAACTGAGGAACAGCGACGACGGGGACGCGGACAGCCAGGTGTCGACGAACGCTCCGAAGATCTGCGACACCGGCGGTACGAACAGGGAGCCCACCATCCGGGCGGCCACCTCCCACACCACCAGCAGCAGGGCGAGCAGCCACAGCGACCGTACCCCGCGTCCCACCGCCAGTGCCGAAGTGGCAATCGGCCGGCTCAGTGCCTGCCCGCTCATCGCCCACCCTCCCGTTGTGCCTGGCCCCACGGGACCACCAGGCGTTCGACCAGGTTGAAGCCGTAGTAGAGGCCCATGCCGAGCAGGCCGACGAGCAGGATGCCCGCGTAGACGAAGTCGGGTCGCTGCGCCTGCTGGTACGTGGTGATCACCGTTCCGACGCCGTTGGTGGCGCCGAGCAGTTCGGCGGAGAGCACCACGATGAGCGCCGTCGAGCTGGCCACCCGCAGCCCGGTGGCGATGGCCGGGGCAGCCGACGGCAGCACCACCCGGGTCAGCAGGCGGGTACGCGTCCAGCCCATGCTCCGCCCCGTCGCCAGCATCAGCGGTTCGGTGTCGCGGACGCCGTACATCGAGTTGAGCAGGATCGGCCAGAAGATCGCGTAGATCGCCAGCGACACCTTCATCTGGGTGCCCAGGCCGAACATCAGGATGGCGATCGGCAGGAACGCCGAGGAGGGGATCGACCGGCCGGCGTGCACCACCGAGGACGACGGCCGGTAGAGGGCGGAGAAGTAGCCCAGCAGCAGCCCCAGCGGAATGCCGACGGCGCTGGCGACGAGCATGGCGAGCAGCCACGCCCACAGGGTCTGCACCACCTCGGTCAGGAACGTCGCGTCGACGAGCAGTTCGCCGGCCCGTTGCAGGGTGTCCGCCGGGTAGGGCAGGGAGTCCACCGAGACCGCCCCGGCCCGGACCACCAGGTCCCACAGCACGAACATCGTGACCACGCCCGCCACTCCCAGCACCCAGTCGGGTGTGGGGCCCCACCGGCGGGCCGCGACGGGCCCGCCGGTGGGCCGGGCGTCCGCCTCGACCTGATCAATCACGTGGACGTCCGACGCCATGTCACGTCCTCTCCCCTCATGGTGGCCCGCCGACCTCGGCGACAGGACAGGTCAGGACCGTGCGAAGTCGGTGACGAAGGGCCCCAGGTCGGGCTTCTTCTGGAGCATCTTGAGGTCGACCATCTGCTGGGCCATCCGGTCCAGCGCGGCGACGTCGACGGCGGCTTCGAGGGCGTTCTGTGGTTGTGCGGCGAGGGTCTCCGCCGGCACCTTCTGGCATTCGGAGAGCAACTTGAACGCCTCGTCCTTGTTGGCCGGGTCGTTGAGCTGCTGGGCGGTCTCGGTGATCGCCTCGTGGAAGCGTTTGGCGGCGTCGCCCTTGCCGACGAAGCTCTTGGCGGCGACGTAGGTCGCGATGTAGATCTTGTCGTTGCTGGCGAAGGGGTCGGCCAGGCTGCGTACGTTGTCGTTGTTGTTGCCCAGCAGCGAGTAGCCGAGTTGCGCGGCGTCGACCCGTCCACTGAGTACGGCGGGGATCTGCTCGGTGAAGGGCAGTGCCACGAAGCTGACGCTGTCCGGCTCGACCCCGTTGGCCTTCAGCCAGCTGGCGGTCACGATCTGGTTGATGCCGTTGATCTCGTTGACGGCGATCTTCTTGCCGGCGAGGTCGGCGGCGGCCTTGATCGGGGAGTCCTTGCCGACGAAGACGCCCTGCGCGGGCTTGGCCGGCGGCAGCGCGTTGACGTTCACCCCGGACACCATCTGGATCGGGAAGCCGGTGTTGTAGGCGTTGATCGCGGTGTAGCCGTTGACGTAGCCGAAGTCGGCTGCCCCGGACAGCACTGCGGCGACCGCCGCCGAGCCACCCCCGGAGCGGACCAGTTCGACGTCGAGGCGGTGCTTGCTGTAGACGCCCTTCCCGATCGCCCAGGTGTTCCAGATTTCGCAGCCGAACGTCGTGACGGAGACCTTCGTGGTGCCGTCCGCGTTGTCCGCAGCGCCTTCGGCCCCGCCGCAGGCGCTCGTGAAGAGCAGCGCGGCGAGGGCGACCACCGCACCGGTACGTCGTGTGTTCATCGTGATGCTCCTATGTGCTTGGCGCGTGCGCCCGACGTCTCCGCCGCCGATGCCGGTGGCGGGAATGAGGGCGTTCGGTGGATACGAAGGGACGGCTCTGCCGCGACGGATACGACCGCCTGGCTGCTGCGGTGTGGTTCCGACGCGAGCTGCATCGACTTGGTGATGGTGCTGAATGCCTGAATTGCCAGATTGGGAGGATCAATCAGGGCCGCGAGAACCGCAGACGGCGTCACGGCACGGCCGGGCAACGCTGGTCACGGCCGGTTCGGGCGGTCGGGCTGCACCCCAGCAGCACCCTGACGCCTCGCCGACTTGCAGCGAAGGTACGGGGCCCGAAAACCCCTGTCAAGATGCGGAATGTTATCTCGCATTGCGTCAACAATGTCGGGCGCGATACGCCGACGCACAGCACGAACGGGCAGGTCGGCGGGTGGATAACTATCGTCTCCACCTGTTGACCGGGCCGGCAGCGGCGGCTAGCTTCTCCACCAGATGCCATCGGCCCCCGGGAGTGAACATGAGCGCGGAAGAGCCCATCGCGGCCGTTCCCGCCATCACCCGCGCGCCGATCGGCCACTGGAAGGGACCAGAGTTCCCCGCCATCCGCCCCGGCACCGGCGCGGGCAAGGCACTCGTCCCGTTCTGATCGGCAGCTCCGCGCTCAGGCGTACCCTGCCCAGATCCGGAAACACCGACCGCGTCGGCCGCTGCTGTCCACACCGTGGCTGAGCTGCCCGTCGTCGGTGACCCCAGCACACCGGAAGCTGCGGCAGCGCGTCGCCCACATCCCGCGACGGCCTTCCCACCGTCCCGGTCGACCCCGGCGCAGGAGTCCGCCGTCCACCCCCGCAAACCCCAGCCGGGCAGGTGGCACGGTCTCCACACCCCAGCGCGCGGGGGCCAGCCCGGTACGGGGCGGAGTCACCACGACCCACCGCTACACCTCAGCCTCGCGGGAGACCTGCACCCCTGACGCCCACCCTGCCGGAAAGGTGAACCTGACGACCGATGCCGGACTGCGCCTGAGCCTGCCGCCAGGTACAGCCGGCACTCCCTCAGATGTTGGACCCGTCCGGCGGCAGGCCGGACGGCGGCTGGGGCGATCCGCCCCGGCCGTCGAACTGCGGGCAGGACATCCCCAGGGTGTACGCGGTCATCGACAACGAGCCGTAGGCGTAACCGTCCACGAGAATCTCGGTGTCAGGCGCGTCCGTGGCAGCGGCGAGACCCGCGAGGTATAACGCGGGAATGAAGTGATCAGGCGTCGGCACCGCCCGGCGGAAGTCCCCGTGGGCGTCGAGAGTCGCGTACTCGCCCGGGTCGGTCAGCATCCGGGAGGTGGCGTCCTCGTCGAAGCCTCAGGAAAGGCGTGCGTCAGCACCGACCAGGTGCCATGGTCGATGCCCCAGCTGTCGACGTCGGCCCCGACCCAGGTCGGATGGACGACGTCACTGACCTCCTCGGCCAGTTCGGGCAGCCCCGGAGCCGGGTACTGCACCTCGAACAACTCCCGGGGAAACCCGTAGAAGTCGTGGATGGTCCTCGGCCGGGGCATCGCGGTGACGGCCGTGGCATTGATGTACCAATGAGCACTCACCACCAGGATCGCGCGTGGACGCGGCACCGCAGCGCCGAAGGCTCTCCACGCCGAGGTGTACCGGTTGACCTCGAGAGCGTTCATCGGGTTGCCGTGGCCCAGGAACGCCGCGGGCATCACGACCTCCGGGGCGGGCGGTACGTCTGAAGACACGTGGGCTTCCCTCCGGGGCGGACTTACGGCGCGGGCTGCCGGCCCTGAACCTCACGATAGTGCCACCGCGCGTCAGCTCCGGCCCGAAGCACGCTCCTCGCGGATCGTAGATCGGGCTACGTCGAGGGCTACGGATCGAGATACTGTCCCGCAAGCACGGCTGCCGAGGGAGCCGCAGACGGTCACCTGTCCGGGCCTGGCTCCGACCAGCCTCTCCCCCGAAGTCGACTACCGATCAAAGGCGGTACGCGTGCCTCTTACCAGCCTGGTGGTTGGCGTCGACCCCGGCTGCCCGGTGTCCAGGCGCCCGGCAGAGTGTGCCGTGCGAGGCTGAGGTGAGAGCCCGTCGGACGCCGGGGTGGAAACGAATCAGCGACCCGGTCGATGATCACTCGACCAGGTCGCTGACCTGACACTTCAAGGGTGGAGCCGAGGGGACTCGAACCCCTGACCCCCACACTGCCAGTGTGGTGCGCTACCAGCTGCGCCACGGCCCCTTGCGGTCGTCCCGGTCGCCCGGGCACGGAGAGAACTATACACACGACGCCCGGCATGGTCATCTCACGGGGGTACCCCCCGGACCGGCCCCGGGAGCGCCCGACGGATCAGTTCAACGCCACGTCCGGCGGGAAGTGCGCGACCGCCGCCATCATGCCGCCCTGCCTGCGCAGCACCATCGGCCAGAGGTCGTCCGGACGGTCGACGAAGGCGTCGCCGGGCAGCGCGTCGAGCACGAACCAGGACCCGTCCTCGATCTCCTGCTCCAACTGCCCGGAGCCCCAACCGGAGTAGCCGGCGAAGACCCGGATGCCGCCGATGCTGTCCCGCATCCGCTCCGGGTCGGCCGACAGGTCGACGGTGCCCACCGCGCCGGAGATCGGCTGGAAACCCTTCAACCGCCGCATCGGGTGCCGCATCCGGGCCAGGCAGATCGCCGACTCCGGCTGCACCGGGCCGCCCTCGAAGAGCACCGCCGGGTGGCGGGCGAGGTCGCTCCACTCACCGAGGACGTCCGCGACGGCGACCTCGGTGGCCCGGTTGAGCACCACCCCGAGCGCGCCGTTGGCCTCGTGGGCGACCAACAGCACCACCGTACGATCGAAGTTCGGGTCCTTGAGCGCCGGTGTCGCGACCAGCAGCCGCCCGGTCATCGACTCCACGGCACGACCGCTGATCGCCGGTCCCTCCCCCTGCATCTCGGACATCGTCAGCCGCGCACCGGGTCCGACAACCGGGCACCACCGACCATCCGTGCTGTCACCGCCATGTCTGGCACCATAGCCTGCACCCGGTGCGGTGGCTAAGGTCTGACCGACAGGTGATCGAAGGCGGTCGAGGGAGGATCGATGGGTCCGACGGCGGACATCGCGGTGATCGGTGGTTCAGGGCTGTACGCGCTGCTCGACGACGCGACAGAACACCAGGTGGAGACCCCGTACGGCGCCCCTTCGGACGTGGTCACGATCGCGTCGGTGGGCGGTCGACCGGTGGCCTTCCTGCCCCGGCACGGGCGTGACCACCGCCACCCGCCGCACCTGATCCCGTACCGGGCGAACCTGTGGGCGCTGCGGTCCCTCGGGGTCCGCCAGGTCCTCGCCCCGTGTGCCGTCGGCGGGCTCCGCCCCGAGTTGGGCCCCGGCACCTTCGTGGTGCCCGACCAGCTGATCGACCGCACCAGCGGCCGGGTGCAGACCTACTACGACCAGGGCGCGGTGCACGTCGCGTTCGGTGATCCGTACTGCCCGGTGGGGCGGCGTACCCTGCTCGGCGCGGCGGCCGGGCGGGACGTCCCGGCGGTGGACGGCGGCACGGTGGTGGTGGTCGAGGGGCCCCGCTTCTCCACCCGTGCGGAATCCCGCTGGTACGCCTCGATGGGTGGCACGGTGGTCAACATGACCGGCCACCCGGAGGCCGTGCTCGCCCGCGAACTCGCCCTCTGCTACACCTCCATCGCGCTGGTCACCGACCTGGACGCCGGGGTGGAGGCGGGCGACTCGGTCACCCAGGAGGAGGTCTTCCGGGTCTTCGGGGAGAACACCGACCGGCTGCGGGGCGTACTGCTGGACGCGGTGGCCGCCCTGCCCGCCGACCGCGACTGCCCCTGCGGGCACGCGCTGGACGGCATCAGCACCCCGTTCCCCCTCCCCTGAGCCGTTCCCGCACCCCCGCGACCGCACCCCCACCGCGCCCACCGCGCCGCCACCGCTTCCCGCGACCGCGTCCCCACCACGCCCCCACCCCGCCGTGCCGCCACCCCAGCCGGCCGGGTGCCCGGGCGCCCGGACGCCCGCCGAGGCGACGACGCGCTGCCCCGGTGGCTGTGCCGCCATGGTGGCGGCACAGCCACCGGGGCGATAGCCGGCAAAGCACCCGAACCACCGCCTGCCACCCGATAGATTCGGCAGGTCGGCGGCGGACCATCGGCCCCGGCAGCAGCGGCACCGGGCCGGGGACACGGAGGCGGGGGCGATGGCGACCGTCCGGGAGACCACCTACGACCTGCTCCGGGCCCTCGACCTGACCACGGTCTTCGGCAACCCCGGCTCGACCGAGGAGCCGTTCCTCCAGGACTTCCCGGCCGACTTCCACTACGTGCACGCCCTGCACGAGGCGTCGGCGGTGGCGATGGCCGACGGGTACGCCCAGGCCACCGGCCGACCGGCGCACGTCAACCTGCACACCGCCCCGGGCACCGGCAACGCCATGGGCAATCTCGTCACCGCGTGGCACAACCGGACCCCGCTGATCGTCACCGCCGGGCAGCAGAGCCGGGAGATGCTGCTGCTGGAGCCCCGGCTGGCCAGCCGACGCCCCACCGAACTGCCCCAGCCGTACGTGAAGTGGAGCCACGAGCCGACGCGGGCGCAGGACGTACCGGCGGCGTTCATGCGGGCGTACGCCACGGCGGCCCAACCCCCGGCCGGCCCGGTCTACCTCTCCCTGCCGCTGGACGACTGGCAGCAGCCGGCGGACCCGCCGCCGCCGGTGCGCACGGTGGCCACCCGGTTCGCCCCCGACCCGCGTCGGCTGCGGGAGTTCGCCGCGTTGCTGGCGGCCAGCCGCAACCCGGTGTTGGTGCTCGGTGCGGCGGTGGACCGGGCCGCCGGCTGGCCGGTGGCGGTGGCGGTGGCGGAGCGGCTCGCCGCGCCGGTCTGGTCCGCGCCGGCACCGGAGCGGGCCGCCTTCCCGGAGCACCACCCGCACTACCAGGGGGTGCTGCCGTACGCGATCGCCCCGCTGGCCGAGAAACTCACCGGGCACGACGTGGTGCTGGTGGTCGGTGCGCCGGTGTTCCGCTACTACCCGCACCTGCCCGGTGACCACCTGCCGCCCGGGGCGCGGCTGCTGCACGTCACCGACGACGCGGACGAGGCGGCCCGCGCCCCCGTCGGCGACAGCCTGCTCGGTGACGCCGGGCTGACCCTGGCCGCGCTGCTGGACCTGCTGCCGGCGGCCGACCGTCCCCCGCCCGCGCCCCGCCCGGCCCCGTCACCACCACAATTCGGTGACCCGCCCGACGCGGACGCGCTCTTCGCCGCCCTGGCCGCCTGCTGGCCCACGGACGGGGTACTGGTGCAGGAGTCACCGTCCAACCTGGCGGCGCTGCGACGCCGGCTCCCGGTGACCCGCCCGGCGTCGTACTTCACCATGGCCAGCGGCGGGCTCGGCTACGGGTTGCCGGCCGCCGTCGGCATCGCCCTCGCCGAACGGGACACCGGGCGGGGCCGGCCGGTGGTCGCGGTGATCGGGGACGGCTCCTTCCACTACTCGGTGCAGGCACTGTGGACCGCCGCGCGACTACGGCTGCCGGTGGTCGTGCTGGTCCCGGTGAACCAGCAGTACGCGATCCTCAAGGCGTTCGCCGAGTTGAAGTCCACTCCCGGCGTGCCCGGGCTGGACCTGCCGGGCCTGGACCTCACCGCCATCGCCCGCGGTTACGGCTGCGCCACCCGCGTCATCGACGCCCTGCCCGACCTCGCGCCCGCCCTGACCGAAGCCCTCCACGCCGACACCCCCACCCTCCTGTCCGCCCCGATCGACCCCACCCCTCCCAAACTCCTCTAACCCCCCGCCCTCCCACCCACCCACCCACCCACCCGCACCCCGCCCCCACCCGCACCCCGCTCCCGCCCCGCCCGACCCCGCTCCCGCCCGTGTTGATCAAGAGGTTTGCGTCATTTTTGGAGATCAACTTGACCCAAACCTCTTGATCAACCCAGCTGGGTGGGGGTGGACGGGGAGGGGGTGGGGTTGGGTGGGATGCTCCTATGGAAGTCAAGGGGTGTTGAGGGTGGTGAAGTCGGCGAGGAGGGCGGTGTGGACCTCGCGGACGATGTAGCGCTTGAGGCAGCGCATGATCTCTTTTTTGTTGAGGCCTTGTTTGGTGCGTTTGT
>NZ_JAGFWR010000021.1 GCF_017599305.1 Micromonospora antibiotica
CTATCCGGTCATCCGCAAAAACGCCGTCCACAAGGGCAAATGACAGCCCTCCACCACACCACCACGAACACACCCACACCACACCGCCAGACCACCCTGCCCACAGAACGGTCAAAACACGAGATATGCCTGGCTGGCATAAATATGCCAGCCAGGCATGACCCTCCTGCGGACACATGTGCTCCCGGAGGACCCGCACCCTCCCCCTGGCACCGCACCGGAGCCGGACCAGATCTCACCGCCGAAGCAGCCCCCATCAGCCGCCGGCCGAAGCAGCCACCAGCCCAGGGCAGGGCAGCCACCAGCCCAGGGCAGCCGGCGAGCAAGGGCAGCCGACCGCCGAGGGCAACCGTTAGCCGAGGGCAGCCGGCCGCCCGGGGTCAGCGGGCGGCGAGGGGCTGGCGGGCCGGGTCGACCGGGGCCGGCAGGTCACCCACCCCACCCAGGTAGGAGTGGATCGCCGCGGCGGCGGCCCGCCCCTCGGCGATCGCCCAGACGATCAGCGACGCCCCCCGGTGCATGTCCCCGGCGACGAACACGCCGTCGGCGTCGGTCTGCCAGTCGGGGCGGGCGTCGACCGCGCCCCGGGCGTTGCGGACCACCCCGAACTGGGCCAGCAGCGGCTGCTCCTCGGTGCCTTCGAAGCCGATGGCCAGCAGCACCAGGTCCGCCGGGAGTTCCCGCTCGGAGCCGGGCAACGCGGTGACGACCCGTCGACCGTCGCGCCGCTCCACCGTCACCTCGGCGATCCGGACGCCCTTGACCTGACCGGTGCCGTCGTCCACGAACTCCTGCACGGCCACCGCGAAGACCCGCTCCCCGCCCTCCTCGTGCGCCGGGTAGTTGCGCAGCACCCACGGCCAGGTCGGCCACGGGTCCCGTTCGGCGTCGCGGCCGTGCGGCGGCTCCGGGTAGAGGTCGAGCTGGTGGACGCCGGCCGCGCCCTGCCGGTGGGCCACGCCCAGGCAGTCGGCGGCGGTGTCGCCACCACCGATGATCACCACGTGCTTGCCGGCCGCGTCGATCGGCGTGCCGTCGGGCAGCACCGCCGGGGCGGGCCGGCCGTCCCCGGCCGCCGCCACCACCCGGTTCGCCGCCACCAGGTGGGTCATCGCCTGGTGGACGCCGCGCAGCGGCCGACCGGGCGTCTCCGGGGTGTCCCGGCCCTGGAGCGCGCCACAGGCCAGCAGCACCGCGTCGTGCCGGGCCCGCAGCTCCTCGGCGGTCACGTCGACCCCGACGTTCACCCCGGTGCGGAACTGCACGCCCTCGGCGGCGAGCTGGGCCAGCCGCCGGTCGATGTGCTGCTTCTCCAGCTTGAAATCGGGGATGCCGTAACGCAGCAGACCGCCGATCGCGTCGTCCCGCTCGTACACCGTGACGGCGTGACCGGCGCGGGCCAGTTGCTGGGCGGCGGCGAGCCCGGCGGGCCCGGAACCGACCACGGCGACCGACCGCCCGGTCGACGCCGGCACCGGGCGGGGGTTCAGCCCGCCCCGGGCCACCGCCGCGTCGGCGATCTCCACCTCCACCTGCTTGATGGTGACCGGCTGCTGGCCGCCCAGACCCAGCACACAGGCCGCCTCGCAGGGCGCCGGGCAGAGCCGGCCGGTGAACTCGGGGAAGTTGTTGGTGGCGTGCAGCGACTCCACCGCGGCGTCCCAGGTGCCGGTGCGGACCAGGTCGTTCCAGTCCGGGATGCGGTTGCCCAGCGGGCAGCCGTCGTGGCAGAACGGGATGCCGCAGTCCATGCACCGGGTGGCCTGCTCCCGGATCAGCTCGGCCCCGGCGGGCGGGTACACCTCGCGCCAGTCGGTGATCCGCACCGCCACCGGGCGACGGGCCGGCAACTGCCGCTCGTAACGCAGGAAACCATTCGGGTCAGGCACGAGCCACCTCCTGGGCGACCACCCGCGCGGCGGGCGGCACCGACGCGGTCAGCGCAGACATGACCGCGTCGTCGACGTCGCGGCCGGCGGCTTCGGCGGCCTTCATGATCTCCATAACCCGGCGGTAGTCCCGGGGGACCACGGCGGTGAACTCCTCCACCGCCTCCGGCCAGTTCTTGAGCAACTCCGCGCCGACCGCCGAGTCGGTCTCCGCGACGTGCCGCTGCACCAGGTCGTGCAGCAACTCCCGCTCGGCGTCGCGCAGCGGGGACAGGTCGACCAGTTCCGCGTTGACCCGGCCGGTGTCCAACCGGTGCACGTACGCCGTCCCACCGGACATGCCGGCGGCGAAGTTACGGCCCGTCTCGCCGAGCACCACCACCGTGCCACCGGTCATGTACTCGCAACCGTGGTCGCCGACGCCCTCGACGACGGCCACCGCACCGGAGTTACGCACCGCGAAGCGCTCCCCCACCCGGCCACGCAGGAACAGCTCACCGCCGGTGGCACCGTACAGGATGGTGTTGCCGGCGATGATCTGGTCCTCGGCGCGCTGCCCGGCGGTGGCCTCAGGGTCGACGAACGGCGCGGCGGCGTCCGGGCGGATCACGATCCGGCCGCCGGAGAGCCCCTTGCCGACGTAGTCGTTGGCGTCGCCGTGCAGCCGCAGGGTCACCCCGCGCGGCAGGAACGCGCCGAAGGACTGCCCGGCGGTGCCGCGCAGCACGAACTCGACGGTGTCGTCCGGCAGGCCGGCGCCGCCGTGCCGGCGGGTCACCTCGCCGCCGAGCATCGCGCCGACGCTACGGTGCTCGTTGCGCACCGCCACCTCCACCCGGACCGGGCTGCCGTCGCGCAGCGCCGGTTGGGCCAGCGCGATCAGCTCGTTGTCCAGGGCCAGCTCCAGGCCGTGGTCCTGGGCGCGGACACCGCGCCGGGCGGCACCCTCGGGCAGCTGCGGGGTGTGCAGCACCCGGGCCAGGTCGAGGCCGTGGCCCTTCCAGTGGTCGATCGCCGGTACGATGTCGAGCACCTCGGTCTGCCCGATCGCCTCTTCGATGCTGCGGAAGCCCAGCTCGGCCAGGTAGCCGCGGACCTCCTCGGCGAGGAAGAGGAAGAAGTTCTCCACGAACTCCGGCCGGCCGGTGAAGCGTTCCCGCAGCACCGGGTTCTGGGTGGCGATGCCGACCGGGCAGGTGTCGAGGTGGCAGACCCGCATCATCACGCAGCCCTCGACGATCAGCGGGGCGGTGGCGAAACCGAACTCCTCCGCGCCGAGCAGCATCGCCACCACCACGTCCCGGCCGGTCTTGAGCTGGCCGTCGACCTGCACGGTGACCCGGTCACGCAGCTTGTTGAGCAGCAGCGTCTGCTGCGCCTCGGCCAGGCCCAGCTCCCAGGGGGTGCCGGCGTGCTTGAGCGAGTTGAGCGGGGACGCGCCGGTGCCGCCGTCGTGCCCGGAGATCAGGATGACGTCGGCCTTGAGCTTGGCGACCCCGGCCGCGACGGTGCCCACACCGACCTCGCTGACCAGCTTGACGTGCACCCGGGCGGCCGGGTTGACGCACTTGAGGTCGTGCACGAGCTGGGCGAGGTCCTCGATGGAGTAGATGTCATGGTGCGGCGGCGGGGAGATCAGGCCGACGCCGGGGGTGGCGTGCCGGGTGCGGGCGATCCACGGCCACACCTTGTTGCCGGGCAGCTGCCCACCCTCGCCGGGTTTCGCGCCCTGCGCCATCTTGATCTGGAGGTCGTCGGCGTTGACCAGGTATTCGCTGGTCACCCCGAAGCGTCCGCTGGCGATCTGCTTGACCGCCGAGCGGCGGGCCGGGTCGTGCAGCCGGTCGACGTCCTCGCCGCCCTCGCCGGTGTTGGACTTGCCGCCGAGCCGGTTCATCGCGATGGCCAGCGTCTCGTGCGCCTCCGCCGAGATCGACCCGTACGACATGGCGCCGGTGGCGAACCGCTTGACGATCTCGGTGGCCGGCTCGACCTCCTCGATCGGCACCGCCGGACGCAGCCCGGTCCGCAGGGTGAACAGCCCGCGCAGCGAACCGGCCTGGGCGGCCAGCTCGTCGACCTTGGCGGTGTACTGGCGGAAGACGTCGTACTGGCGGCTGCGGGTGGCGTGCTGGAGCAGGAAGACCGTCTCCGGGTTGAACAGGTGCAGCTCGCCCTCGCGCCGCCACTGGTACTCGCCGCCCACCTCCAGCCGGGTGGAGCCGACGGTGCCGGGCGTCGGCCAGGCCTGCCCGTGCCGGGCGGCGACCTCGGTGTGGATCCCGGCCAGCCCGATCCCGCCGATGGTGCTGGGGGTGCCCCGGAAGTAGCGGTCGACCAGCCGGGTGTCCAGGCCGACGGCCTCGAAGACCTGCGCGCCGCAGTACGACGACACCGTCGAGATGCCCATCTTGGACATGATCTTGAGGACGCCCTTGCCGAGCGCCTTGACGTAGTTGCGGACCGCCTTCGCCGGCTCCACCCCGACCAGGGCCCCGGTGGCGATCATGTCCTCCACCGACTCGAAGGCCAGGTAGGGGTTGACCGCCGCCGCGCCGTACCCGATGAGCACCGCCGCATGGTGCACCTCGCGGCAGTCACCGGACTCCACGATCAGCGCCACCTGGGTCCGGGTCTGCTCCCGCACCAGGTGCTGGTGCACCGCCGCGGTCAGCAGCAGCGACGGGATCGGCGCCAGGTCGGCGTTGGAGTCCCGGTCGGACAGCACCAGGATGCGTACGCCGTCCTCGATCGCCTCGGAGACGTGCCGGCAGATCTCGGTCAGCCGGGCCTTGATGCCGGCCCCGCCGTCGCGGATGCGGTAGAGCCCGGACACCCGGACCGCCTTGAAGCCGGGCAGGTCGCCGTCCTCGTCGACGTCGAGCAGCTTCGCCAGCTCGTCGTTGTCGATCACCGGGTAGGGCAGCACGATCTGCCGGCAGCTCGCCGCCCCCGGGTCCAGCAGGTTGCCCTCCGGGCCGATGGTCGACGCCAGGCTGGTCACCAACTCCTCCCGGATCGCGTCCAACGGCGGGTTGGTGACCTGCGCGAAGAGCTGGTGGAAGTAGTCGTAGAGCAGCCGGGGCCGGGTCGACAGCGGCGCGATCGGGGTGTCGGTGCCCATCGAGCCCAGCGGCTCCGCCCCGGTACGGGCCATCGGGGCGAGCAGGATCTTCAGCTCCTCCTCGGTGTAACCGAAGGTCTGCTGCCGCCGGCGCACCGAGTCGTGGGTGTAGACCACGTGCTCCCGGGCGGGCAGGTCACCGAGGTCGATCAGGCCGGCGTGCAGCCACTCGTCGTACGGCTGGGCGGCGGCCAACTCGGTCTTGATCTCGTCGTCCGAGACGATCCGGCCGTTGACCGTGTCCACCAGGAACATCCGGCCCGGCTGGAGGCGGCCCTTGGCGACCACCGTGGCCGGGTCGAGGTCGAGCACGCCCGCCTCGCTGCCCAGCACCACCAGCCCGTCGGCGGTCCGCCACCAGCGCCCCGGCCGCAGGCCGTTGCGGTCCAGCACCGCCCCGACGATCTCACCGTCGGTGAAGGCGACCGACGCCGGCCCGTCCCACGGCTCCATCAGGCTGGCATGGAACCGGTAGAACGCGCGCTTGTCCGGGCGCATCGCCGGGTCGTTCTCCCACGCCTCCGGGATCATCATCAGCACCGCGTGCGGCAGGCTCCGGCCGGCCAGGTGCAGCAACTCCAGCACCTCGTCGAAGTTGGCCGAGTCGGAAGCGGCCGGAGTGCACACCGGGAACACCCGGCGGATGTTGCCGGGCAGGTGCGGGCTGCGCAGCAGCGCCTCGCGGGCCTGCATCCAGTTCCGGTTGCCGCGGATCGTGTTGATCTCGCCGTTGTGCGCGATGAACCGGTACGGGTGGGCCAACGGCCAGGACGGGAAGGTGTTGGTGGAGAACCGGGAGTGCACCAACGCGATCGCGCTGTCGACCCGCTCGTCGGTCAGCTCCGGGAAATACTCCGGCAGCTGGTCGGGGGTGAGCATGCCCTTCCAGGTCATCGTCCGCGCCGACAACGACGGGAAGTAGGCGGTCACCCCCCGCTCGGCGGTCTCCCGCTCGGCCTGCTTACGCACGCAGAACGCCACCCGGTCCAGGTCGATGCCGGACAGCGGGGAACCGGCCGGACCCGCCGGGGTGTCGGTGAGCCGGTGCGCGGCCAGGAAGAGCTGCCGGATCCGGGGCATCGCCGCCAACGCCGTCTCACCGAGCCCGCTCGGGTCGGTCGGCACGTCGCGCCAGCCGAGCACCTCGGCCCCCTCGACGAGGGCGTACTTCTCCACCACCTGACGGGCGCGGGCCTCACCGCCGTCGTCGTCGGGGAGAAAGACCAGACCGGTGGCGTACTGGCCGGCGGGGGGCAGGGGGAAGTCCACCACCGCGCGCAGGAACGCGTCCGGCACCTGGATCATGATGCCCGCGCCGTCGCCGGTGTTCTGCTCGGCGCCCCGGGCGCCACGATGGTCGAGCCGGCAGAGCGCACCGAGGCCGTTCGCCACCACCGCATGGGAGCGCCGCCCGTGGAGGTCGGCCACGAAGGCCACCCCGCACGCGTCGTGCTCGTGCGCCGGGTCGTACAGACCGGTCGCGGAAGGGACCGGCTGCGGGCTGTGCGGGTACGGAAGGGCCACCGGGTCTCCTGTCGTCACTCAGGTTGTTTCATGGTCGGGACGACGTCGGCCCTGGGCGGTCTGTTGAGTCTACGTTAGGGCGACCCGGGCAGGGCCAGTGCGGATTGATCACACCTTCCAGACTCTGGGACGTGTAGTCTCGCGCGGTGGATCCTGCGCATCGCGACCTGTTCGACCGGTTGGAACGCTTCTATGACGCGGTGCCCCGGGACGCCGCCCGCGCCGAGGAACACGGCGGCCTGGTGCTGTTCGCCCGGAACGGGGTCGGTTGGCCGTTCTACGCCCGCCCCCGCCTCGACGCCACCGCGCCACCGTCGCTGGCCGACCTGCACACCGTCCGGGAACGGCAGCGTGAGCTGGGCCTGCCCGAGGCGTTCGAGTGGGTGCACGAGACCACCCCGGACCTGCTCACCACCGCCCGGGCCGCCGGCCTGAGCGTGCTGGAGGCCCCGCTGATGGTGCTCGACCCGCAGGTGACCCCGCCCGACCCGGCGACGCTCACCGACGTACCGGTACGGGTGCTGGACCCGGACGCGCCCGGCTTCGCGCTCGACGTGGCGGCCCGCCGCGCGGTCGCCGCGGTCGGTTTCTCCGCCGCCGGCACCGCCACCGGCGCCGCCGGCCCGGCCGAACGGGACGCCGCGATGACCGAGCTGGACGTGGCCGCCCTCGACGAGGAGCGGGCCGCGATCGCCGCCGGCCGGCGACTGTCGGCGGTCGCCTGGACGCCTGACGACGGCGCGTTGGCCAGCGGGATGGCGATGCGGGTCGACGACGTCGCCGAGATCGCCGGGGTCGCCACCCTGCCGGCCGCCCGCCGCCGGGGGCTCGCCGCCGCGGTCACCGCCACCCTGGCCCGCACCCTGCGCGCCGCCGGCACCGACCTGGTCTTCCTCTCCGCCGGCAGCGAGGACGTCGCCCGCATCTACCTGCGCGTCGGCTTCCGCCGCATCGGCACCGCCTGCATAGCCGAACCCACCGCCCTCCTCTAACCCCCACCCCTGTCCCTCCCCCGCCCCGCCCCGGCTCGCCCCGCCCCGGCTCGCCCCGGCTCGGCTCGGCTCGGTGATCAAGAGGTTTGCGTCATGAAATGGGCCGCGCATGACGCAAACCTCTTGATCACCGGCCCGGGGACGGCCGTGCGGGGCGGGTTGGGGGTGGGGGTGGGGGTGGGTCAGGGGGTGGGTGGGGGGCGCCAGGCGGCGGCTGCGGCGGCGGCACCGGAGAGCAGGCGGGGGCTGATCGTGCCGAGGGCCGCGTCGCGGGCGCGCAGGGCCAGCCGGCCCCGGGTCTGGAGCACCGCCGACATCCGGCGGGTCTGCCGGACCACGGTGGCCGCCCGGGGACGGCGCAACCGGTCGTACGCCAGCACGGCGTCGGGCAACCGGGACTCGCGCAGCAGCGACGACAGGGTGGCCGCGTCCTCGAAGGCCAGGCAGGCGCCCTGTCCCAGGTGCGGTGGCATGGCGTGGGCGGCGTCGCCGAGCAGCACCACCCCGCCCGGCCCGGCGGGGAAGCCGTACGCCCGGGGCAGCGGACGCAATTCACGCACCTCCTGCTGCACCAGGTCGTCGGGTTCGGTGGCCGCCAGGAGGTCACCGATCGGGGCGGGCCAGCCCGCGTACCACCGCTTGAGCAGGGCGAGCTGGGTCTGCGGGGACTCCGGGCGGGGCGCACCGGCGGCGGTGGCCACCCAGTAGACGCCACCTCGACGGGACGCGCCGGAGGACCCCCGCTCGCCGAGCGAGGCCGCCACGAACCGGTAACCGGCGCCCAGCACCTCGCCACCGACCGGCTGGTCGGCCGGCACCGGCACCCGGTACCAGGGGATCACCGCCCGCCAGGCGGCGCAGCCGGAACTGACCACGCTGGCCTCGGGGGCGAGCTGACGGCGCAGCACGCTGTCCGTGCCGTCGGCGGCGACCACCAGGTCCGCCTCGACGAACTGCCCGTTCAGCCCGACCCCGGGCCGCTCGTCGGGGTTGGCCCGGACGCTGTCCACCACGACCCCGGTCCGCAGCTCGACCCGGTCCCCGAGGCCGGCGATCAGGGCGTCGTGCAGATCCTCCCGGTGCACCACCACCGGCATCCGGTCGGCCGGGGTGGGCCGGGGCTGCGCCAGCCAGTGACCGTCGGGGCGGCGGATACCGCCGTCGGGCAGCGGGGTGGCGATGGCGTCCAGGCCGGCGCCGAGGCCGAGTACCCGCAACGCGCGTACCCCGTTGGGCCAGAGCACCACGGCGGTGGGTTCCGGGCGGACCCGGTCGGCCCGTTCCAGCAGGGTGACCTGCCAGCCGGAGCGGGCCAGCGCGCCGGCCACCGACAGTCCGCCGAGCCCGGCGCCGACCACCACCGCGCTGCGCATGCCGGGCCCGCTCAGTTGTCCCGGTCGGCGGGCCGGCCACCCGCGCCGCCGGCCCCCGCTGACGCGTCGATGTCGTCGCCCACGCCGGTCCCGGCGGCCCGGTCGCCGCCGGCTCGGTCGCCGCCGGCCCCGGCCTCCGCACCGCCGCTGAGCCGGTCGGGCTCCGCCGGCTGATCGTCGTGGCCCGCAGGCTGGTCGTCGTGGCCTTCAGGCTGGTCGTCGGTCGCCGTCGCGTCGTCGGCGGCGGGTCCGTCGGGCCGTACCCCGGTCTCCCGGTACGCGGTGAACTGTTCCTCGTCGACCACCTGGTAGCCCACCGGCGCGACCGTCGCGGCGGACCCCTTGCCGGTCTGGGACAGGTCGACCTGGGAGACGTCGCCGCCGGTCACCGGAGCCGGCGCGGGGGCGTCGATCGGGATCAGGTAACCCCGGGGGCCCCGCACCCGCAGGAAGTAGATCAGCGCGCCGAGGAAGACCAGCCCGGCGGTCCACACGTTGAGCCGGACCCCGAGGATCCGGTTCGCCTCGTCGCTGCGCATCAGCTCGATCCAGAACCGGCCGGCGGTGTAACCCATCACGTAGAGCGCGAAGGCCCGGCCGCGCCCCAGCTTGAACCGCCGGTCCAGGGCGAACACCAGGCCGGCGACGCCGAGGTTCCACAGCGCCTCGTAGGCGAACGTCGGATGGTAGAGGCCGGGCTCCAGGATGGGCTGGTTGGCGTCGTCGCGCAGCGCGTGCCCGGGATTGTCCGGGTCCATCCGGTGGATCTCCAGGCCCCACGGCAGGCTGGTCCGCCCGCCGTACAGCTCGTTGTTGAACCAGTTGCCGAGCCGGCCCACCGCCTGGGCCAGCGGCAGGCCCGGGGCGAGGGCGTCGGCCACCACCGTCAGCGGGATGCCCAGCTGCCGGGCGGCGATCCAGGCACCGACCGCGCCACCGGCGACGGCCCCCCAGATGCCGAGACCGCCCTCCCAGATGGCGAACGCCTTCCAGGGGTCACCGCCGGTGCCGAAGTATTTCTCGGGTGAGGTGATCACGTGGTAGATCCGGGCGCCGATGATGCCGGTCGGGACCGCCCAGACCGCGATGTCGAGCACCGCGCCGGGGGCGACGCCACGCTGGCGCAGCCGATGCTCCGTCACCAGACAGGCGATCACGATGCCGGCGACGATGCAGAGGGCGTACGCCCGCAGCGGGACCGGCCCGAGCTGCCAGACGGCGGTCGTGGGGCTGGGCAGCGCCGCCAGGGGTGTCATCGAGACGTGGGTCACGGGTGCACAGGCTACCGCTGCGCAGCCGCGCCGTGGCACCCCGGTCCGGTCAGACCTGCCACCCGACCCTGCAACCCCGTCGGCCGGCCGCCCGACGGACGCCACCCGTGGGGCGAAATAGCAGCATTCCGCCGCAGCGGACACCGCCGTCGCGCCCCCACTGAGTTGATCAACCCGAGCCGTCCCGCACCTCGGCGACGGACGGCAGGGTGGGACGGGCCGGCCGGGTGCGGGCTCAGCGGGTCGGGTTGCGGACGCCCTCGGCCAGCTCGGCGGAGAGGGTACGCAGGGCGGCCAACCCCGCGTCGAGGTCCGGGGCGTCCAGCAGCCGGCGGATCAGCGCGCTACCCACGATCACCCCGTCGGCGTACCCGGCGACGGTGGCCGCCTGCGCGCCGGTGCCGACGCCGAGACCCACCCCGACGGGCAGCTCGGTGACCTCCCGCAGCCGGGAGACCAGCACCGGGGCGGCGTCCGAGGTCTGGGACCGGGCCCCGGTCACCCCCATGATGGCGGTGGCGTAGACGAAGCCCCGGCAGTGCTCGACGGTCATCCGCAGCCGGGCGTCCGTGGACGACGGGGAGACCAGGAACGTCCGGTCCAGCCCGTACGCGTCCGAGGCGGCCAGCCACTCGCCGGCCTCGTCGGGAATGAGGTCGGGGGTGATCAGGCCGGTGCCCCCGGCGGCGGCCAGGTCCCGGGCGAACGCGTCCACCCCGTACTGCTCGATCGGGTTCCAGTAGGTCATGGTGACCACGGGTGCCCCGGTGGCCGCGACCGCCTCGATGATGCGCAGCGTGTCGGCGGTACGGACGCCACCGGCCAGGGCGATGTCGCTGGCCTTCTGGATCACCGGCCCGTCCATCACCGGGTCGGAGTAGGGGATCTCCACCTCGATGACGTCCACCCCGGCCTCGACCATCGCGGTCATCGCGGCGATGCTGCCCTCGACGGTGGGGAACCCGGCCGGCATGCAGCCGACCAGGACGGCCCGCCCGTCGGCCCGGGCCTTGTCGAAGGCCACCCCGATCCGGCTCACGGTCTCACTGCTCCTTGTCGAGGATGCCGAAGTATTCACCGGCGGTGTGCACGTCCTTGTCGCCCCGGCCGGAGAGGTTGACCACGAGGAGCGGTTCCCGCCCCAGCTCGGCGGCGAGCTGCGGGGCGATCTGCACCGCGCCGGCGAGGGCGTGCGCGCTCTCGATCGCCGGGATGATCCCCTCGGTGCGGCAGAGCAGCTCGAACGCGGCCATCGCCTCCCGGTCGGTCACCGGCTGGTAGCGGGCCCGGCCGCTGTCGTGCAGCCACGCGTGCTCCGGGCCGACCCCGGGGTAGTCCAGGCCGGCGGAGATCGAGTGCGACTCGACGGTCTGGCCGTCGGCGTTCTGCAGCACGTACGTGCGGGCGCCGTGCAGCACCCCGGGGGTGCCGCCGGTGATGCTGGCGGCGTGCCGGTCGGTGTCCACGCCGTCGCCACCGGCCTCGAAGCCGTACAGCCGCACGTCGGTGTCGGGCACGAAGGCGTGGAAGATGCCCAGCGCGTTGGAGCCGCCGCCGACGCAGGCGAGCACGGCGTCCGGCAGCCCACCGGTCAGGTCGAGGCACTGCTGACGGGCCTCGTCACCGATGCCGCGCACGAAGTCCCGGACCATCTCCGGGAAGGGGTGCGGACCGGCGGCGGTGCCGATCAGGTAGTGGGTGTCGTCGACGTTGGCGACCCAGTCCCGCATCGCCTCGTTCATCGCGTCCTTGAGGGTGCGCGAACCGGTGGTCACCGGGATCACGGTGGCCCCCAGCATCCGCATCCGGGCCACGTTGAGCGCCTGCCGCTCGGTGTCCACCTCGCCCATGTAGACCACACAGTCGAGGTCGAACAGCGCGGCGGCGGTGGCGGTGGCCACCCCGTGCTGGCCGGCGCCGGTCTCGGCGATCACCCGCCGCTTGCCCATCCGCCGGGTGAGCAGCGCCTGGCCCAGCACGTTGCGCACCTTGTGCGCGCCGGTGTGGTTGAGGTCCTCCCGCTTGAGCAGGACCCGGGCACCGATCTTGGCGGAGAACCGCCCGGCGGGGTAGAGCAGCGAGGGGGTGCCGGCGTAGTCGCGCAGCAGGGCCGCGAACTCGGCGAGGAACTCCTCGTCGGTCATCGCCTTGCGGTACGCGGCGTCCAGCTCGTCGAGCGCCGCGACCAGCGCCTCGGGGACGAACCGGCCGCCGAACCGGCCGAAGTGACCGGCGGAGTCGGGAAACTGGCCGGCCGGGGTCGTCACGTCGGCGCTCATGCCGTCGCTCCCCGGCCGTCCGCGCGCCGACGCCCCGTCGCGTCGCCGGTGACGAATCGCTCGCGCTCGCTCATCGCGATGTCCTCTCGCTGCGCAGATCTGCCCGTCGGGTCAGCGCGCCGGGCGGGGCGTGGCCGGGTGGTTCCCGGCGTTGACCAGCTCGGCGACCGCCTCACGGGGGCTCTTCTGGGTGACCAGCCCCTCGCCCACCAGGACGGCGTCGGCGCCGGCCGAGGCGTACCGGATCAGGTCGTGCGGACCGCGCACGCCGGACTCGGCGATCTTGACGACGCTGCTCGGCAGGCCGGGGGCGATCCGTTCGAACACCGACCGGTCGACCTCCAGGGTACGCAGGTCACGGGCGTTGACCCCGATCACCTGCGCGCCGGCCTCCAGGGCCCGGTCGGCCTCCTCCTCGGTGTGCACCTCGACCAGCGCGCACATGCCGAGCGACTCGATCCGCTCCAGCAACCCGACCAGGGCGTTCTGCTCCAGCGCGGCGACGATCAGCAGCACCAGGTCGGCACCGTGCGCCCGGGCCTCGTGCACCTGGTAGCTGGAGACCACGAAGTCCTTACGCAGGACCGGCACCTGCACCGCCGCCCGCACCGCAGCCAGGTCGTCGAGTGAGCCACCGAACCAGCGCCCCTCGGTCAGCACACTGATCGCCCGGGCACCACCCGAGGCGTACTCGCCGGCCAGCTCGGCCGGGTCGGCGATCTCGGCCAGTCGGCCCCGGCTCGGTGAGGAACGCTTCACCTCGGCGATCACGGCCACGCCGGGCTTACGCAGGGCCGCGTACGCGTCCAGCGGCGGCGGCGCGGCGGCGGCCAGTTCGCGCAACCGCTCCAGCGGAAGCTGCTCCTGCCGTCGCGCCACATCCTCGCGGACGCCGGCCAGGATCTCGTCGAGCACGCTTGCGGACGCCGCCGAACCGGCCCCGTCCCCCTCTGCGTGCGCATGCTCAGCAGTCACCAACGGACTCCCCTCTCCGGGTGTCATGGGCCGATGCTAGGGGGCGCCACCTGGCGACAAGTGCCGGGGGTATGGCGCTCCTCACGAGATGGGCTGTGGCATGATGCCGGACCTCCGGTGAACGGAATGTCACACAGCGCCACCGTACCCGTCGGCGGGTGTCATCGACATCCGTCGTCCGGAGCCGCCCGGACCATCGATAGACGCCCATATGCGTTATGAGATCACGTTCCGGCGCACCGCGCAGCTCGGCCCGGTCGGGGCGGCTGTGACGAAACTCAAGGATCTCCGCCCGGTGCAGGTGGGGGCCGTTGACCGGCCCGTCACCAGGGCGAAACGTGAACCGGGCAGCATCGGTTTCGGGCAGACTCGACCATGCGCCTGCCCACCATCGGATCTCATCGTGCGGGGTGATCTATGAGCACTGCGGGGCCGAACGCCGGCATCGGACTCACCACCATCTCCCGAACCGTCGCCTCGCTGGCCGTCGAGGTGGTGCACACCCTGGAACGGGTCGTCGCGGGCGAGGGGCGGGTACGCACCGCCCGGGGCAACGCCTGGGAGGCGGTCTGCGCCGACCGGGCGCGCGCCGACCAGCGCGCCGAGCTGGACCGCCTGGTCGCCGAGCTGGCCGCCACCCGGGCCGCGGCCCGGGACCGGCACCCGGGTCAGGACCGGCGGGCCGTTCGGGACCAGCGCGCCACCCGCGCGCCGCAGCCGGTCAGCTGACCGTCGGGTCCTCACCCCGGTCGAGCGCGTCCCACGCCGCCCGGTTGCCCCCCTCGGCGATCGGCCGACCGTCGGGCCGGTCCGGCCCGGTGGCGCGCGCCGTCCGCTCGTAGCGGGCACCCATCGTCGGCCAACCCGCGCCGCGCAGCGCGGTGAGCAACCCGCCTCCGGCCGCCACCAGGCCACCGAGCAGGCAGAGCGCCGGCCACTGCCGGTGCGCCTCAGCCCCCGGGTCGGCGGCCAGCCCGTAACCGCCACCGGCCGCCACGGCCAGGCCGAGCAGGGCGACGAAACCACCCAGCAGCCGCCGCAGCCGCCCCCGGGTGGCCAGCACCGCACCGCCACCGGCCAACGCGACCAGCGCCAACGCGGACAGCCAGGGCAGCAGGTCCGCCCCGGAGCGGTCCTGCCGGGCCGGCGGCAACGCCCCCCGGGCGAGCACCTCCACCGACCAGGTGCGGGTCGCCGTCCAGGTGGCCAGGCCCGCCCCCGCCAGGCAGAGCAGCACGGCGTACGTCAGCTCACGCCGCCCGGAGGCCGCCGAACCACCGGAGGCCGCCGGACCACCGGAGGCCGCCGGACCGTCCGGGACAGCCGGGCCGTCGGAGGCGGTGCCGCTCACCGGGCCGGTCGCAGGGTCTCGGCGGCGGCGATGGCAGCCAGCACGGCGGCGGCCTTGTTCCGGGTCTCCTGGTCCTCGGCGGCCGGATCGGAATCGGCCACCACCCCCGCCCCGGCCTGCACGTACGCCCGGCCGTCGCGGATCAGCGCGGTCCGGATCGCGATCGCCATGTCGAGGTCGCCGCCGAACCCGAAGTAGCCCACGGTGCCGCCGTAGAGCCCTCGGCGCACCGGCTCCAACCCTTCGATGATCTCCATGGCGCGGACCTTCGGGGCCCCGGACAGGGTGCCGGCCGGGAAGGTCGCGGCCAGCGCGTCGAAGGCCGTCCGGTCCTCGCGCAGGGTGCCCACCACCGTGGAGACGATGTGCATCACGTGGCTGTACCGCTCGATGGTGGCGAACTCCGGCACCTGCACGGTGCCCGGCTGGCAGACCCGGCCCAGGTCGTTGCGGCCCAGGTCGACAAGCATCACGTGCTCGGCGCGTTCCTTCGGGTCGGCCAGCAGCTCGGTGGCGAGCCGGGCGTCGGCGACCGGGGTGGACCCGCGCGGCCGGGTGCCGGCGATCGGGTGCAACATCGCCCGCCGCTGCCCCTCGGCGTCGGCGTTGACCTTGAGGTGCGCCTCCGGGGACGAGCCGACGATGTCGAACCCGTCGAAGCGCAGCAGGTACATGTACGGGCTCGGGTTGGTCGTCCGCAGCACCCGGTAGACGTCCAGCGGGTCGGCGTCGGTGGCCCGCTCGAAGCGTTGGGCCAGCACGATCTGGAAGCACTCGCCGGCCCGGATCGCCTCCTTGGCCGCCTCGACCGCCTTCGGGTAGCCGCCGTCCGGGGTGCGGCTGACCACGTCGCCGGCCGGTGGCCGACCCACCGTCGAGATCATGGGCGGAATCGGTCGGGACAACGCGGTGGTCATCGCGTCGAGCCGCCCCACCGCGTGGTGGTAGGCGGCGGTGACCCGGTCGGCCCGGTCCGGGTCGGTAAGCGGTGGCAGCACCGCGTTGGCGACCAGGATCGCCGACCCGTCGTAGTGGTCCAGCACCACCAGGTCGGTGGCGAGCATCATGCCCAACTCCGGCACCCCGAGGTCGTCCTCGGTCAGCTCGGGCAACCGCTCGAACCGGCGGATCAGGTCGTACCCCAGGTAGCCGACCATGCCACCGGTCAGCGGTGGCAGGCCGGCCGCCGGGTCCGGGGTGCCACCGGCGAGCGCCTCGACGGTCTCCCGCAGCACGTGCACCGGGTCGCCGGAGACCGGCACGCCGGCCGGCGGGGTGCCGGTCCACTGCGCGACGCCGTCCCGTTCGACCAGGGTGGCGCTGCTGCGCACCCCGATGAACGAGTACCGCGACCAGGCCATGCCGGCCGAACCGACACCCTGCTCGGCGGACTCCAGCAGGAACGTGCCCGGCCCGCCGGCCAGCTTGCGGTAGACCCCCACCGGGGTCTCCGCGTCGGCCAGCAGCCGACGGGTCACCGGCACCACCCGCCACCGGGCCGCCGCCGCCACGAACCCCGCGAGATCCGGGCTGAGCGCACCGTCGGTCATCGCTGGACCCCCTGACCGGTGACCGGGAGTTCGGTGAAGAAGCAGGTGTGTTCGCCGGTGTGGCAGGCGGCGCCGACCTGGTCCACGCCGACCAGCAGCGCGTCGCCGTCGCAGTCCAACGCCACCGAACGGACGTACTGGTGGTGGCCGGAGGTGGCGCCCTTGACCCAGTACTCCTGCCGGCTGCGCGACCAGTAGGTGGCCCGGCCGGTGGTGAGGGTGCGGTGCAGCGCCTCGTCGTCCATCCAGGCGACCATCAGCACCTCGCCGGTGTCGTGCTGGCGCACGACTGCGGCCACCAGGCCGTCCGGGGTGCGGCGCAGCCGGGCGGCGATGGCCGGGTCGAGACGGGACGGGCGGGCCGCGGCGGCGGGTCCGCCGTCGTTGGGGGCAGAGTCAGGTACGGGCACAGTTCCCGATTGTCCCGCACGCGGTGCGGGCACCTGCGCCCCGTCCCCGACCGCCCGGGACAACTGGGCGACGTAGCGGTCCAGCCGGCCATCGTGCAGCGCCAGGGCGAGGTCCGGGCCGGCCGTCTCGGCGATCCGGTCGGCGTACGGGCGGACCAGCGGGAGCACCCCGGCCACCAGGCGGGCCGCGGCGACGCCGACCTCGGCGACGGCAGCGGGGCGTACCCCCAGGCAGCGCAGCATGTCATCGCGGTAGCCCGGCGGCGCGACCGGCAGGTCCAGGGCGGCGGCGAAGGCGGCCCGGCGGGACACCACCCGCACCCCCGGGTTGGCCGGGCGCAGCACGCACGGGCAGAGCCGGGCCAGGTCGGCGGCGGCCAGCCGGACACCGAGCGGGTCGTCGGCGGCCAGCGCCCCGGCCACCTTGCCGAGGGTGGCGACCAGCTCCTCCAGCCGGGGCTGGTCGGCGGGCTGGCAGAGCACGGGCAGGTCGATCCGGCGACGCCAGGTCGGGTCGGCCCAGAGCAACCGGGTGGGGGTGGTCACCGGCAGCCCGAACGCCCAGTCGGCGGGTTCGCCCAGCCGGTCGACCCAGGTGCGGACGTCCCGCGCGGCCACCGAGACGTGCACGATCCGCCCGTCGACCTCGGTCAGGTAGGCGCGACGGGTGTCGTACGGCGTCTCGGCCGGCCGGCCCGTGCCACCCGGACCGGCGCGGTCGGCGTCGACCGGGGTCGTCTGCCGGGCCGGACCGGTCGGGCCCGGTGCGGCCGGCGGACCGGCCCGACGCGGGACCGGCGCGGGACCGACCCGCTCCGGCGGCCCCGGCGCAGCGGCTCGGCGCGACAGGGCCCCCGCACCGGGCGGGGACGCCGGGTCCGCCAGCGGTGCCGGGTCCGACGGCAGTGACAGGTCCGACAGCGGTGCCGGGTCCGACGGATCCGCCGGGACGGGCCGGCCGGTCGCGGTGACCAGGACGTCGAGGTCGACGTCACTGTAGGCGGTGGCGGCTGACCGGGCATGGCTGCCGCGCAGCAGAATCCCGACCACCGGACGCTCGGCGGAGGCCCGTAACCGGTCGGTCCAGTCGGCCAGGAAGGCGGCCTCCGGCAACGGAGCGTGATCCACCGCGCCATCGTGCCGTACGTCCGATCAGGTCCGCAATGCCCGAAGGCGGACATCCTGTCCGGTCAGAAGGCTAGCGCCCGGTCCGAAGGCTGAAGCCCGGGTCGGGGCTAAAGACCGGTAATAAGGCTAGCGCCCGATCCGATGGTAGGGCCGCAGGTGCTGACGGTCGCCTGAGCGCGCGGCCCGATCCGGACACCGGCCGAGGTGACCGGATCGGGCCGTTCGCGGCGAGAGAGGCGACCGGCGCAGGTCAGTGGCCGACCGTCCGCATCCCGGCTGCCGCATACCGCTCGCCGGCCACCGCGTCGGCGGGGACCGCCTCCCGCAACCGGGCCTGTTGGGCGGCGGTGAGCCGCAGGTCGGCGGCGGCGGTGTTCTCCTCCAGGTAGCGGACCCGCTTGGTGCCCGGGATCGGGAGCACGTCCGGGCCCTGGGCGAGCAGCCAGGCCAGGGCGGCCTGGGCCGGCGTGCAGCCGATCTCGTCGGCCACCGCCCGGACGGCGGCCACCAGGCGCAGGTTGGCGTCGAGGCTCTCCGCCGCGAAGCGGGGAGCCGCCGCCCGCCAGTCACCCTCGGCGAGCTGGTCCCGCCCGGTGATCGCCCCGGTGAGCAGCCCTCGCCCGACGGGTGAGTACGCCACCAGGGCCACCCCCAACTCCCGGCAGGTGTCCAGCATCTCCCCCTCGACGTCCCGGGTGAACAGGGAGTACTCCATCTGCACGGCCGAGATCGGGTGCACCGCGTGGGCCGTGCGCAGGGTCGCCGGGCTGACCTCGGACAGGCCGAGCCGGCGCACCTTGCCCGCCTCGACCAGCTCGGCCATCGCCGTGACGGTCTCCTCGATCGGGGTACCCGGGTCACGGCGGTGCAGGTAGTACAGGTCGATGGTGTCGACCCCGAGCCGCCCGAGGGAGGCGTCACAGGCCTCCCGGGCCCAGGCCGCGCTGCTGTCGACGCGGACCCCGGAGCCGTCGGGGGTGCGTCGGTTGCCGAACTTGGTGGCCAGGAAGACCTCGTCGCGGCGGGCCCGCACCACCGGGGCGAGCAGCCGCTCGTTGGCGCCGAAGCCGTACATGTCGGCGGTGTCGAGGTGGTTCACCCCCAGGTCGAGGGCGCGGTGCAGGGTGCGCGTCGACTCCGCGTCGTCCGGCCCGCCGTAGGCGAAGCTCATCCCCATGCAGCCCAGGCCGATCGCGGAGACCTCCGGACCGTCGGCCCCCAGCTGTCGACGGATCATCGCCCCTCCTCCGCGCAACGGTAGATTTCGATCTTGTAGTTGAGCACCTTGAGGTCCTCCTCCAGTTCGGCCATCCGGGTCAGTACCCGGACCCGGTGGGCTTCGAACAGCGCCCGTCGGGCGGCCCGCGTCCGGTCGCCCTGGCGGGCCAGCTCGGCGTACCGGCGCATGTCACGCACGGGCATCCCGGTGCGGCGCAGCCGGGTGAGCAGCATCAGCCAGTTCAGGTCGGCCTCGGTGTAGCGGCGGCGGCCGGCCGAGTCGCGGCCGACCGGGGCGACCAGCCCTTCCTGTTCGTACCAGCGCAGTGTGTAGGTGGTCAGGCCGACCCGGGCCGCCGCCTCGCCGACCGACAGGACTCTCTCCCGCGTGCTGATGTCCACGTGCCCCAGGTTCTCAGTTCGAGCGTGCTCGAAGTCAACCGTTGCGCCACACCGGGTAATTCATCTAGCGTTGATTTCAACATACGATGAGTTTTGGGAGGCGCGATGGACGACGCCATCGCCGTCCGCGACCTGGTCGTCGACCGGGGTCGACGACGGGTGCTGGACGGCATCGGCTGCACGGTGCCGCGCGGCGCGGTCACCGGGCTGCTCGGCCCGAGCGGCAGCGGCAAGACCACCCTGATGCGGGCCGTGGTCGGGGTGCAGACGATCAACTCGGGCACGGTCACCGTGCTGGGTCGACCGGCCGGTGCGGCCGAGCTGCGCCGCCGGGTCGGCTACCTGACCCAGGCCCCCAGCGTCTACGTCGACCTGACGGTCCGGGAGAACGCCCGCTACTTCGCCGCCCTCCAGGGGCGTACCGTCGCCGACGCCGACGCGGCGGTCACCGACGTCGGCCTGGCCGCCGCCGCCGGCCAACTGGTCGGCACCCTCTCCGGCGGGCAACGCAGCCGGGCCTCACTGGCCTGCGCGCTGGTCGGCGAACCGGAACTGGTCGTCCTCGACGAGCCCACCGTCGGGCAGGACCCGGTGCTACGGGCCGACCTGTGGGCCCGGTTCCACGCCCTGGCCGCCGCCGGGACCACCCTGCTGGTGTCCAGCCACGTGATGGACGAGGCGGCCCGCTGCGACCGGCTGCTGCTGATCCGCCACGGCCGGCTGATCGCCGACGACACCCCCGACGCCGTCCGCGCCGCGACCGGGGTGGACGACCTGGAAGAGGCGTTCCTGCGCCTCATCCGGGCCGGCGAGGCCGGCCCGGCGGACATCGGGGAGGCGGCGTGAACCCGACGATCCTGGCCGCCACCACCGGGCGCATCCTGCGTCAACTGCGGCACGACCGGCGTACGGTGGCGCTGCTGGTGGTGGTGCCGACGGTGCTGCTCACCCTGGTCTACTACATGTACGCCGACCAGCCCGCCCCGCCCGGGCGACCGTCGCCCTTCGACCGGGTGGCCCTGGTGATGCTGGGCTTCTTCCCGTTCATCATCATGTTCCTGGTGACCAGCATCGCGATGCTCCGGGAACGCACCAGCGGGACGCTGGAACGGCTGCTCACCACCCCGCTGGGCAAGCTCGACCTGCTCTTCGGCTACGGCATCGCGTTCGGGCTGGCCGGGGTGGTCCAGTCGACCGTCGCCGCCGCCGCGGCGTACCGGCTGCTCGGGCTGACCACCGCCGGGTCCGCCGCGCTGGTCGTGCTGATCGCCGCGGTCAACGCGGTGCTGGCCGTCGCGCTGGGGCTGCTGTGCAGCGCCTTCGCCCGCACCGAGTTCCAGGCGGTGCAGTTCATGCCGGTCGTGGTCGCCCCGCAACTGCTGCTGTGCGGGCTGTTCGTGCCGCGCGACCAGATGGCCGGCTGGCTCCAGACGGTCAGCGACGCGCTGCCCCTGTCGTACGCGGTGGAGGCGCTCCAGGAGGTCGGCGCGCACTCCACACCGACCGGCCTGATGTGGCGCGACGTGTCGATCGTGGCCGGCGCGGCGGTGGTGGCCCTGGTGCTGGCGGCGGCGACCCTGCGCCGGCGCAGCGGGTGAGCCCGGTGACCCGACGCACCGGCCGCCGCCCCGGCAACCAGGACACCCGGGAGGCGATCCTCACCGCCGCCCGGTCGGCGTTCGCCGAACGCGGTTTCGACGCGGCCTCGATCCGGCAGGTCGCCACCGCCGCCGGGGTCGATCCGGCCCTGGTCCACCACTACTTCGGCAGCAAGGAGGAGCTGTTCCGGGCCACCGTCGACATCCCGGTCGACCCGGCCGCGCTGCTGCCCGCCGTGCTGGCCGGCGACCCGGACGGGATCGGGGAACGGCTGGTCCGCACGTTCCTCGGGGTGTGGGACTCGCCGGCCGGCGGGGCGGCGGTGGCGCTGCTCCGCTCGGCGAGCAACAACGAGTGGACGGCCCGGCTGATGCGCGAGTTCCTGACCACCCAGGTGCTGCGCCGGGTGCTCGACCAGCTCGACCTCGACCCGGCGGAACGGCCGCTGCGCGGCGCCCTGGTCGCCACCCAGATGATCGGCCTGGCCATGATGCGCTACGTCATCCGCCTCGAACCGGTCGCCTCCGCCACCCCCGACACCCTGGCCGCAACCCTCGGCCCCACCATCCACCGCTACCTCACCGCCCCTCTCCCCTAACCCCGCCCCGGCGCCCCGCCCCGGTGATGCCCCGCCCCGGTGATGCCCCGCCCCGGTGATCAAGAGGTTTATGTCACGAAAGCCGCCCGGCATGACGCAAACCTCTTGATCACCGGGGCAGCGGGCGGGGGCCGGGGGGCGGGGGCAGAGGGGGGGGTCAGGGGTGGGGGTGGGCGGGGGTGGGGAGGTGGAGCAGGGGGTGCAGGAGGTGGGGCAGGTCCGCCGGGTCGGTGACCGGGTGGGGGAACGGCAGGCGGGTGCGGCGGCGGTCGCCGGGTCGGCCGTACGCCACGACCAGGCCGTAGCGGTCCAGGCGTACCACCCGGGGTTCGTCGCCGGTCAGCCGGAGCCGACCGCGCAGGTACGCGACCGTCTCCGGCCCGTGGTGGTTGGCGAGATCGGCCAGCAGCGCGGCCTCGTCGGCGTGCAGCGGGTCCGGCTCGGCGGCGGCGTACTCGCCGGGATCGACCCGGTGCACCACACCGGCGGTCTCCAGCCGGGCCTCGACCACCTCGAAGCGGTGCAGCCGGAAGCGGCTCCCCACGTCGAGCAGGTCGCCGGTCGGGTCCACGGCGGCGAAGTCGACGGCGGCGCGACGGGCCGACTCGCCGTCCAGTGGCACCGCCCAGCCGGAGACCCAGGCCCGGCCGGCCGAGGGTGCTCCGGCGGCCGGAGGCAGATCGAGCACGTCGAGCACCACGGCGACGTCCCGGGCGACCCCCGGGTCCAGCTCGGCGGCCAGGTCGCTGAAGACCGGGACGAGCAGCAGCACCCGCCCTTCCACGTCGGTGGCGTGCCGGACGTGGAACGGCCCGGGGCGGTGGGCGAGATGCACCAGGCCGGGCAGCCGACCGGCCACCAGGGTACGGATCAGCTCAGCAGGGGTCGGGGCCACCGGGCACCTCCGATAAAGGTTAGCCTTACCTAACCCGCAGCGTAGAGCACCCGGGCGACCACGTCCACCGACCGCCGGTTCCGCAGGGACACGCTGCTCAGCGACACGGACCCGGCGGCCGGTCGCCCGTCACCGGCGCCGCGCCGGACGTCAACGGGCCTGGCCAACCAGCCAGCCAGCCAGCCAGCCAGCCAGCCGAAGCGTCCACAGCAGGTGGGCAGGGCGGTGTCTGGTGCCGGCCGGTCAGCGGGTCTGTTCCAACCAGGAGGCGTAGAGCAGGCCGTAGACCGAGTCGGGGTCACGGAGCAGTTCCTCGTGCGGGCCGCGCTGCACGATCCGACCCCGGTCCACCACCACCACCTCGTCGGCGGCCTGCGCGGTGGAGAGGCGATGCGCGATGGCCAGCGTGGTACGACCCCGGGTCACCGCGTCCAGGGTGCGTTGCAGGCGTACCTCGGTGGCCGGGTCGACGGCGCTCGTCGCCTCGTCCAGCACCAGCAGATCCGGATCCGCCACGTACGCCCGGGCCAGCGCCACCAGCTGCCGCTCCCCGACGCTCAACGCCTCCCCCCGCTCCCCCACCGCAGTGGCCAGACCCGCCGGCAGACCGTCCAACCAGTCGGCCAGCCCCAGCTCGGTGAACGCGGCGGTGAGCTGCGCGTCGGTCAGCTCGGGGCGGGCGAAGCGGACGTTCTCCCCGACCGTGGCGTCGAACAGGAACCCGTCCTGCGGCACCATCACCACCCGGGACCGCAACGAGTCGAACCGCACCTCGTCCAGCGGCACCCCGGACAGCAGCACCCGCCCCTGCGTCGGGTCCATCAGCCGGGTGAGCAGCTTGGCGAAGGTGGTCTTGCCGCTGCCGGTCTCGCCGACCACCGCCACCCGGCTCTTCGCCGCGATGTCCAGGGTGACGCCGTGCAGCACCGGCGGCCCGCCCGGATAGGCGAACGTCACCCCGGCGAAGCGGATGTCCAACGGCCCGGCCGGCAGCTCCCGGCCCTGCTCGCCCGGGTCGGCCACGTCCGGCGCGATGTCGAGCACGTCGAGCACCCGCCGCCAGCCGGCAATGGCGTTCTGCGCCTCGTTGAGCACCTCGGTGGCGATCTGCACCGGCTGGATGAAGAGGGTGACCAGGAACAGGAAGGCGGTGAGCTGGCCGACGGACAGCGTCCGGTCCACTCCGAGCGACACCCCGACCACCACCACCCCGGCCAGTGCCACCCCGGCCGCCAACTCCCCCACCGAGCTGCCCATGATGCTGATCCGGATCGCCCGCTGCTGGGCCACCCGCTGCCCGTCGATCGCCTCGTCCAGCCGGCGGGCCGTCCGCCCGGACACCCCGTACGCCCGGATCACCGGCGCACCCACCACGCTCTCGGCGATCGTGCCGAGCAGGGTGCCCATCCGCTGCCGGACCACCCCGTACGCCCCGGCCAACCGGCGCTGCAGCAGCCGGATCATCAGCACCGCCGGGGTGAACGCGACGAGCACCACCAGCGTCAACTGCCAGGAGTACGCGAGCATCACCGCCGTGGTGACCGCGAGCTGGCCCAGGTTGACCAGGAGGATGACCCCGCCCCACTGGAGGAAATGGGTGATCTGGTCGACGTCGCTGGTCACCCGGGAGACCAGCGAACCGCGCCGCTCGGACTGCTGGTGCAGCATCGACAGGTCGTGCACGTGCCGGAACGCCCTGGTCCGGACGTTGGCCAGCGCGGTCTCGCTGACCGTGAACAGCCGCCGCATCATCAGGTACCCGCAGGCGGTGGTGACCACCAGCACCGCCGTGGTGGCGGTGACCACCGTGACGATCACCCCAAGGTCCGGACCACCGGGTACGGCGATCCCCTGGTCGATGCCGCGTTGCACGGCGACCGGGACCGCCACCCGGCCGACCATGTAGACCAACGCCAGGGCGATCGTGCCGGCCAGTCCGGTACGCAGCTCGGGCGAGAGCGCCAGCCCCCGGCGCAACGTCTGCCAGGTCCCCTCGACCCGCTCGTCCCCGCCACCCACATTCGCGCTCACCGGCGTCGACCCTTCGTTCGCGACTGCGGGGCTCCGCTGCGCTGCACTCCTCGCGCTCACCGAACCAACCCTTCGTTCGCGACTGCGGGGCTCCGCTGCGCTGCACTCCTCGCGCTCACCGAACCAACCCTTCGTTCGCGACTGCGGGGCTCCGCTGCGCTGCACTCCTCGCGCTCACCGGTCCACCTCGATTTCCAGGCCCGACGGCAGCGGGGCGACCTCGTCGTACGTCCGGTTCTGTTCGCGTTCCTGCTCGGCCTGCTCGTAGGCGGTGACCAGGTCGACGTAGCCGGGCACGCTGGCCAGCAGCTCGGTGTGGGTGCCCCGGGCCAGCACCCGGCCCTGCTCCAGGTAGATCACCTCGTCGGCGAGCGCGATGGTGGCCCGCCGGTAGGCCACCACCAGGATCGACGCGGCGGCCGGCTGGCCGGGTGCCGGGGCGCGCAGCCCGGCCAGGATGGCCGCCTCGACCCGCGGGTCGACCGCGCTGGTGGCGTCGTCGAGCACCAGCAGCCGGGGCCGGCCGGCCAGCGCGCGGGCCAGGGTGAGGCGTTGTCGTTGGCCGCCGGAGAGCGAGGTGCCCCGCTCCCCGACCATGGTGTCCAGCCCGTCGGGGAGGGCGGCGACGAAACCGTCGGCCTCGGCCAGCCGCAGCGCCGCCCAGACGTCCTCGTCGTCGATGCCCGGCCGGTCCAGGCTGATGTTGGCCCGGACGGTGTCGTCGAAGACGAACGGCACCTGGGCGACCAGGGCGACGGTCGAGGCGAGTGACGCGGCGGTGAGCCGGCGCACGTCCACCCCGTCGAGGGTGACCGTGCCGGCGTCCGGGTCGACCAGTCGGACCGCCAGCGAGGCGATGGTGGACTTGCCGGCGCCGGTCGGCCCGACCAGCGCCACCGTCCGCCCGGCGGGCACGGTGAAGGCGACCTCGCCGAGCACAGACGTCCCGGGCAGGTGCGCCTCGGCGGGCTCGTAGCCGAAGTGGACGCCGTCGAAGGCGAGGGTGGCGGGCGTGGCGTCGTCGGCGAGGGTGCCGTCCCCGTAGGGCATCTCGCCGGTGGCGTCGAGCACCCGGCGGACCCGGTCCCACCCGGCCACGCTGCGGGGCAGCTCGGCCAGCACCCAGCCGATGGCCCGCACCGGGAAGGCCAGCACGGTGAAGAGGAAGGCGACGCTGACCAGTTCGGTGACGGTGATCGCACCCTGCCGCAGCCGGATCGTGCCGACCACGAGCACGGCCAGGGTGCCGAGGCTGGGCAGCGTCTCCAGCAGCGGATCGAAGACCCCCCGCAGCCGGCCGACGGAGATCAGCGAGTCGCGTAGCTCGTGGGCCCGGCCGGCGAACCGGGCGGTCTCCTGGGCCTCCCGGCCCATGGTCTTGACCACCAGCGCGCCGTCGAAGCTCTCGTGGGCGATCCCGCTGACCTCGGCCCGCAGCCGTTGCGCCCGGGCCTGGCGGGGGGCCATCCGGCGGGAGTAGACCACGTTGAGCGCGAACAGGGCGGGGAACACGGCCAGCCCGACCAGGGCGAGCGCCCAGTCGGTGACGAAGAGTGAGCCGACCGCGCCGACCAGCATCACCAGCGTGCCCACCGCGAACGGCAGCGGCGCGATCGGATACCAGGCGGCCTCGACGTCGGAGTTGGCGTTGGACAGCAACGTGCCGGTGGAGTTGCGGTGGTGCCAGGACAGCGGCAGCTCCAGGTAACGGCGCGTCACCCGGCGGCGGTAGGCGGCCTGGAGGCGGAACTGCATGTAACCGGCGCCGAGCCGACGGCCGAAGATGCCCACCACCCGCAGCACGCTGATCCCGAACAACGCCACGGCGGCCAGGGCCAGCGTGCTCGTGCCGACCTCACCGGACTCGATCGCCGGCACCACCACGTCGCCGACGACCGCGCCGACCACGTACGCGCTGACGATCACCAGCCCGCCGAAGAGCACGCTACCGGCGACCGCCACCGCGAAGATCCGCGGTTGTTCCCGGATCGCCCGGCCGAGGACCCACAACCCCCGGTGGATCACGTCCCGACTCGTCCCGCTCGCCACGCTCTCCCCCGCCGTAAGCCGCAATTATCTCCCTTATCCTTACCGCTCGCCGCCACCTACGCCGCCCGGCGCGGTATGTCCACCATCACGTCGCGGACCGCGCCACCACACCGCACCCGGGGCCGCCGGCCCGCCGCACGGCGCTGCCGGACCGCGCGGGCAGGTGGGAAGGGTCGCTCGCCGCGCCGACTGCGGCCGACCGTCCTACGATCGCTGCATGCCGCGGTACGCCCGAGCGGAGCGCGAGGCGCTCGCCGACCTGATGCTGGAAGTGGGCCCGGACGCCCCGACGATCAACGAGGGGTGGACCGCCCGGGACCTCGCCGCCCACCTGGTGGTGCGGGAGCGCCGCCCCGACGCCGCCGGTGGCATCCTGCTGCCACCTCTGCACGGGTACGCCGAGCGGGTGCGGCTGCGCACGGCCGCCCGGCCCTGGCCGGAGCTGGTCGACCAGGTGCGCCGGCCGCCGGTGTGGAGCCCGGTCAGCAACCCGCTCACCGACGAGTTGGCCAACACGATGGAGTTCTTCATCCACCACGAGGACGTCCGGCGGGCACGGTCGGGGTGGCACCCCCGGGACCTCCCGGCGGGGCTGGCCGCCCGGTTGTGGAAGCCGGTCGCTCTGCTCACCCGGACCCGGGCCCGCCGGTTCCCGGCCAGTCTGCTGGTGCAGGCGCCCGGGCACGGCGAGGTGGCCACCGGCCGGGGTGGTGACCGGGTACGCCTGGTCGGCTCCCCCGGTGAGCTGGTGCTGTTCCTCTCGGGCCGGCAACGGGTGGCCCGGGTCCAGCTCGACGGCCCGCCCGCGTTGACCGAGCGGCTGCGTACCGCCCAGCTGGGGATGTAGGCGCCCCGGCCCGCACCCGCGTGCCGTCCGGGCACCGGACCGCGCGGTCGGCGAGCACCCGCGCGCCAGCAGGTCACCCGTTGTGCCGTTCCCGTCACCGCTTGTCGGGGCGGTCGATTCGACCGCCCCGACCGTCACCGGCAATGATCTGTGTCGATTCCCCAGGCGTACTCTCCGGCAACGCCACCGGTGGGGTGGCCGACTGGGGAAACCATGCGAAGCTTCGACGTCTCGGCGCTGCTCGAACCACCCTTCGTCAGCCGACGGCACCCCGCCACCGACGCGGTGGCGGCGGCGAGCCTGGAGTGGGCCCACCGGCAGGGCCTGGTCGGGGCGGGTCGTTCGGCGGGCCGGCTGCACCGGGCCGGGGCCGCCGAGCTGGCCGGCCGCGCCTGCCCGCAGGCGTCGGTGGCGCACCTGCGGCTGCTCACCGACCTGTTCTCCTGGCTGTTCGTGATGGACGACGTCTGCGACGACGACGGGCTGGGCAGCACGCCGGCCACCCTCGCGCCGACCGTCGCCGCACTGCTGGACGTCCTCGACCGGCACGGGGCCCCGACCAGCCGGGGCACACCCACCGGCCGGTACGCACCCACCGGCCAGGGCACACCGACCGGCCAGGGCACACCGACCGGCCAGGACGCACCGACCGGCCGGGGCGCTCCGGGTGGGGCGCTCGGTGCCGCCCTGGCCGACCTGTGCCGCCGGGTTCGCGACCAGCGCCGCCCCGCGCTGCTGCTGCGGCTGGTCGGCCAGTTGCGGGCGTACCTGCTCGCGCTGCTGTGGGAGGCGGCGAACCGGGAGCACCGGCGGGTGCCGGGGGTGGCGGAGTACCGCCAGATGCGCCGGCACACCGGTGCCGTACGCCCCAGCCTGGCCCTCACCGATCTGGCGTACGGTCGACCGCCCGGTGCCCGGAGACGGGTCGATCCCGCGTTGGTCGCGTTGGACGACCTCGCCGTCGACCTGGTCTGCTGGTGCAACGACCTGTTCTCCTACCGCAAGGAGCAGGGTCCGGTGGCCGACCCGCACAACCTGGTGACCGTCCTCGCCGCGCAGACCGGGCGGGGTGAGGCGGACGCCTTCCGCCTGGCCGCCGGGTGGTTCAACGACGGGCTGGCCGGCTACCTGGTCCGCGAGGCGGCGTTGGTCGCGCACGGCGGACCGGCGTTGACGCCCTACCTGGCGGCCCGCCGCTCGTGGCTGCGCGCCACCTACGACTGGTCGGCACGGGCGGACCGGTACGCCTGACCCGGCCGCCGCACCCGCGGGGCCCGCGGGAGCGGTCACCGGCCACCCCTGCAGGGATTCAGCCGCCTCACAGGTACGGGGGCTAGCCGATGCCCCGGCGCAGGCAATACCCTTCGGTAACCGCAGCGCGACGTGACCCCCGTCACGTCACCCACCCCTGAAGGCGGCTTCCACGATGGCTCTCGATATCCCGTACCGCTCCATTCCCGACATGTTCCGTAAGCGGGTGGCCGCGACCCCCGACCAGCACGCCTTCGCCCATCCGGCACCCGACGACTCCGGCCCGGTCTGGTTGACCTGGGCCCAGGTGGGCCGGCGGGCCGACGCGGTCGCTGCGGGCCTGCACGGGCTCGGGGTCGGGCTGGAGGATCCGGTGGCGATCCTGGCGAACACCCGACTGGAGTGGATCATCGCCGATTTCGGCATCATGTGCGCGGGCGGGGCGACCACCACCGTCTACCCCACCACCGAGCCGCAGGACGCGGCGTACATCATCGCCGACTCCGGTTCCCGGGTGCTGTTCGCGGAGAACCCGGCCCAGGCGGCGAAGGTCGCGGGCACGCAACTGCCCGCGCTGACCCACGTGGTGCTCTTCGACGGCACCCCCGACCCGGCCGCCGCCGTGCCCCAGTTGACCCTGGCCGAGCTGGAGGAGCAGGGCGCGCAGGCGCTCGCCGCCGACCCGGGCCTGGTCGACCGGCTGATCGCCCCGGTCGGCCCCGATCACCTGGCGACGCTGATCTACACCTCGGGCACCACCGGCCGGCCCAAGGGCGTCGAGCTGCTGCACGGCGGCTGGTGCTGGGAGGGGGTGGTGCAGGCCGAGACGGGTCTGCTGCGCGACGACGACGTGCAGTACCTCTGGCTGCCGCTGTCGCACTCGTTCGGCAAGACGCTGCTCTGCGGCTCGACACACGTCGGACTGCCGACCTACGTCGACGGGCGGGTGGACAAGCTGGTCGAGTTGCTGTCGGTGATCCGGCCGACGCTGATGTGCGGGGCGCCCCGGGTCTACGAGAAGGTCTACAACAAGGCGGTCACCACCGCGCAGGACGCCGGCGGCGCGAAGGCGAAGATCTTCGCCTGGGCCGTCGCGGTCGGCAAGGAGAAGATCGCCCTGGAGCAGGCCGGCCGACCGGTGCCGGGTGGCCTGAAGCTCAGGTACGCGGTGGCCGAGAAGCTGGTGTTCAGTAAGCTCCAGGCCCGGCTCGGCGGCCGGATCCGGGTGCTCGTCTCCGGGGCGGCCCCGCTGAGCGCGGAGATCGCCACCTTCTTCGCCGCGGCGAACCTGCCCATCTCCGAGGGGTACGGCCTGACCGAGACCAGCGCCGGCAACTTCGTCAACCCGCCCGACGGGTTGCGGATCGGCACGGTCGGCCGGGCGATGGGCGACCTGGAGTGCCGGATCGACACCGACGGGGAGATCCTGGTCCGGGGCCGGCCGGTGATGCGCGGCTACCACAACCTGCCCGAGGAGACGGCCGCCGCGTTCACCGAGGACGGCTTCTTCCGTACCGGCGACATCGGCAGCCTCGACGACGACGGTTACCTGCGCATCACCGACCGCAAGAAGGACCTGGTCAAGACCTCCGGCGGCAAGTACGTCGCGCCGTCGCACATTGAGGGCATGTTCAAGGCGATCTGCCCGTACACCTCGCAGGCGATCGTGATCGGTCAGGCCCGCAACTACTGCACCATGCTGGTCAGCCTGGACCCGGATGCGATCCGGGGTTGGGCGGCGGGCGGCCCGCTCGACGGGCGCGACTACGCCGAGATCGTCGCCTCGCCCGAGGCCCGGGCCATGGTCGAGGAGCACGTCGCCCAGCTCAACACCAAGCTCAACCGCTGGGAGACGATCAAGAAGGTGACCGTCCTGCCCCGCGACCTGACCATCGAGGACGGTGAGATGACCCCGTCGTTGAAGATCAAACGACGCGGGGTGGAGAGCAACTTCGCCGCCGAGATCGACCGGATGTACGCGGGCAGCCTGGCCGAGATCTGAGCGGTCCGGGCCGGTCGACGTCCGTGTCCCCCCGTCCCGGGACACGGCCGTCGACCGGTCACAGGTGCTCGCGACGCCACCGGCTCTGCTCGGCCTCGGCGGCTTCCTGTTCCGCCAGGGCCAACTGGCGTACCCGGTGCCGACGCCGGCCCTGCCCCCGGGTCTCCACCACCACCAGGGCGACGCAGACCAGCGCCAGCAGGGCCAACGCGCCCACCTCGGACACCCGGGCCCCCACCGGGGCGAGCGCGGCCAGCGCCAGCACCGCCAGCACCGGCGGCCAGCGCAGCACCCGCAGCGCCCGCAGCCCGCAGGCGACGAGGCTGAGCAGGTAGAGACTCACCCCGCCGTAGAGCACCAGCACCCAGTAACCACCCAGCGGCACCCCCCAGTCCGGGTTGTCCGGGTCGGCCACCTCGGTCAGCAGGTCCTTGAGCCCGAGGGCGAAGAAGATGACCCCGGCGACGATCGGCAGGTGCAGGTAGGTGTAGGCGTCCCGGGCCAACCGGGCCCGGTGTGCCGGGTCCCGGCTGCGGTGCAGGGCCTGTTCCAGGGCGAGCGCCAGGGTGTCGAAGTAGGCCCACCAGAGCACCGACGCCACGGCG
The DNA here is from genome assembly GCF_017599305.1 of Micromonospora antibiotica. Classification (GTDB taxonomy): domain Bacteria; phylum Actinomycetota; class Actinomycetes; order Mycobacteriales; family Micromonosporaceae; genus Micromonospora; species Micromonospora antibiotica. The sequence goes on from NZ_JAGFWR010000021.1 coordinate 31,364, forward strand.
ATGCCGAGCACCGCGGCGATCACCACCGGCCAGGTCAGCGGCAGGCCGGTGACGAACTTCGGGCCGACCCCCAGCGCGATGATCGACTCGCCGAGCGCGATCAGCACCATCAGGGCGTGCCGTTCCGCCCAGTGCCCGGCGGAGACCACCACCCAGTACGTCCCGCCCAGCCGCACCCCGGCCGCGTACTCCAGCAGCAGCGCGGCCGTCCACAGGGTGAGTTGCAGGGCGGTGGCGGCCCCGTCCCCGGAGATCCGGTTCGGCAGCAGCGCGGAGGCGACCAGCAGGGCCGCGGCGACCACCGGCAGCACCGCGAGCCGCCGCCACTGCCGCCACCGGGCCGCCTCGCCCCGGGCGAGCAGCCCGAAGACGGCCAACTGGCAGGCCCGGACCAGGAGGTAGCAGCCGACGAAGACCAACGGGCCGTTCAGCCCACCGGGCCGGTCGTTGAACGCCCCCGGCATGCTCAACGCCAGCAGGAAGGTGGCGGCGATGGTGACGAAGCCGACCACCGGCAACAGCCCCTGGTCGGCGCGGACCACGTTGCCGACGCCCGCGAACCCGGTCCAGCACCACCAGAGCAGCCCCAGCACCAGCAGGCAGCGCAGCAGGTTGGTGCCGGTGGGCTGCTGGGAGGTCAGCGCGGTGACGTTGAAGAAGGCGAAGACGAAGACCAGGTCGTAGAAGAGTTCCAGCCGGGTGGTCCGGGAGCCGGGCGCACCGAGCCGGACCCCGCGCGACCACTGCGGGCTGCCCACCCCGGCAGTCTCCCAGCCGACGCCCGCCGATCAGGCCGGTTCGTCCCGACCGGGACCACCGTCGGTCCCCGGGGCGGGCCGTCAGGCGATCACTGCCGGTTCCCGCCAGCGCGCCCGGCCGGCACCCCGGTCGAGGTCGTAGCGGATCGCGGCCAGCCGCCCGACCGCCTCCACCAGGTCGGCGGCGGGCAGGGTGAAGGGCAGTCGCAGGAAGCGCTCCAGGGTGCCGTCCAGGCCGAACCGGGGACCGGGGGCCAGCCGTACGCCGACCTCCTCGGCTGCCCGGGCCAGGGCGCTGGAGATCGGGCCGTCCAGCTCCACCCAGAGCGTGACGCCCCCCCGGGGCACCCCGACCCGCCAGTCCGGCAGCCGCTCGGCCAGCACGTCGAGCAGGGCGTCCCGCTGGGTGACGAGCTGCGCACGGCGGGCCGCGACGATCGCCGGTGCCTGGGCGAGCAGGTGCACCGCCACCAACTGGTCGAGCACCGGGCTGGCCATGTCCACCCCGACCCGGGCGGCGGCCAGCCGCTGCACCTGCGGCGCGGAGGCGCGTACCCAGCCGATCCGCAGACCGCCCCAGTAGGGCTTGCTCATCCCCCCGATGGAGATCACCCGGGAGTGCCGGTCGAAGACGGCGACCGGCGGGGGCAGCGGTGTGCCGTCCAACGGCAGGTCCACGAAGGACTCGTCGACGACCAGGTCGGTGCCGGCGGCGTGGGCGGTGGCGACCAGCCGCTCCCGCAGCTCGGCGGGCATCAGGTGGCCGGTGGGGTTCTGGAACTCGGGGATCAGGTAGGCCAGTTTGGGCCGGGTCTGCCGGACGCTGCCCAGCAGCAGGTCGGCGTCCCAGCCGGCGTCGACGGCGAGGCCGTGGGTGCTGATCCGGGCCCGCCGGGCCGCCAACGCGGCGAGCGCGTTCGGGTAGGTGGGCGATTCGACCAGCACGTTCCCGCCGGGCGCGAGGGCCAGCCGCAGCACCAGGTCCAGCGCGTGCTGGGTGCCGCTGGTCACCATGATCTGCTCGGCGCTGGTCGGCAACCCCCGCTCGGTGTACGCCCGGGCGACCGCCTCGCGCAGCTCGATGATGCCGGTCGGGTGGTAGCCCGCGCCGGACAGGTAACGCGGCAGGTCCTCCAGGGCGGCTCGGGCGGCCGGCACCAGCTCGGGTGGGGCGGCCAACGCGGCCACCCCGAGATCGATCATGTCGCGGTCGTCCAGCGGGGTCCACAGGCCGGTGCTGGCGACCCGGTGGGTGCCGGGCAGCATGGTCCAGCTCCCCGCGCCGCGCCGGCTGGCCAGGTGGCCGGTCTCCCGCAACTGCCGGTACGCGGCGGTGACCGTGGTACGGCTGATCCGCAGCGCCTCGGCCAGCTCCCGCTCGGCCGGCAGGCGTACCCCCAGGGGGAGCCGGCCGTCGGCGAGCAGGCCCCGGACGGCGGCGGCGAGCGCGGCGTAGTCGGGGCTGCGGCGACGGCCCGGCAGCGCGTGCCACTGTCCGAGCAACCGGGCCAATTGGACCCCTCGCACCTGGCTGGTCACGGCCACCCCTTCGGAATTGGCTCTTCTGTGGGTGATATTGGACTCTAGAGTGGCATGCATGGCTCTGATTGGCAATCTCCGGCACCGCCCCGCCCGGCGGCTCACCCAGCTCTATGCCGGGCTGGTCCTCTACGGGGTCAGCATGGCCATGATGATCCGCTCCGGGCTCGGGCTGGACCCGTGGGACGTCTTCCACCAGGGGCTGGCCCGGCAGACCGGCCTGTCGTTCGGCACCGTGACCATCGCCGTCGGCGCGGTGGTGCTGCTGCTCTGGATCCCGCTGCGGCAACGGCCGGGCCTCGGCACGATCAGCAACGTACTGGTGATCGGACTGGTGGTGGACGCCACGGTGGCCCTGCTGCCGGCCGGGTGGCCGCTGCCCGCCCGGATCGGCCTGCTGCTCGGCGGCATCGTCGCCAACGGCGCCGCCACCGGCCTCTACCTCGGCGCCCGGCTCGGCCCCGGCCCCCGCGACGGCCTGATGACCGGGTACGTCGCCCGCCGGCCGGGCCGCTCCGTCCGGCTGGTCCGCACCGTCATCGAGATCACCGTGCTGGCCCTGGGCTGGCTGCTCGGCGGCACCGTCGGCGTCGGCACCGTCGCGTACGCGCTGGGCATCGGCCCGTTGGCCCAGTTCTTCATCCCCCGCTTCGCCGTCCCCGCCGAACCGGTCCACCCGGAACCGGTCCACCCGGAACCGGACCCCGGGCCGCAGATCCCCGGGCCGCAGATCCCCAGGCCGCAGCTCTCCGGACGGCAGGTCTCCGGACGGCAGGTCTCCGGGCCGCCGCCTGCGGTGCCCGGCCGCCGGGCTCATCCGGAGCCGGCCCTCGGGCCACCCGTGTCGGCTTCCCCGCCGCCCCCGAGCCTGGCCCCCGGGTCACCGGCCACCGGGTCACCGGTGTCCGCCGTTCCGGCGTCCCCGGGAGTCCACCCGGAGGCACCGGTTTCCGGCCCCGGACAACGGTTCCCGGCGAAACCGCCTGCCGAGGGTCCGGGGGTGACCACGCTGAGCTGCGCTGACAGAACAGGGGGGAAGTAGGTGTTTCCTCAGCGGACACCTACAGGCATCATTCGTGCATGGGGGAGAATGCGTGGCGCTGGACGGACGCCTGGATCTTCGTGTCACTGGTGATCGCCAGCGGCGCCGGACGGCACCGCCGCGCGGCGGATTCGCGCCGCCCGGAAGGGGTCCGGCTCACTGACGTGCTGTCCACCGCCGACCACCTCAACCAGGCGATACCCGAACGACACGACGTGGAGACAGCGGTCCAGCGGCTGGTCGGCGCGGGGCTGGTCACCGTCTCCGACGGCTGGTTCCGGATCACCCCCGACGGCGAGCAACTCTGGCGTACCCGGCCCCGGGCCGGAGTGGGCGGCACCGTCGACAGCATGCAGGGGGTGCTCACCCGGCGACACGCCCCGGGCAGCGCGCAGTGGCACCTGCCCGAGGAGGACCACGCCGCCGCCGTGCAGGAGTACGTGGTCCGCTCGATCCCGGCCCCCCGCCGCTCCCCGGAGGGCCAGACCGGCCGCTGAGCCACCCGACCCGCAGGGAGCAGCCGCGCCGACCGGTGCGCGGGGCGACCCGGCGACGGTGCGCTCAGCGGACAGGGTGCCCGGCGACGGTGCGCTCAGCGCTCGGGGTCGGCGGCGACGGTGCGCTCAGCGGACAAAGTGCCCCGGCGCTGCGTTCAGCGGACGGGGTACCCGGCGGACAGGGTGGCCGGCGCGCTGCGTTCAGCGGACGGGGTGCCCGGCGGTGCGCAGGGCGTCCTTGACCTCGCCGACGGTCAGCTCGCCGAAGTGGAAGACGCTGGCGGCGAGCACCGCGTCGGCCCCCGCGCCGATCGCGGGCGGGAAGTGCGCCACCCGGCCGGCGCCGCCGCTGGCGATCACCGGCACGTCGACCACCGCGCGGACCGCCTCGATCAGGGTGAGGTCGAAGCCGGCCTTGGTGCCGTCGGCGTCCATCGAGTTGAGCAGGATCTCCCCCGCGCCCAGCTCGGCCCCGCGCGCCGCCCACTCGACCGCGTCGAGCCCGGTGCCGCGGCGGCCACCGTGGGTGGTCACCTCGAAACCGCTGGGGGTGGTGCCGGCTGGTGCCCGCCGGACGTCCAACGAGAGCACCAGCACCTGCCGGCCGAAGCGGTCGGCGATCTCGGCGATCAGCTCGGGGCGGGCGATGGCGGCGGTGTTCACCCCGACCTTGTCGGCCCCGGCGCGCAGCAGGGTGTCCACGTCGGCGACCTGCCGGACCCCACCGCCGACGGTGAGCGGGATGAAGACCGACTCGGCGGTCCGGCGCACCACGTCGAGCATGGTGCCCCGGTCGCTCGAGGACGCGGTGACGTCCAGGAAGGTCAACTCGTCCGCACCGGCCCGGTCGTACGCCGCCGCCAGCTCCACCGGGTCACCGGCGTCGCGCAGGTCGAGGAAGTTGACCCCCTTGACCACCCGACCGGCGTCCACGTCCAGACACGGAATCACCCGTACCGCCACCGTCATGCGCCGAGCCTATCCAACGCCCCCGCCCCACCCCCCTGCCCCGCCCACCCAACCCCACCAACCCCGCCACCTCCCCGGTGATCAAGAGGTTTACGTCAGTTCGATCTCCAAAGGTGACGCAAACCTCTTGATCACCGATGCCGGGGAGGCGGGGGAGGCGGGCGGGGGCGGGGAGGGGAAGGGGGAGGGAGGGTTAGAGGCGGACGAGCATTTTGCCGAGGTTTTCGCCGCGGAGGAGGCCGAGGAACGCGTCGGGGGCGTTGTCGAGGCCGTCGACGATCGTCTCGTCGTAGGAGAGGCGGCCCTCGCGCAGCCAGCCGGCGACCTCGGTGACGAACTGCTCGCGCAGGTCGCCGTGGTCGCCGACCAGGAAGCCGCGCAGGGTGAGCCGCTTGCCGATGACCAGCGCCAGGTTGCGGGGCGCGGCCGGCGGCTCGGCCGAGTTGTACTGCGCGATCATGCCGCAGATCGCGGCCCGACCGTGCAGGTTCATCGCCCCGATGGCGGCCTCCAGGTGCTCGCCGCCGACGTTGTCGAAGTAGACGTCGACCCCGTCCGGAGCGGCGGCCTTCAGCGCGTCGCGGACCGGACCGTCGTGGTAGTCGAAGGCGGCGTCGAAGCCGAGCTCCGTCAACCGGGCCACCTTGGCCGGCGAGCCGGCGCTGCCGACCACCCGGCCGGCGCCCCGCAGCTTGGCGATCTGGCCGACCATGCTGCCCACCGCGCCGGCCGCGCCGGAGACGAACACGGTCTCCCCCGGCCGCATCGCCGCCACGTCCAGCAGCCCGGCGTACGCGGTCAGCCCGGTCATCCCGAGCACGCTCAGGTAGGCGCTGACCGGGCCGACGTCCGGATCGACCCGGCGGGCGGACCGGCCGTCTAGCAGCGCGTACTCCCGCCAGCCCAGCCCGTGCAGCACGGTGTCGCCGACGCTGATCCCGTCGGCCCCGCCGGCCACCACCTCGCCGACCGCCCCACCGTCGAGGGGCTCATCCAGGGCGAACGGCGGCACGTAGGACTTGACGTCGTTCATCCGGCCACGCATGTACGGGTCGACCGACATGAACTGGTTACGGACCACGATCTGCCCCGGGCCCGGGGTGGGCACCTCGGTCTCGACGAGGCGGAAGTTGTCGGCCGTCGGCCACCCCTGGGGGCGGGAGGCCAGGTGGATCTCACGGTTGCTGGTCATCCGGTGTCGTCCTCTCGTACGCGATGGTGGTGGTCTGCTGCAGCGCTCAGGCCGCAGCGGCCTCGCGCACGGTGAGCGCCACCTCGATGTTGCCCCGGGTGGCGTTCGAGTAGGGGCAGACCTGGTGGGCGGCCTCGACCAGCTGCTGGGCGGCGGCGCGCTCGACGGCCGGCAGGTCCACCACCAGGGTGACGGCAAGACCGAAGCCGCCGCTGCCGTTCGCTCCGATGCCGACCTCGGCCTCGACGACCGAGCCGGTCACGTCGGCCTTGGCCCGGCGGGCCACCACGCGCAGCGCGGAGTGGAAGCAGGCCGCGTAGCCGGCGGCGAAGAGCTGCTCGGGGTTGGCCGCGCCACCTGCGCCGCCCATCTCCTTCGGAATCGCCAGGTCGAGGTCGAGGGTGGAGTCGGAGGTCCGGACGTGGCCGTCCCGGCCGTCGCCGGTGGCGGTCGCGGACGCGGTGTAGAGCACCTGCATGGAAATCACTGCTCCTTCTGTCGGTGGATCGTCTCGGTGACCCGGGTGAGGGTGTCGCGCAACGCGACCAGCTCGGCCTCGTCGAGCCCGGTGGAACAGGCCACCCGCAACGGCACGTCGGTCATCCGTTGGCGCAGGGCCACGCCGTCGGCGGTCAGCCCCACCTCCACCCGTCGCTCGTCGAGCGCGGAGCGGGTGCGGACCACCAGACCCGCCGCCGCCAGCCGTTTGAGCAGCGGGGAGAGGGTGCCGGAGTCGAGCCGCAGCGCGGTCCCCAGCTCGGAGACCGTGGGTGGATCGTCGCCGCGCTCCCACAGCACCAGCAGCACCAGGTACTGCGGGTAGGTGAGCCCGAACTCGTCGAGGATGGGCCGGTAGACGTCGGTGAGCGCGCGGGAGGCCGCATAGAGCGCGAAGCAGACCTGATCACGCAACACCAGATGGTCACTCACCGGGAAAACGTAGCTCGCAATTCAATTGCGCACAACTTATCTGGTCGGAAGTGACCCGGGTCTCCCCCGGGCGGCGGGCCGGGACGCCCCGGGCCAGGACGCCCCGGACCAGGACGCCCCGGACCAGGACGCCCGGCGGGACTCCCGGATCAGGAGAACACCCGGGTCAGGACGGCGGAAGGTAGGCCTCCAGCTCGACCTCCACCAGATGGTCCGGATCGACCAGCCCGGCGACGACGACAAGCGTCGCAGCCGGCCGGACCGGGCCGAAAACGGCATTGTGGGCCCGGCCGACCTCGTCGAGGAAGAGCCGGTCGGTCACGTACAGCCGGGTCCGCACCACGTCGGCGGCCCCCGCACCCACCTCGGCCAGGGCAGCCAGGGCGATCCGCAGCGCCTGGGCGGTCTGCGCGGCGGCATCGCCGACGTGCGTCACCACCCCGTCGACGGTCGACGTGCAGCCGGCCGTCCAGGCCGACCGACCGGCCCGGACCACCCGGGAGTAGCCGTACACCGTCTCCCACGGGCCGCCCGAGCCGAGCCGGGTGACGGTCGCGTCGTCCGGCCCGGCCACGTCGGTCATCCGGCCGCCCGCAACGTGGCAAGCGCCTCGGCCACCGTGAACGCACCGGCGTAGAGCGCCTTGCCGGCGATCACGCCCTCCACACCCGCCGGCTCCAGGGTCGCCAGGGCCCGCAGGTCGTCCAGGGTCGACACGCCACCCGAGGCGATCACCGGGGCGTCGGTACGGGCGCAGACCTCACGCAGCAGGTCCAGGTTCGGCCCGCGCATCGTGCCGTCCTTGGTGATGTCGGTCACCACATACCGGGACGCACCGGCCGCGTCCAGCCGGGCCAGCACCTCCCACAGGTCACCGCCGTCGCGGGTCCAGCCCCGCGCCGAGAGGGTACGACCCCGCACGTCCAGGCCGATCGCCACCCGGTCGCCGTACTCGGCGCAGATCCGGTCACACCACTGCGGGTCCTCCAGCGCGGCGGTGCCGATGTTCACCCGGGCCGCCCCGGTGCCGAGCGCCGCGCGCAGCGACGCGTCGTCGCGGATGCCACCGGACAACTCCACCCGCACGTCCAGCTTGCCGACCACCTCGGCCAGCAGGGCGGCGTTGGAGCCCCGGCCGAAGGCCGCGTCCAGATCGACCAGGTGGATCCACTCCGCCCCGTCGTTCTGCCAGGCCAGCGCCGCGTCGAGCGGGTCGCCGTAGGCGGTCTCGCTGCCGGCGGCGCCCTGCACGAGCCGGACGGCCTGGCCGTCGGCGACGTCCACAGCGGGCAACAGGGTCAGGCTCACGTTTCCTACTCCTCGGTCAGATCCGACGGTCCAGGGCGATCACCACGATCGCCGGCAGGACCAGCAGCAACAGCACGACCAGCGCCACCCGCAGCGCGAGATCGTCGACGAACACCCAGATCAGCACCAACGCCGCGCCGGTCAACCCGACGATGGCGGCCCGCTCCCCCCGGCTGCGCCGGGCCAACCGGCCCGTCCGGCCCCGCCGCCACTGCGGGGTGACCCGACGGACCAGGGCGCGGCGACGCTGCCGACGGGCCAACTTGCGCTGGCGTACGACACGGTCGCGGGCCGCCTCCGCCTCCCGGACGGCCCGCCGACGGGCCCGCTCCTTACTCACCGCGCACCCGACCCGGTGCGGCCGCCCGTCTCAGTCAACCGTGGCCAGCCAGTTGCGCAGCAGCACGGCACCCGTCTCGGCCGACTTCTCCGGGTGGAACTGGGCCGCCGACAGCGGGCCCCACTCCACCGCGGCGACGAACTCCGTGCCGTGGTGGGCGGTGGTGACCCGGACGCCCGCCTCGCGCAACGACGCCTGGTCGAGCACCCCGTAGGAGTGCACGAAATAGAACCGGCTGTCGGCGGGCAACCCGGCGAAGAGCACCGACCCGTCCGGCGGGGTCACCGTGTTCCAGCCCATGTGGGGCAACCGGTCGGCGGGCAGCCGGGTCACCCCACCGGGTAGCAGCCCCAGCCCCTTGGTCACCACCCCGTGCTCGTCGCCGTGTGCGAAGAGCACCTGCATGCCGACGCAGATGCCGAGCACCGGGCGGCCGGCGGCGACCCGTTCGGCGATCACCGGGCCGGCACCCGACGCCTCGATCCCGGCCATGCAGGCCGCGTACGCGCCGACGCCCGGCACGACCAGGCCGTCGGCATCGGCGGCGGCGGTCAGGTCGGCGGTGACGGTCACGTCCGCCCCGGCATGGGCCAGCGCCCGCTCGGCCGACCGCAGGTTGCCCGAGCCGTAGTCGAGCACCACGATCCGCTTTCCGGTGCCGTGCGCGCCCATCAGCCCTCCCCGGGTAGCAGCCAGAGCACCCCGCCGACGGTGGCCAGCACGGCGAGCAGCCCGGTGACCACGATCGCACCGCGTGGCGCGTCCTGCCGGTACAACGACCAGGCCCCACCGACGAGGATGCCGGCGAGGATCAGCAGCAGGGTCGGCAGCACCGGGCCCATCAGCGCCACCCCCCTGGTCGGCCGACCCGCGACGGGCAGTGCCGGGCGGAACCGGACGCGACCGCGCCGGTCACAGCGCGCCCTTGGTGCTGGGCACCACACCGGCGTTGCGCGGGTCGAGCGCGGTGGCCTCCCGCAGCGCCCGGGAGACCGCCTTGAACTGGGCCTCCACCACGTGGTGGGCGTCCGGGTGGCCGCCCGGCCGGGCCGCCCGCAGCACGTCCACGTGCAGGGTGACCCGGGCCGACTGGCCGAAGGACTCCCAGATGTGCCGGGTCATGCTGGTCGGATAGACCGGCCCGATGTACGGCGACAGCGCCGGCTCGTCGTGCACCACGTACGGGCGGCCGGACAGGTCGACGGCGGCCCGGACGAGCACCTCGTCCATCGGGATGGTCGCCGAGCCGTACCGCCGGATGCCGGCCTTGTCGCCCAGCGCCTGGTCGAACGCGGCGCCCAGGGCCAGCGCGGTGTCCTCCATCGTGTGGTGGGCGTCGATCTCCAGGTCACCGACGGTGCGGACGGTCAGGTCGAAGCCGCCGTGCCGGGCGATCTGGTGGAGCATGTGGTCGTAGAAGCCGACCCCGGTGCTGATCTCGGCCTGGCCGGTGCCGTCGAGGTCGATCTCGACGAGGACCTTGGTCTCCTTGGTGATCCGCTCCACCCGGGCGGTGCGACTCATGACAGTTTCTCCATCGCGGTGAGGAAGGCATCGGTCTCGGCGGGGGTGCCGGCGGTGACCCGCAACCAGCCGGGCAGGCCCACGTCCCGGACGAGCACCCCGGCGTCGAGCAGGGTCCGCCACGCGGTGGCCTGGTCGCCGCCGACGGCGAAGAGCACGAAGTTGGCGTCGCTGTCGGCCACCCGGAAACCCCGGCCCCGCAGCGTGTCGACGATCCGGTCCCGTTGCACCTTGATCGCCTCGACGGTGCCGAGCAGGGCGTCACGGTGGGCCAGCGCCGCGCGGGCGGCGGCCTGGGTGAGCGACGAGAGGTGGTACGGCAGCCGGACCAGCTGCACCGCCGACACCACCGCCGGGTCGGCGACCAGGTAGCCCAACCGGCCACCGGCGAAGCCGAACGCCTTACTCATGGTCCGGGTCACCACCAGCCGGGGGTGGCCGGGCAGCAGCGCCAGGGCGTCGCTCGTGCCCGGTCGGGCGAACTCGGCGTACGCCTCGTCGACGACCACCATGCCGGGCGCGGCGTCGAGCACGGCGGTGACCACCGCCGGGTCCAGCGCGGTGCCGGTCGGGTTGTTCGGCGAGCAGAGGAAGACCACGTCGGGGCGGTGCTCGCGGACCTCGGCGACCGCCTCGTCGGCGGTCAGCCCGAAGTCGACCCCCCGCTGGGCCGGCACCCACCGGGTGCCGGTGCCCAGGGCCAGCAGCGGGTGCATCGAGTACGCCGGCACGAAGCCCAGCGCGGACCGCCCCGGCCCGCCGAACGCCTGGAGCAGCTGCTGCTGGATCTCGTTGGAGCCGTTGGCCGCCCAGACCTGCTCGGCGGTGATCCCGTGCCCGAGGTAGCCGGCCAGGTCGGCGCGCAGCGCCACCGCCTCGCGGTCCGGGTAGCGGTTGAGGTCACGCAGCTCGGCGGCGAGCGCCTTGCCGATCGCCTCCACCACCGGCTCGGGCACCGCGTAGGAGTTCTCGTTGGTGTTCAGCCGGACCGCCACGTCGAGCTGCGGCGCCCCGTACGGCGAACGGCCCCGCAGGTCGTCGCGGATCGGCAGGTCGTCGAGGGTGGTCACGACGCCTCCCCGGCGAACCGCACCGCGACCGCCTGCCCGTGCGCCGGCAGGTCCTCCACGGTGGCCAGGGTCACCACGTGCGGCGCGACGTCACGCAGCGCCTCCCGGGTGTATTCCACCAGGTGCACCCCGCGCAGGAAGGACTGCACGGACAGCCCCGAGGAGTGCCGGGCGCAGCCGCCGGTGGGCAGCACGTGGTTGGAGCCGGCGCAGTAGTCGCCGAGCGACACCGGCGCCCACGGGCCCACGAAGATCGCCCCGGCGTTGCGTACCCGCAGCGCCCAGTCGCGGGCGTCCCGGGTCTGGATCTCCAGGTGCTCGGCGGCGTACGCGTCGACCACCCGCAACCCGTCGGCCAGGTCGTCGACCAGCACGATGCCGCTCTGCTGCCCGCCCAGCGCGGTGCCGACCCGCTCGGCGTGCTTGGTCGCCGGCACCTGCCGGGCCAGCTCCCGGTCGACCGCGTCGGCCAGCTCGACCGACGGGGTGACCAGCACGCTGGCCGCCAACGGGTCGTGCTCGGCCTGGCTGATCAGGTCGGCGGCGACGTGCGCCGGGTCGGCGGTGTCGTCGGCCAGCACGGCGATCTCGGTCGGGCCGGCCTCGGCGTCGATGCCGACCACCCCGCGCAGCAACCGCTTGGCGGCGGTGACCCAGATGTTGCCCGGCCCGGTGATCATGTCGACCGGCGCGCAGTGCAGGGTGCCCCCCGCGTCGACCGCCGACCCGTACGCCAGCATGGCGACCGCCTGGGCGCCGCCGACGGCGTACACCTCGTCGACGCCGAGCAGCGCGCAGGCGGCGAGGACCCGGGCGTCCGGGAGCCCCCCGTTGTCCAGCTGCGGCGGGCTGACCACCACCAGCGAGCGGACCCCGGCCACCTGGGCCGGCACCACGTTCATCACCACGGTCGACGGGTACATCGCCAGCCCGCCGGGGACGTAGAGGCCGACCCGGTCGACCGGCACCCAGCGCTCGGTGACCGTGCCACCCGGCACCACCTGGGTGGTGTGGTCGGTGCGCCGCTGGTCGGCGTGCACCCGACGGGCCCGACTGATCGACTCCAGCAGGGCGGCCCGCACGTCGGGGTCGAGCGTCCCCTCCGCCTCGGTGATCGCCTCGGCCGGGACCCGCAGCACCGGCGGGCAGACACCGTCGAACCGCTCGCTGGCCTCCCGGATCGCCGGGTACCCATGGTCGCGGACGGCCTCGACGAGCGGGCGGATCCGCTCGACGGCCACGGACACGTCGAGCTGGGCACGGGGCAGCAGTCGGCGCGGGTCACGGACCCCGCCGCGCAGGTCGATCCGATTCAACACGCTCCCGAGTCTAGGCGGCGCCCCGGAGGGCGACCCGCGCCGCCCGTACCGCGAGACGGTGAGCCGGGACACGCCGACGTCGCGGGATCGGGCTACGCTCGGACGCGTGACCGCACGGCTGCCGGTGTTCCCCCTCGCCACGGTGCTCTTTCCAGGTCTGGTGCTGCCGTTGCACATCTTCGAGGAGCGTTACCGCCACCTGGTGCGGGACCTGGTCGGGCAGCCCGAGGGGGCGCCCCGCGAGTTCGGTGTGCTGGCGATCCGCTCCGGCTGGGAGGTCGCCCCGGGCGCGGGTCGGGCCACCCCGGGCGGCGGCGAGGTGACCCTGCACGAGGTGGGCTGCACCGCCGAGCTACGCCAGGTCAACGAGCTGGACGACGGCGGCTTCGACATCGTCACGGTGGGCCGGCGACGGTTCCGGGTCACCGGGATCGACCGGGAGTCCGCCCCCTACCTGACCGCCGACGTCGAGTGGCTGCCCGAGCCGACCGGCCCGGACGAGGCCGCCGAGGTGCTGGCGGCCCGGGTGATCGCGGTCTTCCGGCAATACCTGGGCCTGATCCGGGCCGACCCGCAGGAGCTGTCCGAGCAGCTCCCGGAGGACCCGACGGTGCTGTCGCACCTGGTGGCGGCCACCGCCGTGCTGACCGTGGCCGACCGGCAGCGGCTGCTCGCCATCGACGACACCACCGCCCGGCTGCGCGCCGAGCTGCGGCTGCTCAATCGCGAGTCGGCCCTGCTGCGTCAGGTGCGGGCGGTTCCGGTGCCGCTGTCGGAGCTGGCGTCCCCGCCGGCCCCCAACTGACCCCGGCCCCCGGCCCACCCCCGGATTGGTCGGGGGCGGCGTGCACCCCGGGTCCGGCCACCCCGTCGTCCCCCGGCTGGCCGGGGGCCGCGGGTATCCCGGGTCCGGGCGGCGGGCCGGTGACGCCGGAGCCCGACCACCCGGTGGCACCGGGGTCGACCGGCCATCCGGGCCCGCCGGGCTCCGGCTCCGGGCGCAGCGAGGGCCAGCGGGACCAGCCGGCCAGCAGGGTGTACGTGACGGCGGCGGCGAACGCCGGCAGCAGCAGGTTGCCGTACGGCAGCGGCAGCACACCGAGGACCCGTTCGATGCCCCCGGCCCGCAGGTCGGCCGGTTTGTCGAACGGCGTACCGGCGGGGGCGGTGGCGAGCAGCCGCTGGTAGCCGTCCAGCCCGATCCGGCGGCCCAGCTGCCAGGCGACCAGGGCGGTGCCGAGCGCCCCCACGGTCAGCGCGACGAGGTTCACCGGCCCGCGTCGGCGGCGCAGCAGCGTCCACACCGCGATCGCGGCGAGCACCCCGAACCCGAGGCCGAGCAGGCTGAACCAGCCGTCGGCGGCGATCGGCTGCTCCGGTTGGGGTTGGGCGTAGACGGCACCCTCGGCGGTCTTGAGCACCGGGGTGTCCGGGGCCAGCGCCGCCCAGAGCAGCCCCAACGGCGCCCCGAGCAGGGTCAGGCCCAGCACGAGGCCGAACGCCACCGCGCGGGTGTGCCGGGGGCGTTGCTCCCCCGGCTGCGTCGGCCCGCCCGACGGCGGCGGCCACGGCAGGTACGACCCGCCCGGGTCGTATCCGGGCACGGTCGGTGGCCCGTCGGCCGGTGCCCCGGTGGGGACGGTGTGCGGGGTGGGCGCGACACCCGCCGGGGCGTCGGCGGGGCGGTGCGGATCGGGGGTGTCCGGGCTCACCCGATGATCCTCTCAGGCGGGGCGGTACGGCGGGGCGGCGGAGCCCGTACCGTCCCTCAGCGGGCGAACGGCTCCACCATCACCGAGGCGGCCCGCAGCCACGCGGCCCGGGTCTCGGCCTGGAGCTGGTGGTACTCGATCGACGACCCGGTCTCCAGCACCGGGTCGTACGGCACCACCGCGACGGCCCGGGTCCGGGTGGCGAAGTGCCGCTCCAGGTCGTCCTGGAGCGTCGACCGGCCCGGGGTGGGGCAGGAGATCAGGGTGACCGCGTTGTCGGCCAGCTCACCCATGCCCTCCTCGTGCAGCAGGTCGAGCATCCAGTCGGCGCTGAACGCGGCGTCCTCCCGGGGCACGGTGGTCACCACGAGCTGGTCGGCGGCGTGCATGACGGTGCGCCAGTTGGGGCTCTCCACGTTGTTGCCGGTGTCCACGCAGACCACGTCGTGGGTGCGCCGCAGCAGTTCCAGCACCCGTTTGACGGTGAACTGGTCGAGGCGCTGGGCGAACCGGGGGCTCTCCTCCCCGGCCAGCACGTCGTACGAGCCGTCGGAGGCGTGCCGCAGGTAGTCGTCGAGGGACTCCAGCAGCTCCGCGCCGTCGCGGATCTCGATGTGCGCCAGGTCGCTGATCAGGTGCCGGATCGTCCGGGCGTGCCGGGCGCTGCCGGCGCGCAGGCCGAGGGTGCCGCGCAGCTCGTTGTCGTCCCAGGCGAGCACGCCCCGGCCCCGGACGCTGCCGACGGTGGCGGCGGCGAGCACCGTGGCGGTGGTCTTGTGCACCCCGCCCTTGGGGTTGGCGAACGCCAGCACCCGGGGGGTGCCCAGGTCACGGCGGAGGATGCCGGCGGCCCGTTCCTGCTCGTCCTGGGGGCCCTGCTGACGCCACTCGATGCGGGCCGGCTCGATCCGGGCCGGGTAGCTCCGGTCGGCGGTCACCGCCGGCGGGTAGGCCGGCGGCTCCGGCTGGTAGGTGGGCGCGGCCGGGTAGCCGGGCTCCGGGTAGGCCGGCTCCGGGTAGGCGGGTTGCGGCGGCTGGTACGTCGGCTCCGGCGGCGCGTAGCCGGGCGCGCGGTATCCGTTGTCCAGCAGGGCGTACCGGGACTCGGGGGGTGGCGGTTCGGACCGGTAGCCGTTGTCCAGCAGGGCGTACCGGGACGGGACGACAGGCGGCTCCGGCGGCCGGGCCGGCTCCGGCGGGTAGCCGGGAGCGGCTGCGTAGCCGGCGTCGGCCGGATAACCGGGGGCGGCTGCGTAGCCGGCGTCGGCCGGGTACCCGGCCGGATAGCCGGGATCGGCCGGGTAGGCCGGGTCGGCGCGGTAGCCCGGATCGGCGCGGTAGCCGGAAGCGGGCTCGACCGGATAGTCCGGCGCGGCGCGGCGCGGCGGGTCGACCCGGTAGCCGGCCCCGGCGCGGTAGCCCGGGTCCGGTTCGTAGCCGGGCTGCGCACCGTAGCCCGGGTCGGCGGGTGGTGGCACGGAAGCCGATCCCCGCCCGGACCAGCCGCCGGCGGGCCCCCGGCCGGGCAACGGGTCCCGGACCGGCGGCTCGTCGCGGCGGTCCGGCTCCGCCTGGTCGGCGGCGCGTCCGCCGAGGCGGGCACGCTCGAAGAGCGCCCGCCATCGCGGTGCCGGTTCGGCCGACCGACCCCAGCCGGTCTCGCTGCCGTCCAAGGCTCGCCCTCCCGCGCCGTCGATCTCCGCCTGACAGGCTACGAACGAAACCCTATTCGGACCACACCGGTCTGCACACATCCCCCGGGAACAATACTTACGGCGACCGGTCGGACGACCCACCGCTACGGGAGTCCGGGGAGGTGGGGACGGGGGTCGCGGCGGACCCCGGCCCGGCCCCGCTCGACGACGGTGCCGGAGCGATCACAGCGGGCGCCCCTTCCGACGAATCGCCCATCGCCCCACCCGGCGTCGGGACCGGGCCGGTGGACGTCGGGTGCGCCGGTGTCGCGGCGGTGTCGGCGGGCGGCCGGGCCACGTCCCGCTGTTCCGGCAGCGGCGGCAGGAACACCGTCCGGTCCAGCCGGGCCACCTCGGGGGCGGGATCGAGCGCCCGGACCCCGTCCCGTCCGGCCACGGCACGCAGCGCGGTCGGGTCGGCCCGGATCACCGCCGCGTAGACGCAGGCGCAGGCCGCCCGGTAGCCGGCCGCCTCCCGCCCGGCGACCTGCGCCCCGGTCTCGTACCCCTGACGGGTCGTGGGGTCGGTGGTGTCGGCGGCCCGCCGCCGCTGGTCGGCGGCCTCCCGGTCCTTGCGGTCCGCGAGGCCGGCCATGCCGGCGGTGACGTCCTGCGGCAGCAGTTGCGCCGGCAGCCGGACCACCTCGGTCTGCCGACCGGGCAGCGGCACCCGCACCACCACCGCGGCGACCTCGACGTCGGCGAGCAGCGCCGGCAACCGGTCCGGCGCGAGGTAGCGGTCGAAGCTGACCAGCGCGTACGCCCCGGCGGTCAGCCCGGCGAGTTCGGCCCGGGCCGCGGCGGCGTACCCGGGCAGCGAGTCACCCGGCAGCACCCCGACCCGGGTCACCTGCCCGACCGTGCGGTCACCCACCGGCGCGGGTCGGCGGGCCACCCAGCCGACGGTGAGCAGCACCGCGCCGACGGCCAGCACCGCTGCGGTGACCAGCCCCCGGCGCGGCCGGGACGCGACGGCGGTTGGCCCGACGCCCGGGCGACTACCCGGCACCGGTCAGTCGCGCAGGATCGTCAGCGCGCGGGCCAGATCGTCCGGGTACTCGCTGACGAAGGTGACGTCGTCACCGGTACGCGGATGGGCGAAGGTCAACGACCGGGCGTGCAGCCACTGCCGGCGCAGTTCGAGCCGCGCCGACAGGGTCGGGTCGGCCCCGTAGGTGAGGTCGCCGACGCACGGGTGCCGCAGGGACGAGAAGTGCACCCGGATCTGGTGGGTACGCCCCGTCTCCAGCCGGACGTCGAGCAGGCTCGCCGCCGGGAACGCCTCGATGGTGTCGTAGTGGGTGATGCTCGGCTTGCCGTCGGAGACCACCGCCCAGCGGTAGTCGTGGTGCGGGTGCCTGTCGATCGGGGCGTCGATGGTGCCGCGCGACGGGTCGGGGTGACCCTGGACGACCGCGTGGTAGCGCTTCTCCACCTCGCGGTACTTGAACGCCCGTTTGAGCGCGGTGTACGCCTGCTCGCTCTTGGCCACCGCCATGATCCCGGTGGTGCCCACGTCGAGGCGGTGCACCACACCCTGCCGTTCGGCGGCCCCGCTGGTGGAGATCCGGTGGCCGATCGCGGCGAGGCCTCCGATGACGGTCGGGCCGGTCCAGCCGGGGCTGGGGTGCGCGGCCACCCCGACCGGCTTGTCCACCACCACGATGTCGTCGTCGGCGTAGACCACGGTCAACCCGGGGACCGCCTGCGGCACCACGGTCGGCGGCGCGACCGGCGCGGGCAGCGTCACCTCCAGCCAGGAACCGGCCTTGACCTTGTGCGAGTTCTGCCGGATCACGCCGTCGACAAGCGCGTCCCCGGCGTCGACGAGCGCGGCGGCGGCGGTGCGGGAGAGCCCGAAGAGGCGTGCCACCGCCTGGTCCAGCCGCATGCCGTCGAGGCCGTCCGGCACGGGCAGGGAACGGTGGTCGCCACCGGCGGCGGTCATGCCCGCTCCCGCGGCTCGGCGTCGGCCGCCGTCGGCGCGGCGGCGGCCGGTCCGGTGGGGGCGGCGGTCCGGGTCGCGTCGGTGGGGGCGGTGTCGGTGTCGCCCTTGGCACCGACCCGTCGCCCGTCGCGCTGGCGGCCGGTCAACTCCAGCAGCACGGCCAGCAGCACCCCGGAGACCAGGCAGCTGTCGGCCAGGTTGAACACCGGCCACACCTGGCCGTACGGGTCGAAGAGGCTGACCATGTCGACCACGTGACCGACGAAGTGACCGGGGGCCCGGAAGATCCGGTCGGCGAGGTTGCCGAGCGCCCCGCCCAGCACCAACCCCAGGGAGACCGCCCACGGCAACGACCGCAGCCGGACCGCCATCCAGCTGATCCAGCCGACCACCCCGATGGTGATCAGCGGGAACACCCAGGTGTGGTCGGCGCCGATGCTCCACGCCGCACCGCTATTTCGGGTCAGGGTGAGATAGACGGCCCCGCCGAGCAGGCGCACCGGCGCCCGGTCGTCGAGCAGTTGCAGGGCGAGATGCTTGGTGAGCAGATCCGTCAGCAACGCGAGCGTCGCGATGCCGACGAGGACCACGACCGCCCTGCGTCGGGGGGTGCGGCCGGCCGGCCCGGTGGTGCCGGGTCCGGCGGTCGGTGCTGTGGTCATCGACTCCCCATCGACTGTCCCGACGACGCGGGTCCGCCGTCTCTCGAGGTCACCGGGGAGTGGACGTCAGCGCCGCTCCTCCAGCTGCTTGCAGGTCACGCAGAGGGTCGCCGACGGGAAGGCGGCGAGCCGCTCCACCGGGATCGGGTTCCCGCACCGCTCGCACCATCCGTAGCCACCCTCGTCGAGCCGCTCCAGCGCGCGCTCGACCTGGGTGATCCGTTCCCGGATGCTGTTGGCGAGGGAGATCTCCTGCTCGCGCTCGAACGTCTTGGTGCCGGTGTCGGCCTGGTCGTCCCCGGCCGAATCGGTCAACCGGTCGCGCTGCAGCTCGGTGATCTCGCTCAGGGTCTGATCGTACTCGGCGCGCAGCTCGTCCCGTCGGGCCGCCAGGGCCGCCCGGATCTTCTCGGTCTCCGCCGCGCTGCGGGTGGCCTGCGCGGTGGCCTTCGCCGCCGGTTTGCGACCGGCGGTCCTGGTGTCGGCTGGCTTCGCCATCGTCAGCTCCCTCAGCCGCGGGACGCGGCGGTCGGCGGTGCCCGGACAGGGTGCGCCGACATGGCGTCCCCAGGTAACAAAACGGGCGCACGGCAACGGTGGCCGCGCACTCCGGAGGTTGGCAAGAATACGGAACGTACAGGTTTCCGACAACGTGCCGGACCGTTGCGCCGCTATTCAGCCACTAATAACCCCTAATTGGGGCAAAAAGAAGACTAGCAGATCATCCGTCCCGATCCTCGCCGTACTCGCCGAACCACCTCGCCAGGCGACCCCGCCGGCTGACCGCCCGCAGCCGGCGCTCCGCCTCGTCCCGCACCCCGGCGGTCGCCACGATCAACAGGCTGTCCCCGGTCTTGAGCCGGGTGTCCGCCCCCGGCACGAAGCCCACCCCGTCGCGCAGCACCAGGGTCACCGACGCGCCCACCGGCAGCCGCAACTCGTCGACGTGCACCCCGGCCAGCCGGGACCCTGCCGGCACCTCCAACTGGAGCAGATCCGCCCGCATCCGCTCCAACGGCGCGGTCTCCACCCGGATCTCCGCCGGCTCGGCCGGGGCGGTCACCCGCAACCGGCGGGCCGCCGGCGCGAGCGTGCCCGCCTGGAGCACCGTGAAGATCACCACCAGCACGAAGACCGCGTCGAACAACCGGTCCGCCCCGGGCACCCGGGCCGACAGCGGAATGGTGGCCAGCACGATCGGCACCGCACCCCGCAGCCCCGCCCAGGACAGGAAGAGCTGCTCACGCAGGCTCACCCGGAACGGCAGCGCCGACACCAGCACCGACAGCGGCCGGGCCAGCAGCAGCAGGGCCAGCCCGGTGACCACCGCCGGCAACAGCGCGGTGTGCAGCCGCTGCGGCGTGGCCAGCAGCCCGAGCAGCACGAACAACCCGATCTGGGCCAGCCAGGCCAGCCCGTCGGCGAATCCCAGGATGGCCTGCCGGTGCGGCAGCCGGGCGTTGCCGAGCAGCACCCCGGCGACGTAGACGGCGAGGAAGCCGGAGGCGTGCAGCACCGCCCCGGCGGCGTACGCCAGCACGGTGAAGCCGACGGCGGCGATCGGGTACAACCCGGAGGAGGGCAGCGCCGCCCGCCGCAGCGCGAACCGGCCGGCCAGCCCGGCGGCCAACCCGACCGCCGCGCCCACCCCGAGCTCGTAGCCGACCAGGAGGACCTCGAACCACCACGGGTGCTCCACCGGCCCGGTGCGCGACAGCAGCACCACCAGGATCACCACCGGGGCGTCGTTCATGCCCGACTCGGCCTCCAGCGCGGCCACCAGCCGGGGCGGCAGCCGCAACCGGCGTAGTGTGGCGAAGACCGCCGCCGCGTCGGTGGAGGAGAGCACCGCGCCGTAGAGCAGGGCCAACCGCCAGTCCAGCCCGAGCAGCAGGTGCACCACCAGGCCCACGACGACGATGCTGACCAGCACCCCGACGGTGGACAACGCGCCGGCCAGCCCGAGCACCGGGCGCAGGGTGCTCCACCGGGCGGTGAGCCCACCCTCCGCGATGATCACGATCAGCGCGCAGAAACCCAACATCCGGGTCAGCTCGGCGTCGTCGAACCGGATGCCCAGCCCGGCCTCACCGATCGCCACCCCGAGCGCCAGATAGACGAGCAGACTCGGCACGCCCAACCGGGTGGAGAACCGCACCGCACCGATCGCCACCAGCAACACGGCCGCCCCGAGGAGCAGGGCCAGATCCAGTCCCGGCGTCACGGGCGCCCCACCCGGGGCGCCGTCACCCGGCCGATCCGTCGCGCAGCCGCCGCAGCAACCCGCTCAGACCGGGCACCGGTCGGTCGACCAGGAAGAGCTTGTCCCGGCTGGCCGCCCCGGTGCGCAGCGCCACCGCCGACGGGCGGACGCCCAGGGCACCGGCCAGCGCCCGCCGGGCCGCCTCGGTGGCCCGGCCGTCCACCGCCGGGGCGGTCACGGCGATCACCAGGGCGGGTCCGTGCGGGCCGGCGAAGCAGCCACCGACGCGGGCCCGGGACGCGCCGGGTTTCACCCGCACCGCGACGGTCAGCGTGTCGTCCGTGGGCATCGACGCCAGCCTCAGCGGGGGTAGGTGTCGGCGAGCAGGGCGGTGTCCGGGTTGCAGAGACCGCACGGGGTGAACCCGAGGGAGATCGCCTCGTCCACCGGCAGCGGCTCGTGTTCCCGTTCGATCAGGTGGGCGCAGGACGGCAGGTGGTAGCGGGGATGCCCGTCGACCACCAGCACCTCGGCGTCGAGTCGGGCCACCCGGGCCGCGTCGGCGGGTGGGACCCGCTGGGCCGGCGGATCCCACGGCGACGCGTCGTCCTCCGGCGGATCCCAGGGTGGCCCGGGGTCGTCCCCGGCCGCCCAGGCCGGGTCGTCCGCCGGGCCCCGGCGGGGGTCGTCCGGGTCGGGTCGGGCGGGGTCGGTGGGGGCACGGTCGGCCGGCGGGGAGGCGTGGTCCGGCCCCGAGGCGGAGGGCACGACGACGGGGTCCCACGGGGCCTCCGCGTCGGGCTCCCAGGCACCGGCGTCGGGGCGGGTGGCCGCGCCGACGGGGTCGCCGGCCACCGGCTGGCCGGGTGGTTGCCGCCACCCGGCGCCACCGGTGCCGAACGTCGTCGGGGGGTACGTCGTCGGTTCGTCCGACGGCGCGGTCGTGGGCGGCGGGGCGGTCGGACGGGACTCCGTCGCGCTCCGACCGCGCGCCTCGGCCCGTTCCGCCGCCCTCGCCCTGGTCACGGCTGCCTGGCGGGCACCGGCCACCAGGGCGACGGCAGCCAGCAGACTGGCCGCGATGGAGCTGGTCAACAGGGTGCTGGAGCCGTCGACGAGACCGAACACCAGCAGGACCACGGCGACGAAGATGAGCAGGAGACTGGCGACTAGCACGGGCTCACCCCCGCAGCGTCGTGGGTCGTGGTGGGTCGGCGACCGTCGGGGGACGGTCGCCGACCGGGGATCAGCGGCCCGCTTCGAGGGCGCCGGAGCGACCGCCACCGTACGAGCCGGCGAGGCCCGCTGCGGCCAGACCGTTGCCACCGACGGCACGGGTGCCCTCGGCGCGGGTCATCTCGGCTTCGAGGCCCTGGCCCCGACCGTCGAGGTCCCGCAGCTGGCTCTCCAGGTAGGCCTTGAGCCGGGTGCGGTACTCGCGCTCGAACTGCTTGAGCTCCTCGATGTGCTTCTGCAACGCGGTCCGCTTGGCGTCCAGGCCCCCCATGGCCTCCTGGTGCCGCTGACGGGCGTCGCGCTCCAGCGCGTCGGCCTTGGCCCGCGCCTCGCGGGTGACCTCCTCGGCCTTGGAGCGGGCCTCGGAGAGCAGCTGGTCGGCTTCCCGACGGGCGTCGGAGACGTGGTCGTCGGCGGTGCGCTGGGCCATCATCAGCACCCGCAGCGCCTGCTGCTCGCCGTCGCCGCCGACGGCCGGACCGCCGGTCGTGCGGACCTGCTCCAGCTCCGCCTGCATCGCGCGGGCGGCCTGCTCGGCGGCGGCCTTGTCGCGCTGCACCCGGTCGAGCTGGGCCTTGACGTCGTTGAGCTCCGCCGCGAGCCGGGCGTCGCCACCGGGGCCGGCAGGGGCCCCGCCACGACCGCCGCGCTCCACCTGCGCGCGCAGCTCGTTGTTCTCCTCGATCAGACGGGCCAGCTCACGCTCGACCTCGTCCAGGAAGGCGTCGACCTCCTCCTCGTCGTACCCCCGCTTGCCGATCGGCGGCTTTTTAAAGGCGACGTTGTGCACGTCGGCCGGTGTCAGCGGCATCGAAACTCCTCGGGTCAGTTGCGGCCGCGAAAGCGCGCGCTGGTCAGGAGAAGTTCCTGATCAGCGGATCTAACACAAACCTCATCAGCACGAACAGGATAACCAGGAGCACAAGGGAGGCCAGGTCGATGCTCACGGTACCAATTCGCAGTGGGGGGATCACCCGCCTCAACGCCTTGAGAGGCGGATCAGTGACGCTCCACACGGACTCAAGTCCGGCGGACGCGCCACGCCCCGGTTGCCACCGACGACCGTACTGGAGGACTGCACCGAGAACGAATCGGGCCAACAGCACAATAAGAAAGAGGTACACAATCAGGTACAAGAGTTGGAACATGATCGACAACACAGCAGACGACGTCCCTCGGTCGGGTGGACTTAGCTCAGGGAGAAGAAGCCACCCTCAGCGATCTTGGCCTTGTCCTCCGCGGTGACCTGGACGTTGGCCGGTGAGAGCAGGAACACCCGGTTGGTCACGCGCTCGATCGTACCGCGCAGCCCGAACGCCAGCCCGGCGGCGAAGTCCACCAGCCGGCGGGCGTCGGCCTCGTCCATCTCGGTGAGATTGATGATCACCGGGACGCCGTCGCGGAAGTGCTCGCCGATGGTCCGCGCCTCGCGGTACGTCGTCGGGTGCAGGGTGGTGATCTGGTAGCGCTGCTCCTCCTCGGCCACCACCGGCCGCTCCCGCGGCGACGCCTGCGGCGCCAGGGCGAGATTGTCCCGGGTGTGGTAGCTCAGCGCGCCCGAGGACTCCGACCCACCCGACCTGGTGATCGACCGGACGCTCGCCCGTTCCGACCGTTCGGCCCGCTCCGACCGTTCGGCCCGCTCGTCGTCGGCGCGGTCGGCCTCGGCCAGTCGGCTGGACCGGTCCGTCAGCCGACCCCGGTCACCGAGGCGCGGACGCGGTGCCGGCGGCTCCTCCGCGTCGTCCTCGTCGTCGTCGTCGGCGAACTCCTCGGCGTACCGGCTCGACCGGTACCGCGACTCGCGGTAGCCGGGCTTGTCGTAGCCCTCGTCGTAGCCCCGCTCGTCATCCTCCTCGACGAGACCGAGCCAGACCCCCGCCTTGCGCAGTGCACCCATCCCGCGCCCTTCCGTCCGCCGTGCGGCACGCACCCCCGTGCCGTGTCGCCATGATCGCGAATGGACTTCCATGCCCACCGGATCGAAGTGGCAATCCCTCGACGCGCGATTCGCGGCTCGCCCGTCGTGGCCCCCGACCTGGGGACGCCGCTCCTGAACAACACTGATGTAATTTGCTTCTATCGCGGTCAGGCTACCGCAGCGTGGTACGCATTCCGAGCAACGCGCTGCCGACGCGGACATGTGTCGCGCCGTGTCCGATGGCCACCTCCAGGTCACCGCTCATCCCGGCGGAGAGCGCCGTCGCCCCCGGATGGTCGGTCCGGAACCCCGCCGCCACCTCGGCCAACCGGGCGAACGCCCGCTCCGGTTCCCAGCCCAGCGGCGCCACCGCCATCAGCCCGGCCAGTCGCAGCGCCCCCGCCCCGGCCAACGCCCCGGCCACCGCACCGAGCCCCCGGTCGGCGTCCATGGCACCCGGCAGGGCACCCCCTCGGGCCGGATCGCCGTCGATGCTGACCTGGACCAACGTCTCCAACGGACGGTCCCGGCCGGACTCCGCGGCGGTGGCCAGCGCGCGGGCCAACCGGACACTGTCCACGGAGTGGACCACATCGGCGTACCGGACCACCGAACGGGCCTTGTTGCGTTGCAGTTGGCCGATGAAGTGCCACCGGGCGGCCACCCCCGCCGCCGCCACCTCGGCCGCCTTCGGTGCCGCCTCCTGGTCCCGGTTCTCCCCCAGGTCGGTGACCCCAAGCCCGGCCAGCGCGACCGCGTCGGCGGCCGGGTACGTCTTGGTCACCGCGATCATGGTCACCCCGGCCGGGTCCCGGCCGGCGGCGGCGCAGGCGTCGGCGATCCGGGCCCGCACCACGGCCAAGCCGGCCGCGAGCGCGGCCCGGCGGTCCGCACCCACCGGATCGGACGCGGCGGTCATCGGCCGGACCGCCCGGTCACCGGCGGGGTGGCCCGGCCGCCCCGGGACCCGTCCGGCGTCGTCGGGGTGGCGTGCCCGCCTGCGGGACTGCCCGTCATCAACGGGCTCAGGAACCGTTCTTGAGGAAGTCGGGCACGTCGACGTCGTCGAAGAGCACCCGGCGCGGCGACTGCTGCGGCGGCATGGTGGCCGGCGCGGTGACCACCGGGGCCTGTGGCGTCGGCTGGTTCTGGTTGCTCTTGCGCGGCGACTCGGACGCCTTGTACGCCGGCGTACCACCGTCGAAACCGGCGGCGATCACGGTGACCCGCACCTCGTCGCCGAGCGCGTCGTCGATGACCGCACCGAAGATGATGTTGGCGTCCGGGTGGGCCGCGTCGGTGACCAGCTGCGCGGCGTCGTTGATCTCGAACAGGCCCAGGTCGGAGCCACCGGCGATGGACAACAGCACGCCCCGCGCACCGTCCATGCTCTGCTCCAGCAGCGGGCTGGAGATGGCCGCCTCGGCCGCCTCCACCGCCCGGTTCTCCCCCCGGGCGCTGCCGATGCCCATCAGCGCGCTGCCCGCCCCGCTCATCACGCTCTTGACGTCGGCGAAGTCCAGGTTGATCAGGCCCGGGGTGGTGATCAGGTCGGTGATGCCCTGGACACCGGAGAGCAGCACCTGGTCGGCGGTGCGGAAGGCGTCCATCATGCTGATGCCCCGGTCGCCCAGGGCCAGCAGCCGGTCGTTGGGGATGACGATCAGCGTGTCGCACTGGTTGCGCAGTTCGTCTATTCCCGCCTCGGCCTGCACCTGGCGGCGCTTGCCCTCGAAGGAGAACGGCCGGGTCACCACGCCGATCGTCAACGCGCCGAGCTTGCGGGCGATGTTGGCCACCACCGGCGCCCCGCCGGTGCCGGTGCCGCCGCCCTCACCGCAGGTGACGAAGACCATGTCGGCGCCCTTGAGCACCTCCTCGATCTCGTCGCGGTGATCCTCGGCGGCGTTCTTGCCGACGTCCGGGTTGGCGCCCGCGCCGAGTCCCCGGGTCAGCTCCCGGCCGACGTCGAGCTTGACGTCGGCGTCACTCATCAGCAGCGCCTGCGCGTCGGTGTTGATCGCGATGAACTCGACGCCCTTGAGCCCAACCTCGATCATCCGGTTGACGGCGTTGACGCCGCCGCCGCCGATGCCGACGACCTTGATGACCGCCAGGTAGTTGTGCGGAGGTGTCATCTCCGGTCCTTTCCGTTCGAGATTGGCTCGCACCGCCCCGGTACGGCGTGGCTCAGACCGGTGGTCGGCGAGCTGTCACCAGCGAGGATCAGAGGTGAACTCTAACCCTCTACTAGAGGGTTAGAGTTATGTCAACCACTGATCCTCTTCGGGGCAACGTAAGCGCCCCCACGCCGAGAGCCAAGGACCCCACCGGCGTGTCGCCGTCGCGAGAGTAACGACTCACGTTCGACACGGGCCTCACCGGAAGGTCACCACGTCAGGAGCGCTCACGTCGATCGTGTCGGCCTTACGACCCAGCAACGCCGTCGCCACCCGCGCCTTCTCCTCGCCCCGGGTCGCGTCGCCCCAGACCACCGTCCGCTCGTCACGCAGGGTCAGCCCGATCCGGGCCAACCCCTCGACGGTCACCTCGACCAGAGCGGCCCGCAACGCCGGGGTGAGCACGGTCAGCACCTGCAACGCCGCCCGGGTGCCCGGATCGTCCGGCCCCGGATCGGCCAGCCGCACCAGCGGCAACCCCGCCGGGGGCCGGGGCACCGTCCGGAACACCACCCCGCTGCGGTCCAGCACCACGAACTGGTCGTCCCGGGGCACCACCGCCACCCCGGTCCGCTCCACCACCGTCACCACCAGGGTGTCCGGCCAGTCCCGGCGTACGGTGGCCCGCTCGACGGGGGCCAACCCGCCGATCCGCCGGGCCGTCGCGGCCAGGTCCACCCGGGCCAGCGGCGCCCCGTCCGGCACCGCCGCCGCGTCGCGCACCTCGACCGGGGTGACCAGCCGGGCCCCCTCCACCCGGACCTCGCGCACCCCGAACAGGCCGGAGCCGAGCATCGCCCAGGCCACCAGGCCGGCCAGCACCAGCACCCCGGCGACCACCGCCCAGGGCAGGGCGGCCCGCATCCGCCGCTGCCGGGCCCGCGCCATGAACCGCCGGGTGGACGGCGGGACCGCATCGCTACCGGCCCGCACGAGCTGCCAACGCCGTGCCGGACCACGCCGGGAACCACCACCGTCCGCGCCCGCGGGACGGCCCCGCGCCGGCCCCGGACTCATCCGGTGGTGGAGACCGTGCCGTCCGGGCCGACGACCGGGCCCGGGGCGACCGGTTCGGCGACCCCGCCGGCCCGGACGGTCAACGCGTCGAGCAGCTGGTCGCCCAGCAGGGAGATCGGCGGGGCACCCATCGTCACCACCACGTCACCGGGGCGGGCCCGCCGGGCCACCTCCACCGGCGCGTCGTCGAACGAGTCCACGAAGACCTTGTGCGCGGCGTCCAACGGCACCGCCGCCAGCAACGCCGCCGACCCCTCGCCCGGCTGCCGCAGCTCACCGGGGCCGAAGACCTCCAGCAGCACCAGCTCGTCGGCGATGCCCAGGGCGGCGGCGATCTCCGCCTGGAGGTCCCGGGTGCGGTAGAGCCGGTACGGCTGGAACACCACGATCAGCCGGCCGTCACCGGCGACCTCGCGCAGCGTCTGCAGGGCCAGGGTCATCGAGGTCGGGTGGTAGGCGTACTCGTCGTAGACCAGCACACCGTCGGCGACGCCCTTGCGTTCGAAACGGCGGCGTACCCCCGGGAACGCGGCCAGCGCCGCCTCCGCCGCCGCCACCGGCAGGCCGAGCAGGTGGGCGGCGAGCACCGCCGCAGCACTGTTGAGCCCCATGTGCCGCCCCGGCACCGGCAGCCGGATCTCGCCCAACGACCGGCCGTCGAGCGCGGCCAGGTACCGCACCCCCTGGGCGGACGAGGCCATCTCGGACAACCGCAGGTCGGCGTCGGCCGCCTCGCCGTACGTCCAGACCCGCCGCCCCTCGGCGCGCAGCGTCTCGGCCAACCGCCGGCCGCCCGGGTCGTCGGCGCAGGTGATGACGAACCCGGCCGGGTCGGTGAGCCGGGCGAACTCGGCGAACGCCGCCTCCAGGGTGGCCAGGTCGCCGTAGGTGTTCAGGTGGTCGGCCTCGACGTTGGTGATGATCGACACGTACGGGCGGTAGATCAGGAACGACCTGTCGCTCTCGTCCGCCTCGACCACGAAGTGCTCGCCGGTGCCGTGGTGCGCGCCCGAGCCGACCTCGGAGATCTCCCCGCCGATGACGAAGGACGGGTCGACGCCGGCCTGCTGGAGCACCATGGTCACCATCGAGGTGGTGGTGGTCTTGCCGTGGGTGCCGGCCACCGCGACGGTACGCCGGCCGGTCATCGCCGCCGCCAGCGCCTCGGAGCGGTGCAGCACCCGCAGCCCGCGCCGCCGCGCCTCGACCATCTCCAGGTGGTCCTGCGGAATCGCCGAGGAGTAGACCACGGTGTCCACCCCGTCGAGGTTGGCCGCCTCGTGGCTCATGTGGATGGTGCCGCCCAGCGCCCGCATCCCGGCCAGCGACGGCCACTCGCGCAGTTCGCTGCCGGAGACCGGCAGGCCCCGGGTGAGGAAGAGCCGGGCCAGGCCGCTCATGCCGACCCCACCCACCCCGATCAGGTGGATCCGGCCCAGGTCCTCCGCGGTGAGCGTGCCGGCCGGGGTGAACTGCGCGGTGTTCATGCCAGGTACCTTCCCGTCGCGGTGGACCGGCTCACCGGGCCACCGCCTCGTAGACGAAGTTGAGCAGGGCCACGTCGCCGTCGCGGCGGCCGTACGCGGCGGCGGCGTGGCTCATCGCGGACAGCCGCTGCGGGTCGCGCAGCAGGGGCAGCACGGTGCGCTCCAGCCAGTCCGGGGTCAGCTCGGCGTCGTCGACGAGCAGCCCACCGCCGGCCTCCACCACGGGCAGCGCGTTGCGCTTCTGCTCCTGGTTGGAGTGCGGGTACGGCACGTAGATGGTGGGCAGCCCGATGGCGGCCACCTCGGCGCAGGTCATCGCCCCGCCCCGGGCCAGCATCAGGTCGGCGGCGGCGTAGCCCAGCTCCATCTCGGACAGGTAGGGCAGCGCCACGTACGGCACCGGCAGGTCGGTGGGGACCGGCACCGGTTCGTTGCGGGCACCCATCACGTGCAGCACCTGCACCCCGTTGCGGGACAGTTCCTTGGCCGCGCCGGAGACCGCCAGGTTGATCGACCGGGCACCCTGGGAGCCGCCGGCGACGAAGAGCACCGGCAGGTCGGGGCGGAGTCCGAAGTGGGCGCGGGCGGCGGCCCGCATGGCGAAGCGGTCCAGCCCGGCGATGCCCCGGCGCAGCGGCACCCCGACCACCCGGGCGTCGCGCAGCGCCTCCGCCTGGGCCGGCTGGTGCGGGAATCCGACGGCGATGTTCTTGGTGAACTTCATGCCGAGCCGGTTGGCCACCCCCGGCGGGACGTTCACCTCGTGGATGACGATCGGCATCTCGCGCCGCCACGCGGCCAGGTAGCCGGGGACGGAGACGTACCCGCCGAAGCCGACGACCACGTCGGCGGCGACCTCGTCGATCACCTTGCCGGCGGCGCGGGCCGCCTTCCACATCCGGTCCGGGGTGCGCACCAGCCCCATGTTGACCGAGCGGGGCAGCTGGTAGGCGGGGATCTGCCGCAGGTCGTAGCCGGCCGGCGGGATCAGCTCGTTCTCCAGGCCCTTGGGGGTGCCGAGGCAGGTGATCCGGACGCCCGGGTCGTGTCGGCGCAGGCAGTCGGCGAAGGCGAGCAGCGGGTAGATGTGCC
Organism: Micromonospora antibiotica; assembly: GCF_017599305.1. Taxonomy (GTDB): domain Bacteria; phylum Actinomycetota; class Actinomycetes; order Mycobacteriales; family Micromonosporaceae; genus Micromonospora; species Micromonospora antibiotica. The sequence goes on from NZ_JAGFWR010000021.1 coordinate 61,004, forward strand.
CACCGGTGCCCCCTCCACAGAGCACCACCGAACGCAGCGGACCCATCAGCGTCTCCTCTCGCTCGCCGGCCCGCCGCGGGTCCGGTCCTGCCGGACGCCGCGCGGTACGGCCTGATCGTCGGGTCGCCGCCCGCGCGCCCGGGGTACGGACCCCGGGGCAGCCGGTGGCGACGCCGGTCGGCTCCGCGCACCGGGAAGCGGCGGCAACGGGGCCCAGACTAGTCGGACCCATCGGGCGGGCGGACGGGCGTGCAGGGCTCGGGCGGCGTCGGGTTCGGCGCGGGCGAAGGAGGCGAGCATGCCGACCGCGGCCAGGGTGACGACCAGGGCGCTGCCGCCGTCGGAGATGAACGGCAGCGGCACCCCGGTCAGCGGCAGCAGCTTGGTCACCCCACCGATGTTGATCACGGCCTGGCCGGTCAGCCAGGCGGTGACGGCGGTGGCGGCGAGCCGGCGGAACGGGTCGGCGACCCGGCGGGCGATCCGCAGCCCGGTGTAGGCCAGCACGGCGAAGAGCACCAGGATGACGGTGCAGCCGACCACGCCCAGCTCCTCGGCGATGACGGCGAAGATGAAGTCGTTGTGGGCGGCCGGCAGCCAGCCGAACTTGAGGCTGCTCTTGCCCAGCCCGACGCCGAACCAGCCGCCGTGTTCGATGGCGTTGCGGGCCTGGACCATCTGCCAGCAGGCGTCCTCGACGCACTTGGCCGGGTCGGGCGTGTCGAGGAACGAGGTGAGCCGGGCCAGCCGGTAGTTCTCCTGGCCACGCGCCCCGGAGCCGGCGCCGAGGGAGGCCACCGCGACGAGCAGGCCGACGCCGGCCAGGCCGACGGCGGAGAGGGCGGCGAAGACCCGCAGCCGCACCCCGGCCGCCCAGAGCAGCCCGACCACGATGGCCAGCAGGCAGAGCATGCTGCCCAGGTCGTTGTAGCCGACCAGCACGAAGAGCAGGCCGACGACGGGGAACAGCGGGGTGGCCAACTCCTTCCACCAGCCCAGCGCGGCGCCCTTGCGGGCCACCACGTGCGCGCCCCACAGCACCAGCGCCAGTTTGGCCAGCTCGGCGGGCTGCACCTGGATCGGCCCGAGATAGAGCCAGAGCAGGTTGGCCTGCAGCGGCCCCAGCGACTTCAGCCCGAACAGCGCGTTGAGCGCCACCAGCAGGTTGAGCACCAGCAGCAGCACCACGGCCCCGCCGAGCAGCGGCCGGCCCAGCGAGCGGAAGGTGCTGGCCGGCAGCCGCTGGCAGGCCCAGAACGCGACGATGCCGATCACCGCGAAGATGGCCTGTTTGGTCACCGAGGCGGCGGCGTCGCCGGCCTCGGCGTAGTCGCGCACGCTTGTCGCCGAGAAGACCATGGTCAGGCCGATCAGCAGCAGCAGGCCGGCGCTGGACAGCAGCAGGTAGTAGGAGGCCAGCGGGCGGGCCAGCAGGCCGCGCAGCGCCGCCAGGCCGCCGGCCGGTCCCAGCCCGGACAGCACCGGGGGCGGATCGGCGGTACGCCCCGCGCCCGCGACCCGCCGTGGCTGGGTCTGCGCCGTCGTGCCGGTGCTGGTGCCTCGGTCCTCCCCCACCCGCCCATCATCGCCGCTGCGGGCGGCCGGTTCCGGCCGTTCCCCCCGGTCGGCGTGTCGAAATGCGCGACGGGGGCCCCTCCGGTAGGAGGAACCCCCGTCCGCCGGTGGTCCGGCGGCGGCCCGGCGCGGACGGAACCGGCGCGCGGGCCGGTACCGGCCCGGAACGCGATCAGCCCATGCTGGCGAGGAAGTCGCTGTAGAACAGGCCCAGCGCGATGGCCACCCCGATGCCCGCGATGATCCAGAACCGGACCACGATGTTGACCTCGCTCCAGCCGGCCAACTCGAAGTGGTGCTGCAGCGGGGACATCCGGAACACCCGCTTGCCGGTGGTGCGGAACGAGATGATCTGGATCACCACGGACATCGTGATGATCACGAACAGCCCGCCGAGGATCGGCAGCAGCAGCACGGTACGGGTGGACATCGCCATCCCGGCGATCAGCCCGCCCAGGCCCAGCGCGCCGGTGTCGCCCATGAAGATCCGGGCCGGCGAGGTGTTCCACCACAGGAAGCCCACGCACGCCCCGGCCGCCGCCCCGGCGATCAGCGCGATCTCCAACGGGTCCCGGACGGCATAGCAGTAGTTGTCCGGGTTGGCGGTGTACGTCGGGTCGGCGCACCAGTGCCGGTACTGCCAGAACGCGATCAGCGCGTACGCGGCCAGCACCATCACCGAGGCGCCGGTGGCCAGCCCGTCCAGCCCATCGGTGAGGTTGACCCCGTTGGTCGCCGCCATCACCACCATGATGATCACGATCACCGAGGCGACCTTGCCGATCTCCAGGGCCGGGATGTCCCGGATGAAGCTCAGCGTGGTGCTGCCCACGGTCTCGGTGTTGGTCGTCGCGCCGCTGGCGTCGGTCATGCTGCTCGGGAAGTACAGCGCGACCACCCCGAAGACCGCGCCGACCAGGATCTGCCCGAACAGCTTGCCGCGCTTGTTGAGCCCGCCGCTGTGCCGCTTGCGCACCTTGAGGAAGTCGTCGATGAAGCCGACCGCGCCGGAGAAGACCATCAGCCCCAGCAGCACCAGGGCGGTGATGGTCGGCTCGACCTGGGCGATCTGCGCGTCCGGCAGGGTGGTCAGGGCGAGGTGGCCGGCGACGTACGCGATGACCGTGGCCAGGATGAACACCACGCCGCCCATCGTCGGCGTGCCCTTCTTGCCCTCGTTGCTGGCCAGCCCGAGGTTCGATCGGATCGGCTGGCCGGCCTTGAGCCGGGCGAACACCTTGATCGCCAGCGGGGTGGCCAGCAGCGACACCAGGAACGCCACGCCGATGGCGACGATGACCGCCCTCACGCGGCACCCCCCGCGCCGGGCCCGTCAACCTGGGCGTCGGCCCGCAGGGCGTCGACGACCTCCCAGGTGCGGTACCGGGAGCCCTTCACCAGGACGACGTCGCCCGGTCGTAGCTCGCTGCGCAGCACCTCGACGGCCGCCGCCTGATCGGTGAGCAGCACCGACTCTCCTCCCCAGTCACTTACCGCTGTCGCGCCCTCGTGGATCGGCGCGGCCGGCTCACCCACCACGAGCAGCCGGTCGACACCGAGTTCGGCCGCGAGCCGGCCGACCTCCCGGTGCCCCTCGTCCTCGTACGCGCCCAGCTCGGCCATGTAGCCCAGCGCGGCGAACGTCCGCCCGCCCCGGTGCATCCCGGCCAGCGCCCGCAGCGCCACCGCCATCGAGGCCGGGTTGGCGTTGTACGAGTCGTCGATCACGGTCACCCCGTCGGGACGGGTGAAGACGTCCATCCGGCGGCTGGAGACCAACCCCAGGTCGCCCAGGGCCGCCGCCAGCTCGGCCAGCGGCATGCCCAGCTCCCGGGCCACCGCCGCCGCGGCGAGCGAGTTGGAGACCTGGTGCCGGCCGGTCAGGCCGAGCCGCACCGGGGCCGTCCCCTCCGGGGTGACCAGGGTGTACGCCGGCCGGCCCCGCTCGTCCAGGGTGACGTCGACCGCGCGGACGTCGGCGTCGGCGGACTCGCCGTAGCGGACCACCCGGGCGGCGGTGCGGGACGCCATCGCGGCGACCAGCGGGTCGTCGGCGTTGAGCACGGCCAGCCCGTCGGCCGGCAGCGCCTCCACCAGCTCCCCCTTGGCCAGGGCGATGTTCTCCACCGAACCGAACTCGCCCAGGTGCGCCACCCCGACGTTGAGCACCACCGAGACCTGCGGCGGCACCACGTCACAGAGGTAGCGGACGTGTCCCACGCCCCGGGCGCCCTTCTCCATCACCAGGTACCGGGTCTGCGCGGTGGCCTGCAACGCGGTGTACGGGTGCCCCAGCTCGTTGTTGAACGACCCGGGCGGGGCGACCGTCGGGCCGAGCCGCACGGCGAGCTGCGCGATCAGGTCCTTGGTGGTGGTCTTGCCCGAGGAACCGGTCAACCCGATCACGGTGAGCCCGGGCAGCCGGTCCACCACCGTGCGGGCCAGCCGGCCCAGCGCGGCCAGCGCGTCGTCCACCAGCACCATCGGCACCCCGGGCAGCTCCCGGGTGCCGAGCACCGCCACCGCACCGGCGGCGACCGCACCGGCGGCGTAGTCGTGCCCGTCGACCCGCTCACCGGGGAAGGCGACGAAGAGCGCCCCGGCGGCGACCTTGCGGGAGTCGAACTCGACCGGACCGGTGACCACGGTGGCCGGGTCGGCGGCGTGCAGCCGGCCACCGACCGCCGTGGCGACCTCGGCCAGGCTCAGCGGGATCACCGGCGACCCGCCAGGTCGCCGAAGCGGACGCGCAGCGCCTCCGCCAGCTCGGTGCGGTCGTCGAACGGGTGCACCTCGCCGGCGATCTCCTGACCGCGTTCGTGTCCCTTGCCGAGCAGCGCCACCACGTCGCCCGGTTCGGCCAGCCGCACCGCCTCGGCGATCGCCTCCCGCCGGCCCGGCACCTCGACGATCCGGGCGGCGGCGTCGGCGGCGTACGCCCCGGCCAGCACCTCGGCCCGGATCGTCGCCGGGTCCTCGGTGCGCGGGTTGTCGTCGGTCACCAGCACCACGTCGGCACCGCGGGCGGCGGCGGCACCCATCACCGGCCGCTTGCCCCGGTCCCGGTCACCACCGGCGCCGATGACGCAGATCAACCGGCCGGTGCCGGTGTCGCGCAACGCGACCAGGGCCGCCACCACGGCGTCGGTCTTGTGCGCGTAGTCGACCACGCCGCGCACCGGCGCGTCCCCGCTGACCAGTTCCAGCCGGCCGGGCACCCCGCCGCAGGCGGCCACCCCGGCGACGGCGGTCGCCGGGTCGACTCCGGCGGCGACCAGGCAGGCGACGGCGAGCAGCGCGTTGGCCACGTTGTGCCGGCCGGGCAGCGCCACCCCGGCGGGCAGGGCCAGGTCGTCCGGGCCGTGGGCGGTGAACCGCTGGGCGTAGCCCTCGCCGCCGACCCGGTCGGCCCACCAGGTGGCGGTCGGGTCGCCGGCCGCCGAGTAGCTGACCGTGGCCGGGCGGAACAGCGGACGCAGGGCCGGGTCGTCGTGGTTGAGCACCTCGACCCGGCAGCGCCCGTCGAACAGTTTCGCCTTGGCGGCGAAGTAGTCGGCCGAGTCGGCGTGGAAGTCGAGGTGGTCGGAGCCGAAGTTGGTGTAGCCGCCGACGGTGAACCGGACCCCGCCGACCCGGCCCATCGCCAGCGCGTGACTGGACACCTCCATGACCACCGCGGTCACCCCACGCTCCCGCGCGGCGGCGAGCAGCGCGTGCAGGTCGGTGGCCTCCGGGGTGGTCCGGACGCTGTCGATCACCAGGTCACCCAACCGGGTCTCCACCGTGCCGATCAGGCCGGTGACGTGACCGGCGGCGCGCAGCCCCGACTCGATCAGGTAGGCGGTGGAGGTCTTGCCGGCGGTGCCGGTCACCCCGATCACGGTCAGCCCGTCGGTCGGGTCGCCGTAGACCGCGGCGGCCAGCTCACCCAGCACCGCCCGGGGGTCGGGCGTCACCAGCACGGGCAGCCCGGTCGCGCCGGCCGCCGCCGCACCGGACGGGTCGGTCAGCACGGCCACCGCGCCGGCCGTGGCGGCGGCGGCGGCGAACTCCGCGCCGTGCCGACGGGCACCGGGCAGCGCGGCGTACAGGTCGCCGGGGCGGACCTCCTGGCTGGCGTGGGTCACCCCGGTCACGACCAGCGCGGCGGCGTCGGCCGGCGGCGTCACGGCGAGCCGGTCGGCGAGGTCGCCGAGCCGGACTCCGGGCACGGTACGGGGGCGTGGATTGCCGGGCACGGCGTCAGACCCTACCCGGTCGTCCGGTTCCGGCCGCACAGCCGCCCCGGTGGTTCGTCGGCACTCACCGATGATGTCCCGCCGTTCCCGGTCAGCGCGGAAAGACCTCGAAGTTAGGAGATTTCCCGCGCGACGGCGGGACCCGGTAGTGACGCAGCGTGAAGCCCATCATCTCGCGGAACGCCGGGGCGACGACCGCGCCGCCACCGCCCTCGGGGTTCCACACGAAGACCGCCACCACGTACCGGGGTGCTTCGGCGGGGGCCATCCCGATGAACGAGCCGACCTCGCCGGGTTGCTGCTTGCCGTTGACGTAGCGCAGCCCGGTGCCGGTCTTGCCGGCGATCCGGTAGCCGGGCACGGCGGCGGCCAGGCCGGTCGCGCCGTCGACGGTGGTGACCGCCTCCAGCAGGGTACGCAGCGCGGCGGCGTTGCTCGGGCTGAGCACCGAACGGGTGACCGGGGCGGCGGCCGGGGTGCGTTTGCCGTCCGCCCCGACCACCTCCTTGATCAGGTGCGGCTGGACGTAGGTGCCGTCGTTGGCGATCGTGGCGTACGCGGCGGCCATCTGCAGCGGGGTGGCGTCGACGCTGTGCCCGATCGGCACCGAGCCGTAGGACGAGCCGCTCCACTGGTCGGCCGGGAGCAGCCGCCCGGACGCCTCGCCGGGCATCCCCTCGCCGGTGGGCTGCCCCAACCCGAACCGCTTCTGGTAGTCGATCAGCCGGTCCGGGCCGAGCCGGTCGCCGATCTCGATGGTGCCGACGTTTGACGAGTAGGCAAGCATCCCGGCCACGCTCAACTTCTTGCCCTCGGCCGGGTGGGTGTCGCGGAAGGTCACCCCGCCCCGGGTGACGGTGTTGGCGACCGGCCAGGCGCTGTCCGGGGTGATGACGCCCTCCTGCAACGCCGCGCCGTAGGTGATCGCCTTGTGCACCGAACCCGGGTCGACCACGAAACTGGTGGCCGCGTCCTCCCGGTCGGTGGGCCGGCTCTGCTCCGGTGACGCCGCGTTGTAGGTCGGGTTGCTCGCCTGGGCCAGCACCTCACTGGTCTTGACGTCGAGCACCACGGCCGCGCCGATCGCGCCCCGGGTCTGCGCCATCTGCCGGCTGAGGATCTGCTGCACCTGGAACTGGAGGTCCCGGTCGGTGGTGAGCACCAGCGAGCTGCCCGGCCTGGGGGCGGTGGTCTGGCTGTAGCCGCCGGGGATGGGCGCGTCCAGGTCGCCCGCGCCGGCCTCGTAGACCCACCGGCCGTCCTGCCCGCGCAGCACGTCGTCGTAGCGGGCCTCCAGCCCCTCCAGGCCGTCCATGTCCGGGCTGGTGAAGCCGACCAGGTTGGCGGCCAGGTCACCGCCGGGCACCTCGCGGCGCTCGTCACGGTGGGTGCCGATGCCGGCCAGTTCGAGCGCCTCGATCTGCTTGGCCTGGGCGATGTCGACGCCCCGGGCCAGATAACGGAACTGGAGCCCGCCCTGGCGCTTCATCTTCTCGGCCAGCTCGGAGACGGGAATGCCGAGCAGCGGGGAGAGCAGCTTCGCGGTCTCCGTGCGGTCCTTGACCAGGGTGGGGTCGACGAAGACGTACCGCGCCTCGACGCTGCGGGCCAGCGGGGCGCCGTTGCGGTCCTCGATCGACCCGCGCGGAGCCGGCAGTTCGACCCGGCTGAGCCGGTTGCCGACGCCACCGCCGGCGTACGCCGGGGTGTCCACGGCCTGCAGGACGACCAGCCGGATGCCGATCACGGCGAAGACCGCCAGCACGAGCGCGGTGCCCAGCCGCAGCCGGCGTCGCGGTTCGGCCAGCTTCGGCGGGCGACGCGGCTTGCGCACCGGTCGCCGGCCGGCGGGCCGGTCGGTGCGCCGGGGTGCCTCGGTCCGGCGGGGGGCACCCCGGCCGGGTGTGTCGGTGCGGCGCGGGGTGGTGCGGCCGGGGCGGCGGCGTGGCGCGGGCGGATCGGCGAACTCGTCGTCGTCGGGGGCGGCCGTGGCCGGCACGGTCCGGATGACCCCGGTGCGCCCGGTCGGGGCGGCCTCCCGGCGGCCGGCCCGGTTGGCGGCGGCCCGGCCGCCGTCGAGCACCTGGAGGGCGGGCCGGAACGGGTCGCCGGAGCGGCCGGCCCGGGGGGTACGCCGTTGCCCGCCCCGTTCGTCGCTGCTCTCCCGGATGGTCCGCCCCCGGGGGGTGTACGCCCGCGCGTCGGAGATCCCCCCGCCGTCCCCGGCGCGGGGCTGCCCGGTGCGGGCGTCCCCGGACCGGCCCTGTCCCCGGGGTTCACCGGCCCGGGGTCCGGTGGCCGGGGGTTCGCCGGTGCGCGACTGCGGGGTCCGTGGTTCTGGTGTGCGGGGCTCCGGCGGGCGTGGCTCGCCGCCCCGGGCGGCCCCACCACGAACCGATCCGCGCCGGGAGCCCGTGGCGTCCCGGCGCGGTTCGTCGGATCTGGGTGGCACGGGTGTTACCCCCCGTTGCCCTGCTGGCTGGTGATCGCCGGCTGTCCGTCGGCCGGCTGCGGCACCCCGATCAGCCGACCGTCCGGCAGCCGGATGTACGCCGGTTCGCCGGCCTCCACCAGGCCCAGCTTGCGGGCCTCGGCGGTCAGGTTGCCCGGCTCCTTGGCCTCCTCGATCTGCTTCTCCAGCTGCTGCTGGTCGACGTCGAGGCGGGCCTGCTGCTGCTGGAGCTGCTGGAGCCGGAACGCGTTCTCGTTGATCTTGGTGTTGACGGCGAGGATGCCCAGCACCCCACCGACCACCAGCACCACGATCAGTGCCGCGAACGGCGCCCGGGGCACCCGGACCGGCGGCGGCGGCGCCACCCGCAGCCGGGGTGAACCGGTGCCGGTGGCCCGGGTGGCCGGCTGCTCGGCCGGCCGCAGCGCGGCGCTGCCCTGGGTGGGGAACTCGCGCGCCCCCCGGCGAGCCTCCCCCGCTCGACCGGCGAGGTCCGCCGGCATCGTGGTACGGGTCGTGCGCTGCGCCGTGGTCCGGCCCCCCGACCGCGGTGCGCGCTGCCCGACGACCGCGTCGCGGTCGTCACGCTTGTTGACGTTCATGTCCCCTCCCCCTGTTCGTCCGTCCTGCCGTCCCCCGGCGTCGCCCCGTCATCCACTGTGGAACCCGGCGTCGACCCCGTGCCCGGTTGGTGCATCGCCCTGACCCGTCGGCGGGACCGTTCGCGGTCGGTCCGCCCCTGCTGCCCGGTGGTCGGGTCGAGTCGCTCCGCCGCCCGCAACCGCACGGATGCGGCCCGCGGGTTCGCGGTGACCTCGGCCTCCCCGGCGAGTTCGGCACCCCGGCTGAGCAGCCGGAACGTCGGACCCGACCCGGGTAGTTCCACCGGGAGGTCGACCGGGCCCTTACTGCGGACCCGGTCGGCGAGCGCCTGCTTGGTGAGCCGGTCCTCCAACGAGTGGTAGGACAGGACCACCATGCGGCCGCCCACGTTGAGCGTGTCGAGGGCAGCCGGCAGCGCCGTCTCCAGCACCACCAGTTCCCTGTTTACCTCGATCCGTAAAGCCTGAAACGTTCTCTTGGCCGGGTGTCCCCCGGTTCGTCGCGCTGGTGCCGGAATGCTCTCCCTGACCAGCTCGGCCAACCGGGCCGACGAGGTGATCCGGCCCCGCTCCCGCTCCCGCAGGATCGCCGAGGCGATCCGGCCGGCGAACTTCTCCTCGCCGTAGACCCGCAACACCCGGGCCAGGTCCGGGTGGGAGTAGCTGTTGACCACCTCCTCGGCGGTCACCCCCCCGGTCTGGTCCATCCGCATGTCCAGGGGCGCGTCCTGGGCGTAGGCGAACCCGCGGTCGGGCGCGTCGAGTTGCAGTGAGGAGACGCCCAGGTCGAACAGCACCGAGTCGATGCCCGGATAGCCCAACCGCGCCACCACCTCGGGCAGCTCGTCATAGACGGCGTGCTCCAGGTGGATCCGGTCGGCGAACCGGGCCAGCCGGACCCGGGCGTGCGCCAGGGCCTCGGTGTCCCGGTCCAGGCCGATCAGCACCGTGTGCGGGTGCCGTTGCAGCACCGCCTCGGCGTGCCCGGCCAGACCCAGCGTGGCATCGACGTGGACCGTACGGCCGCCCCGGTCCAGCGCGGGGGCCAGCAGCTCGAGGCACCGCTCGAGCAGCACCGGCACGTGCGTGCCGCGCAGCTCCCCCATGTCGACCCCCACTGTGGAATAAGTCTCGTCGTGTCGCGCTCTGCTCGTCGGACGACGCCGTACCGTCGTACCGCCAGATCCCCATCCGCTCCCGCTCCGGCTCCGGGTCACCGACCCGGGGTGGAGATCGTGCCCCTGGCACCGGGGAAGGGGCGCCAGGAACTCGAAAGCGGCTGGAGATCTCGCAGTACGTCGGGCGTCGCCACGCCCTACAGACCGCCGGGCAGCACCCCCTCCTCGATGTCGGCGAAGTCGTCTTCGCTGTCGGCGAGGTAGCTCTCCCAGGCCGCCCGGTCCCAGATCTCCACCCGGGTGGACGCCCCGATCACCACCAGATCCCGGTCGAGCGCGGCATAGGACCGCAGGTGGGCCGGGATGGTGACCCGGCCCTGCTTGTCGGGGACCTCGTCGTGCGCGCTGGCGAAGAAGACCCGGCTGTAGGCCCGGGCCGCCTTGTTCGTCATCGGCTGCGCGCGCAACTGCTCGGCGATCCGCTGGAACTCGGGCGTGGGGAAGACGTAGAGACAGCGATCCTGTCCTTTGGTGATCACGACACCCCCCGCCAGTTCGTCCCGGAACTTGGCCGGAAGGATCAACCGACCCTTTTCGTCCAGGCGCGGAGTGTGGGTGCCGAGGAACATCGGCCCAACCCCCTCGCCCTGAGCGGCGTTCGCGGCGCCGCTGACCCCCTGGGCCGGTGGGCCCTCCCGGCCTCACCAATGCGCCCCACTCTACTCCACTTCCCTCCACCTGCAACCAGAATCGCCCGCCCGGCGCGTCGCCGGCGGGGCTAAAACCGCACGTCAGAGCCGGTGGAGCGAAGTGGAGGGCCGAGCCGCCCCCGCGCCGCGTCCGCTACCCGACATTGATCGACTCCGTCCGGTGGAGCGCTCCCCGACCGGACGCCCGGCCCACCCCGACCGAACGGTTCGCCGTCGGCGGCGATCTGGCGGGCGCGGAGGTCCGGTAACCTCGCTCGCGTGACAGACGCGAAGATGCCCCTGCGGGCGAAGGTGGCCAGCTCCGTGTCGAGGACCGCCGCGGCGCTGTCGCGCGCCGCCGGCCGGGGCGACGGCTCGGTGATCGGCGGGTGGATCGGGCTGAAGATCGACCCGGACCTGCTGGCCCACCTCTCGGCCGGTCGCGCCATCGCGCTGATCTCCGGCACCAACGGCAAGACCACCACCACCCGACTCAGCGCCGCCGCCGTCGGCGTGCTCGGCCGGGTCGCCACCAACTCCTTCGGCGCCAACATGCCCACCGGGCACACCTCGGCGCTGGCCAAGGCCGGCAGCACCCCGTACGCGGTGCTGGAGGTCGACGAGCACTACCTCGCGCAGGTGCTGGAGGCCACCGAGCCGCACGTGGTGGCCCTGCTCAACCTCTCCCGCGACCAGCTCGACCGGGCCAAGGAGGTGGCCATGATGGCGCAGCTCTGGCGGGCCGCCCTGATCCGGCACACCGACGTGCGGGTGGTGGCCAACGCCGACGACCCGATGGTGGTCTGGGCGGCGACCCCGCCGGCCGACCCCGCCCGGGGCGTCCGCCCGCCGCACGTCACCTGGTTCAGCGCGGGCCAGCGCTGGCACGACGACTCCTGGGTCTGCCCGGAGTGCGGCTCCACCATCCAGCGCTCCGGCGAGCAGTGGTGGTGCACCGGCTGCCCGCTGCGCCGCCCGGACGCCCAGTGGACGGTGGAGGACGACGGTGTGCTCGACCCCACCGGGGCCTGGCACAAGGTGACCCTCCAACTCCCCGGCAAGGTCAACCTCGGCAACGCGGCCACCGCCCTCGCCGTCGCCGCCGAGTTCGGGGTACGCCCCGTCGACGCGGTCTCCCGGCTGCACACGGTCAGCTCGGTCGCCGGCCGGTACGCCCAGGTCGACCGGGACGGCCGCAACATCCGGCTGCTGCTGGCGAAGAACCCGGCCAGCTGGCTGGAGGCGTTCGACATGGCCGACGAGGCACCGACCCTGCTGTCCATCAACGCCCGCGACCCCGACGGGCTGGACACCTCCTGGCTGTTCGACGTCGACTTCGCCCCGCTGCGCGGCCGGCAGGTCCTCATCACCGGTGACCGGGCGTACGACCTGGCGGTCCGGCTCGACGTCAACGGGGTGCCGTTCCAGCACGTCCGGGCGTTCGGCGAGGCGGTCCGGGCGGTGCCGCCGGGCCGGCTGGAGGTCATCGCGAACTACACCGCCTTCCAGGACATCCGAGCGGAGTTGGACCGTGTCAACTGAGAGCCTGCGTATCGTCTGGATCTACCCCGACCTGCTCTCCACCTACGGCGACCGGGGCAACCTGCTGATCCTGGCCCGCCGGGCGCAGCAGCGCGGGATGCCGGTCGAGGTGCTGGAGGTCCGCTCCGACCAGCGGTTGCCCGCCACCGCCGACATCTACCTGATCGGCGGCGGCGAGGACGGCCCGCAGGCACTCGGCGCGCAGCGCCTGCTCGCCGACGGTGGCCTGCACCGGGCCGTCGCCCAGGGATCGGTGGTCTTCGGCGTCTGCGCCGGCTACCAACTGCTCGGCACCTCCTTCTTCGCCAAGGGCACCAAGTGCGCCGGGCTGGAGCTGCTCGACCTCTCCTCCGACCGGGGTCCCACCCGGGCGGTCGGCGAGCTGGCCGGCGAGATCGACCCGAGGCTGGGGGTGCCGGCGCTGTCCGGGTTCGAGAACCACGGCGGCCGGACCCACCTCGGCCCCGGTGTGTCGCCACTGGCCCGGGTCAGCGCCGGGGTCGGCAACGACGGCGTCACCGAGGGGGCCTGGCGGGGCAGCCTGCTGGGCACCTACTCGCACGGGCCGGCACTGGCCCGTAACCCGGCCCTGGCCGACCTGCTGCTGCGCTGGGCCACCGGCGCGCACCAGCTCCCCCCGCTGGACGACACCTGGGCCGACCGGCTCCGCTCCGAACGCCGCGCCGCGGTGGCCTCCGCCGCCCGGACATGACCCACCGTCGGGCGGCCGCGGTCGCCGCCGCCCGGCGGTCGCTCGGTCAGCCGTCCGCCCGGCGGTTCGCCCTGCTGCTGGTCATGCTCGTCGGGTTCGCGGCGGTGCTGCTGGTGGCACCCCGGCCGGACGTCGGCGAGCTGCCCCGGCTGGCCGACACCCTCGGCGGGTACGCCCCGGTCGTCGGGATCGTCGTCGGGGCGTTGCTGCTGGTGGCGCTCGTCCCCCGGACGTTCGTCACGCTCGTGGCGGGGGCCGTCTTCGGTGCCTTGGAGGGGGCGGCGTACGCGCTCGGCGCGGCGCTGCTGGCCGCCGCGCTCGGCTTCGCCGTCGGCCGGGTGCTGGGGCGGGAGTTCGTCGCCGAGCGGGTACGCGGCCGGCTGGCCCGGCTCGACGGCTGGTTCGCCCGGCAGAGCGTGCTGGGCGTGATCACCGTACGGATGCTGCCGATCGCCGGGTTCGGCCTGGTCAGCTACGGCTACGGCACCACCGGGGCGCGGGTGCTGCCGTTCCTGGTCGGCAGCGTGCTGGCCTCCGCCCCGACCGCCTTCGGCTACGCCGCCATCGGCGCGGCGGCCAGCTCCCCCGGCAGCATCAACTGGTACGCCGCCGCCCCGGCCAGCCTCGGGCTGATCGCCAGCGCGGTGCTGGCGTACCAGTGGTGGCGGGCGGAGCGCCGCCGTCGGCTCGACCCGGGCTGACCCCCGACCGGCGTCGGGGACCGGCGCTGACGCCGGACGGGCCGGCCGGTGGCGTGCCGTCGCCCCGGCGGGTCAGGGACCCCGTTGCGCGTCACGGTCGTCCCGGTGCGCGGGGTTGACCAGCCCGGCCTCGTAGGCGGCGATGACCAGGTGCACCCGGTCCCGTGCGCCGAGCTTGGTGAACAGCCGGGCCACGTGGGCCTTGGCGGTGGCCGCGCTGATGAACAGGTGCGCGGCGATCTCCGTGTTGGACAGCCCCCGACCGACCAGGGTCAGCACCTCGCGTTCCCGCTCGGTCACCCCGGGCAGGGCGCGCGGGTGGGCGGCCCGGTCGGGGCGGCGGGCGAATTCGGCGATCAGCCGGCGGGTCACCGCCGGTGCGATGAGGGCGTCACCGGCGGCGACCACCCGGACCGCGCCGAGGATGTCGTCCAGGGCCATGTCCTTGACCAGGAATCCGCTCGCCCCGGCACGCAGTGCGCCGTGCACGTGCGCGTCGTCGTCGAACGTGGTCAGCACCAGCACCCGGGGCGGGCCGCCGGCCGCGGTGATCGCCCGGGTGGCGGTGATGCCGTCGGTCCCGGGCATCCGCAGGTCCATCAGCACCACGTCGGGCACCACGTCCCGGGCCAGCCGGACCGCCTCCGCGCCGGTGCCGGCCTCACCGACCACCTCGATGTCGGGTGCGTCGGCGATCAGCACCCGCAGACCGGCGCGGACCAGCGGCTGGTCGTCGACGAGCAGGACCCGGATGCTCACCCGTCGGCCCCGGCGGGCATCTCGACGCTGGCCCGTCCGTCGTCGGCCGGCAGGCGGGCGGCGACCCGGAAACCGCCCTCCGGGCGCGACCCGGCGGCGAACCGGCCCCCGAGCAGCGTCACCCGTTCCCGCATGCCGACGATCCCGTGCCCCGCACCCGCACCGCCGGGCGGAGCGCCCCGGCCCGCGTCGACCACCTCGACGCGGAGCCCGTCCGGCAGGTAGCCGAGGGTGACCTGACACCGGTCGACGTCGGCGTGCCGGACGACGTTCGTCAGCGCCTCCTGCACGATCCGGTAGGCGGCGAGGTCGACCTCCCCGGGCAGCTGTCGGGGCGGGCCCTCCCGGCGTACCGCCACCCGGACCCCCGCGTCGGCGGCGACGTCGACCAGCCGGTCCAGGTCCGCCAGACCGGGCGGCGGGTCGAGCGACGCCGCCGCCTGCTGCGGGTGACGCAGCGCGCCGACGGTACGCCGCAGCCCGGTCAGCGTGTCCCGGCTGGTCTGCTCGATGGCGGCGAGTGCGGCCCGGGCCTGTCCCGGCTGGGTCTCGATGACCCGGGCTCCGACACCCGCCTGGATGGCGATGACGCCGATGCTGTGCGCCACCATGTCGTGCACCTCCCGGGCGATCCGCAGCCGCTCCGCGGTGACCGCCTCGACGGCGGCGTGCGCACGTGACTCCTCGGCGTGCCGGCGGCGGGCCCGCGCCGCGCCGCCGGCCACCACGGCGGCGACCACCAGCAGCACCGAACTGGTGGCCCGGTCGACCGGGCCGGTGGCCGAGTTGGCGAAACCCGCAGTGACCTGCAGCACGAGCACCACGGCGGCGGCGGGGACCGCGATCCGGCCCGGGAAGCGTGCCGCGACCAGCCCCACCATCGCATCGACGACGAGGAACTGCAGGTACCAGACGGCGGACAGGTAGCCGTTCTCCCACGCGTTCGTCGCCACGGTCACCGTGCAGGCCCCGACGAGGGCCAGCCCCAGCGCGAGCAGCGGACGACGTCCCAGCAGCGCGGCGGGCAGCAGCACCACCAGCGCCGGCGCGAGATAACGCAGCGGAATCCCCGGCACGCTCCCGTCGGGGGTGGGGACCGGCAGGAGCGGACCGCCCGTGCCGACGGTCGACGCGAGCAGCACCACGACCGGGAGCAGGCCCACCCCGGCCCAGACGAGGACCGTCCGCACCCGGCGGGCGACGGGGTCCGGACGGGCGGTGACGGCACGCATGGGCACACCGTAGCCAGCGGGCGGCCGGGTGGTCATCAGCCGGCGGGCGTACGCCCCGGGGCCTAGCCCGCGGGGCCCGAAGTGGCCGGCGGTACGACGCCCGGTCGGCCACCGTCCGGCAGCGTCGAACCCGTGATCGAGATACGTGACCTCACCAAGCGGTACGGCCGGACCACTGCCGTGGACCGGCTGACCCTCACCGTCCGACCCGGACACGTGACCGGGTTCCTCGGGCCGAACGGCGCCGGCAAGTCCACCACCCTCCGGTTGCTGCTCGGCCTGCACCGCCCGACCAGCGGCAGCACCCTGATCGACGGGCAGCGGTTCGCCGCACGCCGGCGCGGGTTGCGGCACGTCGGCGCGCTGCTCGACGCGGGCGACGTGCACGGCGGGCGCAGCGCCCGCTCGCACCTGCGGGCGCTGGCCGCCAGCAACGCCATCGGCCGGTCGCGGGTCGACGAGGTGCTGGGCGAGGTGGGCCTGACCGGCGTCGCCGGACGCCGGATCGGTGGTTTCTCGCTCGGCATGAAGCAGCGGCTCGGTATCGCCGCCGCGCTGCTGGGCGATCCGCCGACGCTGCTGTTCGACGAGCCGTTCAACGGGCTCGACCCGGCGGGGGTGCGCTGGGTGCGTGAACTGTTCCGGCGGCTCGCCGCCGAGGGCCGGACCGTCCTCGTCTCCAGCCATCTGATGAGCGAGATGGAACAGACCGCCCAGCACCTGGTGGTGATCGGCCGGGGCGAGTTGATCGCCGACGAGAGCCTGGCCGAGTTCGCCGCCCGCAGCGTCCAGACGCAGGTCGTGGTCCGTACGCCCGATCCGGCGGCACTGACCGTCGCGGTGCGCGAGGTGGGCGCGGACGTCGGGACGACCCCCGAGGGGGCGCTCATGGTGACCGGCCTGAGCCCGACGGCGCTCGGCGACCTGGCCTTCACCCGGGGCATCCCGGTGCACGAATTGATCACCCGGTCCACCTCATTGGAGGAGGCGTTCATGAACCTCACCGCCGACCGCGTCGACTACCGGGCGGGAGAACACCGGTGACCGCCTCGACCGAGGCCGCCCGGGGCGCCGGCCGCCGGGCCGTCGAGCCCGCCGCCCGCTTCCGTGACCTGCTCGCCTCCGAATGGCTCAAGCTGTGGTCGCTGCGTTCCACCTACGGGTCGATGGCGCTGATCGCGGTGTCGGCCATGCTGTTCAGCGTGCGGGCGGCCCTGGCCGACCACCACAACTGGCCGGGCTACTCGGCGGAGCGGCAGGCCGCGTTCGACCCGATCCACGACGCCTTCCCCGAGGAGGGTTGGTTGTTCGTCATCCTCGCCGCCGGGGCGGTCGGCGCGGTGGCGATCGCCGGTGAGTACGCCAGCGGCCAGATCCGTACGACGTTCGCCGCCGTACCGGCCCGGTCCGCCGTGGCCGCCGCCAAGGTGCTGGTGTTGGCGACGGTCATGCTGGTCGTCGGGGTGCTGACCGCAGGTGTGTCGTTCGGGTTGTCGCAGGCCATCCTCGCCGACCGGGGGGCCGGCGCGTCGCTCGGCGACCCCGGGGCGTTGCGGGCGGTCGTCGCCTCGGCGCTGCTGCTGCCGGTCTGCGCGCTCATCGGCCTGGGCTTCGGCGCGTTGCTACGGCACACCGCCCCGGCGATCGTCGCGACCACGGGGCTACTGCTCCTGCTGCCGCTGGCCTTCGACCTGGAGAACCGGTGGACGGCCGCGATCCACAACGCCCTGCCGGTGCCGGCCTGGGAACGGCTCGTCGCGAACCCGTACATCCAGTTCAACGAGCACCTTGCCACGGTCCCGGGTTCCTGGGTGGCCCTCGCCGCCTGGCCGGTCGTCGCCACCCTGGTGGCCGCGCTGGTCGTGCACCGCCGCGAACCCTGACCGGCCCCACGGTCCGCAGCGGCACGCCGGGCGGGCCGGTGGGAAGGGCCCCTCGCGCCGCCTGAAGCGTCGACGAGGGGCCCTTCCGACAGGTCAGGCGACGACCGAGACCAGCCGGCCCGGCACCACGATGACCTTGCGGGGTTCCTTGCCGGCCAGCGCGGACGCGACCGCCTCCAGGGCCGCCGCCCGGACGGCCTCCTGCGGCGCGTCGGCGGGCACCTCGACCCGGCCCCGGACCTTGCCGTTGACCTGCACCGGGTAGGTGACCGTGTCGGCGACCAGCAGCGCCGGGTCGGCGGTCGGGAAGTCCGCGTACGCCAGGGAGGTGTCGTGGCCCAGCATCCGCCACAGCTCCTCGGCCACGTGCGGGGCGAACGGGGCCAGCATCAGCACCAGCGGCTCGGCCACCTCACGGGGGGTCTGTTCGAGCCGGGTCACCGCGTTGGTCAGCTCGATCAGCTTGGCGATCGCGGTGTTGAACCGGATGCCCTCCATGTCGGTCCGGACCCCGTCGACCACCCGGTGCAGCAGCCGGCGGGTCTCGGTGTCGGCCGGCGCGTCGGTGACCCGCAGCGTGCCGGTCTGCTCGTCGACCACGGCCCGCCACACCCGTTGCAGGAACCGGTACGACCCGACCACCGCCCGGGTCTCCCACGGGCGGGACACCTCCAGCGGGCCCATCGACATCTCGTACACCCGGAAGGTGTCCGCGCCGTAGGCCGCGCACATGTCGTCCGGGGTGACCACGTTGCGCAGCGACTTGCCCATCTTGCCGTACTCGCGGGTCACCTCCTGCTCGCCGTGCATCCAGCGGCCGTCGACCTCGACGACCTCCTCGGCCGGCACCGGGGTGCCCCGGGAGTCGCGGAAGGCGTACGCCTGGATCATGCCCTGGTTGAACAGCTTGCGGAACGGCTCGAACGACGACACGTGCCCCAGGTCGTACAGCACCTTGTGCCAGAACCGGGCGTACAGCAGGTGCAGCACGGCGTGCTCGGCACCCCCGACGTACAGGTCGGTGCCCCCGCAGTCACCCTCGGCGCGCGGGCCCATCCAGTACGCCTCGTTCTCCGGGTCGACGAAGTGTGCGGCGTTGGTCGGGTCCAGGTAGCGCAGCTCGTACCAGCAGGAGCCGGCCCACTGCGGCATCACGTTGGTCTCCCGGGTGTACCGCTGGGGCCCGTCGCCCAGGTCCAGCTCCACCTCGACCCAGTCGCGCCGCCGCGACAGCGGGGTCTCCGGGTTGCTGTCGGCGTCGTCCGGGTCGAACGTCTTCGGCGAGAAGTCGTCCACCTCGGGCAGCTCGACCGGCAGCATCTCCTCGGGCAGGGCGATGGCCGCGCCGGTGGCGTCGTAGACGATCGGGAACGGCTCGCCCCAGTAGCGCTGCCGGGAGAACAGCCAGTCCCGCAGCCGCCAGGTGACCGCGCCGACGCCGTGGCCGTTGGCCTCCAGCCAGGCGATGGTCGCCGCCTTGGCGTCGGCCACCCCCAGCCCGTCCAGGTCCAGGCCGCGCTCGGGCGCGGCGCTGTTGATCGCCGGCCCGTCCCCGGTGTACGCCTTCCCGTCGAACCCGTCGGCCGGCTGCACGGTCCGCACGATCGGCAGCTCGAAGACCTCGGCGAAGGCCCAGTCCCGCTCGTCCTGGGCGGGCACCGCCATGATCGCGCCGGTGCCGTAGCCGGCCAGCACGTAGTCGGCGATGAAGATCGGGATCTGCCCACCGGTGACCGGGTGGGTGGCGTACGCGCCGACGAAGACGCCGGTCTTCTCCTTGGTGTCGGCCTGCCGCTCCACGTCGGTCTTGGCCGCCGCCGCCTTCCGGTACGCCTCGACGGCCTCCCGGGGGCCGGCGTGCCCACCGGTCCAGGCGTCCCGGGTCCCGGCCGGCCAGACGGCCGGCGTCAGCGCGTCGACCAGCTCGTGCTCGGGGGCCAGCACCAGGTAGGTGGCCCCGAAGATGGTGTCCGGCCGGGTGGTGAAGACCCTGATGCGGGCTCCGCCCGCGACACCGGAATCAGTGGTCCCGGTCGGGAAGTCGATGTGCGCACCTGTCGAACGGCCGATCCAGTTGCGCTGCTGCAGCTTGATCGACTCGGGCCAGTCCAGCGTGTCCAGGTCGTCCAGCAGCCGGTCACCGTACGCGGTGATCCGCATCATCCACTGCTTCAGGTTGCGCTTGAAGACGGGGAAGTTGCCCCGGTCGGAACGGCCGTCGGCGGTGACCTCCTCGTTGGCCAGCACGGTGCCCAGCCCCGGGCACCAGTTCACCGGCGCCTGCGAGACGTACGCCAGCCGGTGGTCGTCGACGATCCGCCGCTGCTCGGCCGGGCTCAGCTCGGCCCAGGCCCGACCGTCGGGGGTGGGCCGGTCACCGGCGGCGAACTCGGCGGTCAGCTCGGCGATCGGCCGGGCCTTGCGGGCGTCGGCGTCGTACCAGGAGTTGAAGACCTGCAGGAAGATCCACTGGGTCCACCGGTAGAAGTCGGTGTCGATGGTGGCCACCGAACGCCGCTCGTCGTGGGCCAGCCCCAGCCGGCGCAGCTGCGCCTTGTACCGCTCGATGTTGGCCACGGTGGTCGTGCGGGGGTGGGTGCCGGTCTGCACCGCGTACTGCTCGGCGGGCAGGCCGAACGCGTCGAAGCCCATCGCGTGCAGCACGTTGCGCCCGGCCATCCGCTGGTAGCGGGCGAAGCAGTCGGTGCCGATGTAGCCCAGCGGGTGGCCGACGTGCAGCCCCGCCCCGGACGGGTACGGGAACATGTCCAGCACGTACAGCTTCTCCGCGCCCGCCCGCGGGTGACCGGGGTCGGCCAGCGGACCGGTCGGGTTCGGGGCGTGGAAGGTGCCCTCCCGCTCCCAGGTGTCCTGCCACCGACGCTCGATCTCGTCGGCCATGGCCGCGGTGTACCGGAACGGGGGGATGTCGCCCGCCGGTGCGGCTGCCTCACTCATACCTAACTCCTTGGCGCGGTCATCGCGGTCGTGTCGCACTGACGCGATCATCGGGGACCGGTGCCCTCGGGCGGGACCGGCGCGGTCGTGTCGGATCTGGGGAGCGTCGGGCCCGCAGGACCCTGCCGCGGGCACGAAAAAGCCCCTCGCACAGGAGGGGCCGCCGTGCTGTCGCGCGTCAGCGCATCAGCACGGCCCGGTAAGAAGCAGGGAGACTGCGCTCATGTCCCGCAGTCTACCCCCTGGCAGCCGTCGGCCGGGGACCGCACCCGCCCCGACGGTCACCTTCCGTGAGCACCCGGCCGCGTCGGGTCCCCCGACCTGACGAATATCCGCTGTGTGACCGGCCGACTTCCGGCAGGGTTCGGCGTTCACCGTAAACATGGTTAGCCTGAGAGACCAGTGCGATTCCTGCGGCAGACGAGGCTTCCCGTTGCGAACCGAACGACGGGTCCAGGTGCTCTTTACCGAGCTGCCGTCGCGACGAGGAGAAGGCCCGTGACACAACAGACCTGGGACGAGGTGGGCGGCGTGCTGCCGCACGACGAGTTCCGCGCCGCCAGTGAGGCCGTCGTGGCCAACATCGAGCAGGTCATCGAGGGCAAGACAGCCACCGTGCGGCTCGCCCTGGCCGTCCTGCTCGCCGAGGGTCACCTGCTGATCGAGGACGTCCCAGGAGTCGGCAAGACCAAGCTGGCCAAGGCGCTCGCCCGGTCCATCGACTGCTCGGTGCGGCGCATCCAGTTCACCCCCGACCTGCTGCCCAGCGACGTCACCGGGGTCAGCGTCTACAACCAGGAGACGCACGACTTCGAGTTCCGCCCCGGTGCGGTCTTCGCCAACCTGGTGGTCGGCGACGAGATCAACCGGGCCTCCCCCAAGACGCAGTCCGCCCTGCTGGAGTGCATGGAGGAGCGTCAGGTCACCGTCGACGGGGTGACCTACCAGCTCCAGACCCCGTTCATGGTGATCGCCACCCAGAACCCGATCGAGATGGAGGGGACGTACCCCCTCCCCGAGGCGCAGCGGGACCGGTTCACCGCCCGCATCGCGATGGGCTACCCGGGCCCGGAGGCCGAGCTGGCCATGCTGGACGGGCACGGCGCGGCCGACCCGCTCCAGGAGCTGCGGCCCGTCTCCGACGCCGACACGGTACGCCGCCTGATCGCCACCGTGCGTAACGTGCACGTCGCCGACGCCGTCAAGCAGTACGCCGTCGACCTGGTCACCGCCACCCGGGAGGCCCCCGACCTGCGGCTGGGCGCGTCCCCCCGGGCCACCCTGCAACTGTTGCGCACCGCCCGCGCGGTGGCCGCCCTGGAGGGCCGCGACTACGTGCTGCCCGACGACCTCCAGGCGCTCGCGGTGCCGGTGCTGGCCCACCGGATCATCCCCACCGCCGACGCCCAGCTGGCCCGCCGCACCACCGACGCGATCGTCGCCGAGCTGGTGCACCGGCTGGCCCTGCCGCCGGACCGCAAGCGTCCCACCGGGTACGACACCCCCCGCCCCGCCGCCGGCAACGGCCGCCCGCCGTTCGAGCCGCGGAGGCCGTGACGTGCGTGCCGGGCTGCGTGGCCTGACCACCCGGGGCCGGTCGTTCCTGGCGGCGGCGATCGCCGCGGCGATCTCCGCCGGCATCCTCGGCGAACGGGACCTGCTCCGGGTGGCGGTGCTGCTCGCCGTCCTGCCGCTACTCGCCGCGCTGTACGTCGGCCGGACCCGCTACAAACTGGCCTGCAACCGCTCGCTGGACCCGCACCGGGTGCCCGTCGGGGCCAGCTCCCGGGTGGTGCTGCGGTTGCAGAACATGTCCCGGCTGCCCACCGGCACCCTGCTGCTGGAGGACCGGCTGCCCTACGCGCTGGGCAGCCGTCCCCGGGTGGTGCTGGAACGACTCGGCGCGCACCAGGCCAGCTCGGTGGCGTACACGGTCCGCGCCGACGTACGCGGCCGCTACGAGGTGGGCCCGCTGGTGGTCCGGATGACCGACCCGTTCGGGCTGTGCGAGCTGAGCCGGGCCTTCCCCAGCACCGAGCAGCTGACCGTGATCCCGCAGGTCACCCCGCTGCCCTCGGTACGCCTACCCGGCGAGTACGCCGGCAGCGGCGACAGCCGGGCCCGGTCGGTGGCGGTGCACGGCGAGGACGACGCCGCCACCCGGGAGTACCGCAGGGGCGACGATCTGCGCCGGGTGCACTGGAAGTCGACGGCCCGCACCGGTGAGCTGATGGTGCGCCGGGAGGAACAGCCCTGGGAGAGCCGGGCCACGGTGCTGCTGGACACCCGGGCGCACGGTCACCGGGGCGACGGTCCCACGGCCAGTTTCGAGTGGTCGGTCTCCGCCGCCGCCAGCATCGCCTCGCACCTGCGGCAGGCCGGTTACAAGCTGCGCCTGGTCACCGGGGACGGGGTGGACGTGGACGCCACCGAGACCACCGGGGACGGCCTGCTCCTCGACCAGCTCGCCGACGTCCGGCTCGACCAGCGTGGTGACGTGGCGACCCTGGTGCAGCGGGTCCGGCAACGCGCCGACGGGGGCCTGATCATCGCCTTGTTCGGCTCACTGACCACCAGTGAGGCGGAGTTGCTGAGCGGGCTGCGCGGCAGCGGCGCGACGTGCGTCGGCTTCGTGCTCAACAGCTCCACCTGGCTCAGCCTGCCGGAACGGGCCCGGTTCGAGGCCGAGCAGACCCACGCCGCCGCCGCGTTGGCCCTGTTGCAGGGCGGCTGGCGGGTCATCGGGGTCAACCACGACGGCCAACTGCCGGTGCTCTGGCCGCAGGCCGGGCGCGGTTCGCAGGGCTTCGCGCTGCGTGCCGCCCTCGCCGAGACGGTCGCCGGGGCCGTCCGGTGAGCCGTCCGACGACAGGGAGGGTGACGTCGTGATCGCGTCCCGGAACATCGGCTTCGTGGCCGCGGCGGCGACCCTGCTCGCCGCGGCACCACTGTCGTCGATCTTCCAACAGTGGACCTGGCTGATCCAGTCCGCCATCGCGGTCGCCGTGGTGGCCGGCGCGGCGGCGCTCACCCGACTGGTCCGGGCCCCCCTGTGGGGTCAGGTGCTGGGCATGCTCGCCGGTCTACTGCTCGCCCTGACCTGGCTCTTCCCCGGTGGCGGCGAGCTGATCGCCTTCCTGCCCACGCCGGCGACGCTGGCCCACTTCGGCGAGCTGGCGCAGGGCTCCTTGCAGGACATGCGCTCCTACGGGGTGAAGGTGCCCGACACCACCCCGCTGCTGTTCATCAGCGTGCTCGGGGTGGGCTCGGTCGCGGTGGTGGTCGACGTCCTCGCCGTCGGGCTGCGGCGACCGGCCCTGGCCGGACTGCCGATGCTGGCCATCTACTCGGTGCCGGTCGCGGTCTACGTCGACAGCGTCCCCGCGCTGCCGTTCGTGGTCGGCGCCGCCGGCTACCTCTGGCTGCTGGTGACCGACAACGTCGACCGGGTCCGCCGGTTCGGCCGCCGGTTCACCGGTGAGGGCCGCGACGTGGACGTCTGGGAGTCCTCCCCGCTGGCCGCCGCCGGTCGCCGGCTGGCGGTGGTCGGGGTGGCGCTGGCCGTGGTGCTGCCGTTGGCCGTGCCGGGGATGACCGGTGGGCTGCTGGACCAGTTCAACACCGCCGGCAACGGCACCGGCAACGGCACCGGCCGCCCCGGGCAGGGTGGCGGGCCAGGCCGGATCGACCTCTTCGCGTCGCTCAGCGGGCAGCTCAACCAGTCCGAGGTGGCCGACATGGTCAAGGTCACCACCACCGAGCAGAACCCGTTCTACCTGCGTTTCGGGGTCGCCGACGAGCTGCGCCCGGACGGTTTCCGGGTACGCCCGCCCAACGGCCGCCCGGTGAACCGGGAGCTGCCCGACCCGTCGGGTCGCACCGGGCCGGGGGTGGAGCAGCGGACCTACCGGGCGACGGTGGAGATCAACCGCACGCTGAGCATGCCCTTCGTGCCGCTCTACACCGACCCGGTCAGCTTCGACGGGCTCAACGGCAACTGGTCGTACGACCAGAACCTCGGGGTGGTCTTCTCCAACCGGGACAACTCCCGGAGCAAGCGCTACTCGTTCGAGTACGTGCGCTCGACGTTCACCCCGGCGGCGCTGCGTCGGGCCCGCCCGTTGCCGGCCGAGCACCCGATCCGGCTGCAACAGACCCGCACCCCGGAGGTCCGTGAGGTCAGCCTGCTGGTCAGCCGGCTGGTGGAGGGGAAGTCCACCGACTACGACCGGGTCCGGGCGATCTACGACTACTTCTCCCGGGAGAACGGCTTCAGCTACTCGCTGAGCACCAAGGGCGGCACCAGCGGTCAGGAGATCGTCGACTTCCTCACCAACAAGGTCGGCTACTGCCAGCAGTACGCGGCGGCGCTGGCCTGGCTGGTACGCGAGGCCGGCATCCCGGCCCGGGTGGCGTTCGGCTTCACCAACGGCAGCAGCACCAACGGGGACACCTACACGTTGACCAACCGGAACCTGCACGCCTGGACGGAGGTCTACTTCGACCAGTTCGGTTGGGTCCCGTTCGACGCCACCCCGGCGTACGGCGTCCAGGGGGCGAACCGGTCGGCGTGGGCGCCGGACTCCGACGCCCCGGACCCGGAGCCGTCGGACACCGCCGCGCCGGCCGCCCCGCAGGACCCGGGGGCCACCACGGGGCCGCAGCGGGACGAGGCCGCCGACAAGGACACCGACGCCGGTTTCGACCCGACCACCGGCGCTCCCGTCGAACGTGCCCCGACCTGGCCCTGGTGGACGGTCGGCGCGCTGCTCGCGGTGGCGGCGCTGTTGGCCGTCCCGGCGCTGCGGCGGCGGGCGCTGCGCCGGCAACGGCACCACCTGCCGACCCCGGTGGCGGCCGGGCCCGCCCCCGACGACGGGGCGGGCGGGAGCATCCCGATGACGGTGCTGGGCGTGGACGCCGAACGGGCCCGGGCGGACGCCCACGCGGCCTGGGACGAGTTGCTCGACACCCTGGTCGACTACCGGGTGCGGATCGACCGGACGGAGACGCCCCGGGCGACCGCCGAGCGGCTGGCCCGGGAGGCGGTCGGTGAGGACGCCGGATCCGCCACGGCGGTACGGCTGCTCGGTCGCGCCGAGGAACGTGCCCGGTACGCCCGGGACCCGCTCACCGGCGAACCGCTGCACCCGGCGTTGCGGACGGTACGCGACAGTCTCGCCGCGCGGGCGGACCGGCGTACCCGGTTCCTCGCCGCCGTGCTGCCCCCCTCGGTGCTGCTGCGCTGGCGTACCTCGCTCGGCGACACGTCGGCGCGTCTGGTGACGGCTTCCGGCCGGCTCCGCCGCCTGCTGCTGCGCTGGAACCCGCGCCGCCTGCTCGCCACCCGCCGCGCCTGACCACGCCCCGGCCGCCTCGCCCGGCCGCTCGTGGGGTGATACAGCGGTGTCAGCCGTGCTGGACACCGCCACGTCGCCGCACGGGAGTGGGCCAGGGGTGGTGACGGGCGGCGTGGGGGCACCGACGGGCCCGGGCGGGCAGCCTGGCTGGCAGCAGAGCGCGGGCATGGCGATATGACGGAGGTGGCCGGACCACAGGTCCGGCACCTACCGTCGTCGGCGACGCCCGTCCACCCTCAGGGGTGGGCCGGGTTCAGCGATGTCCCTCCGGACGTTGCCGCCACCGATCCTCCATGCGGTCCAGCAGCGACGGCCGACGGCCGCCCCGGCCACGCGGACGACGACGACTCGTCGTGCCGCCCACCACGTGCAGGTCCGGTGACTGCGCCCGCCGGTGCGACTGCACCGCATAGCCCAACGCGGCCAGCATGACGACGAAGCCCGCCACTGCCAGTGGCGGTGTCTTGATCACCGCGCCGTAGACCAACAGGGCCAGGCCGACGACCACCACGCCGGCAGCGACGAGCAGGCGACGCCGCGTATGGAAACGCGGGTCGCTGGCGCGCACGGCCGAGGCGAATTTGGGGTCCTCGGCAAGCGACCGCTCGATCTGCTCGAACAGCCGCTGCTCGTGCTCCGAGAGCGGCACGGCACTCCTCCCCGGTCACGTTGGTCGGCCCGGTCGGGCCGACAGACCGTGGCAGCCATCCGGCTGCTTGCCGCCAAGTCTACGAGGGGGGTCGCGCGTCGGAAAGCGGGACGACCTATGGCCGACTGCTATTTTCCCCGCGCCGGGGATCACGTTTACCGAGCAGACTGGCCGGACCTATGACGGACCGCCCGAAACGGGCAGCCGCCGCGTCGGCGGCGGTCTCCGCTTCCCGCCATCCCCGCTCCGGTGCGCCCAGCGTGAGTTGTCGCGGTGTGTCGACCGCTCCCGCCAGTCCCTCCACCCGGACGCCGACCAGGCGGACCGGCTCACCCGGGTCGAGAACCGTCCAGAGGCCCCAGGACGTGTCAAATATCTCCCGGGCCACGTCGGTCGCCCCGTCGAGGGTGCGGGACCGGCTGACGGTGCGGAAATCGGACATTCGGATCTTGATCGAGATGGTCCGGCCGACCTGGCCGGCCGCCCGGAGCCGACTGCCCACCTTTTCGCTGAGGGCGAGCAGCGCGCGCCGGATCTCCTGCGGGTCGACGACGTCGACGTCGAAGGTCACCTCGGCCCCGATCGACTTCTCCACCTGGTCCGGGCTGACCGGGCGCGCGTCGCGCCCCCGGGCCAACTCGTGCAGGTGGGTCGCGGACGCCACACCGAGCGCCTTGCGGAGCATCCCGGCGGGTGCCTCGGCCAGGTCACCGACGGTGCGTAGGCCGAGCCGCCGCAGCGTCTCGGCGGACCGCTCCCCCACCCCCCACAACGCGTCGACCGGCAGCGGGTGGAGGAACTCCAACACCCGATCGGCCGGCACCACCAGCAGGCCGTCCGGCTTGGCCCGGGTGGAGCCGAGCTTGGCCACGAACTTACTCGGACCCACCCCGACCGAGCAGGTCAACGCCTGCTCGGCGGCGACCCGGGCCCGGATCCGCCGGGCGATGGCGGCGGGCCGGCCGAACAGCCGGCGGGCACCCGTCACGTCGAGGAACGCCTCGTCGAGGGAGAGCGGCTCGACCAGCGGGGTGACGTCCCGGAAGATCCGCATCACCGCGTCGGAGGCCGCCCGGTAGCGGGCGAAGTCGGGGGGCAGGTAGACCGCGCCGGGGCAGAGCGCGCGGGCCCGCGCGGTGGGCATGGCGCTGCGCACGCCGAAGCGGCGGGCCTCGTAGCTGGCGGAACTGACCACACCCCGCGGCCCGACCCCGCCGACCACCACCGGACGGCCGGCCAACTCGGGCCGGTGACGCACCTCGACGGAGGCGAAGAAGGCATCCATGTCGACGTGCAGGATCGGGCTGGCCGAGTCGTCGGCGTCGGGCCCGAAACGCGGGTCACCAGCACCACGCGGCAACGACTGGCTCCGGCCCATCACCGCAGGCTAGCCGCCCGGTACGACAACCGGCCCGGCGGTCAGCCCCGGACCACCAGCAGCGGCACGGTCATCTCCGCCGCGCTGTCCGCCCCGTGGTACGCCACCAGCCGGGACGCCGCCGGCGGCTCCGACCGGGTGGCCAGCACCGCGTACGTGTCGCGGCAGGTCACCACCACGTCACCGACCCGGGACAGGTGTTCCTCGGCGACCGGGCCGAACCAGCCCTCGGCCACCAGCTCCTCCCGGGTGCACACCCGGGCGGCCGGCCCGAGCACCGCCGACCAGGTGGCCACCACGTCGTCCACCGCCCCCGGCTCGACGTGCAGGTACCGCACCCGGGGCTCACCGGCGACCACCCGGATGCCGGCCCGCAGCCGCAGATCGGTGTCCAGGTCGAAACGGTGGGCCGCCGGCACGTCGAGCTGGCCGTGGTCGGCGGTGACCAGCAGCGCGGCGTCGGCCGGCAACCCGTCGACGAGCCGGGCGAGCAGGCCGTCCACCTCGGCGGCGGCGATCCGCCAGGGCGCCGAGTCGACCCCGCTGAGGTGCCCGTGCCGGTCCAGGTCGGGGTGGTAACCGGAGACCAGGGTGGGGCCGGCCCCGGCGGACAGCGCCGCCAGCATCGTCCGGCCCAGGGCGTCCACCCCGGCGGCGCCCCGGTAGTCGCCACCCCGGTTGGCGGCCAGGGTGAGCCCGCTGCCGGCGTACTCGGGACGACTCACCACGCTCACCGCGACCCCGGCGGCACGGGCCCGCTGCCACTGGGTGCGTACCGGCTGCCAGTGCAGCGGGTCCGGGTCGCCGTGCCAGTCGATGTGGTTGAGCACCCGGTCGGTGCCGGGCACCCGGACGGTGAAGCCGAGCACGCCGTGCGCGCCGGGGGCCGCGCCCGCGCCCAGGGTCACCAGGCTGGTCGGGGTGGTGGAGGGGAAGCCGGAGGTGAGCGGGCGGCCCACCGTCGCGGCCAGCCCGGTCAGGGTCGGGGCGTACCGGGCGGCGGTGGGTAGCTGGTACCAGCCGAGACCGTCGACGAGCAGCACGGCGACCCGGCGTACCCCGGCCAGGCCGGGGGCGAGCCCGAGCAGGTCGACCGCGCCCGGCACACCGAGCACGGCCAGCGCGCTGGGCAGCACGTCGGCCAGGCTGCCCCCGCCGTAGCGCGGCGACACCACCGCGAGCGGGTCCGCCGCAGGCACCGGCCCCGCCGCCCGGTCCACCGGCACCGCGGCCGGGGGCGGGGTCGTCCCGTCCGGGGGCAGGTCGGTCATGCCGGGCGGCGGGCGAACAGGTGCAGTTGGGCGGCGAGATCCCGGTAGGGCGGACGCCCGGCCAGCGCCTTCTCCAACTCGACCAGGGCACCCGGCTGACCGTCGGCGACGGCGGCGGGCAGCAGGTCGGCGAGGACGCGTACCCCGTGGATCTCCTCGACGGTGAGGCCGGCGGCGCGCAACAGGGCGGTGGCCTGCTCGGCGTCGAAGCGGCGGCGCAGCGTGTCCCGGGGGCCGGCGGCGCCGTCGGTGGCGGCGGCCAGCGCGGCGGCGACGTCCAGGTGACCGTTCATCGCCCGACCCAGCACGGCGGCGGCCCGCCCGGCGACCAGCACACTCGCCGCCCCACCGGGGCGCAGCGCGGCGGCCAGCGCGGTCGTCACCGGCAGCGGGTCGTCGACCACCTCCAGCACCGCATGGCACAGCACCAGGTCGACGGAGGCCGGTTCGACCAGGCCGGTCAACGCGTCGCCGTCGCCCTGCACGGCGCGGACCCGGTCGGCCACCCCGGCCTCGGCGGCCCGGCGGGTGAGGGCGGCGAGGGCGTCGGGGCTGGCGTCGACCACGGTCACCCGGTGGCCGGCCTGGGCGAGCGGCACGGCGAAGCCGCCGGTGCCGCCGCCCACGTCGAGCACGGTCAGCGTGTCGTCGGCCCGCCGGTCCAGCTCGGCGGCGAGCACCGACCAGATGACGGCGGTACGGGGGGTCAACGGCGGCTCGACGAACCGGCCTCGGGTGCTCTGCTCCACCCGGTGGAGCCTAGTCACCCGCCTCACCCGACCCCCGCTGGCGGTGCCGACGTCGACGGCTCAGATCTCGCCGCCGCCGGCCGGGTCCTCCTCGGCGCGGGACCGGCGGTCGTTCGCCACCGGGCCCTCGGTCACCTGGTACTCCCGCGGCTCGGCGTCCTGGGCGGGCGTCCAACCGGCGCCCAGCCGGGTACGCCGGGCGTTCGCCAGTCCACCGGTGTACGTGCTGTCCATCGTCACTGGTCATCCCCCTTGCCGCGCGCGTGCCACTCTGCCCGCGCGTGCCGGAAGTCTCCCGTCTCCCGGCCCGGAAAACCGTAATGTGGATCACTTCACCGGAAGTCGCGGGAGGCGGATTCCACCGGCGGCGTGATCGGGTCCAGCCGGTCGGCGGTGAGGTTGGTGACCCCCTCGTGCCGCTGCAACCGACCACGGACCACGAGGGCGCTGCTGGTGCGGGCGATTCGACGGTAGCGCTGCCACAGCCCCGGGGAGCAAGTGACATTCAGCATTCCCGTCTCGTCCTCCAGGTTGAGGAAGGTGACCCCACCGGCGGTCGCCGGCCGTTGCCGGTGGGTGACGATCCCGCCGACCCGGACCCGCCGACCCGACTCCACCCGCCCCAGCCGGGCGATCGGCACCGCGCCCAGCGCGTCGAGCCGGTCCCGGACGAACCGGGCCGGGTGGGTCTCCGGGGACAGCCCGGTGGCCCAGACGTCGGCGACGAGCCGGTCCACCGCCTCCATCCCCGGCAGGGTCGGGGCCGCCGCGCCGGTCACCGTGCCGGGCAGTCGGCCCGGCCGGTCCTGGGCCGCCGCCCCGGCCGCCCAGAGCGCCTCCCGCCGGGTCAGCCCGAAACAGGCGAAGGCGTCCGCGGTGGCCAGCGCCTCCAGCTGACCCGCGGTGAGACCGACCCGCCGGGCCAGATCAGGCATGTCCCGGTACGCCCCGTGCGCCGTCCGCTCCGCCACGATCCGCCCGGCCAGGTCGTCGCCGAGGGTACGCACACCGCCCAGCCCGAGCCGGACCGCCGGACCGCCCAGCCCCCAGGCGTGCGGCGGTTCCCCCGGCACGCTCCCCCACCGGGTCTGCGGGGTGGATTCCAGCACCGCCCCGGCCCCACTGGCGTTGACGTCCGGCCGGCGGACCTCGACCCCGTGCCGCCGGGCGTCGTCGACCAGGGTCTGCGGCGCGTAGAACCCCATCGGCTGGGCGTTGAGCAGGGCGGCCAGGAACGCCGCCGGATGGTGCCGCTTGAGCCACGAGCTGGCGTACACCAGATAGGCGAAGCTCATCGCGTGGCTCTCCGGGAAGCCGTAGCTGGCGAACGCGGTGAGCTTGCGGTAGACGTCGTCGGCCAGCTCGCCGGTGATGCCCCGCTCGGCCATCCCGGCGTAGAGCCGGTCGGCGAGCTGCGCCATCCGCTGCGCCGACCGTTTCGCCCCCATCGCCCGACGTAGTTCGTCGGCCCCGGCCGCGTCGAAGCCGGCCAGGTCGATGGCGAGTTGCATCAGCTGCTCCTGGAACAGCGGCACACCGAGGGTCTTCTCCAGCGCGTTGCGCATCAGCGGATGCGGGTACGTCACCGGCTCCTGGCCGTTCTTGCGCCGGATGTACGGGTGCACCGAGCCGCCCTGGATCGGGCCGGGCCGGATCAGCGCCACCTCCACCACCAGGTCGTAGAACTCGCGGGGTTTCAGCCGGGGCAGGGTGGCCATCTGGGCGCGGCTCTCCACCTGGAACACCCCGACCGAGTCGGCCCGGCAGAGCATGTCGTAGACCTCGGGGTCGTCCAACGTCATGTCACCCAGGTCCAGGCTCATCCCGATCAGGTCGTAGCCGTAGTGCAGGGCCGACAGCATGCCCAGCCCGAGCAGGTCGAACTTGACCAGCCCGACGGCCGCGCAGTCGTCCTTGTCCCACTGGAGCACGCTGCGGCCGGGCATCCGCCCCCACTCCACCGGGCACACCTCGATCACCGGCCGGTCGCAGATCACCATCCCACCGGAGTGGATGCCGAGGTGCCGGGGGAACGTCTGCAACTCGTTGGCGTACGCCACCACCTGCTCGGGAATGCCTTCGACGTCGACCGCCGCGACGGAACCCCAGCGGTCGATCTGCTTGCTCCAGGCGTCCTGCTGGCCGGGCGAGTAGCCGAACGCCTTCGCCACGTCCCGCACCGCCGACCGGGGCCGGTAGGAGATGACGTTGGCGACCTGGGCGGTGTGCTCCCGGCCGTAGCGGGCGTAGACGTGCTGGATCACCTCCTCCCGCCGGTCGGACTCGATGTCCACGTCGATGTCGGGTGGCCCGTCGCGTTCCGGGGCGAGGAACCGTTCGAACAGCAGCCGGTGCCGTACCGCGTCCACGTTGGTGATCCGCAGCGCGTAGCAGACCGCCGAGTTGGCCGCCGAACCCCGGCCCTGGCAGTAGATGTCCTGCGCGCGGCAGAACGCCACGATGTCGTAGACCACCAGGAAGTAGCCGGGGAAGCCCAGCTCGTCGATCATCCGCAGCTCGTGTTCCAGCTGCGCGTACGCCTCCGGGTGCGCCCCGGGCGGCCCGTAGCGCTCGTGCGCCCCGGCCAGCGTCAGGTGGCGCAGCCAGCTCATCTCGGTGTGCCCCGCCGGCACCGGGTACGCCGGCAGCCGGGGCGCGACCAGGTGCAGGTCGAAGGCGAGTTCCGCGCCGAACTCGGCGGCCCGGGACACCGCACCCGGGTACCCGGCGAAGCGGGCCGTCATCTCCGCACCGCTGCGCAGGTGAGCCGTGGCGGCAGCCGGCAGCCAACCGTCGATCTCGTCCAGGCTGCGGCGGGCCCGGACAGCGGCCAGGGTGGTCGCCAACCGTCGTCGCCCCGGGCTGGCGTAGTGCACGTTGTTGCTGGCCACGGTGGCCAGCCCGGCGGTGGCGGCCAGCTCGGCGAGCGCGTCGTTGCGGTCGGCGTCGACCGGGTGCCCGTGGTCGGTCAGCTCCACCGCCACCGTCTCCGCGCCGAACAGCGCGGTGAGCCGGTCCAGCTCCCGGGCCGCCGCGTCGACCCCCGCGGTGAGCAGCGCCGCCGGCACGTGCCCCTTGCGGCAACCGGTCAGCACCAGCACGTGGTCGCGCAGCTCGGCGGCGACCTCCTCCAGCTCGCCGTAGACCGGCCGGCCCTTCTCCCCGCCGCGCAGTTGGGCCCGGGAGATGACCGACGCGAGCCGGGCGTACCCCTCGTGGCCATGGGCGAGCACCAGCAGGTGCCGGCCCAGCGGGTCGGGCTCGCCCTGCTGCGGGCCGGGCAGCCCCAGCGAAAGCTCCGCGCCGAAGACCGTGGGCAGGCACAGCGTACGGGCCGCCTCGGCGAACCGGACCACCCCGTAGAACCCGTCGTGGTCGGTCACGGCGAGCGCGGTCAGCCCCAACCGGGCGGCCTCCTCGGCCAGCTCCTCCGGGTGGCTCGCCCCGTCGAGGAAACTGAAGTTGGTGTGCGCGTGCAGCTCGGCGTAGGGCACCGGGTCGTCCGGGCGGGTCAGCTCGGGGGGCGCGTACCGCTCACGGTGCCGGGTCCAGGCCGGTGAGTCGCCGCCGTCGGCCTCGGCGAGCGGGTCCACCACGTGCAGGTGCCGTTCCCCGCGCCGCCGCCCGTCCCGCCCTCCGCCGTCCCGGCCCCCGCTGTCCTGAGCCTCGCCGTCCTGAGCCCTGCCGTCCCGAACCCCGCCGCCCCGAACCCCGCCGCCCCGGGCCCTGCCGTCCCGAACCCCGCCGCCCCGAACCCCGCCGCCCCGGGCCCTGCCGTCCTGGGCCCCGCCGTCCCGAACCCCGTCGCCCCGGGCCCTGCCGTCCTGAGACCCGCCGTCCTGAGACCCGCCGTCACGGAGGCGGTCGTCACGGGAGCGGTGGTCCGCGCCGCCGTCGGTGGTGGTGGACCGTCCGGACAGCACCCGTTCCAGCTCCGACCAGGGCAGTTTCGGATTGTGGAAGCTCATCCGGCCGCCCCGGTAGCGCGGGTCGGCCTTGTGCGGGCGGCGGTGGGACCGGGCGTGGCCACTAAGGGCAGCCATGGTCCTCCCGATGAGTGATATGCCACTGAGGCATATTTATGCCGCTGAGGCATACCACTCACCCCCGAAACATCGTCGGGACGCGGGGTGACCCCGGACGGAACACCGCACCGGTCGGCAGCGCAAGCGCCACCGACCGGCATACAACCGGCTGACACGCGGTCAGCCGGCAATGCCCGAACCGGCAGCGCTCCGGCAGACCCGGAACCAGCGCGCACCCGACCGACCGGCATACCACCGGCCGACACACGGCCGACCTGCGCGCAGCCGGCCGATCCGGGTCCAGCCCGGAAGGTCCCACCGGCGCACACGAGACCAACGAGAAAGAGGCCAGCCCAGGCAAAACCAGCCCGGACCGGACCAGCCCGGACCGGGCCAGCGCGGTCCGAACCAGGCCGGGCCGGGCCAGGCCGGGCCGGGCCAGGCCGGGCCGGGCCAGGCCGGGCCGGGCCAGGCCGGGCCGGGCCAGGCCGGGCCGGGCCAGGCCGGACCAGCCCGCACCACCGGTCAGTCATAGATCGCCTCCACCAGCCACCGGCCCGCCTCGACGGCCAGCAGCAGGGCGGCGCCGTCGGCCAGGCAGACCTGGAACCGGGCCCGGCGACGGGCCTCGGCGGGGGCCCACCACCGCTCGTCCACCGGCCACGGGCCGGTCCAGCCGACGATCTCCGTCGGCGCGGTGCCGCCGACGGCCAGCCGGGCGGGCGCCGCGCTGACCACCAGCCGGGCGCTGACCAGCACCGGTTCCCCGGTGGCGTCGTGCACGGTCGCGGTGAGCGGGGCGGGCAGCACCACGGCCGGCGCGGGTGGCGGCAGTCGCCCCGGCCAGGGCGGTACGGGACCCGGCCGCCGTGGCCCGCCCCGCCCGGCACCCCCGGCCGCCGTCACCGCCCGCCCGGCACCCCCGGCCCCCGTCACCGCCCGCCCGGCATCAGCAGACTGCGTCACCGCCCGCCCGACGCCACCGGTCACCGCGCGCCCAACGCCACCGGACTGCGCCCGTCCGACGCCACCGGACTGCGCCGCCGCCCGCCCGGCGGCACCAGGCTCCGCCTCGGTGACGCCCGGCAGTGGGGGCGGGCCGGGGCGGGCGGGGAGGCGTTCGTCGCCCCAGGGGACCAGGCGGGTCTGGTCGGCCGGGGACCGACCACCGCCCAGCACGGCGGTGACCACCGCCTCCGGACCGAGGATGCCCTGCACCCGGCTCAACGCCCGGTGTGCCCGGTCGCGTTCCTCGCCGACCTCCCCCCACAGGCCGGGTTGCAGCCCACCCCGGGACAGCAGCCCGTCGGGCACCAGCCGCAGCCGGATGATCCCGGCGGTCGGTCGGGCCGGTCGGGTACCGGCCCGACCGGTGCCGCCGGAGAGCCAACCGTCGAGCTGCCAACGCACCCGGTCGGCGATGGCGGCGGCAGTGAGCAGCCCGTCGTGCCGCCACACCCGGTGCAGTTCCTGGCCGTGCGCGGTGACCGCCTCGATGCCGAGCCGGGTGCAGGCCAGCCCGTGCCCGGCCAGCCGGTCGTGCAGCCGTTCGGCGAGCATCCGGGCGGCGAAGGCCGCCGCGTCGACCCGGTCGAGGGGTTCGTCGTGGTGGGCGGTGACGGTCAGGTCGACCGGGGGCTGCCGGACGGCGAGCGGCCGGTGGTCGTGCCCGGCGGCGAGCCGGTGGGCGAGGGCCCCGTCGAAGCCGAACCGGGCCAGCACGTCACCGGCGGGCAGCGCCGCGAAGTCGCCCAGCGTGCGTACGCCGAGCCGGCGCAGCAGGTCGGCCAGGGCCGGGCGGCCGATCGCCTCGACGGGCAGCCCCGCCAGGAACCCCGGCGTCCCGCCCGGCGGCACCACCTGACCGGTACGCGCGGCGAGGCCGGCGGCGAAGACCCCGTCGGCGATGCCGATCTGGCTCTCCACCGCGCAGGACTCGGCGACCTGTTCGACGATCCGCTCGGCGGCGGCCTCCTCACCGCCGAGGTAGCGGGCGGGCCCCCGGGCGGCGAGCGCGCAGACGCCGGGGCGGACCACCTCGACCCCGGCGGCGACCTCCTCCACGGCGGCGACGACCGGTTCGAAGGCGCGGGCGTCCCGACCGGGGTCGTGGTCGACGACGGTCAGCGTGGGGCAGCGCCCCTGCGCCTCCCGGCGGCGCAGGCCCCGGCGTACCCCGGCGGCGCGGGCCGGTGCGGAGCAGGACACCACCCGGTTGGCGTGCAGCACGGCCACCGGGCCGGTGGCGGGCACCCCGTCGACGATCTCGGCGGCGAGCACCGGCCAGTCCGGGCACCAGAGCAGCAGGGTGCGCACGGGCGTGCCGGTCACCCGGACCCGACCACGGTGAACCCGCCCGGCCGGGGCCCGGCGGTTGCGACGGGGACGGCCGACGCGGCGGGGGGCACGACCCGGGTGAGCGCGTCGCCGGGCAGCCACATCGTGATCTCCTTGGGACGGGCCGCCGCTCCGCGTCCGCGTGCCGACACGGTGACCTCGCGTCGGCGCAGCCGGCCCCGCCCCGCCCCGAGCCCCTCCCAGACCCCCCGGACCACCTGGAGCGTCACGTCCGCACCGGTCCACCGGCCGTACGGGACGAGCACGCAGCCGCGCTGCCGGGCCCGGGCGGCCAGCCGGTCGGCGACCGGGGCGGAGACGGTGTGCGGCACGGCGGTCACCACCACGTCGACCCCGTCGATCAGGGCGGCGACCACGGTGGGCCACTCCGGGCCGGGATGGGGCACCAGGGCCAGCCGGTCCAGGGCGATGCCGGCCTCGGCGGCGGCGCCGGCCCCGAACGTGGGCACCCCGACCACCGCGCACCACGACCCGGCCCGGGACGCCTCGGCGAGCAACGCCAGCACCAGGGAGGTGCCGCCACTGCGCCGGGGCTGGCCGACGGTGACGGCGACGGTGCTGCCCCGGCGCAGCCCCCGGTGCGGCAGCAGGCCGGTCAACTCGGGTGCCACCGGGAGCAGCCGGTGACCGACCGCCGGGTCCGGGGCGCTCGCCGGGCGTACCAGAGCGGCCAGTGCGGCGGAACCGCCCACCATGCGGCCCGCCATCGGACCAACCCCCCGTCGTGTCGTTGCGTGGATCAGGTGCACTGCGTGCTCGCCCCGGACGCGGTGGGACGCTGCGTCGAGGTGCTCAGCGGGGCCCGGTGCCGGCCGGATCAGGTGCCCGGCGGGGACCCGGGCACGCCCCGGGTCAGGCGGCGAGGCCGTCGAGGGCGGGCTGGTGGGTCACGCCGAGCGCCTGCTCCACCACCGTCACGAACTGTTCGGCGGCCCGGAGCAGGTCGTCGGCCTCCCGGGCGTTCACCACCCGGGGTATGCCGGCCTCGGCGGCGGCCCGCTTGCCGGCGGCGGCGGCGAAGTAGCGGGACCACTCGTCCAGTTCGGGGGCGACCCCGGCGAGCAGCACCCAGACGCTGGTGATCCGGCGGCGGCGGGCGGGCGCGGGCCGGGCCCGGGCGGCCAGCAGGGCGGCGGCGGCGCGGAGCGCGGCCAGGTGGGCGGCGGCGTAGCGCAGCCCGTCGGGGCGGGTCTGGGCGGCCTCGGCCAGCCCTTGTCGGGCCACCGTGAGGAGTTGGGTCGGGGTGCGGTGCGGCAGCACGTGCGCGGGCACCGTCGGCGCCTGGGCCGGGTTGGTCGGCATGACTGTCTCCTCCGCGTGACCGGATCGGGCGGGACGCCCGGTGGAGGAGGTCCACCGGCACGATGCCCGGGGCGGGTGGTGCGGAGGAAGACGCACCGCTGGGGGCCGGCCGGGTGCGGATGCTTCCCCACACCACACCCGGCCGGCGAACCGGCGGGTTCGTCGCCCGCCGCCCGGGGGTCGTGGGCGGCGGGCGACGACCTGCCTTGACGGGACCGGGCTCGCGACTGCCCGGAACCCGGTGCGGTCCGCGAAACCGCACCTGCCCGGGTCGACGCCGCGAAACACCGCCCGGGGGCGTTGGAACGGGTGTGCGAGTGAATCGAACATCCGTTCTAACTGCTCTGACAGTACACCCTGCCCCCGACGAAAACGCAACGTCTGGCGTACGGCGTGCCAGCGGCGATTCCCAGCCGGCGCACAGCGACGGCAAAGCCTGGCCCGAGGTCACCGCCGCAGGGTGGACCACATGAGTGAAGGACCCGCCGGAACGACCCACGGATGAGCGCCACCGTCCTGGACCGGGGTACCCCGCGCCGACCGTTGCCCACCGCCCCCGGCTGGTGGGCCGACCTGGCCGGCAGCGCGGCGGTGCTCAGCCTGCTGGTCGTCGTCGCGCTCTGGACCGCCGACCGGGGGGTGCAGGAACTGCTCTCCGGGGTGGCCACCGGCCTCACCTCCGCCGGCCGGCTCACCGGCCTGCTCAGCGCCGACCTGATGCTCGTCCAGGTGGTGCTGATGGCCCGGGTGCCGCTCGTCGAACGGCGCTTCGGCCAGGACCGGATCGCCCGCTGGCACCGGCTGGCCGGCTTCACCTCGTTCCACCTGCTGCTGGCCCACGTGCTGCTGACCACCCTGGGGTACGCCGGCACCGCCCGGGCGAACCCCGTGACGCAGCTCTGGCTGCTGGTCACCGGGTACCCGGGGATGCTGCTGGCCACCGCCGCGCTGGCACTGCTGGTGCTGGTGGTGGTCACCTCCGTCCGGGCGGCCCGCCGTCGGCTGCGCTACGAGTCCTGGCACCTGCTGCACCTGTACGCGTACCTGGGGATCGGGTTGGCGCTGCCGCACCAGTTGTGGACCGGCGCGGACTTCGTCTCCTCGGCCGCCGCGCGGGCGTACTGGTGGACGGTGTACCTGGGGGCGCTGGGCAGTGTGCTGGTGTTCCGGCTCGGCCTGCCGGCGTACCGCTCGCTGCGGCACCGGGTCGAGGTGGCCGCGGTGGTCCCCGAGGCGCCCGGCGTCACCTCGGTCTGGTTGCGCGGGCGGGACCTGGACCGGCTGCCGGTCCGGGCCGGGCAGTTCTTCGGCTGGCGCTTCCTGACCGGCCCCGGCTGGTCCCGGGCGCACCCGTACTCGCTGTCCGCCCCGCCGACGGGCGACCTGATGCGGATCACCGTCAAGGACCTCGGCGACGACAGCTCCCGGGTGGCCACCCTGCGACCGGGCACCCGGGTGCTGCTGGAGGGCCCGTACGGGCGGCTGACCGGACAGCACTGGCGCGGCGGCGGGATCACCCTGCTCGCCTGCGGGATCGGCGTCACCCCGCTGCTGGCCCTGCTCCGGGAGCTGCCGTACGCACCCGGGCAGGCGGTGCTGCTCTACCGCGTGCGTACCCCGCAGGAGCTGGCCTTCCGGGCGGAGCTGGAGCAGCTCGCGGTCGACCGCGGGGTGTCGGTCCACTACCTGGTCGGTCCGCGCGGCCGGCAACCCTCCTGGCTACCCGGTTACGCGGCCGGGCTCCCGGACGCCGAGGCGCTGCGCCGGCTCTCCCCCGGCATCGCCGACCACGACGTCTACCTGTGCGGCCCGGACGGTTGGGTCGACGCGGTGCAGGCCGCGACCCGGGCCGCCGGGGTGCCCGAGCGGCACGTCCATCACGAACGCTTCGCCTGGTGACGGGCGGGAAGGGGGAACCGTGCGACGGATCACCATCTGGCTGCTCTCCACGGTGACCGCCCTGGTGCTGCTGTTCAGCTACCGGACCAGCACCATGGGCGTCGGCGGGGGGACCAGCGCCGTCGCCGTCGACCGCGGCGGCACCACCCCCGGCTCCGGGGACACGCCCACCGGCACCGGCCCGGGCTCGGGCGTGCCGGGCGGAGACACCGGCGAGGGCGCAAACACCGGCCAGGGTGGAAACACCGGCGACAGCGCAAGCACCGGCGACAGCGGCGGCGGAAGCTACGACGGGTCGGTGGCGCAGACCCGGTGGGGGCCGGTGCAGGTCCGGATCACCGTGGCGGGCGGGCGGATCACCGACGTCACAGCGCTCCAGGTGCCCGACGGCAACTTCCGGGACCAGCAGATCAACGACTACGCGGTACCGATCCTGCGGCAGGCGGCGCTCACCGCGCAGAGCGCCCGGATCGACACCGTGTCCGGGGCGACCGTCACCAGCGACGGTTACCGCGAGTCCCTCCAGGCCGCCATCGACGCGGCGCACCTGAGATGAGCACGCCGACGGGCCGGACGGTGGAGCTGGACCGGCGGGCCTGGGTGGTGCAGGTGATGGGGCTGCCGGTGAGCGTGCACCTGCGCGGCCCGGACGTGCACGACGACGCGGTCGCCGCCCGGGTGGAGCGGTTCTTCACCTGGCTGCGCGCGGCCGACGCGACGTTCAGCACCTACCGGCCGGAGAGCGAGATCGGACGGCTGGCCGGGCGGGAACCCGATCCGGCCACCGCGAGCCCGCTGGTGCGGGAGGTGGCGGAGCTGTGCGAGCTGGCCCGGACGCGCACCGGCGGCCGGTTCGACGCCCGGCGGCTGCCGCTGCCCACCGGCGGTGCCGGCTACGACCCGTCCGGGCTGGTCAAGGGGTGGGCGGTACAGCGGGCGGCCGGGTGGCTGGCCGATCTGGCCGGGCACGACCTCTGTCTCAACGCCGGTGGGGACGTGGTGCTGCACGCCGGGGCGGACCGGCCGGCCTGGCGGGTCGGCATCGAGGACCCGGACCGCCCCGGCCACCTGCTGGACGTGCTGGACCGGCGCGACGGCGCGGTCGCCACCTCGGGCACCGCCCGGCGCGGCGCGCACATCGTGGACCCGCGTACCGGCCGACCGGCGACCGCGCTGCGGTCGGTCACCGTGGTCGGGCCGGACCTGCTCTGGGCCGACGTGTACGCCACCGCGGCGATGACCCGCGACGCCGACGACGCGCTGACCTGGCTGACCGGCCTGGCCGACCACGAGGCGCTGCTGGTGACCGCCGACGGCCGGATCCGGGCCACCGGGCACTGGCCCGGCACCCGTCCCGGGTCGCCGCCCGCCCGCTGACCCGCCACGGTGGGCGGCCGGGTGCGGGGTGTCGGGGCGTACCGGGGAGAATGGGCCGCATGCAGTCACACCCGAACGTGCAGGCGGTGCAGCGGGCGCTCGACGAAGCGGGCGCGCGGGACGGTTCCGGTGCGGCCAGCCGGGTCCGTCTGCTACCTGAGGCGGCGCACACCGCCGCCGCGGCGGCCGACGCGCTCGGCGTCACCGTCGGCGCGATCGCCAACTCGCTGGTCTTCGAGGCCGACGGCACGCCGCTGCTGGTGCTCACCTCCGGCGCGCACCGGGTCGACACCGCCGGCCTGGCCGCCCAGCTCGGGGTGACCCACCTGCGCCGGGCCACCCCCGACTTCGTCCGGGAGCACACCGGCCAGGTGATCGGCGGGGTCGCCCCGGTCGGCCACCCCGGGCCGCTGCGCACCCTCGTCGACACCGCCCTGACCGGGCACCCGCAGGTGTGGGCCGCCGGTGGCGTACCGCAGGCGGTCTTCCCCACCACCTACCCGGAGCTGCTGCGGATCACCGGCGGCACCCCCGCCGAGGTGGCGTGAACACCACCCCGGAGCTGGTCACCCTGCACGTGTGGCGGGTGCCCCGGGCCGCCGTCGGTCGGGCGTTGGCCCGGATGGCCCGGCATCCGTGGCAGCTGCGACGCACCCCCGGCGTACGGTTCGGCAAGCTGCTCGGCACCGGGACCGGCACCGGCTTCGGCCCGGGGGACGCCGACCTGACCCGGTGGGCGGCGCTGGTGGTGTGGGAATCCCCCGCCGCGGCGGCCGGCTTCGACGCCTCCCCGGTCGGCCGTTCCTGGGCCCGGATCGCCCACGCGTCGGCCCGGCTGGAGCTGCGCCCGGTGACCAGCCGGGGCGAGTGGTCGGGCCGACGGCCGTTCGGCGATCCGGCGGGCGGCCGGGTCGACGGGCCGGTGCTGGCGCTGACCCGGGCCCGGCTGCGTCCCCGCCGGGCGCTCACCTTCTGGCGGGCCGTCCCGCCGGTCGCCGCCGCACTGCACGCCGCGCCGGGGCTGCTCGCCCGGTTCGGTGTCGGTGAGGCCCCGCTGGGTTGGCAGGGCACGGTCAGCGTGTGGCGCGACCCGACGGACCTCGTGGCCTTCGCGTACCGTCACCCGGAGCACCGCGCGGCGATCACCCGCACCCCCACCGAAGGGTGGTACGCGGAGGAGTTGTTCGCGCGCTTCGAGGTGCGCGCAGTGGTCGGGGACCGGTCGGTGCTGGGCTGGGTCGCCGACGGTGATCCGCAACCGTGAGAGGACGCGCATGAGGTTGGTGCGGTGGACGCCGGAGGATCTCGTCCGGCGGCTCGACGACGTGGTCGCGGTGTACGGGGAGGCGATGGGCTACCGCAGCGACCTGCTGGAGGCCCGACGCGGCTACATCGCCACCCACGCCCGCCGGCCCGGGTTCCGCGCCGTCGCCAGCCTCACCAGCGAGGGCCACCTGGCCGGCTTCGGGTACGGCTACCTCGGCGCGGGTGGACAGTGGTGGCACGACCAGGTCTACCGGGCGCTGGACCCGGACGCCCGGCAG
Source organism: Micromonospora antibiotica (assembly GCF_017599305.1). Taxonomy (GTDB): domain Bacteria; phylum Actinomycetota; class Actinomycetes; order Mycobacteriales; family Micromonosporaceae; genus Micromonospora; species Micromonospora antibiotica. Next base: position 103,377 of record NZ_JAGFWR010000021.1, read on the forward strand.
CGCTGGCTGACCCACTGCTTCGAGGTGGTCGAGTTGCACGTCCGGCCGCCCGCGCAGGGGCACGGCCTGGGCGCCCGGCAGCTCACCGCCCTGCTCAGCATCGCCGAGGGCGGCACCACCCTGCTGTCCACCCCGGAGGCCGACGAGCAGGCGTCGCGGGCCTGGCGGCTCTACCGGCGGTTCGGCTTCGTCGACGTGCTGCGGCACTTCCGCTTCCCCGGCGACGAACGACCGTTCGGGGTGCTCGGCCGGGACCTGCCGCTGCCCCGACCCGACACGTCCGGCCCGGCCTCGTCGTGACCCGCCGGCACGTCCCGTGGCTGCTGCTGGCCCTGCTGGTGCTGATCCAGATCTGCTACCCGCTCACCACCGGGGTCACCCGGGCCCGGCTCACCGTCGCCACGGTCGTGCTGGGTTACCTGCTGTCGGTGGGGCACGCGCTGCTCACCCGGGGTGCCCGTACGGCGGCGGCGCTGGTCGCGGTGGCCACCGGCGGCGGGTTCGCCATCGAGGCGCTGGGGGTGGCGACGGGCTTCCCGTTCGGCAGCTACGACTACTCGGGGGAGTTGGGGCCGAAGCTGGCCGGGGTGCCGTTGATCATCCCGCTGGCCTGGACCTGGATGGCCTGGCCCGCCTGGCTGGCCGCCGTCCGGCTGACCACGCGCGCCGGCCGACTGACCACGTCCGCCGGCCGGATGCCCGGCACCGCGTCGACCACCGGCCGAATGCCCGGCACCGTGTCGACCGCCGGCCGGACGCCCGGCACCCTGACGCCGGCGGGGCACGTCGGGCGGGTGGCGTTGGCCACCGTCGGGCTGGCCGGCTGGGACCTCTTCCTCGACCCGCAGATGGTGGCCGAGGGCTACTGGGTGTGGCGCGACGCCACCCCGGCGCTGCCCGGACTGCCCGGCATCCCGGTCAGCAACTACCTGGGCTGGTTGCTGTTCGCGGTGCTGCTGATGAGCGCGCTGCGCCCGCTGGCCGGGCCGGCCGTCGCGGTCACCGACTCCCGCGACGACCCGATGTTCGCCCTCTACCTGTGGACGTACTTCTCCAGCGTGCTGGCGCACGCGGTCTTCCTCCGGCTGCCCGCCTCGGCGCTCTGGGGTGCGGTGGGCATGGCGGTGGTGGCGGTGCCGCTGGCGGTGACCCTGCTGCGCGCCCGCCGACGGCCCGCCGACCGGCCGGCACCGCGGCGGCGCGGCGTCGACACCCCGGCATGAGCGGCACCCGCCCCGGCCGACCCGCCCCGCCACCGCGCCGGCACCCGACGCCGGGACGACGACCGCACCCGGCCTGGTCGGTGGGGGCGCGGCGGTGACCGTGGTCGCGCTCGTGCTCGCCGTCGCGGTGACCGCGCTGACCGCGCACACCTGGGTCAACGCCCGGTACTGGCTGCGCCGGCCCGCCGACGGGCCGGTCGGGGTCAACGAGACGGTGGCGGTGCTGCTGCCGCTGCGCGACGAGGCCGATCGGGTCACCCCGTGCCTGCGCGCGCTGCTCGCCCAACAGGGGGTGTCCGACCTGCGGATCGTGGTGCTCGACGACGGTTCGACCGACGGCACCGCCGGGGTGGTCCGCGCGGTCGTCGGTGACGACCCCCGGGTCACCCTGCACACCGGGGTCACCCCGCCACCGGGCTGGCTGGGCAAGCCGTACGCCTGCCACCAGCTCGCCGGGCACGCCGGACCGGACGCCACCGTGTACGCCTTCGTCGACGCGGACGTGGTGCTCACCCCGTACGCGGTGGCGGCGGCGGTGACCGAGCTGCGGGCGGCGCGGGCGACGCTGCTGTCGGCGTACCCGAGGATTCTGGTGCGGACGGTGGGTGACCGGCTGGTGCAGCCGCTGTTGCAGTGGTTGTGGTTGACCTTCCTGCCGCTGCGCGCGATGGAACGCTCGCCGCGGCCGTCGCTGGCCGCCGCCGGTGGGCAGTTCCTGCTGGTGGACCGGGCCGGCTACGAGCGGGCCGGCGGGCACGCCGCAGTCGCCGACCGGGTGCTGGAGGACATCGAGCTGGCCCGCGCGGTGAAACGCGCGGGCGGCCGGATCGCGCTGGCCGACGGCTCCCGGCTGGCCGCCTGCCGGATGTACGAGACCTGGCCGCAGCTGCGCGACGGCTACACCAAGTCGCTCTGGGCCACCTTCGGCCACCCGGGGGCCGCCGCGACCGTGGTCGCCGCGCTGCTGCTGCTCTACACCGCGCCACCGCTGCTGGCGGTGACGGCGCTGGCGGCGGGTTCACCGCCGGCCGCCGGGCTGGCCCTGACCGGGTACGCGGTGGGAGTCGCCGGGCGGGTGGTCGCCGCCCGCGCCACCGGCGGCCGGGCCTGGCCCGACGCGCTGGCCCACCCCGGCTCGGTCGTGGTGCTCGGTTGGCTGACCCTACGGTCGTACCATCTGCGGAAGCGGCGTCGCCTGTCCTGGCGTGGCCGCCCGGTCAGCTAGGAGGCGCGGCATGGCGCGGATCGTGGTCATCGGCGCCGGCGTGGGCGGGCTGGCCACCGCCGCCCGGCTCGCCGTCAGCGGGCACGAGGTGACCGTCTTCGAACGGTCCGACACCGTCGGCGGCAAACTCGGCAGGTACGTCCACGACACCCCGGCCGGCAGCTTCCACTTCGACACCGGGCCGAGCCTGCTCACCCTGCCGCAGGTCTTCCACGACCTGTTCGAGGCCACCGGCGCGAAACTCGACGAGTACCTCGACCTGACCCCGCTGGACCCGATCGTGCGGCACGTCTTCCCCGGCGGCGGGCCGGCCCTCGACTCGTGCGCCGACCCGGACGAGTTCGCCGCCCGCATCGGCGTCGCCCTCGGCGACCGGGCCGCCGCCGACTGGCGGCGGCTGTGGCGGCGGGCCGCCCGGGTGTGGACCGCATCGCACCGGGACATCCTGCGGCGTACCGTCGACTCGCCGCGCGACCTGGCGGCGCTGGCCTGGCGGCTGGGTGACCTGGCCGCCATCGGGCCCGGCCGCACCCTGCGCGGGCTGGGCCGCAGCCACCTGTCCGACCCCCGGCTGCGGATGCTGCTCGACCGGTACGCCACCTACACCGGCGCGGACCCACGCCGGGCCCCGGCCGCGCTGGTCGCCGTCCCCTACGCCGAGCTGACCTTCGGCGGCTGGTACCTGCGCGGCGGGCTGGGCACCCTGGCCGACGCGCTGCTGTCCCGCTGCCTGGATCTGGGCGTGACGGTCCGCACCGGGGAGACCGTCACCCGGATCGACGCCGCCGGTGGCCGGGTGCACGGGGTACGCCTCGCCGGGGTCCACGCGCCCGTCCCCGCCGACGTGGTCGTCGCCAACGCCGACGCGCTCACCGTCTACCGGGACCTGCTGCCGCACCCGGGGCGGCTGGCCGCCCTCACCGACCGCAGCCTGGCCGGTTTCGTGCTGCTGCTCGGGGTACGCGGCGACTCCGGGCTGGCCCACCACAACGTCTTCTTCCCCACCGACTACCACGCCGAGTTCGACGCCGTCTTCGGTGACCCCGGGCGGGGGGTGCGGGCCCGACCGGCGACCGACCCGACAATCTTCGTCACCGTGGCCGACGACCCGACCGCCCGCCCGACCGGGCACGAGGCGTGGTTCGTGCTGGTCAACGCCGCACGCCACGGCACCGCCCCGGACGCCGTCAACTGGCGTCGGCCGGGGCTCGCCGACGCGTACGCCGACCGGATCCTCGACGTGCTCGCCGCGCGCGGGGTCGACGTCCGCGACCGGCTGGTGTTCCGCGAGACCCGTACCCCCGCCGACCTGGACGCCGCGACCGCCGCGCCCGGCGGGTCGATCTACGGCACGGCCGGTGGGCTGCTCCGCCCCGCCAACCGGGGGCCGGTGCACGGGTTGTGGCTGGTCGGCGGCTCCACCCACCCCGGCGGCGGCCTGCCCATGGTCACCCTGTCGGCGCAGATCGTCGCCGACGAGATCGGCCCCGCCTGGTAGGCCACCGCCCCTGCCCGGCCCGTCGGGGCGGGCGGGTCAGCCGGCGTCGAGCAGGGCGCGGCGGACGGTGGACAGCAGCTGCCCCAGGCCGAAGCCGGCCAGCAGCACCCAGACGGCGGTGGCCATGGTGATGGTGCCGGCGGTCAGGTCGAGGTCGATGAGCCCGGTCAACCCGGCCAGCAGCAGCCCGACCAGGGCGACGCAGACCCGGGTGGGCCGCTCCCCCACGGTGACCGCACCGATCTCCCGCATCCCGGCGGCGACCGCGCGGGCCCGCACGTACTCGTGCAGCCAGGACAACGCGCCGGCCGCGACCACCAGCGCACCGGGCGCTCCGATCAGCCAGAACGCCGCCAACCAGGCGATCTCACCGAGCCGGTCGGCGACCGAGTCGTAGACGTAGCCGAGCCGGGTGGTCCGGCCGGTGGCGACCGCGACCGCCCCGTCGACACTGTCGGCGACCGAGGCCAACAGCACGAACAGCGCGCCGACGATCGGGCCCTGCGCCGACCGGACGCTGAACAGCGGCACGCACAGGCAGAGCAGCACCCCGCCGACGGTCACCGCGGTCGGGGTCACCCGCAGCCGTCCCAGCACATAGCCGACGTGGTACGCGAAACGCAGCCAGGCCCGGACCACCGGCGCCGCGACCCGGGGGTCGAAGCCGCCGTGCAGCCGCGCCCACGCGGTCGCGTACTCGTCCCATTTCAGCTGTGTGCCCACCATCGGTCAACCGTCGCGGCCTGGTCGAGGTGTCGGGGTCGACGCGTTCACACCCGGGCGTCGGCCCGCAGGCTGCGCCACACCTCCCGGGTCGCGGGAGAACGGTTGAGGGTGATGAAGTGGATGCCGGGCACCCCCTCGTCGAGCAACCGGGCGCACATCTCGCTGGCCTGTTCGATGCCGAGCCGGCGGACCGCCTCCGGGTCGTCGGCGACCCGGGCGAACCGCTCGGCCAGCGCGGGCGGGAAGGGCGCTCCGGACAACTGCACCGAACGTTCGATGGTGCCGATCTGGGTCACCGGCATCACCCCGGCCAGGATCGGGGTGTCGCAGCCGGCCGCCGCGACCCGGTCGCGCAGCCGCAGGTAGTCGTCGGCGTCGAAGAACATCTGGGTGATGGCGAACTCCGCGCCGGCCCGACACTTACGCACGAAGTGCGCGGTGTCGCTGTCCACGTCGGCCGAGCGGGGATGCTTGTAGGGGAAGGCGGCCACCCCGACGCTGAAGTCGCCGGCCTCCCGGACCAGCCGGACCAGGTCCTCGGCGTAGTCGACGCCCTCCGGGTGCCGGATCCACTCCCCTCCCGGGTCACCGGGCGGGTCACCCCGGACGGCGAGCACGTTGCGCACCCCCACGCCGGCCAGCCGTCCGATCACGTTGCGCAGCTCGGCGACGGAGTGGTTGACGGCGGTCAGGTGCGCCATCGGCAGCAGCGTGGTCTCGGTGGCGATCCGTTCGGTCACCGCGACCGTGGTGTCCCGGGTCGAACCACCGGCCCCGTAGGTGATCGACACGAACGACGGGCGCAACGACTCCAGCTCCCGGATGGCCTGCCAGAGCAGCCGCTCGCCCTGCGCCGTCTTGGGCGGGAAGAACTCGAACGAGAACGTCGGCTGGCGGGCGCGGATCAGCTCCCCGATCGCCGGCTGGGGATTGGGAAGGACAGAGGGAAGACCGAGCGCCACGTGACGACTCTAGCGGGCGACGCGGCCCGACCCCACGCACTTCCCACCAGAGCATCGACACCCGCCGAAACCCGGCCGACCGACGCCGTCGCCACGCGGCGGCGCACGTCGTGACCCCGGGGTGGAAACGTCGTACGCCGGGGGTAGAACGGACGGGCGCGGGTGGCGTCGGTCGGTGCCGACGCCCGGGGTCACGCGCGGGGGTCGGCCACCGTGACCGGCGGCATCCCGGCCGTGCTGTGGGGCGGACGGGCACGGCCGCGTCGACACCCACCGGAGGACCGATGACCCCGTCCGACCCGAGCCTGCTCGGGCCGCTGATCGCCCAACTGCGGCTGGCCCGTGGGTGGAGCCAGCAGCGGCTCGCCGACGAGCTGTGCGCCACCGCCGGCACACCCACCCTGACCCGGCACGAGGTGTCCCGGTGGGAACGGGCGGTACGGGTGCCGGGCGACCGCTGGCGACGGCAGCTCGCCGTCGTCCTCGACGCTCCGATCGGGTCCCTGGCCGGCGGCCCGCCCCGCGACCGGAAGGCCGCTCCGACCCGGCGGGCCGACCCGACCCGGCGGGCCGACCCGACCCGGCGGGCCGACCCGACCCGGCGAGCCACTCCCACCCGGCAGACCGACCCCACCCGACCTGCCACTCCCACCCGGCAGGCCGCTCCGACCCGGCGAGCCACTCCGACCCGGCAGGCCGCTCCGAAGCCGACCCGGGCCGGCAACGCCGCCCCGGGTCGATGGATCGAGCCGGGTCCGGACGGGCCGACACCACAGCGGCGTCGGACCGGTCCGACGCCGGGCAAGGGACCGGGGTCGGGCGGCGGTCCCGTGTCGGGCGGCGGTCCTGTGTCGGGTGGCGGTCCTGTGTCGGGCGGCGGTCCCGTCTTGGGCAAGGGACCCGTGTCGGGTGGCGGTCCCGTGTCGGGCAAGGGACCGGGGTCGGGCAACGGTCCGTGCCGTCCGGCGGGACACCCCGGCCGCCCGGTCGGGCGGGGTCGGGGTGGCGACCGGGATGACGCGCCGAGCCGCTGGTGAGGCGGCGGCGGTGGGGACCGGCTAGCGTCGTGGCGTGACCCACGCTGCTCCCGTCTCCCCTGTCGACCGTGCCGGCCTGCGGCAGCGCGTCGACAAGGCGTTGACCGAGTTCCTGTCCGGCCGGCGCAGCTGGATGGCCGGCATCGACGAGGCACTGGCCCCGGTCGCCGAGGCCATCGAGGGGTTCGTGCTCGGTGGCGGCAAGCGGCTGCGTCCGGCCTTCGCGTACTGGGGGTTCCGGGGTGCCGGCGGGGTGGACGCCGACCCGGTGGTGACCGCCCTGGCGGCACTGGAGTTCTTCCAGGCCAGCGCGCTGATCCACGACGACCTGATGGACCGGTCGGACACCCGGCGCGGTGAGCCGGCGGTGCACCGACGGTTCGCCACCCGACACCGGGCGTCCGGCTGGCACGGTGATCCGGACAGCTTCGGCGACGCGGCGGCGATCCTGCTCGGTGACCTCTGCCTGGTCTGGTCCGACGAGCTGCTGCACTCCGCCGGACTGGCCCCGCACACGGTGGCCCGGGCCCGGCCGGTCTTCGACGAGATGCGCGGCGAGGTCACCGTCGGGCAGTACCTCGACGTGCTCACCCAGGCGACCGGGGAGGTCTCGCTGGAGCGGGCCGGCAAGGTGGCCCGGTACAAGTCGGCCAAGTACACCGTCGAGCGGCCGTTGCTGCTCGGCGCCGCGCTCGCCGACGCGTCGCCCGACGTGCGTACCGCCTACTCGGCGTACGGGTTGCCGCTCGGTGAGGCGTTCCAGCTCCGCGACGACGTGCTGGGAGTGTTCGGCGACCCGGCGCAGACCGGCAAGCCGGCCGGGGACGACCTGCGCGAGGGTAAGCGCACCTACCTGGTGGCGGCGGCGGTGGAGGTCGCCGACGAGGCCGGCCGGGACCTGCTGCTCAGCCGGCTCGGCGATCCGGAGCTGGACGAGGACGGGGTGGCCCGGCTCCGCGAGCTGATCAGCGCCACCGGCGCGTTGGCCCGCACCGAGCAGCGCATCGTCACCCTCACCGACACCGCCCTGGCCGCCCTGGCCGGCGTCGACCTCGATACCGAGGCCCGCCAGGCCCTGGTCGACCTGGCCATAGCCGCCACCCGCCGCGCCGACTAACCCCCTCCCCCTCCCCCTCCCCTGCCTCCCTCCCCGCCCCACCCCGACCGCCCGACCGCCCGCCCGCCCAATCACGTTGATCAAGAGGTTTCGGTCACGAATGGGCCGGCGGTTTCTAGGCTTCAGTGCAACTGATCTTGGGTTGGGTTGGAGGTCCTGGTGGCGAAGCCGGGTGTGTTGACGTTCGGGCATCGGCAGGTGTTGGAGCATCTGTGGGCTTCGGGTCGGA
>NZ_JAGFWR010000022.1 GCF_017599305.1 Micromonospora antibiotica
GGCCGCTGGGCCGCTGGGCCGCTGGGCCGCTGGGCCGCTGGGCCGCTGGGCCGCTGGGCCGCTGGGCCGCTGGGCCGCTGGGCCGCTGGGCCGCTGGGCCGCTGGGCCGCTGGGCCGCTGGGCGGCACCGGGCCCCGCCGCTGCGCTGCGGCAGCTGTCCGGGTGCCGGATCGCCCCCTGCCCCTCAGTACCGCAGTGGGCGATCCGCGGGCGTCGGTAGGTGACGGCCCGACAGGTGGACGGACCCGGCGACCGGCGGAAGCGGCGGGGTGTCACAGGGGCGGGGCAGAATCGGGCCGTGGCGGTGGTGGCGGTGGTGGCGGGCGAGCGGGGCGGTGGCGTGCTCCGGCCGCTGGACGCCGCCGGTCGGCCGTGCGGCGCGGTCGAGCTGGTCGACGACCTGCCCCGCGCGGTCGCCGCCCGGGAGGCCGCCGAGCGTCCCCGCTGGGTGTGGGGCTCCGGCACGGCGGTCTACCCCATCCTGCTGGGTGCCGGGGTGCGGGTCGAGCGGTGCCACGACGTCGAGCTGACCGAGGCGCTGCTGCTGGGGCACGCCGGGCGGTGGGGCGAGCCGCGCTCGCCGGCCGCCGCGTACGCCCGGCTCATCGGGGCCGTGGTCCCACCCGACCCGCCGGCCCGGCCGCCCGCGCCGCCAGGTCACGGCCAGGCTGCGCTCTTCGAGGCCGTCCCCGGGCCGCCGGGCCCCGGCATCGACAGCCTGACCCGGGTGTACGCCGACCAGCTCACCCGGATCGCCGCCACCGCGCATCCCGGCCGGTTCCGGCTGCTGGTGGCCGCCGAGTCGGCCGGTGCGCTCGTCGCGGTCGAGATGGCCGCGGCGGGGCTGCCGTGGCGGGTCGACGTACACGGTGAGATCCTCGCCGAGCTGCTGGGCGAGGCGTCCCCGATGGGCGGGCCGCCCCGGCGGCTGGCCGAGCTGGCCGCCCGGATCGCCGAGGCGCTCGGGGTGCGGCAGCTGCACATCGACTCCCCGGCGGAGCTGATGCGCGCCTTCGCCCGGGTCGGCGTGGAGCTGCCCAACACCCGGGCCTGGGTGCTGCGCGGCGTCGACCATCCGGCCGTACCGTTGGTGCTCGAATACAAGGAGCTGTTCCGGATCTGGACGGCGCACGGCTGGGCCTGGCGGGACGCCTGGGTCCGCGACGGCCGGTTCCGCCCGGAGTACGTCCCCGCCGGGGTGGTCTCCGGCCGGTGGGCGACCCGGGGCGGCGGCGCGTTGCAGATCCCCAAGGTGATCCGGCAGGCGGTGGTGGCCGATCCGGGGTGGCAGTTGGTGGTGGCCGACGCCGGCCAGTTGGAGCCCCGGGTGCTCGCCGCGGTCTCCGGCGACGCCCGGCTGGCCACCGCCGGTGCGGCCGGTGACCTCTATGCGGCGTTGGCGCAGGACTCCTTCGGTGGTGACCGGGCCCGTGCCAAGCTGGCCCTGCTCGGCGCGATGTACGGGCAGACCGGTGGTGCGGCGCTGCCCGCCCTGGCGGTGCTCAAGCGCAGCTACCCGACGGCCTTCGGTTATCTGGAGGCGGCAGCCCGCACCGGCGAGGCGGGCGGTCTGGTCCGGTCCTGGCTGGGGCGGACCTGCCCACCGGGGACAGCCGGCTTCGACACCGGTGACGATGCCCCGGTGGACCCGGACGCCGGGCCGGACCCCCGTTCACCCCGGGCGCGGGCCGCCCGGTCCCGGGGCCGGTTCACCCGGAATTTCGTCATCCAGGCCACCGCCGCCGAGTGGGCCTCGACGATGCTCGCCACGCTCCGGGGCGAGCTGGCCGGCATCGGTGGCGAGCTGGTCTTCTTTCAGCACGACGAGGTGATCGTGCACTGCCCGGCCGAGCTGGCCGATCCGGTGACCGAGGCGATCCGCCGGGCCGGAGCACGCGCCTCGACCCTGCTCTTCGGCGACACCCCCGTCCGCTTCCCCCTCGACCTCTCCACCGTCGACTGCTACGCCCACGCCTAACCCACCCCACCCCCGCTCCTCCTCCCGTCCCCACCCCGCCCATCCCCGGGTCCCCTCCCGTCCCCGTGCCCCCGCCCCCTCCTTTTCCCGGTGATCAAGAGGTTTGCGTCAGCAGGATCGAGTTTCCTGACGCAAACCTCTTGATCACCGAGGGCAGGTGGGGGACGGGAGGGGGTGGGGGCAGGGGTGGGGCAGGGTTGGGTGGGTATTACGCGTGAAATATCCGTTTCGTGCCGACACGGATCGGGTGAGGGCTCGTTGCACCCGGTGTGCGTATCGCAGGAATGATCATCGCGGCGGGCGGGGGACGCCGGCTCGGCGGCCCCGAGGCATTACTGCTCCAGGGAGGCCGGCCGCTGGTCAGCTGCATGATCGACACGATGACCGAGGCCGGGTGCGGCCAGTTGGTGGTCGTGTTGGGCGCGGCGGCCGACGAGGTACGGGGGGCGGCTGACCTGAGCCCTGCCACCGTGGTGGTCAACCGGGCCTGGGGCACCGGTGTCGGCTCGTCGATCCGGGCTGGCCTGGCCGCGCTGGCCGACAGGCGGGTCGAGGCGGTGGTGGTGGTCCCGGTCGACATGCCCGGCCTCACCCCGGAGGCGGTCCGCCGGGTGGCCGCGCTGCCCTATCCGGACGTGCTCGCCTGCGCCACCTACGACGGGTTGCGCGGTTACCCGATGCTGTTCGGCCGTCGGCACTGGGCCGGTATCGCCACCCTGGCCAGCGCCGATGTCGGAGCCCGACCGTATCTGCTGGCGCACAAGGACCAGATCGTCGACATCGCCTGCGACTCGGTCGCCGACGGCAACCGGGTCGACACCCCGGAGCTGATGGCGCTCTACGGCCTCACCGTGCCACCGCAGCGGGTCGGCGTCTGACCAGCGCTCAGGCAGGCGGCGGGGATACTGCCGCCTGCGGAACGCGACAGGTGACCGCCGACCGCTCGGCCAGCTCCCCAGGCCGTCCCCGCACCCACGAACCCGGCCCCCACCCACGGCCAACCAGGCCGACTCCGCCCCTCCCCGCCCGCATTTCCCCCGGGTGATCAAGAGGTTTGCGTCAAGAATGATCTCCATGTTGACGCAAACCTCTTGATCACCCGGGGCGGGCCGGGGCGATGAGGAGGCGGCGGAGGCGGGGTGGAGGGTGGGTGAGCGGGGTTAGACCTCTATGTTGAATCGTTGCAGGACCGAGGGGGCTACCAGGCCGACCGCCGCGAGTACGGAGAGCACCGTCAGCGCGGTGCGCAACACGACCACCTCGGCTTTGCTGCCGGTACGCAGGGCGATGCTGTTCGGCAGCCCGATCATCGTCCACATGCGGCGCTTGATCGGGATCGGCCAGAGGATCGGCACCCCGGCCTTGGTGATCATGTCGCCGAGGATGTGCACGAAACAGCCCACCCCGACCGCCAGTCCGATCATCGGGTAACCACGGTCGCCGGGCAGGTTGGCGAAGGTGAACCAGGCGGCGGCGGCCGAGAGGAGCGTGACGATCACCCAGCCGGCCCGTTCGGCCCACTCGTCGAAGAGCCCGCGCAGCGCCAACCCGATCATGAAGAACAGGATGCTCACCACCGCCCACTTGCCGTACGCGGCGCAGAGCGCGGTGGTGCCCCAGCCGACCAGCACGGTGAACGGGATGGTGTGGGTCAGCGTACGGTGGCCGTTGTTGCGGCGCGGGTCGCGGCTGAGCTTGGTGGCGTAGTAGACGCCGAGGGAGATCTTCTCCATCACCTCGGCGACGAAGAGCGAGAAGACGCCGAAGGTGCGGGCCACCGTCGCGCCACCCTGGTTACGGGTGACCTTGCCGGAGAGGTCGAGGTCGGGAAAGAGCGCGCCACCGGCACAGACCGCCGTGCCGACGGCCAACGCCAGCGGGGACTGGTGGTAGTCGGCGAAGTAGTCCAGCGCCCACGACCCGGTCAGCCACACCGCCGCGCCCGACAGTGCGTGGGACGGTCCCATCATCTCGCCTCGCCCCTCCCCGGGTTCTTGATCGACAACGCTACGCCACTGTGCCAGAGCCGTCACCGACGGGGCAATCACCCGGACGATCCACAGGGGACGGTGTCAGTCGGCGGGGCGGAAACTCTGCCTGATCATCAGGAAGTATGTCGCGTTGACCTGCCAGTCGAACTGGTCTGTCAGCCATGAGACGGTGTACGCCCGGTCCCGGGTGACCCGTACCAGCAGCCGGGCGGTGTGCAGCCGGCCACCGGTGGCACCGGTCCACTCGCACTCCCACAGTGCGCCACCCCGGAACATGTCCAACGGGGCGATCTCCACCCGACGGTAACCGGTGAGCCGGCCGTCATCGGTGAGCCGGCGTTCCTCGGCCTGCCAGTGGGCGACCGGGTCGGCCGGGGCGTCGCCGGGGGCCACGCTGAGCACCCGGGGGCCGCCCGGCTCCCGCAGGCAGGTCACCGTGCCCTCGGTGTAGTGCAGCCACCCGGCCGGCGCGGCGATCCGGAATCCGGTCGGGTCCTCGTACCAGGTCCAGCCCGGGATAAGGCCGAACCGCTCACCCGCCGGCGGTGGCGCGGACCGGACCGGGGTGGCGTCCGTCGGCGCGGGCGCGGTGCACGGGAAGGCCGCCGGCCGGGCCACCGGGTTGCCGGCGCCGCCGCCCGGTGAGGACGGGGTGGTGCCGCCGTCGTGCAGGGCGAGCGTCGTCCCGACCCCGGCCAGCAGGGCGCCCGCGACGGCCACCGCGACCAGGGCGATCCGTCGGCGGCGGCGTGCGTCCGCCACCGGCACTGCCGGGGTACGCCCGTCGACTCGACCCGGCCCGTCGACTCGACCCGGCCCGGCGGGACCGATCCCGGCCGGACCGATCCCGGCGGGATCCGGCGCTGCCGGGCCCGGCCCCAGTGGACCGATCCCGGCTGGATCCGGCCCAGCCAGACCCGGCCCAGCCAGACCCGGCCCAGCCAGACCCGGCCCGGGTCGATCCGGTCCGGCCAGACCCGGCCCGGCTGGATCCGGTCCGGGTCGATCCGGTCCGAGTCGATCCGGTCCCGGTGGACCGATCCCGGGACCGGATCCGGCCGACCCGGGGGGCGGGGGCGCGTCGACGGTTGCCGGGTCGGTCGGGATCTCCGGCCGGTGGACAGCCGCGCCGGGCGGAGGTGGCCCGGCGGGGGAGGGGCTGCCGGTCGGCGGTGCGGCGATCGCGGCGAGCAGCAACGACTCCGTCTCGGCGGCGGTGGGCCGTTCGCCCGGCTCCCGGCGCAGCAGACCTTCCAGCACCGGACGCAGCGGCCCGGCCCGACGCACCGGGTCGGGCGGCTCGGTGGCCAGGGCGCTCAACGTCGCCATCGCACTGGCGCGGGCGTACGGGGACCGCCCCTCCACCGCCGCGTAGAGCGTGGCGCCCAACGACCACAGGTCGGTACGCGGGTCGGAGACGCCGTCGCGGGCCCGCTCGGGAGCGACGAACTGCGGCGACCCGAGCACCAACCCCGGGCCGGTCATCAGCCCGTCCCCACCGTCGAAGGTGGCCAGCCCGAAGTCGGTGAGCACCACCCGCCCGTCGTCGGCGACCAGCACGTTGTGCGGTTTGACGTCGCGGTGCAGCACCCCGGCGGTGTGTGCGGCCCGCAGCGCGGCCAGCACCGCCAGCCCGATCCCCGCCACCCGGTGCGGGTCCAGCGGTCCTTCGATGCCGAGCAGTTGCTGCACCGACCGGGACGGGACGTACTCCATCACGATCCAGGGGTTGTCCCCGTCGTGCACCACGTCATAGATCCGGACCACGTTCGGGTGGTTGAGCCGGGCCGCGGTACGCGCCTCGCGCAGCGTCCGTAGCCGTAGTTCCGAGCGTTCGGACTCGGCGAGCCAGTGGGGCGGGACGACCTCCTTGACGGCGACATCCCGGTGCAGCATCTCGTCGCGGGCCAACCAGACCCGGCCCATCCCGCCGGTGCCGGCCAGTTCGAGCAGGCGGTAGCGCCCCGCGACCAGCTGCTGCTGCACGACTTTCCCCCTCGACTGCCCCCTCACCAGGGTAGCCACCGAGCTGCGGTTTCTCGACCGCAGCGATGGCGACCGCAGCGATGGCGACCGCAGCGATGGCGACCGCGGTGACGGTGACCGCGGTGACGGTGACCGTGACGATGGGGGCGGGCGCAGCGGCGGGGCCGGTCAGGTGGGTGAGGTCACCTCGGTCGACCGACCCTGGAAGCTCTCCCGCACCACCCGCAGCTGGCTGGTCGAGTTGCTCCAGTCCTCGTCGGCGGCGGACCAGCTGAGGATGAACCCGGACAGGTTCCGACCCGGGATCATCCGGACCGCGTGCTCCCGTCCGCCGAACGGGGTGTCCCAACGGCACTCCCACTGGGCGCCGTCGTCGTCGAGAGTGTCCAGCCTGATCTTGTCGTACCCGGGCAGGGCGTTGAAGTCGAGCTGCGTGCGTTCCTCGGCCCGCAACCGGTCCAGCGCGCCGCCGCCACCACCGGCCAGCGGTTCCACGCTGAGCGTCCGGCGGCTGCCCGGGTCGCGGAAGCAGGCCACCTGCCCCTCCTGGGTACGCAGCCAGCCGACCGGGACGGCGATCCGGAAGCCGGCACCGTCGTACCAGGTCCAGCCGGCCGGGGGACGGAACCCGCCGTCCACGGTCGCCGGTCGGCCGGTGACCTTCGTGCCGACCGGATCGGGCCGCAGGCAGGGCAGGGGCGGCGGGGCGAGGCCCGGTGCGCCGGGGGGTGGGTTCGGCCGGCCCTGTTCGGCACCCGGCGGGCCGTACGGGCGGGTGGAGGGCACGCCGGTGACGGGCACGTCGGTGCTGCGCGGCGCGGCCCGCTGCTCGTCGTTGTCGATCGCGAACGTGGTGCCGATGCCCACCGTGGCCCCCACCGCCAGGGTCGCCCCGGCCAGTAGCCAGCCCCGGGTGCCGCCGGGCAGCCGGGTGAACATCCCGACCACCCCACCCGTCCCGGTCGCCCGCCGTGATCCCGCCCCCGCGCCGGACCGCCCCGGGCCCCGTCCACCCGCGCCACCGCGTCCCGGGTCCGCCCCGGGACCGTGTCCCCCCGGGACGCCGGGTTCCGCCCCGGCACCGGCGGGGGCAGGTCCGCCCGACCCCGGCGCGGCGGTGGCCGGGCCGGACGTCGGCACGCTGCCGTCCGGTGCCCCGACACCCGGCCCGGGACGGTCGGACTCCGGGCCCGACGACGTCGAGCCGGTGGTGCCGGCCGACATCGGGGAGGAGGACGTGGTGGGGCGTTCCCCCGAGTCACCGGCGACCCGGCGACCTGGTGGCCCCCACTCCCGTTCGGCGTCGAGTTCCGCGCGGCTCCTCCCCGCGCGGTCCGTCGGCTGCTGCGTCGGCTCGCCGTCCCCGCCCGGCCGGGGCGGCCGGGCCACGCCCACCGGACGGGCGACCGGCAGTATCACCGTCGGCGGCTCGGCGGCGGGCGTCGGCCGGGTCACCGCCTCCAGGCGGCGGTTCGTCTCGTCGTGGCCGATCCGCTGCCGGGGGTCGCGCAGCAGCAACCCGTCGAGGACCGGGCGCAGCGGTCCGGCGTGCGGCGCCGGGTCCGGCGGGGAACTCGCCAGGGCGGCCAGGGTGGCCATCGCGGTGCTCCGGGCGTACGGGGAGCGGCCCTCCACCGCGGCGTGCAGGGTGGCCCCGAGCGACCACATGTCCGCCTCCACGCTGGACACGCCGTCGGCGGCGCGTTCCGGGGCGACGAACTGCGGCGAGCCGAGCACCATCCCGGGGCGGGTCATCAGCCCGTCCCCACCGTCGAAGGTGGCCAGCCCGAAGTCGGTGAGCATCACCCGTCCGTCGTCGGCGACCAGGACGTTCTGCGGCTTCACGTCACGGTGCAGCACCCCGGCGGAGTGCGCGGCCCGCAGCGCGGCCAGCAGCGCCAGCCCGATCTCGGCGGCGCGTACCGGGTCGACCGGGCCGGTGGTGTCCAGCACCGCCTGCAACGACCGCGACAGGACGTACTCCATCACGATCCACGGGCGTTCCTCGATCTGCACCACGTCGTAGACCCGGACCACGTTGGGATGGTTGAGCCGGGCGGCGGTGCGCGCCTCGCGCAGGGTCCGCAGCCGCACCTCGTCGCGTTCGTCGTCAGCCAACCAGGCGGGGGGCACCACCTCCTTGACCGCCACCTCGCGATGCAACACCTCGTCGCGGGCCAGCCAGACCCGGCCCATGCCACCCCGGCCCACCAAGTTCAACAGGCGGTACCGGCCGGCGATCACTACCTGCTGCACCGTTCTCCTCACCATCGGCCGAGGTACACCGTAGCCAATGGATCGGGGCGGACCTATCGGTCGTCGGGTCCCGGTTTCCTCAGCAGGCGGCACCGTCGAACGCCAGCAGGTTGCCCTCGGGGATGGCGATCCGCTGGCGACCGCCGGTCAGCAGGGTCGCGGCGCGTCGGGCCTGGAAGCCGCCGTGTTCGCGACGGGCGGTGGAGTAGCTGCTCACGGTGCGTGCGGCGATGGCCGCCCAGCCGTACCGCTCACCGACCATGGTGCGGGCCCGGCGGGCCACCCGGCGGGCGAAGACCTCGTCGCCGACGAGCCGGTCGACCGCACCGGCGAGCGCGCCCGGGTCACTGTGCGGGAAGGTCACCCCGGTGACGCCCGGCTCGACGATCTCGGCCAGCCCGCCGGTGCTCGCCACGGCCAGCGGGGCGCCGGCCGCCGCCGCCTCCAGGGCGATCATGCCGAACGGCTCGTAGAGGCTCGGCACGACCGTCGCGTCGGTGGCGGCGAGCACCGCCGGGAGCTGTCCGGCGTCGAGGAACCCGGCGAACCGGACGCTGTCGCCGACGTGCAGCCGGCGTACCTGCTCGACCAGCTCGTCCTTGTACGGGCCGTCCCCGGCGATCACCACCCGCAGCCCCGGGTGCCGGTCCCGCAGGTGCGGCACGGCGTCCACCAGGTGCTGCACGCCCTTCTCGTAGACCAGCCGACCGGCGTAGCCGACCAGCGGGCCGTCCCCGGCGAACCGGGCGCGGGCCGAGGCGACCGCCCGGGGCCGGGCCCGCCAGGCCCGGTCGTCGACCCCGTTGGGCACCACGTCGACCCGCCCCGCCGGGACGTCGAACAGCCGGCTCACCTGGGCGCGCATGTAACCGGAGCAGGCGATCACCCGGGTCGAGGCGTTGCTGATCCAGTGTTCGACGCCGTGGATGGTGCGGTTGAGTTCCCCGGGCAGCCAGCCCTGGTGCCGGCCGGCCTCGGTGGCGTGGATGGTGGTGACCAGCGGCAGGTCGAGGTGCTCGGCCAGGGTGACGGCGGTGTGCCCGACCAGCCAGTCGTGGGCGTGGATCACGTCGTAGTCGGCGGAGTCGGTGGCCCGCAGGGCGGTCCGGGTCAGGGTGTGGTTGAACGCCATCGTCCAGGCCAGCAGGGACCCGGTGGCCAGCGGGAAGGTCACCGGGTCCTCGGGGGCGCGCAGGACGCGTACGCCGTCGGCGTACTCCTCCAGCGGCGCCCCCTCGGCGTGCCGGGTGACCACGGTGACCTCGTGCCCGGCGGCGGCCAGGGCGGTGGCCAGCGCGTGTACGTGCCGGCCGAGGCCGCCGACCAGCACCGGCGGGTACTCCCAGGACAGCATCAGCACCCGCTGGTGCCGGGCGGGGTGGATGTCGATCACGTCGGCGTCAGGTGACATGCGGCCCCCTTCGGGTGGTGTCCTGGGCGCACGCCGGTGGGACACCAGAAGGGTGTCCTCGCTGCGGCCCGGGGTTGGGGCCCATCCTGCCCACGGGTGGATAACCAGCGGAGACGCCGCCGTTGCCGGTGTGTAACGCCTGCCTATCGAACCCGCCTGACCCGCAGCAGCTCGGCCACCGACCACGCCTGGAACGGGCAGCCGGTGGCGGCGTGCGGGGCGGTGGCGTCCGCCGTCTCGCTGACCGAGCCCAGGCCGGATTCCCCCAGGTGTCCGACCAGCCCGACCAGCAGGTCGTCGGTGGGCAGCCCGGCCTTGCGGTACGCCTCGACGAACGGCCCGACCAGCCACGGCCAGACCGTCCCCTGGTGGTAGGCGCCGTCCCGCTCCGCCGGCCCGCCCCGGTGCCGGAGCGCGAACTCCGGCGCGTCGGCGGCCAGGCTGCGCGGGCCCAGCGGGGTGAACAGCCCGGCGGCCACCCGACGCAGCGCCACCGGGTCCGGCTCCAGCGGGGCGTACGGCAGCGACCAGGCGAGCAGCTGGTTGGGGCGCAGCAGGTCGTCGTCGTGGTGCGCCGCCCCACCCAGCGGGTACGCCGGGGCGGGCGCGTCCACCACGTCGTGCAGCCAGCCCGCCGGGGTGGGGAACCGCTTGCCGAACGCGTCCCGGGCCCGGTGGTGCAGCCGCCACAGCTCGGCCGGGTCCTGCCCGGCCAGCTCGGTCAGCTCCGCCAACCCGGCCAGCCCGTTGATCCACAACGCGTTGACCTCGACCGGCTTGCCGGTACGCGGGGTCACCGGCACCCCGTACACCCGGGCGTCCATCCAGGTCAGCGCGGTGCCCGGGGTGCCGCCCTGGGTGATCAGCCCGTCGGCCGGGTCGACCGCGATGCCGTACCGGGTGCCGGCCAGGTGCGCCTGCACCACCCCGTGCAGCGCCGGCAGCAGCTCGTCACCCAGGTCGGTGTCGCCGGTGACGGTGACGTGCCGGCTCACCGCGTGCAGGAACCACAGCGTCGCGTCGACCGTGTTGTACTCCACCCGACCCGTGTCGGCGGTGTTCGCCAGCATCCCCTCCGACAGCGTCGCCGCGTACCCCCGCAGCAGCTCCCGCCCCTCGTCGGCCCGCCCGGTGCACAGGAACAACCCCTCGTAGGAGGTCATGGTGTCCCGCGACCAGGCCCCGAACCACGGGTAGCCGGCGACCACGTCCGGGCCGGTGGCGGTGCGCACCACGAACGCGTCGGCGGCCAGCGCCAGGGTGGCGTCCACCGCGTCGGCCGGCTTCGCCGCCGTCACCACCGCCCGGTGCCGTTGCCGGGCCGCCGCTACCACCTGCGTCGCCGGCGGTGGCTCCTCGGCCAGGTCACCGGCCCAGGCCAGCACCGACACGGTGTCCCCGGGGCGGTCCAGCGCTCCGGAGAACCGCCCCGCGCACCACAGGTCCTCGTCGGGGTGCAGCCCCCGGGCGGCCTCCTCGCGGTGGTGCACGCCCAACCACCACTGCCCCTCGGGCGTCCAGTCCGGGCCGGTCAGCCGGTATGCGCCCTCGACCACCGCGCCGCCGTCGGCCGGCTCCACCCGGGGCGTCGGACCGTCGGCCCGCCGCTCGCCGTGCGCGTCGCGCCAGGTGCAGGCGGCCGACAGGTCCAGCCGGACCGGGCCGCCGGCCACCAGCCGGTGCACCACCGCCACGGCGGGCCGGCCGTGGGTCATGGCCAGTTCCCGCTCGATCACCACGTCGCCGATCCGCCACCGCCAGCGCGGCAGCCCGTCGACGAGGTCGAACCGTTCCAGGAACTCGTAGCCGCGCGGGTCGACCACGCCGGAGTTCCACTCGTGCGCGCCGAGCCGCACCCGGGCCCCGGACGGCAGGACCACCGCCGGGTCCAGGCTGACCAGTCCCACCCGGCGGGCGGCCGGAGTCTCCCCGGCGACCACCAGCAGACCGTGGTAGCGGCGGGTCCGCAACCCGCTCACCGTGCCCATGGCGTACCCGCCGAGACCGTCGGTGACCAGCCATTCCCGGGTCGCCCCGGCGGCCAGTTCACCGCAGACCCCCGGCCCGAAACCGAACTCGATCAACTTCTTTCCTCCTGTGGCGGCGAGGTGTAACACGCCACGACGACAATGGCCGCTGTGGTCAAGTACCCCGGCGGCGTCGAAAATGTGCAGGTGCTCACCGACAGATCGCCCTCCGACGCCCCGTCCCCCGACGCCGAGCGGCTCCGGCTCGCCCAGGCTGACGCCGGGGAGCAGGACTGGCGAGCATGGGGTCCCTATCTGTCCGAGCGGGCGTGGGGGACGGTACGGGAGGACTACAGCGAACACGGCACGGCGTGGGACTACTTCCCCCACGACCACGCGCGGTCCAGAGCCTACCGGTGGAACGAGGACGGCATGGCGGGCGTCTGCGACGACCGGCAGACGTTCTGCTTCGCGCTGGCGCTGTGGAACGGCGTCGACCCGATCCTCAAGGAGCGGATGTTCGGCCTCGGCGGCGACGGCGGCAACCACGGCGAGGACGCCAAGGAATACTGGTGGTACCTCGACAGCACCCCCACCCACTCGTGGATGCGCTGGCGCTATCACTACCCGCAGGCCGCCTTCCCGTACGACGAGCTGGTCGCCGTGAACGCCCTGCGCGGCCGGGACGAGAACGAGTACGAGCTGGTCGACACCGGCATCTTCGACGACGACAGGTACTGGGCGGTCACCGTCGACTACGCCAAGGCGTCCCCGACGGACATGTGCATCCTGGTCACCGTCGCCAACCGGGCCGACGAGGCGGCCACCCTGCACGTGCTGCCCACGCTGTGGTTCCGCAACACCTGGGCCTGGGGTCCGCCCGGCGCGGACCGGGTGCCCCGGCTGACCGGCGAGGGTGGCCGGCTGGTCGGCGAGCACTGGGTGCTGGGGCAGATCCTGCTGGAGGGCGACGGCGAGCCGGTTCCGCTGCTCTGCGACAACGACACCAACGCCGAGCGGCTGTGGGGGCTGGCCGGTCGCTCGCCGTACCCGAAGGACGGGATCAACGACCACGTGGTGGCCGGCGCGGCCACCGTCAACCCGGACCGGGAGGGCACCAAGGGTGCCCTGCACTACGTGCTGGAGGTGCCGGCCGGCGGGCAGCGGCAGATCCGGTTGCGGCTGACCCGGACCGCCCCGCCGCCCGGGGCCGTCGCACCGGCCCCGGCGGAGCTGGGCGCGGGCTTCGACGCGGTGGTGTGGGCCCGGCGGGCCGAGGCGAACCGCTTCTTCGCCGGGGTGATCCCGGCGGCGGCCAGCGCCGACGAGGCCCTCGTCGCCCGGCAGGCCATCGCCGGGCTGATGTGGGGCAAGCAGTTCTACCACTTCGACGTCAAACGGTGGCTGGAGGGCGACCCGGGCTCGACGCCGCCGGCCGGCCGCCGGCACGGGCGCAACAGCGCCTGGTGGCACATGACCAGCTTCGACGTGATCTCCATGCCGGACCCGTGGGAATATCCCTGGTACGCCGCCTGGGACCTGGCCTTCCACTGCGTCACCATCGCCCGGGTCGACCCGGGCTTCGCCAAGGCGCAGGTGCTGCTCCTGCTCCGCGAGTGGTACCTGCACCCCAACGGCCAGATCCCGGCGTACGAGTGGGCGTTCGGCGACGTGAACCCGCCGGTGCACGCCTGGGCGGCGCTGAAGGTGTTCGAGATCGACGGCGGGCGCGACCACGAGTTCCTCGCCCGGGTGATGCACAAGCTGCTGCTCAACTTCACCTGGTGGGTCAACCGCAAGGACACCGGCGGCAACAACCTGTTCGAGGGCGGTTTCCTCGGGTTGGACAACGTCGGCCCGTTCGACCGCTCGGCGGCGCTGCCGGTCGCCGGGGTCCTCGAACAGTCCGACGGCACCGGCTGGATGGCGATGTACGCCCTCAACCTGCTGGACATGGCGATCGTGCTGGCCGAGCACGACCGGGCGTACGTGGACACCGCGACGAAGTTCTTCGAACACTTCGCGTACATCGCCGCCGCCGGTTACTCGCAGGGGCTGTGGGACGCCGAGGACGCGTTCTTCTACGACGTGCTGCGCCTCGCCGACGGCAGTCAGGTGCCGCTGAAGGTCCGCTCGGTGGTGGGGTTGCTGCCGTTGGCGGCCACCACCCGGCTCAGCGCCCGTACCCTGCAACGCCTGCCCGAGCTGGGGGCCCGGCTGCGCTGGTTCCTCACCCAACGGCCCGAGTACGCCGACGTGATCGGGGCCCGTCGGCTCGGCCCGGACGGGCGTCAGCAGCGGCTGCTGTCCATGGTCGGTCCGGAGCAGGTGGTCCGGCTGCTGGCCCGGATGCTCGACCCCGACGAGTTCCTCTCCGACTACGGTCTGCGTACGCTGAGCCGGGCCCACCTGGACAAGCCGTTCGCGGTCGACCTGGGCGGGCAGGAGTTCTGCGTCGGCTACGAGCCGGCCGAGTCGACGAGCGGGTTGTTCGGCGGCAACTCCAACTGGCGCGGCCCGATCTGGATGCCGACGAACTTCCTGCTGATCAGCGCGTTGCGTGACTACGCGGCGTTCTTCGGCGACGACCTGCAGGTGGAGTACCCGACCCGGTCGGGGCGCAAGTGCACCCTGGACGAGATCGCCGACGACCTGTCCGTCCGGTTGATCTCACTGTTCACCCGGGACGACTGGGGCCGCCGGCCGATCTACGGGGCGTGTCAGTTGTTCCAGACCCATCCCGACTGGCGGGACCTGATCGCCTTCCCCGAGTATTTCCACGGCGACAACGGCGCGGGGCTCGGGGCCTGGCACCAGACCGGGTGGACGGCGCTGGTGGCCGACCTGATCCTGACCCTGCGCCGGGACAACCCGGATGTGCCGGGCGGGCCGGGCCGCTAGCGTGTCCGTCGGCCGTCGCCGTCCGGGCGGGGCGATCCTTTCGGGAGGGGACCGGATGAGTGCGGGTGGGACCGGAGCGGCCCCGGGTGCGGGCGCGACGACGCTGATCTTCGACGCCGACGACACGCTGTGGGAGAACAACGTCCTGTTCGAGCGGGTGATCGACGACTTCCTGGACTGGCTCGACCATCCGAGCCTCGACCGGGCCCAGATCCGTACCGTGCTCGACGACATCGAGCGGGCCAACGCGGTGGCCCACGGCTACGGCAGCAAGGTCTTCCTGCGCAGCCTCGGCGAGTGCCTGGAGCGGCTGCGGGAACGGCCGGCCACCGACCGGGAACGTGCGGACATCGACGGGTTGGCCACCGCGCTGGTCAACCACCAGGTCGAGTTGATGCCCGGGGTAGCCGACACCCTCGACGCCCTGGCCACCCGCTACGACCTGCTGCTGCTGACCAAGGGGGACCGGGAGGAGCAGCAACGCAAGCTGGACGCGTGCGGCCTGCTGCACCACTTCACCGCAGCGCACGTCGTGGCCGAGAAGGACGCCGGCACCTACCGGTGGCTGGCCCGGGAACACGGCTTCGCGCCGGCCGACGCGTGGATGATCGGCAACTCCCCGAAGTCGGACATCCTGCCGGCGCGGGCGGCCGGGATGCGGGCGGTGTTCATCCCCAACGAGAACACCTGGGTGCTGGAGAACGACGACCTCGACCCGGCCGACACCGGGGTGATCCGGCTGGCCGCCTTCCCGGATCTGCTCGCCCACTTCTGAGCGCCAACAGCGTCGACCCGGCCGACCGTGTCACGCCGGGATGCCGCAATTCCGTCCCGGCGGGAATCACCCCCGCAGCCCCCACCTACCTGCTTGCCCGGCCCGGCGACGGGTGCCTAACCTGGGCCCGCGTCCGGCGCCATTCGGGGTGGCCGGGACGCGCCGAAGTCCGACGCCCGGGGCACCGTGGAGCTGAGTGCAGGCGGCCTGGCCCGAGTGTCGGGCCCGACGTGGGCGGCCTGCCCCGCCCGTCGTGCTCGCACCGGCGACCACCGCTGCCGGGCCGGACGGCTGGCGGTCAGGGCCGGGGAGTTGCGGACCCGGCCCTGACCCAACCGGACCAGCGCCCGGCGATCCTCGGGACACCGGGTGTCGTTCGTGGTGCGATCATCTCGGGATGGAAACCACACCCGGCTCGGCACCGGCGACGGGTCGCGGGCGGCCGCTCCCGCCACCGAACCGGGCCTCCCGGCTGACCACCCTGCCCGCCGGGACCCGCCAGGTCGTCATCGTCACCGGCAGCAGCTACTCCACCACGTACGCCACGGTGGAGACGTTCCACCAGGCGGGCGGGCGCTGGGTGGCGGTCTCGGCCCCGTTGGCCGCCCGGCTGGGCGCGAAGGGGTTCAGCGACAACCACACCGAGGGGGTGGCGACCACCCCGACCGGGGTCTACTCCTTCGGCCCCACCATGTACGGCATCGCCGCCAACCCGGGCGTGCGCTTCCCCTACCACCGGGTGGTCACCGACGACTGGTGGAACGAGAACCCGAACTCGGCGGCCTACAACACGTTCCAGCACAGCAGCACGAACCCCGGCGGATACAGCGAGGCGTTGTGGCGGGAGGTGCCGGCGTACACCCACTTCGCGGTGATCACCTACAACATGCCGCCGACCGTGCCCAAGCCCGTGCCCGACGCCGGCAGCGGCATTTTTCTGCACGAGTTCAGCAAGGCCGGCGGCGGCCCGACCGCCGGGTGCGTCAGCATGTCGCACGCCGACCTGGTGACCGTGCTGCGCTGGCTGGACCCGAAGCACGCCCCGCGCATCGTGATCTGCCCGGCCCAGAACCTCGGCCGCTACTGATCCCCGTCCGGTGAGGCTCGGCCGGTGTCGGGCCCTGGCTGGTGGGCTCGGCCGGTGTCGGTCCTGGCTGGTGGGCTCGGCCGGTGTCGGGTCCTGGCCGTTGGAGGGCATGGTCGGGGTGCGCCCTGGCCGGTGCAGGGCCTTGGTCGGGGTTGAGCTGGCACGCGGTGCGCCGGGGTCAGGCGATCTCGTCCCGGACGATCGCCACCGCCACCCGGCAGAACTCGTCCATGTCGGGCCGGAAACCGGCGGCGATGTCCGGGTGCAGCCCGGACCGGGTCTCGTCGAGCAGCTGCTGGCAGACCTGCTCGACCGGCTCGCCCGCGTAGCCGGCCCGGACCCGGTCGGTGGCCGCCTGGAGGGCCGAGGTCAGCTGATCCTCCAGTGGGCCGCGCAGCTTCTGCTGCACCGGATCGAGCCCTCTCGGGTCGAGGGTGACATGTGGCTCCGACATCGGCGCTCCCTTCGTCGGCGTCCGCGGTACCCCACCGCGGACGTCGGTCAAACCACGGCTGACGCGTCGGCCACCCGGACCTGGTACGAGAAGTCCTCCGCCGGTTCCTCCCGGTACGACAGCCGGCGGATCTGCCGGTCGTCGACGTAGAGGGCGACGTCGACCAGGACCCCGAGATGGGCCAGCCCGATGTTGGCCACCCGCTTCTTGTCCTGGAGCACCGCGCACACCCCGCCCAGCAGGGTGCTGGCGTCGGAGGTGCGGTGCCCGGGTGGGCACCGCAGGATCAGGTCGACCTCGATCGGCCCGGCCAACGGCGTCCAGCCGGTCTGCTGGGCCGCGGCGCAGGCCGCCTCGAGCAGGGCGCGGACCCTCGTCGCCTGCCGATGGCCGGCAGCGAAGATGGACAGCGCCTCGGTTTTCACCGGTGGCAGGCCGCTCACCTCGAACGTCAGGGCGAGAGCGCGGGTGTCCTGCACCACGGGGCACCTCCTCGTTGAGGACGATCCTGCCCGGGCCGGGGGCGCGCAGTGGGAGTTCGCGGGAGAACCCACCGAACGGGCAGGCTGATGTCGGCCGGAGGCGTATCGACTACGACGGCGACGCGCTGGCTTGGTGGAGTGAGTGCATCAACGCTAGTGCACCCGGCACGCCCGGGACAGCCCACCGCGCCCGCCATCCGGACAGTCGTCGACAAGCCGACGCGCGATGCCGGTCGGGGCGGGCGACCAGGAGCGGGGCGAGCCGGGGCCGACCAGGCTCCCGGTGGTGCGGGGGAGCCCGGTCGGCCGGCCGGGTCAGTGCCGCTTGGCGTAGCCGACGAACGCCGTCCAGGCCGTACGGTCGAAGTGAAGGGTGCCGCCCTCGCGGTCCTTGGTGTCGCGCACCAGCACCCGGCCGGGCAGGTTGTCGGCGACCTCGACGCACGATCCGCCGTTGCCGCCGGACCTGGTCGACTTCCGCCACTGCGGGGTCATCATGTCCATGACTTCGCCACTTCCTCGATCAGCTCGACTGACTGCCGGCGGGGGAGCGCCTCGTTCCGCACGATCTCCCACGTTCTGGCCAGCGTAGCGACATCGGTCGGCGTATCGACGATCTGCGCGGTGAGCTGGTTGTCCGCGTGGGCGACCCGCTCCCCGTCGGGCATCTCGGCGATGATGAACTGCCCGGCCAACCCCAGGTACATGCCGGCGTCGGTCGGCACGATGTGCACCTGGATGTGCTCCTCGGCGGTCAACCGGGCCAGGTGCTCGCACTGCTCGATCATCAGCCCCGGCTGGTCGAGCACCGGTCGGCGCAGCACCGCCTCGTCGATGACGCAGATGAGCTGCGGTGGGCGTTCCCGCCGCAGGATCGCCTGCCGTTCGAGCCGGGACGCCACGATCCGGTCGACGTCCTCCGGGGCGAACCGGCCGCCGGCCAGCGTCGCGCGGGCGTACCGCTCGGTCTGCAACAGGCCCGGCACATACGCCAGTTCGAACCAGCGCAGCGTGGTCGCCCCCCGTTCGAACTCGATCCACTCCCGCAGCCAGGCGGGCTCGGCGTCGAGCCGGCCCAACCGGTCCAGCATCCGCAGGAAGCGCCCGCCGGTGTCGTGGTGGCCGTCGACGGCCTTCATGAACTCCTTCGTGGGTGCCCGGCCGCCGGTCTCCACCGAGCTGACGTGCGACCCCGAGTAGCCGATGCCCTTACCGAAATCCTCCTGGCTGAGTGCGAGTGACGCCCGGAATAGGCGTAACTCCTCCAACACGTAGTCGGTAGCCGTCCCCATCACACCCCCGGTTCCTGCCCACCGCGGACCGGCGGGTCGCTCGTGGTCGCTCACCCACCCCGCTGAGCTGCGCAGATGACGTGAGCGTGTATCGACAGTAGTGGTCCGATCAGCAGACTGTCACCCGTGGCGGGCCCGCTGGCAGCCGGTGAGGGCGGGAGCGGGCCCTGCCCGGGGCCGCTCCCGACCCCCCCCGTGCGGGAGCGGCCCCTTCCAGTCCCATGCCGATGCGGTCGGCCCCGGGCCGCGACGGCCGGTGCCGACCGCGCCCACGATTCGAGGAGGTGGCGGTGATGGTGGTCCGACCGCCGGTCCCGCACGTCGCGATGCGCCCGCTGTGGCGGTGCCGCAACTGTGGCCGGGAGTGGCCCTGCCAACCGGCCAAGCTCGCCCTGCTCACCGAGTACCGCAGGGACCGCACCGGGCTGCTGGTCTACCTCGGCACCCTGATGCACGAGGCGACCAACCAGCTCACCCAACTGCACCCGGAACACCCGCCGGCTCGGATGACCGAACGTTTCCTGTCCTGGGCCAGGGCCCGGCGCTGAAACCGCCCGCACGGGCACGACCCGGACGCCGGTGACGCCTGCGCGGTGGGCCCGGTCCCACCCGTCCCGACTCCGGTTACCGGCAGGTTTCACGGCTTCGCAGGTCGGGCAGTCTAGGCGCAGGCATCGGTCGGAGCGGCGTGTTTCCGCACTTCAGCGGCGCGGTACCGGCTAGCCGTGCACCGGGGCACGGGTGACCCCCCGGTTTTCGTCGAAGAGAGGGGGAGGGTGATGACGGACCCCGGAACGGCCCGACACCGGCGTCGGCCGGCGCTCCGGGCCGGGGCGGCCGCCGCCGCGCTGGCGCTGGTCGCGCCGCTGGCCGCGTGCGGCACCGACGACGGTGGCGGTGGTACGCCCACGATCAACCTGTACTACCCGCCCGAGCAGAACCTGCAGAAGGTGGTCGACGACTGCAACACCCGGGCCGAGGGGCGCTACAAGATCGCCTACCGGGTGCTGCCCCGGCAGGCCGACGACCAGCGGGTGCAGTTGGTCCGCCGGTTGGCCGCCGAGGACAGCGGGATGGACGTGCTCGGCCTCGACGTCACCTGGACCCAGGAGTTCGCCAGCGCGAAGTGGATCCGGGAGTGGACCGGTCAGGACAAGAGCGAGGTTGAGCAGGGCACCCTGGCGGGCCCGCTGGACACCGCCCGCTACGAGGGCAAGCTCTACGGGGCGCCCAAGAACACCAACGTGCAACTGCTCTGGTACCGCAGCGACCTCGTCCCGCAGGCACCCAAGACCTGGGACGACATGATCACCGTCGCCAAGGACCTCAAGGGGCAGGGCAAGCCGTACCAGGTGCTCACCATGGGCGCGCAGTACGAGGGCCTGGTGGTGCTCTACAACACGCTCGCCGAGAGTGCCGGGGGCAAGATCCTCAGCGACGACGGCAAGCAGGCCGTGATGGACGACGGCACCGTCAAGGCCCTCGACCAGCTCCAGCGCTTCGCCACGTCGGGCGTGACGTCACCGTCGTTCAGCAACTCCACCGAGGATCCGGTCCGGCTGGACTTCCAGTCCGGCAAGGGCGCCTTCCAGGTCAACTGGCCGTTCGTCTACCCGGCGTTGCAGGAGGCCGACCCGGAGCTGGCCAAGAAGGTCAAGTGGGCCCGGGTGCCCGGCATCGACGCGAACACCCCCAGCAAGGTCACCATCGGCGGGGTCAACATGGCGGTCAGCGCCTACTCCAAGCACCCGACGGAGTCCTTCGAGGTGGCGAAGTGCCTCCGGGACGCCAAGAACCAGAAGTTCTCCGCGATCAACGACGGGGTGCCCCCGACCATCGAGGCGGTCTACGACGATCCGGAGATGGACGAGGCGTACCCGATGAAGGAGACCATCCTGGAGGAGTTGAAGGAGCCGGCGGTCCGTCCGCTGACCCCCGCGTACCAGAGCATCTCCACGGTGATGTCGGCGATCCTGTCGCCGCCGTCGGCGATCAGGCCGGAGCAGACCGCCAAGGAGCTGCGTAAGGCCATCTCCGACGCGCTCCAGTCCAAGGGGGTCCTGCCGTGAGCCGGCGAGCCCCGCTGAGCGAGAACAAGAAGGCCGAACGGAAACTGGGTTGGCTGCTCTGCGCCCCGGCCGCGCTGGTCATGGTGCTGGTCACCGCGTACCCGATCATCTATTCGGTCTGGCTGTCGTTGCAGCGCTTCGACCTGCGCTTCCCCGACCAGCGCGAGTTCATCGGGCTGGAGAACTACGTCACCGTGCTGAGCAACGAGTTCTGGTGGACCGCGTTCGGGGTGACCATGCTGATCACGGTGGTCACCGTGGCGGTGGAACTGGTGCTCGGCATGGGGCTGGCCCTGGTCATGCACCGCACCCTGGTCGGCCGGGGCATCGTGCGGACCGCCGCGCTCATCCCCTACGGCATCGTCACGGTCGTCGCCGCGTTCTCCTGGCGGTACGCCTGGACGCCCGGCACCGGCTACCTGGCCAACCTGTTCGACGGCAGCGCCCCGCTGACCGAGCGGGCCAGCTCGCTGGCGATCATCATGCTGGCCGAGATCTGGAAGACCACCCCGTTCATGGCCCTGCTGCTGATGGCCGGGCTGGCGCTGGTGCCGGAGGACCTGCTCAAGGCGGCCTCCACCGACGGGGCGACGGCGTGGCAGCGGTTCACCAAGGTGATGCTGCCGGTGATGAAGCCGGCGATCCTCGTCGCGCTGCTGTTCCGCACCCTGGACGCGTTCCGGGTCTTCGACAACATCTTCGTGCTCACCAACGGCGGCAACGAGACCTCGTCGGTGTCGATGCTCGCCTACAACAACCTGATCCGGGGGCTCAACCTCGGCATCGGCTCCACGATGTCCGTGCTGATCTTCATCACGGTGGCGATCATCGCGTTCGTCTTCGTGAAGCTGTTCGGCACCGCTGCCCCGGGCAGCGACGACGGGGAGAGGCGCTGACATGGCCGACACCACCACCCGGGCGAAGCTGCGCTGGGGCCTGATCGACGTCATCGTCGTCGTGTTCGCCCTGGTCCCGGTGCTCTGGATCGCCTCCCTGTCGTTCAAGACCCCGGCCACCCTCACCGACGGCAAGTTCTGGCCCCGGGAGTGGACGCTGGACAACTACCGGAGCATCTTCGACACCGACCAGTTCGTCCGCGCCCTGGTCAACTCGATCGGCATCGCCCTGATCGCCACGCTCATCGCGGTGGTCCTCGGCGCGATGGCCGCGTACGCGATCAGCCGGCTGGACTTCCCCGGCAAGCGCCTGCTGGTCGGGGTGTCCCTGCTGATCGCGATGTTCCCGCAGGTGTCGCTGGTGTCGCCGCTGTTCGAGATCGAACGGCAGCTCGGCCTCTTCGACACCTGGCCGGGGCTGATCCTGCCGTACATCACCTTCGCGTTGCCGCTGGCGATCTACACGCTGTCGGCGTTCTTCAAGCAGATCCCGTGGGACCTGGAGAAGGCGGCGAAGATGGACGGCGCGACCCAGGCGCAGGCGTTCCGGCGGGTCATCGCCCCGCTGGCCGCCCCGGGCCTGTTCACCACGGCGATCCTGGTCTTCATCTTCTGCTGGAACGACTTCCTGTTCGCCATCACGCTCACCTCGACCGAGCGGGCCCGTACGGTGCCGGTGGCGCTGTCGTTCTTCACCGGCGAGTCGCAGTTCGAGGACCCCACCGGGGCGATCTGCGCCGCCGCCGTGGTGATCACCATTCCGATCATCCTGTTCGTGCTCTTCTTCCAGCGCCGCATCGTCTCCGGTCTGACCTCCGGCGCAGTCAAGGGATAGGTGACAAAATGGCTGACATCGTGCTGGACAAGGTGAGCAAGAGCTTCCCCGACGGCACCGTCGCGGTGCAGGACGTCGACCTGGAGATCGCCGACGGCGAGTTCGTCATCCTGGTCGGTCCGTCCGGCTGCGGGAAGTCCACCACCCTCAACATGATCGCCGGGCTGGAGGACATCAGCTCCGGTGAGCTGCGCATCGGCGGACAACGGGTCAACGACAAGGCGCCACGGGACCGGGACATCGCGATGGTGTTCCAGTCGTACGCGCTCTACCCGAACATGACCGTCCGGGAGAACATGGCGTTCCCGCTGCGGCTGGCCAAGCTGGACAAGGCGACCATCGACCAGAAGGTGGACGAGGCGGCGAAGGTGCTGGAGCTGACCTCGCTGCTGGACCGCAAGCCGGCGAACCTCTCCGGTGGGCAGCGCCAGCGGGTGGCGATGGGCCGGGCGATCGTCCGGCAGCCCAAGGCGTTCCTGATGGACGAGCCACTGTCCAACCTGGATGCCAAGCTGCGCGTGCAGATGCGTACCGTGGTGTCCCGGTTGCAGAAGAAGCTCGGCACCACCACCGTCTACGTGACCCACGACCAGACCGAGGCGATGACCCTCGGCGACCGCGTGGTCATCATGCGGGGTGGCGCGATCCAGCAGGTCGGTCCGCCCCAGGAGCTGTACGACCACCCCCGCAACCTCTTCGTCGCCGGTTTCATCGGCTCCCCGTCGATGAACTTCCTGCACGCCGCCGTGGAGGACGGGAAGCTGCGGACCGCCCTGGGCGACGTGCCGATCGGCGACCGGATCCGCCGCGAGCTGGAGGGGGCCGACGCGCCCCGGGAGCTGATCCTCGGCATCCGCCCCGAGCACTTCGAGGACGCCGAACTGATCGACGACGAGGCGCGGGCCCGGGGCATGGAGTTCACCGCCCCCGCCGACATCGTCGAGTCGATGGGCTCCGACAAGTACGTCTACTTCACCGTCGAGGGGCAGCGGGCCAGCGCCGCCGAGCTGGAGGAGTTGGCCGCCGACGCCGGTGCCGACTTCAGTGGCGGCGGGGGCAACCTGGTGACCCGGCTGTCGGCCGAGTCGCCGGTGCAGGAGGGCGAGGACCGGCGGGTCTGGTTCAACCTGGAGAAGATCCACCTGTTCGACCCGTCGAACGGGCGGAATCTCACCCTGCACGAGGGTCGGTCGGCCGGCACGCTCGGCGACTGATCCCTCCCGGCCCGGACGTCCGGCCCCAGCGGCGGCGGCCCACCCAGCGGCGGCCCACCCCGCTGGGGCCGCAGCCCCGCTGGGGCCGCAGACGCAGCGGCCCGGTGCGGCTGCCCACGAGGCCGGTGATGGCCTGCGCCGTCCGAGCCGACCTCGGGGCTCGCCGCCACCCGCCAGCACGGACAGTAACCTAAGCGTCCGCCTCGCCCTACCGCCTTCGGCCCCTTTGCTCTGCTGCCACCCATGCGACGCTCACGTTCCGCAACTGTCGCGTAGATGGCAGCAGAGCAAAGGGGTCGGGTGGGTGTAGTGGCGGTCGGCGAGGCATTTCGGTGAATTCCCAGTTCAGAGCACATGGTGGTGGGGTTCCGGGCTTCTCGGTGGCCGAGGCAGCCGATTACTGGCAGTAACACTGCCGAGAGTTGCGCTGAGTTGCCACCGGGGCAAGGTGTTCGGGATGTGTGCGCATCACTGCGGCGCGCAGGAACTACCCAGTCCGTGGCGGCTACCGGGCTCGTGGCGGCTGCCCGGCCCGTGGTGACTGCCCGGCCCAAGAGGGCTGCGCCGTCCTGGAGGGCTGCCCGGCCCAGGCGGGCTGTGCTGCCTGTGGGGGCTGTGCGGCGCGGGCGGCGGCCGGGAGGTCCGGCACGAGGGGCTGTGGGATGCGGCGGGCTACCAGGAGAGGTGCAACGGCAGGTCGAGGAAGCGGGCGTAGCCTTCCAACGCCGCCCCGACCCGCTGTCTGATCTCCGTGTCCAGCGGGACCAGCGGCTGCACCGTCACGGTGACCCTGGTCCGGGCGAGGCGGCGCTTCCAGGTGCCGACCACCCGGCCGCCGCGCACCACGGTGGACTGGAAGACGCCGTTGCCGCCGGGGATCACCGCCGGCACGTGCGCCGGGTCCACCATGAGGGTGCGGTCCTTGAAGCCCAGCAGGTACTCGTCGAAGCCGGGGAGCACGTGGACGTCGTCCACCGGCAGGCGGGGCGCGTCGAGCAATGCCGGGTCGAGGTGCGACTCCACGCCGTCGACGTGCACCACGGCCAACTGCCCGGCGTCGGTGGCGACCGCGATGGCGCGCTTCGCGTCGGCGGCGGTCAGCCCCGTCCAGCCGGTGAAGTCCCGCCGGGTCGTCGGCCCGTGACTGCGGAAGTAGCGCCGGGCCAGGATGCCCAGCGCCTCGTCGCGCTCGGGCCGGTGCGGGTCGGGGGCCCACTCGTCGAGCAGCGCGAAGGTCTGCTCGGTGCCCACGTGCGGGGCGATGCAGGTGACACCCCGTTGGCTGGCGTACCAGAGTAGGTGGTAGGCGCGCTGGCCGGTGGTGTCGATGCCGGCGGCGGCGAGGGTGGCCAGGCACTGGGCGCGGGTCAACCGGCCGCCGCCGGCCAGCGCCGCGCCGAGCACGTCGGCGGCCCGGTCGGCGTCTGCCTCGGTCAGCCCGATCGTGGCCCGGCGGGCCGGTGCCCCGGCCAGGGCGCGTACCCCGGTCAGCTCCAGCATCCAGCGGGCGTCGCGGCAGGGGACCAGGTGTACGGTGCCCCGCATCGGCCAGGTGCGCAGCGCCTCGCGTCGTTCCAGGGCGGCGCGAACGTCGGCCTCGGTGTGACCGGGCAGCCGCAGGCCCAGCGACCACAGGCCGCTCGCCGCGTCCTGGGCCTGCATGGCCCCGAACCACTCCACCACCCCGGCGACGTCCACCGGCCGGCCACCCGGGTGCTCCCGCAGGCCCAGCGCGGTCATCCGCAACGTCAGCGCCTCGCCGCCGGTCAGCTCCACCATGCGGCCAGCATAGGGAGCACCCCCGACGTCGGCCGGCACACCCGGACCGGACCGTCACCGCCGGGCGCGCAGCGCGGTGGTCATGTGGTGGGGACCCCTGATCGCGCTACGCCGGTTGCCGAACCGGCGGAGCGCGATCCCCCGTGCAGGTCCCCCCGAACCCCGAGGGTGGCCCCCACCCCGGCGTCCGTGCCCCCAGGATCGCGTTCCCGTCCGTGCGTGGGAGCGTTCCCGGGCGGAACTTGCGGAAATCTTGAGCTGCGGCCGAAACTCTCGGTGTCGCCGGCGGTCTAGTCGAGCCGGCGGTGCATCACCAGCAGGTCGACCAGGCCGAGGTCGGGATGGCGGAAACCCTCCGGGATCCGGCCGACCACGGCGAATCCCAGCGACTCCCACAGCGCCACCGCCCGGGTGTTGCTGGCCACGACCGCGTTGAACTGCATCGCCCGGTAGCCGTCGTCCCGGGCCAGCTCCAGCACGTACACCCCGAGGGCCCGGCCGACGCCGCGACCCGCCGCCGTCGGCGCGACCATGAAGCTGGCGTTGGCCACGTGGTCGCCCGGCCCCTCCTGGTTGGCGATCAGCTTCGCCGTCCCCAGGACCGTCCCGTCGTCGTCCACCGCGACCACCGTCCGACCGGGTGGGGCGACCAGCCACCGTCGGCGGGCGTCGTCCGCACTGACGTCACGCGGCCAGGTGTACGTCTGCCCGGCGGCGACGATCTCGCGCAGGAAGGACCAGATCGCGGGCCAGTCCCCGGCGGTGGCGGCGCGCAGCTGCATGTCCGGATCATGCCACGCGGGAACGTTTGACCCGGCAACCACCGGGTAGTCGCGGGAGCTGACCCGAACCGAGGAGGACACAGGAATGGACGGCCAGGTCAAGGTAGCGGTCATCTACTACAGCGCGACCGGCATCACCTACCAGATGGCGCAGGCGGCCTGTGAGGCCGCCGGTGAGGCGGGAGCCGAGGTGCGCCTGCGCAAGGTGCGGGAGTTGGCGCCCGACGAGGCGATCCGCTCGAACGCGGGCTGGCAGGCGCACCGGCTGGAGACCCAGGACGTGATGGAGGCCGAGATCGACGATCTGGCCTGGGCCGACGTGGTGATCTTCGGTAGCCCCACCCGGTACGGCATGATCGCCGCCCAGCTCAAGCAGTTCATCGACACCACCGGCCCGCTCTGGGCCAACGGTGCGCTGGCCGACAAGGTCTACAGCGGCTTCACCTCCACCGCCACCTCGCACGGCGGGCAGGAGTCGACCCTGCTGTCGCTGTTCACGATCTTCTACCACTGGGGTGGTGTGGTGGTCACCCCCGGCTACACCGACCCGAGTCAGTTCGTCGCCGGCAACCCGTACGGCGCGTCGCACACCAGCAACAACGGGGAGATCGCCCCGGACCACGTGGCGCTCGCGGCCACCGCGCTGACCGCCAAGCGGGCGGTCCGCATCGGCGCCGCCGTCAAGCGCGGCCTGGCCGGCTGAGCCGGCGGACCAGACCGAGCCGGCGGACCAGGTCGCCCCGCCGGACCGGACCGGCGGGTGGGCGGTGGATCGGACGGGTCGCCAGCACCGTCCGATCCACCGCCGCACTACCCGCCCACCGGGTCGCCGTGCGCCGCCAGCGCCGGCCGGGCCAGGAGTTGACCCAGCAGCTCGGCCAGGACCGCCAGGCCGTCCCGGCTGAGCACCGACTCCGGATGGAACTGCACCCCGGCGAAGGTCGCCCCACGCAGCGCGTGCACCGACCCGTCGGCCGGATCCCGGGCCAGCTCCACCGGGCCGTACGGCGAGCCGATCCGGTCGGTGGCCGCCCGGGCGGTGAACGTCGAGTAGAAACCCACCCGACGTGGCACCCCGAACAGCGACACCTGCCGTTGCAGGCCCTGGTAGGGCGCGGCCCGGCGGTGCAGCGTCAATCCGAGCAGCCCGCTGAGCAGTTGGTGACCCAGGCACACCGCCAGGGTGGGCAGGTCCGCGTCCAACCGCCGGGTCAGCAGCCCGCGCAGGGCCGCCATCTTCGGGTCGTCGACCGCGCCCGGGTCACCCGGTCCGGGGCCGACCACCACCAGGTCGTACCCGTCGGTGCGGCCGGGGGTGTGCCAGGGCCGCACGTCCACCGTCAGGCCCAGCGCCCGCAACTGGTGGGCGAGCATCCCCGTGAAGGTGTCCTCCCCGTCGACCACCAGCGCCCGCCGGCCCGCCGCCCCGGGCAGCACCGCCGCCCCGGGGGCCCGCTGGTCGAGCCAGAACCGGGCCAGCGGGTCGTTGCGGGCGGCGAGCACCGCCCGTACCTGCGGATCGTCGGCCCACCGCACCGGCGGGTACGCACCGACCGCCGCCGCCTGCGGGCCCAGCCCCAACGCGGCGAGCACCCCGGCGGCCTTGGCGTGCGTCTCGGCGACCTCACCGGCGGCGGTGGAGTGCCGCACCAGGGTCGCCCCGACCGGCACCCGCAGCCGCCCGGCGGGGGAGATCTCGGCGGTCCGGATCAGGATCGGCGCGTCCAACGTCTGCCGGCCCTCGGCGTCGCGGCCCAGCAGCGCCAGCACCCCGGAGTAGTACCGCCGGCCGGTCGGTTCGTGCCGGGCGATCACCCGGCAGGCGTTCTGCATCGGGCTGCCGGTCACCGTCGGGGCGAACATCGTCTCGCGCAGCACCTCCCGGACGTCGCGGGTGCCCCGACCGGCCAGCAGGTACTCGGTGTGCGCCAGGTGCGACATCTCCTTGAGGTACGGCCCGACCACCTGCCCGCCGTGCTCGGCCACCCCGGCCATCATCTTCAGTTCCTCGTCGAGGACCATGTACAGCTCCTCGACCTCCTTCGGGTCGTGCAGGAACCGCAGCAGCGCGTCCCGGTCGGCGGCCGTCCCGGTGTGCCGGAAGGTGCCGCTGATCGGGTTCATCATGACCAGGCCGTCGTCGACGCTGACGTGCCGTTCCGGGCTCGCGCCGACCAGGGTCCGGGTGCCGGTGTGCACCAGGAACGTCCAGTACGCGCCCCGCTCGTCGCGTAGCAGCCGGCCCAGCGCCGCCAGCGCGGCACCCAACGGGGTGCCCCGTACGGTGGCGTGCAGGGTGCGGTGGATGACGAAGTTCGCCCCCTCGCCCCGGCCGATCTCCTCGGCCAGCACCCGGTCGACGATCCGGGCGTACTCGTCGTCGTCGACGTCGAAGGCGGCGTCGCGGGTGACCACCGGCCCGGTCGGCAGGGCGGCGAGCAGGTCGGCCAGTGGCAACGCGACGTGCGACTCGACGGTCAGGTACTCCAGCGGGACGCCGTCGTCCACACACGCGAAGCCCCGTTCGGCGATCTGCCGGTAGGGCACCAGCGCCAGCGTCCGGGGGCCCGGACCGCCCTCGGGCAGCGGCAGGTCGGCGAGGTGGTCGGCGACGCCCACCGGGCCGGTGAACAGGTCGACGTGGTCGACGCCGTCGCGGCGGACCAGCGCGAACGGGCCGGGGTCCCCGCCGTCGGCGAGGGCGGCGAGCAGGTCGTACGGGTGGTTCATCGGGTTCTCCTCGTCGGCCGGGCCGCCTCGTCGTCGGGCGGCCCCGGTGCCGGGGAGATAACCGTCGGCCGCCTCGTCGGGGCGGCCGCGTGAGAGCTACGCGCGGGGGATGGCCGCCGGGTCGGCGGGCCACCAGCAGGTCAGGTGCGCGAGCATGCCCCCACCCTAGGCGGTGCGGGGACGACGGGGAAGGGCGTTCCCATCCGCAGCTGCGGGTAGCGTGATCCGCGATGAACATTCTCGCCCTCGACCTGGGCACCTCCTCGGTACGGGGACTGGTGCTCGACGCCGACGCCGACCCGCTGCCGGGAGCGTTGGCCCGCCGCAAGGTGCACCTGTCGGTCACCGGGGACGGCGCCGGCACCCTGGACGCCGCCGCCTACCTGGCCGGCCTGACCGAGTGTCTGGACGAGTTGGCCGCCGCCGGCCACCTGCGCGACGTGGGCCTGGTCGCGGTCTGCGCGCAGTGGCACTCGGTGCTGCCCCTGGACCGGGCCGGTGACCCGCTCGGCCCGGTCCTGACCTGGCTGGACACCCGGCCCGCAGCCGCCCCCGGCGCGAGCGGCCCGACCGATCCGCAGGACTTCCACCGTCGTACCGGGGCGTGGTGGCACCGCTGTTACTGGTCGGTGCGGCTGCCCTGGCTGCGGGAACGCACGACCGGCGTGACCCGGTTCGCCGGCCTGGTCGAGTACGTCCTCGGCCAGTTGCTCGACGACGCGCCGATGTCGGTGTCGATGGCGTCCGGCACCGGCCTGCTCGACCTGCGCCGCCTCGACTGGGACGACGAGGCCGTCGCGTTGGCCGGGGTCCGCCCGGGTGAGCTTCCCGAGCTGGCCCCGATGGGCTGGTACGGTCGGCTGCGGGCCGGGCACGCCCGGCGGTGGCCGCAACTCGCCGCGGCGGACTGGGCCGCGCCGGTCGGTGACGGGGCCGCCTCCAACGTCGGCTCAGGCTGCGTGGACCCCCGCCGGGCGGCGGTCACCGTCGGCACCTCCGCCGCGGTACGGCTGGTCCAGCGGGTCCCGGCCGGGACGCCGCTGCCGCCCCTGCCCGCGTCGCTGTGGCGCTACCGGGTGGACCACGAGCACGTGGTGACCGGTGCGGCCTACTCGTCCGGCGGGAACCTGTTCGCCTGGGCGAACCGGGAACTGCGGCTGCCCGAGGGGGCCGAACTCGACGCGGCGCTGGCCCGGGTGGCGCCGGACGGCGTGCTCGCCGCGAACCCTCGGCTGGGTGGGGACCGGCCGCCCGGTCTGGCCCCGGCCGGCTCCGGTGAGCTGCACGGACTCAGCTTCTCCAGCACCGGGGTGGACATCCTCGCCGGGCTGATGACCGGGCTGTGCCGGATGGTCGCCGACGACCTCGCCGTGCTGGAGTCCGGTGTCGACGCACCCGTCGAGGTGGTGCTCGGCGGGGGAGCGGTGACCGCCTCCGCGTGGTGGCGTACGGCGTTCGCCGCCGCGCTCGCCCCGCGACCGGTCCGGCACCGCGCCGAGCGGGAGATCGGGGCAACCGGGGCCGCGCTGGTCGCGCTGGGTCGGGTGCCCGACGCGGACCGGCTCGCCGGCACCGGCCGTACGGAGGAGGACCCCTCGCCGACCCCGACCGTCCGGTCCGGCACGTCCGCCCGGTCGGATGCCCCGTCGACCCGTTGACACCGGTGTCTGGCCTGGTTGGATGGACCGGGCCACCCGTCGTGGGGACGGGGACCGAGGAGGCGAGACGTGGACGCAGGTCCCGACCCGACACCGAGCGCGGAGTCGCCGGGTCGGAACCGGTTCGACGAGCGGGTCGTGCCGCACCGGCGGCGTTCGCCGCTGCGGCTGCGGGACTGGCGAATGCGGACCAAGCTCGCCACCGTCCTGGTCATCCCGTCGGTGGCCTTCCTGGTGCTGGCCGGGGTGCAGACGGCGGGGCTGGTCGGGCGGACCACCGCGCTGAACGACTTCGCCCGGCAGGTCGGCATCGGCCAGCAGATCACCACCGTGGTGGACCGGCTCCAGCAGGAACGGGACCGCACCGCCGGTGAACTGGCGGCCCTGCGCCGCGCGGGCAACGCCGCCGACCGGGACGCCGCGCAGCTCGCCCTGCGGCCGTTGCACTCCGCCACCGACACGGCCATCGGTGCGTTGCGCGAGGCGGCCGGCCCGCTGGCCGACTCCGACGCCGCCTGGCAGGTCGCCTACGCCGAGGCGTTGGAGGCGTACGACCAGGTGGTCTACATCCGGGCGGCGGTGCCACCGGCGGTGCTGAGCAGCGACACCATCCTGGGCAACTACCACCGGGCGGTGGAGGCGCTGCTCGGCCTGCTCGCCGAGCCCAACCCCGGGCCGGATCGTCCGGAGTTGACCGACGCGGTGCTGCGTTACGTGCAGCTGGCCCGGGTCAAGGAGCTGTCGTCGCGGATCCGGGCCCAGCTGTACGCCGCCGGCCGGGCCGGCCGGTACGGCCTGGAGGACCAGGTGAACCTGACCGACCTGCGGGCCCAGCAGTTGGCCGCGTTGGGCGCGTTCCGGGTCGCCGCGACCACCGGCCAGATCCAGGCGTACGACCGGATCTCCCGGCAGGGGGCGTTCGTCGACGCCACCAAGTTGGAGGAGAAGAGCATCACCACCGGCGGCACCGCCCTGCCCGCGGTGTTGCCCGCGAACCAGTGGTGGACGGTCAGCGAGCAGCGGCAGGCGCTGCTGCGGCAGCTGGAGACCCGGGTCCTCGACGACGCGGTGGTCCGGGCCGACGAGGTCAGCGGCGCCCAGTTGCGCACCACCCTGCTGGTGCTCGGTGGCATCGTGGTGGTGCTCGCCCTGGCGGTGCTGCTGGCCGTGCTGATCGGTCGGTCGATCGCGAACTCGATGCAGCGGCTGCGTGACCAGGCACTGCGGATCGCCCAGGTCGAACTCCCGCACGCCCTGGACCGGCTGCGGGCCGTCGACGGCGGGGTGCCGAGGATCGACGTGCCGCCCGCCGTGGTGCGGTCCCTGGACGAGATCGGCGAGCTGGCCGAGGCGTTCGTGGCGGTGCACCGCAGTGCGGTCAGCGTCGCCGTGGAGCAGGCGGAGACCCGCCGTACCGTCAATGCGATGTTCGTGAACCTGGCCCGGCGCAGCCAGGTGCTGGTGGAGCGGCAACTGGAGCTGCTCGACGACCTGGAACGGGAGGAAGCCGACCCGGACCAGCTGGAGAACCTGTTCAAACTGGACCATCTGGCCGCCCGGATGCGCCGTAACGACGAGAGTCTGCTGGTGCTCGCCGGCACCGAGTCCACCCGCCGGTGGAACCGGCCGGTGCGGTTGGGTGCGGTGCTGCTCGCGGCGAGCGCCGAGATCGAGCAGTACCAGCGGGTCCGCCACGAGTCGGTGGCCGACCTCTACGTGGTCGGGCACGCCGTCGGTGAGCTGGTCCACCTGATGGCGGAGCTGCTGGAGAACGCGACTGCCTTCTCCCGGCCGGACACCGCGGTCCGGGTGAGCGCGTGGGCCGAGGGCGGCGGTGCGG
Source organism: Micromonospora antibiotica (assembly GCF_017599305.1). Lineage (GTDB taxonomy): Bacteria > Actinomycetota > Actinomycetes > Mycobacteriales > Micromonosporaceae > Micromonospora > Micromonospora antibiotica. The sequence continues at coordinate 32,384 of NZ_JAGFWR010000022.1, forward strand.
TGGTGGAGGTCGCCGACGCCGGTCTCGGCATGAGCCCGACGGCGTTGGCGCAGGCCAACGCGGTGCTGGCGGCACCACCGGCGGCGGACGTGGCGGCCATCGAGCGGATGGGTCACTTCGTGGTCAGCCACCTGGCCGCACGGCACGGCGTCGGGGTGCAGCTGGCCGCCCCGGGGCAGGGCCTGGTGGCGCGGATCGCGTTGCCGGCGAGCCTGCTCGCGCCGGCGCCCGCCGTGGAGCTGGACATGCCGGTCGGGCAGCGGGCCCTCACCACCGCGGTCTCCGCCGCGCCCCGTCCCGTCGGGGCGTCGCGCCAGCCCGGTGCGGTCCACCCGGTCGACCTGCCGGTGGCCGGCCGCCCCCCGCAGCAGTGGCCGGGGGTGCCGCAGCAGCGGCCCGACGCGCCGGCCCCGTTGCCGGTCCGCGCCGCGGACGTGCTGGCGCCGGTCGCTGCGCCCCCGGCCGACACCGGTGGCGGCTGGTGGTCCCGGCAGGGGCCGGCCCCGTCGTCGCCGGTGTCGCTGGGGGAGAGTACGCCGGCGCCGCCGCTCGTCCCGGTCACCGGCGGCACCAACGACCGGGGGCTACCGGTGCGGGTGCCGATGGCCCAGCTGACCTCGGTGACGGAGCCGGCCCGGCCGGCGGCCCGGGTACGCGAGGACCTGGACCCGGAGGCGGTGGGCGGGATGCTGTCCCGGCTCTACAGCGGCGTGCGCCGTGCCGAGGCCGAGGAGACCACCGAGTTAATCTTGCCGCCGGGTGTGCGCAGCGAAGGAGGACGACGGTGATGACGCTGAGTCAGGAGGCGCGTGACCTGAACTGGTTGGTCAACGCGTTCGCGGAGCGGGTGCCGGGCGTGGCGCACGCGGTGGTGGTCTCCTCGGACGGTCTGCTGGTCGCGATCTCGGCGCAGTTGCCCCGGGACCACGCGGACAAGTTGGCCGCGGTCACCTCGGGGTTGATGAGCATCACCGCGGGGGCGGCCCAGATGTTCGACGGCGACATCGTCAAGCAGACGGTGGTCGAGATGGGGCGGGGCTACTTCCTGGTCATGCAGATCCGTGACGGCTCGATCCTGGCCACCCTGGCCGGCGCGGACGCGGACATCGGCGTGGTGGGCTACGAGATGGCCCGGCTGGCCAAGCAGGCCGGCGAGATGCTGACCCCGGCGCTGCGCGCGGAACTCCAGCAGGCACTGCCCCGCTGACGGTCGGTCGGGTGCCGGGCCGGACCGCCCCCACGCGGTCCGGCCGTGCCGGTGGTGCCCCCGTCGCCGGGTTACCGGTCGACGTCTCTACAGGCCGTTGTCCCGGATGACCTGGCGGTACCAGTGGGCGCTGCGCTTCAGGACGCGCCGCTGGGTCGGGTAGTCCACATAGACCAGCCCCCAGCGCTGGTCGTACCCCTCGGCCCATTCGAAGTTGTCCAGCAGCGACCAGACGTGGTAGCTCTCCAGCGGTACGCCGTCGGCGATGGCCCGGTGGGCGGCGGTGAAGTGGTCGCGCAGGAAGGCGATCCGGCCGGCGTCGTCGACGGTGCCGTCCGGGCCGAGGGTGTCGGGGCAGGGCAGGCCGTTCTCGGTGACGGTGATCGGGATCGGGCCGTAGTCGCGGGTGACCCGGGTCAGGGTGTCGTACATGCCCTGCGGGTAGATCTGCTGCCAGTCCGCCTCGCTGGTGGGCCAGCGGGTGACGGTGTTGCCGTTGCCGGTCAGGTAGAGCGGGGTGTAGTACTGCACCGCGAGCAGGTCCACCGGGCTGGAGATGATTCCCAGGTCGCCGTCGTGGATGCCCCGGACCATCCGGCTGTCCGGGCCGAGGTCGGCCAGCACGTCGGCCGGGTAGGCCCCGGTGAGGATGGAGTCCAGGTAGAGGCGGTTCTCGTACCCGTCGTGCAGCGTGGCGGCGGAGGCCGCGGCGGGGCTGTCGTCTGCGGGGTAGCACGGGTGCAGGTTGAGCGCCGGGCCGATGCGGGTGTCGTAGCCGGTGGCACGCAGCGCGCGGACGGCGAGGCCGTGGGCGAGCTGGAGGTGGTGGGCGACCAGGTAGGCGGCGTCGGCGTCCTGTCGGCCGGGGGCGTGGTGGCCCCAGAGGTAGCCGTTCTGCACCACGGTCTTGGGCTCGTTGATGGTCAACCAGACCGGCACCTGGTCGCCGATGCCCCGGAAGACCGCGTCGGCGTAGTCGGCGAACCGGTGGGCGGTGTCCCGGTTCTCCCAGCCGCCCTCGTCCTGCAACGCCTGCGGCAGGTCCCAGTGGAAGAGGGTGACCATCGGGGCGATGCCGCGTTCGTGCAGCCCGTCGACGAGCCGCTTGTAGAAGTCGAGCCCGCGCTGGTTGGGCTTGCCGGTGCCGTCGGCCTGGATCCGGGGCCAGGAGACGGAGAACCGGTAGCTGCGCAGCCCGAGGTCGCGCATCAGGTCCAGGTCGTCGGCCCAGCGGTGGTAGTGGTCGGCGGCCACGTCACCGGTGTCGCCGTTGTGGGTGCGTCCGGGGGTGTGACTGAAGGTGTCCCAGACCGACTCGCCCCGGCCGTCCTCCTTGGCGGCGCCCTCGATCTGGTAGGCCGAGGTGGCGGCACCCCAGCCGAAGTCGTGGGGGAACCGCAGCCGCTCCGTGGCGGGGTCGGGCGCCGGATCGCCACCCTTCGGCGTGTCGCAGCCGGCGGCCAGGGTGCCGGTGGCCGCGACCAGGCCACCGGCACCGGTGGCGGCGGTGAGCCCGGCGCCGGCGGTGGCGGTGGCGGAGAGCGCGGCGCGGCGCAGCAGGCGTCGCCGGGTGAGTATCGACATGGATGTTTCTCCTCAGGGTGCGGGCCACCCCGACGGCCGGGAGCGCTCCCAGCGCGGGCGTGCGACGGCCCGGCCGCCTCGGGGGGCGGGCCGCCAGCCTAGAGGGCCGCGCGTGGGCGGCCGGGATGGGGAATCGGGAGTGTGACGGGCGCCGTCGTGGGGACGGTCGGCCCAACTGCCGAGGGGCAGATAGCGATCGAGGCCGGCCGGGCGGCGCGCACGCCTGACCCGTCGGCCTCTTTTCCCGTCGAGTACGGGGGTTTAGTGTGGGGACGGGGGAGGGCAACCCCCGTCCCCACCTGTGTTGCACACACGCACGCTCGAATTGGCGTCCGGCCGTGCGTGTCGCGCGGGAGCCGGGCCACGCGAGTGGCTCTGGTTCCACCTCCCTCCGTGATGGTGGGATGATGGCTGGCGACGGTGTCCGGGCTGGCCCGTCGTCAGCCTTTCGGGCTGAACCCCGTGGTCGGGCGACCACGGTTCTGACCTTCACTTGTTGCATCTCCGTCGATGGAAGCGCTCCCATCGGCGATGCTGCGACTGTAACGCCCGTCACGGCTTTGTGAAAGCCCCTAAACGAGATCGAAACATCGACCTGCGTTTCGATACTGGTAGTTGTCGTGGGAGCGCTTCCATGGCACACTGTCGAATCAACGCAGCGGAGCCAAACACGCGCGAGTGATGGGTCGCCGAGGGCATCCGGGTCTCCCGGACGGCACCCGAAGGAACGGCACGGCCGGCCTGCTCGGCCGTACCCCGTCCCTGCCCCGGCCCACCGGCCGGACCGACCACCATTCCGGCGCCTCCGTCCCCCCGCGCACCCCTGTATCCGCGCGTGGAGGTGCCTCCGCCGGGGCCCGCAGCCCCGGCCCGGTCCGAGGAGACACCGCGCACATGAGACTCATGGCAAGACGTCGCCGCACGGCGATGCTCGCCGCCACCGCACTCGCCATCGGCGGGGTGGGCCTGCCGGCCAGCGCGGCCCAGGCCGCCCCGGCCTGCGACGTGGTCTACGCCACCAACGACTGGGGCAGCGGCTTCACCGCGAACGTCACCATCAAGAACCTGGGTGACGCGCTCAGCAGCTGGTCGCTCAAGTGGACCTTCCCGAACAGCAGCCAGCGGGTCACCCAGGGCTGGTCAGCGAAGTGGAGCCAGAGCGGCAGCGAGGTCACCGCCACCAACGAGTCCTACAACGGCAACATCGGGACCGGGGGCTCCACCACCATCGGGTTCAACGGCTCCTACTCGGGCAGCAACCCGAAGCCGACGTCGTTCACCCTCAACGGCACCCCGTGCAACGGCACCCCGGCCAACCAGCCGCCGACGGTCTCCCTCGGTGTGCCCGCCGGCCCGTTCACCGCGCCGGCCGACGTGCCGCTGACCGCCACCGCCAGCGACCCGGACGGGACGATCAGCAAGGTCGAGTTCTACCGCAACGGCATGCTGGTCAACACCGACACCTCCGCGCCGTACGCGTACACGCTGACCTCGCTGCCGTCCGGCAACTACACGGTCCAGGCCAAGGCGTACGACAACGCCAACGGCATCGGCGTGTCGGAGAAATCGTTCACCGTCAGCCCCGCCACCGGCCCGGCGCTGGTCGCCACGCCCTCCGCGGTGAGCGTCAACGAGGGTGGCAGCAGCACCTTCAACCTCAAGCTCAGCGCCGCGCCCTCGGGCAACGTGCCGGTCGCCATCACCCGTGCCGGTGACACCGACATCACGGTCTCGCCGGCCAGCGTCACGCTGACCCCGAGCAACTGGAGCACCGGGGCCACCGTCACGGTCGCCGCGGCGGAGGACGCCGACACCGCCGGTGGCACCGCCACCATCACCGCGGCCGGCACCGGGGTCTCCTCGGTGGTGGTCACCGCCACCGAGATCGACAACGACACCCCCGGTGGCGACAACGCCTACGTCGCGAAGTTCCTCGACCAGTACGGCAAGATCAAGAACTCGGGCTACTTCAGCCCCGAGGGCGTGCCGTACCACTCGATCGAGACGCTGATCGTCGAGGCCCCCGACCACGGCCACGAGACCACCTCCGAGGCGTTCAGCTACTGGCTGTGGCTGGAGGCCTACTACGGCCGGGTCACCCAGAACTGGGCCCCGTTCAACAACGCCTGGACGGTGATGGAGAAGTACATCATCCCGTCGCACGCCGACCAGCCCACCGCGGGCGTCGCCGGCACCCCGCAGTACGCCGCCGAGTACAACCTGCCCAGCCAGTACCCGTCGGCGCTGAACGCCAGCGTCCCGGTCGGCCAGGACCCGCTGCGCTCGGAGCTGCAGTCCACCTACGGCACCGGCGACATCTACGGCATGCACTGGCTGATGGACGTCGACAACACCTACGGCTTCGGCCGCTGCGGTGACGGCACCACCAAGCCGGCGTACATCAACACCTTCCAGCGGGGCACCCAGGAGTCGGTGTGGGAGACCATCCCGCAGCCGTCCTGCGACACCTTCAAGCACGGCGGCCAGTACGGCTACCTCGACCTGTTCGTCAAGGACTCGGGTGCCCCGGCCAAGCAGTGGAAGTACACCAACGCCCCGGACGCCGACGCCCGCGCCGTGCAGGCCGCGTACTGGGCGCTGACCTGGGCCAAGGCGCAGGGCAAGCAGGCCGACGTCGCGGCCACCGTGGCCAAGGCCGCCAAGATGGGCGACTACCTGCGGTACGCGATGTACGACAAGTACTTCAAGAAGATCGGCAACTGCGTCGGGGCCAGCACCTGCCCCGCCGGCACCGGCAAGGACTCGGCGCACTACCTGCTGTCCTGGTACTACGCCTGGGGTGGCGCGTACGACGCCAGCGCGGGCTGGTCCTGGCGGATCGGTTCCAGCCACAGCCACTTCGGTTACCAGAACCCGTTCGCGGCCTGGGCGATGACCAACGTGAACGAGCTCAAGCCGAAGTCCCCGACCGCGGTCGGCGACTGGCAGAAGAGCCTCGACCGGCAGCTGGAGTTCTACACCTGGCTCCAGTCCGCCGAGGGCGGCATCGCCGGTGGCGCCACCAACAGCTGGGACGGTAGCTACGCCCAGCCGCCGTCGGGCACCGCCACCTTCTACGGCATGTACTACGACGTCGACCCGGTCTACAACGACCCGCCGTCGAACCAGTGGTTCGGCATGCAGGTCTGGTCGATGCAGCGCATCGCCGAGCTGTACCTGGAGACCGGCAACACCAAGGCCAAGGCGCTGCTCGACAAGTGGGTGCCGTGGGCGATCGCCAACACCAAGCTGGGCACCAACTGGGCGGTTCCGTCCGAGCTGAAGTGGACGGGCCAGCCCGCCAACTGGAACCCGAGCAGCCCGGCGTCCAACACCGGCCTGCACGTCGAGGTCAGCTCCACGGGCCAGGACGTCGGCGTCACCGGCTCCCTCGCCCGGACCCTGATCGCGTACGCGGCCAAGTCGGGCAACACGCAGGCGAAGGCCACCGGCAAGGGCCTGCTGGACGCGCTCTCGGCGGCCAGCGACAGCAAGGGTGTCTCGACGACGGAGACGCGCGGCGACTACAAGCGCTTCGACGACGTCTACAACGCCGCTGACGGCCAGGGCCTCTACGTGCCGCCGGGCTGGACCGGGAAGATGCCCAACGGTGACACCATCGCCGCCGGCAAGAGCTTCCTGGACATCCGGTCGTTCTACAAGAACGACCCGGACTGGCCGAAGGTCGACGCGTACCTCAAGGGCGGCCCCGAGCCGACGTTCAACTACCACCGGTTCTGGGCCCAGTCCGACATCGCCATGGCGTACGCGGACTACGGGATGCTCTTCCCGAACGGCTGAGTTGACCCTGCCGGGTGGGTGGCGCGGCGCCGCCCACCCGGAGGCCGACCGGGCCCGGGGGAGCGGACGCCCGGTCGGCGGGCGGCCTGATTCCCACGGTCAGGCCGGGGGTGGGTCGACCGTCCGGCCGACGCAGCGGAACGGCCGGCCCACCCCACCATCCCCTTTCCCGCTCCGGCGGGAAAGGGCCGTGAAAAAAGAGGGCGCGCGGGATAACGCGACGCCACCTGACGGAGTACCGTGTTGATCGGAGAGGCCGCTCCCCCCGTGGCGGCCTCTCCATTAACGTATCCGCTCCCGGCAGCACCTCAGCGGGGTTCCGCCGGGTGCCGCAGCCCCGGATGGCCGGCCGGCAGCGACCGGCGGATCACCACCCAGCTCACCGTCAGCGCCGCCGCCACCAGCGGCCAGGTCAACGCGACCCGCGCCACGGTCAACGCGAGCACCTGCCCACCCAGCCACAGCGGCAGGAACACCGCCACCCGCACGACGTAGGTGGCCGCCCACACCCAACTGCCCCTCGCGTACGCCCGCAGCAGCGCCGGGTCGCGCCGCCACCGCCCGCGCTGGCGCAACGCCGCCCCGACGACCACCCCGAGCAGCGGCCGGCGTACCACGATGCTCACCATCCAGACCAGCGCGCTGGCGAGGTTGGAGAAGACCTGCACCGCGAAGAAGTCGGCGGCCCGACCGGTGCGCAGCGCCACTACCGCGGCCAGGCAGACCGCCAGCAACCCGATCAGCACCGCCCGGGGGCGGTCCCCGCGCCGCCACCGCCACAGCGCCACCGCCGTACCGGCCAGCACGGCCACGGCGACCCCGCCGACGACCGACCGTCCGGTGGCCAGCCAACCGATGGTGAACGCCACCGGCGGCAGGGTCGCGTCGACCGCGCCCCCGCGCCCACCGAGCAGACCGGCCAACGACTCCACCTGCTCCGGCGGCTGCGGTGCCGGTCCGTGGGGTGCCGGCTCGTGGGGTGCCGCCGGGTCCCCGGCCGGCGGTGGTGCGGTGGTCCGCTGTCCGGTCGCCGTGGGCGCGGCGGCGGACCGCCCGGCCGCCGGGTTCCCGGCCGGTGGCTGCTGGGACGGCCCGTGCGGCGGCGGTGCCGGCGGGTCCCCGGCCCGTGGCTGCTGGGACGGCCCGTGCGGCGGCGGTGCCGGCGGGTCCCCGGACGGCGGCTGCCGGGTCGATCGTCCGTGCTGCGGTGTGCCGGTCACCGTCACCTCCCGTGGTCCCGTGTCAAGGTATCCGGGTCGCCCCGGTGGGCCCACGAGCGACGTGCCGGGCATGCCGCTACGGTGTGCGGGTGCGTGCGACGGCAAGGGGTTGGACCGCGGTCTGGTTGGTCGTACTGGCGTTGGCCCAGACGGCGGCCTTTCTGCTGGTGTGGCGGTTCGCCGTGCACACCGGGACCGGGCAGTGGCTCGACACGGTCGCGTTGACCGGCAACCGGATCGGCCAGGACCGCATCGACGGGCTGGTCAACCGGATCCTCAACGCCATGTCGGTGGTCTCCCTGCTGGCGGCCATGGTGGTGATCTTCTTCATCGCCCTGATCCGGGGCCGCAAGGCGCTCGCCATCTCGGCCACCCTGCTGATCGCCGGGGCGAACGTCACCACCCAGGTGCTCAAGTACGTCATCGACCGACCCGCGCTCGGCATCGACCCGCAACGCGACGCGGTCGGCAACAGCCTGCCCAGTGGACACACCACCATCGCCGCCTCGGTGGCGCTGGCGCTGATCCTGGTGCTGCCGGCCAAGGTGCGTGTCCTCGGGGCGTTCCTCGGCACCGCGTACGCGGCCGTCGCCGGGGTGGCCACCCTCTCCGCCGGCTGGCACCGGCCCAGCGACGCGGTCGCCGCGTTCCTGGTCGTCGGCGTCTGGGCGGCGCTGGCCGGCCTGCTCCTGCTGGTGTTCCAGCACGAGCAGGCGCAGGTCGCCCCGGACGACGCGCACAGGGTTGCCGCCAGCGTGCTCGGCATCGGCGGCCTGCTCGCCGTCCTCGGCTGCGGACTGGCCCTGTCCGGCCTGCTCGACCAGCAGCAGGTGCCGGTGGACGAGCTGACCCGCCGCACCCTGTTCATCGGGTACGCCGGCAGCGCCGCCGGGATCGCCGGCACCATCGGGGTGGTGGCCGCACTGGTGCTGCTCTCCGTACACCGCCTGGTGCCCCGCTGGAAGGGCTGACCGGAGGCCGGGGCCGGCACCTGGTGCCCCTGGCCGGTACGGCGTTCCGTGCCGAGTGCGTCCGGCTGGCCGTGGTCCTGGCCACGCTGACCGACGCGGACCTGGACCGGCCCACCCCGTGCCCGCCCTGGGCGGTCCGGGACCTCGTCGCCCACGTCCGCACGGGTGCCGGACGCCTGGTCGACATGCTCGCGGCGCCCGCGCCGCCGCGCGCCGAGGTGGACGCCGCCGGCTACTTCGGCCCGGCGAAGTTCACCCCGCAGGTCGACGCCGACCGGATCGCCGACGCCCGGCGGGCGGCCCGCGGTCCCGCCACCCCGAGCGGGTCCACGGAAGCGGTGGCGACCGCGGCGGCCTTCACCGCCGCCTGGCGGGCGACCGACGCGGCGGTACGGACGCAGCCGGCTGACCGGGTCGTCCGTACCCGCCACGGTGACCCGATGACGGTGTACGAGTTCCTGGTGACCCGCGTGGTGGAGGTCGGCGTGCACGGGCTCGACCTGGCGATGGCGCTGCACCGCGAGCCGTGGCTCACCCCCGCCGCCGCGCGGGTCATCGCCGACCTGTTCACCGGGGGACGGCCGGTCCCGGCCGGGCTCGGCTGGGACCGCCTCACCCTGGTCCGGAAGACCACCGGCCGCGCCCCGCTCACTCCCGCCGAGCAGCGGATCATCACCGCGCACCCCTTCCCCCACCTGTCCCTCACCACCCAGACCTGACCCCCCACCACCACAGAACCCACGCTCTCCCCCCGAACAACCCGCCCCCGCCCCCGGCCCCCGTCCCCGGCCCGGTGATCAAGAGGTTTGCGCGCGGTGATCAAGAGGTTTGCGTCAGCTTGATGATCAGACTTGACGCAAACCTCTTGATCACCGGACTCAAGCGGGGGTGGGGTTAGAGGGGTGCGGGGTTAGAGGGGTCGGTGGCCCGGCGGGGGTCGGCTGCCGCGACCGCGCCGAGCACCACCATCACCGCCGTGGCGGAGAGCAGGGATGCCACGTGCAGCAGCAGGGGGAAGAGCAGCACCAGGGCTGCGGCCGCGATCCAGCGGGACGGCGAGACCCGGCCGAAGACCTCGTACTCGAACCGGGTCCGGCCGAGCAGGAAGAGCACCGGGCAGCCCACCACCAGCACCACCCAGGCCGCCTCCGAGGCGGCGAGCGGATGCTCGATGGTCAGCTCATACCCGATCGCAGCAGCATGCGCAGCTTGAGCCGCCGGTACTCGTGGTTGCCGAGGGCCACCAGCAGCAGCCCCGGGCGGAACACCTGCGTCACCACGTACGCCACCGCGAACGTCAGCCCGGCGGAGGTGAACGCGCGGGGGATCGCCACCCCCATCACCATGCTGCCGGTCAGGGCGACGATCACCACGAGCTGGAGCCAGCCGTGGTGCGGGTCGTACCGGCTGGTCGTCCAGGCGACGCCCTGCCAGATCGTCCAGATCGCGAGCAGCAGCAGGGTCTTGACGCCCCGGTCACCGGGGACCAGCCGGTGGTGCCGCCGGGCTCCAGGGCCAGATCCTCGAAGGCGCGGAACGAGATGCGGGTGAGCGCGAAGACGTACACCAGGTCGAAGAAGAGCTCCAGGAAGGTCGCGCCCTGCGCCGACCCGGTACGCCGCAGCGGAGCGGCCTGTTCGCCGCCCGTCATGATCGTCGGCAGCTGCCGTCGGCCCAACCCACCAGGGGTTGGTAGGCAACCTGGCCGGTCCCGGGGACGGTCAACGCGGCAATCCACCCTTGTTCCGTCGGGGGTGAGCGGGCACCATCGACCGGATGACGAACCGATGGGGCCTCACGGTGCCGCTGACCGGTGTCCCGCTCGCCGAGCACGCCGCCTGCTATGCGGCGGTCGAACGGGCCGGTTTCACCGACCTGTGGTCGTCCGAGGTCAACGGCACCGACGCGTTCACCCCGCTGGCGCTGGCCGCCGCCTGGCAACCCGGCCTGCGGCTGGGCACCGCGATCACCCCGGCGTTCACCCGGGGGCCGGGCCTGCTGGCGATGAGCGCGGCGGCGCTGGCCGAGGCCGCCCCGGGCCGGTTCGCCCTCGGCATCGGCGCGTCCTCCCCGGTGGTGGTGGGGGACTGGAACGGCGTGCCGTACACCGAGCCGTTCCGGCGTACCCGTGACCTGTTGCGGTTCCTCAAGCCGGCCCTGCGGGGCGAGACGGTCGACGGGGCGTTCGACACCTTCCGGGTGCGCCGGTTCACCCTGGAACGCCCGCCGGCCAGCCCACCCCCGGTGCTGCTCGCCGCGCTGCGGCCGGGGATGCTGCGGCTCGCCGCCGCCGAGGCCGACGGGGTGATCCTCAACTGGCTGGCCGCCGACGACGTCCCCCGGGTCCTCGCGGAGCTGACCGGTCGTGGCCCGGGCTTCGACGTGGTCGCCCGGATCTTCGTCTGCCCCACCGAGGACGCCGGCCACGCCCGCGCCCTCGGCCGGCGGCTGATCACCAGCTACCTCACCGTCCCCGCGTACGCGGAGTTCCACCGTTGGCTCGGCCGGGAGCCGGTGCTCGGGCCGGTCTGGGCGGCCTGGGCCGCCGGTGAACGGCGGGCCGCCGCCGCAGCCGTCCCGGACGAGCTGGTCGACGCGCTGATCCTGCACGGCTCGCCCGAACACTGCGCGGAGCAGGTGCGCCGCTACGCCGACGCCGGGGTGGACGTGCCGGTGCTCGCCCTGCTGCCCACCCCGGAACTGGCCGCCGGTGGGGCCGCCGCCCTGGGCGACCTGATCGCCCGGCTGGGACCGCCGCCGGTCCCGGCGGGCGGGCCGGACGAGCGTGGCAGCGGGCAGCCGGCGGGACGGGACTGAGATGAACCTGACCGACCGGGTGGTGGTGATCACCGGGGGTGCGGGTGGCATCGGTGCCGCGCTGGCCCGCCGCTTCGCCGCCGAGGGGGCCGCCGCCGTCGTCCTGGCCGACCTCGACGCCCGGGCGACGGCAGCGGTGGCCGAGACCGTCGGCCCGGTCGCCCGGGCGGTCGCCGTCGACGCCGCCGACGAGGGCCAGGTCCGCGACCTGGTGGCCGACACCGAGCGACGGTACGGCCGGATCGACCTGTTCTGCGCCAACGCGGGCGTGGCCACCGGCGTCGGCATCGAGGCCCCCGACGCCGACTGGGAGCGGGCCTGGCGGGTCAACGTGCTGGCCCACGTGTACGCCGCCCGCGCCGTGCTGCCCGGCATGCTGGCCCGTGGTGGTGGCCACCTGCTGCACACCTGCTCGGCGGCCGGGGTGCTCACGGCGGTCGGCGACGCCCCGTACACGGCCACCAAACACGCGGCGGTCGGGCTGGCCGAGTGGTTGGCGATCACCTACCGGGACCAGGGCATCCGGGTCAGCGCCCTGTGCCCGCAGGGGGTGGACACCCCGATGCTCGCCGACGGGCTGGCCACCGGCCACCTGGCCGCCCGGGTGATCGCCGCCTCCGGCCCGGTGCTCACCCCCGACCAGGTCGCCGACGCGGCGGTCGCCGGGTTGGCCGAGGAGCGTTTCCTCATCCTGCCCCACCCGGAGGTCGCCGGGTACGCGCTGCGCCGCGCCGAGGACCCGGACGGTTGGCAGGCGGGCCTGCGCAAACTGGTCCGCCGGCTGCGGGCCGCCGGCCCGCCCCCGGCGTAGCCGCACCGGGGCCGCCGCTGCTCCCGCCGCAGGGGACCCGGCCGGCACCGGACCTGCCTGCGGGCGAGGGTCCGGGCGACCAGCTGCCGGGTGCCGAGGTGGGGCGCTCCCGGCGAGCGTGGCGGCCGGTCGACCGCGTGGGCGGGGTGCCGTGTCGGGCCGTCAGCGGGTCCACCGCAGCGGGCCGGGGTGTACCGACCAGAGCAACCGCCGCCAGCCGGGGCGGGCCGCCCGCAGCGCCGTCGCGTAGGCCACGGCGATGTCCCCGGCCCGGTCGGCCTGGGCGTCGGTCAGCGTGCCCGGGGCGAAGGCCGCCTGGTTGAGCAGCCCGGCCAACTCGGTCAGCCCCGGGTGCTCGGCGCGGGCGGTGTCCGGGCCGGGAGGGGAACCCCCGGCGCGGGCGGTGTCCTCGGCGAGGGCGTGCCCGGCCCGGTCGGCGACCTCGGTGGCGGACAGCTCCCCGCCGACCGGCCGTCCTGACAGCCGCAGCGCGTCGGTGGTGTGCCGCCACGCGCCACCGACCCGCGTCCCCGGGTCACCCCGGCTCAACCGGGCGCGGGTCAGCGCCCGACGACGCCAGGCCAGCACCCCGAGGGCCGCCCCGGGTAGCAGCAACCCGCCGGTACCGGCAGCCAGCAGCAACGGCGTCCGCCCGCCGGGCTGCTCGGTGCTGCGGCCCGGTTCGGCCACCGCCGCTGCGGTGGTCGGCGGGGTCGGGGTCGGTTCGGGCACCTCCGACGGCGGCGGGCTCTGCGGGGCCGGTCGGAAGTCCTCCTCGATCGGGCGGGGCGTGCTGTCGGGGCGGGGCCGGGGGTCGAACGGCACCCAACCCACCCCGGCGAAGAGCACCTCCGGCCAGGCGTACGCGTCGGCGGCCCGGACCGGCCCGTCCCCCCGGGCGGTGAACCCCACCACCACCCGGGTGGGCAGCCCGGTCAACCGGCCCAGCACCGCGAAGGCGGCGGCGAACTGCTCGGAGGTGCCCCGCTGGCCGCCGCCACCGCGCGGCCCGAACAGGAAGAACTCCAGATTCGGGTACGCGTGCCCGCTCGGCGCGTCCGCCACCAGCCGGTAGTGCTCGGCGAGGAACTGCTCCACGGCTGCCGCCCGCGCGTACGGTGCGCCGTTCTCCTCGGCCAGTTGGGCGGCGAGCCGGCGCAACGGCTCCGGTGCCCCGTCGGCGACCCGCAGCACCCGGGCCACCTCCGCACCGGCCGGTACGTCGGCGGTGCCGAGCAGGTTCGCCTCCGGCCGCTCCCGGGCCGAGGTGACCGTGTACGTCAACCCCGGCACCAGCCCCTCCGGTCGGATCAGCGTCCCGCTCTCCGGGTCGTACGCCACCCGCGCGCCGTCGACCGACCTGGGGGTGGCGACCGCAGGCAGCAGCCGGCCGGTCAACCCGGCCACGGTGATCTCCTGCCGGACGGTGTCCACCACCCCCGGCCCGGGGCTGCCCTCGGGCAGGACCCGCCCGGCGGTGCGGTAGGTCGCGCCGACCCGCCAGGTGACCCCGTCGTAGTCGCTGAGCACCGCCAACCGGATCGTGGTGGGCCCACCGTCCGGGGCCAGGGTCGACACGTCGAGCAGTTTGCGCTGCGGGTCCAACGCCCACCCGGAGATCCGGATCAGCGGGTTCTCGTCGAGCGACTCCACCCGGGGCGGTGGCACGAAGCGACGCGGATCCACCGGCCGGTGGTCGACCCACCCGGCCAGGACCGGACCGAGCAGGGCGGCCAGCCCGACCACCACCGCCACCCCGGCGGCGGAGACCGCAGTCGCCCTGACCCGTACCGTGACCCGCACCGCCGGTGGCAGCCCGACGGTCGGGTCCGGCCCGGGGGCGCGTGCGCCGGCCAGGGCGACCGCGACCAGCCCGGCGAAGGCCACCGTCGGCCAGATCGCCGGCCCCGCGTTGGGGCCGACCACGCAGACGGCCCCGACATAGAGCGACGTGGCCGGTAGGAAGCCGAGCAGCACCCGGCCGGCCCGCAGCGCCACCTCGGCGCCGGCCAGCCCGGCCAACCAGGCGGCGACCACCGGCACCAGCACCGTGTCCGGTGTCGGCTCGACCGGGATCATCGCGGTGAGCAACCGGGGCACCGCGTTACCGGCGGCGTCGGCGGCCACGTCGAGGAAACCGCCCGGCAGGTCGGCCCGGTCGGCGGCGAGCCGCACCGACCAGGCCGTCGCGCCGAACATGACGGCCACCGACAGCGGCGCCACCAGCCAGGACGGCAACCGGCGGGCGGCCACGCTGACCAGCACCGCGCCCAGGGCCGCGCCGCACACCAGCCGGATCAGCAGGTCACCGTCGTACACCCGGTTGAGCACCACCGCGGCCAGGCCGATGGCGGCGACCAGCGTCGTCGGCACCACGGCGGCCCGGAGCACCCGCCCGGTGACCCGTCCCGTCGCCCCGCCCCGCCCGTCGCCGGCCGGCCCGCCGTCGCCCACCACGCGGCCCGTTCCGTCGCCTACCGTTCCGTCGCCTACCGTTCCGTCGGCGGCCGGGCCGTCGCCGACCGGGCCGCTGCCGACCGTTCCGTCGGCGGCCGGGCCGTCGCCGTCGGCCACCGGGCGGTCCGCCCCGTCGGCGGCCGGGCCGCCGCTGTGTGCCTCCGGACGGTCCGGGCGGGGTCGGCGGGTGGGCCCGTCGTGCGGTCCGGTCACCGTCACCACCGGCGCACCGCGTCCCACGCGGCGGCGAACGCCACGCCGTCGACCGCGTCGAGCACCACCGGCCCGGCCGCGCTCGGCGTCGGCCCGGCCGCCCCCAGCACCCCCACCAGCACCGACGGGTACGCCCCCCGCAGCGCGCCCACCCGCCCCACGTCGTCGCGGCCACCGGGGCCGGTGAGGAAGACCAGGGTGTCGCCGGGGCGGTCCCCGCGCAGCCCGGTCAGCGTCGAACCCAGCACCCCGCCGTCGCGGTCACCGCCCACCGTGGGGCCGTCGGGCCCCCGGCCCGAGGGGTCGGTCAGGGTCACCGCGGCCAGCCGGTCCAGCGGCGGGTCAGCCGTCCGGTCGTCGGCCGGGTCCACCAGCAGCAGCACCACCGGCAGGTCCTGGCGGAACGCGGCCACCACCAGCGACGCCGCCGCCTCGCAGGCCGCCTCGAACGACCCGGCCGCCCCGCCGACCCGGTCCGGGTGGGCGGCCGACCGGTTGTCCAACAGCACCACGATCCGGGGCAGCGACGTGTCCACGTTCTCCCGCACCATCAACTCACCCACCCGGGCGCTGGTCCGCCAGTGCACCCGGCGCAACTCGTCGCCCACCACGTACTCGCGCAACGAGTCGAAGGTGATCGACCCGTGCGGCACCCCGTCCACCCGGCCGTCCAGGCTGCGCCCCGCCCCGGTCGGCACCGCCACCAACGGGTGCACCCGGGGATGCACCCGGACCACCGCCGCCGGCCCGTACGCCCGGGTCGCCGCGCACAGGCCCAGCGGGTCGCGGCGGGTCACCCGCAACGGGCCCACCGGCAGCACCCCGCGTCGACGGGTCGGCACGTCGTACCCGCAGGTGGTGTCCCGACCGGGGCGCAGGCGCAGCAACGGCACCGGCACCGGGCGGCCCGCGCAGCGGTCCTCGGCCAGCAGGCTGGTCACCCGCAACCGTCCGGTGTTGCGCACCGCCAGCGTCATCCGGGCCGGCTCGCCCACGGCCACCCGGTCCGGATCGGCCACCCGGTGCACCGTCAGCCGGGGGCTGCGGGCCGCGCCCAGCACCGCCTGCCCGACCGCCACCGCGCCCGCGGCCCCCAACACGGTCAGCTCCGGATAACCGAACCGCCACCCCGTGCCGAGCAGCGCGGCTGCGGCGACGAGCAGCCCGGTGCCCCGGGTGGTGAGTCCCATCCCGGTCCGGTCAGCCGTGCGTCGGGTTCGACTGGCCCGACGGCAGCGGCACCGGCACCGACGCCACCGCCTGACGCAGCACCTCGGCGGCGGTCACCCCGCGCACCTGCGCGTCGGCGGTGAGCAGCAGCCGGTGGGCGAAGACCGGCTCGACGAGCGCCTTCAGGTCCTCCGGCATGATCCACCCCCGGCCGTCGATCAGCGCGTACGCGCACGCCGCCCGGGTCAACGCGATCACCCCCCGGGGGCTGACCCCCACCCGGACCTGCGGGTGCTGGCGGGTCGCCGTGGCCAGCCGGACGGCGTACCCGTAGAGGGGTTCGGCGATGTGCACCCGGCGGGCCATCCGGACCATCTCCCCGACGGTCGCCGTGTCGGTGACCGGTTGCAGCGAGTCGGGGGAGCGGACCGTCGCCCCGCGTAGCACCTCCACCTCCACCGCTTCGTCGGGGTACCCCACCGACAGCTTCACCAGGAACCGGTCCAGCTGGGCCTCGGGCAGCCGGTACGTGCCGTCCATCTCCACCGGGTTCTGGGTGGCGACCACCAGGAACGGCTGCGGCACCGGGTGCCGGACCCCGTCCACCGTGACCGTCCGCTCCTCCATCACCTCCAGCAGCGCCGACTGGGTCTTGGGGGAGGCCCGGTTGATCTCGTCGGCGATGACGATGTTGGCGAACACCGGCCCCGGGTGGAACTCGAAACCCCGGGTGGCCTGGTTGAAGATCGTCACCCCGGAGACGTCCGAGGGCAGCAGGTCCGGGGTGAACTGGATACGCCGCCACTGGCCCTGCACCGTCGCCGCCACCGCCCGCGCCAGGGTGGTCTTGCCCACCCCCGGCACGTCCTCCAGCAGCACGTGCCCCTGGGCGAACAGTGCGGTCAACGCCAACCGCACCACCTCCGGCTTGCCCAGCACGACCGCGTTGACGTTCTCCGCCAGCCGGGCGGCCAGGGCGGCGAAACCCTGGACCTCCGGCTGGCTCAACGGTGCGGGAGTGTCGTTCACGACGGCGGGATGCTCCTCGGCTGCGGCGACGCTGGTCAACAGGTGGGCAGCACGGCGATGTCGTCACCGCCGGCCAGGTTGAGCCAGGCCCAGGGAATGTAGTTGCGGCCCTGGTAGTCGACCCGGACCCACCAGGTGGACTGCTTCTGGTCGTTGTAGATCCAGGAGTCGACGTTCTCGCCCTGCCGCCGACAGTACGCCCGCAGCCGGGTGCCCGGCTTCGCCCAACCGACCTGTTTGTCGTTGTCCTGCCGGGGCACCGAGAAGACCTCGTTGCCGTTGCGACCGTCCACCTCGCGGTCGCAGTAGGTGCGTTGGTCGCCGTCCGGCCCGTTGACGCAGGTCGCCACCCCGTAGAGCGGGTCGGTGCCCTGCGCCCGGGTGGCCGTGCCCCGGCCGGCGGCGTTGCTGGCCGTGACCGTCACCGTGTACGCCGTACCCGGGGTCAGGCCGGTCACCCGCAGGCTGGCGCAGCTGCCCGTGGCGCTCTTCCCCCCGGTGGCGGCGGTGCAGGTCGGCTCCCCGCCACCGGCGTCCACGGTGAACGTCACCGTCACCGACGTCGCCTCCGCCGAGGAACCGGTCACCGTCACCCGGGGCACCGCCACCGTCCGCGCGGTCGCGGTGACCTCCGGCCCCGGTCCGGCCTCGTTGACCGCCTTCACCCGGACCATCACGTTCTGCCCGTCGTCCAGCCCGCTGACCGTCGTGGCGGTGTCGGTCACCTCGCTGGTCCGCCCGCCCACGTCGACCTGGTAGCGGCTCACCGGCCGGCCGTTCGCCGCCGCCGGGGACCACCGCACCGCGATCGTGCCCGGCCGGTCGGCCACCGTGGCCGCCCGCAGGTCCACCGGCTGCCCCGGAGCGGCGAACGGCACCACAGTGGCACTGATCGGGGAGGCCGCCGAGGCGGCACCCCGGTCGTTGACCGAGGTCACCGTGAACGCGTACTGCGTGCCGTACGTCAACTCGCCGGCCGGCACCACCAGCTCCGTACGGCGCGACTCGCCGACCGGGGCGTTCGCGCCGGCCGAGGTCGCGGTGACCACGTACCGGGCGATGCGGTTGCCCTGCCCGTCGGCGGCCGGCCACCGCACCAGCACGGTCCCGTCGGCGCGGGCCTGCGCGGTGACCTCGGTCGGCGGGTCGGGCACCGCCGACGTCGGGGTCACCGGGTTGCTGCGCCGGGCGGGGCCGTCGCCCTTCGCGTTCACCGCGTGCACCGAGAACGTGTACGTCGCGCCGTTGGTCAGTTCGGTGATCTCCACGGCCCGCTGGTTCGCCCCCACCTCGTGACGTTGGCCGGCGCCCTCCACCACGTACCGCAGGACGGCCGCACCGTTCGCGGCGGCCGGTCGCCAGGCGACCCGGGCCCGCGCGTCACCGGCGGTGGCGGTGACCTGCCGGGGCGCACCGGGCTTGCCCACCCGTGGTTTCGGCGGCGGAGGCGGCGGGGGCGGGTCCGGCGGCGGGTCCCCGCCCAGCACGTCGTTGGCGTACTTGTCGACGGTGCGCACCCGGTGCGCGTCGTCGACCACCCGGGCGGTGGCCGCACCGGGGGCGTTGATGAACAGGTGGTTCTCCCGCACCTCCAGCTCCCACGGGCCGGCGGCCCGGCCGGGGCGGATGGTCTCCACCAGCCGCCCGTCGCCGTCGAAGGCGTAGACCGCGCCGGTGACCCCGTCGGCGCAGTAGAACCGGCCGGCCCAGGCGACGGCCGGCCCGACCCGGTCGCCGCTGCCCGGCACGACGAACCGGGTGACCACCCGGCCGTCACCGACCGCGAGCACCCGCCGGTCACCGCCGATCGTCACCGGCACCACCGGGCCGCTGGTCCGCGCCGGCACCGCGCCACCCGCGGCGTCCCCGAGCACGGTACGCCGGGTCTGCCCGGCCCGGACCGTCACCAACGTGCCGGTGGTCCGATCCAGCACCGCCACCCCGTCGTCCAGCGTGGACAGGGCCAACTCGTGGTTCGGTTCGGCCACCGGACGGGTCTCCACCCGTTGCGGACCCCGACCGTCGGCCGCCCCCGACACCGGGCCGGACGGCAGCGCGGCGGGGGTGACCGCTGCGACGGTGCCCTCCGTCGGTACCGCGATCCACAGCCGGCCCCGACCGTCGAACGCGCCGGCCGTGATGCCCGGCGGAAAGAGCACCGGCTCACCCACCGGCACCAGCGAACGGGGGTCGAGTTGGCGTACCACCCCCCGCACCGCGTCCACCACGAACGCGGCGTCGTCGTGCAGCACCACGTTGACGCCGAGACCCGGTGTGGTGGGGGTGGTCGCGGTGATCTGGAGGGTGGCCAGGTCGAGCGCGCTGACCTGACCGGTCTCCAGGTCCCGCAGGATCAGCAACCGGTCGGTCTGGGTGACCTGCACCTGATGCTGCCGGGCCCCGGGGACCTCCTTGCGGGTGTCCACCCGGGCGGTGATCCCGTTGACCCGGGCCAACTCGCCGCGGGTGCTGCTCCACAACCAACTGCTGGCGTCGAAGCTGGCCAACGCGTCCTCGGCGGCACCCCGGCCGAGCAGGGTGAGCCCCAACGCCGCCACCAACGCGGTCACCGTGCCGACCGTGACCAGCCCACCGCGTAACCGGGAACGTCGGCGGGACGTGCCGGCGTCGGCGCTCGGGGCGTCGTCGATGCTGGCCACAGCGGGCTGCCCTCCGTCCGGTGGCCCGGGGCGGCGTGCCGGGTGCCGGACGCCCGCGCCTGAACCGTGGGCCATCATAGGGGCCACTCCGGGACGACGAAACCCGTACCGTTCCGATTCGGACACCCAGCGTGCCGGGATGCCGGGGTGACGTGCCGTCGCGGTGCCGGTCGCCGTCGCCCGGTCAGCCGCTCGGCGACGGTCGGACCCGGTCGGTGCAGACCTGACCGGAGGTGGCGAACGCGTCCGTCGAGTAGACCGCCAGCACCGTGAAGCAGTAGTTCACCTCGGCGTTCAGCCCGTTGACCGTGAAGCTGGTCTGTCCGGGGTCGACGGTGGCCATCACCCCGAGCGCCCGACCGGTGCGTCCACCCGCGACCATGAACGGCACCGACCCGTTGCTCGGATCGGACCAGGTGACCGTGATGGTGGCGGCGTCGTCGCGCAACTTCAGGTCGGCCGGGGGCGGCCCCGCCGTCTCCCTGGGCGCGGCGCCGGTCGACCGCTGCGGCCCGTCCGCGTCCCGGCTCAGGGTCACCGCCCCGATCGTGCCTCCGACGGCCAGCACCACCACCCCGACCACCACGGCCACCGTCCGGCCCCGCCGTCGCGGGCGTCCGTCCCGTGCCGGGTACGACGGCGTCAGCTCCGGATAACCCGTCTCCTCCACCTCCGGCGGTACGCCCCGGTCGGTGCCACGTCCACCGTCGTACCCGGCTGACGAACCGGGGCCGGTCGGTGCACCCGCCTGTGCCGGTGCCTGCGGCCCGGACTGCGGGACCACCTGCCGCGTCGGCCCGGGGACGGTCGGTGGCCCGAGTTCCTGCACACTGTCCGCCGCCGGTGGGGATGCCGGTGCCGCTGGCGGTGACGGCGGTGCCGCTGGTGGCGGTGGCGGTGATGCCGGTGGCGGTGGCGGTGGCGGTTCGAAGCCCCGCCCGGTTGCCGGTGCCGACGGTGCGCCGGGGGTTGGTCCCGTGTCGGGTGGCCGTACGGCGGTCCGTGCCGTCGTCGATGGCGGCTGGGGAACCTGCTCGGTCATCGGAGCCAGCGGCAGGGTGAGCGACCGCCCCGATGCCACGTCGCCCCAGTTCGGGCCGTCGGCGGGGGCATCGTCGTCCTCGTCTGGTCCGCCGAGACCTGCGGGGTGCCCGGCGGTCCAGGCCGGGACGGGCGTGCCCCCGGCGGAGCCCCGCGAATCGGGGGCATCGGCCGGGACGGCATCCCGCCCGGCCTGCGGTGGCGACGACGGCGGTACCGCTGCCGGCGGGGTGACCGTGGCCGGCGGGGTGACCGTGGCCGGCGGCGGTGCGGCTGCGGGTGGGGGCGACGCGGGACCTGGTGCCGTCCGTGGTGGTACCGGTGGTGAGGAGTGCGCCGACGCCGGCGGGAGATCCGCAGGGGAGGGCACGGTCGCTGTCGGCGGTGGCTGGGCTGCGAAGCCGGGCCCCGCCGTGGACGCCGGACCTGTCGTGTGGTCGACGGCTGGGGTGGGTGCCGGGTCGGGTGGGGCGGCGGAGGCAGACCCGCGTGCCGTGTCGTCGGCTGCGGTTACCGTCGGGGCCTGGCCGGTGTCGCTGTGTGGTTCCGCCAGCAGAGGGCCGATCTGCTGGACCCGTACCGTCGGCCGGTCCCAACCCGGCGCGGACGGGGTCGCGGCGGCGCCCGGTGCGGGTGGAGCTGCCGGAGCCGCCACCGAGTCGGCTGCCGCCACCGAGTCGGCTGCCACGGCGGAGCCGGGTGCCGCGGCCGGGTTCGCCACCGGTGCGTGGGCGGGTGCAGAGCCCGACGTGGTGCGGTCCCCGGTCGGGGCTGGCCCGGGCCGCTGCTCCGTGGGGCGGCGGGACGTGGAGACGTCGACGGGCCCGGTCGGCTGTTCCGGTGTGCCGGCCGATGGCCCGCCGGGCGGCTCGGCCCGGGTGGGCGGCTCGGCGGCGGGGAGGGGGCGTACCGACCCGGCGATGGTGGTCACGGGTGCAATGGCGGTCGGCTGGCCGTGCCGGATGGGTGCCCCGGCCGGTGGCACGGTCGGCTGGCCGGGGTCGGTGGGCGGCCCGGCGGGGATGGGGACCGGCTGCCCGTGGTGGGCCGGTGGACCGGGTGGCATCGTGGCCGGCGGCCCAGGGTGCGGTACGGCCAGGGGAGCAGCCGGTTGGGCGGGCTCTCCCGGCGGGACCGGTGACGACGGGTGGGGCGGCCGCTGGAGGCGCGGGGGCGCCCAGGGCGACGTCGGCGGTGCACCACCGGAGACCGGATCGGGGGACGACGGGTGCCGTTGCGGTGGTGCCGCCGCCGCGATGGCGTCCGGCCCCGGGTGGGCGGCGGGTGGCGGGCCCGGCGGTGCCGCCGGTGGCCCCGACTGCGGTGCAGGGGAGGCCGGGTGCGGCCGGGGGGCGGGGGAGGCCGGGTGGGGGCGGGGTGCGCCGGGCCGGTGGGTGGGCTGGACCCCGTACATCTGCCGGGGCAGTGGGACCCGGGGCTCGGTGTCCGGGGCGGGGCCCGGCCGTGGTGCCGTCGGGCGTACCGGCTGGCCGGCAGGGGCGGGCTGGCCCGAGGAGGGTGCTGGTCCAGCCGGGGCCGGTGGGCCCGGGGCGGCGGGGGTGGGGGGCGCGGAGACAGGATGGGGCGACGGTGGCGCAGACTCGGGCCGGGGCGTCGGGGTGGGCCGGTATCCCTGGTGGGGGGCCGCCGCCGGGGCGTACCCGGGAGGTGCCGATGGCGGAGCCGCCGGGGGGACGGCCGGTGGCGCGGGGGAGGGCGGCTGCGGTTGACCCCCGGGGATGCCGAGATACTGACGGGCGGTGCGTACGGCGGGATGCTGCTCGCCGAGCGCGGCGGGTCCGGCGGTGGCGACGCGGGTGTAGTTGCGGCGGGCCTCGTGCCGGTTGCCCAACTCCTCGGCGACCCCGGCCAGATCGAAGGCCAGGGCGAGCATCAACGGGTCGGCTGGACTCCACCGCCGCTCGCCGGCCGCGTAGGCCTCCTCCAACACCCGCCGGGCGGCGGCCGGTTCGTCGGCCTCCCGGTGCAACCTCGCGAGCAGGTGCGCGGTGCCCATGATCTCCGGGTGGTCCTCACCGTACGCGGGACGGGCCGAGGCGATCGCGTCGGTGAGTAACCGGCGGGCCTCCGACAGGTCACCGGCGGAACGCAGGGCGAGGGCCCGGCGCTGGACTGCGGCGAGGGGTGAGGGTGCGGACACGCCAGCAATGCTGCCGTCTGAGCGGGTCCGGACGCTACCCACCCGCCACAGCCGCGTTCTGAGCTGCGATGATCCGGCTCCCGCCGGTGGGTCGGGCGGCGATGTGCATGATCCATACGGGCCGTGTACAGTAATGCCCCGTGCGGCCCGCCAGGGCGGCTGACCGGGGTGAAAGCCGCCGGGGCCGACGCGGTAGGCTGAACGAGCAGGTCCGGGTGGCGGAATGGCAGACGCGCTAGCTTGAGGTGCTAGTGCCCGTATAGGGCGTGGGGGTTCAAGTCCCCCCTCGGACACACTTTTGCAGCATCCCTGCTGTCTACGACGTACTGGTGGTCAAGCGCGCTTGACCACACCATTCTGATCTCCGTGTCGACGTCGGCCGGTCCCGCTTCGGGCGGGGGTGGTCGGCGTGGCTGACGTTGTGGTCGCTCCTGTCGTCCCGCCGGTTGTGCTGGCGGGCCGGGGCAAACCGGGTGGTCGGTCTGACGGGGGTCTTCGTCGTCGGCCGTTGCCGCTTGCGGATCTTCCTTCTCCTCGTGTCGGCACTCTGGTCTATGGGGTCGCGGCGCTGGATGCCAGTGGTCGGATCGCCGACAGTGGGGTCGTTCGGGCGCTCGGTTGGGTGCCGGGTACCCGGCTGCACATCCATGAGGGTGCCGGTCTGGTGGTGTTCCGTGCGGATCGGCAGGGTGTGTTCACGGTGGCCGGTCAGGGTCATCTGCGGCTGCCGGCGGCGGTGCGGCAGTGGTGCGGGTTGACGGCGGGCGACCGGGTGCTGCTGGCGGCCTGTCCTGCGGATGAGTTGTTGGTGGTGCACCCTCCGGCGGCCGTGGACGCGATGGTCGTCCCCGTGCACGCTGCTGTCCTGGGTGGTGGTCGGCCGTGACTGATGGTGCGGTGGGGCGGGCGGAGCTGGACGCGGCCCGGTTGTTGTTGGCGCGGATGGGGATCTCGCCGGCTGATCTGGTGGAGGCGGCGGCGGTGCGGCCGGTGGCGCCGACGTTCGCGGAGTACGTGCCGGTGGTGTCGGCGGCGGTGACCGCGGGCACGCGGCGGGCGTACGGGTCGTACTGGAAGCGGGTGGTGGAGCACTGGGGGCAGCGGCGGTTGGATGAGCCGTGCCCGTCAGAGATCGAGTGGCTGGCGGAGTACGTCAAGACGCATGTGGTGGCGCGTCGCAATGCGCGGGGTGGGCGGAGTGCGGCGGAGCATCTGATCGCGGCGTTGCGGTGTCTGTACAAGCGGGCGGTGGCGGACGGGTTCATCGCGGCGGCGGACAATCCGGCGCTGAAGGTGGCCAAGCCGCGGCGGTTGGCGAGCACCAGGCGGGCGGTGGCCGATGCCCGGTTGGCGGAGATCAACGCGGTCGCGGCGGGTACGGGTGATGATCCGGTGTTGGACAGCCTGTTGTTGCGGTTGCACACCGAGACGGCGTGCCGGCGGGGTGGGGCGTTGGCGTTGCGTCCGGTGGATCTGGATCCGGACCAGTGTCTGATCCTGTTGCGGGAGAAGGGCGACACGGTGCGGTGGCAGCCGGTCTCGCCGACGCTGATGCGGCATCTGCAGCGGCACGCGGAGGAGCGTCATGCTCCGGCGCGGGGCCAGTTGCTGCGGTATCGCAACGGGCAGCCGATCACGTACCGGCGGTACGACCATCTGTGGGTGCGGATCGGTGAGCATCTGCCGTGGGTGTGGGTGCAGCAGATCAGCACCCACTGGTTGCGGCACACGACGTTGACGTGGGTGGAGCGGAACTTCGGCTACGCGGTGGCCCGTGCCTACGCCGGTCATGCCGACAGTGGCGGTGATGCCGGTACGACCACCACGTATGTCCGGGCGAGTCTGCAGGAGGTCGCCGCCGCGTTGGCGGCCCTGACGAACGAGTCCCATCCCCTGGCATGAGTGTCAGCAGTGGGCGTGTGGGGCCTGTTCTGCGGTCCTGAACGCCGCGGTTGCGCGGACATCGCCGGGCAGAGATGGCGAGCGGGGGTGCGGTGGTCACCGAAGGGCACGGACGTCGTGGTGATCCCGTACCCCGCATGGGCGGGAAGCAGCCCGCAACCGGGAAACTGGCGTGCCTGCTGCCGGACCACTCGCGCGGGCGCCTTGAAGAAGGCGGCGGCCAACGCTACCAGGCGAAATGGCTACCGCAATTTCGTGGTACGGGCGGCGCAATGGGACCGGACATCGTGAAGAACCTCGCGAGTCTCGGTAGCCGCGAGCCGAATGTAGTCGAGAATTCGATGGCGAAACGTAAAGATGCTGACATGATCCAGAAGCGACGCGATGGTCGACAGCGCCAGCGCGCGGTGCGGCAGCAGATCCGCTGGTCGGTCGTCGACGCTGCCTTGGCGCCGTTCACTGCGGCGTCCTTGCGCGCGGTCCTCGGTGCGGCGATGGACGCGCCCGGCGCGGCACCGTGGGCGGCGCACCTTGCCCCGTTGTGGCTCCGGAGCCTGCGTCGGCCGCCTCGCGGCGACGTCATCGCCGCCGCTGAGCATGTGGATCAGCTCGCCGCAGCCGCGTTGCATGCCTTGCCGGACCGGCCAGTAATGGCATTACGGCTGCCGAATGATCCTCGCCGTCGCGTCGGCTTCAACGTCGGTGCTCGCCGCTGGCGCGTCCACCCCGGCGATCACGAGCACCCCACGCTGACGCTGCGACGCCTGGCTGTGACCGCCCGAGCAGTCGACGAGGACGTCCTTCAGACCTTTGGGTTCAGTTTCACCGACGCCATGGAGGTTATTCTCGCCTACAGCCACCGATCGATAGCGCGCCTCGCGCTGTCCTGGCCGGAGTCCGGGCAGGACAGTGTTGGGACGGTGTCGATACCGGTGATCAGCGCTGCGCAGATCGAAGCAGCCGCCGAGGTGCAGGCACTTGCGCCCGCCGAGATCACGCAGCAATGCAGCAACCCGCAACGCGCTGCGGCGGCACTCGCGTGGTTAACCTGCGACGCCCACAAGGTGCAGGTCCGGGTGTCGGCGTTCACCCCGCCGCTGGGAGCGGTGCTTTTCGTCCGTAGCGCGCAGGCCACGATCGGGGTCCCGACGACTCTGACACTGGATGCGCTGATCGCCGCTGGTGAGGCGATCCTGCGCCGCGCTGGCAGTCGACCTCTGGCACGGCATCGGATTCAAGCGCTGACCCTGGTGCATGCCACCGACCTCTTCTCGAGGAGGGTTGTGGACCGGTCCACGGAACTCCCGTCGCCGGGGATACCCTTCGTAGCGGGGCCACGGACGTTGTTCACGGTCACCAGCGCGCTTACCCCGCCCACCCTGAGCGAGGCCCTCGACGAGGCGGCCGGCCGGCTCCGCGAGTACGCAAACGGTCGCCAGGACCGGACCGACGCGGACACGGTGAAGGTGGTGGTATTCGGCGGGCCGCTGTCGCTCGGATTCCAAGCCGTGACCGACTCGGTCCTCGTCCACGTCGACGAGCTGGTGGAAATCCTTGCCGATACCGGCGGCGACTGGAGCACCGTGGAACACTTTCTCGAGGACCTCGGCCGTCATAACGGCTTCGAGCGGGTCGAGTTCGTCGATCTGCTCGACGTGTGGGCGGCGTGGCGGCGGCACGGCCGGCTCGGTCCCGTTCCGGCCGAGCACGGCACGGTCCTCCATGTGGTTCCCGATAATCATGACGTCACCTGGGACAACGCCGCCGCTTGGGAACCCGTCGACGCGGTCCTGACCGCGGTCGGGATGCCCCCGCACCACGATTGGCCGGTAGGCCGCCTCATACCGCCAGTCGGCGCGGACCTGTTCACCAAGTCGGACGCCGACATGGCTATAGTCGGGGTCGATCCGCCGGTCATCATCCAGCTCGATGCCTCCGACGGACAGGCGTTCGGCTTGGATCCGGACACGATGTTCGGGATGGCCGACGGCATCCGCCACAGCCTGTCCGGTCACCCGGATACTGCTGGGCATGCACGCCTTGCCGATGGTGTCCCGCTGCGGATCGTCCTGCGGCTCATTGGCAACGGCCCCAGCGGGAGCGAGAACGATCCTTGGGTCCGCGTCGCTTTCGCACCCAAGCATGCCGTGGTGGAGATCGGGTTCGGCGTGGGCGTGCTGGAGGAGTTTCTCGGCGATGGTAGGACCGGACACCACACTGTGGGAGCCGCCCTGCACGAGATCATCCGCCAAGTTCGCGTCGAGCGCGGCGAAAGCTCGGGCCCGTCAGCGGAGGTCTTCCTGCATGGATGGGAGACGACTGGCCCGATCATCACGTTCTTCATCCGCGCCGAAAGCCTGCCGCGGATGGCGCCCGTCGACACACTGCCTCGAACTGAGGCCGTGCGAGCGCGTGCTCTGCACCGCGTTTTTGACCTCATCCACCATCAGAGAATCGCGGGAACCTTCACGGGTGAAGAGGCTCACGAGCTGTGCCAGCACCAGCTAATTCCTACCATCGAACAGCAGCTGAGCGATCAGCTCACCAGCGTCGAACCCGGCCTGCTACGCCAGTTGGCGATCCGGCTCAACGCAGTGCACGCCAGCCACTTCCAGCTCACTCGCCAGGTCGCGTACGCGCTTACCCGCCCGTGGGCAGGCAACTGGCATCACCTGGCCCGCGACAATGAGGCCATGATGAGCGTCCGCGCAGCGGAAATCCTCTTCGAGTTCGCGCTGGCGCAGCGGCCCTGCGGTGAACGTCGCGCCGACGCGATGGCCGCCGCCGAACTCACAGCCCTGACTGAATTTCTGCTCACCGTGACCAGCCTCGACCACAGCTACGAACTGCAGTTGCACGACCTGCGCATCGACGTCTTGGCAGACGGAACGTTCGCCGTCCAGGCAACAGACGATCCCGAAGGTGACCGACAACTACCGGGCGTCGACATCGAGGCATACCACCAAGCCCTGCGGGACGAGGAAATCGCCGCCGGCACCCGCGCACCGGCGCCCATCCCATCTGCAATCCCGGACGAGATCAGTAGGCCACCGTTTCGAGACAACCACCGGACGCCTGTCGACTACCGCCCGACCCGTGATGACCTGCCGCCCTCCCTGCGCACGGTCGACGATCACCTCGCCGCAAGCGTGGACGCTGTCCATGCCGTCCTTGGTGTCGCCGTGGACTGGCCGACCGACGACGACGGCATCGCGGTCACCAGCGTCACGGATCTCATCACTGAAGCGTTCTCCTGGTCGGGACTTCCCGAGGAGCAGATCCGGGCCGCACTCGACACCCTCACGCTCAACCCAGACGCTCTGCCGGGGTTGCGGGACCGTAAATACCTCGAGGTCGAGCGCCGCGAAAGCCGGATCCCGCTTCGACCACTACCTCTCATCGACCAGGAGGTATGGATCATGCCCTGGGTCGCCCTCGCAACACAGCGACTGCACGCCGCATACTTCGGTAGTTCTCGTCTTCCCTATCCCGATGCCTCGGTCGCCCCGCAGGCCACGCAAGCGATGGGGATGCACCGAAACGCGTCCAACATCGCGTTGGAGCACGAGGTTCGAGCGATCGTCGACTCTCTGGGGTTCCCGCACCGCTTCCAATTCACCCAGAACCAACTAACTGAGGCGGGCATCGCTGGCCCTGTCGGCGAGATTGACCTTCTCATCGCCGATCCGGCCACGCGGCGGCTGTGGCTCTGCGAGGTCAAGGACCCGATCGCCGCCTTTAGCCCGGTGACCTTGCGCGTGCACGTCGGCAAGTTTTTGCGGCCCCGATCGGGCCATGTCGCCAAGCTACTCAAGAAGGCGGAGCAGCTCAGGCAGTATCCGAGCGAGGCTGCGGCAGCATGCGGAGTGGACGGAGACGGTGCCTGGAGGGTCGTTCCGCTGATGGTCACCAGAAGAGTCGAGCCCGCCGCCTACGCCACTGCGCCGCAAGTCGCTTTCGCACTGCCACACCAGCTCGACGCGACGCTCGCTAGCCCCCGCGACCCCCAGCCCGGGCCGCGCCCCTGACAAGCTCTACGGTGACGGGCTCCACCATGCGACGTAGTGGGCGCCTGCCGATCGATATGCTCCCGTGCGACTTGCCCTGGATCCAACCGAACAGACCGTTTCCGTATGAGGCGATCCGCCAGCCGCCAAACCTGAGGCAGACGACTTGCCGTCGGTGTCCTTGAAACGCCCGTGGCTCCTACCCTCGCGGGCGACGTCACCGGCAGAACGGGACCGGAGCCGGGTGCGACGATACGACGGAGAAGACCCGGACGGCGACGAGCGTGACACCACCGGGCGAGGCCCGGCTACCATCCAAGAGCCGGATAACCGTGGACCGCGTTGTCGGGTGCCTGCCTATCCGCTCAATGCTCTTCATGATCGCTGCGCCTTCAGTAGCTGGGCGTACGGACCGGGGCGAGGCTGATCAGGCCGCAGCCGTACGCTCTGCTATGGCCGATGCCTTGCCGCACTGCCTCTCGAAAGGTATCCGCGTCCGTGACGATCAGGTGCCCCTCGAACCGAACTGGCTCGATGGTGACTGGTCCTCGGTCGCCGGGGCGGAGCTGTCCGGTCTGGGTGAGGCACGGCGAGGGCGACACGTCCGGCTGTCCGTTGTACGCGGTTGGCACCACGAAGCCGTGCTGCCCGCCCTTGCGGATCAGCCACTCGATCTGCTCTTCGGGCTTGCGTCGGGCGATCCGCTTGCCGCGTGGTCGTTTGCCTTCCTCAGCGGGTGGCCTGTCCTGGCCCGCTTGGTGGATGATGCTGCGGGTTGGGTTGCCGACCAGCCGAAATGCGAAACGTCGTCCGGGAGTGATGGCGTCGAGTAGTGGTTGCAGGCTGCGCGTCTGGGGCGGTTCGAGGAGGTAGTCGCCTGACAGGCGACTCCAGTCAGGTTTGACCCTGCTCTGAACGTATTGGGTAAAACCACGATGGACGCTGTCGAGTCGCCATAGGACGGACTTCGCCTGCCGGGCCGGAGTGTCATCGGGTAGGTCGGGGTACCCGGACATTACCGTTCGGTGCATCTGCCGGAGGTCGGCGTGGTCTCGGCGGAAGTCGCGCGAGTACACGTTGACCGTGAGCTTGCTCAGGTACACGAGGTTTCCTTCGCGATGGTGATCAGTTCGTCGGTTAGCGATACGGTTCCGGTCCGGACCGTGCGCGCGGTGTACCGGCGGTCGTGCGACGCGAACGACAAAGGAACGTCCATCCGCAGCTCGGCAGCGGGATCCGTCGGACAGCAGTCGACTACGGTCCGCAACGGAGTCCGGCCCGCGTTCCTCAGCTCGGCAGCCCGGACTTCGGTCCGGTTCTCCAGCCACGGATGGGTGGTGAGGGCTTCCTCCAGGGACTGGTCGGTAAGTCCGAGGCCGGTATCGGCCTCCTCATGACGGCCGTTGGTGACCAGTGGCCGGGCCGGCGGGAAGGCCCGGCGGCCGAGGAACAGCGGCCAGACCGGGGCCCGTAGGGCGTCCTGGATCTGGGCGAGCCGGGCGGAGTCCTGGCCTTCGAGCACGACCAGGTAGATCGCGTCGGCGAGGTAGTACCGGTGGCTGAGGGCCGTGCGGTGCCCGCTGCCCGTTGTCGTCGGCACGTTCTGGGTGACGTGGTAGTCCCGTTCCAGGATGCCCTCCCGGTCGACCCGGACACCCATCCGCAGGTTGGCCAGCTCGAGGAGGGACGACGCGTCGTCGCGGGGTATGCCGAGAGCGGCGGCGAGCAGGCCGACTACCCCGGACTTGGTGGGTTCCCGACCGGTGTCGCGGATGTTGTTGCGGGATCGGGTGCCCCAGGACTGCATAGGCGCGTCGAGGCAGAGTGCGAGGGAGTGGATCGGCACGGCCCTCACACCTTCGTCGCGGCCAGCACCCGGGACACTAGTTCGTGCCGGCTGGGTGCTACCTCCCGGGCGTCAAGGCCGGTCACGTCCGCGCTGATCGAAGCGGCGACCACCGCCCGCAGGTCGTCCTCGCCGTAGAACCGGCGGAGGCGGTTGAAATGGCCGAACAACTCCTGCGTCGAGGTCACCATCAGGTCGTGGCCGGTGACCGGCTTGAGGAACGCGTTGGCCAGGTTCCAGGCGCCCTTGTCCCGGACCACCACCAGGAGGGTCTCGGGCGGGGTCAGCGCCGCCGTGGAGTTCTGCTTGCCGCTCGGTACGGCATCGATGAACGCCTCCAGCCAGGCCCGGGTCGCCCGTGCCACCAGGTCGGTGTCACCGCGCAGGTTGGTGCCGAGCTGGTCGAGGTGCAGGTTGGCGTACCGGTAGTAGCACGCGGAGTTGAAGTCGACCGTGCCGATCATGTCGGCACCGGACTCGTCCTGCGGCTGGAGGTCGTCGACGGCAGTGTAGTAGTCGTACTCGTTGACCACGGCGTGGGTCGAGATCGCGTGGGCGACCTGGGACGAGGCGTTGACGTTGAAGTCCTTGTTGTCGGCGATCATCCGCCCAAAGAGCGCGACGTCGACGACCCGGCTGGCGTCGAGGATTCGACCTGCCGCTTCCAGCGTCTGCTTGTCCGGCTTGATCTTGCTCTTTTTCTCGTCGGCGGCGTCCGTCTTCTTCTTCTCGGCTGCCTTGGCGCGCGCTGCCGCGTCGGCGGCGAGCCGGTTCCAGTCCCGGTCGCAGTAGTCGGCGAGGAGTTCCACCGCCTGGTTACCGACGAAGAGCAGGTACTCGGTGAGTGTGTTCCGCCGCTTGTCGAGGCCGAAGCCGAGGGCCAGCAGCGCCGATGAGGCGACCCCGACAGACTCGTCGTAGTCCCGTCCTCGCTCTTCCTTGAGCATGAGGGCGGTCTTGTCCACCAGCCGTTTGGTGCGCACCCCGGTCTCGGTAGCCGCCAGCCCGTAGCGCTGGAAGAGCAGACGTGCGGCCCGCTTGAGGGACTGGCTGGAGATGCGACCGCGCACCTGGCCGCCGAACGTGGCGGTCTTCGGCTGGCCCACGTCATCCCGGTTCAGGTTGCTGACCGGGAAGGACTGCAGCAGGTGCAATTCGATGATCATGGTTCTCCTGGCTAGGCGTCAACCGGTTCGGCAGGGACATCCTCTGCCGGTTCTGGATCGGTACTGGAGATGACCTTTGGCGTACGCTTCGGCCGGTGGTAGTCCCGCGCCCAGCGCAGCCGGACACGGTGGGTCTCTTCGGCGGAACCCTGCATGTCGACCAGGTCGGTGAGCATGCGGTGAAAGTCGATGGCGACGTCACCTGAGCGCAGAAGCTGGACGGCCTGCCGCAGGTAGTGCGGCAGCGCGGCCTCGTCGACAGAGAGCAGCTGGGTGAACCGCCGGGCTGCCGAGGGTCGCTTCTCGACAAGGTCACGCATGGCAGTGCCGAGCGACCTTCCCCGAACGGTGTTCCCGTGCGGGTGTAGCGCGAAGAGTCCGGCAATCAACAACCACACCCTTTGCTCCCGCTCCGGTGGCTCATAAGGAAAGACGACGTCGTACGCCTCGGCTTCCTGCTGGCCACCGGAGAAGGAACGCCGTAGTCGGGCCAGAGATCGCCGGGCGTCGCCAGACCTGCGCGGATTGTCCGAGGTGACGGCGTAGTGCAGCCCGTAGAGGCCACGCACGAAGGCATCGCGCCGCTGGGCCACGGTCGTGCTGGGGTCCATGATGTGCTGTCCTCCTACTCGATGTAGCCGGCGAGGTGACCACGACAGGCATTGATCTCGCCGTTCAACTGGTCGATGAACTGGCCATAGCACTGGCCGGCGACCTCCAGGTTGCGGCCCTGTCGCGGAGAGCCCTCCGCCCAACGCACCGCGGCCTCGGTGGCAATCCGCCGTACCTCGCGGTCCCAGCCCCGGGCGGCGGGCACCGGGCTGGTCCCCGATTCGAGCGCTCGGGCCAGCGCCTCCAGAAGCGCATCGAACGGACGAGACAACAGCGGCCAGTACGCTAGGTCGAGTCCGTGCGCGGCGGGAGCCTTGAACTGCGCCCGGTGCTCCCGATCCATCTGATTCAGCGCACTGCCGATGAGGTTGGCCAACTCGATGCTGCGCCCGATCACCGGCCCCGCGACCGGGTGGTCAGCGCGCAGCAGCGCGACGGGCATGGCGACAGTCTCCTCCAGGGACTGCTGCACGACTGATCCCTTGCTGTCGAGCTGCTGCCCAAAGACCCGCAGGGTGTATACCGCGTGGCGAGGTATCACCCCGTCCATGACCATTCGGGCGACATGGTCGAGGGTCAGCGGTCGTTGCCAGTGTCTTTCCTCCGACCCGATCGGAGCAAGGAGAAGTTCCTGGCTGAACCGCCAAATCCCGCGGTGTTCCTGGAGCCGTAACGGGTACCAGGGGCCATACGTGGGTTTGGTGGACCTGCCCTTGGTTGTACGTCCCTTCTTGCTCTTCGAGCGTCGGTGGGCCGCCATCCACTCCTGGTCCTGCGGCTCGCCGGCGAGTCTGGTGCCGGGAGTGATCACGACCCGGTCGACGTACGTGCTGCCATCGATCTGTCGAGGCACCAGCCATACCCGGCGAGCCGGCCAGGTGAGCAGGTCGGTCCAGCCCTCGGGGTGCCGTTGATCCGGCTCGGGGCCAGGTGGGGCGGCCTCCCACGCCGGCCGGTCGTCCACGCCGGTGCTCCTGGGCGTCTCGTCGTCGGGGCAGTACGGCATGAGGTTCAGCAGCAGCGTCTCCTTGAGAGTGCCGCCTTCGACCAGCACCATCCCCATCGCGTTGGCTGGCGCAGCCTGGGATGCCTTGTCTTTGCGGTACGGGGTCTTCATCCCGCCCGGGTCGTACGCCTGGAGGGTCACCAGCCACCGGGCCGCCTCGGCGGGTGTCAGACGCACCTCGGCCGATGCGGTCGTGTGGTCGAACAGCGTCGTGTTGTTGCCGACGGCTCGGTGCGGCACGAGTTTCGCCGCGCTGGAGGCGGCGACCCCCGCCACCGCCGGGCACTGGAGGAACGGCCGCTCGGCATCGAACAGCTCGAAGCGGTCGGCGAGCACCTTCGGGGTGGGCAGCCGTTCCGCCCGCCACAACTCCGCCCACTCCACCTCGCTGGCCGGCCCGTACGCCCGGTGCATGAAGGCTAGGACGAGCCGGTGCAGCGCCGCCGTCATCGGTGGCGTCTGGCCCAGGATGCGCCGGAGGAGATGGGCGTCGGTCAACAGCTCGACGAGGTCGAGTTCGTCCCGGGTGCCGTCCATCCGCACCACCGGCAGCCATGGCTGCTCGGTCAGGTTGAAACGCACTGGGTTCACCCGTCCTGATCGTCGTGTTCGAGGTCCGTCTCCGGGCCACTGATCCGAAGGCCGGCGCTGTCGGAGTAGCGCACCGACAAGCTGCCGAGGGCACCGATTCCGTTCCGCACAACGACCGGCCGGGAGTCGACGAGCCAGGGTGATGCGGCGAAGACCGCCGGGACCGGGATCACGCGCAGGGTATCGAGCACCACCGACAGGTTTCCCTCGCCGGCGGCTACCCGGACCGTGGAGTCGAGCAACTCCGACAGCGACTCCGGGTGGGGCGGCTTCGTATCGGCAAGATCGACGGGAATCTGGCCCGTCACCGGTACTGTCCGACCGTTCTCGTCCCGGAGCACGACCACGTCGATCCAGTCGTCCAGCGGCCAGCTTTCGCCCTGGTCATGCACTGCGGGGGCCCCGTCCGTCCGGCTTGCGGGTCTGGCCGGTGAAGCGCGGATGTGCGGTGAGTTCCATCAACGCGCGAGGATGGGTGGGGGGTGGCAGAAAGCGTCCCGCCGCGTTCTTCCGGTCGTCGTTCTGCGCTTTCTCCAGCTTGGCCTGGGCGAGTTGCCACCGTGCTTCCCACCCCGAGGGGTACGCGATCCCGTCCGGGTCCGAATAGACCGCGTCGACCAGTTCCGGAACCTCGTCCGGCATCCGCAGCTCTCGCCGCTCGCGCAGCAACGCCCAGGTACGCAGCAGGACGACGTCCTGGTAGATGTGCGTGGTGTACGCCGGCCAGACCGGACCGGATACCTTTTCGGTCACGCCGACGAGGGCGAGGGTCGGCGGCGAGCCCGGATCTGCCTGGCGGAACCGGTGCAGCCGCCCGGCGCGCTGGATCAGGCTGTCGACGGGGGCCACATCGCTGGCCATCGCGTCGAAGTCCAGGTCCAGACTCTGCTCCAGCACCTGGGTTCCGACGACGACGTAGCCGCCTGCGGGAGCGCGGGTGCCTTCCGGGCCGAACAGTTCCCGAAGCTCCTGCTCGACCTGGGCGCGTACCGCCGCCGGGAGTTGGCCGGTGAGCGACACGATCCGCGGCCGCGCACCCGGGGGCAGCGCGGACACCGCCTTTTCGAGCAGTTCAACGGTATGGTCGACCCGCCGTACGAGGTTGTGCACGACCGCCACCCCACGACCGCCAGCCGCCTGCGCCAACACCCACCCGGTCAGCTCCTGGTCAGCGACCTGCACCAGACCGACCCGTCGGCCGACGTTGGTGCTGGACGCCGCCGCCTGTGCGACCTCGGGAACCCCCTGGCCGTCCAGCCAGACCGCGTGCGGATAGTGCAGTTCGGGCAACGACAGCTCCACCTCGTTCGGGCGGGACCGCCGGGCACCGGCGTACCAATGCCGGAGCAGTTCCTCCCTGCGCACCCGGGGCAGGGTTGCCGACAGCAGGATCACTGGCACCCCGAGCCGGCCCATCCACCACAGGATCCGGTCCAGGATCGTCGACATGTACACCTGGTAACCGTGCACTTCATCGATCACAAGTACCCGGTTGGAGAGTCCGACCAGGGGCACCGGCGCCCAGGGAGAACGGATTCCGCCCTGTAGCACCCGGTCGATGGTGCCCACAGCCAGCGGGGCGAGGAGCGCCCTGAGTTTGGTGAACCACTCCCGTGCGCCCTGCTCCTGGCCGCCGGCTGGGTCGTCGATGCCGACGTCCTCCGGGGTGACCGGCTCGATCCGCGCAGCCTGCGCCCGCCGGTCGGCCAGGTGTTCAGCGGCCGTGCCGTGCAGGAGCTTGACCGAGAGCGCTGGGTCGATGCCCGCTACCAACGGGTCGACCTCGTCGAACATCTGGTTGCTGGTGGCCCTGGTGGGCATGGCGATGAAAAATCCGGCCAGCCTCAGTCGATGCACCAGCCCGACGGTGCTCTGGAGAGCGAGGCGGGTCTTACCCTCGCCGGTGGGCGCTTCGACGATCAGAATTCCCGGCCGGGTCTTGGTAGCCATCAACTGCTCGACGGCCCGTTGCAGGGGTCTGGGCTGCTGACCGAACAGATGGTCGAAGCTCACGTCGTCCGGTGGCATCCACCCGGACCACCCGAGGCGATCGACGACCTGGTCCCGTGCGCGGCCCCGGGCGGTTCGGAGGTACTCCGTCAGTTCGACGCTGCTGCCCGCGTGGGTAGCCTTGTGGATCGAGCCGGAAGCGATCCAATCGCTCACCGTAGTCAGGCCGGCGAGGGTGACTGCACCGCCGGTCCCGATAGTCACCTCCGACCACGCAACGGTACGCGGATCGAGCAGCCCCAACAGTTCCGCCGTACGGCAGAACAACTCCTCAGCCCACCGCGCCCACCGGTCGCCGCCGTGGTCAACAACTGCCGATTCGACGTTGCGCAGCGCCTCGTCCGAGAAGAAGCTGCCGTGATGCCCACCGAGAGCCTGTGCCAACGTCCGGACCGTCTCTGGCTTCGCGCCCCAGCTACTCAACAAACGGCGTAGGTGATAGGCCGTCAGGAGACCATGAAAGGTGTCAGTTCGACGACCACCCACCCGAATCCGGCTCAACCGGTCAGCCTGCATCGCAGCTTGTGGCGGTAGGAACTTAGCCGCGACGTCAGCCCGTAACGCCTGGAAGGCCGGTGAGAGTTTTCCGAGATCATGCAGACCGCAGAGCAGTCCGACCCAGGTATTGGCTGGGCCGCCGAGCGGATCGAAAGCGGCGCTAAGTTCTGTGCGGCAGGTAGAGCTGAGTAGTCGATCAAACAACAGTTCGGCGACGGCGGCGGTATCGACTGTGTGGCAGATCAGAGGGTGTGGAACGGTCTCTTCACCTTGCTTGGCGCTACCCGCCTTACCCCAGAAGATCCTTACATCGACTCGCTCATCACCCGAAGGGCCAACGGCCACGCTGATCCGCCCAACATCTGTTGCCCACGCATTGTCTGTGCACGCCATGGAGCGTCCGCTAGCCACTTGAGCGCGCGAAGGTACGAGGATGTGTCCCAAGAAGTGTCTGCACAAGTCACCTGTCGGGAAGGCGTCATAAGAGCGCGATTCGCATGCCAGGGTGCACTGCCTACCCTGTGGCGGCGGTGTACCTTCCGATCCGTGGCTCGTCGCCGGAGTCATCTCTCCACGAACAACATGCGGTTCGCCGGCCGGGCCTCCAGTAGCAGCAGCGGGGCGCTGCGCATCGACATCTGACGGCTCGCCATCGCCGTGGTGTCGCTGGAGCAGCAGCGAGCGCACAGAGAGGCCTTCCGGCGGCTTGCTGAGTACCGGACTCGGTCGGGTCACCGCGGCGGGGAACGCCCTGGCCCGTGACATCGGCGACGGACTCACCCACGCCTTGAGTAGCCCCCGTCCCCCTGCGGGACGCTATTTAGCCTGCACTGTCATCGGTGAATGCTCGCAGCCCGAGTCCCGATGCCAGCGCCTCGGAGAGCCAGGTGATCCGCTGATCACCGGCGGCCAGCCCAGCGCGGGCGACCGCGCACCAGTCCTCCCGATCAAGCAGGGAGAGGTAGTTGTCCAGGACCTGTTCCCGTCGACCGTTGGGCCACGACAGCTGCACCGTTGGCTGGCTCAGGTACCCAGCCAGTTGCGCGCATGTGACGAAGCGCCCCACCGTCGGCTCCAAGCGAGCCGTGTGTTCAGCATGGGCCTCGATGACGACGGGAGCGGGCGGATAGTGATCGAGTGTCATGCCCATTCCCCTGCTGTCAGCCATGATGGTCAACAGCAGGCCGGTGTGATCGACCAACTTGCTGTCCGGATCTTCTGCAGTGATCGCCTCGTGTAGATGTGCGGCGGTGGCGACCTCTCCCGCGAAGTAGCGGTTGAGACAGTCGCCATCACATGCCCGCCGGAGCAGCCAGGGCCGGGCCCTCGAACTGCCCATCTTGCACAGGGACTCCACGACATAGACCCGGCCCCAGCCGGTGACCCGGTCGGCCAGCCACAGCAGGGCGTCTGAGCCGCCACCGCGCCATCGGCGCTCAAGGGCGTGGACGGCCAGCGGAGCAAACTGGTGCGACAGCAATCCGAGAGTCTTGATCAGCGTGATGTCGTCGTCATCCCCGAGGGTCGCCAGCAAAGCCAGACCGACAGTTGCCGCACATCGATCGGTGGCGTGCCGGACGAGCCAACGACCGGTTGTCCGAACTCGTTCGGTGTCCGCCCGGCAGGCGGCAGCCGCGATGTGTTCGTTGGGATGGATCGGAACATAGAGGTCATGGAAGGCCGTAGCAAGATCGCTCGGTACGGTGGACGGCTCGGCGAAGTGCGCGTCCAACACGGCGGCGACTGCAGCTCCACGCCGACGCGGATCCTTCGGCTCTCGGGGGCGAGGTTTCCGCCCGCGATGCTGTCCGTCATCCGGATAGGGATCGCCATCACGAGGAAGGGGTGAATCGGGGTCCTCACGATGCCATCGCAACGCATGATCAAAAAGAGGCAACTGGATTCCGAGTGACCCAGGCTCGGGGGCTGCGCTCATCGGCGGTCGATGGACTCAATTCTCTCGATCATTCGCCGATCATTGCAGGTGATCCAGGTGGCCGGCAACCCGCCGGCGCTGCTGCTGCGGTTATCGGTCCTGGGCGGCCTGGCGGCCTTCGCGCGCTGCCTCCTCCACGCGGAGCAGGTTGTCGATGATGGTGGCGATCCCCTCCTGCGCTGCGGGGGAGAGCTTGGTGATGGAACGGGCCATGACCCGTACCCGGCGGCTGTGCTCTTCGGGTTCTTCCTGGTCGCCGAGAAGGTATCCGGCGGGCACGTCGAAGAACTGGGCCAGGGCGCGGAGCGTGGATGCCTTCGGGTTGATCCGTGGAGCGCGCAGCAGGTTGCGGATGCCTTCGGCGGTGATGCGGTGACCTGCCTGGGTGAGCGCCCGCGCGACCTCGGCCTCTGTGTAGGGGGCGCGGCCATCCTGGCTGCCCTCGAAGAGGCTGCGGAGTCTTGTCTGGATCAGTGCGGAGGCGTGGTCCTCTGCCTGGTCGGCTGGGTTGTCGGTCATGGCGCCCCTCCCACTTCCAACTACAGTTGGCTGAATCGCGGACTGTAGTTGACGCCCTACTAAGACGCGTGTTTAGATCGCGTTGTCGCTCCGGCAACTGCGGTTCGCCTCGAAGTGAAGTGCAGTTGGTTGGAGCGTAGCGGATCGGACTGACCCTATCCAGGCCACGTCCGATCCACGGGAGGCGGCACCCGAGGGGGGTGTTGCTCCCGGGGCCGCTCGCCCGGACGGCGTCCACGTCGGGGCGGGCAACGGGGGCCGGTCGCGTCGAGCCAAGTCGACCGGCCGGTGCCACGCAGCACGCCTTGAGGGCGGGGTCGTGCTGCGTTCGCTGGGTGAGCGGCCCCATCCCGCCCCCACTGCCGCCCGGGTGCAAGTGGCAGAAGGGGATCGACCGCAGGCAACGAGCCTACGGGGCGGTCTTCCATCCCGACGAGGCCGTGGCCATGACCAATCCGCTATGAGGTGAGGTGAGTCCATCGTGAGTGCTCGCGAAATCCCGCGTGAATTCGGTGCGGGCACTCGCGTAGAAGAGCTGTGGAGCAGGGCGGCTTCCCTGCAGGCTGGCTGCCCGCTGGTCAGCGTCTCATCGGCCGACGGCGGGGTGGGGCGCTCCACGCTTGTGGTGGCCCTCGGTGGGTTGCTGGCGCTTGCGGTGCCTGGGCCGGTGGTGGCTGTTGATGCGACCGTCCGCGCCTGGGGTGGCGTGGAGCATCGGGTGGTACGGCGCAGCCCCGCAACCGTGTGGGACGCCGTACTTGCCGGGACAGCGCTGGCCGACAGGGGGGTCGCGGAGCGCCTGATGCAGGGCGGCCCCACCGGACTGCGGGTGCTGGTGGGGGAGAGCAGGCTGACCACGCAACGGCGGCCGCCGAACTGGCCGGAGCTGCTCGGCGTGATCGGTCATCTCCGCATGACGTCGAAGCTGATGCTGCTTGATCTGCCCACCGCGGATACCGCGCCGACCTGGCGAGTACTGAGCTGGGCGACGGTGCCTGTCCTGGTGTCCCGGGCAACGGTGGACGCCGTGCAGCACACCCTGCGGCTGCTGGCCCATATGCGGGCGGCGGGTGTGGAACGGGTGACCGATGGCGCGCTGGTGGTGGTCATGGCGACCTCGCCGAGCACCGCCCGGGAGGTACGGGCAGTCGAACAGTTGGCGAAGCGGGCCGGCATCGACCTGGTGCGGGTGCCGTACGACCCGGTGCTCGCGCGTCCGGACGCACTCGATCCCCGCTCACTGAGCAAGGCCACCCGGTCGGCGTTGACCGAGGTGGCGGCGACGGTGATCGACCGGTGCCCGGTCACCGGCTTGTCGGGCGCTTCCTTGACCTGATCTGTCGCATTCCACGGGGAGGACTAACGATGCTGGTGCATTGGCTGGCAGCCGCGATGACCGTTCGGGCGCCGGGGATGACGGCGCTACTTGCGCCGTCACCCACGCCTACGCCTACGCCGTCCGGTGAGGGCTTCGACTTCAGCCGGATCAGTCCGGATCCGGCGGCGGTGCCACGGTCCGACCTGTTCTACAAGTTGGCCAACGCCGCGCTCTTCCTCGGGGTGGTGTCTGCGGTGGCAGGGCTTGCCGCAGGCGCGATCGCGTTCGGCATCGGGCCGATCTTCGGCGCGCACATCATCAGTGACCGCGGCAAGTCGATGATGTGGAAGGCCGGGCTCGTGGCGATCGTGGTCGGCTCCGCCACCTCCATCGTCGCGTTCCTGCTTACCGAGATCTAGGGCTGCGGGCATGGAGGGGAGGACGTTCGCGCTGACGAGCGGCGCGATGACGACCGTGCGTTTGCGGGTTGTGGCATGCATTGCGGCGATGGCGATACTGTTCATCGGCCCGTTCCTCGTCCCGGGGCAGGCGGTGGCCGCCCCGACGCCGGTGCCGGCCTCACCGGTGGTGCCGTGTCCGGCGCCCGAAGGCGGACAGCCCGGCGGTCCCAGGGAAGCCGAGACGCTGCCGCAGGTGGGTTGGTGCCTGCCGTGGGCGCGGTGGCAGGCCGGCGATGGCTGGGTGACCACCTGCAGCACGGCCACCACCGTCGTCGACCGGGAGCGTTGCGATGCGGTGTCGATGACGGTGCAGTCACCGCCCCCCGACGGAACTCCGTCCGTGCTCGATGAGGTGATACCGGCGTCCGGTGAACAGCCGGTGCGCTGTGAACGCTTCACCGCGCGGGCAACGGAGGACGAGGCGAACGCCGCACTGTGGCTGGCGAAGCGGGACCGCTGCGAGTCGCTGAGGACGTCGCTGCTGCCGTACTCGTCGTTGCAGGCGGTTCAGGGCTGCCAGGTGTTGGATGTGGCCTGTCAGGTGGGCAGTCAGGTCAAGGGGGCCGCGCGGAGCGGCTTCGAAGGGCTAGCCGACGTCGCGGTCGCCGGCTTCGCCTGGGCGCTGGGCAAGCTGGCCGAGATCGTGTTCGAGCAGTCCACGACCGCCGTGGACGAGCCGTTCTACGGCGTCTACAACGACATCAGCGGCGTCCTGATCATCATGGTGCTGCTGGTGTTCGTCATCTCGACCGCCATCAACGGACTTCGGATCGGTGGGCCAGGGCCGCTGTCCACGCTGGGCGGGTTGGTCCGGGCCATGTTCGGCATCGCCTTCGCCGGTGGCATCGCCTACCTGCTCATGGCAGCGTGGGACGAGGCGACGATCGCGTTGATCGACCGGAACCAGCAGCGGGACTGGCAGCCCGGGATGTGGGTGGACGCGCTCACCGCGCTCACCCTCGACACCGGCACGGTTCTGCTCGCCTTCCTGGTGGCCGTCATCGGCGTGATCGGCCTGGTGCTCGTGTTCGTGATGCTGCTGTTCCGGTCGCTCCTGGCCGCCGGGGCGGCCCTGTTCGGCGCAATGGCGATGACGGGGCAGGTGATGGCGGAGACGCGATCGTGGGGACGAAAGTGGTTCTGGACCTGCAACGCCCTCGCCAGCTCGAAGTTCTTCATCGCCGCGCTGTGGATCTACGGCACCCGCACCACGTACGAGAGCGACAACGTTCTCAATGTGCTGCGGGGACTGTTCATCATCATCCTGATGGTCCTCGCGCCGTGGATCCTGCTGCGGCTGACGAGCATGTGGGATGGCTACCTCGCCGACGTCGACGCCCGGGGTTTCCTGACGTCGACCGCCGCTGCGGTGGGAATGGATGCCGCCGCGCGCCGCCTGTCCGACCCGGTCAGTGGCGGGGACGTGGACGCGGCGTCGCTGATGCAGGGAAACTCCGACGCCATCCCGACCAGCCCGGGTGACGGCTCCGGTCTGCTCGGGAAGAGCGCCGGCGCGACCGTCGAGGCGGTGGAGGCGGTGCATGGTGCCGGCGACAGCGATCAGTTCGGTGATCCCGCTACCGACGTGGCTGCCGACCGCAGCGGCGGTGAGAACGCCGAGGAAGCCAACGGAGTGGAACGGGACTCCCGTACCGCCCAGGGGGACATGGCGCAGGGACAACTCACCCTGCCGGGGGACACCACGGGTCAACAGGGCGCGCTGCCGCTGACACCGCAGGCACCCCTATCCGGACCAGCGATGGCAACCGGGGCGGGCGGTGCCGACACCCCGGCCGAGGGCGGGTCGCCGACGGGCAACCCGGTCGGTGCGCCGAGCCCGCCCGTTCCCGCGCTGCCCCCGGAGACCGGTCCCGGTGCTGCCGGTACCCGTGGATCGGCCGGCGGCGAACCTTCGGGTGGCACCGGGGCATCGGGCGGAGCTGGCGGTGCCGCTGCGGCCGGTGGAGCCGCCGAGATCCCGATCGTGCCGGTATAGACGAGGAGAGAACGACATGACGCAGTTCCACTTCCCGCCGCGTTCCACACGCGGCTCGATCCTCGGCTTCAGCTGGGGTCAGATCGGCACCGCGGTGGCCGGCGTGATCTGCCTGGTCGTCGCCGCGAACCTGCTGGCGGTGGGGCGGCCGGGTACGGCGACCGGCCTGCTGTCGGCTGCGGTGTTGCTGCTGACATGGGGTCTGCTGCGGGTCCGGGGCCGCCGACTCACCGAATGGACCCCCATCGTCATCGGGGCACTGCTGCAACGAGCAACCCGGCAGGACCGGTACCGCGGCGGGGTGCTCACCGCCGCCCCGGGCACGCAGCACCTGCAACTGCCCGGTCCGGCCGCCGGCTACCGGTGGTTGCCGGCGGTGGCGGCGGACGGGTTGACCGAGGTAGGGCTGCTGCACCACCGGCGGGAAGGCACCGTGACCGCCGCGCTGGCC
This sequence comes from Micromonospora antibiotica, assembly GCF_017599305.1. GTDB lineage: Bacteria > Actinomycetota > Actinomycetes > Mycobacteriales > Micromonosporaceae > Micromonospora > Micromonospora antibiotica. The sequence continues at coordinate 75,845 of NZ_JAGFWR010000022.1, forward strand.
TGCGCGGGCGGCAACCTCGTCCTCGCCGACACCTCCGTGCAGCACCAACGGCTGACGTCGTGGGCCGACGTGTTAAATCTGCTGGGCACCGAGTACACCGACAGCGGTCTGGCACGCTGGTCACTGACGGCCAGGGCGGTACCGGACGTCAGCAACCGGGCACAGCGGTTCCTGGCATGCCAGGGCACGGGCACCGACACATCGGCGTACCGGTCGCTGGCGGAGCTGACTGCGGCGGCGGCTCCGGGAGCGCAACGGCACGAGGTGTTCCTGACGGTCGTCTTCGACATCAGGAAGCTGTCGGCCGAGGTCTCGGACGCGGGCGGGACGGATGTGGCGATCGCCACGGTCGTGCTGGACCGGCTGCCCGGCATCCGCGCCGCCGTCCGCGAAGCCGGGATCGAGACCAACGGCTGGCTGACACCCCGGACGTACGCGGCGGTGTTACGCGGCCAGTTCGATCCCGACGACACCGAGGCGGAGGTCGCGCCGCACACGGCAGGGCCGATCGCCGCGCAGACGGTTGGGTGGTCGTCGTACCGCCACGACTCCGGATACTCGCAGACCCTGTGGGTGTACGAGATGCCCCGCCAACCGGTCCCGATGACGTGGATGACGCCGCTGTTCACCCGCACCGTCGGCCGGCGGGCGGTGACCACCGTCGCGGAGCCGGTGCCGGCGCAGCTCGCGCAGTTGGCGACGCGACGGGACAAGGTCGCCCGCGCCGGGGACGAGGTCACCAAACGACGGATGCGGTTGGTGCGCACGGCGCGGGAGGACGAGGAGGCCCGCGCAGTCGAGCAGGTCGATCGGGAACAGGCCGCAGGTCACGTCCGGTACCGGTACGCGACCCTGGTGACCGTCACCGCGGACAGTGCGGAGCGGCTGCGCCATGACGTACGAGCCGTCCGGCGGGTGCTGGGTCGGTGCGGATGTCAGGCGGTCGTGCTCTACGGAGAACAGGACCAGGCGTTCGTCGCCGGAGCGTTGCCGCTGGCTCGTGGTCTCAAGCCGCTGCGGGGGTGGTTCGCGTGACGCCCCGGGTTGAAAGGGAAGGGTCGTGGTCGCAACGCCTCGGGCAGGCCGCTGGTCGGCGGGACCTCGCGACGGCTCAGACGGTGCTCGACCGTGAGCAGCGCACGACACGAAGACTGTCGGAACGGCTGCTGGGGCCGCCACCGGTCGATGGGCGAGGCGCCTACGGTCGGGCTGCCGGGAGGGTGTACTGGCGGCTGCGTCTCCCACCGTTGGTCACTACGAGCGCGCAACTGTGCAGCGTCTTCCCGTTCGTGGCCGACCCGGGGCTCGGGGTGGACGGGCCGCTGATCGGGCAGGAGGTCTACTCGCGGGCGGCGTTCGTCTTCTCCATGCACGAGCTGTACCGGGCGGGGCTGCTCAGCGCCCCGAACATGGTGGTCACCGGGGAGATCGGCAGCGCGAAGTCGTCACTGCTTAAGACCATCGCGTTCCGCGGCATCCCGTTCGGGGTCCGGTTCTACATCGTCGACGTCAAGGGCGAGTACGACACCCTCGCCGCGGCGGCGGGCATCCGGCCGGTCCGGGTCGGTCCCGGCTCCGGGGTGGTCATGAACCCGCTGGCGGGCATCCGCCGGCTGCCGGGGCAGGGTGAGGCGGAGTGGTTGCAGATTCAGCGGGCCCGTCGGCTACTGCTGCTGGAAGGACTGTTGGAGATCCAACTCGGTGGCCCGCTGACCGAGGCGGAACGTTCCCTGGTCGAGTACTCGCTCGACGCGGTGACGCGAAGCGACGACGGCACCGGCCCGCACCGCCAACCCACCCCGACCCTGTCCCGGGTGCTGGCGGCCATGGGCGACCCGCAGTGGTGGGCACACCGGCTGGCCGGAGTGCACTACAACCTCGACCAGTTCACCGCCGACAGCCGCCGGGTGCGGTTAGCCCTGGAACGGCTGATCACCGGCGCGCTCGGCGGGATCTTCGACGCACCGGATGCGGCGACGCTGTCGGTGGACTTCGACCAACCGGGCGCGATCCTGGACCTCCGGGCGGTCCGCGCCTCGGACCAGATGACGGCGATGGCGATGACCTGCGCCCAGTCCTGGCTGGAGGCGGAACTGACCCGCCCCGACGCACCCCCACGGGTGTGCCTGTACGACGAGTTCGCACTGGTCAGTCGACATCTGGGCCTGATGCGGCGGATGCGGGAACAGGTGAAGCTGGCCCGAGCGCTCGGTACGGCGAACATCCTGGCGTTCCACCGGTTCTCCGACCTCGCGGCCAGCGGTAGTGCCGACTCCGAGCAGGTACGCATCGCCCGGGGCCTTATCGAGGATACCGGGGTACGGGTCTCGTACCGGCAGGCACAGGGCTCCCTCGACGTGGCCCGCGAGTTCCTGGGCACGACCGACGTGGAGACCAACCTGCTCCTGCACCTCCGCCGGGGCGTAGGGCTGTGGAAGGTGGGACTGCGCTCCTACGTCGTCAAACACCAACTCTCTTCGGTCGAACGCGCCATGGTGGACACCGACAGCCGGATGCGGCAGGCGCCCAGACGCGGTCGCGGAGAGCTGGCTGCGCCGGTGGGTCAGGTGCGGTGATGGGCGGCTCGCTCATGTCCCCCGGCCACCGGCTGCCCCGCCGCGGAGTGGCCCGCGCCGACATCGTGGCCCGGCTCGTGTTGCTGGGCATCACCGGCCTGCTCGTCCTGCTGGGCACCGTCACGCTGTGGCTGGCCGGGCAGGCCGGCGGGCTGCTTACCCACGCCACCTGGCCGGAGAGCACCCCCGCCGACGCGCCGCGCGTCGCCGTGCGAATCGTCGCCCATCCAGGCGACCCCGCGCAGGCGTGGCCGCCCGCGGCCCGGGACGCCCTGCCACCCACACCGGTGCTGTACGGGCTGTGGGCAGTCCTGTTCACCGCCGCCATGGTCGGCGTCGCCGCGCCCACACTGCGACTGGCGCGGCAACGGATACGCCGCCGGGGCTTCGCCCGCCGCAGGGATCTCGACCGGCTGGTGACCGCCGACGCGGTACTGCGCCGGGTGGACATCCTGCGCCCGGGCCTGACCCTCCGCGACGACGACCACCCCGAGACCGTACGGGCGAAGAACTGCCGCCGCTCGGACCCGCTGGAGGTGGCCCGGTTCCTCGGCAACGATGCGCTGACCGGTGAGCCGCTGTACCTCGCCAACGAGTACACCGAGCTGCTCGCCGGAGCGGCCCGGTTCGCGAACAAGACCTCCCGCTACATGATTCCCCGGGTGGCCGACGCCCGTGGCGCGGTCATCTCCACCTCCACCCGCCTCGACGTCGCCGCAGCCACCTACGAGCTGCGGGCCGAGATCGGCCCGACCTGGATCTTCGAGCCACAGGGCCAGGTGCCCGGGGTGCCCCGGTTGCGGTGGTCACCGATCGAGGGCGCCGAGGACCCGGACATCGCCGCGCTCCGCGCGAAGGGCTTCGCCGCCGGCGCCGGACTCAAGGGCGACGTCGAAAACGGCCAGTACTTCCAGGACCAGGCCGCAGCCATCATCCGTGGCCTGCTGCACGCCGCCGCCCTGGACGAGCACACGACGATGACGGACGTGGCGAGCTGGGCTGCCAACCCCAACGATCCTCGCGCCGAGCGGATCCTGCGCCACCATCAGCAGACAGTGTGGGCAGACCGGCTCGCCTTCCACCGGGAGTCCACCGGCCGCAGCCGCGACGCCATCCAGTCGGTGGTGTTCGGCGCCCTCGACCCGTTCAGCAACCCGCGCATCCTGCACGCCTGCTCCCCACCACGCGGTCAGCAGTTCCGGGTCGAGCAGTGGCTGGACGAGTGCGGCACGCTCTACCTCGTCGGGACGCGCAGCGGGCAGGCACTGATCGCGCCGTTGTTCGCCGCCGTCGCCGAGGACATCATCTACCGCACCCTGCAGCGGTCGTTCGTGGCGCAGGGCGGTCGGGTGGAGCCCTGCCTGTACCTCGTCGGCGACGAGATCACCAACATCGCGCCGCTGCCCTCGCTCCCTGCGCTCGCTTCCGAGGGTGGTGGCGCCGGCATCGCCCTGTCGATCTCGTGCCAGAACACCCACCAACTGGAGGAACGCTGGGGACGCACCGGCGGCCAGGCCCTCCGCGACGGCGCGAACGCCCGCTTCGTCATGGGCGGCACCCAGGACGTGTCGGCACTCAAGGACGCGCAGTCGCTGCTCGGGCAGGTGCAGGAGCGGTCATCGGCGGCCTCCTGGGGCGGCGGACGGGCATCGGTACAGGAGAACACCCGGCGGGAGAACCTCGTCGACCTTGCCGAGCTGCGCAACCTGCCCACCGGGCACGCCCTGGTGCTGCTGGGCAACATGCCGCCGGTCGAGGTGGTGCAACCGGCCTGGTGGGAACGTCCGGACGCGGACCGGTTCCACCTGGGCCAGGCCACCTTCACCGCCCGGCTGAACGGAGCCCGCTGATGTCGGATCGCACCTTCCTGTTCGAACTGCCGGAGCAGGCGTCACCGCCGCAACGCGCCGTCGCCGAGCTGGCCGAACTAATCGACACCGTACGCGCTGCGGTGGACCGGCTCGCCGAGGCGCACGTATCACTGAGCGAACGCGTCGACGTCCTCGACGCCCCCACCGGGTGGACGCCGGCACGCTACTGCTGGCGGGACCTGAGCCGTGACGACGCCCGCGACCTGTGGACGTGGTTGACGGCATGGACGACCTGGCTGGTCGACCGTTACGGCGTCGCCCAGGACCTCGGCAACTGCTGGCCGGCGCACCCAGCGCTGGTGGAAGAGCTGACGGCGTTGTCGGTGTCCTGGCACCACGCCTATTCCGCGCGTGCCGACCCCGAGGGTCCGCTGCGTTGGCACGAGGCTCTGCACCGTGCCCGGCACCGCTGGCAGCAGTGGGACACCACGCGCTGCCGCCACGGCCAGCACACCCCACCCAACCCGGACAGCGTGTGGGCGAACCCCTGGCCCGAGGCGGCGGAACGCGCAGTCGACGACGACGTGAACGCACGCCACGTGGGGGCCGACTCGGATCCGCGACAGGAGGCCACCCGATGACACAACCCGCCGAAGTCACCAGCGTGTGGGACTGGCAACGGTTCGAGACCGCGATGGCCGGACTGCGCGTTGGAGTCGACACCCTCGACGACTTCATCACCGGCATCCACGAGGCACGCGACAGCTGGCGTGCCGACCAGCAGGAAGAGAGGCAGCAATGGACGGACCTGGACGAGTTGACGCGGCGGGAGACGGAACTGGACTGGGCCAGCGACGGGTACCTCGACGGCGACTACACCCGCGACGTCGACGAGTGACCAGGGCGACCTCGTTCGACGGACCACTGGATTCGATCAGCGCCAACCTCACCCAGCTACGCGGCGACATCGGTGTCCTCGTCGAGACTGCGACCCGGCATCCGACCGCACAGCGGCACGCCGTGCTGGTCGACGTGCACCACCAGCTACGTCTACTCGGGCAGCGGGTGAACGCCGCGCTCGGTGCCCCGGACGAGGACCGGCCGAAGGAGGCGACGTGACACGACTCCCGACCCTCGGCAGCGTGATGGCGCTCGCCGCCATCATGGCGGTCGGCTGCACCCGCGCCACGCCAGCCCCCGCTTCTGTCCCGACGACCCACGCAGGCACGACGACGCCCCAGATTGCCTCGCCGGCAGACCCGGACGGAGTCGGGCCGACAGACCCGTCCGGTGCGGACCCGGAGGCTGTAGCTGCCGCCGTCGGCTTCGTCGCCCGGTGGGCACGTCCGCAACTGGAAGCCTCCCGTTGGCTGGCCGCCCTGCGCCCACGTGCCGTGCCCGCCTATGCAGCGCTACTCGCCACGGTCGAGCCGGCCAACGTTCCCGCCACCAAGGTCACCGGTCGTGGTCAGGTCGTCGCCGCAACCCCGACCCATGCGGCGGTGGACGTCCCCACCGACACCGAGGTTCTGCGGGTGATCTGCGTACATGACGGCCGACGGTGGCTGATCGCCACCGTCGGCGTACGGGAGGAGGCCACCGCACGGTGAACGGTCGACGGATCGGTGTCGGTGCCGTGGCGGTGCTGCTGGCGCTGGCGTGTGGCCTGCCGCTGGCGGCGGTGCTGATCGAAGCCCCCGCCGCCGCGTGCCCCGCGATGCTGTCACCCGCTCCGGTCGATGCCGTGGGCACCCACGACACCGTGGGCCGCTGGACCGGGGAGCAGGTGGCCAACGCCGCTCGGATCGTGGCAGTCGGTCAGCAGCGGGGAGTGCCCGCTCGCGGTTGGGTCATCGCGGTCGCCACGGCGATGGTCGAGTCACGCCTACGGAACCTTCGCGGCGGAGACCGTGACTCGCTCGGGCTGTTCCAACAGCGACCCAGCCAGGGATGGGGCACCCCCGTACAGATCCTCGACCCGGCATACGCCGCGACCAGGTTCTACGACAAGCTGCTACGGGTCGACGGATGGCAGCAACTCCCGTTGACCGTCGCCGCGCAGCGGGTCCAGGTGTCCGCCTTCCCCGACCGGTACGGCGAATTCGAGCGCGACGCCGAACAGGTCGTCGCCGCAGTGGCCGGGGTCGCCTCGATCGGTGAACTCCCCGGAGCGAGCCTCGCGCGCTGCGACGGACCGGTCTCCGTCGCACCGTCGGGCTGGGCCCCGCCACTGCGTGCCGAGGTCGGCAGCGGTTACGGGCCACGCAGTGGACGCCTGCACGCCGGAGTCGACCTGTCGGTGCCGCGCAACACCGTCATCCTCGCCGCGGCGACCGGCCGGGTCATCTGGGCCGGCTGCGACCCGAGCACCGGCAACTGCAACATCGACGGCAGTCCAAACACTCGCGGCTGTGGCTGGTACGTCGACTTGATCCACGCCGACGGCTACGGCACCCGCTACTGCCACCTGGTCCGACGCCCCGACGTCGCCGAGGGCGACACCGTGCAGGCCGGCCAGCCGATCGGCCTGGTGGGTACCAGTGGCCACTCGTCCGGCCCTCACCTGCACTTCCAAACCCATGAACACGCCTGCACCGCCGATGGCGGCTGCGACCTGGACAATAGCAACTCCGTCGACCCGGTCCCGTTCATGGCGGCGCGCGGCGCCCCGTTGGAGAGCAAGACGACCTGACCCTTCGATGTCAACAACATGGGGGACACATGTGTGAGGAGACCGGGAAGCCACAGCGACCCGTACCGCAACCACCGCCGCGCGACCGGGGCGGGCGCGTCGGCCGCCGCCGTCACCGGCTGCCGATCCGCCGGCCGAGGTGGTTGCGATGAGCCCCGACACCAACCGGCGGCCCCGCCGGGTCGCTGGCGTCTACCGACCACTGGTCAACAGGGCACCAGGACCACCACCACGACCGGGGCCACTGGCCCAACTGGTACGCGCGGCCAACACCATCCGCGCACAACTCGAACGCACCGTGCTGCGCGCCGATGGCATGACCTGGACCGCCTATGACGTGCTCGTGCTCGTCTGCGCCCGCCGCGCGGTGGACACCCGCACCACCGCCGCCGAGGTCGGCATCGCCAAGGCGACGCTTACCAGCGTCCTGGTGACCCTGGTCGATCGCGGTCTGGTCCGTAGGGATCTCCACGAGCACGACCGACGCCGGGTGATCCTGCGTCCCACCCAGGCCGGCATGGATCTGGCGCGTCAGATCCAGCATCGGGTCGACGCCGAGCAGGCCCGACTGTTCGGCGGGCCCGGCCTGCCCCCGGGGGACAGCCTGGCACGGGTCCTGCGCACGGTAGCGGTCCGTTCCCAACAACGCACCGCCGCCGACACACCCCCGGCCAGCTGATCCGGACGCCCCTCGGGGCGTCGACCAGATCACCACGCAGGCCACGAAGTGCCCTCTACCCGGTCGCCCAGCCGAGACGACCGGCCCCCACCCATCGCCCGGCACGCGGGCGGAGGGCCGCGACCGTCGCCGTTCGCCGGCGCCTTCGCGGCCCACCGCTCTGCGCCCGCATGTCCACCCATCGACGAGGAGTCCGCGTGTCCGTGACCGTACGATCCACCGCACCTTCACTTCATGCCTCACCGACAGCTGGCTGGCGGCTCGGCTTCCTGTACGGTCCGGCTGTCTACGGGGTCAGCGCCGCCGCCGTCGCGCTGCCCGCCGCCGCCCAGGGCCTCCACGTCGATCCGGCAGCAGCCGTATGGATCCTGGCCATCCACGCCCTGGGGCTCGGGGTTGGCGCCGCAGTCGCCGGCCGCGCCACCGATATCTGGGGTACGCGCAGCGTGCTCGCGGTCGGCGCGGCGCTCCTCGTCATCGGTACGGCGGTCTGTGCCGTCGCGCCCGCGCTGCTCGTGGTGATCGGCGGGCGGGCACTGCTGGCCGCAGGTTCCGGGGCGATGACCGCGACCGCGCTCGCCCTTGCTGCCGGGGCACCAGATGCCATCCGGCCGAGGGTTCTCACCCACCTCGGTATGGTGATGACGCTGTTCTCCGCCACCGCGCCGCTCGCCGGGTCACTCGCCTTGGTCGCCGGATGGCGCGTCGCCCTGGTGCTACCAGCACTGTCTGTGACGGCTATTCCGATGTGCTGGATCCTCACCCGGTCGGGGCACCGGCAGGGGCCGGGTGACGTGGACTGGGTGGGCGCGTTGCTCTTGGCGCTCGTGGCCTCTGGACTGCTGCTGGTGCTGGAGTCGACGACCGCTCCGATGGCCCGCCCTCTCATTCCCATCCTGCTGACGGCAACGGGCGCTGGCGGGTTGCTGCTCGCCCTACACACCAAGCGGCGTCCCGCCGGGTTCCTCCCCGCGGTAGTGATCCGAGACCGGCGCTTCTGGCATTGCGGGTTAGTCGGCGCGAGTGTGTACGGCGGCCTGTTCGCGACCGTCTACGCCGTCCCTCAACTACTGACCGGCCTCGGACACACTGCGGAGGCTGTAGGTATGCTCCTCCTACCTGGGGCCGTCGCGGGGGTGGTCGTCGCTCGTCTGGCCGCTGCCGCCAGCCTCCGTCTGCCGCCGCAGCAGGTGATGGCTGCGATAGCGGCTCTGTTCAGCGCCGCAGTGCTGATCGCGGCGGCGGACCGGCAGTCGGTGACACTGGTCGGTGCCGCGAGCGCAGGGTTCGCGGCGTTCGCGGTGGCCCAGATGACCCTGACCACCGCCATCTCCCAGGTAACCGACGTGGGTGTGCGCGGGGCTGCCCTGGGCTTGGCGAACCTGACCTTCTTCCTTGGTGGCGCACTCGGGGCGGCGACCTGCGCAGCGCTCTGGGCCCTCTGGGGCCTGCCGGCCGCGTTCGCCGCGACCGCAGCCCTGCCGACCTTGGCCGCCCTCGCCGCGTGGCACTTGGGCCCCTGAGGCCGAACTGCCGTCGGGGGGCGGGTACAGCGGCCTGCTCCACGCGTGCTCCAGATCTTGAATGGACAGCTTCGTCCGATGTGGTCCGTGTGACGACGTTGGGTTGGGGTAGTTCGTTGAGATGAGGTATCCCGATGGAGGTGGTTGTCCGCGCGGGGGCGGGCGAAGCGTGAGGCGGTCCGGCGGCAGGCGGCGGGGTGGTTCGCCGAGGGTGTGTCGGTGCCGGAGGTTGCGCGTCGGTTGCGGGTGCCGCAGACCGCAGCGTACGGCTGGCGCAAGCGGGGGCGGGCCGGTCGCGAGCAGGCTTTGGCATCGAAGGGGCATGGCGGATCGCCCCCGATCCACAATCAAGATCACCAACAGCATCCCGAATGTGAGACAGAGCCGACACCGACGATCGCCCCGTATCCTTCAGTCCGCCTCATCCTCTGGTATCTCGGTCAGCCGGAACGGGTCCGGCGGTACCTGCGGCATCGGCCCCGGCCACGGCGGGTGCGAGCCCGCCACGTCCAGCGAGACGTTTACACTCTCTGCGTCGATGACACTGACCCGCTGCTCAGCCAGCCGTTCCAGCACCTCCTCGGCCTCCAGCGCGTCGCCGCGCGCGTTGACCAGCCGGGCGACCAGGGTTAGCACGAACTCCGGTGGTATGAACCGAGCAACTGTCGGCTTCCCGGCCAGTTCGCTGTAGGCCGACGGCCGCAGCCGCGAATTTAGGATTACCAGGCCCTCGTCCGGCGCGAACATCTGCACCTCTTCCTGGCCCACCTCGTTGTGGGGGATCTTCAACAAGACCTCGACCGCTCCGGCGCTCCAGCGCATCTCGGTGTACTCGGCTAACTTGCGCCTCTCGAAGGCGATGCCCAGGCCGTCGGCCATTTCCTCCCATAGATCGATATACTCGTTGTGGGAGTTAGCCCTCTGCAGCTCCTTGCCGAATTCCTCGAAGGACATTCCGCCGGTGCCTGGCACGTATACGCCAGCCAACTGCTGCGCTACACGGTGCCGGAAGTCGGATTCTTCCCGTTCCCGCCTCTCCAGCCGATCCCGGGCATTCTGCCGGCTCTGCTCGCTGATGCCGGGGTGGTCCACGATACCGGGTAGGTCCAGCACCGTCGCCCAGCCCTCAGCTACCGGCTGTGCCTCCCACAACCGGGCGAGCCGGTTGCGATGCAGTTCGTCGATGCGCAGCTTGACGATCGGCGCCAGCCAGGCCGGCAGCCCGACCTCAGTCTGTAAAGCCAGCAGGATCATCCGCGTGGACCAGTCGTGGCGGTCCGAGAAGGAGATTTCGGCCGCGCCGCGGATCACCCCGGCGACCTGCTCACAGAGCTGCTCAATGTCGCTGTAGTGCAGCGACAGCTCGACCGGACGCTCGTTTCGGCGGTTCTCGTCGGAGCGTATGGCCGCCGAGAACCGGGCCTTAATCTCGGCGAACGGGATGCCGCGGCTCCACTCGAAGGCCACCAGCGCGCGCAGCAGAGCGGTGGCGTCCCGGTCGGTGACCTCCTCTACCTCCCGTGCCAGTAGCTCGCGCAGTTCCTTCGACACCACGACCTGCCCCTCAGCCACGAATTTGGCCGGCAGTGCATACCGCTTCGTGCCGAAGTACTGGGCGCAATACTCGCGGCGAACCTCATCCTCGTGGAGATAAGCCAGCGCGTACGTCTGGATGTTCTCCTTGAGGGACGGGTAGTGCCGCGGGTGCACTCCGGGCAGGCCCACCCATGCGGTCACCCCCTCGATCTCGTCGCTGCGGCAGGCATGAAACAGTAGGTCGACATCGCCGGTGCCCTGCGTCGCCAGCCGGGATAGCAGTTCCAGGACGTGCGCGCTGCCCAGGGCCAGCCCGGACCTGGCTAGCGCCTCACCCAGCCGGGTGGGCCGGTGTTTGTCGTCCGCGTCCCGATCGAACAGGCCCAGGACGGATAGGCGCTCGATCACTTCGGCGGCGGTGGGTAGCTGCACGTCGGGTTCCTGGGCGGCGAGCAATGCCTTCAATACCGAGCCGACCCGGTTCTCTAGCTGAGGCATCCGCCGGCCGAAGCCGTCCGAACAAAGCACATGCAACGAGAGCAGGGTGACGTCGTCGAGTTCCCGGATCCTCCCGGTCACTCGATCAGTGCGCTCATGCCCGACTACGTAGCGCTGAAAAACTCCGTCCATCGAGGAGAGAGACAGCACCGAGTCCGCAGTGAGACCGGCTACCCCCTGCAAGTCACGCTCGCTGGGCACCAAGATGTAGAAGGCGCCGCGTTCCTTGCTCGCTACGCCACGCCGTCCGGCGCGCCCGGCCTTGTTGTCCAGTTCGGCTGGCATGCTGAGCCGGCGGAGCCGGTCCGAGCCGTACCCGGAGATACTGGTCGCGATCACCACGTCGGCGGGCAGGTTTACGCCTATCGCGAGCGTGTCCGTGGCAACGAGCACCCTTAGCACGCCGCGGCGGTCTCGGAAGTCGTCCTCCAAGTCACGCCGCAGCCGTGGGGAAAGCCGGGCGCTGTGGTACGCCACCCCGGTCCGCATGCCGCGGACCACCTCGGGCGCCAGCGGCAGGTCGGTGTCCTGCAGCGCGAGGAACCGCCGCTCAGCGACGTCCGGGTCGACATCGGGATCGGCGAATCGGCCGATCCGCCACGGTGATCCGCGCCGCCGGGCAACGGTTCCCATGGTCGCGTCGAGTGACTTCTGGATTGCCAGAGCGAGTTCCTGGGCCGCTGTCCGGCCCGGCACGAAGACCAGGATCCGGGTCTTCGGGTCCTCGTTGAGCAGGCGGGTGACCAGCGAGACGGCCAGCGGTCCGGTGCTCAGCCCGCGCACCTGGATCCGGTCGCGCATAGAGTTGCGGGTGATGTCGGCGAGGTCGTGCTCCTCGGTCACTGGATCGGGTAGTTGGGCGTCCCGCTCGGAGAGGCTCTTTAGGTGCGCGTCGCGTTGAAGCCGCCACCGGTTGCTATCCATCACGTACGTGTCCAGCGGTACCGGCCTATTGCTGCTCTGCACGAAGCTAAATGTGTCCACGCCGAGCCAGCTACGCAGCACTTCGGTCGACTGCGCAGACATGGTGGCCGACAGGCCGAGGATGCCGGGCCGTTCCTCCTGCGGCATCAGGCGCACCATCGTCAGCAGGCTCTCCAGCTTGGCCGCCCGCTTCTGATCCTCGACCAAGGTCTGCATCTCATCGACGACCAGCAACGAGGTTTTGCCCAGGGTGCGCTGGCCGGAGATCAGGTAGCCGAGTAGCTTTTCGTAGATCGCGATGGCGACTTCGAAACGGCCCTTAGAGACCGGCGAGTCGTTTTCCGGATAGTCCCGGGAGGACGGATAGACCCGGATCTTGCGATCGTCCCGCCATGCCTCGACCCAGCTCTCCCATTCCCGGGACTCTTGGGCGACCAGCGCCTTGGTTGGGAAGATCATTACGGCGGAGTGCCCAGTGCCGACCGCGTAGTTCATTGCGAGCCGCGCCACAGTGGTCTTGCCCGTGCCGGTGACCGCGCTGATCAGCGCGGCCTGCCGGGAGTCGGTAGCCCCGACCGCGGCTCTGAGCATTCGCTCTTGCACATCTTCGCGCGCGCTCGCCCCCCCGATCTGGTCGGCTGCCTTCCTCTGCACCGGGGCAGGCAGCATCCTCAGCGGGTCTAGGTGGCTGTCGACCGGCTTTGGAGCGACCGCAGCGACTGGAGGCGTTGCTGGCGCGGGGGAGGCGGCGAAGAGCTCGTCGAGATAACCGGGCAGATCCTCGTACTCCGCGCCGTACGACAGGTGGGCTAGTTTGCCATGGAGCCGGTCGGCGGGCAGGTCACCCGCCCGAACCAGGACGTAGGCCCGACGCCCAGTATTGCCGTAGCGCTGTTTGTACCAGGGTAGGAAGCCAGCGAAGTTCGGATCGGCTAAGCCCGCGCCGTAGCCGAGGAACACGAGCGTGTGGCTGGCGGCGAAGGCCTGAAGTACCTCAGTTGTTGTCTGGTTCGACCCTAGGCGTTGATAGTCCGAACCAGACAAAATGATCGAGTCAGGCAGCTTATGCCGGCCGTGCAGATGAAAGACGTATCTCTCGGGGTTCTCGTGAAAACGATCCCGCTGATCAGCCTCGGTCCAGGTAAGACCAATTCGGCCAGAGACATCCTCTATCAGCTGATCATAATTGGTTGTGAGAATGGGGACTGGCTGCCGAAGAACTGACTCGAATCCGGGGTTGGCCGGTTCGAGGGAACCGATGGTGCGCCGGATCCAGTCGACGAATTCTCCCGGCGCTTGCCTCTTGAAGACCTTGTCGACCCACTCTGCTGCTGTTATGTAGGACTCGACCGAGGGGTCAGCATCGATCAGTCCCCTGAGATTGCCGACCGCCTTGCCCCACTCGGGACGCAAGCCGCCCAGATAGTCCAACGCTGAAGTAATGAGCCCGTGCCAGGTTGCCGTTTCCGTATTGCCACTGATCGCGACACTGAGTCCTGTCCCGCAGACCAAGACCACTTTCCCTGCGCGGGCACGCTCAACAAGATCTTGTTGCCAGGTCTCTTCGGGAGCCATGTGCGGCATTGTACTCAGAAGTGATCGACAGCTCTCGGGCACCTGCCTTCCCGGTAGTGAATGGACCATGCTCTTCCTGCCGCCAATTTTATCTATGCATGTCACTCATTGTGCCGAAATGTGTGGTTGACTTCAGTGTCTCGCAGTGGTAGAAAAACTCCTTTGTGGTGTGTAGCCGTCGGTGGGTGGGGCGATCGCATAGTCGGCCGGCGGTGCGCTGACCAGGAGTTCAAGATGAAATCGGGATTTGCCGAGGTGGTCGCCCATGTGATCGTCAAGTCGTCTGCGGCGAGACAGAGCAGGTAATTAGGCTGGACGCGGGTCAATGGGTGATGTCGACCGTGCAGGAGAGCGAAGGGCGTCAGCGTGTGATCTACCCTGACGGCCGAGCTTGCACCCACTGAAAAGGTGACTAAACGGCAACGCTGTGGACGGCATTATGGCAAGCATGCGGCGGCACGCGAAGCAAATCCTGACGGACATCCGACATCGGCGGCATATTGATCTCTACGCGACCACGCTGGTCGTGCTGGTTTTCGCAGCACTGCTGATCGTCGGGGCGGATCTTCCAGACAGCGCCCGGTGGTCCGTGCTCTTCGCTGGGCTGGGCTTCCTTCTGCTGCGGGCCGCGCTCGCGAACCATCGGGAGGACCGTTTCCTCGACCGCAGCGACTATGACCGTAACCCGGTCACCGACGACCTGCGCAACGCCAAGGATGTGTGGATCTTCGCGCCGGTCGGCTCTAATTTCCTCACCGAGGAGCGCTGCGACATTTTGCGCCGCGGGCCGCTCGCGCGGGAAGGCGGCTCGGTGCGGATCGTGGTACTGGCACAATTCGACCCAGGTGACCCGATCTCGGAGCAACTCGACGCGCTGCTCGACTATCCGGTGCAGACAGCGTCCGCGTCGTTGCGCGAGACGCGAACGAGGCTTGCGACGATGGCGGAATGGCAGGTCAAAGGCACGTTTGCGTACGGGGAGATCGCCTTTAACCCAGGCTTCAGTCTGGTTGCGCTAAACCCTCACGCGGCCGGAGGTTACGCCAACGTCGAATTTCACGCCTTCCGCAATGATGCCATCCGGTCGCGCATGCACATCAATCTGACCCGTGACGACGGCGCTTGGTATGTCTATTGGCTAGACCAGTTTGAGGCGATCTGGCGCTCGGCAGTGACGGCCGAGTAGTGACGGCTGTCTTCGCCGGTGCGGGTACCAGCAGCGATCCGCCGGCTGCCTCATCCACGTAGGTTCGGCCTGTGCGACGCTGTGTCGAGGGTTATGCACGAGGCTGCCCGGGACGCGTTCGGTCCGCTATTCCTCCACACCGGAAAATTCGCCCTATAAGGGGTGTAGGCTGCGGTAAGGTCGAGGGTCAGGCGCCCCGTCCCGCCGTTGACTCTGAGAGTGCGTGTTTGAGATGGGGTTGATTAGACCCGGGTGAAGGTGCGGCGGGCTTGGCGTCGTGCCGGTTGGCCGCGGGTGATGCGGCGGGTCATGCCAGCGATGGCGGCCCAGCGGATGAGGGCTTCGGAGACGGCTGGGTGGCGTTCGTAGTCGCGGGCGAGTCGGCGGCAGGCGGTGAGCCAGGCCAGGGTGCGTTCCACGGACCCAGCGGCGAGGATGTACAGCGAAGCCGCG
Source organism: Micromonospora antibiotica (assembly GCF_017599305.1). Taxonomy (GTDB): domain Bacteria; phylum Actinomycetota; class Actinomycetes; order Mycobacteriales; family Micromonosporaceae; genus Micromonospora; species Micromonospora antibiotica. The sequence goes on from NZ_JAGFWR010000022.1 coordinate 91,298, forward strand.
CTGGTCGGCGGGCTTACGGACGATCTCCAGGGTGGTGCGCAGGATGTCGCGGGCCCAGTCGACCAGCCGTCCGGTGAAGCCCTGGTCGGCGAAGACGTGCCGAATCGGGGTGAGCATGTAGGCGCCGGAGCAGGGCACTCTTGGCGCCGTCGCGGTCCTGCCAGCTCGCGGCGAGTACGGTCACGGTGACCAGTAGCCCCAGGGTGTCGGTGATGATGAATCGCTTCCGGCCGTTGATCTTCTTCCCGGCGTCGTAGCCTCGGCTGTCGCACCCGACGGTGTCAGCGCCCTTCACGCTCTGCGAGTCGATGATCCCCGCAGATGGTTGCGGCGCACGGCCCTGTTGCACCCGTGTCCTGATCCGCAGCGTGGCCAGGAGTTTCTCGGTGACGCCGGCTTCTTCCCACCGGGTGAAGTACCAGTACACCTCTGCCAGGGCGGCAGGTCAGCTGGCAGGTACCGCCACGGGCACCCGGACCGCACCACGTACAGGATCGCGTTAACGATCTCCCGCCGCGGATGCTTCTCCCGACGGCCGTCTGTGTTCGGCTCCGGAAGCAGCGGCTCGATCAGCGCCAACTGGGCATCGGACAGGTCGGAGGGGTAGCCACGGCGTGCAGACACCGCGCCACCCTGCCCGTCCCGCCGGTGAAAGTCATGCCGCCACGCGGTCCACAACAGACCTTGTCAAACACGCACTGACTGATGAGAGGTGGGCGGACGTCGACGCGATGGTCACGGCGTGCGAAGTCATCGCTGGTCCTTGCGATGCAGTCACGGATCATCCTTATGTGCACCGAGGCGGGTCGAACGTCGAGACGGCCACCGACCTGGGCGTTCATCTGTCCGCGGTGAGAATATGGCGGCGGCAGTTTTTGCGTTGTGGTTGAACGGCCTGATCGATGAACAGGGGCCGGGGTGTCCACGATTATGCTGGCCGAGGTCGAGGACGACGTAGTGGCGACCCTGGAGCAGAATTCATCCAAGCCAAGGGGCATTTCAGTCAACGTCCGTCTCGATGCTTTGGGGATCGGTAGTGACGCGCTGCTGTGCGTCGTGCGCGTGTTGACGAAGGTGCTCTGGCACGGGCCTGCTGCGGGGCGTTGGGCGGGTGTCGTGGACGGCCTGGACGCGGGCTGTGGTGGCAGATACCGCATCGGCGAGGCGACTATTGCGACTGACGGCACGCCGGGCTTGCTCAGCGGCGGCAGCAAGCCCGGCGTACCGCGTGGGGAGAGCGTCGGCGTACCAGCGCTTCCATACGGCGTGGTCAGCCTCGACGATGGTTATCCGTTGCTTGAGGCCCAGAATCTGACGATCGGCGGTGTCGAGCTCCCCTTGCAGGTGACCTACTTGGGTTGCGACCGTGGTGGCGTAGGCGCTCAGACTGCGCTGCGCCGCAACTCTTCGAGCACGCGGCGCGCCGCGATGCCACCAGCGCGGCTGCAACCGTTGGACGTGATTGCCGGCAGCGCGCTGGTTCTCTTCGAGGGTGACGAGTTGTTGCGCGAGTTCGTAGCGGTGGCGTTGGGCATCGGTGAGCGTGCGGTGACTGGCCCGTAGTTCATCCCCGACGTAGGCCGGTGCCGCGCGATCAGCGGCATGCAGTGCCGTGACGAGGCGGGTGAGCTCGGCGTCGGGTGCGATGGTGAGTCGCCCGGCGAGGGTGGCGGCGCCGAGGACGAGCCGGGCGCGGTGCCAGGCGTTCCATCGGGTGATGTCGTTGCTCGGCGGTTCGGGGCCGATGGGATGTGCGCTGCTGAGTCGGTAGGTGTCGCGGTAGGCGGCGACGACGCCCGCCCGGGTGACCCATTGGCGTCGGCCGGCGTCGTCGGCGGGGATGTCGCCGAGAGCGAGACTCCAGGCGGGGCGAGTCTCGGCGGTGAGGCGGGCGAGCGCTTCGCTGCGGCGGTCGCAGACTGCGGCGACCTGGCGTAGCGCATCACCGACGTCACCGGTGAGACCGTCGGGAAGCCGTTCCGCGTAGGTAAGCCACTGGTCGGCGCGCTCGGCGATGTTGGGGTCGGCGGTGGTGTGCCGCATGAGCCGGTCGAGCCGCCAGCACAGGACGGCGGCGATGTCGTCGGCGGTGTCCAGTTCGCGCATACGCAGGACCCGGCGGAGCAGGTCGTGGGGCTCGTGGCCAGCGGTGGCGTACGTGGTGAGCTTGCTGATGAGCGCTGGTAGCGCGAGGTCGCGGCTGAGCCGTTCGGCGAGCGCGGGGCCGTAGAGCTGCCGGACGGTGGCAAGGTACGCGGGTATGTGGGCCCGTGCGAGCAGATCGTCATAGATCGGGGTCCAGCTGTGCAGCGCGTCGACATCGGCCCAGAGCTGTTGTTCGGTCTCGATGGCGGAGCGGTCTGGAATCACTCGGCGGATGATGTCGGCGAGCACGGCGACGCGGGCGGTCGGCGGGGCGGGCGGTGTTCCTTCGCGCGGTTCGTCGTCGGTGACGACATACGCCTCGTTGAGCGTGCGGGCGCGGGTGAGCATGACGTAGACCCGGGCCAGTGAGGTGTTGTCGTCGATGAGCGCGCGGGCGGTGTCCACGGTCTGTCCTTGCGCCGAGTCGGCGGTCTGGGCGTAGGCAAGGTGGGTGTGTCGGGCGGTGTACGCGGCGGGCAGCACGGCGGCGGTTCCGGTCAGTGCGTTGGTGACGTGGACTTGCCCGTCGCCGGTGATGGCGTCGATGCGCCACTGGTCCCGGTTGGTGACGTAGCCGGGGCCCGCGGCGATCCGTCGGTCGTTGCGGCGGGTGACGATGATGTCGCCGACGCTGGCGGCGACTCCGTCGCGGAGGCGGACCGACGGGCCGGGTTGGATGTGGCCGGCGGCGATGCGCAGCGCGCGGGCACGTTCGGCGACGGCGATGGCTTCGTCGTTGGTGCCGACGAGGATCATGCTGCGGTGTCCGGCGGTGGTGTCGGCGAGCCAGCGGGAGAGCATCTGGTCGACGAGGTCACTACGGTGACCGCCGATGAGGCGTCCGCGCTCGTCGTATTCGGCGAGGACGGTGGGGTCGCCGTGGCGTAGCCGCAGGGATGCCGGGCCTTCCCAGGGGTGGGTGAACCGGTGCGCATGGGTGAGGGAGCGGGTGACGCCGAGGGTGGCCAGATAGCGCAGGAGGCCGCCGGGGCCGACGGCGGAGGTCTGTTGGGGGTCGCCGACGAGGATGAGCTTTCCGCGTACCTGGTCGAGTTGGACCGTGAGGCGGGCCAGGTCGTGGCTGGAGACCTGCGACGCCTCGTCGATGATGACCCACTGTCCGGGGGCGAACCGCCAGTCGCGGGCCACCGATCCGGGTGGCGGCCGACGCTGGGCGTGGAACCACCGGGCGGTGTTTTCCGTACGCAGGGTGGTGCCGTCGGGTTGGCGGGTCGCGTCGGCGAGGAGGTTCGCGGCGGACTGGCTGGTGGTGAGGCCGAGCACGGGTACGTCGGCGCTGGCTGCGGCTGCGACAACGGCCCGTTGCAGATGTGTCTTTCCGGTTCCGGCGGGGCCGATGACGCCGGTGACGCGGCGGTCTCCGATGAGGAAGCGCAGGATCTCTGCCTTCTCGTCGGTCAGCTCGGTCTGGTCGATGACGGCGTCGATGACCCTGGCCGGTGCGGGGCGTGCACCTCGTTGCCGGGCGTAGCTGATGACCTGTTGCTCGGCGGCGAGGACGCTGCGGGTCGTGAGGTGCAGGTCCCGGTGGCGGGTGTATTCGCTGTGCCGGTCGCTGCCGCGTTGCAGGCTAGGTCCCCACTGCACGAGTGCCGGTGGGGTGAGGACCCGCAGGCCGGCGCTCTGATCAGTGATGGCGGTGACGGCGAGGCGTTGGACCCGTCGCCAGTCGTCGGCCGGTGACCCGCCGGCCGTGATGTCGAGGACCCGGCCGACGGCCAGTTCGAGGTGGTCGAGGGTGAAGACGGCACGCTCTCGGCTGAGGGTGTGCACGGCACGGGCGACGGCCATTCGGTCGTCGGCGCGGACGGCGGCGGCGAGGACTCGCTCGCGGTGAGCTGGCGGTACGCCCAGTCGTACGGCGGCGTCGTGCAGCATCGCCTCATCGACTGCGTTCGGGGCATCCGCGGTACGTCGGGCCAGTTGGAGGACGCGGGTAGCGGTCACGGCGGTCGTGTCGCGGGCCCGGCCGGCGAGGAGTCGGCGGACCTGGCCGGTGGTGTCCAGGCCATGCCTGCGGTCTTCAGCGCGCCACCGGCGTACGGCGTCGTCGGTCGACTCTGCGCCCCTGTGCGGTCGGCGGGTGCGCAGGGTGGCATCCTGCGCCCGGGCCCGCCAGCGGCGGGAGGACATCCGGTGCTGCGGGTTCGCCTGCCGGCGGATCGCCTGGGTGATGGCGGTGCGGCGCTTGGCGTAGTGGCGGATGGACTCGTCGCTGATGCCGACGATCTCCCGGATGCCGGAGCCGGGGCGGGCTGCGAAGGTGACCCCGCGTCGTCGGCGTAGCTCGACCTCGATCGCGCGTTCATAGGCGACACGGGCGCCGATCGCTGCCCGGTAGAAGGCGCGGCCGTCGAGCGCGAGCCATTGGGTTGACCCGTCGTGGGAGTGGGCGAGAACCTTGGCACTGACCACGATGTGCGCGTGTAGTTGTGGGTCGCGTTCACGGCTGAGTCGGTGGTCGAAGACCATGGTGGCCAGGCCGGCGGTGTCGAGTTGGCGTACGCCACCAGCCCCGGCGCGGGCGTACGCGCCGTGCCGTTGCAGGTGGTCGAGCGCGATGCGGACGCCGGCGTGGTGCGCCGCCATGACGTCCCGTTTGACTTCGGCGTCGCCGAAGGCCCAGAGCAGCGACACACTGTTGACCGGTGACACGGTGACGTCGAAAGCGGATACCGCCCGGCGTTCCGGCGCGGTCATGGCGTCGTGCCAGACCTTGTCGCGTTGTTCGATCGTCGCGTCGTCCGGGAGGGCCAGTAGCGCGCGCTGGGCGGCGGCAGCCCGGGTCGCGTCGGTCTGCGGTGCGTAGGTACGCCACCGCTGCCCCAGCTGGTAGCCGGATCGAGGGTGACGGCCCTGACCGACGAGGAACCGCATCTGTTCTTCGGCAACCGGGCCGCTCATGCCCAGCACGACGGCACCGTCACCGGCCCACCAACCGGGGCTCTCGCCGCGGGCGGTCGGGTCCACGTAGTAGGGGGTCGGACCGTTGTCGGCGGGGGCGCGCATGTCGTGCCGGCCGGCCGCGACCTGCTCCATCACGTACCGGTATCAGCTGCCGGGCGAGATTCTCGTGATGGACAACATGCTGAAACCGTAGAAGATCAACTTCATTGCTGCGGGGAAGAATGCAAGAGGGTGTATCGCCTTGAGAATTGCAAAGTGCGGTTGTTCGGTTGTTGTTGCAGGTGGCAGGCGGTGCAGATTGTCCGGGTGGGAATCGAGGGTGGATCCTGGGATTGCGGCTGCATTCGAACGAATTGGCAGATTCCTGTGGTGGAGGCTGTGTCGTTGGCGATGGGTGGTCGTTACGGTCGTCGTATGGCGAGTAGAACGGGGAATGACGCGGTTCGTGCTCTTCGGGCGCGGCAGGAGGTGGAGCGGCGCGCGGTGCGGGCGGTCGAGCAGGCAGGGGCGGCGTTGGCGGACGTGGTGGAGCGGCGTCGTGAGTTGGTGGCGAGGCTCGACGGGGAGGTGCAGGAGGCGAGGGCAGCGCATGAGTTGTCGGTGGTGGTGTTGGCGACGGTGCTCCGTGACGACGGGTTGGCCGCCGAGTTGGCGGGTCTCGACGTGAGTAGGGTGCGGGCGTTGCGGCGTGGCTTTGACGGGAAGGTTGTGCGGGAGCGGATCGCGCAGACGGGGGCGGTGGTGTCGCGACGTCGGGGCCGGGCTCCGACGGAGGACGCTGCACCACGCGTGGGTCCGGTCGCAGGTGGGGAGTCCTCCGCCGGTGCGGCGGTTGGTGGGTGACTGGTCTTCGGTCAGGTCATGTCGAGTCCGCATCCGGTGCACACCAGGACGGTGTGGTGGGCGAGCCAGCGGCTGGCCGTTTCGTCGGCGGTGCATTGCTCGGGGATGGCGGCGGGCCAGGGTCCTTCGATGACCTTCCTTCCCGGGTAGACCCATAGCCGTTGGTGCGTCCCGTGGTAGGCGACGGGTGCGCCGGGGATGTGGCTCGCGACGGTAAGCGTGTGCCGGTACCGCAGGTCGGTTCCGTCGGTGCGGGTGGTGACGATCAGCGGGAACCTGCGGTGGACGGTGGCCCGGTACTTGTCGAAGTCGGTGAACCGGGGCGAGCACATTTCTGCGCGGTCGATGAGTGCGAGGGCTTCGAAGGGGAGTTCCTGGCGGTGGTGGTGGCGGGCCGCGTCGAGGTGCGCGGCGGCGCGGGCGTCGCGTTCGGTTTGGCGCTGGTCGCGTTGTTGAGCGGTGGTGCGGGGTGTGGTCAGGGTGGCGGGGTGGTCCTGGAGGTGTGCCGCGACGGCCTGCCAGATGGCCTTCCGGCCGTGCCGCGCGGTGAGGTCTTCCAGGTGTCCGTCGCTGAGGTAGCGGACGGTGTCGTTGATGGTGAGCCTCAGCGGCCCGGAGTGGTACGTGGCTGCCCAGTCCTGGCAGACGTGGGCGATGATGACGCGTTCGGCGGGGCGGAGAGCGCTCACGGCGATGTCCTTTGCGTGTGAGGGAGAGCGGGATCGGCGGTGTCCGGCGCGGTGGCGCTGGTCCGCGTTGCCCGGCCACATCGCGCGGCCGGGCAACGTCGGGTCGGCGGCTTATCGGAAGCGCCGCCGGTCGTTGTCGGTGCGCCTGCTGAGGTCGGTCAGGTCTGGGTGGTATTCGCGGACGCCTCCGCCTGCCTGCTTGGCCGCGTACATGGCGGCGTCTGCCTGTGCCAGGAGTTCGGTTGCGGCACGGTGGCCGGGGCCGGCGGTGGCGAGGCCGATGCTGGCGTGGCAGTGGAATGGCTGCCAGCGCAGTGTGATCGTTGCGTTGGCGAGCGCGTTGGCGGCGGCTTGGGCGCAGGAGCGGGCGGTGTCGGCGTCACCGTCGACGATGATGAGGAACTCGTCTCCGCTCATCCGTCCGACGATGGTTCGGGGTGGTGCGGCTCGGACGAGTGCGACGGCGACGTGGCGGAGGACGAAGTCTCCGGCGGCATGGCCGTATTCGTCGTTGACGTCCTTGAAACGGTCGAGGTCGAGTAGGAGCACGGCGACCCGGTGGGCGGGGTTGCTGAGCACCTGGTCGAGGTGGGCGAGCATGGCGCGGCGGTTGGGGAGGCCGGTCAGTTCGTCGTGGCGGGCTTCGTGGCGGGCGGCGGCCAGGTGGCCGCGTAGCCGCAGGCTGTACGCGATGAGCAGGAGGCAACAGCAACTCGTACTGAACAGGAGTGCGAGAGTGGCCGATCTCGGCATGGACTACTCCCTTGCCTGGGGTGTGTGGTGTTGGTGCGGGGTTCGCCGTCCCGCAGAAAATGGCTGTTTCTATACAGCAACTTTGGTCGGTTGATCGCCGGAGTGGTTCGCAGCGGGTCGCTCGGCGGGGCCCGCGTCGTCGACCAGGTGTTCACCGCACGGGCGCCCGATGCCGGGCCGGTGCGGTCGGCCAGTCACTCTGGGCGACCTTCGTTGGCGACGCGGCGTCCTCGGTGTGGAGGTTGGTCACCTGCGGGGCCCGGCGGTCGCAGTTGGTTCACCGCCGGGCTCCGCAGGTGGTGGTTCAGGTGGTCGGCTCTGTTATGGGCCGGACGCGGAGGACGTCGCCGGGCGCGATCCGTGCGGCCGGCTGTTGCGTGCGTAGGTCGACGATTGGGCGGTACGTCTTCGCCCAGAGCAGGTGCCACGGGTGTGCCGGGTGCCCGGCGCGGGCGCTGTCCGGGTCGCCGGAGGCGGTGGGGTCGTCTGCCTGGTCATCGCGGTATCGGGGCATCCTGCCGGCGAGCATCGGGCAGGCGGTGGCGCTGTAGGTGGCGCACTCGGCGTGCATCGGCGGTTCGGGGGCGATGAGACGGGCGATGTCGACGTCGCGCATGGCGAACACGAACGGCGAGTGGGTTGGCCGGCCGCAGATCTGGCAGCGTTGGTCGTGCAGGCATGCCGTGAGGCGGTGGGCGTCGATCGCGCCGAACCGGTAGCGGCCGTCCGGCATGTGGACGGTGATCCACGGTACGACGAGTCCGCCGATCGTGGGCCGGTGTAGCAGGGCGAGCGGTTGCCGGCTGCCGGTGCCCTCGTGTCGGCTCGGTTCTGGACGTTCGGGCAGGTTGCCGGTGTGTTGCTGTGTCGGGCAATGCGACGGCGGGGCGGATCTGGTGTCCTCCGAGGTGGTGAAGAAGACGTGGTGGTTCGAGTGTCCCAGGCCCTCCCGGTCGCGATCCGCCTGCAATGTGGCGTGCAGGTCGTCGGGGATGTGGGCGTACGGGCGGACGGCTTCGATGATCACGGCCGGGTCGGTGACCTGTTCGGCTGCTCCGAGGTGCAGGGGCGTTGCATCCTCGGCGATCTCGTCGTCGATGTCGGGGTCCGTGACGACGGCGAAGTACGTGCGCAGCGGCCGGTCCCAGCCGACGGCCACTTCGTGGCGCGCGAACTGCGGTAGGGGTGTGAGGTCGTGCCTGCTCATGAGCCCTCTTTCCTCGGGTTTGTGTGGCGTCGGGAGGGGGTTCGCCGTCCCCTCCTGAACAACTATTACTATACACCATTACAAGTCGGCTCGCCTCTGCCGGCAGGCTTTTTCAGATGGTCTTGATGTTCGGGTCCGCCGGTTGCGCCTCGGACGGTGCGGGGGTCGGCAGCTGATGCGCCCCCCACTTCTTTCGGCGGTGGGGGCGAGCTTGCTCGACCGTGGCGCGCGCAGTGGAGGTCAAGTCCGGGCGCGGGGTTTCGAGGAAAGATCATGCGGGGTGTGCATGATGTTTCCGAGCCGCGCCCGGACTTGACCGGAGCGAGCACGCCGCTAGCCTGTCCCGGCCCCACCGTTGGAAGGAGGGGGTTCGAACAGTGCGGCCGCAGGCCGCTTCCGGTTATGCGGCCCGCCAGGGCCGTGACGGTGAGGCCGGATGGCTGCGGCGCGTACCGGCGGATGGGTTTGTGACGGCGGTGTGCTCAGGCGCCGCGTTCGTCGAGCATGGTCCACAGGGTTTTCCGCCGCCAGCGGAGCCGGCGGCGTCCACTCGGCCCGGTGCTCTGCTCGTCGGCGCGGTCCAAGGCCTGGGGTGGGAGCGCGTTGGGGTGGCTATAGCCGAGTACCCGGGCGGCTTCGGCTCGTCCGACGAGTTCGTCCGGGTCGCCGGAGCGATCGGGGTGCCCGGTGGGGGTGCCTGCCGGCCGGCCCGCAGTCGCGCTGGTGCCTCCTCTGCCGATGCGGCTCTCGGCGATGGTCCAGACGGTGCTGCGCTTCCAGCGTCTGCGGCTGCGCCCTCCGGGGGTCAGTGACACGTCGTCGGCGCATTCCTTCAGCCGTAGCCACACCGGGTTGTTGCCGTGCAGGGCACTGCGTTCCCGGTAGCCGAGGATCTGGGCTGCCGTGGCGGCGTCCACCAGTTCGTCGGGGTCGCCGGAGCGGTCGATGCTGGCCTGGGCGCTTCGGGTGACCTGCTCCGCCGGGGGTCGATACCGGGTGATGTCGCTGCGGTGCCACGAGCGGCCGTCGTCCGCGCGGGACGGGAAGCCGGTGGTGGAGCGATCGTGGTACAGCCGGTCGAGGCGGCTGACGGAGATGCCGAGGATCGCTGCTGCTTCGGCCCGGTTGACGAGATCGGGGTCGGGGGAGCGGGTGGGCATGAGGTGATGATGCCGCACGCGCCGGGTGGTGGACCGGATGGCCGGGTGCCGGGTGGGTTGCCGGGTCACGTTGAGCAAGCGTGTGCAGACGCTGTCGTACGATGGCGGGCACGTGTCCGGCGGTGATGGCTCTTGGGGCCTGTGTGGCGTCGGACGCCAGGCGGTCGGGGGGAGTTCGCCAAACTAACCCCCCGGTCGCCGCCTGGATCGTCGCTGTGTGACTTCACCTGTCCTACCCGCCGGACCTCGTGGGATGCCGCGCGTTCGGTAGGCACCGGCGAGCGGCGCGAGCCAGGACCCCGTACTGGGTGTCGCCGCTGGCGATCACCGTGCCGGCGGGCAACCGCCGGGCGACGTACTCCTGGCGTTGGGTGTCCCAGCCGCCGAGGCAGGTCGGCGAAGGTTCGCCGACCAGTTCCCATCGTTCGCCGCTGGCGGTCGTGGTCCGGGTGTAGTGCTCCCGGGTGAGGCTCCATCGGTTTCCGTGGGCATCGAGCCGGAGGCCGTGCGGGTTGTTGTCTCGGAAGAGCCGCCAGCGGCCGTCGCGATCGAGTATCCGCGCGAGGTCGTCCTTCGAGTCGAGCGGCCAGGCGGTTGCTGTTGCAGGTCCGGTGTTCGGCTGGGTCGGCATGTGAACTCCTGTGTGGTTTGCTGCCGTCGGGGGTTCGCCATCCCCGATGTTGTAATTACTATACACCTTATTTAAGGCTGTCGTACGGGCCTGGCCTGGTGGATGCGGAGCTGGCAGGGCGGGCCGGCTGCGAAGAGTGCCGGGACACCCGGGCTGCCCGGCCCGGCCGGTGACCGCGGGAGCAACGGTCCGGAGTGCGACGAGCCGAGGACAGGAGTGTTTTTCCGGGTTACGTGCGATGCCCGGAGCGCAAGCCCGTGCCGGCGCACGCGTTCGGTGCCGGGCGGGCGACCAAGAGCAGGCTGGTGTCGCTACCGGCTGCGTTCTTGCGGCCCCCACCACGGCAGGAGCGGCGGTAGGTCCGTAAGTGGTCGGGACGGCGGTTGCGGCGGTGACGATTCGCCGTCGTCGGTGTCCCGACGTCGTCCGCACTGATCGTGGAAGTCTCCCAGCTGAAGTGCGGCATTGGTTCGGCAGGCAGGCCGCCGAACTTCTCCAGCGGGTCGATGCGGAAATCGGCCTCCCAGCGGGGCGGACGCCAAGTCGATCGCCTCGGCGAACTGAGTGAAGGGGTGTGATCGGCTCAACGCGAAAACCCTGCCGGGTCGAGGCCACAGGTCGACGCCACGCCCAAGACCAACTCCACTCGTACGGACAGCCAGGTGCGCGCCACCGCCGGTAGGCGCACGGGATCGCCATCCGCCAGCCGACCACCCCCGAATGCGCGGGGAGCAGTTGAACGCCGACATCCAGGGCTTCTTGGCGTACGGATCACCCCCGCAGCGCGGGGAGCAGCCGGTCGCCGGCCGGATGTAGGAGTCGACCATGGGATCACCCCCACATGCGCGGGGAGCAGGCGCACAACTTCGCCGGCGACGACGCCGTCGAGGGATCACCCCCGCATGCGCGGGGAGCAGCACAGCAGCGCGATGAGGAAGCCGATGACCGCGGGATCACCCCCGCATGCGCGGGGAGCAGGCCAGCGGTCAGGCCGGGCTCACCCCGGCGTCGGGATCACCCCCACATGCGCGGGGAGCAGGGCACCGCGGTGCACGCCTGGCTGGCCGACGCGGGATCACCCCCGCATGCGCGGGGAGCAGGACGGATTTAAGGCAGAGGGACTGCGCCAAACGGGATCACCCCCGCATGCGCGGGGAGCAGGCGAAGCGCGGGGGCGACAGCACCCTGTACGACGGATCACCCCCGCATGCGCGGGGAGCAGCCGCGACTGGCCTACTCGTCGGCGAATCACCTGGGATCACCCCCGCATGCGCGGGGAGCAGCCAGGGTCGCGCCGCCCGAGAAAATCGGAATGCGGATCACCCCCGCATGCGCGGGGAGCAGGCTTGCGACGGCACCGGCCGCGACGGCGGAACGGGATCACCCCCGCATGCGCGGGGAGCAGTGCTGATGAGCGATGAGCAATTGGCGAGAGCTGGGATCACCCCCGCATGCGCGGGGAGCAGAAGGACCCGATCGACGTCGAGTACGAGCGCCTGGGATCACCCCCGCATGCGCGGGGAGCAGGCCTCCGCCAGGCCGTAGGCCGGGTTCCGCTTGGGATCACCCCCGCATGCGCGGGGAGCAGTTGATAAACGCGTCGGCGTTGCGGTCCTTGGCGGGATCACCCCCGCATGCGCGGGGAGCAGACTTCTTGACCTGCGGCACTAAAGATCAACTACGCTGTTTTTATTCACTTTGGTTGGCGGCCCGTTCACGTGGTCGGTCCTGGCTCCGCTGGTTGAGGTCCCCGCTGACGTACAGCATGGTAGTCAACTCGGACCCGTTGATGGAGTTGGTGCGGCGAGGGCCAGCCGGGCCGAAGCCTGGCTGACCCCCGCCTGACAGGATCAGACGACGGGAGCCGAACCGACAAACCCATCCGCATCGACCCCAGGCGAGTCATCGCCCGCCGCGCTGCGTTCGACGGTGTCCGTCTTGGACGTGCCCGGATGCGGCGCGGACTGCGATACGGCGGCCGTGACGTCAGCGTGCTGCTTTGCGCGCCCGTCGGCGGTGTCGAGGATGAGCTGTTCGACCTCGCTGAGTTGGAAGCCGTTGGTGACGCACCACCGCAGCCAGTTCGCGACTCCTGGGTCGGCCACCCGCCATGAGCTTCTGCTGATGCCGCTCTCGTTCGCGGCGGCGATGGCGGCGAGGGAGATCACCGCGTACCGTCCGTCGTTGCCTCGAGCGGGAACCCGCTTCATGCCGGCCCGCTTGGCCTTACCCGGGTAGAGGAGTTCGTCGAGCATCCTCCGGCCGCCGTTGATCCACGTGGACAGGATGTATCCGGAGTCGGCGAGGGCTTCGGCGAGCAGCTTCGCGGTGCCCTTGGGTGGGGTCTTGGCCGTCAGGAACGTGGTCAACCACTCGCGACGTACCGTGTTGGCGATGTCCATGGCCTTGTTGTTCTCGATCACGCGGCGTCGTTCTGCCTTCTCCTGTTCGCTCATGGGTCCGCTGCGGGTCGATGGCGTGAGGTAGGCGGGCAGGGTGTGCCCGTTGGCGTGCCAGCTGGTGCAGTAGGCGGTCTCGGTCAGCTCGTCGTGCTCGATCGACAGGAAGACGGCGTGGCCGGGACACTCGAGGTGTGTTTCGGCGTCGATGCGCTGCCCGTCGGCGTCGCGTAGATCGGTGACCTCCTTGACCGTGCTGTCGGCGTACGCGGGGCGGGTGGCGAGGGTGGCGATCCCGGCTTCGGTGAGTGCGGCGTGGCGGCTGGTCTGAGCGTCGAGGGCTGCGCGGGTACGTCGGGTGCGTTCCACTGCGCGGGCGAAGGCGAAGGGGCCTTCTTCGGCTTGCTCCAGGAGGTGCTCGATCCAGTCGGGTCGGTCGGCGAACTGGGCGAGGGCCGCCACCTGGGTCAGGTCGAGGCCGAGGGCATGGGTGCGGTCGGTGGTGTTTTTGTCCAGGGTGGCGAGTTGCCGTCCGGCGCGTACCTGTTCGCGGTCGTAGCCGGTGCGGCGGGCGATGTCGTTGTCGTCCATGCCGTCGAGGGCGAGTTGTTGGATGCCCCGGGCCTGCTGGGTTGCCGTGGGGTCCTTGCGGTGGACCTGCCGCAGCATGCTGATGAGCTGCTCGCGGTTCTCCGCCAGGTCGTCGCGGATGATGGCGGGTACGTATTCCTGGTTGGCTTCGATGGCGGACCAGTAGCGCTGCTCACCGTCGACGATCAGGTAGGGGCCTTCGGAGTCCGCACCGATAGGTGTCACGGTGAGTGCGGAGACCAAGCCGCGTACGCCGTCTTCTCGAAGGTTCTCGACGATGCCGGGCAGCGCCTGTGCGTCGTCGCGGACGTTGTCCGGGTTGGGACGGAGGTCCGTCACCTTGACGAGGCGGTACCGGCCGGGCAGGTTCGGTGCGCTCTCGCCAGCTTCGTCGACGGTGGTCGCGGCCGGCTGGTCGGTGAGGCGGACGTCCGCCTCGGCCGGGCCGTGATCCGGCGGGGTGGTCTGCGGTGCAGGTGTCGCTTCGGTCAGCACGGTTCGTGCCTTTCGTTGTAGGTGTTGGGGTTCCGTCGCGGCTGGTTGCCGTCCAGACCGCGCCGGTGGTCGTAGGTTCGCCGCCATGTGTCACCCGGCGGCGGTACGGCGTGGGGTGCTGTGGGGTTGCCGGTGTTGGTCAGGCTGCGGTGACGACGGCCGTGAGGCGGGATCGGCTCACCGGCGCAGGCATGGCGCAGTTGGTGCAGGTGCCGTCGCCCCAGCCGTGCGGTGTTTCGCCGTCTCCGGCTGGGCACGGCCGGCGTTGCAGCTCGGCGAGGTTTGCGCTGTTGAGGCAGACCGGGCAGAGTCCCCACGTTGCGGTGGGTGGGCCGGTGACTGGCGAGTCGCATTCGGCGCAGCGGAGCCCGGCCTGTCGTAGGGCCTGGCCGATGGTGTCGGCTGCGGTGACCGCACGGCGGGCGGTGCTCGCGAGGTTCCGCCAGGCGGCGGTCTGCCGGATGCGTTGCCAGTCCGCGTCGGTAAGCGTCAGGGTTGACGCGTTGTCGGGGTGGTCCTGCTGATCGTGCAGGTATGCCGCTACTTCTGCCCGGCCGAAGAGGGGGCCGGTCCACTGGTAGGTGCGGGCGAGAACGGTGACGAGGTGCCGGGCGTCGGGTTCCGCGAGATTGCGGGGCAGCGATACGCCGTGGGGCAGCCCGATGAACATGGGCATGGTTACTCCAACGTGCGGGAGCGTGACGGCCTTGCTCGCGGTGGTGCGAGCTGCCGGGCGTGCTGAGTTATCGGAGTCGGCGGCCTACCGGGGTGCCACCGATGGTGGCCGGTGGCACCCCGGTAGGTAGGTCACGCCATGGCGGCGATCTCCAGTGCGCGTATCCCGGCGCTTTCCATGTCGTACGCGGCGTCAGGGTCGGTGAGGGTCTGCGCGGCGCTGGTCACCGCGTGCAGGATCCCTCCGGCGGTACGGTCCCCGCCGTCGATGAAGTGGTTCAGGATGAGTCGCTGCTCGTCTTCGGTGAAGCGCAGTCGCTGGCCGATGACCTTGATGGTGTGATCGGGGTCGGGGATGCGTCGCCCGGCCTTCTCCTCGATCTCTTCGATCTTGCGTTGCACGTACCGGACGTCGAGGAAGCGGCGTACGGCGTCGCGGGCCTGCTTGCCGATGAGAGTCAGGTTGGCCTGCTGGGTGTCGTTGCTCCAGCGGATCGCGCCCTCGTCCATCTTGGCCCCCAGGTGCACGGCGCGAAGCGCGTCCCTGGTGATGGTGACGCCGTTGTTGCAGACCTGTACGACGATCCGGGGTACGACGCTGAACGCGCCGCCGCCCGTTTCGCTGTTGGTGAAGACGAGACCGGCGAAGACGGTCGGGTTGTCGGCACCGGTCGCCCCGGTGAAGGGGCTGCGGTAGTTGCCCAGGAGGGCAGGGGCCAGCGATTTGATGGCCTCGGAGTACACGCGGACGACCATGCGGCGTTCGCTGAGGTCACACGAGAAGTGCACCTGCAGTCCGGAGTCCCGAATGCCCGACAGCACCGCCATGAGGACGTCGAGATTGTCGATGATCTTGTAGCCGTCGCTGAGGAATGCGCGCAGGATGCCACCGCCGTTGCCGTCGGAGAGGCACCGTGCCAGGTAGCGCTTGCCCTGGTGCAGGTCGAGCCAGCCGTTGACGTTGGTGTCCCAGAGGCTGGGTGCCTGGGTGCGGGTCTTGCGCAGGTAGCTGGCGGGGATGCCGAGCTTGTCGCCGATTCCCGCGTCACCGATCTCGGTGGGCAGGTAGAGGCCGTCTGCGGGGGTGACGCCGGACTCGCTGATCATGGGCTCTGCGCCGGTGATGCGCAGGTGGCAGCCTTCGGCTTGGAG
The DNA here is from genome assembly GCF_017599305.1 of Micromonospora antibiotica. Classification (GTDB taxonomy): domain Bacteria; phylum Actinomycetota; class Actinomycetes; order Mycobacteriales; family Micromonosporaceae; genus Micromonospora; species Micromonospora antibiotica. The sequence goes on from NZ_JAGFWR010000022.1 coordinate 106,966, forward strand.
CATGGCGGTGCCGGCGACGATGTCCAGCTTGCACGCGTGTTGTTGTTGGAGAATGGCGTTCAGGTGGGGCAGGATCGCATTTCGGGTGGTGAGCGGGATCGAATTGAGTGCGACGTTCACGGGTGGTTCCCTCCGATTGAGGATGTTGGTTTCGAGATTGGGGGTTGCCGTCCCCTCCCTCATGTATTTAATGATACAGCATTTATCTCGCGATGACTGACCCGACGAGTGGCCATTCTGAGTGATCTTGCGTAATTGTTGGATTGCGGAGAGTGGCGATGGCTGTCGTTCCATCGTGGGACGGGAGACTTCCCGGCGGCCTGATCATCGATCGATCATGGGGTGGGCTGGTTGTCCAGCTTGGGGTGTGGCTGGACAACCAGCCCACCCCATGATTGCCCTTGCGGCAGGTTGCTGGGAAGGCGTACGTCTCCCTTCCCGGAGCCTGCCTCGCCGGCGAGGCGCCGCGGTGCAGCGGCGGGACGCTGCCCTGGCCGGAGGCCATCGGCCGAAGGTCGATTCGGCTCGGGAGGTGGCCCGCGCCAAGCGCTCGAACGTAGGCTTAGGGGGACGGGCGAGGCGGCAGTTGCTACGGGGTGCCGTCGGGGGAGCGGGTAGGCGGTTCAGGCGTGGCCACCCCAGCGACTTTTCCCGGCCGGGAGTTGACCCATTCCTGTACGCGGTGACGCCGCCAGTAGCGAACAACGCCCTGCACGGGCGCTGGCTCCTGCTTGTCTGGCAGCGGAAGGTAGCCGTCTTCGCCGCATTCCCAGGCGGCCTTGCTGAGCTCGACGTACTTTCCCCAACCCCAGTTCTGCTGGTCGATGATTTCCCGGAATTCGGTGGCGGAGATGAGCGCGTCTGGGTCGCCTTCGAGTGATACGTGGTGGACGCGGGCGCGGTGTAGCTCGGCGAGCCGGGGAATCACCACATCTCGGACGTGCTCCAGGTCCTCAACGGCGAACCAAGCCTTCTTGCCCTGAAGGGTCGGCGCGGGCCAGCCGGAACCCTGGGCGCGGGCTTTGGGGGAGGTCTTGAGCCGTACGGTCTGCTGCGACCTGCCGGTCAGCTCTGCTGCCCCCGCGATGTCGGTGTGCGGGCGGCCGTCGATGTTGCGGATCTCCACGCCAACCCCCGCCTGCTGGTCACGGTTGACGGTTGAGGCGGCCGGGACATCGTCGGCAAGCCGGCGATGCGGCAACCCCGGCCGCCGCTTTTCAACCAACACCTCATCCGCGCCTGTACACCCCGCTTAGGCTTCGGGCGCGACCGAAGTTTCGACGATCTTACCAGCGCAAGGGCGATGGGCTGCTCTTCGCTCTTGGCGGCTTCTTCGTCGAGATGACTCTGACAGGGTGGGGGCAGAGGTGCAGCCTCATAGGCTCGGCGGTGTGTTGAGGGTGTCGAAGCAAAGGTCAGCGGTGACGAGGCGATGGTCGGAGGGGTAGGGCTGGCCCAACGGTACGTGGACGCGGTAGGTGTCGGGGACGACGTGGGCGAGCATGGCCCTGTTGACGAGGAGCCAGTCGATCAGGAGGCCCCCACCCACGTCATCGCCACCGTTGACAGTGGGCAGCAGCGGGGTGGCGGGGTCGCGCTGCCAGGCGAGTTCGGCGATCGAGTGGAAGCCGCATCCGTCGGTGCGGGTCCGGGTGTGGGGGTCCCAGTGGCCGATGAGATGGTCGACGGCCTCGGTATCGGCGACCCAGGTGCCATCGGGCATCCGCTGGCCCTTTTGTCGGCGGGCGCGGTAATTGGCAACGGTCCAGTCGCGTTGGGGCAGGTGTGGGCCGGACGCGGTGGCGTTGAGGTCGCCTCCGCCAACGGCGGGTAGGTGTGTGGCGCCGTAGCGGTCGAGGAGAGCGGCCTGCTGCCGGCGGCGGATGCCGCAGTGGACGTCCCAGTGCGCTATGAAGGCCAGGAACTCGGTACGGCTGTCGTGGCGTTCGCTGGAGGTCCGGAGCGCGAAGCGGGCCACGTTGCGCTTGTCGTCGAAGGCGTAGCGGTCGTCTGGGTCGTACCAGGTGCGCAGGCTGAGCAGGGTGGGGTCATAGAGGATCGCCGGGGGCATGGGGCCGCGTGGGTCATGGCCGAGAACACCGACGTATGGCGTGGCGAACCGATCGGCGAGTAGCTCCGCGGCGTGGAGCAAGGGCTGGTTGCCGTGGGTCTGCCACTCTTTCGCTTCACAGAGCAGGATCAAAGCAGGAGGGGTGGTGACGTCGTGGAATGCGTCCACCAGAGGGTGCAGGTCGTGCTGGCCGTCGCGCAGGCCGCCGTTTTCAAAATTGAATAGCGCGACGCTCACTCGTGTCACAATTCCTCCTTGGGGCGGCGGTCGGTGGGTGTGGGGGGTTTTGTCCAGTCCCATTGCATGCCAATGGCGTTGAGGGCGTCGATGCGGTCGGGTGGCAGACGGCCGCTGCGGTAGACGCGGCGTTGTTCGATGAGCCACTGGGTGAGCTTGACGCCGTCCTCGACGTGACGCGGTGGTGGCCTGAGGTGCCCTTCGCGTCGGTAGTAGGCGGTGGCCGCGGCGTATTTGCGTGGCCACGGTTTCTCCGGCGGGTCCCACTGCATGCCCATATCGGTGAGTGTCCGGAACCGTTCGGAGGTGAGTCGCCCTTTCTGGTAGTCGAATCGCCGGGAGACTACCCAGAGGTAGACATCGACACCATTGATGGTGGTTCCGGAGGGCACGCGGAGATGCCCGTGGGTGCGGTAGAACTCAAGGACGGCTTGCCAGCATTCCTCGCTGGTGCGGACCTTGCGTCCCCAGTTCATGCCGAGCTGGGTCAGGGCGGCTGTCCGGTCGGCGGGAAGCCGTCCCTTCTGGTGGAGGTGGCGCTGGGCAATCAGCCAGTCGGTGAGGTTGACGTCGCCGATGGTGTGCCGGTGGGGCGGGTTGAGGTGGCCGTGTTCGGCGTGGAAGGCGGTGGCGGCGGCGAGTCCCCGTTCCCAGGCCCTGGTGACGGGTGCCCAGTCGAAGCCGATGCGGTTGAGGGCATCGATGCGGTCCTGGGATAGTCGTCCGGTCTTATAGGTGAAGCGCTGTTGGCGAACCCAGTTGTCGAGGCGGATGCCGTTGGTGGTGTGGCGGGGGGGGGTGTCCCTATGGGTTTCGTCAAGCGGGGACGGGGCTGGTGGGGCGGGGTTGGTAGGGGATCTTGTCGCGGAGCATGGCGTATAGGACGTCGCAGCGGCGTCGGGCGAGGCAGATGA